>CAWBEX010000008.1:0-754901 GCA_963787895.1 uncultured Alphaproteobacteria bacterium | reverse complement strand
GGTTACTGATTGTGCACAACATGACGATCGCGCGGTCGTCGAACGAGCAGATACGCCGCTCGAACCATATTGAACTTGCGCCCTTCGATCGAACTCGACTGGGGACAGACCCGTAACACATAAGCAGGGCGACTGGATTGTGAAATACATCTTCTCATGCCGCTGAAACCGAATGGAATATTTGCCGGTACCGTGTCACTATCGCGACATGACCACACCGTGGGAAACCATCAAGAACCCATCTGCCAAATCTCATCCGTTCGGTCGCACTTGCACTTCCAACAACAAGCCCTGCCGCCGACTATGGCCGCGATGCGAACCCGATTGTGTGCGCGCAACTGAAGGCAGACATCGCGGTAACCCGAAGTGAGACGAACGAGCGACGCGCAACTCTTCATCTCCTGATGCCGCAGAAAAAGGCTGCATCGGCGTGGCGCTGACCGATCCTCCGACGGAGCTTCAGTAGAGGCTCGCACAGATATCTGCAAACCAGGCTTCGGATCAGGCGGCGCAGGGGTGGTCGACACTGCACGACACGTACGCCGCCGACAAGGGAGCGATAGATCAACCTAAGGATGCAAGGCTCCACAGCGCTACTCAAGGCTGTCAACAACAACAAGCGCAAGGCGGTTCAGGCTCTGCTCGCGGCTGGCGCTCGCATCAGGCAATGGGAGGTAAAGGGGCGACCATGCTGGCAGCCGCCGCTGACAACGGCATGTAAGAACGTAGAGCCATCGCTTGAAGCGGCTCGCGCCAACCCAGCCGAGCCGGACTGGAACCGGGGAGGGTCCGGGTCATTCACGCGGCGGCGCGTGGACTGGCGATCAATAGTCCAGATGCTTCTGGAAGCAGGTCCGACCCCAACCCGGTACACGACCATCCCTGACCGCTCTGACGTGGGCAGCGGCCATAGTAACGATGCGCCCAACCGGGACGGGCTGAAAACTCGTAGAGCTTCTCGTATCGCCAAAAGGAGCAAAGCTCACAACGCCGACGGCCCGTGACGACAGCCTCGCAGCGAACCGGCACAGCGCGGTCACTCGTTGGCTGGTCAAGTTTCTTGTCGAAGAAGGCGCAGAAACTCTCTGCGTGACAAATCTGGAACTCCGCGGCGGATCTGGCTGGGGATCAAGATGAAGTGCTCGACCTGCTAACGCAACTGAACCGGACATTCATCTTCCGGCAGCGTAGTGGTCAAGGCTAGAACGTATCATCAGGCAAAGTCCCTGAAGAGAGCAGCGATGTCGGGCGCATTTTTCGTCGATCATATCTGAGTCCAGCATCGTTTTTCGACAGATTTCACATTCTGCCGAGTGAAGGGTACCGTTGCTGCCCGTCCGACGCACCAAGATGAGACTGCCGCACATCGCCGACCTACAGCGGCCGCTTCAGCAATGGTGATCTCCTGATCCTCAGTGAAATATCCGAAGCGACGGCCATTTCAAACTGGAAAAATATGCGGCCAGCGCCTTTAACGTATCCTTGTCCAGGTCTGCCACGAGAGTTGCATAACTTCGGACTACAAGACCAGACTTTATGCTCCTTCATCTGCACATAGAGATAGTAATTTTCCTGACCCCAGATGATCGGCGAATCTTCCACGACAGAGCACGCCATTGTCCCCATGACACACAGCACATGATGCTACCAGTTCAGCAATTTCAGGTGGTGGTGCTGGCACATCCTGGGCTTTTGCTGACGCAGCCCAAAACCCAGTAATTGATATGGCCAATGCGAAATGCCTGAGAGCATGTAGTTTCAATCTTGTCATCCTGACATGTATAGGTTGACCTTTGTCGGCCGGTTCGAAAGAAGCAGAGCGCCGGTTGGAATGGCGCCCTGCCTTCATTGTAAAGGATTGGTCGGCAGGCTCAATCGGTGCAGCGTGAACGCAATAATGTTATTGCCACGCTTGTAGTCGAGCTGTGTGTTACCGCCAGCTCCAACCACAATGTATTGCTTGCCGCCAACTGTGTAGGAAGACGGTGGTGCATTCACACCAGCGCCAGCCTGGAAGCTCGACAATGTTGAGCCGGTTTCAGAATCATGCGCTGAAAATTTTCCGTTTCCTTCACCGGTAAACACCAGTCCACCAGCTGTTGCCAGGATGCCACCAATCATCGGTTGCTCTGTTCTTACCTGCCAACGAATTTTGCCAGTATGGTAGTCAACTGCGGTGATGTTGCCCCACTGCTCTTCTGTTGGGATAACTTTAAATGCGCCTCCAAGCCAGAGTTTACCTTCTGGATACGGCGAGCTTTCCACATGGTATGTCATCGGCTGATGCAGGTTGATCGCATAGGTCAATCCAAGATTTGCATCAATCGCCATCGGCGACCATTCAACACCACCGTTAGCACCCGGCAGCATGCGCGCACCTTCCTTAGTCGGAAGCACCCACATATTTTCTTGGGGAACCATGGCCTCTGAGAAACGTATCAGGCTGCAATCATCTGCCTTGTGGGCATAGACATGACCAGTCTTGCCGCCATGCAGCACACCATTGACCATGTTGCCATCGTTGTCTTTCACCTTTGTGAGGATCTGGCGGACTGACAGCATCGAGATCCCATACATCGTGCGCGATGTACTGGAAGTGGCAGACATATTCGCCAGTTTCCAAATCAACAGCAACCAGTGAGTCCGTGTAGAGGTTGTCACCGGGGCGCAAACTGCCGTCCAGATCCGGTGACGGGTTTCCAACGACGAAGTAAACTCGTCTTGGTTTCAAGATCCACAGCTGGGTTCTGCCATACGCCACCGCCGAGTGTTTTGTATGGATCGCCCATCTTCTTGAGTGCCGCTTTCTCAGCCTCGATATCACGAAGCATGTCCCGGCCTGTTGCATCATGTGTTGCCCAGACGCCGACCGAGTTTTCCGGAATTGTGTCGAAGTGCCAAATCTCCTTGCCCGTCTGTGTGTCAAACGCCTTTACGAAGCCCCGAATACCATACTCCCCACCGTTAGTGCCGATCAGCACCTTGTTACCGACTACTGTTGGGGCCATGGTCTCACTGTATCCAAGCTCAGGATCCGCGATCTGAGTCTCCCACAAAACCTTGCCAGTTTTTGAGTTGAGCGCCACCATCTTGGCATCAAGCGTACCCATGAACACGCGGTCACCTGAAACCGCAACGCCGCGGTTGTTCGGCCCGCAACAGTAGGTCGTCACAGGGCCCATCTTGTGCTTGTAGTGCCAGATCTGTTGGCCGCTAGCTGCGTCCAGTGCGTAGACGTGATTGAATGAGGTGGTAACAAACATCACACCATTTACGACGATTGGTGAAGTCTCGAGACTTTCCACCACTTCGGTCTGGAATATCCAGGCAGGCCGCAGCTTGGAAACGTTGGATGTGTTGATCTGCTTATTAGGGTAATAGCGGGTCTGGCTGTAGTTGCCGTTGGTGTGCAGGAAGTTGTTCCCGTCGCTGTCGGCTCTGGACAGCATCGACTGATCGACGATTGACATGTCACCGTACAGCGTGCCGCGCTGAATTTCCTCTGCCGTTGCAGGAATGACCATAGCCGCAGCCAGCGAGAGTGCCGCAGCGCCTGTGTACAAAGTTTTTCTCAATTTCATGCCTTTGATCCTCCACTACTCTGGTTTTTTTGTTCAGCGGGTGTGACAGGGAACGCCGACGAATAGTGCCATTCGCTCTTGCCTCCAGTGCATCGCGCTGTTGACTTTATGAAGGCGGGCAAGCAAAGTAAAGATAGTATTCATGCTGCAACGCAGCAATTCTCACGGCGTGAAAACATCAATGTAATATCTGAATACTACAAATTAGGAAGTGTGAATATTTTGCATTTGTGTTTGCGCGTTTTGTGGATATTTGGGGTGATTATGTGTGAATTTGCGGTGTGCGCCGCAGCAACCCGCCTCATTGTGACAAACGAAAAAGACAGCACCATCACCTTGCTTGATGCTGATGGCAATGTAACAGGTACACGCGCCACATGCGCACGCCCACGTGGGGTGATGTTTGGACCTGCTCGAAAAGAGTTTTTCGTAGCCTGTGCAGACGACAACCAGATTGCAATCTACGACACCAAAACACTGGAGTTGTTACGTCGCATTCGAAATGTAGAAGAGCCGGAGACGTTCGATCTGCATCCCGACGGCAGGCGCCTGTTTGTGTCCAATGAGGAAGATTCCACAGCTAGTGTTTATGACATTCAAACTGGAGAGTTACTGGGTAGCTACGATACCGGTGAGGAACCGGAAGGCGTGCAGGTTACACCTGACGGAAAACTGGTATTTGTCACTTCCGAGGCCGCCAATCTGGTTCACGTGATCGACGTTGAGAAAGGTGAAGTGGTCAAGGATATTCAGGTCAACCAGCGTCCGCGGCGGTTTGCCCTGTCACCAGACGGCAAGGAGATCTGGGTATCCGCTGAACTTGCAGGAATGGTTGACATCATTGATGTAGCCACACTTACGATCACTGGCGACATTCATTTCCAGCCTACCGGATTCCGCAAAGAACAGGTAACGCCTGTTGACGTAATCATGACGCAAGATGGCAAAACGGCTTACGTTGCGCTGGGGCGAGCCAATCATGTCGCAGTGGTCGATGTGCGCAGCCGGAAAATCCTTGAATATATACTCGTTGGAAAGCGGCCCTGGGGACTGGCACTTAACAGTGACGACAGCCGCCTTTATGTTGCCAACGGCCTGTCCGATGATATTACCATCGTGGATACCGGCACCCGGCGAGCCATCCGATCAACACCAGTTGGACTTATCCCATATGGCATCCTTGTCGATGATCAATAGGCTGTTTTTTATACTGG
This sequence comes from uncultured Alphaproteobacteria bacterium, assembly GCA_963787895.1. Lineage (GTDB taxonomy): Bacteria > Pseudomonadota > Alphaproteobacteria > Rhizobiales > Aestuariivirgaceae > Anderseniella. The sequence goes on along the minus strand of CAWBEX010000008.1, from coordinate 750,106 downwards.
CCAGCCTATTTCTGTTGACAGGATTTGCCTGGGCCCAAACTACTGTGAACTTTGTCTACATGTCGCGCATCAATGACCCTGCCTATGAGCTTCAAAAATCATATACAGGATTGAAATTAAAAGAAAAATATCCTCCTATCGCTGGAGCACGTGCTGCAATAAAGGAGGCAAAGATACCTGGCCGCGCTGCCAGAATCACATTTGAACTTGAGGAACAAACGCTCATGCAGGATGCCGATGCAACCGAAGCAATTGCAAAAGCCATCGACCTCAACCCCAACAGTATTTTCATCCTAGATCTGCCCCTTGCCGATGTTGAACTTCTGAGCGCAAAATTCGCGGACAACGAGAATGTCATGATGCTCAACGTACGCCATAGCGAAGATGAATTGCGTGCAGAGAAATGTTCCGCAGCAGTATTCCACACCATCGCCAGCGCATCCATGCTCACCGACGCGATGGCTCAATATCTGGTCTTTATGAACTGGCGAAAAGTTCTAGTGCTGACTTCAGATTTGGGAAGAGACAAATCGACCGGATCTACCTTCCTGGCATCAGCCAAGAAATTTGGCCTCACCGTTGTTGATGAGCGTCAGTTCATTAATAGCAACGATCCGCGCCAGCGGGAAAAGAACGAACCTCGCCTGCTAACCGGAGGGGCAGATTATGATGTAATTTTCCTTGCCGATGACGAAGGCGAGTTCGGACGATATCTCGCATATAGCACTTACCTTCCACGACCGGTTGTTGGAACAGAAGGACTGATCGCATCATCGTGGCACTGGACCTGGGAGCGCAATGGTGCGCCACAATTGAACCAACGAATTCGCAAGATTGCTAAGCGAAATCCGTCTGCCGAAAGCTGGGCCGCATGGGCCGCGATAAAGTCTGTTGTCGAAGCCGCAATCAAGACCGGATCAACGACGCCTTCACATTTAGCCCAAGCTTTGCGGTCGGTCGAGTTTAGTGTCGATTTGTATAAAGTTGGCGCTGGGAGCTACCGACCCTGGGACCAGCAGCTGCGGCAGGCAATCTTGTTGCACACACATAATGCAGTTGTCGGCACGGCGCCATTTGACGGTTTTCTGCACCAGACCAGCACGTTCGACACACTTGGATTTGATCAACCCGAGAAGCGCTGCACATTGAGCAGGTAATTCAAGAAGCGAAGGTGCCGCGACACATGCAAGTATTTGTCATGGAGAGGAGCTTCAGAAACTTAGTTCATGATCCATAGTTGCCCAAGTCGTGCGCGCTTTGGTTTGGTCATCAGTTTCTAAACCAACTCACACTCCGGAGGTATCAACTTACAATCGTCAACGGTTCATTCGTTCGTTGTCATGTGCTAATTCTAGCAGAAGCAACCTGCCTCGCTACCCTGACGAATGAGGCGTCTGCTTGACAATAATCCACATATGCGATGCTATATTTGCAACTGTTTTTTCAATCCAGAGTGGTGTTTCGGAACCGAACCACAGACAGATTCAACCAAAAGCTGTGTGGGGTATGTGGGTGGGTATATATACATTCAATAACTTGAATATATCATAATTATCAATTACTTATATCACAACTTCGATTCCGGCCCTGGCACCATCAACCTTGCCGGCAATTCATTTCCGAATGGCGAACTCCGTGTTTGTACGCCTTTCAGTAGTGCCTGCGCATAAATTCCTCCCTTTATAGCTGCCTGGACAGTCAATCCTGCAGCAACAACGAAGCTTCACGCACGCCAACCAGGGCGATGCAACGCAGGGCTGACAAGTGCAACCACAATTAGGCCACGATGCGGAATGTAGATAGTTTCCGCCGTGGATAAGCGGCACTATGGGAAAGGTACGATCGGACATTTCAACAGGCGCTAGCCATGGGAATTGTTGACGTATCCATGGGACGGACTGATAAAAAAAGCAAATAAAACAATTGTTTAGGAGGAACTGAAAATGAGACTATCAGCCATCAGTGCAATGCTGCTTGCCTGCACGAGCTCAATCGCACTTGCCCAGGATACAAGCAATCTGGAAAAACTCAGCAATTTCCAGACCACAGGGACCACGAGTTTCACCTTCATTGATCAAACCGGCCCGAACGCGGATGCGGTGAAAAAGACGCTGGAAAAGATCAAGCTGCCGGCAGGGTTCAAGATTTCGCTCTACGCACTTGTGCCGGACGCCCGGCACATGGCAGTCGGACCACAAGGCATTGTCACCTTCGTGGGTACCCGCAAAACCAAGGTCTGGTCCGTAACTGACCGCAACAAGGACCGGGTTGCAGACGAGGTCAAGGATTTCGCCCCGTCGCTGGCAATGAAGATACCAAATGGACCTTGTTTCTCGCCTGACGGCTTTCTCTATATTGCCGAACAGAACCGGGTGCTGGTTTATCCTGCCGCCGAGTTCTTTTACGAAAGCCCTGACGTGGCAGCGTTCAACGTAGTGAAGGAAGGCGAGCTCATTCCTCCATCTGAGGTTAGTTACAACCATACAGCCCGCGTCTGCCGCATCGGCGCTGACGGAAAATTGTATATCACTCTCGGCCAACCCTTCAACGTGCCGGCAAAGGAAAAGAGAGAACTGTACAACCAATGGGGCATCGGTGGCATCATTCGCGTAGGCACTGACGGCAAGGAACGCGCCGTGTTTACCTCTGGGGTGCGCAATTCGGTGGGTATGGACTTCAACCCCGCCAATGGCGACCTCTGGTTTACCGACAACCAGGTTGACGGAATGGGTGACGAAATCCCGTCTGGCGAACTGAACCGCCAAACCGCAGCCGGTCAGAACTTCGGCTTTCCCTGGTATGGCGGCGGAACAACACGCACCAATGAATACAAGGACGAAGAAGTTCCTGCCGATGTGGTGAACCCTGCCGTGGAAATGGATGCACACGCTGCTGACCTTGGCATGACGTTCTATTCCGGCAGCCAGTTCCCGTCAAAGTACAAGGGCGGCGTGTTTTCTGCCCAGCACGGCTCGTGGAACCGTACCAACCCGGTGGGTGCCCGTGTGATGTTCACTGCAGTGAACGAAGATGGCAGCGCTGGTGCGACAGAGGTGTTTGCAGAAGGCTGGCTTGACGGCAATGGCGAATACCTGGGCCGGCCGGTAGATATTGCTCAGTTGCGCGACGGCTCCATCCTGGTGTCGGACGATCTGGCTGGCGCCATCTATCGCATCTCGTACGGAGAATAGAACTGCAACAAAGATCCCTGCCGCACCTGGTCTTGATGCCGGGTGCGGCAGGACTTCCATCCAATCAGGAGAAACCAAAGGCCATGAACAAGTGTTCGCTGGCAGCCTTGATGCTGGCTGTGTTTGCAACTGTTTCCATCCATACCCAGGCATTGGCTGATTCTGCAGCAGGAAAAGACCTGGCGAAGAAGAAGTGCCAGACCTGCCACGGCATTGATGGCATAGCGAAGATTCCGGTCGCACCGCATCTGGCGGGCGAAAGCCAGATCTATCTTGAGACCCAGCTCAATGCATTCCGATCCGGCAAGCGGGAAAACGAGATGATGTCGGTTGTTGCAAAATCACTCACGGACGATGAAATCACCAATCTCGCTGAGTGGTACAGCTCCATCCAGATAACTGCGAAGATGCCCGAATAGAGCAATGGCGGCATCCGCCGCCAGGGGGCGAGCAATAGTGGCCTTGCCAGCGCCGTGCTGATCATGCAGGTTTTCGGCGACGAAAACCCGGGAGGCGAATTTGTCCGCTGCAGATCCGCGATATCTGACGACCAGGGAGCTGGCCGATCTTTTGCGCATAAAAGAACGCAAGGTATATGAGCTGGCGGCATCGGGTGAGGTACCGTGTTCGCGGGCGATGGGTAAGCTGCTGTTTCCGCGCGAGCAGGTGTACGCATGGCTGGCGTCAAATTCTTCGGGCCCAGCTGCAACTCACACCAACCCGCGGCCAAACGTGATGCTGGGCAGCCATGACCCGCTGCTGGAATGGGCCATGCGTGAAAGCCGCTGTGGCATGGCGGGGTACTTCGACAGCTCGCTCGACGGGCTGGAAAAGTTTGCCGCCGGTGAAGGAATTGCAGCGGGCGTTCATGTGACAGATGCAACAGCCAAGGGATGGAATGTTGAAGCTGTAAAACGCGCCTTGCCTGGTGAATCGCTGGTGTTGGTGGAATGGGCAAGGCGCACGCGAGGACTGATGACAGCAGCTGATGACGGGCACACATTCACATCACTGAAAGACATTGCCGGACACAAGACCGTTGCCCGGCAGGCCGAAGCCGGCAGCCAGGTTTTGCTGTTGCAGTTGCTAAAGCAAGTCAATTTGGGCGAAGCAGAACTTCAGTGGATCGGACCTGCACGAAGCGAAAGCGATGCAGCTGTTATGGTACAGGAAGGTAAAGCAGATGTGGCATTTGGACTTGCGAGTGTCGCGTCGCAACATCGGCTCAATTTCGTTGCTGTGGCAACTGAACGCTTTGACCTGGTGGTGGATCGCAAAGCGTGGTTCGACAAATCGTTTCAGATGCTGATCAGTTTTTGCAGGTCAGACACCTTTGCAGAGCGTGCCGCAGCACTGACCGGCTACGACATCACCGGCCAGTTCACGGTTCACTACAACGCGCCTTGACCGGTTACTTCAGGACCCGCCAGGCTGGCTGGCGTTCGGGAAGAACAGCTGCTGACCATCGACCTTGTACGATTTGATGGCCAATTGTCCTTCCGCGCTCAGCACCCAATCTACGAGCGCTTGCGCTTCTTTTGTCTTCACATTGGGGCATTTCTGCGGGTTTACAGCCATGATGCCATACTGATTGAACATATCCTTGTCGCCTTCGACGGCAATTTTGAAGTCGCGCTTGTTCTTGAACGATATCCAGGTGGCCCGGTCGGACATTGTGTAGGCATTCATGCCAACACTGGTGTTCAGGGTTGCACCCATGCCTGACCCGGTCTCGCGGTACCAGTCTCCGCTGGCGGCCTTGGCGTCCACACCCGCTGCCTGCCAGAGTTTCAATTCTGCCTTGTGGGTACCGGAATCATCACCACGTGAAACAAAGGGGACTTTGGCATCTGCAATCTTCCTGAGAGATGCTGCCGCATCGCTGCTGCCAGCAACGCCCGCCGGATCGGCGGCGGGTCCTACGATCACAAAGTCATTGTACATAACGTCATAGCGCTTGACGCCGTAACCTTCTGCGACAAACTTCTCCTCGGCTGGCTTGGCGTGCACAAACAGCACATCACCGTCGCAGTTCTGGGCGTTCTTGATGGCCTGACCAGTGCCAACGGCAACGACGTTGGCCTTGATACCGCTAGCCGTTTCGAACATTGGCATGATGTAATCGAACAATCCTGAGTTCTGGGTCGATGTCGTGGACTGAACGATAATCGATTTGCCTTCCGCGTGGGCTGAGCCAATCGCAGCAAACAGGATCGCGAATGCCGTGCTTGCAACGGTTGCCTTGCCTGTCAGTTTCATTCGCTGGCGCCTTTGCTAATTGACGATGCGGCCGGCGAGGTAGTCGCGGGCGGCACTGGTGGAAGGATTGTTGAAGAACTTCTGCTTGTTAGTGTGTTCAAGCACCTTGCCATGATGAACAAAGACAACATCATCGGCGAGACGGCGGGCCTGGCCTGCGTCATGGGTCACGAGCACGATCTTCACGCCGCGCGCCGCAGTGTCTGAAATGATGGTTTCGATGGCTTCAGTGGAGGCCGGATCCAGGCTTGCGGTTGGCTCGTCCAGAAACAGCACCTGCGGGTTTGCCGCCAGGGCGCGTACAAGCGCGAGTCGCTGCTGCTCACCGCCGGACAAAGAGCGAGCTGGTTGACCTGCCTTGTCCGCAAGGTTTGCCTGCGCCAGCAATGCATCGCGACGGGAAGTGTTGGCACCCTGTTTCAGTTTCAGTACGAAATCGATATTGGCAGCAAGCGAGCGGCGCAGCAGCACCGGCTTCTGAAAGACCATCGCCTGGTGCTTGCGGGTGACAACTCCATTGAGCTGGCCATTCCAGGTGATGGAACCGGCATCCGGCACAAGCAGGCCATGCAACAGCCGCACAAGCACGCTCTTGCCCGCACCGTTTGGCCCCATGATGGCGGTCACGCCACTTGATGCAATCTCAAGATCAAGGTGATTGATAAGTGGCTTGCCGCCAGCTCGAAATCCGACCCCCTTCACACACAGGGGTAGCTGTTGGTTCGCCAATGTACGCGCCCGATCAAGCATGGACTGTGGCCTCATCGCGCATGCGCAGACTCATAACCGCACCGTTGACGATGAGGGCCAGCGTCAGCAGCACAATTCCGAGCGCCAGAGCAAGCGCCAGATCGCCTTTCGAGGTTTCCAGCGCGATTGCCGTGGTCATGACCCGCGTAAGGTGGGCAATGTTGCCGCCGACGATTATGACAGCGCCAACCTCGGCAATGGCACGGCCAAAACCTGCCAGCAACACCGTAAGCAAGGCAAAGCGGGCGTCAGTGATGAGGGTTGCGATACGTATGTTCCAGGGCACTGACAATGAGGCAAATTGCTCAGCATATTCAGCGTTCAGATGCTCAATGATCTGGCGGGTCAGCGCTGCCACGATCGGGGTTATCAGGATGGTTTGGGCAATGATCATTGCCGACGGGGTGTACAGCAACTGGAAGAACCCGAGCGGACCGGCATTGGACAGCGCCATGTAGACCAGCAGACCTACAACAACCGGAGGCAGCCCCATCATGGCATTGAGCACTACAATGACCACACCACGCCCGCGAAACCTGGCTGTCGCCAAGAATGCCCCCAGCGGCAGGCCAATCAACCCTGCGACCAGCACCGAGGACATGCTGACACGCAACGACAAAGCAATGATCTCCATCAGATCACCGTCCAGCGAGATCACAAGGCCAAATGCCAACACAAACGCTTCTGCAAAATCCTGCATATTTATGCAAACTTTGTAATTCCTGTCTGAAATCAGTGTATTTTAGAAATTCCTGCGACGCAATGCCGACAAGGGCGCCAAATGCAGAGCCACCTAGCGGACTTTTACCCGGATTATCTCAATTTTAACGCCATCGGCAGATAGTGCTTTGCGGGATGTTGTGCTGCTGGCGATGTGACGCAGCGGCAACAGGGCAGAGGTTCAAGGCGGCCATGATTTTCAGCTCAGCTGACTTCATATTCTATTTTCTGCCAACAGTGTTTTGCGCGTTCTGGCTGGTGCGGCTGGTGTCGCCCACTGCCTCAATCGCTATTTTGTGCGCCGCTTCCATGGGCTTTTACGCATACTGGAAATGGCAGTATGCCTTTCTTTTCGCAGGCTCCATTGCGCTCAATTACATTTGCTATCTGCTGATAAGACGGCACGGCAAGGCCGCCATTCTGAAAGCCGGAATTATTGGAAACCTGGCGCTCATCGCGGTGTTCAAGTATGCCGATTTCTTCGTTTCGGATGTCGCTCAGCTGACGCAATTCCAGGCATATGTAGAGAATATAGTGCTGCCATTGGGCATCAGCTTCTTCACCTTCCAGCAAGTCTCGTTCCTGGTGGACAGCGCGAAAGAACGGGAAGCTGAAACGGTGCCGTTTCTGCACTACATAGCTTATGTGTCGTTCTTCCCGCAGCTGATTGCCGGCCCCATCGTGCGGCACGACGAATTTCTCTATCAATTGTCACAAAAACTGACTCTGAAGGATAACTTCGTCCGCGGATGTTTGCTTTTCGGCATTGGCCTGGCGAAAAAGGTGCTGGTTGCCGACACTCTGTCGGCCTATGTGGCACTTGGTTTCAACGACCCGGCCGCACTGTCCACGCTTGACGCCTGGGCGCTGACATTGCTGTACACGTTCCAGCTATATTTCGATTTTTCCGGCTATTCCGACATGGCCATCGGGCTTGGCCTGATGTTCGGGCTGCAACTGCCACAGAACTTCAATTCGCCATATCAGGCCGTGAGCATCCAGGATTTCTGGCGGCGCTGGCACATGACGCTGTCGCGCTGGCTGCGAGATTACCTCTACATTCCGCTGGGCGGCTCAAAAAATGGCGAAATGCGGGCCTATGCTGCATTGCTGGCAACCATGTTTCTCGGCGGGCTGTGGCACGGCGCAGGCTGGACATTTGTCGTTTGGGGAACGGCGCACGGTGTGGCGCTGGCGCTCAACAGAGCCTGGTCGAAGGCGGGTTATAGAATGCCGGCGGCTGCGGGCTGGTTCCTGACTTTCGTGCTTGTGGCCAATTTATGGGTGGTGTTTCGCGCTGAAACATTTGATGTGGCGTGGGCGATATATTCGGCCATGTGGAACCCATCGGCTCTGCTGGACATAAAGGCAATGACGCATGCGATCTACCAGCCGAATCTGTGGATCGCACTGGCCGGCCTGACCTTCGCCGTGACCATGCTGCCAAACTCGTGGGTTATTGACCGGTTCTGCAAGGAGCATCAACGCTCCATCGTGGTTACCGCCTCGCAGTTTGCCGCCGGTTTTGCGTTCATGATTGCGGTAAAACGGATGTCGGAAGCTTCTGCACCATCCGAATTCATCTATTTCCAGTTCTAGTTGCGGGAGAGGCTTGCCAACATGCTCCGTCTTACCGGGTTCATTTCAGGCATATGCGCCGCAGCAGCAGCGGTGTTTTTTGCACCCAACCTGCTCAAGGACAATCCCGTCGCAGGTTCGTACTGGGTTGCCAAGGTGCTGACCTATCAGGACCGGTTGCTTGACAAGCAAACCGACAAGAAGCGGCTGATATTCGTTGGCGGATCCAATGGCCTGTATGGCTTCGACGGCAACTACCTGGAAAAATACTCCGACTATGATGTGGTCAACCTGTCGGTTCACCTCGGGTTTGACCTGCCGTTCCATGAGCAGCGGTTGCGTGGCAAACTACGCAATGGCGATGTCGTTATTGCAACACTTGAGCACCCGACATACCGGCGCACGTCCAGCACCAGCTTCCATCAGGAGCAAAACCTCCTGTGGCTGCAACGGTTCTTCAATTACGAGACCCCGGTTGAACGTTTTGTCAGCAACCTCGAAACACCGGCAGAGATTTACGCAAAACTGGCGTGGGGAAAGCTGACAGGTGAGCGCCGGGACCTGAGCGGACTGGCTGAACCTGGCAATGACGGCATCAAGACGCCATACATCATGCACAAGATAAAGCCGCTTCATGTCTCGCTTGCTGATGAGCACGGCTTCTTCGTGGTGCCGCTGTCTGTCAACAAGGACGTGAAAAAGGCTTTCAACGGCGAAAAACGGCCTTATTCCATGTTACCCGTTTCTGCAGCGGGTCCGAGCCGGGCTGTCAACAACCTGCTCAAGCTGAAGCGTTCGATAGAGGCGCAGGGCGCAACACTATTGATTACCTGGCCTGCAATGGCCGATATCAAATCGCATTCCAGACATGACCCCAACCTGATTGAAGAGTACAGGCAATTCCAGTCTGCATTGAACCAGACCGGGTTGAAGATGATCTGTGATCCGGCAGGCATGTTCCTGCCTCCAGAATTTTTTTCCGACACGGTTTATCATGTGAATGCCTGGGGCGCGCTTGACAGATCCATCAGACTGGCCAAGTGCCTGCATCAGGAGCATCTGGGTTTTGCGTATTCCGTCATGGCCCATACGGTTGAAAGCGAATTGCCCATCAGACGGACACGCAAGGTCATGCGTGCGCCCTTTGAAGTGGCGCTGGAGGAAATAGAACAACTCCAGACCGCTCTGCATGCCTACCGCGATGAGCATGGCGAGTATCCGAAGTCGAGCAACAATGGCCGAAACTGGGACGGGCTACATTCAAAATGGGGGCAATCTACAGAGAACTGGATTGATGGACTGACGCCGAAATACGTTGCGGCGCTGCCACGAGACTGGCGCAAGTCAAGCAGCCCCGACTACCAGTACCTGTACCGTTCCAACGGACGGTTCTACAAGATTATGAACCGGCGCCCGCCGGATTGTGAACTCGCACGCCTTGTGGTGCCGGGCTTTGCAGATCCTTCGAGAGATTGCTGGGCGTATAGCGCATGGGTAGGCATAGCCCGCACCTGGTAGCTCACGCGACAGCACCGCGAGAGACGGCGAAACTACACTTGCGCACCACCGCCAGCCTAGGTTGTACAACGAGAGCAACCCACGTAAAAAGTTTAAAAAACCTGCGTGTTAGCGAATCTGTCCGACGATGCGTCGGTGAGGCATCGCAGTTTCCCGGATTCACAAGCAGTTGATTTGGAACGGTTTTTTTCATATTTATTCTTCATTAACCACGAATATTATTAAAAAATAAAGTATAAAACTTGATTGAATGGGTAAATACTTCCATTCAAATTTGAATTTACTTTATCGAAAATGATTCAGGCGAGTCTGGTCGCTACCTTATGGGACAAGGTAACTGACGACACCCGAGCAGATTTGGGTGCCTTGGGGACGGCGAGACATGCACTTAATATCGCTATTGGAATGGATGTTCGGCCTGCTTGTGCTGATCGTATTCGTGAACAGATATGTTTTCGGATCATTGCTGCGCACAGGCGACAAACGCACGGAGAAAGGCTACGGCGTTGCGCCGGCCAGCCTGCCGAGTGTGTCCATTGTGGTGCCGGTATTTTGTGAGGGCGCCTCGGTGCTCAAGACCGCCGCCTCATTCGCTGCCATCGACTATCCTCGTGACAAGCTGTCTGTCGTGTTCATTGATGATTGCTCAACTGATCATACGATGAAGTACCTTGAGCAGGCCACCAAGCGCTACCCGTGGATGCAACTGCGCCAAAACCCGCAGAACATGGGCAAGCGTCTGGGCATCAAACAGGCGGTTCTCGATATAAAGAGTGACCTGGTAATGTCCGTGGACTCCGATGTCATCGTCGAACCGAATGTGGTGCGCAACCTGGTCAACCACATGTATGCCTCCGGTGCTGATGCGGTTGGCGGGTGCGTGTTCGTGTCCAATGCCAACGAGACGTGGCTGACGCGCATGCAGGCGGTGAAGTACTGGGTTGGCTATCAGTTCCTGAAAAACCTGGAGAACGCATATGACCATGTGATGTGCCTGTCGGGTTGCCTCACGCTGTACAAACGCGAAGCATTGCTGGCCGTCGACAGCCAGCTTGGAAACCGCACCTTCCTGGGTGACGAGGTGAAGTACGGCGAAGACCGTTTTCTGACGCGCAAGCTGGTTGAAGCGGGTTTCCGCACCCGGCTGTGCTTCAACGCACGTTGCTACACCAAAGCTCCACCGGCCATGCCGGGGTATCTGAACCAGCAATTGCGCTGGCGCCGGTCCAACATGATCGACCTGATCACTGCCATTCCGAACCTGCACAAGTTCAATCCGGTGGTTTTGGTGCACTACCTGTCACTGGGCACGCTGCTGTTTTTCTACCCGGTATTCCTTCTGACGAAGATGCTTGAAGCAGACTTCATGATACCGATCATGTTCCACGCGTTCGTGGTTACCATCTTTGCGTTCGCCTATGAGATCAACAAATATGACCTGCCCGCCTTTGCGCAAACCAACGGCATTTGGTTCCTGGCCATGGCAGCGGTCTTTCCGGTGGTCTACCTCACCATGACGCCACTGGCGCTGTTCAGCCTCGGCACGTCTTCATGGGAGACGCGTGGTCACAAGGGTTCTCCTGCACCGGCAGAAACGGTCAGCAGCACTGCGAAAGTGGTGGCGAAATGACCCGACAGCACAAATCCAACCAGTCACTCTCAGCCATTGAGACGATATTCGTCGGCTCGGCCATGGCAGATGTATCTGAAGCCATCATGGCCGAGGATGGCCCTGTACATGCCCGGCACATGCGCTCCATCGATGATCTGCTGTTGTTCATCGAAGATCACTATGTTGAATGTGCAGTTGTCGATCAGTCTCTGCCGACGGAAAGCCGCGGGTTGAAACTGGTGCTGCTGGCGGCCGCCAACAAGATCAAGCATCTTATCGTGCTTGCACCGCCGAAGAGCCGTGCCGAGATAGAAGCCATCCGTGGTGTACACCAGGTCGTGCGCACACCGGCAGCGCCTGCACAAATCATTGCGGCAGTGTTCGACTATGCTGAAACGATCACTGCAAAGCACAACCAGTCAGAAGATCAGGGCAACTCTGTTCGCGACAAATCAAACGCCGCACCGGCACCTGGAACAGCAACAGCTGCACCGAAGCCCAAGGCCAGACAGAACGGCACCGGATCGCCTGAAAAGTCACTGTCAGGCGACGGCATCCTGGACAAGCGCTTTGCAGCAAGGTTCAAGGCATTCTTCACACGCCATGAAAAGCGCGCCGCGCCAACCATGTGGCAACGCTTCCTGCCCCTGGCCAGCTTTGCCTACAAGAAACTGGCCATGGCGATCCTCGCGTCATTATTCGCATTGTTCTTGTGCTATGGCACCATCATCGTCTTCTTCCTCACCTCATCGGGCTGGTCGATGCCAATCGAACTGTCCAGCGGCCACGCGCTGGTAGTGCGGGCGGAGAAAGACCTTGGCGAAATGAAAGTGCGGCAAAATCAGGTGTCGCAAGCACTGGAGGCCGCACAATCCGCACTTACGATAGCCGAACGCGACAAGCGCGATGCCAAACTGCGGCTGGAAATCTCCAAGCGAACCATCGATGTCGAATTGCACAGCCAGAGCAAGCTTCTGCGCGAAACCCGCGATCACATTCTCAGGCTCAAGCAGATCATCGCTGATTTCCGCAACGCAAATGGAAGGGGCACGTTCGCGCGAAATCTTGAAAAGGCATATGCCAACCGCACGATCACAAAGAAATCGCTCGAGGCTGGCACGCTGGCCATTCTGGAATCACTGCACCGCATGGCCGTGGTGTCCAATGAACTTGCCATCAAGGAGATCGAAGAGGACAGGATCAACACCCGCGTGGAGTTTCTGAATTCGTTGCGCAGCCAGATTGACCAGCCAGAAATTCGTACGCTCAGCGCTGCCGGTTCTGACCTGGTGTACCTGGCACGCGAGGTCATTGCAGATCACAATTTGATCTCGCAGGCAGACAAGATCATTGCCAACAAATTCGCCGAAGTGAACCACCACAAGGACAGCCTTGACGTGGTTACCAGCAACATCAACTCGATGCTGGCGACGCCGGTTGGCCGCGCCATCACAACACCCGTGACCGTTGTGTTCGTGCCTTACGAGAATTCAGACAACTATCCTGGCGGCGAGCCGCTGTACAGATGCGCCGTCATCGTTGCGCTGTGCAAGAAAGTTGGTGTTACCGGCCAGACCATCCCGGGGGAGAGCAATGCCGTCCACCCGCTGTTTGGCAAGCAATTGCGCGGCGTCTTCGTTGAAGCCGTGCTGAACGACAAGAACGATGCAAAAGAGGAACTGCTCCATGCTGGCCGTCCACCACTGTTCTTCTAAGACGCGCATCATGCTGTGCACCGCCTTGAGCGGTCTCATGCTTGCAGGTTGCACAGGCAAGGATGCAAAGCCTTCGCTGCTTGCAATGCCACCTGCCTTGACAAGCGATGCCGGCCAACAACTGCAAGTCATGCCGCAAAGCGAACTGCGCAGCGAACCAGGTATCGTGTCCATAAGACCGGCGGTGATCACTGCCGAGGTGGCAGACGCTGAGCTTGTGACAGCCAGCGTCACAGGTGCTGTGGCGAGTGATGTGGCAGGCAAGCAGGTTGCCGCAAGCAGCAGGGCAATGGTCATTCCGCGACCCAAGCCAGCAATACCCACACGAGGCAAGCAGACGTCCGCAAGCAACGCGGCGTCCAAAGCGGCAATCACGACGACCAGTGTCAACGGCGAATTCAGGCCTGCAATTGTCGAGGCAGCATCGTCTGATGCACCTATTGCGGCGCCAACACCCAAGACGTCTGCCTGGTGCCGCTATCTGGATGCCAACGCAGAGGCCAAAAACGCCATGCTGCTGGCACCCACGATTTCTGCCACCGTTGATGACAAGACCAATTCCAGCGCCAAGATATCTTACGATGTAGTGGACATTGCCCGCGCCAAACTCGAAAAGCGTGCGGCTCAAGCCCAGTGCGCCAGGTTCGACGCATCCGGACGCATCTCGCGGATGCTGTTTATCACGCCGCAAAGCCTGACTTACGCAGGCAACCTTGCGAAAGCCGATTATCTGAGTTCTGCATCGCCGGAACTGAAGGCCATTTCCAACCGCATCAGGCTGCATGTTGAAAACGGTGAAATGACAGCGCAACTGGCTGCCGGCATGAACCAGTACATCGAAACCGTAAGGTCCCTCGAACATCATGCACGCGCCGAGGCGCACCGGCGTGAAACCGTGGGATTGCTGCGTGCCGGTGATGTGCGCGGGCTTGATGTACAACTTTCAGAGGCCGAACGTGAGCTGGCCCAGATTGACCGCATGTCGCGCACTCTGGATGCCGTCTCGGTCAAGCTGTCCGCCGGCATCAACGGTGGTTACCGCAGCACCATCGATGGCAGGGAAAGCAACGATTTCTTCGACAGCGATTCAGCATATGCGCAGGTTACGGTGTCCTACAAGCTCGGCGCACTCAGCCCGAACAGAAGCAAGTATGAACGCATTGCCGAGGAAGCCCGGGTAGAGGCGTTGAGCGAGACCGGCCACGGTGCACTGTGGCGCACTGCGGAGATGGCTGATGCGCTGGTTCGCGCCCGGCGAGGCCTTGTGGTGCAACGTGAACGCATTGTAGCGGCCATTGCCGAAGCACGCGCAAACGCGCGCAAGTTCAGCCGTGGTTACGAGATAGAGCTTAACCAATCCAAGTACCGTGCGCAGATTGACGTGATCAAACTGACGGCAGAACTGCGCGGCATAGAAGGCACCCTCACAGATATCGACAAAGTTGAACAAAATCTGAGATTTCAATAGGGGGCAGTTGAACGGAAGACGGCACCGTGAAACCCGCAGAAAACGTGGGTCAACATATTTAGCCAAAAAGTTTAGGCAAATTCGCAGACGATTTTTCGAACCAGATAAATAGCGATGCAACCACACTCGCCAAAATACTGCTCGGAAAGGACTGTGTTAACCTGCCCGGTTACTTCTTCCGATTACATTGCCCACCAGCAAATGAGCAGACACGGGAGAGAGTCATGCCAAACTACATTGCCAGTGAAAACACCGAGCGTTTCTTCGGAACTCGCGTTGATGATGTCATTTACGGTAATGACGGCAACTACTACATCGCCCCTTCCCGCGTGGATGTTTTCGAAGGTGGCAGCATAAATTTTGCGGCCTCGTCCTACATCCAACCTGACTTCAACTTCTGACAAACACATCAAGACTTAAACAAGGACGGGACGGGAGCGCGCAATGGCAAAGAAACCAAAGAAGATACAAGGTACCAACTGGGATGATGTGCTGTATGGCACAAATGACGACGACCAAATCCGCGGCAAGAAGGGAAACGATTTTCTCTTCGGTTTTGACGGAGATGACCTACTGCAAGGTGAAGACGGCAACGACAACCTTTATGGCGGTAACGGGAACGATATTCTCGAAGGCGGCGACGGCGACGACGTGCTTGACGGCGGCCGTGGCGAAGACGCCATGTATGGTGGCGCGGGTAATGACACCCTGATTGCCGGATATGACCTCGGCAACGGTGACACCTTTGATGGCGGTTCCGGCATAGACACCTATGTCATCGACGGTTCGGAAGTCGACCATTTTGCCTTCGACGTCAATTTGACGACCGGTATAGACCGCTACAATAACAAGTATATTTTAATTGAAAACGTGATAGGCGGCAAGAACGACGACGACCTAACTGGCAACGGTGTAGCCAATGTTCTTGAAGGCCGAGATGGCAATGACCGCTTGAGCGGCCTGGCAGGCAATGACGTGCTGCGCGGCGGCAACGGCGATGACGTGGTGCAGGGTGGTGCAGGCGCTGACGACATGGACGGCGGCGCTGGCGAAGACACGCTGAGCTACCTGGATTCCGTCGCGGCTGTAAACGTCAATCTCGCAGCCGGTACGGCTTCTGGCGGTGATGCAGTTGGCGACACGTTTACGGGCTTCGAACACATACTTGGCTCGCGCTTTGACGATGTGCTGACTGGCGATGCCGGAGACAACCGCCTCAATGGCAGCACCGGCAATGACCACCTGATGGGCGGTGCTGGCAATGATACCCTGATCGGCGGAGCAGGCTTCGACATCCTTGATGGCGGAACGGGCGAAGACACTGCCAGCTACGAGTTTTCCGGCTCCGCAGTTGGCGTTAACCTGATGACTGGTGGCTGGGGCGACCGTGCCGGTGGGGATACCTACATCTCCATCGAACACGTACTTGGTTCTGATTTCGGTGACACCATCACTGGTGACAACGGAGTAAACCGCATCAATGGCGGCGCTGGTGATGATATCCTCGACGGTGCTGGCGGCAACGACCAGATGATCGGTGGCGAAGGCGCTGACCAGATCAACGGTGGCGCCGGCGTTGACACGGCCAACTATGACCTGGCAACTGCCGGTGTAGGCGTCAACCTGTCAACCGGCGGATTTGCTGGTGAAGCTGCAGGCGACACTTTTACCAGCATCGAGTTCGTACTGGGTTCGGCGTTTGACGATGACATCACCGGCGACAACCTCAACAACCGTCTGTATGGCGGCGCGGGCAATGACAGACTGTCCGGCGCAGGCGGCAACGACAACATCATCGGTGACGCAGGCAATGACATCATGACAGGTGGCTCTGGTGTCGACACGTTCTGGTTCCGAGATGCAAACCAGGGTAACGACGTTATCACTGATTTCGCAGCTGGTGCGGGTTTGACCGACCGGATTTGGCTGAGCGCTGAAACAGGCGTGACCAACTGGGTAGGTTTGCAGTCTGCATGGACTGACACCGCAGATGGTGTTCTTCTGGCATTCAACAACGGCACGCTGCTGCTTGAAGGTGTCAATTCCAGCCAGCTCGTCCAGGATGATTTCCTCGGCCTAATGACTGTCTAGTGTAGTCTCGAAAGACAAGAGCTCCGGCTGGGCCGCTTGCGGCTCGCCCGGGGAAATCTTGCCTCATATGCGCTGCACGTGACGCAAGATCTCTCGCTGAGGCGGCTTCCGGTGCAGGAGGCCGCCTTTTTGCATCAGCACTCGAGAGCGCTTGCCCATGTATTCGCTTGCCCTATCTGCCCGGCTCATTTGCACTTCCGGCGTTGTGGTTTTCCCTTAAGCCGGTAAAACTGTAAGGGGATGGCAAGGAAAGCGCGATGATACCCGAACGCCGATGGAATGACATGACGCAGGAGCAGGTCTCCGGGGCGGACACCCGTAACTGGATCTGTGTGCTACCAGTTGCCGCCACCGAGCAGCATGGCCCCCACCTGCCCGCGTCTACTGATTGCGACATCGCCGAAGCGTTGACTGCCGCCGTGATTGCACGATTGCCTGATGACCTTGCGGTGACGTTTCTCCCGCTACAGCGAATTGGTGCTTCTGCCGAACATGGGCAAACGCCGGGCACGATTTCGCGCGAGCCCCATGTGCTTGCCGAGGACTGGTTCAGTATTCTTGCAGATGCTGCTGGCCAGGGCGTCCGGCGCTTCGTCATTGTGAGTTCACACGGCGGCAACACAGCGACAGCGGACATGTTGATCCTGCGAGCGCGCATCGAGCTTGAGGTGCTGGCAGTTGCAACATCGTGGTCCAGGTTCGGCTATCCCGCAGGGCTGTTCAGCGAGGACGAACTAGCGCTCGGCATACACGCAGGCGATGTTGAAACATCAATCATGCTGGCACACAATCCAGAACTGGTGACCATGGCCAAGGCTGAAAACTTCGGTTCGCTGCAAGAAGAACTGCGCTCATCCATGACCCATCTGCGCGCCTATGGGCCGCACCGTTTCGGCTGGATGATGCGCGATCTGAACCAGCATGGCGCAGTTGGCAATGCGGCAGCGGCAAAGGCTGAAAAGGGCAATGCAGTGATCAGGCATCAAGCAGGGGGTTTTGTTGAGCTTTTGCGCGACGTCCAGCGCTTTGACTTAACCCTGCTCAAACGCTGAGGTACTGATCCCTGATTTCAGGGTGCTTTTCCAGATCATCGAAAGTACCGTCATAAACGGCGGCTCCACCTTCAATGATGATTGCACGGTCAGCCACGATGCGGGCAAAATGCTGGTTCTGCTCGGACAGAAGAACCGTCAGGCCCTTGGCCTTGATTTCCAGCAGCGTCCGTGCCATCTGCTCGACGATGACCGGCGCAATGCCTTCCGATGGTTCGTCCAGCAACAACAGTTTGGGGTTACCCATCATAGTACGTGCGATAGTGAGCATCTGCTGTTCGCCGCCGGACATCTGCTTGCCACGGTTATGGCGCCGCTCGGCAAGGTTTGGAAACAACTCGAACAGATGCTCGACAGTCCACTCCGGCAGGCCCTGCCGCACAGACTGGCGGCCAACCTCGAGGTTTTCCAACACCGTAAGGTCTGCAAAGATTCGACGCTCTTCCGGTACATAACCGATACCGGCGCGGGAAACCTTGTGGGTTTGCCAGCCAGTGATGTTGGCTCCTTCAAAAGTGACGATACCAGAGCGCGGACGCACCAGCTGCATGATCGAGCGCATGGTTGTGGTTTTGCCTGCGCCATTACGACCCAAAAGGGCAACCACCTCACCGGACGCAATTTCAAACGACACACCATGGAGTATGTGAGCCTTGCCATAGTAACTGTTGACGGCATCCAGCTTGAGCATTGCATCAGCCATGAGCCTGACCCTCGAACAACGTGCCGCCACCGAGGTAAACCTCTTGAACACGTGAGTTGTTGCGCACCTCGTCCACACTTCCACCCGCGATCAGTTCACCGCGGTTCAACACCATGATGCGGTGGGCATGGGCGAAGACAACATCCATATCGTGCTCGGTGAACAGCACCGATATGCCGCGCTGGGAGACTATGTCCGCCGTAAGTTGCATCAGGCGGACACGCTCCTTCGGGGCCATGCCAGCCGTGGGCTCGTCCATCAGCAGCAGTTGAGGCGAATGGGCCAGAGCAATTGCCAACTCCAACCGCTTCAAGTCGCCATATGCGAGAATGGCGGCGGCACGGTCTGCCTGCTCATCCATGCCGACAAGTGCCAGCAGGTCCATGGCTTCGCCCACATGCTGGGATGAAGCTGCGCGCCAGATATCCCAGGACTGACGATGATGCGATATAAGCGCCATCTGCACGTTCTCACGTACCGTCATGGACGCATAGGTGGCGGTGATCTGGAAGGTACGGCCGACACCCATGCGCCAGATCCGCCGCGGACTGAGACCCTTGATGTTCTCACCGTTAAGCCTGATCTCACCCTTGTCTGCACGCAATTGGCCGTTGAGCATGTTGAAACATGTGGTCTTGCCGGCACCGTTCGGGCCGATCAGCGCGAGCAGTTCACCCTTGGCAATGTCAAACGAAACATCTGAAACCGCCTGCAGACCACCGAAGGACTTGCTCAGGTTATGCACTGACAAGACGGGCGCGCTCATGTTTTGGCCTCCACGTCCCGCTCAAGGCCAAGGCTTCGCGCCATTCGCCCGGCAAAGCCGGCAATGCCTTCAGGGGCAATAACAACTATAGCAATGATGATCGCACCGAGAATGGCGCGCCAATAGTCAAGGCGTGATATCTCGTCTTCAAGCAGCCGGAATACACCTGCTCCCACCACCGGGCCTGCCAGGGTCTGCACACCGCCCAGAAGCACCATGACCAGCGCATCAACAGAGCGCGGAATGGCTGCTTCATCAGGGAATATCGAACCCTTGGAGAACACGTACACACCGCCGGCCACTCCAGCAAACAGACCCGCCACAACAAAGGCTGCCCATTGATGGTGGTTGAGGTTTATGCCGATGGATTCGGTCCGACCCGGATTGTCCCTGCCGCCACGCAAGACATAGCCGAAAGGCGAGAAAATGATCCGGCGCATGATCAGAATGCTGCCACCGCACAGCACCAGAGCCAGATAGTAATAAGCGGTTTTGGACCTGGCCCACTGCGATGGCCAGATGCCAAGCAGACCATCGTCTCCGCCAGTGAGATCTTGCCACTGGAAGGCGGTGGACCAGACTATTTGAGCCGCCGCCAGGGTCAGCATGGCCATATACACACCAGACAGGCGCACGCAGAACCAGCCGAAGATCAGCGCGCCGATTGCCGCCATAACAGGAGCGGCCACAAGGGCCATTTCCATTGAACCGCCGAGATACTTGATCATGAAAGCGGCACCATAGGCGCCAAGACCGAAATAGGCAGCATGGCCGAACGACACCATGCCGCCATTGCCCATAATGAAGTGCAGCGATGCTGCAAACAGGGCGAAGATCAGCACATCGGTTGCCAGCACGATGGCGAACTCTCCAGCCAGCACCGGCAACAGTAGCAGCACCGCCATGAGCAGCCCGAACACGGCCTTGGCCAGCGTGCTGGCCGGCCGGATCGGCTGTTCGACAAGCCCCGGCACATGCGCCATGGTTTCCGGCTTGCCAAACAGGCCATAAGGTCTGAGCACGAGCACCACCGCCATGACTACAAAGGCCAGCACAATGGTTGCCTGCGGCAGCACCAGCACACCAAACGCATTGAGCTCACCAATAAGCAAAGCGGCCACGAAGGCACCGGGTATGGACCCCATGCCGCCAATCACCACGACCACGAAGGCCTCCGCGATAATCGACAGATCCATGAGCAGGTTTATAGAGACACGCGGCACCTGCAGCGCCCCGCCAAGACCTGCAAGGAATGAACCGAGAAAGAAAACTGTGGTGAACAGCCACGACTGGTTGACGCCGAGGCTTGCCACCATTTCTCGATCGAGCGTGGCGGCACGCACCAGTACGCCCCAGCGGGTCTTCTTCAGCAGAAACCACAACAGCCCCAGCACAATAGGCCCAAGAGCTATGAGAAGCAGGTCGTACTCAGGGATAGGTTCGCCAAAGAT
Source organism: uncultured Alphaproteobacteria bacterium (assembly GCA_963787895.1). Taxonomy (GTDB): domain Bacteria; phylum Pseudomonadota; class Alphaproteobacteria; order Rhizobiales; family Aestuariivirgaceae; genus Anderseniella. Next base: position 729,232 of record CAWBEX010000008.1, on the reverse strand, counting down.
GCGCACAACGCTATCCAGACCAGGAGCGCGCGGGCCGAACCTGTCTTCACCGCCGAACATCCACAGGATTGCATCCTGCATCAGCAGCACCACTCCGAACGTGGCGACAAGCTGATACAATTCCGGTGCGTTATAAATGCGCTTGAGAATGACAATCTCAACCACCACGCCAACCAGGCCGACGACAACCGCTGAGGCGAGCACTGAGCCCCAGAAACCGAGAATGCTGCCTGGCATGAACTGCACCAGCGAATAGGCCACATACGCCCCGAGCATGTAAAACGAGCCATGCGCAAAGTTCACGATGCGCGACACGCCGAAAATCAACGACAGGCCGCAGGCCACTAGAAATAGGGATGACGCACTGGACAGACCGGTCAGGAATTGCGCGAAATAGAAGCTCATGCCGCCCCTCTGGCAGTTTTGTTGATATCCGGCAAATGGCGGAAATGGGAAGCAGGCCCGGGGAGACCCCGGACCTGAAATGTTGTCAGATGCTACTCAGCAGGACGCATCGACTTCACGTCATCATCAGACGGCTGAAAGTCGGCACCGTCGGCATAGTACCAGTCGACCATTACGCCGGCTCCATCCTTGACATCGGTCTTGCCAACCCATGTACCCATGGTCGCCTGATGGTCCTGCGCGCGGAAGGTGAACTTGCCCGTCGGTGACGACGGCACTTCCAGCCCTTTCATGGTTTCCACAAGGGTCTCGGCGTCATAGGCAGGTGCCTTTTCGAGCAGCGCCGCCAGAGATGCGATAACATTGTACCCAACGATGGAACCGAGCTTTGGTGCTTCACCCCACTTGGCTTGGTAGGCATCATAAAATGCCTTGTGCTCCGGCGTATCAACGGCACCTTGCGGGTAGCCTGTAACGATCCAGCCCTTTGGCGCTTCACCCTTCAGGGGTTCAAGGTACTCAGGTTCACCTGACAGCAACGACACCACAGTGCGACCCTCAAAGGTGCCACGCAAATTTCCTTCACGCACGAACTGCGCAAGGTCGCCGCCGAAGGTAACATTGAAGATCGCGTCCGGCTTGGCAGCCTCGATTGCGCGCACGACAGGGCCGGCATCAATCTTGAACACCGGAGGCCATTGCTCTTCGACGAACTCAGCATCCGGAACCAGCTTGGTCAGTTCCTTCTTGAACGCAGCTACGGCTTCCTTGCCATAGGCATAGTTAGGGGCAACGGTCGCCCACTTCTTGGCACCCGACTTGGCTGCTTCCTTGGCAAGCATTGCCGCCTGCATTGTTGTAGAGGGACGCAGCCGGAAGGTATAACGATTGCCCGACTCCCAGACGATAGCATCAGCCAAAGGCTCGGCAGCAAGGAAGAACGTCTTGTTCTGTTTGGCGAAATCAGTGACTGCAAGCCCGATGTTTGACAGGAACGTGCCTGCCAGCAGAGTGACTTTCTCCTTCGAAACCATTTCCTCGGCAATTTTTACTGCCTCGCCAGGCTTCCCGGTGTCATCACGATCCAATATTTCCAGCGGACGACCCTTTATGCCACCCTTGGCGTTGATCTCCTCAACCGCCAGCTGCCACCCCTTTTTGTAAGGGTCGAGAAATGCAGGCAGGCGCGAATAGGAGTTGATCTCACCTATACGGATTGGTTCTGCTGCATGGACTGTAAGCGCTGTGAAAGACACAGCAAGTGCCAGCACTGCGCTGGCAAGATACCTTATGAGTTTCATGATTTTCTCCCTTTAGTATGGTCGTTGATGTCTGTCCGCCTATCCTGCCCGCTTGGCAGGCGAGGGTTCAGTTTCTGCCTCAACAGCCAGCAATTTTGCGATGCGACTGCGGTAAACATTCGGGCCCTTGTCAATTGCCAGCCGCACCGGGCGATGATGCTGGTTCTTCAATTCCTCAAGCTGGATCGCTTCAAGGATCTCCTTGTCCTCGTTGAACGCAACCCGGAACATGGCGTCCATAGAGTCTGACACGCTCTCATCGCCCGCTGCAACATTGCGCAAATGCATCCACCGGTCGATGGTGTTGGTGGCATCTACAGGTGTAAGAAAATGCAGCGCAAATACACGCACACCCTCATTGCGCCGGTCTTCGGGCAGGTTCAGCGCAGCATCGGCACTGCCAAAATCTATGACGGCGATGGACGGCAGGTGCAGATGATAATAATGCCAGCGATCAACGTTGCCGGTGAAGCCGCCAAACTTCTGGAAGAAACCGACCGGTGGTGCATTCCTGATCCAGCGCCAGGCAACAATGACATCGCCATCAGTGCTTGCGTGCACCGGCACGTCTTCGCTGGATGCATTCCCCAGGGTGGTCGGGTGGACGAACGATACATGGGCCGGGTCTACCAGGTTTTCCGCCACATTCAGATAGTGGGATTTCAAATGCAACGCATCGCCTTGATGGGGATACCAGGCAGGGTCGGAAAACTCCGGCAAGGCAAAAATATCCTGCGGGTCCGCCAGGGCCGGATCGCCCATCCATATCCAAACAATATCGTTCTGTTCATTCACAGGGTAAGCACGCACAGAGGTGTTGGGCAAATGATCCTGGCCAGGTGCGCGGATACATGCGCCTGAGCGGTTGAAGGTGAGGCCATGATAGCCGCACTGGACCGCGTCGCCTGCCATGATGTGACCCAGGGACAAGGGAAGCTGGCGGTGCGGACAACGGTCTGCCAGCGCTATGACCGAACCATCTTCGCCGCGATAGATAACAATATCGTCTCCAAGAATTGTAAAGCGGCGGAGAGTACGATCAATTTCGCGGGTCCAGCCCGCAACGTACCAGGCGTTTCTGACAAACTCCATGTCTTGCGTCTCCCTTGCTTTTCAGCCGCCCAAGCGCTAGCGCAGGCCGTCCTCACCCTTGACTTCTTCCTTGGTCAGCCCGCCAACACGCGCAAGGGGTCTGCCGGAATCGGTCACTGCCACGGCAACCAGAATCTCATTGCTACGCGGAGCGTCGGATATCTGTACTTCCATGCCATCGAAATGAGAGCGTACGTAGGCTGCGTTCTTGTGGCCCAACGGCACGTCCAGCACCTGTCCCGGGCCGCCACGCTTCTTCGAAGACGGCACCAGGGCCGCGCCCTTTTCTACAGCCATGCGCAACGGCGCGCCAAGCCTGGGATGCAGAATTGCAGCTGCATGCTCCAATTCGCCGTCAACGCCGACAAGTGCTGCTTTGCCATAGCTTTCAGCTTGCGAGGGCTGGATACCGAGCGCGTCAACAGCGCGTTTGCCGAGCATGCCGCCCAATTGCTCGCCAATGTCCATAAGGTCTGACAGATCCTCGACATATTTTCCCGCAAACGGATTCTCAATCACTGCCATGGCGCACGCCCTGCGCGTGGGCGGAGATATGGGCCTGCCCTGCTCGCTGTGGATCTCATCCAGCAGCACCGCGATTTTTCTTATATTTGCTTCAGGCATAGTGCTTTACCCTTTCCACTGATTTTGCCGGCTCCAGTGTGCGCACCTTGCCATTGAGACCCAAAGAGGCAGCAATGATCAAGCCTTTGTCTTTGATGGTGCGCGCATATCGAACACCGCGCGCCAGCGCCTGATCGACTTCGGCATCTGTAAGCCTGGCGACTTCCACCGTGACCCGGCGCTGGCCCAGATCGCTGTCATGGACAAGCGCTGCGGCTGGGGCGCGGCGTATCTTCGGGGAATCCGGCAGGTCGACATGATTTGCGATGATGGTTGCCGCGGCGTCTGCCGCCGCTGCGCTGTGCGCCAGCACCGTAACACTGTCGGCAATACCGAAGGAAAAGCTGCGCCCTGTCCAGCCGGACGTTGCTATGCCACGTGCTGCATCTTGCGATCTGATCGAGATGTGACCGTTGGCGGATGCAACAGCGAAGCTTTCACCATCTGCAAGGTAAAGCGCGATGTCGCCACCATTGTTGACATATGCGCGGGTCAACGCGGCTTCAGCAATCATGGCAGCCAGCATTTCATCGGCTACACTGCCAGCCACCGCTACCATCGGCGTCACCTTTTGACGCCAGTAGGGAAGTGCGGCCTGTGCCATGCGGCAAGCAACCGGCCCGTCGAATGCTCGGCCGGACTTTGGCAGCAGAGTGCGCAACTTCACCAGCTCGCCAGCCAACACATCAAGGATGGATTGAAACCTAGTCTGTGCGGCTTCATAAGCCAGCCTAATCTGTGGTTCGGGGCCGTCTGCCTGAATGATCAGGTCAATAGGGCCGTGCTGCAGATGCAGCCGCTTTCCGTCAGGCAGCATGGCAGCCTGGATGGTCATGCGCCGCCCTCCTTCTTGTGCATCTCGGACCAGCCGAAATGACGCTCATCGGTCGGCCACGGCACACCGCTTTTCGCATCCGCCTGCCTTTGGCCTGCAAGGATGTGGTCGTTCTGGATTGCCTTCTTGCCGGCACGTGCATCGTCAAGCGTCATAACGTGCTTCATGTGACCGCCCAGCGCCTGATAATCCTCACGCCGCATGGTGAACTCGATAGGTGCAACGAGAGCCGGTGTGGGCACGTAGCCGAAAGCGTTTTCCGGCAGCAGTGTCACGTCCGACATGATTGTGATACCGCCGCCTGGCCAAACATAGGCCGGCGCGCCGCCGCAGGTGATGCGGGTGAGCGTATCCCTGACCGAGCGCGTGAGCTTGACCGGGTTCTCGGTCACACCGGCGCGCAAGCTGCCGCCAGCGCCCCCCATGAACAGCACGGTACACAGGGCAGGTTCGCAGTTTTCCTCGATGAGGCGCACCGACTTCATCAACCGCTCCGGCATGTCGCGTTGCACCGGTTTGAGTGCATCGTCCAGCTCGTAGTAGGCGAACTGCTCTCCGGTGGTTGACACCATCAACAGCGACTGGCCGGGCTTTGACACCTTGGCATCAAAGTCACCCAGTATGGTCAGTGGATCATCGACGTTGGTGCCGCCCCAGCCGGTGCCGGGATCAGCCACCTGGAAATACCGGCCCGGAGTGGAGCGCCTGCCCTTGATTTTGATACCGGTCGGTTGCCAGCCCAGAACCTTGCCGGCCTGATGCTCCGAGATAACCCCGGTTATGTGGTCATCAACAACCACCACTTCATCCACCAGCCCATGCCATTGCGAAGCGAACATGCCCACCGTCGCCGAGCCGCAGCCCACCCGCATGCGCTCTTCGGGCACACCATTGACGATGGGGGCCTTGCCCGCCTCGATGACCACGGTGGAACCTTCGTCGATCGAGACTTCAACAGCCTTGCCGTTGCACAGGTCAAGCAACGCCGCACAGGTTACGCGGCCTTCCTTCTTGCCGCCGCCAGTGAGGTGATGCACGCCGCCCAGCGACAGCATCTGCGAGCCATACTCCGCCGTGGTCACATGGCCAATCGGTTCACCGTCAACCCGCACCAGGCTGCGTTCCGGCCCGAGGTGGCGATCCGTGTCGATCTTCACCTTCACGCCGCAATACGAGAAGATGCCCTCGGTCACCACGGTGATCATGTCGACACCTTCGATTTCGCGCGACACGATGAACGGAGCGGGCTTGTAGTCCGGGTAGGTGGTCCCGGCACCAATGGCGGTTATGAAACTGTCATCGGTGTTGATGATTTCCCCGTTCCAGTTTGCGCCCCGGTCAAGGAAGGGCACCAGCTCACCACCTTCCTTTCTGGTTTTTTCCAGGATCACCAGCGGGTCTACACGCACCAGATCGCCGTTTTCATTGGCGTAGCGGTCACAGGCTCCAGACCGGCCCGGCGCGATGTAGCACATTACGGGGCAGGCATCGCAGCGGATCTTGTCACCCTGTCTTGCCGGACTAGCCATTGCCGCGCTCCTTTTCCCGAATCGCTGCCAGCACCTTGTCGGGCGTTGCCGGCAGATGGCGCACGCTTGCACCCGTCGCATCGCGGATGGCATTAAGAATAGCCGGCGCAGTTGGAATCAGCACATGTTCACCCAACCCCTTGGCCCCATAGGGACCGTGCAGGTCGGGCACCTCGACGATAATCGACTTCACCTGCGGCATGTCACCGAAGGTTGGAATCAGGTAATCATGCAGGTTCTCGGTGCGGCCTGGAATGTAATCTTCCATCAGCGCCATTCCGATACCTTGCGCAGCGCCGCCCTCAATCTGGCCCTCCACCAGCAACGGGTTGATGGCCTTGCCGACATCATGGGCGGCAGTCAGCCGGTCCAGCTTCACCGTACCAAGCCGGGTGTCGACGGTCAGCTCCATCAGGTGCGCGCCATAGCCGAATATGGCATAGGGTTCGCCTTGTCCGTTCTCGTCCAGTGGCGAGGTTGGCGGATCATAGGTCTCAATGGCCTTGAACACGTAACCTTCGGCATCAGGCTCAAGCGCTGACAGGTCTATCCGCCGCTCTGCGTCGCCATCCGTCAGAACTATCATTCCGGCCTCGAAATGGATATTCGCATTTGCGACCACGTTGGCATGGCGCAAAAGCTGCTCGCGTAGCGCCTCACCGGCCAATCTCGTGGCGTTGCCGGACACGAAAGTCTGGCGCGAGGCGGATGTCTTGCCTGCATCGGGCGTGATTGCCGTGTCACCGGATTTCAACCGGATCACACCCGGCTCGATACCAAGTGCATCGGCGAGTATCTGCGTCATCACCGTGCTGGCGCCCTGGCCGATGTCCATCGCACCCTGATGCAGCCCGACCGTTCCGTCCGCAGCGATGCCCGCCTTCATGGTTGACGGATTGGGCAGCGAGGTGTTGCCGCAGCCATACCAGCAGGTGCCAAGGCCGACACCCTTCTTCAGGTGCGATCCGCTCGCATTGAAGCTGTCAGCCTGGTGACGCGCCTCGGCATAAGGCTCCCGGAGTGCCTCGAGACACGCCTTTATACCGACACCCGCAGTGAACACCTGGCCGGTGGCGGTGGGCAAACCATTGTCCAGCGCATTGATCAGTCGAAACTCCAGCCGGTCGATACCGGCAAGGTCTGCCAGTTCATCAAAGACGCACTCCTGCGCCACGGCTGATTGCGGCACGCCAAAGCCCCGGAATGCACCCGACGGCGCGCAGTGCGTGTGCACTGCCACCGAGCGGGCACGATAGTTGTTCACGTGGAACGGACCCGACGCATGCACCGGCACCCGGTTGGCCACGGTTGGCCCCCAGCTGGCATAGGCGCCGGTGTTGAAGGTGCCAAGAAAGTCGAACCCGGTCAGGCGGCCATTTGCATCGCAGCCTGCCTTGAGCGTGATCTCGCTGGGATGGCGCTTGGTGGTGGAGCGCATCGACTCCTGTCGCGTATAGACGATACCCGCCGGTCGGCCCAGCTTCCACGCGGCCAGCGCAATATACGGCTGCATCGAAATATCGAGCTTGGAGCCGAAGCCGCCGCCGCAGGCAGACGGCACGATGCGTACCTGTTCATGCGCGAGGTCCATGATCGCGGCCACCGCATCACGATCCATGTGCGGTGCCTGGGTCGAGCCATGAATGACGATGGTGTCGCCGTCGCGCACGGCCCATCCGGCTTCAGGCTCTATGTAGGCGTGCTCGATGAACGGGGTCGAATAACTGCGTTCGACAACATGGGCAGCGGCGCTGAGCCCGTCATCCACGTTGCCCTTCTGCACCAGACCACGAACCATCACGTTGCCAGTGCGTGCCTGGTGCAGCAGTGGCGCACCATCAACCAGCGCATCCGCCGGGGTCAACACATGAGGCAGCGGGTCCCACGTCACCGGGAATTCACTCATTGCCAATGTCGCAATCGCCTCGCGTTCACCGACAATCATGGCAATGGCTTCACCACGATACCGCGCCACGCCGTCAGTAAAAACCGGTTGATCGGCAAACGGTGGTATCACCCCGTGCAGGTTGGTGCCGGGAATGTCGGCCGCGCTCATCACCGCCACGAGACCGGGGCGTGCATTGAGGAAGGCATCAGTATCGCCGAGCTCAAAACGGGCATGGTGATGCGGCGAACGGATCACCTTGACCATCAAGGCATCGGCAGGAATGCCATCGGCACCAAACATCTCGCCGCCGTCCACCTTGGGCGTGCCGTCCACCCGTCGCATCGGTTGGCCGACAGACCTGCCCGAGTGTTGAGGGGTCCGCACGGCATTCGAGCCTGCCGCAAACAACACCGCGTCGATGATCTTGGCGTAGCCGGTGCAGCGGCACAGCACGCCGCCAAGCGCATCCTCCACCTGTGGCCGGGTTGGCGTCGAGGTGGACTCCAGCAAGGCTGCGGCGCTCATCAACATGCCCGGTGTGCAGATGCCGCACTGTGCCGCGCCAAACTCCAGGAAGGCATCCTGCAGGCGGGTCAGGCGGCCATCTTGGCCGAGGCCTTCCAGCGTAGTGATCTCGCAGCCAGCCACCTGTCCCGCCGCGGTCATGCAGGCGCAGACTGGTAAGCCATCAATCAGGACAGTGCAGGCGCCGCAATCACCAGCATCACAGCCCACTTTGGTGGCTGTCAGGCCAAGTTCTGTGCGCAGCACATTGGACAACCGTTCATGCGGGGCTGCCTTGAGGGTCGTCTGACGGCCATTGATCGAGCATTCAACGGGTGGCGACGGAACGTGACGGTTCATGGCCGTGCCCCTTCCGCCGCCGCCGCGAGCGCCCTGCGAACGCCTTCCAGTGCGGCATCCATGCGATAACTGGCCGGTGCGCGCACATCACCAATGGGAGACAACACATCCAGATGATCGGATCGCACAACCTCCGAAACACTGGTTAGAGGACAGCCAACCAAAGCTGCCTCCAATTGCGGCAGGCGCTGCGCGACAGCAGAGCAAGCACCAACAGCGATGGCGGCATCACTGACCACGCCACCGCTGTTCACAGCAATGCGGGCAGCAACCATGGCAATCGAAATTACCAGGTACCGGCGCGATCCCAGTTTGAAAAACGCCGCGTTTCCGGAACAGGCGACTTCAGGAATAATCAGGCCTGTCACTATCTCGTCATTCTTGCGCGCAGTTTTACGATTTCCATGGATGAAATTTCTTAGCGGCAAACGGCGAGTGCCCGCACGGCTTGCCAGCTCCACCTCAGCCTCCAGCACCAGCAGCGGCGGCACACCATCTGCCGCCGGCGAGGCGTTGCAGATGTTTCCGGCAATGGTTGCCCGGTTCTGGATCTGGACTGAGCCTACTTCCCTTGCCGCCTGCTGCAAGGCTTTGAACGAGTTGGGTAAATCAGCACGAACAATATCTGTCCACGTCGACATTGCGCCGATGTACCAGCCAGACGCCGTGCGCTCAATGGCGCGCAGGCCGGCAACCCGGCTCAAATCCAGCACAGGTTGCGATACCGAATCTTCACCAAGTGCCGGGTAGAAATCAGTGCCGCCAGCCAGCATAACCCAGCCACCTTCACCCAGAAGGCGTGTAGCCTCTTCAAGCGAGCCGGGTCGGGCGTAGTCAGGCATGACACATCCTTTTCATTTGCATACTAATGATAATGACGGTTGCAAAACCAAGTCAATCAGCATCTGCGCCCTTGAGCTTGATGGCGCCGCCGGAACTTCTGAGCGCTGGCAGATCAGCAAACAGGATGACAGGTTGGCGAAGTGCAGAGCCTGAATGGTTGAACCCAACCCAGGCGTTCACCAGTAATCAATCTGCAGTGGGTTTTTCATAGACAACAGATCTGGTGAACTTCAACCGGGGATCAGCTAGCGGCCCCAGTCTTTCATCTTTCTGGCCACTCACGCGGAAAACACGCAACAAAAAGGCCGGGCACCAACCTGATGCCCGACCGTGCAATCTGGAAACTCAATCCGGTTAGCGTGGTGCCAAAATCATGATCATCTGACGGCCTTCCATTTTTGGCTCATACTCGACCTTGGCAATTGCCTCAGTATCAGTCTTCACCTTCTGAAGAAGATCGAAACCAAGTTCGGTATGCGCCATCTCGCGTCCACGGAAGCGCATGGTCACCTTGACCTTGTCGCCGTCATCAAAGAAGCGTTTCATGGAGCGCATCTTCACATCATAATCATGTGTGTCGATACCGGGGCGCAGCTTGATCTCCTTTACGTCGACCGTCTTCTGTTTTTTGCGCGCCTCGTTGGCCTTTTTCTGGGCTTGATACTTGTACTTTCCGTAGTCAAGTATCTTGCACACAGGCGTGTCGTCGTTCGGTGAAACCTCTACCAGGTCCAGACCGCTCTCTGCTGCCAGGCTCAACGCGTCCTCCAGCTTCATCACACCACGCTTTTCCCCTTCAGCGTCGATCACCAACACCTTGTCGTTAGTGATGGCATCGTTCATGCGTGGTCCGTCGTCCTTGGGCGGCATCTGCCCGTTCATCGGTCTGCGAATGGTCAAGTCTCCTTATGTTGCGGCACCAGCCTGTTGGGCTTAATTCCGCTTACAGGTTCAAATCGTGCTAAAACGCACGTAATAGTGTTTAGCAGATTTTGCAAGCAATGTTGAGGGGTTCTGCAAAAATGAGCTGCGCACCGCATATATCGCCAAATTTTCTCTGTTCACCAGATGGCAACCGGATTGCATGGCTGTCTGACGGCGCAGATCCATCTACCAATGGCAAATGCGGCACATTCTGGCTTGGCGGATACAAGTCTGACATGCGCGGCACCAAGGCTGAAGTGCTTGCAACTCACGCCAGAACGTCCGGGCGGTCCTTTGTGCGATTCGACTATTCCGGCCACGGCGAGAGCGGGGGTGCATTTGAGGATGGCACCATATCAAGCTGGCTGCACAATGCTGAAACCGTGTTCAATTCAGCCGCAATCGGGCGCCGGGTGCTTGTCGGCTCGTCTATGGGCGGATGGATTGCCATGTTGCTGGCGCGCCGCCTGATTGAAGAAGGGCAAGCAGATCGGCTCGGCGGTTTGATCCTGATTGCCCCTGCCACCGACATGACGAAAGACCTGATGTGGGACAAGTACGGCGATGAATTTCGCGACGAAGTGATGCGGCTGGGAAAATATGAGCGGTCCTCGGAGTATTCTGACGAGCCATATGTGATCACAAAGGCGCTTATCGAAGACGGCAAGCAGCACCTCATGCTGGATCAGGGGCTGGACGTGCCATGCCCGGTGCGCATCCTGCAGGGTGAAGACGACCCCGACGTGCCGTGGCAACATGGCATGAAAGTGTATCAGTCGCTTCGCGGCGATAATGTCAGCTTTGATCTGATCAAGCATGGCGACCATCGCTTGTCGACGGACAGAGACCTCGCTCGGCTGGCGGAAACCGCAGAGACGTTGTGCGTGAAGGCAGATACCCAGCCGCATTGATGGCTACTTCTTCGCGCCCGCCTGCGGTTCGGCTATTGCTTCAATATCTACAAGGTTCCAATTCATGCCCTGGTTGCGGTAAATGCGCTTGCCCAGCCGCGGATAGTCACCGACGTCATGCGCAAGACGTTCGCCCACCACGATGCAACGCAAGATTTCCTGCCCGTTATTGCAAATCGAATGAGCCAGACCGCCTTTGCGGCACCCGATGAAGTCACCCGCCTTGATCGAATAGTTTTCTTCACCGATGAACGCGGTGGCAGAACCCTGAAGCACGTATATGCACTCGTCTTCATGATAGTGCTTGTGATGTTCCGTGGTTTCGTGACCCGGCTCAACTTCGATAATGTGAAAACCGAGCCCGGTGATACCAGTCATGTCTCCGAGTGACTTGTTGATGCGTTTCGCATTTGCATTGAGGAAATGGGTCTTTTGCAGCCCCTCCATCCGGTCAATCTGCTCGCGTGTCACGATGTAGATGTCTTCTGCCAACTTGCTTCTCTCCCTGTTCCAAATGATGTGCCAGCGCCCGCAGCCCCTCTCGATATGTCGGGTATCTGAACGCATATTCCAGCTGGTCCTTCACTTTCGCATTCGAGACCCGCTTGGACTCGGCGTAGAAACTGCGTGCCATGGGCGACAGGTCTGCATCCTCGAAAGCTACTTCAGGCGGCGGCTCGACCCCAAGCAGCTCAGCTGCATATGCCACAACGTCCTGCGGTGAGGCCGGCTCATCATCGCAGACATTGTAGGCTGCCCCGGGGGTGGGCCGATCCATAGAGGCACGAAGGATGCCGACAATGTCATCCACGTGGATGCGAGAGAATACCTGGGCTGGCTTGATTATGCGTTTGGCGGTGCCGTTACGAAGGGCCTCGATCTGGTTGCGCCCCGGGCCATAAATACCCGCCAGCCGAAACAGGTGGACAGGAAGCCCGTGCTCACGCCAAAGCTTCAGCCACCCAGTTTCCGCGGCAAGGCGTCCTTGACCGCGTGCTGTGGACGGCTCAAGCGGTGACGCCTCATCCACCCATCCGCCCGCGCGATCACCATAGACGCCGGTTGTGGACAGATAGGCCATCCAGCTGATGCGGGATGCGCAGGCAGCCAGGTCCGTGGCGTGGGCAGCCAACACAGGATCACCCGGCTTGCCAGGCGGCGCAGACACAACAATGTGGGTCACGTCCTGCAGCTTGTGAGGATCAAGCGATACCTCGTCATTGAACAACAGCGCCTCATGCCCCGATGCACGTATCGCATCACATCCGGCCTCGGACCGGCTGGTGCCAGAAATGCGCCATTGTGCCCGCGGTAGACATTGTGCCAGCGCACGCGCAGTAAAACCGAAGCCGAAAAACAGCAGATGATTTGACCCGTCAGACATGCCACTCCCTCTTTACGGATTGATTCGATTCGGCAGTGTGACGCTTATACGCCAATTCGGAAAATTCTGCTGCCGGCAGCAAGCGCGACAAGGCCCAGACAGCCATGGCTCGAACGATTGGAGCGGGGTCATCCAGCAATTGTTCTGCATCCGTAACAAATTTCTTGTCGGCTGAATTCCCGATGGCAATGAGAACGTTACGGACAAACCTGTCACGACCGATGCGCTTGACCGGAGAGCCGGAAAACTTCTTGCGAAAGGTTGCATCATCAAGTGCAGCCAGTTCTGCCAGATCCGGTGCCACAAGATCATCACGGGCAGCAAGTTTCATCTCGCGCACCACCCCTGCAAACTTGTTCCAGGGGCAAACTGCGAGACAGTCATCGCAGCCATAGATGCGGTTGCCCATTGCTGCGCGAAATTCACGGTCAATATTACCGTCGTGTTCGATGGTGAGGTAAGAGATGCAACGGCGTGCATCCAGCTTGTATGGGGCAGGAAATGCGTTGGTCGGGCAGATATCAAGACAGGCCGAACAGGACCCGCAATGATCGATTTCCGGCTCGTCCGGTTGCAGGGAGGCCGCTGTCAGAATGGCTCCGAGGAAAATCCAGGAGCCATGCCTGCGGCTGACAAGATTGGTGTGCTTACCTTGCCAACCGAGTCCTGATATCTGTGCCAGCGGCTTCTCCATGAGTGGCGCCGTATCGACGAACACTTTCACGTCCTGTGCGGTCTGCGCAGCCAGCCAGCCTGCAAGCGTCTTCAGCTTGCCCTTGACCACATCGTGATAGTCGCGACCAAGTGCATAAACTGAGATAATCCCCGTAGATGTGTCATCCAGCCGCGACATGACATCGATGTCTGGAGCATAGTCCATGGCCAGCATGATGGCACTTCTGGCATCCGACCACATTGCGCGAGGTGTCAAGCGCCGGTCGATGGTTTCAGCCATCCACTGCATAGTGCCGTGATGCCCACTGGCCACGAACTCACGCAACCCCTTGCCGACCGCCCCGGGCAGATCTGCACCGGCAATCCGGACATCACAGAAGCCCAGTTCGAGAGCCCTGGCTTTCAATTTCTGTTCAGTTGATTGTGCCATTCAGGCAAGCGTATCAGAAATCCAGTTCGGCGTAATGCGATGATGGCGGCATGCCGCGCACCTGGTCAGCCAGCAATGAACGAAATGAAGGCCGGGACTTGATACGTTGATACCAAGCCTTGGCGTCAGGCACTTCGTCCCAGACTATGTCGCCAAGATAGTCCACCACTGAAAGGTGAGAGGCAGTCACCAGATCGGCGATCGTGAGTTGATCTCCAGCCATCAGACTGCGCACCTGTGCCAGGGCATCTACATATGCAAGGTGCGCCTTGAAGGCTTCCAGCGCTGCTCGCACCCGGCTCATCTTGGGTGCGCCACCACCATTCGAAGGCGAAATGAACCGGCGCACTACCTTTTCCATAAGCAACGGCGAAGTGACCTCATGATGGAACTTGCCATCGAACCAGGCCACCAGCCGGCGAACCTCGGCGCGAGTTACCGGGTCAGAGCCCCACAACGAACCTGTTTCCAGCGGCCACTGCTCATCAAGATAGCCGCCAGCGGCTTCAACACCAGCGCATACTGTTCCGTCACTGTCGATCATTACCGGCAAAGTCCCTGCCGGATTGAGTTCGAGGAAACCTTCGCGTGCCTCCCATGGTCTTTCCTCGCTTAGCTCAGCCGCAATACTCATTTCAGCAAGAGTAATGCGGATGCGGCGGGAGAACGGGTCTAGCGGGAAATGCAGAATTCGCACCATGGCGCGGTCACCAAATTGTCTGTTATGTGCTTCAGGAAGACTGATAGCGATTCGCAGGCGAACTGAAGCATCGTCACTAAGCCAAAGATGTGGCCAGAATTAGCGCTGGCCTGACCAGGGGATCAAGCAGAATGTTTATCGAACAGATTATTGTACTCGCCTTAATACAGGGGATTACCGAGTTTCTGCCAATTTCGTCTTCGGGCCACCTGATCCTGGTGCCGGCGCTGACTGGATGGAAAGACCAGGGCCTGATCGTCGACGTGATGGTACATATGGGTTCGTTTCTGGCGGTAATCACCTATTTCTGGCGCGACGTACTGGCGCTGACTGCGGGTGGATTGAACCTGCTTCGCGGTAAAGTGACGGACCACGGCAGACTGGCGCTGCTCATTGTGGCCGCGACCATTCCGGCTGTGGCGTTTGGCCTGTTCGTCAAGGAGACCGGGCTCATCGATGCCGTACGAGGGCCCGAAATCGTAGCCTGGAACGCGATCATCTTCGGCGTGCTCATGTATTTGGCTGACCGGTTCGGACCTAGCCTGAAAAGGATGGAGGACATGACCTTCATGCCGGCAATCATAATTGGACTTGCCCAGGCTGTCGCCATAATCCCTGGCACCAGCAGGTCGGGTATTACCATGACCGCAGCGCGGTTTTTGGGGCTTCAACGGCCTGAAGCCGCCAGGTTCTCGTTTCTCGTGGGCATTCCGGCGATTGCAGGCGCGGGCGTACTGGTACTGGGAGAGGCAATCCAGGACGGTGCCAATATATCTCTGGATGCAATAATCACCGGTGTGTTGACGTTTTTCACCGCACTTGCGGCGATATGGTTCCTGATGGCTATCGTGAAGCGCTATTCGCTGACCAGTTTCGTGATCTATCGGCTGATTCTCGGGGCGGTGCTTCTGTATCTGGTTCACACGGGCTTTTTCGCTGCGGCGGCCTAGTCAGTGGCGGCAGCCAAAGGCCCCGTAATCTCGCGCACCAGCTTCTTGCGAATAGCGACGCGAAAGTCATCATAGTCCTTCGCGGTCATCATGAACGCGCCAGGCCCGCCAATGACATGATTGGCGTAGTGTTGGCGCAGGTCGATATTGGCAAGTTCACCGAGGCTGTAGTCGATATTGTGAATGACCAGCCCATTGACGGTAATACCATGCGAATTGGCAGCATCACGCGCCGCTTCCGAACTTGCCGCATCGCTGGAACCATCACCGGATACGTCAATAACGCGACGCGCACCTTGGTAGGCGTTGCTCTCGATCGAGCCAATCGAGTAACGGATGGCACCAGCGATGTCTGTCAGGCCCTTGATGTCACGCGGACTGGCCGCGATACGGGTGGAAAACTCCGCAGCCGAGCGCCCATCGCGCACTACGAACCAGTCAACTGCTGTTGTTTGTTCGTCCTGCCCTGCCCATTGCACCAGCGAAATGGCTACACCGCCAGGCCCGGCATTGCGTATGGCGACAACTACTTCGGAATGCAGGAAGGCCTCAGAAAGCCCCTGAATCTGCAAGGCAAACTCCGTCTCGTCGACGCTGGTGGACACGTCAACTGCCAGCACAAGCTCCAGTTCAACCGGGGTTTGAGCCTGTGCACCGGTTACCAGCATGAACAGCCCGGCGAACCAGACAGCGGTGCGCATCAGACAAACGGAGCGGAAAACTGACCGGCCTTGCGGTAACGGTAAAGGTACGATGGAACGATGGCCTCAATCGCCTCAGCCTGAATACCAAGGCCCTGCAATGTGCGCCCTTCAGCGATTGCAGCATCAGATGCCACATTGTCAGCCTTGAGCAACTCGACCTGATCAGCTGTCAGAAGCGGATAAGGCAGCAGGCCGGCAACAGTGCCAATGATCTTCGCCACAGGAAACGGAAGTGGCAAGAGCAAGCGCTTGCGGCCGGTTTCAGCCAGTACATACTCCAAGAGTTCGCGAAAGCTCTTCGTCTCCGGCCCGGCCAGTTCATAGACCTTGCCGTCGGTTGCAGCACTGCTGACCAGCCTTGCAATTGCCTCTGCAACATCACCAACAAACACCGGCTGAAACCTGGTATGGCCGCCGCCAATCAGTGGCAGCACCGGTGAGATGCGCGCCATGGCGGCAAACTGATTGAAGAAATTGTCTTCCGGTCCGAACACAATCGACGGCCTGATAATGATGGCACCGGGAAACTCCTGCGCGGCGGCGGCCTCGCCTTCTGCCTTTGTGCGGGCATATTTTGAACTGGAGTTGGTGTCGGCGCCTATGGCTGACATCTGGATGAACTGGGTAGCACCGGCCTGCCTCGCAGAGCGTGCTGCCACGCGGGCTCCGGAAGCATGCAGTGCAGAGAACGTCTGACCTCCTGAATTGTACAGCACACCGACAAGATTGATCACGACGTCTGCCCCGGCGCACGCCGCAGCCACAGACTCAGGATAACGCAGGTTGGCCTGAACCGGCATGATCTGGCCCGGTGTACCCAACGGCTGCACGTGGCCTGCCAGGTCAGGCCGGCGCACGGCAATGCGAATGCGATGGCCCTGGCGCGCCAGCGCTCGGGTTATGTGCCGCCCAACAAATCCGGACCCGCCGATGATGGTTATGAGCTTCCTGGATGCGTTCATGTGGCCTGACCGTGTGTATGTGGCTGTCAACTTGTCAGGCAAGGTTTTAGCGGCGATAGCGGCAATGTGCAAAGGCAGTTTCTGCCGCACACTATGAAAACACTCTCCAGCACCGGCAGACCTGTTGACAAAACCACATGCGCGCCACTATGAGTGCGCAGCCTGAAGGCCGCCTGCAACGCGCTGGTGGCTAGACACCTTGCCCAGGTGGCGGAATTGGTAGACGCGCTAGCTTCAGGTGCTAGTTTCCGAAAGGAAGTGGAAGTTCGAGTCTTCTCCTGGGCACCAAAACCGCAACCCATCCTGGTAAATCTTCCAACCGGAAATGTTCAACCAGCCTATTGCAAATCGGAAGTTCCTGGATCATATAGCCGGAACTATCGGCAGACTGAAAGCCGCCGAGAATATGCGCTGATGTGCCGGCCGGGTGGCAGTCCCGGTATCCCTCTTCAATCATAGCCGCAACGCACTACTCCGGAGGTTCGTCCCGAGGTATTATGTGTGCGCCAGGGTTACGGGAGTTGCCATGAAGATCGCAATCCTGTTGACCGATGTTGACGATTCGGATTTTACCCGTTCCTTTCCGGACGATGCAGAAAAGTTCCGCCGCCTGCTGCAACCGCTGCGACAGGATTGGGATTTCGTGACCTATCCGGTCAAGGATGGAATTTTTCCAGCAGATATAACAGTTTACGATGGGGCAGTGATAACCGGCAGCCCGGCGTCGGTACATGATGACAGGCCATGGATCGGTCAACTGTTCACAATGATCCGGCAAGCACATGAAGCACGGGTACCGATGTTCGGTGCCTGTTTCGGCCAGCAGGCGATTGCCATGGCGCTTGGCGGATGGGTTGCGAGAAACCAGCAGGGCTGGGGTCTGGGCGTGACTACCACAACGTTCACTAAACATCTGCCGTGGATGAGTGAAAAGCACCCGAGCCTGCGATTTTACTGCGCGCACAATGAACAGGTCGTGCAATTGCCCGAAGGGGCGTTAGTACTTGGTCATGATCCGATTGCGGAAGTGTCTGCATTTGCCATGGGCGAGCACATTCTGGCAACCCAGCACCATCCTGAAATGACGCCTGACTATGTAGACGGGCTTCTCGATTACATCGAGGCTGACATAGACCCGGCGGTCATGGTTCGCGCAAGGCAGTCTGTTGCCGGCGGGGCACAGGGACAGGTATTTGCAAAATGGATTGTTGATTTCCTGTCCGCGGCAAGCGCTGCGCGCAACCCGCTACCTTGGCTGGCTCACCCAGCACAGATTGCCGCCCCGGCATGTCAACCGGCACGGGAGCAACGCGGGCTTTAAACGCCGCATTTGCACTACGGTGTTGCGGCTTTGTGTGCTATAGCGCCCGAAACAATCACAAAGGGCGTTACACCAATGGCCGTAAAGCTCCATCAGGGCGACTTACCGGACGGGCTGGAATTCGGTTCCAGCGTGGCTGTCGACACAGAAACCATGGGGCTTCGCGCTCAACGCGACAAGCTGTGCGTGGTGCAGCTTTCCGCGGGAGATGATGATGCCCATCTTGTCCAGCTGGACCGCTCAACCTATCACTGCCCGAACCTGAAAAAGCTGCTGCAAGACCCGAACGTAACCAAGATCTTCCACTATGCGCGCTTCGATGTCGGCATGCTGAAGGCTTATCTCGATGTTGATACTGCGCCATTGTATTGCACCAAGATTGCCTCGCGGCTAACGCGCACATATACCGACCGGCACGGCCTCAAGGACCTGGTGCGCGAAATGCTGGGCATCGAGCTGTCCAAACAACAGCAGAGTTCCGACTGGGGTACTCCAGTTCTTTCCGACGCGCAGAAGCAGTATGCTGCGCTGGATGTGATCTATCTGCATGAGCTGAAGGTGCGCCTTGACCAGATGCTGCGCCGCGAGGGTCGGATGGAAATGGCGCAGGCGTGCTTTGATTTTCTGCCCCACCGCGCCGCGCTGGATCTGGCAGGCTGGCCAGAAGAAGACATTTTCGCGCATTCGTGAGATTCTCGGCACGTTCATGCCTGCCTTGTTTCGGCAAGATTTGACGGGCAAGTACAGTGCCTGAAGAATGAAGGCGGCAATGACACCTGCAAGCGACATCAACCTGCCCGTGAGGCGCAGACGGCGTGGTTCGGCCATCATGGTATGGCTGTTCGCAGCTATAGCTGCGCTGGTGTTTGCAGTATTCCTGGTACAGGTGTCGGGTTTCGACATTGAGGAACTGACAAGCCCTGCAGCACCTGCGCCCGAACTTGCAGCACCGTCCCAACAGACCAAAGAGCAGGAACGGTTCGCTGTGCAGGGGTCTGAAGTAGCCGGCTTCGACGAGGATCAGCAGCCCTACCGGATCGCAGCCGTGGAAGCGCGGCAGGACAAGCAATCTGCGAACCTGGTCCATATGCGCCAGATCACAGGCTTGTTGCACAGACCCGACGGGCGTGCGCTTGATGTGTCGGCAAAGGCCGGGCTTTTCAACTCGAAGGACAAGTCACTTAGATTGACCGGCGATGTTACTATTACGCTGCTCGGGTCTTTCGTCGCCACGATGGAGTTTGCCGATGTGGATGTGCAGCGCAAGGCGCTGAAGTCCGATGTGGGCGTAGTGGTGGCAATGGATGGCGGGCAGATCACCTCTGACGGCATTGACGTTATCGACAACGGGTCTCATGTAACATTTCTGTCAAATGTGAAGGCGGTGTTCGAAACACAGGATCAGGCCACGCAACCGGTATCACAACAGCAGAACGGACAGACAAGCTCGAAGGGAAATCTGCAGCAATGAAGTTCAACAAGCCAACAATCGCTGCTGCTGCCATGCTGACAGCACTCGTCGCGCTGCCGCAAGCTGCTCACGCACAGGCAACCAAGTCCAAGGTTGATATCGAATCAGACCAGATGGAACTGTTCGAGACAAAGAACCAGGCGGTGTTCCGAGGCAATGTACGCGCCAGACAGAAGGGCGTCCGCCTCAATGCAAGCAACCTGATTGCAACATTCGTGAAGACCCAAAGTGGCGGTACTGACGTAACCTGGCTTGAAACCACCGGCGGTGGCGTCACCATTATTACCAGTTCGCAGACCATCACCGGTGACCGGATGAAAATGAACGTCAAGGCCAACACAGCGGTGGTAACAGGCAATGTGACCGTCAAGCAGGGTACCAATGTGGTGCGAGGCGAGCGTCTCGACGTTGACCTCAACTCCAACCAGTCGAAGTTCTCCGGCGGCCGGGTCAAGTTCAACTTTGATCCGGGCTGACCTGCCAGAACCAACTCAGGCCAGCAAGCCGGTGCGACGAGAAAAGAGCTACGATGATCTTGCCCGATATCCGCTTGGTCTGTTTGCAACCCTGCGTCGTACTTGCAAATTCACAAAACATTAACCATACCCCTTCAATTAAATTTAACCCTGTTCAGCGGTAATAGCGTGAAGCGAACCGGCAATAATTCGTGGTGGTCTTCGTTGTTTGGCGGACGGAAAAAGTCATCTTCCAGCCAGGCACCAAGCCAGTCAGGTGCATCGCCTGCGCAAGGTCTTGTAGCGCGTAATCTGCGCAAGTCCTTCAAGCGTCGGCCTGTTACCCAGGACGTTTCAGTGTCGGTGCGCCGTGGGGAAGCCGTAGGGTTGCTTGGTCCCAATGGTGCGGGAAAAACGACGGTGTTCTATATGATCACCGGACTGATTGCCGCAGACAGTGGAACCATATCGCTCGACGGGGCCGATATCACCGACCTGCCCATGTATCAAAGGGCTAGGCTCGGAATTGGGTATCTGCCCCAGGAAGCGTCCGTTTTCCGGGCACTTACGGTTGAGGACAATATTCGCGCCGTGCTGGAACTGCATGTTCCTGACAAGGCACAGCGTGATCGTAAGTTGCGTGGGTTGCTAGATGAGTTTCAAATCACACATATCAAGAGTTCGCCAGCTATGGCACTGTCTGGCGGCGAACGCCGCAGAGTCGAGATTGCCCGAGCTCTTGCCGCCAATCCCAGATTTATCCTGCTCGATGAACCCTTCGCAGGGATTGACCCAATTGCAATCAATGATATTCGCCAGTTGGTGCGACAGCTCACCTCTCGGGGACTCGGGGTGCTTATTACGGATCACAACGTCCGCGAAACCCTCGAAATCATTGATCGCGCACTCATCATCCATGAAGGCCGCGTATTAATGGAAGGTACACCACAACAGATTGTCGCACATCCTGATGTGAGACGTCTTTACCTTGGTGAAGGGTTCAGCCTTTAATATCTGCCTCACAGACGGCAAACCGGCAATTTGCAGGGATTTATTCCAAGCATGAGATCGGGTAATGCGTGGGGAGTTGGCCTGAGATGGCTCTGAGTCAAAAACTGCAGATGCGGCAAGGCCAATCCCTGGTCATGACGCCACAGCTGCAACAGGCGATCAAACTGCTGCAGATGTCGAACTTCGAACTGCAGGCGTTTGTCGAGAGCGAACTTGAGTCCAATCCCCTGCTTGAACGGGACGAGCGGGACGAAAGCAGCGCCAGGTTTGACACAGACAACGAGACACCAGCCAATACCGCGCAATCCGAACCCAGAGACATTTCGGAACAGCTAAACTCCCAGGAACACACGCCCGAAAACCTCGATCAGTTCGATACCGGGCTAGAAAACGTATATGCGGACGAGGCGACCGCAGACAAGATTAACCGCGAGGCATCTGATCCAAGGGCGATGCGGGACTCCGGCTGGCAAACCACTTCAAGTACAGGCAGCGGACACGGATCGTTTGATGGCGAGATGGCGTTTGACGCAACACTGGCCAGTGAGCGAACACTGACAGATCACCTGACCGAGCAACTGTCACTTTCTGTCACCCACCCGACGCAGCGCATGATCGGGTCGCACCTGATCGGTCTGGTCAACGAAGCCGGCTACATTACAAGCGACGTGGAAAGCGTGGCTGAGATGCTCGGCACGTCTTGCGAGATGGTCGAGGAAACCCTGGCCATTGTTCAGACTTTCGATCCACCAGGCATCATGGCGCGCGACCTGAAGGAATGCCTTGCCATTCAATTGAAGGAACGTGACAGGCTTGATCCGGTGATGCAGTGCTTCATCAACTATCTGGAATTGCTGGCAAAGCACGACTTCGCCCGGCTCAAATCTTTGTGCAAGGTGGACATGGACGATCTGCGCGAGATGGCCGACGAAATCCGCACCCTGAACCCGAGACCGGGTAGTGTGTTTGGTTCCACCGTTGTCCAGACGGTGGTGCCTGATGTTATTGTGCGTCCGGCACCCGACGGAAGTTGGGCAGTAGAACTTAACAGCGAAACGCTGCCGAAAGTGTTGGTCAACAACCAGTATTTCGCCCAGGTCTCAGGCGGCACGCAGCGCGAGGAAGACAAGCTGTTTCTGTCCGATTGCATGTCCAATGCAACCTGGCTGGTGAAGAGCCTCGATCAGCGGGCCAGGACCATACTTGCAGTGGCGCGCGAAATCGTGCGCCAGCAGGATGCCTTTCTGGTTTACGGTGTGGAACACTTGCGGCCGTTGAACCTGAAGACCGTTGCCGATGCCATTTCGATGCACGAATCAACCATCAGCCGGGTCACGTCGAACAAGTTCTTCGAAACCCCGCGCGGTGTGTTCGAGTTGAAATATTTCTTCACAACCGCAATTGCCTCATCGTCTGGCGGCGAGGATCACTCGGCCGAATCAGTCAGACACAAGATCCGTCACATGATTGACGGAGAGAGCGTGAAGGATATTTTGTCAGACGACCAGATAGTTGAACGGCTTTGTGCCGAGGGAATCAACATTGCTCGGCGCACAGTGGCGAAATACCGCGAAGCAATGGACATACCTTCATCCATCGTCAGGCGCAGGGAAAAACGCATGCGTGACGCAGGTTAATTGCCCACAAAGCCGCATTTGTTAAACAACTGCAATTGACAACCGGCCACAGTGGCAATAGGTTCCCGCGCACTTTGCCGGGCCAACAAGGAACGTAATCGGCGCAGCCACAAAAAGCGCCCAAGCAGGTCCTGGCAAAACAGTCAATATTGAAAATGATGTCAGCTTCCGACAAAGTCCCGTGTCGGAACAGGGGTTTTGCATATCATGCAGATTAAGATCACCGGCAAGAATCTGGACATTGGTGATGCTCTTCGTGAGCACGTCGAAAACCGCATTCACAGTGATGTCGCGAAGTACTTCGGAGGAATTGTCAGCTGCCTTGTGGTGGTTGCCAAACAGCGTTCGAGTTTCGATTGCGAAATCACCTTGCATTTGACGACTGGTTTAGTGCTCAACGCTCACGGGGATGGCGGCGATGCGCATGCAGCAGCCGACATGGCCGTCGCCCACCTTGAAAAGCGGCTGCGCCGCTACAAGCGTCGGCTGAAGGACCATCACCTGTCGCGCCCGGAACCTATCAGCGCAATGGAAGCGGCAGAGTATGTGCTGCAAGCAGAAAGCCCGGATGAGACGGCAGACGAGCCGGCAGATCTAAATCCGGTCATCATTGCGGAGTCCACCTCCAGCATCGAGGAACTGTCTGTTGGCGAAGCTGTGATGAAGTTGGATTTCACCCGCGAACCATTTGTGCTCTTCAGAAATGGACGAAACGGCAATTTGAATGTGGTGTACAAACGTAAGGACGGAAATGTGGGATGGGTGGACCCGGGGCCAAAATAAGGTCGCGAACCCGACTCATAATCACTAGAAATCCTATCCAGGATCAAAGCCTGCGCATGGAGTAGCTCATATCATGCAATTGTCTGACATCATTTCCAGCCATGCCGTCCTGCCTGCACTGAAGGTGTCAAGCAAGCGCCAATTGCTTCAGGAACTGGCTGAAGAAGGCGCGCGAGTTTCCGGGCTCAACCCGCAACTGGTGTTCGAAACCCTGCTCAAGCGGGAGAACCTTGGTTCAACCGGCCTTGGTCAGGGCATTGCCATACCGCACGGAAAATTCAAGGAGCTTGATCGTGTGCATGGGCTTTTCGCGCGCCTTGCCCAGCCCGTGAAGTTCGAGGCCGTCGATGATATGCCTATTGATCTGGCGTTCCTGCTTCTAGCTCCGGAAAGCGCAGGCGCGGATCATTTGAAAGCACTCGCACGGATATCAAGATTGTTGCGGGATCAGGCGATTGTCGAGAAGTTGCGCGGCACGCGCGAAGCCGAGAGCTTGTATGCCATTTTGACAGAGCCCTCGGCCTCCACATCTCATGCAGCCTGAAATCAGGCCATGACAAGCTCTACCTGTGCACTAATGTACACTGATGGTAGCCAGATCATGTTCAAACGCATTGGCAATAGCCGCGTCACGGCTGTCTGATACGGACACCGGCGTTCCGTCTGCAAGATACAGGCAAAACAGTTTCTGATCGGGATCAATCTTGATATTGATACCCGTCAACCGGGCAACATCTCTTGCGGGCAGGCTGCGGACATAGGCGACTTCACCCAACCCCAATTGGGCAAGGGCGATCTCGCTTTCCGGCACTTGCGACATGCGACTTGGCTTGGCGTTGGTCATCTCTGCGCCTCCTTGACTCTTGTTAGTGTCCATGACAATCCCAGCGGGATTCGGACACGACATTCTGACCCAGATATCGGTAACAATGGTCAGCCTTTCAAGTCCCGCATCACGATTTGCCGGACAGCTCGCAGGCGAAGTAGCATGACAACAAATGATGGTTTCAAGGACCACCGGCTGCTGGATGGCCGTAACGTCCGCAGGCGCATACTGGACCAGGCCGGCGAAAAAGTCCGCTTGTTCAGGCAAGAAGCCAAGCCAATCGGCAAACTCGTATCCATCAGCATCGGCGATGTG
Organism: uncultured Alphaproteobacteria bacterium; assembly: GCA_963787895.1. Lineage (GTDB taxonomy): Bacteria > Pseudomonadota > Alphaproteobacteria > Rhizobiales > Aestuariivirgaceae > Anderseniella. The sequence goes on along the minus strand of CAWBEX010000008.1, from coordinate 704,392 downwards.
CCTGAAGTTGCCGTTTATGTCCGCAATCAGGCGCGAACAGCTGAACAGGCCGGCATACCGTTTGAGCAGGTGGTGTGGCCCGTAGGGATCAGTCAGGCTGAATGCAAGGCAGAGCTGTTGAAGCTGAATGATGATCCGGCTGTGGTTGGCGTGATACTGCAACGGCCAGTGCCCGAACACATCCACTTGCGCTCGTTACAGTCGGCGATTCACCCGCTGAAGGACTGCGAGGGGATGAACCCGGCTTCGATCGGTAACATTGTCTACAACGATATTGCGCTTGCACCGTGCACGGCTGCGGCAGCTGTCGAGCTGATACGAGAAACCGGCCTTGTCATGAAGGGCCTGGAAGTTGTGATGATCGGGCATTCCGAAATTGTCGGCAAACCGATTGCCATGATGTTGATGGCGGAAGGCGCTACGGTGACCGTGTGCCACCACATGACGCGATCAGTGGCAATGCACTCCAGACGGGCAGACGTAGTTGTTGTGGCTGTCGGCAAACCGAAGCTGATAGGGGCGGACATGGTGCGCCCGGGTGCGGCGGTGATTGATATCGGCATCAATCAGGTCACCGCCGAGGACGGCAGTATCAGCATCGTTGGCGATGTGGACACCAATGCGGTGATGCATGTTGCCAGTTGGATTACGCCGGTGCCGGGCGGGGTAGGGCCGGTCACAACGGCGATACTCATGCGCAACGCGACTGTCGCTCACCAGCGTCAACTTGAAGCCGGGTGGAAGTAGTTCAGCTTGCAGAGAGGTAGGCAATGCTGGCGAACAGCATAAGCACACCCGCCCATTGTGTCCGGTTGACAGATTCACGCAGAAACAGCCAGGCGAGCAGTACCGTCACGAGGCCAAAGATCGATGATGCCGCTGTGGCAAACTGGGCGTTGGGCAAGGCACCCGCCGCCAGGACCACACCCAGCGCAGTCGCGTCCAGTACACCCATAGCGGCAAGCGTTACAAGCTGGCGCGGTGTTGGTATCATCATGCGCGCACGTCCCTGCATCCACAACACCAACATGATAACGCCCACAATCGCCAAAGTTGTGAGCCTCGTGATCAGACTTGCACTCATATGGTCGCCTTGCGATGCAGCCGCCTGACCGATTACGAATGTGGCAGAGAAGCCGACAATGGCCATGAGGCAAAAACCGACAACGAGCTTGAGGTCGTAGTCCTCGACCTGGGCGCCACCGCGACGCGACACAAGCCCGATGCCTGCGACCAGCCCGACAACTGCCACCCATTGCAGAAAGCTGACGCTGACACCGGTGGCTGCTGCCCATGCAAATGCCACCACCGAATAAACGCCTATCAACGGTGCAACAATGCGGACAGGCCCGCGCGCGAATGCGTTGTAATGACCTATGCAGGCGAGGGTGAACGCGAACCCGGCTGCAATGCTGAGCAAGACAACTGTGGAGTTCACGCTGTTCAACCTTCCAAGCCCTAGCGCGAACACGGTCCACGCCAGAGCCCCGAAAGCGAGGACCAGAAACAGACTCAATACGATGCCAACGTTGCGGCTGACATATCTGACCAGAATGTCATGAACGCCCCATGCAAAGGCTGCGACCAATCCCAAACCCAGAGCTTCCATGCAATTCTCCAGCCGATGCACAGTTGGTGACGGTCAATCTGGCAAGCACAGCATCAATGTAGCAACGCAACGCTGAAAGTGCTTGAGGTCGAAAATTCTTGCCCCTATTCTCAACATGAAGATTTTTTTCTCGTCAATCAACAAAGGGCCGGACAGATCAATGCTGGATACCGCTTACCCCGCAATCATTGCAGGCCCTCCACGCCCCAGCAGCATTATTTCGCCGCGAGCATTTTCAATGCAACCTGGCATGGAGCGCTATGTTGTTGCCGGCTCTGGTGCCACCCTGATTGATGTTGAACCAAGTGACACTTTTACCATCACAAATGACGAAGGGGGGCAAGCTTGCGAGATCCTGGCGGCAGGCCCGGATGGCAAGATTGATGCTGGTGTCCTGTCAGAGAAAGCCAACAGTGACGCAGCCGGACTGAAGGCACTGTTAAGCAGCAACGACGCGTCGCTGGAGAAATTGCGTGCCGGCCTTGCGCGCCGCAATATTGAGCCGGCAAAGGCCGGTGCAATGCGTCTGTTCGATGATGCAACGCCTGCCGGAACCAGCGCTGGTTTCAAGGTGGCCCGCAAGGGCGTGATCATCATTGCTGCGCCGGGTGGCGCCATGGACATGGCTAGCCAGGCGACCACGACGCCGCTCACAGTGTTGCTTACCAGAGCAAATCCACGCAGCCAATCACGCTTTGAACTGCCGGACCCATTGGCCGATGTTGTGCTGGATTTGCGGATCAAATCCGCAACGGCCAATGCCTATTTTGTCAAGGAAGGAGACTTTATCCAGGTCCTCGACGTCGATGGCCGCCAGTGCACTGACTTCCAGTGTTTCTCGGCGCGCAAGCTGGACAAGGGGCTGCAGCATTCCCTTGATGTCACGACCACGCGCACTCTTATGGGCCACGCATACCCAATGCCCGGCCTGCATGCGAAGTACTATGATCAGGACATGCTGCCGCTGGTGGAGGTTATCCAGGACACATGTGGACGCCATGATGCTTTTGCACTGGCGTGCGCTGCCAAGTACTACGACGATATCGGATATCCCGGCCATGCCAACTGCTCAGACAATTTCAATGGGGCACTGGCGGAACATGGCGTAATGCCCCGCGCAGGCTGGATGGCGATCAACTTCTTCTTCAACACAGGTGTCGATGACCACGGGGTGATGTTCTCCGACGAGCCCTGGTCACGACCGGGCGACTATGTCCTGTTGCGAGCTCTGACGGACCTGATTTGTGTAAGCTCTGCATGTCCTGATGATACCAGTCCGGCCAACGGCTGGAACCCGACCGACATCCATGTGCGCACCTACGACAGCAAGCAAAAATTTTCTCGCGCAGTAGCAATTCGCGCCACGCCAAATTCGGAACCCAAGATGACCAAAGAGACTGGCTTTCATGAGTGCTTTGCCAGGCACACCCGCAATTTCATCGAATACAAGGGCTTCTGGCTGGCAGCAAGTTTCGCCAAGGCCGGTGCGATTGAAGAATACTGGGCGTGCCGTGAAAAGGCGATCATCCTTGATCTGTCGGCGCTGCGGAAATTTGAGATTACCGGTCCGGATGCCGAAGCTCTGATGCAATACACGCTAACCCGAGACGTGAAGAAACTGGCCGTTGGTCAAGTGGTCTACTCTGCCATGTGCTACGAGCACGGCGGCATGATTGATGACGGAACGCTCCTGCGGCTGGGCAAGGACAATTTCCGCTGGATCGGCGGCGACGACTATGGTGGCGTGTGGCTGCGCGAAGTTGCCGAAAAACTCGGGCTGAAGGTGTTGATCCGGTCATCAACGGACCAGATGCACAACGTTGCTGTGCAAGGCCCCGAAAGCCGCAATATCCTGAAGGACGTCATCTGGACACCACCACACCAGCCGGAACTTGCAGAACTGGAATGGTTCCGCTTCACGGTCGGCAGGATTGGCAATGCACAAGGGGTGCCGGTTGTTGTGTCCCGTACCGGATATACCGGCGAACTTGGCTACGAAGTCTGGTGCCACCCGAAACACGCTTCAACGGTATTCGACGCCATCTGGGAGGCGGGTGAGCCACGAGGGTTGACCCCTATGGGGCTCGAAGCATTGGACATGGTCCGCATCGAGGCCGGGCTAATTTTTGCCAACTATGAGTTCAGTGACCAGACTGATCCTTTCGAGGCAGGCATCGGGTTTACAGTGCCACTGAAGTCAAAGACCGATGATTTTATCGGACGTGATGCATTGATCAGGCGCAAGGAGCATCCTGCACGAAAGCTGGTAGGCCTTGATATCGACAGCGCCACAGACGTTGGTCACGGTGATTGCGTACATGTAGGAAGGGCGCAGATTGGCGAGGTTACCTCCTCGATGCGCTCACCATTGCTGAAAAAGAACATCGCCCTGGCAAGGGTGGATGTTGCACACAGTGAGATCGGCACAAAGCTGGAGGTGGGTAAGCTGGACGGTCATCAGAAGCGGCTACCTGCGGAGATTGTGCCGTTTGCCCACTACGACCCCAAGAAGACCAAACCAAGATCCTAACGGGTTGCGGGTTGAGCACCAGGAAGGCGTGGCACAAGCTGTGCAACTTTTCTGCAAACCTGCGGCGCCGGGCCATTCGGTTCCTTTAGGGTGATCTTTTGCGACACCTCGCGCAACAGCTTGAGGCGAATGGCGCGATGGAAGTCGACAAAGTTGTCAGCCCTTATCACAAACGCCCCAGGGCCCTGGATAACGTTCTCACGGTAATACTCATCCAGCCTGGCATTGTCGGTGAGGATGGCGAGGCCATTGACCGTGACTTGCTGGGCAGCCGCCAGAACCCGCGCGTCCGGAAGCATGAGCGCCTTTTCAAACCAGGGGTCTGTCTCGACGCCATCGCCTGACACATCTACCACTTTGCGCAAGCCTTGAAACCTATTTGTCCTAATCATTTCAAGGGCATAAACAATGCCCTCTCCGATCCCTGTTCCACCACCACCCTTGCCTTGGCGCACTGCGTTGGTCGCGGGGTTGGTGAAGGTCAGAATGCGCGAGGCAAACGCATCTATACTGGCCTCGGAGTCGAGTAGGTGCCATTCCGTCGGGTACTTGGGAAACGCCGCGTCGGACCATATCAAGCCAGCTATAGCGATGCGGCCAAGTGGGCCAGACAAGATGGCCTGACGAAGCGCCGGCTCGGTAAGAGCCGCTGCGGTGCCTTCAATCTGCAGCTTGAATTCTGTCGGGTTTATGCTGCCGGACCCATCCATGGCCAGCACCAACTCAAGGTCGACCTCCTCAGCTGCCGCAGGCGCAATACCGGAAAACAGTGTTGCCGCCGCAAAAAAGGCAGAGCGGACAAGACAACCTAAACTTGCCTGTGTCCGCTCCGCCATTGTCAGTTCTTCAGATACGATTCTAGAGTGTCATCCATGGCGTCTTTCCACGGTGTGTGGTGAACAGGTGCCATTGAACCGGTCATGACCGATTTGTAGCTGTTGTTCCGGAACGTCATGATGTCCTGCTTCTTGTGCTTCTTCCACTGGAAGAATGCTTCATTTGCACCGTCCACGTCGAAGCTCGGATAATCGGTTTCAGCGATGAGTTCCTTCACATAGTCACCCTGATATCGAATGCAGGCATAATCATCCTCGTTCGCATCCTCGCGTTTCACACGTTCTTCGACATCAGCGACCATCTTCTTTTTCGAAGGTATCTTGATCTTGCCGAGGATGACATCGCGTGCCCACCAGGCCTGCGCGTCGAACATGTTGAAGGTGTACCATTGGTCCTGCATGCCGATGTAGAACAGCGCCGGATTGTGAACGTAGGCAACGCCCTTGTAGAGGTCTGCGGTTGCCAGCCGGTTGGCTGTCTTGAGCAGCAGATCCGTTGCCATGAACGGGAAATGGTGCTTGTAGCCCGTACACAGGATTATGGCATCAACCTTCTTTGTCGTCCCATCCTTGAAAGTGCATGTATTGCCATCAACCTTGGTGAGCAGCGGCACTTCTTTCCAGTTGGATGGCCACTTGTAACCCATTGGTGCGGTGCGGTGACTGACAGTGATAGATTTGGCGCCGTACTTCCAGCATTGCGAACCAATGTCCTCGGCAGAGTAGCTTGTGCCGATGATCAGAATATCCTTGTCCTTGAACTCAACCGCGTCGCGGAAGTCATGTGCGTGCAGCACACGGCCATTGAAGCGGTCCAGACCTTCAAAACTCGGGACATTCGGGGTCGAGAAGTGACCTGAACACACCACCACGTTGTCGAATTTTTCAGTGGTTACAACATCCTTCTTCAGATCATGCGAAGTTACGAGAAACTTCTTGATCTTCTTGTCCCAGCTGACGTGGCGCACCGTCGTGCGGAAGCGGATCCACTTGCGTACACCTGCCCGCTTTACCCGGCCCTCAATGTAGTCAAACAGAACTGCGCGTGGCGGGTAAGAGGCGATCTGCTTGCCGAAATGCTTTTCGAAACTGTAGTCGGCAAACTCAAGGCCCTCTTTCGGTCCGTTCGACCACAGATAGCGGTACATTGAACCATGCACTGGTTCACCGTATTCATCCAGGCCGGTACGCCAGGTGTAGTTCCACAAACCACCCCAGTTGTCCTGCTTTTCAAAGCACACAATCTCAGGGATCTTCTCGCCCTTCTTTGCTGCCGACTGGAATGCCCTGAGTTGTGCCAACCCGGAAGGACCTGCTCCAATTACCGCTACACGCTTCTTTGCCATCTGTGTGTTTACCTCCTCTATGCGAACCCTAAATCTCTCTTGCGCTGGTTAGCCCAGGCCCCGATCAGCCTGTCACCGATTATTCCCATCGTGGCAATGCCGAGACCGGCCATGACACCGCGCCCGGCATCACTAGACGGCAATGCGCGGTAAATTTCCTGACCCAGATCAACTCCGCCAATCAATGCGGTGATTGCCGTCATGGCCAGCGCCATCATGATTGTCTGGTTCACGCCCAGCATGATCTCGGGAACCGCGATCGGCAATTCCACCTTCCATAGTCGCTGGAACGCCGATGCGCCTGACATCCGGGCGGCCTCGATGGTTGCATCCGGCACCCGCTTCAAACCCAGATACGTGTAGCGGATAGCAGGAACTGTTGCGTACGGCACGATTGCGAAGATGATGGCAAGATCACCAACCTGGAACAGCATGATGGCTGGCAAAAGATAGATGAACGATGGAAACGTCTGCAGCGTATCGCACACCGCCATGATGACATGTGCTGCCCGTTCCGAGCGGGCAGCCCAGATACCAAGCGGCACGCCAATCAACAAACACACAACCAACGCGGTAGAGACGTAATAGAACGTGGTTTGGGCGAAGGACCAATTGCCCACCAGTACGATGATGCAGAAGAACAGTCCAACTGTCAGGCCAGCCAACTTCCAGCCGCCAAACCGGTAGCCAATTATGCCAACCACGGCGGCCACTACCGACCAGGGCAACCCCTGGTAAATGTTGCGCAGGCGGATGAGCACTTCAACGGTCAGCCAGTCTCGCACCGGGCGAACATAATCGATCAGAAAGTATGTGAGTTCCTTGATCTGCTTGTCCAATTCCAGCGCCGCCTTGTTGTCGACAAGCAGCATGGCCTTTGAAGGTACAGAGAGTTCGCGGAACAGATAGGCGCCAATGACCGAGAAAACCAGCACCGCCAGGCTTGCCAGCAAGTGAGTATGCTGGCGCATCCACGAAGCGTTGTCGCGGTGTTCATAGTCGGTCGATCGGTTGGCGTAGGCTTGCGTCAGCCGGTCCAGCGCAACTGCCATCAACACGATGGCGATACCCTGCATCGTGGCGTACCCCAACTTCAATTGCTGTAGCGAAAACAGCAACTTGTGACCAAGCCCCTGGGCTCCGACGAGCGAGGCGATGACCACCATGGCCAGTGTCTGCATGATGACCTGGTTGAGACCAAGCAACAAAGTGCGCTGGGAAGCGGGCAGTTGCACCTTCCACAACATCTGGCGTTTGGTGCAGCCGTTCATGCGGCCGGATTCGACGATGTCACTGGGCACCGTCTGCAAGGCAAGGATCGTGCAGCGCGCCATCGGCGGCATGGCAAAAATGACTGTCGCGATGAGGGCTGGGACCTGACCAGCGCCAAACATCACGACCACCGGAACCAGATAGGCCAGATGCGGCGTGGCCTGCATCAGATCGAACATCGGGGTGATGATACTGGCAGCGCGCTTGGAGCGGGTTACCCAGACACCAAGAGCAAGGCCAAGCGCTGCGGAAAAAGGTACAGCCACGGCAACCAGCGAGAATGTTTTCATGCTTTCGCGCCACAGACCGGTAAACGCGATATAGAGAAAGCAGGCGGCAACGGTTGCTGCGAGGCGCCAGCCACCTACCTTGTGCGCCATGATGGCGAAACATCCAACCACTGCAATCCACGGCAGCGCCTTGATGTCTTTGCCCCCGTTTATCCAGTTCAGGAAGTCAGCCGGCAGGCGCGAGAGACCGGTGAATGCCGAAGCTTCCATCCATGGATCGACCCTGAGTTCCTTGGAAAGGCTCAGCAGAATGTGGGGCAAACCATCGAGACATACGAGGCCAAGAAGCCCCGCGACCACGATGAATGCCGTCCTGAGATCGCGCTTCAATGCAATCAAATAGCCCGTAATGCTGGCAATTGTCAGCCAGATCAGAGGCAGAAACTCATAGGCATCCGCACCGCGCCACAGCAATCTCTCCGACCAGGTCAGCGGTTGCTCAATCATCCAGGAGACAGTTCGTGTGGCCTGCTTGACTGTGAACAGGCCAAGCGTCGCCTCTTTGTCCAACCAGCGGAAGAAGCCGGTTATACTTTCCTGGACAGTCAGGCCGTAAAACGACGCTACCCATTCAGCCGGCCAGGACCACAGAGGCGGAACAGCCCATGCCACCAGCAACATGATCAATGCCGCCATCGCCAATTGCGCAAACAGCGGCACTTGCGCCAGTGAAAACTCGCGTACACCGGATGTTGACTGGCTGGCAGACGATACGCTCATACACCCTCCCGGCTGAAGAGTGCTTTCGAAATACGCTGGCGAGAGAGTGTGCCGATGATGAAGTCGTTGTCATCAAGGACATTGACGGGCTTCTCGGAATTGAGGACCTGTTCGGCTACGCTGCCGATCAGTGCGCGGCCAGCTATGCCCTTGCCCTTACGCTTTGTCTTGCTGTTGCCTGGCGTCATGATTGCACGAACGGTGACGATACGGTCACGCGGCGCATTTCTGGCAAACTCGGCAACGTAGTCGTCCGCCGGATTCAGCACCATCTCCTCCGGCGTCGACAGCTGAACCATTCTGCCGCCCTTCATGATGCCGATGCGGTCGGCAAGCTTGGTGGCCTCTTCGAAGTCATGGGTGATGAAGACGATGGTTTTCTTCAACATCCTTTGAAGGCGGATGAACTCGTCCTGCATTTCGGCCCTGATCAAGGGATCGAGAGCTGAAAACGGTTCATCAAGGAACCAGACGTCGGGTTCTACTGCAAGTGACCGGGCAATGCCGACACGCTGTTGCTGGCCGCCGGACAACTCGCGCGGGAAGTAGCTTTCGCGCCCACCCAGGCCGACAAGCTCGATCATTTCACGCGCCTTCGCTTCTCGCTCGACGCGCGGAATACCTTGCACTTCAAGCGGAAAGGCAACATTCGACATAACGTCACGGTGTGGCAGAAGGCCGAAGTTCTGAAACACCATTCCCATCTTGTGACGGCGGATGTCTATCAATTCGCTTTCTGTTGCCGACAACAGATCGCGGCCCTCAAATTCGATGGAGCCAGTGGTCGGGTCATTCAACCGGGTGATGCACCTGATCACGGTAGACTTGCCCGATCCAGACAAACCCATAATGATCAATATCTCACCTTCGTGAACATCAAAGCTCACATCGCGAACTGCGCCGATGTATAACTCGCGCGCAAGATCTTCCGCGGATGGATTGCCGTCGTGGCGGGCCATGAACCCCTTTGGATCATCGCCAAAAATTTTCCAGATGTTGCGGCATCTGACTTGGACTTTGCCGGTCATACTGTCCCCTTGAGACGTTACAAGCGCCCTTATGGCCTGGCAGGCGTCAAACTATAAAGAGTTTCAGGCTTCAATGGAATTGACAGTTGCCATACCAGTCTGGAAACCGGCAACCAGTTCATCCAATACACGCCGTAAAAAAACCCTGACATGCCGGGCCGGACGAGGACTTCCCCGCCCGACCCTTGCAAGCTTGCGCGAAAGCGAAAGCCGGTAAGGCTTACTGCTTCCAGCTGTCGATGAGTGCGCCGTTATCGGCAATCCACTTGTCAGCAGCTTCTTCGGTGGTCATGCCGTCGACGTCAACCAGCTTTGACGCAGCCGCGATCTGAGCGTTGTCAAAGTTGATGGCCTGCATCACCTTCCAGGCGTTCGGATACTTGTCTGCAAGACCCTTCCAGGCAGCCTTCTTCAGCCAACCTGAACGAGGTGCGCCACAAAGGTTTGGATTTTCCTTGCACTCAGGCACCACGGCAGGATCCGGGAAGTCCACGAACACGCCTTCATACTTGGCCTCGATGAAGTTCGGGGTCCAGTTGAACAGCACAATCGGCTCCTTCTTGGCGGCAGCAGCATCGAGCTCGGCCCACAAGGTCGCAGCCTGACCAACGTTGATAGCCGTGAAGTTCATCTTCAGTGCTTCAACACGCTCAGAGTAATTCTTGCCCCAGTCAGCTGGGGGACCAACGAAGCGACCCTTTGGGGAGGTTTCGGCAGTCGCGAAAATCTCGGCGCACTTGTCGAGGGCTTTCCAGTCAGGCAGGCCCGGGCATTTCTCCACAACATAATTGGGCACCCACCACTCTTCGCGGGTAACAGCCTTATGCGTGCCGGCATCCACCATGCCATCTTCGGCAACCGCCTTTTCAAAGGCGGACTTCATCGAGCCTTCCCAAGCCTCGATCTGGAAGTGCATGTCGCCATCGGCGATTGCCTTGAACTGAAGCTGCGAGTCTGACGGGGTATACTCCACCGTGTAACCCATCCCTTCAAGCACCTTGCCAACCACAGTGGAAAGAACCAGCTGGCTGGTCCAGTTGTTCTGCACAATGAGAATTGGGTCATCAGATTCAGCATCGGCAAACGAAGGCGCTGCCATTGCGGCGTAGCTGACGGCTGCGATCAGGCCTGCAGCAAGCAATTTCTTACCAAACATTTCATCACTCCCTAGTGTGGACTCTGTGTCCCTTTTTCTGATCGGGTCACGGCCCGTCAGGATCTGGCGTTTCTCCAATGAAATGAACGCCATTGGCGAGAATAGGCAAATCGCCGGAACATTGGCAATGGCACAGGTAGGCCAATTCTGAGCCACATCTCAAAAAAAATGCCCCGCCAGCGAAAGTGGCGGGGCAACATTGCAACATTATTGTGCAAGCGTCATATATCCAGCGTGTTTGCCTTCTCCCAGGAAGAGAAATGCGAAACATAAGAGTCCCACTCGCGGCGCTTCAGCTTCAGATATGCGCTGGAGAATTCTTCGCCCAATGCCGCCTTGAGTGACTTGTCCTTGTCGTACTCGCGCAATGCATCAAGCAGGTTAAGTGGAAGCTTCGGAGCTCCGCGAACCTTGTGACCTTCAGCGTACATGTCGATATCGTAACGCCGTCCTGGATCAGCCTTGGAGCGAATACCGTCCAAACCGGCTGCAATGATGATCGCCTGCAACAGATACGGATTGGCAGCTCCGTCCGGCAACCGCAGTTCGAAGCGCCCTGGCCCCGGTACGCGAACCATGTGGGTGCGGTTGTTGCCGGTCCATGTCACGGTGTTGGGTGCCCACGTCGCGCCCGACGTGGTACGCGGTGCGTTGATGCGCTTGTACGAGTTGACGGTTGGATTGGTAATCGCTGCCAGGGCTGATGCGTGCTTCATGATGCCGCCAAGGAAATGGGCACCTTGTTCAGACAGACCAAGCTCCCCGGTCTGACCTGTTCCCTTGCTGGTTGCAAACACGTTCTTCTTGCCGGTCTTGTCCCACACCGAGATATGCGCATGGCAACCATTGCCGGTCAGATTAGCCACCGGCTTCGGCATAAAGGTGGCGCGATAGCCGTGCTTTTCGGCAATCGACTTGACCATGAACTTGAAGAATGAATGCTTGTCAGCGGTATTGAGCGCGTCATCGAATTCCCAGTTCATTTCAAACTGGCCGTTGGCATCCTCGTGGTCATTTTGGTATGGCCCCCAACCCAGCTCCAGCATGTAGTCACATATCTCGGCGATCACATCATAGCGACGCATGACCGCCTGCTGGTCATAGCAGGGCTTTTCAGCGGTATCGAACTCATCCGACAATTGCGAACCATCAGCACTGAGCAGGAAGAACTCCGCCTCTACGCCTGTCTTGACACGCAACCCCTCTTCGGCTGCCTCGGCAATCAGCTTGTTCAGGACGTTGCGCGGTGCCTGGGCGACCAGCTTGTCCGCCATGACGCAATTACTTGCAACCCACGCAACATCTTTCTTCCACGGCAGCTGGATGACACTGTCAGGATCAGGCACCGCCAGCATGTCCGGGTGTGCAGGGGTCATGTCGAGCCAGGTTGCAAACCCGGCAAAACCTGCTCCGTCAGCCTGCATGCCGGCAATTGCAGATGCCGGCACCAGCTTGGCCCGCTGACCACCGAACAGGTCCGTGTAGGACACCATGAAATACTTCACACCGTTCTTCTTGGCAAAAGCCGCCAGATCCTGAGCCACGTCATTTCCTCCTGAAAGTGTTTTTGTAGTCAGTAGCCGCCCCTGCCCGGAATCCAGTTCGTGCCTGACAGAGGCACCCCAGCCATGGCTGCGGCCTCAACGGTCAACGCACAAAGATCCTCGGGCTCGAGATTGTGTACATGGTTTTTGCCGCACGCCCTGGCGATGGTCTGAGTTTCCAGCGTCATCACCTTGAGGTAATTTGCCAGCCTGCGTCCGGCGGCGACCGGGTCTACCCGCAACATCAACTCAGGGTCTTGAGTGGTGATGCCGGCCGGATCGCGCCCTTCATGCCAGTCATCATATGCACCTGCAGTTGTGCCAAGCTTGTTGTATTCTTCTTCCCAGCGGGGATCGTTGTCGCCCAGCGCGATGAGCGCAGCGGTGCCGATGGAAACCGCGTCTGCGCCAAGCGCCAACGCCTTGGCAACGTCTGCGCCGGTGCGGATACCGCCGGATACGACCAGTTGCACCTTGCGGTGCATGCCAAGGTCCTGCAGCGCCTGCACTGCCGGGCGGATGCACGCCAGGGTCGGCTGCCCGACATGTTCAATGAACACATCCTGTGTAGCTGCGGTGCCGCCCTGCATGCCATCGAGCACGACAACATCGGCACCCGCCTTGACTGCCAGGGTAGTGTCAAAATAAGGCCGCGCGCCACCAACCTTGATGTAGATCGGTTTTTCCCATGCAGTGATTTCGCGAAGCTCCAGAATCTTGATTTCGAGATCATCCGGCCCTGTCCAGTCCGGGTGCCGGCATGCGGAGCGCTGATCAATGCCCTTGGGCAGATTGCGCATCTCTGCAACCCGGTCTGATATCTTCTGACCCAACAGCATTCCGCCGCCACCGGGTTTGGCACCTTGTCCGACCACAACTTCAATAGCATCGGCGCGGCGCAGGTCATCAGGGTTCATGCCATAGCGAGAAGGCAGGTACTGGTAAACCAGAGTCTTCGAGTGTCCGCGCTCTTCCTCCGTCATGCCGCCATCGCCAGTGGTGGTGGAGGTGCCTGCCAGAGTTGCACCGCGGCCCAGTGCCTCTTTTGCCGGACCCGACAGGGAACCGAAACTCATACCCGCGATAGTGATCGGGATGTCCAGCTTTATAGGCTTGCTGGCGAAGCGATTGCCGAGCACCACGCTGGTTTCGCACTTCTCGCGATAGCCTTCCAGCGGGTAGCGTGAAATGGAAGCCCCCAGGAACAGCAGATCATCAAAGTGCGGAACCCGGCGCTTGGCGCCGCCGCCGCGAATATCATAAATGCCGGTTGCAGCCGCACGGCGGATCTCGGAGTTGATCTCCTTGGAAAAGGTCCACGACTGGCGCGGCTCGGTCTGCGGAATCTTCTTGTGATCGTCCTTCATGGTGATTCCTCAGTACGCGGATGCGTTGTCGATATTGAAGTTGTAGAGCTTGCGAGCCGAACCGTAGCGCTTGAACTCTTCCGGCTTGGCATCAGCGCCGGCGCGTTCAAGCAGGCCTTTCAGTATCTCGATATGCTCAGGCCGCATTTCCTTTTCGATGCAATCAGCCCCAAGGCTCTCCACCTTGCCCCTGACAAACAAGCGTGCTTCGTACAACGAGTCGCCCAGCGCATCCCCTGCATTGCCCAGCACCACCAGGTTGCCCGACTGCGCCATGAAAGCGCTCATGTGTCCGATGTTGCCGTGAACCACAATGTCGATGCCCTTCATGGAAATGCCGCAGCGCGACGAGGCATTACCCTTGATTACAAGCAGGCCGCCGCGCCCGGTAGCGCCGGCGTACTGGCTGGCATCACCGTCAACCACTACAGTGCCGGACATCATGTTTTCGGCAACACCTGGGCCAGCAGAGCCTACAATGTGTATGTTGGCGTGCTTGTTCATGCCGGCACAGTAGTAACCGGTGGAACCGCGCACGGTGACGTTGATTGGACCGTTAAGGCCGCAAGCCACTGCATGGCTGCCTTTCGGATTGATGATTTCCCAGTCCAGCTGGTTGGTGGTTGCTATTTGTGCCTGCAATGTCGAATTGGCTTCGCGCAGGCTGGTCTGTGCCATGTCAATCGTCTGCATTGCGCTAGCGCTCCCAAAAATAAACTGTCGCAGGTTCCGGCTCCCAGACCCGTGCCTGCTCGATACCGGGCAAATTTACAAGGGCCCGGTACTCAGAACCGAACGCAACGTATTGGTCCGTTTCGGCCATAACTGCCGGTTTGCAGGCAATCGGGTCACGGACAACTCCAAAGCCGTTCTTTGTGCCTACAACGAACGTATAGAAACCATCGAGATCGCTAATACCGGCTTCAAGTGCTTCGCCGAGATTGCTGCCGCGCTGCATCTTATGGGTCAGGTACGCCGCGGCCACCTCGGTGTCGTTGTCAGTTTCAAAGGTCATACCCTCGCGACGCAGGTCACGGCGCAGGCTGTTGTGGTTGGAAAGTGAACCATTGTGCACCAGGCACTGATCCATTCCGGTTGAAAACGGATGCGCGCCCAGCGTGGTAACCGCAGACTCGGTGGCCATCCTCGTGTGGCCAATGCCGTGCGTTCCTGTCATCGAACTTATCGAGAACCGCTTTGCCACGTCCTTGGGCAGGCCGACTTCCTTGTAAATTTCGATCACGTCACCGGCGCTCATGACCCTCACGTCTGGCCGGAGACCGGCAAGGCTGGCACGGACACTGTCCAGATACTTTTCAGGGAACTCGAGAACGGCATGAGTGTTCTTCACCCGCATGGACACCTTTGTGCCAGCAGCTTTGGTCAGTTCCTTGTCCAGCCCGTCGAAATCCGTATCCGGGTGGCTTGATTGTATGGTGAGCTTGGTCCTGTCGTCCGCGTCCGAACCGTAGATCGCGATACCCGCGCTGTCGGGCCCGCGGTCACTCATGGTTATCAGCATGTCAGTCAACATACTGCCGAGTTTCGGTTCCAGTTTCTTGTCTTTTAGAAAGAGGCCAACAATACCGCACATGGCGCATAACTCCTGAATCAAACACAACAGACAAGTAGATTATGGCCAGACAAAATTCAACTGGGAAGAATAAAATTTTCCTAAAAGAAAACTGCGAGCGCCGTTCAGAGCGCTCGCAGCGATTTGTTTGCGTCAATATCGGGCGATGCTTGACTTGGAATGCTCAGCATTGAAGTCGCGTTCAGCGTCT
Source organism: uncultured Alphaproteobacteria bacterium (assembly GCA_963787895.1). GTDB lineage: Bacteria > Pseudomonadota > Alphaproteobacteria > Rhizobiales > Aestuariivirgaceae > Anderseniella. The sequence continues at coordinate 688,910 of CAWBEX010000008.1, read as the reverse complement.
TCAAGCTCCTTGGCTTCCACTTTGGCCTGGAGTATGTGCCAGATAATCCAGAAAGCCACTCCGACTATAACCATCAGAACTTCACTGCCCTGGAAAGGGTAGATTGCTCCGACGTCCTTGAGATCGACAGCCCAGCTGTCAAGTCCAATAGTAGACATTGTCTATCCCTTTCTTGGTTATGCGTGCTTTTCCGCGATTTTGCTTTCAGCCTTGAGAACATCAGCTACAGCCTGCTGGTAAGCCAGCTCACTGTGATGATCCAGACCTTCAAGTTCAACCTTGGCTGGAATGCGCAGCATGCCCATCGAATTCAGTATTCTCGATACGACATAGCCAGGCAGCAGGCCAAGCACCCCGAACATGATTATGGCACCCAGGAAGTTACCAAGCGGATTGATGGCCGCAAAGCCTTCATACGGTGACGATGGCGCACCCCAAAGGACAACACCTGCAATCGCCACGCCCAGGAAGCCTGCGTAACCGTGCACGGCAACCGCGCCAACCGCATCATCCAGCTTGAACTTGCGCTCGACCCAGAAGTGCAGCTTGTAGATAATCACCACCACGAATGCACCGATGAGCATGGCCTGGATCGGGTGATACAGATCATTGCCGGCAGATGCGCCGATGATGCCTGCCAGACCACCTGAGTAGGTCCAGAAAGCATCGCCCTTGGAGATGATGTAAGCAGCCATCATGCCGCCTGACAAAGACATCAGGAAGTTGAAGGTGATTGCACCAAGAGTGGTTGGAGCGAGATAGATGTTTGTAGCAGTCCAGGTTGCGCCAGTGATCTGACCGCCTATACCTTCAGGTGAGATAACCGGAACGTTGCAGGCTGCATAGAAGCCCCAGAAGCCGGTGTAGATCATGAACAGTCCGACCGTCACCATCCATGGATTGTGCGGCGGAATATCACGAGGCGTGCCGTCTGCAGCAAACTTGCCAAGCCGTGGCCCGAGAACCATCAGCACGCCAAGTGCATAACCGCCGGCGATGGCGTGAATAACACCCGACGCATAGGCATCATGGTAGCCCAAAAGCTTGACCATCCAGCCCTGCGAATGCCAGCCCCACGCAGCGTCGATAATCCAGAACACCGAACCGATCAGCACCGCGTGTATCCAGAATGCACTTGAGCGGATACGCTCAATGGCACCACCGGAGACAATCGATGCTGCTGTCCACGAGAACAGCAGAAATGCCGCCCAGAACACACCGGTGATACGATCACCCAGATGTGTTGCCATTGTCGGTGACCACGCGGCGTTCGCAGAGCCGTCTTCAAGACCACCTGTGATGAACGGGCCATTGGGGAATGCCCAATAGATCCACCATCCAAAGAAGAAGAATGTTACGGTCACCAATGGGATGACCATGGTGTTTTTCATCAGCGTATGCATGTGATTGCGGCGGCGGCTAGCCCCCACTTCATACATGCAGAAGCCGACATGAATCAAAAACATGAATACGACCGTCACCCAGTAATAAAACTCGGTGAATACAGTCGTTAAAGCATTGAGATTGCCTTCCACGACGTTGCCCTCCAGTCTAGGCTACCTGTTGGTTGATCCACAGGAATAATTTTTCACGCTGATTATTGCTTATTCTGCTTCGGCATTGTCAAGTCCGGATTGGTCTAGATACCCAACTTGTCGATCCGGCTGATTGTACCTATTTGGATTATGCAGCTTACGCATGCAGGACATCTTGCTGAGCCTGCTCACGATCGGCAAAACCTGGCTCAATGCATTGCGTCAGGAAGCCTGTGGGTAAGCAATGATAGACAGGAAGCGTGCGGGCAGTTTGATGTGGCGCTGCGGGCCATGTGGTGCGCCTGCCTGAAAAAACAGACTGTCGCCCGGCTCAAGCACATAAGTGTTGCCGTTGTAGCGGTACTCCACCACTCCTTCCAGCATGTAGATAAACTCCGTACCGTCGTGCTGGAAGTCGGGGAAAGTATCTGATTCCTCGGTCAAAGTGATCAGATAGGGCTCAACGACAACGCCTGACGTGTTGTCAGACATATGGCCCAGCAAATTGTACTGATGTCCTGCCCTGGTACCGCGGCGTTCTGCTTCCACGCCGGTGCCGGCCTTTACAAAAACTGCTTCGTGCACCTCTTCAAAGCGCCGGAAAAACGCAGTCACAGGCACGCCCAGCGCCCGCGCCAGTGTTTGCAATGTCGTCAGGGATGGAGATGTCAGGCCATTCTCGATCTTCGACAGCATGCCAATGGAAATCGCTGTCGATTTGGCGAGCTCGGCAACAGTTATGCCATGCTGGCGTCTGTAGGCCCTGACTTCGCGTCCGATCGCAACCTCCAGAACATTCTCACGGCGGGTGCTGGGTGTATGGGGGTCCTGCGACAGAAACGGCTTGGCTGATTGCTTGCCGGCTTTCGGCCCTTTCAAGGACTTGCCCATGATTGATGTCTGCCCGGTCTTGTCAGCTTAGCGGTTCACGACACAACCATACAGGGCAAGAAGCGTCAAATCATAGTCAAATATTTCATGGGAGTGAACAAACGTGAACCAGCAGCTGCACTGCAGCACGAACCGCAACGTTACTCGCCGGTCGTGCTGCAAGGTAGCCCTGGCGTGCAGATCACAATAAACCATTGGTCTATTATTGGTCCGCCTATCGCGTCTCTTTGGTATTTTTACTGGTACACCTCAGCGATCCCAGCTCAGGCCGTGGAGCAAGATTGCGCCTGAATCAGGACAAGGCAGGGTCTGCCGAACTCGTTGCCCAGTCAGGGGCAAAACACAGCATCAGGATGTCCGGTTCCAGGTTCGGATTGAACAAGGTGTTGTGCCACCAGGTTGCCTGGTACAATGGCTCGTTGGTGCCGAGAGGACGGACCCGGCAATTCAGATCAAAGCGCTGACTGTAGGCCTCAAAGGTGAGCTGGCAGCCGCCTGCAGCAACTATGGCGGCTGCACCTGGCGAACCAGGTGGGAAAGTTGCAGTCAACAGGTCGGTAAACTCTTCCCACTTCTGGTAGTAGGACTCCGACATCAATTGCAGGGCCTTGTCGCGCCGTTGTGCCAGATCATTGGTGCGCATAACCATATGCTTGAACTCCGGAACCCTGGAATGAAGCGGCGACTTGTTGAGTATGGTGATGATATGGCCCATGGGCTCGACCTCACCAGGCAAGGTAAGTGCTGGCATGATAGCTTCGTCCGGACGCCCATGATTGTCTCGCATTGTTATGTGGCGAACACGGCACTGCCAACGAAGAAACGCCGCTTTGAGCGGATGGTTCGCCGATGGCGTACCAATAAGCTGTGCCACGGTTGTCATCATGCAACATCCTGCCGCTCGGCGGCATCAAGTGTGTAGGTGCGGCCGTTCTTCAGGCTGGGAATGCGCTTCCTGGCATCGGTGACGGCATCAAGATCAATGGTCGCCTGAACAATGCCCGGCAGATCTCCGCCATCGGCAAGCACCTCTCCCCAAGGGTCGACGAGCAATGAGTGCCCATAACTTTCTCCACCGCCCTCCACCGCACCAATGGCACAGGGAGCCACTACGAAGGCACCGTTCTCGATCGCCCGCGCGCGGTTCAAAACGTGCCAATGCGCCTCGCCGGTCTTGCGGGTAAAGGCGGCAGGCACAAGAAGTATCTCGGCGCCAGCCGCCGCCATGTCGCGATACAGATTTGGAAACCGCAAGTCGTAACAAATCGAATGGCCGACGCGACCAAACGGAGTTTCTACCACCACGGCACGATTGCCCGGGTCGACGGTTTCACTTTCGCGGTAGGCTTCGGTGGCGGACAGCTCAATATCGAACATGTGGATCTTGTCATAACGGCTGACGATATTGCCATAATCGTCGATGATGAAGCTACGGTTGATCAGCTTGCCATTGCGGCCTGTAACGGCCAGCGATCCGGCAATCACCCAGATCTTGTTACGATCGGCAAAACCAATCAGCCCTTTCAGAACCGGGTGTTCATTTTCGGCGGCTGCGGGCGGGGCGAAGGCCTGGCCAACCGAGCGCAGACCTCCGCAGTATTCCGGTAACGCAACAATCTCTGCTCCAGACCGCACAGCTCGCTCGGCCAGTTCAAGTGCTTCGGACAGAGCTGACTCAAAATCCGGCTTGGGCCTGGTTTGCAAACATGCGATCTGGACTTGTCTGGACATCGCTCCTTCAGAACTTCATGTAGGCCTTGCGGAGCGAAACAAGTGGGTGGCGGTCCGACATCTGGAACTTCAACAACAGCTCCCGGGCAATCATGTCCCTGTCCTGCTGATTGTCAGGTAGCTTGATGCTGTCAGGTATGCGCACCCAGCCATTGTTGTTGCGATCGAAGACGGCAGGCTTGCCCTCTTCATATCCCATATGGATGTCTTCCAGCCAGTTCAAGTCATCCCAACCCATCACTTCCATATATTTCTGCAGATACGGAGTGATACGCTGATAGTCGGGCACCAGGTTCACATCATATCGATAACCGATGTGCTGGCCGATTTCCTTCTCGCGCTGAGATTCGAGGCCATCGGAGTCCTTGAGGAACTGATCGACGTCCTTGATGTCGGAGCCGCGATATTGCTTTCCTGCCATTGCGTCGTCTCCTTACAAATGATGGTAATCTTCAACACCAACCGTGTGGTTGGTGCCGGCCAGAGGCACGCCTGCCATGGCCGATGCTTCCATGGTCAGCGCTGCGAGATCTTCCGGCTCCAGGCTGTGGATGTTGGTCTTGCCGCAAGCACGGGCAAACAACTGGGCTTCCACGGTGAGTGTGTGGAGGAAATTGTACACCCGCTCTGCTGCGGCATCAGGGTCAAGGCGGGCACGCAGTTTTGGATCTTGCGTGGCAACGCCAACAGGGCAGCGGCCCGTGTGGCAGTGATAGCAGTGACCCGGCTCAACTCCCATTTCTTCCTCGAAGTTGGCTTCGGGGATGTCCTTGTTGCAATTGAGTGCCATCATGGCCGAATGGCCGATGGCAATGGCGTCAGCACCGAGGGCTATTGCCTTGGCCACGTCCGCGCCATTGCGAATGCCGCCAGCGTAGATCAAGGTGATTTCACCACGCTTGCCAAGGTCGTCAATGGCCTTGCGAGCCTGACGAATGGCAGCCATGCCAGGCACACCTGTGTCTTCGGTCGCCAGATGTGGGCCTGCGCCCGTACCGCCTTCCATGCCATCGATATAGATCGAGTCAGGATCACACTTCACTGCCATGCGCACGTCATCATAGACACGCGCTGCACCAAGCTTGAGCTGAATCGGGATCATCCAGTTGGTCGCTTCGCGAATTTCCTGGATCTTCAGTGCCAAATCATCAGGGCCAAGCCAATCCGGGTGACGGGCTGGCGAGCGCTGATCGATACCAGCTGGCAACGAGCGCATCTCGGCAACCTGGTCTGTCACTTTCTGACCCATGAGATGGCCACCAAGGCCTACCTTGCAGCCTTGTCCGATGAAGAATTCGCAGCCATCTGCCAACACCAGGTGGTTCGGGTTGAAGCCGTAGCGCGACTGGATGCACTGATAGAACCACTTCGACGAGAAGCGGCGCTCGTCTGGTATCATGCCACCTTCACCGGAGCATGTTGCCGTGCCCGCCATGGTGGCTCCGCGCGCCAATGCGGTCTTTGCTTCGTAGCTCAACGCGCCAAAACTCATGCCGGTGATGTAAACCGGAATGTCCAGTTCAAGCGGACGGCCAGCACGCGGACCTATAATGGTCTTGGTTTCGCACTTTTCCCGATAACCCTCGATAACGAACCTGGTCAGCGTTCCGGGCAGGAAAGTCAGGTCATCCCAGTGCGGAATCTTTTTGAACAGCGAGAACCCGCGCATGCGATAGCGTCCGAGTTCAGACTTGATATGGATGTCGTCGATTACGTGAGGGGGGAAGATGAACGACTTGCCCAACCTGTAGGTATCGCGTTCCAGTGGCTTCTTGTTCATTTTGTCCATTGGTGAAAATCCTTTTGTGAGCCGGTCAGAGAATCAGCTTCTTCTCGGTGGGCTCTAGGTTGTCGTAGTTCCACAGCTGCTTGCCTGCGACGATCTTCTTGAAGTGATCAACGCCCTGCTCCGGCATCAGGTCATACTGCTTCAGCTTGCGAGTGAGCCAGGCCTTGTCGAGATCGCTGAGCGGCTTCTCTACCGCATCCACGCCAAGTGACTTGATGTCACCCCCGACATAGATGGTTCCATCGTACATGGAGTCACCAAGGTTCTTGCCCGCATTGCCGCAAACCACCATGCGGCCACGCTGCATCATGAAGCCGGACAAGGCGCCGGTATCGCCCCCGACGATAATGGTGCCACCCTTCATGTCGATGCCGGTGCGTGAACCCACAGAACCCCTGCAAACCAAATCACCGCCGCGAATAGCTGCGCCAAAAGTGGAGCCGGCATTCTTTTCGATAATTATCGTTCCGGACATCATGTTTTCACCGCATGACCAGCCGACCCGGCCATTGATGCGAATGTTCGGTCCGTCAGTCAGGCCTACGCCAAAGTAACCGAGTGATCCTTCCACAATGAGGTTCAGCTTGGACAAGATGGCAACCCCGATCGAGTGCTTGCCACGCGGATTATGAAGCACAATCGTGCCGTATCCTTGCGCCATCAGCTCACGGATCTTGGTGTTCACCTCGCGGGTGGACAGCTTATCGGTGTCAAGCTCGGTACGCTTGTTGAAGTCAACCTCAGGTGCCCACGGATAGGTAAACCGCTCTTCTGCACCCGGGTCAAACTCAATGTAGAGTGACTTGCCGGTCAATTGTTCGGTCGCCATGCCGAGCGCTTTCACGCGCTCGTCCTGCGACATCTTCTTCAGTTCTGCGTCGCTTACGCTTGCCATACCCGAACCTCCTCATCGTACGGATCGTATGTGTCGATTTCCTGCGGCAGGATCGCGCGGATGGCGACCTCTTCAGATGCCATAGCGATCAGATCGTCGCTTTCGTAGAGGACAAGCGGCTTGGCGGCCATTGTGTCCTTGGCCATGCCGAGCTGGTCCTTGGTTGCCACCAGATAGGTGAACACACCATCAATTTCCTGAATTGAACGGCGCAGGCTGTCTTCCAGTGCTACCCCGTTGGACAGATTGTGCGCAGTGTAGACTGCGAGCAACTCACTGTCACAGTTGGACATGAAACGGTGGCCCTTGCGTTCCATCTCGCGGCGCATGATCCAGTAATTGGTGATCTGGCCATTGTGAACAACGGATACGTCATTGTACGGGAACGCCCAGTAAGGATGTGCCGAGCGAATGTCCACGTCCGACTCAGTTGCCATGCGAGTGTGACCGATACCATGGGTGCCCTGGAATTCGTTCAGCCCATATGCTTTCGATACAACAGCCGCATCGCCAAGATCCTTGATCAATTCCAGGCCATTGCCCAGCGACAGGATTTCGACACCCTCGGTTTCTTCAATGTGCTTTGCCATCTCGGCAGTGTCGCCCTTGTGGCTGAGCACATAACGCAAGGCATACTCGGTTGCATTGGTCTTGCTTTTGATCTTTGCGCCGTGCTCCTCGAGTATGGCGTCAACGGCGGCTGTCCGGTCAGCTATAACCTTATGGACGCCGCGGCCACGTTCCATATCCTCGGCCTCGGCAACCTTGACGCGCATGATATAATCGCCCTCAACAGGCTCACCATACACCGCATATCCAGTCGAATCCGGTCCGCGGTGTTTCAGGGCTTGCAGCATGGCTGTCATCTCTGCCCCTACATTCGAGCTCTTGCCCTTGTGAATTAACCCGGCAATTCCGCACATTTACATGCGCCTCCATTTTTGGTTGATAAGATGCTGCGGGCAATCTTGCCCGCAGCGACGAACTGTGTGGCCCTACGGCAGGCACTCCATGTATGTGTCCTTGTCCCAATCGGTAACGGTGGACATGAAGCGAGCATACTCGTCGCGCTTGTACTCATTGTACAGCCGGTACATCTCACCTGGCAGACCGCGCTGAACGACCTTGCTCGCGGCAAGATGGTCGAGTGCTTCACCAAGTGACATAGGCAGTTTCTTGACTTCCTTGCCGGCCTTCATCGCTTCATAGATATTGCGCTCTTCCGGCTTGCCGGGATCGAGGCTGTTTTCCAGGCCATCGTCCATTGCTGCAAGTAGGCAAGAACCCATAAGATACGGGTTTACCATCGAGTCGACCGAGCGATACTCAAACCGGCCAGGTGCCGAAACGCGCAAACCGGTGGTACGATTCTGGAAGCCCCAGTCTGCGAACACCGGCGCCCAGAACCCGGTATCCCACAAGCGCCGATACGAGTTCACGGTGGAGGCTCCGATGGCAGTTAGCGCCTGGAGGTTATGCACCACGCCACCGATTGCCTTGAGCCCTTCCTTGCCAGGCATCTGCGGATCGTCGGTGTCGGGCATGAAGGTGTTCTCGCCGCCTTTCACATACATATAGTTTTCCGCCATGCCGGGCAGCGACTTCTTGTCGTTACCACAAGCAACAAACTCGTCGTCGCCGCCATGCCAAAGCGACATGTTGTGGTGACACCCGGACGCCGACACACCCATGAACGGCTTGGTCATGAAGCAGGCAAATATGCCGTTCTCGCGAGCAACCTGCGCGCAGATCTGACGGTAAGTCGTGAGGCGGTCGGCGTTGCGCAGAACATCGTCAAACATCCAGTTCAGTTCAAGCTGACCAGGCGCGTCCTCGTGGTCGCCCTGGATCATGTCAAGGCCCATCTTGCGGGAATAGCGAATAACCTGCAGCGATACCGGGCGCAGGCTCTCGAACTGGTCAATGTGATAGCAGTACGGCTTCGAGCAACCATCGCTTGGCTTGCCGTTCTCGTCGAACTTCAACCACATCATTTCGGGTTCAGTACCGATACGCAGCTTGGTGCCGTGCTTCTTGGTGAACTCGGCGTGCATGCGGCGAAGATTGCCACGGCAGTCCGAAGTCAGGAAACCGCCAGGGTTCACCTTCTCTTCGCGGTTGCGGAACAGAGTGCAGTAGAAGCGGCCGATCTCCGGAGCCCACGGCAACTGCATGAAGGTTTCAGGTTCAGGAATGCCAACAAGTTCAGCAGCTTCCGGACCGTAACCGAGGTACTCACCAGCGCGGTTGAGAAACAGGTTCATGGTTGAGCCATAGACAAGCTGGAAGCCCTTTTTCGCGACACTCTCCCAATGGTCTGCAGGAATGCCCTTGCCCATGATCTTGCCGGTTACCGAGACAAACTGCAGATACAGGTATTCAATACCCAGTTCGTCTATCTTGGCGCGAACCTGCTTGATCTTTTCGTCTCTGCCCTTGGCTTCGACAAACTTCTCGATATCCGTTTCAGCCACTCGATTTCCTCCACTTTGCTTGTTCGCCGGTATGCCCCGGCGCTGATTGATCCAATTTGCAGTGTTGCTTTCTGGCTGTCAGCTCCAGGGATAAGGGCTGTTTGAAACCGGATGCAGCTCACCTTTTTCAAATCTGCCAAACCTGAACGGCTCTAGCAACTCCTGACGCTCGCCCAGAACTTCGTCCGCGACGAGATGCCCGACACCGATCATCTTCCAGCCATGGTTGGAGTCGGCGATGATCGACACATTTTCATTAAACCTGTCGAAGACAGGGAAGCTGTCTGCCGTAAAGCAGCCAATGCCGCCGGAAGCCTCGCGGTGATAGCGTGGCATCTGGCCTTCATACCGTTTCTGGCAATGTGCCAATGCCGATACCCACATGTGGGCAAACTCGCTTGAAGAGACAAACTCCGGGCTGGACGGGCCATAAGGGTCCACCTGCACTTGATCGACCGGAGTTTCCACCTTGTATGGTGAGGCACCTCCCTGGATTCCGCCGAAGTGCCAATCGGGCTTGTAGTAGATACCCCACATCTCGTCAGAGATCTTCGAGCCGTCAACCGTTGAATAGAGCGGAGCATCCGTATCAACGTGGATGACCGGCGGCATTTTTCCATCGTTGGTCAACCCCAGGTCCGGGTCAACCTGCAAGACACCTTCCTCGAGCTGCCAGTAGCGCCACATATCGACATCATCATGGACCTCACCATCGAGACCCTTGATCGTTATCTGCTTCGGCAGGCCAAGCATGTTCCAGAAATCGCGCACCCAGGGCCCGGCACCAATGATAACCTGCTCACATGCAATGTCGCCCTTGCTGGTCTCAACTGCCGACACTGCGCCAGAACTGCTCTCGGTCTTGAAGCCCTTGACTTCCACGCCGGTGATTATGCGCACACCCAGCTTCTCAACCTTGTCGGCCAGCGCGTACATCGTCTTGGTCTGATTGGAGTATCCACCGCGTTTTTCGTGCAGCACCGTGGTAATGCCCTGTGCCTGCCAATCGTCAAAGATGCCGCGCATGTAGTGAGTGCACTTTTGCTCGCCTTCAATGAACTCACTGTCATAGCCGATGGACTGCTGCTGCTCATAAATCGAGCGCACATCGGCGTGCATGCTTTCCGATGAAATCTGCATGTAGCCCACAGGATGATAGGACAGCGCCGCAGCATCACTTTCCCAGACGCCGACTGAATGTGCCATCAGTTTGCGCATGGCAGGCTGGAAATAGTTGTTGCGTACTACCCCGCAAGCAATACCTGAAGCACCGGACGCGATGCCGGATTTGTCCAACACTACTATATTGTCCGCCGACTCCTGCCCTGAAGCCTCTAGACGCTCAGCCAAACGCCAGGCTGTGGAGAGGCCGTAAATCCCGGCCCCGATGATCACAAACCTTGAATGCTGTGGAAATGCCATCTTGAAGATATTGTCCCGTTAGAAATTCGCAGTTTTCAGGCAGTGTTTTCCTGCAATTGACTGATTCATCACTCAACCCAGACCGAAATGCAACTGTTTTTGAACCAATTATCAAAAATCCTTGCTATTGGGTCCTGTTTGGTACATTTTTGGTTCAATACAAAGGTGCGCAAAGGGACAGAGCTTGAACAGAGTGAGCGCAAACCGCATTGCCAGCAGTCTGAGGCGTGAAATTACGCGCGGCACCATCTCGCCGGGTGACCGCCTGCCGCCTGAAAGGGAGCTAGCCGCGACGTTCAGCGTTGCCCGTGGCACCGTGCGGGGCGCGATCAAGCAACTGGAAAGGGAAGGGCTGGTGGAAACCCGCGTGGGCAGCGGCACCTACGCAGTAGGTTCGTCAATCGAGGCCGTGAACGAAGTCATCGGCAACGCAAGCCCGCTCGAGCTCATCGACGCCCGCTTTGCGCTGGAGCCGCACATTTGCCGATTGGCTGTCCTTAACGCCAGAGACAGGGATTTTCAGGCGCTGGGCGAACTGCTGGACCAAATGGAAGACGCCTGTGACGACGCCATCGGCTTTTCCGAGCTGGACACAGCGTTTCACAGTCTGCTTGCCCAGACTACAGGCAACACCTTGCTGATCTGGGTGGTATCGCAGATCAACTCGGTCAGAAATCAGGAACAGTGGTCGTTGATGCGGCAACTGACCCTGAACTCGAGCACAATTCAGCAATACAACGTGCAGCATCGCCAGATCGTCAATGCGGTCCGGGCACGTGAGCCGGAACGCGCAGCAGAGCTGATGAAAAAGCACCTGGAAAGCGCGCGGCTGTCACTAACCCGGTCAGTTGCCACCTAAGGCAGCGGCCTGATACACCCGGCGGCCCGACACCGCCTGAATCCAGTTGATGTAGAGGCGCTCAGCCACATCGTTGAACCTGTGCATGCCTTGTTCGCAAGCGCTTTGAAGCACTGCAGGTCCGCTGGCGCCCAATGCTGCTTGCAATGCATTTGCATATTGCGGGATAGCGTTCCAGTTAGACACCGTGTCTGGCTCTACCTCAACGTGGAACTGAACCGAATATGCCCGCGACTGCCAGGACATGGCCTGGATGACACACGCAGGCGAGCTTGCCAGGCACAGCGCGCCTTCCGGCATGGTCTTCACCTCAGCACTATGCCATTGCAAAGTATCAAATTCATCGGGCAGCCCATCGAGAAATACGCTGTCAGCGCCCGCATCAGTCAACTGCACAGGCAAGACCCCGATTTCAGGGGATTTCGACCTGCCAACCGTGCCGCCGAGAGCTTCAGCCAGAAGTTGATGGCCCAGGCACAGTCCCAGATAGGGCAATCCACGCTGGGCAACCGCCTCACGGATAAAGGCCTTTTCACTTGCCAGCCAGGGATAGGTCTCCTCTTCCCAAACATCCATTGGCCCGCCCAGAACCCATAATGCATCAAACCCATCCAAAGCGGGCAGCGGCTCGCCCTGATCGAGTTCAACAGGCACCCATTCGTGCCCGTCTTCGGCCAGATAATCACGGAAAACGCCTGGGTGTTCCACACTGGCATGCTGCAGGCAAAGAATACGCATCAAACCCTCCATCAGACGAAACTCAGCCGGACAATCCAAGGCGGCAACCAAACTGTCAGCGAGCTGCCAATGCGAGGCAGTATGAAAGCCTTTTGCCAGCACGTGCAACCGCTAACGCCAACATGCAGGGTCGGCACCACCTTCTCGCAACCCTGGCTGGACCGGCGACGCAACGTCTGGCCGCATGCGCTTACCTCAACGCGAAATCGCCAGCTATCCGCCATTGGGGCACATCCTTTTCAGACCTTGGTCGGGTTTCTCCGGGACCTCAGTCGCCAATATTGACCAGACGAACAGGGGTTCAATTGCAGGTAGGTAGTGGTCATGCTCACAAGTGTTGCGAGCCTCGATTTGAGGAAACTCGCAACTGGGAGAAATCCTGTATTCACAAAGGAGATTGTCATGAAGATCGCCGGTTTTCCGTCAATACTTGATACGAAAACGGTGGCCCGCCGCGGCCGCTCAGGTGGCCGCACCAGTGGTCGCACCCGTGGCCGCACCCGCGGCCGCACCCGCACCCGGACTAGCAGCTAAGTCCGTTCGTATGTAGTGCGTATGGCACAGCATTGCTTTGTTGCGGTGCTGTGCCAATCACCTGGACTGAACCCTGTGCAACCGATCATCGACATCGTTCAAGGAAGAAGCGTCTGGTCACTTGTCAGGCGGTTTTGGCCTTATCTGTCAACATTGAAGGTGCTAGCAGCATGTACGGTGCTGCTTGCATTGCTGTCGCCACTTGGTTCGGCTGCGATGCTGTGGCTGGTCAAGACAATCGTCGATGACGTGTTTGTTGCAGGCAACCTGGACCAGCTTGCCTGGTTTGCAGCCACTTATCTTGCCATCGTACTTGCAAAGAACCTGTTGTCGTTCATTTCAAACCTGATGGAAGCGAGCGTCATCGAATGCATTGTCCAGAACATGCGTGTCGACCTTTTCAAAAAGCTGGTTTCACTTTCTCCCGGATCGCTGGGAGAGCGAACACCCGGAGATCAATTGACGCTGCTGACAGGCGATGCCGACCGGGTCGAATACCTAGTGTACACCGGGCTGCTTTCGATCATCTCCAACATTTTCACAGTGGTGTTCTTTGTCGGCGTGCTGGTGATGTTGAGCTGGAAACTGACGCTGTGTGCGCTCGTTGTTGGGCCGTTCCTTTTCCTGATCAGTGCATGGTTTGCTCCACGCATCAGGAAAATCTCGCTGCAAGCCCGGCACGAAGAATCAAACTGGATTTCAGTTGTCGAAGAATGCCTGGGTTCGCTGCCGCTGCTGCACGCATTTTCGAGCCGCCAGCGCGAGGCAGAACACTTTGACGATTGCAACACCAAAGCGAGGCAGGCTGAGTTGCACGCAGTGAAACTGCAGTCTTCAATGTCCTTGCTGATCGAGACGGCGGTGGGGATTGGTGGACTGACCGTTCTGGTGCTCGGTGCAACGGAAATCCAAAAGGGCAACCTGTCGGTTGGCACCCTGATCGCATTTCTGGGATCTGTCGGGTCCCTCTACGGTCCGATAAGTTCTCTTGCCAAGGTGCGAGGCAGATTTGAGCGCGCCGCTGCGGCTGGCGAACGATTGGCCGCGGTATTCGACACAAGAAGCCAGGTCGCTGAAGCAACCGATGCAAAAGAGCTTGCCGCCAATTGCGGTAAACTGGAAATACGCGATGTGTCATTTGGCTATGCACCGGACAGCCCGGTGCTGAAGGGTGTTTCGCTGACAGTCGAACCCGGTGAAACGGTTGCGATTGTCGGCAGCAGTGGTGGCGGGAAATCCACGCTGGTGCGCCTGGCGCTGAGAATGCACGACCCGGATGAAGGTGCCGTACTAATCGATGGTGTGGATATCCGTACAGTGACACTTCAATCACTGGCACGCGCCATAGCGCCGGTCTTTCAGGAATCGTACCTGATAAATGGTTCCATCGAGAGTAATTTGCGTTATGGCGACACTGAGGTTTCGGCTCAGGTGCTGAAGGAGATTTCCCTGGCCTGCCATGTCGATCCGTTCGCAATGGCCACACGGTCCGGTTACGCCTCCAGTGTCGGGCCGCTTGGCAACCTACTGTCAGGTGGACAAAGACAGAGGATAGCGCTGGCGCGCGCGCTGATCCGCAACGCGCCAATTGTGATCCTCGACGAGGCAACCGCCTCTGTGGACAGCGAGACAGAAAAATTCATGCAAGACGCAATCTCCCGGTTTGCAGGAACCCGGACCATGCTGATAGTTGCCCACCGGCTGTCTTCGGTGCTGCAGGCGGACCGAGTCATCGTTCTCGACAATGGCCGCATCGTGCAAACCGGCTCTCCCAGTGATCTGCTGGCAAAAAAGGGCAGGTGCAGCGAGTTGTTTGCTCCACAACTTGCCGAGATGAGGATTGCAGTGTGAGGAAAGCAGACAAACCCGTGGTGAAGCCCGGCATGAAACTGAACTCGTGCATTTCCGTCATTGATGTGGTTGACGACGGCGGCAAAGACCCCGTGTGCATCGTGTGGCATCACGGTGCTTGGTGCCCCATGGCTTGCAAGGTTTTCGCCAGCCACGACCGGGCCCAGCAGGAAGCCGAGCTACTCAAACAGGTCAATCATCCCAACATTGTCAGAATGCTTGGCCTGGAGCTTCCGGGGTGTCTGCTTATGGAGTTTGTGGAAGGGCCCACACTGTCAAACCTTATCGACATGAACCCGCATCACAGACTTGGTGTGTCTGATACACTTCGACTGGCCATACACACAGGCTGCGCGTTGCAGCATGTTCACAGGGCCGGGTATGCGCACCTTGATGTGAAACCGGACAACGTCATCGTCGACAAGAATGGCCGCCCGGTGCTGTTCGATTTCGGATCTGCCCGCAAACTGGCGGGCACCCGGCCAGACAGGGTTATTGGCACTGATCCGTACATCTCGCCGG
Source organism: uncultured Alphaproteobacteria bacterium (assembly GCA_963787895.1). Classification (GTDB taxonomy): domain Bacteria; phylum Pseudomonadota; class Alphaproteobacteria; order Rhizobiales; family Aestuariivirgaceae; genus Anderseniella. Next base: position 673,669 of record CAWBEX010000008.1, on the reverse strand, counting down.
AAGAGTGCGAACTGGGAGAGGTCACATCTGCAAGCGATGTGTTTTCGCTGGGTGTTACGATATATGAATGCCTCACCGGAGAACTGCCATTTCCAGGCAGTTGCAAAACCGCGAAAAGGCATTTCCCTCAAGTCAGCGTTCCTGCAGTTGCAATATCACAACACAGGCGCCGACTGCCGGCAGGGCTTGGAAGACTGGTCATGTCGATGCTCGCGGTGAACCCTTGCGACCGTCCGGGTCTAGATACGTTGTTGCCGCAACTACACAAATGCATTGTCTCCGGCCCCAGAATGTGGCCGGAAAGTTTCGATCCGGGTGTCAGGGCTGGCCCTGTAGCCAGACCGGGAATGCGAGCGACAACATGATGTGCGCTGCCGGATGCAACTCTGTCTGGCCGACGATGAAATGCCGTTTTGTGCCGCTTGATAAGACCTTGGTCTGACGATTTTGAGGTCTTAGGTCGGAATTGAACGCCAAATGCCCGATTTGATTTGAACTGGAAATCAGCCAGAATTACATATTTGCGATGCAACATGAAGCCGACATACCCGCCGTACGCCATGCCAGAATGGACGCAGCCATTCGGGAAGGATCGGTTCGCAAATTTTTCGGGGCATGGATTGTTGCAGCTTGCCTGACTGGTGCGCCATTGGCGCCAGGCATCTCTGTAATTGACCTGTCAAGCCATGCGTGGGCCAAGGATGGTGATTCCAGTGGCAGCAGTGGCGGTGATAACGACAACGATTCTGACGACAACGATTCCGACAACGACGATTCCGACGACGAAGATAGCAGCAATTCGGGCAAGGGCAGCAGCAATTCGGGCAGGAAAGGCAGCAAGAACAAAAACTTCAACCGGAATGGCTCAATCCCGATCCGGTTCGGACGCGTCGAACGGGCCAGAGTCAGAGGCAGGGACATTGAAGTCCGCTACACCGATGGCTGGAGGGAAGAGATTGAGAAAGGAAGCTACACCCTGAAGAACGCGAGAGGCAGGACGGTAGTTTCACGCCCGGCACGCAGCACCGATTTCAGCAGGCTTAGAAATACGATTGCATCCCATTAATGAGCCTTTCGAGTGTGACAGCTGCTAGCTGGCCCGCCAGACATCGCGTGCCTTGACTGCTGCTTCCACCCGGTTCTTCGCGTGCAATTTCTGCAGGATGGTTGTCATGTAGTGCTTGACGGTTTTCTCCTGCAGTTCCAGCTCGCGCCCCACTTCCTTGTTGCTCAACCCGCCCGAAACCAGTCTGAGAATCTGGGTTTCGCGATGTGTCAAACTGGCAATCAGTTGATCAGGCGATTGCTCGACAGGCGCTGGATCGTTCATCGCAATGAGTAGTTTTGCAGCCAGCGCAGGTGAAACATAGGACATACCTTGATTGACATTCCGGATCACACTTAGCAGATCGTCAGACCCGACACCCTTTAGAACATATGCGATCGCTCCGGCCTTCAAAGCTGCAAGTATGTCGTCATCATTCTCGGAAACCGTCAACATTATGATCTTTGCAACGGCACCCGAGGTTGCAATGCTTCGCGCCGCCTCTATGCCACCGCCCGGCATTGAGACATCGAGCATACAGATATCTGGCTTCAATTCGGCAACGCGCGCGCAGGCAGCAGACGCATTGTCAGCCTCTCCTACCACCTCAATGTCGTCGGCGCGCCCAAGTACATTTACTACACCTTCGCGAAACAGCGGGTGATCATCAGCGACGACTACTCGTATCTTGCTGGTCATGCGACGTCTAATCCCAAGTCAACCTGCATCGACAAGGTTGTTCCGCTGCCGGCTGAGCTGTCAACCGTCAAGGTCCCGCCAATGCTCTCAAGACGCTCCCGCATGCCTTGTATACCCAAACCATCCATGTTCTCGCCCTCTGGCCTGGCAGGAATACCAGCGCCGCCATCCGATACCCTTATGTTCAGTTTCCTGGACCTGGCATCATAGTCCCAGATCACTGCCTGATCCTTTCCGCCGGCATGCTGCCAGGCATTGTTGAGGGCTTCCTGGACAAATCTGAACACACAGATCTTGATCGGGTGCGATGCATTCAGGTCATTCTCGCCATTGGTCAGGTCAACATGTGTACCAGTGCGTTCGATGTGCAGGTTGACCACCCGCTCAATAGTCTTGCGTATCGAGAGCTGCTTGATTTCCGGTAACGCCAGCCCGCGGCAGATATTACGGATATCCTGCATTGCATCGACAAGAGACTGGTTTACCGCATCGACTTCCAACTGCTGGATTTTTGGGTCTTGCGTCTTGCCAATCGTGTTCATCTTGAGCGAGGCGAATGCCAGCAACTGGGCGGGGCCATCATGCAGGTCAGCACTTACACGCTTGAGATATTGTTCATTCAGCTCGGCGACCCGCTGGGAGGCTTTTTGCGCCCGTTCCCGCAACAGCTTGTTCTGTTCCGAGGTCCTGGTGACTTCTCTCAACTGGTCGCGCAAAGTCTTGCGCTGCTCTTCAATCGTGCGGCTGCCCTTGTGAACTATCCCCATAAGAATAGCGCCAATGCTGAGCATGATCCCCGCCACGGCCAACCAACTTCCCAGCCGGGCCTTGTTGATACTCTTTTGCAACTCCAAACCGTTTTCATAGAACTCGACAACAGCAATTACCTGACCGGACCAAGGCGCACGAACCGGACTGTAGATCTCCAGAATCGGCAGGCCGGTGCTTCTTTCCGGCTTGTCTTCCTCGTCATGAAGATCATCAAAGTTGGCCAGGACCTGACCTGCGAACGCTGCTTTCAGCTCTGTTGTCGGCTCGAATTTCTGGCCAATCAGATCATAGTCAAGGCTGTAGGCGATTGTACCGTCTTGTTTCCATATCTTCACTGACACAAGACGCTTGCCCAGTGGGCTGTCGCGCAGAGCCTCATCAAGGGCTCTGATCTGGCCGACCGAAAAGTTTTCAGAACCGGCAATTTCCTGAGTAAGCGGAGAGATGAAGCTGTCGACATACAGCGCTGCGGCATGCGCCGTGCTCTTGGTAACACCCTGCTCAACCTCGCGGGCAACCCAGGATCCGACAACGATCATGCCAGCCAACATGACTATGCCACTGGCCAGAGCAAATTTCTGGCTGAGTGAAAAGTCGGACCACACATCCGTAAGGCGGCGGGTGATTTTTGGTGCGTCGACGATCGATACCATCAGTGCAGACTAACGAAGTACGACATGTTGAACAATCGGACCAAAGTCCGTCGATTTCATTAAAGATCGCATTGGTTTGGGCAGCCTACCTGCGAGACATCATTGGCTTCAGCCCTGGGAGTTCATGGTCGTCACTCCATCCTCTCTACGCACAGGCATCCTCATTGCATTCGCTGGCGGGTTGAGCAATGATCCGACTGCACATTGCAGCTTGCCATTGTTTGCGCTTGGCTCACTTGTGGCCGTTGCGCCATATTCGCGATAGAGCAAACAGGTGAAAGCGGCCATTTTGTTTTGGTAGTGAGGAGCGAGCGTGATGACCTGGTTTGCACAATCATACATGGGTACGAAAGCGGTCGCGCGCGGCAAGTCAGGCAAATCACACAACCTCAACAAGACAGTTCAGGGCGAATATCACTATGTCTACGGCCCTTATGCAGAGCCGGTGCTGACCATTGACCCCGGCGATATTGTCGTTGCCGAAACCGAAGATGCCTTCGGTGGCGCGATCAAGACAGTGGATGACCTGCCATCGCAAAAGTTGAACATGCCGTTCGTCAACCCGCAATGCGGACCAATTGCGGTGAATGGTGCACAAAAGGGTGATGTGCTTTGCGTCCAGATTCACTCAATCAAACCGCGCGGGGCCCAGCCTGTGGGTACATCAGCGCTGATCCCCGAATTTGGCGGCCTGGTGTCCAATTCGTCCACAGCGCTGCTCAATCCTCCACTGCCTGAAAGAGTGATGAAATACGAGGTGACCGAGAATGGTGTGAAGTTCTCCGACAGGGTCATGTTGCCGTATGAGCCGTTCATAGGGACGCTGGGCGTGTCGCCCGAGATCGAGGCAGTATCTTCGCTGCAGCCAGACTACTGGGGCGGAAACATGGACCTGCCGGATGTTGCACCGGGAGCCATCGTCTACTTTCCAGTTATGCACGAGGACGCCTACCTCTATCTCGGTGACTGTCATGGCCGGCAGGGCGACGGCGAACTGTGCGGTGTTGCTGTGGAAATACCGTCTACCACCACTGTTCAAGTTGACCTGATCAAGAACTGGCAGATTGCATGGCCACGGCTGGAGAATGAGGACTTCATCATGACCATTGGCTCGGCGCGCCCGCTGGAGGATGCCGCGCGCATCGCCTACCGCGAACTGACACGGTGGCTGGCAAGCGACTACGGCTTTGATGAGCTGGAAGCCTATTTCCTGTTGACCCAGGCCGGCAAGGTGCGCCTCGGCAATATGGTAGACCCCAAATACACGATCGGCGCGTCGATCAAGAAGAGCTACATCAACCAATAGCAGGATACATCAACATGGATCTCGGTCTGAAGGGTTTGAACGCCATCGTCACGGGCGGAAGCAAGGGCATCGGCCGCAGGGCCGCCGACATCTTCGCCGATGAAGGTGCCAACGTTTCCATCTGCGCGCGCAATCTGGCTGAGGTAAACGAGACCGCGACCAGTCTGGCGGCAAAGGGCGTGAAGAGCGTTGGCCGATCCGTCAATGTCGGCGACAAGTCCTCACTAGACAACTGGGTCAAGGAGAGCGCCAGGGCTCTCGGCGGTATCGACATTGTGGTGGCAAATGTGTCGGCGCTGGCGGTAGAGGACAATGAGCAGGCATGGAAGGACGGCTTTGAGGTCGACATGATGCACACGGTCCGGGTGGTCAATGCAGCCTTGCCATACCTGGAGAAATCGAAGCACGGCTGCCATCGTGATTGTGTCATCCGTCTCCGGCCGCGAAGTCGACTTTACCGGCCCCGCCTATGGCGCCTTCAAGGCAGCCCTTGTGCACTATTCTCAGCGTCTGGCCTTCCAGCTTGCTTCAAAGAACATACGGGTCAACTCGGTGTCGCCCGGCAACACCTATTTCAAGGGCGGTGTATGGGAGCACATCGAGAACAATATCCCTGATCTGTTCGCACAAGCACTTGCTCTCAACCCGACAGGGAGAATGGCGACGCCGGAAGAAATCGGCAGAGGCATCGTGTTCCTTGCAAGCCCGGCTTCCAGCTTTACCATGGGAACCAACCTTGTCATCGACGGCGCGTTGACGCGGGGCGTGCAGCTTTAGCGGATTGCGGAAGAATTGATCAACCCAATGCCTTGGGCATTGAGGCTGTCGCGGGTGGCCTGTGCTGAACCGTCCATGTCGATGGCCCGGCAGGCATCTTCGATGACGAAAGTCTCAAACCGCTGCGCGTGCGCATCCTCGGCCGAGTAGCGCACGCAATAATCAAACGCCAGACCGGTACAGAAAACCCGCGTGAAGCCGCGCTCACGCAGGTAACCGGTCAATCCTGTAGGTGTCGTCTTGTCGTTCTCGAAAAAGGCCGAATAGCTGTCAATCTCCGGGCGAAAGCCCTTTCTGATCACCATCTCGGCCTTTGACCAGGCCAGGCTGCTGTGAAACTGCGCGCCAATGCTGCCCTGTATGCAGTGATCCGGCCACAGCGTCTGTGGACCATATGGCAGGGTTATCTGGCTGAACTGCTGCTTTCCGGCATGGCTGGACGCAAATGAACTGTGTCCGCGTGGATGCCAGTCCTGAGTCAACACAACATGATGGAAGCGGTGCACGAGTTCGTTGATCACGGGCACCACCTCAGCCCCTCGTGGCACAGCCAGTGCTCCGTTCGGACAGAAGTCGTTCTGAACATCTATTACCAGAAGGACATCACGTGGTCCCGGCGTGAAGGCACTCATGCAGTCCTGGCCTCGCTCAACCCAAGTTCCTCCATCATCTTTTCCCGCATCACGAATTTCTGCGGCTTGCCGGTTATCGTCATGGGAAACTCACTGACAAACCTGACATAACGCGGGATCTTGTAGTGGGCAATCTGGCCTTTGCAGAACTCGCGCACAGAATCTTCATCCAAACTCTGGCCTGCCGCCAACACAATCCAGGCACACACTTCCTCGCCATAGCGCTCATCCGGCACGCCGAACACCTGTGCCTGCTGGATTGCCGGGTAAGTGAGCAGGAACTCTTCGATTTCGCGCGGATATACATTTTCACCACCACGGATAAGCATGTCCTTCAGGCGACCGACAATGTTGCAATACCCTTCACTGTCTATTGTTGCGAGATCGCCGGTGTGCATCCATCCGTCGGCATCAATCGATTCCGCTGTGCGCTCCGGATCAGCCCAGTAGCCCTTCATCACGCAATAGCCGCGGGTCAACAATTCGCCATTGTGACCGACACCCACTGTTCGTCCCGCCTCGTCAACGACTTTCACCTCGACATGCGGATGTATCCGTCCAACCGTCGCCACTCGCCGTTCCAGACTGTCGCGAGTATCGCTCTGGAATGAAACCGGGCTCGTTTCAGTCATGCCATAAGCTATCGTGATTTCCCGCGCGTGCATCTTCGACACCACCTTCTTCATGAGGCTGATGGGGCACGGTGATCCCGCCATGATGCCGGTTCGCAAACTGCGCAGGTCGAACTCGTCAAAGCGCGGATGGTCGAGCATGGCGGCAAACATGGTCGGCACCCCGTGCACTGCTGTGCAGCGCTCGTTTGATAGCGCCTTCAGGGTGTCCAGTGCATCGAAAGACTCGCCGGGAAACACCATGGTTGTGCCTGTTGCAACACATGCGAGATTGCCCAACACCATACCGAAGCAGTGATAGAACGGCACCGGGATTGCCAGCCTGTCATCTGCGGTGAGCTCCATTGCCTTTGCGCAAAAGCGGGCGTTGTTGACGATGTTGCGGTGGCTCAGCGTTGCGCCCTTCGGTGCCCCTGTCGTGCCGGACGTGAACTGGATGTTGATGGCATCGTCAGGGTCAAGACTGGCGGTGATGGCATCAAGGCGGGTAGCATTGCCTCCCTTGCCCATATCCATCACCTCGGAAAACCTGAACATGCCAGGTACCGGCTCGTCGCCGAGCTGAATTACCGTGGCCAGCTTCGGCAAGCGCGCCGACTTGAGGCGCCCAGGTACGGCTTGGCCCAGCTCCGGCGCAAGGTCACTGAGCATTGCGATGTAGTCGGTTGACTTGAACTGCCGCGCTGTAATCAACGCCCTGGCACCGACCTTGTTCAAAGCGTACTCGAGCTCGTGCCGGCGATAGGCCGGGTTTATGTTGACAAGAATCAACCCGATGCGGGCCGTCGCAAACTGCGCCAGCAGCCACTCAGACCTGTTGGGAGCCCAGATGCCGATGCGGTCACCCTTGTAGAGGCCAAGCGACAAAAGCCCGGCCGCAAGCCGGTCGGCACGTTGGGCGAGGCCGGTCCAGCTCCAGCGCTTGCCGGTGGAGCTGAACACTGCTGCCTCACGCTCGCCATGGCGGGAGGCAGCACGGGCGAGAAATTCGGGTATCGTAATTTCGAGCAGTGGCGGCGCCACTGGACCTGCCACGTGGGACAAGCCATCAGCAGGGCGGATGCGGTCACGCACAGGCGACTTGGTCATCACATCTGTTTCCAGTTTCCTGCCTGTTCGAAGGCCGCTGCCGCCCTGTAGATGGAAGACTCACCGTAATGGCGTCCCACCAGCATCATGCCGACCGGCAGGCCGTTGCTCATGCCGCACGGAATACTCATCGCAGGGTGTCCGGTCACATCGAAGGGTGCCGTGTTCGGCAACATCTCGAATGCCCGCTGGCAGTACAATGCAAGCGAAGCATCAGGCGGCGGCAGCGGCGTAGCCTTCATCGGCGTGGTTGGCATAAGCAGGATATCATATGAATTCAACAGGGCGTCATAAGCGTCCCGCAACCGGCGCGACAGGTTCTGCGACTTTGCATAATAGTGGCCGCGGTGATGTTTGAGGAAATACTGGCCGATGAACATGCAGATTTTCAAAGTGTCTGACAGCTCGTCGGCGCGCGAGCGCCAGTTGGCGTGGTAGTCCAGCAAGCTGGTGGTGTAGAGGCCCTTCCAGCCTGTACCCATACCATTGCCCTTCATCATCTGGTTGGTGAGCCCCTCGACGGCAATCGGGGTCCAGATGGCAGGGCCAGCCAGATGCATCGGGATGGAGATATCGTCGACGGTGGCACCCATCTTCTTGAACATCTCGGCGGCCTTGCGCACACTGGCGTCAACATCGGCTTCCGACACCTGGTGGCCGAAGCCCTCCTTGACCACTCCTATCCGCATACCGCTGACGCCGCGCCCCAGCGCTGAGGTATACTTGTCGACCTGGACGTTGTACTGGCGCGGGTCAAGTCCATCCTCGCCGGCAATCACTTCCAGCATGAGCGCGTTGTCATGGACGTTTGCCGTCATCGGGCCAGTGTGGTCGATGGTGGCCTCTATCGGCATGACACCAGTGTAAGGCACAAGCCCGTGGGTCGGTTTCATGCCGTAACAGCCGCAATAAGATGCCGGCATACGGATTGATCCGCCCTGGTCGCCACCGATGGCCATCTCCACTTCGCCGGAAGCCACGAGTGCGCCAGAGCCCGACGATGAACCGCCAGCTGAATAGCCACGCTTGTGGGGGTTGTGAACCGGGCCGGTGGCGTTGGTGTGGCTGCCGCCGGACAAGCAAAAGTACTCGCAGTGCGCTTTGCCGGAGATGGTGGCACCGGCCTCCAGCAGGCGCGTCACAATGGTGGCATCAACGTCCGGGGTATAACCCTTCAGCGTCGAGGCGCCATTCATCATAGGCACACCAGCCAGGCACACATTGTCTTTCAGGGCCACCTTGCGGCCAGACAGGGCACCGCGAGGAGCGCCGCGAACCTCTGTCTTGATGTACCAGGCATTGAGCGGGTTTTCCTCCGGCGATGGCCGGTAGCCAGCGGTGCGCGGGTAGTCCACCGTCGGCAGATTGTCAGGCATCGCGTCTACCGCATCATAGGCCTGGATGGTCCCCTCCATCACCTCAAGGAATTCGGCAATGCGCTGATCCGACATGTTCATGCCAAATCCGTTGACGATGGACTTGAGCTGTCCGTGCGTTGGTCTTCTGACTGACATGGAAGTTTGCCCTCGATAGGATTGTGTTTGGACCAGGCGGGATACTGCCGGTGATGCGGGCGGCGAAGCCTGATAAGCCTGTTTCGGCTCTTCTTGCGAAGCGCTGTGGCTGTATGGCGATAACGCGGGCGCGACAGGTGTTGGCTTTGCCGCAGCACTGGTTTCACCGGCAGTGGTCGCGCGCCTGCTTTTGCCTGACCCGAAGCCAACAAACTCTTCGATCAGACCGGGGTCGCCCGCCTTTACGTCCGTCATTTCACCGATAATCTCACCCTTCTGCAACAGGGTGATGCGGTTCGACAGACCCGTGATGAACTCAAGGTTCTGTTCCACCAGAATGATGGAGATACCACGGCGCCGATTGAGCGTCTTCAACAGCACCGATATCTCGTCGATAATCGAAGGCTGGATGCCTTCGGTTGGTTCATCCAGCAACACAAGCTGGGGTTCACTGATCAACGCCCGTGCCACGGCCAGCAACTGTTGTTCACCACCACTAAGAGTGCCGCCGTCCCGCTCCAGCAGCCGCTCCAGCCGCGGAAAGTCCTGCAGAATGTGGCGGATGGCCTCTTCCTCGGAGTCTCCATGCGACACGATCCCCATACGCAGATTGTCCAGCACGGTGAGATGCGGAAATATCCCGCGTCCCTGCGGCACATATGCCAGCCCCATCAGGTTGCGCTCGTGCGCCGGGCGGGCGGTCATGTCCTCGCCATCAAACACGATGCTGCCTGCTGTTGCCGGCAACAGTCCCATGATTGTCTTGAGCAACGTTGTCTTGCCCATGCCGTTGTGACCCAACACACCGACAATCTCGCCTTCACCGACGTGAAAGTCGACACCATGTAGAATTGGCACGCGTCCATACCCTGCACCGAGACCCTTGATATCCAGAAGCGCTGACCTGCTCATGAGTTGCCATGCCCCAGATAAACTTCGCGCACCCGCGGATCGGCGGACACGACATCCATGGTGTCTTCAATCAGGATGCGGCCTTCATGAAACACGGTGACCTTGCTGGAAATCATCCGGATGAACTGCATGTCGTGCTCGACAACAATCATCGTTGCCTGCTGGTTTATTTCCCGGATCAACTCGGCGGTGCGTTCGGTTTCCTCGTGGGTCATGCCAGCGGCAGGTTCGTCCAGCAGCACCAGCCAGGGTTCCGCGGCCACGACCATGCCAAGTTCCACCCATTGACGCTGTCCATGAGCCAGCCGCCCAACCGGCTCGTTGCGGATGTCCTCCAGCTTGAGCCGCTCAATGGTCTCGCCAGTGAGGGTGCGTGCGCGAGGCGCTGCATGCCAGCGCCGGGCAGCGAGCCAGATGTTCTCGTGTGCGCTCAACCCGTCAAACACATTGGGCACCTGCGTCTTGATGCCGACGCCAAGCCGGGCAATCTGGTGCGGCAGGCGGCCCGTGCCGTTGAAGTCGCGGATGATTACATCACCTGATGTTGGCGACAGCTGCCCGGTAAGGCACTTGAAGAAGGTGCTCTTGCCCGCACCGTTCGGCCCTATCAGGCACCGCAGTTCATTTTCACGCAGGCTGAAGTTAACCCGGTCGACGGCCTTCACGCCACCGAAATGCATCGACAAGTTGCGGGTCTCAACGACGACTTCACTTTTCATCAGCCGCCTCCTCCAATGCCGAGGTGCGCCCGCGTCGGCGCCGAATCTTGAGTTCACGACGGTGCATCGAGCGCCGCTGGCGGGTCTTGTCCCACCATCCTATGAACGTCGGCAAAATGCCCTTCGGCACGGCGAGAACGAAGATGATGAGTATTAGGCCAAGCACAAGGTTATTATTCACGGTTCCTTGCGTGCCGAGCCAACTCGTCAGGTAGAACAGCGCGAACGACCCCAGCACCGGACCAACGAGCGTACCGCGCCCGCCTACGATCACCCAGATAATGGCCAGCGCCGAGTTGTACAGGTTGAACACGTCTGGCGTGATGCGCCCCACGCCGTTGCAGAAAATGACGCCGCCTGCGCCGGCAATTGCACCACCTACTGTGAACAGGGCGAGCTTGTAGAAGCGGGTGTCGTATCCGATCAGTTCGGCACGCAGCTCATTCTCGCGGATGGCAACGGCCACCCTGCCGAAATGCGTTTGCACCAGCCATGCACACAGAATATACCCGATTATCAGCACCGCCATACCTACATAGAAGACATGCTCGGGAAACAGCGGCATGTATGGCGCCCAAGGCAGATTAAGTGGTGGAGAGTTGGCCCCGTTGAACCCGCCCAGCAAAGCATTGCCGATTTTGTATTCTGGGCCTGAAGTGCGGCGCAACAGACTGTAAAGGATCAGCGTAACAGTCAGGGTTATGACCGCCATATAGACGTCGCTGACCCGGCCATAGAACATGAAGTAGCCGAGTACCGCAGCAAATACTGCCGCAGCCATGATAGCCAGAAGCACAGCCCATGAAGAGCCGCCGAAGTTCACGGCAGCGATTGTGTAAGCGTAGGCGCCGATGCCGAAAAAGGCCGTTTGCCCGAAGCACAAGATGCCGCCATACCCCCACACCAGGCCAAGGCTCAAGGCCAGGATCGCCAGCGCGATGGAGGTCGACAGGTTGATAATGGTGAACAGTTCCAGCACGCTTGGCGCGGCCAGCGTGAAAAGCACGCCCGCGGCTACAATGACTGCACGCCAGCGATTTTCGCGCGACCATCTCACAGGCTTTTCCTGAAGAAGCGGCCGGTAATGCCTGTCGGCATAAGCCTGATGAGAACAATGGCGGCAGCCAGCAGCGCAACTTCTCCCAGCGTTGGACCAGTCAGAAACGCCATGATGCCGTTTATGCCACCCAGCAAGATGGATGCAGCACTAGTGCCTGCAAGGATTGCGGCGCCACCACTGATAACCGTGATGAATGCCTTTGCAATGTAGGTTGCCCCAATTGTTGGCAACACGCCGGTCACGGGCGCCAGCAACCCTCCGGCCAACCCGCTGATGGCAGCGCCCAGGCCAAAGGTGATCATGTAGACGTTCTTGGTCGAAACACCGAGTGCCGACGCCATGTCGTCACTCTGCATGGTGGCGCGCGCGACCAGACCGAGCCGGGTCATTTTCAATACCGCCCACACCAGCAGCAGCAGTGCCACCGTGACACCGATCAAGAAGAGTTCATAGGCACTGGACGAATAGTCACCGATAACGATTGCACCCAGCGGCGGCGAAATCGTTGTTTCGGTCTGCGCACCGAAGATAGTTGTCACCAGGCCCACAAACAACAGGCTCAATCCCCATGTGGCGAGCAGGGTGTCGACCATCCGGCCATAAAGGAACTGGATAAGTAACCGCTCGACCAGCACCCCGATTATTCCGACCACCAGCGGCGCCAGCACCAGCATTGCGAACCAGATATTGACGCCGTGGTTGGTCGAAATCACAACGGTATAGCCGCCCAACATGAGAAATTCCCCGTGCGCCAGATTGATCACACGCATCATGCCAAAGATGATTGCCAACCCGAGACTGATCAGCACCAGATTGGCGATGCCGTAGACAATCTGCAATGCAAGCGCGATGGCGAGATCCAACGGAGTAATTCCTCATGTCCAGGCGCAACGCCGCGCGTGCTACTTAATACCGGCTGCTTCCAGGCCATTCTCAAAATAGAAAGTAGCCTGATCCGGATTGGCCTGCAGATCACACACCAGCAAGGTATCCGCCGGTGGCTGCGCGTTGTGCGTTTCGACAATGTTGAAGGTCTGGTCCTTTAGCTCTGCCAGATAGACGTTCAGCACACCATGGTGGGTCTTGGGATCAAGCGAAATAGCGCCACTCGGACCTGCCAGGCTGATGCCGCTTTCCAACGCCTCGATAACCGGCATACGGTCTGCCGTGCCTGCCTTCCGCACAGCTTCCGCCCACAGCTGGATGCCTTCGTAGCTGCGCGTGGCGAGTTCATTGAGGTAAGGTGCATCTGCCCCGAACTTCTCCTGGAAGCGCTTGACGAAAGCGGCATTTGGCGTCACCCGGCACTTCCTGGAAGTAGGTGTATGCAGCTAGAATGCCATCACCTTCTTCCGCCGAAATGAGCTTGTGCTCATTGCCCACGCCGAATGTCGTTGAAGCTATAGGCACCGACTTGTTCATGCCGGCCGCAGCATACTGGCGATAGAACGAAATGTGCGCACCGCCTACCAGTGCCGACCAAACCATGTCGGGCTTTGCAGCCTGGATCTTCTTGATCGTTGGACCGAAGTTCGTCACATCCAGCGGGAAGAACTCCGTATCAGCGACTTCACCGCCATTATCGGTCACATACTTTTTCACCCACTGCGCGGTGATCTGGCCATAGTTGTAGTCGGCGGCAATGATGTAGACCTTCTTGCCGAACTTGTTCATGGCATAAGGCACAAGCTTCTCGACAGTCTGGGCCGGCGTCGAGCCGGTGCAGAAGCAGTTGCGGTCACACACACCGCCTTCATATTGGGTGTTGTAGAAGTAAAGTGACTTGAAGCGTCCCAGGGTGGGGCGGATAGCCTCACGCGAGGCGGAGGTAATACCGGCGTGCACCACGTGAGCCTTGTCACCGGTGGCAGCCTTGGTGGCGTATTGGGTATAGAACTGGATGTTGGACTGGGGGTCGTAGTTGATCAGCTCGATCTGCTGCCCGTTAAGACCGCCTGCCGCGTTGATCTCGTCGACCGCCATCTGGGTCGCATCGGCCATCGGCTTGCCATAGATGTCGAGGCCGCCGGACTGGTCCAGGATACTGGCAAGCCGGATCTTGTCGTCGGCCTTGGCCCGGCCGATAATCCCCGGCGCCATCAGCGTGAGACCGGCAAGTGATGTCCCCTTGATAAAAGTTCTGCGATCAAAAGCCATTGCTATCTCTCCTGTTGGGGCAGTGTGTCTTGCAACGACTGCCGGTTACTTCTGCAAGCGGGGAAAATGTTGGTACTGTACGGGGTCAAGCCTTCTTGTTCTTGGTTGCTTTAGGGTTCGGTTTTGTTGCTGCGGCCTCACTGGGCGCAGCCGTGGAGCCGAGGGAATCTGACAGGCCCCTTAAACCGTCGCCGATATTGATGCCGACTTCCTCTCCAAGCTTTTTAACTGCAGGCAACTGAAGCGCCATCGACAAAACGCCATCGACAACCTGATTGACTGCCGGCTGCCCGCTGCCGTTGTCACTGCCGCCGCCATAGGGCGCGGCTGGGCCAAAGCCTGTAATGTTGTTGATGCGGATACTGTCGATCTTCTCGGCCGGCTTCAGCATGCGGCCAACCATGTCCGGCAGTGCCTGCAAGCGTGCCATGTCAAGCTTCATGCGGATCAGCTCTGGCGATTGGGAATTTTCGGACTTCACCATAGCCGCTGTGCCCTCTGCCTCGGAAATCAGACGGTCCCTGGCGGCTTTCGCCCTGTCGGTCATCGCTTTGGCTTCGGCCTGCGCCATGGCCAGGATTGTCCCGGTCTCACTCTTCACGCGCACATTGTCCACGTCGGCCTGCTCGCTTGCGCGGATCAGCGCCAGTTGTCTTTCGCGCTCGGCCATAGCCTTCTCACGTGCCGTCTCGACCGCCTCCTTGGCAGTGACTTCCTCGGCCCGTGCGGCTTCCGACTTTACCATGGCGCGGGCTTCCTCGGCCTTCTTCGCCGCCAGCGCGATGGCCTTGTTGGATACGGCTGTTTCTGTTGCCAGCGTCGCCTCTACATCCAGTGCCCGCAAGGTACGATCGCGCTCGATCTCGTTGGTGCGAACTTCGCGCTCTCTTGAGATGCGCGCATGCTCGCGGCGCAATTCGGCCGTTGCCTGCTGCTCGGCGACCTCGGCCTGGCTGAGCGCGCGGGTGGTCTCGATGTGACGCTGCTGGTCGATAGTTGCCTGCTCTTCTTCCTGCTCGATTACCAGCTTGCGCTTGGTAGCATCCAGGTGGCTCTGCCGAACCGACACCTCGGCATCGGCTTCAATGGCCGCGCGCTCCTTCTTGTTGACGGCAATGATCTCTGCCAGCCGCCGCATACCAAGGGCGTTGAACGCGTTGTTCTCGTCAAGTGCGTGGAATGGCGTCTGGTCGATGCGCGTCATGGACACTGACTCAAGCACCAGGCCGTTGCTGGCCAGATTGTCCTTCAACATGTCGCTGACTTCGCGGGAGTACTCGCCGCGCTTGTCCTGCAGATCGTCCATGGTGTAGCGCGCGGCAACAGCCAACAAAGCGTCAACCAGCTTGCCTTCCAGCGTTTCGGCCAATTCGGCTGCGCGGAACGACTTGCCAGCAAGCGCCTGTGCAGCCGTTGCCACGCCTTCGGCGGAAGGCTGGACCCGAACATAGAACTCGGCTGTAGCATCGACCCGAAGGCGGTCACGAGTGATCATTGACTTGGGTCCCTGACGCTCGATCTCGAGCCGGGTCGTTTTCATGTTCACTTCGGATATCTTGTGCAGGAAAGGCATCGAGATGCAGCCGCCATCCAGCACGACCAGCTGGCCGCCCGCACCGGTTCTGATCAGCGCGACTTCACGTGTTGCCTTACGGTAGAACTTGTTGAGGAATATGATGGCCAGTATAAAAAGGACCAGCAGCACGATTGCTACAATGAACCAGACCAATGCCCTGATCCTCCATCAACTGACTAACAATGGCAGCGGAATTTGCCTGTCTGCCCCAGCCGGTCACGCCGCAAGACATTGGCGCGTACCCGGTACCTACGACGAAAGACTAAAACTGTGCTTACGATTGAGTCAACGTAAAACAATCAGGCACTTAGTGAGCAACGGACGAACAAATCCGCCAATCATGGCAGCCCGTGCGTTTGCCGGACAGCACCATGGCCTGGCACGAAACTGATCCAGTTGCACGCGGTAGCGGGGAAAAGTGAATGGTTTGCATACACATAACAAGGAATATCAGCCATGGATAATCGTCCGGTCTTACTGACGGGTTTTGAACCCTATGGCGGGCGCGGCAGGAACCCGGCGCATGAAGCCATGCTGGCATTGCATGACTGCGTGATAGGTGGCCGGCGGGTTGTTGGCGCTGGCTTGCCAGTATCGTTCGACAAGATTGCAGGCCTCGCTGCAGCCATGATGAAGGACATCAATCCATGCGTGGTTATCAGTCTTGGCCTTTGGCCGGGCGAGAGCCTGATCCGGCTCGAGCGGATTGCCGTCAACATCGCCGACTTCGAGATTGCCGACAACGAAGGTGTTCTGGCTGTCGATCAGGAAGTGCTCGCAACCCAGCCTGCAGCGCTTTTGTCCACGTTGCCACTTCGCACGATCGAGGCGGCAATTCTTGAAGCCGGTATTCCGGCCCGCCTGTCAGCGACAGCTGGAACATACCTTTGCAATGCCTGCCTGTACAGTTTCCTGACTGCTGCAAGCCGGCACCCTGAGCCGGTGGCGTGTGGCTTCATCCACGTGCCCTACATGCCAGAACAGGTGGCCGAACTTCTTGTGACAATGCGCCAGCAGGCCAGCCTTGAACTGCATCAACGGCGCGACCTGGCTTCGATGAGCCTGGATGAAACGGTACGGGCAGTGGAAGTTGCGATTGAGGCGAGTTGTTAGCGTCCATCCAGCGCTCGAACAGACGGTTTGGCTTGCACTGTGCTGGACGCTCGATGCGTCTGCTGTGTATCATTGATGACTTCAAAAGGGATTGCCGGGTCTAGAGGTTGGCCCCGCATGGTGGACAATCACGCCCTGTCGGCCGCGGCCAAGCCTTCCTTCAACAATTGCGTTGCAGAACACCCGTTGATCTGACCTGAGGCACGTTCCACGGCATTCACAAGCCGGACGGGAAAAGCGTGTACATCACCGCTGCCATGCGATGCAATGGGGCGGCAGAATGGCCTCCTCAATGCCATCGGCAGTAAACCGCTGATGCCCCTGGAGATATGCTCTAACCTTACCTGACGACCAAACCTTCACAGGCTGCCGGCCTGCGTCCAACCGCGCCCAAACTGCCCGCCATGGAATCGGACAAGGCAATCGACCTGCCCCAACCCAAGATGCAATCTGTTCCACAGGCGCTGAAGGAGAACAGCAACAAGGGCATCGTTGATTGATCGCTTTCAAGCGACAAGCGCCTGCTGCCTATACACATTCGGTAGTTTCGTAGTTTCACTAAGTGATTGATTTAATGGTGCACCGGAGAAGATTCGAACTCCTGACCCCCAGATTCGTAGTCTGGTGCTCTATCCAGCTGAGCTACCGGTGCAGCTTGGCGAAACAAGCGTTCCGCGCCCGGCGCGCGTGGCCGGGAACCGCCCGTATCTAGCTTGTTGTTCCGCCAAACGCAAGCACTACCGGGCAGGCAAATTGCAATAACTTTCAAGGCTGCTTCCAGGCGGGCCAACCATGCAGGGATTTCGCATCGGCAACACCACGTGCCGTCGCCCGGGCCAAACAGTCTGCAGCGAGTGAACCAAGCATGGCCAACACTTCCGGCGAGACGCCTTGCACCTTGTCAGACCCGGTTGCCAGCGCAAAAACAGTGTCGCCATCAAACGGAGTGTGCAAAGGGCGCACCGCGCGCGCCATGCCGTCAGCCGCCATGATGGCAAGGCGTTGGCACTCGGCCTTGGTCAGCGAGGCATCAGTAGCTACCACTGCAATCGTGGTGTTGCCACCAGCCGCACGGCTGGAAATCTTGCTGCCAGCCAATGGAGCAAGCCCTCCAGATTCACCGGCGGACGCGGGTACGGGTACGGGCGGATCGCCAAACTCGCCGCACATCTCAAATGGCCTCGCCCACAAATCTCCAGTGCGTGGATCGACACACGACCCAACTGGATTTGCCGCCACCAGCGCGCCCACCGTAAAGCCGTCATGGCAAGCAGATGCACTGCCAAGGCCACCTTTCAGCTTTCCGGCAGTGGCGCCATAACCTGCGCCCGCGTTACCCGTTTCGAATGCGTGTCCAGCGGTGCTGGCTGCTGCAATGCCCAGTTCACGATAAGGCGGCTCCATTCCCCAATCCTTGTCGCTGCCAAAGGACAGATCAAACAATATGGCTGCTGGAACAACCGGAATGATGCGTCCGGCGAACGGTAGTCCAATGCCCCTTGATGCCAGCCACGATGTCACGCCGCCTGCTGCATCGAGACCGAACACAGAGCCGCCCGAAAGTACGATGCCGTGTACACCAGGCAACATGCAGCACGGGTCAAGCGCTGCCGTGTCACGGCTGCCGGGTGCACCACCGCGAATATCCACACTTGCGGTTGCTGCTTCGCCAGCAAGGACAACGGTCACGCCGGTTGCAAACCGCTCGCTGTGGGCATTGCCTACGGTGATGCCTGCAACATCGGTGATGAGGTTCAGTTTGCCGGGCCTGGTGTGCATCTGGTCAATACCTCCTTGTGCATCGAAGGCAGACTAGAGGCTGGCAGCAAAGCGTCAATTGCCCAGAAGTACAAAATGGCGATAAGCTTGCGCCAGGCAGGGCAAACATCGCGTGAGGAATGAATGAAACTGCAGCTGGCAAGAATGTGGGTGGTGGTGCTGGCACTGCTGGCTGCGGCATGTGGCGAAACTTCACCTGCCGGCAAGGGCATGGTGGCGACGGCTGACAAGTACGCCAGCGACATTGCAGCAAGCATATTGGCCAAGGGTGGTTCGGCTACCGATGCGGCGATTGCGGCGCAGCTTGTGCTGACATTGACGGAGCCTCAGTCGTCCGGCATCGGCGGCGGGTTGTTCATGCTGCATTACAGCCAGACCAGCGGCAACATCACGACATTTGACGGACGCGAGAAGGCACCTCTGGCAGCAGATGAGAAGCTGTTCATGCTGCCCGGGGGAAAACCGATGCCGTGGCTTGATGCAGCGCTAGGCGGCAGGCCTGTCGGTACTCCCGGAGTGGTATCAGCATTGTGGAAGGCGCATCAAAGACATGGGAAGTTAAAATGGGTGGAGCTGTTTCAACCCGCAATTGATCTTGCTGAACATGGGTTTGTGGTAGGTCCGCGCCTGGCAGCGGCAATTGCAGAAGCAGACAAGCTGGACGATGACGCAGGCGCGCTCGAAACCTACTTCCTACCCAGCGGCGGCAATGATCAATCCGGCCCCGACAGCACTGCTGACAAAGAGGACGAGATTGAAGGCGGTGCAGCCGGTGATCCCGCACCGGCAGGCCATGTGCTTAAAAACCCCGCATTTGCCAAAACTCTGCGACTGATCGCAGAGAACGGGCCTGACGGGTTCTACAAGGGGGAAGTTGCTGAGGCCATCGTCAACGCGGTGCGTAGCAACAAAGTGAACCCCGGTCTGATGACGCTCGACGACCTTGCAAAATATGAGGCGGTAGAACGCGATCCGGTTTGCCTAGAGTACCGGGCGTACAATGTTTGCGGCATGCCGCCGCCTACTTCCGGTGGGCTGACCAGCTTGATGATCCTCGGTATTTTGGAGCCCTACAATCTTGGTGCCCTCGCGCCAGGCGGTGCAATGGCTTCCCATCTGATCGCGCAGGCCAGCCGCCTGGCATTTGCCGATCGCGGCAAATTCATGGGCGATGCGGATTTCGTCGATGTGCCGGTGAATGGTTTGCTGGACAAGAGCTATCTGAGATCGCGCGCGAAACTGATCAACCCACTGCGCGACATGGGCGAGGCAGCTGCCGGTTCTCCCGCGCAAACGGTAAAGCAGCCTCAGGCGGCCGATACAAATCTTATAGAATATGGCACAAGTCATCTGGCGATTGTCGATGCTGAGGGCAATGCAGTGTCGATGACCATGAGTGTCGAACGCTCGTTTGGTGCGCGCATTACCGCGGCTGGGTTCGTGCTAAATAACCAGCTTACCGATTTTTCGTTCGTGCCTGCCTTTGGTGGCAACAAGGTGGCCAACCGGGTGGAGCCCGGCAAACGACCGCGTTCATCCATGTCACCAACAATTATCCTGAGAAAAGACGGCAGCCTGTTTGCCGCCATTGGGTCGCCCGGCGGCAGCCGCATTATCGGTTACACCACGCAAGCCGTGCTCGGCATGATCGACTGGCAGATGCCTGTGCAGCAGGCAGTTTCGCAGCGTCATGTGATCAACCGCAACTCCGGTACGGAATTGGAAGAAGTAGGCAGTGCGCCAGACCTGGCGCAGACGCTGTTGTCGTTCGGCAAACTGGCTGCTCCGATGGCAGACCTAGGTCACAAGGTGGAAGTAGTGGAGCTCAACAGCGGCCTGCAGGGCATTCGTATGCTTGAGGATGGCAGTCTCGATGGAGGCGCTGACCCGAGGCGCGAAGGCGTTGTCATTGACCTAGGCAAAGTAAAATAATGGCGGCAATGGCAGCTGCATCAAGAAAAGGGGCCGGCAAGATGTGCACGTCTACGGGAACGGCAAAGCCGACAGTCCTGATTGAGAATGATCGGGTGCGGGTGACGGAATGGCGGTTTGCCAAACGCGGCGACAACACCGGCTGGCATCGGCATGAATATGACTATGTGGTCATACCGCTTTTTGACGGCGTACTGGATATTGATCTTGGCGAAGGCGAAAGCATGCAGGCGCAACTCAAAAATGGTGTTCCATACTTTCGCGAAACCGGCGTGGAGCACGACGTGATCAATGGCAACGACTTTGAATGTGCGTTCGTCGAAGTTGAACTGCTTGAAACCAAGAGTGCGAAACAGCAATAACTACTGCCTCAGGCACTACGCTCGCCGCGGCGGCCTTGATTTACCTCACCGAGACGGTCGGGAATGATGATCTGGAATACCGCGCCAGGCTCTGAACGATTGACCAGACGAACCTCGCCACCATGTGCACGGACAAGCTCGCTGGCAATCGCAAGACCCAAACCCGTACCGCCCTGGCGCTGAGAACTGCGAAATGCCTCGAACAAGTGGGCGCGTGCCTTTTCTGAAACGCCGGGACCATTGTCGGACACCTCGATGATGCAGAATGAGCCTTCTCGCCGGCCGTTCACCCGCACCTGTCCTTCCCTGGTAACGCCTGTCAGTGCTGGAGCGGGATTGTCCAACGCTTCGGCGGCATTGCGCGACAGGTTCATCAACACACGGAAAAGCTGATCACGGTCGGCGTCTGCCTGCAGCCCGGCCGGGACATCGTTATAGAAAACCACCTGACTGGCAGCATCTGTAACAGTGTGGTCGAGAACTTCGTCTACCAACGCGCGCAGTGCGAAAAGTTCACGGCGGGGCGGAGCTTCCTGGGCGCGACCAAACTTGAGCGTGTCCTGACAAAACTCGATAGCCCGATCAAGCGAGGCAATCAGTTTTGGCGCGAACTTCTTCACGGTAGGATCGTCGACCATGCCGAGCCGGTCAGAAATAAGTTGAGCAGACGCCAGCATGTTGCGCAGGTCGTGGCTGACCTTGGACACGGCAAGGCCCAGAGACGCCAGCCTGCTTTTCTGCGATAGCATGTCAGAAAGCTCAGACTGCATCTGCTGTAGCTCACTTTCTGCCACGCCGATCTCATCTGCGCGCCCGGATGGCTGTATGATGCGGCTGCGGTCTTCCGGGTTCTGGGCGAAATTCTGCATATTGCCGCTAAGACGCTGGACCGGTCGCACCAGAAGACGGTTCAGGGCGAAGAACAGCATGGACGCAAGGATCAGCGCGAGGATTATGGAAAGTGTAAAAATATTGATCGCATACCGCACCATTGCATCAAAAAGCGGTTTCTCATCGAGCGCCATTTCTATAAGCGTGGCGCGCATGCTGGAAGGCTTTTCCAGCACCCCTATGACGCGATCTCCACCGTAGTAGAGTGTCGACGCAGCATCGACAATCGCCGCAACCGGCGAGCCGGTGCGCAAATCATAAGTCTGCACAATGACCGGCGGACTATCCGGGCTAAGTACAAGCTGGCGAGCATCGTCGCGACGTACCGCCAGCACCAGAACTCCGGCACGCTGCAGCAACTCCTCCCGAAGCGGTTTGGAAATGGCCTGGTCCTGCGCGGCCTCCACCGCGAGTGCCGCGATTTCCGCCGTAGCGGCACGCTGTTTCAGCCAGTTGATGCGGAAGTTGGCAATGGACGGCAAGAATACCAACAACTCGCCAACCATCAAAAACACGGCAGCCAGCACCAGCACCTTGCCGGTCAGAGTGCGGTGCCAGCGCACATTCTGCCGTATGGACGGTGATGTCTTGTTCTCAGGTTCCGCATTCATCCAGATGTTCAACTTTGTTTGAAGCAGCTAACCAATCAGTTTCAGCCATCCAATTATTCGGCGTACCATGGGATTGGATGGCAAGTCGCTATAGTAACTTGTTGCGGCCCGTTTGGATACTTCCGACATGGTCGGGTATGCGGCGACCATGTCGACCATTGCCTTGATCTTCAGTTTCGAGGTCATAGCCAAAGCCCAGATTTGAATCAAATCCCCGGCGTTCGGCGCTACGATAGAACAGCCCAGTATCTCGCCCTTTGATGATACGATCGCCTTTATCATGCCGGAAGTCTTGCGCTCCGCACGGGCACGGTCATTCTCGGCGAACTGCCAGCGCAACACCTTATGGTCTGGATAGCTGTCTTTCGCCTGGGCTTCGGTCAACCCGATGTGGGCAAGCTCAGGGTCCGTGTAGGTGACCCATGGGATTATGCGGGTTTCGTTGGTGACCGGCAGGCGGAACAGAATAGACTTGATGACCAGGCCCGCATGATACCCCGCAACGTGGGTGAATTGCAGGCCACCTGCAACATCGCCAATTGCGTAAACCTTGCTGTTTGTGGTGCGCAGGCCCTTGTCCACGGTAATGCCCCGCCGGTCATACTGGATGCCAGCAGCCTCGAGGTTCAATCCGTCAACATTGGGTTTGCGTCCGGCAGCAACCAGCAGGTGTGAGCCGGAGAGCCTTTCCGATTTGCCATTCTTGCCCTCAAGCGTGATCTCCACCGAGCCTTTTGACTTGCCTTTGGCAATGGCGGTGATCTTTGCACCTGACCGGATGTCAATGCCTTCTTCTTCGAGGTGCTTGAGAACTATGGCCGTGAGCTCTGGATCATCCTTGCCAAGTGGAGTGAATGCCTCCAGCACAGTGACTTTAGCACCGAGACGGCGGTGCGCCTGGGCCATTTCCATGCCAATCGGCCCACCACCGATGATGATAAGATGGTCAGGCAGGCTTGTGTTCTTGAACATCGTCTCGTTGGTGAGATAGTCAACGTCGCTCAGTCCGGGAATTGGCGGCACACCCGCAGAAGAGCCGGTAGCGATTACGATGCGTCGGGCGGTGTATTTTGTGCCATTGGCTTGCAGGGTTTGAGCATCAACAAAACTGGCGGTATGACGCACAACGGTGACACCGAGACTTTCAAAGCGCTCCTGACTATCGTGCGGAGCAATGCCGGCGATAACATCATGGACATGTGCCATTGCCCGGGAAAAATCGACTTTTGGCTTGACGGCAGCAACTCCAAAGTCGACGCCGCTTGAAAAGGCATGGGCATGTTTGCCAGCCGCCAGCAGCGCCTTGGATGGAACGCAACCGGTGTTGAGACAGTCGCCTCCCATTTCAGCCCTTTCAAACAGCACCACCTTCTCTCCAAACTGGCTGGCAGCAGCAGCAACGCTCAGCCCGGCTGAACCGGCACCAATTACGGCAATGTCGAAATGCGTGGAGTTCACGTGCTGACCTTTCAGGCAATGTGTCGAGCCAAACCTATGTCAATCCCGACAAAACGGGAATCAAGTGTGCAACTAAACTAGCGTCCGGGGCGTAGACGCAGCCTCTTCACAACAACCGGTATCAACGCCACAACACCAAGCGCGGCAAAGGCCGCCAGCAATTGTGGCGTGACCAGTGCTCCAGCATCCAGCGAAAAGCTGCAATTGGCAGCGCCGTTCTGGGCAATGCAACTGTCATGCGCCTGCTCTTGTGCATCAATTATGGAATCGAGGCCAGAGCCAGCCAGCGAAAACGCAAAGGTTCCGGGAATGATGCCAATGAATGTGGTAATGGCGAATGTGCCCAGTCCCACGCCTGCAATGGCGGGCGCGATATTAACCAGCCAGAAGGGAAACACCGGCACAAGGCGAAGGAAAAGCATGTAACTGAACGCATCTTCGCGAAACCCGTCCGACAGCTTTTCCATCCAGGGCCCTGCCTTGCTGGCTAGCATTTCACCAAGTGAGGTGCGGGCAGCCAGGAAAATGATTACTGCACCGATAGTGGCTGCACCAACCGCGGCGGCCCCGCCAACGACCCAACCAAACAGGAACCCTCCCAGTACAGTGAGCAGCGAGGCCCCCGGCAGTGAAAGAGCAACGGCAACAATGTAGGCTGCAATGAACGAGGCCAGCGCGAAAACCTGATGGCTGGCCACAAATTCCATAAGCACTTCCCGGTTTTCAGCAATTGCGGTTAAGGACAGGTACTCGTGCAGGCCTGTTGAGTAGACAACAGCTATGGCAGCGGCGAGCAGCGCTATGGGTGCCCAGCGCTTCAACCTGGATTTACGTGCCATTGGGCCAGCAACGGTTTGGGAGACTGGATCAGACACTTCTTGTTGTTCTTTCTTCATCTGGTTAGTAGGCAGCAGCCGATCCGAAATGCAAGCGATTGACAGTTGGGCAACCCGGCACAATTACGCGAAGTTCAGATGCCGGCCCCATTGTTGTTCGCAATAATGCTGCAGTAGGTGTTGAAGCGGTAGGGGCGATAACCTGCTTGTGAAAACCTATCATCTTCGGTGAAGGGGTCGGTTTTTGCAGCGCAGACGTGTCACCAGATGAATTGACTTGCTTGCGCCGTGCCCGTATAAGCGCGCTCAAGATTTTTTCTGGCAGCTTCTGGATTGCTTGAAACGCACCAGCGCAGATTTGGCGCAACCAGCGGCCGGACATTGATAAAACTGGAGAATTCGAGATGAAGCGCACGTTTCAGCCCAGCAAGCTTGTCCGCAAGCGCCGTCACGGTTTCCGTGCTCGCATGGCAACCGTGGGAGGCCGCAAGGTTATTGCGCGCCGTCGTGCACGCGGTCGCTCAAAGCTGAGCGCCTGATAACCCGTTCGACGGGGCAATTTTGGCCCGAGATCCACGACAGTGATAAGCACCCTCAAGCGGCGGCAGGATTTTCTTGCGGCCGCGCGCTCGCTTACGTGCGCGAGGCGGGGGTGCGTAGTGCAGGCACGCAAAAGGAATGATACCGGGCCCGCGCAGATCGGCTTCACGGTCACAAAGAAGCTTGGCAATGCGGTCACGCGCAATCGCATCAAACGCCGGTTGAAAGAAGCAGTCAGAATCGCATCAGGGCTGGACCTGAAGCCCGGGCATGATTATGTGTTCATCGGCCGCGCTACAACGCCGGTGCAGGATTTCAAGCACCTGGTTGCAGATATTGTCTCAGCAGTAGACAGGTTGAACGAAGGTAAAGGTGACCCGCCCCGCGCACCAGGCAGTCGCCGCAAGGGGATGAACCGCCGCAACGGCGGAAGGCAGGACAATCAGGCATGACGCAGGAAAACAAGAACTTTATTCTGGCGATGGTGTTGTCATTGGCCGTGATTGTGGTGTGGCAGATCTTTTTTGGTCAGCCAGCGCTGCAGGAATCGCGCGAACAAGCTGCAATTCAACAACAGCAACAGCAAAAGACCACACAGGGCACTGCAGCAACAGGCAGTGAAGGCGTTCCGCAGGCACCTTCAGATGCAGTTGCAGGGACACCTGCACCGCAGACCACGCCGGGCGCAATTCCTGCACCTGGAGGCGCGCTCGCCTTGCCGCGCGATGCAGTGCTGCAGCAGTCAGCCCGCTTGATAATTGAAACACCGAAAGTATCCGGAAGCATCAACCTGGTGGGGGCGCGGCTCGACGACCTGAGACTCAAGGATTATCACGAGACAGTTGATGACAGCTCCCCTACCATTGTGCTGCTAAGCCCGGCCGGCGCAGAAGGTGCATTTTTTGCTGATCAGGGCTGGGTGGCTCCAGCTGGTCAGGTCATCACATTGCCGAAAGGCGACACAGTGTGGACCGCACCGGCAGGCGCACAACTCACTCCGGCGTCCCCTGTGACGTTGACCTGGGACAATGGCGCAGGAGTGGTGTTCTCAAAAGTGTTTTCAATTGATGAGAACTACATGATTTCGGTTCGCCAGGAAGTTGCGAACAAAACAGCGGACCCGCTCAACCTGTTTCCCTATGCACGCATCCAGAGGCACGGGATACCACCCGTGACCGGCATCTACGTGTTGCACGAAGGGTTGCTGAGTGTGCTGGATGACACGCTTGAGGAAATCACCTATGCCAACGCTGTCAAGAGCGGCGTTGAGGCCTATAGCCAGAAAAGCACTGGCGGATGGCTTGGTATCACTGACAAGTACTGGGCTGCTGCACTGGTGCCTGACCAGAAGATCGAATTTACGGGTGCCCTCAGGCACCTCACAATTGGCGGCAAGGATGGCTTTCAAGCCGACTACCTGGCATCAAAACCAGTATCGGCAGCACCAGGTGGCAGCGTCACCTTTGATTCCCGCATCTTTGCCGGTGCCAAGCAGAGCTACCTGATAGATGATTATCAGGAACAGCTCTCCATCCACAATTTCGAACTGATGATCGACTGGGGCTGGTTCTACTTCATCACCAAGCCGCTGTTCAAAGTGTTGCACTTCTTCAATGGCGTCGTAGGCAATTTTGGCATTGCAATTCTGATTGTCACGGTTTTGCTGAAGCTCTTGTTCTTCCCGCTGCAGAACAAGTCCTATGCCTCAATGAGCAAGATGAAAAAGCTTGCGCCAGAGATGGAAAAGATCAAGACGCGCTTCCCCGACGACCGGGCCAAGCAGCAACAGGCAATGATGGAATTGTACAAGAACCAGGAAGTTTCGCCGCTGTCAGGCTGCTGGCCGATCCTGATTCAGATTCCGGTGTTTTTCGCACTCTACAAGGTCATCTACGTAACTATCGAGATGCGTCATGCGCCGTTCTTCGGCTGGCTGCAGGACCTTTCGGCACCTGATCCCACGAGCCTCTTCAACCTGTTCGGGCTGTTGCCGTTTACGCCACCGCATTTCCTGATGATTGGTGTATTGCCGATCATCATGGGCATAACGATGTGGGTGCAGATGCGTCTAAACCCGGCGCCACCGGATCCGATACAGGCGCAGATATTCAACTGGATGCCGCTGTTCTTCACCTTCCTGCTGGCATCATTTCCTGCCGGGCTGGTGCTGTACTGGGCATGGAACAACTCTCTCTCGATCCTGCAGCAGTCATTCATCATGAAAAAGCACGGTGTCGAGATAGACCTGCTTGGCAACATGAGGCAATCGCTCGGGCTCGGCAAAAAGAAGGATGAGCCGGACAAGAAATCCGGCTGACCCGTTAGCCCATGCGCGACTACAAGGATGAAGAACTGGAACGCGGCAGGCTGTTGTTTGCCGGGCAGACCGTGTTCCGCATGGGTGCTGCCAAGCTGGAGCAACTGCCACCGGAGTATCCGCTGGAGGTCGCCTTTGCCGGGCGGTCCAACGTTGGCAAGTCTTCGCTGCTCAATGCGCTGACCGGGCGCAAGGACATTGCGCGAACTTCCAACACTCCGGGACGCACCCGTGAACTGAATTATTTTGAGTTGGCAGACGGGGCAGTCGCACTAGTGGACATGCCGGGATACGGGTATGCACGGGCGGAGAAAAGACTGGTCAAGGCGTGGCAATCCATCATCATGGGTTATCTGCAGGGCAGACCCAATCTACGCCGGGTCTTTGTGCTGATAGATTCACGCCATGGCATCAAGGGTATCGACATTGAAACCATGAACCAGCTCGACGAGGCGGCGGTGAGCTACCAGATCGTGTTGACCAAGGCAGACAAGATCAAGCAGCCCGAGCGCGACACTGTGCTGAACGCCACAACCGCTGCCATAGCCAAGCGCCCGGCGGCATTTCCCGATGTCATCATCACCTCATCTGAAAAGGGCTGGGGCATTCCCGAATTGCGCGCCGAAATTGCCGGTTTGATGATGTAGGGCCAAAACCGGCTCGACCTGGTTGATCTTGTAGACTCGTTCGCACGATCCGCTATAACGCAGTCTTCAATGTTGCTTTCATCCTGACCGGGGGCAGAATCTGCATCATGCCACAATCCAAAGACTCGCAAAATATAGCTCGCATTCTGTCCGAAGCCCTACCCTACATGCAGCTCTATGATGACCAGGTCATCGTGGTGAAGTACGGCGGACACGCAATGGTGGACCCGGATCTGTCACGCAAGTTTGCCCGCGACATTGTTCAGATGAAGCTATCCGGCTTCAACCCGATTGTGGTGCACGGCGGCGGGCCGCAGATCGGAGCGATGCTTGACCGGTTGAATATCGAATCCCGCTTCGAAGATGGACTCCGGGTCACGGACAAGACAACGATGGAAGTAGTTGAGATGGTGCTGGCAGGCTCCATCAATTCCTCCGTAGTGTCGGACATACAGCATGCCGGCGGCAAGGCCATCGGCATCTCCGGCAAAGACGGTAATTTGTGCATCGCCAAAAAGATGGAGCGCACCCGCTTGAACAGTGCGACCGGCAAAGCGGAAGCGGTCGATCTTGGGTTCGTCGGCGATCCCGGCAAGATAAACCCGGATATCCTGCACACCATTATCCATTCCGAAGCAATTCCAGTGATTGCGCCCATTGCTGCGTCACGCGAGGGCGACACCTACAATGTCAATGCCGATACCTTCGCCGGTGCCATAGCAGTTGCCATGAAAGCCAAGCGGCTGCTGCTGCTGACCGACGTGGCTGGTGTACTGGACAAGGACAAGAATCTGCTGCCGGAACTGACGCTGGCCGACATTGACCGTTTGAGCAAGGATGGCACTATCTCTGGCGGCATGATCCCGAAGCTGGAAAGCTGTGCATCAGTTGTGCGTGGCGGGGTTGACGGTGTGGTCATTACCGATGGCCGGGTGCCACATTGTGTGCTTCTTGAACTACTGACACCGCACGGGGTCGGCACCCGCATTTCGGAACGCACCCAGGTGGCCGGCTGAACCCATGAGTGCACCCGGATTTTCCCACGTCGAAACCTGGATATTCGATCTGGACAACACGCTGTATCCGGCGTCATGCCGGCTGTTCGATCAGATTGACGTTCGGATGGGAGAGTTCATCTCGAGAATGTTCGACGTCGACAGGGTCGAGGCCCGGCGCATTCAGAAAGACTACTTCTACCGCTATGGCACGACACTACGCGGGTTGATGGAAGAGCACAGCATCGACCCGGATGCGTTTCTCGACTATGTGCACGACATCGATCATACTCCGGTACCTGCCAATGCTATCCTCGCTGCAAATCTCGAAGCTTTGCCGGGCCGCAAGCTGGTGTTTACCAATGGCACGGTCAGCCACGCAGAGAATGTCATGCACAAGATCGGGGTAAAGCACTTGTTCGATGGTATCTTCGACATCGTGCATTCCGACTTCATTCCGAAGCCGGAACGGGGGCCGTATGAAAAGTTTATCACCGAGCACAAGGTAGACGCATCCCGCGCTGCAATGTTTGAAGACATTGCGCGCAATCTCGAAGTGCCGCACGCACTTGGCATGACCACCGTGCTGGTACGTGACGAGCACAATGAAGATGGCGCAATGATCAACCGCATTCACGGCGATGGCGAAGGCGCTCCCTATGTTCACCACATGACCAACGATCTGGCGGGTTTTCTGGCCGGCATCGCCAATAGAGACTAAAGGACAAGACTGATGAGCCACGCAGACCTTCAATCCACGATCGAACAGGCATTCGAAGACCGCGACAGTATCAACATAGCCACCAAGGGCGCGGTTAGGCAGGCTGTGGATGAAGCGCTGAACCTGCTGGATTCAGGCAAGGCACGTGTTGCCGAAAGGGCAGCTGATGGCACCTGGAAAGTCAATCAGTGGCTCAAGCAGGCAGTGCTGTTGTCGTTCCGGCTCAATGACATGAAAATCATGGATGGCGGCACGGACGGCGCGACGTGGTGGGACAAGGTGCCGTCCAAGTTTCAGGGCTGGGGCGAGAACCAGTTCCGGGCAGCTGGTTTCCGCGCAGTGCCTGGCGCCATTTGCCGCCACTCGGCCTATATCGCCAGGAACGTCGTGCTGATGCCGTCCTTTGTCAATCTCGGAGCATATGTTGACGAAGGCTCAATGGTAGATGGCTGGGCAACGGTCGGCTCCTGTGCCCAGATCGGCAAGCACGTGCACCTTTCGGGCGGTGTCGGCATTGGCGGCGTGCTGGAACCGCTGCAGGCAGGCCCGACCATCATCGAGGACAACTGCTTTATCGGCGCGCGCTCGGAGGTGGTGGAAGGCTGCATCGTGCGCGAGGGCTCAGTGCTTGGCATGGGCGTCTACATCGGCAAGTCCACCAAGATTGTCGACCGCGCCACCGGCGAGGTGATGTACGGTGAAGTACCGCCGTATTCTGTCGTGGTGGCTGGCGCGATGCCCGGCAAGGCGATGCCCAACGGTGCACCTGGCCCGTCGCTCTATTGCGCAGTGATAGTCAAGCGTGTGGACGAAAAAACCCGCTCCAAGACATCAATCAACGAGTTGTTGAGAGACTGATGTTGCCACTTCCCCAAGGGAAGTGCTTGCGGCACTATCTGCTCTGAAAGGTTTGTACAACTTGCAAGGGGATACGCCGACATGGACTTGTTTCTTTCACTGGAAGGCCGCATCGGCAGGGGAAAATTCTGGCTCGGGATACTTGGGCTCATTGTCGCTCAGCTTGTCCTTGGCATGATCCTCAGCATTGCGGGCCTCATGTCAGTTGACCCAGAGACCGGAATGCCTGTGGGCACTGGTTACTGGATCGGCATCGGTCTGCTTTGCTTGGTCTTGCTGTGGCCTTCAATATGCATCTATGGGAAGCGCTATCACGACCGCGACAAGTCCGCCTGGTGGATGCTCATCGTTTTCATTCCGATTGTCGGCTGGCTTTGGCAACTGATCGAATGCGGATTGCTGAAAGGTTCCGATGGACCGAACCGGTTCGGAGACGATCCGCTTGGCTGACAAACCAGCGCAGAATTGATATTGCATCACCCGGCTACTTGGCCGGGTGATGTGTTTGGGGTAAGGCTTTGCAGTATGAACAACACGCCAGATCCAACACAGATTCTGCAATCGCTTGTCCGCTGCCCGTCCGTGACACCGCACGAAGCCGGTGTACTGGATTACATGGAAAGCCTGATGGAACCGGCTGGTTTTGCCTGCACCCGCATGCCGTTTTCGGAAGCCGGCACGGCAGACGTGGACAATCTCTTCTTGCGCGTGGGAAGTAATGGTCCGCATTTCTGTTTTGCCGGTCATGTGGACGTGGTGCCACCCGGCGCCGACGGCTTTGGCAGCACCCGCCATTTGGCGCCGAGAAGTCCATGACGGAGTGATCTATGGTCGCGGGGCGTGCGACATGAAGGGTTCGGTCGCCGCGTTCTGTGCTGCCGCCATCGGTTTTGCTCGAGACCATGACAGCAAGTTGCCCGGTTCGATCTCGCTGCTGATAACTGGCGACGAGGAAGGCATAGCCATCAACGGAACCGTGAAAATGCTGGCCGAACTGAAGCGCCGGGGCGAAGTGCCGGATGTGTGCCTTGTCGGCGAGCCGACCTGCCCGCAGGTCTTTGGCGACACCATCAAGATCGGCCGGCGCGGCTCAATCCATTTCGAGATCACCTGGACGGGTGTACAGGGTCATTCCGCCTATCCGCACAAGGCGCTCAATCCGATCACGCCGCTGGCGCGGCTGGTTGACGTTGTTGCAGCCCACGAGCTAGACAAGGCACACTGCCCATTTCGGCCCGTCCACGCTGGCCGTGACCAATTTCGATACCGGCAACCCGGCCAACAATGTCATCCCGGCGACGTCCACCGCGCGCTTCAACATTCGCTACAACACCGAACACACCGCCACCGCCTCAAGGACTGGGTTGAACGAGAGTGCGAAACAGTGAAGCAGGTGTTCGGCGGCAGCTATGCGATTGCTGTCGTGGAAGGTGCTGATGCTTTCATGACCGAGCCCGGAGACTTCGTAGAATGCATGGCGAAAGCCGTTCAAGCCGAGACTGGCGTGACGCCGAAGCTTGATACTGGCGGCGGCACATCTGATGCGCGCTTTATCAAGGACTATTGCCCTGTAGTCGAATTCGGGCCGATCAACCAAACCATCCATCAGGCCAACGAGAACATTCCGGTCGAGGATCTTGAACTGCTGACGCGGGTATACCGGCGCATGCTGGATGACTGGTTTGCAGAGGCTGGCAAGTGAACCGCACACTGGATGCAATTCACGGGCTCAAGGCTGCCTGGCGGCTGCTGTGTCTGGATGAGGATGGACTGAAGGATTTCAACCGGACCGCTGACGGCTTCTGGAATTCTTTCACCGCGATTTACATAGTTGCGCCTATGTATCTGTATTCGGTTGATGTGAGCGCAAGGCTCTCCCAACCTCCGCAGGAAGCAACCAGCTGGCTAACCTCACTGGCTGCACTTTGCCTCATGTGGGTACTCTGGCCATGGGCCATGATCGCCATCAGCCACATGATGGGCCGCGAGAAAAACTATGTTCGCTACATCGTTAGTTACAATTGGTCGAGCGTCTACGTGATCGCTGCCTTGGTGCCGGTTCTCATGTTGGGACAACTGGGGATTGCCGGAGCGGGCATCATAGCTCTCGGCAGCTTGTCCGTTTTGGTGTGGTCGATGATGTACAGGTGGTATGTGGCGCATAAGGCGCTGGACGTGCCGGCCATGACAGCGGGTCTTCTGGTGGCTTTTGATTTGGTGCTTACCATCGCTGTCACAAGCGTAATCTAGTAGTCGACCTTCATCAGGCTAAGGCCATGGGCAGGAGCAACCGGCCCGCACGACGCCCTGTCGCACGCTTCAAGCGCAGACCTGACATCAGCTGGCGACCACTTTGCTTCGCCTGCGAGTTTGAGGGTTCCGACAAGCGAGCGCACCTGGTTGTGCAAAAAGGACCGTGCTGTAGCGCGAACCACGACATCGCTGGCTTCACGGGTTACATCCAGAATGTCCAGTGTCTTGACCGGTGAAGCAGATTGACAATGAACAGAGCGGAAGGTGGTGAAGTCGTGATGACCGACCAGCTGTTGTGCAGCTGCATGCATGGCGGCTTCGTCCAGCGGATGCGTCACCCACCAGACCCGGGTCCGGTCCAGCGCGGGCGGATGGCGGGTGTCGCGTATCCGGTATTCATAGTGGCGGGCGATTGCCGAGAAGCGAGCGTGGAAATCTTCGCCCGCAACGGCGACATCGAAAACGCTAACCGGGTCCGGCCGCAGTTGTGCATTGATCGCCGCCATCAGCTTCGCCGGTTTCCAGTGCTTGTGCAGATCGACATGGGCAACCTGCCCCAGCGCGTGAACCCCGGCATCGGTCCTGCCCGCACCAAACACCGTGACGGGATCCTCCCCAAGGCGGGTGATGGCCGCTTCTATCGCTTCTTGGACAGACGGTTGGCCAGCTTGGCGCTGCCAACCAGCAAATGGTGAGCCGTCATATTCAATCGTCATGCGGAAGCGCGGCATGAACTTAACCCGCCTTCGTGCCAGGATCCGGCGACAAACCATTGAGGAACGTTGCAAGATCCATTGGAGACCTGCCCTCGCGCTGCAGGCACACGGGACGAACGGCGTTCGTCTCACAGGCTATGGCAAGGCGCCCGTCCAGTATCTCGCCGGGGGCACCGTTCAAGCCAATTTCCAGCACCACCTCAAGCAGCTTTACGCGAACCTGCTTTCCATCAGCGGCTGGCAGCATGCACCAGGCACCAGGAAACGGTGACAGGCCATGAATGTGACGGAGCACATCGCGCGCCGGATGAGCAAAGTCGATGTGTGCTTCTGCCTTGGATATCTTAGCCGCGTAAGTAGCACCGCGTTCACTCTGCGGCGTGGCGACCAGGGATTCGCCTGATTGCAGCCTTTGCAAAACACTGCTCATCGCATTGGCGCCGACAATTGCCAGTTCGTCATGCAGCGATTGCGCAGTGGAAACATCAGTGATGGCAACGCTGGTCTCACTGATCACCGGCCCCGTATCCAGCCCGGCTTCCATTTGCATGATGGAGACACCCGTCACGCTGTCGCCAGACATAATGGCGCGTTGAACAGGAGCGGCACCGCGCCAGCGCGGCAGCAGCGATGCATGTACATTGAGGCAACCATGGCGCGGCGCATCCAGCACCGCCTGTGGGAGAAGCAGGCCATAGGCAACTACCACTGCCACATCTGCATCAAGGGCAGCGAAGCTTGCTTGTTGTTCTGCCGACTTCAGGGTCAAAGGTGTGCGTACTTCAATGCCTCGTGCCTCGGCAAACTGGTGTACCGGCGTCTTGCGCAACTCCAGCCCACGCCGGCCGGCAGCACGGGGCGGCTGGCTGTAAACGGCAACAACTTGGTGGCCATCCTCAAGCATGCGCTCAAGAGTATGGACGGCGAAGTCCGGTGATCCCATGAAGACCGTGCGCACACTCACACTTTTTCTCTGGCCTGGCGCGCCAACTTGGTGAACTTGCGAACAACAACGTCACGCTTGAGCCGGGATAGATGATCGATAAAAAGTATTCCGTTCAGGTGATCTATTTCATGCTGGATGACGGTTGCCAGAAATCCTTCGCAGAGCGTCTCGCACTGCTTGCCTTCGATGTCGAGGTGTTTCACTCGCACGGATGCAGGCCGGGTGACATCATAGAAAACGTCAGGAATGGACAGGCAGCCTTCCTCGTATACCGAGGAATCATCGCTGCTCCAGACAATTTCCGGGTTGATGAAGGTGTGCGGGTTTTTCGGTTCATCTTCGCGTACCGGATCGACAACCAGCAAGCGGCGCGGAATTCCAATCTGAACGGCAGCCAAACCGACGCCAGGGGCTTCGTACATGGTTTGGAACATGTCACTGACGAGCCGTTTGAGCTCGTCGTCAACGCGCTCAACAGGTTCCGACACCTTTTTCAATATCGGATCTGGCAATATTACAATATCGCGGATGGCCATGGCCGAAAGGTCCGTTCGTTCAACATCAGACTAGGAGATAAGCAATCCTCTTGCGATGGTCAACGCACGGCTTCACTGGCGCCGCAACCAGCCACACAGCCGCTCAAGCGCCTCATCAAGACTTTCAGTGTCGCGAAGGTAACACATTCTGAGAAAACCCTCACCGCCAGGACCAAAAGTGCCTCCGGGGGAAAGGCCCACATTGGCCTCATCAATAATGCGCATGACGGCACCCAGGCTGTCGCTCAGGCCGTCGACACGAAAAAAGCCATAGAAGGCGCCGCGCGGCTGCTCAAAGCTCACATTGTTGAACTGGCCAAGCGCGGCGGAGACCTTAAGGCGGCACCTGGCCGCCATCGTCAATTGCTTGGCGAGGAAATCGTCGCCGTGCTGCAAGGCAGCGAGTGCGCCCTTCTGCATGAAGGCCGCCGTGCCTGACGTGTTGTACTGGATAATCCGTTCGATTGCCGGGCCGAGCGCAACCGGAGCTTGCAGCCAGCCAACCCGCCAACCGGTCATGGCCCAGTTCTTGGAAAAGGTGTTGATGTAGACCACGCGTTCATCGAGTTCGCAAACATCCATGAACGAGGGCGCACGGCCTGAAGGGTGACCGTCATCACCATAGTGAAAATGTGCGTACACTTCATCGGCAATTATCCAAATCCCGGCGTCCCGGGCCATGTCACGAATGGCAATCAGATCATCACGCGAAGCTACCCAGCCGATCGGGTTGGACGGTGATACAAGACAGATCGCACGCGTGCGCGGGCCAATCGCCTTGCGCATCTCGTCGAGGTCGAGAGACCATTTGCGGTCTTCGTACAACATCGGCACGAAAACCGGGCGTGCGCCCATCATGCGCATTGGACCTGGAAAATTTGGCCATGCCGGTGATGGAATGACAACCTCATCGCCGGTATCAAGCAGCAGCTGCAACGCAACCTGGATGGCCTGCATGCCTCCACCGGTGACAAAGAAGCGCTCGTGCGGGATCGGTCCAGGCCAAAACCTGTTGTGATACTCCGCCAGCGCATGACGCAGTTCCGGAATTCCGCGCTGCCAGGTGTAGAAAGTCTCACCGGCAAACATTGCGTCAGAAGCTGCCTGACAGATGAAATCCGGTGTCTTCAGAGGGCCTTCACCGGTCCACAACGGGATCAGGTCCTTGCGCCCAAAGCCGTAGTTCACCGCACGCAGGATGCCACTATCTGGTTCATCCTGCTGGCTTTGCCGGATACTGGACAATAACTGATCGCGTGAAAGAGTTGGCATGGCAGCTCCACATTGCAGGCACGTCATTGCATTGCCGGGCTGAGTAGTCTGCAGACAATCCAGCTGCAAACAAAAACCCCGCACCTGGCGACAGGTGCGAGGTTGTATTCTTGTGTAGCGTACCCTGCAAGTGCTGCAGAGCGCTGCAATGTCGAATTACTTTTTCAGCAGATCGCGGATTTCCGTCAACAGCGTCACATCTGCCGGTGGTGCAGCAGGTGCTGCTTCTTCAGCCTTCTTCATGGAGTTCGCAGCGCGAACAATCATGAACAGGATAAAGGCGATGATCAGGAAATTGACTACGGCAGTAATGAAATTGCCATAGGCCAGCACTGCACCCTGTTCCTTTGCGGCAGCGAGAGTTGTCGCTGTCACTCCGCTAGCCAGCGGCGCGAACATGTTTGAAAAATCCAGACCGCCAAAAATGGCACCAACGATCGGCATGATTATGTCGTCTACCAGCGAGCTGACAATCAAGCCAAATGCGCCGGCGATGATCACACCGACGGCAAGATCCAGCACATTGCCCTTGAAGGCAAATTCCTTGAATTCCTTGAGCATTATAGTTCCCCTCATATTTGCTACGCAATCTGTC
Source organism: uncultured Alphaproteobacteria bacterium (assembly GCA_963787895.1). Lineage (GTDB taxonomy): Bacteria > Pseudomonadota > Alphaproteobacteria > Rhizobiales > Aestuariivirgaceae > Anderseniella. The sequence continues at coordinate 636,749 of CAWBEX010000008.1, read as the reverse complement.
AAAAGCAGCTTGCGTTATGACTTTTGTCGCGCTTGTCGCACTCAATCAAAAGTGGCTGCATTGTAGTTGCAGATGTTGGAAATACAACCGGAATTAGCAACATTTGCCGCAATTGCGCAACCAGCGGCATCTGCTAGACTTTGACTCTGAGTACACAAGTACAAGGGACTACCCCGGATGCTTTCCACATGGGGAGTGATATTCATTGCGCTGGGCTATGTAGGTGCGCTTTTCGCAATTGCGGCCTATGGAGACCGCGCCAGCCGGACGCGTCGCCCGGGTGTCAGCAGGCCATACATTTATGCCTTGTCGCTAGCGGTTTACTGCACCTCATGGACATTTTACGGCAGCGTCGGACTGGCCTCAACTTCCGGGTTTGACTTTCTGCCGATCTATCTGGGTCCGATCTTGCTGATCGGCCTGGGTTGGCCGCTGGTAAGACGGATCGTGAGCCTTTCGAAGTCTCAGAACATCACGTCCATTGCCGACTTTTTGTCAGCGCGCTATGGCAAGAACCAGCTGCTGGGCGGGATAGCGGCCTTTATCGCGGTTATCGCTGTCATTCCTTATATCTCGCTGCAGTTGAAGGCTGTTTCGCTGTCACTCAATGCCCTTGGCCCGCTTGGTGTGGACACCGGCGGCCTGGAAACCGGCTTCGGTGACGTGCCCATGTTCGTTGCCATTGCAATGGCCATTTTCGTGATGCTGTTCGGCACCCGCCACGCGGACGCCACCGAGCACCAGAACGGACTGATAATGTCCGTTGCCGCAGAGAGCGTGGTGAAGCTGGTCGCCTTTCTTGTCGTCGGTACATTCATCACTTTCGTCATCATGGGTGGACCGGGGGACCTGCTGGAGCAAGCCAGCCAAGATCCGGCGATCATTTCGGTATTTTCCGGGCCATGGGACTGGCCTCGTCTGACCACCATGACATTTCTGGCGTTTTGCGCAGTTATCCTGCTTCCGCGCCAATTCCACTTGGCTGTTGTGGAGAACACCTCGCTTGATGATGTGCGCAAGGCATCATGGATGTTTCCGCTCTACCTGGTCGCCATCAACATTTTCGTTGTTCCCATAGCAATTGCCGGACTGATCCTGTTCAAGGGACAGGCAGTGGATGGCGATACATTCGTGCTCGCGTTGCCGGTTGCAGATGGGCAAACTCTATTGGCACTAATTGCCTTCATTGGCGGGTTATCAGCCGCAACCGCCATGGTAATCGTCGAAACCATCGCGCTGTCGATCATGGTGTGCAACTCCATCGTTGTGCCATTGTTGCTGCGCAACAGCAGTTCACTAGTCTGGCAAACAGACATGACACGGCGGATTCTGCTAATCAGGCGCGCGGCAATCGCACTGATCATAACCCTTGCCTACTCCTACTACCTGATGATCGGTACCAATGCGGCGCTGGCGCAGACCGGCCTTGTGTCATTTGCCGCGGTTGCTCAGTTCGCACCGGCATTTTTCCTCGGTCTGTTCTGGAGCGGCGGCAATGCACGCGGGGCAATGGCCGGGTTAGGCGTCGGTTTCGGTATGTGGTGCTACACCCTGCTTGCACCTCTCTTTGCAGATGCGGGCTGGTTACCGGCTACGCTAGTGAGCCAGGGACCGTGGCAGATCGAAGTGCTGAGGTTGCAGAACCTGTTTGGCAGCGACCTGGACCCGCTGACCCATGGTGTATTGTGGTCACTCAGCGCCAACGTGGCCGCGTATCTGCTGGTGTCGTGGATGACCAAAATCTCACCCGTTGAACGCATGCAGGCGCATGCTTTCGTACCCAGCAACACTGCAGTCGCAATGCCCGCACAGGGCTCCGGTTCTCCATCAGTGACCATCCAGGAACTCCACGCAACCGTGGAGCGGTACCTCGGCAATGAGCGCATGCAACGGTCTTTCAACGAGTACACTCATACTCGCAGCGAGATTCTGCGGCCTCAGGACTTCGCCGATCAGGACACTTTGAGGTTTTCTGAGCGGTTATTGGCAAGCGCCATCGGCACCGCCTCTGCAAGGGTTGTGATGGCTTTGCTGCTGCAACGCAATGCTGGACATTCTTCTGGTGCGATGAGACTGCTGGATGATGCCTCCGATGCGATCTCGTACAACCGTGACCTGCTGCAATCAGCTATCGACAATGTCGAGCAGGGCATTGCTGTGTTCGACAACGACCTGACACTCGTCTGCTGGAACAAGCAGTTCCGGAAGTTGCTGAACCTGCCGTCCGAGTTTGGCAGGGTTGGCGTACCGCTGGATGACATAACGGCGCAACTGCATGAACGATTCATGCGTGAGACTACCCAGGGCCACGAAACCGCAGTGCAGTTGCTGCGCCAGATTGTTGATCACAACGAGCCATTTCATCTGCGCAACAGAACCGGGGACAGTGTGCTGGAACTGCACAGCAATCCAATGCCGGACGATGGCCGGGTCGTCACGTTTGCCGACATTACCGAGCGGTTTCACGCAGCCGAGGCTCTAGAAAGACGAGTGGAAGAGCGAACTGCCGAGCTGACGGCTCTAAATACGCAACTTGAAAGTGCGCGTGCTGCGGCGGTGGAAATCAATGCCGGCAAGACCCGCTTCATTGCCGCTGCCTCGCACGATATTCTGCAACCATTGAATGCTGCGCGATTGTTTACGTCCTCACTGCTCGACCGGACCAAAGAGCGTCCTGAATCACAGTTGGTTCGAAATGTTGACCAGTCACTTGAAGCCGTTGAGGAAATCCTGTCGGCCCTGCTCGACATGTCGCGGCTGGATGCCGGTGCAATCAAACCCAATGTATCGGTGTTTGCCATAAGCGAGTTGCTTGACCAGTTGCGTACCGAGTTTTCCGTTGCTGCTGCAGACAAGCAGCTTGAGCTGAAAATTCTGCCCAGCAGCAGGCTGGTCCACTCGGACAGAAGGCTAATCCGGCGTGTGCTGCAAAACCTGCTCAGCAATGCAATAAAGTACACCGGAACTGGCAAGATTCTCATGGGCTGCCGTGTGCGCGAAGGAAATTTGTGTATCGAAGTACACGACACCGGCCCAGGCATACCGGCCAACAAGATGCGCCTGGTTTTTGAGGAATTCGAAAGACTTGAGGCCGAGGGTTCGACAATTCAGGGACTTGGTCTGGGGCTGTCTATCGTGGAACGCATGGCCAGAGTGCTCGAACACCCTCTGCAACTGAAATCCGAACCGGGCAAAGGGTGTATGTTCCGGCTCGACGTGCCGATCGCCCATGGCCTCCCGCTTGCGGAAAGCACCTCCCGCTCAAGGCCGCTTCCGGTGCAGGGAACGCTGGAAGGCTTCTCGGTACTTGTGGTGGACAACGAAAACGCGATCCTTGAGGGCATGAAGACCTTGCTGCAAGGCTGGGGTTGCACGGTTACTTGCGCTGCCTCGGCGAATGAGACGCGCCAGCTGGTCCGGGAGGCACAACATTGGCCGTATGACATGCTGCTGATGGACTATCATCTGGGGGGCGACAACGGACTGGAATTCATTGGCGAGTTGCGCAAATCAACCGGCTCGCATTTTCACGCAGCACTCATAACGGCAGAAAGGTCAGCCAAACTGCGCACTGACGCAGAGAGCGCCGGCGTAACTTACCTGCGCAAACCGGTGAAGCCGGCTGTATTGAGAACCGTACTGATGATGAGCCTGCCAAATTCACAAGCTGCGGAATAGGCAGCCACTATAGGCCCAGGTCAATTGGTCAGACCGGCTTGCCCTGCTTCAATGGTGTCTCCGTCGATACGGGATGCCGCAATAACTGCCTGGGTCCTGCTGTCGACCCTCAGTTTCTGCAGTATGGCCGACACATGCGCTTTGACGGTGGCCTCCGACACTGACAATTCATAGGCAATCTGCTTGTTCAACAACCCCTCCCTGAGCATCATCAAGACACGCGTCTGCTGCGGGGTCAGTGTCTTCAGCCTTTGCGCCAGTTCGTCAAGTTCGGTTGAACCTTGAGTCTCAAGGTCGATGCCATCGGGCAACCAGACATTGCCTTCCAGGACAGAATTGACCGCCTGCTGCATCTGCGCAACCGAAGCTGACTTGGGGATAAAACCCAAGGCGCCGAGTGAGATGGCCCTTCTGACAACACTGTGGTCTTCGGTTCCCGAAACCACCACAACAGGAACCAGCGGAAACTGGGATCGAATTAGCACCAGGCCCGAAAAGCCCTGAACACCGGGCATTTTCAGGTCGAGGAGTATCAAGTCGATATCATCACCGGAAGACAACACCTCAACTGCTTCTTTCAACGAGCCTGCGTCGTCAATTCTTGCGTCGCTAAGCGCGTCTTGCACGGCCAATCTCAGTGCATCGCGAAACAACGGGTGATCATCGGCAATTACAATGCGATGCGGCATCCTGCTCCTCCCTGCACAACATATCCTGTCTTCCGCCAGGAAACACGTCCTCCCGGAAGAACGCTGCAAAAAAAATTAATACCACAGCCCCCATGGATTCTGGGCAAATTGTTGCACAATTGCCCGATAATCAGGCGATCAGAACCACTTGTCCAGTGTGCACACACCAGTCGTTGTGCAACTGGCCCCACAATTGCCTAGGTTTGGCCCATCTGTGGTCGATAATGACAAGCATTCTACTTAACAGCAGAGGGGTCTGCCGCACAAAACTAACAGAGTTTGCTACTTCAGTAGAAGTTGTGGCGTAGGCAGATTCCCCTGAATAACAGTTTCGGATTGGTCGCGTGGCTCCTGTCGCCGTCCCGAGCAGCGCGTACCATGCTCGCCCGTACTCCTTAATTGGAGTGCGGGCGAGTGCTTTTAAGGCAAGCATCCTAACTGAACAGTCTGCGGCGCACCCAGGCTTCATATGCATTCAGCCATGCATTGAGAAATTTTTCTGTTTCGGCGTCGATGAGCCTGCCGCTGTCATCAAACTTGCTTGAAGCCAACCCAACAAAAACCTCCGGCTTTGTCATGGTGTCTGCGCTAAGGCCAACCAGATTCTGACGCAAGTGATACTGCGAACGTGCAGTACCCAGTGGTCCCATCGCGGCACCGACAATGCCCACCGGCTTGTCTTTCAAAGGCTGGTTCTTGACCCTGCTGATCCAGTCGGTGGCATTCTTCAGCCCTCCAGGGATTGAGAAATTGTACTCTGGCGTTGATACTATGACTCCATCGGCAGCACTGATCTTGCCTGCCAGATCAACAACAATCTGCGGAACGCCGGAGGCCAGCTCGTCATCTCCATCATACACGGGAATGCCCTTCAGGTTGATGATCTCGAGGTGCATTGCATCGCCGGATAACCGCGAAAGCGCCTGCAAAAGGCTGGTGTTGTAGGACTTGGTCCGCAAGCTGCCGGAGATGGCAGCAATATTGAGCTGTCTGGACATGCTTTTATTTCCTGTTGCCGGGAATGAATTGAACGCCAAGTGATCCGTGTTTTGTGCGATGAGCCTGAAAATGATGAAATTGGGTTGCAGCGACGTTTTCAGCAACCCGGCACAATCCAGAACACGTAGGGGATGGAAAACACGAAAGTTGCGTCTGGAGCAACAACAATTGTCACTGCGCGCTACCCTTTGATTCATAAGCGGCTACAATACTTGTCATGGATCGATTCGAGGGCATGAAAGCGTTTGTATCGGCTGTCGATGAAGGCGGCTTTGCAGCTGCCGGGCGAAAGTTGGGACAGTCGCGGGTTCAGATATCAAGAATCGTAACAGCTCTTGAAGAACATCTTGGGGCGCAATTACTGGTGCGAACCACTCGCACCATTGCCCTTACAGAAGCTGGTCAGGTGTTTCTGGAACGCGCGCGCATTCTGGTCAGCGACATGGAAGAGGCAGAAGCTGCAACTGGCGCCCTTACCGGCGAGTTGAACGGCCTGCTGCAAATCAATGCGCCCATGACTTTTGGCGTTTCGCACATCGCGCCGGCAGTGAACGATTTCATGGCTGAACACAGGCAGATCACCGTTTCGCTCGTGGTGAATGACCGCTTCGTCGACCCGCACGAAGAGGGTTTCGATGTCACGTTGAGAATTGGCGAGCTGGAAAATTCAACACTTGTCGCCCGCAAAATTTGCCCGATCAGACGGCTCATGTGTGCCAGTCGGGACTACCTGACGCAAGCCGGCAGGCCGCGCACTCCGGGAGACCTGAAAGATCACCCCATCCTGCACTACGGGCACCTCAACAATGATCTGTATTGGCCGTTGCGCGGCGTCGGCCCGAACAACAAGATTGCTGTCTCACCGGTGCTGTGTTCCAACAATGGCGAAGTGCTGAGGTCAGCCTGCATGGCCGGACGCGGCATTGCCCTGTTGCCGGCATTCATTGTGTCAGATGCCCTGGCAAGCGGCGATCTGGTGCCAATACTTGAAGGGTTTGAACCAGCCCCTGTCGCGCTACATGCTGTATATCCGCCAGACAAATACCGCCTCGCAAAAACGCGTACCTTTGTTGAGTTCCTGACACAGCGTTTCCAGAAGCGCCCGCCGGGCGGGGCTGTGTAATGCCTTTCAGGCAGCAGTTTCAGATTTTCTGATTGTCTTGTAGGCATCGAGCGCAGCATCTCGGGTCTTGCCGAGATCAACAATCGGGCGAGGGTACGACTTACCAAGTTCAACCGCTGCCTTTGTCAGGGCACTTTCTGGCGCCAACCAGGGCTTGTGAATGTACTTTGCATGCATGTCGTTCAACTCCGGCACCCATTTGCGTACATAAGTTCCATCGGGATCAAACTTTTCTCCCTGCAGTACTGGGTTGAAAATGCGGAAATAAGGAGCTGCATCTGCGCCGCACCCGGAAACCCACTGCCAGCTGGCGGCGTTAGCGCCTATATCGGCATCAACCAGCGTATCCCAGAACCAGCGCTCTCCCTCGCGCCAGTGGATGCGCAAGTTCTTGACCAGCAGCGAAGCCACTATCATGCGCACGCGGTTGTGCATCCAGCCGGTCGCCCACAGTTCGCGCATGCCGGCGTCGACGATTGGAATTCCTGTCTGTCCCTGCTGCCAGGCTTGCAGAAGCACGCTGCTGGATTGCCAGGGAAAGTCCGCAAACTCTCGCTTGAACGGTTGGCTTGGCAATTCGGGCCAATGATGCAGCAGATGGTAGGAGAACTCTCGCCAAAGGATTTCCTTCAAGAATACCTGCCCGCCCTCGTCTGCACGAGCACCGCTGGCTGCCATGACGTGCGTGCAGGCGTGCCAGACCTGCAATGGCGATACCTCTCCAAAGTGCAGATGTGGCGAAAGACGCGAGGTGGCAAACTCTGCCGGAAAATTGCGGGCGGTGCCGTAGTGTTGCACCGGCTGCTCCAGGAAACGGGCAAGCTTGTCGCGGGCACCGGCCTCCCCTGGTTGCCAGCGCGATTCAAACTGATGCGCCCAATCCGGAATGGCGGTGTAAAGCGCCCATGCTTGCAGGTTGTCGGTTGCAATTTCATCAGTTGAAAACGATAGCCGCGCTGGAACCGAATAGGGTTCACGAGGCGACAGAGTGGCAAAGCACTTTCTCGAAAACGGCGAGTAGACCTTGTATGGCCCGCCACCTCCAGTCAGCGTCGAGGCTGGGTCGTGCATAAGAAAACCCGCAAACCTCTTGCATTCAACCGATTTTCCTTCGCACATGCTGGCGACACGTTGTTCAAGTGAGCCCGACCACGGTGCATGGTTGCGAGAAAAGTAGACCGCACCAGCACCTGTTTCATCAATCAGTGCCTGCAGTGCCTGTACGGTTTCGCCGCGCCGCAAAACCAGATTGCCGTTGCTAGCCGATATTGAGGCTGACAAGGACTTCAGCGACCGCTCTAGCCACCAGTGAGACGCAGCCCCCATAACCCTGTCACCGGGAGTGTGCTCGTCAAGCACAAACACAGGCACAATAGGGCGCCCGCTGGCGGCCGCCCGGGTGAGGGCAGCGTTGTCGCAAAGGCGCAAGTCATTGGTAAACCAGACGATGACGGGCTTGCCGCTCATGTGCCGGACTGTTCCTTCAGTTGCGTGAATTGCTGTGACAGCAAACGCACCCGCCCGGTCGATGGTTCAGCGTCAATTGCCGGAAGCCTGCATCAGATTGCCGGATTCACGCTCTTTCAACAAGCTGGTCAACCAGTCAGGGTCCATCTCGGGCACCGACGATAGCAACAACTGGGTGTAGGCCGGATGTGGAGGAGAGAGTATGTCATCCTTCATGCCCTGTTCGACAACCTTGCCCTGGAACATGACGACGATCTCGTCCGAGATGGCTTTGACCGTGGCAATATCGTGGGTGATGAACAGGTAGGTGATGTTGAATTCCTTCTGCAGACGCAGCAAAAGCTTCAAAATTCCTTCCTGTACGATCTGGTCCAGCGCCGAGGTAACCTCGTCGCAGATGATCATCTCCGGCTCAGCGGCAAGTGCCCGGGCAATGCAGATGCGTTGCTTCTGGCCACCCGACAGCTCGCTTGGCAGGCGCTCAAGAAAGCTGTCATCAAGTTCGATCATTTGCAGCAGTTCGGATATGCGCTTGTTACGCGCTGCGCCGGACAAGCCCAGATAGAACTCCAGCGGTCGGCCGATGATGTCGCGCACAGTGTGTTTCGGGTTCATCGCCGTGTCAGCCATCTGATAGATCATCTGAATGCGGCGAAGCTGGTCCTTGCTGCGATCCTTCAAGGCAAGCGGCAAAGGCTCGTCGTTGAACAGCACGTTGCCCTTGGACGGCGGCAAAAGCCCAGTAATGACCCGTGCGGTGGTCGATTTGCCGGACCCTGATTCACCAACCACTGCCACTGTGGAGCCCCGCGGAATGTTTATGGTAACATTGTGCAGGACCATGACCTCGCTGGAGTACCCGGCGTCGACACCATTGATCCGCATGATGATGTCATCCTTGACCTCTTGCGGCTTCATCAGCGAACGCACAGCCCACAACGACTTGGTGTATGGCTTTTCCGGCTTCTTCAGCATTTGCCGCGCGGGGGCGTCCTCAACAGTTTCGCCGTAGCGCAACACCTTGATGACGTCAGCCATCTGCGCGACCACGGCAAGGTCATGCGTAATGTAAATGGCAGCTGTCTGGAACTGCTGGACGATGTCACGCATGGCCGACAACACCTCGACCTGGGTGGTAACATCCAGCGCAGTGGTGGGTTCATCGAAGATGATCAGGTCAGGCCTCGAAGACATTGCCATCGCCGTCATGGCGCGTTGCAACTGACCACCTGACACCTGGTGCGGATAGCGCTCGCCAATGTTGTCGGGGTCTGGCAATTGCAGTGCTGCGAAAAGTTCACGGGCGTCCTGCTTGGCCTGTTCTTCTGGCCGGATGTTGTGGCTGACGGTCGCTTCCACACATTGGTCGAGCAGGCGGTGCGCCGGGTTGAAGGAAGCAGCAGCACTTTGCGCCACATAGGCGATTCTGGAGCCATGCAACTGGCGAAGCTGGCTGTCGCGCATTGCCCGCAAGTCAACACCATCGAAAACAATGCTGCCTTTTGTAATGCGACAACCCGGCTGGGCATAACCCATGGCAGCCTTGCCCAGCGTGGACTTGCCTGCACCTGACTCTCCGATCAGACCCATAACCTCACCGCGGTGAAGCTTCAGGTCCACGCCCTTGATGATCGGGTGCCAGACATCGTCAGAGAAACCTTCGATATGAATGTCGCGCATGTCCAGAAGCAGATCACCGGCGACACGTTTGGGTTGGCTATTTTTCATCGCGAATGCCACTCGTCTTGTGCAGGAACCAGTCGACCACGAAATTGACAGCCACCGTGAGCAGGGCAATTGCCCCGGCGGGTAACAGAGGCGTCATTGCAGCCTTGAGGTCGTATTCTGCGAATGAAATCAACTGTGCATTCTCGCGCACCATTGAACCCCAGTCAGCGGTTGGAGGCTGGATGCCGACACCAAGGAACGACAGGGAAGCAATGGTCAGAAATACGAAACAGAAGCGCAGGCCGAACTCTGCCACCAATGGCGGCAGGATGTTAGGAACGATGTCGCGCCGCATGACCCAGCCGAGCGATTCACCACGCAACCGGGAAGCTTCAACATAGTCCATCACAACCACATTCAGCGAAACAGCGCGGGAGAGGCGGTAAACACGGGTAGCGTCCAAAACCGCAATAATTATGATCAGGTTGACGACATTGGATCCGAATATGGATAGCAGCATGAGCGAAAATATCAGGCTCGGAATAGCCATCAACACATCAACAAACCTGCTCAGGGCCTGATCCAGCCAGGACCGGTTGATGGCCGCGATGACACCAAGGCTGCCACCGATCAGAAATGACAGAAGGGTTGTGGCGACAGCGATGCCAATGGTGTTTCGCGCGCCATAAACAAGGCGGGTAAACACATCACGCCCAAGTTGATCGGTACCAAACCAGAACTGCGAGCTCCAAGGTGCATAAGCATCATCGAACACCTGACTTTCGCTATACGGCGCGACCAGCGGGGCAAATATCGCGACAAACATATAGAAAGCTATCACGATCATGCCAAACCAGGCCGTGATGGGCGCCTTCTTCAGGCTGCGCCAGCTGCGGTCCCACCAGGTGCGCTGGGCGGCGACATTGGCCACCTCACCGGCGGCAGAATATGTTTGGTCGTCTGAACTCATCGTGGATGCAGAAGCCTCGGATTGGTTACAATGGAAACAATGTCGGCAAACAGGTTTAGAAGAATGTAGGTCGCAGCAAAAATCAGCGCACACGCCTGCACTACCGGAATGTCCCTGGTGGTCACCGCATCCACCATGAGCTGGCCGATGCCGGGATACACAAATACCACTTCAACCACGACAACCCCAACCACAAGATATGCCAGGTTGAAGGCAATCACGTTCACGATGGGGGCCCAGGCGTTGGGCAGAGCGTGCTTCAGGATGACACGTGATTTTGAAACACCCTTGAGCCGCGCCATTTCGATGTAGGGACTGGCAAGCAGGTTGATAATGGAGGCACGGGTCATGCGCATCATGTGGGCCACAATGACCAAGGTCAGCGTCAGCGCCGGCAGAGCACACAGATACACGCGTTCCCAGAATTCAGTATCAGCCCTCACATTGGCCAGCGACGGAAACACCTTCCATAATGTCGCCAGAAGCAGGATCAGGATATAGGCGACGAAGAACTCCGGGAACGAAATGGTGGTCAGTGTCGTTGCGTTGACGGCGCGATCATAGAGGGAATTGCGATAGAGCGCGGCAGTGATGCCAAGGCCCAGCGCAAGCGGTACAGCGATAACCGCCGTCATGCCCGCAAGGAACAGGGTGTTCCAGAGACGCGGCGCGATAAGCTCCATGACTTCCCGCTCACGCCCGGCGCTACGGCCGGAGAATGATGAACCGAAATCTCCCTGCAGCACGCCACCAATCCATTGCAGGTACCGGGTGACGGCAGGATCATTAAGCCCAAGCTCTTTGCGGAACGCAGCCACAGTCTCCGGCGTGGCCGACTGTCCAAGAACCGATGTCGCAAAATCGCCCGGCAGGAATTGCAGTGCCGAAAAAATGATCAGAGAAACGACAAAGAGCGTGAGCAGACCAAGCCCCAAACGCTGAAGAATTGTCCTAACAACAGGATGCATTTCTTTACCCGCTCCCTACCCTGGGCCGCTGGCGTGCCTTGTTGCCCGGCTTGCCCAACCCTGCCCCTCAGTTACAAGCCTTACAAAATTTCACTCAAGTAGCCAGTGCAAAAATGGCTGATCCAGCATAAAAGGCAATGCCTCCACCGTTGAGACGTTGCCCTCGCTGCTCTGGGACACCTGTTTGTGATCAGGCCATCCACCAGCGCCTGTACATCAAGCCTCCGTCGTGATCGTAATTCGAATTCATGTCGCCGTGGGCAACCTTCTTCGAATGTGCCGTTACAAAGTCGTTGAACATCAGCACCAGAATACCGCCGTCATCATGCAGGATATTCTGCATTTCAGCATACATCGGCGCACGCTTGGCGTCATCTCGTTCCCCGCGTGCTTCCACGAGCAGCTTGTTGAATCGCTCGTTCTTCCAGAACGTGTCGTTCCACGCCGCTGCCTCGGCATAGGCAGTGGTGAACATCCAGTCAGCGGTTGGCCGGCCGCCCCAGTAAGAGAAACACCACGGCTTCTTCATCCAGACATTTGACCAATATCCATCCGAAGGTTCACGAACAACATTGATCTCGATGCCGGTTTCCTTCGCGTGTTCAGCCATCAAAACCGCAGCATCAACCGCACCGGCAAACGCGGCATCGGATGCAGACAAATCGATCTTGAGGCTGTCCATGCCTGCCTTCTTGAGGTGGAACTTGACCTTCTCAGGATCGAACTGGTGGCGTGGCTCCGGATCAACTGCAAACTTGATGGAAGGTGCCAAAGGGTTGTCATTGCCTGCGGTGCCAAAGCCGGTCAGCACCTTCTTCACCAGATCATCGCGCTTGAAACAGTGCTTGATGGCATTGCGCACATCAGGGTTGTCAAATGGTGCCATGGTTGTGTTCATCGGCGCCACATAGTGGCCAAAGCCGGTGACCTGATCGATCTCCAGATCAGTATTGCGCTTAAGCAGAGGAATTGTCTTGAGGTCTGGCCGGTCAATATAGTGAACATCCCCAGACGCGAGCGCGTTCTGGCGTGCCACAACATCGGCGATCGTCAGCATCTCTACGGAATCGAACCAGACCTGGCCATGGTAGTTCTCGTTCCTCGCGGCGGAGTACTGCACCCCTGCCTCAAAGTTCTCCTGCTTGAACGGGCCAGTACCGATACCAGCTTGCGGGTCCACCTTGCCGTCTTTTGCCGGCATGATGGGCAAGTGATAGTCGGACACCACATATGGAAAATCGGCCGATGGCGAGTTCAACTCAAACACCACCTTGTCCGAGCCATCAGTCTTTATGTCCTTGATAATCTCGAGGATAGACTTTGCGGCCGACTTGGTGTCGGGACCGCGATGGTGATTGATGGAAGCGACAACATCATCAGCATCGAGAGTCTTGCCGTTGTGGAACTCAACTCCCTTTTTCAGGTTGAATGTCCAGCGGTCAGCTTCAGCGGTGGAATCCCAACTCTCCGCGAGGCCCGGCGCAGTTGCGTTTTTGGTATCTATTTCGACCAGGTAGTCGAATGCGATGTTACCCACGTCTGCGATCATGGAGTTTTCCCATGTCGCAGGGTCGAGCGTGTCGGTCGTGCCGCCATGGCCGATACCCGCCTTGAAGTGCCCACCACTTTTCGGTGTCGCGCGGGCAGTCTGAACAAACAGATTCTCGCCCGCAGCGGCGGTCAAACCACCAGCAATTGAAAGTTGAACAAATTCGCGGCGGCTCATTTTTCCGGTCGCAACAAGCTGTTTCATTTTGTCGAGTTTCATTGTCCACCACTCCCTAAGGTTTGTTTTCCCGGCAATATTTGGCATCTTTTGTCAGCAAGGTGTCAAGATGATCATTCTCAATCAAACGCGCCACGCTGCAACGCAGGCATACGCACGTACAGCGTAAAACCGCGAATTACGAAGAACGTGCACATGGCAAACCACAGGCCATGATTGCCAAAGACCGGCACCAGCGCGTACCCCAGCGCCAGAAACAGAGCGAGTGACACAAGCATCATGTTGCGCATGTCGCGAGTGCGGGTGGCACCAATGAAAATACCATCGAGCTGGAAGCAGGCCGCACCAAGAATTGGCGTGAGTGCTGTCCACCACAAGAACTGGCGCGCATAGGCCCGGATGTCCTCGTTGACGGACATGAGGTCTATTGCCCATGGCCCAAACAGAAGTATAGCCAGCGAAAGCACCGCGCCAGACATCAACGCCCATTGCGACGTAATCCGCACAACCTTCGTGAACCTGCTTCGTGCACGCGCGCCGACAGACTGGCCAACCAGCGCTTCGGAAACATTTGCAAACCCGTCGATCATGTAGCTGCCCATGGAGAACAGGTGCAGCAGGATAGCGTTAGCCGCCACAGCAACATCAGATATCTTTGCACCTTGCGAAGCGAACCAGGCAAAACCGAATGTCAGGCAAAGCGAGCGCACCATGATGTCGCCATTGACAGCCAGCATGCGCTTTACCTTTTCAGGGTTCAGTATGCGCGCGCTAGACGGCTTTTCGCCATCGCTCTTGAGGAACTGCCACACAACGGCAAGGCCCACGACCGCTGCAGATATTTCTGCCAGCAGGGTTCCCAGTGCAATGCCCGCCGTGGCCATGTCGAAATAAAGCACCAGCAGGCCATCCAGCAGCATGTTGACCAGATTCAACCAGAGCTGAACAAAAAAAGCCCAGCGCATCTTGCCCAGGCCGATCAGCCAGCCAAGGATTGCGTAGTTGGCCAGCGTGAAAGGCGCAGCCCAAATGCGAATATCGAAATAGATGCGGGCTTCGCGCTCAATTTCAGCAGATGCCCCGATGGACCAGAACGAGACAGCCGAAATGAGCGGGGCAAGCAGAAGCAGCACAAGGCCAATGCCGCCGCCTAGCAGCAATGCCCTGTAAAGCACGGCAGACAATTCCTTGCCATCGCCTGCGCCATAGGCCTGGGCGGCAATGCCTGATGTGCCCATGCGCAGAAAGCCGAACGCCCAGTAGACGAGTGAGAAAATCAACGCACCAATTGCCACTGCGCCAATGAAATGCGGCTGCGGCAGCTGACCGATCACTGCTGTGTCCACTACCCCAAGCAGCGGCTGCGAAACGTTTGCCAGCATGATGGGAACGGCCATCATGACAACCGACTTGTGGGTGATGGGTTGTGTTGCGCTCATGGGAGCGCATTGGCATCGTGGAAAATGCGATTGTCAACTGTCAGCCCCGCAAGTCTCGTATAGACTGGGATCATGGATCAACCCGTTTCACATTGCACGCGACTGCCGGCAACTTTTCAGAGCTGGTTCGAGGCCCGCGGATGGACACCACGGCCACATCAGCTTGCCATGCTGGCACAAGTGTCCGCGGGGAATTCAGCGTTGCTGATCGCCCCGACCGGCGGCGGCAAGACGCTGGCGGGCTTCCTGCCGTCGCTGGTGGAGCTGGCGGCAGGTGCAGCAGGCAAGGGTCTGCATACGCTTTATGTCTCACCGCTGAAGGCGCTGGCAGTGGACATTACGCGCAACCTGGAAGCCCCTGTGAAGGAGATGGGACTTGATATCCGCATCGAGGCCCGCACTGGTGACACACCCGTACACAAGCGGCAACGGCAGAAGACCAACCCGCCGGACATTTTGATCACCACACCGGAACAGGTATCACTGCTTCTCACTCAGGAAGGTGCTGCGCACTATTTTGCCAAACTCAAAGTGGTCATACTAGACGAACTGCATGCCATGGTGCCAACCAAGCGCGGCTGCCTGCTGGCGTTGGCAATTACGCGGCTTGAGCGGATTGCACCAGGTTTGAAGCGCGTTGGCCTGTCGGCAACCGTGGCCGAGCCTGACGCCCTGCGGGCGTGGCTGGTGCCGCAGGACAAGGCTTCGGTCGAACAAGGCGTCGAACACATGGCGGCATTTGTGGCGGCAACTGGCGGGGCAGAGCCTGACATTGCCATCATGCAGGTTGAAGATGAGGCAGCGCGGATGCCATGGTCCGGCCATACAGCCGCTTGGGCGATACCGGACATTTACGAAGCGATCAAGAGCGCCGGCATGAGCCTGGTGTTCACAAACACCCGTTCGCAGGCTGAGCGCATATTTCATGATCTTTGGACTATAAACGAAGATGCTCTACCCATCGCTCTGCACCACGGTTCGCTTGATGTTGGACAGCGTCGCAAGGTTGAAGCGGCAATGGCGGCCGGCAGCCTTCGCGCTGTAGTGTGCACTTCCACACTGGACCTCGGCATTGACTGGGGTGATGTAGACCTTGTGATCAATGTAGGTGCCCCGAAAGGTTCCAGCCGGATCTTGCAACGCATTGGCCGCGCCAACCATCGGTATGATGAACCTTCGAGGGCGCTTCTGGTGCCCGCAAACAGGTTTGAGGTTCTGGAATGCGAAGCCGCCCGGGCTGCCGCTTTCGATGGCGCGCAAGATGGCGAAGGCCCGGCAGAGCTGAAGCGTGACGTACTGGCGCAACACATCATGGGGTCTGCGATTGCTGAGCCATTCCACCCGGACGAGCTCTATGCAGAGATCGTAAGCGCCTGGCCGTACCGCAACCTGGAACACAAGGACTTTGATCAGGCAGTCGATTTTGTTTCGACCGGCGGTTACGCCTTGAGGGCCTATGAACGCTACGCGCGTCTGAAACCCATGCCGGACGGGCGAATGCGGCTGGCTCATCCGCGGCTTGCACAGAGTTACCGGATGAATGCCGGCACAATAGTCGAAGCGGAAATGCTGAAGGTGAAACTTGCGGGCAAGCGCAAACAGTCGAACGGCAAGCCGCTTTCGAAGTGGGGCGGCAAGGTGCTTGGCGAGGTGGAGGAATGGTTCATCGAGCAACTGCGTGCCGGTGATACTTTCCTGTTTGCCGGCCAGGTGTTGAAGCTCGAAGCAATTGAGGAACTGAATGCGCTGGTATCACGATCCAGCGCCACCGAGCCCATGATCCCTTCCTATCAGGGCGGCAAGTTTCCGCTGTCAACCTATCTGGCAGACAGGGTGCGGCACATGCTGGCTACGCCTTCAAGCTGGAAGTTGCTGCCGGGTCAGGTACGCGATTGGCTCAAGGTGCAACAGTGGAAATCCGTACTGCCGGCAGCGCACCAGATGCTTGTGGAGACATTCCCGCGGGCCAACAAGCACTACCTGGTGTGCTATCCGTTTGACGGGCGGCTCGCACACCAGACACTCGGCATGCTGCTGACACGAAGACTGGAACGTGCCGGAATGCAGCCGATGGGTTTCGTTGCCAATGACTATGCATTGTCTGTGTGGTGCGTGCGCGATCTGTCCCTTGCCATAGAACAGGGCAGGCTGTCGCTGGCGCAATTGTTCGATGAGGACATGCTGGGCGATGATCTGGATGCATGGTTACAGGAGTCCATGCTGATGAAGCGTACTTTCCGCCACTGCGCAGTTATCTCCGGGCTCATTGAAAGGCGGTGGCCGGGCCAGGAAAAGACCGGGCGGCAAGTGACCGTGTCAGCAGATCTGATTTATGATGTGTTACGATCGCACCAGCCGGATCATTGGCTGTTGAAGGCCGCTTGGGACGACGCTTCATCCGGGTTGATAGATGCGAAGCGGTTGGCAGGCATGCTGGCGCGCATCAGGGGGAACATCGTGCACAAGGCACTTGAGCAGGTATCGCCGCTGGCTGTGCCGGTGATGCTTGAGATCGGGCGCGAACCGGTTTATGGCGATGCTGATGACGCACTCCTTGCTGAAGCAGCCCGTGACAACGAACAAGCTCTCATCGACGAAGCCATGCGGCTCGTGTGAGGCTGTCACCATGCAAATTGCCCGCACAGATTTGATGCCTTGCCTGTCCGGTGCACTATACGTACCGGCATACAAGGCGCTGTTGGTCGCAGACCTGCATCTTGAGAAGGGTTCGGCAGGTGCACACCGGGGCTTGCTGCTGCCACCCTACGACACCCGTATGGGGTTGCTGGCGCTGCGGGCAGCAATGCAGAAATGGCTGCCAGACCAAGTCATCCTGCTAGGTGACAGCTTCCATGATGTAGCGGGCCCGGTGCGCATGGACGCCAGTGACCTGGCGTTGCTGGAGCAACTCACAGGCATGGCACGGTTTACATGGCTGTCGGGCAACCATGACCCGACGTTGCCGGAGGACATCCCCGGGTTGCATGCATCGGAAATGATGCTTGGCGCCATTACATTGCGGCATGAGCCAAAGCCCGGTGCGCATGACGAAATTGCCGGTCACTTGCACCCAGTCGCTTGCCTTACACAACGCGGGCGCCGCTTGAGGTCGAGATGTTTCGTGGTATCGGCCAGCCGGGTAATCATGCCTGCATTCGGAGCCTACACAGGTGGTCTGGATGTTCGCCATGACGCATTTCGGCGCTTGCTGCCAGGCGATGCATTTCGCACGGTGATGGTTGGCCGCAACGCACTGCACACGCTGCCGGGGCGTGCGGTTCTCTAGGAAGCCGCGAGGCGCATCACCAGCGATATCAGCAGCGCCAGCACAGCACCCGCTGTCAGCAATGCCCGCAGGGTGGCATACCATGGTTGCAACTGCCTGCGCTGCGCAGCCTGCACGTCCCAGGCACCGTGCAGCAAGTACGCCGCTATCAACAGTACCAATCCAACGGTTGTGGGCAACAGCAACGCCGCGAATGCCGCTAGTGACGGCAGCACTGAAAAAACAAACAGTGTGGATTGCAGCGGGCCACGGGGTAACTTGAGTGCTGCACCCCAACGCACTCCCCCAAGGAAAGACAGAACAAGTGCGCCATAGCCCACTTGTATCTGAAGCCCTCTTTCCACTACCAGACCGCCCCCATGGCCGAAAACCGGCATCAGCGCCAGCCAGAAAGGCACCAACCCGACAACACCAAGCCAAAACGCAGAGTGCGGTATTTTGCTGATCGCTACAGGCAGGTCCATGGCTTCTATCCAGCTGACAGTATTGTCGGGCTGCCAGCATAGCATGAATACGCGACACATGAACGCCGCTTCAGCTATCAAACTTGCCAATTGTCATTTGCGCGATCCAGATAGGCGGACAGGCGAAGCCAGCTGCTTGCTGACTAAATCAACCCCTGCTGCAGGTGATCCAACAATTGTTTGGTCACGGAGCCATTAACCGGAAGCCCATTGCGCAACTGATACAAGCGGATGGCGTTGGCGGTACGCGAACCCATCTGACCATCTGGCGAACCAGCATCAAAGCCCTTCTGGGACAGGAGTTGTTGTGCGAGCTTGATCTGGTCCTTGGCTCCGATTGGTGTAGCAGGCGGCGTAACGGCCTGCAGTGCAGGCGCGGCGGTCTGCTGCGAGGCCGCTGGCGCAGTATTGCTGGCCGTCTCAATGCCCCATGCCGGATTCGAAATGGATACCATGTTGGATTCGCGCTTCGGCGCTTCCGGCTGCCAGGCAGCGACTATCTGCTCAAGCTGGGCGAGGGTTGTTGTATCAATCTGCTTTTTCAGTTCGTTTGACTTGGTGATCGCATCACGATCTCCACGTTTGGCTGCCAGCGAGTACCACTTGAATGCTTCGTTAGCGTTCTTCTGGACACCCAGACCGCGCTCATAGAGCACCGCCAGATTGTACTGACTGTCCGGCAAACCATGCGAGGCAGCGGCTGTAAACCACTTTGCTGCGCGTGCCATGTCAGGCTTGCCCTGGGTCGTGTCAGCAGACATGACGGCAAGGTTGTGCATTGATTTCACGTTGCCCTGTACAGCGGCCTTCGCATACCAGCTCATCGCCTGGAAGCGGTCCTGCTTCACACCACTGCCGCGTTCATAAAGAGTGCCTACACGGTACTGCGCTGCTGCAAGGCCCCCATTTGCAGCCTGAGTGTACCACTTCGCTGCCTCTTCGTGATTGCGCTCGACGATACGTCCTTCCAGGAACCGGCTGGCAATGACGAACTGAGCGCTGGTGTCGCCAGCAATGGCAGCCTGTCTCAATTCTTCTGTCCCGATTGCATCTGGCAATTCAGCTGCCTGGGCAATTGCAGGTGAAGTGACAGCTGAAAGGGACTGTTCCGCCAGGTTGTTTGGCTGGCTCAGGAGCGGATCGGAAGCATTGGCAGCAGGCACTGATGCGGTTGTGATTGGATCACCTTGCGAGAGATCACTGCGGCTACCTGCAGCCGGCACCTCAATTGCAGCACCAGTTGCAGGCAACTGGATGCCGGCGATTTGATCTGTTTTCGTGTCTGGCTGGGCCAGCGCGGCCACTTCAGCAGCCGGAGCCACCTGTGATGCGGTGGGCACTTCAATGGAGCTTTGCTTTTGCGGCTTGGGTGCAAACATGCCGGAGTTCAAGGAGTAGGCAGACACCGCGGCCAGCAGAACCATGCCGGCGAGCAGCAGTCGCTTGCGGCTGGATGATTGCTCCGAGTCCTTCTTGCCCTGTTGCGTGGATGTGGTTTTCTTCGACAGCAACGATGCGAACCTGCCTTGCTGCTTGGCATCACCATCAGCCGAGAACGATACATTTCCGAGTTCGGCAACGTTGATATTGTGCACACCACCTGCTGGGCCGTTGGGTCCGGCAGATGATGCAGCCCGGCGCGCGGCTGCAATGAAATCGACATGACTGGAGCCAATGCCGGCACTTGCCGGCACATTGGGGTTCCGCGACATTGCGGCAGCATCGATGCCGTGGTTCTGGCGCATGTGGTTGCGCACCGCAGACAACCAATCTTCCTGAGCTGCTGGCTCCGGTTCGGCTGATATTGTGTGTTCAGCTCCTGCCAAATGGCTAGACGACTGAGCGGCGGATGGATCTTCAAATGGTGAAAATGCCTCATCCGAAGCCGGTGCAACCTTTTGCGGGGCTTCTTCAACCGTGTGTTCAGGCGCGGAGCTACCTGCCTCGAGAGCCGCTTGGGCTGCTGCGGCAGCCTGAGCGACATCGGCTAGTTGCTGGCTGGTGATATCCGCACCTGCATCAGGGGCCTTTCCAGAATCCAGATCTCCCAGCTTGGAGATGATCTGCGCCAGTGTTTCGTGAACGGCCTCGAGCGTTTCCTGAGTGCGCTGATCGGCAACTTCAACGTTGGCCTGCACGGCTGCCAACCCGTCCTGCAGGGCCTTCAGCTCGGCAGAAGGTTCTGCTGGCTGGGATGTATCCCTGGTGGATGCTTTCTCTATGATGGTGCGGGCTTCTGCCCGGCTCTCTTCGAGGCTGGCAAACAGCTGCTGGATGGAATTTTCGATGGTGGTTAGCGAGCCCAGTTGCTTCTCGGTTGCCGAGATGCGCTCCTCCAGCATGCTGACGTGTGAGTCGATGTTTGATCCTGGCGCTTCCGGCGTTGCCGCAATCTGATTGTCCAGTTCAAGGATACGCGCCTCCAGGGCTCCCAGCTTGGGCTGGTAGTCAGTGTCCTGGGTTACCTGCTGCAATTGTTCACTCAGCTCGGCAATACGTTGCTCAATTTGTGCAATCGGGCCTTCAACCGGATTCTCTTCAACCTTGCTTGACAGCTTTTCCAGAGCATAGCGCAGATCCTGCACTTCCTGCTCCGATGCAGACTGCAGGCGAATCTCCTCAAAGCGGCTGTGCAGCGAGGTGATTTCCTGGTGAATTGCAGCAAGCCCCTCGTCTTTGGGGCCGGTTTCCTGGAGTTTTGCTTCTGCCTGTTCAATCAGTGCAGAGATGCGGCGCTCCAACGCGTCGGCTTGCTCGTGCATGGCCTTGCTTGCGCTGGCTTCCGCCTTCTGACCGATCGCTTCGGCAGAATGACGCACAGTATCAATTCGCTCAGCAAGTTCTCTTATGCGCGCTTCAAACATCGACTTGAGTGGCTGGGTTTCCTTGCTGGCTGCAGCTTCTTCAACGCGTGCGGCCAACTCCTGCATACGCTCTTCGAGATCAACCATTGCCTGCGGGCGGGAGGTTTCATCGGCCGGTGTGGAGAACTTGCCGTCTAGGTCGGCTATACGCGAATGAAGTTGCCCGATCACGTCACGGGATTGCTTCTCGGACTTTTCGATATGGTCGACAATGTTGCGAACGGCACCTTCAAGTGCACTAAAACCAGGTACTTCCCGCGCTTTCAAATCAAACGGGCGCGCAGCAACCTGCTCAACTCGTTGACCGATCTTGTCCACCTTTAAACCGATCTCGGTTATGGACTTGCCGGCGAGCTGTTCACCCTTCTCGATGCGTTCCAGCAAACGCTCCATAGCTGCGGCACCAGCTTCGCCATCAAGCGGTTGCATGTGCGATTGCATCGAGTTGCGAGACACCTGTGCGTGCTCTTGCACCTGCATGTCGTTCAGCCGGTCAGCCAGTATGTCGAGCTTGAGTAGCACGTCTCGATCAGTTCCGGAATTACCATTACCTGCCGGTTCTGTCTTACTCGCCTGTGAGCGCACCGTAGCCGCAGGCTTTGACGCGCGAGGACTGCTGTCACGCGCTGTCGAAACCGATGATTTGGACTTCTTGCGTGTTGCACGTGCCTTCAATGCTGCATCGTCTGCAGCGCTTTCAAGAATCTTGTGGTTCAACCACTCGCCCAGCGTCATGCCTTCGGCGCGGGCGGCATCTTTTGCAACCTCGCGCGCCTTTCCCTCAATTCCCTTAACGCTCCATGGGATGCCTGGCTTCATGACCCGCTTCTCTTTTTCAAATCGTTTCGGCCCAACCCAAAAGGTCCGGCGCTGCCGTTGGAATCGAATCCATTTTTCGATAGTGCTAAAAGTTAACGGGTTTGGTTAAGAACGGGTTAAGCCTGTGCCAAATGTACACGTCAGGTTTACAAAATATGTTGCTCATGCGATGCAGGAGCGGCCAAATCCTGCCGCAATCAAGGCTTACGTAAACTTTGGCCAGACAATCAACTTTGGCTGTGCTAAATTCTGTGGTTCAAGCTAATCCAAGGCAAAATGCCTGTAGAAAGGATTCTTATGACTAGCAAACCGGGGGAACAGCAGGAGCGTAATCGTACTTACTCGATTACGGAGCTCTGCAAGGAATTTGACGTAACACCGAGGACTCTGCGATTTTACGAACAGAAGGAACTGCTGAGCCCGGCCCGCCGCGGCTGGACACGGTTGTTTTCCTATCGTGATCGCGCACGCCTCAAGCTTATCCTGAGGGGTAAAAAGGTCGGCTTTTCTCTCGAAGAGATCAAGGAGATGCTCGATCTGTACAGTCTGAGGGATGGTCAGTTTACCCAACTCAAGGTCGCCTCCACAAAGATGCGTGAGCGGCTGAGTGCGCTCAAGGTTCAGCGAATCGAGCTTGATGAGGCGATTGCGGATCTGGAGAGGACCACGGAAATCGTGGATGGCATGCTGAAAGAGCGCCAGAACGCTCCTGAAATGCAGGCCAAGGCCAGCTAGCAGCATAACTTCCTGAGCCGGTTCCGGTGGCATCTCGCCCCTGAAACCGACGGGACTTTCCTGCCACAAGGCTTCAGCGCTTGCCGTGCTGGAGCCTTTTTTGATTCAGGCTCCGCAACATCTAGTCGACGATTGCCTGATACACCAGCGCGCGGAGTTCCTTGCGGTTGGGCCATGAGCTGGACGGCAACAATTGTGTGAGAAACACCACCGACATCTCCTCCACGGGATCACACCAAAAGTATGTGCTTGCCATGCCGCCCCAGGAGAAGTCACCTGGACTTGCTGACAACTGGGACATGGCTGGCGACAGATTCACAGCAAAGCCAAGACCAAACCCAACTCCGGTAAACGAGGTTTCACACCACGCACTCGGGCCCAATGTTGCAAGGTCTGCACCACCGGGCAGATGATTGGCAGTCATCAGGTTTACAGTTCTTGGCCCAAGCAGCCGCACATCACCAAGCGCCCCGCCCCGTCGCAACATTTCGGCAAACCTGAGATAATCTCGTCCGGTCGAGATCAAGCCACCACCGCCTGACAAGGTGTCCACCTCACTGTCTGCGAAACCGGTCTTGAACACCGGCAGACCGCCATTC
Organism: uncultured Alphaproteobacteria bacterium; assembly: GCA_963787895.1. Lineage (GTDB taxonomy): Bacteria > Pseudomonadota > Alphaproteobacteria > Rhizobiales > Aestuariivirgaceae > Anderseniella. Next base: position 613,255 of record CAWBEX010000008.1, on the reverse strand, counting down.
TTGTCAAAGGCGTAGCATTTGCCCAGCCGACCCATCTTTGAAGCTGGCACAACAAAGGATGTATCCTCCATCTCCAACGGTCCGAGTATGTTATCGGCAAAATAGCGATCGAGGCTTTGACCTGACACAACCTCTATCACCCGTCCAATGACATCGGTGGCAACGGAATAGTGCCAACGGGTACCAGGTTGAAACAGCAATGGCGCCTGTGCCAGTCTTGCAACAGTTTCAGCGAGCCCGCCTGCGCGCTGGCCGAAGTCCAGCCGGTTTTCTGAGTAGGTGCCAGACAGCAAGTCCTGATTGAAACCGTACGTCAGACCTGAGGTGTGGGTCAGCAGATGATGCAAGGTAACTGGATGTGACAGCGCTTCAGTCTGTTCGATCCGGGTCGCGCCCGGAGCAAGAACCTTCAGATCAGCAAACTCGGGAATGAATTCTGAAACCGGGTCATCCAGATGCAGCAAGCCCTGTTCGTAAAGCATCATCAGGCCAACCGAAGTCACCGGCTTGGTCATGGAATAAATGCGTACCAGCGTTTCCGGCGTGTAGGCGCTGCCAGCCTCCACATCGCTCAATCCAGTGTGACCGGTCCAGGCGATGTGCCCTCTTCTGGCGACAAGTGTTGCGGCGAACGGAAACCTGCCCTCGTCAACATAACGCTGCATCCAGCGCGAAACACGCTGCAGGCGTTCGGGGTCAAAACCAAGTTGTGCGGGTTGCGCAATCTGCATCGGCATGGCCCCGATTGAGGCTCACAAAACACACAGCGTCAATGAATTTTCGCAATGTGAGGTATTGCACATTGGTCGGCTGCTGGTTCTGCCATTGTCAGGTCATCGAGATAGAGCGTAACGCCGAGAGGTAGAGCGCCGCCAACAAAGAGGAAACAGAACCATGACCACCATTCGCAACACAGCAATCGCAACCTTCGCAGCACTCACCATTGCAGCTACAATGGCATCACCTGCCCACGCCCTCACAGACTGGCAGAAAGCGAAGATCGGCCTTGGTGCTGCAGCTCTGTTTGTGGGCGCTGCAAACGCTGCATCGCACGGCCATGGTCACTACGATGAAGGCCGTGCATACCGCCGCGCCGCCCGCAGCTGCGCACGCCGCTGGGGCTGGCACACCTGGAAGTGGGAGCGCTGCATGGACCGCCGCGGTTTCTGAGCAAACCAGACAATCCAGATTTCGAAGCACCGCCGGAGCAATCCGGTGGTGTTTTGGTTTTAATCGTCCCCGGTGTACCAATGTGGCAACTGATTCGCCGGAACCCGCGGGAAACCCAATTGCCATGAGCACCTTGCAGATTGCTGCCCTACTCATCGTGTTTGCCGGAGCCTTCGGCGCCATCAACTACCTTTTCTTCAAGTTGCCCCCGGCAATCGGCATTCTGGTCGTAGCGTTTATGGCGTCGCTTTCAGTGCTCGGCCTGGAAGCAATGTTTCCATTCCTCAACATTGCCGAGGCCGTCACCAGGTTTGTCGCGGAGATTGAATTTTCGCGCGCGCTGCTGGAAGGCATGCTGGGCTTGCTGCTGTTTGCCGGCGCACTGCACGTCAACATTGAAGACCTGCGCGCTGAAAAATGGGTCATTGCGTTGATGGCAACACTCGGAGTGGCGTTGTCCACACTGGTCATCGGATTTGGTTTCCACTGGATTACAGCAGCACCGTTGCTTGTGGCGCTTGTGTTCGGCGCGCTGATTTCGCCAACCGACCCGGTGGCGGTGCTTGGGGTGCTGCGGCAGGCGAACTTGCCCAAGTCGCTGGAAACCAAGATTGCCGGGGAAAGCCTGTTCAACGATGGTGTTGGATATGTGGTGTTCCTGCTGCTGGCGGGACTGGCCTTTCCGGTGGCAGGCTCTCACGCAGATGCAACGATTACCGGCATTGCAAGATTTTTTGCACAAGAGGCACTGGGCGGAGCGGTGCTCGGTGCGATTCTTGGCTGGATGGTGTTTCAGGTGATGAAACGGATCGACGACTATCCGCTGGAAATTCTGCTGTCGCTGGGCCTTGCATTCGGCGGATATGAACTGGCCGTGGCGCTGCATGTATCGGGCCCGATCATGGCAGTAGTGGCGGGCTTGTTCATCGGCAATACGGGCGTCAAATATGGCATGTCGGAAGAAACCCGCAAACACCTCACCGTGTTCTGGACGCTGGTGGACGAAATGCTCAACGCGGTGTTGTTCCTGCTCATCGGGGTAGAGATTTTCGCCATAAGTTTTGGCTGGGACGCAATGATGTCTGGCCTGGCTGCCATTGCGCTGTCATTGTTGGGGCGGCTGGTTGCGGTGGCCGTGCCGATTACCGTGCTGGCTCCGTTTCGCGGATACTCCAAGGGTGTCGTGCCAATCATGACCTGGGGTGGACTGAAAGGCGGCATCTCGGTAGCCTTGGCACTGTCCCTGCCGGACAGTGAATGGAAGCCGCTGATCCTGACTGCAACTTATATGGTGGTGCTGTTCTCGATCATCGTGCAGGGCTTGACCATTGCTCCGTTTGCCAAGCGAATTGGACGCGCACCGGAGATGCTTTAGAGATACCAGTCATATTCCTGTTTCGAGATGGTCTCCATGAAGGCGGCAAATTCGGCATGCTTAACCTGTGCATACATTGAACAGTAATCGGTCCCAAGATAACCGGGCAGGATCGTTGCTGCCCGGATGGCATCCAGTGCAGCCCACAGGGTAAGAGGCAGCTTCTCATCCACTTCAGAGCCGGCATTGCCGGTTGCCCGTGCGCCCGCATCAAGGTTGGCGGTCAGGCCATGATGCATACCCGCCAGAACCGCGGCCATGACAAGGTATGGATTGGCCTCGGCTCCGGCGGCGCGGTGTTCTATGCGCCGCGCTGATGCAGGGCCAGAGGGAATGCGGAAAGCGACCGATCGATTGTTGTCGCCCCAATCTGTAGTCACAGGGGTGAAATTGTCTGCCACGAAACGACGATAGACATTGAAGTTTGGCGCGAAGATTGCCATCGCTTCCCCATGAACGGCCTGCAGACCTGCAATTGCAGCCGACAGTTTCGCATCCGCGCCATCGCGTTCAGGGTCGAATACGTTACCTGCCGCATCTGCCATTGATGCATGAATGTGCATGCCGGACCCTGACTGGCCAGGGAATGGCACCGACATGAAAGTGGCATCCAAACCGTGCTGGCGCGCAATTGAAGTTATGCAGCGGCGTAGCAGAACCGCGTCATCGCAAGCCCTGACCGGGTCGTCGCAATGTTCCAGATTGATTTCGAACTGGCCTGGACCGTATTCCGAAATCATCGTCGATGTCGGCAGATTCTGCACCTTGCAGGCAGTTTCAATGGCGCTGATGACAGTGGCAAATTCGTCAATCTTGTCCAGCGACAATACCTTGCCGGCAGCTTCCGGTCTGCCATTTCGCGGCGAGGTTGCCGGCAACGGAGAGCCGTCCTCATTGCGCGCGGTGGAGATAAAATAGAACTCAAGCTCCACTGCAGTGACCGGGGTCAGCTTCAATTCGCCAAAGCGTTTGACCACACCTTGCAGAATACTGCGCGGATCATACCAAAAGGGCTCACCTGTGGTGGCACATTCGGGCACGCACAAAACCTGTGCCAGACCCTTGGTCCACGGCGCGCGCGCCAGCCTTCCCGGCACCGGGCGCACGATAGCGTCCGGGTCTCCATCGGAAAAACCATAGCCCATCGGATCGGCAGTGTTACCCAGTACATCGACAAGACTCATGGCAGCGCAAACAGGTGTGCCGAAATCGTAGAGCTTTTCGACATGTGTGCGCGGCAAACGCTTGCCGTAAGGTGTTGCGCAAAGGTCAATCAGTAGCGCGTCCAAGTGGGTAATATCCGGATTGGCATCAAGAAATGATGCGACTTCTTTTCTTGTTGTCATGTAAACTGCCTCCCATTGACCCAGCCTAATTGCATGCGGCAGGTGTTGCCAAGCCAGCACTTCGGGTCTATAAGCCACCTCGTTTAGATGAACCGTCCGGCCAGTGTGGGCTGCCGTGGCGGTTCTAATGCTTAAAAGACAAGCTCGTGCACGTTACAGCATGGGCACAAGGAGACAGCAAAATGCCCAAGATGAAGACGAAGTCGTCTTGCAAGAAGCGATTCAGCTTCACCGCAAGCGGTAAGGTCAAGGCCGGCCAGGCTGGTAAGCGCCACGGCATGATCAAGCGGTCCAACAAGTTCATTCGCAACCAGCGCGGCACTACCATCCTCGCTGACGGCGACGAACGCCTCATCAAGGGCTTCATGCCCAACCGCTAAGGTCACCCCAAGGAGTTACACAAAATGGCAAGAGTTAAACGTGGTGTGACCGCCCATGCGCGTCACCGCAAAGTCATCAAGGCTGCCAAAGGTTACTATGGCCGCCGCAAAAACGTGTTCCGCGCCGCCGTTCAGGCCGTGGAGAAGGCCGGTCAATACGCCTATCGCGACCGCCGCCGCAAGAAGCGCAACTTCCGCTCGTTGTGGATTCAACGCATCAATGCAGCCTGCCGCGAGCTGGGCATGACCTACGGCCGATTTATCGAGGGCCTCGGCAAAGCCGGTGTCGAAGTCGACCGCAAAGTCCTGTCCGATATTGCCACGCGCGAACCTGATGCCTTCAAGGCACTGGTCGAAAAGGCAAAGGCAGCGCTGTAAACACAGCCTGCATTATCAGACGTTACACCGAGTGAAGCCGGGCATTGTCGTTGCAAGTAATTTGCACGATAAGTCCGGCTTTATGCATTTCACCATAACCAGGACCGGAAGAGACCATGAGTGAACTGGCAGAACTGGAAAGCCAACTTGTGAGTGCTGTCGAGGCGGCAGCGGACGAACCGGCCCTTGATGCGGTGCGCGTGTCGACACTCGGCAAGAAGGGTACGATTTCAGAGCGCATGAAAGCGCTGGGGGGCATGTCACCGGAAGAACGCAAGCAAGCTGGTCAGGCGCTTAATGCACTCAAGGACAAGGTGTCTGATGCCATTGCCGCGCGTTCTGCCATGCTGAAACACGCAGCGCTAGAATCCCGTCTTGCTACCGAGTTCATCGATGTGACCTTGCCGGCCAGACCCGAACAACAAGGCTCTGTGCACCCGGTCAGCCAGGTGTGGGAAGAGATCACGCAGATTTTCGGTGACATGGGATTCGCCGTGGCTGAAGGCCCGCATATTGAAACCGACTGGTACAATTTCGGTGCGCTGAACATACCGGATGATCACCCTGCACGGCAGGAGCACGACACGTTCTATTTCAATTCGAAACCGGACGGCTCGCGCATGGTGCTGCGCACCCACACATCGCCAGTGCAGATCCGCACCATGGAAAAGAGCCAGCCTCCAATCCGCATTATTGCACCTGGGCGCACGTTCCGTTGTGACTCCGACCAGACTCACACACCGATGTTCCATCAGGTCGAAGGCCTTGTGCTGGACGACAAGACTCATCTGGGTCACCTGAAATGGTGTCTTGAGGAATTCTGCAAGGCATACTTTGAAGTGGACGCGGTCAAGATGCGCTTCCGGGCTTCGCACTTTCCGTTCACCGAACCAAGCATGGAAGTGGACATCAACTGTTCATGGTCTGATGGCCAGGTGAAGATTGGCGTTGGCGACGACTGGATGGAAATTCTCGGCTCCGGCATGGTACACCCGAACGTCATCCGCGCCGGCGGGCTGGACCCGGACAAGGTGCAGGGGTTTGCATTCGGCATGGGCATAGACCGGTTGGCGATGCTGAAATACGGCATCCCGGACCTGCGCGCCTTCTTTGAGGCTGACCTGCGCTGGCTGCGCCACTACGGATTTGCCTCGCTCAACGTCCCGACACTGGCAGGAGGCCTGTCATGAAATTCACCCTGAAGTGGCTCAAAGAGCATCTCGATACCGACGCTTCGCTGAAAGACATTTGCGAAGGACTGGTGGGAGTAGGCCTCGAGGTTGAAGGTGTCGAGGACCAGACGCAGGCGCTTGCGGCATTCACCGTATGCCGGGTGAAGGAAGCCCGCCAGCATCCCAATGCTGACCGCCTTCGCGTTTGTGACGTGGAAACCATCGACGGCATGGTGCAGGTTGTGTGCGGTGCACCTAACGCGCGCACTGGACTGGTGGGCGTTTTCGCGGCACCGGGCACTCACGTGCCGGGCACCGGTGTTGACCTGGAAGTTGGTACCATTCGCGGTGTCGAGTCAGCAGGCATGCTGTGTTCCGAACGCGAGCTGATGATTTCCGACGCCCATGACGGCATCATTGATCTACAGGGCGATTTCAAGATCGGCATGAGTGCGGCTGAAGCACTGGGTCTGGATGATCCGGTCATTGATGTTGCCATTACACCGAACCGGCCTGATGCGCTGGGAGTGCACGGCATTGCACGCGACCTCGCGGCCAAAGGCCTCGGCAAGCTCAAACCCCTCAATGTGCCAGCAATCAAGGGCAACCATACCTCGCCCATCGCAGTCGAGCTGCGTTTCGACAAGGACCATGCTGATGCTTGTTCGATGTTCGTCGGACGCCATGTGAGGGGTGTCAAGAATGGCCCGTCACCGGAGTGGCTGCAGCGCCGCCTGATGGCCGTTGGCCTGCGTCCCATTTCTGCACTTGTCGACATCACCAACTACATCACCTTCACCTTTGGCCGTCCGCTGCACGTGTTTGATGCCAACAAGGTCAAGGGTGCGATCCACGCACGCATGGCCGAACAGGGAGAAACACTGCTGGCGCTGGACGGCAAGGAATACACACTGGACGAAACCATGACCGTCATCGCGGATGACAATGGCGCGGAAGGCATTGCCGGCGTCATTGGCGGCGAGGAATCGGGTTGTGATGAAAATACAACGGATGTGTTCATCGAGGCTGCCTATTTCGACCCTATCCGTACAGCTGCGACCGGCCGCAAGCTTGGCATCATCACCGATGCACGCTACCGGTTTGAACGCGGCGTAGACCCCGCCTTTGTGGAGACCGGCGCGCAGCTTGCCACTCAGATGATCATGGACCTGTGTGGCGGTGAGCCATCGGAGCTGGTCATCGCGGGTGTTGCGCCGCTGAACGAGCGCTCGTTCGACCTGCGCAAGGACAGGGTCAGCACTCTGGGTGGCATCGATGTAGCCGTGGAGCGCCAGACGCAAATTCTGACATCGCTTGGTTTCGGTGTGACGGTCAAGGATGATGTGCTTTCGTGCGCTGTGCCGACATGGCGGCCGGATGTGCATGGTGAAGCGGACCTGGTGGAAGAAATCTGCCGCATCTATGGGCTGGACAAGGTTGAGCCCGCAGCAATGAACCGGGCCCACGCCATCGCTAAACCAGTATTGACCATTCGGCAAAGGCGCATGCTGGCTGCACGGCGTACACTGGCTGGACGTGGCTTGAATGAAGCAGTGACATATTCTTTCCTGCCGGAGGCGCATGCGGCATTGTTTGGTGGCGGACAAGCTGAGTTGAAGCTTGCCAACCCGATTTCGGTAGACCTGTCTGACATGCGACCATCACTGATTGCCAACCTGGTTGCCGCAACGGGCCGCAATGCGGACCGCGGCCAGGCAAATGTTGCCCTGTTCGAAGTGGGCCAGGTCTATGCAGGTGACGCGCCTGAAGATGAGACGCTCAGAGCAGCGGGCACCCGCCGTGGTCAGACCGGGCCGCGCCATTGGGGTGAGAAGGCGCGCAACGTCGATGCATTCGATGCCAAAGCCGACCTGTTGGCTGCGCTCGAAGCAGCCGGCGCACCAGTAGCCAGTGTGCAGGTTGTGCAAGGCGCGCCCGCATGGTTCCATCCCGGCCGCTCCGGCACAATGCAACTTGGACCGAAAAACCAGCTCGGATGGTTTGGTGAGGTGCATCCGCGAGTGTTGGCGCAAATGGATGTGAAAGGTCCGCTGGTCGCGTTCGAAATGAACATTGATGCGATACCGCAGCCCAAATCGTCAGTGTCGGCCAGACCGGCACTGAACGCGTCCGACCTGCTGCCCGTCAAACGCGACTTTGCCTTTGTCGTCGATACCGAAGTGGCGGCCGACAAGTTAATTCGTGCCGCGCGTGGCGCGGACAAGGCGCTGGTGACTGATGTCACGGTGTTTGACGTGTTCGCGGGCGGCAACCTTGGTGACGGCAAGCGCTCAATAGCAATCGAGGTGACGCTCCAGCCGCGGGAAAAAACCCTGACCGACGAAGACATCGATGCGGTTTCGAAGGCGGTTATCGCCAGCGTGACCAAGGCAACAGGCGCAACCTTGCGGAGCTGACAACTTAGCTGCGGCGGAATTCGATGCCACAGTTCTTCGCGATAGAGGCTTTTTCAATGGCTTCCATCTCACCCTTTAACCGGCCAAGTTCGGCAGCTGTTTGGCCATCACCCTCCAACGCAAACAAGGCAGGCCAGAATACGACGACCGCCACTCCTGTCAGCACCTGATCACTGCCACGCTTCTTGTCCTGCTGACCAGCAACGCGCGAAGCAGCCTCTGAGACGCGTTGGCCTTCAGTTGCCAGCTGGCTACAGGAATAGTTCTGATATTGCACCATTGATACGTAGGATGGAGCGATGTCAGTTGACTTTGAAGCGCACGAAGCAGCAAGCGGCGACAGCAATGCTGCCGCAACAATGGATTTCTTCACCGTGACTATCCCCTGTCGCCAAATTTCAGCCCAGGATTGAGTTTGTGGATTCCGGCTCAGAATTCAACCCAAAATTGCTATTACTGCACCACTATTCCGCCGCAATTCCCACGCCGACAGGACAAGTGACGCCGGTGCCCTGAAGTCCGCAATACCCCATCGGGTTCTTGGCTAGATACTGCTGGTGAAATTCTTCCGCAAAATAGAACTCCGGCGCTTCGATCACCTCGGTGGTGATTGACCCCAGGCCGCGTTGATCCAGCGCAGCCTGATAGGCGGCCTTGGAGGTCAGGGCGACATCCCTTTGGGAATCGGACTTCCAGTAGATGCCGGAGCGATACTGGGTGCCGACATCATTGCCCTGACGCATGCCTTGGGTAGGGTCGTGTGCTTCCCAGAAGTGTTTCAGCACCTGCTCATATGAAATGACCTTCGGGTCAAACACCAACATGACCGCTTCGGCATGGCCGGTCTTTCCGCTACAGACTTCCTTGTAGGTGGGATTTGGCGTGGTGCCTGCGATATTGCCAACCGCTGTCACCCACACACCCGGCAGGTTCCAAAACACGCGCTCGCAGCCCCAGTAGCAACCAAAGGCCAGACAAGCCGTCTCATAGCCCAGCGGGTATGGGCCTTTCAGGGGGTTGCCATTTACGAAGTGGTTTCTGGCAGTCGGTATTGCTTGAGCGCGCCCGGGCAAAGCTTCCTCAGCCGTCGGCAATTCCAGCTGCTTTCGGAAAAAACCAAACATCGCGTGTCTCCAATCCGTAATTGATCAATTGCGATTGTTACTATCCTGGCATGCTTGCGCAAACTTTCAAGTTGATCAGACTTTTCGGAACACGAACCCCGCCCACACAAGCGCAATCAGCAAAGGCCACCACAGTGGCGATCCGAAAAGGTAAAGCCAGGCAATGAAAATGAACGCCGAACCCAGCAACGAAATGAACAGCCGGTCGCCGCGGGTTGTGTCGATGGCGAATACGCCGTGGCGCGGCGCGCCGCCTGGCCGGCAGTATTCCCAGACCCCCATCGCTGCTATGCAGCTCACAATGAAGATGAAAAAGGCCGCCGTGGCCCGTGTCCATGCCATCCAGGTACCAAGCGGCTGGATCCACCAATTAGCTGAAAATGCAACGAGGTCTTCCATGTTTGATGACCTCCCTATACCCGGCCCAGGGCAAAGCCCTTGGCGATATAGTTGCGCACGAACCAGATGACGATTGCGCCAGGGATGATTGTCAGCGTACCGGCTGCGGCGAGCAAACCCAGTTCATAGCCTGACGACGAAGCGGTCTTGGTCATCGTAGCTGCGATTGGCTTGGCCTCAACAGCGGTGAGGGTTTTTGCGAGCAACAGCTCAACCCAGGAAAACATGAAGCAGAAGAACGCGGCGACGCCGATGCCGGCGGCGATCGTGGGAATGAATATCTTCACGAAAAAGGACGGGAACGAGTAGCCATCAACATAGGCTGTCTCGTCAAGCTGCTTGGGCACACCAGACATGAAGCCTTCCAGAATCCACACCGCAAGCGGAACATTGAAGAGCGTATGGGCCAATGCCACGGCCAGGTGGGTGTCAAAAATACCTATAGCCGAGTACAACTGGAAAAATGGCAGCGCAAACACTGCTGCCGGGGCCATGCGGTTCGTGAGCAGCCAGAAGAACAGATGCTTGTCACCAAGGAAGCGATAGCGCGAGAACGCATATGCAGCTGGAAGAGCAACCGCGACCGAGAGCACCGTGTTCAGGCTGACATAGATCAGTGAATTGACATAGCCCATGTACCAGGTCGGGTCAGTGAAAATCGTGACGTAGTTTTCCAGCGTCGGGCTCTGCGGGAACAGCGTGAAGGACCCAAGTATCTCATTCGTCGTCTTGAATGACATCGATACCAGCCAGTAGATCGGCAGCATCAGAAATATGATGTAGACTGTCGGGATCAACCATGAAGCCTTGCGCATCAGCTTTCCTCCCCGCGCGTCATGACGGTGTAAAAGATCCAGCTCATCAGCAGGATGACCAGGAAGTAGATCAGGGACATGGCTGCGGCCGGACCAAGATCGAACTGGCCAAGCGCAATCTTTACCAGATCAATGGACAAGAGTGTCGTCGAGTTGCCGGGCCCGCCCCCGGTCAGGACCGAAGGTTCGGTATAGATGTTGAACGAGTCCATGAAGCGTAACAGCACGGCTATGGTGAGCACCCGCTTCATCTTGGGCAACTGGATAAAGCGGAAAATCGCCCACGAGCTGGCCCCGTCGATGCGGGCCGCCTGATAGTAGGCGTCGGGGATTGAAACCAGCCCGGCATATGCCAGCAGAACCACCAGCGACGTCCAGTGCCAGACATCCATCAGGATGAGTGTGAACCAGGCGTCTCCCGGTTGGCGCGTATAGTTGTAGTCGAACCCCAGCGAATTGAGCGTCTTGCCCAGCAAGCCCAGTTCCGGCAAGCCGAATATGTTCCACATGGCGCCAACAACGTTCCACGGGATCAGCAATGGCATCGCCATCAACACCAGGCAAACCGAGACCCACGGACCCTTGCGCGGCATTGCAAGGGCGATAATCACCCCAAGTGGAATTTCGATGGCGAGAATGGTGAACGTGAAAATGAGCTGACGCGAGAGAGCATCATGAAAGCGCGGGGACCGCAGTATCTCTTCGAACCAGCGCAGGCCCGCCCAGAAGAAGACATTGTCTCCAAACGTCTCCTGCACTGAATAGTTGACCACCGTCATCAGCGGCACAATGGCGTTGAATGCTACAAGCACCAGTACCGGCAGTACGAAGAACCACGCCTTTTGGTTGACGGTCTTGGTACTCATGAACGGCCCTCCCGCCCGGCGAGCCAGCCATCCACATAAATGCGAGTGGCTTTAGGGTCGAAGGAAAGGTGGGCTCTTTCTGACGGTATCCTGCCGCCTTCCTCCACCAGCAACTTGACCCTACCCGCTTCGCACTCAGCTTCTACAACGGAAAATCGCCCTGCGTCCGACACCTTGGCCACCCGTGCCGCCAAGCCGCTGCTCGCAAATGACACATACTCCGGGCGCACGCCAATCTCTGTTGCACCAACAGCTCCGGGCGCCTTGTTGGCAGTCGCAATCTTGTTGCCGGCTACAACAGCTCCTTCGGAGGCGATTTCACACGGCAGCACGTTCATGCCAGGTGAGCCAATGAAATGACCTACAAAAGTGTGATGCGGCTCCTCGAACAATTCTTCCGGGGTGCCGATCTGCACCACCTCACCCACGTTCATCACCACCACCTTGTCGGCAAAGGTGAGAGCCTCGGTCTGGTCATGGGTCACGTAGATCATGGTCATGGCGACACGCTGATGCAGTTCCTTCAGCTTCGATCGCAGCTGGAATTTGAGATGTGGGTCAATCACGGTAAGGGGTTCATCGAAGAGGATTGCATTGACTTCCGTACGCACAAGTCCGCGGCCAAGTGAAATCTTCTGCTTGCCGTCTGCCGTCAACCCGCGGGCGCGATTGTTGAGCGTGGCGGTCAGATCGTTCATCTCTGCCACCTCGCGAACACGCTTGTCGACTGTTGCCTCGTCAACGCCGCGGTTTCGCAGCGGGAAGGCAAGATTGTCATAGACGGTCATGGTGTCATAGACGACCGGGAACTGGAAAACCTGGGCAATCTGGCGCTGCTCCGTCGGCAAGCCGGTCACATCTTTACCGTCGAACAACACCTTGCCGTGCGACGGGGTAAGCAGGCCCGAGATGATGTTGAGTAGAGTTGTCTTGCCGCAACCAGATGGCCCAAGCAGCGCATAGGCACCGCCATCATCCCACTCCAGGTCGAGGCGCTTTAACGCCCAATCTGCATCACTGAGCGGATTGGACTGGTATGAGTGCCTTAGGTCATCGAGGGTGATCTTTGCCATGTCACGCCACCTTCCGGGAGTGCATGGAACTGGCAAGCTGGCCGCCAGTGTCAAAATAGAAACACTGCGTCATGTCGGCATAAAGTGTTGCCGCTGCACCGCTGGCAAAGGGATGCACACCATGCGACAGAGACACCCAACCGTCACCATAAGCATCAAAGTGGATGATGCTCTCAGAGCCGGAAAGTTCTGCCACTTTTATGGTGCCATCTATCACGACGTCGGACTTTGCACGCCGCAGTGGTGAAACATGATGCGGGCGAATTCCGATCTTGTAGCTGCCGTCAGCCAGACCAACCGGGGCCATCCAGGAGACCTGGCTGTTCATCTGCACCTTGCCCGCCTTGACGGCAACCTGTGCAGTGTTGATGGGTGGCTCGGAAAATACCTGTGCAGAAGTAAGGGATGCAGGGTGGCGGTAGATGTCACCCGTGGCTCCGAAATCCACAATGCGGCCCTGGTGCATCGCTGCTGTATGACCGCCCAGCAATAGCGCCTCTGTCGGTTCGGTTGTGGCGTACACCACAACGCAGTTGCGCTCGGCGAATAGTCTCGGCAATTCATCGCGCATTTCCTCGCGCAGCTTGAAGTCGAGATTTGCCAATGGTTCGTCGAGCAGGATCAGATCGCTGTCCTTCACCAGAGCGCGCGCCATTGCGCAGCGTTGCTGCTGACCACCAGAAAGCTCCGACGGACGCCGCTTGAGCATTTCGGTTATCTTCATCAGCTCTGCCATCTCGCCGACGCGACGGCTGATCTCGTCACGACTAAGGCGCGCCACCCGCAGCGGCGAGGCAATATTGTCAAACACCGACAGGTTCGGGTAGTTGATGAACTGCTGGTAGACCATTGAGACATTGCGCTTCTGCACCTGCACTCCGGTGACATTGCGCCCGTCAAACCACACCTCGCCGCTGGTCGGACTTTCCAGACCGGCCATGATTTGCATCAGCGTGGTCTTCCCGGCAAGCGTGGTGCCCAGCAATATGTTGAAACTGCCCGGTGCAAAACTGAGGTTTGCAGGGTGAATGTGCACCTCGGTACCAACTGTCTTGCTTACGTTTTTCAGTTCAAGTGCCATGCCTGGCCGTCCTGGTTTTCGGTGACCATCATCGAAGCGGCAGTGTGCGCCGTGAAATGAAGCCCGGCAAGTCTTGCCGGGCTTCGCGTGTGTGGCGTGCAGGTGCGCGGGAGGAGTTGCGCACCCGTCAGGTTTCTTACTGCTGCCAGCGCTTGACGATTTCCTCGTAAGCGACGGTCTGGCCAGGTTCCTTCTCGTTTTCGAGCTTGGCTGCCGGACCGTTTTCCTTGCCGAGCCATTCGGACGGATCCTTGGCCTCGTTCAGGCGCGGACCACATCCGCCATATACCTTGGCTTGTTCGTCAGCAGCCTGCATGCGACCCATGATGGTGTCCATTTCACCCGCCAGGCGATCCATGGCCTGCTGTGGGGTGAAGGCTCCCGAGTTCACATCGCCAATCTGCTGCCACCACAATTGTGCAAGCTTGGGATAATCCGGAACGTTGACGCCGGTAGGTGTCCAGTTTACCCGATCCGGAGAGCGGTAAAACTCGATCAGGCCACCAAGTTTCGGTGCCCGGTCGGTGAAGTGCTGATGACGCACGGTACTGTCACGGATGAAGGTCAGACCCACATCGGACTTCTTCACGTCAACGGTTTTGGACACCACAAACTGGGCATAAAGCCAGGCAGCCTTGGCACGGTCTGCCGGTGTGGACTTCAAAATGGTCCAGGAACCTGCGTCCTGATAACCCAGTTTCATGCCGTCTTTCCAGTAAGGTCCATGCGGCGATGGTGCCATGCGCCATTGCGGCGTTCCTTCGTCATCAACCGTGTTGTTTCCGGCAGACTTGGGCGCAACCATCGAGGCTGTGAAGGCGGTGTACCAGAATATCTGCTGGGCCACATTGCCTTGCGCCAATGCTGGCAGTGACTGATAGAAGTCGTAGTCAGCCGCACCGGGAGGGGCGTACTTCCTCAGCCATTCGTCCCATTTCGCGATTGCATAGACAGATGCAGGAGCGTTGGTGCCGCCACCGCGAGAAACGGATGCGCCGGACGGATTGCACGAACCGGCTTCCATGCGGATGCCCCATTCATCGATCGGGCGCCCGTTCGGCAAACCTGGAGAAGTAGACCCGGCCATCGACAACCAGGCGTCGGTCATGCGCCAGCCAAGGTCAGGGGCACGCTTGCCATAGTCCATATGACCATAAATTCGCACACCGTCGATCTCCTTGACGTCTTCGGAGAAGAACTGGGCAATGTCTTCATAGGCTGACCAGTTGACCGGTACGCCAAGCTCATAGCCATACTTGGCCTTGAACTGTTCCTTCAGTTCCGGCTTGTCGAACCAGTCCTTGCGGAACCAGTACAGGTTTGCGAACTGCTGGTCGGGCAGCTGGTACAGCTTGCCATCAGGGCCGGTTGTAAACGATTTGCCGATGAAATCATCAACGTCAAGCATTGGGTTGGTGACGTCCTTGCCATCTCCGGCCATCCAGTCAGACAGGTTAACTGCCTGCTGCAGGCGAGAGTGCGTACCGATCAAGTCAGAGTCGTTGATGTAGGCGTCATAAAGATTGCGGTTGGTCTGCATCTGTGTCTGCACAGCCTGCACGACCTCACCCTCACCGAGCAGCTGGTGATTGACCTTGATGCCGGTGATTTCCTCGAACGCCTTGGTCAGCGTTTTGGATTCATACTCATGGGTTGGAATGGTTTCCGAGAGCACGTTGATTTCCATGCCCTTGAAAGGCTCTGCGGCCTTGATGAACCAGTCCATCTCCTGCTTTTGCTCATCCTTGGAAAGCACCGATGGCTGAAACTCGCTATCGATCCATTTTTCTGCGGCGGCCATGTCGGCCCACGACGGCATGGATGATGCACCAAGCGCAAACATCGCTACCGACGCCAGAAGCAGCTTTTTCATAATCTCTCCTCCAACAACTTGATACGCACTCTTTGACGGCGGTGCGGCACCACGCAAGGACATAACGAATAAAAACGAAAGTCAATAGCGAACCGATTGATTTATTCGAAAGAAAACGCAATTATTCTGAAAACAAGAGAGAGGGCAAACCGTGCTACCCCTGCCACCGCGACAGATGGACATTCTCGAGATTGCGCGACGCGACGGGCGCGTGGACGTTGAAGGCTTGGCATTGCAGTTCGAGGTGACTCCGCAGACTATTCGTAAGGATCTCAACGATTTATGCGAACTGGAAAAGCTTCACCGGGTGCATGGCGGAGCAGTCTTTCCGTCCAACACTGTGAACGTTGCCTATCAGGCGCGAAGGGAAATAGCAGCCGCGGGCAAGCTGCGAATTGCCAGCGTGATTGCCGACCAGATCCCCGATAATTCCTCGCTCATCCTGAACATTGGCACCACGACAGAACAGGTTGCTCACGCCTTGCGGCGGCACCAGGGCCTGATGGTCATCACCAACAATCTGAACGTTGCCTACATTCTGGCGGACGCGCCGGGGGTCGAGGTTGTGGTCTCAGGTGGCATGGTGCGCAAGAGCGATGGCGGCATCGTCGGCGCGGCAGCGATAGATCTGATCCGCCAATTCAAGGTGGACTTTGCCGTGATCGGTGCATCGGCGATCGATGAAGACGGTTCACTGCTCGACTTTGACTATCGCGAAGTACGCGTATCGCAGGCCATCCTGGGTCAGGCCCGGAAAAAGATACTGGCAGCTGATGCAACCAAGTTCGAGCGCCGGGCTCCGGTGCAAATCGCGACACTGGCGGATATTGATGTGTTTGTTACCGACGAGACGCCTCCAAAGCGGCTCGTCCAATCCTGCAAGGCCATGCAGGTGAAACTGGTGGTCGCAGCAGAGCAACCCCTCCAGCGCGCAGGTGCTGCATGAACAAGCACCCCACAGTCAACGCCAACGCGAGCGAATACGATGTACTCGTAATAGGCGGTGGGATCAATGGTTGCGGCATCGCAAGGGACGCTGCAGGACGTGGGTTTTCTGTTTGTCTGTGCGAGGCCGGCGACATTGGTAGCGGCACCTCCTCAGCGTCGACAAAACTGGTTCACGGCGGTTTGCGATATCTGGAACACTACGAATTCGGCCTGGTGCGCAAGGCGCTGATGGAACGCGAGGTGTTGTGGCAGATGGCGCCACACATTATCTGGCCAATGCGGTTTGTACTGCCGCACCACAAGGGGTTGAGGCCAGCTTGGCTGTTGCGGCTGGGTCTGTTCCTTTACGACCATCTTGGTGGCAGAAAGCTGCTGCCTGCCACCAAAACGCTGGCGCTGCACGATGACCCCACAGGCAAACCCCTGAAGCGAGAGTATCACCGCGCGTTCGAATATTCAGATTGCTGGGTCGAGGATTCGCGGCTGGTAGTTCTAAATGCTCGCGATGCTGCAGACCGGGGCGCCAGCATACTACCGCGGACAAGGGCTGTTCAGGCCCGCCGGGCAGGAGACAACTGGCAAGTTACACTTGAAGACGGCGCGACAGGCATCCAGTGCATGGTGACAGCCAGACTGGTGATCAACTGCGCCGGACCGTGGATTGACGAGGTGTTGAAAACGGTCTTCGGTCGCAATGACTCACACAATGTACGTCTGGTCAGGGGCAGCCACATCGTCATCCACAGGAAGTACGAGCACGACAAATCCTATATTTTCCAGAACTCGGATGGTCGCATCATCTTCGCAATCCCTTATGAAAGGGACTTCACGTTGATCGGCACCACCGATGTGGATCATGGAACAGAGATGGGCAAACCGACCATCACCCATGATGAAGAGGAATACCTTTGCGAAATGGCCAGCACATATTTCGCGTGCCCGGTAACCAGCAATGATATTGCCTGGTCCTATTCCGGTGTGCGGCCGCTGTACAATGACGGAGCCACAAAGGCACAAGAAGCAACAAGGGACTACGTTATCGGTGAGGACAGCGAAACCGACGGAAGTGCGCGACTGATCAATGTATTCGGCGGCAAGATCACTACCTACCGTGTGCTGTCTGAAGCTATCCTTGAACGGATTGAAGCCGCATTGGGTAAACGTGGCCTGGCGTGGACAGCCGGTTCCACCCTGCCAGGCGGCGATTTTCCAACAACCGGGTTTGACGAACTTGTTGGCGAGTTGACTACCCGTCATCACGGCATTGATGAGCAATTGTTGCGCAGGCTTGCCAGACTGTACGGCACCAGGGCAAAGATGGTACTTGCGAATGTCGACAGCGCTGCCGACCTTGGCAAGTGCTTCGGCAAGGATTTGTTCGAAGCCGAGGTGCGATACCTGATGAGCCATGAATGGGCCCGCACAGCTGAAGATGTGCTGTTCAGGCGTACCAAGCTGGGAATTGGTTTTGCCAAGAAGGATCACGCCGCATTGCAGGATTTCATGCATCAAGCGATACAGAAAAAATCACAATCCATGAAGCTGGGCACGGCAGGCTAGAAAATGGTCAAATACATACTTGCGATCGATCAGGGAACCACCTCTTCCAGGGCGCTTGTCTATGATGACCGGCAGAATGTGGTCGCGGTCAGTCAGAAGGAATTCAAACAACACTTCCCCAAATCAGGCTGGGTTGAACACGACCCCGAGGACATCTGGCAAAGCGTTGTCGAAACCTGCCGGCAGGCGATCGGCAAGGCGGGCATCAACGCCAGCGACATTGCTGCAATTGGTATCACGAACCAGCGCGAGACTACTGTTGTCTGGGACCGTGAAAGCGGCAAGCCTGTGTACAATGCGATTGTCTGGCAAGACCGCCGCACGGCCGATTTTTGCGCGAAGCTGAAACGGGAAGGGCATGAGAACGCCGTTACCGCAAAGACAGGGCTGTTGCTTGACCCCTACTTCTCCGGCACCAAAGTGGCATGGATACTTAACCGTTCGAAGCAGCTGCGCAAAAAAGCGGAAGCGGGCAAGCTTGCCTTTGGCACCATTGACAGCTTTCTGATCTGGCGGCTGACCAGCGGGCGCAGCCACGTCACCGACGCAACCAATGCGTCACGCACGCTGATGTTCAACATAAAGACCAGCAAATGGGACAAGCAGCTTCTCGACCTGCTGAATGTCCCGGCCGCCATGCTGCCTGAGGTGCTTGATTGCCGGGCGAAGTTCGGCGTCACTGATGCGGCGGTATTGGGTGCGGCCATCCCAGTGCTTGGCGTTGCCGGCGACCAGCAGGCTGCCGTAATTGGCAACGCCTGTTTCGAACCGGGCATGATGAAATCCACCTACGGGACCGGGTGCTTCGCACTGCTAAATACGGGCAAGGACATGGTTCGTTCAAAGAACCGGTTGCTGACAACGATTGCCTATCGAATTGACGGTAAAACCACCTATGCCCTTGAAGGTTCGATCTTTATGGCGGGTGCAACGGTGCAGTGGTTGAGAGATGGTCTGTCGATACTGAAAGATGCAGCAGACAGCGGGGATATGGCCGCAAAGGCCGATGCGGATCAGGACGTTTACATGGTACCAGCCTTCACCGGGCTTGGCGCTCCCTGGTGGGATGCCAATGCCCGCGGTGCCTTGTACGGTCTGAGCAGGGCCACCAGCCGTAACGAGTTGGCACGCGCTGCGCTTGAATCGGTGTGTTACCAGACCCACGATCTCCTGGCGGCCATGAAGCGAGACTGGTCCGGCTCATCCGTTCGCAAAACCGTGTTACGTGTTGATGGGGGCATGGTTGCTTCAGACTGGACGATGCAGCGCCTGGCCGACATTCTCAACGCTTATGTTGACCGCCCGACATCGCTGGAAACCACTGTGCTGGGTGCGGCATGGCTGGCGGCGTCTCAGGCAGGCATCTGGCCAGACATGCAACAGTTTGCCAGGACCTGGGCACTGGACACCCGCTTCACACCAAATATGAGCAAAACCGTCCGGGCCAAAAAACTTGGCGGATGGGCTGATGCGGTACAGCGCACGCTGTCGGACAGAACCGGCAGGTGACGACTGGTTTCAGTGTTGCTGGAATTATGCCGGTGCATGTGACTCACACATACAAACATTCTGCTCGAATTGGCCGACAGGGCATTGATGGGCGCGTTGCATACATATCGCCTCCGCCGCTTCAAGCGGTTGACCGGGCGCCATAGTGCGCCTCGGACGCTCGCAGGCCTGCAAGTCTGTGGGTTAATGCAAACACGCGCATGGCAGCGCTTTTGGACAAGACAGAATTTGGAAGAATGGCGGTGAGAGAGGGATTCGAACCCTCGGTACGGTTTCCCGCACACACGCGTTCCAGGCGTGCGCCTTCAACCACTCGGCCACCTCACCAGCGCAGGCCGCGAAATTACACATAAGTGATTGAAGATCAAGCGCGCACTTCAAAAAAGGCCACCCGTGCACGCACAGGTGGCCACAATGATTTTTGCAGAACCTTGTGCAGATATCTAGACAGCTTCAACCTTGGTCATTGCCCGGTCAACGGCAGCCACAACTTCATCAAGATCTGACTTGGTGCAGATAAGCGCTGGGGAGAAGCACAGCGTGTTGTTCAACCCGCCAAGTGAGCGGTTTGTAGCACCGATAATCACCGCGTCAGTGGCGAAACAGTCAGCCACGATTGCCTGCACAACTGTTTCAGGCATCGGCTCGCGAGTGTCACGATCCTGAACAAGCTCCATACCGCAGAACAGGCCCTTGCCGCGAACCTGGCCAACCATGTTGTGCTTGGCCTGCAGCTTGTCGAATTCACCAAGCAGGTATTCGCCCATTTTCGTGGTGTTTTCGAGCAACTTCTCGTCTTCCAGGATGCGCATGTTCTCCAGCGCTGCCGCCGGGCCCGCCGCACAACCGCCAAAGGTGGAAATGTCGCGGAAGTAGCTCATCGGATCAGACGGGTCTGCCTTGAACTCATTGAATACGGCTTCGGTGGTGACGGTGCACGAGATGGCTGCATAGCCGGAGGCAACGCCTTTGGCCATGGTGACAATGTCAGGCTGGATGCCGTAGTGCTGATAGCCGAACCAGGTACCGGTACGGCCCATACCGCATACAACTTCGTCGATGATCAGCAGAATGTCGTGCTTCTTGCAAATTTCCTGAACGCGATCCCAATAGCCCTTCGGTGGCACGATGACACCGCCGCCTGCTGTGACCGGCTCAAGAATGAGGCCGCCAACAGTGTCGGGCCCTTCGCGCAGGATAACTTCCTCGATGGCGTTGGCCGCGCGAATGCCGTAGTCATCCACCTCACCCCACTGCGAGCGGTACTCAAGGCAGTGCGGTACTTCAACAAAGCCTGGCGTGAACGGACCGTATTGGTCCCGGCGCTGGTTCTGGCCACACGAAGACAACGCAGTGATGGTGGTGCCATGATAGTCGCGGTCGCGGTACAGGATCTTGCTTTTCTTGCCGCCGTGTTTGTTGTGCGAAATCTGGCGCACAATCTTGTAGGCCTTTTCGTTGGCCTCGGAGCCTGAGTTCGAATAATAGACGCGGCTCATGCCGGGCATCTTTGCAATCAGCTTTTCGGCAAACAAGGCGCCGGGAATTGAGCCCGCCGAATTGGCAAAATAGTTGAGCTGTACCAATTGATCACGCACTGCATCAGCGATGCTTTCGCGGCCATAACCAACGTTGACTGTCCACACACCACCCGATACGGCATCAAGATGCTCGCGGCCTGCGGTGTTCCAAACACGCATGCCCTTGCCCTCAATGATGATAAGCGGGTCAACCGTTTCGAACTTCTTGTGCTGGGTCAGGTGATGCCAGACATTTGCACGGTCGGCTTCAATAACCTCGCTGAAATCATTCTTGCTGGCCTGATGGTTCATAGCACTGCTCCCAATTGGTGAAGTCTCATTATCTCACTATTGCCCCGGGTGCTGGCAAGACCAATCCGGTGGCCAGAACGGCAAATTGAATAGCACCACTTCACGGCCCGAAGGCGCGGCACCTGCTGGTGAAGTTTCACACACTCGTGAGCGTGCAAATGCAGCACTTAGCCCAGGTTGGCATCAGAAATGCTCAGTACTGATCAATTGAAACCGGGATAATCCATCCTGAGACATCGTTGAAAGGGTTTGTTAACCATGACGGCCACATCGCTGGATCAGTCTCGCATTGACTGGGTCGACTATGCCAAGGGTATCTGCATCGTTCTTGTTGTGATGATGCACTCTACCTATGGCGTTCAGGAGGCAATGGGTCAAAGCAGCTGGGTGGATGGATTCATTTCATGGGCCAGACCTTTCCGGATGCCGGATTTTTTTCTGATTTCCGGGCTTTTTCTCGCCTCTCGTATTGACCGGTCCTGGCGCTCTTACGCTGACACCAAGGTTCTGCATTTTGGATACTTCTATGTGCTGTGGATGACAATCCAGGCAGCTTTCAAAGGCTGGCAAGGGCCGAACGGGCTGGCGGGCCTGCCAGAATACTGGCTCACTGCGCTGGTCGAACCGCTTGGCACGCTTTGGTTCATTTATGTCCTCATCATCTTCTTTGTCGCTGCAAAGCTCTTGAAAAACGTGCCAATCTGGATCGTTTGGCCGGTCGCAGCAGCGCTGGAAATGGCCCATGTCAACACTGGATGGGTAGCTGTTGATGAAAGCGCACATCGCTTCGTCTACTTCTATTCGGGCTATGTGATGGCTCCGTACATCATGGCATATGCTGCAAGGGTGGCATCACTAGAGGCTTCAACTCTGCTTGCCGCACTAGCGTCATGGGCGGTTATCAATCACTGGATGGTGGAGGCTGGCACAGCCTTCCTGCCGGGCCTGTCAATCATGCTGGGCATGGCGGGTTGCGCTGCAGTTATCACGGTGGCGCAACTGATGAGCCGTGTAAGCTGGTTCAATCTGGTGCGTTATTGTGGTGAAAACACATTGCCGGTGTACCTGGCGTTCTTCCTGTTCATGGCCGCAACACGCATCTTCCTGATCAAGACGGGCATCATCGCAGACGCCGGCACCATCTCTCTCATTGTCACTACGGCTGGTGTCGTCGGCCCGCTTGTCCTGCACTGGATTGCCATGCGGACACCTGCCCGGTTTTTGTTTGAACGCCCGGCTTTTGCACGTCTCGTTCAGCGAAAGCCGGCAAACGCGACAGGAAGTCTGTCAGGAGCATCGGCCTAAGACTGTGTAAAGCTTCCCGCGCATGTAGCAAACGGCTGATGCTGGTGGCATAGTCCCACCTCATGAGCACAGCCCAGACAAGACCGATAAAGGCCGGAGACCACCTCTATCTGATAGATGGCTCCGGCTACATCTTTCGCGCATATCATGCGCTGCCACCCCTCACGCGAAAATCTGACGGGCTCCCGGTGGGGGCCGTGCAGGGCTTCTGCAACATGCTGCACAAGTTGTTGAAGCAGATGTCCGCCGACGACAAGCCTACGCATATCGCAGTGATTTTCGACAAGTCTTCAAAATCGTTCCGCAACGAAATCTATCCGGATTACAAGGCGCACCGACCACCCGCGCCCGAAGATCTGGTGCCGCAGTTCGGTCTGATCCGGCAGGCGACGCACGCTTTCAACGTGGCCTGTATCGAGCAGGAAAACTATGAAGCCGATGATCTGATCGCAACCTATGCAACACAGGCAGAAGCTGCCGGAGCGACGGTGCGCATCGTCTCGTCCGACAAGGACCTGATGCAACTGGTAACAGACCAGGTAAAGCTGCTCGACACCATGAAAGACAAGGCCATCGGCCGCGACGAGGTCATTGAAAAGTTCGGGGTGCCACCTGAAAAGGTCGTCGAAGTTCAGGCTCTGGCAGGTGACAGCGTTGACAACATACCCGGCGTTCCGGGCATCGGAGTAAAGACCGGCGCGCAGTTGATCGAAGAGTACGGTGATCTTGAAACATTGCTGTTGCGCGCAGATGAAATAAAGCAACCCAAACGGCGCGAAAAGTTGATTGAGTTTGCTGATCAAGCCCGCATGTCAAAGCAGTTGGTCATCTTGAAAACAGATGTCGCAGTGGATCACCCGCTGGAGGATTTCGGCGTAGTCGAACCAGAGGCAAAGACCTTGATCGGCTTCTTGAAAGCACTGGAATTCAACACCCTGATCCGCCGCGTCTCCGGCGAACTTGAGGCCAACGCCGCCGACATAGAGCCGATTGAGGTTACGTTCACCGGATGGCCACCGGAAGGACATATGGTGGATGAACTGGGAGCGCCCGCTGATCCTGTAAAGGCAGCCACCCCCGACCCTGTTGAAAACCGACTGCCGCCAACGTCGAACGCAGCAGAGGCTATGCGCGCCATACCGCTTGATCACGCAACTTATGAACGTGTCACCAGCATGGCCCGGCTCAATGCATGGATAGAAATGATCCGCGAAGCCGGACATGTGTCGGTAGACACGGAAACAACATCGCTGGACAACATGCAGGCCAAATTGGCCGGCATTTCACTTTGCGTGGAACCTGGCAAGGCCTGTTACATACCGACCGGACACCGTGCCTCAGAAGGGCTGGACTTTGGTGGCAATGATCTTGAACAGCTCAATGAAAGCGATGTGCTGACGGCCCTGAAACCGGTTCTTGAGCATCCCGGTGTTCTGAAAATTGGCCAGAACCTGAAATACGACCTGACTGTTTTTCATCGCCTTGGAGTAACCGTCGCGCCGATCGATGACACAATGTTGCTGTCCTATGCGCTGGATTCCGGCATCAATGGTCATGGCATGGACGAGCTGGCTGAAAAGCATCTTGGATTTGTGCCAATCAAGTTCAAGGACGTGGCAGGTACGGGCAAAAGCCAGGTGACTTTTGACCTGGTACCGCTGGATGAGGCAACGAAATACGCCGCCGAGGACGCCGACATCACCCTGAGGCTGTGGCATGTGCTGAAGCCACGGCTGGCAACGGAACATCGCGCCACGGTTTATGAGACGCTGGAACGCCCGCTTGTGCCAGTGTTGGCGGCAATGGAGCGTGAAGGCATTCTTGTGGACCGCGCCGTGCTGGCCCGGCTATCGGGAGAGTTTGCCAAGGGAGCAGAGGTGCTGGAAGCACAAGTGCACAAATTGGCAGGTGAACCGTTCAATCTGGGTTCACCCAAACAACTTGGCGAGGTCCTGTTCGGCAAGATGGGGCTGACAGGCGGCAAGAAAACTGCAACCGGCGCATGGAGCACTGATGTGCAGGTTCTGGAGGATCTGGCCGCAGAAGGTGTCGAGTTGGCCGGCAAGCTGCTTGAATGGCGGCAACTGACCAAATTGCGCTCGACCTACACCGATGCGCTGACGGGCCATATCAACCCCGAGACAAAGCGCGTGCATACCTCGTATTCGTTGGCGGCCACGTCTACCGGGCGTCTGTCGTCAACCGAGCCAAACCTGCAGAACATTCCGGTGCGAACACCCGAAGGCAGACAGATACGCACAGCCTTTGTGGCAGCGCCCGGTCACAAGCTGGTGTCGGCAGACTACAGCCAGATCGAGCTGCGCGTGCTGGCTCAAATTGCAGACATTCCCCAGTTGAAGAAAGCGTTTGCAGATGGGCTCGACATTCACGCCATGACAGCATCAGAGATGTTTGACACACCGATCGAAGGTATGGACCCGGCTGTGCGCCGACGGGCCAAGGCCATCAACTTTGGCATCATTTACGGGATTTCAGCTTTCGGTCTCGCCAACCAGCTGGCCATCTCGCGGGAAGAGGCAGGGCAGTACATCAAGACCTATTTCGAGCGCTTTCCCGGCATCAAGGAATATATGGAATCAACCAAGGCATTCTGCCGGGCCAATGGCTATGTCGAGACTGTGTTTGGCCGCAGGATGCACTTTCCGCGCATCAAGTCACCGAACCCCTCGGAGCGCGCATTTCAGGAGCGCGCGGCAATCAATGCACCTATTCAGGGCTCTGCTGCCGACATCATCCGCCGCGCCATGATACGCATGCCGGCCGCCATTGCAGACGCAGGATTGAGCGCGAAAATGCTGCTTCAGGTGCACGATGAGCTCATCTTCGAAGTGCCTGAAGCACAAGCAATATCCACCATCAAGCTGGCGTGCGAAGTGATGGAGAAAGCACCGCTGCCCGCAGTTGCGTTCTCGGTGCCGGTGCAGGTAGACGCGCGCGCCGCAGACAATTGGGATGAAGCACACTGACTTGTTTGAGGATGAAATTTGATTGTGACGGTCGAGTTCCCTAGTGTTCGCCAAGCGAAACCCAGGTGCATATACGATGACTTCTGACAGCCCAGTGCAGGACACGATCATCCAGTTGGAGCGACTGGCTCGCCTGGTGCGATCAGGGGAACACAGCTCTGATCTGAACCCGGCACAGTGGGAGGCGTTGCGTTACCTCAGCCGTTGCAACCGGTTCTCGAATTCCCCTGCAGCGCTGACCCGCTATCTAGCCGCCACCAAGGGAACAATATCGCAAACGCTGATTGCGCTGGAACGCAAAGGCTTGATCAGCAAGGCACCGCGCCCCGGAGAGGCCCGATCGGTAGTCCTGTCATTAACCCCGCAAGGTACTGAAAAGCTCGAGCAGGATCCTTGGGCGGACCTGGCTTCCTTACTCGAAGGCATGAAGCCCAAACTGCGTCAACGGTTTTCATTGGCAACAGAAAAACTGGTCAACAAGATGCTGAAGCCAAAGGCGCTACCCACTTTCGGTGCTTGTGCAAGTTGCAGGTACTTTCGAGAAGGCGGCGCGCCGGCAGATGTAAAGGGCAAGCACTGGTGCTTGTTGTTTGAACAACCAATTACCAAGCCGGAAGCACAAAAAATTTGCGCCAGTCACGAACCTGTGTAACTGGCGCGCAATTAAAAGTTCTTGATTTGGTTCACTCGGCCGCGTCGCGCACCGCCGGCGCAGCAGCTATAACTTCACTGTCCACGTGAGTTGCAAACTTCTCGAAGTTGCTGACAAACATGTCGACAAGTTCACCCGCCTTGGCGTCATAGGCTTGAGGATCGGCCCAGGTTGTGCGCGGGTTCAGGATGGCGCCATCCACTCCATTGACACTCTTGGGAACCTCAAATCCGAAATTCGGATCAATTCGCATGGGCACATTGTTGAGGCTGCCGTCCAGAGCGGCCGCCAACAAGGCACGGGTTGCCTTGATCGGCATACGGTGGCCTTCACCATAAGGACCACCAGTCCAACCCGTGTTAACCAGCCAGCATGTTGCCCCGTGTTCGGCAATAAGCTGTTTGAGCAAGTTGCCATACACACTCGGATGGCGCGGCATGAACGGCGCACCAAAACAGGTCGAGAATGTCGCGACTGTCCCCTTCACGCCCTTTTCGGTTCCAGCCACCTTGGCGGTGTAACCGGACAGGAAATGGTACATAGCCTGATGCGGGTTCAACCGCGCGATTGGCGGCATGACACCGGACGCATCGGCAGTCAGCATGATGACATTCTTGGGATGCGGCGCCATGCCTGTGTCAGATGCGTTGGGGATATAGTGCATCGGGTAGGCAACGCGGCCGTTTTCAGTCAATGAAATATCATCGAAGTCCGGCGTGCGGGTGTCAGGGTCAACCTTGACGTTTTCCAGGATCGAGCCCCAGCGCTGAGTCGTAGAATAGATTTCCGGCTCCGCTTCGGCAGAAAGGTTGATCGTCTTGGCGTAGCAACCGCCTTCAAAGTTGAAAATGCCGTTGGGCGACCAGCCATGCTCATCATCGCCAACCAGAGTACGTGACGCATCCGATGACAAGGTGGTCTTGCCAGTGCCGGACAGACCGAAGAACAGCGCTGATGTGCCATCATTTCCAGCATTGGCCGAGCAGTGCATCGGCATGATCCCCTTATCCGGCAGGAAGTAGTTGAGTGTCCCGAACACCGACTTTTTGGTTTCACCGGCATATTCGCTGTCACCGATGAGTACGAGTTTTTCAGTCAGATTGACGGCAATGATGGTTTCGGTCCGTGAGCCGTGCCTGGCCGGATCAGCCTTGAAGCTGGGTTGGTTGATGATGGTCAGTTCAGGCGCAAAGCTCATCACCTCCTCGCGCGACGGACGGCGCAACAGGTAGCGGATAAACAGGGCGTGCCAGGCAAATTGGGTTACTACGCGCACCTTGATGCGGTGTTCCGGATCCGCGCCACCAAACAGGTCCTGCACGAACAGGCGCCTGTTATTTGCGTGGTCGAGAAAATCAGCCTTCAGTGTAGCGAAATGCTCCGGTGACAAACCCTTGTTGTTGTCCCACCAGATGTTTGCTTCAGTGTTCGCGTCACGTACGATGAACTTGTCCTGGGCAGACCGGCCAGTGTGCTTGCCCGTCACTACTGCAAGTGCACCGGAATCGGAAACCATGCCCTCACCGAGTTTCACCGACATCTCGTAGAGTTGCGCAGCGTTCAAATTATAGTGGACTTCGCCGGGTGATTTTATGCCGGTGGTCTCAATAGGGAAGTCTGGATTGAAGTGGCCGTTGTGCTGCAAGGCGCTGCTCCTGTCTGGGTATCGATTACTGCGCTGGCTGTGGGTTTGCGCCACCCGACTAGCCAATCTGTAGCATCAACACAATTTTTCTCGCTTTTGACTGATGAACGGGCAGCAGTATCGCGGCGTTTCGCCCTGCGCTGGACCCCATAGATGTTTTGATAGTACAATCCAGCCTCAAACTTCAAGTAACCAAATGTCCTATATCATCAACATGTTGAACAACTGCAGATGGCAAGTTGTGGCTGGCATCTTGTTAAGCAGCGTGTGAAGCCCCATATTCAGCCTTTGGATTGCCTTCGGGTAAACCGGAAAAAGCTTTGCCACAATTTGCGCCAGTTCCGGGATTACGGCTCGACGTCAGGACGGAGACAATACATTGGGAAAACGCATGCCAACAATTGCGCTCGTTGATGACGACCGGCATATCCTGACTTCCGTGTCCATGGCACTGGAAGCCGAAGGCTACAGCACCAATACCTATACCGATGGCGTTGCTGCGCTTCAGGGCCTTGAGGACACACCGCCAGATATGGCCATCTTTGACATCAAGATGCCACGCATGGACGGAATGGAACTGCTGCGCCGGCTGCGCCAGAAATCTGACTTGCCGGTGATCTTCCTGACTTCGAAGGACGAAGAGATCGATGAGCTGTTCGGCCTGAAAATGGGCGCGGACGACTTTATCCGGAAACCTTTCTCCCAGCGCCTGCTGGTTGAACGTGTCAAGGCTGTGCTCAGACGTGCACAGAACCGCGAGGGCACCGAAGTGCCAGGCGAGGCCAGCAAGATCATCGAACGCGGCAGACTGGTTATGGATCCCGACAGGCATTCCAGCACATGGGACGGCAAGTCTGTGACACTGACCGTGACCGAGTTTCTTATCCTTCAGGCGCTGGCGCAACGCCCCGGCATTGTAAAGAGTCGTGATTCCCTCATGGACGCGGCCTATGACGACCAGGTTTACGTGGATGACCGAACCATCGACAGTCACATCAAGCGTTTGCGCAAGAAATTCAAGGTTGTTGATGACGACTTCGATGCCATCGAGACACTTTATGGGGTCGGGTACCGCTTTCGCGAAATGTGATCACAATTGTGCTATGCTTGCAGATATGGCCTTTAGCCTGCGAGCAAGACAGGCTCGGCCGTTGATGGCGACAACAGGGACGGCGAAATGACTGTCCACACGGACATTAGGAACACACCCGCGGCCGTGAAATCCGGCGATGCGGGCGCAGAAGAGGCCGACTTCACCCCTGCAGCAGCCTGGTGGCACCGATTTGCGCCGGCACACCTGACCAGCCGGATTCTGATCATCAATCTGATCGGGCTTATTATTCTTGTGCTGGGCATCATGTTTTTCAATCAGAGCCGCAAAAGCCTGATTGACAGCCGGGTACAGAGCTTGATGACCCAGGCGCAAATCATGGCAGCGGCTATCGGCTCCTCCGTCTCCGTAGAAACCGATCAATTGATCATTGACCCGGAGAAACTGATCGAACAGCAGCTTAATCCCGCTGCCGCCGGTGCGGGTCAGCCGGTGCGAACCGACTTCCTCATCAACCCGGACCGGGCAGGCCCTGTACTTCGCCGGCTGGTTTCGAACACCGATCTGCGTGCCCATCTGTTTGATCGCGACGGAGCAATGATTGTTGATAGCCGTTATTTCTACGGCAGGGGCGAGGTGCTGCGCATCAACCTTCCACCTCGCGATGGGAAAGCTGAAGAGGGTGTGATCGACAAGCTTTGGGACTGGTTCAACGAACAGTTCTTCGCCATCGGCTATCGCGAGCAGATTGAGTACACCGTGAACAACGGGGCTGAATTCGAGGAAATCCGAGCAGCTTTGAACGGGGCTTCGGTTTCCGTTGTCCGAGTAAACAAGGACAAGGAAATCATCGTTGCCGTGGCCGTGCCCGTACAGCGGTTCCGGGCCATCCAGGGTGCGCTTGTGCTGACCACTCCCGGTGGCGAGATTGACTCTGTATTGCGCGAAGACATGCGCATCATCTTGTTCATTTTCCTGTTCACCGCACTGGTGACGGTGATGTTGTCGCTGCTTATGGCTGGACACATTGCCGAACCTATCCGGCGGCTCTCTGGGGCGGCCGCGGCTGTAAGTGCAGGCGGCGCCAAACGTGTCGAGATCCCGGATTTTTCCAACAGGCGAGACGAAATCGGCCACCTGTCGGCTTCACTTCGGGAAATGACAAGCTCGCTTTACAATCGTATTGAAGCCATTGAGGCATTCGCAGCAGATGTGGCCCATGAGCTGAAAAACCCGCTGACGTCGCTGCGTTCGGCGGTTGAAACGATCGGCTATGCCAGAACACCGGAACAACGCGACCGTCTGGTCGCAATCGTCAAAGACGACGTCAAGCGGCTTGACCGGCTGATTTCGGATATTTCTGACGCATCGCGGCTCGATGCTGAACTTGCCCGCAGTGATGCGGGGCCAGTGGACTTGCAGAAATTGCTTGAGACCTTTGTCAATCTGGCTAACGAAACAAGACAGGAGCGCCATCCGAAAGTGGTCCTGAAGATAGAGCCCTCGCCAGCAGGCATACCAGCCAAAGGTGCATTTGTGGTGCGCGGTCATGATAACCGGTTGGGTCAGGTCACTCGCAACCTCATCGCCAATGCCGTGTCCTTCTCGCAAGCAGATGATGTTGTGGCGGTTACGTTGCGGCGCAGGATGTCTGCTGTTGAGTTCACCATCGAAGATAACGGGCCGGGTATACCCCCGGCAAATCTTGAGCGAGTATTCGAGCGTTTCTACACGGACAGGCCGGAGAACTCCTTCGGCAAGAATTCCGGGCTGGGCCTGTCGATCTCACGACAGATCGTCGAGGCTCATCACGGAACCATCAGGGCCAGCAACAGATACGGCAAGGCCGACGGCAGTGAAAATGAACCACCCCGGATCGGCGCCTGTTTCACGGTGCGGTTACCTGTGAGGGGAGCATCTGCCCAATTCTCCAAACGCAGCAGAGCCTGAGCCATGCCGCCTGGCCCGCATGCTGCGGTTCCCGCACCGAAAGTACAGAACATCCACGCAACTTGTGTGGAATTGGTTTGCAGCAACATGCGCTGCGGCGTTCTATTGCTTGGACCACCCGGCAGCGGGAAGTCCTCGCTGGCACTGCGCCTTGTTGACGAGCCGGGATATGGTGCCGGCGGCAGCGGCCTGCTGACGGCACGGCTTGTCGCCGATGATCAGTCCATTGCTTGTGCCGAAGACAACAGGCTTCTCGTGTCGGCCCCTGCAATGATTGCCGGGCTGCTTGAGGTCAGGGGAACGGGGATCTTCAAGCTTCCGGGGAAGGAACACGAAACTGCATTTGCCGAGTTTGTGGTCCAGCACTCTCCGGGACCTGGCGCCGAGCGTCTACCACCATCTTCACAAATCTGCATTTGTGGCGTTGACTTGCCCTTGTACCATTGTGACTTTGCCAGCCCGTTTGCGCCGGCGGTGGTCCGTTTGCTCGTCCAGGTTCAGTGCGGGGACGTCGAAATTCGACTGTGAAACACTAGGTGTCTGGGCTTGCAGACAGCCCGCGAAACGTTAATCTACTGCGACTTCACCAGCTGCCATGCTGGCTCACTCAACAACAAGCGAGCGTCTGCTTCATGATTGGTTTGGTTCTGGTTTCGCATGGCAAGCTGGCCGAAGAATTCGCCAGGGCCATGGAACATGTGGTTGGGCCGCAACAAGACGTGGAGGTCATCGGCATCGGCCCCGACGACAATGGTGATGAGCGCCGCAATGACATCCTGAAAGCAATCCACAAGGTGGAAAGCGGCAGCGGAGTGATAGTGCTGACTGACATGTTCGGCGGCACGCCGTCCAACCTGGCAATCTCGGCGATGGATGACGGTGAAGTTGAAGTGCTTGCCGGCATGAACCTGCCTGCCCTGATCAAGCTGGCCAGCGTACGCACAACATTGCCATTGCATGAAGCAGCGCAGGAAGCTCAAAAAGCAGGGCGCAAATACATAAACCTCGCAAGCAGCCTTCTTGGCAGATGACCCTGATCAGGCAACTTACAATTACCAATCGGCGCGGCCTTCATGCGAGGGCATCAGCAAAGTTCGTCAAATGCGTCGAGCAGTTCGATGCCAATGTCAACGTTTCGTACGATGGCCAGAGTGTGCCAGGCAGCTCCATTCTGGGGCTGATGATGCTGGCTGCAAGCACAGGTGCTGAACTAGCGATATCAGCCGAGGGACCAGATGCGGAAGCTGCAATGCAGGCCATCGAGACCCTGCTGGAAGACCGATTTGGCGAAGACCGCGACGAAGACAGTTCAAACAAGTAATATAAAGAATTGTTTATGTGATTGTTGCAGGTGGCCTTGCAGCCTGTTATAGACCGCCGAAACAATTCCATACCTGCAAGGACCCGCGAGCTCATGACCGCATTTAGTGACTATGCCGTAGCTGACATTTCGCTGGCCGATTTTGGCCGCAAGGAAATCGACATTGCCGAGGTAGAAATGCCCGGCCTGATGGCTGTGCGCCAAGAGTATGACAATGCTCAACCACTCAAAGGTGCGCGTATCGCCGGCTCGCTGCACATGACTATCCAGACAGCAGTTCTGATTGAAACCCTTGTCGCGCTTGGCGCGGAAGTGCGCTGGGCGTCGTGCAACATTTTTTCCACGCAGGATCACGCCGCTGCAGCCATAGCCGCCGCGGGCATTCCGGTGTTTGCCCACAAGGGCGAAACCCTGCAGGAATACTGGGACTTCGCCGACAAGATCTTTGACTGGCCAAATGGTGAAACTGCCAACATGATTCTGGATGATGGCGGCGATGCCACCATGTACATCCTGGTCGGGGCCAAGGCCGAAAAAGATATTTCCGTGCTGGCAAACCCCGGAAACGAGGAAGAGGAAATCTTCTTTGCGACCATCAAAAGGCGCATGGAGCGTGATCCAGGGTTCTTCACCAGGGCGCGGGCAGCAATCAAGGGTGTGTCAGAAGAAACGACCACCGGCGTGCACCGCCTTTATGAACTCGAAAAAAAGGGCGAACTTCCGTTTCCAGCCATCAACGTCAACGACAGCGTTACCAAGTCGAAGTTCGACAACAAGTATGGTTGCCGGGAATCGCTGGTCGATGCCATCAGGCGCGGCACCGATGTCATGCTCGCCGGCAAGGTTGCCATTGTTGCAGGCTACGGTGATGTGGGTAAGGGATCAGCACAATCGCTTGCAGGTGCCGGTGCGCGCGTCATGGTGACCGAGGTAGACCCGATCTGTGCGCTGCAGGCTGCGATGGATGGCTTTGAGGTTGTTACACTGGATGAGGACATTGAACGTGCCGATGTCGTCGTGACGGCAACAGGCAACAAGGACATTCTTACTGTCGAGCAGATGCGTCGGGTCAAGGACATGGCGATCGTCTGCAATATCGGACACTTCGACAATGAGATTCAGGTGGCAGGGCTGAAAAACTTCAAGTGGACCAACATCAAGCCACAAGTCGACATGATCGAGTTTCCAGGTGGCAATCGCATGATCCTGTTGTCGGAAGGCAGGCTGGTGAACCTCGGCAATGCGACAGGCCATCCATCATTTGTGATGTCTGCTTCGTTCGCCAACCAGACACTGGCCCAGATAGAGCTGTGGACCAAGGGTGAAGAATACAAGAACTCGGTCTACGTGCTGCCAAAACACCTGGATGAGAAAGTGGCCATGCTGCATTTGGCAAAGGTAGGGGCAAAGCTGACCAAGCTTTCCAAGGAGCAGGCGGACTATATCGGCGTCAAGCCGGAAGGCCCGTTCAAACCCGACACCTATCGCTACTAGACGGGCAAGCCGCATCAAATCATGGTATTTTTACCGCCTGGCTGATAAGGACTGCTGCCGGGCGGTGTGCTTTTTGGTGCAGAGAAGCTATAACAAGATGGGCTTTGTTTCCGGTGATTCGCGATTTGCTTCGCTGCCGGGGTTTGAACGGGCTAAACCAGGGTTTGTTGAGTAGCGCGTTGGGACGGAAACTCGCTTTTCAGGGGCCAGAATACTTTTGCGAGGCATGCTTACATCCTCCGGCAGATTGCTAACCTGTGGCAGCGCGCCAGCAGCTGCGATTGTTTTTTGCGCTGCCGCCAGCACGGCGCATGCGGAAGCTCCGCTCGGGCTGGCTGGCGACAGCTCCTATGCAGCAGCCACGTTACTACTTTCAGCGATAGTCATTATCTGGGCCCTGATCGCGGTGCGGCGCATGAGCAACGGCAAAAGCTCTGCAGAAGAGCGCATTGGGCTGCTTGAAGGAGACCTGAGCGAGGCCCAAGCCATCATCAATGCTGAACCAAGCCTGCTGTTCATCTGGCGTACGGCCAATGACGTACCGGATGCGGTGGCCGGAAGTCTTCATGGCACGATCAACTTGGATGTTAAGCCAGATGAGACCAAAGACTTTTCGAAATGGCTCGATGAAGAATCGATCAGGACAGTACAGGCTTGCATCGACACACTGCGTTCAACCGGATCTCCCTTCAACATTGCACTGAAGACAACTGGCGGTGAACTGATTGAGGCCGACGGCCGCGCTGCCGGCGGCGTGGCGACCATGCGCATCAGGCCGTTGTCAGGTGAGCGGCGCGATACAAAGGAATTGCTGCTGGATGCACGCAGGCTGGGTCAACAGGTTGAACGTTTGAGCGCGATACTGGACAAGGCGCCATTTCCTATCTTCCTGCGAGACAGCAATGGCGACCTGCTATGGGTTAACGACAGCTACCTGAGTGCAGTTGAACAGCCCGACATAGACGAAGTCCTTGCGCGCAATATATCCATTGTGGATACCGATGCCATGACGCAGGTTAATCGGCCTGGGGACAGCAGCCGCCAGGTGTTTTCAGGCACAGCCGTGGTTGGCGGCTCAAAGCGGATGCTCGAATTGATCCAGGTGAAATTTGGCAAGCATGTTGCCAGCTTCGCACTCGACATGACAGCGCTTGAAAACACCCGCAAGGAGCTGGAGCGGCAAACCCGGTCACACGCCAGCACGCTCAACAAGATTACTGCAGCAATTGCAACGTTCAGTTCTGATCAGAAGCTAACCTTTTACAACTCCGCTTTCGCCGAGTTGTGGGACATGGACCCGAAGTGGCTCGATAGCTGCCCCAGCCACGGCGAAATTCTCGACCGCCTACGGGAAGAGCGAAAGCTTCCAGAACAGGCAAACTATCGCACCTGGAAAACAGAGCAGTTGGCTTCTTACGGGCGCATGGACACGCCGGAAGAGCTTTGGCACCTGCCTGATGGCCGGTCGCTGAGGGTTGTTTCCGAGCAACCGCGTTCAGGAGAAGTCTCGGTACTTTATGAAGACGTGTCGGAAAAAATACAGCTGGAGAGCCGCTACAATGAGTTGATCGGGGTGCAGCGCGAGACGATCGACAACATACACGAGGGGCTTGCGCTGTTTGGTACCGACGGGTGCTTGCGTCTGTTCAATCCCACGTTCAGCCGGTTCTGGCAACTTGACGAAACCTTCCTCGAATCACGGCCACACGTGGTGGAGGTCTTCGGGCTTTGCAAGAAGCTTCTGCCTGACCAGGACATGTGGGACGAGGTGAAGCTTGCTGTCACTTCGTTGTCGCAAAGCCGTCGACCCCTGGCCGACAGACTGGTGCGACCCGATGGCATGGTGCTGGACTACAACGTCGTGCCGCTGCCGGACGGCAACACGCTGATCACCTATGTCGATGTGACCGCCAGTTCCGGTATTGAGCGTGCACTGCGCGAACGCAACGATGCACTTGAAGCGGCGGATCGCCTCAAGACCGGCTTCATGTCGAATGTGTCGTATGAATTGCGCACTCCGCTGAACTCGATTCTCGGGTTCTCTTCCATGCTGGCAACAGGCATCGCCGGCGATCTTGCACCCAAGCAAGCGGAATACATCAAGGATATCCAGGCGTCATCCAATGATCTGCTCACAGTCATCGACGCCATACTCGATCTGACCACAATCGACGCGGGTGCCATGGAGCTTCGTGTCGAGGAAATCAGGGTTGAAGATCTCATGTCGAATGTGGCCAGTTCATTCGAAAACCGGATAGAGGAACGCGACCTGACGCTGAGCATTGAGATCACCGAAGATTCCGGAACAATAATTGCGGATAGCAGGCGGCTACATCAGACACTGGGGCACCTGCTGTCGAATGCAATCGGGTTCTCCACGTCCGGGGCAACGGTCCGTATGGGCGCACGCCGCGACAAGGACGATGTATTGCTGTGGGTGGCAGACAATGGGCGCGGAATGGACCCTGATTTTCAGAAAACCGCATTTGAGAGGTTCAATTCCAGACCTGCAGCTGGCGGGCATCGAGGCCCCGGACTGGGACTGGCGCTGGTAAAGAGCTTTGTGGAACTTCACGGCGGAGCTGTAAGGCTGATGTCAAAACTTGGCGAAGGCACCACCGTGATTTGCCGCCTTCCAAGCCGTGGCCCGGCTGAGAGAAAGACTACCGTAATCAGCAGTGCTGAGGTTGCTCCGAGGGACGCACAAAGGCAGGCTGCCGGGAGTTGACCAAGATGGCGGAAGGTAGTCCACCCGAAGTGAAGGAAACCCATTGCCTGGCGCTGGTCGATGCTGGCGCAACCGAGAAGCTTGCTGAAAGCCTGGCGATGTTCGTCAGGGTGGGTGATCTGATCCTGCTGGAAGGCGATCTGGGTGCCGGCAAGACTACATTGGCGCGCGCGCTGATCCGTACGCTGGCGGACGACCCGGCGCTTGAGGTTCCCAGTCCGACATTCACACTTGTACAGGAATATTCCGATGTGACACCCAATGTGCTGCATGCAGATCTGTATCGCATTGAGGATGCCGAGGAAGTTCTCGAACTGGGCCTGAATGACGCACTTGAGACGGCAGTCGTATTGGTGGAATGGCCCGAGAATGCCGCAAACCTGCTGCCTTCAGG
Source organism: uncultured Alphaproteobacteria bacterium (assembly GCA_963787895.1). Taxonomy (GTDB): domain Bacteria; phylum Pseudomonadota; class Alphaproteobacteria; order Rhizobiales; family Aestuariivirgaceae; genus Anderseniella. The sequence continues at coordinate 576,410 of CAWBEX010000008.1, read as the reverse complement.
GGGGGTGCGGGTCCATTTGTCAGAAGCAGGCAGTGGCCGCGAGGCAGTCCTGCAAGATCTGGATGGAAGCTGGCAGGAACGCTTGCAACGCATCGCCGACATCAACTCGCTGCTGGCAAAGGCGGGCTGGAGCAAGGCGCAAAGACACCGGATGCCGGGTGATGCATCAAGCAGGCGTTATGAAAGGCTGAGCAATGGACCCGGCGGATTGAACGGCCTGCTCATGGACATGCCGTCACGCCCGGACGGACCTGCGGTCCGCAACGGCCTGCCATACAGTCGCATTGCAAACCTTGCCGAGGACATTCGCGCGGTTGAAGCCATAAACACAGGTCTGCAAAACCTGGGGCTATCAGCGCCCATAATACACGCCATAGATGTTGACGCTGGTCTGGCCGTAATCGAGGATTTCGGAACGGGCAGCTTCAAATCACTTCTAGGCGACCAAGAGGCATTTGCAGATGCGTTGACTGCTGCTGTCACGATGCTTTCAGGCATGCCGGTTCAGCAATGGCCCAAGCATGTCAAACTCAAATCAGGCGAGACCTATGATCTCAAACCCTACGATATGGAAGCCCTGCTGATAGAGGTTGAGCTATGTCTCGACTGGTACTGGCCGCTGCTTGCCGGCGGCAAGCCGGATGAAGCCATCCGGCAGGACTTTCTGAACGCCTGGCGCAGGACGCTGGAACCTATTGCAGCCAACCGTGATGTCTGGGTGTTGCGTGACTTTCACGTCGACAACCTGTTCTGGCTTCCGCAACGGGAGGGGGACCGGAGGATTGGGTTGATTGATACGCAGGACTGCGTCCTTGGCCACCCCGCATACGATCTTGCTTCACTGTTGCAGGATGTGCGTGTCACAATTCCGGCTGAAGTTGCACAAGACTATTTCGACTTCTATGCAGCTGCACGCGAAATGGAGGAGCCCGGGTTTGACAAGGCGGCTTTTAGTGCCGCCTATGCCATACTTGGCGCGCAACGGGCCACCAAGATACTGGGCATATTTGCCCGGCTGTGTGTCCGTGATGACAAGCCTGGATATTTGAAGTTCCTGCCGCGCACTAGTGCGGTGCTGGAACAGAACCTGAGCCATCAGGCACTTGCCAGCCTGCGCGGCTGGTTCAATGAGCATCTGCCATATTCCAAACGCAAGGAGGCAGGGCAATGAAAGTGCATTCGGCAATGATGCTGGCGGCTGGCCTGGGAACGCGAATGAGGCCGTTAACGCTTGCCCGCCCTAAGCCACTGATAGAGGTAGCAGGGCGAACGCTGATTGATCGTGGTGCCGACGCACTGGCGCTCGCGGGTGTGCAATCCATGGTCGTGAACAAACATTACCTGCCTGACCAGATTGAAGCCTGGGCGCAAACACGGACCGACCTGGAACTCCTCGTGCAGGACGAAACCCATGAATTGCTCGACACAGGCGGAGGCGTGGCCAAGGCCCTGCCATTGCTGGGGCATGATCCATTCTTCGTTTTGAATTCGGATTCGTTCTGGGTTGACGGGCCGAAGCCGGCATTGGAGCGAATGGCTTGTGCGTGGAACGGTGAGCGTATGGACTGCCTGTTGCTGCTTGCTGACAAGACCTGTTCAACGGGTTTTGATGGTCCCGGCGACTTTGACATTGGCCCATGCGGACAATTGACAAGACGAAGTACTGAGACAGCCCAGGCGATCTATGCCGGTGCCTACATGGTACATCCACGTCTGTTTGACGGATACGAGGCCAAGCCGTTTTCCATGAACCTCCTGTGGAACAATGCGATCAAGACTGGCCGCCTGTACGGCCTGCTGCACGATTATTGGTGGCTGCATGTCGGCACACCGGAAGCAATTCGTGATGCAGAAGCCAAGCTGGCTGAACTGGCAAGAGGATGAGCGCCAGCCGCCGCCCAGGCCTGTTCACGGTACCGGCTGGCACTCCATTTCTGAACGCACTGGTAAAGGCAGTTCTGGAAGGCCGGATGTTCAACGAGTTGACTACCTCTGCGCAGGCTGAATCCCTGACTAACTGGACGATACTGCTGCCCACTAGGCGCGCGGTGCGCGCATGCCGAGAGGCTTTCCTGGCTGCAGATGGCAGCACTGCACGCCTATTGCCAAATATACGTGCCCTCGGTGATACCGATGAGGACGAGATCAACATCACCGGAAGCTGGGGGCCGTCAGGTACGGCTGAGCTTGCCCTGAAACCAGCCGCTTCCGACCTGCAGCGGCAATTTCTGATGTCGAAAATTGTCCAGGACTGGGCCAGAAAGGAGCCCGCTGGCCTCGCTGCACAGTCACTCATTGACAGTACATTTCATGCGCTGCAGATGGCGCGTTCTCTGCTGCAGTTGATCGATAGTCTCGAGACCGGTGAAATCACTCTTGCAGAATTACCCGAGAGACTTGCGAGCGATGACGACATGCCCAGGCACCGCTCGGAAGCACTTGATTTCCTGTCAATCATCGTCAGGGAATATCCGGCAGCGCTTGAAAGTGCCGGGATCATGGGGCCGCAAGCCAGACGCTCAGCACTGCTTTCGCTGGAGGCAGACAGGCTCCGGAAAAACCCACCCACAGCTCCGATCATAGCTGCGGGTTCCACAGGCTCCATCCCCGCAACATCCAGACTTCTGGCAACCATTGCGCACCTGCCCTTGGGGGCTGTGGTGCTGCCAGGGCTCGATCAAGCGCTCGACGACGAAAGCTGGAACAAGATTAGCGAGCAGCACCCTCAGTTCGGCATGAAGGAACTGCTGGCAGCGATGCAGGCAGAACGTGAGGATGTGGCTCTGCTGCCGGGAGTGACAGTTTCGGAAAGTGCAGCCGCCAGGTCACGCCTGGCGCTTGAGGCGATGCGCCCAAGTGAGACAACGGGCAAATGGCGTGAACTGGCAGGCCTGCACGAAACCTTCCAGAAGGCAACCCAAGGCATTACGGAACTGGTTTGTCCGGAGACGCGTGAACAGGCAAGCATGATCGCCATGGTCATGCGCAAAACGCTTGACGAGAACCGGCCATGCTCGCTGATCACACCGGACAGGCAGCTGGCCAGGCGCGTATCATCAGAACTGTTGCGCTGGAACATCCATGTGGATGATAGCGCCGGTGAACCCCTGTCAGGGCTTGCACCAGGAATCTTCTTCCGGCTGGTTAGTGATGTTTGTGCCCCGGATGCCCGGCCGCACCATATTGTCGCCCTGCTTGGCCACATCCTCACAAGTAATGAACTTCTGTTGGATCAGAAGACCCTGCCATTGGCCCGGAAACTGGAGATTGCACTGCTGCGCCAAATGCATGGCGCGCACAAGTTGAACGGTCTGAAAGAGCGCGTCCGGCTTGCAAAGGTTCGGGCCAGCGAAGACTACGTCCACGCAACAGTTAGAGCATTGACGGACGATGACTGGCTGCAAATGGAAGCGTTTGCTGCGGAAATCGAACAGCGACTGAAGCCGCTTTCAGAATTGGCCCAGAACGGCACGCCCGCGCCGCTGGAACAGCTGCTTACCGCACACATAGCAGCTGCCGAAGCAATAAGCGCTGGCAACTCCACCAGCCCACAACAATTGTGGGCCGGTGAAGCGGGCACCAGCCTGTCGGAGACCTTGCGCGAAGTGCTGGACCATGCCGCGTCTGCACCAAAGATGTCATTTCGTGACTATCGCGATTTCATGTCCAGTGTACTGGCGTCGGTGCCAGTGCGCAGACGCTATCCGTTGCATCCGAAGTTGAAGATACTCGGTCTGCTGGAAGCGCGGCTGGTACAAAGCGAAGTTGTCATCCTCGGAGGGTTGAACGAAGGAATATGGCCCGGCGACATGGACCCGGGTGCATGGCTGTCGCGGCCGCAGTACGCGCTTGCCAGGCTGCCGATGCCTGAACGCCGGCTGGGCCTGGCCGCGCATGACTTCGTGCAAGGCTTGAGCGCCGAACAGGTTTACCTGACTTGGGCCCGCAAATCAGGTGGCACTCCCACTGTACCATCGCGCTGGTTATTACGGTTGCGGGCCGTGCTGGAAGCGGCAGGGCTGAAGGACGCTCTGAAGCCACGTGAAGGCATGAATTGGGCGGGATGGGCAATGGGGCTGGACTGGCACGAAGACATGCCAGCAGGACTCAAGCCTGCACCAGCCCTGCAGCCGGTTCCTGTGCCGCCTCCAGATGCGCGCCCGGCCCACTACTCGGTCACCCGCATCGGCAAGCTTATAGAGGACCCCTATGCAGTGTTTGCTGAAGCCGTCCTCAAGCTGAAACCGCTTGAAACACTCAACACCGAACCCGGCGCGGCAGAGCGGGGCCAGTTCGTGCACAAGGTGGTGGAGGTGTTCAGCAGCAGCCATCCCGGACCCATGCCTGCTGACGCGCGAGACCTGATGCTGGCAATTGCCGATGACATCATTGCCGACTATGCGCCGGATGAAGCCTTGCGTGCGCTGTGGCTGCCGCAGGCTGCACGCATGATCGACTGGTTCTGCGAGGCGGAAGCAGAGTTGCGCCAGAACGTCATAAGCCAGCACACCGAAAGAACTGCCACCTATGCGGTCACGTGGGCCGAAAGGGACATCACAATCACCGCCCGCGCCGACCGCATCGATGTCCTGAGATCGGGGGGCCTGCGCATCATCGATTACAAGACGGGCGAGGCCAAAATGACAAGGCTGTTCAAAAGCAAGGATATGATTGCGCAGAACGCGGGGTACAAACCACAATTGTTCGTGGAAGGCTGGCTTGCGAAAAAGGGGGCCTTTGAAGGTATCCCAGCAGGCGAGGCAGAACAGTTGATGTACATCCGTCTTTCAGGTGGTGAACCAGCCGGTGAGATTAATGCAAGTCCGACGGACCCTGGCTACATCCTGGCCGAAGAAATTGAGGCTACAGCTGAAGGTGTTCGCAATATCATCACTGGGTATCTCCAGCCTGAACAAGGATTCCCGGCAAGATCCGGGGAAAAGGCATGGAACCGCAAGGAAGACTATGACCATCTGTCACGCTGGCGCGAATGGGGTCTTGGTACCGAGGCCGGTACCGATGAAGGCGGCGGCGAATGAACAAACCTGCATTGAACATGGAGGCAGCCGGGCCTCAGGAGATGGCATCCCGCCCGGAACAATCAGCCTTCGTGCCTGCCAATGCCGGCGCTGGCAAGACGCACGTTCTGGTTTCACGCGTAATCCGGCTTCTGCTCAATGGCGTGAAACCCGAGCGGATTCTATGTCTCACCTATACACGGGCCGCAGCTGCAGAAATGTCCAGCCGCCTGTTCGACAAGCTTTCTGGCTGGATTGCACTTGACGACACCGCCCTGAAAGAGCGCATCCTTTTGGACACCGGCCAATTCGAGGCCGCTGACGTTCGCGTAGAAGAAGCGCGCCGCCTGTTCACCATGGCGCTTGAGACACCGGGTGGCCTCAAGGTGCAAACCATTCATGCCTTTTGCGAGCGCTTGTTGCAGCGCTTTCCAATCGAGGCAGGCGTTGTGCCTGGGTTCAAGGTATTGAGCGAGCAAGACAGCCGCGACCTGATGAACGCCGCGCGCGCCGAGGTGCTGGTGCGGGGTGAAGGAAATATCGGCCGCTCGGTCAGCATACTGATGCGGTTTACCAACGAACATTCGCTGCCGGATCTTCTGAAAACCCTCAACAAGCATGGCCGCAAGATTCTCCAGCGGTATGGCGGCAGCAATGAACTGTCCCGCCTTGAAGCGGATCTCGAGCAGGTGTTCGGGGTGGCCCCGGGTGATACTGAAACCACTATTATCGACGCCCTTCCCGGTGCCGTGAACAGCAATACCCTGCAAGAAGTTGCAAGTTTGATGGCCACAAGCACGGGTAAAGTCAACCCAGAGCAAGCCAGCCTGATAGAACAATTGCTGGCCGCATCAGACCCAAAAGAGGTTTGGGTACTCGCCCGCAAAATTGTGACGAATGCAAGCGGCAGTTTGAAGGCTGACAGTAAACTGGTAGCTGGCAGCTTCTCGAATGACCATCCCGAATGCCTGGAAACACTGCTTGAGCTCAAAGGACTTGTAAGCGTAACGCTGGACAAGATAAACGCCCTTACCATCAAGGAAGCCACTGTTGCGCTTGTGCACTTTGGCCAGGAAACCATAAAGACCTTCAAGCGTTTGAAAGTGGCACATGCGGCCTATGACTTTGAAGATCTTGTGCACCAAACCGTTGATTTATTGTCAGAAAAGCCGGATGCGGCCTGGGTGTTGTATAAGCTGGATGGTGGCATCGACCACATTCTGCTGGACGAGGCGCAAGACACAAGCCCCGAGCAATGGAACATCATAAATGCACTGACAGAGGAGTTCTTTGCCGGCGACGGTGCACGGCCCGATACCGTTCGGACGGTGTTTGCCGTAGGTGACCGCAAACAGTCGATCTATTCATTCCAGGGCGCTCAGCCGGAACAGTTCGATGCGATGCAACAATGGTACGAGGCCCGTATCCGCGATGCAGGCTCGCAGTTTGAGAAGGTGGAACTTTCTCATTCTTTCCGCTCCAGCAGGTTGATCCTCGAAGCGGTGGACCGGGTGTTCAAACATGAGAAAGCGAAAGCTGGTGTTGTATCGGGTCTGCAACCGAAAGTTCAGCACCGAGATATAGGCAGGTATGGCGAGGGGCTGGTCGAGATCTGGGACCTTGAGGTAGGCAACAAGGACGGCGAGGTTGATCACTTCACACCAAAAAGGCCGCTAAGTGATGAGCCGCCCCACATGCGCATGGCAGAGCGCATAGCCGAGACCATTCGAAGCTGGCTCAAGGATTCGCCTCGGGGAATGTTGACACATGACACGCCAATCAAGGCATCGGACATACTGATCCTTGTGCGTCAACGCTCGTACCTCATGGCCGCAATCGTTCGCAAGCTGAAGGAAAAAGGCGTTGCGGTTGCAGGGGCTGACAGGCTGAAGCTACTCGATCACGTAGCGGTGCAGGACCTCATGGCACTGGCGCAGGCGTCCATCCTGCCGCGGGATGATCTGAGCCTTGCCTGTCTGCTCAAAAGCCCGCTTGTAACGCAAGATGACGGGGTCAGCCGCTTTACTGATGAGGAGTTGTTTGAGCTTTGTCATGATCGCGGAACAGCCAGCCTCTGGCAACAACTGAATGCCGCAGTGGAGAACGGCAGGCCATTTCTTGCGGCTCGAGACAGGCTGCTGCGATGGCGCTCACTGGCAGAGCGCACCGGGGTTTATGAATTCTTCTCAACCGTGCTGGCGCGCGGGCGTGGCAGGCAAGCCATGCTCGGTGCGCTGGGTCTGGAGGCTGCAGATCCAATAGATGCCTTTACTCAGCTTGCCATCGACTACGAAGCCGAACACACGCCATCACTTGCAGGCTTTCTCGCCTGGCTTGAGGAGACGCAAGCCGAGATCAAGCGCGACATGGACCAGGCAGGCGGCGAGGTGCGCGTCATGACCGTCCATGGTGCCAAGGGCCTTGAGGCACCAATTGTGTTCTTGCCGGACACTTGCTCGGTACCGGACGGAAAGAAAACCGACAAGGTGCTGATGGCTGATGAGGTTGTGCCCGTGTGGACGCTCAAGACGGAATTCCAGACGGCGCTCACAGAGGAACTGAAGGCCGGGGCGAAGAACCAGGCGCTGCGCGAGTACAACCGGCTGCTTTACGTAGCCATGACCCGCGCCCGTCACCGGTTATATGTCTGTGGCTTTGTCAACAAGACTTCGAAGGATGGCGACCCGAAGGATGACAATTGCTGGTACGCGATGATGCTGGCCGCACTGATCGGGGAAACCCCGCTGCTTGGCGAACAAATCAATGCGCGAGGTCAACGCATTTGGCGTGGCGGGACTGAACAGGTGCCTGAAGTCAAGCAGGAGTCCGGTGAAGATGCACCTGCCAGGCCGTGCGAGCCGCCTGCTGCATGGGGCAGGGTACAAGCGCCACCTGTTGACCGGCCGCAGAAATGGCTCGCACCATCAAGGCTTGGGTCAGAGGGTGACGCCGATGACGGCTGGAGCAGCGAAGTGGCGCTGTCTCCTCTTGTGCCGCGCAATGACAAACGGTTTCGTCGTGGAATCCTGGTGCACCGGCTGCTGCAAACGCTGCCGGAGCTTGCACCGGAAGAACGTGAGGCTGCGGCCCGGCGCTACCTGAAATCCAATGGTGCCAATGACAAAGAAATTGATGCAACGATCGATGAACTGACCGCCCTTTTCACGGACCTGCGTTTTGCCAGAGTGTTCAGCGGCGCAGGACGCCCTGAAGTTTCCATCGCCGCAGAAATACAGGGCCCGGATGGCAGCACCGTCGGCATGTCAGGCCAGATTGACCGTTTGCTGGTAGATGAGGACCACGTGCTGGTGGTTGATTTCAAGACCAATCGGCCGCCGCCTGACAGCGTTGACCAGGTGCCCGAAATTTACCTCCGCCAGCTGGCCGCCTATAGCAAGGCGCTTGAGCAAATTTACCCGCAAAAAACAATCGAGTGCGCGCTTTTGTGGACCGATGCTCCGCAGCTCATGCCAATACCCAAGCTCCTGCTCGACCAGGCTTGGCAAACCTCCGGTATAACAACCGTGTAATGCGTCTGCGATGTGCTTGACCACGTGACAGGCAATACCTACTTATCTGTACAGGTGATTCATACTCCGCAAAGGAAAGGTTTTTCAATATGGCTACAAGTCCTGTTACCGATGCATCATTTGAAACCGATGTGATCAAGTCTGACACTCCCGTCGTCGTAGATTTCTGGGCAGAATGGTGCGGTCCGTGCAAGATGATCGGCCCGTCGCTCGAGGAACTGTCTGACGAGCTCGGCGGCAATGTGAAGATCGTAAAGATCAACATCGACGAGAACCCGTCTGTTCCATCAAAATATGGTGTACGCGGGATTCCGACATTGATGGTTTTCAAAGGCGGTGAGGTGGCTGCTACCCAGGTTGGCGCGAACCCGAAAGGCAAGATCGCCGACTGGATCAAGTCGTCGATCTGAGGCACATCGCTGTTATTGACAAGGGCAGTGCCGAAAACGGTGCTGCCCTCTTTTTGTTTCTAGCGCCGCGCCGTGCCAGACACCTGACTTGGCTTTTCACCGAGGTGCAACGCCAGCACATTGCCAGCCAGGTAAAGTGAGCCGCCAATCAGAATTCGGGCCGGACCGTCACTTCTGGCAATCTCTCCCGCCGCCCTCAATGCCTGTTCAAGGCTGGCATATGGGCGCGCATCAAGGCCGCAAGCATTGGCTGTTCGGGCAAGTTCGGCAGCCGGGATTGTGTTTGCCTCACCCGGAATATCAATGGTCAGTAGCTTGTGGACCAAACCGGCAAAGGGCTTCAGATAACCTTCGGCGCGTTTGGTGTTCAGCATGCCCGACACCATGACCAATGGACGAGGCGAGCGATCATCAAGGTCGGCGAGTGCGCCTGCCAGAGCCTGGCCAGCAGATGGATTGTGACCGCCATCGAGCCATATCTCGGTGCCATCGGGCACAAGTGTGTGCAGGTACCCCTGGCCTAACCGCTCCAATCGTGCCGCCCACCTGACCGTTGCTAGGCCAGCAGACATGTGATCCGGAATAATTCGATCGTCCGCCAAGCTCCGAATGCCGGCGAGCGCCAAACCGGCATTGTCGATCTGAAAGCGGCCCGGCAGACCTGGCAGGTCCAGGTCGAGCAGTTCATCTTCTTCCTGATACACCAGCCGGCCATATTGCTCGAAGCATTGAAAGTCACGGTCTGCGAATTTCATTGGCGTGCCAAGTCTGCTGCCGGCAGATTCGATAGTGGCGGCAGCCTCATCATGCTGCACTCCGATGCACGCCGGGCAACCAGGCTTGAGAATGCCGGCTTTTTCAGCAGCAATCTTGGCAATCGTGTCACCAAGATACTGTTCATGATCCATGTCCACCGGAGTGATGACGCAAAGTGCCGGATTACTGACTACATTGGTTGCGTCAAGCCTGCCGCCAAGCCCGACTTCCAGCAACACATAGTCCGCCTTGTTGCGCGCAAAGGCCAGCATTGCAGCTGCCGTGGTGATTTCGAAGAACGTAATCGGTTCGCCCTTGTTGGCCGTTTCGCATTCCTCCAGCAAATCAACCAGCATTGGCTCCGGTATCAGCTCGCCGCCGCCTGGGCTGCCGATCCTGATGCGTTCGTGAAACTTGACAAGGTGCGGTGAGGTATAGGCATGCACCGAGAGGCCCGCAGCCTCCATGATAGATCGCATGTACGCCAGCGTGGACCCCTTGCCGTTTGTACCTGCAATGTGGACCACAGGAGGCAATGCAAGGTGCGGATTGCCGATCGCCTCCAGAATTCGCCACATGCGATCCAGGGACAAGTCAATTATCTTGGGATGCAGCTCTAGAAGCCGCATCAAGATTGCATCACTGACGGCCATGGGCTTCAGGCCTCGGCTGATTCTGTGGCAGGTCCAGTCCTGTCTGGGACGGGGGTCTGTGTTGCAATCGAACGCTGTGGTGCAGGTTTCTTGCCCAGGATATGCAGCACGTTTGACAAGGTTTCGCGCAGCTGGTGCCTGTGCACCACCATATCGACCATGCCGTGATCACGCAGATACTCAGACCGCTGGAATCCATCGGGCAGCTTTTCCCGGATCGTCTGCTCGATGACGCGCGGGCCGGCAAAACCGATCAGCGCGCCTGGCTCAGCAATGTGGATATCACCCAGCATCGCATAGGATGCGGTCACGCCACCGGTAGTGGGGTGTGTCAGAACCACGATGTAGGGGCAGCCTGCCTCACGCAAACGCTGCACGCCTACTGTCGTACGCGGCAGTTGCATCAGCGAAAGAATGCCTTCCTGCATTCGCGCCCCGCCGGAAGACGCGTAAAGAATGAGAGGCAACTTGTTGTCTGCTGCCTCGAACATCGCAGTGATAATGCCCTCGCCTGCGGCCATTCCGAGCGAACCGCCCATGAAGGCAAAGTCCTGCACAACCGCAACCATCTCAAGGCCGTCAATGGTGCCACGCCCGGCAACGATTGCATCCTTGCGGTCAGTCTTTGCGCGAGCTTCCTTCAGCCGGTCGGTATACTTGCGTTCATCGCGAAATTTCAGCGGATCAAGAGCCACATCCGGCAATTCGATCGTGGTCCACTTGCCTCCATCAAAAGTGTGCTTCAAGCGCGCATCAGGCGCCATGCGCATATGATAGCCAGATCGCGGGATAACGAACTGATTGGCTTCCAGATCGCGATGAAACACCATCTCGCCTGACTCAGGGCACTTGATCCACATATTCTCAGGCACATCCCGCTTGGTCCCGAGAATTCCGGAAATCTTTGGCCTGACAAAGTTCTTGATCCAGTTCATCTGCCGCTACCCATTCCACCCTGCCGGACACCCTGCGCCAGCTCGGACACGAGCTGCAAGACGCCATCAACGGTACCGGCTGTCGCCTTGCCGGCGGGGTCGAGACTCTGCTTTATGGTGTTCACAAGTGCCGATCCTACGACCACACCATCAGCGCCCCTGGCGATATCTGCCGCCTGCTGAGCTGTGCGGACACCAAACCCGACAGCAACCGGAAGGTCCGTATGGCTTTTGATACGGGCCACAGCATCCTTGACCCGCGATGCGTCTGGCGCCTGGGAGCCAGTAATCCCGGTGACTGACACGTAATACACAAAGCCTGACGTGTTGGTGAGAACCTTGGGTAACCGCTTGTCGTCAGTTGTCGGGGTGGCCAGGCGAATGAAGTTGAGGCCTTGCTGCAGTGCCGGAATGCAAAGTTCGTGATCTTCTTCAGGTGGCAGGTCGACAACAATCAAGCCATCAACACCGGCAGCCTTTGCATCGGCGATAAACCTGTCCACGCCGTATATATAAATCGGGTTGTAATATCCCATCAGCACGATCGGGGTCTCGTTGTCGCTCTCGCGGAACTGAGAGACCAGCTTCAACGTCTTGATCATGTTCTGTCCGGCGCGGAGCGCACGCAGCGATGATGCCTGAATTGCAGGGCCATCGGCCATCGGGTCAGTAAAGGGCATGCCAAGCTCGATCACATCAGCACCCGCACCGGGCAACGCCTTGACCAGCGACAGCGAGGTGTCATAGTCAGGATCTCCGGCGGTCACAAACGTAACGAGTGCGGCGCGGCCTTGCGCCTTCAAAGCAGCAAAACGGGCCTCAATACGGGTTCCAGCACTCACAGCTTTACCCCCAGATGTTCGGCCACAGTGAAGATGTCCTTGTCGCCACGCCCGCACATGTTCATGACCATCAGGTGATCTTTCGGTTTGGTAGGCGCGATGTCCACAACCTTGGCCAGAGCATGAGATGGCTCCAATGCAGGTATGATGCCCTCCAGCTGGCAGCACAGCTTGAACGCGTTGAGTGCCTCATCATCGGTGGCTGAAATATACTTTACCCTGCCAATGTCATTCAGCCAGGAATGCTCCGGCCCGATGCCGGGATAATCCAGGCCTGCCGAAATAGAGTGTGCCTCGGTTATCTGCCCGTCATCGTCCATCAGCAGATACGTGCGATTGCCGTGCAACACACCGGGGCGGCCGCCAGTAATGGAGGCAGCATGCTCATCGGTATCCACCCCTTTGCCAGCAGCTTCAACGCCGATTATCTCCACCGAGGCATCATCAAGAAACGGATGGAACAAGCCCATGGCGTTCGAACCACCGCCGATGGCGGCAATCAGCGAGTCGGGCAACCGGCCTTCTCGCTGCATCATCTGCTGCTTGGTTTCCTTGCCGATGACCGACTGGAAATCACGCACCATGGCAGGGTATGGGTGCGGGCCGGCAACCGTGCCTATGCAGTAGAAGGTGTTTCCAACATTGGTAACCCAGTCTCGCAGGGCCTCGTTCATCGCGTCCTTCAAGGTTGAGCGCCCTGACGTGACGGGCACGACCTCAGCCCCAAGCAGTTTCATGCGAAACACGTTTGGTGCCTGGCGTGCCACGTCGGTAGCGCCCATGTAGACTATGCATTCAAGCCCGAAACGGGCGCATGCAGTTGCAGTTGCCACGCCGTGCTGTCCGGCACCTGTTTCAGCAATGATGCGGCTCTTGCCCATACGGCGCGCGAGCAGAATCTGCCCCATCACGTTGTTGATCTTGTGGGCACCGGTATGATTGAGTTCGTCACGCTTGAAGTAGATTTTTGCGCCGCCAAGGTGCTCTGTGAGCCGTTCAGCGTAATACAGGGGTGATGGCCTGCCTACATAGTGCTCGAGAAAATCGTCCAGTTCTGCCTGGTAGGCAGGATCGCTTCTTGCCGTTGAATAGGCCTCTTCAAGCTCCAGGATATTCGGCATCAGCGTTTCCGCGACAAAACGCCCGCCGAAAATTCCGAACAGGCCGCTTTCGTCAGGCCCTGTGCGAAACGAGTTAGGTGCGGATGAACTCATTGCTACTACTTTCCAACAACAAAAACCGGATACTCAAACTGTTCTAGCCGTGCTGGCGCACCGCCTCAATGAAATTCACGATAGCTGTTGCATCCTTGTTGCCCGGTGCACTCTCGACACCTGAGGATACATCCACCATGGGCGCCCCAGTCACGGCAATGGCCTTGGCCACATTGTCTGCATTCAATCCGCCTGACAGCATGAACCGGGGTTGGCCTGCATCGCCTGCCAGCAGCGACCAGTCAAAAGCAACACCATTGCCGCCTGGCAAGGCATCTGCCAGCGCATCTGGCGCCCTGGCGTCAAAGAGAATGAAGTCAGCAACATCAGCATAGTCTGCAGCTGTTTCAATGTCTGAAGCGTCCCTGACCTTGATCACCTTGATTACAGGCACCGCAGTGCGCGCCGTAATCTCTGCCAGACGCGCTGGAGTTTCCGAGCCGTGGGCCTGAAAAAAGTCGGGCTTGACACTGACATTGATGGCATCGATCAGGCTGTCATCAGCATCGACCAAAACAGCAACAATCTTTGACCGGTTCCGCGCAATGGCTGCCAACTCTTGTGCAACAGGCACGGAGACGTTACGCGGGCTGGGCTCATAAAACATCAGTCCGACATAGTCTGCTCCCGCCTCCACTGCCGCATGCATCTGTTCGGGGGCAGACAGGCCGCAAATCTTGATTTCTGTTGTCGACATCACCTCACACCCCTAGGCTTCGGGCGATGTCTGCTGCAGCTACAGCAGGATCATCAGCCTGGGTTATGGGCCGGCCGATCACCAGAACATCGGCGCCGTCAGCAACTGCGCTTGCTGGCGTTGCCACACGCTTCTGGTCTTGCACATCAGTACCTGCCGGACGCACCCCAGGAACCACGGCAAGAAAATCAGCCCCGCATGCCTGTTTAATGGCCACAATATCATGGGGTGAGCAGACAACCCCATCGAGACCGCATTGCCTGGACAATTTCGCCAGCCTGACGGCCGTAGCCGCAGTATCTGCGGCAGGGTCAAAGCCGGCACAGTGAATGTCGTGAGTGGACAGACTGGTCAACACTGTCACCGCGATGAGTTTCGCCTTGCCGTCAACTGCCCTGGCAGCTGCCTCCAGCATTGCAGGGCCACCTGAAGCGTGAACGTTTACTATCGCTGGCGCAGGAGCCATCTGCAGCAATGATGTCAGGCCTTGCGCAACAGTGTTAGGAATGTCGTGAAGTTTCAGGTCAAGGAACACTGGAACGCCCGCGTCCGCCACCTCTCGGTATCCGGCTTCACCGGTCCTGTAGAAAAGCTCCATACCAACCTTCACCAATCCCACACTCGCCTTGAGCTTGCCGCAAAGCAAGGCCGCGCGTGCCGGGTCCGGCGTATCAAGTGCTACGCATATTGGGTTGGTGTACATCGAAGTCTCTTGTCTGAATACGGCGCACAATTTGAGGCACAAGGGGCCCTTGTCTAGCCAATCAGTTTGGCTGGCGCAATGCCGGGACCAATGGAGAACCTTCGCCTTTCGATGCAGCGTTGGCAGTGGTTTCAGTTGGCGTATGCGCCATGCGCGCCTGTTTGCGCCACTTGCCCTGACGCATCCAGACCACGCTGCCGCCAACAATCATGCCAATGAAAATTCCGGCAAAGAAAATGAGAAAGGTGGGCATGGATACAGCCAGCCACGGGTTTGCGGTGTTGATTGGATCAAGTGACACGCTGGTCCAGTGCCGGTTTGCAACCGCGAAACATATCAGCAGTATCGCTACCGGCGCGCCAACAATCCATGAAAAGACACGCTTGAAAGCCACTTAGTAATCCTTGCCGTCATTAAGCCGCAAGCGCAATTCCTTGCCTGTCTTGAAGAATGGAACCTGCTTGGCGTCAACCTTGACGGCCTTGCCGGTACGCGGATTGCGTCCCTGCCGCGCTTCACGCTGCTTGACGGAGAATGCGCCAAACCCGCGCAATTCCACCCTGTTGCCAGCTGCCAGTGCACCGGAGATCTCTTCAAGGATCGTATTGACTATGCGCTCGACATCGCGTTGGAACAAATGCGGATGCATAACTGCTATCTGTTGAATTAGCTCTGATTTGATCATTGGAAAACACCTTTTACCCTTGTTGGGTTGTAAATGCGGGCAAGCAATCCTGCCTAGTTGATTTCAGGGTGCCAAAGCACCAACAGTCCGTCAAGCCTCGCAGAGTCGGGTAGCAGAGGCGCTGTCGGCACCGGAATACCAAACCAGCCTAGTATCGCGCTCATTGAATGCAAACCGAAGCCGGTTGTTGAAGAGCTCTTTACTGGCGCCCAATCTACCAGCTTTAACTCATCTGCAATCTGGTGATCGCGTTTCAACCATCCACGCGCCTCATCTTCACCGCCAATTTCATCAATCAGCTGGCTCTTGAGCGCCTGCCTGCCGGTAAAAACCCGCCCGTCAGAAATCAAGGTCATCTGGGATGACGTCAGGTTGCGTCTCTGCCTGACAAGATCAGTGAACCAGACAAAGCTGTCACGGATCATTTCATCGGTCACGGCCAGGACCTGTTCGGACGGCTCCTGAAACATGTTCGGCTCAGCCTTCAGGTCGCCTGACTTGCGCTCGCGCATGGTCACGCCAATCTTGCCGAGGAGTTCACCAATCTGGGCCCACTGAAAGATTACACCAACCGAGCCGGTGATGGTGTTGCCGCGGGCCACAATATGGTCGGCAGCAATGGCGGTGATGTAACCACCCGATGCTGCCACGGTTTCCATTACGGCCACGACAGGGCGGTCCTTGGCGATTGCACGAATGCGTTCATAAATCGCTTCCGACCCGGCGGTGGTGCCACCAGGGCTGTCAATCTGGACCAGCAGCGCCTTGACCTGCTTTGACTTCTCGATCTCGCGCAACATTTCAATTGTCGCGTCATCGCCGGTAATCAGGCCAGACACCTTGATGCGCGCCACATGGTCGACCTTCTTGCCAAGGTCAAACCCTGGCCCGGAGGCGCCATACGCAACGGCGATGACTGTCAGCACAGCAAGAGCGACCGCCAACGCCCGCCACAAGGCCACGCGCTTGCGAAGTTTGTGTTTGACCAGCATCGTATCCGCTTCAAGTGACATGCGCTTCAAGCTCCGGTTGAGTTGGAAAGACCCTGCAACAAAAAAGACCGGCCAGCAATCTTACCGCTGACCGGCCATTTCAACATGCCACATCGGCCTGATGATCAGTCCTTCGTTTCAGCATCACTCGCCTTGTTCAGGGCTGCACCGAGAATATCACCCAGTGAAGCACCTGAATTGGACGAACCGTACTGTTCGACGGCCGCCTTCTCTTCGGCGATTTCCAATGCCTTGATTGACAGACCAACCTTGCGGGCTGCCTTGTCAAACTGGGTAATACGAACGTCTACCTTTTCGCCGACCGCAAACCGCTCAGGGCGCTGTTCCGACCTGTCGCGGGCTAAGTCCGAGCGACGGATAAATGCCGTCATGTCGGTGTCTGCAAGCTTCACCTCTATGCCGTTTTCCTGCACTTCAGTGATCTCACAGGTCACAGTTGCACCCTTGCGAAGGCCGCCAGCAGATGCACTCTGCATCGGATCGCCATCAAGTTGCTTGATGCCGAGCGAAATGCGTTCCTTCTCCTGGTCAACATCAAGCACGATGGCCTTGACCACATCACCCTTGTTGTATTCCTGAATGGCTTCTTCACCGGAGCGGTTCCAGTCCAGATCGGACAGGTGAACCATGCCGTCAACATCACCGTCGAGACCGATGAACAGGCCAAACTCTGTGATGTTCTTGATTTCACCTTCAACATTGGTGCCTTGCGGATAGCGATCCGCAAACGAGGCCCACGGGTTTTCAGTGGTCTGCTTGAGACCCAGGGAAACGCGGCGCTTGGCCGGGTCGACTTCCAGCACTTCCACTTCGATTTCCTCGGAAGTGGAAACAATCTTGCCTGGATGGATGTTCTTCTTGGTCCAGCTCATTTCGGAAACGTGAACCAGGCCCTCGATGCCTTCTTCCAGTTCCACGAACGCACCGTAATCGGTGATGTTGGTTACACGCCCCTTGACCCGCATGCCGACTGGATACTTGGCCTCCACACCGTCCCACGGATCGCTTTCCAGCTGCTTCATGCCAAGGCTGATGCGTTGGGTATCCGGGTTGATCTTGACGATCTGCACGTTGACCGTCTGGCCGACCGAGAGAACATCGGTGGGATGATTGACGCGCTTCCACGAGATGTCCGTGACGTGCAGCAGGCCATCAATACCGCCCAGGTCGACGAACGCACCGTAGTCGGTGATATTCTTGACGACGCCTTCAACCTTCTGACCTTCAGCAAGGTTCTGCACCAGTTCCGAACGCTGTTCTGCGCGGGTTTCTTCCATGATCGCACGGCGCGAAACAACAATGTTGCCCCGGCGCTTGTCCATTTTCAGAACCTGGAACGGCTGAGTCATGTTCATCAACGGAGTCACGTCACGTACCGGACGGATGTCGACCTGCGAGCCAGGAAGGAACGCAACAGCGCCGCCCAGATCGACGGTAAATCCACCCTTGACGCGGCCAAAGATCACGCCATCGACGCGCTCATTGTCTTCAAACGACTTTTCAAGCCGCACCCAGGCCTCTTCCCGGCGAGCCTTGTCACGTGACAGGACTGCTTCGCCCATGGCATTTTCGATGCGGTCAAGAAAGACTTCAACCTCATCGCCAACAACAAGATCGTTATCCTGGCCAGGAGTGCGGAATTCGCGCAGAGGGACGCGGCCTTCGGTTTTCAAACCTACGTCTATGATGGCGAGATCGTTTTCAATGGCAACAATTCTGCCTTTGACAACCGTGCCTTCTGCATTGGTTTCTTCGTTGAAGCTCGCGTCGAGCATAGCCGCGAAATCATCGCGGGTCGGGTTTAGTGAGCTGCTTGCAGCCATAGGTTCAGCCTTTTTCTCAATAACAAATATGCCTGGCCCACGGAAATCACCGCAGGACGTCCCGTTTGCGCTTATATCACGACCGGAAATGGCGTGAATGGGTTGGGCAGCACGGGCACCAAACACTGGTTGATGTTCTAAGGAATGCCAAACACGATGCCTTGACCGTTCCAGATGTCAAAAGGCAGATACTATGGTCAGCATCCAGGAACAAATTTAGGGGCAAGACCACCGATGAGGCAGTTCACCCCCGCTCATTCAATACGCTTTCGACAATGTCCAAAGCGGCCTGGAACGCGGCTTCTATACCCAATTCTGTCGTATCGAGCAAGTGAGCGTCTTCAGCCGGCTTCAATGGCGCCACAGCACGGCCAGAATCGCGTTCATCGCGCCGGATAATGTCTGCCAGCACCTCGCCATAGGAGGCGCCCTCGCCGCGCCCTGCATTTTCCAGGTGGCGGCGCTGCGCACGGGTCTCCGGTGCAGCGGTCACAAACAGCTTCACATCTGCATGCGGGCACACCACTGTTCCGATGTCTCGCCCATCCAACACGGCCCCTGCTCCCGATGCTGCTGCCTTGCGCTGCAACTCCAGCAGCGCTGCACGCACAGCAGGAATGGCTGCAACCTGAGACGCTGCCTCGCCCGCACCTGACGTTCGAAGTTCACTGTCGTTGAAGCTTGCTGGATCAAGTTGGCGCGCCGCCAGAACTGCCGCAGCTTCATTTGCAGGGCTGGCGCCTGCCTTCATCACCGCAAGTCCGGTGGCACGATAGAGCGAGCCGGTATCGAGGTAAGCCAGGCCGTAGTGCGCCGCCAGCCTCCTGGCCAGGGTCCCCTTGCCGGAAGCCGCGGGGCCGTCAACCGCTATAACCAGACTGTCACCGCTCATTCGCCCGCATCCTCGAACTGCGCACCCAGGCTTTGCATGAATTGCCGGAAGCCGGGAAAGCTGGTGGCCATTACGTTGCCATCGTCCACAGTTACTGGAAGGTCACTGGCCAGGCCCATGACCAGGAACGACATGGCAATGCGGTGATCGAGGTGTGTCACTACCGTGCCACCGCCTTTAACCTTGCCACCGGTAACCTCCAGCCAGTCATCACCGGTCACGTGGCTAACCCCATTGGCTTTGAGGCCGGCTGCGACAGCCGCCAGGCGGTCGCTTTCCTTCACCCGCAATTCATGCAGACCCTGCATGCGCGTTTTGCCATCTGCAAACGCTGCAGCGACTGCCAGAACCGGATACTCGTCGATCATTGATGGCGCACGCTGCGCTGGTACCAGCACGCCTTTCAACCGGGATGAGCGCGCGGTGACATCTCCAATGGCTTCGCCGCCCGAATTGCGCTGATTGCTGACTTCAATGTCCGCGCCCATTTCCTGCAGAGTCGCAATCAATCCGGTACGTGTTTCGTTGAGCAGCACATTCTCGATAGTCACTTCGCTGTCAGGCGTGATCAGCGCGGCCACAATGGCAAAGGCAGCCGAAGAAGGATCGCCAGGCACTTCCACGATCTGGCCTGTCAGTTCCTTGTGCCCGTGTACAGTGATGGTGCGGGCGCCGTCATTATCCTGGCCGAATGTAATATCGGCGCCAAAGCCAGCCAGCATTCTTTCGGTATGGTCGCGTGTGGCTTCCGGTTCGATGACCGTTGTGGCGCCTGGCGCATTCAGACCAGCCAGCAGCACTGCCGATTTCACCTGTGCCGACGCAACCGGCAATCTGTATCTCACAGGCACCGGATTGCCGGCACCATGCAGGGTCAGCGGCATCCGCCCGCCATCGGCAGTTTCAAACCGGGTACCGAATTCCTGCAGTGGCGTCACAATGCGGCTCATCGGCCGGGAACGCAGCGAGGCATCACCTGACATGCGGGCAGCAATCGGATTTGTTGCTATCAGGCCCATGGCAAGGCGCGCACCAGTGCCGGAATTGCCGAAGTCGATGGTCTGTGCTGGCGGCTGGAAACCGCCAAGTCCACAACCAAATACATGCCAGCTGTCATCATCATTCCAGCGCTCCACGCGAACTCCAAGAGCTGCCATGGCTCTGGCGGTGTTGACAACGTCCTCACCTTCGAGCAATCCGGTAATCACTGTTTCGCCAATTGCGATTGCGCCGAACATCAAGGCACGGTGAGATATGGACTTGTCGCCCGGCACGCGCACACGGCCCGACAGTCCGGCGGAACGCAGCGATTTCAGGGGTTGTGGAACGCTTGAATACAAGTCAGAAACATCCTGCGGAACTGTTGAAGCGGCTGATAGAAGTCCCTGGAACGGGCAATTAACATACCCGGCTGCGACATGCCATCATCACTTCGCTACAAATTCGGTTTTGACACAAGCTGGCACTCATGGCATGGGATGCCCAACATCTGACAAAACAATCCTGTATCCATACGCAATAAAAGGACGTTGTACCCGTGGTCAGCGACGAACTTGGAACCAAGCGCACCTGCCCAAGCTGTGCAGCGCGCTTTTATGATCTGAACAATACTCCAATCTCTTGCCCGAAGTGCCATGAGCAGTTCACCGCAGAGCCCTTGCTGCCGTCCAAGGCGGACGGGCCGTCTTCCAAACCGAAGCCTGCCAAGCCTGCCGAGGTGAAGGAAGACGAAGGCGAACTGGAAAAAGATAGCGCAGTTGTCAGTCTTGAAGATCTGGAAGACGACGATGTGGATGATGCCGACGATGAGGCCGCAGCCATCAAGGACGTTGACCTGGGCGAAACCGAGGATGACGATGATGACGCTGATGATGCCGATGTCTTCCTGGATGACGAGGATGAAGAAGGCGGCAGCGGCGTCGAAGACCTGATCGGCAACGCCGGTGCACCGGGAGACGAAGAACTATAGGCAAGCTGTTTGGTGCGACGCTATCAGATTGACAAGATCTGGCAGTTGCAGCTATCACGCGGTGGATTTGCTGTCGGAACCCATGCCGGCCGCTAAAGGGATCGGGGTCATAGCTCAGTTGGGAGAGCGCTACAATGGCATTGTAGAGGTCGGCGGTTCGATTCCGCCTGGCTCCACCAGACAGTCAAGGACGTTGAGGCGAGATTGCTTCAACGTCCTTTTTGTTTAGACATATCCGTTGGTTAACGAACTGTGGCCCTGGAACTTGGGTGTGGGAGACGCCCATTTCTCGAGGATCTGGCGCCCATTTGCCGGTTCGTCTCTGTTGGCTGATTTTGCTCAACACACGTTTGGCTGGAAGATGCTGTTTATAGAGTGGCTTGCTCAGGCGAAGCCGAGTAGGTTTCGTTGCTCCTGCCAGCCCATAGGTAGGTCTGGATGACGACGCATCCTTTCAGCTGTCAACTCGATAGGCTGATGGCCTTCGACTATCGCTTGGGTTATATCGGGGGCGAGGAAAGCAAAGCGCAGGGCACGACTGATCTTGTTCTTGTCGACTCGTTCTTCTCTCGCAAGATCGACGATTGAGCGCACTGAACCATTGGTCAATTTATCGAGCCAGTAGTGAGCTTGTGCGATCAGCATGATCAGAGCTTGGTTTGGTTCAGAAGCTGCTTGAAGCCTGTCGCCGACGATGAGTTTAGTTTCGACGCCACGTTTCTTCAACTGAAGTGGCGCTTTGATCGCTTTCGTTGCATCTTGTGACAAGTTCTGTCTGGCGTTTCCTGTCTCAGAATCGATGAGTTCAAGCAGTCCGCATAGTTTGATCTGGATGGTAATGTTCTCTGTATTCAGTTCGATGCGTTGAATCAGCGTGGCGACAATGGTTTTCAGTTCAACCTGGGTTTGTGTGCTCAACTCACTGGCAAGCCGCTTTGCTCCTTCAGCCAGTTGCAGCATCTGATCGGCTGATGATTCTTTGTTGGAAAACATGTTTGCCAGCTTGCCTTGATCGCTCAGATGGTCGCGGATCACGATGAGAACCGCGTTCTCAATCTGATCAGCTGCGAGTCGCCAGCCACCTGACCTGGAAGGTCCCGCCGACTTAAGTCTGTGCGATGTGTAGTAGCGATAGCGTCTGCCTTTCTTGGTTGCATGGGTCGGCGACAAGGCATCGCCAGTCTGGTCGAACAACAATCCGGTCAACAGATGCGGTGACGCCTGATTTGCTTGCTGCTTGCGATCAGGAGCGTTGGCAGCAATCAAGGTCTGGACCTGTTGGAAGATATCCGGGTCGATGACTGGATCTTGCAGGCCTGGATAGATCTTTCCGCAATGCACGACCTGTCCGATGTAAAGTGGCTTGGTCAGCAGTGTGTAGAGATGACCGCGTGAGAATGGTTTACCGCCAACGGTCCCGCCATCCTGTTGATGCTGCACCTTGGTCTTCAGTCCAAGTCTGTCACACTCCTTCTTGAGCTTCGGGACGCTTTTGATCTCCAGGTACATTGCAAACAGCTGCCGGACGATTCTGGCTTCCGCCTCGTTAACGATGAGGTGCTTGTTGACCACATTGTACCCCAACGGTATTCGGCCACCCATCCACATGCCCTTCTTGCGCGAGGCTGCAATTTTGTCCCGAATACGCTCGGCCGTAACCTCACGCTCAAACTGCGCGAACGACAAAAGCACATTGAGCGTCAGTCGTCCCATGGACGTGGTTGTATTGAACTGCTGGGTGACGGAGACAAATGACACTTCATGCCGGTCAAAGATCTCCACCATCTTTGAGAAGTCAGCCAGAGAGCGGGTCAATCTATCAATCTTGTAAACGACCACAGTATCGATGTTGCCTGCCTTGATGTCCCGCAGAAGTTCCAGCAAAGCAGGACGGTCCATATGTCCGCCCGATATGCCTCCATCATCATAGTGCTGCGGCAGCGGTTTCCAGCCCAGGCTACCTTGAGAGGTGATATATGCAGCGCAAGCCTCTCTTTGCGCATCCAGCGAGTTAAAATCCTGATCCAGACCCTCATCAGTTGATTTGCGGGTATAGATGGCGCAGCGATATCTGGTCTTGTCACTCATAGGCCAAAGAACCTTGGCCCTGACCATCGGGTGCCGGTGATCTCGGTGGCGATGGCGGACAGGGATTTGTAGGGTCTATCCTGCCACTGATACCCATCTTCCAGCACATCGACGATGTAGGTCTTGCCCTGCCAGTCTCTGACCAGTCGATTGCCAGCAGACAATGATGACTTTGAAACTGGCTTTGAAGACTCGTCAGACCCCGTTTGAACTATGCTGATAAGCTGCTTGCGGATGGCAGGTTTGAGCTTTCCGTATCTGCGCTCTTGCCAGTGATGAAGATATGCCCGTTCGAGCAATTGCCGCTTTACCCCTTTGGGTGGCAAACAGCCATAGTATGTCTGCCAGTGCTGTACCAGGGCATCGCGAGAAAGTTGACTAACGCTTTCAACCGCATCGCCTGATGGCTGCGAACCATACATCACGCTCATTCCGCAGCCTCCGCACTGGCTGCTTCGATGCGATACCGGCGAACACCGTTCTTGTCTGGCTTAACAGACAGTTCATGGCCGAGTTTCTTTCTGATCGTCCCTGACAGAAAACCCCTGACGCTGTGCTTCTGCCAGTCCGTTGCCTTCATCAACTCATCCAGCGATGCGCCATTGGCTCGGCTCAGCATTCTGATGATCTGGTTTGCTTTGGTGGTCTGCTTGGTTGGTGATTTTGTCATGATGATCTCCTCTGAAGGTTCAGTGCGACAACACTCATTGCTGTCACTGACCGAACCTCGCAAGCCGTGCGGGCAAGCGAGGGAGATCTCGGGTATGGCACCTTGTTCACGGGTGGGCCAAGGTGCCGAATTTGAACTTAGCTTTGCTCTGTGTGGAGAGGAAGTCCAGTCCAGAAACGGCCCTTAGCGGACTTTTGCTCAGTCCTGCAATGCTGCAGTGCGGTTCATCAAAGCGGTCGTTGGCTCAAGGCGCAGGTAGATGATCAAGTCCCCAGAGGATTCTGTTGTCGCAAAATCATAAGTAGAAGGACATTCTGCCGTTCAAGTATGCCCGCGTTTGTCATTGATATTTGGACATCTCTGCGCCACGCTAGGCAGGCGTGACAACTACATGGTTCCGCCGTTTTGATAAAAAAACCAACTGGAATAGATCATCATCCTGAACAGCTACGTCCGCCGATTATCAAAGGGGTGGGGGTAACCGAAAGCGAGAGATATTTGGCAAGTCTCGCCGAGAAATCCTTCTTAAACCTATGGTCCTATCCGAGCCCATATCGCGATCAAAAAACTGGAGGCAATGGTCGAGGCGATGGCAAAGAGTTGTGTGATTTGCTCGTAGTCTGCGGTGACCACATCATCGTATTTTCAGAGAAGAGTATCGAGTGGCCATCAGTGGATTTAGAGGTCGCCTGGGGGCGTTGGGTAAAGCGCGCTGTTATGGCCGCATCTAAACAGGCGAAGGGCGCGGAGAGGTGGATAGAAGAACATTCGGACCGCATTTACCTAGATCGAACCTGCAATACTCCATTTCCCGTCGATCTCCCTGAACCAGGCAGACGGACGGTTCATCATGTGATTGTAGCTCGCGGTGCATCTGAACAGTGCAAAAGATACCTAAAGGGCCACTCTGGTAGTTTGATGATCCGCCCAAGCCTGAAAGGAAATATGAACTGGCCGAAAGACTCAAGTGAAGCCATCCCGTTCGCAATTGGTGACGTGAACCCCAGCGGCTCGTTCTTCCATGTGTTGGATGAAGTGTCTCTTGATATTGTGATGAACGAATTGGACACGATCCGGGACTTCACGGATTACCTGCAAAAAAAGGAAGAATTTGTTCGATCCGGACGCCTGCATCTCGCTCACGGAGAGGAAAATCTTCTCGCCTACTACGCAATCAGAATCAATGAGGATGGAGACCATGATTTCACCATTGATGAAGACTTCTCCACCGATAACAATCAACAGGGACCACTACCAAAATTGGGTTAGCGATCCGCAATACGTCGCAAAGAAAGATGCCGACAAAATCTCCTACGTGTGGGACGAGTTCATAACTCTTTTCACGAACCATATGCTCGATGGTACTTCGATCACGCTTGATGATCACGGGTTCGAGTTAAGGAAGAACGAGCGTGGTGTCCGTTATATGGCCTTGGAAATGCGCTTCAGGAGGAGGAGCCATGGCGAGGCAGTTATGGGTGCCCTGAAAAAAGGTATCACTGAAGATGCATTCTTTCGAATGATGATGGCTCCACCGGAGGCCAAAGACAATGAAACAGCCTTCTTCGTCATGACGTTCAAGTATCAGGATTGGATGGAGGAGAAGGGAGGATATGAACACTACCGTAGAAAACGCGCCGAACGTGCCACAATCTATGCTCAGGGTATTTTAGAAAAATACCCCCACCTTAAACGGGTGGTTGGGATTTCTCGGGAACCACCGGAGCAAGGTCGAGGTGTTTCAGAGGACTTGGTATATGCTGAACAGTGCGAATGGACAGAAGAGCAACGCGGACAGATCAAAGATAACTGCAAGGAGTTGGGTGTTCTGCAAGGACCAATGAAATTTCGCCCGAAGGACGATGACGAGTATCCATCTGTACCCCAGATTGTTTTTGAGCGTAAAAATACTCCGCGCCATGGAGTGCTGAATCGCGAACAAAGACGAACGCGGGATGCAAAATTGCGGAAAGCACGTCGTCGAAGGTGAATTATTTGTGACGGTTCTGATTGCCGCTTTGACGAAATCGGTTTCCACAAGAGCGATCCCGCTACCGCAAAAGTTCGCTTCGCGCTCAAGGCAGCTGACTCAGCTGCAGTGCAGCGAATGTCCGCTTCCCGCCCAAATTGACAGAGGCGCTAACGGCCCAAAGCCGACCTTAGGCCGTCACTCCCGACGCGGCGGTGCGCCAATCATTCCGGACATTCGCTGCAGGAGCGAAGTGCAAGGCATTGTGGACGACCGCAACGCGGACGAAGCTGCCGTTGTATTTCTTTGCACAGATGTCAGCTAATGGACCTGCGGCAGACGTGGGGTGTTGCTATCTTCTGAACCGCAGTCCAATTGCCACGACATTTGACCCAGCCTCAGTATTCCAAAATAGTCCGTACCCAGTCGAGCGATGATGGATGCGAATAAACAACTCGTCCTGGGGGCGTTCCGGAAAAGAAAACGCAATTTCTGGGGAAAAATAATGTTGCAGTACAGCATTCCCAGGAATGGCGTATTGGCCATAGTTTGTATCACCTGGTGTCAGCTCTGCGATCCAATGAAGCCCCGTAGATACACCGACTGTAGTTCGAATTACATCATTCCAGGGAAAACCATCATATTTGAGATAGATTGCTCCCCAAGCTTCCGGATTATAGTAATCTACGGCGGGCTCGAAGCGGAAGCCTCCACCCAATTCTGCCTCAAGCCAAAAGTGTCTCTGGAACCGAACCAGTTGACGCGACATGGCCGCGCCTACAAAGCCGCCTTCGCCCAGTCCTTTTTCACTTAAGTCTATCGGAAAAAGCACACTACCCAAAGTGTTGTTACCGACAGTCACGCCTCCTAGAATGCTTATGCTTCCGGGGGTATCTGCAATGGGCGAGTTGCCAAGCGGGTTGCTTTCTCCAGCCAACGCAAGATCAAAAGAAATGCATGCTGCAACAAGTGAAGCTGAAACTACAGGTAATGATTTCAACAAATGCACAGCAATGCCTCGCTATCATCCTTTTCCTCATAAGCGGTCTGACTACGCAGAGTCAAACCGAACTAGTAGAAAAATGACCTGTTATTGGCACAATGCTGCATTTTGGTATCGCTTGCGGACGTCCACCATTGGGCTCGGAGCGGTCATGCGGCGACGGAGCATTACGGAAAAAATCTCCGTCGGATGAAAGTCCGCTATTCACAAATTGACATAACCGCTGTGCAATCGCTGCGAATTCGACCGCTTTCCGCCCAAGGTGACCACTGTCACTTCCGGCCCAAATGCTCTCATTCAGCATGGCTCAAGAGAATGTCCGCTCCGACCCCGAAAGCAAACCCTATCTGCAGCTCATCGGAAGAGTCTAAAATGTGCCATCAACAGCCATGATGTAAGATTTAGGAAACAATGATCGAGGAAACTGATTTGCATCAGTATGCCCGTCTCGATAGTTGGCTACGGTCCCACGATTGGCGCCGAATTATCGGCCCCACACACAGCGACCTCTGAAATCAGTCGAACCCAGACCACACAGCGTTTCACCCCTCGCGCTGCTAGTGCAGACTTTGGGCGTACTTCTACACAGGCGCTAACAAAGGAATACCGACATGTCTGAATCAACCAATATGTCCGCTGCATCCGAGAAGATGAAGACCGTCAAGTCCGCATGGGACAAGGCGCCTACCGGTCCAAAGAAGGACGCATCCTTGAAGCATTACCAGGCTGCCGAGAAGGCCCACACAGCAAAGAATGAAGCTGAATGCATCAAGGAACTGGACGCGGCAAAGCTTGCGCTGAACTGATCCGGCGGCACGAAAGCAGACTCCACTCCGGCAATTCTTGCCGGGGTGGCACTAGATCAGAATGGTTGATTTAACCAAAAAATCACTAACCTGTTCGTTTCCAGAGTGTTAGAGCAACTTTATGGCTTCTAGAGATCCATCTTGCTCCACGCAAACAATCTGACCAGGCTAACGCTTGCTCTGCCATTTATCTGAGCAGCGGACCATCATCGAGGTAGGATTTATCAAATTCGGCCAAGTCCACCAGTCGGTCAAGATCCTCGAATGTCACATTGCCTTTCTGAAATGTCAGCAGACGGTCTTCCCGCAGTTGGCGCAGCACCCGGTTGACATGGACCGCACTCAGCCCCAGGACGTCAGCGAGGAGATATTGGGACAGCGGGCAGGGATAGCCTTTCGTTGTACCAAGCCCCGCAAGGATCATCCTTGATCCGAGTTCCAGCAAGAAGTGTGCTGTCCGCTCGAAAGCGTCCCGGCATCCCAGATTGACCAGGTGCTCCACCACCATCGCTTCATCTCGCGAAGCAGCCCAAAGAATAGCAGTAGCCAGTCGCGGCGTTCTGGTAAACGAGTCGATCATTTCATGCATCGAAACTTCGGAAACCTCGATTGGCGTGACCGCATCGATATTATGGTCTGCCGTGCGGAACAGAATGCTGCGCAAACCCAAAAAATCCCCCGGTATTTGAAAATCTACAATCTGACGTGTTCCATCACGCATGAGTTTGTATGAACACGCCCAGCCACTCGCCAGGATGTAGGCGGATTGTGTTAGGTCACCCTGGTGAAATAGAGTCTGCCCGGCCTTGAGTGTTCGCCGCCGCTGATGAAGTTTGCTGAGCACAAGCAATTCTTCCTCGGACAATACCACGTAGGTTCCCAGCTTTCGGGCAAGGGGGCTGTCTTGTCTCACAATTAATGGAACCTCTGCGGTTAAGGTGGGCCGAATAACCATTCCAGCGAAACACAACCTTATCAGAAAAACGGCAGGGAAACTGCTTTGGATCAGTTCATATCAATCAAGAATGTGAAACTATGAAACCTCGTTAGTCTTTAACAACAGACCGAATATGAAAGCCGGGGCTACCGCATATGTCAGAGCCAAGAGATTTTTCAGGTATCATTGCGCTGTCAATTCTGGAGTCTCTTCTGTTGGCATTGAACGACCGAAAGATTCTTCCAGAGCACGAGATTCTTGGTGTTCTGAAAGACGCCGCTGCTGCCCACGAAAACATACCTGCCGGGAGCGAAAAAGCAGATTTGCATAAGGTAGTATCAGTATTGATCAACGGGATAGTGAATGGCGGAAATTCCGTGCGCCGCAACTAGTTGAAGCAGCCTACACTTTCCACAGGCATGGTGTCTGTCGGGGGGTGGAAGCAAGAGGCAGTGAGACAGAAGGCATGACTTCGCGTACCAACGAAAGCACTGTCACTTTCCAGCACCAGTTCAATCTGTCACCGATGGATGGACCACAGCCAGCTGGTACCTATCGACTTGTAGTTGTGGACGATGAAATCCCCGGGCTGTCTTTTGTGGCATATCGGCGCTCGTCAACCATGCTTCACGTCCCTGCACTGTCGGCCGGCACAGGCAAGACCCAGGTGTTTCCGGTGGACAGTGACGAACTGGGCGCAGCAATCAGAGCAGACGCTGAGCGGAGTGCATCAGGCAAAGCTGGAAGGAATAGTGTGAAATGACGGAATACCTTGGTGGAATATCTGGTGAGGGTACGCTTGTACAACATGGCAAGGATATTGCCAGGGGCCTACTATGATTTTGATGGATACCTCACGCAACATGCCGGAGTAACCTGCAACGGTGAAATCCGCTCGTCCGCCAGCATACTAGGTGCAATATTTGATCTCGCTGATCTACAACCGCGAACAGATGACGGTCGGCTTCTGGAAATCCGGATTTCGAGCAAGACAGTAGATCAATTGGCAGAAGCGGTGCATGTGGATGTCAGGGGACAGCTACCTGAGGAGAAAAGAGAATGGCGCAGAAGATCCAGGACCCTCGGCGCATAGCCTCTTGGCTTTCTCCGAAATGCAATAAGCACCGAGCGTCCCGAGACTAGTTTTGTCGGCATTCACTGCTTGCCTTCGCTATATGAAATCGCTTGCCTTCAGTAAATAGATCTCCTTGTGGCCATGAGAATACGCCTCGCACGCTACATCCTGAATTGACTTACGAGAGTAATCAAAAGCCGAAAGATAGTCGTCTTCTCCAGAATGCTGGCAATTGTCATGCTGCATGGGAAGCGCATCGACATCGATACTGAATGGAATCTCAAACGCCCCGTCGTATCCTGAGAATCGGATGCTGCGCCGGGATTCATCGTAACTGCGACTCGGGTTTGGGAAATCAAGTGGCACGAAGTTTGCGTCTTTTAACGTCTTATTGACAATCTATCTTCAGGAAGGCCGGTCCGAGGGAGTGGCTGCCTTATCGAGATGACCCGGCTGTTCATTGTTATCAAGAATGGCGAAAACAAATCCCAGGTTGCGAACAAATGTGACCGCCTCACATGGTAACCTGGCAGGTATTGCTCTTAAAACTGCTTGTTTTCTGTCGGGCCCATTCATTCAAATGCTGTCACACTGGCGATAGCCACAAGCATCCGAAGTCATCAGGCCCTTTAGTGGCCAGTTCATGTCGGTCTTCGGTATAGTCGTCACGTTTAGATTGGGTACAACCGGAATCTCGGCGTTGATCAGTATCGAAGTGCTGATAACGGCGCAGGCTACCAGCAGGGCAATTGGTACAAGAACAAAGTTCAATGCATCCCCCGGAGTCTGGCGACAGGCATTTGAACTTGGTTCAGAAAGCGCATACATTTCTATGTCTCTTTATAAAATTTTATGACTACCATTTGTTGAACTCAAAAACGGGCCTTGAGGTCACAGGGCTTTCCTGTGATCGGTAACCGACTTGTTTTCGAGACATGGTAATTGCCTGGTCAACCTGTGTTGGGCAACCAGGCAATTGTTTTGCCTACATCGATGATTTGACAGCCGTCGCCTGGTTCTTTCCGTCGGTGGCTTCAAAGGTGATTTCAACCTCTTCACCGGCCTTCAGCGCAGACAGGTCATAATCAGATGGAAAAATGTACATTTCATCATTTTCCAACGTCACCGTATAGGTCGCGGTATTCATGCTCTTGATCTTGTCGGTAACTGAAGCTGCAAACACGCTGCTTGCTGCAACTGTCATTAGGACTGCCAGTGCTGGTATGAATAGGCGTTTCATTTGTCGTCTCCTGTTTCGTGCATCTCTACGCCGACTGGCGCTAAGACAATGCATGAAACACCATGCAACGATATTTCAGTGCGGGCACTAATGCAGATCAGTGTTGGCGGTATTTTATGTCGCAGCATGTCTGGATCATTGGTCCGTACATCAGGCAGGCAGAAGCCTTTTACATTTCGCTGCAGAGCGGTGAAGGTCAGGAATCCGCCCTTTGTGCTGATCGGCGCAGTGCGGCACATGACCGTGTTGGGTCAAAACATCTTATGGCTTTCGCTGACCACATGATGCTGATGCCGGTAGGGCTTGCGTCACTTGGCCCGGTGCTCAGCAACATAATTAGAAGCCAAGCTTTCCAGCCGGTTGAACAGCCAGTGCATCATTGAGTTGAGGGAGGAAGTTGATGGCGCGTTACCCGTTACTTGCCTGCGATTGTGCTACTTGCGCATGTATTCGTGAAGCACCAGGTCACAGCGTGACGCGGCAATGCCGCCTTGCGGGTGCCGTTGGATAATGTGCCGGCTTTCGTGTTCAGAAGAGAATTTGGTTTGGCCCATCAGCAGATTGCGATTTGTCATGTGCAAGAAGGAAACTTGCCAGCTTGTGAAGAGCATATTCGGCTCCAGACAGAATATGCCTGATCTCTAAGGCGAATATAAACCATATGAGAGTCACATGCGGCTTTGCCAAAGGCGCGAAGACAAAGATCTATGGACTGAGGCCTATCGCAAGTTTGGCTTGGTGGTTTACGGAACCGAGTGTCAGCACATTTCTGCAGTAGGGCAACGCCGGTGGCTTAGAGAGGGGCGATACTATGCAACCGATGGCCACGAGGCCAAACGTGACTGACCGCTACAAATACTCCAATGCCCGCAAGTAGAAGTGCCAGCTCCGCACCACGTGACATTGTGGACAATCGTGTTCTCTGGATCCAGGGCAGGGAGACGAGAACTGTCAGCCGAAGGTTGGCAGTCCCAGCAGATCGCGTATCCTTGGCACCTGATCGACTGCCCAGCGCAATTGCTGGAGATGCAAGCTGTCCAGCTGCATCGGATCCACCTTGTTGCCTAGCTTCAGCCCGGCCTCGATATCCCGCAATTGCTGACGCAGGATCGCATCCATAATTACCCGGTGCGCTTCTAGCAGGTCTTCGATGACGTGTGCGCCTTCGACGTTCATTTCACGTGCCACAGCCAGCCGCCTCGGCGTCGACCGGACAGTCAGGCCGTGGCGCAGCGCCAGCACCCGTGCGCACGAGAACAGCGGCAGCAGTCCGCACTTTTTGAGGTCGATCCGCCCATCGTCGAGCTTGAAGCGTCCCAACCATCCCACTGGTGACTCAAAATGTCCGGCCCGCAAACCCATGGCGCGCAGGAAGTCTTTCGCCTCGCTCGCAGCAGCAATGGCGTCCTGAACCAGCCCGTCCACCAGCGGCTGGTGGCCATGCACACCGACCGCGTCGAAGAAGATGTCGGAATCCAGAATGTCATCGGGCCGGGACTTGGTGAGCCACTCCGATACGGTAGCCCGCCACCGAGCCGCATCCTTTCGCCACGCCGGATGCGACGCCATGATGTTGCCCTTGCAATAGGCCACACCGGCATCGTTGAGCGTATCGGCCACGATCTGGCCAAGTTGCGCGAACCATGCATCTACAGGGTCATCTTCGTCTCCCTGCTCATAGATGATGGCATTGTCCTGGTCCATCGCCAGCAAGCTTTCGCCGCGCCCGCCGGAGCCGATCACGAACATCGCGTAGCGTTGCGGCGGTTTGCCTTTGCCCGCGGCCTTCATCTGCTCCTCGGCGAGCGCGCATGCCCGCGCGGTCAAAGCCCTCAGTTCACGAGATACCACCGATGCAATATCGCGCGAGTCGACCTCTTCCGTAACCAGCCCTCGCACCACGGTCGTGAGCCCCGCCCACACCTTGCCAAGCTCGGCTGGGGTGCGCGCCTGATCTATGCTGTTGTCCAGCAGCACCGCGCCACCCGCCCGCTGTTTCAGCAGGTCGCGCGCACTCAGCGCACCGGTCAGATTGCCGGCATCATCGACAACGCCGAGATGGCGGAACCCGCCTACAGCCATGGTTGTCACGGCGCGGTAGACGAACTCGTCCTGGTTGATCGCCACCAGCGGAAACCTGGTCAGTGAGCGGACCGGCTTCGACAGGACCGCAGCGCCGCTTGCATTGATGCCGCGCAGCACGTCCCTCTCGGTCAGGATACCGTGTGGTCCGCCGGCCTCAAGCGGGTTGACGAATACCGAACTGATCTGCTTCTCCATCATCTCGGCAAGGGCCATCTTGACCTGAGCATCAGGGTCCATCAACAACGGCGAGGTATGCATCACGTCGTACACCCGGTGGCGGTAGGGATAGCTGTCGATGCGCATGTACTCGCTGACCGCTGCCGGCCTGGTGCGGTCAGTCCGCACCACGTCGTGCCAGCCCGCCTGGGTTTCCGTCGTCAGCCGCGAGCCGAGTGACAGGCAGGCCCTCTCGGCTTGCGACAGGGTCACGATACCCTTCTGCTTCAGCCTGGGGATCAGCCGCTGGAACACATGCAAGGTCAGTTCGGCATCTGCCAATGCCCGGTGGCGTTCACCGAACTTGACGCCCAGCCAGCCGGCCGCCATGTCGAGCGACTGGTCGGGTAATTCCGGCGCCAGCAGTTGCACAAGATGGCGCACGTCGAGACTGCGCGGCGCATTCCATTTCATGCCGTGGCGGTCATGCTCGGCCTTCAGGATACCCAAGTCGAAACCAGTCGAGTAGCCCAGCACAACCTTGTTGCCGCACCATCGGGAGAAGGCCTCCATCACTGGTCTGAACGGCTCGGCATCGGCGACATCGGCATCAGTGATGGCATGGATGGCGGTGGACGCTGTCGCGATCGGCACCTGCGGATTGATCAGCCGCGAGAAGTCCTCCTCGCGCCGGGCTTCGCCATCGGTGACGCGGATCGCGCCAATCTCGATGACCCTGTCCTCGGAAACCCTGAGGCCCGTGGTCTCTGTATCCATCACGACGACCGGCACCATGGCCAATGGCAGACCCGACAGCCCGGTCCTTTGCACGGTGAAAGACATTTTGGCCGGCGCCCTCCTGAAGCACGGAACTGCTGGGCAACGTTTCTAGCGCCAACCGGGCCACGGCGCCTTGCGAAAAATCAAGCGGCGGCAGCCTCACCAGACAATTCCCGGACCAATGCAGGTCCGTCAACCCGGCGGGCAAAATCCTCGCGCAACTCGATCCAGGCAAACTTCATCGAGTTCTCGACGATTTCTCCGTCATATTGCTTGAGCCCGTCGGCAATCGGCGCCCACTTGAGAAGTGCTGCGGGGCTTCGGTTGAAGTTGCCCGGCAACATCGCACCTAGATTCCAGTCAGTTCCTTCCAGCCGCCGGGCAAACTCAGCACGGGCCGCTTCATGGTCGAGGCCGTGGGCCGATGTAACGGCCTCGTTCTCGGCAAGGCCATGGTTGTATATCTGCCGGGCAAGGGCACTCCTGGAAGCGTCGGGGACGGCGGATCCCGAAAACGCGACCGCAACGGTATGGATGGTAATGTCGGACAGGCTCGCAGCGAATATCTGTGCTGCCGCTATGTTGATCGACTTCTTGAACTGCGCGTCTCCAAACACCTTTGGCCACGAAGTTCCCATTCTGGTCTTCAGATACCCGTACAGCTTCTTCTGCGTCACGAACGCCGCCCGCGATGCAGCGAACTGCTCAAGCTTGGCCAGCGAATCGATTGGCCCGCCGCGGCGCCGGAACGACAGCGCGGACACCACCATGTTTCCTGTGGATATCGCCTTATTGATCAAATCACCCAGCAAACTGGCCCTTCCCGCCCAAACCGTGGCTTTTTGTGAGCCCTGCCATCGGGTATCGCCAACCTCAGCAGCGGCTGAATGGGGGTCATTCTTAAGTTTAAATTGCGCAGACGCTCCAAAAAAGGGCAAGTTAAAGGAGTGCGTGCCAATCTTTGCACGTTCTGAGGAGGAGATAAACATGTCTGAAGCATCTTCACAATCCAGACAACGACATTGGGAAAAAACCCGCAACCTCACCTATGTGGTGCTGGCATTGTGGGTGCTCTTCGGGATCATTCTGCCGTACATGGCTTCTAGCTTGAATTCCATGTCGTTCCTCGGCTTCCCGCTGGGCTACTACATGTGCGTCCAGGGCTCGCTCATCGCCTTCGTCGTGCTGATCTGGGCGCAGAACTGGCGCCAGGACGCGATCGACGACGAATTCGGCGTTGGCGAATAACAAGGGGCAAGTAAATGGTTACTGAAACAAAGAAATCTGCCAATTTTATCGATAATCTTGGCAAGATCTACGCGATGTACACTGGTGGTTTCCTGCTGTTCTTCGCATTCATGGCAATCCTCGAGTCGATGGGCATGGGCGCCAGGGCCATCGGCATCGGCTTCCTGATGTTCACCATCGCGATTTATGCGCTCATCGGCTGGCTGTCGCGCACCACGCAGGTCGATGCCTACTACGTGGCGGGCCGCGAGGTGCCGGCCCTCTACAACGGCATGGCGACGGCGGCCGACTGGATGTCCGGTGCATCGTTCGTGGCGCTGGCCGGCGGCATCTACTTCGGCGGTTATCCGTATCTCGGCTTCGTCGTCGGCTGGACCGGCGGCTACGTGCTGGTCAACTCGCTGATGGCGCCGTACCTGCGCAAGTTCGGCTGCTACACGGTGCCGGACTTCATCGGCACGCGCTATGGCGGCAACCTGCCCGCTTCTTGCGCTGTGATCGTTCTGGTGGTGGCCTCGTTCACCTACGTGACGGCGCAGATCAACGCGACCGGCACCATCGCTGTCGCGGGCGCTCGGCATTCCGTTCGAGGTTGGCGTCTGGTTCGGCCTGCTCGGCATCCTGCTCTGCTCGATGCTGGGCGGCATGCGCGGCGTGACCTGGACCCAGGTGGCCCAGTACATCGTGCTGATCATCGCCTACCTGGTGCCGATCATCTGGATGTCCAACAAGCAGGGCTTCGGCATCATTCCGCACTTCGTCTACGGTGATGCGGTTGCAGCGCATCGCCGAACTGGAGAGCACCAGGTACGGGTCTGAAGCCGGCGCGCAGAAGCGATCGCCGGGCTGTCAGCGTCCTGACCACGCCGCACAACGCACCTGAAGGCGGCTCGAGCTGGAAGTTCGTCACGCTGGCCATCTGCATGATGGCCGGTACGGCCTCGCTGCCGCACATCCTGATGCGCTACTTCACCACGCCGTCGGTGCGTGCTGCGCGCCAGTCGGTGGCCTGGTCGCTGTTCTTCATCTTCCTGCTGTACTTCACGGCGCCGGCTCTGGCCACGCTGACCAAGCTGCAGCTGCTCGATCCGAACCTGGCCACAGCGGTCATCGGCAAGTCGATTGAGGAAGTGCAGAACCTGGAGTGGGTGAAGAACTGGACGGCGGTGGGCATGCTCGCCGTTGTCGATCAGTCAACGGTGACGGTATCGTGCAGATCAACGAGTTCTTCATGCGACCCGACATCGTCGTGCTGGCCACGCCGGAAATCGCAGGCCTGCCCTACGTGATCTCCGGCCTGGTGGCTGCCGGTGGCCTGGCTGCCGCCATGTCGACCGCTGACGGTCTGCTGCTGGCCATCGCCAACGCCCTGTCGCACGATCTGTACTACAAGATCATCGACCCGAAGGCAGACACCAAGACGCGTCTGATCGTGGCTCGCGTGCTGCTGCTGGTCATCGGTGTTGCTGGCGGCGTTCGTCGCAT
This sequence comes from uncultured Alphaproteobacteria bacterium, assembly GCA_963787895.1. Taxonomy (GTDB): domain Bacteria; phylum Pseudomonadota; class Alphaproteobacteria; order Rhizobiales; family Aestuariivirgaceae; genus Anderseniella. The sequence continues at coordinate 539,728 of CAWBEX010000008.1, read as the reverse complement.
CGCTGAAGCTGACCGGTATCCTCGGTGCGGTGGCCTGGGCGTTCTGCTTCGCCTGCTCCGGCCTGTTCTTCCCGCTGGTGCTCGGCGTCTGGTGGAAACGGGCCAACACGGCAGGCGCGATTGCCGGCATGGTTGTCGGCTTCGCTGTCGGCTCCTGGTACCTCTACATGGTCTTTGCCGGCCGGCATGACACCATGGCTGCGGCATCGACCACCTGCGCTTCGGCATCATCGGCATGCCGGTCAGCCTGATCGCCATGGTGGTCGTGTCGCTGATGACACCGGCACCAGCCAAGGAGATCCAGGACATGGTCGACGAAGTTCGTATCCCGAGTGGCAAGACCATCCTCGACTCGACGCACTAAGACAAACTGATGCAATAATTCAGGGGCGGAGCTTTAAGGCTCCGCCCTATTTCATGTCAACCACACAACCCGGGTTTACTTCCAACCATGGAACACCTGATAGCAATCCACCCTTGGTGGGTCATCGCCATCGACTACGGCCTCGGCCTGATCATGTGGACGCTGATCGGCCGTGTCGCGATGAGTTTTTTCCTGGCTGAGGATTCCGAACTTCTTCTTCATGAAGTTTTTCGTCATGACCACTAACCCGCTGATCAGGCTGTTCAAGCCGATCACGCCGATCGTTCCTGGTACCGCCACTGGTGCCGCTGTACGTCGCCTGGTTCTTCTACATGATCCGCTTCTACCTGATGCCCTGGCTGCTCGGCTACTCGGTCATGGGCATGCTGTCGTTTCCGCTGGAAAGCGAGATAGCGGCGTTCCTGCACAAGCTTCTCACACCTTCCTGGTAGCTGGCAGCAACAGCCACGCGTGACGTGTGGCCCGCAGTAGCGGGCGGCATTGCAGGGCCGGCCTTTGTGAGCTCATATGCGTAACTCAACGATCCAGACCTTTGGGAATGCCGCGACCACTATTTTGCAATTACGATGGTCGAGTATGACCGTTGAAAAGAATCTACACCTTCAATGGTCAGCGGAAAAGCTCTTCCACATACTAGGATGGCTTGAAGATCTGCTCGACGATGGCGGGGTTGGCTTTTGCCGAACTACACCTCCATGCAGGACATTTTCCTTGCTGGACTTCGCGCTGACGAGATACAGTTCAGTCCTTGTTATCAGCCGGTGCTTCGATGGCAGACGCCAAGCAGATTAATCTTGCACTCCAAGGCGGCGGCGCTCATGGGGCTTTCACGTGGGGTGTGCTTGACTATCTTCTCGAAGATGGACGGCTTTCCATAGAAGCCATCAGCGCCACGAGTGCCGGGGCAATGAACGCAGCTTTACTGGCCTACGGTTACTCAGTCGGCGGACATGCTGGGGCGCGGGAGAGGCTGCACGAGTTCTGGCAGCAAGTCTCTGCTGCAGGCGAACTTTGCAGCCCAGCGCGGGCACTACCCTGGGAGCGCTGGTTCAAGCCTTTGAGCATGGATTACTCGCCTTCTTATCATGCCTTCCAGGCGCTGAGCCGGACCTTCTCGCCTTATCAGTTCAATCCGCTCAATTTCAATCCATTGCGCGACGTGTTGACCAGTGTCATCGATTTCAAGGCCCTGTCCGGTTGTGAGGGTGGCATCAAGCTCCACATCAGTGCAACGAACGTTCGCACCGGCAAGATCCGGGTCTTTACAGACAGGGAGATCACCGTTGATGCGGTGCTCGCATCAGCTTGTCTGCCCTTTCTGTTCCAAGCGGTCGAAATTGACGGCGAGCATTATTGGGATGGCGGGTACATGGGCAACCCTGCTATCTTTCCCATTATCTACAGTTCAGTTTCGAAGGACGTGGTGCTGGTCCATGTCAATCCGATCGAACGCCCACAACTGCCTGTGACAGCCTCCGACATCTTCAACCGCATCAACGAGATCAGCTTTAACTCGTCGCTGATGCGCGAAATGCGCGCCATCGCCTTTGTAACCCGCCTGATCGATGCCGGTCATCTTGATGCAAACACCTATAGCCGGATGCGTATCCATGCTGTCCGCAATGATGCCGACATGGCGCGCCTGGGGGTGGCAAGCAAGTTCAATCCGGATTGGGACTTCCTGACAGGACTGCGGGATACGGGCCGCGCAGAAGCAGCCCAGTGGCTTGAAAGCACCTTCGATCTCATTGGCAAGCAATCTAGCATCAATGTCGATGATACCTACCTGTAGGATGCAGAAGACAAGCACCCAGATATCGAACGTCATGCGCAATGGAGCACTTTGGCACAATGCAGACATCGGATGCATCTTAATAGATGCCTGCAATGGGCTCGAAGCGGAAGTTTGCCGCATCGCTGTGTGGAAATGACTTCCAAATTAAATGGAGGGGATCCGCGCAGCGGACGGATCAGACGCATACACAGCAGCTTCAGCACCCATTATCCGGTAAGAAAACCGACAATTCGCTGAATGTGCATGTGAAGGCATTTGTCTGTACCGGCAACTGCATTGAGCATTTCTACCGTTTCGCAGCTTGCTTCCTTAGGGTAGCTCGAGTTTATAAAAGTGCAAATCCAACGATAGAACTTTTCGTTCAGATTGTGGCAATTGACCTTTTCTTGGATGAAGTGGATATCGTCTGTGCGCAATTTCAAACAGTTGTCGAAGATGTCGATAAGCAATTTACGATTTTCGGGACTAACCGTGCCGTTGCGGCTTAGCACATAGACCAACAGGATTAGTTGCGAGAATGCCAAGTCGTTTAGCCGAATTTCGGGTAAGACAGCGTCATTGCGATGTGCTGCATCAAGTAGTTCCGCGAGCCTGCGTTTCTTGGTTTGGCGACGTCGATGCGACATTCAGTTCTTCCCCCCAAGGAATTGAAATGTGAACGAATGCGTGAAGTGCGCCAGCAATCGCCCCTTCCGTCAATTGCAAGACTCTCACCTGTAAACAGCCACCTCTTTCCAGCTTTGGTTAAATGATTGGACCTATGTGGTTGCAAAGATGTAACCTGTCTGCGGATGATCAAATGGAGACAACGGTGTGCGCAGAAGGGGTAGTGTCAGTCCTGAAAAGAGCGACTTGCCGAATAGGTTGCAGGTCGGGTCATTAGCCACGCCCTTACTGTATGAGATGTTGCGATCCTTCACGGCACTGGCTGCAACCCAGAATTTGTCCGAGACCGTCAAGGTTCTGGGGGCTAGCCGGCAGACCATTCGCCGTCATGTGATGGAATTGGAAGAACTTGTCGGCCATACGCTAATGATCCGCGACGAGCGCCAGTATCAATTGACGCAGCGGGGAAGAATATTTGCTAAAGACGCGGTCGCGGTGTTGAACAAAACCAACGACTTGATGGCAGGCACGATGCAGAATGAAGGTCGCCTTGCCTTTGTGCACTTTTTTGAAGAAGAGAGTCCGTATTTTTTGTCCCGGCAGCATTCATTGCTGTCAGCCGCGCAGAGTGACCTTCCCTTGATAGCCAATAGCCTTTTTGCATGGGCGCAAGCGAAAGGAAAATTGGAACACCCGTCAATGCTTGAAATGGCGGACTATTTTGTGACCTACAGACAGCAGGTAAGTGAATGGGTTTATGTCCAAGTTGGTGAAAAGTCGTCGTTGGCGACCTGGCTTGGATATGTGTGGGCAAAGAGTCAAATTGGGGACATGTTATCCACTGACATACTGAGTAATCCAACTGATAGATATGTTTTGGAAGCCTACAACCATGTAATTTCAACAGGTACCCCGCGTTTGGACCATATCGCAACAAAACTGCCTCGCTTTCGCTCGGGCAATGCAAAACCAATTAACTATCAGCGTCTCTTGCTGCCCTGTGAATTTCCCAATGGTCAGCCCGCGCTAGTTGTGTTGTCCGTTCGCACAAATAAAGTTGATGTCAATGATGAACGCTTCGACCTGATGAGCTCATCCATGTGCATGGACTGAGATCCAATACGCTGTTTCAATAGTTTGTGTGTGTAAGCGTAGTGTCCCTGATGGAATAGGAGTGCTGCCATGACCACAGACTTAAATGAACGCCTCGACGGATACATTGATCGGTTGACTGATCTCCTTGAGCACGTAGGACTAAAACTGACAGTCGGGAATGATTTTGAGTATTTTCGGCATATACCGCTGCAGCAGCCGAAGCGACCGCATGTTGCACCTATATTTGATCCCGCTGTTCAGGTGATGGATCCGCTAAAGGCGTTTTGGCTCACAGCATGCTCCGGATCAGGTGAAGTCGTTCACACTCAGGCAATGCTACTCATTGAGCTGGGTGATGAAACGCTTGGTCAGCATTTGACGAAAAATCTGTCGGCCTTCCGGCCATATGGCAACAGACTTGATCCATCAAGGTCGGTTACCCAGCAAACAACAGCGACCACATCGCTTAAGGGTAGGGTTTGCTATCATGGCGAACTTTGGACCAAAGGAGGCCCTAACGGCTATAGGGGCGGGTCTTTGACAGCCTTGCTGCCACGTCTGATGATTTCTATGGCAGTCCGAAAATGGTCGCCTGATCATATATTCGGCGTGATGGAACCCGGCGCCGCCTGCAAGGGATTGGCAGCGCGCGAGGGTTACATGCATCTTGAGCAGGGCAGCGTGCTTTGGCACGATCGCCAATCAGATCAATCCTTCGAGGAATGGATTGTCTGGATGAACCGGGAGGACACTTGCCACCTGTTGTCAGTGGGGCCGGATGTCTTGTACAGGATGTTTGAGAATGACCGAAGCTTTACCCCTGCATTTGCTGGTAAAGTCAAGAGATTTGCCTAGATGTTTATCGTGCTCTGATCTCCCAAATCTGGACTGTTCTGAGTTAGAATCTTCCACTTGAGTTTCCTGGCTGGAACAAGGCGTGTAAGTGATGAAGGCATCAAAGTTTTCTTACATCCAGCAGGCGTTCATTTTGAAGCTGGGTGATGGTTGGAATCCAGCATCTCCGAAGGGAGCAATCGGTCTATCCCATAGGCCAAAGTCGTGGCATCACAAATTGTCGCCATCATTTGGACCCTATGTATGTCCGGTCTTGGCACAAAGCGGACTCTCCGCTGAGTCGCGAAATGAGTCCGCTTCCGGGTGTAGAGCGGACAATCTGGACAATGGCTACGATAGCTACCGATCCAGTCCATGAACATTGGCGGACTGGCCACGAGGATGGGGATAGCCCTGCATATCAATCGGGAATATTACGACAGATTATTTCCCTGATCTTCTTTTCGAATTCTATGTCGCGCAGCACAGCGTCGCGATGCTCATAGTCCGGCTGATCTTCAAGGAGCTTCCCGAGTTCGGCAATTTCACGATCGCATTCCTTCTTGCGCTCAATGAACATGTCCCAGGTCACTTTTTCCTCTTTGGTCATTGGCCCGTTGATTTTCACCTGGCCAGTGCACATGTCGATTTCTATGTGGTCAGGATGTGGCAATGGATCCGGGCCTGTTGTTCCTGCTTTCTCACGGCGCTGGAGTTCACCTTCCCACTCAACCTTGTAGTTGATCGCAGTTTCAAGCCATTCATCATGCAGGTGTTTGTTTTCGCGCTCTGTCGATGTCAGTAGGTCAGTGAACAGGCGTTGGGCCCTGGCATTGCCTTTTGCAGCATTGACCGCAAGGGAGCGCACGACGGCCTGCGCCATCGGAACAGTAATCGGCCTGGCCCCGTCGTTGACCGTAATGGTCCGGTAGGCCTCGTCGAGTATGATTGATTTCAACCGCTCTTCGTTAAGGGCCGGCTGTTTGTTCCTTGATCCCCTGGGCCGCCCATTGGGATTGCCGGATTGACCGGATTTGAAACGGCTTGCCTTGGGTGGTTTGGCGTAACCAACCTCATAGTCCTTGCTGTCGGGCAGACGAAGCTTGCGGTTGCGATCCTGCTCAGAATTCGATTGCGACATCCCACGTCACTCCGCAGCTACGGCGTTTGTGGTGGCCACGACTGGTTCATGCTGCGGTGTCGGACCAGTTTCATGCTGTGCCGGGCCAATACCGCACGCCAACAGTTCCGCATCGTCATTCGCATACTTTTCCCAGCGCCGGATAATGCGGTCACAGTAGATGGGGTCCAATTCGGAAAGAAAAGCCCGCCGGCCGGTTTTATGGGCTGCAATCATGGTTGAGCCACTGCCGCCGAACAGGTCCAGGACAATTGATCCGCGTGACGATACATCCTTGATCGCATCAGCGATCATCTGCACCGGTTTGACAGTCGGATGCAGGGCCAGTTCATCCAGCCTTCCGGCTTTCAGTGTGTTGACCCCCTTGTACTCCCAGACGTTGGTGCGATAGCGACCATGCTGGCCAAGTTCAAAGCTGTTAATGTGAGGCGCTGTGCCACACTTGAACGCAAAGATCAGCTCATGACGTGAGCGGTAAAAGGTCCCCATGCCACCGTTGTCTTTCACCCAGACAATCAGGTTCTTGAGTTCAGAATACACATCCTTCCCTGCGACCAGAACTTCAGTAACATGACGCCAGTCCATGCAGACAAAATGAATGGAGCCATCAGCAGAACAGGTCGCGAGGTTGGCAAAGGCGCGATGCAGGAATGACGTGAACTCAGCCTGGCTCATTTCACCCGAGGCCATTGCGAACTCGCGATGCTGGATGGCGCCCGAACCGCCAACATGACCGTTGATCGGCACATTGTAGGGTGGGTCTGTAAAAACCATCCCGGCTGCCTCGCCATTCATCAGCGCAGATATGTCCTGCTTGTCCAGCGCATCGCCACAGATCAGCCGGTGAGGTCCCAGCTGCCACAAATCGCCCGGCCTGCACCTTGCCGGACCTTCGAGGTCATGGATGTCATCGTCAGCAGGATCTCCTGCCTCGACCACTTCTTTGCCTTCAATCAACCCGTCGATCTCGGGAATCGAAAAACCGGTCACAGCAATGTCAAACCCGGCATCCAGCGTAATCAACTCCTCGAGCTCTGTGGCAAGCAGCTCCTCGTCCCAGCCGGCACTGAGTGCAAGCTTGTTGTCCGCAAGGACGTAGGCCCGCTTCTGTGCTTCGGAAAGATCATCTACATACAGGCACGGCACCGCATCCTGGCCCAGGAGTCTCGCTGCTTCAACACGGCCATGACCAGCCAGAATACTGAGGTGCCTGTCTATCAGGACCGGGTTGGTGAACCCGAAAGCCTCGATACTGTCGGCGATCTGGCGAACCTGCTTCTTCGAGTGTGTCCGCGCATTCCGTGCCCAGGGGCGAAGCTGGTGAATGGGTATCCGGGTTACTGCGTCTGATATCATTGGCTCTTCTCCAATAGCGATTCTCGCCTGTCGAATTCGTAAGATACAGAAAACGATGGAATATGGCAATACCTGTGCTATGATTCCGTAAGATGGTGTGAACAGACGGGAGAAAACAAACCAATGAACCTGGGAGTACGCCTGGCTGATCTGCGCCTGAAGGCAGGCCAATCTCTTCAGCAAGTCGCCGATGCCGTTGATGTATCCAAAGCCCATGTCTGGGAATTGGAGAAAGGTCGGACTGACAACCCCGCCATGGCTCTCGTCACGAGGCTGGCAGATCATTTTGGGGTCAGCGTTGCGTTCCTTGTCGGAGAAGACATTGAAGCATCGGATGCCGATGTTGAACTTCAGCGCATGTTCCGCCAGGCAAAACAGCTGGACACGCACGAACGCGAGATACTGGATGACATGATGCGTTCCCTGCTGAAAAGGCGTTCGCGGACCTGATGAAGTTGCAGCTGGATCGCATGTCCCTGGATGACGTTGGCAGCAACCCGACTCGACTGGCCGCAGCCATCCACGATCAGCTGGGACAGACGACAGGGCCAGTAAATGTTCACTCGATCGCTCTTGCTCTCGATATCGTTGAAGTCAGGGCAGAAGCCATCACCAACTTCGAAGGCGCCCTGATTACCGGGCCCGAACGCAGCCAAGGCGCCATTCTCATAAACTCCAACTCATCGCGCCATCGCCAACGCTTCACCATGGCCCACGAACTATTGCACTTCCTGAGCCCATGGCATCGGCCGACGTCACCAGCCGGATTCCAATGCACCCGTCAGGATATGTCGATTATCAATTCGTCAGAACGCAATCGCCATATTCGTCAGGAAGCCGAGGCGAACGAGTTTGCCATCGAACTACTGGCACCCAGGGGACGGCTCAAACGCCACCTCGCCGGAGAGCCTGACCTCGAACGCGTGTTGGAAATGAACACAGACCTGGTCATCAGCAAGCACGCTGCAGCGCGTCGATATGTAAGTTTACATCCATCCGATTGCGCTGTCGTGTTCAGCAAAACCGGTCGTTTTCTATACTACTCAACTTCCCGGGACTTCCCATCGCTGAAGCTCCGAAAAGGCGACGCCTTGCCCGATTTTCCCGCCGGCTCATCCCGTGGAGTACCGTCCGCTACCGAGGAGGTCGAAGCAGCGGACTGGCTAATAAAACCACAAGGCGCCAGCCTGACAGCACAAACTCTCATTCAGCAAAATGGTCATGCAATGACGTTGCTGTGCTGCGACCTGGATGACGACACTGTGGATGAGGAAGACGCGGTACAACGCTACCAACGGTTGAGCGGCAGATAGGACGAGTAGGTGCGTTGGCAATTCACCCTCGCACTTGGCAACCATTCCCTGCTTGCGTCTGAAAATTCCCTGTAAGCTTTCAAACCTTCCCTGATCGGCAAATAGAATTCCCTGTTCGACCGACCAGGGAAATATCCTCTAACTCACTGTAAACACGCCATAGTTTCAGGCAGAAGGACGCCTTCTGCAAGCAAAAGCATAAAATTTCCCTGTAAATACCCTGTAAAACAGGCGATCCAGACTGAGACGAGTTCGCACTGGACTGCCTCCACCACCAGACAGTCAAGGACGTTGAGGCGAGATTGCTTCAACGTCCTTTTTGTTTAGACATGTCCGTGGGTTAGCGGCGTGTTGCGCTCAAACGTGGGTGCGGGAGACGCCCATTTCCCGGGATGTGGCGCCCATTTGCGGGTTCGTCTCAGTTGGCTGATTTTGCTCAACACACGTTTGGCCGGATGATACTGTCTGAAAGGCATTGACAACCTAACGCCTTGTGGACGCAGCAAACTTGATCACGAGAAGCAATTATGCAGCCCTGACGACGTCACCCCATTCTGCTGATGCAGCGGGACGAAACTCGCGCAGTGTGTCTCGCGAATTCAGGTGACGCTGGATGTTGAACAGGTTGTAGATGGAGAAATGGACCGAGAGAAAGCGTTGAGCCGATTTGGTTGACTTGAACCGTTGCATCTTTCGTTCTCGCCGTCGAACAGGTTGATGCGAGTTTTCAGCCCGGCTGTTCTTTCTGCCACCAAAATCATGGCATCTGGATAATTTCAGTTCCCTTAATGCAGCGCCATATGAAGGAAGTCTGTCGGTTACAAAAGCTGATGGTATAAAGTGCTGTTTCTTCAGCAATTTACGCATCAACTTCAATGCAGCTTTCTTGTTCCGGCGTGATTGAACCAGGACTTCCAGAACCTCGCCTTCATCATCGACGGCACGCCAGAAGTAGTGGGTCTGACCGTTGATTTTCACGAACACCTCGTCCAGATGCCACCGGCTACTTGGACGCGATCTTCTGCGAGAAGATCCTCCACATCGCGAAAGCTCAATGTGAAACGGAAGTACAGCCAGACAGCGTGCTGGATAACTTCTGGTGGAAATCGGCGTCGTTTCTAGGAGATGTTTGTCATGCAACAACGCTAACGCCTCTGGCGGAACCAATCCAGCGGGTTAACTTGTCAATGCCGTCGCCGATGTCTCAACTTTCACCCTTGTATCCGTAAGTGGCCTTTGCCTCTTCTAGCGAGATGAACCCGTCAGCAATGTCGCGCGAGACAGTTTCGGCTGGACGCAAACGAGGGTCACCGAAGCCGCCACCGCCTGGCAGGCTCAGGCGCAACCGCTGGCCGTTTCGGACCAGCTGGCGGCCCTTGGACCTTAGCTGCGTCCCGTCAGCCAACTCAACTCTGCCAGGTGCACCGCTGCCACCTCCGTCGCGTCCGCGAGCAGCGTTTTTCACCCGGTCAAACATCGCATTAAAGTAAAAGTCGTAGCCTTCGCGGGCCTCGATCTCGATCACCTGGCCAAGCCCACCCCGCAAAGCGCCTGCGCCCCCGGAACCTTCACGCAAGTCCTTGCGCCAGATCGTGATGGGGCCAACCTGCTCGGTAGCCTCCACGCTCATCGTCGACACGCCTGACGGGAATGCGGTTGCCGACAACCCGTCAAATGCAGGCCGCGCGCCGGTGCCACCGGAATTGAACAACAATACTTCGTGGTTCGGGAGACCACTTTGAGGATCAGACGGGCGCGCCGAAATCTGGATATTCCAGAGCGCCGACGCACCTTCAGCGGGGATTTTGCCCGGCAATGCCTTGTGAAGTGCTCCCAGAACCACGTCAGGTACGAAATGCCCCATCACGTGCCGAACCGATACCGGCGCCGGACGCAGAGCCGCCAGGATGCTGCCTTCAGGCGCGATGATCTCGAACGGTTCCAGCGAGCCGGTATTGTTCGGAATTTGAGGCGCGATCGCGCATTTCAAACCGTAACACGCATAGGCGCGGGTATAAACCTCAGGGCAATTCACGCCGAATTTTGACATTCCCGAAGTGCCTGCAAAATCGGCCTTGAGGCGGTCTCCCTTGATGGTCAAGGCCACCTGCATATGCACCGGTGCGTCATAGCCATCTACTTGCATGTCATGCTCGTAACGGCCTGAAGGCACCTTGGCGATGGCCTCATGCGTGGCTTTGCGCGACGTCTCAATGATGAATTCCGACAGACCCTCCAGATCGTCTATGTGGAACTCATCCATCATCGACTGAAGCCGCCGGTCGCCAACCTCGTTGCAAGCCGCAAGTGAGTACATGTCGCCCACGGTTTGGTCTGGTGTACGTACATTTGCCCGCACCAGTTCTATCAACATCTGCTGAACTTGCCCGCGTTCAGCAAACTTGGTGATTGGTATCAGCAAGCCTTCTTCGAAAACCTCGTTGGCGTCGGGTCCAAACCCGCGGCCGCCAATATCGACAACGTGGGCAGTGCAGGCAAAATATCCAATATGGGCACGTTTGCGAAAAACCGGGGTAACCACGGTTATGTCATGAAGGTGCCCGGTACCAAGCCAGGGATCGTTGGTAACGAAGACGTCGCCTTCAAAAGTGTGCTGCGGACCGAAGTGGGTCGCGAAATGGGTCACGCTTTCGGCCATGGCATTCACGTGGCCCGGCGTACCGGTTACCGCCTGGGCGATCATGCGGCCGCTATGATCAAACAGCCCTGCAGACAGATCACCTGCCTCGCGCACAGACGTGGAGAAGGCTGTTCGCACGAGCGTCATCGCCTGTTCTTCGACCACTGCAATAAGGCGGTTCCACATGATCTGATAATCGATTGCCGAAGGGATACTCATAGCGACATCTCCTTTCTGATCAGGCGCAACGAACCGTCGCCTTGCCCAACAGCCCTATAGCCTGAAGTCACTATTGTGCAGGTGTTGGTTTCGACCACAATGGCGGGACCTTCCACCACCATACCCGAGCTCAGGTCGTCGCGCGAAACTTCCCGGGCATCCACACTCTTGCGCAGGGCTGCATCAAAAAACTGACGTGTCCTTGTCACCTTGGCGCACGCGCCAGCACTGTGACGGACAGCTTTTTCCACGGGCGGAAGTAGTGTTGAAACGGACACGATCCAGTTGGTGATCTCGACAGGCAAATCTTCGATTATCCGCCCGAAGAGTGTGCGATAAGCGGTTTCGAACAGGTTCTGAATCAGCAACACATCTCCTGCTTCAAAGATGCGCTGCGGCAGGACCACCGGAATTTCCCAACCCTGCCCTGAGTATCGCATCAGCGCCGTCAAAACAGTGTTGCGAGGCACGCCTTCAGCCCCTTCATCCACAAACTGATGCGCCTCTGCTTCCATTTCCCTGACTGCAGCTGTCACCATATCGGGGTCAAAGCTGTCAAGCCGCTGGAACAATCCCCTGCCTGCCTCGAAACTGAACGGCGCTCTCAGGAAGCCGATGGCCGAACCTACTCCCGCGCCCGGCGGGATTATCAGTTCGTCTATACCGAGCTTTTCGCACAAGCGGCATGCATGCAGCGGTGCACCGCCTCCAAAGGCGATCATGGTGAAATGTTCGATGTCGCGGCCGTTCTCGACTGCGTGGACCCGCGCAGCATTGGCCATGTTTTCATCCACCAGTTCAGTAATGCCGAAGGCTGCTTCGTGCATCGGCAGGTTCAGCTTGTCTGCTGCGGCGGCTGATTTGCCTGGGTGCAATTTGATCGATCCGCCTGCGAAATTGTCCGGATCCAGACGGCCCAGAAGCAGATTGGCGTCGGTAACGGTGGGTTCATCGCCGCCACGACCGTAGCAGGCCGGGCCGGGTTCTGAAGCCGCCGAGCGAGGGCCGACCTGTAGGCGGCCCATCTGGTCTACCCAGGCGATGGAACCGCCGCCGGCGCCGATCTCCACCATCTCAACCACAGGGGTCGATACAACCATCCCCGACCCCTTCTTGAAGCGGTAAGTCCGCGCCACCTCGAATGTGCTGGCGGTTTTGGGGCTGCCGTCTTCAATCAGGCAAATCTTGGCGGTGGTGCCTCCCATGTCAAAGCTCAGCACCTTGTTCAACCCGTGGGCGCGTGCGAATTCGGCAGCGAAGATGGCACCTCCTGCCGGTCCGGACTCGAGGAGCCGCACAGGTTGCTCCATTGCGGTTTCAACAGAGATCAACCCACCGCCTGAGTGCAGCATGAACACCGGAGCAGACACACCTGCCTTCGCCAGACTTGTCACCAGGCGGCCCAGATAGTCGGCCACCCTTGGCTGCACGTAGGCGTTGGCGATTACGGTGTTAAAGCGTGGCAACTCGCGCATCTGGGGCGAGATCACAGATGACACGGAGATGGACATGTGTGGCGCGAGCCTGCGCAGTGCAGCTTCCATCATGCGTTCATGGACCGCATTGGCATAGGAATGCAGCAGGCCAATCGCTACTGCATCAAATCCACCTGCAATGACCCGGGCTGCCATCACCTCTACCTCGGCCGGGTCCAGCGCCAGCAAAACCTGCCCATTTGGCCCGATCCGCTCGTTCAAGGTCAGACGATTTTCGCGCGGGACAAGTGGGCGTGGCAACTCCAGGTTCAAATCATACTGCTCGAACCGGTTTTCTGACCGCATCTCGATCACATCGCGGAAACCTTCGGTTGTGATGAAGGCGACCTTGGCCCCGCGTCTCTCGATCAACGCATTGGCGACGAGTGTCGTGCCATGGATTACTTGTGTAATATCGCCAAGCGCGACACCAGCCTGCCCGGCTGCGTCTGTGATTGCTGCAATAATGGCCTGCTCCGGATGGTTGTAATCGGTCAAGACCTTGGCACTGGCCATGCCGCCTGGATGGCTCAACGCAACATCGGTGAACGTTCCGCCGATGTCGGCACCCACGCGAATTTCCTTGGCTTTCATCGGGATGTGAGACTCTTGGGGATGGGGTTGGCTGGAATGCTGTCTGGTGTCAGCCTAGCATGATAGGTGCAGACGGCACAGCAAGGGAAAAGATTTCTGGCTATACGGTCCTGGAAACAGCCTTGTGAGGATCTGACACATGGCATACCTTCGCGGTCTGCAGAGATCCGGGCCAGGCTTCACTCCCGCCGGGCGAACGTGCTGATTGGTGATTGCACACGCTGTTCCAATAGATCACCCTCAACGATTGCATTGAAACTCTACTGCTGCATTCCCGGAGGAGACCGAGTTTGAGACCATTCGAAGGTATTCGTGTCCTTGATTTGACACATGTTCTCGCAGGCCCGTTCTGCACACACCAATTGGCTGTTCTTGGAGCAGACGTCATCAAGGTTGAGCCTCCGGGCAACCCTGACATGACCCGGGAGGAAGGCGTCATCCCTGCGCTGAATGAAGCGAAAATCGGCACGTATTTCATGTCACAGAATGCAGGCAAGAAGGCCATCACGCTAGATCTGGCCAGTGCTCAAGGGCGAGAGGTGTTCAAGCGCCTTGCAAGCACTGCTGATGTGATGGTGCAGAATTATGCCGGCAAGGCACTGAGTAAACTCGGATTGGGGTACGAAGAGGTCAGTTCCATCAACCCGAAGATTATTTACTGCTCCATTTCCGGTTTCGGCCAAACCGGACCCAAGGCAGAGCACCCGGCGTATGATGTGGTCATTCAGGCATTTACGGGCCTGATGGCAGCCAACGGATCAGAAGAATCCGGCCCGGTTCGTGTAGGGCCTCCGATGGTGGATTATGGCACCGGAGCACAGGCTGCCCTTGCCATATCTGCAGCACTTTACCAGCGTGACCGCACCGGCAAGGGGCAACGAATTGATGTGGCAATGATGGATGCTGCCTTCATGCTGATGAGTGCGTTCGTCACCGACACAATAACCACCGGAGATGCGCCGCCACCTCATGGCAATGTTCATTCAAGGTATGCCGGCTATGCGACTTTCGACACCGCCGACAGAATGATCATGCTGGGTGCCTGGACCAACAAGCAGTTGTGCCGGCTGCTTGACGCACTTGGGCTGAAAGAGCGAGCGGCTGAAGTTCGAAAACTGTCGCGAACCGATGTTGGCCTGAGCCGGGATGCCGACAGGGAGCTTATAGGATCGGTTCTCGTGCAAAGAACTGCACTCGAGTGGGAAGAATTGCTCAACGCCGCTGACGTGCCTGCTGCGGTTGTTAGGACCCTGCCGGAAGCGCTTGCACATGAGCAGGTTGCAAGCCGTGCTGTCTTGCAGACCTGCAATGCGCGCATCAACCATGGTGGGCCAGGGAAACTGCCGGTGGCTGCTTATGCCTATGACCATGGTTCGCCGTCAGCTGATTGCCCCCCGCCCATGCTGGGTCAGCATACCGACGAAATATTGATGGAAGCCGGTTACACACCTGGCGATTTATTACGATTGCGCAAGAACAAGGTAATCTGAGGAGTTCAAGCACTTGTGCAAGCTACGCCTTAGCGCTTAGTTTGAATTCGGCCATTTGATGGACTGCGGCCTGGACTGCAAAAAAGAGATGAATATCCATAGAAACTGAAAAACAGGGAAAACAACAATGCTGAAAACAGTCAAGATTGCATTGGCAACAACAATCGCAACGGCAGCCATGGTTGCAGCAAGCAGCGCTTCGTTTGCAGGAACGCTGGAAGATATAGTTGAACGCGGCAAGATGGTGGTCGGCACCAAGGCTGACTATGCACCGTGGGGCATGCGCGATGCACAAGGCAATATTGTCGGAATGGAAATCGACATGGCGATGGACCTTGCCAAGCGTATTGGTGAGAAAGCCGGCAAGACAATCGAGGTGGAACTGGTCCCCGTTGTCGCTTCGAACCGCATGCAGTTCCTTGAGCAGGGCAAGATCGACGTTATGATTGCCACCATGTCGGACAAGCTCGAACGCCGTGAAGTTGTTGGCATTGTTCAGCCAGATTACTATTCATCCGGTGTTGCAATTTTTGCCCACAAGGATTCCGGTATCAAGGACTGGCCGGATATCGAAGGCAAGAACATTTGCGGCACGCAGGGTGCCTGGTACAACAAGGAATGGGGCGAGAAGAACAAGGCCAACATGATTGTGTTCAAGGGCGTGCCTGAAATCGAGGCCGCCTTGCTTGATGGCCGTTGCGTAGGCTGGCTGTATGATGATTCTGCGTTTATTCCCCGCAAGGTCAATGAGCCTGAAAAATGGGCGGACTACTCCATCTCAACTCCGGTAGTGGCTGACGTTCCCTGGGGCGCGGCTGTGCGCAAGGAAGAAGTCAACGAGGCCATCGGCAAGGCTCTTTCAGAAGCAATTATTGATTGGCACAAGACCGGCATGATCGTGGAATGGGAAAAGAAGTGGGGCATTCCATCCACCAAGTGGGTCGCTGATATGGTCGAGAAGTGCAACGCAGGCGACAAGGTCTGCGACGACGTTCTCGACGAAGGCGAAATCCAGTAAGCCGTTTGCTTGCATGTGAAGGCCCGGCGTTCTGCCGGGCCTTCAAACTTGTTCACTGCAGTGTTGCGTCTGGAATTGGAGGGGCATTTTGGAGACGGTTGCCGAATGGTTTGTGTGGCTCAAGGAAGCGCACGGAATCAAGCTCACCATCTTCTATGACGAACTTGACCGCTCCCGCTTTCTCAGCGGGGTGTGGACAACCATTCACCTGTCATTTGTGTGCGTGCTTGCCAGTATAGTCATAGGAATTGCCGGTGCGTGGCTGCAAATGTCGCCAATGGTCTGGGTGCGCCGCATCATGAGCGGTTACATCGCGTTCTTCCGCAATACGCCACCACTGGTGCAGCTATATTTCTTCTACTTTGCCGTGGACTCCGCGTTGTCCGGACTGTTCGACATTCGCGGCGGCATATTGGGCAGCTACGGCTGGGCAGTCATTGCCCTGTCATTTTTTGCCGGTGCGTTCAACACCGAAATCTTCCGCGCTGGCATAGAGGCGGTCCCCAAGGCCACTACCGAGGCAGCCCAGGCTCTGGGATATTCGCGTTTTCAGATTTATCGCTACATTACTTTCCCGCTGGCCTACAGGGTTTGTCTGCCTGCGCTGAACAACAACCTTGTCAACCTGGTCAAGACAACGACTGTCGCCTATGCCATCGCCGTTCCTGAAACACTGTACATCTCCAATCAGATCTGGTCAGACGAGTACAACGTCCCGGAAATGATGAACGTGGTGTGGGTGGTTTACATACTGCTCGTCGGCGTTCTTGTGTGGCTGATGCACCGCTGGGAGAAATCCATACGCGTGCCGGGGTTCGGTCAATGAAACCTGTCGCTGCACAACAAGGACACAGACCTGCCTGTCATGCTGCCATTCCGCCCCGGTGCTGCCACGTGGGATGCGCGTGACTGGGCAGGACTTGCAACCAGCAAGCGCTTCGGTCTGGTCGCTGGCACTGGTACTGTCTCCTGGATCCTGATTGACAGCGCACATGCACAGATGGTCGGCGGGCAGAACCAGACCGTATGGCAGACCCTGGTAAAATGGACGCCGTTGATGATGTTCGGCCCCAAGGGTGAGTTCGGCGGTTTCGTGCTCAACATCGTGGTCAGCTTCATCGCCATGGCACTAGGCACATTCCTTGGCCTTTGGCTCGGTCTCGGACAGGTGTCACCAAACAATTTCATCCGCCGCACGTCATGGGTCATCACCCAGCTGTTCCGCAACTCGCCCTGGCTGGTACTACTGTTCTATTTCATGCTGCTGCTGCCGTTCTTCATCCGCATCGGCGATACCCGAATTGAAGTTTCCGGATGGGCCAAGGCAACCTTTGCCCTGTCATTGCCGATCATGGCGAACGTTTCAGAGATCGTGCGCGGGTCAATAGCCTCAATCCCTACCGGGCAATGGGATTCGGCTGAAAGCCTGGCGTTTTCACGCAGTCAGACCCTGTGGCGGATAATACTGCCGCAGTGCGTCAAGCGCATGATCCCGCCATGGATGAACTGGTATTGCATCCTAACCATGTCGACGCCGCTGATCTCAATTCTGGGGGTCAATGACGGCATGACACTGACACAGGACGCGCTTGCGGCTGAGGGGCGCAGTGAATACCTGATACCGATGTACCTTTGGCTAATGTCGTGGTTCTTCATCTACAGCTATCCCATCGCCCTATGGACCCGGAAACTTGAAAACCGCTTTGCGGTCAACCAGTAGGAACGCGCCCATGAGCAATACATGGACACCCGACCAACCCATCATCTCGATCAAGGACGTGCACAAGTCGTTTGGCGATCTTGAAGTGCTGAAGGGTGTCACGTTCGACGTCATGAAAGGAGAGGTCGTCTGCGTGATTGGTCCGTCGGGCTCCGGCAAATCAACGCTGATCCGCTGCATCAACGCTCTCAACGACATTCAGTCCGGCTCGATCAAGGTCGAAGGGCAGGAAGTGAACTCGCCCAACCTGGACAAGCTGGAACTGCGCAAGAAGGTTGGCATGGTGTTCCAGCAGTACAATCTTTTCCCGCACAAGACAGCGCTGGAAAACGTCATGATGGCGCCGGTACTGGTGTTGAAGCAGAATCCGGCTGAGGTGGAAGAACGTGCCCGCACGCTGATCAGAAAGGTGCGCCTGGAAGGCAAGGAGAACGCCTATCCTGGTGAACTGTCAGGCGGACAGCAGCAGCGAGTGGCTATAGCGCGCTCACTTGCCATGAACCCGGACGTGATGCTGTTTGACGAAGTGACGGCCGCGCTGGATCCGGAAACCGTCAAGGAAGTGCTGGTTACTATCAAGGACCTGGCCGCAGAGGGCATGACCTGCATTCTGGTCACCCACGAGATGGGTTTTGCCCGTGAAATTGCTGACCACATTTATTTCACCGATCGCGGTGTGATTGTTGAGCATGGGCCCTCCGGCCACATTCTTCAAGAAGGCGAAAGACCCGCGCACCCGAGAATTCCTCAGCCAGATCCTGTAGTCGTACTTTCGTGTCGAGATTTACAATCACAACTGCCAACCAAGAACCTCACTTCAGGCGGATGCTGGGTTGACCCTCACGGACGCATCAGCATTTGATTTGTGACAATACAGACCATTACCTGGTGACATAGTCTGGATGGCAATCGGACAGGACTTGCGAGAGTGCCAGTATCATGGAATTTCGAAACTACTACGCCATCCTTGGCGTTGCGAAAGACGCAACGCAAGACGAGATCAAGCGGGCATACAGGAAACTGGCCCGCAAGTATCATCCTGATTTGAACAAGGAAGCGAGTGCCGAGGAAAAGTTCAAGGAAATCGGCGAGGCCAACGAAGTTCTAAGCGACCCGGAAAAACGTGTTGCCTATGATCAATTGGGCAGCACCCACCAACCGGGTCAGGAATTCAGGCCACCCCCCAATTGGGACGAGGGTTTTGAGTTCTCGGGCAGGCAAGAGGGAATGGATGATGCAGCGTTCTCTGATTTTTTTGAAAGCCTGTTTGGGCAGGCGCGGCGCCGGCAGGCAGCTCAACAGCAACAACAGTTTAATGCACGAGGTGAAGATCATCACGCCAGAATTGTCGTTGACCTCAATGATGCCTTCACTGGGGCCAAGCACTCGATCCAGCTGAAGGCACCCAGGATCACTCCTGACGGTCATGTGGTCACAGAGCTCAGGACCTTGAATGTGAACATACCCAAGGGCGTATCTGCTGGCCAGCACATCCGGCTGAAGGGACAGGGCATGCCAGGTTTGGGTCAGGGGCTGGCCGGAGATCTCTATCTGGAAATCAGTTTTGCGCCGCATCCATATTTTCATGTCGAGGGCAAGGATGTTTATCTCAATTTGCCGGTTGCACCATGGGAGGCGGCGCTTGGCGGAAAAGTACAAGCTCCAACACCAGGTGGAACGGTTGACATCAACATACCGGCAAATTCTGCCCAAGGCCGCAAGTTGCGCCTGAAAGGACGCGGCATTCCATCCAAAACGCCGGGTGATCTGTATGTTGTACTGCAAATTGCCCTACCGCTCGCCGCAACGGAAAATGCGAAAAAGATCTATGAAAAAATGGCTAGTGAACTTGCATTCAATCCGCGGGCCAAACTTGGCGTGACCGCATAGGAAGGAGCAGATCAATGACTGACAAATTGGAGCCAGCTGAAACCGGCAGCATTGTTTCTGACGAAGAAGGCCTCACGCTTGATCAGCTTTGCAGCACTTGCGGATTGTCAAAGCAACAGATTGTCAGTTTCATTGAAGAAGGTATTGTGTCACCTGAAGGATCTGTCACCACCGGGTGGCAGTTTTCCCGGACCACAGTAGTAACACTTCACCGGGCAAAACGCCTTGAACGTGACCTCCGGCTCAATCCGCCTGGCATTGCACTGGCGCTGGATCTGATGCAGCGCATAGTGCATCTGGAGGCACGGCTCGCAAGGCTTGATCCAACCGAACGCAGCGATAGTGACAAACCAGGATGATCAATCAATGGACAACCATGCTGTTTGGCCGCCACTGCCAGAAACCAGTTCTTGAAGTCCAAATCACCCGCCGTGAGCCGTCAATCAGAATGGCAATGGCAAGCAATCCTGATACTTTTACAAGGACAGGGGTTGCTGTTGCCAGACACGGCTTCGATGGACCAGGTTCGATGATTTTGCATGGTTGAGTGCAAGACATGTAGTGTGATTGGAAAACAGAAACGGGAGTTTGTTAAATGGCATTCGAAGACCTCATGGCTCGCATAAACCTGTTTCTTAGCGAGGCTGAAACCGAGCCGCATGACGCACACGAGATCCTGTTGCATTTGCAGCAGGAATTGAACCAGATGAAAGCCACTGGTCAGCCGCTACCTGACGACTTGCTCAGACTGGAAAAACAGCTGGACAAGGAATTCAGCAAGCGGCAACGCAATTCCTGACCCTTTGACTATTCGGGCGGGGTATCGAGCGTTGCGATGTAGCCAATCAGATCGACCACCGCATCGTCTTCAATGAATCGCAGTGATACCATCGCCTGTCCAGGTACACCATTGATCACCTTGTGCAGAAAGCGCTTGGGTTGATTGCGTGCGATCCAGCCAAGGCTTTGGGTTTCACCCAAGCGTCGTTCAAGGCCCGCCTTGCCGTCGGGATCGTGGCAGTTCATGCAAATTCCTTCGAAAATATTTTGCCCGCGCAACATGTGGTCTTCGGAAAGTTTCTCCGGCGATACGAAAGCGTTGTGATCCACCTGTCCGAGGCTGAGAAACAGGGAGATCAGCACCAATGGAATTCCTTCATATTCCGCCACAGGGTGATTGCTGTGAACCTTGTTGAAGCGGACCTTGACTTCATCGGGCTCTACGCCCTCAAGCTGCCGCAGGCTGACAAATTGTGCTTTTTGCTGCTTGCTGTCACCGGATATCTCTGCTCCACCGTAGTCCCAGCCATGGCAGGATACGCACCTCCAGGTGTCGATGGTGCGTGCAGCCAGTTCACTCGGAAATGCAGGGTTGGCTTGCAAATTCGTTGTGTCTGCGTTGGTTGCTTCGAAGTAGTTGTCATACAGTTTGCCGCCCAGCGCCAGAATGAAGGCATCGCCAAATGTATGCTCTTCTCCCTTGAGGGCGGTCTGCTCCTGGTTGAGCTGGTCTGCGAACGCCCGTTGAATATCACCGTGTACCAGAACCAATAACGCGACGGCGATAGAAACGGCTGAAAGCCGGTGCTTAACACAATCAGAGATCATAGCCTTGATATTCCGTTTGGGTGTCATTGCGATTGTCACTTCGTATTGAAGTTGCGGCGTTGCTGGATTGCCGGCGGCTCAACACTTATGCGGCTGACTACTGCCTTGATGTTGCGGCCTTGCCAGGGGACAACGCCATAAGTGTTGCACCATCTGGCAGAGTATGTGCGATTATCTCCTTCCACCTTGAAGTTGAAGCGAAGGCAACTGCCAGCGCGCAGCACTGGTCCGCCGGAGAACACACCCGGCACCTGAAACACTATTCGGCAGTTGCGGGTGAGTTTCGCAGTTGCGGCTTCAGTTGTGCCCCGGAAATTTCCGGCCACCTTGTAGGTGCCCGGCACTGCCCAGCTGAAAATGCAGGTCTTGGCAGCAATTGCCGGCGTGTATGCGATGGCTATGGACAACGTGCCAGTAGCCGCAACCAACAAGATCCTGCTTCGCGCTTTCAATACGGATCGCATCAATACCTCCAGTGATTTGCACACTGAAGCACGCAACTTCACCATGGGACATGACATTGATCAATGCAGGCCCAGGCATGCCCGTCCCATGATGAATCACCAACTTCCGCAAGAGGTGCATCATGCAACCAAAAACCATAGCCGTCAGCTTGAACGACACTGAAAATCTTGTTCATTTGCTGCCTACCTGTGCCGCTCTTGCGGCTCGTCACGACGCACATGTGATCGGCGTCTACATAATCCCGTCGGTAGAGGTCTACGCCGCATTCGGCGGCATCAGCATGGCCGAAGTAGTGGACGTTCAGCGCAACAGTTTCCTGGCCATGGCGAAGAAGGTCAAGGAGCAGTTTGAGCACTCCATGAAATTGAATTCGCTGTCAGGTGAATGGCGGCAGCTGGATGCAACGGGATCATCGGTTAGTCATGAATTCATTCAGCAAAGCAGAATTGCAGATGTCTCCATCATCGCTCAGGTTGATACGGATACCTACAATGGTGTTGAAGCCGGATTTGCTGAAAGCATAGTAATGGATGCAGGCAGGCCCGTTCTCATCGTGCCGCGCGGCAAGACTTTCGAGGCTATCGGCAACAAGGTGGTGATTGGCTGGAATGGGTCGAAAGAAGCTTCACGCGCGTGCTTTGATGCACTGCCCTTGTTGTCAGATCAGTGCGAGGTCAATCTTGTCTGGGTTGACCCTCAGATGCAGCGACCTGAATCTGGCAGTCTGCCGGGGTCAGAGCTTGGAACCAGCCTTGCTCGCCACGGTATAAAGATTACGGCAGAGCCAATGCCAACGGCGAATGCTGATGCGGGTGCAGCATTGCTTGCCCGGGTCGCAGATGTCGGTGCAGATCTTCTGGTCATGGGTGCCTATGGCCATTCGCGCATGCGTGAGTTCGTATTTGGCGGTGCAACAGAACATGTGCTGAAGAAAATGAACTCACCGGTGTTCATGTCTCATTGAACGCCTCCAGCAGATTGCACGGAGACCAGACACAATGACCTTGAAACAAATACGCATGGACCTCGCCCGTGACACGGATTTTCCGCAGGGCAGCCGTCGCCATGGCTACATTCTTGTCGCGCCCCTCGACAATATGGACCGGATAGAACCTGAACAGTGGAAAGCGCATCAAGACCGGTGTCGTGTAACACGCTTCTGGGGGGATGCTGAACACGAGATCGGACATCTGGTCCGCAAGCCCGGTGGCAAATGGGCATTTCACTACGACATTCACGGCGATCCGGATGATGATGCAACCGGCTATCGGTTTGGTGATGAACGTTTCCGGCCTGGTGAATATGTATCAATCATGGAGCATGACGGTCAGACCAGAACTTTCCGGGTCATTACAGCTACAGATGTCAGATAGCATCTAACCCAAAAGAAGACGGCCACTGGAGGGGACAGTGGCCGTTTTGCTATATCATGCAAGCCCGCAGGTCAGGCGGCATGCTTGATCTTGACTTTGTGGGTCTTGGCAGTGACTTCCGGTGGCTTGGGAAGCGTCACGGTCAGAATGCCGTTCTTGAACTGGGCATCGACCTTGTCGGGGTCCACGCCAAACGGCAGCGCCATGGACCGCATGAACTTGCCATATGACCTTTCCACCAAATGATAGTCTTTCGACTTGTCTTCCTGATCGGCCTTCTTTTCAGCCTGGATGACCAACCGGTTGTCTATGACTGTGACTTCGACATCCTTTTGATCAACACCGGGCAGTTCAGCGGTGATTTCGAGCGCCTTGTCTGTTTCTGCCACGTTTACAACAGGCGACAGCAGCGACTTGCCATTGGTTTGTCCGGGGGCCAGGCCGACTGACTTTGTGAAGTCATGAAATACCTTGTCGATTTCGTCATGCAGTGACCCGAACATGCCTGGCCAATCCTGGTTGCGCCAGAGCGAGGGGAGGGAGGGCTTATCAGTCATGGACTTTCTCCTGAATGAGGGGGCGTGAAACAAGGGGTTATCACCCCATTGATTGACAATAGACCTGATGGAACCCGAGCTTCCTTGACGAAAATCAAACGGCAAGAATATTGCCCGGCTGTTATTCCAGATCAGTGTTTGGCTATTTCACAAGTCCGTCTGGCACTTCGGCATATCGGGCGAGTGCGCTGCCGGCCGTCGACACTGCCGCTGCGCAAGTGGCAACATGGCGGTTATGGAATACTTGCGACAATCACGAGCACGCAACTAAACACAAAGCCCGTCACAGGTACCCACATCGGAACGATAAAAGCACCTTTCGGAACTGGATCGCCGCGACGCTTGACCAGTACCAGTGCCATGTTTGCTAGCGCCCAGATCACCAGAACGATCTGCGACGTCATCTCGGCCAGGCGTTCCAGATTGAATCCCAGAGCCAGAATCAGGGTAAGTCCAACTACAGCGGCGGTCGCCAGCAATGGCGTTTGTGTAACCGGATTGATGGATGTGAAACCCTTTGGCATCGTACCTTGACTGCCCATCCCATATACTACACGTGAAGCCATGATGAGTTGGACAAGGATTGTATTTGCGGTGGCAAAGATTGCGATACCGCTGATCAGGACAGGAGACGCCCCGGTCAGGCGTTCATAGACGAGACTAAGTGGTGCTTCTGACAAGGACAATTCTGACGGCGTTACTGCAAGCACTGCGACCAGGGTCACAAGCGTGTACAGCAGCGTTGTCACGCCAAGCGTCAGGAAGATCGCCCAGGGCAGGGTAACACGGGGGTTCTTCGTTTCTTCCGCGACATTGACCATGTCTTCAAAGCCGATATAGGCAAATACAGCCAGCAAACCCGCGTTTGCTACGCCAAACCAGATGCCCCAGTCTGCAATGGGCGGCAAGGTTTCAGGCACCCGCGCAATCAATCCTGCATCGTTGGTGAATCCGGCATAGATGAGAACCAGCAGCCCGCCTGCCTCGATCAACGTGAACAGTGCGGCCAGCAATACGGACTCAACGATGCCCCAGGCAGCAACAAGCCCCATGACAAGAATGACAGCGGCAACAACCAGCGGCAGCGGTGCGTCAATGAATGTGCGGATGTAGCCGGCGCACCCGATGGCAATAGCCGCGGATGCTACCACGCCTGAAACTATAACCAGCCAGCCTGTCACGAGTGACATGACGCGCGAGCCGAAGCCCTCATTGATATAGGCAGCTTCGCCTGCGCTGACCGGATACCTGCTTGCCAGTTCGCCATAGGTGGCGGCGGTTGGCGCTATGCCTATTGCAGCTGCGATAAATGCTATCGGCGCGTAAAGGCCAGCGCGCCCGGCAGCGGCACCGACCAGCACATAGATGCCCGCGCCAATTGTCGTGCCAAGGCCATAAAGCACCAGAAGCGGCAGGTTGAGTGATCGCTTGAGGACGGGTTTTGGCGAAAGGACCTCGCCAGTAGTAGAGAGTGTCTTGTCTTCCATCTGCAAATGTTACTGCTTGAAGCATGTACTGCCTTGACGAAAATCAATGTCAGTCTCCACCTGAAATGATGTACTGCAGCCATGGTGCAGCAGTTGCAAGATCAGTCCGGCGTTTTCGCTGCGTTGCGCAACCCTGCCACATATGGGTTGGATGCAGGCAAGGTGGAGGTAATCGAAACCCATGCAGCGATGGTGTTTCTGGCTGGTGCTCATGCCATCAAGGTCAAGAAGGCCGTCCGCTTTCCCTATCTGGATTTCAGCACACTTGAAAAGCGTCAGGCAGCCATCAAGCGCGAGCTTGAACTCAACCTGCCCCACGCCCCGCAAATCTACCTTGAGGTTCTGCCCGTAGTCCTGCAGCCCGATGGTCAATTTGCGCTCGATGGCAATGGCCAAGTTGCAGAGTGGGCGTTACGGATGCGGCGGTTCCCTGATGAAGCGCTGTTGTCTCATGCACTCGCAGCAGGTGAAGTTGATGAGAAGTTCCTCGACAAGCTGGCTGATGAAATTGCCGCTTATCACGACGCATCGCCGGTTGTCCGTGATGTTTCCAGCGCGGCCGGTATGCAATCCATTGCCAACCGGTTGGCCGAAGCTTTCAGGACAGCATCGCACCTACTCCCCGCCACTGCCATAGAGCGGTTTGAATATCTCACATCCCGTCATCTGCAATCCTGCCGGAAAGTTTTGACCAAACGCACCAGTCAGGGTTTTGTCAGGCGGTGTCATGGTGACCTTCATCTGGCAAACATCGTCAATCTTGATGATGAGCCTGTCCTGTTTGACGCCATCGAGTTCAATGATGAAATCGCCACGGTCGATGTTCTCTACGATCTCGCGTTCCTGCTGATGGACCTGTGCCATATGCATGAACCGAACTTTGCCAACCGGATACTCAATCGGTATCTGTCGCGTTCTGACGAAGTCGCCGATTTGCAAGGCCTCAAAGCGCTGCCGCTGTTTCTCGCCTGCAGGGCCGGGGTTCGTGCCTCGGTCGCCATCACCCGGCTGCAGCAATCCGGTGAACACGAGGCCGAGAATGCGGCAGAAATCCTGTCTTACTTCGGTCAGGCCATCACCTTTTTGGAAGACGTTCCGGCCCGATTGGTCGCCGTTGGCGGCCATTCCGGCACCGGCAAAACAAGCGTTGCACGAAAGCTGGCCACCTGCCTCTCCCTGTGTCCGGGCGCGGTTCATTTGCGCACGGATGTGGAACGCAAGCAGATGTTCAAAGTGGACGAAACCGCCAGGCTGCCTGCGGCTTCCTACACAAAGAAATCAAGTAACGCGGTTTATGAGCGGGTTTTCAAGAAGGCCGCACAAGTCTTGCAGGCAGGACACAGCGTCATCGTTGACGGCGTGTTCATGGACCCTGCCGAACGTGCCGCGACAGAGCGGATTGCTGAGGAAGCAGGGGCCGCCTTCAGTGGAATTTGGCTGGAAGCTGATGAGAAAGTTCTTCTGGGTCGAGTAGCTGGAAGAACCAGCGATGCATCTGATGCAACAGCCGATATTGTCCGGCTGCAATTGGGTCGCGATGCTGGCGATATACGCTGGCATCGTATTGACGCCAACGGTTCACTGGACGATACGGTTGAACGGGCAAGGCAAACCTTGCGGACCTGAAATACTTCAGGGGGTCTTTGCAGCTCTATTTCCCGTTAGTGCGAGATCAACACAGGGATTGTGGACGCGTTGAGAATAGTTTCTGTCGTGCCACCAAATACGTACTCCCGCAAGCGAGAGTGGCCATAGGCACCCATGACCAGCAGGTCTGCGCCAAACTCTTCACACTCAGCCATGATTTCAGCGCCCGCATCACTGTGTCTGCCGGGCAGCGTCTTGACCTCAAGCTTGACATTATGGCGAGCGAGCGCCGCCGCCAGTTCCGCGCCTATCGCAATCTGGTTCAGGCCATGCTCCAGGGGTGACGGGCAAACCAATCTAATGGCCTCGTTCTCATGGCTGGCCAACAGTGGCAATGCATCAAAGGCAGCACGGCTTGCTTGCCGGGTACCATTCCAGGCAACGACTATGCGTCGGCCCACCTGTCTGGCTTCGCAGTTTGGCGGCACAATCAGCAAGGGCCGGCCGGTTCCAAACATGAGCTGCTCCAACGTCATGTCGGGATCCACGAGGGATGAACCGCGCTCCAATCGGTCAATGATCACAATGTCGGCACAGCGAGCGAGCTCTGCAGCAGCATAACCAGTTGGCTCCAATCGACCTTCCACTTCCCTCCAATCCCAGTTCAGTCCACTGGATGTTGCTGATTGTTCAACTGACGTCCTGATCAGACTGTTGCAGCGTTCAATGCGCTGTCGCTTTTGATCCAGCCACTCGTCGAGGTCTGGACCCCTTAACCCGGTGTGGACTGCAAGGCCGGGCTTTGCATGAAACCCGAGCAGGTGAGCTTGCCATCTATTCGCAATATCACATGCCAATCTGCACTGACAGTCCGCATCATCAGGTGATCGAAAGACTGTAAGGATCGTTTTGTACCCGGACATGATCCTGAAACTCTCGTTATGAGCAGCGAAGCAATACTGTCAGGAAGTTCGTGCAAGCGGTTTGACAAAAGTCAACTCGATCCCTCGCATTTGTGTTCAGGATGTCCACCATGAGATCCGAACGGGCATCCCAAATGCAGTCACTCCCGGAAATTGATCTTGAGCACACTGACCCGATGTCGGTCATTGCTTTGGAGAGAGACATCCAGCGCAAACTGTGCGCTGACCTTGAATGGTTGGCGGATGCCCTTGGTGGCCCGGTTGAAGCCAGGTTGTGTTCCTCACTGCGAACCCGGCTGCTGGTTGATCTGCCACGCTGTTGTCTTGATGAAGAGGCACTGTTCCGATTGATGCTGGCGCGGAAACAAAGCAATGCTTTATTGTCGGCATGTATTCATCAGGCAGTGTCGCAACATGCTGCCATGCAGGCATTTGTGTTCGAGCTTCTGGAGCCTCTGAATGAGATGAGTGAGGGCGTAAACCCGCGCAATCTGGATGCGGTAGGCTATATGCTCAGATTCTGCTTTGATGGCATAAGACACCATCTGCAATGGGAAGATGCGGCAATTTTCCAGGATGCAACCGCCATTGGCTCAAGTGCCGACATTGAATTGTTGAGGCAAGCCATGTTGAGCATTCGCGCAATCCAATCATGATCCATTGTTCCAAAGGCACTTTGCATTGCCTTTGGAACACTGTTTAATGAGGGTTGGATGGTGACGAGTGAGCAGGAGTACAATTTTCGGTGGCTGCAGTATCATCCGAGTCGCATCTGGATCTGCGTTGTTCTCAATGTCCGGTTCAGCATATGGCTATCTGCCATGCTCTCGCGACGCCTCACCTTCATGAACTCACCGACATCATGATCCACCGGCAATTTCCCGGCGGGGCATGAGATTCTTCATCAGGATGAAACCAGCCAGCTCTTTGCAATCATCGTGAAGGGGGTTGTGAAGTTGACGCGGATGTTGCCTGACGGACGCGAACAGATTGTCGGCCTGTTGAAGGGGACAGATATCCTTGGTCATCTGGAGACATCGATCAGCCATGACAATGTGCAATGTGTAACCGATGTTGAATTGTGCTGTTTCAGACGCAAGCAGTTTGAGGCGGTTTTGGACAGGCATCCAGAACTGGCGCATTACATGCTCAAGAAGTCCAGCAGCGATCTTGATGATGCGCGCGACTGGATGACCGTTCTGGGCAAGTTGGGAGCAATCGAAAAAGTTGCCCGG
The DNA here is from genome assembly GCA_963787895.1 of uncultured Alphaproteobacteria bacterium. GTDB lineage: Bacteria > Pseudomonadota > Alphaproteobacteria > Rhizobiales > Aestuariivirgaceae > Anderseniella. The sequence continues at coordinate 510,921 of CAWBEX010000008.1, read as the reverse complement.
TTCATCATGAGACTGTACGAGCAAGAGCATCCGCGCTGCGCTCATCTGCCAATCGAGGCGGGCAATCAGGTCGTTCACCTGTTGCTCAAGCGTGAAGAAATTGCCGGCTTCCTCGGCATGACAATTGAAACCGTCAGCCGCAACATGACCAAGCTCAAATCAGACGGGTTGATCGAATTGCTTGATGCAAAGTCCATACGTATTCTCGATGTCGATCGCCTTCGTGATGTTGCAATGAGCTACGAGGATGACGGCACGCCTGGTTGAGGTGAATTGCTGTGATGCCCAAATGCTTGGCACTCTGATTGTACAAGTGACGGCAAGTGCAGCTTGCCGCACCTCATACACATACAAAACCAATAGCCTGTATGTTTCGAAAACTGTTGAATGGTAGTGCATCGTTGTCATCTCCGATCCCGACTGATCGTGACGAGATCAACACACTCCATGGACCACGACAAAATTTCGGTGACACAGGTGCTGAGGCCGGACAGCCCGTGAGAAGCAAAATATGGCGAAGCTGCGCATTCATGACTTACGCCATTGCTTTTCCAAAGGTTGAGATTTCAGTTCTGGATTCTTTCAACGCATTCGAGTTTTGCGTGCCATTTGGACTGGAACCTGCCTGGTGAAGGTTGGGTGTCGTGACATCTAATTCCAATTTGCCGCAGGTGCAGCGGCTTGATTGTTGAATGGCAGATCATACATATTCAATAAGTTGAATAGGAGAATTCCCATGTCCAATTTCCCTTTAGATTTGACCCTCAGTCCAGACGTAAAGGCATTCTTCGATGAGGCTACAAACACGATCAGCTATGTGGTGAAGGACCCTGGTTCTCAGTCCTGTGCTGTCGTGGACTTTGTCATGGATATCGATTATGCGGCAGGCCGGATCACCTACACCAGTGCCGATGAGATAATCGACTACATCAATCACAAAAAGCTCAAGCTGGAATGGCTCATTGAAACCCATGTTCACGCTGATCACCTTTCGGCAGCGCCGTATATCCAGGAAAAGCTGGGCGGCAAGATCGGTATTGGTGACAAGATCACCGTCGTACAGGACACTTTCGGCAAGGTGTTCAATGAAGGCACAGAATTCCAGCGTGACGGATCCCAGTTTGATGCGCTGTTCAAGGATGGGGACACATATGAAATTGGAGGCATGAAGGCATTTGCCATCTATACCCCCGGCCACACGCCTGCATGCATGACACATGTCATTGGTGATGCCACTTTTGTCGGCGATACTCTCTTCATGCCGGATGCTGGTTCGGCGCGTGCGGACTTTCCGGGCGGTGACGCAGGCCAGCTTTATGACTCAATCCAGAAAGTTCTGGCATTGCCTGACGAAATGCGCCTGTTCATGTGCCATGACTACGGGCCAGGTGGCCGCGCCATCAAGTGGGAGACCACGGTCGCCGAGGAAAGGGCCAGCAACATTCATGTGGGCTCCAGCAAGACACGCGAAGACTTCGTCAAGATGCGTACAGAGCGTGACGCAACACTCGACATGCCGCGCCTGATTCTGCCTTCGCTGCAGGTGAACATGCGTGCAGGCCGCGTGCCGGAAGACAAGGACGGCCGCAAGATGCTGAAGTTGCCTGTCAACGTGTTGTAGCACGCCAGAAGATAAATTTGCCGCTACGGAGACATGTCATGGAACCGAATGCCATCAACGAACAACTCAGTGTCAGTCCGCAGCTTATGCCGGAAGATGTGGCAGAGCTTGCAAAGCAGGGTTTCAAGCTCCCGATTAGTAACCGGCCGATGGGGGATGGCTGGGATCAGCCGGTATTTGCCGAAATTCAGAGGGCAGCAAAAAAGTGCAAGTTTGACGCGAGCGATCTGCCGGTAACTTCAGGTCGAGTTCTCGATGAAGGCGCTGTTGCGTTCGCCAAACTTCTTGAGGAACTTCCCAGATCCGGGATTGTGAAATAAAGCGTCATGCCTCGCTCCCAAAAATCGCGAACACATGTGTTGACCCGGTATTTTCCCATTCTTGACTGGGGGCGTTCCTACAATCGCAATTGCCTGACTAATGATCTGGTAGCCGCAGTCATCGTTACGATCATGCTGATACCGCAATCGCTGGCTTATGCCTTGCTGGCTGGATTGCCGCCGGAAGTTGGATTGTATGCTTCCATCCTGCCATTGGTAGCCTATGCTATCTTTGGAACAAGCCGCGCCCTCGCTGTTGGACCCGTTGCTGTTGTATCCCTCATGACGGCCGCCGCCATTGGCAAGATTGCGGTTGCAGGCACCCCGGAGTATCTGGCGGCTGCAATCTCCCTGGCGTTTCTGTCTGGAATATTCCTTCTTCTGATGGGTGTCTTGCGACTTGGGTTCCTGGCCAATTTTCTGTCGCACCCTGTGATTGCCGGTTTCATAACAGCTTCCGGCATCATCATTGCTGCAAGTCAACTCAAGCACATCCTGGGTATCAAGGCCTCAGGCGACAATCTTCTGGAATTGCTGCAAAGCATTTATGAGGGAATCGCAGGGTTAAACCTCATCACCCTGGCGATCGGCGCGGGTTCCATCCTGTTTCTGTTCTGGGTACGCAAAGGCCTCAAATCGTTGCTGCTAGGTGCCGGTCTGCGCCCGCGTGTGGCTGACTTGTTTGCAAAGGCGGGGCCTGTTGCCGCAGTTGCTGTCACTACTTTGCTCGCCTGGGGGCTGGATCTCGGCGGCAAGGGAGTGAAACTTGTCGGCGAAGTACCACAAGGATTGCCGCCACTTACATTTCCATCTTTCTCTCTCGATCTGTGGAGCAGTCTGTTTGGCTCTGCTGTTCTGATTTCGGTTATTGGTTTCGTTGAATCTGTCTCGGTGGCGCAAACTCTTGCTGCGCGAAAGCGTCAGCGCATTGTGCCTGACCAGGAGTTGATTGCGCTTGGTGCTGCAAATGTCTCGGCTTCATTCTCGGGTGGCTATCCAGTGACAGGCGGTTTTGCCCGCTCTGTTGTCAATTTTGATGCTGGTGCGGAAACACCCGCTGCAGGTGCCTATACTGCCGTTGGCCTGGCGATTGCCACCCTGACACTGACACCGTTACTAGCATACCTGCCGCAGGCAACGCTTGCCGCGACCATAGTCGTTGCCGTTCTGTCGCTGGTCGATTTCTCGGTGCTGAAGAATGCGTGGAACTACAACATTGCTGATTTCATCGCGGTGTTGGCGACTATCCTCATCACCTTGCTGTTCGGTGTGGAAATCGGCGTGTCGTCAGGTGTTGCAATATCCATCCTGATCCATCTCTACCGCAGCTCCAGACCACACATGGCTATTGTCGGTCAGGTGCCTGGAACCGAACATTTCCGCAATGTTGACAGGCACAAGGTTGTCACACGAAAGGAAATCCTCTCCGTGCGCGTGGATGAAAGTCTTTACTTTGCCAACGCACGGTATCTGGAAGACGAGCTGTACGCGCGGGTCGCAGGGCAACCGGGCGTGAAACACGTAATCCTCATGTGCCCGGCTATCAATGAAATCGACATGAGTGCGCTGGAATCGCTGGAAGCCATCAATTTGCGCCTTTCAGATAGCGGGGTGCTGTTTCATTTGACCGAGGTCAAGGGCCCGGTGATGGATCGGCTGCACAATACCGACTTTCTGAAACACCTGACTGGCAAGGTCTTTCTCACCCAGCATCAGGCTGTCATGGAGCTTTCCCGAAAGACTCCTGAACTGAAAACCAAGAATGCCAGATCAAACAAGGAGTAGGCATATGTCTTTGCGTATTGGTGATACAGCCCCGAATTTCAAGGCAGATACCACGACCGGTCATATCGACTTTCATGACTGGATTGGTGAAAGCTGGGCGTTCTTCTTTTCCCACCCGGCAGACTTCACGCCTGTCTGCACAACCGAAATGGGACGTACTGCGCAGCTTGAGGCGGAATTCAAGAAGCGCAATGTCAAGCCGATAGGTTTGTCGACGGATACGGTTGAAGAGCACAACAAGTGGATTGCCGACGTCAATGATACCCAGCACACAACGTTGCGCTTTCCGATCATTGCCGACCCTGATCTGAGAATTTCAAGACTTTATGACATGATCCACCCTTCAGAGAGCGAGACTGCGGCTGTCCGCTCGGTCTTCATCATAGACGCCAAGAAGAAGGTCCGGCTGACAATGACGTACCCCATGAGCGTGGGCCGGAATTTTGATGAGATCATCAGAGTGATTGACGCACTGCAGATGAATGACAAGAACAAGGTGGCCACGCCAGCCGACTGGAAACCGGGCGGCAAGGTGATCATCCCGCCATCTGTTTCCAATGAGGAAGCAAAAAGGCTCTTCCCGCAAGGTTGGGACGAAGTGCGGAGTTATCTCCGATACACAAACGTAGCCTAGTTTCAGCGGCGCAGTTTTCTAACTGCAAGTAAATTGATGGCAGCAGACACGTTCGTTCAGCGTTCGGAACTGTGAACGCTGGACGATTGGGGGATTGATGGCCCCTGGGCTGCGTGGTGACTTCAATGAGCCGCCTGGAAGAACAAAGTGGGAGATTCCGCGTAATTGACGGTGGGGCGCCTTAAGTTGAATGCCTAGATGACCCACCTAGATCAGCACCAGTATTGACATGGAAAGTTGGAATCTCGGCGGTAAATCGCTTTTCTAGATGGTAGTGCCAACTGTTAACTGTCATTTTGCGCCATACCTAGCGTCACAAAACAAAGGAAACTCGGTTGGCTCCGAAATGGCGCAAATATCGAACTTCATGAAATAAGTCAGTATATTCGAATGCCTGAATCATTGGCGCACCCGACAGGATTCGAACCTGTGACCTCTGCCTTCGGAGGGCAAAGGATTGGGCATTATTCATGATTCGTGCTGCTTCCTGTATATTCCATATACACTATTGAAAAACATATGATTTTGATGGAATTAATGCTTCACTGACGTTCCTTGACGTTCCGGCTCTCGGTGGTTACTATGTGGTTACTTTTCTGGAAAAAGTAACCACCGATCCGGAGGAACCAACAATGTCTGCCAAGCTCACCAAGTCGTCAATTGACCGGGCTAAGCCGGAACAGATCGGACTATTTCCTCTGGGATGGCGAGCTAAAGGGCTTTGGCATCAAGATCGCCAAGGGTGGTCGCAAGTCCTATGTCTGCAAGTATCGTGTCGGCAATGGCAGGACAGCGCCAACGCGGCGAATGACCATCGGCGCACATGGTTCACCCTGGACGGTCGATCAGGCGCGCGGCTGAAGCGCGCAAAGCTACTTGGAAGGGCAGCCAATGGCGAAGACCCTGCCAAGGAAAAGCAGGACGACAAGAAACAGATCACCGTCGCACAGCTTTGCGATCTCTATCTTGAACAGGGTATCGCAACCAAGAAAGCAAGCACCATTGCCACCGACAAGGGGCGAATTGAACGCCATATCAAACCGCTGCTCGGCAGAAAGAAGGTTCTGGACGTCAACCGAGCCGATATTAAACGCTTCCTTCAGGACGTGGCGAATGGCAAGACATCAGCTGACATCAAGACCGGGTCTACGTGGGCGCGCCATTGTGAGGGGCGGCAAGGGAGCCGCGTCGCGGACTGTCGGCCTTCTTGGCGGGATATTCTCATTTGCCTTCGATTGCGGCCTGATCGAAACAAATCCGGTTCGTGGTGTCAAGCGATTTGCCGACAAGAAGGGCGACCGCTATCTCAGCCAGCAGGAACTTGTGGCACTTGGCAAGGCACTGCGTGAGAGCCTTATGGAGCGGCTTGAACCCTCAAGCGATTGCGATCCTCAAGCTGCTGATCTTCACCGGTGCGCGCAAGGGTGAGATCGAAACCCTGCGGTGGAACGAGGTCGATTTTGATGGTGGGTATCTACAACTGGCTGATTCCAAGACCGGCCAAAAGGCAATCCCGCTCAATGCCGGTGCGCTAGAAGTGCTGGCACCAATTGCGCAGGCTCGACGGCAGCCCTTTTGTGTTTCCTGCACATCGAAGCGAGGGGCACTATGAAGGCACGCCGAAAGTTTGGCGGATTGTGCGTTCGATTGCCGGACTTGAAGACGTGCGTTTGCACGATCTCCGCCACAGCTTCGCGAGCATTGCGGTTTCCGGTGGCGCGAGCCTACCGATCATCGGCGCACTTCTTGGCCATACGGACAGCGCCACCACGCAACGCTATGCCCATTTACATGATGATCCACTCAAGGCTGCAAGCGAAGCCGTCGGCAACAGGATAGCAGCGTCGCTGTCAGAAAATGGCGAGAGCTCGCTGATTAGCATGGACAAGCGTTGATCGGCGGTTTGAGAGCAAGATAAAAGCAACTGTACCAAAGTGATACGATCTGTTGCCCATCAGCGCCCATGGAACATTGTAGGTTGATTGCATAAGGGTGTGTTTTTGGCCCATCGTCAACGAATAGCGGCAAGCGCGATTTTTAATTCGAAGACACGTGTGTGGTTGCGACTGGGACGTTAGGTCATGATGATTTTCCTGTGGTCGGCAAAGCATGCCGTTTAAAAACTGAAAATCCACTTATCCCCGATGTTCAGATTTCCCAAGCCACTTCTGAATTGCCAAAACTAGCTGTCGATGATTTACTCTTCTACAAAGGGTCAGTATTCGAGTAATTAATTCGAGTAATTAAGATGAAATCGAAAATCCGGTTTATTAAACCAGATGGGTCACCAGCAGCGGAAATGCCTGTCGCGGTGGTTCGCTTCAATAGCGCGGACCCGAAAGAAACAGCGTGGGAAAGCGCTCCAAAAGTCTCGCAAGGCCATACTGACGCGGGAGGCCGTTGGACATTTGAGAACAAGACGCTGCAGGGTTCGGCAATTGTCGGTCTGATGGCCATGTCCATAAAAAACGAGGGGACGATCATATTCCGATCGCTCCCAACCGCACTGTCTTCCGTGCCGCTTTCCATGGCCATCTCCTTGGAGATTGATCCAACAGGATCTGGTGGTGACGAAGGGGGTAATGAATCCAACGGATTTTTCCCCAAGTCTCAATATGCCGGGTATTTGACTCGTCGCCAGGCAGTAGATGGTCAGCTCCGTGAACAGACCTACCGTGCGATCAGCGGCGTTATCCGAAGGCGCATGGAGGGAAGGAAAAAAGGGAAATTGCTGGCGCACCGGTATCTGGGCCAGCGTCCGAAATTGAGGCGTCAAATCGGGACGTTTATTCCATGGGACGGCGAGTCGACGCTCCGTTTGACGGAGATAAGGGACCGCGGGCTGAACCGACTTAACCAGAACACCAAGAAACGTCGCGGTGTGGTCGTTCGAGAAGGTTTTGATCTGGTCACTGATCCTGGAAAAAAACAGGCCCTTAATTCCGAAGAATTGCGCAACGCCCTGGACGAATTGCGCGTTACCCGAAAAAAGGCGCCCTACGAACACTACTTGTATAAGTGCACCTCCCGACACCGTCTGGACATGTTGAAGTCAGGAAATAAGCGGGAAGCACAGGTAAATTCTGCAAACAATGCTTCCCACTCATCAGACGAAAGGCCCGACCACGAGGACGTGACGCGAAATCTGGCGAACACGTTGCCAACCGGGCCGGCGGACGCGACGGCGTATTACCATGTCAATACGCTGCAGGTCGCCTGGGAGGACACCTGGACCGGCGTCTTCGACAAGAATTTGGAACAGGACATCAGCAAGCTCTACGAGGAACTGGTTGAAGAGATGTCGTTCGACGGTGCAGACGAGGCACTTCAACAGATGCTGAACGAGAAAGAAGAGCTCGTCGAAGCGATCGCCGCCATCGAAGAACTTGTTGGCGCTGCAACCAGCGAAATGGTGGCCCCTACTGAGATTGCCGGATGGCTACCGGAAGTCAGTGCAAATTGGTCAAAGTTATCGCCAATTGAACGCGAAGAAATCTTATTCCTGTTTCGGGTAGATTCCATGGTGCGTGCCTTCTACGCAAACCGGTTTTCTTGGGACCCGCCGCCATCAACGTAATTCATTGTTAGGGACACCCAATGCCAACCAATGAACTTTTTGACAGATACGACCTGGAAGATGACAACCCTGCTGTTTTGCTGGTGTCCAATCGCGCTGGGTTTCAGACCGCGCCGGAAGAATGGTTGCCGCCGGATCTTACAATCGAAGACGCGTATAATTCGAACTGGGCCAGTTCGCGTGCCCTCGAGTTGGTCGCAAATGCCCGTTCAGCGTCAAAAATCGGGCGTGTCGATGACCTGATTACTTCTATCAAGAAACGCATCGTTGAGCCTTATCAGTTCGATGTATTTAAGCCTGATACCTACAATTTTGGGATTGTGACCACCTACAGGCAACGTTGGCAGCCGCTTAATTATCAGGCTGGCGATCTGGCCGGAACCCTGCCACTTGCCCCCAATGAGCGCAGAGACATCAGCTGGACGCAGACGCGCACGACCGAGGATAAATCGTCCACAACCACCTCAAGACTGCGCAAGAAAACAAGCTCGGAAAAGATCATCGCCCGTGCGGAGAGTGAGATTACCGATAAGGCGAGCCGAAAAATGGCCGCAAAGCTGGACGGAGACGCGAGCCTCAAATTTGGGGAATGGTTGGAGCTGAATGGCGGCAGCAGTTCGCTGCGGAGCAGACGTCAGAGGCTGGCAAGGTAAAAAAGCTTCTGCGCGAGGCAACTCGCGAGAGCGCGCAGGAGTAGGTACGAGCACAAGCTCGAACTGTCCTCTTCCGACAAATTTGAACGCGAAGATGTCGAGACTCTGTGAAATTTCGAATCCCGAACAGTGAACTAACAGTCACGTACCTTTTTTATGAGCTTCAGCGCCGCTTCGAAGTGTCGCAAAGTGTTTACGATGCAGTTCCGGTGGTCATGGTCGCATTCGATGTCCCTGCCCCGCATGAAATCAACGAAGCCTTCCTGATCGAAAATGATTGGATAATACGCGAGGCCGTGCTCGACCCTGCATTGGTCCCGGTCCTGGACATGCTGACCGAAGACATGGCCGGGTTCGAATTCGCCACTGAAATTTTTGAGGCCCAGTGGAAAGTTCAGATGGCCGTGGTGGATCGCCTAAAGAGTCAAATGAGCGCGCATGTGGCCTTTCGAGAACAGGCCAGGATGGACATTGCAGTTGCCGCCCGAAAGGGCGCGGAAGCGGCTCAGCGACAAGCTGACGAAGTTCAAAACGACGCGATGCATCTGCTGGGGCTGCCCTCCTGGAACGATTTGACGAGCCTTGATGGTTTGTTGAATGGCGAGCCTTTTCAGTTTCTTGGCGATGGGTTGCTCGGAGCGGCGTCAGGAGCAATTGCGGGCAAGAAACCGACCGATGAAATGGCCCAACAGATCCTGGAATGGAAAGAAGCAGACCTCGCCCGGGTCGAGCGGCAGTTACAAGAGGCCTCAAACGCTTTGGGGATCTCAACTGAGAAATATATTGCCGCGGTCCGTCGCCGTCTCAATCGCCGGATACAAATTGATCAGCTGATCCTGCACGTTCGCGCCAACATCATACACTACATGCAATCTATCTGGACTAAAGAACATTCCGATCAGCGTTATCTGCGGCTTTATGATCTGGATATCGAATGGCCTGAACCTTCGGGCGATCCAATATATGTCCCGGCCGAAGATATTTCACTTAGCGTGCCCGGACCACCACCTCCATCGGTGCTTAACGCACCGTCTATTTCCGGGCGGATCGAAATGCCCGCGGCAAAGCTGGGTGAGAAACGAAAGCTGCATCAGGTGGCTGATCTGGACCAAATCCTCGGTTTCCGCGGCAATTATGTCGTATTCCGGCTTAAGGAATCCAATGCGCTGACCGATTTCATGTTGCAGGATTATATGGACACCGGCTTTGGAATTGGCGATCCGGACCTGTCGGTTTTGGTTCCAACGAGCGAGGAAGCGCTGGCCCTTGCCACATGCCTGCTGGAGCGTGACGACCTCACCAAAGAGGAGCAGCAGGAAATCTGCGACTGGGCAGAGCAGGTAATTCAGTTGGGCATTGAGCGCGAAACGGAAGTGATCGTGCCGACGGGACAACTTTTCATTGAGGCCCTGCCAGGCACCCACCCGCTGCTTGAAGACTTCAAGCTGCGGCACCGCGGATACGATATGCAGAAGGCGCGGGCTGACGCACGCATGGCCGAACTTGAAGCGGATCGACGTGCCCGTTTGCTCGACATAGATGATCTGGACGATCCTGACGTTGACAAAACCATAGAGATTACCGGCCTCGGAGACGGTTCGGTAGACGTTGATGTCTGATGAGACACGTGGGCTAGAGAGCACTGCCACTAACCGAAACCAATCATTTCGGGCGAAATATCTAAATTGGGATGAACAACTGGTCGAGACTGAGGCTTTCAGTTCCCCCCGCCAACGAAGAATATATGACGAAGTCCTTCCCACGCTGCGGCGGTTGCATTTTACCGAAGCGATGAGGGATGTCTATCTAAGCCACATTCAAGACCAGGGTGAATTGGGGGCAAATGCTCCGGTGGCCGCAAAACAGCTGGCTATTCGAAACCAATATCAAGACAACTCCAACGACGTATTTGCTGCCTATAAGGCGGATCTGAACAACTACGACCGGTCGACGCGTCAATTTTCCAAATCCTTTGTCGAACAGATTTTGATACAGCGCACCAAGATCGTCACCAAGCTGCGCTCAAGATATAAAACGCCCGCTCAATATGAAGAGCTGGCCCAAAGCCTCGCCTTGTTTTGTGCGGCGCGGCAGGACCTGCCGCTGATCCTTTCACACAATCAAATGCGGGACCCGACGCTGGAAACGGTCATTGACCAATTTGAAGAATTTCAACAGGTTTTACGACCTCGCTTCCGGCCAGACACCTTCACAGACCTTAGAAAATTCAACACATTCCGAGACGAAATCCACATACCGAAAAACGATAGGTTCGGGCGGATGTCCGAGCCCCGACGTGTTTCGATCCCCGACTGGAAGTGGTTCAATCGCTGGTCTCCAACCTGGTCTTTGCCCGGCAACCAACAAGAAAAGCCGGAAAACAATCGAGGACCGTTTCCAAAACGCGCCCTTGCAATCGAAACACTTTATGGCACGATTGGCGTAGAAGAGCTGAGAGAGTACATCTACGAGTTCCACCCTATTGCCTTGATGATCCCGCGTCACACGCAGAACTCGTACCGGCTGGCTGATATTTTGAGGCTGATCGACGTCAAGCGGCGCAATGCTGCCCTGGCCGGCCTCATCAATGAAATCTGCACGGACCTTGAAAACGCGAACCGTGGCATCATGGCTGATGTACTGCACCGATCCACAAACAACATTGATTGGCGAAAACACAAACCGCTTTATGAAATTTCCGCCAGCTTTCTCGCCGGAGATGATCGCAATAAATTGCGGATGGCTATCGACGATCTATTGAGCCGCATCGATGAATGGACATGGACCGACATCGCCAATTTCGCACTCTTCGTCATTGGGGTCGCGTTGTTTGCGGCGACGATGGTCGCAACGTTTGGTGGGGCCGGCGTACTGACCGCCGGCATCCTGGCGGCAGTCACGACACTTGTTGGGGCTGCGGGGTTTTCGCTCCAGTTTGTGGCCCTGTTAGAGGCTCTCGAAGAGCACCGAAAACACGGCACAGAACCGCTGATCGGCGATCTTGACCCCGCTCTGACGCTGATCGAATATGAAGACAAACGCGCCAGCGCTGCCTTCTGGCTTGTCATCGAGGTGATTTTCAATCTGCCCGCTGGAAGGATTGGACAAGGAGTGAAAGGTTTGGGCAGCCGGGCAAGAAATCTGACCAGGCGAAGGCCCGCCGGCGGCTCGATGAGGCGCTTGCCTCAAGGCGGTCATGGACCGAGGGGCAGGGTATCAGATCCACATTCTACGACCTCGCCCGCGCCGCTCAGTGAACGCGGAGTCAGTCCCCCGGCAAAGCCCAATTCGATTAAGGAACTTCTGCGAGGCACCGATGAGCCGGGAACCGGGGCACCCGACCTCTTTGAAATGGCCGGGAAGCCGAGGCCGGAAACACCGGCGCGCCGGCCGTTGAATCCCGGCCAGAATGCAGACGATTCTGCAGCACGCCAGATAACCCAGGAACAGCGGGGATTGCCGGACGGCCCCCAGCTCCGCGATGGAGAAATCCCGCTCGAGTACAAAAACCTGGAGCAACTCTTCCAAGATGCGGAAAAACGTCAATTCGACGAGCTGTTTAATCCACCTCCGACCACCGGCGCCAAACTCCTGCCGACGATAGAAGTGGGGTCTACCCGGGCGGTCTCCAGGCCGACGGGTGCTGCAGAACATCTGGCAGCAATCCGCGTCAGAAATCGCGTCCTGCGACCATCGCCGGCTCAGGCCCGGCGGATTAACGCGCAGGTGAAAGCACTTCTTGAACAGCCCGCTGCCGTTCGACACAGCTCGGCCGATGCGTTGCGCGAGCGTATGGTTCAAAGAATGTTGACCCAAACAAATCGCAATTTGGCAGCCGACGCGTACGACTTCGTTCGCGACACCTATCAGCGGTTTCCCAAACTCGCGATCGATCCAAATACGCTCAGCGAAGTCATCGCGATGCAGGGAATTCTTGCAAATGGCCGCCTCTTGCATCGCCGCGCGGCAATACGTGAAATGATGACTATGATGCAATTGCAGGCCAATGATGCAGTGGGCGAGATCCGCTTGTTGCGCGCGTCACGCGCCTCACGTACCGCTGATTTTGAGGTGCTGATGAAAAGCGGTCCGTTTGCCGGTGAACTTCGGCAGGTTGAGGTGCGGACCATCACCCGCTCTGCGTGGAATTACGCTGCCCGGGATTTTCTGGATACCGCGCATGTGGAATTGCGGGAAGGCGCGCTCCGCATGGCCGCCTATTCCAAACTCAGGCGTAGCTCCATCGGCAATGGTATGTACAAACAGCAGGTCTATGATCGAGGGTATATCGAAGTCCACGCTTGGGGTGATTATCCAGGGCCACTGCTTATACAGCGGGATATTAATCAGCTTCGCGCATCGTTGCGCAACAATCCAAACTATCAAAATATTGAAGGCATCTACTTCAACTGGCGACAAAATGACATCCCTCAAAGGGTATTTGTTGGCAATCCAAACCATCCGGATGCTGGATTGTAAACCCTGTATTGGGAAGAATTTCTGAACTCGGTGCCAACATCGCGGCGAATTCTTTACAAAGTCGCAAGGATACTTGTTTACCGCATCGGCCAACAATGAACGCCCGCATCAGGCTCTTGACCTGCTCCCCTGAATTGTTCTCGTTTTGAGGTTAGTCTGTTCCTTCGAGAAGGAGACAGACGATGAGACGATCCAGGTTTTCTGACGAACAGATCATTGGCATCTTGAAAGAGCATCAAGCCGGACTGTCGGCCAGCGAATTGTGCCGTCGGCACGGCATCAGTGATGCGACTTTCTACAAGTGGCGCTCCAAGTACGGCGGCATGGAGTTGTCTGAGGCCAAACGGCTGAAGGCTCTCGAAGAAGAGAATGGCAAACTGAAGCGGCTTCTGGCTGATGCGATGTTGGATGTCTCGACGTTGCGTGAGATGCTCGGAAAAAACTTCTAACGCCCAGTGCAAGGAGGAATGCCGTGTCCTGGGCCATCGAACATAGAGGTTACTCTCAACGCCATGCGTGCGATCTGGTGGGGATGACACCACGTGTCTATCGCTACCGGTCTGCCCGACCTGATGATGCTGGTCTGAGGACAAGATTGCATGAGCTTGCGTCTGAACGCAGGCGTTTTGGCTACAGGCGTCTGCACCTGCTGCTGAAGCGTGAAGGCGTTCAGATCAACTGGAAGAAGTTGTACCGGCTATACAAGGAAGAACGGCTTACTGTGCGCAAGCGTGGTGGCCGCAAGCGGGCCTTGGGAACACGAGCGCCTATGGCAATACCACAAGGCCCCAACCAGCGCTGGTCGCTGGACTTCGTCTCAGACACATTGGTAGATGGCCGCAGGTTCCGTATCCTGTGCGTAATCGATGACTTCAGCCGGGAATGTCTAGCTGCTGTGGTTGACAACTCGCTATCAGGTCACCGTGTGGCACGAGAGCTCGACTTGATTGCCGAGCAGCGAGGCCGTCCCTGCATGGTGGTCAGTGACAATGGAACTGAGCTGACATCAAATGCCATCCTCGGCTGGCAACAGGACACAGGCGTTGAATGGCATTACATTGCGCCTGGCAAGCCAATGCAGAACGGCTTGGTCGAAAGCTTCAACGGGCGCTTGCGCGACGAGTGTCTCAACGAGCACCTCTTCACAAGCTACAAGCACGCAAGACAGATCATCACTGACTGGAGGACCGACTACAACAACCACCGACCACATACGAGCCTCGATGGGCTCACCCCAAACGAATTTGCAACCCGGTCCAGAAAGGACCACAACGTGAACAGGACTAACTTATAACCAGGTACAAGTTGGGGAGCAGGTCAACAAGGCTTTCGTTACCTCAGCCAATGTGACCAAGGCAGCATTGTTTTCGGGGAACCACGAATTCGGCGTGATGCTGGATGATCCTTCTCATATCGGGCAAAGCCAATGTTACTTTGACGACTTATGGGATGCAGGTCGAGTTGCAGACCTGGAATCGCTTGCGATTTGGCAAAGGGAAGTCGAAAAGGCGCGTTCGTCTCAAAAAAAGGGAAAAACTGAGCCACTCCTGCCCGACTTTGGCAGCACTTTGGAGTTTTCATCGGGTTTTGATCCTGCGAGCTCTTTTATCGGAAAAGCTGAAGCTGCATTCATCAAGTTTCTTGGAGTTTCAAGCGACCGTGTCCCACCCAGCTACCCCGTTTTGAAGGAGGTGGAGAGTTCTGGGTGCCACTGGGCGCTAGGGTTTCCATCAAATAAGCGCCCGATAGGCGTTCAAGATGGAAGCACAATGTTCATCGCAAGGCTAACCACTAAAGGCTTCATCGTTTTCGGTCGAGCAATTGGCCATGCATTTAATCCAGACCGGGATATCGCTTCTGAAGAGGACATCCGGAACCGTGGATGGAGAAAGACTTGGCCGAACTACATTCGGGTTTCAGCTGCAGAATTTATAAAAGGTGAATTGGGGTTTGGCGTGCCATTTACGGAGTTAGCTGCTCGTTTTGGATACGAAAGTCTCGCACCAACTTTTCGAAATCATGCGGCGGGCAAAGGAAATTTGAATCCAAATAGATCTATCATGCAAAAGGCCGCAATTGAGCTTACCCCAATATCATCAGCATGGCTGAACAATCAACTTGACCAACGATTGTTGGAATACGGTCGGCTCTCACGTGCGAGCTATTCCAAATTCTACAATCCGGAAGTGGTTCTAACTTAGCAGATTTGACCGAATGGTGGTTACTATGTGGTTACTTTTCATAATCCAGAAAATTCGCATAACATCTATAACTTATTGATTTTATTGGCGCACCCGACAGGATTCGAACCTGTGACCTCTGCCTTCGGAGGGCAGCACTCTATCCAGCTGAGCTACGGGTGCATTGGCGCCTTTGCGGGCAAAGCTATAACCTACACCATGCTGACGGGCAACGGTTGATATCCGGTGTTCATGCAGGGCTGCATGCAGCCTTGCATTCTGCCGGATACGCTGCCAGTGCGCCAAACTTCTGCTACACCGGCTGCTAGTCGCGTTGACCCTGGATAACGCGGTTCAGGATCATGGCACAAAACAGTATGGCGAAGCCGGCGAGGATTCCCTGCCCGACCGATGAATACTGCAAGGCTTCCAGCACATCTTCTCCGAGACCTTTCGCACCAATCAGCGAAGCGACTACAACCATGGCAAGGCTGAGCATGATGGTCTGGTTCACGCCCGCCAGAATGGACGGAGCCGCAAGTGGCAAGTCTACCTTGGTCAACAGGTACCATTTCGATGCGCCATAGGCGATTGCTGCCTCACGTACAGTTTCTGGAACTCCCCGCATGCCCAAAACGGTAAGGCGCACGACTGGCGTGCCGCCGAAAATCATGGTGGTGATAACGGCGGCGGGTTTGCCAACGCTGAAAAATGCAATCACCGGGATCATGAAGACAAAAGATGGCATGGTCTGCATGAAATCCATGATCGGCCTGATGACCGCATAGAACCGGGGCCGGCGGGCGCAGAACAGCCCAAGTGGAATGCCCAGAGCAATGGAGATACATGCCGCGGTTCCCAGCAGCGCCAATGTGGTCATTGCCTTTTCCCAGAAGCCGAACAAGCCCATATAGGCAAGGAATGCCCCCGAGGCAATTGCGGCTCCCAGGCCAGCGGAAAGCCAAGTCAGCAAGATGATGAAGCTTGCAATGACTGGCCAAGGAGTAGACACGAACAAAACTTCCAGCCCGTCGAGCACAACACGGATGCCATAGCTGATGAGGTCAAACGCCCATTGCCCTCCAAGCCGGATCACTTCGAAGAACCGCTCAACAATCTTGATGGCGCCCAGGCGGATGTTGACGTCGGCAGGAAAAGTGCCAAGCCACGCGATTGTGCCGGGAAAGGCGAAGTGAACAATGCTGACAGCAAATATCAACAACACAAAGACAGCGCTAATGATGGTTCGCAGTGGTTCCAGGCCTGAATTTATGGTCCGGTCGGACAGCCATTGTGAAAATCTGCTTTCCAATGCCGGATTGGCAATCACGCCTTCTGCCACCTTGACTGCGGCAAGCATGGCAATGCCAAACAGCACAATCCAGATGGCATTTGCCTCGGCTATCTCGATCTCCTTCTGGATATCGGCAATAGCGGTTTCAAGAGATGTGATGGTCCGCTTGAACACGTCAACATTGTCGGCGTTTTTCTTGATAGCCGCCTCAAGCTGCTGATGCCTGAACGCAAGCGTGCCTTCGATCTGCGAGATGCGATCTTTCGCTCCTGCACCCAGGTCACCAAATGCGCCGCGGGCGATCTGTATCAATGCAAATGTCTCGAGAATTACAAATGGAAGGCCCCAGTTCCAGAGGCCTCGCAGCCCGTACCATATCGGGCCCAGCAGTGCCGCGACCAAGTTGAATGTCCAGGTAAATCCCGAACTTGCACCAATGCGGGCAAACTGCCTGCTGTAGTACTCCGGGTTCGTTTCCACGAACTCCCGAAGTAGCTCATCACGGTTTTCTGCGCGGCTCTCCGCCAGTTCTTCAGAGCTCTTGTCAGAAAGTGCGGGGTCAGTGTTCATCATGACGTCTCCGTACCTTCGACAATTGTTTGCAACAAGTCCGACCGTGTAATCACCCCGGCGCGCTTGCCCTTGTCATCAAGCACAGCCATTGGCTCGTCAGAAATGATGGCGTGTTCGATCAACGCTGAAAGAGAGGCATCGTGCAGAAATTCCTTTGCCGACTTTGCGAGTGTGCCGTTGGCTGCCTGCCACTTCTGCAAGTCCTGCATGACAGCGTGGGCCCGCACTACCTTCAACCGTGAAATGCCGGCAACGAAATCGGCCACATAGTCATCTGCCGGATTAAGCACGATCTCTTCTGGCGTACCGGTTTGAACGACACGCCCATCGCGCATTATGGCGATACGGTCTCCGATGCGCACCGCTTCATCAAGATCATGCGTGATGAAGACGGTGGTCTTGTTCATCTTCGAGGCAAGCTTCATGAACTCGTTTTGAAGCTGGCGACGGATCAAAGGATCAAGCGCACTGAACGGCTCATCCATCAGCAGCACTTCAGGGTCAGCAGCCAACGCGCGGGCAAGCCCAACACGCTGCTGCATGCCGCCGGAAAGCTCATGGGCAAACTTGTTGCCCCAGCCAGTCAACTCGACAAGGTCGATAGTTCGCTCAGCAATCTCGATGCGCTCATTCTTGTTGATGCCACGGATTTCCAGAGGCATTGCAACATTGTCCAGCACCGAGCGGTGCGGCATGAGACCGAAATTCTGGAACACCATAGAGATGTGTTCGTTGCGATACTTCCGCAGCACGTCCGGCTGCATCTGCATCATGTCTTCACCGTTTACAGCAATACTGCCCGCGGTTGGTTCCAGCAGCCGGTTAATATGGCGAACCAGTGTGGACTTGCCACTTCCGGACAGGCCCATGACACAGAATATCTCACCCGGATTAATGTTCATGCTGGCGTCTGCCACGCCAACCACGCAGCCATACCTTTCCAGCACCTGCTTCTTGGTTAATCCATTTGCCCGGATATCCGCCAGGGCTTCATTTGCCCTGTCACCAAAGATCTTCCAGACCCCGGAAATTTCAACTGAGAAACCGGATTTCTTCATGTTGGTCCGATGGAGTTAGAGCCGCGCCGGTTTACCGGTGCCCTGCACAAACAAGGCACCGGAAATTTTCTCGTATTACAGACCCAGCCAGCTATCGACGCGAGCCGAGTTGGCCTTGACCCATTCTTTGGCAACTTCAGCAGCTGGCTTGCCGCCTTCAATCTGGAATGCAAAGTTTGAAACATCCTCACCGGTCAGCTTGATGTTTTTCAGCAAATCAGTGATGGCAGGCGACCGCTCTGCCAGGGACTTGGAGTATGCGATCTGAACCTTCTTCAGCGCATCTTCTGTCATGACCTTTGAATTCTCATACCAGTTTGGATCTTCTGACGGCTGCAGAGCCTTGTACTTGGCCGCATCAAATGGCGGCTCTTCCAGACGCACTACATCGTGCTGGAACCAGATGGCATGTGGTGAATAGCAGTAGAATGCATAGCCGATGCCCTTCTTGATCGAGTCACCAACGGTTGCAGTCATCACAGACTGATCCGCGCGGATCGGGTCCATGAATGGCAGCAGTCCGTAATCACGCACCTTGACTTCATTGACGTTTGCCGAAGCCCAACCCGGTGCGCCGATCCAGATTTCACCCTTGCCGTTTCCGTCGGAATCCATCAGCTTGGCAATTTCCGGACGGGCTAGGTCGAATATCGATGTAACCTTGTTCTCTTCGGAAAATTTCTTCGATACACAGAAGCTCTGCTTGCCTTCGTATGGGTTCTCCGACAGGGCAACGGTTCCTGCACCGTCCACATATTTGTCTGTAAAGCTCTTCTGGTTGGGCAGCCAGACATCAGGGTGCACATCAATGTCGCCCTTGCTTGCATCCATGGCCGCAAAAATGGCAGCGTTGTCGCCCGGCACGAGATTGGCTTCGCCACCAATCTTGCTGACGACAATTTCCTGAATGAGATGCGCAATCGCCTGTGCGCCAGTCCAGGCTGGCGCCCCGATGTTTACCTTCTCCGCAGCCATTGCTGCAGTTGAAACAGACATAGAAAGCGCAAAGAGCGTTCCAGCAATTATGTTTTTCATTCCACCTCTCCTTTCAACATGTCCGGCTGCCGGTCAAACAGACACGTTGTTTGATTTTGTTATTTTCTTTCAGGTATTAACCGGCAAAAAACTCCAGTTTTGCTATTGAATACAGACGGCCCGTTCAGGTGGCGCCGATGCGTCTAGTGGCGATATCTGTCATCAAGTGGCCCTTTGCCGGGAGAACAGATGCTGGTATGCAAACAAACCGGATGAACCGCCTGTATGCAGGAAGACAACATTCTCGTCCGCCTTGAAGTAACCCTGCCGTATCAGGCCGATCATTCCGGCCAGGCCCTTGCCTGAATAGACCGGATCAAGAAAAATGCCCTCCTCACTTGCCATCAGGCTGATGGCATCGACCATAGCGTCAGTAGGTTGGCCGTAGCCTGGTCCGACATAGTCGTCGTGAGCTTCAATCAGGTCCCGCGGCAAGTCACCTCTGGCCCCGATGAGGTCATAGGTGGCGCACGCCAGCTTGTGGACATTCGAAATCTGGGCGTCCTGTTTGGCGCGCACTGAAATGCCAACTACGGGGATTGGCGCGTTGAGCGCATGCAGACCGGCCACCAGTCCTGCCTGCGTGCCCGCGCTACCGGTTGCGTGCACGATCTTGTCGATCCTGAGACCTGCGACATCTGCCTGATAGACAATCTCCTGAGCCGCATTGGCGTATCCCAGCGCGCCAATGGCGTTTGATCCGCCGCCAGGGATGACATAGGGCTTCATGCCCTTTTCCATCAGCTTTTCGCCCAGCCTTGCGGCTTCGGCGTTCATGTCCAGACCTTCAGGGCGAAACTCATACTCGCATTGCAGCAGGTCATCGAGCAGCACGTTTCCGGCTTGCTCATAGTCTTCGCCCTGGTTGGTCACGCGCCTTTCAAGAAGAGCGAAACACTTCATGCCAACCTTGCGGGCTGCTGCTGCGGTCTGGCGCACGTGGTTTGACTGAGTTGCGCCTTGTGTGACCAGCGTATCGGCACCTTTGGCAATCGCGTCAGCAACCAGGAATTCCAGCTTGCGGGTCTTGTTGCCGCCGGTCGCAAGCCCGGTGCAATCATCGCGCTTGATCCACAATTGAGGACCGCCCAGCGCCTTTGTAAGGTTCTCCATCTTCTCAAGCGGAGTGGGGAAATGTCCAAGTGTTACACGTTGAAAGCGAGCCAAATGCATGTTTGTCAATTACTCCTAAGCGCTGTTTTTCAGGTGCGCTGGCAGAAGCAAACGAGATTTCTGGATTTCCAGCCAATGTTATGTTTTCATTCCGTCATTCTGAAATTGCATAACGTCGGAATTCGGATCATAACTAATTGATTTCAGGCGGTAAAATTGGACACAAACTGGCTGCAGGATTTCATCTGCTTTGCGCGCTCAATGAATTTCACAAAGGCTGCGCAGGAGCGGAACATAACACAAAGTGCGTTCTCCCGCCGCATCAGAAGCCTTGAGCTTTGGGTGGGAACAGACCTGATTGATCGCAGAACCTTCCCGGCAAGCCTGACACGGGCCGGGCAAGATTTCCTGCCAGTCGCACGGCAGGTGCTGAGTGAACTTGTCAGAAGCCGCGACGAGTTGCGCTCCAGCGCGAGCGGCATAGCCGGCACGGTCAGATTTACTGCGCCACACTCTGTTTCCATCCACAATCTCACACCATTGCTGATCAAACTGGAAGGAAAAGTACCGAACCTGAAAACACGAGTCGTCTCGGACAACCTTCACAATTGCTGCGACCATCTGGCCGAAGGCAATTGCGATTTTCTGATGTGCCACCAGAACCTGAAGGTGCCCATCACTCTGGATCAGGAGCGGTTCAAGCGTCTGGATATCGGCGCAGATATGCTGGTGCCGGTTTGTTCTGGCAAGAGCGGCGCACTGGCAAAGCGTTGGACCTTGCCCGGCAAGGTCAGAAAGCCAATTCCCTACCTGTGCTACTCCAGCGGCACGTTCCTGGGCGCGGTGGTGGAAACGAGCCTTGCTGCAATGCAGGCCAACCTGGAGTTACGCCACACCGACGCGTTTGCCGAAGCACTGAAGAGTGTTTGCATTCGCGGAGCCGGTCTCGCATGGCTGCCAAAATCTTCGATTGAAAGGGAATTGCTAAGCGGAGAACTGATTATTGCTGGCAGCGATGAGTGGCACTTTCCGCTCACTCTCACCATTTTTGCAGAACCTGCGGCCTTGTCCAAGCAAGGGCAGCTCATCTGGCAGTTGTTCAGAGCATCAGCTCACAGTTCGTGATCAGCGGGCCACGTCTGGCACCAGGCAAATATTCATTCATCAACGGCCTGCCTCATCCATTGCTGCAACCGTTGCACCGAATGTTCCGAATTCACGCCGCAGTTGGGGTCCAGCACAAGGGGTTCGGGCTTGTAGCCCTTGTTGGCAAGACCGCGCTGCGCAGACTCGACAATGCGAAAATCCTCTTCCACAGTCGTTGCCCCGTCCTGAATGGCGAAGCGGCGAACAACGTCTGAGTCTGTGCCATAAACAGTATACCAACCGCGCCACCCGGTGCACTTGTCAGGCCCATGCGTGCGCCAGTGATAGGTATTCAGCACGTTACCGCGATAAACCTGGAAAGAAAACATTGGCCACAGGAACCACGAAGAATACTCGCCTGCATGTTAGTTGCTTTCGAGATCCATCGGATAACTCATCCGGTCCAGATTCTGGCACTCGGTCGTGTGGCGCAGGCAATGACCCTGTGGCTGAATGTCGTATTTCTCGGGCTTGACCACGCCGGTTGCAAATGTCGGGTGATTAAGGCTGCAATGGTAGCACTCAGAGCAATTCTCAAGGCGCACTTCGGTCAGGCATACATCGCGCCTGTCAAAACCCGGCATTGCCTTGATATTGGACCCGGTGCGCAGTTGCCCAATCCGCCTGGGATATCTAGATGGTGCATCGGCAAATGCTATTCTTTGACCCGTGATCCAGCAGGGTCATACATCGGCTCTAACCAGACCCGGGCGGGCACCCGCTGCCCCGCGACCACCAATTCATAGCTACCAGCCTTGATCCAGGCTTCATCCACGCCTTCAGCCTTGCGCAGATAGCCGTAGCCGATCGGCTTGCCGACAGTGTAGCCAAAGCCGCCACTGGAAAGGTAACCAGCAAATTCGCCGTCGCGCAAAATGGTTTCGCGGCCAAGCAAGATGGTAGCGGGATCTTCGACGGTGAAGCCTGCCATGCGCTTCTTTTGCGGCTGCGAGGCAAGTCGATCCGTCGCCGCACGACCCATGAAATCCATGTTGCGCGGAAGTTTGACTGCCCAACCGAGCCCTGCCTCAAACGGTGAATCGTTTGGTGTGATGTCGGAACCCCAGGCGCGATAACCCTTTTCCAGCCGCAAGCTCTCAATGGCCCGGTAGCCCGCCGGCTTCAGTCCCATTGGCTCGCCCGCATCCATCAGGGCATCAAACACACTGCCCGCTGCGGCAATAGGCATGTGCAGCTCCCAACCAAGTTCACCCACATAGGTGACACGCAAGCCACGAACCTTGTGGCCTGCAATCACAATCTCACGGACATGGCCAAACGGAAAATCCTCGTTCGTTAGCCCTGCGTCAGTTGCAGCGGCAAGAATATCGCGTGCCTTGGGGCCCATCAGCGACAAGGTGCCCCAAGCTTCGGTGACATCGCTCAATTGCGCATCACAATCTGCCGGTATGTGCGAACGGATCCAGGCGGCATCATGGGCCCGGAAACCGGTACCCGTTACGATGTAGAACAGGTCTTCGCGCAACCGCGCCACGGTGAGGTCACACTCAATACCGCCACGCGAATTGAGCATCTGGGTGTAAGTCAACCGGCCTGGCTGTTTGCTCACATGATTGGCACATATCCAGTCGAGCGCCTGGGCAGCACCGGGACCAGCCAACTCATATTTGGCAAATGACGACTGGTCGAACAATCCGGCCGCCTCGCGCACGGCCTTGTGCTCGGCACCGACTACATCAAACCAGTTGGGCCGTGCCATTGAGGGTTCATCGCGCGGCTCCATGTCGTCCGGGGCAAACCAGTTGGGTCGTTCCCATCCCAGTTTGGAGCCAAAAACAGCGCGCCGATTCTTTAGGCGTTTGTACAATGGCGAGACGATGCGCGGGCGGCCTGAGGTATATTCCTCATGCGGGAAGCCAATAGTGTAGTGTTTGCCATAGGCTTCCAACGTGCGCTCGCAAACCCAATCACGATCCTGGTGCATCTGTGAAAAGCGCAGGATGTCTACCACCCAAAGGTCCATTGGCGCCTCGCCTGACACAACCCACTCCGCCAGCACCCAGCCTGCGCCACCACCAGAAGCAATGCCGAAAGCGTTGAACCCGGCGCCCACGAACATGTTCGCGCACTCCGGCGCCACCCCGAGTATGAAATTACCGTCCGGAGTGAAACTTTCCGGGCCATTAATCATCTGTTTGACGCCGGTATCAGCCAGCGCCGGAACGCGGGCAATGGCCTGGCCAAGATGCTGCTCAAAGTGGTCCCAGTCGTCGTCAAACAGCTGGAACTGGAAATCATCAGGCACGTCACCCGTGGTCCACGCAATCGGGTCTGGCTCGTACCCACCCATGACAAGGCCACCAACCTCTTCCTTGAAATAGGTACGCCGGTCCGGGTCTCGGATGGTCGCAGCATCCGGGGTCAACCCCTCGACCTTTTCTGTCACGATGTACTGATGCTTGACCGGTTGCAGCGGCACGTTGATGCCAGCCATGGCGCCTACCTGACGCGCCCACTGACCAGCGCAGTTCACCACCTTGTCACATTCGATAGCGCCGTGACTTGTCTCGACATGGGTGATGCGGTCGCCCTGCTTGCGAAACCCGGTGACCCGAACGCCCTCTACCAGCCTCGCGCCGTGCATGCGTGCGCCCTTGGCCAATGACTGGGTGATGTCGGACGGACTTGCCTGACCGTCCGTCGGCAAGAATGAAGCGCCCACAAG
Source organism: uncultured Alphaproteobacteria bacterium (assembly GCA_963787895.1). Lineage (GTDB taxonomy): Bacteria > Pseudomonadota > Alphaproteobacteria > Rhizobiales > Aestuariivirgaceae > Anderseniella. The sequence goes on along the minus strand of CAWBEX010000008.1, from coordinate 486,767 downwards.
GTCTGCCGTCTCCATGAGGGGCCACATTTTCTTTACCTCGGCTGGAGAGAGCAGTTGCATATCCATGCCGAAGCTGCCTGCAGTGGTGGCAAGCCGCTTGTACTCGGTCCAGCGGTCCTCATTGCAGGCCAATCGAAGGCAGCCAGTCATCTTCCAGCCGGTTTCCAGCCCGGTCTCATCCTTGAGCCGCTTGTAAAGATCGACGGAATATTTAAGTACCTGGGTGATCGATGCAGATGACCGCAACTGGCCAACCAGGCCTGCGGCATGCCAGGTGGAGCCGGAGGTAAGTTTACCCTGTTCCAGCAACAGCACGTCGGCCTTGTGATCGCGGGCAAGATGATAAGCAGTGGAACACCCTATAATGCCGCCGCCAATAACGATGATGCCTGCCTTGTCTGGAACAGAACTCATGATCACTCACACCTTTCCGTAACGGGTTTGATAGGCGTCCAGGCTGGCCTGCAACCGGACAAGGTTCTCAGCTGTATACGCTTCGTAGTCCACGCCGGGCGCATTCAGGTACAGTTCTGAAACCATGCTCCACATGGCTTCCCGCAATAGAGAGGCGCACTGCATGGCCGCATGGGACTGGCGCAAAGCCTGAGACGGTGAGGTGTTGAAGTAGATGCCCAGTAGTTCATCCGACTGGTGCTGGTCGAAGCCGGCATTTGAAGCAATGCCGGCAAGGTCGAACATGGCAGTTCCAAAACCGGCATACTCGAAATCGATCAACCACAATCGCTTGCCGTCGTGAATCAGATTCGCCGGAAGCAGGTCGTGGTGACCAAACACGATGGGCAGAGGCGTCTGCGCTGCCTCCAGCTTCGCTGCCAGTTCCATGTATCCCGGCACGTTTCCAACCAAACGGCTGTTACCGGTTGTCAGTGTATGTCCATAGTCGCGAATGACGTGGAACACCCAGAAAATGAAGCCTGAGCCAGATACGTGTCCGGCCATGGTGTTGTGAAACTGCTGCATGAGTTGGGCTATGGCCGTCAGATTGTCTCGTACGTCCTGTTCACCGTAGGTCGCGCCATTGATGAAGCGTGACACCATCACGCCCGGTTCGGCATGAACAACCTCCGGCGCAAAACCTGCGGCATGTGCCGCACGGGCTGTCATAAGCTCACGCTCGCGTGAGACGTGATGAAAAGGAAAATCGCGCCCGAAACGGACAACGTACTTCTCGCTTGCGCTGGTCACAGTGAAGCTCTCATTGGACAACCCGCCCTTGAGCGGCTCGATACCGACAGGGCCGTTCCAGAGGCTCAGACTTGCGATGCGGGCTTGTGGATCTGTCATACAGTTGCCTCCTGTGGTGATAGGCCAAGCCGGGCGCGCAACCGGGTGGCACCAGCGGTGATCAAGCGGTCGGCAATAATGGCAATGAATGCTACCGCAAGGCCTGCTACCAGGCCGCGACCGGTGTCTGCCTTAGTTAGCGCAATATAGACCTCCTGACCCAGGTCACGGGTGCCGACAAGAGCCGTGATGACCAGCATCGACAGTGCCAGCATGACAGTCTGGTTGATGCCAAGCATGACCTCAGGCAGCGCCAGCTTGAGGCGAATCTTGGTCATCAGCTGCCAGTCAGTGCAGCCTGCGGCGCGGCCGGCCTCGATCAGGTTTTCCGGGACCCGTTGCATCCCCAACGCGGTGTAGCGGATAACCGGAGAAATGGCATAGGCGATAACCGCCAGCATGGCCGTGAAATCGCCAACCCGGAACAGCATCACTGCCGGCATCAGATAGACGAAAGACGGCAGCGTCTGCAGGGTATCTATGGCGGCCTCGACCGCAGTCCATAGATGGCGCTTGGAAGCGGCATACATGCCGATCGGGATGCCGACCAGGCAAGCGATCGCCACCGAAATACCGCACAGGTATACGGTGATCATGGCTTTCTCCCACTGTCCGGTAGCAGCGATGAGCCAGGCCATCGCACCTGTCAGCAGTGCCAACCGCCAACCACCAAGGCTCCAGCCGGCCAGCGCGACAAGGCCCACAACACCCGCCCACGGCAGACCAGTCAGGAACCGCTTGAACGGAATCATGACGTTCAGCAGCAAGCCGTTCTTGACCGCTTCAAGCTGGTCGAAGTAGTTGATGTTTATCCACTTTACCACCTCATTCCAGAAATCCCCGGTGGTCAGCTGCAACGCCTCCGGAAATGTCTGGATCGCCGGCAGAGCAAGTCCGGCAATTGCAGTGATCAACACCAGGGCGAGTGCGGAAAAAACATAGGGGTGACGAGCCAAAAGGCTGCGCGGTGGCTGATCTGCATGCTGTTGCGAAGTCGTGCGCAAGGCGAGAGCCTGCGACAGCCGGTCGAGTGCTATGGCGAGCGCAACAATGGCGAAGCCCGCCTCGACGCCGGCTCCGATGTCAAGCCGGCGCAGGGCCGTCAGAACTTCGTACCCGAGACCACCGGCCCCTATCATGGAAGCAATTATAACCATGTTGAGCGACAGCATGATGACCTGGTTAACGCCAACCATGAGGCTCTTCATTGCTGATGGAACCATGACCCGCCACACAATCTGGCGCCTGGTGCAACCCACCATATTACCCAGATCAGTGATCTCTGTGGCCACGCCTTGCAAAGCCAGTATTGTGACGCGGGTCATAGGTGGCATGGCATAGATGATGGTTGCAATGATCGCCGCGGTTGGACCGAAACCAAACATGAACAGGATCGGCACCAGGTAGGCAAACACAGGCACCGTCTGCATCAGATCGAGCATCGGACGCAGCACCTTGTTCACCAGCGGCCACCGCCAGGCTGCGATGCCCAGCAGAAGCCCGCCGCAAGTCCCCAGAGGTACTGCGATCAAAATCGATGCCAGGGTGATCATGGCATTGTCCCATTGGCCAAACAGCGCAATGAACAACAAGCAGCCCGTGACCAGCACGGCAAGGCGCCGGCCTCCGGCGTAGTGACCTATCAGGCAGAACACTCCAATGATGGCCAACCATGACACCGGCGGCAGTATCTGGACAGCATCCGAGCCCTGCCCCTTGAGGAAACCCGTTGACAGCAGGCTCAGTGCAAAACGGTATGGGGCTTCGACGAGTTCAGCAATGAAGCGGGTGAGTTGGGTAAAGGTGAACAACCCGAAATTCGCCGTCTCGACCAGCCACCGCATGGCGTCGCCGACCCAGGATCTTGCTGGCAGGCGCACCTCGCGCGGCACCTCGAACGCCCAGGGGAAAACACCGGGACCCTGCCTCACCAGCAATGCCACGACCGCGAGCGAAGCCAGCCAAATCAACCGGCCTGGCGTGATCATGCGCAGCATTGTGCTAACCGGCTTTCCTGTGGCTAGTGGATGTCCGGTGATGCTCATCGCTCAACCTTGCATCATCAGCTTGACCACGTCGGCCTGTTCAAGCCGGCCGACGGGTTGCCCGTCCTGCCCCAGCACCCGCAACGGCTTGCTCGTACCTTCAAAGGCAGGAGCGGCCTCGGCAATGCGTGCACCTGCATCAATGTCGGCGGTGTAGCCGCCAGCAGGCGTGCGTTTGGGTAGCGGCTTCATCAACGCACCTACCCGCACAACCTTCGACTTGGAGACGTTGCACGTGAATTCAGCCACATAGTCATCTGCTGGCGCCATCACCAACTGTTCAGGTGTACCAACCTGCACAATGGCGCCATCCTTCATGATGGCGACACGGTCTGCCACGCGTATGGCTTCGTCAAAATCGTGCGTTATGAATACAATGGATTTTTGGAGGACCGCCTGCAGACGCATGAACTCATCCTGCATTTCACGCCGTATCAATGGGTCCAGTGCCGAAAACGGCTCATCCAGAAACCACACATCAGGCTCAACGGCCAAAGAGCGGGCTATGCCGACACGCTGCTGCTGGCCACCCGACAATTCACGCGGATAAAAATCCTCGCGCCCGGCCAGGCCGACCAGTTCGATCATCTCGGCAGCGCGCTTGTCTCGTTCTGCTCGGCCAACTCCTTGCACCTCGAGTGGAAATGCGACGTTGGCCAACACCGTCAAGTGAGGCAGCAAGGCAAAATGCTGAAATACCATGCCCATGTGATGGCGGCGTATTTCGATGAGACGTTTCGGCTCGACCGCCAGCAGATTCTCACCATTGAAGCTGATTTCGCCTGCAGTTGGATCGACAAGGCGTGACATGCATCTGACCAATGTCGACTTGCCCGATCCGGAAAGCCCCATGATCACGAAACACTCACCTTCGTGCACCTGCAGTGTCACATCCCGCACCGCCGGCACAATGCCGCGTTCGCGCAGAAGTTCAGGCGAAGGATTGCCCCCGCTCTCATCCAGGATGGCCTGTGCGCCGTTTCCAAACAGCTTCCACACTGACCTGAGACTGAGCGTCACGGCTGGGCTGGTTTTTTGTGTCATGTAGGGCCTGCCAAAGTCACCTGGCCGCCGCCTGACGTGAGGCTGCGGCCAGGTGGTCTGGTAATGTGAAGCAGCCGGGGGAAGCTACTTCACCCAGTCCGACCAGCGAGTTCTCATTCTTGGAGACCCACGCTGAAACTACGTCCTCAAGCTTCATGCCGTTCAGATCCACCTCGGTGATCATTGCGCCCATCTCATCATTGTTGATATTGAATGCCTGGATGGCCTTGTATGCGCCGGGCCATTTGTCCTTCACACCAGACCAGGCAACCTTCCAGATTGGGCCGCGTGGTTTGCCACAGTCATACTTGGCGTCTGCGTTGGAACCCCAGGCGGCATCCTCGTAACATTCCTTGGTGTAAGCGGGGAACTCAACCCACTCGCCTTCATACTTGGCGGGAGCCCAGTGCGGGGCGTACACCCACAACATGATCGGAGCCTTGCGCTGATAGGCGGACTCCAGTTCGGCGAAAAGCGCAGCGTCAGTTCCAGCGTGCACCACCTCGAAAGGAAGCTTCAGCGCTTCAGCCCGCTCATCATCGTAGCCACCCCAGGTGACAGGTCCGCCCAGATAACGGCCCTTCGGAGCCGTCTCGGCAGTGGAGAACGCTTCTGCACACTTCTCGTCCTTCAGGGCTTCCCAATTTGGCAGGCCCGGGCACTTCTCCTTCATGTAGCTTGGATACCACCATTCCTCAATTGCCTGCATGCCGGTCTCACCAAGGTTCTCTACCTTGCCGTCGGCAGTGGCTTCATCCATCGCATCGCGACCAGTTGTTTCCCAAATTTCCATAGCGACATGCAGGTCGCCGGTCTTCAATCCTGCGAACTGAGCAATGTAGTCAGCCTGCACGTACTCAATGTTGTAGCCGGCCTTCTTCAGCACCTCGCCCATGATCTGGGTGGTGATAAGCTGGCCCGTCCAATCGTGCAGAGTAAGCTTGATCGGATCTTTTGATTCAGCCTCCGCCCATGCCGATGTTGCTGCTGCCGACGCCGCAAGCGCCATGGCCGCGACAAAACCGACCGCCTTTGCGATACCCTTGGTATTCATGTCAAATTCTCCTGTGAGACTACCTGACTACAGGCTCCGAGGGCGCACAATCCATTGTGCCATCAGAACCGCCCTGATGCCCTTCAAAGTGTGCGGCGCAATGCCTCAACGAGTCAATGCAGGGTGTGGAAATTGTGTGGCTTTTTGTGCTTACATGTGGCAATTTTGTTAATATGAGCCTGCTTTTTTGGCAAACGCCACAAATTCTAGCATGATTGCCACATGGACCGAAGCCCGCGACAAGATCAGATCATGCATTTGCTGCACTCTTACGGCAGCGTGCGCATTACGGATGCGGCTGTCCGCCTGGGTGTGTCGCGTGAAACGATACGCCGCGATGTGGCACCACTTGAAAGGGCGGGCGAGCTGATCAAGATGCACGGCAGCGTTCGCGCTGCACTGAAGACAAACGAAGCACCGTTTGAACGCCGTATGCGGGAGAATGCACTCGCCAAGCAACGACTGGCCGTTCACGTGGCGGCCATGATCGAGGATGGTGACAGCGTGATGCTGGACACCGGCACAACCACAAGTTTCCTCGCCAGGGCGTTGTTGACAAAATCGTCGCTGACCGTGGTTACCAACTCGTCTGACGTCGCGCGGACATTGGCGACCGTCAACGGTAACACAGTGTTCATGGCCGGTGGCGAACTGCATGGCGACAACGGAGCTGCATTCGGCCGCACTGCCATCGAGTTTGTCGCCAGCTTCGCAGTGAAGCACTCCATCATTTCCATCTCGGCGGTAGATCCCGGAGCAGGATTCATGGACCACCAGTTGGCAGAGGCCGAGTTTGCACGCCAGGTACTGCGCTGTGGTCAACAGCGCGTTGTCGTAACGGATGCAAGCAAGTTCTCCCGCAAAGCTCTCATTCGTGTGTGCGGATTTGACGAGTTGGATTTGCTCGTGTGTGATGAACCACCTCCCAGTGCCATTCGTGAACGACTGACTGCGGCGGGGGCGAATTTCGATATTGCGCGCTGATCCAACACCCGCGCATCAACCGCGGCGAACGGCTTCCACATAGTTAGCGAACGCAGGATCAGCCATCAATGTCTTGCAACGTGCAAAGCGTTCGTCGGCATAGACCCTGAAATCATCTACGGGATTGCCATTGGCCAGTTGGATCAGGCCCCACAAGGTCCACAGCAGGTCACACATGGCCTTGTATATCACTACGCGACCATGCTCTGCAGCTCTCGGTGCGCGCTCGAAATAGGCGCGCATCAACTCCATGTCCTGTTGGTCGGTAAATCCGCCTTCGACTGACAGGTCACCCAGGTCCCAAAGCGGGTCGTTCATGCCGGAGTATTCCCAATCAACGATCCACATGATTTCACCTGTATCCAGGAAGTTTTCACACAACGGGTCGCAATGGCACGGCGCAAGCGCTGCTGGATGGGCATCAAGTGCAGCACGAAGCTTTTCGGCCTGCCTGACAACCTGGTGATAGCCGTCCGGCAACAGTACGTCCTTGGTCGACAGAATACCGAGGTAGTCATCGATCATCGAAAACAATTCGAAGCGAAACGGGAACCTGGCACCAGAACTATGCAACCTGGCAAAAGCCTCACCAGCACGGCCGGCAGAACCGGCACGACTAGCAAATTTCTCCGGGCTCATGGTCACAGCGCCATCTATGAAGCGCGTCACCATCACACCAGTAACGGGGTCAGCATGAACAACCTCAGGGCTGACGCCTGCAAGCGCAGCCTCGCGTGCGGCAACCGCCTCATTGGCGCGATCGATGTACTCCTGTGTCCCCTCGCCGGGCAATCGCACACAAAACTCTCCCACCCGGTAAACCCGGTTTGTCAATCCACCCAGCCGCTCGACAGAACCCGAGCAACCGCTCAGTTGCGGTATTTGCTCGAGCGCTTGCTTCAGATCCGGTTCCATTTCCGTGGTCATTTGATCGCACCTGCACTTGCTTGGCGTTGCACTTAGGTTAGCATCACAACACGCATGCAGATCAACAGCAGGAGATGCAAATTGTCAGGGCACCGGCACGAAGGTTCGCTTGGGGCGGTCTATGAGGCAAAGTCTGCGAATGAGATCGCCCAGATATACGACAGATGGGCTGATACCTACGATGCGGAAATGGCAAAGGCCGGATACCGCCACCCAAGCATTTGCCTGGCGCTTCTTGCGCGCCATCTGCCTGCCGGCAGCGCGCCCGTTCTCGATGCTGGCGCCGGCACCGGCCTGGTCGGCGAATGGCTCGGTATCATCGGCTATCCGGACGTCGAAGCACTCGACGTTTCAGGCGGCATGCTGGCTGTTGCTGCGCGCAAGAACATCTACTCTCACCTGCACGAAGCAGCGCTTGGCCAACCATTGCCATTTGCCGACGATCACTTCGCCGCAATCGTTTCGGCAGGTGTCTTCACCACTGGCCATGTCGGGGCCGAGGGCCTGGACGAACTGGTTCGGATTTGCCGGCCCGGCGGCATTATCGTGCTGACGGTAAAGTCGACAGTTTGGGGTCAAGGTTTTGCAAGCAAGATTGAAGACCTCGCTTCAGCAGGTCTTATGAGGCTTATGGAGCAGACCGCAGCCTATGTTTCAATGCCGGGCGAAGCTGGAACAGTACCAAGTACAGCGCTGGTTGCGAAGATCATCAAGTGACAGGATCCGGCTGCGCGCGGGGCGAATGCGGCTCGCCCGATTACAGCCTTGTGAAGCAACGCAGGAAAATTGTGTGTGATGCGGCACTTTCCCCCATGGAATTGATGGTGCAACATGCGTTCTATAGTGTGAGAAAACAGGACCGTGCAGATGAACTATACCGAGTTTTTTGATCAAGAGCTGGCAATATTGCGCAAAGAAGGCCGCTATCGGGTGTTTGCAGACCTTGCCAGACAACGCGGTGACTTTCCCAGGGCCACACGTTTTTGCGAAGATGGAACAGAGGACGATGTAACCGTCTGGTGCTCCAACGATTATCTGGGCATGGGTCAGAACCCGGATGTGGTAGCGGCAATGAACGACGCGCTCCAGCAATGCGGAGCAGGCGCAGGCGGCACCCGCAACATCTCCGGAACCAATCATTTTCACGTCAAGCTTGAAGAGGAGCTGGCTGATCTTCACGGCAAGGATGCGGCCTTGATATTCACTTCAGGTTACGTTTCCAACTGGGCATCGCTTGGCACCCTGGCCGCCAGGTTGCCGAATTGCGCGGTGTTTTCCGATGCAGACAATCATGCGTCAATGATTGAGGGGATCCGTCATTCCAAAGCAGAACGCTTCATCTGGAAGCACAATGACCCAGAGGACCTAGACAGGCTGCTGGCGCAGACGGAGCCTGATCGGCCCAAACTGGTTGCGTTCGAGAGTGTCTATTCCATGGACGGAGACATTGCGCCAATTGCCGAGATCTGCGACGTCGCGGAAAAGCATAATGCGTTGACATATCTCGACGAAGTGCACGCTGTTGGTATGTACGGTCCGCGCGGCGGCGGCATTGCCGAACGCGAAAAGCAGATGCACCGTCTTGACGTGATCGAGGGAACGCTCGGCAAGGCGTTCGGCGTCATGGGTGGATACATCACTGCATCGAAAGAACTGTGTGACTTTGTGCGCTCATTTGCATCAGGGTTCATATTCACCACCGCCCTGCCACCGGCGGTGGCCGCAGGAGCAATCGCGTCCATCAGGCACCTGAAGCAATCAGACGCAGAGCGGCGCAAACAACGTGAGATGGTGGCTGCGCTGCGCACTGCGCTCGCGCGCAGCGGCATTCCATACATGGAGAATGACAGCCACATCGTGCCGGTCGTCGTGGGCGATGCAGCAAAATGCAAGTGGATCTCCGACTGGCTGCTGGACAATGCCGGGGTATATGTTCAACCGATCAACTACCCGACTGTACCCAAAGGTACGGAACGGCTGAGATTCACTCCAACCCCCTTGCACACCCGGGCCGACATAGAGCACCTTGTCGCAGCACTCAACCAGTTGTGGTCGCAGTGTGCCCTTGCCAGGGCTGTTGCCTGACCGATCAACCACCTGGCGCCCATCACCCGGTACGGATTCTTCACATGACTAGAAGTGGCGGCCAATTGCTTGTGGAGTGTCTTGTTTCACTTGGTGTTAGAACCTGTTTCGGTGTGCCAGGCGAAAGCTATCTCGCGGTACTCGATGCGCTTCACGACACCAAAGGCAAGGTCGATTTCCTGCTGTGCCGCAATGAGGGCGGGGCTGCGTTCATGGCGGCGGCCCACGGCAAGCTGACTGGGCAGCCCGGCATCTGTTTCGTGACGCGCGGCCCCGGCGCCACCAACGCATCCATCGGTGTGCACACGGCGATGCAGGATTCATCACCCATGCTCTTGTTCGTTGGACAGGTGGCAACATTCGACAAGGGCCGCGAAGCCTTTCAGGAAATCGACTACCGCGCCTATTTCGGTTCCGTCGCCAAATGGGCGACGGAAATCGACCAGGTGGACCGCATCCCCGAAATCCTTTCGCGCGGCTGGGCGACTGCGCTTTCCGGCAGACCCGGCCCGGTAGTGATAGCTCTGCCGGAAGACATGCTGACCGCGATGAGCGATGTGGTACCCTGCAGGCCGGTGAACATTTCTGAAGCCGCACCTGCGCCTGCCGCGCTCAAGGCGCTCACCGCAGAGTTGGTCGCGGCAAAGCGCCCGTTGATTATTACCGGCGGCAGCGGCTGGCACGAAGAGGGGTGCAAGAACCTGCAGGTTTTTGCGGAGGCAAACGACATCCCCGTGCTGGCGGCGTTCCGTTTCCATGACCGTTTCGACAATCTGAGCGAGGTTTATGCAGGCGATGCGGGCGTCGGCATGTTCGCGCAGACCAGGAAGCTGATATCGGACGCCGACCTGATCATTGCGGTCAACGTGCGCTTCGGCGAAATGACCACCGATGCGTGGTCGTTGCTGGAGGTGCCGAACCCGAAGCAACGGCTGGTGCACGTGCACTCAAGCGACCGGGAGATCGGCAAGATTTATGCGGCCAACGTGCCGGTGCACGCGGGGCCGAACCAGTTTGCGTCCGCCGTGAAGGGCTTGCGCGTCAAGGGCGACTGGACGCAGTGGTGCCGGGATGCCCGCGCCGGTTATCTGGCGTATGTCGACGCCCCTGAACAACCCGGTCCGGTGGATATGGTGGCAATCATGGCGCACCTGCGTGAGACGTTGCCGGACGATGTCATCCTGACCAACGGCGCAGGCAACTTCGCCACCTGGCCAAACCGGTTCTTCCGTTTCGGGCCGGGGCAACGGCTGCTTGCACCACAGTCCGGCGCAATGGGCTATGGCCTGCCGGCGGCAATCGCGGCCAAGGCCAACCATCGCGACAGGCTGGTAGTGTGCTTTGCCGGTGACGGCGATTTCCAGATGAACTGTCAGGAGCTGGGCACGGCCATGCAGGCGGGCTGCCAGCCGGTGATCCTGATCCTCAACAACGGCACGTATGGCACCATCCGCATGCACCAGGAGCGAACTTATCCGGAACGTGTCTCGGGCACTGATCTGAAAAATCCCGATTTCACGGCGCTAGCAAAAGCCTATGGTTTCCATGGCGAACGCGTTGAGACGACGGCCGAATTTGCCGATGCGTTCGCGCGCGCATGTGCGTCAAAGACCGGCGCGGTGCTGGACCTTGCGGTGTCTGCCGAGGCGCTGTCCCCGCGCCAGACGCTGAGCCAGATGCGCGAACAGGGCAAGAAGGCGAGAGGGTAGAGGCCAAGGGTTGAGTGGCTGCTTTGAGCCCAAACTTACCGCTTAACAAAAGCGCGGCTTGAAATGGAAATAGAGTTTTTGGCTGGGTCTTTTGCATTGGCGAAGCAGTAACCGTCTGCGCGCTGAATAGCGCCGAAATTCAGTCCGCGCTTTTCGGAGCTTCGACAAAACGCTTCAACGTCCTCAACGTCGAAAACTAACTTAACAAGTGTTTGGCCGTCCTGTCTGCCAGTGGACATGGGGTGCAGAAGTATATTGCTACCAATCCCTTGAGTGACAAGTTCAACGATCCTGTCACCTTTGATCCGCAAAACTTCAAAGCCAAAGTGCTTGCAATAGAAGTCCGCGACCTCTTCGAGTTTCTTCGTGTAAATAATGATGCGGCCTAGCTGCGCAGACACTGTGAACCTCCGAATTCGAAACAAATGGAGATTACCGTAAAATCGAAGTAACGCCAACGGCGGTGTCGTCCACATACCGGCCAACCAGCCCTCCTCACTTCATCGAGGTTGACCGCCCACCCAAATCTCTCGCAATCTCTGCCTATCATCAATTTCCCACGGAGCCACCCATGCCGACCATCAACCGCTTTGCCGAGTTCCATGACGAGATAACCGCCTGGCGGCGTGACCTGCACCAGCATCCCGAAATCCTGTTTGAGGTACACCGCACGGCAGGCGTGGTTGCCGACAAACTGAAGGCATTCGGTGTCGACGAGATCGTCACCGGCATAGGCCGCACCGGCGTGGTTGGTGTCATTCACGGCAAGACCAACAAATCGGGCAAGGTCATTGGCCTGCGCGCCGACATGGACGCGCTGCCGATCCAGGAAATTCGCGAGCTGGAGCACAAGTCCACGGTGGACGGCAAGATGCACGCCTGCGGCCATGACGGTCACACCTCGATGCTGCTGGGCGCTGCGAAGTACCTCAGCGAAACGCGGAATTTCGACGGCACGGCAGTGGTGATCTTCCAGCCGGCAGAAGAAGGCGGCGGAGGCGGTCGCGAAATGGTCGACGACGGCATGATGGACCGGTTCGGCGTGCAGCAGGTGTTTGGAATGCACAACATGCCGAACCTGCCTGTTGGCCAGTTTGCCATCCGGCCCGGTGGGCTGATGGCATCGGCTGACCTTTTTGAAATCCACATCGAAGGCCGCGGCGGGCACGCCGCGCAGCCGCACACCAGCAATGACCCCGCCATGGTGGTGGCGCAACTGGTCACTGCGTTCCAGACCATCGTGTCCCGCAATGCCAACCCGGTTGAAAGCATGGTCATTTCGGTGACGCAGATCCACATGGGTGACGCCAACAATGTCATTCCGCAAACCGCCTGGATGAACGGCACGGTGCGCACGCTGGACCCGGCCATGCGCGACCTGGCGCAAGCCCGCATGAACACCATTTGCGAACATGTCGGGGCAGCCTTCGATGCCAAGGTGAAGCTCAGCTACAAGCGGAATTATCCGGTCACCGTGAACCACGAGGCTGAAACCTCGTTTGCAGCGTCCGTGGCGCGCCAGATCGTGGGCGATGGCAACGTCAATGAAAACACGCCGCCAGTGATGGGCGCCGAGGATTTTTCGTTCATGCTGGAGGCCCGGCCCGGCGCATTCATCTTTGTTGGTCAGGGTGATTGCGCAGCGCTGCACCACCCCGAGTATGATTTCAACGACGAGATCATCCCCATTGGCTGTTCGTACTGGGCAAGACTCGTGGAAACAGCCATGCCGGCAGAGCGTTAGCAGAAACTGCGTTCGTGGACGCTGCACACGTTGATTGAACGCTGATCAGGGACCATATCAGACTGCGGGGCTTTGCCAAACAAGGAGCATGCGGATCGATGAACAAGGCTTTGATTGCAGTTGCAGCAACGGCAAGCGTGTTTTTGCTTGCAGGTGCGAAACCCGATACTGCCAATGCATATTACTGGAAGCGCGGTGATGAGGGCCGTGTAAAGATCTGGATAAAGATCCGGTCTAAACCGGGCGAAGAAGTCTGGCATGCATGCCGCAGGGTTTTTCAGCGTGATGCATTCCTGGCGAGGCGAGTCGGGCCAACACGGGTGCGCTGCCTGGTAGATCACAGCCGGATATACGACTACGACGACGGCTAGGCTATTTGCATCACGAACCCTTGGGGCGTTCAGACGCTCGCGCCTGGACCCTGTCACGCCGCGGAGGCACATTGAACCGTGCGGAGTAGGCCCGCGAAAAATGACTGGCATTGGCAAAGCCGCATGCCAGCGCTATCTCGGTTATTGGCAATGTGCTTTGCATCAGCAGATTACGCGCCCTGTCCAGCCGCAGTGCCCTGTAGTGGTCGGAAAAGCTCTGGCCAAGCAAGCTGGCGAACAGCCTGTCAATCTGGCGGGTGGACAAACCCACCTTGGCAGCTACAGCTGTTCGCTCCATCGGCATTGCAATGTTGCTTTCCATGAGTTCCAGCGCATAGATCACATCCTGCCTGTGAATGCCGTAGCGCTGTGTCAGCGATGCGCGCTGCGGTGATGTAGCCAGCGCCACATCTCTGTGAAGGAACCAGTCACTGACCTCGGTCGCAAATGCCTTGCCATGCTCCTCGGCTATGATGGCATGCATCATGTCCAGCGCAGCGATGCCACCGGCACAAGTCAAACGGTCACGATCGATGATATAGCGCGAACGGGTCAGCAGAAGTTCGGGGAACTCTTCCGACAGCGCCGGAGCGTGCTCCCAGTGGATGGTCATGTGACGACCTTCCATGATGCCAGCCCTCGCCAGAATGTATGGCCCACCTGATATTCCGCCAATGCGTATTCCTGTGCGTGACAACCGACGAAGCCAGGCAAAAGTTTTCTTGTCGCTGAAGTTCCAGGGCCGACCGCCACTGGACACAAACAGGATATCGGCGTCGATCACATCACCAACCATCGCCTCACATGGCATCTGGCTGCCAACAGATGACGTGGCCGGCTTGCCGTCGGCTGACACGCACAGGATGCGATACAGTTCACGCCCCGCGATTGTGTTGGCTGCCCGCAAGGGTTCTATGCTTGACGCGAACGACATCAACGCAAAGCCGTCTATGAGCAGGAAGGCAAAGGTTCTCGGTCGCGGGCTTGGTTCAGACATCATGTCGCACAAAGTAAAATCAACGGCTCAATGAGACAACATTAAATCTCGCATTGCTGCATATAGTGATCGCATAGCTGAGGTAAACAGGTCACATGAAGTATTCAATCTTTTCGCTTGCTCGCAATGCATTGAGCAAACACCAGAACTGGCAGCCGGCATGGCGTTCGCCTGATCCTAAACCTGAGTACGATGTCATCATCGTCGGTGGCGGCGGCCATGGGCTGGCAACTGCCTATTACCTGGCAAAGGTCCACGGGATTACCAATGTTGCAGTGCTCGAAAAGGGCTATCTGGGTTCCGGCAACATCGGCCGCAACACCACAATCATCCGCTCCAACTACCTGCTCAAGGGCAACAATCCGTTCTACGAGAAATCAATGCAATTGTGGGAGGGCCTGGAGCAGGACTTCAATTTCAATGCGATGGTTTCGCAGCGCGGGGTAATCAACCTTTACCACTCAGACGGCCAGCGTGATGCGTTCACGAGGCGCGGCAACGCCATGCGCATCATGGGTGTTGACTCTGAACTGCTTGACCAGAAGTCGCTGCGAGAGATTGTGCCGTTTCTGAACTTCGAAAACGGCCGCTTTCCGATCATGGGAGGCCTGCTGCAACGCCGGGGAGGAACAGTACGCCATGATGCTGTGGCGTGGGGTTTCGCGCGCGGTGCTGACATGCGCGGCGTCGACATCATTCAACACTGTGAAGTAACCGGCATACGCCGCGAGAAAGGCCGCATTACTGGCGTCGAAACCAGCAAGGGCTTTATCGGTTGCAAGAAACTGGGCCTTGCTGCGGCTGGCAACTCGACCACGGTCGCCAAAATGGCAGGGCTTGATCTGCCCATCGAAAGCCACGTTCTGCAGGCCTTTGTGTCGGAAGGCATCAAGCCCTGGCTTGACAATGTAGTGACCTTCGGAATGGGCCACTTCTACATTTCACAGTCCGACAAGGGCGGACTTGTTTTCGGCGGCGACATCGACGGCTACAATTCATATGCTCAGCGCGGCAACCTTCCGATGGTCGAACATGTAGTGGAATGCGGCCTTGCCATGGTGCCTTCGCTGTCTCGTGCCAGGGTGCTGCGTTCCTGGGGCGGCATCATGGATATGTCGATGGACGGTTCACCCATCATCGACAAGACCGGCATTCCGAACCTCTATCTAAACGCCGGCTGGTGCTATGGCGGGTTCAAGGCGACACCGGCGTCCGGCTGGTGTTTTGCCCACACAATTGCCAAGGACGCACCCCACGAGTTGAACGCGCAGATGCGGCTGGACCGGTTCAGAAGCGGCTACGTGATGGACGAAACCGCACATGGTGCGCAGGCGAACCTGCATTAGGAAAGGACAATACCAATGGCAACTTTGATCAATTGTCCTCACTGCGGCACACGCACAACGGACGAGTTCTATATCAAGGGCGATGCTTCAAAACAGCGCCCCGCCGAGATCGGCTCCGAAACGATGGATGCCTGGCACGACTACGTTCACATCCGCGACAATGTTCGCGGCCGCATGGCTGAATACTGGCACCACACCGGCGGTTGCCGGCAATGGCTTGTTGTTGAACGCGACACCGTAAGCCATGAGGTTCATGCCGTAACAACCGCACAAAAGTGGGCCGGTGCAAGCAAGCCTGCAAAGACTGGAGGACGGCGCAAATGACATCCTTCCGTTTCAATGACGGCGGTCTGATTGATCGCAGCAAGACACTCAATTTCAGCTTCGACGGCAAACCAATGCAAGGCTGTCAGGGCGATACACTGGCCTCGGCCCTGCTGGCCAATGGCCAATTGCTGATGGGACGCTCGTTCAAGTATCATCGGCCCCGCTCAGTCATTACCTGCGGCGCGGCAGAACCGAATGCACTGATGGAGATTGGCGCAGGCGGACGCCTTGAACCCAACACACGTGCAACCATGCAGGAACTCTATGACGGACTGGTTGCCAAGAGTCAGAATCGCTGGCCGTCACTTGACCGGGATATTGGTGCTGTCAACTCGATCGCCTCGTCATTGTTTGTGGCAGGCTTCTACTACAAGACCTTCATGTGGCCGAAAAGATTCTGGGAAGCCATATATGAGCCCATAATCCGCCGCGCAGCAGGTCTTGGCCATTTGAGCCATGAAGCAGATCCCGACCGCTACGAGAAAGCCTACGCCCATTGCGACATTCTGGTCGTCGGTTCCGGCCCGGCAGGATTGATGGCTGCATTCACCGCGGCTCGCTCGGGCGCATCAGTGATTGTTGCCGACGAGAATGCGTTGTGCGGCGGTTCACTGCTGAGAGAGCAGGAACAGATTGACGGCAAACCGGGTGATGTCTGGGCCGCGGATATGCTGGAAACACTGCTGGGCATGGGAGTACGCCTCATGCCCCGGACAACTGTGTTCGGCGCATACGACCAGCGTGTCTTCGGTGCACTTGAACGCACCCAGAAACACATTGCGGAACCGGACCACAATGCGCCGGTGGAAAAACTCTGGCGCATCATGACCAAGTCGTGCGTCATGGCCACGGGTGCGGAAGAGCGCCCCATTGCATTTGGCGGCAACGATCGCCCAGGTGTGATGACAGCCTCGGCGATGCGTGCTTATGCCAATCAGTACTCCGTGGCTGCCGGACGCTCCGCCGTAGTGTTTACATCGTCCGATTCCGGCTACCGCACAGCACGCAACATGAAGGCTCACGGCATACACGTCGAAGCGATCATTGATGCGCGTAAAGATGTTGCCGCGATCGACGCCGCCGGCGTGCCGGTGATCACCGGCGCTGCCGTCACCGACGTCAATGGCGGAAAGCATGGCATGAAGTCGGTCGAGATCGACCGTGGCCGCGGGCACGAAACCATTCCGTGCCAGTCGCTTGCCATGTCCGGCGGCTGGAGCCCGGTTGTTCACCTGGCCTGTCACCGTGGCGCGAAGCCCACCTGGAATGAAGAGCTGGTCTGCTTTGAGGCACCGAAGTCCGATCCAGGCATCATACCCGCCGGTTCAGCCAACGCAGTTTGGTCCCTGTCCGGTTGCCTGGCGGACGGTATTGCCCGAGGCCAACAGGCGGCTGTAGAGGCCGGGCTCAAGCAGGTAAAGGTAGCAGCACCAAAGGCACAGGACGATACCTCATTCGGTTCTGCTGCCATCTGGTGGGTGAAACAATCCACCGGCAAACCGTTCGTCGACTATCAGAACGACGTGACAGCCAAGGATCTGCCGCTTGCCGCGCGCGAAGGATACGATCACATAGAGCTTGCCAAACGCTACACAACCTCCGGCATGGCTACCGATCAGGGCAAGCTCGGCAATGTGAACGCAATCGGCATTCTGGCAGACGCCACCGGCAAATCCATCAGCGAAATCGGTACCACCACGTTTCGCCCGTTCTATACGCCGGTCTCGTTTGGCGCCCTTGGCGGCCAGCACGTCAAGGACCACTTCAAACCAGTACGCAAGACCCCGCTGCACAATTGGGCGAAATCACAAGGCGCAGCCTTTGTTGAAAGCGGGTTGTGGTACCGCTCCAGCTGGTTCCCGAAGGATGGCGAAGACTGGCTTGCGGCAATGTCGCGGGAAGTGTTGAACACCCGGACCAATGTCGGCATCTGCGATGTGTCCACACTTGGCAAGATCGAAATCAAGGGCAAGGATGCGACCGAGTTCATCAATCGGCTGTATTCCAATGCTTTTGCCAAATTGCCGGTTGGCAAGGCACGGTACGGGCTGATGTTCCGCGAGGACGGTTTTGTAGGTGATGACGGCACAACCAGCCGGCTTGGTGAGAACCATTACTTCATGACCACCACCACCGGTCACGCAGCAGAATCCATGCGCGATCTGGAGTTTGCCCATCAGGCACTGTGGCCGGAACTTGACGTTCAATACGTGTCGGTGTCCGATGAATGGGCGCAGATGGCCATTGCAGGCCCGAAATCCCGCGAAGTGCTGCAACAGCTTGTTGACGCCGACCTTTCGGAAGAAGCGTTCGGTTTCCTTGCAGCGCGTGAGGTCACCATCCTCGGTAACATCAAGGCACGGCTGTTCCGTATCTCGTTCTCCGGCGAGCATGCCTATGAACTTGCAGTACCGGCCGGTTATGGCGAGGCCGTTGCCAACGCCATCATGCATACCGGCAAACCACATGGCATCAAGCCTTACGGTCTTGAAGCCCTCAACACCATGCGCATAGAAAAGGGTTTCATCACCCACAACGAAATCAACGGCCGGCATACGGCTGGTGATGTCGGCCTCGGGCGGATGGCGTCGAAGAACAAGGACTATATCGGACGCATGATGTCGGAGCGTGAAGGGTTGAATGATCCTAACCGCGAGCAACTGGTCGGTCTCAAGCCACTGGACGCCTCGATCAAGTTCCGCGCCGGTTCACACCTGGTGAACCCGAAAATGAAACCGGGTCTAAAGTCAGACGAAGGCTACGTATCATCTGTTTGCTACTCACCAATGTTAAAGAGTTGGGTGGCGCTTGGCATGTTGCAGCGCGGCCGCAACCGCCACGGCGAGCGCGTCGTCGTCTGGGACGGATTGCGCAATGTATCTATCGAGGCGACAGTGTGTGATCCGGTACTCTATAACCACTCAGAAGGGGAAAGCTGATGGCTGTGGCAAACCTGATGCAGACATCTGCGCTTGAGGACGTGCTTGTGGCCGGCCGCTTTGGCCGCTCCTTGCCAGAAGGTCCAGGGGTGTCGTTGTCGCTGGTTCATCCGTGCTCGGTGGTTTCAGTGATTGCAGCCAAGGGCAAGTCGCGCTCACTAGCCAATACCCTGCAAAAGGAGTTTGGCATAAACCTGCCTGGCATGGGTACATCGGCTTCGGCCAGAGGTGTGGCCATGCATGGCAACGCCCCGGACCAGTGGCTTGCCATATCTTCATCAACAAGTGATCTGTGCGCCAAAATGGAAGCCAAACTGTCACACCTCGCAGCGGTGACGGACCAGTCTCACGGACGCATCGTGCTACGCCTGTCCGGTTCGCGCGCCCGCGATGTGCTGGCAAAGGGTTCACCCGTTGACCTTCGCCCTGGTTCATTCAAGCCGGGAATGTGTGCTGCCACACAAATCAGCCATGTCGGTGTGCTGATCGCCTGTACCGGTGCAGACAGCTTCGAATTGAGCGTGTTTCGCAGCTTTGCCGAGGGTTTCTGGCTGGGCCTGACCGAGCTTGCGCTGGAATGGGGTTACGAGGTCAGGTAAGGCTGGCGATTTCCTCTCGCACAAAACTGGTCAACGCTACCGGAAGCGCGCGGTAGCGCGGCTGGCTGCTTTGGGTTTTGGCTACCAGTGCCTCAGCCAACGGCAGCAGGTGCCTTGCCAGAAAGTCAGCTTGTGCCTTGTGCAGGTTTCCAAGCACTTCCTCATCGGAGGAATTTGCATGTTCCTGTGCAGTTAGAAACTGCATGAAACCAAGCATGACCGATACGTGATCCGGCAACTCGCCTCCGTCTTTTCGCTTCAGGCCAAAATGCGCATACCAGCGGATCATTTCCTGGTAGAGGTCGGTTTGCTCACGCTCCACATGTGACGAAGCATGCAGCGAGACCGCCGCTTTTGAAACTGACGGTTCAAAAGCCTCCATGAAACTCTTGCCCCGATCATCAGGAGGCTGCGGTATCAACGCGGGATCAAGCACATCCGTGCCGCCATCGGGCGTGCGAAAGGCAGCAGCCAACCCGGCATAAACCGTACTGCGTTCAAGCGGGGTCATTGCGCCGGGCCTGGTATCCGGGTCATTTCAATTCGCGTATCGCGGTCAAACGAATTGGGTTGTCCTTCCAGCATTCCTACCTTTAAATGCGGATGATCACCTGCCAACTCCACCGGGTTGACCGGCGAAGGCGATACCTCACGAGGCGTCCCAACACCCGAGAACTGGTAATTTTCCCATGCGTGATACATGAAAACCTGCCCCGGCCGCATGGCATGGGTCACCTTTACGCGGATCTCAAATTCACCAACATCGTTGTGGCAACGAACCCAGTCTCCATCTGCAATGTCGCGCTCAGCAGCATCCTTGATGCCAATCATGATGTAGGGTTGACCGCGATTGAGCCGGTTCATGAGCCGGTTATCACGCCACACCCCATGGATCGACCATCGCGAGTGACCGCCAGTCATCATCAGCGGATAGTCGCCACCCATCTTTGGCGGCTCCTTGAAGGTAGGCAGGTGTTCGTCATGCTCCAGATACAGATCATGATCGAGGTAGAACTGAATTCGCCGGGTCTGAGTAGGATACGGCAGCTTGTCGTGGATGTGATAGGTCAGCGGAATGAACGCTTTACCCTCTTCCAGCTTGCCAGCGTTTCCGATCGCCAGTGGTGAAATGCCGATGGAATTGTACCGGGCATAGCCCTTTTCCTTCTGCTCTTCCCACGAAACGTGTGACAGGTTGCTGGATGCTTCGATAATGGCTCCAGCTGCTTTTTCACTATCATCCTCCATGAAGCGGCCGTCCATGGTCATGTCGTCATACAATCTGTCGAGATGAATATCCTTGCCGAGATGCGAGACAATCATGGACAAGCCTCGTTCCCGTGCGCGCTTCTGGATGTGCTTGGTCAGCATCGTGAAAATCCAGAAGTCAGGCTTGGCTTCACCCAGCGGCTCGACCGCCTTGTTGGTCACATGGTTGAACGGCACAAGCGGGGTGACCCATTTGTGGTCAGTAGTCTCGTACCAGGCCGCTGCGGGCAGGATGTAATCCGCCATCATCGCCGTCGATGACATGCGGAAGTCTATGCAAACAGACAGCTTCAGCTTTGGCCAAAGCACCTCAGTCAGCTTCTGTGAGCCACGCACGGACCGGAGCGGGTTCGAGCAGTAGTGGAACATGATGCGCGGGTCTTTTCCCGCCGGCGGCTGCAACGGCAGCCAGTGCTTGTCCAACGCTTCACCAACAGCATCACGTACCGGCTTTTTAAGGTTCGGTACCCATTTGTCTGCTGACTCTGCGAGCTCCAATACCCCGCCATGGACCTGCCAGAACAAAGCTGCCGAGGTCCACACTGGCAGGTTGCCGCCAATGTCGTTAAAGGAATTGTAGCCAAGCTTCTTGAAAAACATTTCCGCGGTATCACCGGCGGCGAGGTCGGTCAGCAGATCCAGACCGATGTCAGTGCCGAACTTCATCCGGTCACCATTGCGGAAGCCAGAAACATAATCCTCCCAGCCGTCATTCGCCAAAAAGGCGAAGGCCGAGTATCCGGCACCGGGCCTGCCCATCTGGCCGCGCAATGCCCAGATCAGGATCATTGCACGCTCGGTCAGGTTACCATGGAAGTACTTGTTCATCGAGCTGCCGGATACATTGGACAGCGCCTTGGCCCCGATACACAGACGGGCGAACTTCTCAATCACCTTTACTGGTGTACCGGTCATCTTTGACACGGCTTCGAAGGTGTAGGGTTCCAGCCGCTGCTTCAACATAGAGTAGACCGACCGCACCGCGATCGGTTCCCCGCCCAGGGTTTCAAGCTGAGTATCTACGTCCAGAACGGGTTCAACAATGCCAAGCTTCAACGACTTGGCCGGGGCGGTGGTTGGCCCACGTGTCTTGTCTATCAACTGATAGCGGTCGCTGCGCCCGCCCTTCAGATCCTTTTCAGTAAGCAACTTGCCGTTATCTGTGCGCACCAGCAGCGGCAGGTCGGTTTGTTCGGCAACGAAGTTTTCATCGACGTGCCCACCAAACATAATCTCGCGTGCGACAGCCAGCGCCAGAGCCGCGTCGGTTCCAGGTGCCAGGGGCACCCACAAGTCGGCCTTGATGGCAGAAGGTGAATAGTCCGGCGCGATACACACTATACGAGTGCCGTTATAGCGGGCCTCAGTAAAGAAGTGGGCGTTTGGAATGGAAGTCACGATCGGGTTGGCGCCCCAGATGAGGATAACATCCGAATAGAAGTAATCCTCGATTGAGCGATCCATGTAGATGTTGCCGAAGGTCTCAAACGCACCGCGATGACCGTCGCCATTGGACGAATTTGAATCCAGCGATATGGAATGGGTCAATTGGGCAAATCGCGCCTGACCGGCATTTGCGGCACCAACATTGATATCCGGCCCCATGTCCCAGATTACGGTATCGGTGCCATCAACTGTAACCGTGTCGAGGAACTTGTCAGCGATGTCATCCAAAGCCTCGTCCCAGGTGACTCTGGCCCATTCACCAGAGCCGCGTTCACCGGTCTGCTTCAGTGGATAACGTACGCGCGATTCCTCGTACATCCGCTTGGAGAACGAACACCCCTTCTGACAACCGCGCGGGTTCATGTCCGGCACGTCTTCATTGAGCTGCGGATAATCGGCGGCCTGCTCTTCGCGGAACACGATGCCGTCGCGCACATACACGTCAAATGCGCAATGAGCCTGATACCAGCAATTGATCAGGTGTGTGCCGCGAACAGTTTTGTCCCAGGTCCACTTGTTGCGGTAGATATCAACGATCTTCTTGTAGTCAGGTGGCCGTGAGCCGGCCAGAGCTGCCAGACTCTGCCCCGAGGTAGTGATAAAGTCGGGCAGCGCCAGCGTGCCTGCCAGCGCAGCGCCTGCCTTGAGAAAACTCCGCCGCGTGAACCCGCTTGCACTCATCCCTGACTGGACCCCCCCGGACCCCTGTAGGACACTTCGATGGCAGGAGGCGTAATGATCGGCTCGCGTTCAAGCTCGGTAGCAATCTTCTCGACGTCTTTCGGATGGTTTCTGAATGGGCCGAACAGGTCGAGAAAGTTCTTGGAGATAAGCGTATCCATCAGGCCGGAAGGCTCGCCGGCCTGCTTCCTGGCGCGTTCAGCCTTTATCTTTTCCAGCGCAGGTCCAACGGCAGGTCCGAACAGGCTTTCAAGATACTCCAGAGGAATACGGTCTTCACCGGTCGGATTACCATCATCGTCGAACTTCTCCGGCGAAAGCGGCGGAATGTAGAATACGTTTGGCTCGGTCTCATACTCGGGGTGCAATGGCAACGCCACCTTGTATTCGTTGACCAGCTTGTGGATGGGTCCGTCCACGTCTTCGAGGAAACCAAGGAAGCGCACACGGCCCGGGCACTGGCGTGAACACGCGGTGGCTACACCCTGCTCGATGCGAGGCAAGCAAAATACGCACTTCTGTGCATGACCGGTGACGTGGTTGTAGTAAATCTCCTTATACGGACAAGCTGACTGGCAAAATCGCAATCCACGACAATGGTCTTCATTTATGATGACGATGCCGTCTTCTTCGCGCTTGAAGATGGCACCGCGCGGGCAAGCTTCCATGCATGCTGGCTTTGTGCAGTGGTTACATATTCGTGGAATGTAGAAATAATACGAATTGGGATAATCGCCGGCGCCGACGTCCTCATCCCAGTTCATGCCCCATTCGGGCTCATCTCCGATTGGCTTAAGCGTCTCGTTACCAACACCCGAGAACAGCGCCTCCTTGTAGTTCAACTCGAAGCCTTCACCAAAGTCAGCCTGCTTCGGGCGCACTCCCCTTTGCGGCTCACCTGCCTTGAAGCCACCACCCATCTGCTCCCAGTCCTTCGGAGTGCCGTGCCCGGGCGCTGTGTAGACCTGATTGAACCACATGCCTTCCTGGCCTTCGCCGGAGGTCCAGTTTGTCTTGCAGGCAACTGTGCAAGTCTGACAGCCAATGCACTTGTTGAGGTCGATGACCATTGCCACCTGGCGATTGCTCATGGGACTTGTTGCTCCTTCAAGCTTCAATTTCAAAGGGTGTCCAGTCAACCGACACAGCCTTGATGCCAGCCCGCTCCTCGTTGGAGCCGTTCCATACGGCAAAGCCAATCTGTGAAACCTTGCCCGGCACAAGGGTAGCTGCTTCTACACCACCTGCAAGGGTGCGTAACATTACAATTGTCCAATATCCCTGTGACCACCCGGCCGTCACGCTCTCGGCGACTTCTGTGCCGGGCACTGATGAACCAATACCCCAGGCAACAACCGACCGGATCTCGTTCTTAAGCGCGCGCCACTGAATGAACTGGACCGGCTCTTCCTCATTGCCCATGGACCACAGAACCGGCTCTCCCTTGACGGGAAATGCAATCGCGGCACCATCAGGGAAGCCGTCGCGGCTGCCGGTTTCCGGTTTGACCGAGGCCCACCTCAAGCGCACGGCCAGCATCGAGCCGTCATGCACCGACTGGGCCTCCAGGGTAGACAACTGACCATATGGACGGTCCTGCCAATTTGCCTGAATGAACCCATTGGGCTGCATCCCGACAGGAGCGGGCACCATCTCAACGGCCTGCGGCGGCACCTGCAACCAGGTTGCCGCATTGGTAACAGCATAGTCGGCGATGGCATTGACCCTGATTGAGCGCAAACTCTTGTCTCTTCTGATGTTCTGCTGTTGCGAGCCACCATAGGTGGACGGTAACATGTTGCACAGGGCCAAGGTGACGCGGCAGACCTGCGGCAGATGTTGCTTGTTCAGCTAATCGAATAGCACAATTGTGTGTGCTGAAGCAGCTTTTCAGATCATCTCTTACTGATCCTGGTCTGCTGTGCTTGCATACTTCACGCCTGGCAGCACGCAAAGCATCTCGTAAAGCAGGTTTGCACCAATCAGCGCCGTGTTGCCGGATGGGTCATATGGCGGTGAGACCTCAACCAGATCGCCACCGACCAGATTGAGCCCTCTGCACCCGCGGATGATTTCCAGCGCCTGCCAGGTGGTCAGCCCGCCAATCTCAGCTGTTCCGGTGCCGGGCGCAAAGGCGGGGTCCAGACTGTCAATGTCATAAGTCAGGTAGCAAGGATGGTTGCCAATCTTCTGTCTGACCTGTTGCATCAGAGGGGTCATGGATTTGTGCCAGCATTCCTCGGCCGTGACCACGGTGAAGCCTTGACGGCGCGGCCAGCCGAAGTCCTCAGGCGCATAGCCGGTGCCGCGCAATCCGATCTGAAATACCTTGTCCTGGGCCAGCAATCCTTCTTCTACCGCGCGGCGGAACGGCGTGCCATGTGCAATCCTTTCACCGAACATCTCGTCATTGATGTCGGCATGGGCATCAATGTGCACCAGCGCCACCGGTCCGTGTTTTTTCTTCATGGCACGCAAGATAGGCAAGGTAAGCGTGTGGTCACCACCAAGTGTGAGCGGCATACAGTCTTGCGCAAGAATGCGGTCAAAAGCCTTCTCGATAAGCTTGACCGACTTCTTCAGGTCAAAGGTGTTGATGGCAATATCGCCGATGTCGGCAATCTGAAGTGAATCAAAAGGAGCAGCGCCAGTGGCCATGTTGTAGGGGCGCAACATGCAGCTTTCAGCACGAATCTGGCGGGGACCATGCCGGGTGCCAGAGCGGTTCGAGGTGCCGATGTCCATCGGCACGCCAACAAAACAGACGTTGAGGCCGCGCGCCGACTTTGCAGCGGGTAGCCGCATCATGGTTGCAGGGCCGGCAAAGCGCGGCATGTCATTGCCGCCAAGTGGCTGGTTGAAACGGGTCGCCATGGAAAACCTCCGGGGTGTTGCCTGATTTTCAGGCAATCTACCCCGGGAGGCTTGCTGGTGTCAGCTTCCAAATTTGCATTTCAACGTGCAGCTGCGCGAACAACCTCGCTGGATATTGCCTATCGCGCAGCCTTGAGTTCAATGCGGCGGGCATGAAGGATTGGTTCAGTGTATCCAGACGGCTGCTTGCGACCCTCAAACACCAAATCGCAAGCTGCCTTGAAGGCTATTGAGTTGTCAAAATCCGCAGCCATTGGCCTGTAGGCTGGGTCGCCAGCATTCTGCTTGTCAACAACCACGGCCATCTTCTTCATGGCTTTCATGACTTTGCCACGCGTAACAACCTTGTGGCGCAGCCAGTTGGCAAGGTGCTGCGAAGAGATACGCAACGTTGCTCTGTCCTCCATAAGGCCGACATCATTTATGTCAGGCACCTTGGAACAGCCGACACCCTGCGCGACCCAGCGCACCACGTACCCCAGAATGCCCTGGCAGTTGTTCTCGATCTCGTTCTGGATGTCCTTGCGGTCCCAATTCGGGTTGGGTGCCAACGGAATGGACAAGATGTCCTCCAACCTGGCCTTTTCACGATTCTTGAGCTGCGTTTGTACATGAGCCACATTTATCTGGTGATAGTGGGTGGCGTGTAACGTGGCAGCAGTCGGAGATGGCACCCATGCTGTGTTGGCACCTGCTTCGGGGTGGCCAATCTTCTGTTCAAGCATCGCGGCCATCATGTCAGGCATCGCCCACATGCCCTTGCCAATCTGTGCACGACCAGGCAACCCGCACTCCAGACCAACATCAACATTCCAACGCTCATAGGCATCAATCCAGGTCGACATTTTCATATCGGCCTTGCGGATCATCGGGCCTGCTTCCATGGAGGTGTGAATTTCGTCGCCGGTTCGGTCGAGAAAGCCGGTATTGATGAAAAAGACCCGCGAGCGAGCTGCACGGATGCACTCCTTCAGGTTGACAGTGGTACGGCGCTCTTCATCCATGATGCCCATCTTTACCGTATTGCGCGGCATGCCGAAAGCCTTCTCGATGACCGTGTACAACTGGTTCACCAAAGCAGCTTCCTTTGGCCCGTGCATCTTGGGCACGACAACATAAACCGAGCCCTTGCGCGAATTTGCACGCCGGCCATTGGCACCCACATCGTGCAGCGCGATAGCCGAGTTGACCAACGCATCGAGCAGGGTTTCAGGAACGTCATTTCCGTTGCGGTCCTTAACCGCACCAATGGTCATCAGCAGGCCGACATTGCGCACCAGCATCAGTGAGCGAGAGTGCAATGACAGCGGCTTGCCGTTGATACCGGTATATTCGCGATCAGCCACCAACTTGCGGGTGACCTGCTTGCCGGCCTTCATGAAGGCATCCTCAAGATCACCTTTCATCAGGCCCAGCCAGTTGCGATAGACAACAACCTTGTCATCAGCATCGACAGCGGCAACCGAATCTTCGCAATCCATGATGGTCGTCATGGCGCTTTCAATGATTACGTCCGCAACGCCTGCATCATCTTCAGAACCGATCTGGCTTTCGCGATCGATGACGATCTCAATATGCAGCCCATTGTTGACCAGTAGTATGGACGACGGGTTCTTCTTGTCGCCTTTGAACCCCTTCACCTGCGCGTTGTCCACCAGGCCTGTAACCGACCCGGACGACAGGGCGACGGCCAGCTTTCGGCCCTGGATAAAATAACGTGTGACATCAGCGTGGCTACCGCCGAACAAGGGGGCGGCCTGATCCAGAAAACGGCGCGCCCAGCCGATCACCTTTGCTCCGCGTGCCGGGTTGTACCCGCCCGCGGCTGCTGCCCCGCCTTCGTCGGAAATGGCATCAGTTCCATACAACGCGTCATACAAAGACCCGAACCTGGCGTTGGCGGCATTCAGCGCGTAGCGGGCATTCATCACCGGCACAACAAGCTGTGGCCCCGCCACCCGGGCGATTTCGTCGTCGGTGTTGCGTGTAATCGCCTTGCACTCACCCTTGTCTGGCACGATGTAGCCGATGTCGCTGAGGAATGTGCGATAGGCTTTCGGATCAATCGCCTTACCTGCGTTTTGCTTGTGCCAACGGTTGATCTTGTTCTGGAATGATTTGCGCTTGCGCAACAGCGTGGCAATTTTTGGTGAGAACTGGTGGATAATATCGTCTGCCGCTTGCCAGAAGGCATCGGGCGAAATGCCCGTTCCCGGCAGCGCCTCTGCATTTACGAAGTCGTAAACGGATTTGACGATGTTCAAGCCACCGTGCTTCACAGTCCCAGCCATGTTTGTATTCCTGACAATTCGTTGGAAATTTAGGTGCCTGCTTTCAGCATGCAGGCAGACACAATTCAACGTTTCTTTCCACTCTACGGCAGCGCCAAGCCAAAGTTCTGGCGGCTGGCTCAAAGGTGCGGCATATAATTCTGGTGCCCGAAGAGGTATTGCACGCCCAGCAATACGGCTCTAGATATGCTCGAGGAGAGCGGTAAATCAACTTGTAAGCGGAGGAAACTATGCGTTTTAGAATGATGATTGCTGCAGCCATTGCACTTGGCTCTGTTGCTGGAGCTGCATCCGCACAAGATGCCGGTGACGCCGCCAAGGGCGAAAAAGTATTCAAGAAGTGCAAGGCTTGTCACACCGTTGACGAGGAGAAGAACAAGGTTGGCCCTCATCTGGTTGGCATCGTCGGACGCAAGGCAGCTTCCGCTGATGGTTACAAGTACGGTGAAAGCCTGGTAGCAGCAGCCGAGAAAATCGGGGCATGGGACGAAGCCAAACTGGCAGACTATCTGGCCGACCCCAAGGCTTATATCGACGGCAAATCAAAGATGTCATTCAAATTGAACAATGAACAGGACCGCAAGGACGTCGCAGCTTACCTGGCATCTTTGAGCAAGTAACCTGCTGAGCAAAAACTGAATACGTGGCCGGCAGGCATGGTCTGCCGGTCTTTTTTTGACATCTGCCTGAAGCGGAATTGGATAGCAAACTTGACCAATTTCAGTTTGCGCTGTTTGATCACACTCCGTCAAAGAGGTGGTTCATGTTCCAACCCGTCGCACAGACTAAAGCTTCGTCGAACATTGTTGCCCAGATTGAACAACTCATTCTGGAAGGCGTGCTACGGCCTGGTGACACCCTGCCGCCTGAACGCGATTTGGCTAGCCAGTTCGACGTGTCGCGTCCAACACTGCGCGAAGCCTTGCTGATGCTTGAACAATCCGGGCTGTTGATTGCCCGGCAAGGCGGCGGCACATTTATCGCAGATGTCATGCGTTCGGTTTTTGCAGAACCTATCATTGGCCTGTTCGGCAAGCACAACAAGGCAACGGGTGACTATTTGGAGTTCCGCGAAGCCATGGAAGCACAAGCTGCTCGTTGGGCAGCGGTAAGAGCAACTCCTGCCGACAGGGAGATCCTGACCTCAATCATGCAGAAGATGGAAATCGCTCATCAGGCTGTAGACCCCGAGGAAGAAGCCCGGCTGGATGTAGAGCTGCATATCGCCGTGTGCGATGCCAGCCACAACATAGTGATGATCCAGTCGCTGCGATCGATTTACAACCTGTTGAAACATGGCGTGTTTCACAACCGACACCTGCTTTATGGTCAAAGTGACGGCCGGGATGCATTGCTGATCCAGCATCGCGCGATATTTGAAGGTGTCATGTCCCGGGATCCAGTCAAGGCGGAAAATGCAGTGCGCGAACACATGAAACTGGTTAGCCAGGCCTGGCGGGAGAGCTCGTTGGAAGTAGAGCGCAACGCAACTTCCGACAAGCGGTTACATCAGTATCGCACGCGGAAACAGCCCTGACCATGTGCACTCGGGCATTCAACCGCTGGTGATCCAGAAAGAGCAATTTGAGGAAAGAGGCAACCCATGAAACTTGTACGTTATGGCAAACCTGGCAAGGAAAAGCCGGGCATTGTTGACGCTGATGGCAAGCTGCGAGATCTGAGCAGCAAGATTGCTGACATTACGCCAGAGCAGTTATCCGACAAAGCGCTGGCAAAGCTTGCCGTGCTCAATCTCGATCGATTGCCGCTGGTGAAGGGCAAGCCACGGTTTGGACCGCCGGTCACCGGTGTGGGAAATTTCATCTGCATTGGTCTCAACTACACAGACCACGCTACGGAAACCGGGCATCCAATACCGAAAGAGCCCGTAATCTTTTCCAAGCACACAAGCTGTATCAGCGGTCCCAACGATGACATCGTGCTGCCCAGGAACTCGAAAAAGACTGATTGGGAAGTGGAGATCGGGTTTGTCATCGGAAAGCTGGCCAGAAGTGTGCCGAAGGCAAGCGCTATGGAGCATGTAGCCGGTTACTTTCTTTGCAATGACGTCTCAGAACGCGAAAACCAGATCGAGCGGGGCGGCCAATGGGTCAAGGGCAAATCACACGACACCTATGGACCGATTGGCCCATGGCTGGTTACCCGTGATGAAATCTCCAACCCGCAGAAACTGAAACTGTGGTGCAATATCAATGGCAAGCGAATGCAGGATGGCACGACCGCGAACATGATTTTCCCAATCAGGGAAATCATTGCCTACCTGTCGCGGTTCATGACTTTGAAGCCCGGTGACATCGTCATCACAGGTACACCAGCAGGTGTTGGCCTGGGCATGAAACCCCAGCAGTTCATCAAACCGGGAGATATTGTGGAACTGGGTGTTGAAGGTCTGGGCACACAGCGTCAAAACGTGGTGCGGGGAACTGCCTGACTTTCAGGGCCAGCATTGTGGAAAGCGGGTCAACCCAGTTTCCTGCCGGCTTCCAGCCACTCCTCGTTGCCACTGCCGGTCGCCTCTGAAACCGACGCCATCGCGTGCTCATTCAGCCGGGTGATCAATCCCGACAGAATATCAGCGATCAGCCCGGGCCCCTGATATACCAGCGCCGAATAAAGCTGCAGCAGCGAAGCGCCTGCGCGCAGTTTCTGCCACGCATCTTCGGCAGTGGTTATACCACCGGCTCCAACAAGGGGGATGCGCCCCTTTGTCAGCGCGTACATGCGCGCCAACTGCACCGTGGACAGCTCGAACAGCGGTTTGCCGGACAACCCGCCGGTCTCTGCCTTGTGCCGGGATGACAATCGCGGGCGTGAAATCGTCGTGTTTGAAATGATGATGCCATCAATCTTCATGTTCAGACAGACCTGGGCAATGTCGTGAAGCTCTTCCTCCAGTAAATCAGGCGCAATTTTCAGAACCAGAGGCGCGCGACGTCCGTCTTCGACTGCTGCGGCTGCGCTTGTCTTGCGGACCTTGCCAATCAGGTTTTCAAGCTCACCACGAGATTGCAGCCCCCGCAGACCAGGAGTGTTGGGAGAAGAAACATTGACGGTTATGTATCCGGCAAGCCTGTTGAACACGGCAGCACCCAGTGCGTAGTCCGCCGCACGATCAGCAGAATCCTTGTTCGCACCCAGGTTGACGCCAACAATTCCTGTGGGGTCAATACGGTCTCTTAGGCGGGCAAATACCTTCGTATGCCCGTCATTGTTGAAGCCCATGCGGTTAATCACTGCCTGATCTTCGTGCAACCGGAACAGTCTGGGCCTTTCGTTGCCTTTCTGAGGCCGGGGGGTAACCGAACCCACTTCAACAAAGCCGAAGCCGAAGCGCAGCATATCGTCAGGCACCTCTGCATTCTTGTCAAAGCCTGCCGCCAGACCAAGCGGATTGGGAAAATCTAGACCGAGGCAATGCACGTTGAGACGTTTGTCCTGGGGTACAAGTGGTGGCTTGAGCAGGCCCGACTTCAACGCCGCAATCGTGACATCATGAGCGGTTTCGGGATCAAGCCTGTGCAGCAAGTTGCCTGCCTGCTGAGAACAGCAACTTCATTGTGCGTCCTCCGGAAACTGATGCAGACCATCTTCGCCCACTGGAAGCGGCCAGACGCGGCGAACTGAGGCTACAGCAAGCGGCCCATAGACATGCGGGAACAGAGCTCCAGCGCGAGAGGTCTCCCATTTCAACTTGTCACCAAGCACTGCCGTGCTGACGGCCAGAAGCAACAGATTGTCCGCGCCAGCAAAGTGCCTCTGCGCAGTTTCGCGCATTTGCCCTGCCGTTGACAGATGAATGAATCCATCGCGCCTGTCGTCCTGTGAACCACCGTAGCGGCCGCAGGCTCGAGCAGCGTCCCATTCATCGCGATCAATGATTTTGTAAACCGTATCCATGCAGCTTGCGAACCTATGCGGCCGAGACGGCCGACTCAAGCGGCCAGATCATTGCTGCACACACTTGTGAATCATTCCGTAAATGGTATTCTTTCCTATGCACTGTCCATGGAGGCCTATGGGAGAGGAAAATGTTTTCACATTCACAGATATGGGGGGCGCTGGACAAACTGGCTGAAGCCAACGGAATGTCAGTATCTGCACTGGCAAAGTCAGCTGGCCTTGATGCGACTTCGTTCAACAAGTCAAAGCGCATTACGCCGGAGGGCCGTCCACGCTGGCCAACAACGGAGAGCGTTGCCAAGTGTCTCGAGGCTACCCGCACTTCGCTAGACGACTTTACAGCCATGATTCAGGGTATGCGGCCAACCCGCCAGATGATCCCGGTCATTGGAATGGCGCAGGCGGGCAGTGGCGGCTTTTTTGATGATTCCGGATTCCCGGTTGGCGGAAGCTGGGACGAGATCAACCTGCCGAATGTCGACGACTCCAATGCCTATGCGCTGGAGATAACCGGCGACAGCATGGAGCCTGTGTACCGGGAAGGCGATACCATAATCGTCTCGCCAGGACAGACCGCGCGGCGCGGTGACCGGGTCGTGGTCAAGACACGGGATGGCGAAGTTCTCGCCAAGGTGCTGCAACGTGAGACCGCCAAAAGTATTGAGCTGGCATCTTTCAATCCGGCGCATCCGGTTCGTGTTGTCGAGCGCGGCAGCATCGAGTGGATAGGACGCATAGTCTGGGCCAGTCAGTGAGGAGATAGCCATGCCAGCGTCAGATCCAACGAACCTGGCGGCACGAAAGCGAGCACCGATAGGCGCCCCGCCTGGCACCCTGGTTGTTTCGCACAAGGCAGCGCAGAGCCAGTTGGGACTGATCTGCTACGGGCCGGGCAATGAAGACCGGCTGAGGCTGGAAAAGTGCAGTATGGCAGATGTACGCGATGCCAGGGGCCGCTACCCGGTCATGTGGCTGGACGTCGAGGGATTGGCAGACATCGCGCTGATACAGGAAGTAGCTGACGAGTTCGGCCTGCACCTTTTGTCAATCGAGGACGTTGTCAATGTTCACCAACGACCAAAGGCAGAAGAATTTCCAGATCATGTTTATGTCGTACTCAGGTTACCGCCAGACCGCGATTCCGGTTCAGATGAACAAATTTCGCTGTTCGTGGGCAAGGACTACGTCATCACTTTTCAGGAATTCGAGGGGGATTGCTTTGAACCGGTGCGTCAGCGCATCGGCAATGGCAGGCGCATAGTCACAAGTGGCCCGGACTATCTTGCCTATGCCTTGATCGATGCATGCGTGGACGCCTATTTTCCAGTGCTGGAAAAACTGGGGGAACAGGTTGAGGACCTGGAAGATCGGGTGATTGCAGATCCAGAACCGGGCCAGGCCAGCGAACTGCATGCGATGAAGCGGAGATTGCTCCAGGTCAGAAGGGCAGTCTGGCCAATGCGGGAATTGCTCAACAACCTGATCCGGGACGAAAACCCGAACATTGCCGCAACTACCCGGGTGTACCTTCGCGATGTCTACGACCATACAATCCAGTTGATGGACATTATTGAAACCTATCGCGAGATTGCCTCCGGCCTGCTCGATGTATACCTGTCGAGCCAGTCCGCCAAGTTGAACGAGGTAATGAAGTTCCTGACCATTGTCGCCACGATCTTCATTCCATTGAGCTTTCTGGCCGGGGTGTGGGGCATGAACTTCGACCGTGCGGCAAGCCCGCTCAATATGCCTGAGCTCAGCTGGTACTTCGGTTATCCGCTGGCATTGTCAAGCATGGCCGGGATGGCTGTGATCCTGCTCACCTACTTCAAGGTAAAACGCTGGATCTAGAGCCCGCCTTCACGCATTGCGGTGGTCCCTGGGCAGAAAGGCCATTCACCACGGCAAGTGCCGCGAGGCCTCCTGAGATGGGCCAATGTGACGGGCAACGCGATAGCCGGCCGCCTCTGCCGTGGGCCAGCATATGGTGCCCTGTAGTTTCACCTGCGCCATAACGGTCATGTTGTGAAGTTGCTTGCATCGCGGCACAGAATGCCATATCGGCGCCCAGTATGAAGCCGCCAACCAAACCACTCAAAACCCCCGAGTTCGTGACCCTGCTGGCCATGATGGTGTCAATCCTGGCCTTGTCCATCGATGCCATGTTGCCCGCTCTGGATGTAATCGGGCGCGACCTGCAGGTTGCACAGCCCAACGATGTGCAGTTGGTCATCTCAGCCATGTTTCTAGGCTTTGCCGCCGGGCAACTGGTGGCCGGGCCACTGTCAGACAGCTATGGCCGCAAACCGGTAATCTACGGCGGTTACATCATCTTCATTGCCGGATGCCTGCTGGCCATGTTCGCAACCAGTTTCTCCGTGCTGCTGGCTGGACGTGTGCTGCAAGGACTTGGGGCTGCTGCACCTCGCATCGTATCAATGGCTCTGGTACGTGATGGCTATGAGGGCAGGGCCATGGCGCGCATTCAGTCCATAGTGATGGCCATCTTCATCCTGGTGCCCGCAATCGCGCCAGCTGCAGGGCAAGGTGTGTTACTGGTCGCTGACTGGCGAGCCATTTTCGCCCTGCTGCTGGCGATGGCACTGGTTGCCTTTGTATGGTTTGCCTTGCGCCAACCGGAAACACTGGCGATGGAAGCACGCCGGAGGTTCTCGGTTTCCAATGTGGCAGACGGCATCGCCGAAGCGGTGAGTTACCGGGTGATGAGCGGGTATACGATTTCGGCCGGCGTCATCTTCGGTGCCTTCCTGGGATACCTGTCGTCTGCGCAACAGATCTTTCAGGTAGCCTATTCGACCGGCGATCTGTTCGTGCTGTATTTCGGTGGAGCTGCACTTGCCATTGGAGCCGCGAGCATATTCAATTCAAAGTTCGTGATACGACTTGGTATGCGATACATGACCTGGAGGGCTCTTGCGGGGCTGGCGCTGGTGTCACTAGGATTTCTGCCCTTCGTGCTGGCGCTGGGCGGGCTGCCGCCACTATGGGCTTTCGTGGTGTGGCTGCTTGTCGGGTTCTTTTGCATGGGCATTCTGTTCGGCAACTTTTCTGCAATGGCAATGGAGCCCGTCGGCCACATGGCAGGACTGGGAGCGGCTGTCGTTGGTTCAGTTTCCACATTCATTTCGCTGCCGCTTGGCTGGACAATAGGGCATGCCTTCGACGGCACGGTACTACCGCTTGTTGCCGGGTTCGCCGTGCTGTCTCTATTGTCCCTAGGTGTTATGTGGTGGACGGAGCGCGGGTTGGAAACCTCCGAGGTCTAACCTCCTGCCATATCTTGCGCATCGCCTGGCTATGCGTGCGGTTTTGAATATCCCCTCATACCGCTCCCGATGCCAGTTCCCCATCAAGCGCACGCTTAATGAGTTGCCGGGTATTGTCGACACCGTACAGCGCGACAAACGATCCGAAGCGCGGTCCCTGGCTTTCACCGAGTAAAATTTCATACAGCGTGTTGAACCAGGCAAGAGATACACCCACCGAACCGTCCTTGTTCTGCTTGGTGTATGGTTCGCGGCGGCCCACATCATAAACAGCCGTTTGAATATCTTCAGGTGTCGCGCCCTGGGGAAGACTTGCCAACATGGATGAAAGCTCTTGCAGCGCTGTTGCTTCATCTTCAGTAGCAGCGCGGTACTGCTTGGCCGGCCTTACGAAATCCTCAAAGTAGCGCAGGGCAAATCCCACAAGCTGGTCGAGTTCCGGATGGGTCTGCGGCGAACAGTCAGGCTGGTAGCGCTGAATGAACATCCAGAGGCCGTCCTTCGTTTCAGCGTTGGCAACAGCTGCAAGATTGAGCAGCAACGCAAAACTGACCGGCATCTCGACCTTTGGAGGAATACCGTTGTGAATATGCCAGACCGGGTTGTTGATGCGATCCTTCGGTTCTTCCTGGCGTTCATAGGCGGACAGATACTGGAAGTACTCATCCACAGCACGCGGGATGACATCAAAGTACATGCGCTTTGCCGTGCGTGGCTTGTTGTACATGAACAGCGACAGGCTTTCGGTGGGCGCATAGGTCAGCCACTCGTCGATAGTCAGGCCATTACCCTTGGACTTGGAGATCTTCTCACCGTTCTGGTCGAGGAAAAGTTCATAGATGTAGTGTTCAGGCGCCACGCCGCCGAGCGCCACACAGATCTTGTCGTACAGCGGGGCGTTAGGGCCGTGATCCTTGCCGAACATTTCAAAGTCCACACCAAGCGCTGCCCAACGGGCGCCAAAGTCCGGTTTCCACTGCAACTTCACTTTGCCACCAGTAACCGGCAGCGTGACGTCGGTGCCGTCTTCGTCTTCAAAGGTTATGGTACCATCCTTGCCGTTCACTTCTTTCATTGGCACGTAGAGCACGCGACCTGAGATTGGCGAGATAGGCAGGAAGCAGGAGTAGGTCGCCTGACGCTCCTCACCCAGCGTAGGCAGCATGATTGCCATGATCTTGTCGTACCGCTCAGCCGTGCGCAGCAGGATGTCGTCGAACTTGCCGGAATTGTAGTATTCTGTCGCCGAGGCGAACTCATACTCGAAACCAAAGGTGTCGAGGAAGCGGCGCAGCATGGCATTGTTATGATGCC
Organism: uncultured Alphaproteobacteria bacterium; assembly: GCA_963787895.1. GTDB lineage: Bacteria > Pseudomonadota > Alphaproteobacteria > Rhizobiales > Aestuariivirgaceae > Anderseniella. Next base: position 450,208 of record CAWBEX010000008.1, on the reverse strand, counting down.
CGAAACTTTCGAACTCCTCGAAAGGGTCCGGCACAACGGTCAGCGGCTTGTGCAGGTTGGCCTTGAGCAGGTCCTGATTTGGCACGTTCTCCGGCACCTTGCGCATGCCATCCATGTCGTCGGAAAAACACAGCAACCGGGTTGGCACATCGCTGATAATTTCAAACGCGCGGCGGATCATCGTAGTGCGGGCAACCTCACCAAAAGTCCCGATATGCGGCAAACCAGACGGTCCATAGCCAGTCTCAAACAGGATATAGTCGTGACGGGTCTTTTTCTGCTCCATGCGTTTGAGAAGCTTGCGTGCTTCCTCAAACGGCCAAGCCTTGCTTTCAAGGCCGGCGGCGCGAAGGGCGGGGTCAACTGGTGTCTTGGACATGGGTTTGAATCAATCGTCGTGAAAAGGGTGATCTTTAGCCGACACCTGTGCCAGATTGCAGGGACAACATAAAGAGCCGATTCGAGTTTAGATGAACGACGACCCAGAGCAAAATGCCTCATTGGCCAGCGCAGGCGGCGACAGGTTTCCACCTGTCATGGTGCTGGCCGGGGTCAAGGCTTCTGTCACGAATGCGCAGGGAGAAACGCGATCCGCGCAGCCCGACGAAGCCCTGAAGATGCTCGCAGACCGGCCGCACCTGATTTGTCATGCGGGTTACCTGGTGAACCGCCTTGCCCTGGCAGCGCAGGTGCCGCAAGGCGTTGTGCGTGCTGCTCGCGAACAGGCCCACATGGACATCTGCGAATTGTTCGCGTTTACAGCTCCGGCCGTGATGGCCGTACCGACACCACGCGGGCTTTGTGCTGCACTGGGGCTTGAGACCACTGATGATGATGCAGCTGCGGTGCGCCTGGCAGCGCGAGAGCTTGTCTCGCGGCTTAGCCCGGCCAAATACCCGCAAAGCCGTGAAGCGTTTCAGGTGGCAAGCTTCCTCGACAGGGGCAAATGGCCATGGGCCAAACTGGTCATGGCCCGCCTTGACCCGGGCGGCAAGCGTGATGCGGCATCAATCTTCTCAACCGGCCTCAACGTGTGGGACCGGCTGGACGAGTGGGAAGACGATGGTCCGCGTCCACCTGGCAGCCACGAGACGGTGACTGCTGCTGAAGCGCAGGCTTTGCTTGCTTCCGTTCTTGGCGGCGCGTCTGAGGCCCGCCCTCAGCAGGTCGATTACGCCGGCGCAGCAACCCAGGCATTCCGTCCGCGAGAAACACCAACCAGCAACACTATAGTTCTGGCTGAAGCGGGCACCGGCCTGGGCAAAACGCTGGGGTATCTCGTGGCGTCTTTTCTTTGGGCCCAGCGCAACAAGCAAGCGGTCTGGATATCCACCTACACCAAGAACCTGCAACGCCAGCTGGAACAGGAAACCGCACGGCTTGTGCCTGACCCCGCAGAGCGCCGCCACAAAATCGTGGTGCGCAAGGGCCGCGAAAACTATGTCTGCCTTTTGAACATGCAGGAGGCCTTTGCCAAAATGACGGCCTCCAATCCGCGCTCAGCATTGATGGCGGGCCTGATTGCGCGGTGGGTGCGGTATTCAAAGGACGGCGACATGGTTGGTGGCGATTTCCCCGCCTGGCTCATGGGGTTGTTCTACGACACCAACACCGGTGACCGGGCCATGACGCCCATGGGCCTTGGCCTGACGGACCGGCGAGGCGAGTGTATCTATTCTGCCTGCTCCCACTACCGGAAGTGTTTCATAGAAAAGGCTGTGCGGGCGGGACGCAAGGCCGATCTGGTGATAGCCAATCACGCGCTGGTGCTGCATCAGATTGCTGTTGATCACGCGCTGGGCGAAGCACAGGTAGAGGATGATCAGGAACGGGCAGGCGGATTGAAACGGCTGGTGTTTGATGAAGGCCATCACCTTTTCGATGCTGCAGACAGTGCATTCTCCGGGCACCTCACGGGTCAGGAAACTACCGAATTGCGCCGCTGGGTGCGCGGGCCTGAAACACAACGCCGCCGTGGCCGCGGACTGGTGGACCGGCTGGGCGACCTTGCCGGTGACGATGACGAGGCCGAGACGCATTTGGGCAATGTTCTGGCCGGTGCCTTGTGCCTGCCGGGGCCGGGCTGGCAACGCCGCATCCAGGCGGGCCAACCGGAAGGTGAAACTGAAGCCTTCCTGGCGCTGGTGCGTCAGCAGGTTATTGCCCGTGCCGATGAACGCCAGACAGGCACTCTCGAAACCGATTGCCGCCCCTTCATAGACGGATTGCAGGCTGCTGCCGGGACGCTGGCTGCAGCAATGATTGATATGAAGCGACCCATGGCGGCACTGGCCCGCAGATTGATGAAAAGGCTTGATGACGAAGCTGGCGAACTGGCAAGCACTGAACGCGCACGCATCGAGGCCCTGGCGCGATCACTAACTCGACGCTCAGAGTTGATGCTGGGCGGCTTCGTTGAAATGCTGAGCGCGCTGGTGGATGAACCGCGGCCTGAATTCTGCGAGTGGTTTTCAGTTGAACAGGCATGGGATCGGGAAGTAGACGCGGGCCTGCATTCACACTGGATTGACCCAACCATTCCACTTGCCAGCGCTGTCCTGCAACCAGCCGATGGCGTAATTATCACTTCTGCCACGCTGCGCGACAGACCGCCGGAGATGCCTGATGACTGGCGCAATGCTGAAATGCGCACCGGGTCAGTGCACCTGCCATACCCGGTCATACGCCACAGCTGGGAGTCGCCTTTCGATTATCTGGAAAACTCACAGCTCATTGTGGTCAATGACATGGGGCGTGAGAACATGGATCATCTTGCAGCCGCCTATCGCGAATTGTTCCTTGCTTCGGGCGGCGGAGCGCTCGGCCTGTTCACGGCAATTTCGCGGCTTCACGCAGTCCATCGCAGACTGATAAGACCAATGGCGGAAGCTGGCCTGCCGCTCTACGCGCAGCACGCAGACCCCATCGATACCGGCACTCTTGTCGACATGTTCCGCTCTGAAACAAATGCCTGCCTGCTCGGCACCGATGCTGTGCGTGATGGTGTTGATGTGCCGGGAGATTCTCTGAGGTTGATGGTCATGGATCGCGTGCCATGGGGTCAGCCGACCATACTGGAGCGCGCGCGACGGGGTGCATTCGGCGGGCAATCGTGGCAGGACATGCAGGTACGATTAAGGCTGCGCCAGGCATTCGGAAGGCTTATCCGGTCATCTTCAGACCGCGGTTGCTTCGTGATGCTGGATGGCCGCATGGCCAGTCGATTTGCAACAGCGTTCCCACCAGGCCTTCCCATCAAGAGGGTCGGGCTGGTAGATGCTATAGAGATCGTCAAAAAATTTGGAGCTTTGAAGCAATGACCAATGAGGCAGCAAAAACCATCAGCCACTATCAGGCACTGATCTACGTGATGGTGACCATGATCGCTGTGGATGGCAAGATCGGAAATGCCGAACTGGCTCGAATTGGCAGACTGGTACAGACGCTGCCTGCATTTTCAGGTTTTGACGCCGAACGCCTTACACATGTGGCACAGGAATGCGGCGAGATCCTGCAGGAAAACACCGGTTTGCAAACGGCACTTGGCCTGATCAGGGACGGACTTCCGCCAATCCTGCGTGAAACGGCCTATGCTCTGGCGGTTGAAGTCGCCATTGCTGATCGCAATATCGCGCGGGAGGAAATCCGTTTTCTCGCCATGTTGCGTGACACACTGAACCTGTCCAAATTGCAAACTGCCGCTTTGGAACATGCTGCCATTGCCAGATATCAGTCGGCTTGAGGGCAAGCAGCATATGGCTGAATATGAGCTTTGCAATGATGGATTAGGGCTCGTGCGTAGCGGCGTGAAACTCAACCAGAACTAGGTCTTGTTGTTGTGAACGGCAGCGTTCTGGCCGACATGATAACCTGCTGGCAGATCGCTGCCAGCCGGGAAGTCCTGCGCGCCCAGGCAATTGAACCTGCTGTCGTGGATCATGCAGCTTTGCCGCGCAGTCGGCCACACACACTGGCGCAGGAACCATTGATCGAGGTGCCAATTGGCCAGCGCAGTGGAGCGGAAAGTCTTGAGCAGTTGCGTCAGCGGTGGCAACACGCCCCCTGCTCCGCCCCACATGCCTGCCAGCATCACTTCAGTGTGGGTCCACCAATCACGCATGACATGAAATGCCTTGCCTGACTGCAACCAGGCTTCGACGGCTGCTTTTTCTCGCAGATTGATGATGGAATCTGCATCGCGGACCAGAAAATGCCGTGTCTTGCCATCGTTGATCGGCAGGAAGCGCCAGAAAAGACCATCAAACGGCTTGGTCCGCGTCGCCATGACGATTTCGGCACCATGGCTTTGCAGTTTGGCTCGCACTTGCTGCGGCACGGTGTCGTCGCAATAGAACCGGCAGGTCCAGGCAGGGTAGATCGAAGGTGCAAGACGTGCGTTTTCCAATGCCCCGGTCATATACTTCTCGTCAGTGCCCCAGAGCGAAAAAGCGATCACATTGCGGCTCGGGTCATCAGCAGAGAAAGCCGGCAGCCTTGCGGGAACCGGATGTGCAATGCCTTGCCTGGCAGCCGTTTCATCCTTTAGCACCAGCGAAGTTTCACCATGCTTCCTGGCTTCATCAAAGTTCCGTAGCCGATAGCTGACCGACGCCAGCGCATCATGAGTGTTGACCACACCCGGCTCAAGCAGCAACGCCCGCGACAGCATTTCATGCGCTGTCTCCAACCTGCCAAGGCGCGACAGCACCACGCCATAATTGGCCACAGCCTCAGCGTCATCGGGGCGAAACTTCAGCGCGTACTGAAACACATTCGCAGCCGATGGCAGATCTCCGTGAGCAAAGAGAAATGCCGCCAGCCTGATCTGGTCATCAGCACTTTCCGGTCTGGTTGCCCCGATGCCGTTTACGACTGCCAGCTGGCCGGCGATTGCATCGGCAAAGTTGCCTGCCTGATAGTGAGCCAGGGCCTGCCTGCGCTGCTTTTCAATCTTGCCGCCGTCCGCCAGTTCTAGCGCTCCCAGAAAATCTGCACCGCATAGAGGTGGTGGTTCACCTGAGCAGCGCCTGTGGATACAAACGCGTACCAGCGGTTCATGAGGTTCTTCTTGTGGCCAGCCGAATCAAGCCACTGCATGAACAGCCGCCTCGCCTTCTCCTTGTCAACTTCACCATTCTGCCGGTCCCGGGCAGCATTCTCGCCAAAGTCGCCACGTTGATCCGGGTCAGCGAAAGCCTCGAACCGCTTGCGGAAACTGTAACCCGATTCGGATTGATGGCCGACGAAATTGCCTTTCACCATCTCAAGCGCCTGGGCTCGCGCCATGCCACGCAACAGATCTGATGCCTGTACCGGCGTCCGGTTGGCCCGGTAGCGTGCTTCGGCGGCCAACAGGTCGAGATAGGCCTCAAGGTCCTGTCTGACAATGGCACCGCGCGGCGGATTGGCCAACATCGCGTCAGCATAGGCACGATATCCACTGGCTGCATTTGCAGGCAGTATGAAGGTCGCGGTAGTGATGCCCGCAACAAAGCTGCGCCGGTTCATTGCCGTCATTTTGTCATAGCTCCGAAATGAACGAAGAGATGGCGTCCACTACTGCCGCTGTTTGGTCCTTTTGTGGCGAGTGTCCGCACGCTTCAAGCACCAGCTTGTCGACGCGCCCGCCAGAGCGTTCAGCAATCGTGTCAATCTGGGCAAGTGTGCCATACTCGTCGTTGCGGCCTTGTATGACCAGCGCAGGAACGGTGATGTTGGGCAAGGCCCGGGTAATGTCCCAACCGCGAAACTTGTGGTGCAACCAACTGTCATTCCAGCCATGAAATGCACAATCGGCATTGCCGCCATGGTGGCGTTGAAGCAGCTCCCGCAGGTTCGATTCCCGCCACGCCTTTCGCGCTGCCTCAATGCCAGAAATGGATACGTCCTCCACAAAGACGTGCGGTGCCATCAGGACCAGCCCTGCCAGGCCGGGCAGCGCAGCGCTGCCAGCGTAGATCGTGGCTATGGATGCGCCGTCCGAATGACCAACAAGCACGTGAGGATGACCGTCAAGCAGCGCAATGATCTGCGGCACCACATCGCGCGCTTCATCCTGCATGTATGTCAACGGCCAGGGCAACGCCCGCGGCGAGGACTTGCCATAACCGGCCCTCGACCAGAGCAGAACAGAACAACCTGTGGCCTTGTGAACAATGGCGGGAAAGTCCCTCCACATGCTGACGCATCCCAGGCCCTCGTGCAGCAGTAGCAATATCGGCTTACCGGGCTCGCCAGTCAGAAAGCGGAGTTCAAGTTGTTGCCCGGCAACCTTTAGAAATCCTTCCGGGGCAAACATCTGAGCGTCAGGCACGCAGCTTGAAACGCTGGATCTTGCCGGTCGCTGTTTTCGGAAGGTCTGCAACGAACTCGATCCAGCGCGGATACTTCCACGGTCCTGCCTGCGCCTTGACGTGGTCCTTCAATTGTTCAAACAGGCTGTCGCTGTCGAACCCTTCATTGAGCACAACAAAAGCCTTCGGCTTGATTAGGCCGTCATTGTCCTCATGGGCAATCACGGCTGCTTCAAGGACCGCCTCATGACTTATCAGCGCAGATTCAACTTCAAACGGCGACACCCAGATTCCCGAGACCTTGAACATGTCATCGGTGCGCCCGCAATACTGATAGAAACCATCTTCGTCCCGGATGTACTTGTCGCCGGTGCGCGCCCACTGTCCCTCAAATGTGGTGCGTGTCTTGCTGCGCTTGTTCCAGTATCCATTGCAACACGAAGCGCCGGAAACCAGCAATTCGCCAATCTCACCATTGCCAGCCTCATTGCCGTGCTCGTCAACAACCTTGAGCTGATAACCAGGCACCGCCGTACCGGTAGTGCCGCGCTTGTGTGCTGTTGGCCCGTTCGACAGGAAGATATGCAGCATCTCTGTAGAGCCAATGCCATCCCAGATTTCAATGCCAAACCGCTTGTGCCAGGCAGTTGAAACGTCCGGCGGCAAGGCCTCCCCTGCCGAAATGCACTTGGCAAGCCTGGGCGAGCCCGTTTCAGGCGTGATTGACTTGTCGGCCAGCATGGCGGCGTAGAGCGTCGGCACGCCAAAAAATATCGTCACCTGATGCTTGTGCAACCGATCTTGCGCAGCCTGCGGGGTGGGCCGGCCGGGATTGAGCACCACGGTCGCGCCAACGGACAGTGGAAATGTCAGCGAGTTGCCCAAACCATAGGCGAAAAACAACTTGGCGGCAGAATGACAGACATCATCCTCGCTTATGCCAAGCGTACCAGCTCCATAGGTCCTGGCAGTATCCATCAGGCTGGAGTGAACATGCATGACGCCCTTGGGCTGCCCGGTCGAGCCTGATGAATACAACCAGAAGGCAACTTCATCAGACAATGTATCGGCAGCTTCGTGATCGCTGGCAGCCTGCGCCATCAATTGTTCAAGTGACGCATGCTTTCCTGCGTCGCCGCCGGCCACGATAACGTGCCTCAGGAACGGCAGTTCGTCCAATACAGGTTCCACCACTGGCAGCAGCGCCGCAGAAACAAGCAGCACCTGCGAACGGCTGTCCGACAGCATGTATTTGTACTGCTCGGCTGTCAGCAGCGTGTTCAGGGCCACTGGTACTATGCCTGCCCTGATTGCCCCAAGGAACACGCCTGGCCATTGCACGGTATCCAGCATCAGCACCGACACCCGCGCTTCACGCGCGACACCAAGGCCCTCCAGCATGTTGGCTACACGGCGGCAGCTCTCTGCAAGTTCGGCAAAGGTCAATTGGCTGTCATCATCGACATATGCCACCTTGCTGCCACGGCCCGCCACGATATGACGGTCCACCAGGTCTGCAGCAGCATTGTAGGGCGTCGGATCAGTCATCACGTCCTCCTGGTCGGTTCATCCTGTGTTTTGTGCGGACAGGTTTTGAACCTCAGAACTGTAATCATGCGACATGTTGCACGACAAGTGATCTATAGTGCAGGCAACCGCACGGGCTCAATGTGGAAGGTGGGCTGCCTGATGGTGCACCATGCGCCATTGTCCATCTTCGATGACAAAGGTGTTGGTGGCAATCAGCGATACACTGCCAAGATGTTCGGTACAGAACACCATTGCGGTAGAACCGTTGCGGATTACCGATATGCCGGACACCTCAATATCGGGTGCATCGCCCAACACCAGAACAGAATACCAGCTGTCGAGCACATCCTCGCGCCCGGTTATTCCGGGCCAGCCCGGATGATAGCAGGACACATCAGGCTGACGCGACCAAAGCGCCTCCATCACCATGTAGTCGCGCTGGCGAAAGGCCTCGTAAAAGGACCTGTTGGCCTGCAAAACCGCTTCATCCTGTTTCAGATCGTCCATGATGAACCAAAGTGTGTCGCAAGCTTTGCTGATTGCCAAGAGCCAACCTGCATGCCAAGCGGGTTGATGCCGCCCCGCGGTTGATCTACAAGGCGCGCAAACGCACTGTCTGAACTATTCAGAAGCCTGTGAACTGCACATGTCAAAAAAGAACAAACCGAACCGGCCAAAGGCACGGCTGCCGCGCGGCTTCGTTGACCGCGAGGCCGGCGACATTCGCGCCGTCGAAGCCATGTGCGCGAAGATCAAGGCGGTGTACGAGCTGTATGGCTTCGACCCCGTTGAAACACCCCTGTTCGAATACACCGACGCCCTGGGCAAGTTTTTGCCCGACAGCGACCGGCCCAACGAGGGCGTATTCTCGCTGACCGACGATGACGAGCAGTGGCTGAGCCTGCGCTACGACCTGACCGCACCGCTGGCGCGGCACGTGGCGCAGAACATCAACGACATCCATATGCCCTACCGCACCTATCGGGCGGGCTATGTGTTCCGCAATGAAAAGCCGGGGCCGGGGCGGTTTCCGCCAGTTCATGCAGTTTGATGCCGACACGGTCGGCGCGCCGAACGTCACGGCGGACGCCGAGATGTGCATGATGATGGCCGACACCATGGAAGCGCTGGGGCTGCAGGGACAGTACGTCGTCAGAGTCTACAATCGGAAGACGCTCGATGGGATGATGGAACTTCTCCGAATTCCTGAATCCAAGCGCCTAACGGTCCTAAGAGCTGTCGATAAGTATGACAAATTCGGCGAAGTCGGCGTCTCGCCAACTCTTGAAAGGTGGTCGTTGGGACGGCGGTGAAGAAGGCTCAGGAGATTTTACCAAAGGTGCGGAACTCACTGATCCACAAGTCGAGTCAATTGTGGGTCGGCTAACAACGTCACGTGGTGGCGATAACTTTGAGACAGTCGAGTCACTTCGCATGTACGACAACGACCCAACGGCAAAATCTGGTAATGACGAATTGCAGCTGATGGCCGAACTCTTTGCAGCTGCTGGTTATAGTTCGCGCATCAAGATCGACCCCTCTGTCGTCCGTGGTCTCGAGTACTACACCGGCCCAGTTTACGAGTGCGAGCTGCTGTTCGACGTGACCAACGAGAAGGGCGAGACGGTGCAGTTCGGCTCGGTTGCCGGCGGCGGGCGCTATGACGGGCTGGTCGAACGCTTCACCGGGCAGACGGTGCCTGCAACCGGATTTTCCATCGGCGTGTCGCGGTTGATGACAGCGCTGAAGAACCTCGGCAAACTGGACACCCAGTCCGTGCCCGCGCCCGTCGTGGTGTGCGTGATGGACCGCGACACAGACAGCCTGGGCCGCTATCAGAAAATGGTGCAAACCTTACGTTCGGCGGGCATTCGCGCAGAGCTTTACCAGGGCAACCCGAAGCAGTTCGGCAAGCAGTTGCAGTATGCCGACAGGCGCGGATGTGCCGTCGCCGTAATACAGGGCGGCGATGAACGCGCTGCGGGCGAAGTAACCCTGAAAGACCTGATTGCAGGGCGCGAGGCTTCAAAGGAAATTGAAGACCGGGCAGACTGGGTTGAGCAGCGCCCGGCGCAGATCTCGGTGCCTGAAAAAGATCTGGTGACGCAAGTGCGCAAGATACTTGAGCAGTACGAGGACTGATCCATGGCAGGCAAGCCCGCTTCGGAGCGCCGCGCCATAGCCGCGCTCAACGCCTCAATGATCCCGGTGTTCGAGGCCGCTGGTGCGGAGTTCATCGAACCTGACATTATCCAGCCGGCAGACGTCTTCCTGGAACGCTCCGGCGAGCATATCCGTTCGCGCACCTATGTATTCACCAGCCCATCCGGGGAAGAACTCTGTCTCAGGCCCGACCTCACCGTGCCTGCATGCCGCTACCACCTTGAGCATGCTGCCGACCCGGCTGCCGCCACGCGGTATTGCTATGCAGGCAAGGCCTTCCGCCATTCATCCGATGCCGGGGAGAATTCCGGAGTTCGGGAGTTTGACCAGATCGGGCTTGAATTTTTCGGTTCGGATGACACCGCACGCGACGATGCCGAGGTGCTATCACTTACGCTTGCAGCGCTGAAAGCGGCTGGGCTTGAAGGCGCAAACGTGGAAATTGGCGACCTCAGATTGTTCAATGCGCTGCTGGCATCCATCGACATGCCCGATCGCTGGCGGAACCGCCTGAAACATCAGTTCTGGCGTCCGCGCGCTTTCCGCAACCTGCTCAACCAGCTTGCAGGCAAGGTGGCGAAACAGCGGACATCCATATCCGACTTGCTGGACGAAATGGCCGAAAGCGGCATCGACCCGGTCGTGTTCGTCGAGCAGAAACTGGAAGCATCTGAGCTGGAGATCATTGCCGGACGCAGCGTCGAACAGGTGGCACGGCGTTTGACGGAAAAACTTGAAGACCGCAGCACGCCTCACTTGCCGCAAGACCATGCAGCTTTGATCGACGACTACCTGGCCATTCGCGCAACGCCAGACGTCGCGGTGGAAAAGCTCAAGCATGTGGCTGGACGAACCAATGGCGAATTCACTGCCGCGCTCGGCCTGTTTGAAGCCCGGCTGCACGCCATGCGAAACGCCGGTATCGATCTTGGATGCATGGAGTTTGCGGCAGTGTTCGGCCGCAGCCTGGAGTACTATACGGGCTTTGTCTTTCAGGTGGATTTGCCTGCCAGCAATGGTGCCATCCGCACAATCGCGGGGGGCGGGCGATATGACACCATGTTGTCAGACATCGGTGCGCCAGCCTTGATACCGGGTGTTGGTTGCGCCATCCATGCCAACCGCCTGCTCGCGGCACAGGAGGAGGCGAAATGAGTGTACCACTCACTCTTGCACTGCCTTCGAAAGGCCGTCTGCGCGAAACTGCTGAAGCAATGTTCGCCCGCGCCGGATTTGAAATTGTGCGCACAGGTTCGGCACGAGGGTACCGCGGCGAGGTACGCGGGCTTGCCGGTATCAACGTGGCATTCCTGTCTGCATCCGAAATCGCCCAGTCGCTGAAGGACGGCACGATTGATCTCGGTGTCACAGGCGAGGATCTGCTGCGCGAAACCATTGCCCCTGAAGAGCCTGTCGCGGATGTGCTGCTGCGGCTGGGCTTTGGACCGGCTGACGTTGTGGTGGCTGTGCCGGAAAGCTGGCTGGACGTTGCGTTTGTCGCTGACCTTGAACAGGTGGCGACAGAGTTTTACGAAACACATGGCCGCCGTTTGCGTGTGGCCACGAAATACCTTGGCCTGACCAGACGCTTCTTTTCAGAACGCGGGGTAACCGGCTACCGCATTGTTGAGAGCCTGGGGGCAACCGAGGGAGCGCCAGCGTCCGGGTCGGCCGAAATCATTGTCGATATCACTACAACTGGCTCAACCTTGAAGGCCAACAGGTTGAAAATTCTGGACGACGGATTGATTCTCAGGTCCGAAGCTGTTCTTGCCGCAAGGCTCGCCGTATCTGGGCTGCCCATTGTCGCCAATCTCAGACGACGCCTCGAAGCAGCCATTTAGGCCCCTGTATCGCTACGGCAGGTCAGTTCAAATTCCTCTGCATTCCGGAATTTCCATATAAATTAGCTGCTTACGGACAATTTGGTCTGGCCTTGAACCAAACTTGCTTGTATACTGATCTTTGCTTTGGCTATGTGCCTTTCAAAATTGAATGGCAGGCTGGCTGGTATCGTTGAGGCGGGGTGTAACGACGACCTTTTTCCATTCATCCTGAAAATCGACTGTCGCAATGGCCATGGCCGGTGATCACATCTGTTGTTGTCGGGCTTCCCCCGGTTCCGATAGCATTGGCAGAATGTCGCTGGGCCGAAGCCATTGTTGATAGCGGGGGGTCGCTCTGGAAACAGGGCGACCCTTCTGCAACTGACAGGCAAGCCTAAATAGCAGCGTTTGCGGCGTCGCGGATGGCCTTCATGTTGGCACCATACTTTGCCGAATCATTCTTCTGGTAGATTGCCGAGCCTGCCACAAGCACATCGGCGCCTGCTGCCGCCACGATGCCGGCGGTTTCGGGAGTAATGCCGCCATCAACTTCAATATGGATGTTGCGCCCGCCCACCATTTTCTTGATGCGCTCAATCTTGGCCGCCATCTCCGGGATGAACGCCTGCCCGCCGAAACCCGGATTTACGGTCATCACGAGTATCAAATCGAGCTTGTCCAGCACGTATTCAATGACCTGTTCCGGTGTCGACGGGTTGAGAGACACGCCAGCTTTCCTTCCCAGCGACCTGATCAATTGCAGTGTGCGGTCAAGATGAGGTCCGGCCTCGGCATGTACTGTAATGATATCAGACCCGGCTGCAGCAAATGCCTCGATGTAGGGGTCTGCCGGTGATATCATCAAGTGCACATCCAGCAGCTTGCGTGTAACCGGCCGGATGGCTTTTACGATCATCGGTCCAATAGTAATGTTCGGCACAAAATGACCGTCCATCACGTCGACATGCACCCAGTCACAACCCTGTTCATCAATGGCGCGCACTTCATCTCCCAGCCGTGCAAAATCCGCTGAAAGAATTGAAGGTGAAATCAGTATCGGGCGCGCCATCGACTTGGACCTTGCTGTCTTATTTTGCCTTGTGCATCGCAATCGCTGTGTCGGCCATGCGGTTCGAGAAGCCCCACTCGTTGTCATACCAGCTCATCACGCGCACCAGCGTGCCATCCATCACCTTGGTCTGATCAAGATGGAAAGTGGATGAGTGCGGATCGTGATTGAAGTCAATTGAAACATTGGGCTGATCAGTGACATTCAGGACACCCTTGAGGTCGCCATTGGCTGCCTTGATCATTGCCTTGTTGACCTGCTCCGGAGTGACCTTCCTGGAAACAACACACTTCAGATCAACCACCGATACGTTCGGGGTTGGAACGCGGATAGCCACACCGTCCAGTTTGCCATTCAGTTCCGGCAATACCAGGCCAACGGCCTTGGCAGCACCTGTCGAAGTGGGGATCATCGACATGGCCGCAGCACGAGCGCGGTACATGTCCTTGTGCATTGTGTCCAGCGTCGGCTGGTCGCCAGTGTAGGCGTGAATGGTGGTCATGAAGCCATGTTCGATGCCAAATGAGTCATTCAGCACCTTGGCAACTGGCGCCAGACAGTTGGTGGTGCACGAGGCGTTGGAGACAACCTTGTGTGCGCTGGTCAGCTTGTCATGGTTTACGCCGTACACAACAGTCAGGTCGGCGCCTGAAGCCGGCGCAGACACCAAAACCTTTTTCGCGCCTGCAGTCAGGTGTGCCGATGCCTTGTCCTTGTCAGCGAAGATGCCAGTGCATTCCATTGCAATGTCGACACCTTCGGCTTTCCACGGAAGTTTGGAAGGATCGCGCTCAGCGGTTACCTTGATCCACCCAGTGCCGCAATTGATCATGTCGCCCTTTACCTTGACAGTGCCGGGGAACCTGCCGTGCACGCTGTCATAGCGCAGCAGATGGGCATTGGTTTCAACAGGGCCAAGGTCGTTGATCGCAACCACCTTGATATCCTTGCGACCTGACTCTGCAATAGCGCGCAGGATATTGCGCCCGATACGACCAAAACCGTTGATTGCCACACGTACAGCCATGGGTGTCTCCAATGAAGCGCGGGTCAGCCGACCCGGGTATTGAGTGAAGGAATTCGCAGCGACTTATAACCCAATGTGGCCGATGGTCAATCGACAGGTCCATCAGAGGTGAATTGCCCGGGATAAAAACCGCTCAGGCAGACGTGCAGTGCGTCAATTGCCTGTTGCCGGGTCAAGCCGGGAGGTGTGTGCGCAAGCGCAATCCACAAGCCATCGGTCAGTGCGTTGATCACCCGGGCATGCCGGCGCTCAAGGCCTTGGGCCTCATATCCGCCAAAACTGATCAGTTCGCGGCACATTGCTGTCAGTGTATCAAGATACTCTTTCTCGTCTTCGCCATACATTGCGTCATAACCCGGCCGGGACTGCGCCTCTGCCCAAAAGCTCACCCATGCCTGGAGGATTCTGCTTGTGCATATCTCGGTGGCGAAATCCGCAGCGGTCATGGCATACAGCCTGGCTGCCGGGTCGGGGCCCGCCTCCTCAACCGCAGCCATCCAGTTTCTGCGGTACTGTGCAGCGAGATGTCTGAGCGTTTCCGCCAACAGCACGTCCTTTGACTGGAAATGGAAATTGACGATACCCATCGACAGTCCGGCCTTTCGTGCAACGTCTCCGATGGTGAGGCTGGAATACCCGCGCTCCGCCAGCACATCAATGGTGGCCTCAATCAGCTGCCGTTTGCGCACATCGCGGCTAGCCTTGCGGGGTGTTTTCAATTCCTGCCCCATTTAGGGTTTCGTACCTCGTATGTGGTGTGGACAATGCTCGCCACTATCCAGCACCCGCAGCATCAGGCTCCATGTAGCAATATTATGGTCAATCAGTTCATCGCCCAGCTGGCTCCTTGCCTCATCGCCCAACTCGCCCTTCAGCTGTTGCAATTCCTGACGGGCCTGGTTTGCATACCATTTGTTGCGATTGCGCAACGCCACTTCACCGAACCCAGCCTCGGCAAGCGCCTTCTCATAAATAAGAGGCGAGGCCATGCCGAAATCAAGATCCTCCGACTTCAGATATTCCCGCATCTGAAGGGAAGGTTCACCATCATGTGAAGTCAGCCAGTCTGAGGCAACAAACACCCCGCCGGGCTTCAGAACCCTGAAAATATCTGCAGCAAGTGCTGTCTTGTCCGGGATATGAACGATCGAGTCCTTTGAAAAGACAACGTCGAATGATGCGGTATCGAACGGTAACCGGCCAGGCAGGACGTGCACCAGTTCGATCTGTTGCTGCAATCCTGCATCCGCGACACGGCTGCGGGCTGTCTCAAGCACCGGGGCTTCAACGTCAATCCCGGTAACCCTGGCTGCACCATACTTCGATACCAGCAAGCAATCGATGCCACCTGCCCCACACCCGATGTCGAGCACGTGCTTGCCTTGCAAATCCTCGCCTTCCAGCAGCCGTGACAGCTCTTCTGGGCCGCCTGGTGACAACCAACCTTGCCCCCAGAGGATCTCGAGAAAGTTGATCACCGGCTTGGGGTAAAGATCTTCCGGGCCAGTCATGCGGTTCTCCTGTGGTCACTTTACTCAAGTGTATGGATGTATGGATAGGCTTTGCAACGGCAACATTTTTTTCTGCGGCAGCTTGCAACTTTCATTTGTGCCTGTACATACTTCCGCCCCAATAGCTGGCTTCAGACCAGTCAAGACCGCAGGGTGGGAAACGAGTGCTAAGCATTGAAGGACTGAACAAGAGCTTCGGGGGCTTGCAAGCTGTGCGTGACTGCAGCTTCAAGATTGCCGAAGGCACAATCACGGGGTTGATCGGCCCGAATGGCGCAGGCAAGACGACAACCTTCAACATGATTGCAGGTGAGCTTGAACCGACCTCCGGCAAGATAATATTTCAGGGCGAGAACATCGCCGGCCTGCCAACGCACAAGATGTTTCACAAGGGCATCGTGCGCACCTTCCAGATACCGCATGAATTTTCCAAGATGACCGTGCTGGAAAACCTCATGGTTGTGCCGGCACCGCAGCCCGGAGAGCACGTGTTCAATAACTGGCTCAAGCCCGGTGCTGTCCGTGCGCGCGAGATTGAAGTTCGCCAGATGGCGGAAGACGCGCTGGAATTTCTGTCCATATCGCACTTGCGCGACGAACTGGCAGGCAACCTGTCAGGCGGCCAGAAAAAGCTGCTGGAACTTGGCCGCACCATGATGACCGATGCAAAGCTGGTTTTGCTTGATGAACCGGGCGCAGGCGTCAACCCCACGCTTTTGCTCAAGATACGCGACATGATCGAACGACTGCGCCACGAGCGCGGCTACACCTTTTGTCTCATTGAACACGACATGGATATGATCGCATCGCTTTGTGATCCGGTGATCGTGCTGGCAGAAGGCACCGTGCTGATGGAAGGGTCGATGGACGAAGTCAGATCCAATCCGGAGGTGCTGGATGCCTATCTGGGCGGCGGCGAGGAAGCAGCATGAGCCGCATTCTAGAACTGGACAATGTAATCGGCGGGTATGGTGATACACAAATCCTGCACGGCGTTTCGATGCACGTTGATGCCGGTGAAATCGTTGTTATCATTGGGCCCAACGGGGCGGGCAAATCAACAGCCATGAAGGCAGTTTTCGGCTTGCTGAAACTGACCGGTGGCAAGGTGATGCTGGACGGCACTGACATTACCAATACCCCGCCTGAAAAAGTGGTGCGCAAGGGCGTATGCTACGTGCCGCAGACGGGCAACGTTTTTCCTTCTCTCACCGTTCAGGAAAACCTTGAGATGGGGGCATTTGTTCGCGACGATGATTTCAGACCGCGGTTGAAGGAAATCTATGAAATGTTTCCGCCGCTGCTGGAAAAACGCAGTCAGCCCGCCGGCACCTTGTCAGGTGGCCAGCGCCAGATGGTGGCCATGGGCAAGGCGTTAATGCTGGAGCCCAAAATACTACTGCTGGATGAACCGACGGCGGGCCTGTCTCCCAAATATCGTGGCGAAATTTTTGAAACTGTCAAAATGATCAACCGGACAGGCACACCGATCCTGATGGTGGAGCAAAACGCCAAGCAGGCGCTGGGCATTGCTACGCGAGGCTATGTTCTCGTCGATGGCAAGAACCGGTTTGAAGGCACAGGCCAGGACCTGCTGAATGATGCGGAAGTGGCAGAAATGTTCCTAGGTGGCGGCAAGGCTGCAACACCTCCTGCGAAAACAGCACCTTGCAACAAACCGGCAGCGAAAAAGCGCAAGCCAGCCAGATCCGGGAAGGCAGCACGATGAGTGAGTTCATCAATTTCTACCTGATTCCTGGTCTGGTGCTTGGTTCGATCTATGCGCTTGGGGCCATCGGCATCACGCTGACATTCGGGATATTGCGATTTGCCAATTTCGCGCATGGCGAAACCATGACCCTGGGCGTCTACATCAGCTGGTCGCTGATCCTTATGACCGGGCTGACGGCAATCTGGCAAATCGTGCTTCTCATAATGCCCCTAGCCATGCTGCTTACCATATTGTGTGTACTGGCCATTGACCGAATATTCTACAAGCCTTTGCGCGCCTCGCCCGTGATCATTCTGGTTATCGCCTCGTTTGGTCTCATGCTGATGGTAAGGTCAGTGACGCAGTTTTCCTGGGGCGTACAGCTCAAGACAATTTTGCCCGGCATCCAGCCGCGCATGAACTGGCTGGATTTTCTGAATATCTCGGCAAAGCACATCTGGATCATCGGCTGCGCACTGTTGTTGATGTACGCCGTGCACCATGTGCTGACCTACACCAAGACCGGCAAGGCTATGCGGGCAATGTCGGATTCTCCGGAGCTTGCCCGCCTCACCGGCATTGACACCGAACGCGTGGTGCGCGCCACGTGGATCATGGGTGCAGGACTTGCCTGCGCCGCCGGAGTGTTTCTCGCAATCGACACCCAGGTGGAGACCATGATGGGCTTCAACCTGCTGTTGCCGATGTTTGCAGCAGCCATCCTTGGTGGCGTCGGCAAACCGTACGGCGCGATGGCAGGCGGACTGATAATTGGCGTGGCAGAGGAGTTGTCATCCTATCCCTGGATCGGTGATCAAGCGCTTTTGAGCCCTGGCTACAAACAGGGTATCGCGTTTGCCATCATGATACTGATGCTGTTGTGGCGCCCAACTGGCCTGTTCCGCGGAAAGGTATTCTAGTCATGGATCCCGTAGTCTACGGCTATATGCTTTATGTCATCTCGCTGCTCACCATGGGCGGGCTTTATGCCATTCTGGCCCTTGGCCTCAATGTGCAATGGGGGTTCACCGGCCTGTTCAATGCCGGTATTGCTGGCTTCTTTGGCATTGGCGCCTACACAGCTGCGTTCATGACGACCAACTATCATGAAAGCCACCTTGGTGGCTTCAACATGCCGTACCTGGTATCTGCAACGGTCGCCATGGTAATCGCAGGCATCATAGCGTTTCTGGTCGGCAAGGTTTGCCTCAGGCTTCGTTCTGATTATCTCGCCATTGCCACCATAGGGATTGCAGAAATCTTTCGGTTGATAGTCAACAATGAAACCTGGGCAACGAATGGCGCGCGGGGCGTATCGCAAATCCCTCGCCCGTTTGAAGACCTGCCTGAGCCCTGGAACCAGCTTGCATTTCTGGCATTGGTGCTTGTCTCCCTTGGCGTTGTCTACTGGATGGCAGAGACAGCGCGCAAATCCCCATGGGGCCGGGTTATGACCGCCATTCGTGACAATGAAACATCAGCCAAGGCAGCCGGCAAGAATATCGAAACCTTTCGCATGGAAGGGTTTGTGATCGGGTCGATGGTGATGGCGCTGGCAGGTGCGCTGATGGCGCACTATCTGAAATTCGTCAATCCAGCCACGCTTGATCCGTTGCTGGCGACTTTCATTGTCTTCGTGATGCTTATCGTAGGCGGCAGCGCCAACAACAAGGGCGCCATATTGGGGGCTTTCCTGATCTGGACCATATGGTCTGCGACAGAACTTTATGCAGCCGACCTCTTGGGCCTGTTCAATGTCGAGGACGCAGGCATCAGGTCAGCCTATGTGCGGATTTTCCTCATTGGTCTGTTGCTGCAAATTTTCCTGCAGAAATTTCCACAAGGAATCCTGCCGGAAACGCGCCCTTCTTCCCCGGGCAAAAATGGGGCATGATCATCTTGTATTATAGGGCAACCCAGGTGGGCTGCCATCAGTGGAGGAGTGAGTGAGAATGACATTAGTGAAAAAACTTGCACTGGGAGCATGTGCCGCTGCCATGTTCGCAACCGCAGCCCACGCCGATGCAATTAAGGTTGGGTCTGCTGCCGGGGTGACCGGACCAATTGCTGAACTCGTGGCTGCCATCATGAAGGGCCGCGAATTGGCCCGCGACCAGATCAATGGCGCGGGTGGATTGCTGAAAGGCGATACGCTGGAGATGGTTGTCGGCGACAGTGCCTGTGACCCCAAGGCAGCAGTTGACGCGGTTGGCAAGCTGGTCAACGTGGAACAGGTCGTTGGTGTTGTCGGCCCAAGCTGCTCAGGCGCAACAAACGCAGCTGTTCAGGCAGTGACCATTCCAGCCGGTGTTGTCGTGTTGTCAGATTCCGCCACCGCACCCTCCGTTTCAGAACTCAAGGACAATGACACGGTCTTCCGCGTGGCACCATCTGATGCCTATCAGGGTCTCGCCATTGCTCAACTTGTCAGCAAGGCAGGGCTTAAGAAGGTCGCCATGACCTACGCAAATGATGACTACAATGCCGGTATCGCAGCGGTGTTTGAGCGTGAGTTCAAGGCCATGGGCGGTGAAATCACGGGCAACCAGGCGCACGAGCCGAAGAAGGCATCCTATCGCTCTGAATTGCAGACCCTGACCGCAGGCGGTCCTGAAGCAATCGTGATCTTCTCGTATTACGGCTCGGGCGGCATCACCATGATCAAGAACAGCCTCGAAAACGGTCTGTTTGACAAGTTCTATGCTGCTGACGGCATGTTCGATCAGGCAGTTATAGACCAGATCGGCGCTGACAACCTGAAAGGCAAGATCTCCATCACCCAAGCGTCTTCCGACACCGAAGATGCTTCCTACAAGGCGTATGCTGAAGCCTACAAGGCGACCGGAGTAGATCCTGCAGCGCCTTACGCAGCACACGGCTATGACGTGACCTTCCTGATGGCGCTGGCTATCGAAAAGGCAGGCGCGGCTGATCGCACCAAGATCAAGGATGCGCTTCGCGAAGTGGCCAATGCGCCTGGCGAAGTGGTGCGCCCTGGTGAATGGGAAAAGGCCAAGAAGCTGATAGCAGAAGGCAAGGACATCAACTATGAAGGCGCATCAGGTGCCATCGAGTTTGATGCCAATGGCGACGTCAGCGGCGTATTCGCCGTGAATGTTGTCGGTGACGATGGCAAGTGGGCCAAGACACTGCTGAAATAGGCCCTTTGCGTGCCTTAAAGCCAATAATTACCTGTCCGGAACATCTGTTTCGGGCAGGTTTTTTTATGCTACAGACCTACACACAGGCATTGGCTACCGGCAGGAACAAATGACTTCAAAGCTCACTATAAAACGCCCTGACGACTGGCATCTGCACCTGCGTGATGGCGCGATGCTCAAAGGCGTTATCGGCTGCTCAGCTGCCCACTTTGCCCGCGCCATCATCATGCCGAACCTGGTGCCGCCAGTTGTTACGCATGCGGATGCGATTGCGTATCATGCTCGCATCATGGCTGTGCTGCCGAAAGGCTCAAGTTTTCAACCGCTGATGACAATGTATCTTACAGAGGCCACGGACCCGGACGACGTTGCCGCCGCCCATGCTTCGGGCCTGGTCAAGGCACTCAAGCTGTATCCTGCAGGTGCGACCACGAATTCCCAATCAGGTGTAAAGAACTTCGCGAAGGTGGAGCCTGTGTTTCAGCGCATGGCCGACATTGGAATGCCATTGTGTGTTCACGGCGAAGTCACCGACGCTGATATTGATATCTTCGACCGCGAAGCTGTGTTCATTGATCGTGTGCTTGACCCGTTGCGCAAGCGTGTGCCGGACCTGCGCGTTGTCATGGAACATGTCACAACAGAGGATGCGGTTGACTATGTGATTGCCGATACCAGCGGTGCGCTGGCTGCCACAATCACCACGCATCACCTGATCATCAATCGCAATCATATTCTCGCCGGTGGCATACGGCCGCACTATTACTGCCTGCCGGTGGCCAAGCGTGAAAAACACCGTCTGGCGCTGCGAACTGCTGCGGTTTCTGGCAACAAGCGGTTCTTTCTTGGCACCGATTCAGCGCCCCATACTGATGCAAACAAGCTGCTGCCATGTGGCTGTGCCGGCTGCTTTACCGCGCCCAACACCATGAGTTGTCTGGCCCATGTTTTTGAAGAAGAAGGTGCGTTGGACAAGCTGGAAGGATTTGCATCACTCCACGGGTCTGCGTTCTATCGCCTGCCGGTGAATACAAAAACGATGACGCTTGAAAAACAATCAACGCCAGTTGCGTTTCCCTCTCATGTGGAGACAGGTGCAGGTCCGGTCACCGTATTTGATCCGGGCTTTGATTTGCACTGGAAGGTTCAGCCTTGATCGGTTAGGCCAGCGGCAACCCAACATAGTTTTCCGCAATGGTGCGGGACGCCGCCTCGGACGATCTGACATAGTCAAATTCAGCGCGCTGCATTTTTTGTTCAAACGGGGAATGTTCAGGAAACCGGTGCATCATCATGGACAGGTACCAGGAGAACCGCTCAACCTTCCATACGCGCGCCAGCGCATCTGCTGAATATGTCTCAAGCCAGGTAGAGTTGCTGGACTTGTAATGGCTTTCAAACGCGCGGTGTAAAAGCCGCACGTCGGCAACAGCAAGATTCAGCCCTTTTGCACCGGTGGGCGGCACGATGTGGGCCGCATCTCCGGCCAGAAACAAATTGCCGTGCCGCATGGGCTCACACACAAACGACCGCAACGGCGCGATGGACTTTTCAATCGATGGACCACGCACAAGATTTCTTGCGGTGTACGGGCCAATGCGCCAGGCAAGCTCATCCCATACAGCCTCGTCTGACCAGTCTTCCAGCTTTTCAGTCATGGCGCACTGAATGTAGTACCGCGATCGCTTAAGCGAGCGCATGGAGCACAAGGCAAAGCCGCGCTCACCATTGGCGTAAATGAGCTCATCTGCAACTGGCGGCACGTCAGCCAGAATGCCGAGCCAACCGAACGGATAGACACGCTCAAACTCCTGGCGGACATCTGACGGAATGGACTGGCGAGAAACGCCGTGAAATCCGTCACAACCTGCAACAAAGTCGCAAGTGATGCGATGCGTCTTGCCACCCTTTAAGTATGTCACTGCTGGCCTGACGGTTGTCATTTCTGCGACAGCAACATCTGCCGCCTCGAAGATGATCTCGCCACCAGCTGCCAGGCGCGCGCCAATCAGATCGCGGGTCACTTCCGTCTGACCATACACGGTAACCGTCTTGCCGGTCAGCCCATGCAGATCGATGCGGTGTCTGTCGCCATCGAAGGCGAGGTCAAATCCGTGGTGGACAAGACCCTCTGCATCAAGGCGTGCCGCGACACCTGCTTCACGCAGGGCTTCAACGGTTCCGTGCTCGAGCACGCCAGCGCGGATGCGCGATTCAACATGAACTCTTGTCTGCCGCTCAAGCACAACGCTTTCGATGCCGCTGAAGTGCAGCAATTGCGACAGCAAGAGTCCAGCCGGACCCGACCCAATGATCACCACCTGCGTAGTTTTGGAGTTTCCCAATCAACCTTCCTCTTGGCCAGACGCACGATGTTGCAACTTTGTGCGAAAGGTTATAGCACGGCATGGCACCATGCCACCTTCCCACGCGCCCCAGCCGGCATGCCGGAACCGATGCGCCATCAAAGGTCAACGCGCTTGCGCCTGTTGTTCATCTCCCACTGCTTTCCGCTCGAGAATGCGCCAATGAGCAAGATTGGCGGCATGCAGAGAGTTGGCATCGACCTTTTGGAGCAACTGCAGGCACGCAGCGATGTAGCGGTCACGACGGTCATCTTGCGCTCTGAAAAGGAAAACGAACTGGCGGGGTTTGTGCCGTTCCTGTGGCGTGCATGGCGTACGGCACGGAGTATGATGAAGCGCGGTGAAATTGACGCTGTGCTGTTCTCCGCCATGCCATCGGCTGTTCTGACGGTGCCGCTGGCCGGCACGGCAGCGCGCACCCGGGTGGCTCTCGCAACAATTTCCCACGGGCATGATGTCATTGCTGAAAGCACCATCTACCAGTTGCTGGTGCGCCGGGTGCTTGACAGACTTGATGCCATGCTGCCGGTCAGTCATTCAACCGGGCAGGAGTGCATTGCGCGCGGGTTGCGGCCTGAGCGCTTGTTTGTCACCCCCAATGGCATAGATCCGAACCGCTTTGGAACTTCATTTCCCGGATTGAAGACAACACGGCCGGAGCGGCGCAAACTGCTGGCAAAGGCGTTTCCGGAGCTTGCAAAAGCTGTTGAGCCCAACGGCCTCATGCTGGTTTCAGTTGGCCGCCAGGTGAAACGCAAGGGGCATGAGTGGTTTATTCGCAACGTCATGCCAAAACTTGAAACTGGCGTCCATCTTGTGCTCGGTGGCAAGGGCCCTGAATCAGCAACCATCAGCAAGGCAGTGCAGGAAACGGGCCTTGGTGCCCGCGTTCACCAACTGGGCATGGTAGCGGAGGATCAACTGGCAACGCTGTATTGTGGCGGAGACCTGTTCATCATGCCCAACATAAAGGTTGCCGGCGACATGGAAGGATTTGGTGTCGTCATGCTGGAGGCCGGAATTTGCGGCATGCCGGCAATCGCGGCGCGGCTGGAAGGCATTCAAGACGTCATAACCGATGGTGTTTCCGGCTTCAATGTCGATGCAATGGATGGTGATGCTTTTGCGGATATCATAAACAGTTTTGCCCGCTCGCCTGATAAGCTTGATGAGCTGGCTATTTCCGCGCGCAAACACACCATTGCAACGTTTGCCTGGCCACAGATCGCTACCCGTATCACAAACACGCTCGGCAAGGTTATCCAACGCAAGCGCGCCTGAAACCGGGTCAGCCGATCTGACGGCCCTTCCAGCTTGTACGTTTGCCCGCCCGCCAGTTGAAGAACGCCACCCATTGCATGCCCACCAGCACCAGCACTCCAATCGGATGCAACAAGGCACCGAACCAGGACTGACGGAAGATCGCTGTCGTCAGGAAGCGCATCGCCCACGGAAGTATCGCAGCGATCAGCGCCAACTGAATGATGTCTTGCGATGCGCCTGAAAAGTATGCGGCAGCAAGAGCGAGCGCCGGCAGAACATGTCCTCCCATCAGCAGTAACGTCCACACTGGCAAGCCGATCGGGGTTGCCATACCCTCATGCGCGTTCTTCATCAATCCGGCGAATGTGTCTGGAGCGTTGGTATACATGCGGGTGGCCGAGATGTCAGTGATATCCATCAGATCGGTCCGGTGTCCAGCTTCGCGAAAGTGACGGGGCAGCATCACTCCGTCGTGCACGCAGTCACGGATCCTCTCATGCCCTCCCACTTCACGGTAGGCATCCATCTGAACTGCAATCAACTGGCCACAAGCAGTAGCGAACATCGGCAGGCTGGTGAATTTTACTCCGATGAAAGGCAAATAGCCCAGCAGTACAGTATGGATCAACGGTATCAGCACTCTCTCCCAGAAGCTGCCGGTTATCTGGTGTGGGAAGCCTGACAGCAGTTTGAGATCTGCCCGTCTGGCAAACTCCGAGGCAATTCGCTGCAAGGCGTCCGGCGCCAGCGTCACGTCAGCGTCGAGGAACACTGCATATGGGGCTTTTGCATGTGTTGAGAGAAAGTGGCAGGCGTTGTTCTTGCCGAGCCAGCCGTCAGGCAAGGCCCGCGTCGTCAGCAGCTTCAAACGAGGATCACGGCTTGCGAACTGCTGGACTATCTCTGCGGTGCGGTCGCTTGAATTGTCATCGGCAACGATCACTTCGAAGTCCACGCCCTTGCAGGACAGCACCGATTCCAGCACGGGGGTGATGCGGGTTTCTTCGTTACGCGCCGGCACAAGCACGGAAAGCGCCGGCAGGTTTGATTGCACCTGCTTCTTCAACGGTCGGTAAAGCGCAAGATTGACAAGGCCCAGTACCGCCGGAATAAGGGCCAGCACGAAAATGACCTGAACGGCAAATACCAGCATCTTCTATTTGTCCTTCCTGATGTCGCTATGGGCCGATGAAAACTTCTGCCCTTTCAGAACGGACTTCACATACCTCCAAGCATCATACACCGGGTTGACCCCGCTGGTTCCACCGATAATCGTGGTAAAGGCGGAAGCATCGCGCGCCATGGAAGCCACTGCGAGTTCATCCTGAGCATCGGCCAGCAATGCTTCCAGCCTGGACTTCCATTGATCGGCGCTCAGCTTCTGTTCCCGAGTGTCAATCTGCGGACCAAAATTCAGCAACATTTCTGGCCGTGGCTCATTCCAGAATATGTATTCCGAAGCAAAAGGTTGAAGGATCGCACCGCAGTCTGCCGCCAGACGGGCCAGGCCCGGCTTGAACATCACCTGGCGTTTTCTGATGTCGCTGAACTCGCCTTGTGGGGTGATCATCAGCGCATTGCCGGGCATGTCCAGAAGTCCGCGGCTGATCTGGAGGAAGCGGGCCGCACCTCGCGGAGAGTCCTGCTCAACGCCAAAGATGCCGATTTTTTTCATGAAACCGTACTTTTCCAGCGCAACAGAATCCATGGGGCCGAACGCAGTATGGTCAGGGAGAAAGTTGTGCGACACCAAAAGCATGACCAGCGGATCATACCAGCCAGGATGGTTGGAATAGAAAATCACGGCCCTGTCGGCTGGCACCGGCTGCGGCGGCTCACCCAGTACGCGAACACCGTTGAACCGCTTGGTCAGCATGCGCTGAACATATCTGTAGAAGATATGGGTAACGGCCGGTGAAAACTGGTCGATGGTTTCCTGGGCTGCCTTGTGACTGCGGGAGCTCATGCCATCCTTTCGATACTTGCGAAACTGTCTGTCGACTGACCCGACCCAATCCTAGACGCCAATGTCCTCTTGCAACAGATCACTGGAAATTCGCGCTGATTCAAAAATCACAGGCAGGCCCGATCCGGGGTGTGTCCCGCCACCCACCAGATAGACCCGCTCCAGGTCCTCATAGCGGTTGTGCGGCCGGAAACACAGCATTTGCGTGAGGTTGTGGCTGAGGTTGAAGGTTGCGCCCTTGTATATGTGCATATCAGCTTCCCAGTCATCCGGCGTCACGACCTTCTCATAGCGAATGCGTTCACGGATATCAGGTACACCGGCAAGCTCCAGCCGGTCGAGGGTCTTTTCACGGAACGAGGCCGCTTCCTTCTGCCAATCGATCTTGGCAGTGCGATGGGGCACCGGCACGAGGACATACAGTGTCGAATGGCCTTTGGGTGCAAGGGTATCATCGGTAACCGAAGCATTCTGCAAATAGAATGAAGGATCCTTAGGCAGTACCTTGTGTACCTGGATGTCGTCGATGTTTCCTTCAAAGTCATCAGCCAAGACGATCGTGTGATGTGGAACGCGGTCCAGCCTGCCTTCTATGCCAAGATAGAGCATGAACGTGGAGCATGAGAATTCCTGCTTCTCGATCTTCTTGTCGTTCCACTTCTTGCGCATTTCATTTGGTACGAGCTTGGGCAGCACATGAGCAAAATCTGCGTTAACCACCAAACCGTCGAGAGCATAGGTTCCTTTGTCGGTTGTAACGCCAGTTGCTTTCTTGCCATCGAAGCTGATTCCGGTGACAGTTTCCTCCAGCTTCAGATCGACGCCCATTTCCACTGCAATCTCACCCATACGCTCCATGACTGCATTGCAGCCTCCGACCGGGTGCCAGATACCGTATTCATGCTCGAGGAAGGCCAGGATCGTGAACAGTGACGGGCACTTGAACGGAGACATGCCAAGGTACTTCGCCTGAAATGAAAAGGCGCGGCGTACTCTTGGGTCCTTGAAATAACGATTAAGATCCTGCTCAAGCGACATGTGCGGATTCAGACGCGGGAGCGCCTTGAGCACACTGGGCCGCATGAAATCTACCATGCTGGAGAACGGATTCTCGAGCACACCGCGGAATACATCCAGCTTCTTGCGGTTGTCCTTCATGTAGCGGTCCAGATTGGCCGCATCTGCGGGCGAAAGCTTGGCGATCTCGGCTTTCATTGCCTCTTCACCCGAGACAACATCCAGATGTCCGCCAGCCTCATGCACAACCCTGTACATCGGGTCAACGCGCTTGATTGGTACCTCGCGCCACAAGTCGTAGCCGCAATAGGTGAAAATCTCCGACAGGATGCGTGGATAGAGAAAGAAGGTCGGGCCGATATCAAATGTATATCCATCCTCCTTGATAGCCCCCGTGCGACCACCAACGCGCTTTTGGCGCTCAATCAGTGTTACGTCGTAACCGCGGCGCTTGAGGATCATTGCCGTGGCAAGGCCGCCAGGCCCTGCTCCGACGATTACAATACGGGAAGTGGAGGATGGCATTGAAAAAAGGGTCTCTGGTGTTGGAGCAAGTGTCTGACAGTGAACTCAGTTTCACAGCCTGTTTTACGCGATAGCCGGATAAGGTGGCTTCTTAGCGATATCGCGGGCATTTTAGAACCCCAAATGCGGTACGGCGAATTGCCGCTTGCAGATTATCCCCAGTCTAGCCAAAACTGTGGCAAATGGTGACGGTCGCGGGTTACCTTTGCAGCGCAAACCGTCTACCAAGATGCGTCGGCATTACCATCGATGCCGGCAAGACCAGTCAACCAACTTTCCCGAGCACCAGAATTCACATGCAGGCCATCGTAGTCGATCAACTCAAAAAGACCTACGCCGGACGACATGCCGTCAATGGCATATCCTTCGAGGTCGAAAGAGGCGAGACATTTGCCTTGTTAGGGCCAAATGGTGCCGGGAAAACAACGACAATCGAGATTCTCGAAGGTTACCGGACCGCGGACAGCGGAGCGGCCAGGGTACTCGGTCTCAGCCCGCAAAGCGACGGGGACGAGCTGCGCGCCCGGACAGGGCTGGTGTTGCAAACCACTGCGCTGGAACCGGAACTGACCGTGCTTGAGACCATTTCGGCATTTGCACGGCTTTACCCTTCGCCGCGCGACATCACATCGGTGCTGGAAGATGTAAACCTGGCGCACCTGACCGGTAACCGGGTTGGCAACCTGTCCGGCGGACAAAAACGGCGTCTGGAAATCGCACTCGGCATTGTAGGAAATCCAGAGCTGGTGTTTCTCGATGAACCCACAACCGGCCTTGACCCCGAGGCACGGAGAAAGATCTGGAAGCTGGTCAAACGGTTGAACCAGGACGGTTGCACCATCATCCTTTCATCGCACTATATGGATGAAGTGCAGGCTCTCGCAAGCCGGCTGGCAATCATGGTGAATGGGCAGATTGTTGCATTGGGCAAACCAGAGCAGCTGCAGGCAGAGCATTGCACACACTCGATGATTCAGTTCGAGGTTGCCGGAAACAGCTTGCCGGCAGGATTTCCGGCTGAACTCTCCAGGATTGCCAAGGTTGATAACAACCGGCTGAAGATCGAGGTGGAAGACCCGGCTGCTGCACTGGCTGCACTGGCCGGGTGGGCGCTGAAAACCCGCTACGACATCCGTTCATTGTCGGTGTCAAAACAGAGTCTTGAAGACATCTACCTGCAACTTGTTGCCAAACAACGCGAATCTGCCAGTAAAGGAGATCAGTGATGCTGTTTAGCGAGGCGCGGCATCAATTGCGCCTGTTCACCAGGCGCCCGGCAGCTGTCTTCTTTGTAATTGCCATGCCGCTAGTGCTGCTGATTGTGCTTACCCAGTTGTTCGGTAATGAGAAAATCGAAGGGCTCGGCCTCAACACGGCGCAGTTCTACACACCTGCACTGGCAGTGTTTGGTGTCGTCATGGCTTGCTATACCTATCTGTCGGTGTCCACCGCCACGGCCCGCGACCTTGGCATATTGAAACGGATTCGCGGCACGCCCATGCCACCGTGGGTGTATATCTGTGCGCGCATCATTGCTGTGTCCGTGATCGCATTTGTCACGCTTGTTCTCGTGATTGCGACCGGAGCGCTGGCATTCGGTGTCGAAATCATCTGGGAAAGAGCACCAGCAGCACTGATCGTGGCCATTGCAGGGGCTCTGTGTTTCGCCTCGCTGGGCATGATGATCACTGCTGTATTCAGATCAAGCGAGACAGTGCAGGCAGCAAGCAGCGCCACAATCATGCCATTGGCCTTCGTGTCAGATATTTTCGTGCGACCAAGCACCGAGACATCAGAATGGATCCCGTTTGTCGGAAACCTGTTCCCGCTGCGGCACTTCTCGGTAGCCTTCCAGAGAGCGTTTGACTACGCCTATGAGGGCAGCGGCTTCGCATGGCCCGACTCCGAAGGTATCGTCTATTCAATACTGCCCCACGTAGCAGTCATGGCTGCCTGGGGTATTACAGCAGCATTTCTTGCTTCGCGATTGTTTCAATGGGAGCCCCGCGCCAGCTGACCAGTATGAACGAAGACGAGCTGAATATTACCGATGGCCGGCAGTCACCAACCGCCGCCGCAGTGCAACGTGGCGTCGGCCGGATGCTGCGACAAGCAGGTTTCACGAGCATCTTTGAACTGACGCTGGCAAATGGCCGCAGGGCTGATGTGCTCGCCCTGGGCGCGAAAGGCGATATCTGGATCATAGAGATCAAGTCATCTGCTGCAGACTATCTGTCAGATCACAAGTGGCGCGACTACATGGACTATTGCGACAGGTTTTACTTTGCTATCCCGCCGAACATGGACCAGCAACTGGTTGATCAGAACACCGGCCTCATTATCGCGGACGCCTGGGGAGCGGAAATAATCAGAGCTGCGGATGAAGATCGGGTGGCGCCTGCCCGCCGCAAGGCCATCTCGCATCTGGTTGCCCGCACGGCCTGCGCCCGACTGCAAGCCATTCACGATCCAGGTACGTCCTCGTTCAACCTTTGAAGCCGAGATCAGCGAGGCGCACGCTTTGCCAGAATGCGCTGCAACGTACGCCTATGCATGTTCAGCCGCCTGGCAGTTTCAGAAACGTTACGATTGCACAACTCATACACCCGCTGGATGTGCTCCCATCTCACCCTGTCAGCCGACATGGGATTTTCCGGTAGCGCTGCACGCACATCTGCATTGGCCACAAGGGCACCATAGACAGCATCAGCGTCAGCGGGCTTTGAAAGGTAATCTGCTGCCCCGATCTTTACGGCTGAGACCGCTGTTGCGATGTTGCCGTAACCGGTCAGAACCACGGCGCGCGCATCAGGCCTTACATTGTGGATGGCCTCGACTACATCAAGCCCGTTGCCGTCCTCCAACCGTAAGTCCACCACCGCATAAGCTGGCGGGTCGCGCTTTACTTCCGCCATGGCTTCCGCCACCGACTGAGCCAAGCGCACATCAAATCCACGTGCCTCCATTGCCCTTCCCAGGCGTTGAAGAAACGGCCGGTCATCGTCAACCAGCAAAAGTGTTCTTGGTTCATCAATCGCGTTGTCACTCATCGATTTACTTTCCGAATGCTGCTTCCCGCCCGTTTTGCGGGCCAGCCTGGTATCCAATTGCCGCAATGTGGCCCAGTCAGCCCCAATTCACAAGATGGCGCGAGATGATTGAGTTGCTTCAACTATTTCGCGAGGCCAGACGATCCGAACGACAGCACCAGTATCAGGCGCCGGCCTGTTGGCCAGTGTCACCTGCGCACCTGAGCGCTCCAGCAAGGTTTTGGCAATGAAGAAACCAAGTCCCATGCCGCCATGGCCATCTCGCCGTGCCGGATCGCCATCTGCGAAACGGCTGCGACTGGTTACGTAGGGATCTCCAAGCCTGTCCATTACGGTTTGCGAAAAGCCGTCACCATCGTCCGAAATGGTCAAGCTAATCTGTTCAAGCGACCAGGAAAGGCGCACCGTCACCCTGGTCCGGGCGAAATCAACCGCGTTTTCCATCAGGTTGACCAGGGCATACTTGATTGCCGTATTGCGAACCAGGACAGGCTCTGGAAGTGGCTCGCCATTTCGGTCGAACTTGGGTTCAACGTCAAAAAGTATGGCAACTTCGGACGTGCTCAATGGCTCGGCAACTTCTTCGGCCAACGCGGTCATCTTGACGGTCTGCATCATCGCATCCGACTGATTGTCCCGCTTGGTCAGCCTTGAGAGGATCTCCCGGCAGCGCTCGGATTGCGACACCAGCAGATCCAGGTCATCGCCATGATCGCCTTCAAGCTTGAGTTCCCGCTTGAGTTCCTTGGCAACCAGCACAATGGTCGCAAGCGGCGTGCCGAGTTCGTGGGCAGCTGCGGCGGCAAGCCCGTCGAGGGCCGACAGTTGCTGCTCATGTGCCAGGGCAACTTCGGTGGCAGCAAGCGCATTGGCCATTTCGCGCGCTTCCCTCGCCACCCGGTTGACATACAAGGTCGAGAAGATGATGGCGCATACAAGTGCCGTCCAGAGACCTGTCTTGTAGAGATTTGGCAGCTCCAGCGGCTGACCAGAGAACCAGGGCAACGGCAGGTGGAGTATTGCCAGCAGCGATGCGGTCGCGATGGCCAGGCCGGCCAGCAAGGCAGTTCGGGCAAACGGCAAGGTGGCCGCGGAGACGGTTACAGGTACAATAAACAGAAAAGCGAACGGGTTTGACAGACCGCCGGTCAGGAACAACAGGGCGGCAAGCTGAATGATGTCGTATGCCAACAACAGCGAGGCGTAGCGCTCGTGCAGGCGCGCCGTCACGCTCCAACTCAGCGACAGGGCAATGTTGACCCACGCCGATAGAATAATGAATAGCAGGCACCAGCCAAGCGGCAGGGCGAACCCCATGACAAAGTAGACCCACAAGATTGCGAATGTCTGCCCGGTAACTGCCAGCCACCGCAACCTGATGGTGGTTCGCAACCGCAGCCCGTCATGGGCAAAGAACGTCTTGGCCAGGGTGCCGGCAAAGCGCGACGTGGGACCTATCGCTTCTGTGAAAATACTGGAAACAGAATTGGCCATCCGGATGCCTCCCTGGAGCGACCGCCAATAAAGGCGGCGTGCATATGGGCTGACCCTAGTGGAGTGTGGTGCCTTCGACAACACAGCGACTTGATGTCACTTTCAGTGCGCCATGGGGTAGGCTAGTGCAATGTACATGAAAAAGCGTACAGCCATCCTTGCTATTTCCTCACTGCTGCTTGCCATCGGAATTGGCGGCACTGCGATCCTATTCGCGCCGAGCGCCGAACAAGGTGTAGTCAGAAGCTCGGGCACCGCGTTGGTCGGCGGTCCGTTCCAGATGACAAACCAGGACGGAAAGCGCGTGAGCGAAAAGGATTTTCTGGGCAAGCACACGATTTACTATTTCGGGTACACATTTTGCCCGGACGTATGTCCTGGGGAATTACAGGTAATCTCAGCGGCATTGACTGACATCGAAGGTGCGGCAGACAAGTTCAATCTCGTCTTTGTCACGATCGACGCTGAGCGGGACACTCCTGCTGTAATGAAGGAATATGTCGCCAATTTCTGGCCCGGCACGACCGGGTTGACCGGGTCTGCTGAAGATGTTGCCAGAATTGCCAAGGCATTTCGGGTATATTTCGCAAAGGCCGCAGGTCCCGACACGAATACAGACAGCTACTTGATGGATCATTCCAGCATTGCATACCTGATGGATCAGAAGGGCGCTTTTGTGCAACATTTTCCTTACGGCACGTCTGCTGACGACATTGGAAAAGCCCTCAAGGTTGCCACAAGTAATTGAAATTTTTGACGTTTGGCTGCGAGCGCACTTGTCTTGCGCACTTCAATCAGGCTTGCGCAAGAACGATCCGACATGCTATGTTGCACTGCAACAACAATAGTCTTCCAGCAATCGCAGAGATTCGGACGGGGTACCCATGCTGTACACGATGTATGAACTGAACCACACTGCGCTTGCACCCTGGCGTTTCGCCGCAAATGCAGGGCACCAATTCTGGACCGCCCCAAACAACCCGCTTGCCGCCACACCCGTTGGCCGCTCCATGGCAGCTTCGCTGGGCATGTTCGAGCGGTTGACAAGGCGCTATGGAAAACCTGAATTCGGCATAAACTCCACAATGGTCGCAGGAAAGAAGTGTGCGGTTCAAAAGCAGGTGGTATGGCACAAGCCGTTCTGCGATCTGTTGCACTTCAAACGCGATTTGAAGGAAGTGCCAGACACCGAGTTGCAACGTCAGAAGATCCTGATCGTTGCGCCTATGTCCGGCCACTATGCCACCCTGCTGCGCGGCACAGTCGAGGCAATGCTGCAGCATTCCGAAGTGTACATTACAGACTGGACAGATGCCCGGGATGTTCCATTGTCTGACGGTGATTTCGGTCTGGATGACTATATCGATTATGTCATCGAGATGATTGGTCACCTGGGCGGCGACGTTCATGTGATGGCGGTCTGCCAGCCAACAGTACCGGTACTCGCCGCGATTTCGCTCATGCATCAGCGCAATGAAAAGGTCGTGCCACGGTCAATGGTGTTGATGGGCGGACCGATTGATACACGCCGCAACCCGACTGCGGTCAACGAGCTAGCAACCGAGAGGGGAACCAACTGGTTCCGACGTAATGCCATTGTCAGGGTCCCCGCTCCCAACAAGGGGTTCATGCGGAGGGTCTATCCTGGTTTCCTTCAGCTCACGGGCTTCATGACAATGAACCTTGACCGGCATATGGATGCCCACCGTGATCTGTTCTGGCACCTGGTTGAGGGTGATGAAGATTCTGCTGAAAAGCAGGAAGAATTCTATGACGAGTACATGTCCGTAATGGATCTGACTGCAGAGTTCTATATCGATACGGTTGAAAGGGTGTTCGTGAAGCAAGCCTTGCCGAAAGGCGAGTTCATGTATCGCGATATGCTGGTTCAGCCGGCAGCCATCACCCGCACAGCCTTGATGACTATCGAGGGCGAGCGCGATGACATTTCGGGTGTTGGCCAATCCGAAGCAGCACACCAGCTCTGCACCGGATTGAGCGAAAACATGCGGGACCATCACCTGCAGGAAAAAGTTGGCCATTATGGAGTGTTCAACGGCTCACGCTTCAGAAAACACATCGTGCCGCGGCTTGTGGGCTTCATGGAGAAACAAAGCTCGGGCAAGACGTTGAAAGTGGCGGCAGAATAACCGACTCCAGAGCTGCGACGATCAGTTTGCGCCGCT
Source organism: uncultured Alphaproteobacteria bacterium (assembly GCA_963787895.1). Lineage (GTDB taxonomy): Bacteria > Pseudomonadota > Alphaproteobacteria > Rhizobiales > Aestuariivirgaceae > Anderseniella. The sequence goes on along the minus strand of CAWBEX010000008.1, from coordinate 416,050 downwards.
GCCTGGTGCTGCCGAATCAGATATGCTCTGCAGATGCTGTCATCTCTCAGGACCATACTTGGAAAACCGCAAACAGCGGAAAGTGCGCCGGACAGGATGCACGTTGCCGGCACGGTCATTGTGGTGCGCTATCGTGGAAATGCCCAGGCAAAGCGCATCATCATGCGCATGGAAAGAGATGGCCGGGGAATTGTTCTGACAGTGCCCCCGGGTACCAGCGCGGCAAAAGCCTATGAATTTGCCTGCGACCAGTGCGACTGGATAGCCCAACGTCTGCAGCCAGAAAACGTGCATGCGGCACCTCAGGACAACCTGAACGGCAACAGGATTACCATCCGGGATGTTGAGCACGAGATCCGCGTAGAGCACGGGCGCGGCATTCCGGTGCACATCCGTGACATGCCCGCGCCAATGCTGATCGTACGAGGTGAACCTGCACACATGCAGCGACGGATTCAGGACTTCCTGAAGCGCGAAGCCCGCGATGATCTGGAGCGGGCATCGCGCAGATATGCAGACGCCATGCAGCTGGAATATTCACGGGTGAGTGTACGTGACACGACTTCAAGGTGGGGTTCGTGTTCCAGCACAGGCACACTGTCATATTCCTGGCGGCTCGTCATGGCGCCTGCAAGGGTGCTCGACTATGTATGCGCACATGAAGTGGCGCACCTTGCTGAAATGAATCACGGGCCTGACTTCTGGGATCTGGTTTACCGGCATTGCCCGCACACTGACTTCGCACGCAAATGGTTGCGCAAGAACGGTTCGCGGCTGCATTCATTGCCGGTATAGGCAGAATTTCTGTCAATTGCCGATTTCGGCACTAGCGGGAGTTGTTGATTTGCCGTTCCCGCTGTCTTTCCCGTTTTCGCTGAACGTTACGAACAGCGCGCGGTTCCGGAGCAGGCGGTTCAACTCCGGTAAAGAGATTGCGCAGATTGTCCACGAAACCACCGCCATCATTTTTAAGAGCATCATCCAGCGGTTCGGACGGCGCATATGCAATTGCCGGCTCATCGGGCTGGTAGTAGCCGGGCAATGGCACCGCGTCGAGTGAGGCATGAGCTGATTTCATTACAGAAGCAAAGATGCGCGCCGGCATGGAACCGCCAGTCACCTTTTTGGTTGGTGAATTGTCATCGTTGCCAACCCATACGCCTGCTATCAGGTGCGATGTGTAACCCACGAACCAGGCATCGCGATAATCCTGACTGGTTCCGGTCTTGCCTGCAGTCTCGTGCCCTTCGATCTGCGCCGCTTTGCCTGTGCCTTCTTCCAGGACCTTGCGCATCATATAGTTCATGGCACCAAGCGACTCGAAGGAAACAACCTGGCCGGGCCCGCCACCTGAACGCTCGTAAAGGACTTTTCCTTCGCGAGTTGTAATGCGTAAAATGGCGTGCGGAATGACGCCGCTGCCGCCATTGGCAAACGGCGCATAAGCAGAGGTGAGTTGAAGCAGCGTCACTTCAGATGTACCCAGTGCAATAGAAGCATTGCCAGCCAGCGGAGAAGAAATGCCAAGGCGGCGCGCCGTAGCGGCAACGTTCTCGGGGCCCACTTCAACGGCAAGCTTTGCTGCGACGGTGTTGATGGAATTGGCCAAGGCTTTTGTCAGGCTGACAGGGCCCAGATACTTGCGTTTGTAATTGTCAGGCGACCAGTCACCGAAAGTGACGGGTTCATCGATCTTGACTGTTTTTGGCGTCATGCCGGCATCAATTGCAGCAAGATACACGAATGGCTTGAACGCTGATCCAGGCTGACGCATGGCCTTCGTCGCCCTGTTGAACTCACTCCTGGCGTATGACCGGCCACCGATCATTGCGCGGACTGCACCGGTTGTGTCCATCACAACCATTGCCGCTTCGGATGCGTTCATCTTCTCACCATTGGTGGCAAGCTCCGCTCTCAAAGCCTTTTCAGCAATGCCCTGAAGGTTCAGATCTATCGTGGTTTCAACCACCACACTGTCTTTAAGTTCGCCAATCAGGTCAGGCAGGGTTTCCAGTACCCAGTCAAGGACATACCGTTTGGCTGAAACATAGCGGGATCTGGGAGCAGACGGGCTCACTCCTCTCGTGGCGTCGGCTTCTGCCTGGGTGATGAAGCCTGCACGGACCATATCCGACAGAACTTCGCGGGCGCGCTTGTTGGCACGCTCAACACTGTTGATGGGATTGTACCTGCTTGGCGCCTTCAGCACGGCGGCAAGAACCGCCGCCTCGGCCAGGTTCACATCTCTGGCTGACTTGTTGAAGAAGCGCTGTGCGGCCTTGTCGATGCCAGTTGCCCCGGCACCAAAATATACGCGATTGACATACAGTTGCAGGATTTCATCCTTGCTGTACTTGCTTTCCAGCCAGATCGATAGAACGACCTCCTGCAACTTCCGTTCAAGCGTCCTGTCGGGCTTGAGGAACAGGTTCTTGGCAAGCTGCTGTGTCAGGGTTGAACCACCCTGAACCGTAGCCCCTGCCCGATAGTTTGTATAAAGAGCCCGCGCAATGCCAAGTGGATCGACGCCGAAATGAGAATAGAAACGCCGGTCCTCGACAGCAATTATGGCCTGCGGCACATAGGCGGGCAATTCATCGATCCGGACGGCATCTCCGAAGAAGGCACCCCGCTCAGCCAGTACCGATCCATCCGCGGCAAGAACCATGACACCCGGCTCACGCTCGGGAATATTGAACAAGCCCTGCTTGTCCAGGTTCACAAACAGGTAGGCTGTCGTTGCAAAAACCGCAAGCAACGCCCAAAGACCAAGTGTCATGGACCATGAAATCAAACGGAAAACGAGGGGCCGCTTGCGTCTTGAACGCGGATTGCCACCTTTTGTATTCGGCCTGCCGCTGTCCTTTCGGCGCGGGCCAGGTCCCGCAAACACGGGTTCACGACGCTGAGGCGCCCCCTTGTCGCGACGTTTTTTGCCCAAGCCAAACAAGCCTGTCTTTCCTCCAGAAAATTCCTTGTAGTATCAAGGATTGCCGTGCCTTTGGGTCCTGAAGCAGACCCTAAGCAATTCATGTTAACCGCTTGTTAACGCTATGACAGCGCATTGCCTTACCGGCATAGATAACCGGGAGTGCAATGCAATCATGTCATCAGGATGGCGTGGCAAGTCTATGGCAGGTTGCTCAGACGTCGAGATTGGCAACGTTCAAGGCGTTCTCACGAATGAAATCACGCCGCGGCTCGACGACATCGCCCATCAGCTTTGTAAAAAGATCATCCGCTTCATCGAGCTCGGATACCTTCACACGCAACAGCGAACGAACGTTTTTGTCGAGTGTAGTTTCCCATAGCTGCTCAGGGTTCATTTCGCCCAAACCTTTGTAGCGCTGCATGGAAATGCCCTTGCGGCCTTGCAGGAACACCGCATCAATCAGTCCCATCGGCGAGAACACAGGGGCTTCTGTTTCCTTGCGGCGCAGTTTACCGGGCTTGGTGTATACATCCTGCAAGTGCGCGGCCAGCCGATCCAGCCGCAGCGCCTCGGATGAGCCTATCATGCGCGCATCAAGCGTGTGTGCCTCATGCACCCCGCGCAGTTCGCGGCTGAATGTCAGGCCGCCATCGTCATCTGCAGCGCCCTGCCAGCCGCGTTCGGTTTCTTCCGATATGACGTCCAGCCGCCGTGCAATGTAGGAAGCTGCCTCATTCGCCCTTTCCCTGTCCCCAACGACCTCAGGGTTGAAAGCACCAGCAATTGCAGCTTGTTCAACCACGTCACGAGAGTAGCGCGAATGCAAACCGTCCAGGGCGGAGCGCACCTGCAACGCATTATCTATGATCGAGCGCAGATCCTGTCCGCCATGCTCAACGCCATTGCTGGTCACCAGCACTGTTTCTTCCATACCCTGCTGGACGAGGAACTCCTCCAGTGCCGCATCGTCTTTCAGGTACTGTTCGGATTGGCCACGCTTGACCTTGTAGAGCGGAGGCTGGGCAATATACAGGTGGCCACGTTCGATGACCTCCGGCATCTGCCGGTAAAAGAACGTGAGCAGCAAAGTGCGAATATGCGCACCGTCAACATCGGCGTCAGTCATGATGATGATCTTGTGATAGCGCAGTTTCTCGACGTTGAAATCATCACGGCCAATGCCCGTGCCAAGTGCAGTGATCAGCGTGCCGATTTCCTGACTGCCGAGCATCTTGTCAAAGCGGGCGCGCTCCACATTGAGGATCTTGCCGCGCAATGGCAGCACCGCCTGGTTTTCACGGTTGCGGGCCTGTTTGGCAGACCCACCGGCAGAGTCACCCTCGACGATGAACAGTTCTGACTTGGCGGGGTCGCGTTCCTGGCAATCAGCCAGCTTGCCCGGCAGCGAAGCCACGTCCAGTGCACCCTTGCGGCGGGTCAGCTCTCGTGCCTTGCGGGCGGCTTCCCGTGCAGCAGCAGCTTCTGCCACCTTGGTCACGATGGCGCGTGCCTCGGCCGGGTGTTCCTCAAACCATGTGCTCAAGCCTTCGCCAACCGCGCTTTCTACGATCGGGCGCACTTCAGATGACACCAGCTTGTCCTTGGTCTGCGACGAGAATTTGGGATCGGGCACCTTTACGGACAGGACACAGGTCAGCCCTTCGCGTGCATCATCACCAGACAGCGAGACCTTTTCCTTCTTGGCAATACCGGACTCGTTGGCATAGTTGTTGACGATGCGTGTCAGGGCGCCGCGAAAACCGGCCAGGTGCGTGCCGCCATCCCGCTGCGGGATGTTGTTGGTGAAGCACAATACATTCTCGTGATAACTGTCGTTCCACCACAATGCGCACTCCACAGTGACGCCGTCCTTCTCGATGGAAATGGAAATCGGTTCTGGCAACATTGGCTGCTTTGCCCGGTCGAGGTATTTGACAAAGGCCGATATGCCGCCTTCGTAGTGCAGATCGACGGACTTCGGCTCTACGCCCCTGTTGTCAGATACATTGATGAACACCCCCGAATTGAGGAAGGCCAGTTCGCGCAAACGGTGTTCAACAGTGTTGAAATCGAAGTTGGTCATGGTGAAGGTTTCAAGGCTTGGCAAGAAAGTGATCTCGGTTCCCTTTCTGTCTCCTTGTTCGCCAACCTCCTTGAGTGGGCCATCTGCCACGCCATGGGTAAATGATATTTGCCAATGCTTGTTGTTGCGCCAGATGTCGAGCTTCAGCCAGGAAGACAGCGCATTGACCACCGAGACGCCCACTCCGTGCAACCCACCTGACACCTTGTAGGAGTTCTGATCGAATTTGCCGCCAGCATGCAGCTGAGTCATGATCACTTCAGCAGCCGAAATGCCTTCCCCGGAATGGATTGCTGTCGGGATGCCGCGACCATTGTCAGATACCGAACATGATCCATCGGCATTGAGGCGCACTTCAACCCTGTCACAATGCCCTGCCAATGCTTCGTCGATGGCATTGTCAACCACTTCATAGATCATGTGATGCAGGCCAGACCCGTCATCGGTATCACCAATGTACATGCCAGGCCGCTTGCGCACAGCATCCAGACCCTTCAGCACCTTGATGCTGTCTGCGCCGTATTCTTCAGAATTCGGGTTCTCAGGTGTATCGCTCATTCAGCTTCCTGTTCCAGCCGAGGACAAGATTTTCCCGTCCCTGACTTCAATCAATTCAATGTCGCCCGACGCGGCTTCAAACAACTGGCGGTCCGTACCTGTCATCCAGGCCTGCCCGCCGAGTTCCTGCAACTCCACCATCAACGCTGCCCGTCTTATATCATCCAGGTGAGCAGCCACCTCATCCAGCAGCAGTAACGGCGCCACCCCGCCAAACGTCTCACGCACAGCCTTTGCCTGTGCCAGCACAAGTCCGATCAGCAATGCTTTCTGCTCCCCGGTGGAGCATAATCTGGCCGCCATCTGTCGTTGGCCATGGGTTACCAGCAAGTCGGTCCTGTGCGGCCCACGCAAGGTGCGGCCTGCCGCTCTGTCCAGCCCCCGCGAATCAGCAAGAATTGTACGATATTCGTCTTCAATTTGCACGGCTGGACGATCAATTAGTTGCTGCTCCAATTCACCGTCTACAGCTACACCTGCCCATGGAAATAATGAGTCTTGCCCGAAATCCCGGGAAATGCCAACGAAGCGGCTGACAGCTGCAATGGCAGCGTTGCGCGCCGCAGCCACAGCTATCGCCGTTTCTGCCAACCGGGCTTCCACGCTTGAGAGCCAGGCATTGCTGGAATTGTCTTCTGCATTGAGCCGGTTGCGCTCACGCAGAAGCCGCTCAAGCGCGTTGACGCGCGTGCCGTGCGAAGGATCGAATGTCGCCGTCAACCGGTCCAGAAATCGCCGCCTGTCGGAGGCAGGTCCGGTAAACAATCTGTCCATCGCAGGGGTCAACCACAAGCAGCGGACATAATCTGCAAGTGCACCTGCGCTGCGCTGCGTCTGGCCGTCGATTCTGACTTCCCTCGCAGGAGCCGGCACACCCGCATCACTATCTTCCTGTGGTTGCTGCCAGGCCGTTCCGAGGCGGACCTGGCCATGCGGGCCATCAATAATTGCAGCAACTGCCCAATGCGCACCATCAGCCACCCTGGCAAGGTCATTGTATGGTGACATCCGGATACCCCTGCCGGGTGTCAGAAGTGAAATCGCTTCCAGGAGGTTGGTCTTGCCGGCACCGTTGTGCCCATAGAGCGCAACCATCTGTGCGATCGGCTGTATTCTAGCACTGGCGTAATTGCGAAACGACGTCAGGGTCAGGCTCTTGAGCGAAAGTGCCTGCTTCGGTGCCAAGGTATGGATTCCCGGTTTCAGTGCGGCCAATTAGACCCGCATCGGCATCAAAACGTAAAGCACGCGGTCATCCGCTGCATCACGCAATATGGTGGGCGAGCCTGAGTCGGACAACATGAAGGTTGCAGTATCTCCCTTGAACTGCCCTGCAATGTCCAGCAGATAACGCGAATTGAACCCCACATCCATCGGGTCGGCAGAGTAGCTGGCGGCAATCTCTTCTTCGGCTGATCCCGAATCCGGGTTGTTCACGGTCAGTGTAACCCGGTCAGCGGAAATGTTCAGCTTTACCGCACGGCCCTTCTCGCTGGAGATCGTGGACACACGGTCGACAGCTTGTGAAAACAGTCGTGTATCCACTTCCAGAGCCTTGTCATTGCCGGTCGGGATCACCCGCTCGTAATCCGGGAAGGTGCCGTCAATGAGCTTGGAGGTGAGAACCAGTCCATCAACTTCAAAACGGACCTTTGAGGCCGACAAGGAGATCGACACTTCGCCGTCGCCATCTTCAAGCACCTTGACCAACTCCAGGACTGTCTTGCGGGGCACGATGATGCCTGGCATGCCTTGCGAGCCAGCCGGCGCAGGCAGTTCCACCCGCGCCAGACGGTGCCCGTCCGTTGCAACAGCACGCATGGTGCCATTGTCCTGTGTGTGCAGGTAGATGCCGTTCAGATAGTAGCGGGTTTCCTCAGTCGAAATCGCAAACCGCGTCTTTTCGATCATCAGACGCAGATCTGCAGCTGGCATCACGAATGAATGGGTTGTTTCACCGCTGGCAAGGTCTGGAAAGTCCTGCGGCGGAAGTGCCTGCAAGGAGAAGCGCGACCTACCTGCAACTACGGCCAGGCGGCCCTCATCCGGCCCCTGCTCAAGCTGCAGTTGCGCCCCATCAGGGAGTTTGCGGACAATGTCGTACAGCATGTGAGCGGGCACTGTGGTGGAGCCTGCCTGACCTACATCAGCCTGTGTATGCTCCACTATCTCGATATCCAGATCCGTAGCGGTGAGTTTAAGTCCGCCATCTCCAGCCTGCAGCAGCACGTTGGACAAGATCGGAATTGTGTTGCGCCGCTCGACCACGGATTGAACATGGTTTAGTGACTTCAGAAATGTACCGCGCTCAATGGTTACACGCATCGTGTCAGCATCCTCAAAAGCGGCCGTGACGACCGTCCTGTTGTTCAGGCAAACCAGCTTCCAGGAATGAGAATTAGGCACAAGGGGCGGGGAGCGCAAGGCTGCGCCTGACCCTAACCCGCTTTCCGGCATGTGAAGTGTGGAAAACCTCGTGTTTAACTGCCAAATCAGCCTTGTTCGATGAGTTTTGACAGCAACGTAACCTCCCGCGCCAACTTCTCATCTGCCTGCATAAGCTCCTCTACCTTGCGAACAGCGTGCAGGACCGTACTATGGTCGCGATTGCCGAAGCGTCTGCCGATTTCCGGCAGCGAGCGTGAGGTAAGCTTCTTTGCCAGATACATACCGATCTGACGAGGGCGTACTACGGCTCGGGCCCGACGCGGGCTGAGCAAGTCGGCACGCGACACGTTGAAATGACGCCCGACAATTCGAAGAATGTCGTCTACCCGAACCCTGATCAGTTCATTTGTATTGGACAGGTCGCGCAGCGCAAAGGCGGCAAGATCTACGGTCATCGGTTGCCTGGTCAGATTCTGACTGGCAACAATTCGGTTAAGCGCACCTTCCAGCTCACGACCGCCACCTGAAATGCGGTTCGCTACAAACTCGAGCACCTCGTCAGCGACGATCAGGTTTGGATCTTTCCTCTGGGCCGCAGACAACTTTGCCTTGAGAATTGACCGGCGCAAGCCCAGATCAGGTGATTCAATGTCAACAACCAAACCTCCGGCCAAACGCGACTTCATGCGTTGATCAATGCTTTCCAGCTGCGGCGGTGGAACATCAGCGGCGATGATGATCTGGCGCTTGGAATCCACCAGCGAATTGAAGGTGTGATAAAACTCCTGCTGCGTGGACTTGCCTTGAAGGAACTGAAGATCGTCAATCAACAACACGTCAATCGATTGGAAGTAGTCCTTGAACGATAGCGTATCACGCACCTTTATGGCTGCGAGGAAATGATACATGAACCGTTCGGCCGAGATGTACAGTACCTTTCGGTCGGGGTTCAGGTCCCTGATGCGCCATGCAATGGCGTTCATCAGGTGGGTCTTGCCCAGACCGGCAGCAGAGTGAATGTACAACGGGTTGAAGCTAACGGCGGCCTCCGGCCGGGCTTCTGCTACCCGCATTGCTGCTGCGTGAGCAAGCGCGTTGGACTGTCCCTGAACATAGGAATCAAAGGTCAGGTTGTGGTCAAGCTGCGAACCGCGCTCACCGGGGCGCTTTGAGCCCACTCTCAAGGTCTTTGCTACGGGTTCGGCTGATTCAGTAGAGTTGTCTCCGTCAGCGGCTACGGGCGCTACTGCCTGGGCTGCCGTTGGCAGGCCCCGCGTGCGCACCTGGATGTCCACCACCTCGGCTTCCTTGTATTCCGAGACACAGCAGGTCGTGAGCTGGTCCATATAGTGGGCCTTTATCCAGTTTCTCAAGAAACGTGTCGGAACGGACACATTGAGAAGCCCATCCACAAGGCTTTCAGGCTCCATGCGCGCAAACCAGCTGCTATAAAGGTCTTCTCCCAACTCGCCCCGCAGGCGCGCAGCCACTCTTCCCCATGCCTCGCTCAGTGAATTGCGATCATGTCCTGCCCCATTGCCGAATGCCTGTTTCCCCGAGTTCACGTTTTTGCTTTCCAAACCGAAATTCCGCCCACGTTCCGTCTTGCCCGCCACTGAATCCATCCTCTCCACAACAGCCATGCCTCCCCCTTCTGCCCGCAAATTTGAAGCAGTGTTTGATGAATCTTGCTGAAAGGCAGCCGAATGGCATCGGAGCAACGAGCGTTGCCGACAAAAATACCCAATTTCACAAGACTCTAGTCCGCCTGCAACGGATTCAATGGAAACCGCCGCCCCTGTGTACCCAACTCACTAATTTTCCCAGGAGATCCCTGGATTTGCCCCAGCCCGGAAGCTTTTTGGAGTTTCGCTTCCCGGTACCGCGCAGCCACAACAGTGTGCAACCACGGGCAGACATTACAACTCCACTTGCGATGGGTGCAAGGCTAGGAGAGCACGCTGCAGCACGCCAAATCCACTTAGCTGCTAATCCGGCCGGGCCAATGTTTACAGTTGCCATGCGCAAACACTTGACTCGGATAAGCAATTTTCAGCCGGAGCGTGTTTACGGATGAGTCTAAATCTTAAGAAAAAATTTACACCAGCGATGGCCAAAAAACCGCTAAATTCTGCGAAATTTGTGTCGCGAATTCGTTGCCGCCCATAACCCGTTGAAGGGACTTGGTAAATTCTGCGTAATGCAACATCAGAACATGTCGCGTACACGCTCACCGCAACCGGGCGTCAAGCAAAATCGCCAAAATAAAAAAGGCCCGCCAGAGGCGAGCCTTGAAAAACGAGGTGGTCAAGTGAGTTAGCTGGAGGCAGCAATTGCCTTCACCCGCTTGGCCAACCTGGAAACTTTCCGGGATGCGGTATTCTTGTGCATAATGCCCTTCTGGGCACCGCGCATGATCTCCGGCTGGGCTGCACGCAGCGCCTCGGTTGCCGCTGCCTGATCGCCGCTGGCGATGGCTTCCTCGACCTTGCGCATAAAGTTGCGCACGCGAGAGCGACGGTTAGTGTTGACTGAGGTACGCCGGGCTGCGCGCCGAACAGCCTTTTTTGCCGAACGAGTATTGGCCATGTTTTTTGTCTTGTCCTGAACCAGCCGTCAAGCGGCCTTCCCTTACCAATAGCAAACTGTCATCCCGGCCTTCGCCAAAGTTCAAACCGGCGATCAACAGAACAACAAGTGTGCTGAATTGAGCGGTTTCATATAGCATGTGGCAGGTGGCGTCAACAAACAGATGCGCTGTCACACCGACGCACTCGCCGCAGCCTTACGAATTGGAGAAGTTTGGCTTTCGCTTGCCGGCGAAAGCCTCCATGCCTTCCTTTTGGTCATTGGTTGCAAACATCGAATGAAACAGTCGGCGCTCAAATCGCACGCCCTCTGCAAGCGTGGTCTCATAAGAGCGGTTGACCGCTTCCTTGGTCATCATGGCAATTGGCCTGGACTTGGCAGCAATAACACCAGCAACCTTGATGGCCTCTTCAACCAGATCAGCGGCGGGTACGACCCGCGAAACAAGGCCCGCGCGCTCGGCCTCTTCGGCGTCCATCATACGTCCGGTCAGGCACATTTCCATGGCTTTCGACTTTCCGACAAATCGCGTCAGCCGCTGCGTGCCACCTGCTCCGGGCATAACGCCCAAATTGATTTCAGGTTGGCCAAACCTCGCTGTGTCGGCAGCAAGAATGAAGTCACACATCATTGCCAACTCGCAGCCACCGCCGAGAGCAAATCCGGCTACCGCAGCAATAATGGGTTTGCGGCAGTGTGAAACCCTTTCCCACTTTCCGATAAAATCGCCCATGTACACATCCATGTACGACTTGGACTGCATCTCCTTTATGTCTGCGCCGGCAGCGAACGCCTTCTCGGATCCGGTAATGACGATGGCGCCGATGTTGCCGTCGCCCTCGTAACCGTCCAAGGCATCATTCAACTCGTCAATCAATGCGCTGTTGAGCGCATTGAGCGCATCAGGCCGATTCAGTGTAATGAGACCAACGCTATTGCGGGTTTCAACGTTGATGTTGCTGTATGACATTGCGCAGAGACTCCAGAAATTGCGGTGCAATCGAGGTGAACCGCAATAAACAGCATCAGAACTAACGCTGGCAAGTGGGGCAATAGAAGCTTGACCTGCCCGATTGCACAATACGCCGGACAAGAGACGCACAGCCTGCCGTACGGCATGCTTCGCCCTCCCGGCCGTAAACATCGAACCGCTGCTGGAAATCGCCGCTCGAACCATCGGTGTGAGCGTAGTCCTTCAGCGTCGAGCCTCCGGCATCAATAGCCTCACCCAACACGGTTCGAATTGCAGAAACAAGCTTCTCCAACCTTGGTGAGGTCGCGCTCTTGCGCGTAATTGTACCCGCAAGACGGCGCGGCGACAGCCGCGCCCGGTACAATGCTTCACATACATATATATTGCCGAGCCCGGCAACAATGCGTTGATCAAGCAACGCTGCCTTGAGTGGCGTTTTCCTGCCGGACAGCGCCGTGTTCAAAATATCGGCATTCAGTTCGTTACCCAGCGGTTCAGTGCCCAGCCCCACCAGGAAACGGTTTGCCGCAATGGCGCCTGGCTCGATCAGGTCAACAAAACCAAATCGGCGTGGATCGGTGTAAACGATGCGGGTGCCATCATCCAGGTCAACAACCATATGGTCATGCGTGCCAGTACCTTTATGGCCTGCTTCATCCAGATAGTAGAATTCTCCCAGATTACGGACGGCGCCTTGCGCCGGCCAGACCGTGAACCTTCCAGTCATGCCCAGGTGCACCAACAGAGTGTGGCCAGTGTCCAGCTCAATCAGAATGTACTTGGCCCGCCTGTTCAGCGCCATGATACGGCTTCCAGTCAAGGTTTCCACAAGCCGGACAGGGAACGGAAACCTCAGATCAGGCCGGTTCAGCCTCACAGCCTTGACAGTGCGGCCCAGCATTGCCGGCTCAAGTCCCCGGCGCACCGTCTCTACTTCTGGCAATTCAGGCATCGCATACGCTCTCCCCGCGGCACATATCCAACATGCGGCATGTTCACCTTGATTTACCACAACACATAGCCATGAATGCCAAGCTGGTCTATGGTCCGGCCACCATGAGTATACCGTCACAACCCAACGACAGCAGCGAAACATCTTTCGGGTTTCGCACCGTTGCAGAGGAAGATCGCCAAGGCCTCGTAAACGAGGTTTTTGCCAAGGTCGCCGCGCGTTATGACCAGATGAACGATCTGATGTCGGCAGGGCTGCACCGGCTTTGGAAGGACGATTTCGTTGCCTTGCTAAACCCGCCAAAATCTGCGCGCCAATTCAACGTACTCGATGTGGCTGGCGGTACTGGCGACATTGCATTTCGCATTGCACTCGCTGGCGGCGAAGGGACCCAGGTGACGGTCGCCGATATCTCACCGGAAATGGTGTTGGAAGGTGCCCGGCGCGCCGGAACCGAACGCGCCGGGGCAAAGTGCAGTTTTACCGTAGGCAACGCAGAAACACTGGCGTTCCCGGACAGCACTTTCGACGCCTATACCATTGCCTTCGGGATACGCAACGTGACGCACATAGACCGAGCTCTGGCACAGGCGTACAGAGTGCTCAAGCCGGGTGGCCGCTTCCTGTGCCTGGAGTTTTCCCATGTGGACGTGCCGGGCATCGAACAGGTATATGAAGCCTATTCCATGACGGTGATACCAGCTGTCGGAAAAGTGGTAACCGGCGATGGAGACCCCTACCGGTATCTGGTTGAAAGCATCCGAAAGTTCCCTTCGCCCCTGGTGTTTGAAAACATGATCAGCGAAGCAGGTTTTGTGCGCACCAGCCACCGCATGTTAAGCGGAGGTGTAGTCGCCATCCATTCCGGATGGAAAATCTAGGGCAGGCAGGCGAACCGTGATCAGGCAAATCCGCCACATATTCAAATTGGCCCGGGCCGGCCGTATCATTGCCCGCCACGGCGGATTTGATTCTGCTCTGGATGATGAGCAGCTTCCAGGAATTGCCAGGACTGCCTTACGGCTGATCGGTGCTGGCAAGTCTACGTCACAACAAAGAGCCGGACTTGCCGAAGCTCTCAATGAACTTGGTCCCAGCTATATCAAGCTTGGGCAGTTTCTGGCCACGCGACCCGACATGATCGGCGCGGAACGCGCTGCATCGCTGCGCCAATTGCAGGACCGCATGCAACCGTTCGGCATGGACGAGGCACGCGAAGCCATACAGGCAGGTCTGGGCAAACCATATGGTGAGGTTTTCCAGTCGCTTTCAAACCCGGTAGCGGCTGCTTCCATTGCCCAAGTGCACAAGGCTGAGATCAAGGACGAAAGCGGCACCGTGATACAAGTGGCTGTAAAGGTGTTGCGGCCTGGCGTTGAAGCCCGTTTTCGCGATGACATTGAAACATTCTATACCGCAGCGCGAATGGCCGAACGTTTCTCAGCAGAGGCGCGCAGGCTGCACATCATCAAGGCAGTTGAAACGCTGGAGCGGTCAGTCGAGCTGGAAATGGACTTGCGGCTTGAGGCGGCTGCCATGTCGGAAATGGCCGAGAACGTCCGCAATGACCCGGGTTTCCGGGTGCCGGAAGTATTCTGGCAACAGACATCGCGCCGGGTACTGACCAGCGAATGGATTGACGGCATCGCACTAACCGACGATGCAGCCCTGCAAGCCTCCGGCCTCAACCTGCCCAGGCTTGGTGACACGGTAATCCAGTCGTTCCTTCGTCACGCCATGCGTGACGGATTTTTCCATGCAGACATGCACCAGGGCAACCTGTTCATTGACATGACCAGCAATCTGGTTGCAGTGGACTTCGGCATCATGGGGCGCCTGTCACCCAAGGACCGCCGGTTCCTGGCTGAAATCCTTTGGGGCTTTATCCGCCGCGACTACAGGCGCATTGCAGAAGTGCATTTCGAGGCCGGGTACGTGCCGGCAGAGCAGAGTGTTGACCTGTTTGCCCAGGCACTGCGTGCGATCGGTGAACCCATCATGGGCAAGAGCTCTACAGACATCTCCATGGCGCGGTTGCTCACGCAACTTTTCGAGGTGACCGGCCAATTCAGGATGGAAACACAGCCGCAATTGATCCTCCTTCAAAAGACCATGGTCGTTGTGGAAGGGGTAGCGCGCACCTTCAACCAGAAACTGAACATGTGGGTTACAGCAGAACCGGTTGTGGCAGAATGGATGGAACAAAAGCTCGGTGCGCGCGGCCAGATCGAGGAAGCGGCAGAAGGCGCTGCCACTTTGGGACGGCTTGCAGCGGCATTTCCGGAAGCCTTGAGCGAGTTGGGTCAGGCGACTGCACTTGTTTCCTCAATGGCCCGTTCAGGGGGCATCCGCCTTGACCAAAGCACTACCGAAGCAATTGCTGCTGCCCAGGCGCGCCACTCCGCATCAAATCGCGGTGCCTTGTGGGTAGGCGCCATTGCACTGGTGGTTCTCGCCGTCTCGATGGCGATGTAGTAGGGTGACACCCATGAATGAAACCAGACGCATATTGCTAATCATTGGCGGCGGCATCGCGGCATACAAGACGCTTGAATTGATCCGACTGTGCAAGAAGGCTGGTATTGCGGTTACGCCGATCATCACCAGGGGCGGCGAACAGTTTGTGACTCCGTTGTCCGTTGCAAGCCTTGCGGGCGAAAAAGCCTACACTCACCTGTTCGACCTGACTGACGAAGCCGAGATGGGCCATATCCAGCTGTCGCGCGTTGCAGACCTTGTGGTAGTCGCGCCCGGCACAGCTGACCTGATGGCCAAGATGGCGACAGGCCAGGCAGATGATCTAGCCACGACCGCCCTGCTGGCAACCGACAAACCAGTGCTGATTGCACCAGCCATGAACGTTCGCATGTGGCAGCACCCCGCAACTCAGCGCAATCTCGAACTCCTGAAAGCAGACGGCGTGCTGATTGCCGGCCCGGATGAAGGTGACATGGCGTGCGGTGAGTATGGGCCGGGGCGGATGAGTGAACCGCAAACCATAATGTCCGCGATCCAGAAATTTTTCAGTGAAGGCGAAACAACACCTGCCAGGACCGGTGTGGCGTCAGGCCCGCTAAGCGGGAAAAAAGTCGTCATTACGGCCGGGCCAACACATGAACCGATCGACCCGGTGCGCTACATCGCAAACCGGTCATCCGGCAAACAGGGCTATGCGCTGGCAGAGGCGGCCATTGCTCTTGGTGCTGAGGTGGCACTGGTATCCGGTCCGGTGAATTTGCCGATCCCTCCTGGTGTCGAGTTGATCAAGGTAGAAACCGCGCGTGATATGCTGAAAGCTGTCGAAGGCGAGTTGCCTTGTGATCTTGCAATTTTCTGTGCTGCTGTCGCCGACTGGCGCACGGTCCAGGATGCCAGCCAGAAAATCAAAAAGGATGGCTCCGGCAAGGTGCCGTCGCTTGAACTCGCCGAAAATCCCGACATCCTGAAAACGGTCGGGCACAGCAAGAAGAAACGCCCAGCTCTGGTAATCGGCTTTGCTGCCGAAACGCAGAACGTGGTTGAGAACGCACGCAAGAAGCTTCATGCAAAAAATGCAGACCTGGTTGTTGCAAATGATGTGAGCCATGAAGGTGGTGTCATGGGCGGGCGCGACAACACAGTGCACCTGGTCACCAGCGATAGCGTGGAAAGCTGGGATAAGATGTCGAAACACGAAGTGGCGATCAAACTGATGGATCGCTTTGCGGCCATGCTCGGCAAGCCCACATGAAACCAGTTGTCCAAATCAAATGGCTGGCGCACGGGGCCGGGTTGCAGCCGCCGCAATATGCAACAGCACAGGCAGCCGGAATGGACATTCGCGCAGCTGTACCTGAAGGTAAACCCGTTATTCTAAGGCCAGGCGAACGCGCCTTGATAGACTCCGGATTTGCAATGGCTCTGCCAGACGGGTTCGAGGCACAAATTCGCCCTCGTTCAGGTCTGGCAATCAAGCATGGCGTCACTTGCCTGAATGCTCCCGGCACTATCGATGCCGACTATCGAGGCGAGGTCAAGGTCATCCTCGTCAATCTCGGTGTTGAGCCCTTCACCATCAACCGTGGTGAGCGCATCGCGCAGATGCTGGTCTGTCCGGTCACACAGTGTCTGCTGGAGGTAGTCGACGACTTGAACACCACGCAACGCTCCAGCGGCGGCTTCGGCTCAACGGGCCTGGGATAACTCCATGGCAATGCCCGATGAGGAGCTTGAACGTTATGCCCGTCACATTGTACTCAGGGAGCTTGGCGGGCCTGGACAGCAAAAACTGAAAGCTGCCAAGGTGCTTGTTGTTGGTGCCGGCGGGCTTGGAGCGCCGGTGCTGATGTATCTGGCGGCTGCCGGGGTTGGCACTATTGGCGTTGTGGATGATGACACAGTAAGCCTGTCCAACCTGCAGCGACAGATCATTCACTCAACTGAAGGCGCCAAACTCAAGATCGCCAAGACTGCCAGCGCAGCGCAACGGCTGGCCGAGCTCAATCCGCATGTGAAAGTGATAACCCACAATACAAGACTTGGCGGGTCGAACGCCCTGGACATCATTGCAGGTTACGACATCGTGGCTGATGGCTGTGACAACTTTACCACACGGTTCCTTGTGTCAGACGCCTGCTTCCTTATGGGCAAAACGCTTGTTTCAGGGGCGGTTGGCCAGTTTGATGGGCAACTATCGACTTTCAAACCACACCTCAATCAAGCTGACGGCAAGCCGTTTGCGACCTACCGCTGCCTGCACCCCGACATTCCGCCGGACGGCATGGTGCCTTCGTGCGAAGAGGCCGGCATCATTGGCGCGCTGACCGGGGTCATCGGTTCAATGCAGGCCATGGAGGTGATCAAGGAGATCGCAGGAATTGGTGACAGCCTTGCCGGACGCATGATCATGTACGATGCCCTGTCGGCCCGTTTCATGGTGACCAAGTTGCAATGGAACCCAGCCAATCCACTCAACGGTAAAAATCCAACGATCACCGATCTTTCAGCTTACCAGTAAGTTAGTCGGCATTGCCGTTAAGGTCTTCCGGGCGCGGTGTGGAAATGATGTTGTAGCCAGCGTCTACAAAATGCACCTCCCCGGTTACCCCGCCAGACAATGGCGACAGCAGATACAACCCTGCACCACCAACTTCTTCCAGCGCTACCGGCCGGCGCAACGGCGAATGTTGACGCTGGAACGCAAACATTGCGCGTGCACCGCCAATACCGGCACCTGCAAGTGTGCGCATTGGGCCAGCGGAGATCGCATTGACGCGAATACCTTTTGGACCATAGTCAGCAGCCAGATAACGCACGGACGCCTCCAGCGCAGCCTTGGCAACACCCATGACGTTGTAATTGGGCATGACGCGGGTTGCACCACCGTAGGTCAACGTGACCATGGAACCACCATCATTCATCATCGCCGCAGCGCGCCTGGCAATTTCGGTGAACGAGAAGCAGGAAATGATCATGGTGCGGGAGAAATTTTCCCGGGTGGTGTCGGCATAAAGCCCGTTCAGTTCGTTCTTGTCAGAGTAGGCGATGGCATGAACGACAAAGTCCAACGACCCCCATTCGGTCTTCAACGTGTCAAATACGGCATCAACCGTTGTTACGTCCTCGACGTCACAGGGCATTACCAGCGACGAACCTGCCTGTTCTGCAAGTGGCTTTACGCGTTTGCCAAAGGCCTCCCCCTGGTAGGTGAAAGCAAGCTCGGCGCCGTGCTCGCGCAGAGACCTGGCAATACCCCATGCGATAGAGTGGTCATTGGCCACCCCCATGATGAGGCCGCGCTTGCCTTGCATCAGATCAGACTTTGTTTCGATCATTGTAGCCCCAGAAAAATGGCGTTGCCCGGCAGGGCAAGCCGTCTCGCACCAGAAAATGTCTGGAAGATGACTATCCGTTATAGCGCTGGAAAACCAGAGTACCGTTGGTGCCGCCAAACCCGAAACTGTTCGAAAGGACAACATCCAGATTTATATTGTCATGGCGGCTGCGAACGATTGGCATATCCTCGAATTCGGGATCCAGCTCTTCAATGTTCGCACTTTCGCAGATGAACCCGTTCTTCATCATCAAGATCGAGTAAATGGCTTCCTGCACACCAGCTGCGCCCAATGAATGACCGGTCAACGACTTGGTCGCAGAAATGGCAGGCACATCCTTGCCAAAAACTTCGCGGATTGCCTCGATTTCTCTCAGGTCGCCGATGGGTGTCGATGTTGCGTGAGGATTTATGTAATCCACCTTGTTCTTGACCGTGGACAAGGCCTGGCGCATGCAGCGCGCGGCCCCTTCACCTGATGGTTGCACCATGTCGTATCCATCAGACGTGGCACCATAGCCAACGAGTTCGCAGTAGATCTTTGCTCCGCGGGCCTTGGCATGTTCCAGCTCTTCCAGCACAAGTGTTCCACCGCCGCCTGCAATGATAAATCCGTCGCGATTCTTGTCATAGGCGCGTGATGCCTTTGCCGGGGTATCGTTGAAGTCTGACGACATTGCACCCATTGCGTCAAACAAGACGGACAAGGTCCAGTCAAGCTCTTCTCCGCCTCCGGCAAACATCACATCCTGCTTGCCCCACTGAATAAGCTCGGCTGCATTGCCAATACAGTGGGTGGAAGTGGCGCACGCCGACGATATCGAGTAATTTACACCCTTGATGCCGAAGGGGACGGCAAGTGTGGCAGAGTTTGTCGACGACATGGCGGGTGGAACCGCAAATGGCCCGACACGCTTCGGTCCCTTCTCGCGGGTAATGTCAGCGGCGTGCACGATGGTTTTCGTTGATGGGCCGCCAGAGCCCATGATGATGCCGGTGCGTTCATTCTTTACATCACCTTCTTCAAGGCCGGCATCGGTGATCGCCTGCTGCATGGCAACCCAGTTCCAGGCTGCCCCATCGCCCATGAAACGTCGCACCCGCCGGTCGATTGCGCCATCAAGATCGATCGTTGGCGCACCATGTACCTGGCAGCGAAACCCCAATCTGACATAGTCTTCGGCACGCACCGTCCCTGGTCTGGCATCACGAAGTGACGCGGTAACCTCCTGCGCATTGCTGCCAATGCTGGAAACAATACCGATACCAGTGACTACTACCCGTCTCATGACCCTAGCTCGCCTTTTCCTTCGATAACCCGACTTTCAGATCTGTTGCATTGTAGATTGTCTGACCATCTGCCTTGAGCCATCCATCCGCTATGCCTAGCACAAGGCGCCCGCGCATGACGCGCTTGAAGTCAATGCCATACTCAACCAGCTTGGTTTTTGGTGTCACCATTCCCTTGAATTTGACTTCGCCCGTGGAAAGGGCCATGCCGTACCCGGGCTCTCCAAGCCAGCCAAGAAAAAATCCTGTAAGCTGCCACATGGCATCCAGTCCAAGGCAGCCCGGCATGATTTCATTGCCCTTGAAGTGGCAAGGGAAGAACCAGAGGTCAGGCTTGATATCAAGCTCGGCGCGAATCATACCCTTGCCGTGTTCACCGCCACTCTCTGATATTTGGGTGATGCGGTCGAACATCAACATGGGCGGCAACGGCAACTGGGCATTGCCCGGCCCAAACAATTCTCCCCGGCCGCAAGCCAGTAAATCCTCGTATCCGTAACTCGCCTTGCGTTCAGCCATGAAAATCCACCCCGAAGTAGCCGACAGTCGCCACTGCTAGCAGCCGCTGCCAATGTTCAAAAGTCTCGTAACATATCGAAACATACTGTGAAAGCACTAACCCGCAAGGCGCCAGAAACGCAAAGCCCGCAATGCGGCGACACAATTGCATGACTGCCACGATCCCGCTATATAGTCTGGAAAGCATCCAGATGTGGGACGCAATGTCTGCAAGGGAATTCCACCAGATGACCATGTCAGCGACAAAAATGGAGCAAACGTTGCGCGGCGCAGGCATGCGCCCAACCCGGCAACGGTTGTCACTTGGCACTTTACTGTTTGGCAGTGGCGATCGTCATATTACAGCCGAGCAATTGCATGCTGAATCTGTTGCTGCGGGCATAGCGGTTTCGTTGGCCACCATCTACAACACATTGAACCAGTTTACTGACGCCGGGTTGCTGCGCGAAGTGGCAGTTGAAGGGCACAAGTCCTATTTCGACACCAATACGTCCAACCACTATCACTATTATCTTGAAGGCGAGAACCGCCTGATGGACATAAAGAGCGAACACTTGAGCGTCGACGGGTTGCCGACACCTCCACAAGGCATGAAAATCAGCCGGATTGACATTATCGTCCGCCTCGAGAAAGACGACACCTGAGCCGCTCTCAGTTGAAACCTCAGTTCTCGTAGGTTTCACCAGGATAGACGCCAAACAGCCGATCCTGCGGCACGTATCCTTCATAACTATCAAAGTCGGCGACGCACCATTTGCCGTCACAGGACTTGAGCTGACCAATCGCGCCCGAGCTGACACGTGCCACGAGTCCTGACGATTGTTGTGCCTCAACATGCAGCTCAATGGCGCCGCCTTTGGCCCAAGGCGCGGCAATAACAGTGCGGCGCCCAGACAGAAGCGAATGATACACCCAGCCTTCCGCTCCTTCGCTGTCGCGAATACGGCGCCAATGATCGTACTCGGCAACTATTTCAACCGGCAAGCTCTTGCGGGTGAATACCCACGCAACACCATGCTCGTTTGACGGGCCACGGCGGACATTTACCCGTGCCGCCTTCAGGCTGACAAACCTTGGCAAAGTCAGTCCGGTCTGCGTCTGAGGCTGCTGTGTTGCGGAGCCACTTTCCTGGGCGGCATTTGCAGTACTGACTGTGGCAGGGCGTTGTGTATCCGTGAAAGCATAGATTACACCTCCGGTCACAGCGCATGCCAGAGCAGCAAAAAACAATCGTCCAATGCTCAACTGTTTCACAGTCTTGATCTTCAGGGGCATGGTGCCCCCGCCCGTCTTGCCAAGATAGAAATCCATCCCGAAGCAGCAACTGCTTCACCAGCACAGTTTACACGGAGCCTTGCTCAACATAAACAGGAATGGATAAATGATTTGCAAGGGCCCAATTCCAGTGCCTGGCTTGTCATGTGATCGAATCTCCGGGAGAGCCAACCTATGCCAACGCGTAAGCCGACCGTAATTGTTACCCGCAAGCTGCCGGATGTAGTGGAAACCCGGATGCGTGAACTTTTCATGACGACGCTCAATGACTCCGATGAGCCCATGAACCAAAGCGCACTTGTCGAGGCGGTGAAAAGGGCCGAGGTACTGGTTCCCACGGTTACGGACAGGATCGACAAGTCCATCATCATGCAGGCAGGTGATCAACTCAAGCTGATTGCCAACTTCGGGACAGGGGTCGACAACATCGACGTTGAAACAGCTACCAACCGGGGCATTACAGTAACCAACACACCGGGTGTCCTGACTGAAGACACCGCAGACATGACCATGGCTCTGATCCTGGCAGTTTCCCGGCGCCTTATTGAAGGGGCTGCTGCCATTGCCGATACGGATGCGTGGAAGGGCTGGTCACCGACATGGATGTTGGGGCGGCGCATATATGGCAAACGCCTCGGCATTATCGGCATGGGTCGCATAGGTCAGGCAGTAGCCAAGCGCGCCAAGGCATTTGGCCTGCAGATCCACTATCACAACCGGAAGCAAGTTCATGCATCCGTAGAAGAAGCCCTTGAGGCAACCTACTGGGAAAGCCTTGACCAGATGCTGGCACGCATGGACATCATTTCAGTGAATTGCCCGCACACGCCAGGCACATATCATCTGTTGTCGGCGCGCCGGCTGCAACTGCTCAAACCGACTGCGATCATCGTAAATACTGCACGCGGTGAAGTGATTGACGAGAACGCTCTTGCAAGAATGCTGGAGAAGGAAGAGCTGGCAGGCGTGGGACTTGACGTGTTCGAGCATGAGCCCGCTGTAAACCCGAGGTTGCTTCAAAACCCGCGTGCAGTCCTCATGCCCCACATGGGGTCAGCCACCATCGAAGGCCGCGTAGACATGGGCGAGAAGGTGATCATCAACATCAAGACCTTCGTCGACGGGCACAAGCCACCGGACCGCGTTGTCCCGGCAATGCTCTAGTCACCTATTGCGGCACCCCATCTGGTTGCAATGCCCGCAACCAGGGCAGGTTGTTCAAGGCATGGCAAATGGCCGCAATCTGAAACTTCATGGTAGTCACAACGCGGTATCAACGTTGCCATGCGCCGGCCGTCTACCGGTTTCGAGAAGCTATCGTGTTCACCCCATACCAACAGCGTAGGACATGAAATGGATGGCAGAAGGCGCCAGCGGTCAGGACGCTTTGCGATGGCATCATTATGCGCAGCGACGCTGTCTGCTGGTGCGGCATTTCCCATCTCGATAAACATCCTTTGCGCACTTTGCCCGCTTGGGCCCGGCAAGTAGACAATATCTGTTGAGAATGCCGACACGATCTCGCTCTGGCGACCGTTTCTGATGATCCTGGAGCGAACAAGGCCTGCATGCGGGTCAGCTGCGCCATTCGCGGCCGCTCCCATGATCCAGAGGCCCTGAACACGATGGGGTGCAGCAAGTGCAACCTGCAGGGCGACATGGCCACCAAAAGAAATGCCGGCCACTATGAAGTGACCGGCAACCTTGTTCAGTATGTCTGCAGCACACGCCTCAAGCGTTGCGCCGGCTGGAATAATCACCGTTGTCTCGATGTCCCGGGGCAGGGTCTGCAACATGTCGTCATACAAACGACTGTCGCAGAACAATGCCGGGATCAGGACAAGCTTGACCAAAAGGATCAGTCTTCGGCAGCTTCCTTCTTTTCGGAAATGTCCTCACCAGTTTCCTGGTCGACCTGTTTCATCGACAGGCGCACCTTGCCGCGATTGTCAAATCCGAGGAGCTTGACCTTGACCGTATCACCTTCACTGACAATGTCCGTGACCTTTTCGACACGCTTGGGAGCCAGTTCGGAAATGTGAACCAGACCATCCTTGGCACCGAAGAAGTTCACGAAAGCACCAAAATCGACAACCTTCACAACCTTGCCGTCATAGATTGCGCCTTCTTCCGGCTCTGCAACGATGGAGTGAATCCAGTCTCTTGCAGCCTTGATCGAAGCACCATCTGCAGACGCAATGTTGATCACGCCATCATCGTTGATGTTGATCTTGGCGCCGGTCTGCTCGACAATTTCGCGTATGACTTTGCCGCCGGAACCGATGACTTCGCGAATCTTGTCCACGGGGATGTTCATCACCTCGATGCGAGGCGCATGCTCGCCCAGTTCTGCACGCCCTGCAGTGATCGCTTCGGCCATCTTGCCAAGTATATGTATACGACCGTCCTTAGCCTGGAACAGCGCCGTTTCCATGATTTCCTTGGTGATGCCTGTAATCTTGATATCCATCTGCAGTGAAGTTACGCCCTCTTCGGTGCCAGCCACCTTGAAGTCCATATCGCCGAGATGATCTTCATCACCAAGAATGTCCGACAGGACGGCAAATTCCTTGCCTTCCAGGATGAGGCCCATGGCAATGCCGGCGATGGGGCGCTTGAGCGGGACACCAGCATCCATCATTGAAAGGGAGCCGCCGCAAACCGATGCCATTGAGGACGATCCGTTGGACTCCGTGATTTCCGACACAACACGTATGGTGTACGGGAAGCTGTCCTTTTCAGGCAGCATAGGATGGATAGCCCGCCAGGCCAGCTTGCCGTGGCCGATCTCGCGGCGCCCGGTGAAGCCGGTGCGGCCGGTTTCACCAACCGAGTACGGCGGGAAGTTGTAGTGCAGCAGGAAGCTTTCCTTGTAGGTGCCTTCGAGAGCATCAATGAACTGCTCATCATCACCGGTGCCGAGCGTCGTGACCACGAGCGCCTGCGTTTCACCGCGAGTGAAGAGGGCCGAACCATGCGTGCGAGGCAGCACTCCTACTTCACACTTGATCTGACGTACGTCAGCAAGGCCACGACCGTCGATGCGAGACTTGGTCTTTATGATCTGACCGCGAACAATGTCGGCCTCAAGAGACTTGAAGACTTCGCCAACCTTGTTGGGCTGCGGCGCTGCTTCGTTTTCAGGATCGCAAAGCTCAGCGATCACCTTTTCCTTGGCTGCAGCGATTGCGTCACGACGTTCTTCCTTGCCAGCAATTGCATAGGCCTTTTCCAGATCCTTGCCTGCAATCTTCTTGGCCTTGGCTTGAAGTTCCGAGTTGTCTTCGGGCTGATGATCGCGAGGTTCGCGCGCAGCACGCTCTGCCAGGCGGATAATCGCCTCGATTACCGGCTGGAAGTCCTCGTGACCCTTCACTACGGCACCCAGCATGATTTCTTCCGACAGCTCCTGGGCTTCGGATTCAACCATCAGCACAGCGTCAGTAGTGCCAGCAACTACAAGATCCAGAATTGAGTCAGGCATCTGGTCAAGTGTCGGGTTAACGACATACTCGCCATCGATATAGCCGACCCGGGCAGCACCAATAGGTCCAAGGAACGGCGCGCCGGATAAGCAAAGGGCAGCAGATGCACCAACCATGGCAACGATGTCCGGATCGTTCTCCATGTCATGGCTCAGCACTGTGGTGATGACCTGGGTTTCACACTTGAAGCCCTTGGCAAACAACGGGCGGATTGGACGGTCGATCAAACGCGAAACCAGCGTTTCCTTTTCAGATGGACGGGCTTCTCGCTTGAAGAAACCACCCGGAATCTTGCCGGCGGCATAAGTTTTTTCCTGGTAGTTCACAGTCAGCGGAAAGAAGTCCAGCCCGGGTTTCGGAGACTTGTCAGCAACAACAGTTGCGAGCACGGTTGTCTCGCCATAGCTGACCAGCACTGCACCATCTGCCTGGCGGGCGACGCGACCCGTCTCCATGCGCAGCGTGCGGCCGGCCCATTCGATTTCCTCGACATGAATGTCAAACATCAATTCATTTCCTTACATTCCGGTTCTGCTGCACAGGTTTTTCAAATTGCCGTGCAGCTTTCCCCTGCTCGAACCATCGGCACCCCGGCCCTATTGCCATTGGGTGCCCTAGAAGGGGAAACGGGCGACTGCCTGTATGGAAGCCACCCGCTCTAAATAACTCGGATTTACCGGCGGATGCCGAGCCGTTCGATAATCGACTTGTACCGCGGTTCATCGCGCAGCTTGACGTAGTCGAGCAACTTGCGGCGCTGAGAAACCAGCTTCAGCAAACCACGGCGCGAATGATTGTCCTTCTTGTGGGTCTGGAAGTGATCGGTCAGGTTCTTGATGCGTTCTGTAAGGATCGCAACCTGTACTTCCGGTGAACCCGTATCGCCGTCCTTGGTGGCGAATTCCTTGACAAGCTCCAGCTTGCGCTCAGGCGTAATCGACATCGGATAATCCTTTCTAAAACAGGAGGAACGGGACGCCTTGGCCGGGATGTCGTCCAGCAAAGGCCATGTAAAACACCGGCGCTCGGGCCGGTGTCGCGCTGCATATAGCGGAAAAGCGCGAGCGAGGCCAGAGCAAAGTTCCTCCGGATCAAAGCGAACGGCCCTTCAGGTCAGATCAAGAACCCGAAATGGTCTGATCAATCCGCGCTCCGACACAGCCAGCGCAAGTGGCTTGCCCGCAACCGTGAGCAGTATTTCAGATGCTGCGGCCGCCGCAGGCACGTCTCCAATCATCACCGGATTGCCATGGCGCACTGCATCTGCCTGTGTTGGTTGAAGCTCGATCCGGTGGAGGTGGTCCAGAACTGCATCAACCGGTTTGAGCAGCGCTTGCCAGCCAGCACTATCATCATGCTCCGGGGCGCGGCTGCAATCTCCTACGCCGATCGAACCGGATGCCGTGCGGCGCAACGCAACGACGTGCCCTCGGGTACCCAGTGCAAGCGCAATGTCACGCGCCAACGAGCGGACATAAGTCCCCTTGCTGCAACTGACTTCAAACCTGGCATGATCAGGATCTGGTGCGCCCAACAACCTGAAGTCATGCACAGTCACATTCCGAGACTGCATCTCGACCGGAGCCCCATCGCGCGCAAGTTCGTAGGCACGTTTGCCGCCAATCTTGATGGCAGAATGTGCCGGTGGAACCTGTTCCACGATACCTTTGAAATGCTCCAACACATCCAAGATCTGCTGTTGCGACGGACGTATCGAACTGGTTTCAATAACTTCGCCTTCGGCGTCACACGTGCTCGTTTGCTCACCCCAGCGCACGGTAAACTCATAAAGCTTGTCCGCATTCATCATATATGGAACTGTTTTGGTTGCCTCTCCCAGGGCCACTGCGAGAACTCCAGTAGCCAACGGATCGAGCGTGCCAGCATGACCGGCTTTTTGTGCATTGAATGCGCGGCGAACAAGCGTCACAGCTTGTGTCGAGCCCATGCCTAGCGGCTTGTCCAAAAAGACCCAACCGTGAACACGGTTACCATTTTTGCGCCGGGCCAAGCCTCAGGATCCCTCGTCACCCTTCTTCGCACCTAGATCACGGGTGACCTTCGGGTCAGCCAGCAACGCGTCAATGCTGGAGGCATAATCGATGGAAGTGTCGAGACGGAACTTCAGGTCAGGCATGTACTTGAGCTGCAACCTGGGTGTGATTTCGCCACGAATGAACCTGCGGTGCTTCGTCAGGGCTTCAACAAGCAAGTCGCCATTGCCACCAGGCTGGAATGGACGCACATAAGCGGTTGCCGTGCGCAAATCGGGTGTTGCCACCACCTCAAGCACAGTCACTCCCGTCTTCTCTATTAGCGGGTCGACGACATCGCCACGCATGAACAACGCGGAAAGCTCATGCCGGACAAGCTCACCGACACGCAGTTGCCGCTGCGATGGGCCGCGAGGTTGAGTATTGCTTTTTGTCATATTGAACGCACCTTGCAGCACTGTTGCACCGCAGCTCAATGCACCGCCCTACAATGTCCGCTCGACCTTTTCTACCGTAAAGCATTCGATCACGTCGCCGGCGCGCATGTCCTGATAGTTCTCGAACGCCATACCGCACTCCTGACCGACCTGGACTTCTTTTACCTCGTCCTTGAATCGTTTGAGCGTGGAAAGAGTACCTTCGTGAACGACGACATTCTCGCGGATCAGGCGCACCTTGGCGCCGCGCTGCACGGAGCCTTCCGTTACACGGCAACCTGCAACCTTGCCAACCTTGGTAATGTTGAATACCTCGAGAATTTCGGCATTGCCGAGGAAAGTCTCGCGCAAGTCCGGAGACAGCAAGCCCGACATCGCAGCTTTTACATCATCTACAAGATCATAGATGATGTTGTAGTAGCGTATTTCGATACCACTACTTTCAGCAGCATCTCGTGCCTGCTTGTTGGCGCGCACATTGAAACCAATGATGACGGAATTGGAAGCCTGGGCCAATTGCACATCAGACTCGGAAATTCCGCCCACACCATAGTGCACAGTGCGTGCAGCCACCTCGTCTGTTCCCAACTTATCGAGCGCCTGAACAATCGCTTCCGCGGAACCTTGAACGTCCGCCTTTATCAGAATCGGAAATTCCTGAAGGCCGGATTCCTTGAGCTGGCTCATCATTTGTTCCAGCGACGAACGAGATGAAGGTGCGCCGCGGTTGTCACGCATCTTGCGTTCGCGATAATCAGTAATCTCGCGGGCACGCGCTTCATTCTCAACGACAACGATCTGATCGCCGGCTTCCGGAGCCGAATTCATGCCAAGCACTTCCACCGGCACCGAGGGGCCAGCTTCGGCGATGCTCTTACCCTTGTCATTGATCAATGCGCGAACCTTGCCCCAGGCGGCGCCGGCCACAACGATATCGCCAACTCTCAATGTACCGCGACGTACCAGCACGGTGGCAACAGGCCCACGCCCCTTGTCCAACTGTGCCTCAACCACAATACCATCAGCTGCGCGATCTGGATTGGCCCGCAGATTGAGCAACTCAGACTGCAACAAGATGGCTTCCAGGAGCTTGTCGAGGTTAGTGCCTTTCAGCGCTGAGATCTCAACTTCCAGCGTTTCGCCGGACATGCTTTCAACAACAATCTCATGGCTCAGAAGGTCAGTGCGCACCCTGTTGGGCTCAGCATCAGGCTTATCCATCTTGTTTATTGCAACGATGATCGGAACACCCGCCTCGCGAGCGTGGCTTATGGCTTCAATGGTTTGCGGCATGACGCCATCATCTGCTGCCACAACCAACACCACAATGTCCGTCGCTTTCGCTCCGCGTGCGCGCATGGCGGTAAACGCCGCGTGGCCAGGTGTATCGATAAAAGTCACGAGACCACTGTTAGTTTCGACCTGGTAAGCGCCGATGTGCTGGGTAATGCCACCTGCCTCACCGGACACAACAGATGCATTTCGCAGGGCGTCCAGCAGAGAAGTCTTGCCGTGGTCGACGTGACCCATGACCGTCACGATTGGTGCGCGAGCCTTGAGGCTTGCCTCTGGATCATCGTCACCCATCAAACCTTCTTCAACATCAGCCTCCGAGACGCGCTTGACGGTGTGGCCGAAATCTTCGGCGATCAGCTGAGCTGTGTCGGAGTCAACGATGTCGTTGATGGTGTGCATCTCGCCCTGTTTCATCAAGAACTTGATGACATCCACAGCGCGCTCAGACATGCGGTTGGCCAGCTCCTGAATGGTGATTACCTCAGGAATGGTCACTTCGCGGGCGACTTTTTCCTTGGTGACCGAGCCACCCATCGCCTGCTTTTTCTGCCGTTCCTGACGGCGACGGAACGCAGCCAGCGATCTAGCGCGCTCGCCATCATCGTTCAAGGCATTGGAGATTGTCAGCTTGCCACGACGTCTGTCGACGTCGGTACGGGGTTTGGGCGCAGACGCAGGTTTTTCAATCCCGCCGGCAGGGCGGCGCGATTTTGAACGATTGCCACCATCGTCAACGCTTTCGTCGGCTTCGGCCTTGCTGGCTTTCACCTTTTCCGCAGCAGCTTTGGCTTCAGCCTCGGCAGCACGCTTCGTAGCGCGCCTTGCTTCTTCTGCCTTGGCTTCCGCAAGTTCGGCAGTTTCACGAGCTTCGCGTTCAACTCTTTCCCTGGATTCCACCTCCGCGCGCTTCTTGTCGTCCACATCGCGCTGACGAGCTTCAACGAGCGCGCGTTCGCGGGCTTCAGCTTCTTCGGCCGTAAGTGTGCGCAGAACCTTCGGGGAACCAGCAGGCTTGGGAGCTTCCGGTTTCGGCTTTGCAACCTGCTTGGGAGGCGCGGCCACCTTGGGTTTTGCCTCAAACGCTGGTGTCTCTGCCGCAGCAGGCTTTGCGCCTGGCGCACCAATCACACGTTTGCGCTTGGTTTCGACCACAACAGTCTTGGAACGTCCATGCGCAAAGTTCTGACGCACCCGACCTTGTCCGCCGCCGCTACGCAAACCTAGTGTGCGTCCGCCCGGGCGTTCGTTGCCGTTGTCATTGTCATTCGTATCACTCATTACGTGTCAGCTTTCCGCTCTGGCGGCTCCGTAGGTTTCAAACTTCTCGTACCGCTTGGCACAAGTGACAAACTTCCTTGCCAGGCCGCCGGACTTAATTGCAGCATGTATCACATTTGTGCGCCCCAATGCCAAATCCAAATCAGCCGAACCAAAGCATTCGACAATCGGACTGTTGCTGCCAGATGCCTTGAGCTTTCCGGCAAGCTTGCGTCGACCATCCTCGGCACCGTCCGCCGCCGCAATCAACACACCAGTCAAGCCATTGCGAAGCACGCTTTCAACCTTGTCAAAACCCGCCACTGCCTGACCTGCCTTTGCTGCAAGCGATAGTGCCGACATAGCATCCTTCAGTAACAGGCGCGCTACCGTATCTGCCAGGGCAGGCAGTGTCTCTGACACTCCTTGCAAATTTCGTGCAAATACCTTGCGCCGCACCGCTTCTTCAACCGTTGCGCGTGACAAAGCCAGCCAAAGACCTCTGCCTGGCAGCTCCTCTCTGATATCGGGAACAACCTGACCTCCTGGAGAGACTACAAACCGTAACAGCTCAGCACGGGGCGCGCGCGCGCGCGATACTGCGCACATGCGTTCCTCGACTTGCCTGCTTTCGCTGTCTGTCTTCAAAAGGGTTGTCATTTACTTGTGCGAATATCCTATTGATCAGCGCCTTCTGCTCCGGCTTCCGGTGCTTCTTCGGCAATTTTTTCATCTTCAACGGGTTCTGGTTCTGGTTCGATCCAGCCAAGCTGCAAGCGCGCGGCCATGATCAGACCTTCTGCTTCGGCTGCCGACATGTCAGTGGCCGACAAGGCGCCCTTGTGGCGGACTGATTCACCATCCTTGCGTTCGGTCCAGCCGACCAGGTCGTCAGGGACGCAGCCTGCAAAATCTTCCAGCGTATAGATGCCTTCCTCACCGAGCATGACCAGCATCGCCGCAGTCAGTCCCTCAAAACCTGCAAGGTCATCCTTGACTCCGAGTTCTTTCCTCTTGGCATCAAGTTCACTCGCCTGCCTGTCGAGATACTCGTTGGCGCGCGCCTGGATCTCGACAGCGGTATCATCATCCAGCCCTTCGATCATCGAGATTTCTTCTGCTGCAACATAAGCAACCTCTTCGATTGAATCGAAGCCCTCCGAGGCAAGCAGCTGAGCCAGCATCTCATCAACGTCGAGAGCTTCAACGAAGCGTTGAGTGCGCTCGGCAAATTCTTTCTGACGACGCTCTGACTCTTCTGCCTCGGTCATTATGTCGATGTCCCAGCCAGACAGCTGGGAAGCCAGGCGCACATTCTGTCCACGCCGACCGATGGCCAGCGACAACTGCTCATCGGGCACAACGACTTCAATGCGCTGCGCATCTTCATCAAGCACGACCTTGGCCACCTCGGCAGGCGCCAGCGCATTAACAATGAAGCTGGCGGCATCCGCCGTCCAAGGAATGATATCGATTTTTTCACCCTGAAGTTCGTTGACCACAGCCTGCACGCGCGAACCACGCATACCCACACAAGCGCCAACCGGGTCAATTGAGGAATCCTTGGAGCGAACAGATATCTTGGCTCTGGAACCAGGATCACGGGCGACTGCAACCACCTCAACTATGCCATCATAGATTTCCGGCACCTCCTGCTGGAACAGTTTGGCCATGAATTCAGGGCGTGAGCGGGAAAGGAAAATTTGTGGCCCGCGCAACTCACGCCGTACATCAAAAATGTATGCCCGTATGCGGTCACCATTGCGGAATGCTTCACGTGGTAAACCCTCATCACGCCGGACAATGCCTTCGCCGCGACCCAGATCAACGATGATGTTTCCATACTCGGCGCGCTTGACAACACCGGAAACGATCTCGCCAACACGATCCTTGTATTCCTCAAACTGCCGCTCGCGCTCGGCATCACGTACCTTCTGCACGATCACCTGCTTGGCGTTCTGGGCTGCAATGCGGCCAAAATCCACTGGTGGCAACGGTTCAGACAGAAAATCTCCCAGCCGCGCACCAGGGTTGCGTTCAAGCGCTTCCTTCATGGTGATTTGCGTGGAGTCGTTTTCTACTTCTTCAACCACTTCGAGCAGACGATACAGCTTGGTTTCACCCGACTGTGGATCGATTTCTGCGCGGATGTCGTTTTCCGCTCCATAGCGGGACTTGGCGGCACGCTGGATCGCGTCCTGCATCGCCTCAATGACCACCATTTTGTCGATCGATTTTTCACGAGCTACCGCGTCCGCGATTTGCAGCAACTCCAACCTGTTTGCACTTACGGCGACATCAGCCATATCATTTACTCCGCTTCAATGTCGTTTGTTGGCATATCATCATTTCCGGCCCAAGCGGCGCCATCGCCAACCTCTCCGGCCTTTGCCCGTTCTCCGGCAGTCTTCAAAAGCTCATCTGTCATCACCAGCCTGGCATCGCCAATGGCAGCAAAGTCGAGGCCAATCAACACTTCGTCTCCACCTTTCTCAACCGGTGGAATAAACAAGCGCACTTCTGCGTTGTCAAAACCTTCCAGGCGACCGCGGAAGCGTTTGCGCCCGGCAAGCGGGGTAGCCAGTTCGATTTTGCACTCGAAGCCTGCCCAACGCTCGAAATCTTCCGGACGCACCAAAGGACGATCAACGCCGGGGGACGAAACCTCGAGCTGATATTTGCCGGAGATCGGATCGTCAACATCAAGCATTGGCGAAATATTTCGTGAAATCTGTTCACAGCCACCGACAGTCATGGTGCCATCCGGACGCTCGGCCATGATCTGCAACGTAGTTCCTGAAAGTCGCACCTTTACCAACCTGAAGCCAAGATCCTCTATGGCAGGCTCAACCAGCCGGGCCACGGCTGCAGCCGGGCCTGACTCATTTTCCAGTCTCTTGGTCATGTCGACCATACGTTTTGCCCATCTCGAAATATCCGGTTGCGGCAAACAAAAAAAGCGGGCCCGGTGTGGACCCACTCTCACATAACCGGATGAGAATGAATTTGATGACGTTTATATAACCGCACTTGAAGCGGACTTCAAGCAAAACACATCACTTGCGAATGAAACTGAGATAGGAGCAAGCCCGACCTTGTCGTATTGCCTTGGCCTCGTAGCGGGTCTGTGGCCAATCAGCAGGTCTGTTGGTGCACTTTTCGAGCGAACCAGCGGGCCAGCTGAACCCGCAATGAGCAGACATTTCTTCCAAGGTCCACTCGATGTAACCTTCTATGTCGCTGGCAACGCGAAACTCTGCACCCGGCTTGAGGATTCTCTGCAAGCGGTCGAGATTTGCCTGATTGACGAAACGGCGCTTGTGATGGCGCTTCTTGGGCCAGGGATCGGGGAACAACAGGAAGGCCCTGTCAATTGTTGCTTCACCCATCTGGTCCATGCGCGGACGAATATCATCATCAATGATGCGGACGTTATGCAGGTTCTGGTTCTCGACCTGGACAAGCAACTTGGCGACACCATTGATAAACGGCTCACCTCCAATGATGCCAGCTTGTGGATTAGCAGCGGCTTGCCAGGCTAGATGTTCCCCACCTCCAAACCCAATTTCCAGCCAGACTTCGCTTACCGAAGGATCAAACAAGCTCGCTGGACGGTGAAGTGAACCAGGGCTGTCCGGCACACGAAGATGTGGTAACAGTCCCAATATGAGACGCGCATGATTGTCACGCAAGGATTGACCTGACCGACGGCCATAGAACTTCTCTGGAAACTCCTGGCCGTCAGGGGTGCGTGGCATGGTTCATCTCTGCAGCTTGCGCGTCAGGCGAGTTCCTTGACTGCAGCCTTCAACTTGCTTGCAAGGTCGACCTTTTCCCATGAGAACGATCCGCCGCGGCCAGGCTTGCGACCAAAATGGCCATATGCAGCGGTTTGTGCATAGATCGGCTTATTCAGGTCCAGGTGACGGCGGATGCCCGAAGGCGACAAGTCCATTGCCTTGCGAATGGCTTTTTCCAGAATCGCTTCATGTACGTTGCCTGTACCGTGGGTGTCGACATAGACAGACAACGGCTGGGCAACACCAATCGCATATGACAGCTGAATAGTGCAACGCTCGGCCAGCCTGGCAGCCACAATGTTCTTGGCAAGATAGCGCGCTGCATAGGCAGCTGAACGGTCAACCTTGGTTGTGTCCTTGCCCGAGAAGGCACCGCCACCATGGGGAGCTGCTCCGCCATAAGTATCTACGATAATCTTGCGGCCGGTCAGGCCGGCATCACCGTCTGGTCCGCCGATAACAAACTTGCCGGTCGGATTGATGTACCAATTGCAGTCACCAGCTATTGGGAAGTCACCCAAGGCCTGCCTGATATAGGGCTCGACAACCTGGCGCACCTTGGCGGAGTTCCAGGATGCATCAAGATGCTGTGTGGACACGACGATGGAGGTCACTTCCGATGGCATGCCGTCGACATAGCGAATGGTTATCTGACTCTTGGCATCCGGCCCCAGCTTGCCGGCATCTCCCTCGCCCCTGTGGCGGGCTTCGGCCATCAGCTCGAGGATCTTGTGCGCATAGTAAATTGGTGCCGGCATCAGGTCCGGTGTTTCGCGGCAGGCATAACCAAACATGATACCCTGATCGCCTGCGCCTTCCTCGCCCTGACGGTCGGCGGCGTTATCCACGCCCTGGGCAATGTCGGCAGACTGAGCGTGCAGAAGCACTTCAACCTTGCAGGTCTTCCAGTGGAAACCGTCTTGCTCATAACCGATCGAGCGAATGGCACGGCGAGCCGCGGAACGGAAGCGGCCGGGTGCAATTACAGGATTACCGGCACCATCCTTCACTACGGCGCCAGACTTGTCTTTCTTGAACAGCGTTTCGGGAACCCGCACCTCTCCGGCAATGATTACCCGGTTGGTGGTAGTCAAGGTTTCGCAAGCTACCCGCACGGTCCACGGATCGACTCCTGATTTGCGTGCTTCCTTGTAGACCAGATCGACGATCTCGTCAGAGATGCGGTCACACACTTTATCAGGGTGGCCTTCAGAAACAGATTCGCTGGTGAACAGATAGTCTTGACGCGCCATCGGTCTATAACTCCGCAAAGTGGGCCGTATGCAACCGTCATATGCAGATTTCTTTATATGCACAAGCGGCTGATAGGCCGCCCTTTTGTCAGGACAGGGGCATCACGTCAAGACAACATTGCCAAACAATGGGAAACAAGGTCATTGGCCCAGACTCGTACGCAGTGCCCAGACCGGGCTTTATTGCTGGTCGGATGCAGCAAGTGATTTCACCAGATCAATAATCTTCCTGCGTACTTCAAGGTTCCTTATCTCAGAGAAAGCCCTGATCAGCTGGGCGCCATCGGGGCTTGAGAGGAAATCCGTCATCTGAAACGTATCAGATGCTTCCGCGAAACCAGGCGTTGCAGAACTGTTGCTCAGTTCGTCAAAAAAGAACTGCACCGGAACATCGAGAATGCGCGACATATCAAATAACCGGCTTGCGCTGATCCGGTTGGAACCTTTTTCATACTTCTGTACCTGTTGAAATGTCAGGTCGAGATGTTCGCCAAGTTTTTCCTGACTCATTCCGACCAGCATGCGCCGCATGCGCAACCTGCTGCCTACATGGACATCAATTGGGTTGGGGGACTTGTTTGTCATCAAGCATTTGCCTCTTACGATACAAGCGGATTAGGCCAAATCAAAACGCTCACAATTATGGCTGTCCAGCCAGGACATCCTTTTTGCAAGCACACCAACAAGGTCCAGTAACCAGGCATGAAAGCTTCATTGCGGCCTTCAGGCATTGAAGATTCAGCCTCTCCCCCCAGGAATCGTGCTACTGTGCAAACTTCTTACTCCGTCTACAAACTAAGTAAACGATCATCATCAACGACACAAGAACCAGATGCGCATAGTCGCCAACTTGCGAATAGACCGTGGCCTGCGCCGGTTCGGGCAAGTATGCATCCACTACACCAGTGTCGCCAAGACCCAACTGACGCAACACCAAACCATGCGGATTGATCACGGCTGATATGCCTGTGTTGGCGGCGCGCAACATCGGCACACCCTGCTCGATCGATCGCATGCGAGCGTGGGCAAGATGCTGGTGCGGGCCGCCAGAGGTGCCAAACCATGCGTCATTCGTCACATTCACCAGGATTGCAGGCCTGACCTCGTATGGCAATGTGCGCGGAAACACGGCTTCATAGCAAATGAAGCCTGCAAAATTTGGCACTCCCGGGACACTCAGCACCCTTTCATCAATGCCCGGAGAAAACCCCGGCGGCAGGTTGACCAGCTGGCGCAAACCCAATGGTTCAAGCAGCCAGCCAAACGGAAGAAACTCCCCAAAAGGAACCAGCCGGACCTTGTCATGTCTTGCAACAATGCGGCCTTGCGGTGAAATTGCCAGAAGCGCGTTGTAAATTGATTGTGTGCCATCGGCGCCGGTTTGCCTGTGCAACCCGCCGGTCAGAAGGCTTGAGCCGGCTGGCAGACTGGCGATGATCTCTGCTCGCAACACATCTTCTTCGCCCAGAAGTTTCGGTATTGCGCTTTCAGGCCATACAACAAGCGGTGGCTCAGTCAGCTTCTCTGCAAAGGGACGGGCTGTCATTTTCAGGTATTTGTCGATTATCGCCTGCGTGCTCTCAGGATTCCATTTCTCTGTCTGCGGAATGTTGGGCTGAACAATTCGCACCAACCTGCCTGACTGTCGAGGTTCGCCAGCTGCGGAGCTGTAGGCCGCGATCTGCTGGTTGCCCCACAGGTTTGCAGCAAGCGCACCCATTGCGAACCCAGACACCAGAAATACGCCTGCACGATCAATTGAGCCATTGCGCAACAGCATTGCAGGAGATGCAGCCAGCAAAACTGTCAACACGCTGAGACCGTAAATTCCGAAGATACTTGCAACCTGCGCAAAGCCATCCAGAGAGATTACTCCATAGCCGGGCAAGTTCCACGGAAAGCCGGTGAGCAGATGACCGCGCAACCACTCGCCAGTGCCTATCAGTGCTGCCAACAAAAAAATCCGACCTGCCCCCGGCGCCCACAGCAACGCAGCTGCGGCACAAGCAAGGCCCCAGTAAATTGCCAGATATGATGGCAAGCCAGCGACTGCAAACGGGATCAGTGCCGCAAACTTTTCCGGCTCCACCCAAAAGGCTTCGGATATCCACCATAGCGACGGCACGAAATATCCAAACGCAAAGCACCAACCCACGGCGAATCCGGACCACGCACGTCCGCGCCTTGAAAAATGTGATTGCACAACCGCGTCTAGCAACCATACGAGTACTGGATACGAGACGAGCAGAATTGGCCAAATATCAAACGGCGGCAGAGACAACGTGGCCAACGCACCTGTCAACAGCGCCAATACACAGTTCACCCACAGCCGCTGAGTGGTCAGAATGACGCCTTGATGCTGCACCGGGGATCAGCTCTCGTCAGGCTGTTTTGGGGTGCGTGGCGCAGTGTGAATGACCACCTTGCGAACCCTCCTCGGGTCTGCGGCAATCACCTCGAACTCAAGCCCTGACTGATGGCGAATCAACTCGCCACGCACCGGGACACGCCCAAGCATATGGAAGATCAGGCCACCAATTGTGTCTGCCTCTTCCTCCTCATCTTCAGGCAACAGCTCAACTTCCAGCAGTTCTTCTGCATCCTTGATCTCAAGACGGGCGTCGGCCAGCCAGGTTGTTGCAGAACTGCGCGTTACAAGCTCATCCTGTTCATCGTGCTCGTCGGCAATGTCACCGACAATTTCCTCGACCAGATCCTCGATGGTGCACAGACCGTCAGTGCCGCCATATTCGTCTACAACAATAGCCATATGCGAATGGGTCGATTGCATCTTGATCAACAGGTCGGCTGCGGGCATCGATGGAGGCACATACAAAAGTTCACGCGTTATGCCCAGGTCCTTGACCTGGGCTTTCAGGTCGGCAGCTGTCAGAGACATAATCGGCATAACACCAGCATTGCCTTTTGCCTTCTTGCCTCGTTGGCGGCTTGAAGAATTCAACCAACCTAGAAAATCCTTGATGTGCAACATGCCGATTGGCTCATCGAGGGTCTCTGAATAGACCGGCACGCGGGAGTGTCCGGCATCAAGAAAACAGGCCAGGAGCTCAGAAACCGAACTGGTTGCTTCAACGCCAATAATCTCTGCACGCGGCACCATGACATCATCAATCCTGAGCTCCGAAAACTCTATGAGATTGAGCATCATCGACTTGGCGTCAGCGCGAAATGCTGTATTCCCGTCTTCTTCGGAGTGACGGTCCAGTACTCCCTCCAGACTTTCGCGCAAGGAAGAATCCTGTTTGCCAGCGCCAAAAAACCGCCTAATGCGCGGCCAAAAACCCTGATTTTCGGTCTTGTTATCTTCAGTTGTGAAGCTGGTCCCGTTGTGGGACCCACTAGATTGGTCTTCGTCCATTTGACCTGCCGGGTTTTGGCCGGCGTCCTTCTTGTGATGGCTCACGCTTGTGGCCAGATACCGTCATACATAAGGATTGGCAATGCCCAACCCTTCGAGAATACTGATCTCAAGGGCTTCCATTTCTTCGGCCTGTGTATCAGTGAGGTGATCATAACCCATTATGTGCAAGATGCCATGAACGGCAAGATGTACTGTATGATCAGCAAGTGCCTTGTTCTGCTTCGCAGCCTCGGTTCCGACTACTCCTGCAGCTAGAATCACATCCCCTAAGGGGCGCGGCTCTCCTGGAGGCAGTGGCATGTCAGGGTTGGCCGGAAAAGACAAGACATTTGTGGGTCCGGACTTGTCGCGCCACAAGTGATTAAGCTCAGCCACTTCATCGTCCGTGGTGAGGCTCATTGAAAGCACCTTGTCGCCGTGCGTCGGGGCAAGCCTCGCAAAGGTGGCGTCTGCCGCACGGGTCAGCAAATCGCTTGCCTCAGGAAGCACCGACCAAGCCTCATCATCAACATCAACCTCGATGATCACGGGTTTCGCGGCTTTGCTGCGGGTTCCCAGCCCGCTCGTTCATACGCTTCAACGATGCGCGAGACGAGCTGATGTCGCACAATGTCGGATTTGTCGAACTTCACCTGGGCTATTCCGCCAACGCCTTTGAGATAGTCCAAAGCCTGGGTCAAGCCAGATGTCGTGCCGGGCGGCAGGTCAACCTGCGTCGGATCCCCGGTGATCACCATTCTCGAGCCTTCCCCAAGCCTTGTCAAAAACATCTTCATCTGTTGCGGGGTTGTGTTTTGTGCTTCGTCCAGAATGATGAAAGCAGATGACAGCGTGCGCCCTCGCATAAACGCTAGCGGGGCGATTTCGATGCTGTTGTCGCTCATTCCCTTGATGACCGCTTCAGGCGGCATGACGTCATAGAGCGCATCATACAACGGGCGAAGATAGGGATCGACTTTCTCTTTCATGTCGCCAGGCAGAAAACCAAGCCTTTCACCGGCTTCCACCGCCGGACGCGACAAAACTATACGGTCGACCCGACCCGCCATCAACTCTGCAGCCGCGCACACTACCGCAAGATAAGTCTTGCCGGTGCCGGCAGGACCCACACCAAAGACAAGCTCGTTCGCCGCAATGGCCTCAAGATATACCTTCTGTCCGGGTGATCGTGCAGTAACGGTCTTGCGGCGGGTACGAATCGCCGCAACCTCGGCCGGACCCTTAGCGAGAGCAACCGGACTCATTGCCATGCGAAGAGCGCCTTCCACATCACCCCTGGACAAATCGAGACCCTCCAGAGCACGGCTGTACAACTCCACCAGAACCTGACGCGCCATCTCCAGCGCCCCTTGCGAACCGTGTATTGCAACCTTGTTGCCACGAGGTGTTATATCAACTCCCAGCCTATCCTCGATCAGGAGCAGGTGCTCATCATGTTCGCCAAAAACCATCATCAGCAAACGATTATCGTCAAAGGAAAGGATGGTATTGCCTCGCGCTGCTTCAGCAGCGAGATTCTTGCGCCGGGCCGCAGACTTTGGCTGGGCAATGCGTGATGTCAAAGGTGCAGTTCTCCTGATTCGGTGTTGCTAAACTGAAAGCACATCACAAACCTCTTTGTGCATCAACCATGTGACCGGTCAATGAGTTTGGCCCCACGCTTTCGATGTGCACCTTTACAATATCACCAATCTCCCGGTCGCCCGCATCAATGAATACAGATTGCAGATAGGGCGATCTGCCAATCAGCTGGCCTTCCAGTCGGCCGGGTTTTTCAAGCAGCACATCCAACACGCGACCAGTACAGGCCTGGTTGAACTCACTTTGCTGTTCCGCGAGCAGCTTCTGCAACCGGGCAAGGCGCTGCGACTTTGTGTGTTCCGATACCTGGTGCTCATTGGCCGAAGCAGGAGTACCGGGTCTTGGCGAATACTTGAACGAAAAGGCCTGCGCGTACTTGACCTCACGCACGAGTGACATGGTTGCCTCGAAATCTTCGTCACTCTCGCCGGGGAAGCCAACGATAAAGTCAGATGAAAGCGCAATGTCGGGACGTGATTTGCGAATGCGGTCTACCAGTTTCAGATATTCCTTAGCGGTATGCTTCCGGTTCATCGCCTTGAGAATTGCGTCTGAACCCGCCTGCACCGGCAGGTGCAAATAGGGCATGACCTTGGGGTTTTGCCCATGAGAGGCAATCAACGCTGCGTCCATATCACGGGGGTGGCTGGTGGTATATCGCAACC
Source organism: uncultured Alphaproteobacteria bacterium (assembly GCA_963787895.1). GTDB lineage: Bacteria > Pseudomonadota > Alphaproteobacteria > Rhizobiales > Aestuariivirgaceae > Anderseniella. Next base: position 375,529 of record CAWBEX010000008.1, on the reverse strand, counting down.
GTTCCAACCCTTTGATGGCCGACAACTCGCCCAGCAAATGCCCGAGTGTCCATTCCTGGCCACTCAACCCGTCGCCATGCCATGCGTTGACATTCTGACCCAACAGCGTGATTTCACGCACGCCACCCTCAACCAATTGTTTCGCTTCCGCAAGAATTCGGCTCGCCGGACGCGAAAACTCAGCACCTCGGGTATAGGGCACCACACAGAAGGAACAGAATTTATCACAACCCTCCTGTACTGTGAGAAAGGCAACAACGCCGCGCTTGATTTGCCTGCGGGCAGGCGCATCAAGTGCATCAAACTTCTCATTTACCGGCAATTCAGTCTCAACGATTGCCTCGCCGGTCTTGCCATGCTGATCCAGAAGCTGGGGCAGACGGTGATAGGTCTGGGGACCAAAGACAAGGTCGACCACCGGTGCACGGCGCACTATTTCCTCACCCTCCGCCTGGGCCACACAACCGGCAACGGCAATCTTCATGTCCGGTTTCGCCCTGTCCTTCAGGCGACGCAATCGACCAAGTTCAGAATAGACCTTCTCGGCAGCTTTTTCACGGATGTGGCAGGTGTTGAGAATAACGAGATCAGCATCATCGGGAGTATGTGTCTCTACAAATCCGCGCTCGCGCAATACCTCACCCATACGCTCACTGTCGTAAACATTCATCTGACACCCATAGGTCTTGATGAATACCTTCGAAGTGTTGCTGTGCGGCTTTGTCTGAGGCTGCTCAGCCATCAGCGGATATCCCTTCATCATCTAGCGGTCACGTTCAATACAGCGGTAATGGCGTCATGAGAAGTCCCATCAGCGTTGCGGTAATAAGCCTTGCGCTTACCGGCGGGTTCGAAACCAAGATTTGCATAGAGGTTCGCTGCCGCCTCGTTGCTGCTGGCAAACTCCAGAAACAGGCGCGTTACACCGGCCTGACGAACACATGCCTCGACTGACTGCATCAGCCTGTGGCCTACACGCCGACGGCGTCTGCTAGGCAGCACAGCCAGCGTAAGTATTTCTGCTTCGTCAGCCGCCACGCGATACATGACGAAACCGCACGGGAAGGCATCATTGCCGACACGCTCAATGGCCATCAGTGCAGCAGTACCCGGCATCGCCAGCATTGAACTGATCGCGCCATCTTCCCATTCCACGTCGAAGCATTGCCGATGCATTGCCGAAAGCAACGAAGAGTGGACGGGCAAGACATTTTCAATTGCGATGTTGCCTGGTTCATGCCGCACCAACGGTGTTTGCGCCTTTGCGTCAGGAGCCCGCAAGTAGAACGGTTCGGGAGGGTCCAGGTTGTTTGCAGCCAAACGTGCAATGATGGCCGCATCAGGTACAGCCTGCATCCCTATGACCTCAATGGTGGACGGCAATTCCAGCAGACTTGCTCCGGACCCGGCAATGCAACCGGTTTGTTTCCCCAGTTGTGCCGCGGCATCAGAAATCTTGAGCGCGCAGGCATGGCCGGATATAGATCCGTCCGATGCAAAGCCCTGCATGTAGACTTCACCACGCCTGGCATCCTGAACGATCCACAAACGCCGACCTCCTACCAACGGACGGGCGGCTTCTGACAAAGCAGCGAAAGTCGTCACACCAACTGCAGGCACCTTCAAAACTAGTGCGAGACCGCGAACAAATGACAATGCAATACGCACGCCTGTGAAAGTGCCGGGCCCGGAACACGCTGCAAGACGGTCAACTTCGGTGTATTTGACACCGCCCAATCGCATGGCCTCATCAACCATGCCGGAGAGGCGCTCAGCATGCCCCTTCTGCATGGGCTCAGAGATGTCTGCAAGTGGCTTTGCGGCATCGGTGTCAAAAACACAAACCGAGCAGGCCGCATGGGCCGTATCCATACTCAATACAATCATGCGGCAGGCCCGCTCCCGGGCTCATGTTTTCTGATCAGTGCGCTTCAGACGGGGCGTACTTCACTTACTTCGGGAATGAAGTGGCGAAGCAGATTTTCAATGCCGTGTTTCAAGGTCGCCGTTGAACTCGGGCAGCCGGCGCAGGCACCTTTCATGTGCAGGTACACTACACCCTCCTTGAAACCATGGAAGGTAATGTCTCCGCCATCCTGGGCCACAGCCGGACGAACGCGCGTGTCCAGCAACTCTTTAATGGTAGTGACGATCTGCTCATCAGCCTCGGCATATTCACCTTCTTCTGCCAGGACAGGACCACCGTCACTACGCAGAACAGGAGCGCCGGACATATAGTGCTCCATGATGGCACCCAGTACCGCCGGCTTGAGATGCTGCCATTCACCTTCGGTCTTGGTAACGGTGATAAAATCAGCGCCCAGAAAAACACCTTCAACACCGTCAACTGAAAACAGGCGTTCTGCCAATGGCGATGCGGTAGCATCGGCTGCTGAACGAAAATCGCGCGGGTCTCCATCGACAACCGGTTTACCGGGAATGAACTTCAAAGTGCTCGGATTCGGGGTCGCTTCCGTTTGAATGAACATTGCCTTTTGATCTCCTGCATCATGAACAGCTGAATTGTGCTTCAGGGCCTGCCATCTACATATATACGTTTTCTGGAACTATTCCAGATTACTTCGGCACAAATATGCTCGAGCGGGGGCTAGCGTACAAAACCCATTATGCGGTGAACATCCTGCATGACAGGCTCAGCAATGGCGCGGGCGCGTTCTGCACCGTCCTTCAGAACGGCATCAATATGAGCCTGGTCTGCCATGAGCTTCTGCATCTCGGTTGCTATGGGTGCCAATTTGACAACGGCCAGATCAGCAAGTTGCTGCTTGAGGTTTGAAAACTGCTGACCGGCAAATCGGTCAACAACCTGTTCCAGCGTTGTGTCTTCCAATGCAGCATAGATGCCAAGCAGATTGGCCGCTTCTGGACGATCCTTGAGGGCTTCTACAGATTCCGGCAGCGCGTCCGGGTCAGTCTTGGCCTTGCGAATCTTCTTGTTGATGGTATCGGCATCGTCGGTGAGATTGATACGCGACAAGTCGGATGGGTCTGATTTTGACATTTTCGCTGCTCCATCACGCAACGACATGACCCTCGTGGCCGGTCCCATTATGAGTGGCTCCGGCAACGGAAAGAAGCCATCTGGGTAGCCTGCTTCTGTACAGGCGTCAGCCATATCAATGTTGAATTTCTGCGCGATATCACGAGTAAGCTCCAGATGTTGCTTCTGGTCCTCGCCAACCGGAACATGAGTGGCACGATAAGCCAAAATATCGGCCGCCATCAAATTGGGGTAAGCGTATAGACCTACAGACGCATTTTCGCGGTTCTTGCCAGCCTTGTCCTTGAACTGTGTCATGCGATTGAGCCAGCCTACACGGGCCACGCAATTGAAGATCCAGGCCAATTCCGAATGGGCTGCCACTTGCGACTGATTGAACACAATGTGCGCCGCAGGATTGATGCCGGCGGCCAGATACGCGGCGGTTACCTCACGTGTCGAGTGGGCCAGCGCTTGTGGCCCGCCCCAGACCGACCGATCCTGGGTAATTGCATGCAAATCCACGACGCAATAGATGCACTCGTAGGCAGACTGCATCTCGACGAACCTCTTAATGGCGCCAAGATAGTTGCCAAGATGAAGGTTGCCGGTAGGTTGAACTCCGGAGAATACACGCGGGGTGGCTTTGGACATGGTTTCTGGTGCTCCATGGACTTCGGGCGATCAGACTGTTCGCGGGGGTATATGCCGCAACCAGCGCCTGCTCACAAGAACCATTAGGCCTTCCGACTGAACGATTGCTTGAGCGCCTTCAGGTTCAAGCCACCAGTCGCCCATAAGATGACGAAGTAAACTGCCATACCCAGTGCCACAACTGCGCCCAACAACAACAAACGCAATATGAGCATGACGTCGCCATCAAAGGCATGGCCCGCAAAATGGATAATACCGAGCAGCAAAGCGCCCATGATCAGGCTAGCGCCCAAAATTCGCGGCAGCGCAGACTTCAGCCTTTCATCCATGATAAAATCGCCCCGCCTTGTGAGCGTCACCGCCAGCAAAAGCGCATTGATCCAGCCCGCAATTGTGGTTGCCAGCGCCACACCGACAAAAGCGATAAACTGAAACAGAACTAGAGCACCTACAATATTGACCAGTACCGATATCAGCGCAAACCACATGGGGGTACGGGTATCTTCGCGGGCAAAATATGCAGGTGAAAAAACCTTGATCATGACAAAGGCTGGCAGACCAGCAGCAAAAACTGCCAAGGCAATTGCTGTAGCTCGTGTATCTTCTAAACTGAAGGCGCCGCGCTCAAACAGGACGTGGATAACCGGGTGCGGGATAGCCATCAAAGCGACAGCTGCTGGCACTGTTAGCAACATCGATACTTCCAGTGCCCTGTTCTGACTGGACTGCACGCCAATCTTGTCATCCGCTCGCAAGCGGCGGGCAAGCTCCGGCAGCAGCACAACGCCAATGGCAATTCCTATGACTCCAAGCGGCAACTGGTAGATACGATCTGCATAGTACAACCAGGAAGCGGCTGAATCCTGCATTGAGGCAATCATGGTGGATATCAGCAGATTGATCTGGGTAATGCCGCCGGCAATGAGGCCCGGAATACCCAGGGTAACCAACCGCCTGACGCCGGGTGTGAGGGCAGGCTTTCGCAGCTTCAGAGATACGCCAACCCGGTTCATGACAATCCACAACATCAGGAACTGCAGAACGCCTGCAGCACTGACGCCCCATGCCAGCGCATAGCCGGTACGCGGTTCGGCACCCCACCCAGAAAATGTTACAAGACCAAGCACTCCGATCATAACCACATTCAGTATGATGGGTGCGGCTGCAGCAGCAGTGAACCGGTGCAGAGAATTCAGTATCCCGCCGACGAGCGCCACCAGCGACATGAAGGTCAGATAGGGGAACGCTATGCGGGTGAGCTGCGCGGTCAGATCCAGTTTCTCCGGATCATCAGAAAACCCCGGAGCCAACACATAGACAATCAGCGGCATTGCCAGCATGGCAAGAGACGACAGGCCCAACAGGAAGACCAGCAAAATGGCGAGAACCTCCTCGGCGAAACGCGTAGCTGCATCGTGGCCTTCGCCCTCAAGCTGGCGGGCAAAGAGTGGCACAAAGGCGGCATTGAACGCGCCTTCAGCAAACAGCCGGCGAAATAGGTTGGGAAACCGAAATGCAACTACAAAAGCATCTGCTACCAGTCCAGTGCCGATGGTGCTGGCCATCAACATGTCGCGAACAAACCCCAGAACACGGCTTATCAGGGTCATGCCGGCAACGGTAGATGCGGATTTCAACAGGGCCATAGCGGTCCAATGCAACTTTCGAGTTGTGACGGTGAATCAGACTGGACCCTAGTAATAGGATGGCACTGATGTCTGAACAAGACGGCAGATTTCAGGCAGCTTCCTCTTGTGCCGCTCCGGCTTGCAGCACACTCATGAGACTTTCCTCGATGGAATTCAACCGCGCTCTGGATGTGATTTTCTGACCCAGCAGATCGGTAACATAGAATACGTCAACCGCACGCTCGCCAAAAGTCGTGACCTGTGCCGAGGCAATGTTCAGGTTGAGGCGAAACAGGCTGTCGGTCAACTTGAACAGCAGGCCGACCCGGTCGAGACCGGCAATTTCAATTACAGTAAAGCGATTTGAGGTGTCGTTCGAGATGATCACCTGCGGCTCGACAGTGAACGCCTTGATACGACCCTTCGGTCTGGATGCGGCTGCAACTGCCTGGCGCAGTTGAATCTCTCCGGCAAAAGCCTGACGCACCAAGACAATGATTCTGTCGATGCGGCGTCGTTCATCTTCGGCATCTTCAAACTCATGCGGAATAAGGAGAGTGTCTAGCGCCATCCCATCGGTAGTTGTGAAGATCTTTGCCCCTGCAATACTGGCTCCGGCCGCTGCGCATGCTCCTGTCAGCAGCGCCAGCAAGCGCGGGTGATCAGGTACGTAAACTGTCAGTTCGGTAATCGCAGCAAACTGGTCCATGCGCACATCGAACGCTACGGTTTCGCCGGATTTGTCAGCGCGATCAATAAGCTGTGCATCTAACACCTGCTGATCAATACCAACGGTGTACCAATATGCATCATAGTGTCTGGCCAGATAAGCCCCGACGTGCGCCTTGCTCCAGTCCCGCATTGCATCAGCGAAGGCCTGCCTGGCGCTCTCTATACGGTCAGTTCGAGAGATCGAAGTGTGCCCACCTGACAGGTGCGGCTCTGTTTCGGCAAACAACGTGCGCAGCAACTGCCCTTTCCACCCGTTCCATACTCCCGGTCCAACCGCCCGGATATCAACGACAGTCAAAACCAGCAGCAGGCGCAGCCGCTCCGGGCTCTGTACGATCTCGGCAAAATCAGCGATAGTCTTATAGTCTGACAGGTCCCGCATTTGAGCGGTCTCACTCATCAGCAAGTGATAGCGCACCAGCCATTCAACCGTTTCTGTTTCAGACTTGTTAAGGCCCAGGCGCGCGCACAACGAACGCGCCACCCGCGCTCCGGCAATTGAATGATCTTCCTTGCGGCCCTTTGCAATATCGTGAAGCAACACAGCGACATACAGAACGCGACGCGAAACCACCCCTCCAATAATGCCACTGGCGAGCGGATGATCCTCTTTCAGCATGCCTTGTTCAATCTTCGACAGGATGCCAACCGCCCGGATCAGATGCTCGTCCACGGTGAAGTGGTGGTACATGTTGAACTGCATGAGCGCAGTGATGCGGCCAAACTCGGGTATGAAGCGTCCGAGCACGCCGGCTTCACTCATGCGCCTTAGAACGGCCTCGGGATCGCGTGATTTTGTGAGAACATCTAGAAACAACTGATTGGCTACCGGATCGTTCCGCATGTGCTTGTTGATGCCGCGGCGCGCCCGGCGCACCAGGCGCAAGGTATGCGGATGAATGGCCAGATTGTTTCGCTCCGCCACACGAAACAGCTGCATCATGGCAACTGGATCTTGCTCGAATATGTCGTCCTCTCTTGCTTTCATGCGACCAGCCTCGATCACAAACAGGCCTTCATCATCAAGCTTTATCGAGCGACGCCGAAAACGGCCAAACAGTTCACTCATGCTTGGCGCTTTCTTGATATGCTGCGACTCCAGCACCGCAGACATGATGCGGGTCAGGTCTCCAACATCCTTTGCAATGAGGAAGTAGTGCTTCATGAAACGCTCGACCGACTTCATGCCACCATGTGCGGAGTAACCTAGCCTGGTTGCCAGTTCAGCCTGCTTATCGAAACCCAACCGGTCGTCCCCGCGCCCGGTCATGAAATGCAGATGGCATCGCACGGCCCAGAGAAAATCTTCACACTTGATGAAGCGGTTCTGTTCTTTGCGGGTAAACAGACCAGACTTGTTGAGCTCCCTTGCCGAACGTGTGCCGTAAACAAACTTGGCAATCCAGAACAAGGTGTGCAGGTCGCGCATCCCTCCCTTGCCGTCTTTAACGTCCGGCTCCACCAGATATCGCGATTCTCCTGCCCGGCGGTGTCGCTCATCACGCTCTGCCAGCTTGTCAGCGATGAATTGCCGCTGATCCTGCGCCAGAATGTCCCTGCCGTAACGGGACTGCAAGTCGTCAAACAACGGCGTGTGACCGCAGATGAAGCGTGCTTCCAGAACTGAAGTCATGATCGTCGTGTCAGTGCGCACCAAGCGTATACAGTCGTCAACTGAGCGGGTAGCGTGGCCGACCTTGAATCCAAGATCCCAAAGGAAGTACAACATGTACTCGACGACGCTTTCCCCCCATGGCGTTTGTTTGTAGGGCAGCAGAAACAAGAGATCGATGTCCGAACCAGGTGCCAGTGCACCTCGGCCATATCCGCCTACTGCAACCACCGCAATGCGTTCAGCAGCTGACGGATTGCTCGCTGCATAGATGGCCGTGGAGGCAAATTCATACAGCGCGGCAATCAAGGTATCCTGCAACCGGGAAAGTCGCTGTGCGCATTCCTTGCCTTTGCCGGTCTCTGTCAGGCGCTTTTCTTCACCTTTGCGCGACTTGGCTATGAGATGCTTGAGATATTTCAGCGCCGCCGGCCGAAAATGCGATCCCTCCAGTCCATGTTCATCTGCCAGAACTCTCAGCGAATGCGGTATGCTGGCCAAATTATAGCCAGGGTCACCCCAATCTTCTTGTGCTGTCTTGTTGCTCGCCGGCATTCCATGTCAACCCGGTGGAAAGGATAAAAATCCGCAGTGAAAACAACCTAGCGTTTGTCCTGATCTGCAGCCAGTGCTTTCAACTCATAAATCACCTCGAGCGCATCACGCGGGCTCAACTCATCAGGCAGAACGTCTTTCAACCGATTTACCAGTGCCGATGGGTTGCTGGCGGCAGATCGCTGTGTCGTAACCGCCGGCACGGAAAACAAGGGCAGATCATCAATCAAATTGCCCCCGGGATTCTTGCGTTCACTTTCTTCCAGCAGTTCTAGGACTTCAGAAGCCCGGCCAATTACGCTTGATGGCAGTCCGGCAAGGCGTGCGACCTGAATGCCGTAGGAACGATCCGCGGCACCGGGTGTCACTTCGTGCAAAAAGATTACCTCACCTTCCCATTCACGCACCTTTACGGTTGCGTTTTTCACTCTTTCAAGTCGCGATGACAGAGCAGTAAGCTCGTGGAAATGCGTAGCGAATAGAGCGCGACAGCGGTTCACTTCATGCAGGTGCTCGACACATGCCCAGGCAATTGACAACCCATCATAAGTGGCTGTACCGCGACCGATTTCGTCAAGAATAACCAAGGATCGGTCGGTTGACAGATTCAATATGGTCGCCGTTTCGACCATTTCGACCATGAAGGTGGACCGCCCGCGAGCCAGATCATCAGCAGCACCGACGCGGCTAAAGATGCGATCTACCACGCCAATGCGAGCAGACTGCGCCGGTACGAAGCCTCCCATCTGGGCCAGCAACGCGATGATTGCGTTCTGGCGAAGGAAGGTGGACTTGCCGGCCATGTTAGGTCCGGTCAGGATACAGATGTGCCGGGTGGGGTCACCTGTTTCATCCTTCTCTATGGCAGACAAGTCGCAGTCATTTGGAACGAAACTACCTGAAGATTGGCTACGAAGCGCTGCTTCCACTACCGGATGGCGGCCAGCACGAATATCAAAGCAGCGCGAGTCATCCATGTGTGGACGTACATAGTCATGGCGTGATGCAAGTTCCGCAAGTGCGCTATAGACATCGAGTTCAGCCAATGCATCGGACAGCGTGTGCAACATGGCGGCACGCTGCCTTGTCGCCTCGGCCATTGCTTCAAACATGGCAAGTTCAATGCTGCGCGCCCGGTCAGCAGCAAGGGAAATCTTCTGCTCCAGACCGGCTAGTTCAGTGGTGGTAAAGCGCATCGCATTGGCCATGGTTTGCCTATGAATGAACTGGCCTGCATGATTGGCCCCAAGCAACTGTTCACCCGAGAGCTGGTTCAACTCGATGAAGTAGCCCAACATGTTGTTGTGCTTGATCTTGAGCGATTTCAATCCTGTCGCGTCAGCATAACTTGTCTGCAATCCTGCGATAACCTTTCGGCTTTCGTCACGTAGCGCCCGGCTTTCGTCCAGCTCCATATTGGCGCCATGTCGAATGAATCCGCCATCTCGCGTGGTTGCGGGTAGTTCTTCCGACAATGTCGCGCGCAGTTCTTCAGCAAAGGACGTATCGGCCAGGGCAAGTGCGGCCCAGATGTTGGCAAGTTTTGCCGGCCAGGGATCTATGCCGTTCCGATGCACATACTGCGCTGATAGTTCCGCTGCCAGCATTATGCCGGCACCGATTGCAGCAAGGTCGCGTGGCGAGCCCCGACCAACGCTCAGTCGACCCAGCGACCGGGTCATGTCCGGCGCCGTCTTCAGTGCAGCCCTTACTCTGTCGCATACCGCGCCATCGACTTCGTCCAGCAAGGCTTCGACTGCGTCATGACGGGCTACAATCTCGCCAACATCAGTGACCGGTGCCGACAAGCGATCACAAAGCAGGCGTCCGCCCTGACCGGTAACGGTCATGTCCACACAGGCGAGAAGACTGCCCTTGCGTTCGCCTGCAAGCGTCCGGACAATCTCAAGATTGCCGCGCGTTGCAGCATCAATAAGGACAATGCGGCCGGGTTCAACAATGCGAGGCGGGCGCAGACTTGGTACCTTACCAACCTGGGTGAGCAGCACATAGTCAAGCAGTGCGCCAGCGGCGCTGGCGGCGGCTTTGTCAAAATTTCCGAATGCATCCAGTGAGGCGATCTGGAAGTGTTCAATTAGCCTGGTCGTACATGCGATCGAGTCAAATTTTGACGCAGGTATCGGAGTAATGCTGGTACGGGAGTCTTCTAGCACCAGCGACATTTCGCCATCGCCCAGTAACGCATCTGGCATCAACAGTTCGGATGGCTCAATTCGCGCAAGTTCAGAGACAACCGTAACAGGGGTGACTTTTGTTACTGAGAAATCCCCACTGGACATATCGAGCCACGCCAGAGCCAATGCGCTATCAGCACGGTTGCGGGCCAGACAGGCAAGAAAATTGTTGCGCCCTGCCTGAAGCAGGTTTTCCTCGGTCAAGGTGCCAGGCGTAACCAGGCGCACTACTTCCCTGCGCACTACCGACTTGGAGCCGCGCTTCTTTGCCTCGGCCGGATCTTCCGTCTGTTCGCAAACCGCCACCTTGTGGCCAAGCTTGATCAGTCTTTGCAGGTAGTCATCCGCCGCATGCACAGGCACACCGCACATAGGTATGTCCTGGTCCAAATGTTTGCCGCGTTTGGTAAGTGCTATACCCAGTGCAGCAGATGCCACTTCCGCATCTTCAAAAAACAACTCGTAGAAATCACCCATTCTGTAGAACAGCAGGCTTTCCGGATTTGCCTTCCTGATCTCCAGATATTGCGCCATCATCGGTGTCATCTTGTCTCTCGTAGACGCAGATGCGGGTTTGCTGTTCTGGTTGGGCTTGGTGGCATTCGTCATGGTAGTTGAACACTACTTCATCAGATTGCAGGTCGTCGCCGAGACAATGAAACCCATCCACAGCGAAGCGCCTTGCTAGGCGGCCCGGTTGGCGCCTGTCAGTTGCAGTATTGCCAATTGCAGATCATTTCGATCAAACGGCTTCGCCAGGTATCCATCCATCCCTGCGTCCAGACATTTATGCTGGTCATCCTGGCTTGAGTTGGCAGTCATCGCAAGTATTGGTACACGGTGGCGCAAGCCCTGCCGGCTTTCCATCGCGCGGATCTTCCGTGCCGCCTCCAGCCCATCAATGCCAGGCATGAAGATATCCATCAGAATGATGTCGTGATTGACACTACCGGTGTCGGCGATATTGCGTTCAATCTCACTGACTGCTTCGGAGCCACTGGCAAAGTGTGCGACATCGTGTCCATCGGCCTTGAGGATGTTGGTGGCCAGCAGCATGTTTATGCGATTGTCTTCTACGAGCATCACCTTAAGCCGTTCTTCCGTATCCACACGACGCAATTTCTCAGCCGTCTTGCGCAATGACCGTACCGGCCTTGTCATATGGGTGGCTTCTTCAAGCAATTGGGCCAAAATGGTGGACCGTCGTGCCGGTTTGAGGAGATAGTGTACTCTGGCGTCGTCCATGACCCATTTGTAAAGACGCCGGTCCTCGGGGCGCAAGATTACCCAGATCTCAAGCTTTTCACAGTATGCATGCATCAGTCTCGCAACTTCATCAATGCCGGAACATGCGGCGGTGTCTATCATTAGGACCGCTCGTCCCGTTTGCTTGCAGGAATCGTTGACCGATTCCTCCAGCCGGTCCATCTGACTTGCATCCAGAGTCTCGCATTCCGCACCCCAACCGTTCAGATATGTCTCCAAAACGGTTCGGGTTGCTCCCTCTGACGCAAGCAATATGACACGGCAGTTCGACAACGGTTGCGTGCTGGCAGTTGCAGTTCTCGCTGGCTTGTGACTGGGAGTCTGCTGGGATTCTATTTCGGGCAAATCAATTGAAAATCGGAAGCTGGACCCTTCCCCCAAAATGCTTTGCACATCAATTTCGCCACCCATCAGGTCAACCAAGTAGCGCGAGATTGAAAGTCCCAATCCGGTACCACCCGCTGCCTGATTCTGTGGTAGTGAAGACTGCACAAAACGGTCGAAAACAGATTTCAATTCCTCCTCCGGTATTCCATGACCAGTGTCGGAAATACCAAACTCGACCATTCCACTCCGGTTGAGCCTGGAGACGTGAATGCAAACGCTACCACTTGAGGTGAACTTGATGGCGTTGCCGGCAATATTCATGATGACTTGCTGAAGTCGTTTCTTGTCACCATAAACCGACCCTCCAAGCATTGGGCAAACATGACAACCTATTTCAATACCCTTTGCATGCGCTCGAGAGGCAAGTAGCTCAACACTGCTCTCTACCAATTCACAAAGATCAAATGGCGCCTGCACTATGGTCATTTCACCAGACTCAGCTTTTGCGGCGTCGAGCAATTCGTCAATTATTGAAAGAAGGGATCGGCTGGAAACCTCGACCGCCTCGGCATAGCTGCGTTGTTCATCAGTGAGCCTGGTATCCAGCAACAACCCTGTCATCCCCATGACACCGTTCATGGGAGTTCGCAGCTCGTGTGAAACGGTAGCCAGGAATCGTGATTTTGCCTGGTTTGCCTCATCAGCCTCACTTCGTGCCTTGTGCAATTGAGACAATGCCACCTGCAGGTCGGCCAGTTGCTTGTTGGTCAGATGCCAGATGTGCAAAAAGCCGAGCGACAGAAATGCAATCAGCATCCCGAGCAGTGCACGACCGGGAATTTGCAAGCTGGTAATTTCGAACACAAACGCGGCAACATTTATTGCCACGACTAGCACTGACAGTGATGCACCCAGTCGAACGAAAAGATCGACTCGGGCTTTCAATGCATTCGCACTCATCGACCGCGGTTTGTCCCGCCTGTCATGCTTTGCCGTGTCTTGCTTGTCCACCACACGTATTCCCCGATGGCATGTCATCCAACGAGGAATATTGGCACGGCTGCGATTAGTGCTGGACTAGCAAAATAGCAAGAGTTCTATCGATTGCGGCAAGAATGCTTTAACCACGCTGAATGCCGGGTTCAGGCTGCCAACTGAAAACTGGCCAGTTTCTGCCGGTAACTGATTGCTTCTGCCACGTGAAGACGGGCCACTGTTTCAATGCCGTCAAGGTCCGCAAGCGTACGTGCCAGCCGCAGTACCCGGTGATATCCCCGCGCAGAAAGCTTCATGGTGCTGGCAGCGTCATGCAGCAACGAAAGGCCCTGAGGATCAGGCTTGGCAAGTTCCTCCAGCTCTGCCCCGTCCAATTGAGCGTTGGTGCGCAGGCCAGGTTTTCCGATCGCTTCAAAACGATTTCGCTGGATGTCCCGGGCAGTTGCCACACGCGCAGCAATTTCGGCGGATCCTTCAGCAGGCGGCGGCAATGTGAGGTCTGCAGCAGATACAGCCGCCAGCTCAATCTGTATATCAATGCGATCAAGCAACGGCCCGGATATGCGCGCCTGGTAGTCCGTTACACATTTTGCACCGCGCTTGCAGACGTGACCGGGATCTCCAGCCATGCCGCATTTGCAAGGGTTCATTGCGGCAACCAATTGAAACCGGGATGGATAGGAAATGTGATGATTGGCACGTGCAATGACCGCTTCACCGGTTTCCATTGGCTGACGCAATGCTTCCAGCGCCCGCGGTTGAAACTCTGGCAACTCATCAAGGAACAATACGCCGTTATGAGCCAATACCATCTCACCCGGCAAAGCCCGGTGCCCGCCTCCGACGAGGGCTGCCTGCGAAGCTGAGTGGTGTGGGTTCCTGTAAGGACGAACTCTGGACACGCCCTTGTTACGTAATTCACCTGCTACCGAAGCGATGGTCGATACTTCAAGCATTTCCCCCGGATCCATGGGAGGCAGAATGGATGGCAGGCGTGAAGCCAGCATGGACTTGCCCGCGCCTGGTGGCCCTACCATCAGCATGTGATGTCCGCCAGCCGCAGCCACCTCAAGTGCGCGCTTGGCAACCTCCTGACCCTTGACATCCCGGAAATCAGGCAGGGCAACGTGATGCGCAGCGATACCCGGTTTGGGGCGGGTCAGAACCTGCGTACCCTTCATATGGTTCAAAACCTGAATTAGCGAGTTGACAGCAAGTATATCCATGTCATCTGAGGCCCAGGCCGCTTCGCCGCCGCATGCTTCAGGACACACCAACCCCAGATCACGGGCATTGGCTGTCATGGCGGCAGGCAGAGTGCCAGACACAGGCTCCACCGTGCCATCCAGTGACAGCTCGCCCAACACGACATACTGACCCACCGCGTCGGCAGGCAATACCCCCATGGCGCTCATCAGCGCCATTGCGATAGGCAAGTCGAAATGACTGCCCTCTTTTGGCAGGTTTGCCGGAGCCAGATTTACGGTAATGCGCTTAGCCGGCAGCGCGAGGCCAATGGCAGCCAAGGCTGCGCGGACACGTTCCTTGCTCTCGGCCACTGCCTTGTCACCCAAGCCTACAATGGCAAATGACACAATGCCTGAAGCCATATGTACCTGCACATCGACCGGCACTGCCTCAATGCCCTTAAAGGCTACTGTTGCTACGCGTGAAACCATGGCACTGCCCCAAATTGACTTATGGCAAGCTTACACGTCAAGCTTGTTCCGTCAAGAACATTTAGGGAACGAAATTAGCGGGGTGCGCGCCGTGCCGCTATGGCATCCCACAAGAGACCAGCGATATCGGCGCCGCCAAACTTCTTTACCTCACGAATACCAGTGGGCGATGTCACATTGATTTCGGTCATGTAGCCACCGATTACATCAATGCCAACGAAGATAAGGCCGCGCTCTTTCAGTGCCGGCCCGATTGCTGCACAGATATCGCGTTCGCGGTCAGTGAGTTCACTTGGTTCAGGTCTTCCGCCAACATGCATGTTGGATCGCGTTTCGCCGCTGGCCGGTACCCGGTTGATGGCACCCACAGCCTCGCCTTCCACAAGAATTATGCGTTTGTCGCCTTTTCTAACATCGGGCAGATATTTTTGAGCAATGAACGGCTCTTTGAAGCTTTGGGTGAACAGCTCCATCAACGAAGCAAAATTCTCATCTCCGTGGGCCAACCGAAACACCCCCGCGCCGCCATTGCCATATAGTGGTTTTAGGATGATGTCACCGTGCTCCGCGCGAAATTCAGACAGTTTGCTTGGATCGCGCGAGATCAGGGTCGGCGGCATGAATTCGGTGTATTGAAGCACGTAGAGCTTTTCCGGCGCATTTCGCACTTCTGCCGGATCGTTGACTACCAATGTCTTCGGATGCACGGCCTCCAGCATGTGAGTATAGGTTATGTAATTCATGTCGAACGGTGGGTCCTGCCGCATAAGCACGACATCATATTCGTCCAGCCGCACAGTTTTCTCCGACTGCTTTTCCACATGCCGCCCAACTTCGTCGCGCACCTGCACATCTGACCCGGTGGCCGTCAAATTGCCATCGCGCAACGCCAACCGGTCTGCGTGATACTCAAACAGTTCATGGCCTCTCGCCTGTGCCTCGAGCATAAGAGCAAAAGTTGAATCACCTCGTATATCGATGCCCTCAATGGGATCCATCTGAACTGCAACTTTGAACGCCATGTTGGAAGCACTCCGTTTCGCCTATTGATCGTCTGCGCCATATGCATTGGCCAGATGCTGCGGCCACTGGTACGGCGTGATCAGCACAATGTCAAAACGGCAATCACATTGTTCAGCAGCTGGGTTTTCAGCCAGCCATTGCCTGGCTGTGGCCACTATACGGCGGCGCTGGTGCGCACCAACTGAGCCCAGAGCGCTGGCTGCATCTGCCCGTGCCTTGACCTCAACAAATGCGACAACATTGCCCCGACGGACAATCAGATCGACTTCGCCAACCTTGCACTTCCAGCGTTGGGCGAGAATCCTCCAACCCTTCAGCCGCAGCATTACTGCAGCACGCACTTCAGCTGTCCGGCCAAGCTGCTCAGCCTTTTGCCGGGACGATTCTGCTCGCTTCATCAAGGTCTTCCCTTCAGACCCACAGCAAGATCATAGATCTGTGATTTAGGTCTGCCGGTCTGTTTAGCCAGTATGGTCGCTGCCTTGCTTGCAGGATGATCCTTCAAGAGTTTGACTAGCTGTTGTTGTAGTTCGTCATCGGAAATTGCCTGTTGCTGGCAGGGCGCGTCGATGACTATGGTGATTTCACCTTTCAGTGGCGGACGGTGGGCGAGCCCGGCCCTGATTTCACTTGCCGTACCACGCAGCACTTCCTGGTGCAGTTTGGTCATCTCACGAGCCACGGCAACCTGCCGTGCAGGCATTACCTGTTCAATGCCAGCAAGCGTAGCTTCGATGCGAGCCGTCGACTCAAACACCACAATCGTGGACTGTACAATTGCGAGCCCATTCAAAGCCTCAATCCGTGCTGCTGCCTTGGCAGGCAGGAAGCCCGCAAACATGAAACGGTCAGTTGGCAAACCCGAAAGCGCCAGTGCCGTCACAGGAGCAGTTGGACCGGGAATCACATCAACCGATATACCTTGTTGTATACAATCGCGCACCAGTTTGTAGCCGGGATCATTTACCATTGGCATACCGGCATCAGAGATCAGCGCGATAGCTGCACCTGCCGACAAAGTTTCCAGCACAAAAGGCCTAACGCTGGCTGCATTGTGATCGTGATACGGCCTGAGTCTGGCCTCGATGCCATAGCGCTGCAAAAGACGTGACGAAACACGGGTGTCCTCACACAAGACCGTATCAACTGCGGCGATCACCGAAAGCGCCCGCAGGGAAATGTCGGACAGATTGCCCAACGGGGTTGCGACCAGATACAATCCCCCGGGCAATGGCTGCGCCTGGATCTTGTGCCCGTTGATCATGAAAGTTTTTTCAGTGGTTTCAGGCTTCATCGCTTGCGGTATCGGTGAATGTTTGAATCTGATCGCAAAAATGGCTAAAGCTTTTGCCAGTATTCGGATCACAGTCGGTCCGGCAAGCTGGACAGATGCCGGTTGCCAGTCCGATGTGGGGGACATCATGATCACTGTACAGCTGCAACGCAACACAATTGCCGTTAGGTTGGCCGGGCTGGCAACCTTGCTGCTTACTGTCCTATTGCTGTCGGCATGCAGCACGGGTGGAGTAAGTGTCGGCAATCTGTTCAAAGACGACAAGACTGCAGCTGACACTCAGCAGCAACTGCCGCAACAACAGGCACCATCAGGCCCGGTCAAGGTTGCGCTCCTGTTGCCATTGTCTGCATCAGGCCAGACTGCCAACATAGGCAAGGCGTTGAAAAACGCTGCAGAAGTAGCCCTGCTTGATTCAGGCAGCAGCGACGTCCAGTTGATCACAAAAGACACCAGAGGCAACCCCGACGGTGCACGTAGTGCTGCAAACGAGGCCCTGAACGAAGGCGTAAGTCTGATTCTGGGTCCCCTGCTTTCGTCAGAGGTACAGGCGGTATCGCCAGTCGCACGTCAGCGCAATGTGCCTGTCATAGCGTTTTCATCAGTCGCTGGCGTTGCCGGCAATGGTGTTTATCTGATGAGTTTCCTGCCTGGTGAGGAAGTTTCCAACTTGCTGCGATATGCGACAAAACAGGGTGTTGGAAACATTGCCGCGATGGTACCGCAAAGCGCATACGGTACAACGGCTGAGGAGGCGCTGAATGAAGCTGTACGAAGTACCGGCGGACAAGTCGTTGCAATTGACCGTTACGCACGCTCTGCACCCGGGGTTGCCAGTACTAGCCAGGCCGTGGCCGGCAAAATTGCCAACCCCAGCAACAATATCCAGGGCCTGTTCCTGCCAGAGGGAGGTTCCATGCTGGCCAATGCCGCAAATGCTCTCAGCAATGCCGGTGTTTCAGTGCAGAAGGTGCGCATGCTTGGTACAGGGCTATGGGACGAACGCTCCACGTCGAACCTGCAACTCATCAATGGTGGTTGGTATGCCGGTGTATCTCCGCAACTGGTTTCAAGATTTGATACCCGATACGCGAAGGCATACGGCAACAGCCCTCCACGCATTGCGTCACTTGCCTATGACAGCGTAAGCCTTGCAGTCATTCTATCCAGCAGTGGCGTATCACAGCAGAGCATTACAAACCCTGAAGGCTTCCGGGGTGTAAACGGACTGTTCCGGTTCCGCAGTTCCGGCCTTATCGAGCGAGGGCTCTCTATTCTGGAAGTTTCGCCAACTGGTCCACGAGAAGTTTCGCAGGCTCCTGAAAGATTTTAAGGCAGCACCCGCAATGCGATGTGTTCGATCACCGAATTGAGCAACTGACGGCCGCGGGAAGTCGCCAGGATTGTGTCTCCATTGCCAGGTGCAGTGATCAGTCCGTCATCGATGAGATGGCAAAGCTCACCGGTGTTGAGCGGTTTACCTGACAACTCGGACAAGCGTGAAAGACTGACCCCTTCTGCTGTACGAAGACCCATCAGCAAGCATTCTCGCGCAGCATCGCTGCCTGACAAAAGCTCGTCTTCGACAAATCCTGCGCCACCATTCCCGGCGTTAATCAACCACGTCTCCGGAAGGCTCTCAACTGTCACTGCACGTCGCTGACCTCCGGCCGTGATCAACCTGGAATGCGCGCCTGGACCAATGCCAGCATACTCTCCATAGTTCCAATAAAGCTTGTTGTGCCTGCACTCATGCTGTTTCAAGGCATGGTTAGATACCTCATACGCAAGCAGGCCAGCGTCGCGGGTAAGCTCCTGCGTGATTTCAAACATTGCAATTGCAGTGTCATCTGACGCAGTAGCCAATTGGCCGGCCTGCCATAACCGGTAGAACGCTGTATTTGGCTCAATCGTCAACTGATACAGCGACATGTGACCGTTCTGCTCGGTCAGTGCGCGAGCAAGCTCTCTTTGCCAGCTCTGCGGAGTTTGGCCGGGCCTTGCATAAATCAAATCGAAGGACGTGCGTGAGAAGAGTCTGGTTGCCAGACGAAATGCCTCCAAACCCTCTTCGACCGAGTGCTGGCGGCCCAGAAACTTCAAGTCCGCTCCATCGAGCGCTTGAATACCAACAGAAACACGATTGACCCCTGCCGTCCTGTACCCCTCAAAATTTGCCGCCTCGACGCTCGTGGGATTGGCTTCCAGAGTAATTTCGACGTCTTCAGCAACGGGCCACAGGCAGGAAATCTCATCGATTACCGCAGCTACTTGTGCCGGTGGCATCAGTGATGGCGTCCCACCACCGAAAAACACGCTTGTAACCGTTCTGCCCGGCGTTTCATTGGCAAACCACTTGAGTTGTTTCATCAACCCGGCGGCGAACGCTGTTGCGTCTATCGCAACATGCCTGACATGGGAGTTGAAGTCACAGTAGGGGCATTTGGCCTTGCAGAATGGCCAATGAACATAGACACCTAGCGGGCGTTCAACCATGATCAGCCATACTCATGACAATGCGCCGACGAATTGTGCAAAGGCCTGCGCGCGGTGTGACATGGCATGCTTCCTGACAGGGTTCATTTCGCCAAAAGTCAAATCATGCCCATCCGGTTGAAACACTGGATCATAGCCAAAACCGTTTGCTCCGCGTGGCGGCCATACAAGAGTGCCATGTACCTTACCGGTAAAAACCAGCGCGTCCCTGCCTGGTATGGCAAGGCATAGCGAGCAGACAAAGTGCGCCTTGCGTGCATCCTCTGTCGCTGCACCGCACTTGTTGAGCTCATTTTCAACTCTCTGCATTGCCATAGAGAAATCCTTTGTTTCTCCGGCCCAGCGCGCCGAAAAGATGCCAGGTGCACCGCCAAGCGCATCTACGCACAAGCCGGAATCATCTGACAATGCTGCAAGTCCCGAGGCGACACATGCCGCTTCTGCCTTCAATCTTGCATTTCCCTCAAACGTAGCCTCGGTTTCTTCAGGTTCCGGCAATCCAAGATCTCCGGCAGACACAACCGACATGTCAAAACGCAGCAAAAGCTCAGAAATTTCACGCACTTTGCCCTTGTTGTGACTGGCAACAACGAGCTTGTTCTCAGGCAGTGCAATCATTCCAGGCCCCATATTACAGGTTCAGCAAACTCAACGCTGTTGCCTGCAGGGTCACGAAAATACAATGAAAAACCTCGCTCCGGCCACTCAATCTCACGCTCAATGACAACACCATTTGACACCAAATGCTTCCGCCACCGATCAATTTCCTGACGGGTGGCTCTGAAGCACACATGACCAGGACCGCGCGCGCCATGTTGCGGCACAGGCAAATCTGCCTGCAGATCCTGCCGTTCAGTGACGTCTGGATTGAAAATCAGGAGCATTTGCCCGCCGCATATGAACATCACGGCATGACCTTCTGACTTCCAGTACCTTTCCAAACCTAGAGTACCACCGTAGAAATGATCTGCCGCTTCGATGTCTGAAGCATAAATGATGGTCTCAAGTATTGCCGTTGGTCGCATGACGCCTTTCTCTAGCTGCCCTGGACGGCGGTCTTCTGAAGAGCGACAAGTTCGGCGATGCCGGCATTCGCAAGTCCGAGAAGTTTCAGCAACTCATCCTGTGAAAAGGGTGTGCCTTCGGCGGTGCCTTGAACTTCAACAATCCCGCCCGATCCGGTCATGACAAAATTTGCATCAGTCTCAGCCGCAGAATCTTCTGCATAGTCAAGGTCGGTGACACATTCGCCATTATAGATGCCACACGATATTGCTGCGACTTGATCGATCAAGGCATTGGTTTCAATCATTTCCCTGGCAATCATGTGTTGCATGCAGTCATGCAGGGCCACCCATGCGCCGGAGATTGAAGCAGTACGGGTGCCACCGTCAGCCTGGATGACATCGCAGTCCACCGTAATCTGACGCTCTCCCAACACATCAAGATCAACCACCGCGCGCAGAGACCGTCCGATAAGGCGCTGGATTTCCTGTGTACGTCCAGATTGTTTGCCAGCGGTGGATTCACGACGCATACGGCTGCCTGTCGAGCGCGGCAGCATGCCATATTCAGCTGTGACCCAGCCCTTGCCGCCACCACGGAGCCACGGTGGAACGCGGTCTTCAAGACTGGCGGTACACAATACGTGCGTATCGCCAAACTTAATCAGACACGAGCCTTCGGCATGCTTGGCAAAACCGCGCTCCATGGTAACATTGCGCAGCTCGCCGGGTTTTCTGCCTGATGGCCTCATCTGTCTCGTCCTGCCTGAGTTTCATGTGTATCAACAAACAATGTGGTGTAGACGGGCTTTGCCAAGCTTGCAACGGCAGTGTCGAGGAATTGACGCTGCCTTGGGTCGCACCTAAGTTCATATCTCAAAATCAACCCGGGAAAGATCGACACCCAGATGAAAGCCATTGATGATCGTATGACCGAGTTGTCCGTACTTGATGTACGATCACGCGACATTTTCCGCAGACTAGTTGAAACATTCCTGGAAACCGGCGCACCAGTCGGATCGCGCACCATATCACGCAATCTGCCGGTCGGTCTCTCACCGGCATCGATTCGCAACGTTATGTCCGACCTGGAAGAAGCCGGGTTAATCTATGCACCACATACCAGCGCCGGACGATTGCCAACCGAAACTGGACTGCGCTTTTTCGTCAACGCCTTGATGGAAGTCGGCAGGCTCACCCCGGAAGAGCGGGCGCAGATTGACTCCCAGATTGCCGGTCTCAACCGTCAGAAGACAACCGACGACATCCTTGAAGATGCAACCAATCTGCTGTCCGGCCTGTCATCGTGCGCCGGACTGGTACTCACGTCCAAAGTCAACGCGAGACTGAGACACATTGAGTTTGTCGGCATCAGCCCGTCAAAGGCTCTGGTTATCATGGTTTCGCAAGATGGAAGTGTCGAGAACCGCACGATTGAAATTCCCAGAGGGTTACCCTCTTCCACCTTGGTCGAGGTGAGCAACTACCTCAATAGCCGCTGCCAAGGAATGTCGATCAGCGAACTGAAACAACAATTGGGTAGCCAATTGGACAATGTGGAAAAGGAGCTAGATTCACTGGCTGCCCGAGTGATCAAGGCAGGACTGGCTGTCTGGGCGAATGATGGGGAGGGCAAGAAGTCGCTGATTGTACGCGGCCGATCAAATTTGATCACAGACAGTTCGGCTGCCGAGGATATCGAACGCATCAGAAAGCTGTTCGATGATCTGGAAAACAAGAAAGACGTGGTCAATTTGCTCGGACTGGCAGAAGAAGGTGAGGGTGTCCGGATATTCATTGGTTCAGAAACAAAACTGTTTTCAATGTCCGGATCCGCGTTGGTGGTTTCCCCCTATCACGATGCACAGGCCAACATTGTCGGAGTTCTCGGCGTGGTTGGACCAACCAGGCTCAATTATTCGCGCATTGTACCCATGGTGGACTATACAGCGCAGGCTATTGGTCGCCTCATCTCTTGATCTTTGCGTTTGAAAGCCTGATATGCACTTCATCCTGAATCACATCCAAGCCTTACGGAATGATTGTCCATGACTGAAAGCAAGAACTCGTCCAAGCAACAAACCGTTGAAGAAAGCGCTCTCAGCGATGAGCAGCTTGAAGCTGCTGCTGATGCCATTTTAGAAGAAGATGACCTGGCTGAAGGTGAACTGGCAATGGACACCTACGAGGAACTCGCAACTGAAAATGCGGACCTCAAGGACCGACTGCTTCGTTCCCTGGCTGATACGGAAAATCTGCGCAAGCGTGCAGAAAGGGAGAAGGCTGAAGCTACGCTTTATGCAGCGACCAACTTTGCCAAGGACCTGCTGTCTGTTAGTGACAGCATGGGCAAGGCACTGGAAATGATGCCCGAAGAACAGCGCAAGAAGGCGGATGAGGCTACCCGCAACCTGATTGAAGGAATCGAACTCACGCGCCGCGAGTTGGTGAATGTGTTCCAAAAATATGGCATTGCAGAACTCGATCCACTGGATGAGAAGTTTGACCCCAACTACCATCAGGCGATGTTTGAAGTACCGGGCTCAGGAAAGTCAAACGGCACGGTAGTGCAGGTAGTCCAGACTGGATTCAAGATCGGCGAACGGGTGTTGCGCCCGGCTCTCGTGGGCGTTGCCAAAGACACCAAAGCGGTCTGAACCAACACAATCTCTCAATCATCATGCTTCGTCACGCGGCGCAAAGTGAGATTGATTCTGCCGTTGCCATCGAGCAGTGTTGATGAACCTTGGATAGTGCGGTCTACCCCGTGAAATCGCAGACGTGAAGCACCACCCATGACAAGCACATCCCCTGAATTCAACTTGAAGGATTTGGTCTTTTCCGTGCGCTCAAGCCCGCCTATCCGGAATATGGCAGTATTGCCCAGAGACACTGATACAACAGGAGCGGAAAATTCGTTCTCATCACAGTCCTGATGAAGACCCATCCTGGCGCCCTCGCCATAGTAGTTTACCAGACAGACTTGTGGCAAAGGCGGAAAGCCCGCCACTTTCCGCCACAGCGTCAATAAGCTCGCAGGCATGGCAGGCCAGGGCTTGCCAGTTTCAGGATGCCGGGCCTGATAGCGATATCCTGCACGGTCCGCCACCCAGCCAAGCTCGCCTAAATTGGTCATGCGCACCGACATCGGCTTTCCAGATCGTGGCATGACAGGGGTGTAAAATGGGGCTTCCTGCACCAACGCACGCAGCTCGTCTACTAGGCGTTCCTGGGCAGCACGATCATAAAATTCGGGGATTATTCTCAATCCATCAAGTTGCAACTTATTTCACACCTGACTTGATGCTTGTCGAAAGCCTTCCTATATAGCTCGCGAACACCGCGTTTACGTGTCTGGCTCTCGGCCATCATGCGTCAACCGGATTGTCAGAAGCAATCGGAGTTTGTTACCGGCAAAGCCGGCTTCCCATGCGCCAGATACAAGGGCATGGCAACAAACGGCCTTATTGGAGGGCATTATGGGAAAAGTTATCGGAATCGACCTTGGCACCACCAACTCGTGTGTTGCGGTCATGGAAGGCGGCAGCCCGAAAGTTGTCGAGAACGCTGAGGGCGCCAGGACCACACCATCCATTGTTGCATTCACAGAAGAAGGCGAAACGCTTGTGGGTCAACCCGCCAAGCGCCAGGGTGTGACCAACCCGGAGAACACTTTCTTCGCCATCAAGCGGCTTATTGGCCGCCGGATGGATGATCCAATGGTTGAAAAGGACAAGAAGCTGGTTCCTTACTCCATTGTTAAAGCCGACAATGGCGACGCTTGGGTTGAGTCCAACGGCAAGAAGTTTGCGCCGTCGCAGATCTCTGCCATGACTCTGCAGAAGATGAAGGAAACTGCGGAACGGCATCTCGGAGAGCCCGTTTCACAGGCCGTTATCACCGTACCGGCCTATTTCAATGACAGCCAGCGCCAGGCCACGAAAGATGCAGGCAAGATTGCCGGTCTTGAGGTTCTGCGCATTATCAACGAACCAACCGCAGCTGCACTGGCGTATGGCCTCGACAAGAAGGACGCCGGCGTCATTGCAGTGTATGACCTCGGTGGTGGTACGTTCGATGTGTCGATTCTTGAAATCGGTGATGGCGTGTTCGAGGTGAAGTCAACTAACGGCGATACCTTCCTCGGCGGTGAAGACTTCGACATGCGCATTGTCGATTATCTTGCAGACGAGTTCAAAAAAGAAAGCAGCATTGATTTGCGCAAGGACAAGCTGGCCCTGCAGCGCCTGAAGGAAGCTGCTGAGAAGGCCAAGATAGAGCTGTCTTCGTCTACACAAACGGAAATCAACCTGCCATTCATCACGGCAGATGCATCGGGGCCCAAGCATCTGACGCTGAAGATGACGCGGGCAAAACTGGAAACTCTCGTTGAGGACTTGATCCAGCGCACGGTTGATCCATGCAGGGCCGCACTCAAGGATGCTGGACTTAAGGCTTCGGATATCGATGAAGTTGTGCTGGTTGGCGGCATGACCCGCATGCCGAAGGTAATCGAAACCGTCAAATCGTTCTTCGGCAAGGAACCGCACAAGGGCGTGAATCCGGATGAAGTGGTGGCCATCGGTGCCGCCATTCAGGCTGGTGTCCTGCAAGGCGAAGTAAAGGACGTGCTTCTGCTTGATGTGACTCCGCTGTCGCTGGGCATTGAAACTCTTGGTGGTGTGTTCACGCGCCTGATTGACCGCAACACCACGATCCCGACCAAAAAGAGTCAGGTGTTCTCGACTGCTGACGACAACCAGACGGCCGTGACCATTCGGGTGTTCCAGGGTGAGCGCGAGATGGCTCAGCACAATAAGATGCTTGGCAACTTCGACCTGATGGGCATCCCACCTGCACCGCGTGGCATTCCACAAATCGAAGTGACCTTTGACATCGACGCCAACGGCATCGTCAACGTTTCGGCAAAAGACAAGGCAACTGGCAAGGAACAACAGATACGCATTCAGGCATCTGGCGGCTTGTCTGATGACGAAGTGGAAAAGATGGTGAAGGACGCTGAAAGTCATGCTGACGAAGACAAGAAGCGCAAGGGTATCGTCGAAGCAAAGAATCACGGTGAAGCATTGATCCACTCCACTGAGAAGTCGCTGGCCGAGCATGGCGACAAAGTTTCGGAAGCAGACAAGTCAGCCATCACAGCAGCAGTTGAGGATCTCAAGTCAGTGATGGATGGCGAAGATGCTGATGAGATCACCGCCAAGACAAATACGCTTGCGCAGGCGGCAATGAAGCTTGGTGAGGCCATCTACAAGAGTCAGTCCGGATCTGACGATGAAGATGGAGAAGGTGCCAGCAACGACGGCGACGATATAGATGATGTTGTTGATGCTGACTTTGAAGAAGTCCAGGACGACGATACAAACGACAAAAAGGCATCTTGATCGTCGATATTACAAAACATGTTGCCCTGGAGCCTTGACGGCTCCGGGGCTTCTTGCAGAAGAGTATTACCAGGTAGGCTGCTGAGTCCCTGCCTGTGAAAAACAAACCGGGCTGAATGCAAATGGCAAAACGTGACTACTACGAGGTTCTGGGCGTCGGCAAGAATGCTGACGAGAAAGAGCTCAAGAATGCCTTTCGCAAGATGGCCAAGCAGTTCCATCCAGATGCCAATCCTGGTGACTCGACAGCAGAACAAAAATTCAAGGAAGCTGGTGAAGCCTACGAAGTTCTGAAAGACCCGCAGAAACGGGCCGCTTATGACCGGTTTGGTCATTCTGCATTTGAGGATGGGCGCGGCGGTGCCGGCGGCGCTGGATTTGGTCCCGAATTCTCGTCATCGATGTCGGACATATTCGAAGACCTGTTTGGCGAGTTCATGGGTGGTGGTGGCGGAGCAAAACGCGGTGGTGGCCGCAGTGGGGCCGCGCGCGGGTCTGACCTTCGCTATGATATGGAAACCAGCCTTACGGATGCCTTCACGGGCAAATCAGCGCAAATCCGCGTTCCATCGTCGGTGAAATGCGAAACCTGCTCCGGCAGCGGAGCAAAACCGGGCACCAATCCTACGACGTGCTCCACATGTAACGGCAATGGAGCTGTTCGTTCATCTTCGGGTTTCTTCACGGTGGAGCGCACCTGTCCGACGTGTCAGGGGCGAGGCAGTGTGATTTCCGATCCATGCTCAGATTGTTCGGGCCAGGGCCGAGTTCAGAAGGAACGCACCTTGTCGGTCAACATCCCTGCCGGGGTGGAAGACGGCACCCGCATCCGACTTGCCAACGAAGGCGAGTCCGGGCTTCGCGGCGGACCATCCGGCGATTTGTACATATTTCTATCGATCAAGCCGCATGAGTTTTTCCAGCGCGATGGCGCTGACCTGTTTTGCCGCGTGCCAATTTCAATGACCGCAGCTTCGCTGGGTGGTGAAATCGAGGTACCTACAATTGATGGCAAAAAGGCACGGGTGACGATCCCCGAAGGCACCCAGGGTGGCAAGCAATTCCGCCTGAAAGGCAAAGGTATGCCTGTGCTGCGTTCCAGCCAACATGGTGACATGTACATTCAGGTCAGCGTTGAGACTCCAGTCAACCTGACCCGCAAGCAGAAAGAATTGCTGCGCGATTTCGAACAACAGGCGAAGGACAATTCACCCCAATCAGCGGGATTCTTTTCAAAGGCACGCTCATTTTGGGAAAATTTTGGGAGCTAGCCAATGGCCAAGGGTTACTGGATCGCACACGTTATTGTCAGCAATCCGGAGCAATACAAACTCTATGCAGATGCTGCCCCGAGTGCTTTCAAGAAGTACAACGCCCGTATACTGGCAAGGGGCGGTCAACACGCACAGATGGAAGGTAACGGAAAACCACGCAATGTGGTGATCGAATTCGACAGCTATCAAGATGCCATCGATTGCTTCAACAGTTATGAGTATCAGTCAGCCAGAGCCAATCGCATAGGCGCTGGCGAAGCAGACATAGTGATAGTCGAAGGGGTCTGATCGTCAGGAAGGCTCACCAAAACGCTTCTTCAAAGCCGATAAGCCTGTAGTGTAAATACCTGTTACAACCTTGATGGCAGCCTGGTCATCAACGCCATTGGCCTTGAATGTGCCGGACCAATCGACTGTACAATTCTCATCACCATCCGGAATGATTTTTAAAGTCGAATGATAGTCAACTACCGGCAGTGGGCCTTCCAAAATGGTGTAGCTCTGACTCATTGCATCTTGAAGATGCGCTTCCAGCTTCTCAACCAGAGTACCACCACCAGGTATGCTTATCACACGAATCGTATCCTCACCCCGGGTTTCAATTGTAGATGTCACAGCCGCAGGATGCCATTCGGCCAGATTACCAAAATCCCCAATAGCATCCCATACGTCAGATGCTGGCGCCTTCAGTCTGGCTGTTTCGTGGACTTTCAACATGGGTTTTGATTTTTCGTGTTGTTCGAGATTTGAACCAGCCTGCCCTGTTCTGGAGACAAAGTCCATTGCACATCATCATTGGCTTAGTCGGCCCTGGCTGTTATCAGTGGCGACAACACGCACACATTTCAGTTTTGGGTGATCAGGAATGTTGAAAATTGTCGTTGCCGGCGCAGGCGGGCGAATGGGCCAGACGCTAACCCGGTTGATCCATGCTCATACCGGCTGTGAAGTTGCTGGTGGCCTTGAGCCTACCGGCTCCTCTCATCTGGGCAAGGATCTCGGCATCATTTCCGGCATAGGAGAAATCGGTGTCGCGGTCAGCGATGACCCACTCACAGCACTGGTCAAGGCGGATGCATTGATTGACTTCACTGCACCTGCCGCAAGTGTCGCCTTTGCTGGTGTGGCCGCACAGGCGCGTATCATCCATGTAATTGGCACAACCGGGTTCAGCGATACTGACGAAGCTGCAATCAAGGCGGCATCAAGACATGCTCGCATAGTGAAATCCGGCAACATGAGCATGGGCGTAAACCTGTTGGCCGCAGTGGTGCGGCAGGTCGCGGCCGCCCTTGATGCGAGCTTTGACATTGAAGTGCTGGAAATGCACCACCGGCACAAGGTGGACGCACCATCTGGCACTGCACTGTTGTTGGGTCAGGCAGCAGCTGACGGGCGTGGAATAGAGCTTGCAAAACACTCTGTGCGCTCCCGGGATGGACATACTGGTGCGCGCAATGAAGGTGATATCGGATTTGCCACACTCCGTGGTGGCAGTGTCGTTGGTGAACACGGTGTGGTCTTTGCCGGACCTTCGGAGCGGATCACGGTGTCGCATCACGCAGAATCGCGCGAGATATTCGCCAATGGAGCAATAAGGGCCGCACTTTGGGCCAGGGAACAGAAGCCCGGGCTTTACTCCATGGCTGATGTGCTAGGGCTGGACCCAGCGAATTAACCAAAAGATCAGAAGGTGATACGAGACATGAGTGGAACACTTGTGCTTGTCCGGCACGGGCAGAGCGAATGGAACCTGAAGAATCTGTTTACCGGTTGGGAAGACCCCGGCCTGACAGACAAGGGTGTGGCAGAAGCACACGCTGCTGGCAAAAACCTGAAGGCACAAGACCTGAAATTCGACATGGCCTTCACCAGCGACCTGTCACGTGCGCAACGCACATTGTCCATCATTCTTGGTGAGTTGGGGCAGGAAAAACTCGCGACCGTGCGCAACCAGGCGTTGAACGAGCGCGACTATGGTGACCTCACCGGATTGAACAAGGACGACGCCCGCGCCAAGTGGGGTGAAGAACAAGTGCACATCTGGCGCAGGTCATATGACATTGCACCACCCGGAGGCGAGAGTTTGCGCGACACTCTTGCGCGGACGTTGCCTTACTACATGAAGGAAATTCAGCCACATGTACTCGATGGCAAAACCATCATTGTCGCCGCTCATGGCAACTCACTTCGCGCACTGGTCATGGCCCTTGAAGGCTTGAGTCCGGATGAGATTCTGAAACGGGAGATTGCCACTGGTGTGCCGATCATTTACCAGCTCAATGCCAATGGAACGATCGCCAGCTCGAAGGTTCTGGAAAACTGATTAGTTTGCAGTGGTGCCTGCCTCCCAGCCCAATATTGCCTTTTTGCGGGTCAAGCCCCAATGGTAACCACACAAGTTGCCTGACTTGCCCAGTACCCTGTGGCAGGGCACAACAAATGAAATAGGGTTTTTGCCGACAGCCGTGCCAACAGCCCTGACGGCTTTTGGCGAACCCAGCTTTTCAGCCACATCAGAGTAGGTTGTCGCTGCGCCCATCGGAATGCGCAGTAACGTCTCCCAGACACGCACCTCAAAATCTGTGCCGATAAGCACTATGCGCAAGGGTTGGTCCGGGCGCCACTGGTTGTGATCAAATATGCGCCTTGCCGTGGCTTCTACAGACTTGTCTTCTCGCACGTAGGTGGCATTTGGCCAGCGCCGCGCCATGTCATCAAATGCAGCCTGTTCTTCTCCCTCGTTGGCGAATGCCAACCCCGCCAAGCCATATGGTGTGATCAGCACAACCGCCGAACCAAATGGAGACGGAAACAGCCCCCAGGTGATTGTCAGGCCAGCGCCTTTGGCGCGATACACTCCAGGTGGCATACCTTCATGGTTGACAAACAAGTCATGCAACCGGCCTGCGCCGGACAAGCCAACCTCGTACGCGGTGTCCATCACCGTGGCCGATCCCTTCAGCAACTCGCGAGCACGGTCTATGGTAATTGCCTGCATGAATGATTTTGGTGTCAATCCAGCCCAGCGATTGAAACAACGCTGGACATGATCAGGGCTTGCACCGACATTGCTCGCAATCTCCTCCAGAGAGGGATGGCCAAGCCAGTGCGCCGAAACAAATTCAATTGTGCGGCGAACGAGTTCATAATCATCTGTGTTGTGACTGGCTTGCAGCATGTTCCATCGGCCTCCAGAGTCTGGCAACTTAATGTTGTTGCACAAGATAAGTCTCGGCAATACAAACAGCCACCCGTTTTACGGACTGGAGAGCGACGCTGTCACACTCCGGGATTGGACATGATCTGTTGTAAGGCTGCAGCTAGAGATTTCCGATCATTTGGCGATAAGAAACTGCCAACTTCCGCGCGGGCTTCGCGAGTAGTCACGAACAACTTACCGATCAGTTCGCGGGCCAGATCTTCTTCCAGATGAATGCGCGCCCATGGACGCACAAACCGTTCAATGCTGTCTGGCTTGTTTGCAGCAAAACGCCTCACTATTATCTCGTCCCGAGAGATAGTGATTTCTTCACGGCAGCGCGCATCTTTATAGTTGCGCTTCATCGCCCACCAAATCAATACGACATCCAGGCCAAAAAACCCAAACACCGGCCATGCCCCCATCAACAAGAAGGCAATGCCAGCCACAAAGCTAACAAATACAATGCAGGTCATCAAAATGGTAAAACCCCGTCGCGACAATGCTCTGTACGGGTAAAGCTCTACCGTGGTGCTGGGCGTTGATTTCATTATGATGATCCACAAGAAGCCAATTTCAAACCAGATGTCAGGAGATCATAGTCGCATGGGAAGGCGCAAGAAGCTGAATGCTGCCGAAATAGAACAGGTGTTCAAGCGATTTTCCACGGCCAATCCCAATCCCGAAGGCGAGCTCAATTCTGTCAACACTTACACTTTTCTAGTGGCCGTCGTTCTTTCTGCTCAAGCAACCGACGAAGGCGTGAACCGCGCAACTAGCTCACTTTTTGAAGTCGCTGATACGCCTGAGAAAATGCTGGCACTTGGTGAAGATACGGTGCGGGAATACATCAGGACCATCGGCCTTTTTCGTACCAAGGCCAAGAACGTGATCGCCTTGTCTCGTGACCTGGTTGAAAAGTACAACTCAGAAGTACCAGATAACCGGGAGGCGCTGGAGGCGCTACCTGGTGTTGGACGCAAGACTGCAAATGTGGTGTTGAACATTTGTTTTGGGCAACCAACTATCGCTATCGACACTCACTTGTTCCGCCTTGCAAATCGCATAGGTCTGGCACCCGGTAAAACGGTGCTGGCAGTGGAAATGGGTCTACTCAAGGCAGTACCAAAACACTACCTGCTGCACGCTCATCACTGGCTTATTCTGCACGGCCGATATGTGTGCAAAGCACGAAAGCCGGAATGTGAAAAGTGCCTGATCAGTGACCTTTGCCTGTTTGCGGGAAAGACAGTTCAGGTGTGATCTCCAGCAGTCCCGTCACGCCTCATCTTCTTGAATATGTGTACAAAATAGGACGTGGAGAACAACGGCACAAGAATGCTGACAAATGGCACAAGCGCAAGCCCGGCAGGAATCAAACCTGCTGCCCACACCTTGGCTGCATGAAACTTTCTGAAACGCGCCGCTTCTTTCACGGGCATGTGCCGCATGGCAACCATGGTAAAGTATTCGCGGCTGAGCAGATAGGCGTTGGCCGTCAACATGATGAAAACACCAATGCCGAAGAATATCGTCGGCAAAACTGCCAGGTTAACCAGCAGCACCAACAAACCAAAACGCAGGCCCATCAAACCAGAAGACAACGCTGATGGCGGTTTGCCTTTAAGGTCTGATGGGTAGTGCTTGAGTTCGACCGCGTCAGCTGCCGTATCGAGAAAGATACCTGCAAACAGTGCCGTCACAGGCGACATGAGAAAGAAAAAGACAATCAGTAAAGCCAGGCTCGCAGCAGTTGCGATAACCTCGTCAAGCCATGGCCAAGGCAAGGTCAGCAAGGCCGCGCTGCCGATCCACAATGCTGCCAGCACACAGACAAACAGCAACAAGGTCAGCCCTACAGCCTTCCAGAGAATCGACCTGAAGGCTGGCGACAGCACATCGGATGCAGCCCGGAAAGCAGATGAAATCATGCAATCAACCCTGTTTGTTCAGTCCACTCATTCAGCAGGTAAGAAGAATACAATCTGGTTGCAAGGTCTCATTGCACATGCGCCAAAGTGTTGTGTATGACAGTCGCGACAATCAACTCAAACGACAGCACGGAAACACCATGACAGACCAAAAGATTGATGTGCTTGGCATTGGCAACGCGATTGTTGATGTCATCGCGCGGCATGAAGATGCTTTTCTCGAGGAAAACAGGCTCGTCAAGGGTTCCATGCAACTGATTGATGAAAACGGCGCTTTGGCTCTGTATGACAAGATCGGGCCGGCCGTTGAGATATCTGGTGGCTCCGCAGCCAACACAATCGCGGGCATTGCGTCGCTGGGTGGAAAGCCGCGTTACATTGGCAAAGTGGCGGACGATCAGATCGGCGGCGTGTTTGTGCATGATATCCGTGCGTCTGGTGTTGCCTATGAGACTGACCCGTTGAAAGACGGGCCGCAGACAGCAAGATGCATAGTGATAGTGTCGCCAGACGGACAACGTACCATGTCCACATTTCTGGGTGCCAGCGCACTGCTGTGTGAAAATGATATTTGTGAAGAACAGGTAGCTGCTGCCGGCATTACTTACCTTGAAGGATATCTTTGGGACAGACCTGAAGCAAAGGATGCGTTTCGCAAAGCCGCCAAGCTGGCCAAAAACAACGATCGCAAAGTTGCACTTACTCTGTCTGACGCTTTTTGCGTCGACCGGCATCGGGACAGCTTTCTTGAACTTATCCGCGATGGAATAGATGTGTTGTTTGCAAATGAAGCCGAGTTACTGTCAATGTATCAGACAGACAATTTTAGAATGGCAGTCGATGCCGTATCCAGGGATTGTTCGCTTGCTGCAATTACGCGCTCTGAAAGGGGCAGTGCTATTGTTGAGGCTGGTAAAATCCTGGAGATACCTGCTGCGAGAATTGAACAGGTTGTCGACACCACCGGGGCAGGTGATCTTTATGCAGCTGGATTCCTGTTCGGTCTTTCGCGGAACGAACCGGTTGAAGAATGTGCACGCATCGGCCATTTAGCCGCGGCTGAAATCATCTCGCATATTGGTGCACGACCCGAAGTCGATCTCAAGTCACTGATCTGAATACTACAGCTTGCGCAGGTGTACAGAGTTGATCAAATGGTCCGGTCCTTTGCGCAGGATCAGATCAGCACGCTGGCGCGTAGGCAGTACGTTTTCCCTGAGGTTGACCAGATTAACAGTTTCCCAGATTCGCGTGGCCGTCTCGCGGGCCTCCACGTCAGAGAATTTTGAATACCGGTGGAAGTATGACTTTGGATCGGCAAATGCCGTTTCCCTGAAAGAAAAGAAGCGATTCACATACCATGTGCGCAGATCGTTCTCATCAGCATCAATGTAGATCGAAAAATCAAAATAGTCCGATACATAAGGTATGGCTTTTCCATCCCTTGGAGGGCGACCTGTCTGCAATACATTCAGACCTTCAACAATGAGTACGTCCGGCTGATCCACAGTGATGGACTTACCTGGTTCGATGTCATAAGTGAGATGCGAATATGCAGGTGCTGCAACATGAGGCTTGCCTGCTTTGACATCTGACAAAAAACGCAGCAGCACCGGCAAGTCATAACTTTCAGGAAAGCCCTTGCGACTCATCAGACCTTCGCGCTCAAGCACCGCATTTGGCAGCAAGAAACCATCCGTCGGTAACAAGGCAACCTTGGGGTGGTTGGGCCAACGAGCCAGCAAACCGCGAAGGATACGAGCCGTTGTACTCTTTCCTCCAGCTACACTTCCTGCAATTCCAATTATGTAGGGTACCTTGTGATTGTTGCCGCCCAGAAACTTCTGCGTGACAGAAAACAATCCCTGGCTGGCTGCCACGTACAAATTCAGCAACCGCGACAAGGGCAAGTAGATGGCAACGACTTCATCAAGATTGACCCGATCATTGACGCCACGCAGTTCTTCAACCTCATCGGCCGACAATGTAAGCGGAGTGTCTGCGCGTAGCTTTGCCCATTCCGAACGTGTGAAAACACGATATGGCGACAGCTGTGATGATACCTGATCCATCAATTCCGGATCACCCCTTGGATCGGGATGCCTTCTCCTGCAAGCCACTCTGCCGGAACCGGCCATGTAGTTCCCGCATTACACTTTCGAGCTCCACACCGTTAGCTCGCAACAAGACGAGCAGATGATACAGTACATCAGCAGTTTCTGCGATGGTGTGTTGACGGTCCTCTTGCATCGACGCGATGACCAACTCGATGGCTTCCTCGCCAAATTTTTTTGCACACCTGGCCTTGCCAGCCCCAAGCAGCTCTGCAGTATACGAAGCCTTGCCGTTTTTCTCGCCATCACGAGCAGCTATCACGGCTTCCAGTTCTGTCAGTACACTTGTGCAATCAGCCGATGACACTGCTGCCTCCTTGCCCATACGCTTTCATGCCAATCTTACCGGCACACCCTGTTGTGCCATGAATTGCTTGGCTTCGGAAATGGTATGCGCCCCAAAATGAAAAATCGATGCCGCCAGCACAGCACTTGCACGTGCCTGCTTCACACCGTCCACGAGATGTTGCAAACTGCCTACTCCGCCCGAAGCAATCACCGGTACGGCAACAGCATCACTGACAGCTCTGGTCAGTTCAATATCAAATCCTTCTCCCGTACCATCACGGTCCATTGATGTAAGTAAAATTTCTCCAGCACCCAATGCAACAACCTTGCGAGTGAAATCGATTGCATCTAGGCCGGTCGGCTCTCGGCCACCGTGAGTGAAAATTTCCCAGCGTGACGGTTCATTGCCAGAGTTAACGCGCTTTGCGTCAACCGCAACCACAATACACTGCGAACCAAACTTCAGCGCTGCTTCGGCAACAAAATCCGGCCGCTTGACCGCCGCAGTGTTGATCGAAACCTTGTCAGCGCCGGCGAGCAAGAGTTTACGGATATCATCGGTTGTGCGCACTCCGCCACCCACAGTCAGCGGCATAAAACACTGTTCAGCGGTCTGCCGGACTACATCGAAAATGATATTACGGTTTTCATGGCTAGCGGTGATGTCTAGGAAACACAGTTCGTCGGCTCCCGCTTCATCATATGCCCGTGCAATCTGCACTGGATCGCCAGCATCGCGCAGGTCGACAAAGTTTACGCCCTTTACAACACGACCGTCTTTCACATCCAGACAGGGAATGATACGGGCTTTAAGCATTGTGGGCTGCCTTCAATAACCTAAGCGCACATACTGGATCAATACGTCCGTCATATAGTGCACGGCCAGTAATGGCACCTTCAAGCGCTTCACAGTCTGGCTGTGCAAGCCTGACTATATCGTCCATGGAAGCGAGACCGCCGCTTGCAATTACGGGAATTGATGTCTTGCCGGCAAGATCAAGCGTAGAAGTGATATTCAATCCTGCCAGAATGCCATCGCGATCAATATCGGTATAAATAATCGCAGAGACACCCGCGTCCTCGAACCTGGTTGCCAATTCTAGCACGCTGAGCGTAGAACTTTCCGCCCAACCTTCGACGGCGACAAGACCGGCCCTGGCATCAATTCCGACTGCCACCTGACCAGGAAAGCTAGCGCATGCTTCGCGTACCAGCTCGGGATTGCGTACTGCGAGAGTGCCCAGAATCACCCTTGCAATTCCCTTGTCGAGCCAGCCTTCAATAGCTGCAATGTCGCGAATTCCACCCCCCAGCTGAACCGGAATGGTAACTTTTCCGAGAATTGCTTCAACGGCGTCAGCATTCATTGATGTTCCGGCAAACGCTCCGTTGAGATCAACCAGATGAAGATACTCAAAGCCTTGCTCCTGGAAAGCCATGGCTTGTTCAGCCGGATTGTCAGCAAACACGGTTGCCTGATCCATATCCCCAAGTTTCAAGCGTACACATTGACCATCCTTGAGGTCTATTGCGGGGAACAATATCATTCAGGGCTTCCACTTGAGGAAATTGGCAATGAACTGCAAGCCCATGGCCTGGCTTTTTTCAGGGTGAAACTGCGTACCTGCCATATTATCCCTGACGACTGCCGCTGTTATCGTCCCGCCATATTCAGTCGTCGCCAGGACATCGCGGGACGTGTTGGCTTTTAGATGGTAAGAATGAACAAAATAAGCGTGCTGACCAGCAACTCCTGTCGATATACCGTCAAACAGCCTGTGAGTTTGGTGCAAATCAAGAGTGTTCCAGCCCATGTGCGGTATCTTCAATCCAGATGCGCCAACATCAATGCGGCTCACTTCGCCATCAATCCAGCCGTAACCAGGTGTGGTACCGTGCTCAAGACCACGCGTTGCCATCAATTGCATTCCGACACAGATACCCAGGAAGGGTTTGGCGCGGATAGTGCAGTGCTCCTCAATTGCTTGCCACATGCCACCAACAGCATTGATTCCATCGAAACAGTCGCGATAGGCGCCGACGCCCGGCAGCACTATGCGATCGGCGCTCGCAACATCTTCCGGCGAAGCAACCAAATCAATCGTTGCAGATACACCGCCGTCACGCGCAGCGCGCTCGAATGATTTTTGTGCCGAGCTCAAATTGCCCGACCCGTAGTCAATAATTGCAACACGCATGATTGACTATCCAGCCTCTGTTTCAAGTCGTGAACCGACATAGCGCAAGTAAGCTTCTTCCGCGCTGTCAGACACGACGTCGGCCACCTCGTGAAAACCACGCCGAGCCAATGCTGAGCGGCGCCAATCGTTTGCCTGCAGGCCGACATAAATGTTCACCAGAAATGTTACAAATGCCATCACACCATCAGGAAGCGACAACACCTGTGCAATACCAGCCAAGACGATCACAAAGCCCAGGTAAATAGACGCGCACAGCCACATCCGATGCCATACAAACCAAACCAGCGACACAAGAAATGCCCACCATGCAAACCCGTCCTTGACGAACAAAAGGCCCTTGTCACTTTCCAAGTGCTCGGGCAGCAACAATTCGATTTTCCGGTGAACAGTGAATGATTTCATTGTCTAGTTTTCGCCGCCCAACGTGCCTTTTGTCGAAGGAATAACGTCCGGCTTTCGGGGATCAATCTCGATGCAATCACG
This sequence comes from uncultured Alphaproteobacteria bacterium, assembly GCA_963787895.1. Taxonomy (GTDB): domain Bacteria; phylum Pseudomonadota; class Alphaproteobacteria; order Rhizobiales; family Aestuariivirgaceae; genus Anderseniella. The sequence continues at coordinate 338,169 of CAWBEX010000008.1, read as the reverse complement.
CAAGGCACGCGCCACCGCCTTGAAGCAGCTTTCAGCAATATGGTGATTGTTGACACCATAAAGAGCTTCAACATGGAGGGTAATACCTGCGTTCTGCGCAAACGCCTGAAAGAACTCGCGAAACAGCTCAGTATCCATTTCACCGATTTTTTCGGCGCTGAACTCTACTCGCCAAACCAGAAACGGACGTCCCGATATGTCGATGCTGGCACGCGACAAGGCCTCATCCATTGCAAGATAGCAGTGGCCATACCGCCGGATGCCCTTGCGCTCACCTAGCGCCTTGGAAACAGCTTGACCAAGGGCTATGCCGGTATCTTCTGTCGTGTGGTGCATATCGATATGCAGATCACCCGCGGTTTTGATGTTCATATCGACGAGTGAATGACGTGAAAGTTGATCAAGCATATGGTCAAAAAACCCAATGCCGGTACTGATATTGCGTTTTCCGGTACCGTCAAGATTAACCTCAACGGAAACATCGGTCTCATTGGTCTTGCGGGCAATGCTGGCAATTCGCATGCTGGTTTTCCATCGGTGTTCATATTGTCAGGCGGACTTTTAACAGGCTATTGCGCAGGTGCAAGGCCCAGCCTTGCGCTTGATTAACCCAGACAGCTCTTATATTGCGGGTACTTCATCCCCAGATACCTGGGTGACAAGACCAATTGGAAGTTCAACCATGATGCACAATACCGATGCAAGCCAATGGCACGGCACCACCATCGTGACAGTCCGCAAGGACAATACAGTTGTGATTGCTGGAGACGGACAGGTAAGTTTGTCCAATACAGTGATCAAATCCAATGCGCGAAAGGTACGCCCACTTGGCAAGGGAGATGTCATCGCCGGTTTTGCCGGCGCAACAGCAGATGCCATGACCCTATTTGAGCGTCTGGAGGCCAAGCTGGAGCAGTATCCGAAGCAACTCACCCGGGCTTGCGTCGAGCTTGCCAAGGACTGGCGTACTGATAGGTATCTGAGGAAACTGGAAGCCATGATGATTGTCGCGGATCGGGACACAAGTCTGGTTCTCACCGGTACCGGCGACGTTCTGGAGCCAGAGCATGGCATTATCGCAATTGGCTCCGGCGGCAACTATGCACTGGCTGCGGCTCGCGCTCTGGCAGATATGAACATGGATGCCGAAGAAATTGCTCGGCGTGCCATGAAAATCGCGGCAGAGATCTGCGTTTTTACCAATAACAACGTAACACTCGAGAAAATCGTAAATAGCAAATAGGACTTCACCCGCAAATGAGCGACTTCTCACCGCGTGAAATTGTTTCTGAACTGGACAGGCACATTGTCGGTCAAACCGATGCAAAACGCATGGTAGCGATAGCTTTGCGCAATCGCTGGCGGCGCAAGCAACTCGACCCTTCACTTCGCGATGAAGTGATGCCAAAGAACATTCTGATGATCGGCCCCACCGGCGTCGGTAAGACCGAAATTGCCCGACGTCTGGCAAAGTTGGCAAACGCACCGTTCATAAAGGTTGAAGCCACGAAGTTCACCGAGGTCGGGTATGTCGGACGCGATGTCGAACAAATCATTCGAGACCTGGTTGAAGCTGGTATTGGCCTGGCGCGAGAATCAAAGCGCAAAGACGTTGAAACCCAGGCGCAACAGAATGCAGAAAACCGCGTGCTCGATGCGCTGGTAGGCCCGGGAGCTTCAAAGACGACGCGGGACAGTTTTCGAGCAAAGCTACGCAGCGGCGAATTGAACGAAAAGGAAATTGAACTGGAGGTCGTGGATACCAGCGGGTCCATGCCATCGATGGACATTCCAGGCATGCCTGGATCATCGGTAGGCATGATCAATCTATCGGACATGTTCGGCAAGGCATTCGGTCAGCGTACCAAGACCCGGCGCATGACAGTTTCAAACAGTCATGAAATCCTGATGCCGGAAGAGTCTGACAAATTGATCGATCAAGAGCAGATTACAGCTGACGCAATAGACGCGGTAGAGAACAACGGCATAGTTTTTCTTGATGAAATCGACAAGGTGACAGCTCGTTCCGAACGGCAAGGAGCTGACGTAAGCCGAGAAGGAGTGCAGCGTGACCTGCTTCCGTTAATCGAAGGCACTACTGTCAGCACAAAGTACGGACCAGTGAAAACTGACCACATCCTGTTTATTGCTTCGGGCGCATTTCATGTAGCAAAGCCATCGGATCTTTTGCCCGAACTACAGGGTCGGCTACCGATCCGTGTAGAGCTCAGCGCGCTTAGCCGAGAGGACTTCAGGCGCATTCTCGTAGAACCGGAAGCAAGCCTTGTGAAGCAGTATGTTGCACTCATGGCGACAGAGAACCTGATACTGGAAGTCACCGACGATGGCGTCGAAGCCATTGCGAATATCGCAGCTGAGGTAAACTCATCCATCGAAAACATTGGCGCGCGAAGGCTTCATACAATCATGGAGCGTGTACTGGAAGACGTGAGTTTCACAGCAACAGATCGAGGTGGTGAATCTGTCGTGCTAGACAGGGCTTTCGTTGAAAAACATATCGGCGATCTTGCGCGCAACACTGATCTTTCAAAATTCATTCTATAATGGAAGATGGCTTTTCACTCGATGTTTCCAATTCGCTGAGGAAATGGCGCAGTGTTTTCTCATCCAGTTGAGCGATCATGACTGATAACCGGTTTGCCAGTTCAGTTGCAGTAGATGAAAGCCCGGAAGTATCTATCACCACCCTTGGATGTGATATGCGTGCAAGACGGGTCAGTTCCTCGGCGTCATCCCAGATGATGTTGAAATAGGTTACTATGCGTTGCACCAGATACCAGCTTGGTTGACCCCGTTTGCCGTGCTCCAGTGCCGACAAATAAGGAGCACTCACGCCGATTGCCTGAGCCATCTGTTTCATCGACACGCCCTTTTGCTTGCGCAGTTGACGTATTTTCTCACCAAACGGTGTCATGAACCTTTGCCCTTCAGCCTGAGCCGCAAATAGAATGCACCGCCTCCGCCATGACGTGGATGCGCAGGCTGAAAGCCGACTACCTGGTCCAAAAACTCGCGTTCCTGCATCCAGCGCGTCAACTCGACCCGCAACCGGCCCTTTCGTTCTGGTGCATGAAATACGTCTGTTGCATGCAGAGTGTGCCGGGTAAATGGAGAATCTCCCTTGCCGGTTATGACCAGAACATTTCGCGAGCCTCGTTCCCGCGACTTGTACAAAAAACTGCGAAGAGCGCCACGTGCCTGTTCTACCGAGTGGCCATGGAGATCGAGGCGCGCGTCTATGTCCATGTTGCCGCGCGACATCTTCTGTTGCAATCGGCGATCAAGCCCGCCTCCGGGTTTTATGGTTGCCGGGCTTGGCAGTGACGCAGCCTTTTTGACTGACTCCGTCTTTGCAGGTCTACAGGGCTTCAAACGACCAACAGCACCTGGTGATGCAGAAGTCTGCACCGAACCGTGATACTTCTTGTGCTGTAACGGGATAAGCGGGGTAACTGTGCTGGCAACCCGCTCCCACAACTCATGGTCAAATGTCCGTAGCTTTCCTGAATTAGAGGTGGGTATGGCTTGGCGACGCTTCTTCATTGACCGTACTTTTGCACAAGCCTTTTTGCCAAGGAAGGTGGCACAAGCAAATGGAGTAAACCCTGCTCATCCATCAACCCGGCATCAAGTCCCGCCTGCTGGCCGGTGCCCATGAATATGTCAGCGCGTTGGGGGCCGCGAATGGCAGAACCAGTATCCTGCGCCACCATGATGCGGTCAAATTCCTCCAACCTGCCATTTACATAGATTGAGGTGGACACCCATACCGGCACACCTAACGCCCAAAAGGCCCGATCAACAGCCAGCGAGCGCAATGGTGACAAAGGCAATTTCTGCGCACCAACAGGTCCCGATACTGTGCCGTGGCCCTTCAGTTCTCGAAAGAAAACATAGGATTCGTTACGCCACATGATTTCCCGCGCCTGCTGAGGATTGTCCTGAAGCCACTTACGAAGCGCCTGCATAGACATCTCTTGCCGCGTCATGAACCCGCGCTCTATCAGTACTTTGCCGATGGAAGTGTAAGGCAAGCCCGACTTGGCGCTATAGGCCAACCTGATGGTATTGCCATCCCGCAGCTTCAACCTGCCTGAACCCTGTACCTGCATGAAGAACAGATCTTCCCAGGATTTCAGATATGCGATCTCGAGTCCGCGCCCTTCCAGTGCACCTTGTTCGATCTCTTTCCGAGTGAGGTATGGCTCGCCCCTGCCGTTAACGATGCGGCCATAGGTCAGATCCAGACGGCTTACGTCGCGCGCCGGCAGCTTGGTCAGGTCATCCGGTCTTGCCAAAACCGGAACAGAGAAACTTTTGGTCCTTAAGCGACTACCCTCGTACTCTGGTTCGAAATACCCGGTAATCTGACCAATGCTTCCAATGATCCGAAGCGGCACCAGTGTGCTTTCAAAAAAGCTTCTTGGGTTGCTGTTGGTCGATACAGTCTGACGCGCTTGTTCACATACCGGAAGCCAGTCACTCCGTGTGCCTGAGAAAACTGCCTTGCGGGAAAATCCAACACCGCTTGCGGCCAGTTCGCTGCATGCATTGACCAGTACTTGCAGAGCTTCCTGGTGATTGTCTCGCCGCCAACCTGACAGATCCGGAAAATTCACTTTTTCAAGCTTGAATTGGGCAGCTGCTACATCAGTCATGGCAATCAATGAGCCCGCAAGCAAACTTGCAACGACTCCAAGCGATCTTGCAGACAGCATGACAATCCTCAGTCTGCCTCTGTCGCGATCAGGCGCCAGTTAGGGTCGCGGGCACCAATCTGACGCTCAAAAGTCCATACATCGGTAATCTCCTGAATCTCGTTCGGATCGCCGTCGACAACTCGCCCTTCCTTGTCCAGTGTGGCGGTAATGAGGTCACTGACAAAGCGGATTGAAATCTGCACCATGTTGCCGGGCATATCGAGTTTTACGATGTCTGCCTTGTTGATACCGACAAAACGGGATTCCAGAATGTGATTGTTTTTCTTCCGATCATCAATTGCGGAAACAAATCCCTCATAGACTTCCCGAGACAAAAGCGGTTTGAGCGTCTGCTTGTCACCCTCGGCAAAAGCCGACACGATCATCTCGTAGGCCATCTTGGCGCCGTCCAGGAACTCTTTGGGCGAAAATTGCGGATCTGCCTCTGCCAGTTTCTCAATGCCCTTGGCAACAGCGGAACCCTTCTTTGCAAACCCCTGCCATACGGGCTTGCGTTCTTCCAAATCGTCATCATCGGAGATTTCGATTCTTGGCTTTTGCTTGTTTCTGCCTGGCAGTGGCACCACATTGTCATTGTCTTCACGCGCATCGGCGGTATTTTCTGAATCTCCGGCAAATGGATCAAATGGCTCCTCGTTTCCCGTCCGAGTGCCGAGGACCGACCGCAACCGGAAGAAAATGATGACTGCAACTGCAATTATAATGATGTTGAAGGGGTCAAAGACCTGATTCATGACTGAGTTTTCTTCCTGTCTGATACACTTTGGCTGAGTGCAAGATAGTCGTGACCGTATGGTTGATCCCCATATATAGGGCCTGTTTGCGCAAAACGACAATGCCATGGCGGACGTGATCTGAAATTCTGCGGACAGTTATGAAACGATAACGGCAACGAATGAGATTTATATGAGACTTTTTCTGTTTGTAGCATTTGTCATAGTCCCCATCATCGAGATCGCGCTGTTTCTCAAAGTTGGATCATTGATGGGCATACCTGCCACAATTGGGCTGGTTATCCTAACAGCTATTGTGGGTACGATGCTCGTGCGTAGCCAGGGAATAGACGCGATCCAGAAGGTTCAATTGGCGGCTCAGCAAGGAAAGATGCCAGTTGAAGCCATACTTCAGGGATTTTGTGTTCTCGTGGCCGGAATTCTTTTGCTTACGCCCGGGTTCGCAACAGACGCAATGGGGTTTGCTCTTTTGATCCCGCCCATACGTTCAGTGATTGCAAGCCGCGTCTGGAACTTTATCAAACCGGGAATTTCGAGCACAAAAAGTTGGTCTGATCCAGGTGAAAGCAAAGAGGGCGCCGGCATTGTGATCGAAGGCGAAGCAATCGAGATACGTCAGAAATCTACCCGCGATGATGAAGCTGAAAACAACAATGCAACCCATCACTAATGCCAGACCCTGATAGGCACTACTGACAGAGTAAGCAGAGTCGACTTGCACGAATGTAGCCAGCGTGATAGCCACGCTGACACCAAAATTCTCGTTTCACTCATGTAGAGGCATTTGACATGGCAAAGGCGGCCAAGAAGGCAAGCAAATCGGAAACACCTGCGAAGAGCACCGGCAACGGGACTTCAGCAGCAGCGCCTTCAATGAAAATTCTTGGACAGTACATCAAGGATCTTTCCTTCGAAAATCCAAATGCTCCCAAGTCCCTGGCTGGACAGGATGGACAGCCTGAAATCAACATCGCAGTGAATGTAAACGCCAAGCCGCTAGCAGAAACAGACTTTGAAGTCGAATTGCATCTCGACGCAAAGGCAATTGGCAAAGATGGAATAGTGTTTGCTGCCGAGCTACTCTATGCCGGTATTTTCCGCTTGGAGAACATTCCGCAGGAAGCCTTGCACCCCATCGTGCTGGTTGAGTGTCCAAGAATGATTTTTCCTTTTGCAAGGCAGATCATTGCTGATGTCTCCCGCAATGGCGGCTTTCCTCCATTGATGCTGGATCCAATTGATTTTGCTGCAATGTATCAGCAACGCGCCGCTGCAGAAGCGAAAAAGTCCTGAGTTTCAGGTTACACAATCAGGCCTTCTTGAAGGCTGCTGCTTTCCACAAGGCATTTTCACCGAGTTCTTGAACCATGCGTTCATGCTCGGTGATTTCGATTGCTGAAAGTCTTTTGGGCAACGCTGTTTTGCGAACTGCGACTGGAGATTGACTTATCCTTTTCTCCTGACTGACTGTGGCAGTTGCAGTTGTAAGGCTCATTGCAGTCTGACGACCACCTATCAGCTCTATATACACATCAGCCAATAATTCAGAATCCAGAAGAGCCCCGTGCTTGTCGCGTCTTGAATTGTCGATCCCGTAGCGCCTGCACAGTGCATCCAGGCTGTTAGGCCCCATTGGAAATTGCTTTCTTGCAAGTACTAGGGTGTCGATGACCTGTTCAGATGACAGGGGGGTCGAATTTATCCAGGAAAGCTCCGCATTCAGGAATTTCAAATCAAACGGCGCATTGTGAATGATCAGGAGACCGTCTTTGATGAACTCCAGAAACTCGGTCGCGATATTCTTAAACACCGGCTTGGAAGACAGGAATTCATTTGACAACCCGTGCACATCGAATGCCTCCTGAGGTACATCACGCTCAGGGTTTATGTACTGATGATAGTAGCGGCCCGAGGGCAAATGATTGATCAGTTCAATTGCGCCAATCTCGACAAGCCTGTGGCCGGTGTAAGGATCAAGTCCAGTTGTTTCTGTATCGAGCACTATCTCACGCATCATTTGCGTTTTCCTGCAGTTCTTTGAAGTTCATTCACGATAGCAAGAACCTGCGCCCGTGTATCGGCAAGCGGAACATCCGTTAATATTGTATGGGTAGCTCTGCTTCGCTTGTTCTTGTCACTCATTTGCCGACTCAGAATTGCCTGAAGCTTTTCTTCAGTCATTCCCGTTCGCGCTAGGGCGCGCTCCCGCTGTACCCTCTCGGCAGCTGATACAACGAGAACAATGTCAAAACTGTCCGCCCTGCCCGTTTCAAACAGCAACGGAATATCAAACACAACAATTGACGCATCCTGCCTTGTAGCATTGTCGAGAAACGCTTGCTGCTTTTCGCGAACCAGCGGATGCACGATGGATTCCAGTTGTTCAACAGCCGCAGCGTTATCAAGCACAAGTGCGGACAATAAAGCGCGATCAACCTTGCCATCTCGTACAGCAGCCGGAAATCTCTCAGCAATAAGTGGTACGGCTTCCCCTCCGACACCATACATGGCATGCACTTCAGCATCGGCATCAAAGACCCGTATTCCTGCATCCCGGAGCATTTGTGCGACCGTAGACTTGCCCATGGCAATTGATCCGGTAAGAGCTACCTTCAATGGGCTCTTTTTAACCATTGGAGAGCAGGTCCTGTTCTACAATGTGCCGCAATTCATCCGACACTTCAGGCGTTATCCCGAACCATAGTTGAAACCCCGCAACTGCCTGGTGCAACAACATGCCCAACCCATCCAGGACAGGCCGACCCAGCAATATGGCATTTCCAAGCAGCTCGGTTTGCAAGGGTGAATACACAATGTCGCTGACTATGCAGGACGGCTTGGTCAGTGCCACATCAAGCACCAAGGATTGGCGCCCTGTCATGCCCAGGGACGTCGTATTGACCAACAAATCAGCTGAAGGAACATCTTGCGCTAGATGATCCCAATCGAGAGCTGAAACACGCTTTGGATCAAGACTTATTAAAGCTTCGGCAGATGCCTTAGTCCGGTTTGCGACAACCAATGAAGAAACACCTGCTTCCAGCATCGTTGCCAGGATGCTTCTTGCAGCACCTCCTGCACCAAGAATCAGCACTTTGCTCGACGCCAAGTCAAATCCCGGATGGTTGATTTTCAAGTGGTTGAGGTAACCCAGTCCATCAGTTGAAGTTCCGCGCAGTTTGCCCTCTTGTTGATAGATCGTATTGACGCTCATTGTTGCATGAGAGGGTTCATCAAGCTCGTCAAGGAATTGAATAATCTTTTGCTTGTATGGAACCGTAACATTGCATCCAAGCATTCGACCGTCGCGAACTAATTGAATGATTCCCTCAAGTCCGCTCTCATCAACATCACAAATGCCGTACTCAGCATTGAGACGGTATTTCCTGATCCAATAGCCATGTATCAATGGCGATCGACTGTATGCGATTCCATGTCCAAGAACGCAAAGCTTGCTATCTGGCATCATTGCTGAAGCTCAATTTTGATATTTCTCAAGTATGCAAGTAGTTGCAGGAGTGGCATACCCATTATGGTAAAGTTCGATCCTTCAATGGAGTCAAACAGTTGTATTCCACTTCCTTCAATCTGGTAGCAACCAACTGAACCCAGAACGCTATTGCCGACGTGTTTGAGATAGTCATGGATTTGAGGTGTAGTGAGACGACGCATCTGGAGGCTGGCCATATCTACGCCTTCAAACATGCATTTTCCATCTTTGAAAATTGCGGCCGCTGAAGTCAAATGATGTGTTCTTCCTTGCAGACTCTCGATCTGCAAAACCGCTTCCTCAGTTGTTTTGACTTTGCTGTAGAACTTACCACTACAAGTGAGAATCTGGTCAGAGCCAATGACATATGCAGCGGGAAAGCGCTGACTTACATCTCGTGCTTTCGCTTTCGCCAACAGCAAAGCAAGACTGGAGGCTTGATTGTCATGTCGAAGAAAATCTTTCTTCAGTACGGCTTCATTGAGATCAGAAGCCTGTACTGAAAAAGAGTAGCCAGCATTGGTCAACATCAATTTTCGCGCCTGGCTCTTCGAGGCCAGTATGAGACTGCTTCGTTTCATCTAATTGTCGACCAGATTCTTGCGCGGTATCAGATTTATTATTGCTGCAGCGGTTTCTTCAATTGACCGCCTTGTCACATCGATCACTGGCCAGCTGTTTGCAGAACACAGTTTGCGCATGTTGATCAATTCCTCGGTGATCGCTTTTCGATCAGCATAGGAAGTATCCCTACCCTCATTCAGGGTTAGCAATCGATGGCGCCGGATTTGCGAAATTCTGTCAGCGCTTGCGATAAGGCCGACTACAAAAGGTCGCTTGAGTGTTCTCAATACTGAGGGTGGCTCTATACCTGGCACCAGAGGAATGTTGGCTGTTTTGATTCCACGGTTTGCCAAGTAAATACTTGTTGGTGTCTTTGACGATCTGCTGACCCCTAACAAGACAACATCTGCAGACTCGAGATCTTCGACTAACTGACCGTCATCGTGAGCCATCGTATAGTTCAGAGCGTCAATTCGCTGAAAATACTCTGCGTTGAGTACATGTTGCCCACCAATTTTCGGTTTTGACTTGGCATTCAGATATGTTGCGAGACTGGCGATAACAGGATCAAGAATCGAGATGCATGGAATTGACAGGTCGTCGCAGCGCGCTTGCAATTCATGCTTCAAGGCATCATCTGCAATCGTGAATAGCACGATCCCTGGCTGTTTTTCTACTTCCCCTAATACCCTATCTAACTGTTTGCTGGTTCGAACAAGAGTGTAGATGTGTTCAATGGGCTGATATCCGGCGTAGTAAGCAGTTGCAGCGCGTGCGACCGTGTTCAGGGTTTCACCGGTCGCATCTGATACCATATGCATGTGAAAATATTGTTTCGCGGAGGTTTTCATCAGATCCGGATATCTTGTTCATGAATTGTGGAAAGTGAGAGGTAGATTTGTCTGGTAGCATGAAGTTCCACTGTTGTCAGATATCCCTGCAATTTCCACCTCCTGTAGAGCAAACGTTTCCTTGTGGAGAAATATGTGGGTAAGCACATCCGATTGTTCATAAAATCTGATGCTATGTGAATGATTGCAGAATTTTCGTTTTTTTGTATTTATTTTTCAATAGTTTATGATTTTTGTGGCTTCACATTCGTGTTGATGGGATTGAGTGCATAACTCAGTCCTGATAACGCTTGCTGAATGAGTTGGCTGAATTGCAGGAATTCACATCTCAACAACAACAACAATAAGATTCATTTTAATAGATTGGACCAGGTTCGTTGAACAAACCACTATTGGATACATTGAACGGGAAACTACCTGCACGCAGGCCATTATGGCTTATGAGACAGGCTGGACGGTATTTGCCTGAGTATCGAAAGATACGCCATCAAGCTGGGGGTTTTCTGGATCTTTGTTATAATCCCGATTTAGCTTGTGAAGTTACTCTGCAGCCATTGCGGCGTTATGATTTGGATGCAGCTATTATTTTCGCAGATATCCTTTTGCTACCGCAAGCGATGGGTTGTGAAGTTGCATTCAAGGAGAATGAGGGACCAGTACTTAGCACTGTTCGTTCGGTTCTCGAAGTTGAACGATTGGCTTTGGATATGGAGACACTTAACAAGGTGCTGTCTCCTGTTTATGAGACTGTAAGGTTGGTTAGAAGCGGTCTTGATGATGACAAGACCTTGATCGGCTTTTGCGGAGCTCCCTGGACTGTGGCTACCTACATGATCGAGGGTGGCACTTCGCCTGACCGGGCTGTGTCTAGAATTGCAGCTTTTTGTGATGAAGAGTGGCTGGGTGCCCTGATTGAAAAATTGACGCTTGCTTCGGTTGAATATTTGAGTGCGCAGATTGAAGCCGGTGCAGAAGTGGTTCAGATTTTTGATACATGGGCGGGTGATCTGAGTGGCACGTTGTTGAGAAGATACAGTTTTGATCCTATCGCCAGGATTCGGACGATGCTCAAACAACGTTATCCGGCGGTGCCAGTCATCGGGTTTGCCAGAGGCGTTGGGGTGTCACAAACTGAATTTGTGGATGTGACAGGAATTGATGGGGTGAGTATCGAAACGGCAGTATCACCAAATTGGGCTAAGGAGAATTTGTCCAAGCGGGCAATTGTACAGGGCAATCTGGACCCAATTAGTGTGATTGCTGGTGGCGATGGGATGCGCTTGGCTGCACGAGAGATTTTGGAAGAACTTCCGTTTGATCGTCACATATTCAATTTAGGTCACGGTATCAGGAAAGAAACAGCACCAGAGCATGTTGAGGATCTGATCTCTTTCATTCGCAGTTTTGACAATGGGTAAACGAGAAATTGTATGACTGGCTTAAGGTATTGCACTTGCTGGCTGTCATCTCCTGGATGGCTGGGCTGCTGTATTTGCCGAGATTGATGGTCTATCATTGTGATGCTGCCATTTCAGGTGAGTTGAATTCAAAATTCAAGATTATGGAACGTCGCCTCCTTAAGGCAATCATGACGCCGGCTATGATTGCCAGTTGGTTTATCGGAATTTGGCTTGCTTCATTTCAGGAATTATGGAGCCAAATGCCTATCTGGTTTACGGCAAAGATTGTCTGCCTGTTTTTGCTTACCGCTTGTCATATGTGGCTTGCCAGGCAAGTTCGTGTTTTTGCCAATGATGCGAACAGCCTGTCATCGCGAAGCTATCGGATAGTGAATGAAGTTCCCACGGTTCTAATGATAGCAATCATCATACTTGTGGTGGTTAAACCGGGTGGTTAGGACAATGCGGGCTATTTGGTATTTTATGTTTTCCTATGAAGCTTAAGCTGTTATAGAGGGGTTGGTTGCGGCTAGGCGCTTCGTGCGCCCGAATTGCGTGACCCCCTCCACTATGCCGCATCCGATTCTTCTGTTTGCGCTATTCAATTCTCAATACCGGATCATGTCTTGATGACGAATCTCGATGAACTTGAACAGATCAAGCTGCATGACTTGAAAAGCAAGTCTCCAGCAGAACTCCTTACAGCTGCCGAAGAGCTTGAGGTGGAGAATGCGAGCATTCTTCGCAAGCAGGAGTTGATGTTTGCAATTCTCAAAAGTTTGGCGGCCAGAGATGTAAATATCATCGGGGAAGGCGTCGTCGAGGTCATGCCTGACGGGTTCGGTTTCCTGCGGTCTTCAGATGCTAATTATCTTGCTGGGCCGGATGATATTTATGTCAGTCCGAGCCAGATAAGAAAGTTTGCCTTGAAGACTGGCGACACTGTCGAAGGAGACATACGAAGCCCGAAAGAAGGGGAGCGCTATTTCGCACTTCTGAAAGTCAACTCGATTAATTTTCAGGATCCGGAGAAGGTTCGTCACAAGATCCATTTTGACAACCTTACCCCATTGTATCCTGACGAGCGATTGATGATGGAGGTTAATGATCCGACTAAAAAGGATTATTCCAGTCGCGTGATTGATCTGGTGGCACCGTTGGGCAAAGGTCAACGTGCGTTGATTGTTGCACCACCGCGTACCGGTAAAACAGTTTTGCTTCAGAATATTGCTCAGTCGATTTCCAACAACCATCCTGAATGTTATCTGATTGTCTTGCTGATTGATGAAAGGCCTGAAGAAGTAACTGATATGCGCCGATCGGTGAAAGGCGAAGTTGTCAGCTCGACGTTTGATGAACCTGCCAGCCGGCATGTGCAGGTTGCTGAAATGGTTATCGAAAAGGCCAAGCGCCTGGTTGAACATGGCCGGGATGTTGTGATCCTGCTTGATTCCATTACCCGCCTGGGCCGTGCATACAACACTGTCGTTCCGTCTTCTGGTAAAGTCTTGACTGGTGGTGTAGATGCCAACGCTCTTCAGCGCCCAAAGAGGTTCTTTGGTGCGGCAAGAAATATTGAAGAAGGTGGCTCACTTACAATCATTGCAACAGCGCTGATTGATACTGGTAGCCGTATGGATGAGGTTATTTTCGAAGAGTTCAAGGGAACCGGAAACTCCGAGGTTGTGCTTGATCGAAAGGTTGCTGACAAGCGTGTGTTCCCGGCTATGGATATTTTGAAATCAGGTACTCGCAAAGAAGAGCTGCTTGTTGATCCGGTGAAGTTGAAAAAGACATATGTTTTGCGCCGGATTCTCAATCCTATGGGCACTGTTGATGCGGTTGAGTTCCTGTTGGATAAATTGCGTCAGACGAAATCTAATGATGATTTCTTCGATTCAATGAATGCGTAACTCAAGCAGGTTTTTTGAGTCCGTTATAGGCAGCGAGCAGGTTTGATTGTGGCAAAAGTAAACTGCTGCTTCATCCGGTGTATGCTTGATATGTGCGCCAATGTGATCTGACGGAAGTCTGGTTTCTGGATCCAGGTGCAGAAACAACCGATTCGGCAGCGGAACAATTCGACAAGCAGAATGCAGGTCTTTGAAGTTGGGATTTTCGGCCTGACCTGCCAGGATCAATTGTGGCTGTGTGGTTAAGGTCAGAAATGCTACCCACGCTGTAGGACAGGCAAATGGATTGGCCTGCATATGTGGAGCCAGCCACTCGAGTGTTTCCATTGCCAAGGCGAGTAATTTGTTGTCGCCTGTAAGATGAGACAGTTTCCAGAGATTGATTGCCATGATCGCGTTGGCATTGGGTGTCACGTCGTCTGTCGCATACTTCTTTCTGATGATCAGATCATTAGCCGCCCCGCTGGAGAAGAAGAAGCCTGCTTCTGTTTCATCGCTGTGATTGGTTAGAAACTCATCTGTGAATTGTTGAGCCGTTGTGATCCACGCGCTATCCAGGTTTGCTTCATATGCATCAATGCAGGCGGCTATCAGATGTGCGTAATCGTCAGCAGTAGCGTGAGCACGCAATTTGCTGTTTCTGTAACTGTGATATAGCCGCCTGCCGTCATGGAGCACCTTGGTCAGGCGTGACAAGGTATCGACACCAAGCTGGTCAATTGTGCTGTCCTGCAAGGTTGCTCCAGCCTTGAACAACGCACTTACAGTCAGTGCATTCCAGTCGGTGAGCATCTTGTCATCCCAACCTGGAGGAACCCGCTTCTCCCTGGCAGTAAGCAATTGGCTTCTAGCTGTTTTGAGTGCGGCCTCCTTTTCTTCGCCTAGATATTCTGGATTAGAAATCCGATTCAGTATGTTGGTGTGCTCCCAGTTACCCGCTTCAGTCACGTCGTATGCGGTGCAAAACAGGTGTCGAGTCGATTCAGAAATCAGGCTTTCAATTTCCATTTTGCTCCAGCAATAGTACTTACCTTCCACGCCTTCGGAGTCTGCATCATAGCTTGACGCAAACATTCCTTCAGCGGTGAGCATTGATTGGGTTAGCCAGGTGACAGATTCTGCGATTCTGTTTCGGAACAATTCATTTGGTTGCAAATCTTGCAACTGGCAAAGCATAGAAACATACTGGGCGTTGTCGTAGAGCATTTTTTCAAAGTGCGGGATCAACCATCGGTCATCGACAGTATATCTGGCAATTCCCCCTCCCAGGTGATCATAGATACCCCCCTGACTGATTTTGTTCATGGTAAGCCATACCGCATCTCCAACTCGCAGCTGAGGGTAGTGCTGATGCGAGATCCACAGCAGGTTTATCAAGGGGCTTTGCGGGAATTTTGGAGCACTACCTATGCCGCCATTACTGTTGTCCACGGAGCTGGCAACTTGTTGAGCGATCGTTTGCAAGTCCTGCAAGTCAGGGATCGTTGCATTGGCGGCTTCCGGAGTGTGCTTCAGTCTATCAAGTATGGCTTGTGTGTTGCTGGTGATCTTGCTTCGCTCCTCGCGCCAGATTCGTGAGAGCTCTGTCAATATGTGGGGAAATGATGGCCGGCCATACTTTGCTTCAGGCGGGAAGTATGTGCCGCCCCAGAATGGTTTGAGTTCTGGTGTGAGAAATATTGTCAGTGGCCAACCGCCTTGTTCTCCCATGGCATGCAGCGCATCCATGTAGACGCGATCAATATCGGGCCTCTCCTCGCGGTCGATCTTAATGTTCACAAAGTGCCCATTCATCAAATTCGCGATCGATTCGCTTTCGAAACTTTCGTGCGCCATTACGTGGCACCAATGGCATGCCGCATAACCAATCGACAAAAGAATCGGTTTGTCGGTAGCGCGCGCTACTTCAAATGCTTCGTTTCCCCACGGATACCAATCCACCGGGTTGTGCTGATGTTGCAGTAAATAGGGACTTGTTTCTTTCGCCAGTCTGTTTCTTTTTGATGATTGATCTGACATCTATTCGCGGAACTCCTGAAACTGAATGGCAAACATGGGAAATGCTTCCGACACGATTTATGCATTGTCCTCTGGCTGGGGCAAGGCGGGCGTCGCAATTGTACGGGCTTCTGGACCACGTGCAGGAGATGTACTGAGGCAATGTTGCAACATGCTGCCACCTCCAAGGGTGGCACGAAAATCCGATGTTCTTGTGGATGGCGGTACAAGAAAAATCGATGAAGCGTTGCTTCTGTGGTTTCCCGGGCCAGCCAGTTTTTCGGGTGAAGACATGGCAGAGATACATCTACATGGTAGTCCCGGTGTTGTTCGCCTATTGCTAAACGAATTGGCCAGAATGCCATTGGTGCGATGTGCAGAGCCTGGTGAGTTCACGAAACGAGCCTTCCTGAACGGAAAGATGGATCTGGTTGAGGTGGAAGGTCTTGGCGACATTCTTGATGCTGAAACCTCGCTACAGGTCGATCAGGCATTGTTTCACGTGGATGGGCAAGCTTCCGAAGTTCTTGCCAATTGGCGTCGCAAACTGGTGGATGCGTGTGCGCTGGTGCAAGCCAGCATTGATTTTAGTGATGAGGAAGGTGTTGCAGAAGCCGCTTTGCCAAGGGTTCGGGAGAGTATCTCAACGCTTCATCGTGAACTTGTTGGCAGTGTTCAGGACAGTGCTCGTGGCAGGATGAAGCGGCAAGGTGTCCGCGTTGTTCTTGCTGGTTCTCCAAATGTTGGCAAGTCAAGCTTACTTAACGCGCTGAGCAAGAGTGATGTTGCCATTGTCAGTGATGAGCCTGGTACGACAAGGGACGTTATCGAAGTATCGCTGGACCTTGATGGACTGCATGTGGTGCTGATTGACACCGCAGGCCTTCGGAATACATTTGATTCACAGGCGGAACAAATTGGAATCGAGAGAACGCTGCAACGGCTTGGTTCTGCCGATCTAGTTTTGAATGTTGCCTCTGAAGATGCCAGTTGGCAGGATTTTGCGATCGATTCGCCAGTGTTACGAATTTGGAACAAGGTCGATCTTTACCGAGCAAAGATTGAATTTCCGGGTTTGTTGGCAGTTTCTGCGGTTACTGGACAAGGTATACCTGAATTGCTTACAGCGTTGCGTGATCATGCGCATCGGCTGGCTGGTGGAAGAGAGCCGTCACTCTTGGTCCATCACAGGCAGGTGGAAGCAGTCAGGTCCTGTATTGTTCATCTGGACGCTTCGCTGGAACCGCAGCTTGCGCTGGAGCTGGTAGCAGAAGAATTGCGCGAGGCGAGCCAGGATCTTGCATATCTTGTCGGGCAAGTCAGTGTCGAGAATTTGCTTGATGAGATCTTCTCGAATTTTTGCATTGGCAAATAGCTCGTGATTGCTTCGGTGTTTCACGTGAAACGAAATCAATTTTGAAGTTTGTCCACACTTCGTGTATGAGCGCGCACATGAAGATAAGCTGTTCCACAAAATATGATGTTGTTGTTGTTGGTGGCGGGCATGCCGGATGCGAGGCGGCCAGTGCAGCGGCACGCCGAGGTGCCCGAACCGCGCTGATCACCTATAGTAAATCTACAATTGGCGAGATGTCCTGTAATCCTGCAATGGGAGGTTTGGGCAAAGGCCATCTGATGTGTGAGGTCGATGCGTTTGATGGATTGATTGGCCGTGTAAGTGATATGGCCGCAATCCAGTATCGAATGCTCAATCGCTCCAAGGGACCAGCCGTGCGTGGCCCTCGCGCCCAGATTGACCGCAAGCTTTACAAACAGGCAATGCAGCAGGCTATTGCCGATCAGCCGCACCTTGATGTTCTGGAGGCTGGTGTAGCTGACTTCATCATGCGCACGGGGCGCGTAGTGGGTGTAGTTTCGGAAAGTGGTCAAGAAATTGAGGCGACTTGCGTCGTATTGACGACGGGGACATTCCTTGGTGGGCTAATCCATATCGGGGAAAAGACGAATACCGGCAGGTCGCATGGGTCAGGCGCCGAGCAACAGGCTGGCTGAAGTCTTGCGGAACACGGGGCTGCAAGTTGGCAGGCTCAAGACTGGGACACCCCCTCGCCTCGATGGCAGAACCATCAATTATGACTCGCTCACACAGCAGCCTGCAGATGAAGACCCAACCTTTTTTTCCTACCTTACTCGTGAATTGCAGTGTCGTCAGGTCGCCTGCTCGATAACCCATACAAATGCGCAAACCCATAAGATCATAGCGGATAACCTGCAAAAATCGGCACTGTACGCCGGCCATATTGAAGGCACAGGGCCGCGGTACTGCCCATCCATTGAAGACAAGGTAGTCAAGTTTGCAGAGCGGGATTCCCATCAGGTGTTTCTTGAACCCGAGGGTCTGGATGATCACACTATCTACCCGAATGGTATTTCGACATCTTTGCCGGAGGATGTTCAAGAAGCTTATGTTCGTTCGATCAAGGGTTTGGAGAATGTCAGGATCCTGCAGCCGGGATATGCAATCGAATATGACTATATTGACCCGCGTGAGCTTGCTTCATCATTGCAGTTGAGGAAACTGCCAGGCTTGTATCTGGCAGGTCAGATCAACGGCACAACCGGCTACGAGGAAGCAGCAGCACAAGGGTTGGTCGCCGGAGCAAATGCAGCTGCGGAAGCATTGCAACTGGAACAACTCAAGATCGATCGATCGCAAGGCTATATAGGCGTGATGATTGATGATCTGACCGGCCGTGGAGTGAGTGAACCATACAGAATGTTCACGTCGCGTGCGGAGTATCGGTTGATGCTGCGGGCTGACAACGCGGATCAGCGTTTGACACCTATTGCCATCGAACTGGGTATCTGCAGTTCCGTAAGAGCTGAGCAGTTTGCCATTAAGCAGGAGCGCTTGGCTCGCCTGAGAAGTTTATTGCAGTCGCTGAAATTGTCACCGCATGACGCTGAAGCGGTCAATCTGCCGGCCAACAAGGATGGCAAACGGAGATCGGCATACGAGTATCTGTCTTACCAGGGTGTTGACATGCCAAGATTAGCGCTGATCTGGCCTGATGAGTTTGCAGATGTTTCACGTGAATCAGCCGATGTCATTGGAGCTGAGGCTCTTTATGCAACATATCTGGAACGGCAAAAAGCTGAAGTGGACGCTTTCAGGGCTGATACCCGTTTCGAATTGCCACATGAACTCGATTATTCCAGCATCGCCGGACTGTCCAATGAAATACGGCAAAAGCTGCAAGACTATCGTCCCGAGAGCATCGGGCATGCGGCTCGCATCGATGGCGTGACGCCGGGCGCACTTGTGCTTCTGATGCGACATGTGTGCAAGCTGAGTGAGCGGAAAACAGGACAGGTTGGTTGAACCTCTCTCAGCAGCAGCTGCCAGATAATATTGGCCCTGATACGCTTGCGGAACATTTCAATGTTTCACGTGAATCCATAGACAGCCTCGTCCGCTTTGCTGAGGAACTTATCAGGTGGCAACCGAGGATAAACCTTATTGCCAGTGGAACCGCGCATGATGTGTGGCGCCGTCATATTTGTGATGGGTTGCAATTGTATGATCATATTCGTGCAACAGACTGCAACATAGTAGACATCGGGTCCGGAGCTGGTCTGCCAGCCATTCCATTGGCGATCCTGCTGCGGGAGCACAGTCCGCAAGCACGCGTGACCCTGATCGAAGCCAATTCAAAAAAAGCAGCGTTCTTGAGACATGCCTCGCAAATCTGCAAAATCCATACACGAATCATCAGCGCCCGATTAGAATCGCTGCAAGTAGAAGAGCTTGGTGCATCTGTAGACGTCGTAACGGCCCGGGCTCTTGCGCCCTTGGTGAAGCTGCTCGACCTGGTCGAGAAGATGCCGGTTCATCCACAGCGAATGTTGTTCCTGAAGGGACAAGATGTAGAAGCGGAATTGACCCAAGCCACTAAATGTTGGAATATTTCGGTTAGTAGGCATAAGAGTTGAACAGACGATGCTGCCTGTATTCTCGAGATAGATGAGGCCGAACGTGTCACAACAAGCAAACTGTTACCTGAACAATGATGCTCCGAGAATCCTGGCAATCGCCAATCAAAAGGGCGGCGTCGGTAAAACCACGACCGCGATCAACCTTGGAACTGCATTGGCGGCCGTTGGCGAACGTGTTCTTGTGATTGATCTTGATCCACAGGGTAACGCAACAACAGGGCTTGGTATCACGCGCAAATCCGGACAAGCCTCCACGTATCATATGCTGGTTGGCGACGCCTCCTTGAAGTCCACTATCGCACAATCGGAAATTCCTGGACTGGATTGCGCGCCGTCCTCTATGGATCTTCTGGGCGCAGAACTGGAGCTGGCCGAGATCGACAGGAAGACATACAGACTAAAGGATGCCATAGCTGAACTGCACAAGGACCCGGCCGCACCCCGGTATACATACATCCTCGTTGATTGCCCGCCGTCGCTGAATTTGCTGACGATCAATTCCCTATCAGCTGCAAATGCCATTTTGGTCCCCTTGCAATGTGAGTTCTTTGCGCTCGAAGGTTTAAGTCAATTGATGAAGACGGTTGATAGGGTCAAAGCCAACCTGAATCCCGGTTTGGAGATTCAAGGCGTTGTGTTGACCATGTTCGACCGCCGGAACTCATTGTCGGAACAAGTGGCGCAAGATGTCAGGGGCGTGCTTGGCTCAAAAGTTTATGAAACGGTCATACCGCGAAATGTTCGTGTTTCGGAGGCGCCTTCATATGGAAAGCCTGTGTTGTTGTACGACAACACTTGTGCTGGTTCGCAGGCTTATATTCGACTCGCCTCCGAAATAATTCGCCGCGAGCGCTCTCTGCGCGCCGCCTAGAGAAACAAAACAAACGAGATTCAAATAGATGACGGCACTACCAAAGAAACGCCTGGGAAGAGGGCTGGCAGCACTCATTGGTGAAGACACTCTGGTCGATCCGGTGGCACAGAAAAGCAACAGCAACAACGCCTACCAGGAACTACCGATAGAGCTCATTAAGAGCAACTCGCTGAACCCGCGCAAATCGTTTAGTGATGCCGACCTGCAGGATCTGGCCAAGTCGATACATGAACGTGGCGTACTACAACCCATAGTTGTACGACCGGATAACGCTTCTGGTAAATATCAAATCGTCGCTGGTGAAAGGCGCTGGCGTGCTGCACAACTGGCAGGCTTGCACGAAATACCTGCCTTGGTAAGAGAGTTGAGTGATCCGGAAGTTCTTGAGATCGCCATCATCGAAAACGTTCAGCGCAGTGATTTGAACCCGGTGGAAGAAGCAATGGGCTATCAACAGCTCATAGATCAGTTCGATTATACACAACAGCAACTCGCCGATGTTATAGGCAAGAGTCGCAGTCATATTGCCAACACGCTCAGACTGAACACCCTGCCTAAGACAATTCAAGAAATGTTGCGGGAAGGGAAAATAACTGCCGGCCATGCGCGAGCGCTGATCGCAACTCCTGACCCTCAGGCCCTGGCACAAAAAATCCTAGCATTGGGTCTGTCAGTTCGACAGGCTGAAATGATGGCCAAAAAGGCGAGTGAAGAGAAGCCGAACAAGTCCTCGCAAAAACCACAGTCAAATGATGTCTCAACTGTCGAAAAGATGCTGAGTGAAGCATTGGGATTGAAGATCTCAATTGATGCACGAACTAATGAAAGAGGGAAATTAGTTATACATTACAAAAAGTTAGAACAACTCGAAAATATATGCACAAAGCTCGGAGTCAAATTCTGAGTTAAATTTATTCATTGCGCATCCGCTTCAAGACACTGGCTAGAGAGAGAACAAATCTCTCAGCCAGAACCCAACCCAAATCAGGGTGCAACCGTACTTGCTTGTTAATATCCTGCAACCGACCTGATAGCGACACCAGCACCGATGAATCAACACATCCGAGTTGTTCAACAATGGCAGACTTCCGCTTGAAGAAGACAGGGGGTTTCCATCTATCGACAATCGCCTCAACCCTCCCACCGCTTTCAAGAGCTCCTGCCATATCAGACAGCAAAGCAAAATGATTGGTAACGGCAACAACCACGGCAGCAGCGCTTTGTCCCTGGGTCTTCATGGTTTCCATCAGCGACAAAGACTCTCCGGGGCCCTGCACGAACAGTGAATCTACCAACGCATCAAACGATGAAGATTCATTCCCTGATACAACCATCGCAGCTTCGGCGGCGGTAATATTCTCCTGACCTGAAGCAAAGCAAGCAAGTTTGGCCACTTCACTTTCCAACAATGCGGGGTTGCCATCAACCGCACGTACCAGGAAGTCAGCAACATCATCGGTGGCCATGATTTTGTTTGCAGACAACTGACTGCGAACGAAAGCTACCAACTCACTATGACTTTGCTCGTAGCATATGACCGCTGCCAGTTCCGGTGAAGCCTCGAATTCCTTTCTCAGCGGAGAACTCTTCTTGAGATCACCGGCTGCGACCAGCAATTTGCCACCGGAAAAGCCGGCTGTGATCGCGCCGATGCATGCCTTGTAAGACACATTAGTAGCAGCATCTAAAACAACCAGCTTTTGATTTCCAAACAAGGAAGTCGACTGCAACTCCTCAAGGAGTTTTCCTGGATCGCTTCCAAGATCAGCATCCAGCAGCCTGGCAACATCAGCATCGGGATAAAGAGACAAAAAATCAGAAACGGCCTGGGCCTTCAAACGGTTCACCAAATCAAAATTCGGACCGCAAAACAGCGATCCAGCAAACTTCCCCTGACCGGAGTTAAAAGTCGACCTGAAAGCCTGTGCCTTCACCAAACTCATATCGGATAAACCAAGAATGTCTGGCTCACGGCTTACTCAAGTAGGCAGCAACCCTCGTGCGCATCTCCTGACCAACTTGCCTCGCAGCCTGCTCCTCTGCATTCACCCTTGCCTGAACATTGGCAAACGACGCACTCAACCGATCATAAGGAACCTTGCTGAATGCCCGTCCAGAAAACACGGTTTGCTGTGTGCTGGCATCGACAAGGTGAAAATCTGCAGCCAGATTGTACGCCAAACGCCGGTGAACCGTATCAGAAGTGTCAATCAAGGTTTGCGAACTGCCTTTGGTGGCAAACTTCAGGAAGTATCGGTTTTCTGCCTCAACTCCTGCAGGTCGTGTAGACTGCACAAACTCGTTGCGGACAAGCTGCCCAACTCGAGTGTCCTGCTGCTGTACACTGACACGAGACAGATCACCAGCGACGGAAGAACCGTCATCACGCGTTGCGTACAGTGGTTGGTATCCGCATGCTGTCAGGCTCAATGCAGTGCACATCCCGCACACAACCAGAATATGTTTCATGAACTTGTTCATCCGGCAACAATATTGACCAGTCTGTCAGGCACCACAATCACTTTTCGAACCGAAAGACCCTGAAGATTTCGTACCACATTTTCATCTTCAAGGCATGCACGTTCAACACTTGCATCATCAGACCCCTTGGCAAACTCCAACTCAGCACGTTTCTTGCCATTGATCTGTACTACCAACGTCACTTTGTCAGACGCCAGCAAATCCGGATCATGAACAGGCCACTCGCACTCACAAACTAGACCTTTTTGACCTAGAACCTGCCAGCACTCCTCACCAAGATGCGGCATCATCGGTGCAAATAGCTGAACAAGGCGAACAACGGCTTCTGATTGCGCCAATTTGACTTCGCTGGAAACTAGAGGCGATGCAACTGATGCAGCCAAAGAATTCACCAGTTCATAGACACGCGCAATTGCCCTGTTGAATCTGAGGTTCTCGATATCATCTCGAACAGCAGCGATCGCCCCATGAGTTGCCCGCCGAAGTTCAATAGCTGAGCTGTCTGATATACCAGCAAGCACAGACGCCATTATCGGCTGCGGATCTCCTGAAAAATGGTTGACGAGGCGCCAAACACGCTGAACAAAGCGCCAGGCGCCAGTAACACCAGACTCAGTCCACTCAATATCACGCTCCGGTGGAGTGTCAGACAACATGAACCAACGGGCAGTATCAGCGCCGTACTGCGCAATTATGTCGTCAGGGTCTATGACGTTCTTTTTCGACTTGGACATCTTTTCCGCTGGGCCCGAAACTACAGGCTTGCCATCTTCCACGCGGATCCAGCCATCACCCTCGCGCGCAACTTCAGCAGGCATTACCCAATCACCATTTCCAGTCCGAAATGTTTCATGAATGACCATGCCTTGGGTGAACAGGGACTTGAAAGGTTCATCAAAATCAACATGACCAACCTTGCGCATCGCCCTAACAAAAAAGCGTGAATACAGCAGATGCAAAATGGCATGTTCGATGCCGCCGATGTACTGATCTACAGGCATCCAATACTTCGCAGCATCCATATCTACTGGCTCGCTTGCGTCCGGCGAGCAGAAGCGGGCGAAGTACCAGGAGGAATCAATGAAAGTATCGAAGGTGTCGGTTTCACGGTGCGCGGCGCTGCCACACTTGGGGCATGGAACCGACTTCCACTCGATGTGGCGTTCCAAAGGATTGCCTGGTTTGTCAAACGTAATGTCCTCCGGCAATCTGACTGGCAGATCTTCGAATGGTACATCAACAATTCCACATTTGTCGCAGTGAATGAACGGAATTGGACAACCCCAATATCGCTGCCGTGAAACGCCCCAGTCACGCAAGCGGAAGTTGGTTCGTGGTTCACCAATGCCCAAGGCTTGCATCCGGCGCGCCACTTCAGCCTTGGCATCGCTCACCGACATGCCGTCCAGGAAGTCCGAATTGATCATGTGAACTGCAGAATGATCTTTGTCCAGAATTGCGGTATCGCCAACCTCGATAGAAGCTGCATCCGACCCTATCGGTGCAACAACGGGAACAACATCAAGTCCATACTTGCGGGCAAAATCCAGATCACGCTGATCATGCGCGGGACAACCAAATACCGCGCCTTCGCCATACCCAATTAGTACGAAATTGGCTGCATAAACCGGCAGACGTCTGTCGGCGATGAATGGATGGCGCGCATAAACCCCAAGCGGGATGCCTTTCTTTTCGGCACGTTCAATAGCCTCTTCACTAGTACCAAGTGCGGCAGATTCTTTCTGGAAAGCCTTAACCGCTTGCGAACTCTCAGCTGCCTTGCGCGTCAACTCATGGTCCGCAGATATCGCGCAGAAACTTGCACCGAAGATTGTGTCATGGCGGGTTGTATAAACGGTCAGTCTGTCATCCAACGAATTGCCAGCTTCATCTTCAAGTGCGAATGAGAACCTTAAACCCTCCGATTTGCCGATCCAGTTTCGCTGCATCAGACGCACTTTTTCAGGCCAGTTCGTCAAGGTGTCGAGTGCTGTCAACAGCTCGTCTGACATGTCTGAGATCTTGAGGAACCATTGTGCCAGTTCGCGCTTTTCAACTGGCGCGCCGGAGCGCCAACCGCGCCCGTCTATGACTTGTTCATTCGCCAGGACTGTTTGATCCACCGGATCCCAGTTCACCACGGAGACCTTGCGCTCCACTAAACCGGCCTTCCAGAACTCGATGAACATACGCTGTTCGTGTCCATAGTATTCCGGATCGCAAGTGGCAAACTCGCGCGTCCAGTCAATGGCAAGGCCCATTGATTTCAGTTGGCCGCGCATGGTCGCAATGTTTTCGTATGTCCACGTTCTGGGGTGTACGTTGTTCTGCATTGCCGCATTTTCAGCCGGCATGCCGAATGCATCCCACCCCATTGGATGCAGCACGTTGTAGCCGCAGGCCTTGCGAAAGCGGGCAATCACATCGCCCATGGTGTAGTTGCGCACATGGCCCATGTGGATGCGCCCAGACGGGTAAGGGAACATCTCCAGTACGTAGTATTTCGGTTTGCTGGATGTGTTGCTTGCCAGGAAGCTGCCTTCCTTCTGCCAGGCTTTCTGCCACTTTGCTTCGACGGTGCGAGGATTGTATCTTTCGATGGACATTTCTTGTGATATGCCTGCTGGTCTGACAAGGAATTATTGTGCCAGTGCAGTATCAGGAAGCACGCAGGCGGGCAAGCCAGACAAGCTGGAAGCGTATGAATCAAGTACACGACAGATTGAAGCGAGTAATCGACAACATCGCCGATGCGGCGACCCGGAGCGGCCGAGAACCCGAAGATATAACTCTGATCGCCGTATCAAAAACCTTTGGTGCAGATGACATTGAACCGGTGCTTCGCGCCCAGCATCGTGTGTTCGGCGAAAACCGGGTGCAAGAATCACAGGGCAAGTGGCCGAATTTGAAACAGAAATACCCAAATACACAGCTGCATCTGATTGGCCCTCTGCAAACAAACAAGGCAAAGGATGCAGTGCAGCTGTTCGACTGTATACAGACGCTGGACCGGGAAAAACTGGCGCGCATTCTTGCAAACGAGATGCGGGCAGCAAATCGGCAACTTGAAGTGTTTGTTCAGGTCAATGTTGGACTGGAAGAGCAGAAAGCCGGGATTGAACCCGATGCAGTGGACACATTTGTCGAGCAATGCCGAGTAACCCATGGTCTGAACGTTGTTGGGCTGATGTGCATCCCCCCAGCTGACAAAGATCCACTAAAGTATTTTGAGATGACCGCGAACATGGCCCAAAGGAACGGCTTGTCAAAACTCTCCATGGGCATGAGCGGTGATTATGAAACCGCAATCCTATGCGGTGCTACCCACGTTCGGGTGGGTAGTGCGATTTTTGGCTCGCGCGGCTAATCTCGAGCGCAAGTCAGATTACAAGTAGTGTCTTCCGGCTGGCAGCGCGCAAGAGATGAAGCAATTGCAGCTTGTCCAATGCGATGCAGCCCTCGGTAGGGCCCAGATCCGGACGTCTCAAATGCATGAAGATTGCACTGCCCCGGCCTGGAACCGGCGGATTGTCATTATGGCCGAGCACTACCAGCAAATCGTAAAGACTGTCATCACGCCACAACCGCTCGTGACTTGCCTGGAACGGCAGTTCAATCGGTTGGTTGTAACTGGGTGACTCAGGGTCGTCACACCATCCCATTGAAGGCGAGAGAGGAAGAACCGGGAGAGAAGTGTTTGGCCGGAACACCCGGTCTGGCCGGTACAACACCTGACGCAGCGGCCAGACTCCTGACGGGGTTGCGCCGTCGCCTTCTTTCTTGTTCCGGAGCACTCCCGATCTGCCCAAACTGCACGGATACATCCTGCCGGCATGAGAAAGTGTGCCAATGTGCTCATTGGCTGCAACGTGTCTAATCGCAAAATGATGATTGAAAGTGGTCATACGTGATACTAGCGGGCTTTGCAAAGCAGGTCAGCGCAATCTACATTGGGCTCAACCATAAACAGTTTTAGGGTTTGCCAGATATGAGCACCAAGAAAAAGATACTCATTGTTGATGATGATGACGCCTTGCGAGAAACTATTGCTGAGCAGTTCTCCTTGCACGATGACTTCCTGGTTGCAACGGCAAGTGGCGGATTGCCAGCGGTGAATCACCTCAAAGCTGAACTTGTAGACTTGGTCATTCTGGATGTGAACATGCCAGATCTGGATGGTAGAGAAGCCTGCAAGATTATGCGAAAGAACGGGTATCGTGGCCCTGTGATTATGCTCACAGCAGAAGACTCGGATGCCGATACCATTCTGGGCCTTGATGCAGGTGCAAATGACTACGTCACCAAGCCGTTCAAGTTTGCGGTGCTGCTCGCTCGAATTCGCTCCCAGCTCCGGCAGCATGAACAAAGCGAAGACGCGGTATTCAAGATCGGACCCTACACCTTCAAGCCGAGTGCCAAGTTGCTGCTGACAGATGATGACAAGAAAATCAGGTTGACCGAGAAGGAAACCTCTATTCTCAAGTTTCTTTATCGTGCGGGTGATAAGGTTATTGGACGCGATGTTCTGCTGCATGAGGTTTGGGGCTACAATGCAGGTGTTACGACCCATACGCTTGAAACACATATTTACAGGTTGCGTCAGAAAATCGAAGTTGATCCTTCGCATGCCCAATTGCTTGTTACCGAAGCTGGTGGCTACAAGTTAGTACCATGAACAGCCGGAAATCTTGATGTCACAGAGTTAAAGTATGAATGTTCGTTCTGCCGTAGATCTGCTGCAGCAACTCCCGCTGTTTGAATCTGTTGCCAAGGCGCATCTGCAAACATTGCTGTTTTCATCCGAGGAACTTGTGGTGCCGGCTGGTAGAACAGTGTTTGAAGCAGGTGATGAGTCGACCCATGCCATCGTCATCAAGGAAGGTGACGGTGTCGTGATCAATCCAGAGACAGGTGGAGTTCTGGCGCTGGCGGGTCCGGGATCAATGTTTGGCGAACATTCAATGATCGCCGGCTTGCCGTATCAGGTGACATTGAACGCCAAGACAGAGATCGTCGCCGTTGTGCTGGAACAATCGGTTTTCATGCGGCTTTGTGCTGAATTTCCCGAAGTGGGGATGCAGGTACTAGATGTGCTCAACCGGAAACTGGGCGCAAATGCACAAGAATTGGCTGAAGTGCAGGAACACTTCGCGGTACAATCTCTTGATGAACTTCTAGCAGATGATGACTAGGGTTGGATAACAGGATCAAGTGAGATCAACCATGACCGGTGCATGGTCCGAAGGGCGCTCCCAGCTTCGCGGGCTTGTTAGAATTCGTGCTTTACTACAGCTGGAGGCAAGGGTGCCCGAAACCCAAATATGATCGAGCCTGCGTCCGCGATTTGATTTTTGCCAATCCTGAGAACGGTAGCTCCACCAGGTGTAAAGCTTTTCAGGTTCTGGATACCGTGCTCGAATCGGATCATGTAATGCACAGCTGTCCTTGATCGCGCCCAACCTGGTGGTTTCTTCCGGTGTGTGAGATACAACCTTCAGAAGCTGTTTGTGTGACCACACGTCGCTCTCGAGCGGCGCAACATTGAAGTCTCCGGTAAAGACTTGACTGGCTGTGGGGTCATGCAGATGACTCTTGGCCCACGTTTTCATTTCATCGAGAAACTCGAGCTTGTGCGCGAACTTTGGATTTTTGCTTGGGCACGGTTCATCACCGCCAGCGGGAACATAAATGCTGTGAACCGTGGTATTGGTGTTTGCCACAATGGCGCTGACATGACGCCCGTCTTGACGGCCACAAAAATCATGTTTCTCGATAGCAGTTAGAGGAAGTCGCGACACTATTGCGACACCGTGGTGCCCAGTATAGCCGTTGTCTGCAATGTGATCGAATCCGACAGAAGAGAATGCTGAAGTGGGGAATTGTCCCGGTGGACATTTGGTTTCCTGCAAGCAGATGACATCTGGTTGAAATTCTTCAATCAGGCGCACTACCAAACCAGCTCTTAGCCGAACGGAGTTTATGTTCCAGGTAGCAATACGCATTTTGGAGATCAGCGATTCCCGCGATCTCTTTGCTTTTTAAACTTCTTGACAACAAACAGGGCTGGATTTGCTTGGGTCCCATTTTCGACATTGGACAGCTCAACAGTGGTCTGTTGCCCTTTTCCGTCTACGATAATCCATTGTACAAGTTCGTTGCTTGTCCGATTGAAGATCATCGTCAACTGGCCTGCAACAAGCTGATCCTTTTCCTGAAGTGTTATTGCAGCCAGATCATCTTTGTGTTCGATGTTCAGGATAACGGCCTGCTCGAGCAGATTGACCTGATCAGAAAGCACTAGCTTTAGCGGGGTTGCGGATAGCGGATACTGATCATCGCGCTTGCGCTTGGTGTTCTGTACTGTAACCCAACTGCCATCGGAAACTACAAGAAGCGGGCTCGGTGGAGCATACTCGAAGCGCATTTTACCCGGCTTCGAAATGTAGAACACTCCATTGGCAACTTGACCTCGTGGGCTAGTCTGAGTGAATTCACCCTTCATCTGCCTGATTTGATTGAGATAGTTGTTGAGTTGCAATACTGCTGCCTGATCGTCCGCTGAAAGCTGAACAGCAGCAGATGTAGACTGGATACCGGCGACAAGGGCACTCAGCATGCCCAATATCAAAGCAGCGCCCCTGATCATTTGAGTAGCAGTGAGTCTCGCAACGGAAATCATTGGAAATATTCCTCTGGTTGGTGCCAAGGATCCGGCACTCTTTCGTACAGGCGTTCATCCACGCTCAAGGCGGCAAGAATTTGGCGTTAACTAATTCATTTCCTCGCCAGCCAGTATTTCACGCTTTCCAGCATGATTCGCAGGGGAAATCAGTCCTTCTTCTTCCATACGTTCGATTAAGCTTGCCGCCTTGTTGTAGCCGATGGAAAGCCGCCGTTGGATGTAGCTGGTTGAAACCTTGCGATCCCGCAGGACGACGGCTACAGCCTTGTCATATTGTTCATCACCAGTGCCGCCGCCTTCAATGCTGCCACCGAATCCATCTCCTTCAGGGCCGTCATTGCTGTCTTCGGTGACAGCATCCACATAGTCCGGTGTGCCTTGCGTTTTGAGGTAGGCGACAATCTGTTCGACTTCGTCATCCGAAACAAATGGTGCGTGCAAGCGTGAAATCCGTCCGCCTCCCGCCATGAACAAGTTGTCACCTTGGCCTAGCAGTTGTTCGGCGCCCTGTTCACCAAGGATGGTCCGGCTGTCAATCTTCGAAGTCACCTGGAACGAAATCCGGGTTGGGAAGTTTGCCTTGATAGTACCCGTTATCACGTCCACTGATGGGCGCTGCGTAGCCATGATCACATGAATGCCTGCTGCGCGAGCCATCTGGGCCAGGCGCTGTACCGCGCCCTCGATATCCTTGCCGGCAACCATCATGAGGTCTGCCATCTCGTCAATGATGACAACGATGTATGGCAGTGGTGACAGGTCCATCTGCTCTTCTTCGTAAATGGGCTGTCCGGTTTCAGGGTCGAAACCAGTCTGGATCTGCCGGGTAAAGATCTCGCCTTTCTTCTGCGCCTGCTCTGCCCTGGTGTTGTAGCCATCTATGTTGCGCACGCCCAGTTTGGACATTCTACGATAGCGATCCTCCATTTCCCGAACCGCCCACTTCAAGGAGACGACAGCCTTGTGAGGGTCGGTAACGACCGGTGCAAGCAAATGAGGTATGCCTTCATAGATTGACAGTTCCAGCATCTTTGGATCGATCATGATCAATTTGCACTTGTCCGGTGTCAGGCGGAACAGCAACGACAGGATCATCGTGTTGATCCCGACCGACTTACCTGATCCTGTAGTGCCTGCAATCAGCAAATGCGGCATTCGTGCCAGATCTGCAAAGGATGGTTCCCCACCAATATCCTTGCCGAGAGCCATACAGAGTTTCTGCTTGGTTTTCTCGTAGTCCCTGGAAGCAAGGAGTTCGCGCAGATAGACAGTTTCCCGATTTGCATTTGGCATTTCGATGCCAATGACATTACGACCTGGAACTACCGCGACTCGAACGGATATTGCGCTCATGGAGCGAGCGATATCATCTGCGAGACCAATTACACGTGATGACTTGATCCCGGGAGCCGGCTCGAGTTCGTAGAGTGTTACAACCGGACCCGGGCGGACATTAATGATTTCTCCGCGGATACCGAAATCTTCCAGTACGCTTTCCAGCATACGGGCATTTTGCTCCAGCGCGTCAGGTGAAAGCTGACTGGACTTGTTGCGATCACCGGGTTCCATGAGCAAGCTCAAAGGCGGCAATTGATACGCCCCGCCTCTGGCCAACATGTCAGGTTGCATGTCCTTCGCAAGTCGGTTGCCCTTCTTGATAGGTCTTGGCGCGGGCTGAACCCGATTCGAGATGGAGTCGCTACCAACATCAGCTGTCGCTTCTTGTCCGGACCGCATGTAGGCAGAGTCTTGATCGACTGATTCATGCCCGGGTTCGTAGTCCGGTTCAATCTCGTCGCGTGGGGTTCTCACGCCGGATGCCTCAGAAGCTGACAGTCTTGGTTCAATACGATCACCACTTAACGGTGCCTGCCGCTTCAGGAAGTTGGGTATGGAGTCTTCTCCTGGATATGTGGGTCCATCTGACTTTCGGGCTTTCAAGTCTGGCCAGAAGGCTTTCACCTTTTTGAGCGCCGTGCATTTGCGGCTCTTCTGCGTTTACAGGCATGTCTCGAGCCATTGAAGTTCGCCGCTGCCGCGATTTCTTCCTTCTGCCGCAATTTGCCAATGCTCTGAGCGATTTTGCTGGAAGCGCTGATAGCCTTGTTGCCAAGCATTGCAGTGGGTTGCCTGAACCTACCGACGTATCGTAGAGCATTGCCGGCAGAAAAACCCATTGCCAGACACGAAAGCCAGAAGGTTGCAAAGAACGAGAGGCAAATCACGATGGTGGCTGAAATCCACTCGTATAGGCCCAGCGAAAATAACCCTAGCAAAGCATTGCTCGCGGCATCACCGATAGATCCTCCCAGATTTGGGCCTAGTGGCCATGCTTGTGGCACCGGAAGGCTGGAAAGGAACGTGCTGAAGATGAGTGCTGCGCCAATCAGAGCAGGCAGCCGTTTCTGCCAGTTGCCAAGCTTGCGATGTGAAAGGAGTGCTGCAGCCCAGAATGCAGGTATGGCAATCAGCAATCCGTTGCCCAATGCAAACCAGCTAATCAGTTTGTCTGCAACAACTGCGCCAGGGTAGCCAAGGGCATTTTGAGACGGGGTTTCAACTGCATTGCTCCATGATGGGTCGGTAGCCGACCAGGTTGCAAGGGCAGTTGTCAGGCCGGCCAAAATGGCAATCAGAACCATACCTTGCATTTCCATCAGACGATGGCGGGCGAATGATTTCAATCCATCGGGAATAGCTGGTCTGGCTTGCTTGGCGGTGCGGCTTCGTGACATGAGATTTCCGGTTTGGCATGCATGCAGAAAAGGGAGCTCAGGAGGCACCTGAAACTGCCATTTATTGTGATTGCCGCCAGTTTGACCGGACGATGGTTAAGGCCTCGTTAAGTATGCTGCTTTCGCAAGCATCAAAAATCCCCGGAGAAGCTTAAACTTCCCCGGGGTTTCGTCATTGTGAACCGCATACTCAAGATAGCGAAATCTGGCTAGATTGCTGAACCGCTGCGGGTGAACTCGGGATACGCCTCAACACCCACCTCGCTCATGTCCAACCCTTGCCGCTCTTCTTCAGCAGTGACGCGGATGCCCATGGTCATCTTGAGGACTGTCCACAGTGTTGCGCTGCAGGCTGAGACGAACAATGCCACTGCCAATACACCCACGGCCTGAGCGTAGAATGTGGCATCACCATTGCTTAGCGGTACGGCCATTGTACCCCAGATGCCTCCAAACAGATGTACCGGAATGGCGCCAACCACGTCGTCAATCTTCATCTTGTCCAGCAGGGGTACTGAAACCACGACGATTATTCCACCAATTGAACCAATGAGAATGGCCAGAATTGGAGAGGGTGCCAGGGGTTCTGCGGTGATGGCAACCAGTCCTGCCAGAGCGCCGTTTAGGGCCATTGTCACATCCATCTTGCGATAAAGGATCTGTGTAAGAATTATGACAACAACCACACCGGCGGCGGCTGCGAGGTTTGTGTTGACGAAGATGCGAGACACTGCGGAAACGTCTGAGATGGTGCCCATTGCCAGCTGTGAGCCACCGTTAAAGCCAAACCACCCAAACCAAAGAATGAACGTGCCCAATGTTGCCAAAGGTATGCTGGAGCCTGGCATTGGGTGGACTCTACCGTCTGCGCCGTACTTGCCTGCGCGAGCGCCCAGGATGATGGCCCCTGTCAAGGCTGCCCAGCCACCGGTTGAATGTACAAGTGTAGATCCGGCAAAATCTGAAAAACCAAGTCCATCGAGCCATCCAGTTCCCCATTCCCAACTGCCTTGAATAGGATAGATGACACCGGTCAAAACAGCAGTGAAGATCATGAATGGCCAGAACTTAATGCGTTCTGCGATAGTGCCTGAAACGATCGAGGCGGTTGCCGCACAAAATACCATTTGAAAGAACCAGTCAGATGCCGCTGCGTAGTTGCCGGTATCTGCGTCAATGGCGGGTATGACCTTTGGCCCGGGCGTGCCCATCCAACCGGTCCCCGCTGCCACACCCTCGTACATCAGATTGTATCCGATGACCCAGAACATGAGGCCGGCTACCGAGTAGAGCGCAATGTTTTTTAGGCACTGCATCGATACGTTTTTTGAACGGACCAACCCGGCTTCGAGCATGGCAAAACCAGCTGCCATGAACATGACCAGGAAACCACCCATCAGGAACAGCAGTGAGGAAAGGATGAATTTTACGTCCTGTGTTGCTTCGGCCGTTGCAGATTGAGCAATGGCGGTTTCGCTGCCTGCGACAGCCGCAAGAGCGGCCAGACCGGCAATAGCTAATTTCTGAAAAGTATTCATGATCAGGGTCCTTACAATGCTTCGTCACCCGACTCGCCGGTGCGAATGCGCACAGCGTTGTCGAGCTCAAGAACGAAAATCTTCCCGTCGCCAATTTGTCCTGTCCGGCCAGCACTGGTAATGGCTTCTACCGCTTTGTCCGCAAGCTTGTTTCCAAGGGCTAATTCAATCTTGATTTTGGGCAGATAGGCGACTTCGTACTCTGCGCCCCGGTATATTTCCGTATGGCCCTTTTGGCGCCCATGCCCCTTGACCTCAGAGACCGTCATGCCTTCCACTCCTATCGAGGCAAGAGCTGTTCGCACTTCCTCCAGGCGGTGAGGCTTGATGATCGAGATGATGTATTTCATTTGCATCTCCCTTGTTGTCGCTGCTGTGAGCCTAGGCCTAGCAGCTATCGGAAGAATGTATTTCAAGGTGCGTGCCAAACTGCATGAATTCGTCTAAACTATTGATTTTTCGTATATAATCAGGGTTGTGCAAAATCGGCAGGAACCATTTTATGCACTATTTTTAATCACACATGTTATTATTGACTAAAAATCAGGCAATTTGGGTTTTATGAAACCCTGCTGCATGATTGATGCAACAAGGCTGCCATCTCGGTTAAAAATTCTCAACCCACCCAACCCCATTCCTGCTTCGTTGCCGGCAGCATGATGCACCAGAAGTACCCAGTCACTCCAATCAGGTATGCGGTGAAACCAGATTGCGTGATCGAGGCTTGCCATCGTAATGTCGCGGGCGAAAAAATTTCGTCCATGCGGCGATAAGCTCGCATTGAGGACGGTCATGTCTGACAGATAGGCAAGCAAAGCAAATGCGATATCACTGTCAGGTGCTTGCATGCATCTCAGCCGGGTCCAGACAGGCGCACAAAGGGGGTTGTTCGCACTGGGTCTCATGAAACTCTTGTGATCAACCGGGCGCAGTTCAAAGGGCTTTTGCCTTTGAAAGTAGCGCAGGGTTTCCAGTGTAGCTTCTTTCTTGTAGATGTCGGTCATTGCAGCTTCATCGATCAAGCTCTCGGGAAGCGGCACATCGGGCATACGGGGCCGATAATCGAGGCCTTCAGCTTTCGTTCTGAAGGAACACTGAGCTGCAAACATAACCTTGTCTCGCTGGGTGATGGTTACCCTGCGGTGGCTCAAGGTTCTGCCATCAAGCAAGCGTTCAACAGTCAATCGCAGATCTTCTGAAGTGTTGCCTGGCCTCAGGAAGTAACCATGTAGCGAATGAATCTGGCGTTTACGGTCATCTATTGTAAGTTGCGCAGCCATAAGCGCATGTGACAGCAACAAACCGCCATATATGCGCTTCCAGCCAAAATCTGGACTGCGGCTAAGGAATGAATCGTCATCGAGTGCGACAAGCTTGAGACTGGCAACCACCTCATCATATTCAGACAATGGATTCCTCCAGCTTTTTCAGGCATTCTTCGGCATGGTAACGAGCAACACAACAATGGGTAACAAGCAATATGACGTGATCATAGCGGGGGGCGGTTTGGCAGGTTTGAGCTGCGGTCTTGCACTGTCCGGTGATCATTTGTCTATACCATTGCGCACGCTGATTATCGACGCTGGTCCACCTTTCGAAGGCCGAGATTTGACCAGGGACAGTAGAGGCACTGCAATTGTCGAAAGTTCCAGGCGCATGTTTGAGGTGCTCGGCATATGGGACTCGATCGCAAAATGCGCTCAGCCATTTGAAGACATAGTGGTGACAGACGGTAAACGCGGATCTGCAACGAGCCCCGTCTTGCTCCACTTCGTGCCACAATCTAGGGACGGTAGTGCCAAGGCATGGATGTTTGAGAACCCGGTCTTGCTGCGAGCTCTGGTTGAGGCGGTTCAAAAGTGCGGCAACATCGACATTTTGACTGGAGCAAACGTAACCAGCATTGTGACGGATGCGTCCGGTATTACCGTGCTAGCCAACGACACCCAAAGTATCCGGTGCAGCCTTGTAGTGGCGGCTGACGGACGCAATTCAGTTTTGAGAAAGGCGGCAGGCATAGAAGTGGTTGGTTGGGAGTATGGCCAATCAGCAATTGCAACCACAATCGAGCATGAGTTGCCTCACAATGGCAGAGCCGAGGAACACTTCAGGGCGGCGGGGCCGTTGGCGATACTTCCATTGAGCGGCAACAGATCTTCAATCGTATGGACTGAACGCAGCGAAGAGATCCAGAGACTGGTAAAACTTCCAACTGAGGATTTGGTTGCGGAATTTTTGAAACGGACAGGAGATCATCTTGGTGAGATCCGCTTTGCGGCTCCAGTTGCAAGTTGGCCGCTTGGTCTGCAAGTTGCAAGATCTTTTGCAGCCGAAAGGCTTGCCCTGATTGGTGATGCTGCGCACGTCATACATCCAATTGCTGGGCTCGGTTTCAACCTCGCACTGCGCGATGTGGCGGCTTTGGCTGAATGCGCAATAAGGCAGGTTGAACTTGGTATGGATCCTGGCAACAGAGCCGGACTCGAAGGATACGAAACCTGGCGGCGGAGTGATACTGTTCTGGTCGCAGCGGCCTGCGATGGACTCAACCGATTGTTTTCCAATGATGAGGAACCTGCACGAACTCTTGCGGCAGGCAGGCTTGAGGCTGGTTGACCAACTTGTCCCGCTCAAGTCATTCTTCATGGAGCGGGCCGCAGGAGTAGGTGCTGGTGTGCCAAGACTGTTGCGCGGGGAATCAATATAGAAATCAGGGTTTTAGTCCCTCGACTTGCCTTCCCTTTCCAGTCTGTCGAGGTATTGGCTCCAGAGCAGTTGTTCCTCCCGTCCAAGTTTGTTCAGGTAGTCCCAACTGAAGATACCCGTCGAGTGCATGTCGTCAAAGGTTAGGCGCACAGCATAATTGCCAACAGGTTCTACCTTGATGATGGCAACATTTTTTTTGCCCGCCACACATATTTTCTGGTCAGGCCCATGGCCCTGGACCTCGGCGCTTGGGCTTTCAACGCGAAGGTATTCTGACGACAACTTGTATGAATCACCGTTGTCAAACGATACAATTAGAAAACGGCCACTGTCGGTCAGCCTGATCTCTTCAGCCCAAACCTGCATGGAGTGGCGGTCAGTCATCCAGTGAACGCGCCTCTTCAACAAGCATGATCGGAATACCGTCCCTCACAGGAAACGCCAAACGGGCCCGATTCGAAATCAGTTCCTGACGGCCCTCATCATACGCCAGGACGGTATGGGTAACCGGGCATACCAACATTTGCAGAAGCTGCGGGCTGGCTCGGCGGCCAGTGTTCTGCCGATTCATGGCGATTTCTTCTGTTCCTGTCTCGGTCATTGCAACACCTTGGCCCCGTGGCCTGAAACTGTTCCGACCGACATATCCGTCAGCGCTGCCAGGGTTCGGGCTCTGTGCAGGAGATCAGGGGCTTCGAGCAGTGCTTGTTTCTCGCTTGTGCTGAAAGACCCAATCATCGTCATTGTATTTATCAATTTCGGCGTAGATGCATCGTTGATTTCGTCCCAATCGGCCTCTATGGACCGGGCCTTTAAAAAGTGCCGCAGACTGTCCAATAGTTGATCGCGTGCGTCTCCGATATCTACATCCTCGTTGGTAAGGTCGATCGCAAATTCATCCCACGTTGGCTCAACGGTACGGAAAGGCTGCGAGCCTTCCAGTTCAGCCCGAAGCCGAAAGCGGCAAACTCCAGTCAGAACTATCTGCATGTGACCATCATCGTTCTCAACGAAAGATGTGATCCGGCCTGCACATCCAATGTCGTAGAGTTCCGCGGGTTCGTTCTTCCTGATTGAAAGTTCAAATTCAAACTCCACTTGCCTGGGCTGTATCATGCCAATGAGCCTGTCAGAGCCCAGGGACCGGGATACCATCGTCAGGTATCGTGGCTCGAATATGTGCAGTGGCAGGTCTCCGCCCGGCAGCAACAATGCCCCGGGCAACGGAAAAATGGGCAGGCTGTCGGGCAGATCCGCAACCGATGCGTAAAGTTCTGATGTTTCGCTCAAACCAGACGATCCTATTGCTCTTCAGTTCAGGCAAACAGAACGGATGACAACCGACGGCGCCCCGCCAGAGTCAGTTCATTCTTGGGTCCCCAGGCCTCAAAGAAATTGAGCAATTGCTTTCTAGCAGCCGCATCATTCCATTCCCGGTCCCGTTCAATGATCCACATCAAATGATCAAGTGCTTCTTCGCTGCGTCCTGCTGCGTTCAACGCGATTGAAAGGTTGAGCCTCGTCTGCATGTCAGTTTCGTTGGCAGACAGCGCGTCAGACAATCTCGAAATCTCACCATCGTCGACGGGAGTTTCTGCAACACTCAACGCAGCCATGGCGCTCGACAAATGCGGATCATTTACAAGCGCTGGCGGCACAACATCGAGCAATTGACGGGCATTTTCTAGATCGCCTATTGCAATGTACACCTTTGCCATACCTGCAATGGCCCGACCATTTTCGGGAGATAATTGCAGCGCGTGGCCAAAAAACTGCGCAGCACCATCATATTCGTGTTGCTCCGCTGCCTGCTCGCCAGCGGTGACCAATTCTTCTAACTTGGCAGCTTCGCCGCCAAAGGATTCAGCCAGTCTTTTCACAAAAGCACGAACTTCTGAATCTGGTTGAACCCCCATAAATCCGTCTACTGGCTGGCCATCAGAAAATGCAAAGACAGCTGGTACTGACTGTATACGCATCTGTGCAGCGAGCTGCTGGTTGGTATCTATATCAACCTTTACCATGCGCACCTTGCCAGAAGTTTCTTTCACGGCCTTTTCAAGAAGGGGCATCAATTGCTTGCATGGACCGCACCACGGAGCCCAGAATTCGACAATGACTGGGGCTGCTCGAGATGCCTCAATTACGTCAACCATGAAATGTGCGGTGTCGGAATCTTTTATTGCAGACGCCGTGCCTTCATCGGCAACGACAGACGGTTCCCCGCTGCCACCTGAAGCGTTGAATGATGTCCCCATGGAAAAGATCTGATCGGTCATCTGTTGTCTCCAAGCACATAAGGCCTTTTTTCGCTTAGGCTAACATGGCTTCTCAATCTGCATTTTTCAAACACCATAATGTGGCGACCCCAGATCTCTAGCTGTCGAATTTGATGATTTGGGGCTGATGACCACAAGATTGGATAAATCTCAGCAAGTCTGCAGGCGTTATTGAAACCGTCTTGGTATTGATTAGTGGATGATAATTTACAAGCGCATGTTGCATCATTGCTTCGTCCAGCACGACGCGTACATGACAATCGCCGTCATTCAGAAGGGCGAAGGGCGTTACAGACCCTGGTTCGACACCTAACACATCAAGCAGCAACTCGGCCTTTCCAAATGAAATCCGTGCTGCACCGATACTGTCGGGCAAGGATTTCAGATCGATGACTGCGTCTTCGAGACAGACTATGAGCCACAGCTGTCCCTTCTTGTCTTTCAAGAACAAATTCTTGCAATGCCCGCCAGCTATATTGCCACGCAGCGCCCGGGCTTCTTCCACAGTGAACACAGGAGCATGTTCGTGCACTTTGAAAGCGATTCCAAGATTCTCAAGCCGTGCGAGCAGTTGTGCTGGAGTTGTTGCCATGCATCTATCCGTAGTGAACCCTAGATCAGGAAAAATGTGAGGCACGAGCTATTGCATTTGATAGCTTCTTGCGCAATATAGCGACGCTTGTGGTAGAGCATATCTGCCATTACCCAAGGATGCGGGCGTAGCTCAGGGGTAGAGCACAACCTTGCCAAGGTTGGGGTCGTGAGTTCGAATCTCATCGCCCGCTCCAAATGCAACATATTGAGCAGCGACGCGACAGGTGGCGCTATACAAGCTCCTTGGTTCGCAAGAAGCGAACCTTGTCATAGGTCTTGGCCACGTGGTCAAGTTCCCACAACCCTTTAGCCAGAAATACCATGCTGCCGTCACGATCTGTGGCCATGGCCAGTCTATTTCGTTCGCGGAAAGTATTCAGGGCAGCGGGATCATCAGAGGCAATCCAGCGGGCAACTTCATACGGGGATGCTTCGAACTCCAGCGTCACGCCGTATTCCTGTTTGGCGCGTGAGGCAAGAACGTCGAGCTGCAGGATGCCCACAACACCGACTATCCACTGCGAGCCCACTTCAGGCTGAAACACCTGGATCAAGCCCTCTTCAGAAAGATCCTCCAGGGCTGAGCGCATCTGTTTCACCCGAGTCATGTCGCCAAGCCGCACGCGCCTCAATGCTTCGGGTGCGAAAGCTGGCAGGCCGGTAAAGCGCAATATTTCTCCTTCGGTAAAGGTGTCACCGACCCTGACTGTGCCGTGATTGGGAATGCCGATCACATCGCCCGGGGCAGCGTCTTCGGCAATTTCACGATCCTGGGCCAGAAAGAAGATTGGGCTGTGAACCAGAACGTCCTTGTTGGTCCGGACCTGCTTCAGCTTCATGCCACGCTTGAAATGCCCGGAACAAAGCCGCATGAAAGCAACCCTGTCGCGATGGTTCTTGTCCATATTCGCCTGCACTTTGAACACGAACCCCGAGACCATTTCCTCGCCAGGATCAACAATTCGTGGTTCAGCCGGGCTTGGCCGTGGTGACGGCGCATAATGAATAATGAAATCCAGCAATTGTTTGACCGAGAAACCGTTGAGTGCACTGCCAAACATTAGCGGCGTCAAATGCCCCTCCAGGAAGGAAGCCTGACTAAATTGGCTGTATCCGCCGCTGGCAAGTTCCATTGCCTCGATTGCAGCCTCAGAAACGTGATCAGGTACGCCAGCGGTTTCGCGCAAGGCGGCCGGCTTAGCCAATGTCAGGCTCGTGTCAAATTCGCCACCGCGGCGCGAGGCGCGGGAAAATGTCCCGTCGCGCATATCGTAGCATCCGTGGAAATCCGAGCCCATTCCCACGGGCCAGATTACAGGGCAAACATCCAGGGCAAGCTGATCCTGGATCTCGTCGAGCAATTCGAAACCGTCGCGTCCCTCTCGGTCAACCTTGTTGATGAAAGTGATGATTGGTATGTCGCGGAGACGGCATACCTCAAACAATTTGCGGGTTTGGCTTTCGATGCCCTTGGCAGCATCTATTACCATTATCGCAGAATCCACGGCTGTCAGCGTACGATAGGTGTCTTCGGAAAAGTCTTCGTGGCCAGGGGTATCGAGAAGATTGCAGGTGTGACCGTCATAGCCGAAGGTCATGACCGAACTGGTGACGGAAATCCCACGATCTTGCTCGATTTTCATCCAATCTGAGCGAGCTCTTCGCTGTTCACCGCGACTCCTGACAGCGCCGGCTTGCCGGATGGCTCCACCGGCAAGCAGCAGTTTTTCGGTAAGAGTGGTCTTGCCAGCATCAGGGTGAGAGATGATAGCAAAGGTCCGGCGCGTTAAATGATCAATTGCCATGGCGGCGAAGGTCTTTTGAAAATGCTATTGAAATGACATTGTGCAAGGCCACTATCGGGCTTGGGCGTGATACTCGGCATTTGGGCGCATGTCTACCGCAGCAGCCATTCTGTTAGACATGTTGAAGAAGCTGGCGACTGCACTGATATCCCAAATGTCGCGATCGGAGAATCCCGCATTCCTGAGTTGCTGCCTGTCTGATTCGATCATGGCATGGGGGGTTCTGGTAAGTTTGTCTGCAAATTCGAGCATGGCAATTTGTCGGGTATCAAGATCGGCAGCGCGGAAGTTCATAACCATTTGTTCGCCCATTTCCGGTTTTCCGGAGAGCTGGCGCACTGCTGCCCCGTGGGCAGTGAGACAGTAATAGCACTGGTTTACGCTCGAGACGGCGACGGCAATCATCTCGCGCTCTAGCTTAGTGAGATTGGATTCTCCAAGCATCAGATCGTTATACATGTCAGCAAACGCCTGCAGCTTAATTGGTGAGAACGCGTAGGCGCGCAAGACGTTTGGAATGAAGCCGAGCTTCTCTCTGCACTTGTCGAAATACTGCGTTTGCCGGCCAGTCAGTGGCTCCACAACCGGCACGTCCAGGGCAGTTGATATCTCGGTATTTGTCATTCCGTTTTCTCCAGGCTTCATTTCGACTCGAAGATAGCGGCAAGCTTCAGCCATAGCCAGCCTTGGTAAAGTTGCCTAGAGTTAGCCCGAATTAAAGTTCCGGAATGAGGATACGTGGAGATGACATCAAAAACCAAAACTGAAACGAGCAACACACTATCCGGAAAAATACGCGGCCAACTGTTCAGGGAAGCAGCAGAGGAAGACCTGAAAGGGTTGTCGGGCGCGGACTTGGACAAACTTGTAAAACGCGCTCAGAACTTCGTCGAAAAGCGAGTGCCGGGAGAGATCAAGGTGTCGCTTGCCGATAGTGGTGACAGTAAAGGTGAGATGTCTGCCAGGTCGGTCCTGGAAATACTAAATGATGACATGCCATTTCTTGTTGATTCCATAGTCAACGGGCTGTCCAGACTTGGCTGCTCGGTACATACGGTTCTGCATCCGGTTTTCGCTGTGGAGCGCGATGCAAGGGGCAAGCTGCGCAAACTGAATGCACCCAATCAGGCTTCGATTGAACTGACGCGAGAAAGCTATATCCATATCCATCTGGATCGCCTGTTCGAAGAGAGCGCAAGAATCGCGCTTCTGGGAGAGATCGAAGGTACCCTCAAAGAAGTCAGAGCAGCGGTAGTTGACTGGCAACAAATGCGCCTGGAAGTGCAAAAGCGCATTGAAATTCTGCGGACCGAGCGTTCGCCACTTCCTACAGCGATTGTCAGTGAAACTATAGATTTCCTAAATTGGCTCCTGAACAATCGTTTCACCTTTCTCGGAACCTGCCACTATGAAATGGACAAGGCAGGCGGCAAGAAGCGCATGTTGCCGACACGCGGCTCAGCGCTTGGTGTGTTGAGGTTGAGCGAGCATCAGGTCATTCAGAATGCCGCCAGGCGTGATCCTTCGCGCTATAAGGCCGGATACGCGGTAGTGGTTGAAAAATCGGACATCTTGTCGCGCGTTCACAGATCGACAGTGATGGACTATGTCGGTCTTTACGAATTCAACTCAGCGGGTGAGGTTGTTGGAGAGCTGCGAATCGTTGGGTTGTTTGCATCAAGTGCATATACGGAAGCTGCTAGTACAATTCCGTTGTTGCGACGCCGCATAGATGCAGTGATGGAAATTTCGGGGGTGGCCTCTGGGGGGCATTCCGGCAAGGGATTGCTGAACGTACTCGAAACCATGTCGAGAGATGATCTGTTTCAGATCGAGTCAGAACAGTTGGCACCTTTGGCCATGGGAATGTGGCGATTGCAGGAGAGGCCACGCACTCGATTGTTCGTCCGCCTGGATCATTTCGAACGCTATGTCATTGCATTTGCGTTTTTTCCTCGTGATCGATTTTCCTCTGATCTTCGAGAGAAAACGGGACGCATCCTTGAGGCACGCTACAAGGGTAAGATCCTGGAGTTCGTGCCAAACTTTGGTGAAGGGACCCTGGTTCGTGTCAGATTCATCGTTTCCTTGGGTGTCAGTGCATCCCAGCTGCCAGACCCGGCTGATGTAGAACAAGAAATCGTCAATGCCACGCGTGGGTGGGATGACGAGCTGCATGAGCTGCTTGCGTCTGACAGGGCTGCCGCAAAAGATCATGCGGTTTTGAACAAATACAGGAATGCATTTCCGCCTGCCTACCGTGATGTAAACAGCACGCGGGATGCCATAGATGACATTTCGGAAATCGAGGCCCTTACACCGGATAATGACACGGCTGTCGAGTTTCTGCCTCCATGGGCAGATCGTGCCGGTGTGCGAGTAAAGATCTATCATCCAGGTTCTGCAATTCCGCTGTCGTCAAGACTGCCGATCTTGGAAGCCATGGGTTTGCGGGCGCTTGATGAGAACAC
This sequence comes from uncultured Alphaproteobacteria bacterium, assembly GCA_963787895.1. GTDB lineage: Bacteria > Pseudomonadota > Alphaproteobacteria > Rhizobiales > Aestuariivirgaceae > Anderseniella. The sequence goes on along the minus strand of CAWBEX010000008.1, from coordinate 294,355 downwards.
ATACGTTGTGACTGTGGCAGGCAACGCCACAGTAAATGATGAATCACACGAGTTCTTCATTCATGAGATCTCGCTGGATGCTGCGGATGGAAGCCTCATCAATGCAGATAGTTACAGTCGCCTGGAGGACTGCTTCATGGCAGTCTGGAACGGCAAAGCTGACAGCGACAAACTCAACGCGCTCGTGCTGACTGCGTCGCTGGAATGGCAGCTGATAGTAGCACTTCGGACGTTGGCGCGCTATTTGCGACAGACCGGGTTTCCCTATCTGATTTCGACCATCGCAGGGGTTCTTGTGCGATACCCTGAGGCTGCGAAATTGTTGGTGGAGTTGTTTCGCAATCGGTTTGAAATTGATGGATCCAGACCAGCAACACTTGCTGCGCGCGAAAAGCAGCAGGTGAAACTCATGCAAAGTCTGGAAGTCCTTTTGAACACAGTGCCCAGTCTGGAGGATGACAGAATCATCCGGTATATGGCCGGTGCGATAAACGCCGCCATACGCACGAACTTTTATGCGCTGGACGATTATCGCGGCCAGATACCAATGGCACTTGCGTTCAAGTTCCGTAGTGCAGACGTACCCGGCATTCCGCAACCAGTGCCATATGCGGAAATCTTCGTGCACTCAACATTGGTTGAAGGGGTTCATTTGCGGGCAGGCAAAATTGCTCGTGGCGGGTTGAGGTGGTCGGATCGTGCTGATGACTTCCGTACCGAGGTGCTGGGATTGGCCAAGGCGCAGAACGTGAAAAACTCTGTGATTGTACCCGTTGGTGCAAAAGGGGGGTTTGTGCCGCGACAATTGCCAGCAGCAGGTACACGAGATGAGGTTTACCTGGCTGGGACACGCGCCTACCAATCGTTTGTTGCCAGCTTGCTGTCAGTTACGGACAATACAAGCGCGGGGAAAATTGTGCCGCCAGCAAATGTCATACGTCACGATGATGATGACCCCTATCTTGTAGTTGCCGCGGACAAGGGGACGGCGGCATTTTCTGATGTGGCAAATGCAATTTCGTGCGATGCCGGTTTCTGGCTTGATGATGCTTTTGCCTCGGGCGGGTCGGCTGGTTATGACCACAAGAAGATGGGCATCACTGCCCGTGGCGGCTGGGAAGCGGTTAAACGCCACTTTCGCGAGATGGACCGCGACATTCAAACCAAAGCGTTTACCGCGATCGGCGTTGGAGACATGTCGGGCGACGTTTTTGGTAACGGGTTACTGCTTTCACGGCAAACCAGGTTGATAGCGGCGTTCGACCACCGTGACATTTTCATTGATCCCGACCCCGACCCTGCGACCAGCTTTGCGGAGAGGAAACGTCTTTTTGAACTGCCCCGGTCAAGTTGGCAGGATTACAATACAAAGTTGCTCAGCAAGGGCGGCGGTGTTTATTCGAGACAGGAAAAGCAGGTCAATCTTTCTCATGAAGTAGCAAAGCTGCTGGGTATTTCCAGCAGCAAGGTTACGCCATTTGAATTGATTACAGCAATCTTGAAGGCCAATGCGGATCTGCTGTGGTTTGGCGGTATCGGAACCTATGTTCGAGCCTCTGCGGAAACGGATGCTGATGCTGGAGACAAGGCAAATGATGTTATTCGGATCACCGCACGGCAACTTAGGGTCAAGGTTATCGGGGAGGGAGCAAACCTCGGCATAACCCAATTGGCCCGCATTGAGTTTGCGGCGTCCGGAGGCCGGATAAACACTGATGCCATTGACAACTCTGCCGGGGTGAACTCCTCGGATATCGAGGTCAATATCAAGATTGCGCTGGGTCAGGCTGAAGCCAGCGGAAAACTGAAGCGCGCTGCGCGGAACAAATTGCTGGCAGCAATGACAGATGAAGTTGCCGATCTTGTTCTTCGCAACAACTATCTGCAGACCCTGTGTGTGTCATTGTCAGAACGGAGTCTGGGCAAGGACGCGAATGGGTTGAAGCGGCTTTTCAAGGAACTTGAAACACAAGGCGGCCTGGCCAGGGAAGTTGAGTTTTTACCATCAGGAGAGGATCTGGCAGAGCGCTTGAAGGCGGGTGGGGCGCTTACCCGTCCTGAACTCTCGGTCCTGGTATCGTATTCCAAGATCGTCGTTTTCAACAATCTGTTGGCGCAGCAAACAGATGCAGATTTGTATTTTGAAACAGAGCTGCTTCGATACTTCCCAGAGCGTATGCTGAAGGCCTACAAGCAGGAGATCGTCGGTCACAGGTTGCGAGCTGAGATTATCTGTACGCTTTTGTCGAACAGCATAGTTAATCGATGTGGTCCGCTTTTCATTTTTGATCTTGCAGGTGACACGGGCGCAAGCATCGGGAACCTCGCGCGGCACTATGCCCTGGCCCGCGACTGTTTCGGTTTTGTCGAACTCAACGATGCAGTGAATAAACTGGACAACAAGACATCCGGTCAGGTCCAGCTTGATCAGTACGAGAGGTTGAGTGCAGCGCTGACCCGGGCAACTGCATGGTTTGCCGGCAACGAGAATCTGGCACCTGGGTTGCAGACTCTCGTTGCGACCTACAGCAAGGGGATATCCGAGTTGTCGACGGCGTTGCCTGGGGTGCTTCCGCGTGAGCAGTCCGGGAAACTCAAATTGGATACTCAGCAGCTGATATCAGTCGGCATGGATGCTGAATCGGCCTCTCGCGTAGCGGGGCTCGAATACTTGTTGCGCGGATTGGACGTCGTTCATTTAGCCCAGGCGAGCGGCAAAACAGTTAAGGAAACATCGGCAACCTACTTTGGACTGAGTGCTGAATTGGCCATAGACAAGGTGTCGGTTCAGGTCAGTCAACTTCCAAATGAGACGGACTATGATCGGCTGGCCATTTCCGGCATGCAGAAGACAATTGACCGATCGGTCAAACTGATTGCCACTGCCATGATGAAATCTAAGGCTCAGAATGCTTTTGATTCAGAAGTAAAAGCAGTCGGGTCAGAGGTTCAGAAAATTCTGGGAGATGAAGACTTCTCACTGGCGAAACTTGCGGTTGTCGCAAGCCGGATTGGACTTCTAGCCAAAGTGTGAAACTACTCTATCAGTACTGCCGTGCCAGCGGCGGTTACCATCAGCATCGAACCGTTTTGACCAACGGTTTCGTAGTCAATGTCGACACCGATAACAGCGTTTGCCCCGAGTTGAGATGCCTTGTCAGTCATCTCCGCGACGGCGGTTTCGCGGGCATCATTGAGGACGCGCTCGTAGGCTCCCGATCTGCCGCCAACAATGTCACGAATTGAGGCGAACAGGTCTCGAAACAGATTGGCTCCGAGAATGGCTTCGCCTGCAACCAAACCCTTGTAGGAAACGATGCGCCGGCCTTCAACATTGTTGGTTGTGGTTATCAGCATGGCAGTATCCTTCTATGTGAATTGTCTTTAGTGCCGGAAATGTCTCTTACCAGTGAACACCATCGCCAGCCCTTTTTCGTTGGCAGCGGCAATGATTTCATCATCACGCACCGACCCACCAGGTTGTATTATGGCTGTGGCGCCTGCTGATGCGGCTTGCAACAAGCCGTCAGCAAATGGGAAGAATGCATCTGAAGCAACAACACTTCCAGCGGTAAGCGTCTGTGCCAACCCGGCGGCGTCAGCTGCGTCACTTGCCTTTTGGGCGGCAACTCTGCTGGAATCGATGCGCGACATCTGGCCAGCGCCAATGCCCACTGTGGCACCATCCTTTGCATAGACAATCGCATTTGACTTCACATGCTTTGCGACCCGGAACGCAAACAACAGGTCTTCAAGTTCCCTGGCGCTTGGTTGGCGCGTGGTAACAACCTTCAGATCAGCAATATTGACACAGCCGTTATCCCGAGACTGGACCAGGAACCCGCCTGCGACAGATTTGAACAACAGCCCTGGCTCGGTAGGAACAGCAAGGCCTGATGTTGTGAGTATGCGAAGGTTTTTTTTATGGGAGAAGATTTCCCGGGCTTCGTCACTCAATCCAGGTGCGATTATGACTTCGGTGAAAATTTCACACACGGCCGTGGCTGTTTCCGCATCGATCGGTTTGTTGAAGGCAACAATGCCACCGTATGCACTCACCGGATCACATCGAAGCGCCAGTTCGTAGGCAGCGAACGCGCTGGAAGCTCTTGCGACTCCACAAGGATTGGCATGTTTTACAATTACGCATGCGGCTGCGGTATCAGGCTCAAATTCACTGACGCATTCAAAGGCGGCATCCGTGTCATTGATGTTGTTGTATGAAAGCTCCTTACCTTGTAGCTGAATTGCTGTTGCTACTCCTTCGCGTTTTTCGCCATTACGATAGAACGCTGCCGTCTGGTGTGGGTTTTCTCCATAACGTAATATCTGAGCCCGTGTTCCGCCGAGGGCAAGGTGGCTTGCAAGACTGTCTCCAGCCTGCTGCAGCAACCATCCGCTGACGATTGCGTCGTATGCGGCCGTGCGGGCGAATGCCTTGGCAGCAAGCTTCTTTCGGGCGCCGAGTGTTGTCGCGCCGTCATTGTGGCGGATTTCCTCAATTACGGCACTGTAGTCAGCCGGATCAACGACAGTAACCACATCGGTATGATTTTTTGCAGCTGCTCTGGTCATGGCTGGTCCGCCAATGTCGATATTTTCCACCAGCGCCTCATAGCTCCCGCCGCCAGCAAGCGTCTCTTCAAACGGGTAGAGATTGACTACAAGCATGTCGATGTGACGGATGCCATGTTGTTGCATTGCTGCTTGATGCTCGGCGTTGTCTCTTATGGCGAGCAAGCCACCATGAACCGCAGGATGTAACGTCTTGACGCGCCCATCCATGATTTCCGGGAAACCCGTCCAGTCAGAAATATCCGTGACCTGCAAACCTGCTGCTTTCAAGGACTTGGCAGTTCCCCCGGTGGAAATGATTTCAATGCCAAGCTCTGCCAGTGAGGTGGCGAATTCTACTAGCCCGGTCTTGTCGGAAACCGAAATCAGGGCCCGCTTGATTGCTGCCATGCGTGTTTTACTCCACTGCCTGGTTCATGCTCGACCGACCGATAGCATGTTGGACGGCTTTGTAGAAATACACGAAGGGCTTTTTTCCTGCCTATAGTGGCAGTTCGGGCGCTTTCTGCAAATCCTGGAAGCGATGGGTGGAGTTTCTGGTGGCCATTCGCTTGAATGCCCAAAGTACTCTTTCGGGCCTTCCCGCGACACCGGATATAACAATCTGTTGTGTCGGCCTGGCCGATTGGCTATCCGGAAGGTAGATGCTTGGCTCAAGAGCAAGTTGCCCGCCGCGTGCCGAGAACCGCCAGCCTGTCTTGTTTGGCAGTACAAGCATAACGCTGGCTTTGTCGCGGGAAATGGTTGCCTTTACAGATGGATGGAGATGAAATCTGATTGCAAATTCTGGGTCAACAGCATGATCGCTTGATGCGACATCGCGAGTGAATTGATCTTCTCCTCTCAGGTCTTGCCCGGTGGCGTTGAGGAATACATTTCGGTGATGATTGATGCTGAACGATTTCAGATATGCCGCGCTCGTGGCTGAAATTACGCTGCCATGATCATCCTGTCTCACCTCTGCTTCGACTTTGCCGCGGGCGAAAAGAGCCGGTGTCTGAAACAATGTGCGTGTCGGACGATTGTCGATAGCGATGCAATTATCAATATCGCCAATCGTTACCGAGGAGTGGGCTGAGGTTAGCCTGGAGACAGCGTGCCATTTGTGTTCTGAGCCTTGTTTGTGACCGCAATTTACGACAATCCTGTGCGCTCCATCGCAAAATTCAAATGCCATCGCGGAAGATGAGGCGAGGCGGTTGTGACCTGGTGCGGGTGGTGCGCCAACGTCCATGAGTACATCGGCGTTGCCGTGCCGGAGCTGGCAATAACGTGACATTGGTGCATGTCCCAGTGGTTTCCCGCGTACGTCGTCCTTTTCAAATATTGCTTTTATCTGGCCGGTACGGGTTCTGGATACACCGTTGAAAATTGCCAGGCCGCCATCTGCATGACAAAGCATCCGGAGCATGGGAAGCATGCGTTCAACCGCTGCATCCATTGGTGCGGGAATATCATGATATTGTTTGCGAAGAGCTTCGCGCAATGGCAGCAGCAGCAAGAGTAGTTCTACCAATGACTCGCCGCTGCGCGAAACGTGTCCGCCGTCTGGTAGGATTTGAAGATCGAGTTCCTGCGTAAGGCGGGCAAGAGTTGCCTTCTGATGGCCCTCAAGTCCCGTGGTACCAAAGACCCCGTAGGCCATTGCGATACAGGACATCAGCCTGTCTATGGAGGTTGTGTGTTGACTTCCACGGCGGGCAAGGCTTCTGATCTGCCGCGTCAATCCCTCCATGAATCGTGATTCAAAACTCTCGCTTGCGCCGTTCAGGACGAAGCTGGAACATTGTATCCAGCATATCAGCCGTTTCGCTGTTACTGCGGGATACCGGGAAGCTGCGGCGCGGTAGGCCTTCAATTCTATCCACTCGTCGATCAATCCCCGGGCAAAAACCTTGTACAGCTGCTTGTTGCCGGCCTGCAGGTCATGCAGCCAGTTAAATGAATGAAGAGCCTCGTCAAATGAAACCGGCCGTTCTCCAGGCAATTGGAAAATGGATGTGCCAGCGAGCGTTGCTTTGCAGCCACCGATCTGAAAAATTCCCCTGTAGAGTTCTGGCGCCCTTGATGCGTTGCCGTGCACAATGGGGCGAATTGGCAGGCCAAGGCCGGTGCAACGGGCCATTGTCAAACTGGGAATGCAAGGCGCGGTCGCACCAACAAAGCGATGGATCAGCCGCCTGCTTCCCAGACTCAGGAAAGTGGTCATTACTGATGGTGCTGAAGTCATGTTGATCCGGGCGTTGCAATGGTGCCCGGTGATTCAACCGGCGACTTAGCGGCGGGGAAATCCATGATGGGCATGGAGCATATTGAAGCCCATAGATCGTTAACGAATTGATAATGGTTCGTTTCAGTTTGACAACTTTGCCAACCGCGCAGCAAAAAAACCATCCATTCCTGTGGTAGAGCCGAACTGATAGTGCGGCATGGTACGCAAATCACCGGATTTGGTAATCATGTGGGCTGGAATGGCCTGTTCGCCCGGCTGTACGGGCACCCGGCTGAAATCAGGATGTTCATGTAGAAATGCCGCGATCTGCTTTGGACCTTCGTCATTGAACAATGAACAGACTGCATAGACCAGCGTACCGCCGGGTTTAAGAAGCAGGGCTGCCTTGCGCAACAGATTCCGTTGAGTTTGAAGCAAACCCTTCAGGTCTTCATTGCCGCGAACGTATGGCATGTCCGGATGACGCCGGATTGTACCTGATGCGGAGCATGGGGCATCCAGAAGTATGGCATCATAAAGCTGGTCTGGCTGGAAACTAATGGCATCGATGTGAATGCAGCGCGCATGAAGGCCGGTTCGGGCAAGGTTTTGTTCGACTCGTTCAAGCCGACCTTGAGACGTATCCAGTGCAGTAACGATTGCGCCAGATGCGCATAATTGCATGGTTTTGCCACCAGGGGCCGCACACATGTCCAGAGCCTGTTGGTCAGCAATGTCGCCAAACAGTCTTGCCGGCAAAGTCGCGGCAGCATCTTGTACCCACCAATTCCCCTGTTCATAGCCCGGCAGGTCGGTGATCGGTGCATGCGGCTGACGCAGTCTCAGCGTACCGTTTGGCAGTATTGTGCCAAGGTGTTCGTTTTCCTTCCCAGCCGAGTTTTGCTTGAAAGCAAGATCTACAGGTGCTTCAGCGATGTGTGCTTCGGCAATCAATGCAGCCGCTTCAGATCCGTGATCAGCGCGCAACCGAGTGTGAATCCATTTCGGCAGGTTGTTGCAGGCAGGTGGCAAGTCTGCCAGCAACCTGACACGGTCGCGTTCGATCTTGCGAAGAACTGCGTTGATCAACCCCTTGATACGAGCGGCACGTTCATCGCCACCCGCAAGTGTAACACTGGTGTCGATTGCTGCATGAGCTTCGGTTTGCATGAACAGCACCTGAGTGACGCCGGCCAGCAGGATGGGACGTGCTTTCCCGGTTCTGGCTGCCAGTGGCTTTTCAAGATAGTTCTGCAGCAGGGATTCAATCTGACCTTTGCGGCGCAAAGTAATACTTGCCAGCGCGTGGGCAAAGGCGCGACCTCTCTTGTCGGCTAGAGCTCCGGCATGGGTTTCGAGGGCGTCGGTCAAAAACACCCTGTCATACAAGACAGCTGACAAGGCGTTGATCGCGGCTTCGCGGGGCGCAAGACTTTCGTGCGCTGCGCCGACATCCAATGCAGATTTGGGTTTGGTTCGCTTTGCTCTTTTTATCCCCACGGGCCGGAAGCCTTGCGCGATTTTCCAGACCATGGCCCAGCGTCTGCAGGTTCATTGTCTCGAGAAGAGGATGAATGGGATGGCCCAGACATTTGCTCGAGGGCTTCGATCCGGTTCAAAGTACTGGGGTGAGTAGAGAACAAATTGTCCATGCGCGCACCCGATAGTGGATTGATGATGAACAGATGAGCCGTTGCGGGGTTGGCTTCAGCTGTGTCATTTTCAATGTGCTCCGCACCTGACGCGATCCGACGCAGTGCAGATGCCAGTGCATGTGGCTTGCCACTGATCTGTGCGCCGCGTTTGTCGGCGGCGTATTCGCGCGTCCGGCTAATTGCCATCTGAACCAACATAGCTGCTAGTGGTGCCAGAAGCATCATGGCGATTGTCCCGATGACACCCAACGGGTTGTTGCGGTCGCGCCCACCAAAGAACATGGCGAAATTGGCCAGCATGGATATCGCGCCGGCGATAGTCGCGGTGACTGTCATTATCAATGTATCGCGATTTTGTATGTGTGCCAGCTCGTGCGCCATGACGCCTTCTATTTCGTCGTAACTGAGATTTTGCAAAAGACCGGTGGTGGCCGCGACCGCTGCATTTTCCGGATTACGACCGGTAGCGAACGCATTTGGTTGCGGATTGTCAATTACATATATGGCGGGAGTGGGCAGACCAGCTTTTTCGGAAAGCCGCTCAACCATTTCGTGAATCTCGCGGTGCTGGCCATCACTGGCAAGTTGGGCGCCTTGCATGCGCAGCACTGCCTTATCCGAGTTCCAGTATGCATAAGCGTTTGTCCCGGTCGCAAATACCAGTGCCAGCAGCATTCCCGTTTCACCGCCAAGCATGAAGCCAACGCCCATGAACAAGGCGGTCATCCCGGCAAGCAGAATAGCGGTTTTCATGTAGTTCATTTTGTCGCTCAAGCCCTGTTGCGTTGCAAACTGATTGCAGTGCGCTGTATATGTTGCGAGTCAATCCAGAATTCAATGCATAGTGAATGAATGGACCCTAGTAGCGACAAGCAACTGCCGGCTGCGGCGAAGCGAGCTCTGAGAGAAGCTCAAACGCGACGTGAGAAGGCAGCCAAACTGGACCTGCCAAAAGAGATTGACGGTCGGGATGGGCCCGAACCTACCCGTTTCGGCGACTGGGAGAAAGACGGCATCACGAGTGACTTCTAGCCGCGCCTGTTCAGCTTGGCCTTGCCAGCTTTGGACTTCTCAATATAACTCGGCGCTCAACATTTAATTTTCTGGAGCGGGAGTTTATTCGATGGGTGTCAAGGGCTCGATTAAAAAGGTGGTGCTGGCGTATTCGGGAGGTCTCGACACATCGATCATTCTAAAGTGGCTGCAAACTGAACTGAACGCTGAAGTGGTGACGTTCACAGCTGATTTGGGGCAGGGCGATGAATTGGGTCCGGCGCGCCAGAAGGCTGAGATGATGGGCATCAAGGAAATCTATATTGAGGATGTCCGCGAAGAGTTTGTGCGTGATTTTGTGTTCCCGATGTTCCGGGCAAATGCGCTTTATGAAGGCACCTACCTTCTGGGCACTTCAATCGCGCGTCCGTTGATTTCAAAACGGCTGGTGCAGATTGCGCAAGAAACCGGGGCAGATGCCATTGCTCATGGTGCAACAGGTAAAGGCAATGATCAGGTTCGTTTTGAACTGTCAGCCTATGCGCTCAATCCTGATATCAAGGTCATTGCGCCATGGCGGGACTGGTCGTTCAAGTCGCGGACCGATCTGATCAACTTTGCTGAAGCGCACCAAATTCCGGTGCCGAAAGACAAGCAGGGCGAAGCGCCATTTTCGGTGGATGCAAACCTTTTGCATTCTTCATCGGAAGGCAAGGTGCTGGAAGACCCTAACGTTGAGCCGCCCGCGTATGTTTTTCAGCGGACGGTCAGCCCTGAAGACGCGCCCGACATGGCGACCATCATTGAGGTTGGTTTTAAAAGCGGTGATGCGATTTCCGTTGATGGCAAGGCATTGTCTCCAGCCACCTTACTCGCCACGCTGAATGATCTGGGGCGTGACAATGGAATTGGCAGGCTTGACCTGGTTGAAAACCGGTTTGTCGGCATGAAGTCCCGCGGCATTTATGAAACGCCGGGCGGGACAATACTGCTGGCTGCGCATCGGGCCATGGAGTCCATCACGCTTGACCGCGAGGCAGCACACCTCAAGGACAGTTTGATGCCGCAATATGCAAAGCTCATCTACAACGGGTTCTGGTTTGCACCGGAACGGGAAATGTTGCAGGCGCTCATCGACAAGAGCCAGGAGCATGTTGAAGGCACAGTGCGGTTGAAGCTGTACAAGGGCAACGTGACTGTCATCGGCCGGACTTCACCCAAGTCGTTGTACTCTGATGCGCTTGTCACGTTTGAAGACGATCGTGGTGCCTACGATCAAAAGGACGCTGAAGGCTTTATAAGGTTGAATGCACTGCGGTTGCGCACACTGGCCGCACGAAAGCGCAATTCCTGACTATTGAGTTGGGGCTGACGGATGCGCGCGCGAAATCGTTTCGTACGCTAGATTGATCCGTTGGGCCATGCTTTCCAAGTATTGCGAAACCTCACTGGGCAACCCTGCACTGACAAAGCGGTCAGGGTGATACTTGCGGGCCAGTTCATGGTAGGTACTGCGAATCTGTTCTGCTGGCATTTCTGAAGTTACGCTGAGAACATGATATGGATCAAAAGCGGCAGCGTTTGGATTGCGTTTGGTCAACTGATCCGCTTGAGGGATGTCAAGTGGATCGAGACTTACGATGACCGCTTTGTTGAAATGCCGCGTGTGGCCATCGACAGTTAGAAATTCGATGAATGTGTTTGAAGAGTTCAGCGCTTCCTGCAAGCGCCCAACACCATGGACAAGCACCGTGCCGTCAAAGGTTTCACCGGAAACAAGGACAAGCCGGGCGGGAATCGTTTTGGCATTTCCGGTAATGTTTGCTGCGCGGCTCTTCTCAAACATGCTTCGAAGTCCTTTTTGAATTGCGCTGTTGTGTCAGCTTGGTACAAGCAGCGCGCTAATGCGCTTCAATATGCGCATATCGTGCCAGCTTCCTATGTGCTAGACGCGCCATCAATCCAGACAGATTATTGAAAGAGCAAGACACATGTCTTTAAGAAACATTGCCATCATCGCCCATGTCGACCATGGTAAAACAACATTGATAGACCGGTTATTGGCACAATCGGGCACCATGCGTGACAATCAGCGCATGGCAGAGCGCGCCATGGACTCGAACGACCTCGAACGCGAGCGAGGCATAACCATTCTTGCCAAGGTTACATCCGTTGATTGGCACGGCAATCGGATCAACATCGTGGACACTCCAGGTCATGCTGATTTTGGCGGTGAAGTAGAGCGCATCTTGAACATGGTGGATGGCGCCATCTTGCTGGTTGATGCTGCAGAAGGGCCAATGCCGCAAACCAAGTTTGTGTTGCAGAAGGCACTTAAAATTGGATTGCGGCCTATTGTGGCAATCAACAAGATTGACAAGCCTGAAGAACGACATGAGGAGGTCATCAACGAGGTATTTGATTTGTTTGCTGCCCTTGATGCAGACAATGACCAGCTCGATTTTCCAATTCTGTACGGCTCCGCCAAACAAGGGTGGATGGCAAACGAACCTGAAGGCCCAAAGGATGACATGGCTGCATTGCTGGACATGGTGCTTCAGCATGTACCGGAGCCTGTGGTGGAAGATGGGCCGTTTCGCATGCTGGCTACAACGATTGAGGCCAATCCTTACCTTGGCCGAATCCTTACCGGGCGTATCCGATCCGGTTCGGTGAAACCAAACCAGTCCATCCAGGCGCTTGGCCGAAATGGCAAGCTGGTCGAGCAAGGGCGCGTATCCAAGGTGCTTGCGTTCCGTGGATTGGAGCGTACTCCGGTTGAAGAAGCGATCGCCGGTGACATAGTGGCTCTTGCCGGGCTGACGAAAGCGACCGTTGCAGATACGCTATGTGCCGGTGAAGTAACCGTGGCAATTGCAGCTCAACCAATTGACCCACCTACATTGTCGATGACGTTCCGCGTGAATGATGGTCCGCTGGCTGGCAAGGAAGGCGACAAGGTTCAAAGTCGCGTCATTCGCGATCGCCTTTTGCGCGAGGCAGAAGGCAACGTTGCCCTGCAGATCACTGATCTTGATGGCGAAGCCTACGAAGTATCGGGCCGAGGTGAACTCCAACTGGCTATCCTCATTGAGACCATGCGGCGGGAAGGTTTCGAGATGACGGTTGGTCGCCCGCGAGTGGTGATGCAGAAGGACGAGGCGTCAGGGCAGCGCATGGAGCCAGTTGAAGAAGTCATTATCGATGTGGACGAGGAGTATTCCGGCGCTGTGGTTCAGAAGCTGTCGGAGCGTCGTGCGGAACTGAAAGATATGAGGCCGTCGGGTGCGGGCAGGCAGCGACTTGTCTTTCATTCGCCTACCCGAGGTCTTATCGGGTATCAAAGTGAACTGCTTACTGATACGCGAGGGACAGCAATTATGAACCGGTTGTTCCACGGCTATGCGCACCACATGGGTACCATTCCTTCTCGGCACACAGGTGTTCTTCTATCCAATGGTGAAGGGGAAGCAGTGGCGTATGCCCTGTGGAAGCTGGAGGATCGAGGGCCGATGTTTATCGAACCGGGAATGAAAGTATACAACGGCATGATTGTTGGTGAGCACACACGCGGCAATGATCTGGAAATCAACGTGCTCAAAGCCAAGCAGCTCACCAATATGCGGGCTTCGGGCAAGGATGATGCTGTGCTGTTGACGCCACCGATCAAGCTCACGCTAGAGAAGGCATTGAGCTATATTACTGATGATGAACTGGTGGAGGTGACGCCGAAATCAATACGGCTTCGCAAAGCAATTCTGGATGTGCATGAACGCAAGCGGGCGGCGCGGCGAGATGATGAAGCCTTGACGGCATAGATTCAGAAAGAGTGCCGCCATGACTAGTGAAAGTTTGGTCAATCCTGCGCTCACCAACTGGACCGGTCCGCTTGGTCTGCCGCATTTTTCAGCAATTGCCGACGATGATTTTCTGCAGGCATTTGAAGCTGCCATGCAGTCTCATTTGGCTGAGATTGAAACAATCGCTGGCAATGTCGGCAAACCTACATTTGCAAACACATTGGATGCATTTGAGTTGGCCGGCATGGATCTGAACAAGGTGCAGGCCTTGTTCTGGCATCGTGCGGGAACTGATAGCACTTCGGGCATCAAAAAACTGGAGCGTGAGGTAGGGCCAATGCTGGCGTCGCACTCTGCAAAGATATTCATGCATGAAGGCCTGTTTGCAAGGATTGCAGGCTTGTATGACCGGAGGGCAGAGTTGGGGTTGAGCAGTGAGCAGGACAGAGTACTTGAACTGCAATACAAGCAGTTCGTAAAGCAAGGTGCGCGCTTGTCCAACAAGGACAAGAAGCGATTGGCTGAAATTGATAAACGGCTTGCCGTGCTGGCTGCGCAGTTCGGTCAAAATGTTCTGGCTGACGAAAGCACCTGGACGCTCGTGCTTGAGCATGAAACAGACCTTGCTGGCCTGCCTGATAGTCTGGTTGCTGCCATGGCGGAGGCGGCGAGTGAACGAGGACTGGGCAACGACAAGCATGCCGTCACTTTGTCCCGATCGATCATTGAACCGTTCCTTTCATCCTCTGAACATCGTGATTTGCGCAAGGTGGCATTCGAGGCATGGGCGATGCGAGGGCAGAATGGCGGTGAAACTGACAATGCGGCTGTAGTCGCCGAGACCCTGAAGCTTCGCGATGAAAAGGCAGGATTGCTCGGGTATGACAGTTTTGCCGAGCTGAAGCTTGATGGAACCATGGCCAAAACGTCGAAGGCGGTTGAAGCTTTGCTGGGCGAGGTATGGCCTGCTGCGCTTGCAAGCGCCAATGTCCATAGGCAGAAGCTTGAGGAGATTGCGGTTTCTGTGGGTGACAACGAGTCGCTGCAGGCATGGGATTGGCGCTACTATTCAGCGTTGTTGAAGGAGCGGGAGTTTGACCTGAACGAGGGTGAGCTAAAGCCCTACTTCCTGCTCGACAATATGATTGAGGCAGCATTTGATGTTGCCGGGCGGTTGTTTGGACTATCATTCCGGCAACGCGAAGATGTTGTGGGGCCTCATCCGGAATCGCGAGTGTTTGAAGTCCGGAATGCTGCTGGCCGTTTATCGGGAGTTTTCGTCGGGGACTACTTCGCACGCGCCAGCAAGCGTTCAGGTGCATGGATGAGCGCGCTGCAATCTCAGCATGGTCTTGGCGACGGGCAGCTGCCGATAATCTTGAACGTCATGAACTTTGCCAAACCGGCCAAAGGGTCGCCAGCGCTGTTGTCCATGGATGATGCGCGTACATTGTTCCATGAATTCGGCCATGCGCTGCATGGACTGTTGTCACGGGTGACCTACCCGTCGATCTCGGGTACAGCGGTGTCGCGTGATTTTGTTGAGTTACCTTCGCAGTTATATGAACACTGGTTGACGGTGCCGGAAGTGCTGCAGAAGCACGCACGCCATGCTCGCACAGGCGAGCAGTTGCCACAGGCAATGCTAGACAAGGTATTGGCTTCAAACTGCTTCAACGCCGGGTTCAATGCAGTGGAGTTTGTTGCTTCGGCCTACGTGGACATCCGGTTTCATCAGGGTTCTGGCAAAGCGAGTTCCGATGGGCCATTGGAATTTGAAGCTGCGGTCCTGGCTGAGTTAAACATGCCCGACGAAATTATCATGCGTCATCGCACACCTCACTTCCTGCATGTATTCTATGGCGATGGTTATGCTTCGGGCTACTATAGTTACATGTGGTCAGAAGTGCTGGACGCGGATGCATTTGCCGCGTTTGAAGAAACCGGTGATCCGTTTAATGCCGCCATGGCAAGTCGGCTGCTGGAAGCAATCTATGCGTCAGGCGGATCACGCGATCCCGAAGCTGCTTACAAGGCATTTCGTGGCCGGTTACCGAATGCGCAGGCCATGCTGAAAAAGCGCGGGCTTGCCGCCTAAAGCTAGCTCGGGTCGCCGGATAGCGATCCACGTGTCCCGTGATAGCGCGGGGTATCTGTGCCGCAGCGAAATGATTTGGACAGATCATCGGCAACTTTGCGCGCCACCTCATTGGCGTCCTTATTGGCCAGTGCATCGACATAACCAATGATGCAGGCTTGCTTGTCTTTCGGCTGACCAACGCGCGATATGACCAGCACCTGTCCACGTCTTGCCGGATCGGCTGAGCCATTGTCGTCCATATTGGTGATGAACCAGCGCAGGATGGATGCTACAGGCTTTGTGTCATGGAGCCGCCATTCGACTGTCTCGCCAATATTGTTCCATTGCCCAAAGCTCTGCCAGACGTTGTCGGTGTCCGGGAGAAAGCCGAAACGAACTGCATGGCGCAAATCACCTTCGGCAAAATGGATATCATAGTCCTGATACCCCTCGCAGTGCATGCGGATTGACTCACCTTCTTCGATCTCTTCAAGGATTTTGCAGGTCTTCTGGAAGTTAATATTCGTGTATGTGCTGGAAAATTCGCCAGCAAGGACGACGGAGCCATATGCGACGAGAGTTGCAAGAGCCAATGGCACAGTTCTCATGCTATATCCTTTCGCGATGTTGCTCAGGTCGATAGCCTGGAGTTTGATGCACCTTTTATGAGCAGGGAAATGCAATGCGCATAGATGCCATATCAATTGGCGACAATCCGCCGGATGAGGTCAACACCATAATTGAGGTTCCGATCGGTGGCGAACCTATCAAATACGAGATGGACAAGGAGGCCGGCACGATGGTTGTAGACCGCTTTCTCTATACCTCGATGCGCTATCCGGGAAATTACGGGTTTATTCCGCATACCTTGTCTGAAGATGGAGACCCCTGTGATCTTCTTGTGATTTCACAGCGAACACTGGTCCCGGGAGCAGTAATTTCAGTGCGGCCGGTGGGCGTCATGAAGATGATCGACGAAGCAGGTGGCGATGAAAAGATCATAGGCGTGCCGGTTACCCGCATCAGCAAGCGGTATGACAAGGTTCGCAATTTTTCCGACCTGCCGGAGATCCAGGTAAAGCAGATCGAGCACTTCTTTCAACACTACAAGGATCTGGAAGAAGGCAAGTGGGCGCGGACAGAAGGTTGGGGCGATGCTGACGAAGCAAAGCGACTGATCACCGAAGCAATTGAACGGGCAAAAGAGGCAGCGAAATAGGGCTGCCTGTGCAATGAGCCATTACATTTCTGGAACTGCAACACCCGCAATTGCGCAAGCTGCATGAATCGTGTTGTGAAGCAGGCATGCGATGGTCATCGGGCCAACGCCACCAGGCACCGGGGTAATCGAGCCTGCTACGGCGGCACAACTGTCAAAATCACAGTCCCCGACAATCTTGTTCTTGCCATCTCGCTCAATACGATTGATGCCGACATCAATGACGCACGCGCCAGCTTTGAGCCAATCACCCTTGACCATTTCTGCACGACCGACCGCTGCGATCACCAGGTCCGCCCGTCGAACCACTGCCGGCAAATCCTTGGTGCGTGAGTGGGCAATGGTAACAGTGCAGTTTTCCTGCAGCAGCAGTTGGGCGACAGGTTTACCGACGATGTTCGAGCGGCCGATCACCACCGCTTCGAGCCCGCTCAGATTTCCGAGAGTGTCTTTCGCAAGCATGACGCTGCCCACTGGCGTGCAGGGCACAAGCGAGTCCTGGCCAGTAGCCAGTCTTCCGGCGTTGACAACGTGGAAACCATCCACGTCCTTGGCCGGGTTGATTGAGTTGATGACCTTGTTGGAGTCAATGTGGTCAGGCAGTGGTAACTGAACCAGAATGCCGTGAATTGAATCGTCGTTGTTGAGTTCATCGACCATGGCCAGAACTTCCGCTTCTGGCGTTGAAGCATCCAGGCGGTGTTCGACAGACTTCATGCCTACTTCAACCGTTTGCTTGGCCTTGTTGCGGACATACACCTGGCTCGCGGGGTCCTCGCCGACAAGCACTACGGCAAGACCAGGTGTCAGAGAGTGCTGTTCTTTCAGACTCTGGACTGCACCTGCCATGCGTCCGCGAAGACCCTCAGCGAAATTCTTGCCGTCAATAAGCTTAGCAGCGCACATGTGTATTCCAGTTCTGTCAGTTGGTTTTTCGATCTATGGGTCCGAGGATGCAGCCAGAAAGCTGCTACCGGGCGTACTCATGGATGAGATTTTGGAGGAACATCAAGCCAAGCAGGAGTACCAATGGTGACAAGTCGATACCACCAAGATCCGGCATAATGCGGCGGATAGGTCCCAGTATGGGCTCGGTCAAGCGGTGTAATGTGTAATTGATTTGCCTGACCACGTTGTTGGAATTGTTCAGCACGTTAAATGCCATGAGCCAGCTCATCACCACCATGATGATAATTATCCAGAAAACGATGAAAACAATCTGGTCAAAGAGCCAAATGAGAGATTGCATTCAACCAACCCTTTTGAGTGTTCAAGTTAGTTCAGTCATTTAGACGTCCCCAAGCAAATGCGCAAGACGCGCAGTTCCGTCCGATCAGTCTCTGCCCGGCCCGGTGTTGCCAATATATCACAGTGTGCAAAATTCAACTTTGACTGGCTTTTACCTTCCCCGGCGGCATGTTATCGTCAACGTTTAAGTTCAATGCAGGCTCGTTTCCAATGACAGCAGAAACTCTTAGCAAGATTGCCGTCGTCTCGATGGTTGTGGCCGCCACGGCGGCTGGTCCGGCAATGGCGGATGAGTATGCAGACTTGTTCCAGCAAAGGTACGACTCGCCGCAGGACGTCGGTGTACTTGGCAACTTCGTGTCTAAGGCTGTCGAGGTTGGGCAGTATGATCAGGCGATCTCGACATTGGAGCAGCACCTGGTCCGCTATCCGCGAGATGCCCGTGCCCGGCTTAACCTGGCGTTTGTCTATGCCAACGCAGGGTCCTGGGAGCTGGCTGGGCGGAATGCGGAGATCGCCATTTCGATTGGTGACCTGACACCGGAGGAAACGCGCCAGGCCGAGGAGCTTGGCGCAAGGGTAAAGCAGTCACTGAGCGGGTATGAATGGACACTGGATTTGACAACCGGAATTCGTTCGACATGGCTTGATGTGAAAGACCCGCGCAACGAATGGAAGGACCGGCAGGACTGGAACCCGTTTGCTGCTGTCGATACCAGCTTGAGAATTGATCTGGATACTCCGTTGGATGATTCGCTGACGATATCAGCTGGAGGTATCGTCGAGCGCCGTTATGAAGACGTCAACCAAGGTATTAATGACCCGTTCACGCCCGTTTTCGAGTTCAATGGAATTGATGGAATACACGCTCATCATAGCGGACGTATAGCCGCGGTTCTGGACAAGGGAGTGCCGGTTGTAGACTTCGATGCGCTGCGGTTCCAGTTTGGTGTGTTCGGACAGTTTCGTACCTATAATCCAAGCCTGGTTGAAGTGGCGCTTGGCACATCAATAAGAATGATTGTTCAGCCGACGGTTGACACGTCGTTCTACCTTGAAGGCTCCTATGCCAATCTGGAGCAGTCGGAAAACCTTTCCGCAAATCACCGGTTCGCCGCAGAGGCAGGTTTCAGCAGACGTTTGAGTTACGAGCACTCTGTTGGCATTGCCGCCAATTACCAGATCGAAACCACCGATAGTGGCAGCAGAATCAACGAAAAACGTGAAATTCAATTGCGTTACGGTGGTGTTGTGCCGATCAGGCCATTTGACACTTTCTGGACCCAGGAGGCCGGTGTAGCGTTTGGTGATTTCTTTAGCCGTGATGGTAATGTCTTCAATCCGGGGCAAGGTACCTACTGGCGGGCCGACTGGACACACACATTCCATTTGGACGGCTATAACCGGATCAATCTGGGGTATTCGGTGAAGGAAACGAACTATGATTTGCCCGGCTTTGCATTCTTTGATCCGGGCTCCATGTCCCACACGGTGAGCCTGAGCTTCACCAAGAGCTTTTAGCGGCCGAGGATAGGCAAGATGATAACAACGCTTTCAAGACTACTGGCAGCAGCACTGGCGACTGCAGTGGTCGCCTTGGTACCCGGTGTCAGCCATGCTGAGAGTGTGGGCAAGATGACGGCTGTTCAAACCCAGGTCAAAAAAGCCGGAAGCGGTGTGATCGGTGTCGGAGCAGGCATTTCTCTTGGTGATGAGTTGCAGAGCAACTCTACCGGATTGGGTATGATTGTTTTCAAGGATGAATCAGGAGCAAAACTGGGCCCGAACTCCAGGCTGACGATTGACGAGTTCGTATACAACCCCGGTGGGTCCGGCAGCCTGAGCATCTCCATGGATCGTGGCGTATCGCGTTTTTATGGTGGCCAGGTTTCCAAAAAGGGAACCATGGCGATTTCTACGCCGCATGTGATTCTTGGAGCACGCGGTGGCATCATTGAAGTCAAGATAGAGAATGGGCGCTCAATTGGTATCCTCAGGGCAGGCAAACTGACATGCCGGGTCAATGGTGAAACGAGGGTTATTACAAAGCCCGGATTTGCTTGCATTTCTGATGGCGGATCAATTAGCGTTGTCAAATTTCCCAATGCTCTGCAAGTGCTCGACAGCCCGGCCAGGATTGCCGGGACCAATGTTCCTGGTGATCGCGGGCCTGGCCTTGAAGCTGATGCCGGGTGCGCCGGTGCGGGGACGTATTTGCTGGGCGTGTGCTCGAGCCGCAATGGTCAGCTGCCGGTACCTGGAACAGTTGGGCGTGATCCGACCGGCACAGGCGTAGTCGTCCGGACCCCCGGCGACAGCAATGATTACTAGTACTACCCTAATGGATGCTAGGCACGCTGGATGCAGACTTTTCTCAGGTCCCGGCTTGGCGCATTTGCGCTAATAGTTTCGCTCCTGCTTGCCCACATCGTATTTGATGGCGGCCTGGATGGGTTTCGCGGCAAGTCATTCGACCTGTATCAGAAACTCCGCCCCAGGCAATCCAGCCTGAGCAGCGTTGTCATTGTCGGCGTTGATGATGAGAGTATCGGTGTGGAGGGTCGGTGGCCTTGGCCGCGCGACCGCATAGCGACGTTAATCACCAACATACACAAATCCGGTGCCGTAGCGCTTGGTGTAGACATCTTGTTCTCCGAAGAGGACAATCAGGCTGGTGGAGATATTCGTGACGAGCAACTTGCCCGCGCGATTGCCTCTGGTCCGACAATACTGGCGACTAGCATAGGTGATTTCCCTTCCTCGAATGTGCCGGCAACTGAGTTGGGCTGGTCTGTTGTTGGGCAGGTCGGTGAGGAAGCACTACCTGTTTTGCCAGGAATCATCACATCTACGGCAGGAATTCGTGAGGGAGCTGCCGGACTTGGCATTGTTAGGTCGGTATCAGACCCTGATGGTGTGGTGCGAAGTGTTCCGCTTGTCTGGGCATCAGGCAACGCAGCACAGTTGCATTTGTGGCCAGCCTTTTCGCTCGAGCTTGCACGCCTCGCCAAGGGTGCGACCAGCTATGCCTTGCGGGTGAATGCGGCGGGTTATGAGGCGTTGAAGCTGGCGGACCAGATTGTGCCGCTGAGCAGTGGCGGCGCGGTGTGGCTATGGGAAGACGCTGCCCAAGTTTCACGTTACTCGGCGCTTGAGGTGCTGAACGGCAAGATCGGTGATGCGCTTGTTGGCAAGACGGTAATACTTTCAGTCAATGCACTCGGTGTCGACAAATTCCATAAGACGCCGACGGTATCCGAAAGACCTGGCGCAGATATCCATGCGGTGCTTGTAGACCAGATCCTGACCGGGCAGTTTTTGACAGAACCACCACAGGCAAAGTTTCTTGAACGAGCAGGCTTCCTGCTTCTTGCAGCGTTGCTCATGCTGGTATCTTACCTGTTCTCCCACAAGATTTGGGTGCTGTTGGTGGCCGGGGCAGTGGCATGTGCAACTCCCTTGCTTGTGGGGTTCATGGCCTATCTCAACTCGGCACAGCTGTACGAACCGATGCAGCCAGCGGTTGGTCTCGCTGGAGTTGCAATGGCGGAAGCATACAGCTTGTTCAGGGAAGCAGATGCCAGGCGAAGACAGTTGTCACGTCAGTTCTCGCAGTACCTGTCGCCGAACGTGGTTGCAATGCTCACACAGTCCAGCCGTGACCTAACAACCACCGCTGAGAAGAGGATAATTACAGTTCTCATGATGGACATGCGGGGTTTCACGTCCAGCAGTGAGAAGCTGCCGGCTGACGAGATCAATGCAACGGTCAACCGGTTTCTTACAATCGCCAGCCATGAGATTTTCCAGCGAGATGGCACCATCGACAAATTCATGGGCGATGCCATCCTGGCCTTCTGGAATGCGCCTGTAGATCAACCCGATCATTGCGCTCGTGCGCTGGATGCCGTGCTTGCAATTCGCGCAGCTCTCGAAGTGGAAAATGCTCGGCGTGAAAGCTTGGGCCAGACCTCGATACTGGTGGGAGCAGGTATAGAGACCGGCGTATGTTCAGTTGGGAATTTTGGCTCTGATCTCAGGTTTGATTATACCGCAATCGGGTCTTCGGTGAACATGTCGGCTAGGCTTGAATCTGCCACCAAAAAGACCGGATGTCCCGTGCTCCTTGGGCCGGGCTTTGCCAAAGAGCATTCCCAAGGGATTATGCATGTTGGCAACATTGAACTGGCCGGATTTGCCGAGCCGGTTCCGGTATACCGCCCAATTGCAGTGACAGAAAAAAAATAAAGCGGGAGGCCCCAAAGGACGCTCCCGCTTCAAACTCTGGCTGAGTACGCAATACAATGATCTCAGCGCTGTAAATTACAGAGCAAACCATGTGCCAAATTGCTGCATTGGCACATGTTGGGTGCAAGACAGTTTTGCCTACCAAATCTGCTCATTCAGGCGTGGTACGGTTAAACCACAATCGCAGAATGCGTTTTCATGTTTTGCAATTTGCAAAACAAGGTCACTCTGCAGCAAGGCCAATTGGTGATGAATTCGCGCTACCAAGCCACAAATCCAAAAAGTGGTCCAGCCAGCTGTCGACGTAACGATCATGGACGTAGCGGTCTTCAAAATGACTCTCGCGCGGTTTCGCACCGGGAAGTACCAACCGATGTTCGGCCTTCGCTAGCCAACGGTGCATCATCCATTGTGTGACTTCCGGGTGAAACTGGATGGCGAAGGCGGTATCGCCATAGCGAAATGCCTGCTCTGGAAACTTGCCGCACGAGGTTGCCAAACTGATTGAACCCTTGATCTGGTCAAAGCCCTCACGATGCCACTGATAGACCTTTTCCGGCCATAGCCCATATTTTCGGCCTTCGGATGTGGGTTCTATCGGGTAATAACCGATTTCGGCATGATCATCGGGAAAGCCATAGACCCGGCCACCGAGTTGCTTTGCTAGCATTTGGCCGCCTAGGCAAATGCCCAGATACGGCACCCTTGCGCGCAGTGGCCTGGAGATCCAGTCGATTTCATACTTGATGTAATCTTCGTTGTCGTTGGCGCTCATAGGGCCACCAAAAATCATGGTGCCTGCATATTGTTCGAGATTTTCCGGCAGCCTGCAGCCCAGGGCCGGGCGGCAAATCTCCAGGGTGTATCCCTTCTGCATGAGCCTCATGCCAACCCTTCCGGGCGTGGATCTTTCCTGGTGTAGTACAATCAGAATTTTTTGCGGTTTGCTCATGCCATATCGTCTTGCAGTGGGTCAGGGTTCAATTGGCTACATGGCCGATACGCCGCCATCGAGTTTCAATTCAGAGCCAGTCATGAAGGCAAACTCATCGCTTGCCAAGTAGACCACAGCCCATGCCACATCTTCAACCGTCGCAATGCGGCCAAGCGGAATCTGCCGGGCGAGCTTGTCTTTCGCCGCATCGCGCGTCGGAGCTCTTGTGACTCTGTCCACCATATCTGTATCGACAAAAGCTGGATGTATGGAATTGCACCTTATGCCGGGGTGCTTGAGTGCAGCGTGCAGGGCAACCGACTTGGTCAGCATCTGAACCCCTGCTTTGGCTGCGTTGTAGGCAGCAAAGTTGCTGCTGGCAATCATTGATGAAATCGACGCTATGTTGATAATTGAAGCAGGAGCACTTTTTGCAAGGACGGGCAGGGCTGTCTGGCAACCCAGGAAGACCGACTTCAAGTCAACATCGATTGTCTGATCCCAGTCCTGCTCTGACAACGATTCAACAGAACCGGGGATAATGATGCCGGCGTTGTTCACCAGAATGTTCAACCCGCCCATTGCCTGCGCTGCAGTGTCGATTGCCGCAACCCAACCGCGCTTACTCGTTACGTCCAGATGAATGGCCCTGCGGCCGGTAATTTCTTGCGCCAGACTTTCAGTGCCTGCAACGTTGATGTCGCAAATCGTGACCTCGCAACCGTGCTTTGCCAACATTCTGGCGCATCCAAGCCCGATGCCTTTGGCTGCTCCGGTAATGAGTGCCTTTTTGCCAGACAGTCTTTGCTGCATCAGGTTTCTCGCATTGTGTCTGTAGAGTTTGACAATGCAGGCAGAATGCAGCGCCATGCAATAGCTCGATTTCAGACAATCCCGTCACGCGGATTGACCAATCCGCAGTTCCGCTGCAAACAACAAGCTTGTGTAGTAATCTCACAAACACTCAGGAGAAAGAAGCGAATGACCATTTCATTGACGAAGAGCCGCAAGATTGTCACTACAGTCCTGAGAAAGGCGCAGGAAATTGGGCTGACGAAGCCGATGAGTGTGGTTGTTCTGGATGCACGCTCGGCTGTGAAGGCCTTTGAGAGCCAGGACGGCAGTTCTCCACTTCGCTTCAAGGTGGCATTTGGCAAGGCCAATGGAGCGCTTGCGCTGGGTATCGGTTCGCGGGCAATTTTTGAGCGTGCGAAGGAGCAGCCCTATTTTGTCCAATCCGTGAATGCCTTGGCAAATGGCGATTTGGTTCCGGTGCCCGGCGGAGTGCTGATCCGTGATCGAAAGGGCGCAATCATTGGTGCGGCAGGTGTTACTGGTGATACTTCTGACAACGATGAGATTTGTGCAGTGGCTGGCATTGAGGCTGCAGGCTATCAGGCTGATACGGGAGGTTGACAGGATTCGCCCGGCGGTACGCCCGCTTCTTTGTGCACGAACGGCATCCGAGCCGAGCCGAGCGCTGCGAAGAATACGTCCTGCTTTGTCTCTGTCCCATATCGAGACTTGCACGAGGTCAGTGCTAGTGTGATCATCGCCGTCATCCAAGACTGTGCGCAGCAAACTGGCAAGTATTGGGCAATCGTGAGTCAGACCTCAACAAAGGAAACGGGGTGCAAAAAACATGCACCTCAAGGCGTCCCAAAGGTTGCTTCGGGCTGGAAGCGGCTCAGACTATATTGGGTGGGATGCGGGCATTTGCGGTGTGCGCGTGCCACGGAAAGATTACAGAAGCGGTTGAGAACAGCAAGTAAGCAGCGAGTGAATTAGAACTCGGGCTTACTGCGAAGATTCTAGCTGCGTAGCGTGGCTCATGTTAGAAGCATTCAACATTGACCCGGCTTTTTCCTCCTCTCCAGTCTGACGTAGCAAAGATGCCTCCTCTAACGGTTTGAACAGCATGACAACAGAGCAGCTCATCGTTTTTGCCATCATCGTTTTCGCCATGGTGATGTTTGTTTGGAACAAGGTCCGCTATGACCTTGTGGGCGTGATGGCGCTCCTCATGGCCGTTGTGACTGGCGTTGTGCCGGCAACGCATGCGTTCGAGGGTTTCGGCCACGCAGCGGTTATAACCGTTGCAGCGGTACTGGTTATCTCCCAAGCATTGCAGAACTCCGGGCTCGTCGACAAGTTGGTCCAGTTGTTGGCAGGTACACGCGGATCACCAACTCTTCAGGTGGCCGCAGGCAGCGGTATCGTCGCAGCACTATCGACTGTCATGAATAATGTCGGAGCCCTGGCGCTAATGCTGCCGGTCGCGCTTCGCAATGCTTACAAGGCAGGTCGGTCGCCTTCAATCGTTCTGATTCCGCTTTCTTTCGCTAGTTTGTTGGGCGGGCTCGTCACTCTTATCGGCACACCACCAAACATCGTCATCTCGGGATATCGCGAATCGCAGACCGGCAAGCCCTTCGCCATGTTCGACTTTGCTCCTGTCGGCCTCGTCGTGGCTGCTGCAGGGCTGATATACCTTTGCACAATCGCGTGGCGCATGTTGCCGGAACGCATTGCAGTTGAAGGTGAGGATGACAACCTGTTCCACGTCGAACGCTACACGCTTGAATCGAATGTGCCTGAAGGTTCGCCTTTGGCGGGGATGCGGGTAAGAGAATTGGAGAACAAATTCGACCGCGAGATATCGGTCGTGGCAATAATTCGTCAAAGTGTGCGCCGGCTTGCCCCGCGCGCCACGGAAAAGGTGCGCGAAGGCGACGTATTGATCCTGCAAGGCGATCCAGGCCTTATCCAACCACTTGCCGATGGTAAACAACTCGGTTCACTTGGTCATCAGGTTGAGGATGAACATGATCTGGAGTCCGAGGACGTCGAAGTGATCGAGGCAGTCGTGCTCCCGAACTCGCCTATTGAAGGCAAGTCGATGCGGCAGTACCGCATACATGATCGCCTGGGTGTCAATCTTCTGGCGCTGGCCCGCCAGGGGCGCCAACCAACAGCCCGGTTGAAGAACATACGCTTTAAAACCGGTGATGTGTTGCTGCTGCAGGGTGAAAAGGCGGCCATGGCCGATGCGTTGCACAAGCTTGGCTGCTTGCGCCTTGCCACACGCACGATTACTGAAGACATTCCAACTGGCAAGATATGGCTATCAACGACCATATTCGGCGCGGCCATCGCCGCTGCTGCCTTCGGACTCTTGACTGTACCAGTTGCCTTCATGGCCGCGGTCCTTTTGCTGGTGCTGACGGATACGATTTCACTGACAGAGATGTATGAGGCAATCGAGTGGCCGGTGATCCTGCTGCTTGGCACGCTGATCCCGATCGGCGAAGCGCTGCAGCATACCGGTGGTACGGATCTTATCGCAAGCGGCCTGGTCAGCGTGGCAGGAGACATGCCGATGTGGGGCATCATCGCCTTGGTCTTGGCCGTTTCCATGTGGCTGTCTGATGTCGTGCACAATACGCCAACCGCGATCCTGATGGCGCCGATCGCCATGGGCATTGCGTCAGGGTTGAATGCAGATCCGGATGCCTTCCTAATGGCTGTGGCTGTGGGGGCTGCCTCGCCTTACCTGACACCGATCGGACACCAGTCCAACACGCTGGTGATGGGCCCTGGCGGCTACAAGTTCCAGGATTACACGAAGGTAGGCTTGCCCTTGCAGATCATCATTTTGCTGGTCGCAGTACCGATGATCATGTGGGTGTGGCCGCCACTATAATGGGGTGAACGGACAGTCGGTCCGAGGTGCCGCAGCTGCAAGTCTCGTGGGTCAGCCACTTTGGGCAACATCGGGCGTGTAAATGTGGCACGCCGACTCCGTGAAGCGATCAAGGGAGAATTCCCAGCTTGCATCTGGCCAACGAATCTCCATCTCGCGCATTCTGGGTCGATAAACGGCAGTGTACAGGGTGCCGAAGCCGATCGAATAGGCCGTAGAATAGAGCGGGGGCTTCAGGAAAGCCCTTATGAACTTCTCTTGCGTGTCACGGTGCAAGGTCAGCCGCTGCAGCAAATAGCGTTCACGTTCAACTGTTGATGTAAAGCGGGCGTGGCTGTCCCACTCAACACTCCATTGATGATTAGTCGCAACAGCATGATTTGTTACTAGCGGTGCCCTGTCTGGTGCCATCATCACTGTTACGTAGCGGCGATCTGCGTCCAGCACGGTTACATTGTAACTCATGTGGCAAGGTATGCGGGACAGGGCGCGGCTTGCTTGTTCAACGTTTTCGCATGTCTGCAAGACATAGCGGATGATCAATGGGACACCAAAACCGTTGCCGACCGCACGGCGACCGCCAAAGGTCAAGGATATGGCTAGGCCGGCATCATTGACGCCATCCACCAGGCCCCACAATCCATCACTGGTGCCCATGACGGCCCGGCCCTGCCATCTGGTGTGAAGAACCAGACTGTCGAACGCTGATGGGTTATAGTCATAGTTGCGCACCAGCACCGGCTCTTCGCCGGGCCAGATCGCCTGGGAGCAGCCGGAAAGATATGGCGGCGGACTGTAGAAGCTCAGAAACCGTGCTGCGTTATCACCTCCACCAGCAAGCACACATAGCTCATCATACAGTGGCAATATCTCTGGCATGTGTTTACGGATGGCATTGCGGCTCTCAAGATAGGTTGCGCGCTCACCCACACCTTCCCGCAGCCACCAGCGCTGGTAGGCAGGCCAATACTCGGCGAACAGCCCGGCCCACTTGGGACCAGGCTGCGCTTCACTTAATGCTCGCCAAAGTGTCTGCAATATTTGCCCTACATCATCTTGAAAGCGGGTTCGGCAACCGCTCCCGCTGTTTCGATTGGCTTCGCGAAGAAGCTGGACTTGATGCCGTGTATCCACCTCTTCGCCCGGTCATTGAGCTCAAATTCCTTGGTCATGGACCGGCCACGCGTAACCAGAATGCCAAGATCGGCACCTTCATAACGATAGTCACCAGGTTTGAGGATACGTAGGAAAAACGCTTCATTCTCACTTTCGACAGCGCGACGGTGATAGTCAAAGCGGTCAAAAACGACCCGCCCGTCCTCCAGCATCTTGTAGATGCCCGTTTGCGGTGCGTCAGTCAGGATATCCACGCTGTCATCTGTGTGCTTGATTACCATCTGGGACCAGCTATCAATCATGTCGGGATCAGCCCAACGCTTGTTCAGCTTGTCAACGTCCAGCTTGAACGCCTTCTTGGAAAATTCCAGCAGGTGGAACAGGAACAAGGGTGCATCCGCATGGGCAAAGGCAGCATGATTGGTCATGGATGAAGCCCCGGTGATGCGCGGATTCAACTCTCCGAGCCAGAGTTCATCTGTTTTCTGATCAATCAGGAAATCCAGCTCGAAGTATCCGCGATACCCTTCCTTGCGAAGCTGCTCACCGAACTTGAACGTCAAGTCCCGAGCCTTGTCGCGAACCTTTGATGGGAACGCAGTTGCGAGTATTTCATTGCCGCACCAACCGCCACGATATGGTGTCAGATCCTTGAAACCCACGAGCTCAGTCATCAACGGGCCGACAATGGTCCCTTCGGAAGTCGCACACGCCTCAATGGCTGAGCCGCGGCAGTCAATCCGCTTCATAACCTTGATTTCGCCCTGACCGACAATCTCGTGCTCATGGCGCCGGAAATCATCTTCCGACTTAATGAAAAATGTTGTGTGACCACTGTCACCAAAGGCAGATTGCAGGACGAGATCGTGACCGATCTTGGCCTTGTCGCAAGCTTTGCGAAGTTGCTCGTAGCTTGTAACCTCGACCAGCGTGTTTGGAACCGAAGGCACTCCTGCCTTGTCGCCAATACGCACGGTACTGATCTTGTTGTCACAACGGGTGCGCAGCTCGGCTTTCGGAAACCACACATCTCCGCCAAGCTCTTCCGCCAGGCGTTCCGTCTCCTCGTCAAACATCAGGAAAACAAATTTCGGTTTGCCACCGCGGCGCTTGATCAGGTCAATGACTTCCTTGTGCTGCAAGAGGTAGTTGTTGATGTCCTCAATAGACTGGAATTCAGCATGTGGCGCTTCAGAAGGGCAAAACACATTCGGGTGGCGCCCGTCGTAGCAATCAATGTAGCAAATGTATTTGAAGTTCTTGCACCATTCATCCAGCCCAAGAAGGTTGAAGTTCGTGGCAGAAACGAAATAAATGGGGTCTTCATTGCGATGGAAATACCTCCGGATTTCGGAAATGTTGTTCAGTATTTTTGTAGCCATGATTTTCTCCCTCTTTCTCTTTTTTGTCGTGCCGGCTGTTGCCATTTACTCCGCTGCTGCCCGCGCATGATGTGCGGTGTGCGAGCTCAGGGCTTCAGCAGTAAATATGCGAAGCCCGAGGTCCGGGCGGTACCCGTGAATTTCACTTACATCTAGGGCACGCATGAACTTCACGATTTCAGACGAGATCACCTGACCCGGCACAAGGATCGGAAAGCCGGGCGGATATGGAATGATGAAAGATGCGGACACTAGTTGCTTGCTGTCATCAAGCAAAATGTCATCTTCCAAGTCTATGTAATCGCAATTGTCTTCGTCATAACTCATGAAGAAAGCTGAACGCATGTCGCCTTCAGGCGTTGACTGATCTGCCCTGAATGCATCGTGAAATCGGCTGAAGTCAGGCAAGGGCGGCAGGTCTTCGGTGAGATTCTTGACGCGCTTGTCGAAGCTGAGGCGCTCCATTTTCGATGCATCGTCGAGCAGTTCATCGAGCTCCTGAGCGATTTGCACCAGCACCTCAATAAGGTAGGCAACCGATGACCGCGTAGTGCCAATATTGGTCATGAACAAGACCGTATTGCGCGATGTCTTGTTGATCTGGATGCCGTACTTGTCCATCAGGATCTTGGTCTTGAATGTGTCGCCATCCCAACCGGTGCCGCCAACGGCCAGCGTCACTCGCGACGCATCGAGCACAAACTCGTCATTGGCCCAGCATTCCCAAATGTCGTTCCAACCCTGATCGGGATTGTAGTACGAGGTAATGCCGCTTTCACGGTATTGCTCGGGGATCATGTCCCCGGCCGTCAACACCTTGAAATACTTCTTCAATTGCGGATGGGTCGAGATGGCGCGGCGCATTGACATGGCCGCTTCCACCTGACGCTGGACAAACTCGAAGCCTTCAAGTTCTACCTGCCGCCTGCCAACGTCCAGGCTGGCAATAATCTGGTAATTCGGCGATGTCGATGTATGGGTCATGTAGGCTTCATGGAACGCTTGCTCCACTTCGCCCTTGAAATCCTGATCGTGCACGTGGATCATCGAACCCTGACGCAGCGAAGTCAGGGTCTTGTGAGTTGACTGGGTGGTGTAAACCCGCACCCGCGCCGAAGGCGGCGGGATGAGCCGTGTGTCGAGCAACGTCGCCTCATCGGCATTTTTCAGTTTTGCCTGTTGCGCTTCATAAGCCTTCGCATGCTGTTTGGTTTTGAGCCGCTCACGCAGTACGTTGGCTGCATTCATGCCGGTGCGCTGACGGTAGGTGGGGCCAAAACGGGCAAACGCAAACCAGGCTTCATCCCACAAAAATACCAGATCCGGTTTGATTGCCAGGCACTCTTCCATCACCCGTTCGACATTGTATACGATGCCGTCGAAGGTGCAGTTGGTCAGCAGGAGCATGCGCACCCGGCCAAGCTTGCCGGCTGCTTTGAGCTTGAGCAACTGATGCTTGATTTCGCGCAGAGGCACAGCGCCATACATCGAATATTCATTGAGCGGATAGCTGTCGAGGTAAACGACCTGCGCACCTGCCAGCACCATGCCATAGTGGTGTGACTTGTGGCAGTCACGATCGACCAGCACGATATCACCGGGCCGCACCAATCCTTGCACCACAACCTTATTGCAGGTCGATGTACCATTGGTGGCAAAGAAGGTGTGCTTCGATCCGAACGCCCGCGATGCCAGTTCCTGGGCTTCTTTTATAGGGCCGTGCGGTTCAAGCAGACTGTCCAGTCCGCCAGAGGTGGCGGACGTTTCGGCCAGGAAAATGTTAGGGCCGTAGAAAGCGCCCATGTCCTGAATCCAGTGCGAGCGCGAGATCGATTTGCCGCGGCTGATCGGCATGGCGTGAAACACACCTGTCGGTTGTTTTGAATACTCTACCAGTGCGGTAAAAAACGGTGTCTTGTACCGTGCCTGAACGCCGCGAATGATGTTCAGGTGTAACTCGAGAAAGTCTTCCTGATTGTAGAACACCCGGCGGCACAGGCCGAGATCAAGACCCGCGATGGATTCGACTGAGCGATCCGTTACCAGATAGGCATCCAGTTCCGGTCGCACCTTGGCAATCAGACGGCAAAGCTCCGGCCCGTAGTCCTCCGAGCGCAAATCTTCGACGTCCTCATCGTCTCCGATCCGGTTCAGGTATCGCTTCAAAATCGGCAGTTCATTCTTTGATTTCAGCGTCACGCCAGGGCGGACAACAACAGCTTGAATATTGTGATTGAACAGTATCGCAATCAGTGCATCTTCCAGGCTCGGTACGATAACCGGCTCATAACTGAATGCGTCCTCGCTGCGCCGCATGCGCTGTATTGAGGATTTGAGCCAACGCTCCTGATGCTCACTGAGATTGTCTACAAACAGCACCTCGAAATAAGGCTTGGTCAGTGCGCGTGCTTCAGGTGACAGCAGGGCCTCGTCTTCCAGTTCCTCATTGTCGGTATCTTCGCGTTCGAGCGGAATCGACCTGCGCCGGTAAGCGCCTGATGTCAGAGCCCGGAGAATACGCCGGACCGAAAACGCCAGATCCTCATAGTTGTGGTGGTCGCACTGCCGACGCAAATGATCGAAGGCTGCAGTGCCGGGAAAAGCCCAATAGGATTCGATTGGTGCAAGAGCCTCAAGAAGGTCTTCGGCTTGCTTGTGCAGTTTAGCAGAGGATTTGGAAGATGGTTTCTGCGACAGAAGCTTGGTGGTTTCCCGTAGCGCACTCCAGCGATCGGACCGCAACTGGATTGCACTGTAATAGTCACTCATCGATTGCATCTAAAGAACAACTCCCCAACTAACCTGTTAGGCGAGCAACTCACGCAATCCGCACGTTATGCCTTTTAGACATCAAGGCGCTTAGATCAAATCAGGTACTCGCAATTCTAGCCTGGTCACTAATGTAACTAATCGAACCCAGAGTATCAGTATCAGTATTTACATCACCCCTGTCAGGTCGGGATTGCTCTGTCAGTCCGGCACCGGAGCCTTGCTGCGGCATTTGCAGTGCGCCCAGTGTCTTCAGGTAGGAATCGGCCCCGGAGTTGCGATCATAAACCGGGAAATCCGCCGGCCGATCACGAAAGCTCTTTAGAACCTGCCCCAGTCCTCTCATGCCAGTTTCGCGCTGTCTGCGAACCTGGTCAAGGTCAATTTCTATCGGAAACATTTCTTCCTGGCCCGCAGCCTGGTACATGATATTGGCAGCAGGATCGATAACACACGACCTGCCCACTCCACCGGCCCCCAGGCCATTCACGTCAATCACATAGCACTGAAACTGTGCAGCAGTTGCCCTGGCTATGGCAATTTCAGCGTCACGATCAGTCGTACCCGTCAGAACGGGGTGAAGCAATACCTCTGCTCCCATGCTGGTTAACTGGCGCGTGGTTTCAGGGAACCAGATATCATAGCAAATGGAGAGGCCAAAGCGACCGATGTTGGGCACATCAAACACGCAGAACTCTGTTCCACCTTCGACTTCGACTTCGTACGGCCGGAACGGGAACATCTTGCGATAGGAGGTCACAATCTCACCCTGCGGATTGATAACCACAGAAGTGTTGTAGATCTTGCCCTCGGCAGTCTTCTCAAAAAAAGAACCCGGTATTAGCCAGACATTGTGTCGTTTTGCATCCTCGCAAAACTGCGTGATAACCTCATTGTTGAACGGCTGGGCAAACCGATGCAAAGGACCATATTGGGCAAGTTCGCTGAACAGAACCATTTGAGTCCATGGAAACCTGGCCATCAAAACGTCAAGCCGTTGCCGCATGCCTTCGACATTGGACTGAAGTGCCGCAACATTCATTTGAATGCCTGCTATTGCGAAGGGTGTCATATGCCTTCGTTCTCCATGTTGTTTGAGTCGCAGTGCTTATAACTTATTTTCTGTGTGAAAACAGGGGTTCATGGCCACGCAGATTCAATCAGGTTGAGTTAACTCACTTCCTCTAGATCCACTTCAGCTTTCTGAATATCCATATCTGGACAATCAGCATGATCACCATGAGGAAGCAGGCAATCCAGAAGGCGTAACCGTTTTCCACACCCGGCATCCCTCCAACATTGATACCTAGCAGCCCGGTTACGAATGACAGGGGCAGGAAAATGGCCGCAACGATTGAGATGACATACATGTTGCTGTTCATTTTTTCAGCCAGCTTGTTTGAAATGTCATCCTTGATGACAAGACCACGCTCACGCACCGAATCCATTTCTTCCACAAACCTTTGCTGACGATCCATGGTCTCTCGCAACGAGGGCTTCAAATCATCGGGCAACCAGCTGGGCGGGTCAGCAAGCATTGCAGCCAGCGCCTCCCTCTGGGGAGCCATGAAGCGCCTGAGTTCAATTGCTTCCTTGCGAATATCTGCAAGTTCACGCCGCTGGTCGCTGCCATCAGAGCTTTCGGCTCGCAACTCGATATCATCCAGTTTGTCTTCATACTCAGATACACTGTCTGACATCGAAGCGATTACCCGCGAAACAATGGTTTCGAACAATGCCGGCACGCTCGCCGGTCCGATTGCATCCTCAGTCAACTCCCTGAATATCTGTCCCGGTGTAAACAGGCGTCTGTGGCGCAATGTGATCAGGCGATTGCCATCGCTCCACAACCTGATTGCCACCATGTCATCTGGTTCGGCGCCCTCATTCTGATTGAGTGTTCTGAGAATGGCGATATAGCCCGCCTTGCCACGAAACACACGGGGCCGGGATTCCTCGGTTGTGATGGCATCAGCCGTGACGGGTGTAAGGCCGCTTTCTTCTCGAAGCCATTTGACCGCCTCGGCGTTTGCCCGGTCGAGGTGCACCCAGATTGGACCGTCGGACTTCTTCCAGGCCCGCACCTCGTTCCAGCCTATGCTTCTGGCGCCGCCCTTGCCATCCAGCAGGCAAGCTGAAATCAGGCCTTTGCTGTTGGCCACTGCCATGTGCGTTATCCCTTCTTGCGTGTTTGCCCGCCCTTGCCGGAGGCGTCATTGAACGCTGGTGCAGCAACAACCGCATCATGGCCCTGAATTTGGCCAAGACTTCCTGGGGCCGAAGTTACAATGTGCAGATCACGTTGTGGATAAGGAATTTCAATCCCCTGCTCGAGGAACTTTCGCCATACCGCCAGCCGGTATTCACTTGCCACGTTCGATACCCCGTTGGCAGGGTCACCTATCCAGAACCGCGCCTCGAGATTTACCGAAGAATCCGCGAAATCCATCAGCAGTACAGTCGGCTTGGGATCGGCCACAATCCGCTTGATGTCCTTTGTAGCTTCCAGCATCAGTTCCATGGCTTTTGGAACATCAGTCTTGTAGTGGACCCCGATCATCACCTTGCGGCGGGTCGTCTTGTCGGAATGGGTCCAGTTGACCACCCGGTTGATGATGAATTCTTCATTGGGGATCAAATGCTCGGTGCCGTCGCGCGTTCTGACAGATGTGTAGCGCGCGCCCAGGCTTGCCACCCAGCCGTAAGTGCCAGGAAGCTCAACCACGTCACCGGGCTTGATGGACCGGTCCATCAGAAGAATGATGCCGCTAATCAGGTTGGAAACGATTTTTTGCAAGCCAAAACCGATACCAACGCCAACGGCACCGGAAAATACTGCAAGGGCCGTCAAATCTATGCCAACCACATTCAACGCAATCATGATGGCGAGAAACAAGAGCGTGAATCGGCCAAGCTGACTGATCAGCACCTGCACGGATGGCGTCAGATTTCGCGAACTGCTGACCCTCGCCTGCAACACCTTTGAACCCACAGCGGCTGCCCATAACAGCAAGGCGGCTGTCAATCCGCCCTTGAGTACCAGGTAAGCAGTTACCTTTGTGCCACCGATAGTGGTCCCAATCGAGTCAAGCATTGCGATCGTAGGATTTAGCAACCGCATGATGCTGAGCGCCGCAATCGTCCACATGCACAGAGCAAACGCTCTTGACCAGAACGGGTCAGACACGGCACTGGAGAATATCCGTATGAGTATCCACGCATTCAGAAGACTTGCAGCGATGCGCACAACATAGTGGTTCACCGAAAATCCGGTCAGAATCAGCGTTGCAATCCACAACCCGGCGATGCAGGCCACAAACGGCATGAGTCCGTGCAAGACCGTGCGCAATCTTCTGAACACCGGCAGCTGACCCGGCTTCCATAACTTGTCGAACAGCGCCTTGGAGTAGCTTCTCGTCAGATACGCTGCCAGGATAACAGCGGCAATTACAGCCAGTTGTACCGGCCCTTGATACGAAAAAAGCTGATAATACAAGATGTTATAGAGATTTTGCAGATGGGCGAGGATTGGCGACAGTGTCTCGGTCACATTTGCTGTGAGCTTTTCCGTCGTCTCGGTCTCAACCGCTGTTTCAACTTCGGCCAACATGATTGCAAATGTCATCGCCACCCCCTCCAACTGACGACACAATCACCCCCTGCAACGGGCGATGCAGACAAAAGTGCGTGACGCTGCTTGTTATCAGCTTACACAATTGGATACGGCAAATGGAACTAAATCGAGCCTTCTTTTGGATCGGCATTTGTGAAGATGCGTGAGTTCGCATGCAGGAGGTCTTCGAGCGCATCACCAACGACAACCGCTGTTGGCCTTGCCGGCGGCAGCGCATAATGCCTCCATCGGACATGTGCGCGGAGCAGCGAAGGTCAGCAAAGAGCCCATCCCAGTCATTTTTTATGCAACGAAGGTCAGCTTTCGGAACTTAGCGCGCAAGGCCTGCTGCCGGTTCAGTAGACACGATCCTTAGCCAACCCTGCTTTTCTTTCGAACTCAACAGGGCTGACATATCCCAGTGTCCAATGACTACTATGGGCCAAATGGCGGCATCGCTAAAAATTCAGGCCAATGATCCGGCAAACTAATCTGCGTTAGTTTGCCTGAATCTGAAACAGCATACGGTTCTGAATCGGCGCCGAATAATCGGCCCCGACAAAGTTACCTCTGAAAGACAGCAAGACCAATTCGGCACAGCGGTCCCCGTATCGCTGGGCCTGCAGTTTTTGGTTGACTTTCTACAGAGCCGTTCAGAAAGGAACAAAAACATGTCTGAATCAAGCAACATGACCGCCGCTTCCGAGAAGATGAAGACCGTTAAGGCTGCCTGGGACAAGGCTCCCTCGGGCCCGAAGAAAGATGCTTCCCTGAAGCATTACCAGGCCGCAGAAAAGGCCCATACGGCGAACAATAACTCTGATTGCATCAAGGAACTCGACGCGGCAACAAGTGCGCTAAACTGACCATTCCGCGTGCACGACAAATTCACTCCGGCAACGTTCGCCGGGGTGGAAACTGAAGAATGGATTCCGCTCGAAGCGTGACCCGCCTGGTTACCTGAGCAAGGGACCATCGTCCAGGTAAGACTTGTCGAACTCAGCCAGACCCACCAATTGGTCAAAGTCGTCAAACGTCACCTTGCCTTTGCGAAACGTCAACAAACCTTCTTCGCGCAACTGGCGCAGGACCCGGTTGACATGAATTGCGCTCAGCCCTAGCACGTCCGCTAGCAGGCTTTGAGGCAGAGGGCATGGATAGCCCTTTGTGGTGCCCAGCCCGGCCAGTAACATCCGCGACCCGAGTTCCAGCAGGAAATGTGCAGTCCGCTCAAGGGCGTCCCTTCTGCCCAGGTTGACAAGGTGTTCCACCACCATTGCTTCGTCTCTTGAGGCAGCCCAAAGCACGGCCGTGGCCAGGCGAGGCGTTTCAGCAAATGCGTCAACCAATTCATGCATCAAGACTTCAGAGACTTCGACTTTGGTAATTGCATCGACATTGTGGTCGGCGGTTCGGAACAGAATGCTGCGCAGTCCCAAAAAATCTCCGGGTATCTGCAAGTCCACGATCTGGCGTGTCCCGTTCGCCAGCAACTTGTAGGAGCAGGCCCAGCCGCTGCCGAGGATATAGGCCGATTGTTTCGGGTCACCCTGGTGGATGATTTCCTGACCCGCATCCAGGGTTCGCCGCCGCTGGTGCATCTTGGCGAGGATATGCAACTCTGATTCAGACAACGCTACATAGGTTTCCAGCTTGCGAGCAAGTGGGCTGTCATTTTTCAAGTTGAGCAATGCCTCAGCGGACCATGCAACCTAATAGGGCTATCCGTCAGAAGCAATCATAGCAGATAATTCACATCGAAACTACTTTGTATCAACTCGTACCAATCCTGAACATGCAACTATCCGAGATTGCGTGATTCCGATTTGACGTCGGGAAACGATGATTGGAGTAAGTCGGTATGCGAGAACTTGCAGATGTTTCAGGAGCCGCCGCGCTCACTATTTTGGAGTCGCTTTTGTTGGCATTGAACGATCGAAAGATTCTTCTGGAAAGCGAGATTATTGGTGTGCTCGAAGACGCCGCCGCAGCTCACGACAACTTGCCTCCCGACAGCAAGAACGAAGAACTGCACAAGGCAGTTTCGACACTAATCAACGCAATAATACAAGGTGGAAATTCGGTGCGTCGCAAGTAGCTCGCCAGCCGGATCAATTCCAAGCGCGGCATGTCTCAACTCAATTCATTGCCAGCAAGTAGTGGCAAAGACACAGTTCCTCGTGGCGGACCCGCATATGCTTGCAGTGGTCTTGCGGGCAGATCAACAGCTCGCACTGCCGATATTGACCTAGCAAAGGATGTTGAATGATGGAAGATCGTGGAGGCATTTCTGGCGAAGGTACACTGGTCCAGCGAGGCAAGGATCTTGCTAGGGCCTTCCACGATCTTGATGGCTACTTGACGCGTAATTCTGACCTAACTTGCAATAGTGAACTTCGCTGCTCAGCCAGAGTGCTTGGTGCAATTTTCCAACTTGCGAACCTGCAGCTACGAACCGATGACGGTCGAGTTCTGGAGCTGCAGTCTTCATGCATGCCTGCCGTTCCCTCGCAAGACGCTGTGCATGTACATGTCTGAGGACAGTTGCCTGAAGAAAAATGAGAGTGGCGGAGACGGCTTGAGCGATTGCGATCGCTCACCCATTGTTATTCCTGTCATCGCTATTTGAAATCATTTGCCGTCAGCCAATAGATGTCCTTGCGGCCGCGAGAATACGCTAGACCCGCTACATCTTGAATCGATTTTCGGAACCGATCAAACGCTGAGAGATAGTCTTTTTCACCAAGTACCCGGCGCTTTTTTTCCTGCACTGGAAGCGCATCTAGATCGACACGGAACAAGACCTCAAACGCCCCGTCATACCCGGAAAAGCGAATACTCTGCCTGGATTTATCGTAATGGCGACTGGGGTTCGGAAAGTTTAGCGTCATCATCTTGAGTTCCTGTACCGGTCAAAATTGCAAGCAACGCAGCGTGTAGTATCTTGGT
Organism: uncultured Alphaproteobacteria bacterium; assembly: GCA_963787895.1. Lineage (GTDB taxonomy): Bacteria > Pseudomonadota > Alphaproteobacteria > Rhizobiales > Aestuariivirgaceae > Anderseniella. The sequence goes on along the minus strand of CAWBEX010000008.1, from coordinate 255,859 downwards.
TAGATGCCAAAGCATTGCCGGTGGCGACAAGTATCTGTGGAAATTGCACCCCTGAGTGGCCACTGGGTATTGGTTTTCTCAATAATTGTGAAATTCAGATCAACCAGGATTGTCCGAGGGACGTGCAACTGCGTTAGCATGATCACTGCGCTCGCAACCGCCAACAATCCGATTATGTGCAAGTATGAGATTGATGACTGGCTGGGCACTGTCTTGTCCACAGCAACCACCTGGTGATTGCTTGCCGGTTGCAATCCGTCCAGATGAGATTCATTGAACTTTTTCGTGACCGTGCGCGTGCCTTCAATATTGCGAGAGGTCATGGTCGAGATTTCATTTCTTGCCATTGTTTAACTTGCCACCGGCTACATGCAATTTGCCTTTGGTGAGACCGTTCGAAGGTGCAGAGTCCACTGCCTTCTTCACTTGTTTTGGCTTCTTGGTTTCGCGATTACCGCGCATCTGACCTTTGGCCATGATGATTGTCTCCTGTTGTTTGAAGGTAGGGATTGCGGCACTAATTCGGTTGGCAACGATAATGGCTGCGTCGCTGCAGTGACTACGGGGTCGCTAGATCGCAATTGCCTTGTCTTGCTTCATGCACCATCTGCCCCATTACCCGCTGGGTCACATCGCTCGCTCGAACTTCGGTCAGATCAATTTTTATTGTCAGCACTTGGTAACTGCCCGGTCAACCTGCGTCGGTTGACCGAGCAAATTTCATTTGCCTACATTGATGATCTGACTTCTGTCGCCTGGTTCTTTCCGTCAATGGCTTCGAAGGTGATTTCAACCTTTTCGCCAGCTTTCAGTGTTGACAGATCATAGTCAGCTGGAAAGACGTACACGGCATCATCGTTGAGAGTCACGGTATGGGCTGTGGTATCCATGCTCTTGATCTCTTTGGTGACTGAAGCTGCAAATGCGCCGCTTGCTGTCAGAGGCATCAGAATGGCCATCGCTGGGATAATAAGGCGTTTCATTTTTCGTCTCCTGTGAACTGCATCTCTGTGCCGGCTGGCACTAGATTGATGGTGGCATCACAATGGATTGCTGCTGTGAACCTGGCATTGATGCAGGTTAATGCCGACAGGACTAAAAGTGGCGGCATGTGTATCGCTCAATGTCTGACTGGGGTGAGAAAAGGCAGTTGCCCAGGTGGTGCCGTATTCATTTTGTGATGCACATGGCGCGTCTGCAAAGTGTCAAAAATTGAGCACTCGTGCATCCAATGTCCACTGTCGCTTGGTTCGCGTTGCTGACGTCCGTATCTCCGGAAATCGTATGATCTGTGCTGCAACGAGTGAAAGCCGCCTTCGCAACCGTCTTGCTCACATAACACCACTCAAGAACCAGGCCTTGGACCAATCACGCTTCACTTCAGTGGACCTCAGCCACATACCGAGGTGCCACCAAAGCTTGCTCGTTCACTGTGTAGTTGTTGCTGGCGCGGTAGTGGCCGGGCCCTGCTCAGTTGTTGTTGGTGCGGCAGTCGCAGGTTGTTCCGTGGTGGTAGTTGGTGTCATAACCTCTTTCTGGGTATGACTACCAAACCAGCCGCCGTACCAGCCGACTATGGCCAGCACGATCGCAACGGCAATGGCGCCGAAGACAGCGTTTTTATTTTGCATGAGATTTTCCATGATTTCGTCCATCGCTCAAATTGCAGAGCTGACAACCGCTCTTATTGCAGAGCGTGTAGTAAGATATGGGGGTGAAGAGGCACCTCTTCAAGAAGGTCCGACAGAACCGGTCAACAATTTTCTCATTTTCAAGTCTCTTGTGACGATGTGGGTGATGATCAGCGTGCCCGAACCATTCCAATGCGAGTGAACAGACATGAACCATCGCTCAGAGTTCGCGATTGCATTATGTCTCATCTGACCTTGCATTTCCTGAGAACAATTCAATATCGCGATGCGCCAAAACCGGATATCGAAGGCACATTGTCGAATGTCTGAAAGGTCCGCATTGCTGCCATTCCACAAGACGCAAATATCTTAGAATTGGTGCTGGTTCAGCACTTGCAAGTAAACAAGTCTGACTGAAGGCTCTGTGTAGTGAATGTGTATGGAGTACAAAGTCGGTTGACGCACCACTAGGTTGGCGCATCTCGGGTACCCCGGGGGTGTGAGTGGGGGTCATATACAGGAAAATGGTGCCGCTTAGGTGACTCGAACACCTGACCCCCGCATTACGAATGCGATGCTCTACCAGCTGAGCTAAAGCGGCCAAATCCCGTACTCAAACCATACACGCACTGAACCAAAAAATCTAACTCACTGATCATGGTGAGTAAATTTTGATAGAGCACCCAATCGCGAAAGATGTACTCTATCAACTGAGCTATTGCGGCCTGGAGCGAATTTCTAATCACGAGCAATACAGTCAAGAGGTTAATCTTTCAACACTCAAAGCCAACCCTTTTTGCGCTCGTCAGGCTCCGTTGCTTCATCAATGCCGGGGTCATCGGGTTGCCGGGAAGTTACCTGCCTGCCTGCCCGTCCGTCATCCGGGCTGTCTAGCGTACTATCGTCTGCGTGTTTGATTTTTGAAGTGTTGGCCGCGTCATGGTCAGGGACTTCAACTGGTGCATCCGGCTGCGCGATATCTTCAATTTCTTCAGGTTCCTGATCTTCCAGATCATCTTCATTACTTGCGTCGACGTCTTCATGTGAAGTGTTGACGTCAGGCGCTTGATCGTCGTCGTTGGAGGCAACCAATACCGCATCATCACCAGGCACGGCATCGTCTTCGTCTGCCTCACCGGGAAGAGGTTGTTCAGCGCTATCGTAAGCAATGCCCTCTACAGGGACTTTCCAGGTGAACGCAGCCAGTTCTCCTGTAACAGGAGAAACGGGCAACCAGCTTTGCGCCACATAACCATCAGCGGTCCAGGCAGGATCGCGCGGCGCACGTACAGCGCGGGCCAGCCACTCCCGTGCCCTGCCCTTGTCGCCAAATTCACCCTCTTCGATCTCGGCCATCAACCCGCATATCCGGGCTTGCGGCCGGTCGTGAGCAAATGGTTGCAATGCTTCGCGGGCAACTTTCCACTCCAATGCCTCGATACCTGCTGCAGCTATTGCCACGGCACCTTCAATTCCACCCGACTTGCCGACCAGCGATCTCACCCTTCTCAGTCTGTCCAGGGCGGAATCACCTGCGCGTAGATGGGCATAGGCTTCAGCAAGATCTGGGTGGGGTGACAGTTTCCAGGTCTTTTCCAGAATCCTGGACGCCTTTCTCAAAGAACCAGCCAAACTCAACTGCCTGGATGCTATGAGTGCAGCTGGCACCAATGAAGGATCAAGTTTGTGGGCTCTCAGAGCCAGCTGAACGGTTTCATCTGAACTCTTGCCATCGGTTTCCTGCGCGCGGGCGGTCAGAACAGCGGCACGCTTGGCATTGGCAATTGGCTTGTCAATCAGCTTCGCAGATGCCTGCTGGTCAATGGTACGGTCAATTGCGGCCCAGTCCTGATTGGCAGACTGATAGGACAAGAGTGCCTGGCTGGCCCATGATACCTTGGGATTCAACCTGACGGCTTCCTCAGCCAGTGCCAGGGCCCGCTTCTTGTCAGATTGGCGGACAGCTTCGGTGTGCAAGCCGCGCAAGCCGAGGAGCCTTGTATCGGGATGCTGTGCCATTTCTTCAAACAGGCGCTTCACCTGAGTGCTGTCTCCCCGCAGTTGCGCAGCCTGCGCGCTGAGCAGTTTTGCCATCGGGTCATCACCAAGAATCGCTGCGGCTGTCTTTGCGTGGGACTGCGCACCATCTCTGTCGCCTGCTGCAACAGCGATCAGTCCGCTGGACAATGCTTCGCGGCCTTTTGCCTGGCGTCGTGATTTGAACCAGCTGCCGAACGCGCCTGGCCTGTCCAGGACCCACATCAGCAGGGACCAGATCATCCAGCAAGCCAGTCCAAAGGCAAACAAGGCAATGGTGGCCGCCAGCAGTGACGTTTCGATCTCGTAACCGAGCCAGCGCAACTTCAGATCTCCCGGCTGGTCCGCCAGCCAGGCAAAGGCGGCTGCCAGTACAACCAGTCCAAAGAAGCGAATGAGAAGTGAGATCATGCAATCAGCCCCCTGCTGGGCGTCACTGGTTTGCAGCCGGAACACGGCTGAATATGATTTGAGGAAGCAATTGTAATGCCTTGCGGGTTTCCAGGTGCCTGCGAGCATCGCTCAGCCAGTCAACCAAGCTTTGCGGAGTTTCAGTCGCCGGGCTGGCGCCAAGCGCCGCAATTGCGGTGTCAATGTTTGATGCGGCCATCGCTGTTCTTGCTGCCTCGATACGATCGGCCCAGTCGCCACCTTCGGACACCTTTCGGATCTTTACTACCGATGTCAGCTTGCCGGAAATGGTACTCCAAAAGCCCGGCGCAGTTTCAGTTGGAGAAGGTGAGTTATCGTCCGCAACCGACACATTGTTCAATGAGTTTGTGAGTTGCTCAATTGTGGGAACGCCTAACGCTGCATTTGTTGTCAGAGCAGGCAGGTCAATGGGCCCACCGAGAATGACTTCCAACTTCTTCAGTTGATCTTCGAATGGATTGCCATTGGCGACTGCCGCGTCAAGTGCAGCCACAGCCACATTTGCCTGGGCCACACTGTCTGCGGACGGGCTAGCTGAGCGGGTTACCTCTGACAAGTTGGACAGTTTGGTTTCCAGTTCTTCGACGTGCTTGCCTGTGTTTTCCAGCTGTTGCTTCAGTGAAGTGATCTGTTCCACCAGACCCTGGTCCTGGCCCGTAACTGTTTTGTCCGCCTGCGTTTGTTCGATGCTGTTGATGCGATCTGTCAATTCCTTCAACTTGAGACTGAACTCTGCCTGGTCGACGCCGCCTCCGTTGGCAGATGCAGTTTCGAGCGCACCTCGCAAATTGTCTACGGACTGTCGCGCCAGCGTCAGATCATTCTCGATCTTGTCTGTTCTGGCCGACAACTCCTCCACACCTGTCCGGGCCGCTCCGGCTAATTCAGCAGCTTCGGAAAGAGTTGCGGCCGCCTTCTCGTCAAGGCCGATGCTAACCGGCTGTGCTTCAATCTTCTGTTCAATTGCTGCGACTTTGTCGGACAGACCCTTGACCTGGGTGAGTGCTGAGGATGCGCTTTCGCTCGCAGATTGGGCCGCGCCAATGGCTTCAATGGCTTGACCTTCGATTGCGCCAATGTTCGCTGCCGCTTCTGTAGATCCGAAGATTTTGTCGCCATAAGAGCGATAAAGGTAGCTGCCACCGGCGGCTCCTGCCAGCAAGGCTGCCACAATCGCTGTGGTCACCAAATTGCGGCTGCTACCAGCCTTCTTCTTGCCGGCGGTTTGTGAGTCTGGTTTGGATTTTGGCGTCTCAGCACTCTTGCTGGACTGATTGTTGGCTGCGCCAGTTTTTGTTGTTTTAACCGGGTTTGCTGCATCCAGCTGCTCCCGGTCAGCCTCCCTGGCGGTTGCTTCTTCAGGTTTAGCCGCGTCTGCAGCATGTGACGGGACTTCCACGGCATCTGCGTCTATGACAGTGGGTCTAGGGCTCTTGCCCGCCTTGCGAGTGGTTCTCTTCCGGTTAGCCATATCTACCGTTTCCCCCGGACTTGTGTTGATTGAGCCATGTTCTTCGGCAAAATCGTGGATTGCCGCAATCATAGCATCATCGTCTGGTCTGGATGCCACTGTTTTTGTCGCATCCTTTACGAGTTTGTCCGTCAACTTTGTGGCCACAGCCGTCGACAGGCAGAAATGCATCATTCTTGATGCCGCTTCCTGCAAATCATGTTTTGCAACAAGCTGAGCCCAGATTTGAGCAGTTCGTGGCGAATACAATGCAACGGCGTTGATTGTGCCGTCCTTGATTGATGTCACAACCTCAGCAGCAAGTTTGGCTGCCGGCACCGCGTCGTACAGTTCAATCCGGGTGATTTCGAAGCCATTCCTGGCCAGGTCCGCTGCCAGGTCACCGGAGCGTTGCTTGCCGGTCAAGTACAGCAGAGGTCCAGCATCTGGTGAAAGTCTGTCGCGGCACAGGGCGGCAAGTGATGTCACATCACCGTTTGCTTGCTCAACTTTGGTGAAGTCAAATTCTCTGGCAAGAGATGCCGTTGCCGGACCAACCGCCATGATCTGCGTGTTGGTGAGGCCAGCTGGAATGCCAATTGTGCCCAGCGATGAAAGGGCATTGGCGCTGGTGACAAGAACGGCCTGCCATTGGCGCTCAGGTATAACGGCACTGTGGTCAGGCTCAATAGCAAGAAGCGGTGCAAGTGAAACCTCGAAACGGTTGTCTTGCTCCAGCCTGACCTTGAACTTCTCACTATCCGGCCGCGGCCTTGTTATGAGCAGATGCATCATGTTTGAAGGTCTGGTCCGGCTGCTGCCCTGATTTCAGCTGCGGCATCAATCCCGATTTCCTCCGCGTCAGAGGCTGGACCAGAGCGGGTTATCCGGAATACTTTCCTGCCGTCCAGAGTCAATGCCATTGCTTTCAGGGTTACAGTGGCACCAGTAAGTGTTGCATTTCCTGCGAGCGGAGTCCGGCATGAACCGTCCAGCTGTTTCAGGAAAGCCCGCTCGGCTTCAATGCAAATGCTTGTTGCCTGGTGGTTAAGTGGTTCGAGCAATTCGCGGGCACGGCTGTTCGACGATGCGATTTCAATGCCAATCGCGCCTTGTGCAACCGCCGGCAGCATTTCATCAATACTAATTGCGCTGGTAATCTTGTCTGCCATTCCGAGCCGGTTGAGCCCAGCGCATGCGAGGAAGGTTGCTTGTGCCACGCCTTCATCCAGCTTGCGAAGCCGTGTTTGCACATTGCCCCTGAATTGGACGATCTCCAGATCGGGACGGATGTGCAGCAGCTGGGCAGCGCGGCGCACGGATGAAGTTCCAACGATAGCACCGTGTGGCAATTCGGCTATTGTCTTGACTACGGGTGACAAGAAGGCGTCGCGGACATCTTCCCGCTCCAGCAGGCAAGAGATCTCCAGGCCGTCCGGGAGAATGGCCGGCATGTCTTTCATGGAATGAACAGCCATGTCGATACGGCCGTCATGAAGCTGATCTTCCAGTTCAAACGTGAAAAGCCCCTTGCCGCCGATCTCGGCCAGAGAACGATCCTGTATGCGGTCACCGCTTGTTGAGATAACGACAACTTCGATTGTTGCGGGGTCCATGCCATGCATGCTCGCCAGGCGGTCCCTGGTTTCATGGGCTTGTGCCAGCGCGAGCGGTGAACCCCGCGTCCCAATTCTGATAGGCCTTGTTTGCAAGCAGGTTACTTTCGATGCTACAGGCAGCGTTGGATTGGCATTATAGGCAAGCCAAACAATTCATGGAAAGGTCTGTAGCGTGCCTGCCCGCGACAATCAACAACAGCACTTGGTTTTGGGCATCGAAACGTCGTGCGATGAAACTGCGGCTGCGGTTGTGGCACGGCAAACTGACGGCTCAGGCAGGATCGTCTCCAATTTGGTTTTGTCCCAGACGGCGTTGCATGCACCATTTGGCGGGGTGGTGCCGGAGATTGCGGCTCGATCACATCTTTCGCACCTTGACCGTATGATTGGGCAGGCAATGGTTGATGCAAGTTGCGGCTTTGATGACCTCAGCGCGATTGCGGTGACGGCTGGACCGGGTTTGATTGGCGGGGTCATGACCGGGTTAATGACGGCAAAGGCGCTGGCGTTGGCGTCGGGCAAGGCGCTTTACGCAGTAAATCATCTGGAAGGTCACGCGCTAACACCAGGGCTGACAGAAGGTTTGCGTCCGCCATACCTGATGCTGCTGGTGTCCGGGGGCCATACCCAACTCGTAAGCATTAATGCAGTGGGTGATTATACGCGCCTTGGCACTACAATTGACGATGCTTTGGGGGAAGCGTTCGACAAAACTGCAAAACTTTTGGGTCTTGGTTATCCTGGCGGGCCGGAAGTCGAAAGAGCAGCACTGACCGGCAATGCAGAACGGTATGGTTTTCCTGTGCCGATGAAAGGCAGGGAAGACTGCAATTTTTCTTTCTCCGGCTTGAAGACAGCCGTGAGGCAGTCGGCAACGGCAATTGAAAGGTTGCGTCAGCAGGATGTTGCAGACATTTGCGCAGCATTCCAGCGGGCTGCATGCGATGCGGTGACGGACCGTGTGAAACGCGCGATGGGGCGGTTTGAGGCTTTGCACGATGGATTGGCTGACAAGGTGCTTGTGGTCTCCGGAGGGGTGGCAGCCAATCTGGCGCTGCGTACTGCTCTTCAGGAAGTGTGTGATCTGCAGGATTTCCGGTTAAGTGCACCGCCTGTTGCGCTGTGCACCGACAATGCTGCGATGATTGCCTGGGCGGGACTGGAAAACATGATGGTACGCAAGGCCGATAACCTCGAAGTGACGGCGCGGGCCCGATGGCCGCTTGATGCTGAGGCAGCGCCAGAAAAATTTGCCGGTGTGAAAGCTTGAGCGAGGATCACTTCAGCAGTGCCGCGGTGATAGGCGCGGGCGCATGGGGCACCGCCCTTGCGGTGGCGTGCGTGAGGGCGGGCCTGGAGACTGCGTTGTGGGCGCGGTCTGCAAGCGCAGCTGAGCAAATGCAGTTGAAGCGGGTCAATGCCAAGTATCTTTCAGGCCACGTATTGCCGGATGGGCTTGAGGTTACGAGTGAACTAACACGCGCGCTTCTGGCGGATTTCCTTATTCTTGCGACACCAGCACAAGCGACGCGTGAAATGCTTGCAATGTCGGAGTTTCAGCATTGTGCGACGAAGCCATTGGTGATTACAGCAAAGGGTTTGGAGCGTGGCAGCAACAAGTACATGAGTGAAGTGGTTCAGGAAGTTGTACCGCAACTTGAGCCTTTTGTTCTGTCGGGCCCCAGTTTCGCCGCCGATGTGGCATCCGGTTTGCCAACGGCCATCACCTTGGCAGGTGATGACATCAGCCGGGCCACGACAATTGCGCGAGTGCTAAGTACAGCGTCATTCCGGGTCTATGTGTCAGGCGACATGATTGGCGCGCAAATCGGTGGTGCGGTCAAGAACGTGTTGGCCATAGCGTCGGGCATTTGTGCCGGCAAGAAGCTGGGTGCTTCAGCACAGGCTGCATTGCTGGCGCGCTCGTTTGCTGAATTGAGGCGTTTTGCAGCTGTTATGGGCGGGAAGCCGGAAACCCTGTTTGGACTGTCTGGGCTGGGTGATTTGTCATTGACTTGTTCCAGTCCGCAGTCGCGCAATTATTCCTTGGGCGTGGAACTGGGTCAGGGCCGTGCCCTGGCTGACATCCTCGCTACCCGTACGGCGGTTTCAGAAGGTGTTTACACTGCGGGTGTTGTGCGCGCGATTGCCCGGGACAAGGTAATTGAGATGCCGGTGTGCGAGGCGGTTGCCAGCATTGTTGTGGATGGGGCAAATGTGGATAATCAGATTGTCCAGTTGATGGCTCGGCCACTGAAGGTTGAACATGAATGAGAGCAAGGGAAATCAATGTCGTACTGGTTGTTCAAATCTGAACCGTTCAAGTTTTCCTGGGAACAGCTGAAGGCCAAGGGCAAAGCGGGCGAAGAATGGGATGGTGTGCGCAACTACCAGGCGCGCAACAATATGCGGGCAATGCAGATTGGCGACCTTGGGTTCTTCTATCACTCCAACGAGGGTCTGGACGTTGTCGGTATTTGCGAGGTGTGCGCATTGGCTCATCCGGATTCCACCACTGATGATCCACGCTGGGAGTGTGTGGACATCAGAGCGGTCATGGACATGCCGCAGTCGGTAAAACTCGCTGATGTAAAGTCCAGTGAAAAGCTTGCCAAAATGTCACTGGTGACGTCGATGCGATTGTCTGTGCAGCCGGTGCTGGAAGATGAATGGCTTGAAGTGTGCCGTATGGGCGGACTTTCAAAACCGCCGATGTCGAAGTGATAGAGACGCGTTCGCGGCGTGAGTTCATTGTGCAGAACACCATGTTGCTGCAAGTGCCGCTGGTTCCGGAAGTGCAGCTCCAGTTGGCGCACGAGGCCATTCCGCTGTGGCAAAAAACTGAAGATGAGCTGGGTGAGATTGGCTTGCCTCCACCGTTCTGGGCGTTTGCCTGGGCTGGCGGTCAGGCGCTGGCACGCTATGTTCTGGACAATCCTCAGGTGGTGGCGGGCAAGGTGGTGCTGGATATGGCGTCCGGTTCCGGGCTGGTGGGCATTGCTGCAATGAAAGCTGGTGCTGCAAGCGTGTTGGCAGCCGATATTGACGACTTTGCCGGCGAAGCAATCGCTATCAATGCTGATGCCAATTCCGTGGCAGTTCAGGTCACTACGGACGATCTGCTTTCAGCGCCGGCTCCAACAGCAGATGTTATTCTCGTAGGCGATCTGTTCTATGAGAAGCCATTGGCTCTGCGGCTGTTGTCGTGGCTTGAGATAGCAGGGGCTGATGTGTTGATTGGCGATCCGGGAAGGGCATACCTTCCAAAGGAAAGGCTTGTATCTTTGGCTAGATATGAGGTGCCAGTTACGCGTGAACTGGAGGATTGTGAGATCAAGAAGACCTCCGTATGGCGGTTTGCGAGTTAAACTCAAGGCGCATTGCGTTCCGTCAAACTGGTTCGCATAATGCTGCCAGGATTGACCTCACTTTTGACTAGAGTACAGGGAGACAAGCGCTCATGTCCGTTAAAACCCATAAGGTTCAGGCAGCCTGGAAGAAGCACGCCATCATTGATAATGAGGGCTACCTGAAAATGTACAAGCAGTCTGTGAAAAACCCGGAACAGTTCTGGGCGAAGCACGGCAAGCGCATTGACTGGTTCAAGCCTTACAAGAAGGTCAAGAACACCAGCTTCAGCGGTAACGTCACCATCAAGTGGTTTGAGGACGGCATTACCAACGTTTGCTACAACTGTGTCGACCGGCACCTGAAAAAGCGCGGCGACCAGACGGCGATCATCTGGGAAGGTGACAACCCGTTTGATGACAAGAAAATCACCTACAATGAACTGCATGACAGGGTTTGCCGGCTGTCAAATGTGATGAAGGCCAACGGTGTGAAGAAGGGTGACCGGGTCACCATCTACATGCCCATGATCCCTGAAGCGGCCTATGCCATGCTGGCTTGTGCCCGCATTGGCGCCGTGCATTCCATCGTGTTTGGGGGGTTCTCACCTGATGCGCTTGCGGGTCGTATTGTTGACTGCAAATCTACATTCGTGATTACAGCCGATGAGGGCGTGCGCGGAGGCAAGCCTATACCGCTCAAGGCGAATACAGACAAGGCTATCGAAATTGCCGCCAAGGGCAAGGTGAGTGTCAAGAAAGTACTGGTAGTACGCCGTACGGGTGGCAAGGTGGGCTGGGTTGAAGGTCGCGATGTCTGGTACCATTCTGCGATGGTGACTGCTTCACCGGATTGCAAACCGGAGAAAATGAAGGCCGAAGACCCGTTGTTCATTCTTTACACATCAGGTTCAACCGGTCAGCCGAAGGGTGTTCTGCATACCACTGGCGGCTATCTGGTTTGGGCTTCAATGACGCACGAGTACGTGTTCGATTATCACGAAGGCGACGTATACTGGTGCACGGCTGATGTGGGCTGGGTGACAGGGCACAGTTATATCGTCTATGGCCCGTTGGCCAATGGTGCCATCACCTTGATGTTCGAGGGCGTGCCAACCTACCCCGACGCCGGGCGTTTCTGGGATGTGTGTGACAAGCACAAAGTCAATATTTTTTATACCGCGCCAACTGCCATCCGGGCCTTGATGGGTGCAGGTGACGATTTTGTAAAGCGAGCCTCACTGAAAGACCTGCGACTTCTGGGGTCTGTTGGCGAACCAATCAATCCCGAAGCATGGGAATGGTATTTCAGGGTGGTTGGCAACAAGAAGTGTTCAATTGTGGATACCTGGTGGCAGACGGAAACCGGCGGCATCATGATAACTCCATTAGCGGGCGCTACAGACTTGAAGCCGGGCTCGGCAACGCGGCCGTTCTTCGGGGTGCAGCCACAACTCGTGGACAATGACGGCAAAGTTCTCGAAGGGGCTGTTGATGGCAATCTGTGTCTGATCGATTCGTGGCCAGGCCAGATGCGTACTTTGTATGGCGACCATAAACGGTTCATTCAAACGTACTTTTCCACTTACAAGGGGAAGTACTTCACCGGGGACGGCTGTCGCCGTGACGCGGATGGGTACTACTGGATTACCGGTCGTGTTGATGATGTCATCAACGTTTCGGGCCATCGCATGGGAACCGCTGAAGTAGAGTCTGCGCTTGTTTCCCATTCGAAAGTGTCTGAGGCGGCTGTTGTCGGCTATCCACATGACATCAAGGGACAGGGCATCTACTGCTACGTAACCCTGATGGCCGGTGAAAATGCATCTGACGATTTGCGCAAGGATCTTGTCGCGCATGTCCGCAATGAGATTGGACCGATTGCCTCGCCAGACAAGATACAATTCTCACCGGGTCTTCCAAAAACGCGTTCCGGCAAGATCATGCGGCGGATTCTGCGCAAGATCGCAGAGGATGATTTTGGCAGCCTTGGCGATATTTCGACGTTGGCTGAACCAGCTGTTGTAGACAATCTGATCGAGAATCGGCAAAACCGGAAGTAGGTCCGCAAGCGACTTCCTGCGCTTGGCAACAGCAAATTTTGCCCTCGTTGTTCACATTGTGGTGAAAGCGGGGCGGTTGATTTTTGCTGGCTTTTCTGGATATTGGATTCTTGAAACAAGGGATTTTGATGCGGTGATGAATTTTGTTACATGCCGGGTACTTGCAATTGCATTGCTCTTTGCGCTTGTAGCCAAGCCCTGTATCGGAATTATCAGTGCCACGGCTGCGCCGGTGCAGTTGCAAACGGCAGCTGAAGCCCTTGATGTCACTCTTTCAGAGGCGGAAGAAACCTCCAACTGCAAGAAGAAATGCCCAAGCGGGCGAGTTGAAAAAGCACCTGCGACTGTTCATTCCAGTATTACTTTATTGTCGATGTGGCAGGCGTTGGCCCAGCGGCCGCTTGTCAGCAGCAGGTATCCAATGAAAATTGACAGGCAACGAGCGCCGCCCGTTGCTCAGCAAACCAGCGTTGTTGATAAACAGACAAAGAAGCTGGCGATGCTCAGCAGATTCCTGCTTTGAGATTGCAGATGTTTTCAATCTTTTGGTACACCTGCCCCATGTGCAGAGTGAATCGTAAAACGAATCAATCCTATCAAATTTTTTGACAGCAGGAGATCATGCAAATGGATCGCCGAGTATTTCTCTCAAGTATCGCTGCACTTGCGGCGTCTGCAACAAGTGTTATGGCTGAAAGCCGTGTACGCTACAACTTCAACGCTGGAAGTGGCGGAACGACGTCTCGCTCAACAGCGAAGAAGGCAAAGACTGCAAGCAGGTCCAGTTACAGCGGCAAGCGCACAATTTCATACAAAACACCTGAAAAGCCGGGCACAATTATCGTCAGTGCCAGAAAGCGAAGACTTTACTTCGTCCTGGCAGGCGGCAAGGCAATTGAATATGGCGTAGGCGTTGGCCGTGTTGGTTTTGGCTGGTCAGGTGTTGCAAGGATAGCACGCAAGGCAGAGTGGCCGGCATGGCATCCGCCGAAGGAAATGATCGAGCGCGAGAAGAAGCAGTACGGCCGGACCCTGCCGGAGCGCATGGAGGGTGGGCCGAACAATCCGCTTGGTGCGCGCGCACTTTACCTGTTCCAGGGCAAGGTCGATACCTTGTATCGAATCCATGGAACCAATGCACCTCATACAATTGGCACTGCGCAGTCGTCTGGCTGCATCCGGATGCTGAACGAAGAGGTTATTGACCTTCACAACCGGGTCAAGATCGGCGCCAAGGTGATTGTCAGCTGAACAGCTGAAGACAACATCTGATTACGGCGAGGCAAACCAGGAAATCGGCGGCCCCATCGGGGCTGCCGATGTACCAGCATCTTGTGACCAGAGTGCAGCACCATGAAGCATGATCTGGAGTTCTGGTTCGATTTTGCCAGTCCTTACTCGTTTGTCTCGGCTATGCGGATACAGGAGTGGACGGAGCCCGCTGGTATTAAAGTGCGCTGGACGCCTTTTCTTCTCGGCCCGGTTTTCAAGAAGCAAGGCTGGAACACATCCCCCTTCAACATCTACCCAGCCAAGGGCAACTACATGTGGCGAGATTTGCAGCGCCAGTGTGAGCAGTATCACTTGGTATATAAGCAGCCTGCTGTGTTTCCGGCTTCAAGCCTGCTGGCGACACGCATCGCAGTGGCGGCTTCGCAGCAATCCTGGTTGATACCTTATTGCAAACGAGTGTTTCAGATGGGATTTGCAGACGGAGCAGATATCGCCAGCAATCAGGCACTGGAATGGTTGCTTGCCGAGTTCGTGGATGACCCGGGTTATTGGCTGGCGCAGGCCGCAGTGGCTGATGTGAAACAAACCTTGCGCAACAGGGTAGCCGAAGCGATTGGCAAGGGCTTGTTCGGAGCGCCTTCATTTATCACGTCGGACGGTGAAATCTTTTGGGGTGATGATCGGTTGAACAGCGCCATCAAGTGGGTGCTGGAGCATCGATTGAATGACCGCCGGACCTCATTTCATGGTTGCGGCAAGCGCGTCACGTTCGGTTTTCTTCAATCGCTGTGATTCTGACTTAAGCTGACCACAGGCGGCGAAAATGTCCCGGCCGCGCGGAGTGCGCACCGGACTTGCATAACCTGCTTTCAGGACAATTCGGGAGAAGGCCTCGATTTGTTCCCAGTCCGAGCATTCGTAGCTTGTGCCGGGCCAGGGATTGAAGGGTATCAGGTTTACTTTCGCTGGAATGCCTTTGAGCAAACTCACCAGCCGCCGCGCATCTTCGATGCTGTCATTCACCCCCTTGATCATCACGTACTCGAATGTGATGCGCCTGGCATTGGACAAGCCAGGGTAACTCCGGCATGCGTCAAGCAGTTCACTGATAGGATATTTCTTGTTGAGTGGGACGAGATCGTTGCGAATATCGTCGGTCGTACCATGCAGGGAAATGGCAAGCATGGTTCCAATTTCATTGCCGGCCCGGACAATCTCCGGAACCACTCCGGAGGTGGACAGAGTTATACGCCGCTTTGAGAGCGACAAGCCGTCTCCGTCGGCAATAATTTTTACTGCGTCGCGGACATTTTCAAAGTTGTAGAGAGGCTCGCCCATACCCATTAGAACAACATTGGTGATGAAGCGTCCGCCAGCAGGCACATTCTGTGCGTCTTCAATCAAGTGCGGCCATTCCTTGAGACGATCGCGTGCCACTAGTATCTGACCGGCGATTTCACCTGCGGTCAGGTTGCGGACCAGCGTTTGAGTGCCGGTGTGGCAAAATGTGCAGGTGAGTGTGCAGCCAACTTGTGAGGAGATGCACAAGGTGCCACGATCTTCCTCCGGAATGTAGACGGTCTCGATTTCGTGTCGGCGGCCAAGCTCGTCAGGCGGCAAACGCAACAGCCATTTTCGAGTGCCGTCAGTGGAAATCTGCTCGGTAACAATCTCAAGCCGGGACAGGTCGAAGTGATTGGCCAGGTCTGTACGCAACTCCTTGGAGATTGTCGTCATGTCGGCAAAGCTGTTCACACCACGCACATAGAGCCAGTTCCAGATCTGGGAGGCGCGCATGCGGCGCTGCTTTTCAGGAATTGCCTGCACAAGCGCGAGCGCGTCTTGCAGGTTATTGCGTGTAAGGCCGACCATGCGCGTCCTGCGGTCGCCAGCTGAATCCGGACGCACAGTAGTGAAGTGGTTTATGTCAATCGAGATGGCCATGGCGCGGGTCCTTAGCACAACACAGAGCGAGTGCGCCAGCGCCAGGAGTGCAACCCGTCACTGACAGATGCTGTCGATCTTGTTGATTGCGGCGGTGATACCTGACAGCGAGTAATTGTCCGTGGTCTTGGTGCCACGCCACGAAGTACCCTCTACGGACATGGATTTGCCCGCCTTCATTGCTGCTACGATTTTGCGATCAACGTCGCCCGATTCCGCCCATGCTCCGTCTCCGTTGGTGAACAGGCGAAGGTCCTGTCCATCAATGTTAATTGATGCAGTGCTGCCTTCTTTGAATTTGTAACCAATGATGGTGGAAACTTCCGAGCGGACGTTGTCCTTCGGGCGATGTTGCACAAGAAAGAAAATCTTATCGCGGCGTACGTTCTTAGGCTCGGATCCCTTTGGCTGAGAAACCACGTAACAAACCTTGCCGCCGCCGGCGTTGTAGGAATAGGCCGACCAATCATTGAACTCTTCGATGAACTTCGGTTCTTCGGCGCTGGCCGTTGCAGGCAAGAGGCAGTAACTCAACCCTGCTATTGCAAGTTTAACAGTGCTAATTAGCAGACGCTTATGCAACATGGTCACCTTCATGAAATTTCATCCGTCTCATCTTAAGTTGTGGCAGCTTGTCCAGGCAAGCGCAACACTTGCCTGTCAGAGCCTAAGTTTGCTTCCTATCCTGCACTCAGGCAAGACTACTCTCTGGTGCTTGGCAAATTGGACAACAATTTGGCAACGTGAATGATCGAGGCGGGTAGAGTGCTGCCGCGGCAAGTAAAAGATTGAAAAGAGAAACTCAATGAAAGCAGTCCTATGTACCCGCTATGGCGGGCCGGAACAACTGGAGCATGTAGAATTAGGTGAGCCTGCTGCGGGGCCGGGTCAGGTAGTGATAGAGGTAAAGGCTGCCGGATTGAATTTCTTTGACATTCTGATCATCGACAACAAGTACCAATTCAAACCTGAATTGCCCTTTTCTCCCGGTGCTGAAGTTGCCGGTGTTGTCAATGCCATGGGTAGCGGTGTTACGGGGTTCAACAAGGGCGACAGGGTGATGGCCTACACGGGGTGGGGCGGCACAAGAGACAGGATCGTTGTTTCGCAAGATGTGTTGATTGCCATGCCGGAGAAACTGCCGTTCGAGATTGCTGCGGGATTGATTGTCACCTACGGAACATCCCTGCATGCCTTGCGCCAACGCGCCAACCTGCAGCCAGGAGAAACACTTGCTGTACTTGGCGCATCCGGCGGCGTAGGTCAGGCCGCTGTAGAGATTGGCAAGGCAATGGGCGCCAGGGTCATTGCCTGTGCGTCCAGCGAGGACAAGCTTGAGTTCTGCCGCTCCCTGGGTGCAGACGAGACGGTCAATTATTCCAGGGAGGATATAAAAGTCCGTCTCAAGGAGCTGACTGAAGGTAAGGGCGTAGATGTGATCTATGATCCGGTGGGCGCAGATCTCGCTGAACCAGCATTGCGCGCTATCGGGTGGAATGGGCGTTTTCTCGTTGTTGGGTTCGCGGGCGGATCAATACCCAAAATCCCGCTTAATCTGGCGCTGCTGAAGGGGTGCCAGATCGTCGGGGTTTTCTGGGGTGATCATCTGGCGCGGGAACCGCATCTGCATCAGGAAAACATGAAACAGCTAATTGACTGGGTTCTTGCTGGCGAAATCAGGCCGCACATCCATGAGATTTATCCACTCGACAAGACCGCTGATGCTTTGAACGCGATTGCACGGCGTGAAGTGCGCGGCAAAGTGATTGTCGCTCCTTAGTCTAGCGCTTGATTTCAATTAGGCAGACTCTGGCGGATCTTCACCGCGACGCAACGCTTCGACAGTTCGAATCGCGCGCTCAGTATGCTGGTCAGTTACATGCGAGCGGATCAAACCAAAGGCTGTCAACAGAACAGTCATGTCATCGGTGTAGCCAAGTCCAAGAATGAAGTCAGGGACCACATCGAACGGCAGTACAAAATATGCAAGCGCTGCCATCAACATCGCCTTGGTGCGAAACGGAGTTGCCGGATCAAAGGCTGCGTAATAGGCCGCTACAACCTGATGGGCCAACGGGATGCGCGCCAGATTGCGTTGAAGCTTTGCCCAGAAACCGTCACGCACGGTCTTCTCATTGCGCTCCATTGTTCCAGGCATGATGATATCGTCATCTTCCAGGTTTGGGTAATCTTGCCTGCCCCGCATGGTCCAGATTTCCTAACAGGTGTTGAAACTGCGCCTGCAGGTGCATATGGAAACGACTGGCAACGGTTACAAGCAATTTCTTTGGAGCGGATCAATGCAGATTGAACAGGGAATGGCAGCAATTGTAACCGGCGGAGCATCCGGACTTGGCGAGGCAACTGCCCGGGCGCTGGCTGCAAAGGGAGCCAGAGTTGCCGTGTTTGACATGAACCCGGATAGCGGCAGAAAAGTAGCTGCAGAAATTTCCGGTTTGTTTGTAATGGCAGATGTGACCTCAGAGGAAAGCGTGACAACCGGACTCGAAATCGCCCGTACTGCCAATGGGCAGGAGCGGGTGCTGGTGAACTGCGCCGGCATAGCGATTGGTGAGAAGACGGCTTCCATCGACAAGAAGTCTGGTGAGGCAAGGGCTCATGCGCTGGACAGCTTCAAAAGGACCATCGCCGTCAATCTTGTCGGCACCTTCAACATGATTTCGAAATGTGCCGCAGGCATGATTGCAGCTGAGCCCGTCACGGCGGATGGCGGACGCGGCGTTATTGTCAATACTGCTTCCATAGCCGGAACTGACGGCCAGATTGGCCAGGTTGCTTACGCTGCATCAAAGGGCGGTGTTATTGGCATGACGCTTCCGGTTGCGCGCGATCTGATGCGAGACGGGGTGCGATGCTGCACCATCATGCCAGGCTTGTTCAACACTCCAATGGTGGCCGGTTTACCTGATGAGGTGCGCGCGGCCCTGGCCGCCACTGTGCCATTTCCGGCGCGGCTTGGAGATCCGGTGGAATTCGCAAGACTGGCGCTTTCGATTGTCGATAATGACATGCTGAACGGCGAGTGCATCAGGCTGGACGGAGCTTTGCGCATGGCGCCCAGGTAGGCATGTCACCAGCTAGCGGCCCGTGTACCATATCACGCCCATGATGATGATGACCGCGACGAACTGGAGCAGGACACGTGCGCGCATGAGTTTTTGCGAAGTGTTCTTGTCGCCGCCGCGCATCATGTTGATGAGGCCTGCCACAAGCACTATTGCAACAACACCAATCGAAAGGGGCACCAGCAACTCGACAAATGACATGTAAACTCCAGACTAATAGCGTTCCAACACAGATACGTTGGAGCTCCATTTGGGGTTCAGGAAGAATTCTTCGCCAGCTTGTCCTGTAGCCGTACAGGCATGAAGCGACGTGCGAATGCTGCCAGTTTCGTGGAATAGGTAACATGATAATACGGCTTTGGACTGTCGCTTTCAGTCGCATGTATCAATGCCGTCAGAACCGCATCCGGTCCAAGCCGGTATTTGGGTTTCCAGCCGCCGCCGGTAACGTGACGGGACTCTTCAGGCGTTTCCAGAGGTGACGGTTCAAGACCGGCAATATCCGACATATCAGCAAGGCGCTTTTCGTACAGCGCCCGGTTGCGCGATCCCTTGATATCAACGTTGTTGCGCAGGGCGTTCAGAGCATGCCAGGTAAATCGCGACCGAATGGGACCGGGTTGGATGGAACTCACATGGATGCCGGACCCGTAAAGCTCCCGGCGCATTGTGTCAGTCAGGCCCTCGAGGGCAAATTTTGATGCGTTGTAGGCTCCTCGGTATGGCGCAGCAAAGAAGCCCAGCACCGAAGAACATTGCACAATGCGGCCCCGGCCCTGCTCGCGCATGGCTGGCAATAGTCGTGTTGTCAGGTCGTGCCAACCGAAAAAATTCGCATCGAACTGTGCCCGCAGGGCGCCAACGCTCAAGTCTTCAACCAGACCGGGCTGGCCATAGGCACCGTTGTTGAAAAGAGCATAGAGTTTGCCATCGGTCTTTTTCAGTATGGCGGCGGCGCAGGCGGCTATGGATTTTGGGTCGGCATAGTCCAGCGCGATTGCCTCGAGGCCCTGTGCTTCCAGCATCTTGAGGTCTTCGGGTTTCCGTGCTGTTGCCAAGACGCGCCAGCCACGCTGCTTCATGCCGATGGCACAGGTGTAGCCGATGCCGGAAGAGCATCCGGTAATGATAATTGAGCGTTGGGTCATGGGGTGGTCAATTAACCTGTTCAAGCAGTCGGCGAGCTATGACTTGTGCCTGGATTTCGCCAGCGCCTTCAAAAATGTTCAGGATGCGAGCATCGCACAGTACGCGGCTCACCTGGTACTCAAGTGCAAAGCCATTGCCACCGTGAATCTGCAGTGCATTGTCTGCAGAGTTCCAGGCGACGCGCGCACCCAGCAATTTAGCCATTCCGGCTTCGATGTCGCAGCGCCGGTCTGCATCCTTTTCGCGGGCCGAGAAGTAGCAAAGCTGCCGGGCGGCCATGATCTCGGCTGCCATAAGTGCGAGCTTGTCGGCAATGCGAGGGAACGAGATGATCGGTTTGCCGAACTGGATGCGGTCGGTTGCATATTGCAGACCGAGATCCAATGCGTTTTGCGCAACGCCGATGGCGCGTGCGGCAGTTTGAATGCGGGCGGATTCGAAGGTCTGCATGAGTTGTTTGAACCCCTGACCCTCTTCGCCGCCAAGCAGGTTTTCAGCCTTCACCTCGAAGTTGTCGAATGCAATCTCGTACTCCTTCATGCCGCGATAGCCGAGGACCTCGATTTCACCACCAGTCATGCCCTTGGCAGGAAACGGATTTTCATCATTGCCGCGCGGTTTCTCGGCCAGAAACATCGACAGGCCCCTGTATCCCGGCTCGTCAGGGTTGGTGCGGGCAAGCAGTGTCATTACATCTGCGCGAACCGGATGAGTGATCCATGTCTTGTTGCCCGTAACCTTGTAAACATCACCGTCCCTGATGGCGCGGGTGCGCAATGAGGCGAGATCAGAACCGGTGTTAGGCTCAGTGAATACGGCGGTTGGCAGAATTTCGCCGGAGGCGATTTTTGGCAACCATTTCTGTTTCTGTTCTTCCGTGCCGCCAGCGATGATCAGTTCAGCTGCAATTTCCGGCCTGGTGCCGAGCGAGCCGATGGCAATCCAGCCGCGCGACAGTTCCTCGGAAACAACACACATGGATTCCTTGCCTAATCCCATGCCACCGTATTCTTCGGGCAGGGTGAGGGCGAACACGCCTAGTTCGGACAGCTTTGAAATGATGTCGAGTGGTACGTAGTCGTTGTTGAGGTGCCATTCATGGGCGTGTGGCGCAACGTGCTCAGCAATGAAGCGGTTCATTTGCGAGCGCATTTCATCCAGCATTGGATCCAGGCCGCAATCGCCGGGGGTCAGGTTTGCGCGTGCTTCGATCATCAGTTCGACCAGCCGGGCGCGGGTTGCAGGGGTTGAGCCTGCGTGCAGCAAGGCGCTGCAGGAGTTTGTATGCAGGCCTGAGGCTGCGCTGGCTCCCAGGCCAAGTTCGTGCAGCCGGATGAATTCCTGCCCGTTCATAGGGATGCCACCAGCCACATGGTTCAGATATTCACCGAACGAGACCTGGGCGATGAGCTGTTCAAGTTCTCCAAGACGGCCTTCTGCCGCAAGTGAATCGTGCCATTGCCTCATGGCGCGGAAGGTTTCGGCATAGGTAGCAAGCCAGGCGAGGCCGTGCACCTTGTGCTGCTCAAGTTCGATTTGCGCAGAAGATACTTTGCCGTGCGAGGAAACGGCTGCGTGAACCTGTTTGCGTGCATTTGCCAGCAATCCATCAACTTCAGTGACGGAAGATGCCATGAGTGCAGACAAATTGGGCAAGAGCGCTGCTTCAGGACGGATATTTTCGGCCAAACTCATTGGCAGCTCCTCGTGGACTATATGATTTTGCGGCCAGTATAGGTAATTGTTGTTGCGGTGCAATATGAACCAAAGTCACGCCTTGCGAGTGGCCAGCAATACAGCGCCGGCACACACCAGCATACCGATGATCTGAAGGGGCAGCATGAATTCGCCAAACATGACCCATGCAATTGAGGCGGTTACTCCGGGTACAAGGTAGAACAGAGTGGTGACACGCGAGATCTCGTTGTGGCGGATCATTATGTAAAGCATGGAGATGGCGCCGATGGAAAGTACGAAGACCAGCCATACCATTGCGAAAACTACATCAGTGTTCCAAGTGATTTGATAACTCTCGCTGAACAAAGCCGCTATACCTGTAACGATTGCTGCTCCGGTAAACTGCCAGGCATTGCCGGTGCGCAGGTCGACATTGCCCATGAATCGCTTCTGGTAGATTGAACCAACGGTGATGGACAGCATGGCCAGCACATTTGCACCTATGGTGACGGGGGTAATTCCAGCCGCATCGAGCGTAAATTTGGGCCATACCACCATGGTCACGCCGACGAAGCCGATGAGCAGACTTGTCCAGTGGCGGGCAGTGATGCGCTCCGACAGAAGAAGCCCTGCCAAGATCGCTGTTGCCAGCGGCTGCAATCCCACAATCAGCGCCGACACGCCTGCCGGCATGCCCTTCCAGATTGACCAGAAGACGAAACCGAGATAGCCGCCATGCATCAGGGCGCCGGCAATCAGGCAGTGAAAAGTAGTACGTCTTCCGGGCCAGCGGGCCTTGAACACAAAGGCAGCAGCAGCCAGCAGGATAGCAACAATGGCAAATCGGATGGACAGGAAGCTGAGGGGTTCAGCATAAGGTGCTGACAGTCTGGAACCGATAAAGCCGGTTGCCCATAACAGAACGAACGCTACCGGCGTGAAGGCTAACCAGGCAGCCGTAGCTGGATTTGTCTCTTGCTGTTTGTCTTGAGGCATAGTTTTGGTCATGAAGCCGTTCAAGTGTAGGTAGCGCAGAATCAGAAAATTGCTCTCCTGCCCTTGTCTGGGCAACGACGTATTCCATCTATTGTTGCAGGTAGCAAAGTTTTTCAGGGAATGAAGGGTATGCACAAATGATCGATCCTCAAAAGTTGCTTGAACAACTGCTTGGCTCTGGTAGTGCCGGGCAGACGCTGGATCGAGGACCTGCGAAAACTGGTGGTAGCCCGCTGGATGTCGTGCCGGATAGTTTGAAGGGGTTTGGCGGCGGTATGGCTGCCGGTGGGCTTGCTGCACTGTTGCTTGGCTCCAAGGGTGGCCGCAAGGTGGTCAAGAACGCCGTGAAGCTGGGTGGTGTTGCCGTGCTCGGCGGGCTTGCCTACAGGGCGTATAACGACTGGCAGGCCAGCAAGGCAGGCGGAGCAGCCGGCGACGAAGCAGAAACGGCCGCGCGCACGATGAAAAATGTGACGCCCGCACCCGAAGGAACAGCCTTTCTGCCTGCACCCCAGGCTGAGCGGAACAAGCTTGCCTTGAAGCTTCTTCAGGCAATGATTGCCGCTGCCAAGGCGGACGGACACATTGATACTGAGGAGCAGAAACGAATCTTCGGGCAACTTGACCAGGCAAATCTCGACGCGGAGGAAAAGGGCTTCCTGATGGACGAGCTGCGAAAGCCGCTCGACATTGATGGAATTGTTGAGCTTGCAGACAACAAGGAACAGGCTGTGGAGATCTATGCGGCTTCATGCATAGCAATTGATCCTGACCAGCCGGCCGAAAAAGCCTATCTTCAGATGTTGCAGGCGCGTCTCGGACTGGAGCCGGACCTCGCCCTTCATGTGAAAGAGCAGGTCGGCGCCTCGATCAGCTAGCTGCCGCAAGCCTCCAAAACATCTTCAAAAGTACGCAATCCGGTGCGCGGTGCACTGACCAGTACTGCCATGTTACCCGGCAGGTGCTTGTTTTGACGCATTTGCATGTGACCTTTTGGTATGTCAGACCACGAGTAGACCTCCGACATGCATGGATCAATGCGCTGATTGATTACCAGCCGGTTTGCCTGGCTTGCCTGCATCAGGTTGGCGAAGTGCGAGCCTTGCACACGCTTTTGATGCATCCATACATAGCGGGCGTCCATGGTAAGATTGTAGCCGGTGGTTCCGGCGCAGAAAACTATCATTCCACCGCGCTTGCATATGAGTGTCGAGACCGGGAAGGTGGCTTCACCGGGGTGTTCGAATACCATGTCGACATTGTTGCCCTTGCCGGTATAGGTCCAGATGGCCTTGCCAAATTCGCGGGCCGACTTGAGCCAGGTGTTGTATTCAGGCGTGCCGACCTTTGGCATTTGACCCCAACATTCAAATTTCTTCCGGTTTATGACGCCTTTGGCACCGAGCCCAAGCACGAAGTCGGTTTTGTCATCTTCGGAGATCACGCCGATGGCATTTGCACCAGCAGTAGCGATCAATTGAACAGCCATGGAGCCAAGTCCACCGGATGCCCCCCAAACAAGCACGTTCTGGCCTGGTTTCAGGGTATGGGGCCGGTGACCAAACAGCATACGGTATGCAGTTGCCAGCGTCAGCGTGTAGCAAGCAGCTTCTTCCCAGGTCAGATGCTTTGGGCGTGGCATAAGTTGACGGGCCTGGACGCGGCAGAACTGGGCGAACGATCCATCGGGTGTTTCATAGCCCCATATCCGTTGAGATGTTGAGAACATTGGATCACCGCCATTGCACTCCTCATCATCGCCGTCGTCCTGATTGCAATGGATGACAACCTCGTCGCCAACCTTCCAGCGGGTAACCTTGCGGCCAACCGCCCAGACGATGCCGGAGGCGTCGGATCCAGCAATATGGTACGGGTTCTTGTGGCCATCTATCGGTGAGATTGGAATGCCGAGAGAGGCCCATACGCCATTGTAGTTCACGCCGGCGGCCATCACCAGCACAAGCACTTCGTCAGAGTCAATCTCCCAGGTCGGCACCACTTCAACCTGCATCGCGGCATCAGGTTCACCGTGGCGTTCCTGCCGTATGGACCAGGCATACATCTTTTTCGGTACGTGACCGAGTGGCGGAATTTCGCCAATTTCGTACAAATCCTTGCATACAGCATTGGAATTTGAAGGAGCTGGTGTTGTGCCCTCGACGCTGACTGCGCGCATGTTTCCTACCTCCTGCGTGGAATACGAGACACCATCGCGCAGTTTATGTTGCATTGCAACAAACAATTGGTTGACCGATTTACCTGAAGGTATCTTTACTTGTTGGCAACCAGAACATGCGATGGTGCGGTTGCAATTGTCTGTTCCGCGAAACAAACCGGACCATCATCATGAATGATTTTCTGAGCCTGTTTGGTATCTATATAAACTGGGAATCATACCTGCCGTTCGGCGGTGGAGATCTTGGTTCCACGCCCATGCTCATCGTCGTGGCGATGTGCATCATTGGCACGTACATCGTTAATTCTGTCGTCAAATTCAGCTCAATGTTCAATACAGCATTGAATTTTTCCGGCCTTTTTGCCGGAGCATATGTTGCTAACATGTTTGCCCGCGTCTGGCATGTTCCAGGTATCGACGGAACTGTCATGATTGCTGTCGCGGCCAATATCGGTATGTGCATTGCAGCTGTATGCCTGCTTGTCTATCATCGCAACTCGATGAGCTGATTGCATCATTGCAGACCCGGACTGGCATGCACCCCTGAGACATATCCGCATTGTGATGTTGCGTTGCAGCATGGATCGTGCTTCGATTGCATGAAACCCAGTGGCTGCTGATACATTTTGCCGGCAAGCTCAAGCGCAACAAAGCCCAGAAAAACGCACGATATGAGTCAAGATACTTCACGCGACCACCCCTGGATCTTCAGGACCTATGCCGGCCATTCCACAGCGCAGGCCAGCAACGAGCTTTACCGCAAAAACCTGGACAAGGGGCAAACCGGCCTGTCAGTGGCATTCGACCTGCCCACTCAGACCGGCTACGACAGTGACCATGTGCTGGCTCGCGGTGAGGTCGGCAAGGTCGGTGTGCCGGTTTCGCACATCGGCGATATGCGTGCTCTGTTCAAGGACATTCCGCTGCAGCAGATGAATACGTCGATGACCATCAACGCCACGGCGGCATGGGTGCTGGCGTTGTATGTGGCAGTGGCGGAGGAGCAGGGCGCACCACGGACACTGCTTGCGGGCACTACTCAGAACGATATCATCAAGGAATATCTGTCGCGCGGCACGTATGTGTTCCCGCCCGAACCGTCAATGCGGCTGATTACCGACACCATCACATGGTCGCGCGAGCATTGCCCGAAGTGGAACCCCATGAATGTCTGTTCCTATCATTTGCAGGAGGCCGGGGCGACGCCTGCGCAGGAGCTTGCCTTCGCTCTGGCAACAGCAATGGCTGTGCTGGACGGCGTCAAGGCATCGGGCCAGGTGCCTGATGCAGATTTTCCGCAAGTCGTCGGGCGGATCAGCTTCTTTGTGAATGCCGGTATCAAGTTCATCACCGAGCTGTCAAAGATGCGCGCGTTTACGGAGTTGTGGGATGATATTTGCCGGACGCGCTATGGTGTGCAGGATGAGAAACTGCGGCGCTTCCGCTATGGCGTACAGGTCAATTCACTGGGACTTACCGAGCAACAGCCGGAGAACAATGTTTACCGAATTCTGATCGAGATGCTTGCCGTGGTGTTGTCGAAGGGCGCGCGTGCACGTGCGGTGCAACTGCCTGCATGGAATGAGGCGTTGGGTCTGCCACGGGCCTGGGACCAGCAATGGTCGCTGAGGATGCAGCAGATCATGGCGTTTGAGACTGATTTGCTGGAATATGGCGATATCTTCGACGGGTCGGAAGTCATTGCGGCAAAGGTTGATGAGCTAAAGGTTGCCGCGCTGACAGAGCTTGCCACTATTGAAAAGATGGGTGGCGCTGTTGCTGCGGTGGATTCGGGCTACATGAAGTCTGAACTGGTCCGGTCCAATGCTGCCCGCATCAAGGCCATTGAGGAGGGCCGCGAGAAGGTTGTCGGTGTCAATGTATATGAGACAACCGAACCGTCGCCTCTGTCCGGCGGAGAAGGGGGCAGTATTCTGACCGTACCGGATCATGTGGAGCAGGAACAGATTGACCGCCTCAGGGCATGGCGAAAGGCACGAGATCAGGCAGCGGTGGATGCAGCACTTGATGAGCTGAAAGCAGCTGCAGTTGCTGGAAAGAATGTCATGGATCCGTCACTTGCTTGTGCAAAAGCCGGTGTCACCACCGGTGAATGGGGTCAGGTCTTGCGTGATGTGTACGGTGAGTATCGTGCGCCAACCGGTGTTGGATCAGTTGTTACGCTCAACCCGACGGAAGATGCGAACAAGGTGCGGGAACAGGTGCAGGCATTGTCACGGCGGCTGGGTGTGCCTGTAAAGTTTCTGGTCGGCAAGCCGGGCCTGGACGGGCATTCGAACGGTGCTGAACAAATTGCAGTGCGCGCAGGCGAAGTTGGCATGGAAGTGGTGTATGAGGGTATCCGCCTGACACCGGAAGAAATCGTAAACGCTGCGATCGAGGAGCAAGTCCACATTGTTGGCTTGTCGATCCTGTCGGGGAGCCATGTTCCGTTGGTGCGAGAGGTGATGAACCGGATGCGCACTGCCGGCCTCGACAAGGTGCCGGTGGTTGTCGGCGGCATCATCCCGGAAGATGATGCGCGGGTATTGAAGCAGATGGGTGTCGCGCGCGTCTACACGCCAAAGGATTTCCGCATGACGGGCATCATGGGTGAGATCGTCAAGGAGATCGAAGGCAAACTTGATGATGCAGCGGCCTAGTACGTTCTGCTGATTACGAGCATGTGCGTGTCTGGAGTCGAACCTGCGATGGCTGCCTCAATACGATGAAACAGAATACCTGTGCCTGGCGCTTTGATCAGATCGTCAAACCCATCGCGCTGCCAGACAGTGTCAGCGATGGTGGCAGCCAATATGCCGTTCAAGGCGAGTTGTGAGTATAGGTTCTTGAAAGCGTGCAGACCCACGTGGCCAGTGGTGAATGTTCCGGCGGATAAAATCGCAGCGTAGGGCGAGCGCGGCAGCACAAGCGCATCATTCAGATTGCCTTCAATCAGATGCCTGTAAAGACCTTTCGAGCGGGCAACCTCCAGCATCTCCGGTGACAGATCCACTCCGTCTATCACCTTGTAGCCAAACTGTTTCAGATGTTCGGCCGCTGCTCCTGTGCCGCAGCCGGCGTCAAGAATTTCTGTTTGCCGGCATGTAACATGTTCTTCAAGCAACCCGGCTACCCGGCCGGTACCGGTCATCTGTAGCTCGGCAAAAACGTCCTGGTCGTAACTTGCAGCCCAACCGGCATAGTGCCTGATGGCATCGGAGGGGCTTTGCAGCGCGCGTGCCTGCAGAACCTTTTCAAGGGCCCTTTCTCTACGTTCGGCGATAGACATTGAGCATTGAATCCGGCGTGGACGAAGTTTGAAAGTTGACGCCTTGCCTGTGCTCGACAAGTTCGATTGTACCTGCTGTTACAAGCTGCTTCAGGGCCACATCAAATTCCATGTCTGACCACACCCCTGCATTGACCGAAAAGGCGAAAATTCCACCCGGTTTGATGGTGCGAAACAGTTCAATCAGGCAATCTGGGCCGACGTGGCCATGGGTAAATGTGCCAGTGCACAAGGCGCCGTCATAGGTTGCAGTAGCGATTGTGAGTGGCTTGTTGAGATCAGCTTCGATGAGGCAATTGTACACACCGCGGCGGCCTGCAACCTGGAGCATCTCGGCCGAATAATCCATTCCGTCCAGCCTGTTGAACCCTACCCTTGCCAATTCAGCGCCAGCCAATCCGGTACCGCAGCCGATGTCGAGGACGAGGCCAGACCTGTCATGCATGTGTTCAGCGAACATTGCAGAGACTATCCTGGGCGATAGGTAGCCAAGCCCATCCAGCATTGTATTGTCATAAGTCTCTGCCCAGTCGCGATAGAGCTCGTGTGTGTCCGTATCACCCTTCAACGTATAGGCGCGCTCAAGCAGGCTGGCGGCCTTTTCGTCTACATTGGATGGTATTCTGTTGGAACCGGACATGGTGCCATTGTATCCAGTTCGTCAGGTAACGCCAAGCAGGCCGGGAGAAATCATTGAGCAATGTCATAAACACGGTGGTGCCGGTTTTTGCGATCATCATGCTCGGTTATG
Organism: uncultured Alphaproteobacteria bacterium; assembly: GCA_963787895.1. Classification (GTDB taxonomy): domain Bacteria; phylum Pseudomonadota; class Alphaproteobacteria; order Rhizobiales; family Aestuariivirgaceae; genus Anderseniella. The sequence continues at coordinate 226,976 of CAWBEX010000008.1, read as the reverse complement.
GTGCAGGCAGGCTGGGCTTGTTTGCGGAAGGTGCCGTAAGGGGCTTGTCGACATTCGTGTTCAGCTTTGCCATTCCGGCGTTGTTGTTCAAGTCAATGATCTTTGCGGGAGTACCTGAAAATCCGCCCTGGGCATTGTGGAGCGCATTCTTCGGATCCGTTGCATTGATCTGGCTGATAGCCGTGCCGTTGTCGCGGTGTGTGGAAGGGCTTGGGGGGGCTGGCGGTTCAAGCGCAGCCCTGGGTGCAGCGTTTGGCAATACTGTCATGCTCGGCTTGCCGCTTGGCGTTTCGCATTTTGGCGAGGCGGCTGTATTGCCGATGGCGTTGATCATCTCACTTCATCTGCCTTTGCAATGGTTTGCGGCGACCTTGCTCACCCAGTTCGAACGAAGGGGCGGTAATGTCAGACTAATGGCGTCGATCAAGACATTGTTCAAAGATGTGTTGTCCAATCCCATTGTGCTCGCCATTCTGGCTGGCAGCGTCTGGCGGTTTGCTGGGGCCGGGTTGCATGCCGTTCCGGACAAGATCATTACCATGCTGTCACAGGGGGCTATTCCGGCTGCACTGTTCGCGCTGGGATTGTCGCTCACAAAATTCACGTTCAAGACGAGTGGTGGAGCAACGCTGGTGCTGATGGTATTGAAGCTGATAGCGATGCCGCTGGCCGCGGCACTTCTTGCATTCCGGGTCTTTGATCTTGCTCCAGTGGAAGCGGGCGTTGTTGTGTTGTTTGCAGCAATGCCAACAGGTGCAAATGCATACATCTACGCTGAACGCCACAACGGCGCAGGAGCGGCTGTTTCAGCCAGCGTGGCAGCCGGAACGGCGTTGTCCCTGGTAACCCTCAGTATCGTGCTGGCGTTGCTGCCGAATGGCTAGAAGCCGAGCTGGGATCGTATCTGTTGCGGCGTTGTTCCGCCTTCTCGGATTGCTGCCAGAGAGAGATCGCCTGCGCTTTTGGAAAGTTTGCGCCCCGCCTCATCAGGTACGAGGGCGTGATGAATGTAGCGTGGCACGGGCAACTCCAGGATGGACTGCAGCAGCCGGTGAATAGATGTTGCATGAAACAGGTCAACGCCCCGTGTGACGTGGGTAATGCCCTGAACGGCATCATCGTGTACCACGGCGATGTGGTAACTGGTGGCAATGTCCTTGCGCGCGAGAACCAAATCTCCCCACATTTTCGGGTCGCATTCTATCAGTCCTGCCTGTCCGTCAGGGCCTTGGCCGAGCTCCTGGAAACTCAGCCCGGGCTCTCCTGCAAGGATGGCCTTCGCCATGTCGAGACGCAGCGCATAGGGCTCACCGGCAGTCATCCGGCGATTGCGCTCCATACTGGTCATGAGGCGGCAGTAGCCGGGATAGAGCGGTGTGCCATCAGGGTCTTTGACAGCTTGTACCTGTTGCAGTTTGGTGCGTGTGCAAAAACAAGGGTATAGAAGCCGCAACCGTTCCAGCCGGTCGATCATGAAAGTATATTCATGCATATGTTGCGACTGAATGCGGACCGGGTCTGGCCAGCTCAGGCCCAACCATGCAAGATCAGCCAAGGCTGCGTCGCGATGCTCGCGCTTGCAACGCAGGTGGTCAATATCTTCAATTCGAAGAAGGAATTCACCTTGCAGTTCGCGGGCCTTCTGGGCGCTGAACAAGGCCGAGTAGGCGTGGCCAAGGTGAAGTCTGCCATTCGGACTTGGTGCGAATCTCGTTCTGGGCCGTGACATATTGCTTGCCTGCTTGATTGGCGACCGACCACAATGGGCCTGTATACAGGATATCCTTCATGCCGCCACTGCCCGATGCAATCAATACATCAGATGATCTTTCCGCCTGCGCCGAAGTGCTGTTCGTGCTGGACAAGCGGTTCGTCGAACTGCACCGGCGCAATGGCCAGCCAAGGCTGCGGCGGCGTGGCGGCGGACTGGAAGGATTGGCGCATATCATCACAGGCCAGCTGATATCAATCCGGGCAGCCGATGTGATCTGGTCTAGAGTTGAACAGGCCCTGACGCCGTTCGAGCCATCCCAGGTGGCTTGCATGAGCGTTGATGAGCTGGCGAAGCTTGGGCTGACCCAGGCCAAGGCAGGTTCGATCATCTCGGCTGCTCAAGCTGAACATTCAGGCGGCTTTTGTTTTGCCTCCCTGCATCGCATGGATGACGACGCGGCGATAACCTGCCTTACCAGCCTGAAGGGGGTTGGGCCGTGGACAGCAGACATCTATCTTATGTCATGTCTGGGACGGCTTGATGCGTGGCCCGCGGGCGATCTTGCGGTGCGAGCAGGATTGCAAGCGTTTGAGGGTTTACAAGGCTTGCCTGCCATAGGTGCCATGCATACACACGGTGCCAGATGGCGCCCGGTGCGTTCTGTGGCCGCCAGATATCTGTGGGATCACTATTCGTCGCAGAAGGAGTGAGCCGGAAATAGCGGGTGGGAGAAGGGCTGTTGCAACGACCTCACATCGGGTCTTCACACAATTGTTTCGCAATATATAGTAGCGTCCGGACTGCCGTTCGTAATCGCTGCAAAAATACAGGGAAAGCAACGTGCTGCACGCAAACATGGCGCCGGAGAGTTGTCCGGCACTGGTTCTGAATGCTGACTACCGGCCGCTGAGTTATTATCCGCTGTCGTTGTGGTGTTGGCAGGACGTTGTCAAAGCGGTGTTTCTGGAGCGTGTCGATATCGTTTCCGAGTATGACACCGTAGTCCGTTCACCAAGTTTTGAGGTGCGGTTGCCGTCAGTTGTATCCTTGAAGACCTATGTCAAACCGGCGCTCTATCCGGCTTTCACCCGGTTCAATGTGTTCCTGCGCGATCGATTCAACTGTCAGTATTGCGGGCGTGGTGAAGATTTGACGTTTGATCATCTGGTGCCTCGTTCACGCGGTGGCCAGACGACCTGGGAAAACGTTGTGACAGCTTGCAGCCCGTGCAATTTGCGCAAGGCAAACAAGATGGCGAAAGATTGCGGTATGCATCCGTCAATGCACCCTGAAAAACCGACAGTGCATCAACTGCATGCCAATGGCCGGCATTTCCCGCCGAATTATCTGCATCAAAGCTGGCAGGACTACCTCTATTGGGATACCGAGCTGGAGCCGTAAGTGCGCCTTGCACCGAAGAGCGACAATACGGCAATCAATGAGCTGATCACGGCGTTCCAACCGGCAAACGACAGGCCGGCAAAACGCCATTGAGCCTCAGAACAACTAATGACCTTTGCTTTGGACAGATCTGGCAGACCGCCTGAAAGCCCGGCGCCGGTTGAACATGCTGTAGGGCCTTCGAACCAACCCCACTCTACTCCAGAATGATAGATACCCAGGCCGGCGTTCACGATCATGGCGACGGCAACGAATATGAATCCCCAACGAACCACGTCCAGATCGGCCTTGTTGGAAATCATCCTGAGCCAGATCAGACCGAGTACCGGAACTGCAAAATAGTAAGCCCAACGTTGTTGAAGGCAAAGCGGACAGGGATTGTAGCCTCCAAGGATCTCAAAGGCCCATGCCCCGGCAATGGTGGCTATCGCTGTTGCGAAAGTGACAAGGGCAGTCCGGTGCACTGTTGTTGCGTGTATCATGGAAGCCAACCTAACACTTCAGAACAGGAACTTGGCGGCGGCGAATCCGCCTACAAGTGCGATACCGGCAGCCAGTGTGATCAAGCCAAGATACTTTTCAATGAAGGCGCGCATCGGCTCGCCGAAGTAATACAGCAGTCCGCATACAAGGTAAAACCGCAGCCCGCGCGATACGATGGATGCTGCAATGAACGTCGGCAGCGCCATCTCGGTCGCCCCCGAAAGTAGAGTTACAACCTTGTACGGGAAGGGTGTCAGGCCGGCGAAAAATACGATGGGCAAGCCCCATTCATTGAACTTCTGCTGAAAGTCGATGAACTTGTCAGCCAGGCCGTATACATCCAGAATCCACTGGCCAACTGTGTCGAAAAGCGCATAGCCGATATAGTAGCCGAGCAGGCCGCCAAACACAGAGGCGATGGTACATATGGTTGCATAGCGCCAGGCCTTTGCTGGCTGAGCCAGCGTCATTGGAATGAGCATGGCGTCGGGGGGGATTGGAAACACCGAACTTTCAACAAATGAAACCAATGCCAGAAACCACTGCGCGTGGCGGTGGGCGGCGAGTTTCATCAACCAGTTGTACAATCGTCTCAACATGAGAAAGCCAATACGCTCAAGGCGGTGATTTGTCCATTGCGCATGCGTGGACGCGCAGCTGTGTTCTGGTGTTGTGATGTTTGCTGTTGACGAGTGGTGGCGGTTGCCTATTATCCGCCCCGATTTGAGGCCCCTGTGGCGGAACTGGTAGACGCGATAGACTCAAAATCTGTTGTCCGTGAGGGCGTGCCGGTTCGAGTCCGGCTGGGGGCACCAAGATCGGCTGAATGACCGGATGCGCCGATCATCGTCCATGGCCCTGTCTGCACGACTGCTTCTTTGCGAAAGCCGGGCCGACACAACGCACAGGAAATCATCTTGCCTGATAGCCTACCTTCACTACTGCGCATCATGATGGCTTCGGCCGTCATGCTGTTGAGTGCGGTGCTGCCCGCCAGCGCCGGCAATCCTGCGGTGGTTTTTGACGGCAAAACCGGCGAGATGATATTTGCCGAAGACGCAGGTCAGCCCTGGTATCCGGCATCTCTGACAAAGATCATGACCGCCTATGTGGTGTTCGAAGCGATCAGTGCGGGCAAAATCAGCCTGACCACGATGGGTACCGTGACCAAGACATCATCAGCGCCACCTCCCAGCAAAATTGGTTTCAAGCCAGGACAGAAGGTCGGCGTTGATTTTGCCTTGCAGGCGTTGCTGGTCTATTCGGCCAATGACATGGCGGCCTTGCTGGCCGAGACTGTAGCGGGCAGTCAGGAACGTTTTGTGGTCATGATGAACGAGGCCGCGCACAAGCTGGGCATGACAGGGACAAATTTTGTTAACCCACACGGACTGCATGATCCGAAGCAGGTGACTACTGCCCGGGACATGGCTATCCTGACATATGCCCTGATCAACAGGTATCCGCAGGCGCGAAAATACTATTCAGCGCCTTTTGTCGTCTCCGGCAAAAAGAAACTGCGCAACAGGAATTACCTGTTGAGAATCTGGGACAAGGCAGACGGGCTCAAGACCGGGTTCATATGTCCATCCGGCTTCAACCTGGTGGCATCAGCCAACATCAACGGTCGCTCCATTATTGGCGTGGTTTTTGGCACAAGGAGCGGCAAGGCCCGAGCCCACAAGGCAAAGGTACTCATGGAGAATGCAGCGCTTTACAAGGGCGGCACGCCAATCACGGCGCTGCGCAACCTGGGGGCAACCCCGCCAAACATGCGTCAGACGGTATGTGGCGGCAAAGGCTTGCAGATGGTCAATGCAGATGACTTTTCCGGGTGGGGCGCGACATACGGAAAGTTCAAGAGCGCTGCGGAGGCAGAAGCGGTTTTCAATGGGATGCAGGTTGCCAAGGCGGCTAATCTGCAAGGATCGGGCGGCGGCGTGGTGCGTATTCCGTTCACCAAGGACTATGTCCCTGTCAGCTTCCGCTTGGACCAGACAATGAGCCAGAGAGTCTGCCAGGAAGTGCACGCTGCGGGTGGGGTGTGCGAGGTGGTTTCGCCGGCCGTATTTGCATCCTTTGCCAACCTTGCCGGGCGCGAGAGTGCAGGTGGTACTGCACCGGCGAATGCTGGTGGAACCACGTCGGCCAAACAACAACCGCGCAAGAAAAAAGAGCGTCGCCGGTCCGACAAGTAGTCTGGAAAGCGCACGAGGACCGGGCTGATGAGTGACACATTGAAAGGTATCTTGTTCGCCTTGTGCGCGGCCATGGTTTACGGGTTGGCGCCTCCGTTCACGAGGTTGGCGTATGAGAACGGAATACCTCCACTTGAAACAACCACATGGCGAACCGCCGTCCTGGTGATTGTATTTGCCTTGGTTGTAATCGCAGGCAGGATCAGCATCAGGGTGCCACCGGGTGCGGGGCTTACCCTTGCTTTGATGTGCCTTTCGACAGGCATGATTTCCATCGGCTATCTTGGTTCGGTGCAATACATCCCGGTGTCGCTGGCGGTGATCATCTTCTTTACATTTCCAATCGTGATACTTCTGCTTTCACCGCTTATGGAAGGGCGGGCGCTGTCACCGCTCAGACTGGCGATAGGTACGCTGGCCTTTGCCGGGTTGGTCATTGCCATTGGTCCAGGCCTGGGCAGGTTGAACCCGCTCGGGTTGGGTCTTGCTGCAATCGCATCTTGTGGTGCCACAATACAGTTTTTCTCGGGCCGCGCGCTGTCGCGCAAGATGCAGCCCCTGGCTTTTGGTCTGATTGCACATGCCATCCTGTTGCCGGTGGTTGGGGGGGTTGTGTTCTGGTTGAACAACGGGCAGTTCATGAGCTTGTCGGAAACTTCACGCGTAGCAACCATTGGCTGGATTGCGCTGTTGATAGTGGCTATGACATATGCTGGAGGCTATTTTTGCCACATGATGTCAGTGAAGTCGGCACCAGCCTCTGTTGTTGCGCCATTCTTCAACCTGGAGCCGGTAACTTCCATTGCTGCTGCGGTTGTGTTCGTGGGCGAGCAGCCCAGTGTCAATCAGTTGGCGGGGGGTGCACTTGTTCTGTCGGCCCTGTTGGCCGCAGGCCTGACCGGTACTCGACAAAGGCCTTGAAAGTGAGCAACCTTTGTCGCGGTTGTGAAATGAGGTTGTGATGAAGGACAAGATACCTGTATCCGTGCTGACAGGGTTTCTGGGGGCGGGTAAAACCACGCTGCTCAATGGGTTGCTCAAGGATCCGGCCCTGTCCAATGCAGCCGTCATCATCAATGAATTCGGCGAGATCGGACTTGACCACCTGCTAGTGGAAACGGCTGACGGCAATGTGTTCGAAATGTCATCGGGCTGTCTGTGCTGCACCATACGTGGCGACCTGGTTGATACGATGACGGACCTGATGGCTCGGCGGGAAAAGGGCGAGGTGAAGCCTTTTGACCGGGTGATCATTGAGACCACTGGTCTTGCTGACCCGGCTCCGGTGTTGCAAACGCTGATCGGCCACCTGGACCTGCTGAAGTCGTACACTTTGGAGAGTGTCGTGACAGTGGTTGACGCAGTCAATGGCGCAGCAACACTGGATGCACATGAAGAAGCGGTGCGCCAGGTGGCTGTGGCAGACAAGATTGTTCTGTCAAAGGCCGACCTGCTGAATGGCGCTGATGGAGAGGCGGCGCTGGACGCCATCATTTACCGCAGCAAGACATTGGCACCATCGGCACGGCTGTTGACGACGCACAATGGCGAGGCGACTGCCGACAAGCTGTTTGATGCAACGGTCGGTGATGAAGAAAGCCGGGTGGCGCGGATGAACAAGTGGCTTTCGGCTGATGCATTCGAGGCACCGCAGCGGGCCGGCCGCCGGGCCAGCCGGCGCCAGGCGTCAGCCCAAGCCCACCATCATGATCATCAGCACGACCATCATCACGATGTGAACCGGCATGATGACCGGATCAGCTCGTTTTCCATCGCAACTGACAGGCCGATCGGACCAATGCAATTCGAGTTGTTCCTGGAACTCTTGCAGAGTTATCACGGACCAAATCTGTTGCGCATGAAGGGCATAGTGAAATTGACCGACGACCCTGCCCGCCCGGTAGTGGTGCATGGCGTGCAGCATGTTCTGCACCCGCCAGAACGCCTGTCGCGATGGCCGGATGGGGATGAGCGCACGCGGCTGGTATTCATAACTCGTGACATTGCGCGTGAGGAACTGGACAAACTGCTGAAGGCATTTACAGACCCGGTAACCGGTGGGGCGGAAGCGTTTTCAGATGACACGCTGTCGCTGCGCAGAGGTACAACCTGATGGACGTATATGGCCTGAAGAACTGTGACGCCTGCCGCAAGGCTGTGACATGGCTTAAAGATGCTGGCGTGCCTCACCAGTTTCACGATATTCGGCAAGCGGGTCTCGGCGAGGCGACAATCGCGCGCTGGGTAGAAAGTGCCGGCTGGGAAAAGCTGCTCAACCGACGTGGCACAACCTGGCGCGGGCTGCCGGATGAAGCCAAAGATGGTGTGGACGAAGCGGATGCGGTTCGACTGATGACACTTCACCCGGCGCTGGTAAAGCGCCCGGTTTTTGTCAGGGGCAATGATGTGCTGGTAGGTTTTGACGATGCCGTCCGGCAATGCCTGAAGTCGTGAGCACTTCCGCTTGCACGGTTCAAGCAGCTGCGAAATTATTCAGAAAGCTCACTCGGCATGAGTTTTTTGAATGATAAAAATGTAGACGCCTGCATGATTGCCAGACCAGACCAGTTTGTTCCCGCTTTCCAGGCAATAGTGCGGAAAGTCGATTTCTGCAGCCGGGTCCGTTGCAAGAATTTTCAGTCTTTCTCCATACTTAAGAGACATCATCCGCTTGCGTGCCTTGAGTACCGGCAACGGGCATTGCAGGCCCGTCAGGTTGATTTCGTGATCGAAGTCTTGCATTCGGCTGGACACCCTTTGGCATTAGATTTATTACTGCCTGGCTATTTTGATGACTGCCAAGCCCTGTGCCTGCTAGGCGGAACAGGTGCTCGCGGTCATACAGCTTAGCATCGGTTGCGGTTTAGCGGGCTGGAGTGAAACGGTCCAGCAGCAAATATGTATTGCGAAAGTGTGGAACAGTCAGATGAACAAGCACAGCGAAGGCGAAGAGTTCAAGCCTGTCCGTCCAGGCCGCGGCGGCAAGGGGAAGGGCAGAGCATTTCCCAAAGGCCGCCAGCTTGACCCTGCTAGTCATGCCAATATCGAGGCACTGCTTCAGGCCTGCCGGCCGCTCAAGCGAGATATGCTGATCGAGTATCTGCATCTGATCCAGGACAAGTGGGGGCACCTGTCTGCCGGTCACCTGTCGGCGCTTGCCAATGAAATGCGGCTGCCCATGGCTGAGGTCTATGAAGTTGCCACGTTCTATCATCACTTCGATGTTGTTAAGGAGGGCGAGTCTGCTCCGGCCGAGATAACAATCCGCGTGTGTGACTCGCTGTCGTGCGAGCTTGCTGGTGCACATGAGATTATTGCCGCGCTCGGCAAGAACCTGCCGGCAAATGCGCGCGTGGTACATGGACCCTGCATGGGCCTCTGCGATGTGGCGCCTGCGGCAGCTGTTGGACACAATTATGTTGGCAACGTATCGGTCGACAAGCTCACCATGATGGTGAAGGAAGGCCGCACCCGGCCGGACATGCCTGCTTACCAATCGCATGAAGATTACGTGGCTGAAGGCGGGTACAAGCAGCTGGAAGCCCTGCGTGCAGGATCAAGGACGCCCGAGCAGGTGATCGACACGCTGCTGGAGGCAGGACTGAAGGGCCTCGGCGGTGCCGGATTCCCGTCCGGTCAAAAGTGGAAATTTGTGCGCGCCGGACAGGGTCCGCGCTATCTTTGCATCAATGGTGATGAAGGCGAACCGGGCACGTTCAAGGACCGCTATTACTTGAACATGCGCCCGCACCAGTTCCTGGAAGGCATGCTGATTGCTGCATGGGGCGTGGATGCGGCGGCGTGTTATATCTACATGCGCGATGAATACCCTGCTGTGATAACATTACTAAAGGCGGAGATTGCAAAGCTGGAAAAGGCCGGTGTCGTAAAGCCTGGATACGTTCAGGTACGACGCGGAGCTGGTGCATACATCTGCGGTGAAGAAAGCGCGATGATCGAGTCCATTGAAGGCAAGCGTGGCCTGCCGCGGCACCGCCCGCCATACGTGGCGCAGGTTGGCCTGTTTGACCGGCCAACGCTGGTTCACAATGTAGAGACGGTATACTGGATGCCGCAAATTCTTGAGAAGGGTACCGAATGGTTCGCCTCTCAGGGAAAGGGTGATGCCCACAAGGGACCGAGGTCCTATTCGGTATCGGGCAGGGTCAAAAACCCTGGCGTCGTACTTGCGCCAGCCGGCGCTACCGTCAACGAATTGATCAAAATGTGCGGCGGAATGACGGAGGGTCATCAGTTCAAGGCTTACCTGCCGGGTGGTGCTTCAGGCGGAATCTTGCCGGCAGCACTTGGTGACGTGCCGCTGGATTTTGGTGGTGAGCTTGCCAAACTCGGTTGTTTTGTTGGCTCGCACGCCATCGTTGTAATGTCCGACAAGGATAGCATGAAGGATGCCGCAATAAACCTGCTGAAATTCTTCGAGGATGAATCGTGTGGCCAATGCACACCGTGCCGGGTGGGATGCGAGAAGGCAGTGAAACTAATGCAGGCGGGACCGTGGGATGAGGCATTGCTGGGTGAGCTGACCCAGGCGATGGCGGATGCCTCGATCTGTGGTCTTGGCCAGGCGGCGCCGAACCCGATCATGACAGTGATGACGCACTTCAAGGAGGACGTCTCATGAAACCGTTGCTTGGGCTTGCTGCTGGAATTGCAATTGGAGCCGCCGGCATGTTCGGATGGCAACAATTCGCTGCAGATCACAATTCTCGTCAACCGTATGCAGGGCAAGAGACGAGACAGGCATCTACCTTGAGTGATGATGACGTTCGCCAGTTGCTTGCGGGTCAAGGATGGGGGCTTGCCAAGCCTGCTGAGTTCAACGGCTATCCCGGTCCGAGGCATGTGCTGGATGCGGCGCGAGAGCTTGAGTTGACGGCTGACCAGAAACAACAGGTGCAGGCCGCATTTGATGCGATGGCCGCCAAGGCGAGGCTTACTGGCGTCAAGTATATTGAGGCAGAAAGTGCGGTGGATGAAGCGTTCAAGTCTGGTCTTGCAAACGCGGAAAACCTGCGCGAACGAATTGCCAGAGCAGAGATGCTGAGGGCGAAGTTGCGTGAAGTGCATCTGAGTGCACATCTGGAAATCGCACCGGCTCTCAATGAGCAGCAGAAGAGAAAATATGTTGAGTTGCGCGGATACGGCGGGAACGCCGACCACGCGCACTGACGGTTCTGGAGGAACGACCGATGTCTGGAAAATCAATCAAGTTCACGCTCGACGGCAAGCAGGTCGAGGCAAAGGACGGCGAGACCATCTGGCAGGTGGCCAAGCGGGAAGGCACGACCATTCCGCACCTGTGCTGGAAGGATGCGCCAGGTTATCGGGCTGACGGAAACTGCCGCGCCTGCATGGTGGAAATCGAAGGTGAGCGCGTGCTGGCTGCATCGTGTGTGCGTCAACCTGCCGAAGGCATGGTTGTCAACTCACAGAATGAGCGCTCGTCCAACGCCCGCAAGATGGTGATTGAGCTGTTGATGGCCGACCAGCCAGAGCGCGAAGATGCACATGACCAGCAATCATCGTTCCTGAAATGGGCGGACGCGATGGAAGTGGATGTGTCGCGGTTTCCGCGTGACAACAGCCCCAAACCGGACATTTCTCATCCAGCCATGGCGGTCAATCTGGATGCCTGCATTCACTGCAATCTGTGTGTGCGCGCCTGCCGTGAAGTGCAGGTCAATGATGTGATCGGCATGGCATACCGCGGCCCGCACGAGAAGATCGTGTTCGATTTTGATGATCCGATGGGAGCGTCTACCTGCGTGGCGTGTGGTGAGTGTGTGCAGGCATGTCCGACAGGTGCGCTGATGCCGTCCACCATAGTCGACGAAAATGGCCGGGGCAGCCGCAAGGCCGACAAGCAGGTCGACAGCGTATGCCCTTATTGCGGGGTTGGTTGCCAGATCACCTACAACATCCGCAAGGATGAAAAGTCAGGTAAGGAGCATATTGCCTTTGTTGAAGGCAAGGGTGGACCGGCCAATGAGAACCGGTTGTGCGTAAAGGGCCGTTTCGGGTTTGACTACATCACCTCGCCCGAGCGTCTGACCAAGCCTCTGATCCGCAAGCCGAACATGCCCAAGGGCCTGAACATCGATCCGGCCAACCCGCTGACACACTTCCGTGAAGCGACATGGGACGAGGCGCTCGATGTGGCTGCAAAGGGCCTGAAGGACATTCGCGACAACAAGGGCCGCAAGGCGCTGGCTGGGTTTGGTTCTGCGAAGTGTTCCAATGAAGAAGCCTATCTTTTCCAGAAGCTGGTGCGGGTTGGTTTCGGCTCGAACAATGTCGATCACTGCACGCGGCTGTGCCATGCCTCGTCCGTGGCTGCGTTGATGGAAACCATAGGTTCCGGCGCAGTGACGGCACCGTTCACGGCCGTGAAGGATTCGGATGTGATCGTGGTGATCGGGGCCAATCCGACGGAGAACCATCCGGTGGCTGCAACCTACTTCAAGCAGGCTGCAAAAAATGGTGCCGAGCTGATCATCATGGACCCGCGCGGTACAGCAATGAAGCGCTATGCCAGCCACATGCTGCAGTTCAAGAGTGGCGCCGACGTTTCACTGCTCAACGCGATGATGAATGTCATCGTTGAGGAGAACCTCTACGACGAGCAGTATATTCAGGCGCATGCGGAAGGCTTCGACAAGCTGAAGGTGCATCTGGCTGACTACAGGCCTGAAGACATGGAAGCGATTTGCGGCATCACAGCAGATGAGATTCGCACCGTGGCCCGCAAGTATGCCAAGGCCAATGCGGCGATAATTTTCTGGGGCATGGGCGTGTCACAACACACCCACGGAACGGACAATGCCCGCTGCCTGATTTCGCTGGCGCTGATGTGCGGCCAGACGGGCCGTGCCGGCACAGGGCTTCATCCGCTGCGCGGACAAAACAACGTTCAAGGCGCATCCGATGCCGGTCTGATCCCGATGGTTTTCCCGGACTATTCCAAGGTTGTCGAGGAGCAGAACCTGAGCAAGTTTGAAAAACTCTGGGATGCAAAACTCGATCCGGAACCCGGGCTGACGGTGGTTGAAATCGTTCATGCCATACACGATGGCGAGATCAACGGCATGTACATCCTGGGTGAGAACCCGGCGATGTCGGACCCTGACGTGAACCACGCGCGCGCAGCGCTGGCCATGCTCGATCATCTGGTGGTGCAGGACATATTCCTGACTGAAACAGCGATGTATGCAGATGTTGTTCTGCCTGCATCGGCGTGGCCGGAAAAGAATGGAACGGTGTCAAACACCAACCGGCAGGTGCAGATGGGCCGCAAGGCACTTGAGGCACCGGGTGAGGCACGTGAGGACTGGATTATCACCCAGGATCTTGCAAACCGTCTGGGCCTGAACTGGACCTATGAGACACCTGCTGATGTGTTTGCCGAGATGAAGCTGGCAATGCCGTCACTGGATAACATCACCTGGGATCGTCTCATTACTGAATACGTGGTCGCCTATCCTTGCCCGGCACCTGATCATCCTGGTCAGGATATCGTGTTTTCCGACCGGTTCCCCACTGCATCGGGACTTGGCAAAATGGTGCCGGCAAAGATTCTGCCGCCGGATGAAGTGCCGGACACAGACTATCCGTTTATATTGTCTACCGGCCGTCAGCTTGAACACTGGCACACCGGTGCGATGACGCGGCGTTCGTATGTGCTGGATGCGGTTAATCCGGAGCCGGTCGTCCAGATGAACGTAGCCGACATCACCAAGCTGGGCATCAAGCCAGGAGACATGGTGAAGGTGTCCACGCGCCGTGGTGAGGTTCATATTATGGTGCGGCAGGACGAGCAGCTGCCTGCCGGGGCGATCTTCATTCCGTTCGCATTCGTTGAGGCGGCTGCCAACCTGCTGACCAATGCAGCGCTGGATCCGTTTGGCAAGATACCCGAGTTCAAGTTCTGTGCAGCCAAGGTCGAGCCTGCCGGTGGTGAGCAGATGGCGGCAGCAGAGTAGGCGTCTCAACCTATTCGGTGAGCAGGTTCCATACGACGGCGGCAAGGACAATGCCGCCGCCGACCCAAGTGGCCAACGGCGGCAGTTCTGACAAGATGACCCATGCCCAAATTGGGGCAAGGGGCGTTTCGAGAGTGCCGATAAGGCCAGTTCGTGCAGCGGGTGTCACTTTAGCGCCTTCCGTCATCATGATGTGGGCGGCGGCAAAGGCCACTCCGAAACCCGCCAATATCCACAGGTCGTGACCTGAAATGTCAAACGGACTGGTGAAAAAGCACGAGATGGAACCGGTCATAAGCGCCGAAACGCATGCTGCAAGGACCATTGGTTCGTGGGGGTAGCGTTTGATAAGTACCATCAGGGCTGCCATGCCTATGGCCATCAGGATGCCAAGTCCGTCACCCAACACATTGGGTGTGCCAAGTGAACCCGACATCATGACAAGGACGCCGAGAAATGCCGTTATTGCTGCAAAAATGGTTGCTTTCGACGTGGATTCCCTGAACCCCAGCCAGCCGATCAATGCTGCCAGAAACGGTGTGCATGCAAACAGGGTTGCCACATTGGCAATTGACGTGTGTTTGAACGCAGAAATGAAGCACAGGGTAGCCGCTGCACCAATGAAGGCTACTGCCCATCCAGGCCAGCCCATTTGACGGATCTGTTGTATTTGCCCAGGTCCATCCTTCCAGCGGACATAGGCAAGGATGATGCCGATCGAAAAGACGCTACGCCAGAAAATCACTGCCCAAGCGCTGACTGCGACACCCTTGGTAAATATGCCAGCCGTACTCCAAAGCACGGCCGACAGTGCAACGAGCAATGTGCCGACAGCTGGGGATATGAGAGAATGGGCGCGGGTTGGTATGACAGACATATAACGAGCCTACAGATTCGATGCTGACAGCCTCTAGCCAGGAGGAATGCGGTTTCCATTGCTGTGCGAGATGTTATACACAACAGCGACATGTGAAAGGACATTCGATGGCTGTTCTGGAGAAGTCAAAACTTGTTGGCAAGGTTGATGCCCTGCTGCTTTCACCGCACCGCGAGACGGGACTCGAAAAGGCGCGTGTTGACCGGCTGGACATCACGTTCGACGGCATCTCAGGTGACTGCCATTCTGGACGGATATACAAATCAGACACGCGCTTGCTGAAGCAGTACAAACCCGGCGTGCCAATTGCCAATACCCGGCAAATTTCCATTCTGTCAGCTGAGCAACTGGCGGAAGTGGCGAACCTGCTCGCCATCCCGGCTTTGCCGCCGGAATGGGTCGGGGCAAATCTTGTGACCTCTGGCATTCCGGACCTCACATTCTTACCGCCTTCAACGCGCATGATGTTTGCCTCCGGAGCGACACTGATTGTGGATGGCGAAAACGCCCCATGCAGGTATGTGTCTGATGTGATCAACAAGCATCATCCGGGCAAGGGCGACCCGTTCCCGAAAGTTGCTCGCGGCAAGCGTGGTTTTGTTGCCTGGGTGGAAAGGGAAGGCAGCATCTCGACCGGCGACTCAATCGAACTGCATATACCACCGCAACGGATATACTCGCACGCATGAATGCGCCTCGCGACATTTCTGAACTTGCCATTGTGCCCGATCCTGAGGATGCGCGGTTGTCTCGTGCCGTCACCGGCATAGATCAAACAGGAGCACGGATTGAGGCGCACGTGGTGCATGAGCGCCCGTTGACAATCTACCTGAACGCCCAGGAGATCGTTACGTCGATGACCATTGGCGATCACCCGGACTGGCTTGCGGTAGGTTACCTGCTCAACCAGGGCATGTTGAAGCCGGATGATGAGATTACCGGCATCGACTATGACGAAGAGCTTGAGGTTGTTGTTGTTCGCACGGTGCGCGAGACAAACTTCGAAGAGAAGATGAAGAAGAAGACGCGCACCTCGGGTTGCGCACAGGGTACCGTGTTTGGTGACATGATGGAGAGCTTTGATTCCATCGAGTTGTCAGCCAACGCGCGCATCAAAACGTCGTGGATCTACACGCTGACGAAGAAGATCAACACGACACCATCGCTCTATCTCAAGGCGGGTGCGATTCATGGTTGTGTGCTGTGCAAGGGTGATGTGCCGCTGGTTTATCTGGAAGATGTTGGACGCCACAATGCGGTCGACAAGATTGCCGGCTGGATGTTCCTCAACGAGATTTCTCCCGAAGACAAGATTTTCTACACAACAGGACGGTTAACTTCGGAAATGATCCTGAAGTGTGCTGCCATGCACATTCCCATACTGGTATCGCGTTCGGGCTTTACAGCCTGGGGTGTTGATCTTGCAAGGCAAGTGGGCATGACGGTGATCGGGCGCGCGCGCGGTAAACGGTTCGTCGCATTGTCGGGTGTAGAGCGCATCGTGTTTGATGCGGACCTTTCGCAGGTAGACGAAGAGGACCACAAGCACCGGCGCAAGGGGGCCAACGGCGATGACTGAGGTTGTCGGTTGTATTCTGGCTGGCGGCCTTGCCCGGCGCATGGGCGGTGGCGACAAGGGTCTGATCAGGTTGGGTGGGAGGCTGGTTCTCGATCATGTGCTTGACCGATTGCGCCCGCAGGTTTCACAAATCATTCTCAACGCCAATGGTGATCCTGCCCGGTTCGCGTCTTGCGGCTTGCCGGTTGTACCCGATTCAGTAGACGGGTTTGTTGGCCCGTTGGCCGGTGTGCTGACGGGGCTGGAGTGGGCGCGCGCCAACACGACTGCACAATGGGTTGCGACAGCGGCGACCGATACGCCGTTCTTTCCATCTGATTTCGTCTCTCGGATGCAGGCAGCCGTAAAGAGCGAAAGGGCTGATATGGCATGTGCTGTGTCAAACGGGCGGAACCATCCGGTGTTCGCCTTGTGGCCTGTGCGACTTGCAGATGATTTGCGCCATGCCCTGGTTGATGAGGGCTTTCGCAAGGTTGATATCTGGACGGCCCGGCACAAGCTTGCGGCGGTCGAATTTTCAGCCGAACAGCATGACCCATTTTTCAATGTGAACCGTCCGGAAGACGTGGAAGCGGCCGAATGCATTGCAGCGAAGTTGGCGGCATGAGCAAGCAGCGAATCATCGGGGTTGCCGGCTTCAAGAATGCCGGCAAGACGACGCTGGTGGAGCGCCTGGTCACTGAACTCACCGGGCGCGGTTATCGTATATCAACTGTAAAGCACGCGCATCATTCGTTCGATATCGACCACGAGGGACGCGACAGCTTTCGCCATCGCAAGGCAGGTGCCGCCCAAGTGGCGATAGTGTCTCGCGCTCGTTGGGCCATCGTCAATGAACTGCGGGCAGATCCGGAACCTTCACTGGAGGAAATTCTGGCCAAACTTGATCCGTGTGATCTGGTAATCATCGAAGGTTATAAACGGGATGCCCACGACAAGATCGAAGTGCGCAACATCGACGATGACAACCCGCGGCTGGCTGATGAGGATGCCACTATCAAGGCTGTGGCGGCCAACGGGCCAGTGGTTGATTGTCCGGTGCCTGTGTACAGCCGGGATGATGTAGTTGCACTGGCTGATTTCATCTGCGGGCGAACCGGGCTGGTCGAAGTGCCGGAGCTGATATGACACGCAAGCTGCTTGACGATTGTTTTCTGCACGATAAGGACCGGCTGCGCCATGACGATGCTGTCGCGCTGATCCTGCACCGGTTGTTGCCGGTGGCAGATGTTGAGACCCTTGATCTGGCAAGTGCACATGGCAGGGTGCTGGCAGAGACGATCACTGCACCGCGAAACATACCGGCGTTCAACAATGCGGCAGTGGATGGCTACGCATTCGCAGGTGCTGACCTTATCTCGGATGGTGATACGCGGCTTGAAGTCGTCATGCGGGTGGCGGCTGGCGATGTGCCGGGGCGCGCATTGAAGCCAGGTGAAGCTGCGCGCATCTTCACTGGTGCAGTGATGCCGGCCGGTGCTGATACCAGTGTGATGCAGGAAGACACTACGCGCGAAGGTGATGCGGTGGTCATTCCCGCAGGTCTGAAGCCGGGCGCAAATACGCGCCATGCGGGCGAGGATGTGAAAACTGGCGAGACGATGCTGCAACGTGGAGAGCGGCTCAGAGCACAGGATGTTGCTGCCATAGCCTCCACCGGCAAGAATACCTGCCAGGTGTACGCCCCGCTCAAGGTGGCGCTGATCTCGACTGGTGATGAGATTGTGCGGCCTGGAAAGCTGCTCACTGACGGGCAGGTCTACGACTCAAACCATCATTTGCTGCGCGGGTTACTTCATACAGTTGGAGCACAGGCAGTGGACTATGGTGTGGTTGCAGACCGGCGTGAGGACGTGGAGTCTGCGGTTGCGCGGGCGGCTGCGGAATGCGACGTGATTCTGACCACCGGCGGCGCCAGCCGGGGCGAGGCCGACTTCGTCGTCGAGACGATGCAGAAACTGGGGTCACTACATGCCTGGCAATTGGCCGTAAAGCCGGGTCGACCGTTGGCGATGGGACAAATTGATGACACGGTGTTCTTCGGATTACCGGGCAACCCGGTGGCGGCCTTTGTAACCTTCCTGCTTTATGCGCAGCCCATGTTTGCCCGACTTCAGGGTGCCGCCTGGTTTCCACCACAGCGCTACCCGTTGCCGGCTGGTTTCGAAATCCGAAAGAAAAAGACTGACCGGCGAGAATTCTGGCGCGGTTGGATCGAGGAAACAGAATCCGGTCCGGCCCTGCGCAAGTTCACTCGCGATGGGTCAGGCCTCATATCAGGCCTGCGTCAGGCGGCCGGGCTTATCGAGGTGCGCGAGGAGGTGTCTTGTGTGAAGGAAGGTGACCAGCTCGGGTTCATCCCGTTCAGTGAGTTTGGACTGTAAGCAATGATCAGGCATGTGGTGTTCGATATTGGGCGGGTATTGGTAAATTTTGAACCCGAACTTGCCTACCTCGATCTCATTCCTGACGCGCAGGAGCGCAAGGCATTCCTCCGCGAGGTATGTTCGCAAGACTGGATTCTGGAGCAGGATCGGGTGCAGGAATGGAAGCCCGGCGAGGACAGATTGATCGCGCAATACTTCGACAAGGCAGACTTGATCCGGGCCTTTCGCAAGAACTGGCACACCATGGTGCCATCCATAATCGAGGGTAGTGTGGAATTGCTGCGTGCATTGAAAGCCGCCCAGGTGGATGTAACTGCTTTGACCAACTTCAATGGCGAGACATTTGACAGCGCAGTAGAACGGTTTTCATTCCTGACAGAGTTCAGGGGTGTCACAGTATCAGGCAAGACCGGTCTGTTGAAACCGGAACCTGAAATCTACGCGCATCATGCACTCAGCTTCAACTTGGACCCGGCTGCAACCCTGTTTATCGATGATGTTGCACACAATGTTCATGCTGCCCGTGAAGCCGGGTGGCAGGCAGTGCAGTTTCATGACCCGCACAGCCTGCGTGATGATCTTCAACGCAATGGTCTGCCGGTGTGAACGCGCTGAACAAATGTCGCAATTCTGACTTGCCCGGTCGCTTGACTTCACACGTGTTGAAATCAATTCACTAAGGTGCGGTCAGCATTTTCTGATCTGACCCGGAGGATTGGGTATGAAGTCGCATGCACGTGTCGTTGTAATAGGTGGTGGCGTTGTTGGAGTGGGTACGCTCTACGCCCTTGCGAAGAAGGGCTGGACTGACACTGTGCTGCTTGAGCGCAATGAACTTACGTCCGGTTCGACATGGCACGCAGCAGGCTTGCTGCCGTTGTTCAACATGTCCTACTCGGTTGGCAAAGTGCACCAGTACTCGCTGGATCTGTATTCCAGGCTTGAAGAAGAAACCGGACAGCATGTCGGTCTTCGCCAAGTGTCAAACATCCGGCTGGCTCAAACCAAGGATCGCTGGGATGAGTTTATGTACTATGCCGGCATTGCAGAGACCATTGGTGTGCACGTCAACCTGCTCACGCCCGAGCAGGTCAAAGAAATCTGGCCGCTGTGCAACACTGATGGTTTGCTTGGTGCTATCCAGCATCCAAATGATGGTTACGTGCAGCCGGCAGATCTGACGCAAGCCATGGCCAAGGGCGCGCGCGACAAGGGCGCACAGATTTATCGCCAGACCCGCGTCATTGCCATTGAGCAGAAAGCCAATGACGAATGGCTGGTTAAGACAGACAAGGGCGACATCACCTGTGAGCACCTTGTTACCGCTACCGGCAACTTTGTGCGCCAGACCGGCGAGATGCTCGGCCTCGACATTCCCGTCATTCCGGTGGAACACCAATACATTGTCACCGAGCCGCACCCTGAAATCCAGCAACGCCACAAGAACGGTCTGCCGGAAATGGGTGTACTGCGAGACGCCGATTCGGCCTGGTACATGCGCGAGGAGGCTGGTGGTCTGATCCTCGGCCCATATGAGCCCGGTGCACCTGTTTGCTATGTGGATGGGCCGGATGAAGATGCCGAGTACGAGTTGTTCCAGGAAGACCTGGAACGCATCGCACCTCACATCGAGAGCGCCTTCCATCGCGTCCCGGTGTTTGGCGAAGTCGGTATCAAGAAAGTGTACAACGGGGCCATTTGCTACACACCAGATGGCTCACCAATCATCGGCCCGGCCTGGGGCAGGCGAAACCTGTGGCTCAATGAAGGCCATTCGTTCGGTGTCACGGCCGCCGGTGGGGCGGGCTGGCAACTGGCTGAATGGATGGTTGAGGGTGAAAGTTCCATCGACATGCTCGGTGTCGATCCACGCAGGTTCGGTCCGTATGCGTCACGAGGCTACCTGAAGACCAAGAACGAAGAAGCCTACCGCAACGTGTTCACGCCGCATTACCCGGATGAAGAACGCTGGGATGCGCGACCGCTCAAGCAGTCGCCTTGCTATGACCGGATGAAGGCATTGGGGGCAGTATTTGGCTCTGTCTACGGTTGGGAGAGACCAAACTGGTTTGCCCCATCGGCTGACTATGGCTGGACACCGGAGGAAATTGAACGCCCTGACGTCATCACCCGCGATAATCATGCGCAGGTGAAGCCGGGTGAAAAAGTCAAGGAATTGTGGTCGTTCCGCCGGTCGAACTATTTCGAGCATGTCGGCAACGAGGTTAAGAACGTCACGGAAAACTGTGGCCTGCTGGATATGACTGCGTTCGCCAAGTACGAAGTGACAGGCCCCAGGGCTGCCGAGTGGCTTGACTCAATCTTTGCAAACCGGGTGCCGAAAGGCATCGGCCGTGTCGGTCTGTGTCATTTGCTGACGAAGAACGGAGGCGTGCGCTCGGAATTCACTGTCTACAAGCGCGCCGAGAACGACTTCTATCTTGTTGGTCCGGGAGCTTATGAGCGTCATGACTGGGATTATCTGACCAAGCTGAAGCCCGAGAGCGGTGTCAACCTGCAGAAGATCACCACGCAGATGGGCGTGCTGGTCCTGGCCGGCCCGAAGTCTCGCGATTTGCTCCAGAAGTTGACTGACACAGACCTGTCAAACGACAATTTCAAGTGGCTGACAGGCAAGTTCATAAATGTCGGAATTGCGCAGGCGCATGCATTGCGTGTGAACTTTGTCGGCGAACTGGGTTGGGAGTTGCACCACCCGATTGAGATGCAGAACGTCATCTTTGACATGGTCATGGAAGCGGGCAAGGAGTTTGGCATCAAGCCATTTGGCATTCGTGCCATGGGCACAATGGCTGTCGAAAAGTCCTACCGGCTGATCGGGCGCGAATTGTCGATTGAGTACTCGGCCTACGAGTCCGGTCTCGACCGTTTCGTGCATCTGAACAAAGGGGACTTCATCGGCCGTGACGAACTGGTCAAGCGCCATGCTGCCGGTGACGACTGGGCCTTCGTGACACTTGAGGTGCACGGTATAAAGGATTGCGATGCGCGCGGTTCGGAAGCCATCTATGCGGCTGATGGCAAGGCGCTGGTGGGCCGTGTGACGACAGGTGCCTATGGCTGGCGGGTTGGCAAGTCGCTGGCGCTGGCGATGGTCAAGCCTGTTCAGGTCAAGGATGGCGCCAAGTTCAAGGTCAAAATCCTGGGCGAGCTGTTTGATGCCACTTTGGTGCAGGAAAGCCCGTTCGACCCGGACAATGAACGGCTTCGGGCTTGAAGCTTCGCTCACATGCCTTTAACGGTGAAGTGATTTGAACAAGCGGGGGGACAATGGCCAGTTTGCAGCCATTGTCCCTTTCTTGTTCAAGGAGCTACCATCATGCATTCCACCCTTATGCCGGGCCAGCAAGCACCAGCACTAGCCATCGAACTCGCTGGCGGCGGCAACTTCAGCCTCAATCACGAAGAACCCGGTAATTTCACGATTGTGATATTTTATCGTGGCCTGCATTGCCCGATCTGCAAGGGCCAGGTCTCTGACTTCCAAGCCCGGCTGAATGACTTTGACGCTCTGGGAATTGATGTGGTGGCGATCAGCATGAATTCGGCTGAACTGGCAGAGAAAACCATGCGTGACTGGAATGTGTCGGGTCTCAAGCTTGGCTATGGACTGACGCGCGACCAAGCCAAGGCTTGGGGGCTCTATATGTCGTCTGCGATTGATCCGGGTGAGCCGGCTATATTCAGCGAACCGGCAGTTGCCATCATCAAGCCGGACGGCACACTGTACCACTGGTCAGTGCAGACAGCCCCATTCGGGCGAGCCAAGGCGGCGGAACTGGCAAGCGTTTTGAAGTTTGTGATTGAAAACAAATATCCGGTTCGCGGAACGCTTGTAGCCTGAGGTAGTTGTTCGCATAGCTTGCCAACCATGCAATTTCGAGAAGCCGGAGCGCAGAAATAGCATTCCGGCTTTTCGCAGTTCTGGCGCATAGTCGCGTAAGGGCAACTACTTTGACGGCAGGGCGCATTTGAACCAGGAGCAGTCTTATTCAACGGGTGTTGTTCTTGCGGCTGTGGCCACCGTCGGCTGGAGTTTGTCAGGCGCATTTGTCCGCCACCTGCCTGGGCTGACAGGGTGGCAGATCAATTGCTGGCGCGGGCTGTTCATGGCATTGGCGCTGGTGGCGTGGCTGGCGTTTCGCTACCGATCACAACTGCCAGCCAAGGTGGCTGAAGTTCCGCTGGTGGCTCTATTTGGTGCCGCGGCTTTTTTGCGATTGGGTCAACGCTGTACGTAACTGCGCTGACCATGGCGTCGACTGCCAACGTCTCATGCCTGGTTGCTACGGCGCCTGTATTCACCGCCCTGTTGAGCCGCGCCATGAATGGCGAGAGCCCGTCGAAAGCAACCTGGCTGGCGGCGTTCATGGCATTGGGTGGAGTAGCGTTCATTGTGCGTGACGGCATGCAGGCTGGCAATCTGACCGGCAACCTGCTTGCACTGGCATGTTCGGTCAGCTGGGCATTGCAGGTGAACACATTGCGGCGTTATCGCAATGTCGACATGGTGCCAGCCATGGTTCTGGGTGGTTTGGGTGTATTCATTGTGGCCGGTATCTGGGGCGATGGTTTCAATGTCACGGCGCATGAGATGATGGTGCTTGCGCTGATGGGAGCGGTGCAACTCGCGTTTCCGATCGTTTTGTTTGCCCGCTCAGCCCGCTCAATACCGGCTGTCATTGCAAGCCTTATCGTGCTTCTGGATGCTGTGCTGAATCCATTGTGGAGCTACATCACAATCGGTGAAAAGGCAGCGTCGCAAGATTTTATCGGTGGGGGCATCATCGTGGCGGCAGTTATGCTGTCTGTCATCATGGGTCAACGATCGGCGGCCGTGAATGCGCGCGCGCGGGCGCGCCATGGTGTGGTGTAGAAAAGACAAAGGGCGCGGCAGCAACATGGCCACCGCGCCCTGGGTTCATCCGGTAACTTGGGCCTTAGAACAACCCTTCGATCTGGCCGCCTTCATTGAGCATGATAGTCTCAGCGGCTGGCTTGCGGGGCAGGCCCGGCATGGTCATGATCTCACCGCAGATGGCGACAATGAAGCCCGCGCCGGCTGACAGCCGCACTTCGCGCACCGGTATGTCGAAGCCGGTTGGAGCTCCGCGCACGCTAGGATCGGTGGTGAAGGAGTACTGTGTCTTGGCCATGCAGACTGGCAGATTGCCGTAACCTGCTTCTTCCCACTGCTTGAGCTGTTCCTTGATCTTGCCGTCGGCCACAGCGCTGTCAGCGCGATAGATCTTCCTGGCAATGATGTCGATCTTGTCGAACAGGCTGAGCTTGTCTTCGTAAAGGGGCTTATAAGCTGCTTTGCCGCTGTCAATGATCTCAACAACCTTTTCTGCCAGATCCTTGGTGCCCTCAGAACCCTTGGCCCAATGTTGGCACAATACGGCGTCTGCACCCTGTGCCTTGCAGAAGTCCTTTACTGCCTGCACCTCCGCATCGGTGTCGGTGATGAAGTGGTTGATGGCGACAACTGCCGGCACGCCGTAGTTCTTCATGTTCTCGATGTGACGGCCAAGGTTGGCGCAGCCTTCTGCCACAGCCTTGACGTTTTCTGCGCCCAGGTCAGCGCGGGCAACGCCGCCGCCCATCTTCAGGGCGCGGATAGTGGCAACAATGACTACGGCCTTCGGAGACAGGCCAGCTTTGCGGCACTTGATGTTCATGAATTTTTCAGCGCCGAGATCTGCACCAAAGCCTGCCTCGGTCACCACGTAGTCGCACAGCTTCAGGGCAGTGGTTGTCGCGACAACCGAGTTGCAGCCGTGTGCGATGTTCGCGAACGGGCCGCCGTGCACGAAGGCCGGGTTGTTTTCCAGCGTCTGCACCAGGTTTGGCTGAATGGCGTCCTTGAGAAGGACTGCCATGGCGCCAGCTGCCTTGATGTCCCGGCAGAAAATCGGAGACCGGTCGCGGCGATATGCAACGATCATGTCGCCGAGGCGCTTTTCCAGATCACCAAGGTCTTTTGCAAGGCAGAGAATGGCCATGACTTCCGAGGCAACTGTGATGTCGAAGCCGGCTTCGCGCGGGAACCCGTTGGCAACGCCGCCGAGCGAGCAGGTGATCTGGCGCAGAGCACGGTCGTTCATGTCAACGACACGGCGCCATACGACGCGACGCAGATCTATGTCCAGCTCATTGCCCCAGTAGATGTGGTTGTCGATCATCGCCGACAGCAGGTTGTGGGCAGACGTGATTGCGTGGAAATCGCCTGTGAAGTGGAGATTCATGTCTTCCATCGGCACAATCTGGGCCATGCCACCACCAGCAGCACCACCCTTCATGCCGAAGTTCGGCCCGAGCGAAGCTTCACGGATGCAGATCATGGCTTTCTTGCCGATGGCATTCAAGCCATCACCCAGGCCGACAGTTGTGGTTGTCTTGCCTTCACCTGCCGGTGTCGGATTGATTGCAGTCACGAGAATCAGGTTGCCGTCCTTTTGGGACTGGATCGACTTGATGAAATCTGCAGATATTTTTGCCTTGGTATGACCATATGGAATGAGATCTTTCTCTTCGATACCAATTTTTGCAGCGATTTCCTTGATCGGTTTCATGTTCGCTTCGCGAGCGATTTCAATGTCTGATTTGATTTTTGCCATGTTCAATTCCTCCTGACAGCCGGCTGAGTGGCTTTGATACTGATAAACTAGCTTGTTTTTGCCAACTTTGGTGTCTGATTGCGACGCTTTTGCCAGCATTTTGAAGCGTGAAACGGTGTTCTTGGGACTTGACCAAACACACTTAAGGCCTAGCTTGAGACTCAACTATTAAGCCCAACCGGCAAGTCCTGCCAATAGATGACGAAAAGGCACTCGCTATGAGAAATTTTCATACCTCTGGTCGATCAGCGGTGTATGCGGCGCAGGCTTGTGTCGCAACTTCTTCACCACAGGCATCGCTTGCCGCAATCGAGATGCTGCGTTCCGGCGGCAATGCTGTTGATGCTGCAATTGCTGCTTCGGCTGTGTTGTGTGTGACTGAACCGCAAATGACTGCAATCGGGGGGGACTGCTTTGCACTTGTCGGCAATGCGCAAGGTGAGGTGAGCGGACTCAATGCATCCGGTAGATCAAGCGCCCATGCAACCGCTCAGTGGTTGCAAGCTTCTGGCTTGAAGGAGATTGCAACAACCAGCGTTCATGCGGTGACCGTGCCTGGCGCAGTAGATGGCTGGGCGGCGTTGATTGACAAGTTTGGCAGCAAAACTCTGGGTGATGTTCTGCAACCAGCCATAGCGCTGGCACAGGACGGGCATCCCGTCGGGCCAAGAACCGCAAGCGACTGGGCCGGCCTGGCTGATTTCATTGGTGCGGACGAAGGCGGCAGGATGCATTATCTGCCAGACGGCAAGGCGCCAGCTGCGGGTCAGATGATCAAATGTCCAGCCTTGGCGCGCACCCTTGGTGTCATTGCGGAGAAAGGCCGGGCCGGTTTCTATGAGGGTGCAGTGGCAGAAGACATTGTCACGACGCTCAAGGCCAAAGGCAGCCTTCTGACCATGGAGGATATTGCTGGAACCCGGGCAAGCTGGGTTGAGCCGATCGGCACGACCTTCCAGGGCAAGGAAATTCTCGAGATACCACCGAACGGGACCGGGCTGACAGCATTGGTTGCATTGAACATCCTCAGCAGGTTCGATCTCGCCCGATATGCACCTGAAAGCGTTGAACGCCGGCATCTGGAAGTCGAAGCGATCCGGTTGGCGTGGGTAATCCGCAACCGGCATATCGCAGACCCTGAGTTTGCCGATTTGCCGGTGGATGAAATTCTCAGCGACAAGATGACGGACAAGCTGGCGGCGCAGATATCAATGGATCGCGTCATTCCTGAACCGGAACAAGTGGTTCCATTGCCTGGCTCTGACACGGTGTATCTCAGTGTGGTGGACAAGGACCGCATGGCAGTGTCCTTCATCAACTCAATCTATCATGGCTTTGGCTCGGGAATCGTCACGCCGGGTACGGGTATAATCTTGCAGAACCGAGGCGCAGGGTTTTCGGCTGTAGCGGGCCATCCAAACTGCATTGGCCCGGCCAAACGGCCGCTGCATACCATCATTCCTGCAATGGTGCGCGAGAATGGCAGGATTGTGCAGTCCTTTGGCGTCATGGGGGGTGCCTATCAGCCGATGGGGCATGTGGCGATGATGTTGAACCGCTTTGTTTACGGCATGGATCCGCAGGAGGCACTGGAGTTTCCGCGTGCATTTCACGAGGACGGCCGATTGGGCATAGAGCAAGGAGTGCCGGACCACGTTGCAGCAGGCTTGCGAGCGCTGGGGCATGATGTTCACACGGTGGATGAACCATATGGCGGCGGTCAAATTATTGCCATTGATCCGGACAGCGGGGTCCTGTGTGCCGGCTCCGAGCCGCGCAAGGATGGATTTGCGGCTGGCTACTGAACGCCAATCCGCAAACCCGTCTGTGGTCCGCAGGTTCGCCTTTCATTAAGCATTCCGACCTATGATGCCCGGCTATTAGTGGGTATGGGAATTGTTAGTTGTGGGGCGTATCTCGTGTTGACCAAGGGAACGGCAGAATCCAGAAATCCGGACGGTGACAGTGGCTTGGAGCCTGAAGTGTCCGGCAGCGTATTCGACAATCTGGCAAAAGCCAGAGGTATCTCGGATCTCGAATTGTTGCGCAACGCTTGTATTCGTACAGGCTATGCGGCCTACAAGTGGAATACATTAACTGGCAATCTGACATGGAGCAGCAATGCTGCAGAGGTCCTGGGGTGTGCTGCTTCCGAGCTGCCACGCACCGGGGCGGCGCTTGGCGACCTGGTCAATCCGGACAACCGCAGCGCGCGCGAAGAGTTGATCTTCGACAACCTGCAGCCTGATGATGGCGACGGCATCAAATACCACACCAGCTACATGTTGCACCCTGATGCGGCAAGCGCGGGCGCAGTGGCAATTGAAGAGCATGGCTGGGTGTTGAGTTCGGATACCGGTGAGACAATTGAGGTCATTGCGCTGGTGCGCAAACAGTCGGGGGCTGAAGATGCAAATGTTGGCAGCAGGCTGACGGACACTGAAACTGGCCTTGCCTCGCGTGAAGGCATACTGGAATTGCTGTCAAGTCTGCTTGCGCATCAAGAACAAAGCAGTGGTCTGCTGGTGGGTTCTGTTTCCAATATTCACAAGATAACCGAGACATTTGGTTCTGAAGTTGTGCCGGAGGTCATCCGGGCAGTGGCCGCAAGATTGCGATCTGTCATGCGGGGCGTTGATACACTGGGCCGGACATCCCAGACCGGGTTGGCGATTGTACTGCGCGAATGTACCAGTGAGCAGATTCAGGTGGCCAGTCAGAGGTTCATGGCTGCAATCCGTGATGATGCCATCGCCACTCCACATGGTCCGGTATGGGTTGAGTTTTCGGTTGGCGGCATAGTGATACCGCTTGCAACAGACGATGCAACTGAGGCTATGGCGCTTGCGGAAGACGCCAATGCACTGGCGCGCAACAGCGAGCAACATTGGCACCTGGCAGTTCAGCACTCGTCTCATCGTGCGGACACGCACAACCGCAACCGGCAAAATGCCAACGAAATCATTGAAGCGCTGAACAGCGAACGGTTCACGTTGTGGCATCAACCTATCGTTACCAGGGATGGGCGCGAGACGGTTATGTATGAAAGTCTGCTCAGGATGCGGACGTTGTCTGGCGACATCGTTCCGGCGGCGCATTTGATCCCGCTGGCTGAGAAGCTCGGCTTCATGCACATGATTGATGCCATGGTGTGCCGGTCCAATCTGGAACTGGTAAAAAAGCGTAGTGATGTTGCTGTCAGCTTCAACATATCACGGGTTTCGCTAGAAAACGGCTATGCGCTGGCCCGCATTGTGAAGCTTGTCGCAGATGCAGGCGATGCTGCAAACAGATTGTGTGCTGAAGTAAATATCGGCCCTGGCGATCTTGAGATGGGTTGTTGCAAATTGCTCAATCAGCTACGCGCGCTTGGGTGTCGAATTGCGCTCAGCGGCTATCTCAGCAATGGGGTGGACCCTGAAGTGCTGGCCAATGTCGATTTGGTGAAGCTTGACGGCAAGCTCTGTCTTGGAATTTCCGAACGGCCGGCAGATGTAGCGCTGTTGAAGGCTGCCATTGGAGCCGCCCACGCAGCTGGTTGCCAGGTCATTGCAGAGCATATCGAAAACGAAGCTGATGCTACTGTATTAAGTGAATGCGGCGCTGATTACCTGCAGGGCTTCTTGATAGGCAAGGTCTCACCGGATCATTTCCACCTGGTGCTGTCGAAGCTCGACAGACCTGCTGACGTTGTCGATATTGCAACCGAGACTGCTGCTGTACTAGCAGACTTGCCAAACATGCCGTTGGGAGCTGAAAATCAGGTTGTGGCGAGCACGTCCATTGAACCAGATCTAGCTATTGAAGCTGACTGCGACGAAAGCGACGGCAACAAACCTTCTGGCGAAGTTTCTGGAGATGCACCTGATCTGCAGTTGCTCAAGTCTGCAATCGGAATACTTGACTCGATCTAGACAAGTTCGAGATCAATCCTTGCCAGCCAGCTTTTCGATCTGGGATTGCATTGACTTGATCTGCTGACGAAGGTCGTCAAGATCGTTACCGCCGCTGCCTGCTTCAGCGCGGGGTGCCGGTTTATCCGTGCCGGACGGTTCTGGTTGCGTATCAGGTTTCGTGCCTTGAGTACCCGTCATGCCGGGAATTGCAGAGAACGGGTTGAACATCTGCATGGCTTCCTGAAACATCGCCATGTTGTTACGTGCTTGATCCTCCACCGTTTTGAGCATTTCAGAACCCGCCGGCCCCATCATCTGCTCGCGCAGGCGTTCATGCTCACGGGTCAGATTTTCCATTGAGTACTGGAGGTAGCTGGGCACAAATGCCTGCATGCTGTCGCCATAGAAGCGGATGAGCTGACGCAGGAAATCAATCGGCAGCAGGTTCTCACCCTTCGCCTCTTCCTCGAATATAATCTGTGTCAGCACCTGACGGGTAATATTATCGCCAGACTTCGCATCGAGGACGACGAAGTCGTGACCCTCCTTCACCATCTGACACAAATCATCAAGTGTGACGTACACAGAGCTTGAGGTATTGTAGAGCCGTCTGTTGGCGTATTTCTTGATGATGATCGGATCGATCTTTTTTTCGGACATGTAGGCTGCTTTGAATTCGGGTCTGTATGGATACTGCACCTGCACGGAGCAGCTTTGCATTGCAGCATATACACGAGTGTGACGGCTTGTCGAGAAATGCCGTAAACGGAGTTGCCGTTGACGCGGGTGAAAAAATTGGGTTCTGCTAGAGTTCGGCAGGCTTGCTCCAGTGCTGCAGTTGCTCAAACCGCGACTAATTGTGCATTGCACAATGGTTGTCTTTAAGGCAGATAAGCGACATCTTCGCACCGCCGTTCACAAGAACCCATGAGGTATTCAAATGTCCAGCCTAGATAATGATGTTGTAGTTGTTGCCGCTGCCCGCACCCCAGTTGGATCCTTCAATGGAGCGCTGAGTCAGGTGGCGGCCTCTGATTTGGGTTCGTCCGTGCTCAAGGCCGTGATGGCGCGTGCAGGCCTTGAGGGTAAAGACATTGATGAAGTCATCCTTGGGCAGATACTCACGGCAGGCGCAGGCCAGAACCCGGCTCGCCAGGCCGCCATCAACGCCGGCATTCCGGTGGAAAGCCCTGCATGGGGCATGAACCAACTGTGCGGTTCGGGTCTTCGCGCAGTGGCGCTTGGCATGCAGCAGATCGCGAGTGGTGATGCAAAGATCGTTGCTGCCGGCGGACAGGAATCGATGAGCCAGGCGCCGCACTGCCAGCATCTGCGCAATGGTGTCAAGATGGGCGATTACACGATGATCGACACGATGATCAAGGACGGCTTGTGGGATGCGTTCAACGGCTATCACATGGGGACAACGGCAGAGAACGTTGCCAAGCAATGGCAGATCACACGCCAGCAGCAGGATGAGTTTGCGGTGGCCTCACAGAACAAGGCAGAGGCTGCCCAAAAGGCTGGCAGGTTCAAGGACGAAATTGCACCGGTGACGATTTCAACGCGCAAAGGTGATGTCATTGTTGAGGATGACGAGTACATCAAGCACGGCGTGACGATGGAGCAGGTGGGCAAGTTGCGCCCGGCGTTCGACAAGGAAGGCTCTGTCACGGCTGGTAATGCATCGGGTATCAATGACGGTGCAGCTGCTGTTATTCTGATGAGTGGCGCGGAAGCCAAGGCTCGCGGCCTGACGCCACTTGCTCGTATCGCCTCCTGGGCTAATGTGGGCGTTGATCCCGCTATTATGGGCAGCGGCCCAATTCCAGCATCGAGAGCTGCCCTCAAGAAGGCTGGCTGGAAGGCCGATGACCTAGACCTGGTTGAAGCCAACGAGGCGTTTGCCGCTCAGGCTTGCGCGGTCAACAAGGACATGGGCTGGAACCCGGACATCGTCAATGTCAACGGCGGCGCTATCGCGATTGGACATCCGATCGGGGCATCCGGCTGCCGCGTGTTTGTGACGCTGTTACATGAAATGCAGAAGCGTGATGCAAAGAAGGGCCTTGCCACCTTGTGTATCGGCGGCGGTATGGGTGTAGCGTTGTGTGTTGAGCGCGACTGAACAGCTTAAAACGACACAGTCAGGGAGAATCAGATATGTCACGCATAGCAATTGTAACAGGTGGTACGCGCGGAATCGGAGCTGCCATCTCGAAGGCATTGAAAAATGCTGGCTACAAGGTAGTTGCCAGTTATGCCGGTAATGATGAGGCGGCGACAAAGTTCAAGGCTGAAACCGGCATTGAGGTGATGAAATGGGACGTGGGTGACTTCGCCGCTTGTGAGTCCGCAATCAAGACAATCGAAAATGACTTTGGTCCTGTCGACATCCTGATCAACAATGCCGGTATCACGCGGGATGCCATGTTCCACAAGATGACGCCGGAACACTGGAATGCGGTGATCAACACGAATCTCAATTCTCTGTTCAACATGACACGACCCGTCTGGGAAGGTATGCGCGAGCGCGGTTTTGGCCGAGTGGTCTGCATTTCATCCATCAATGGTCAAAAGGGCCAGATGGGACAGGCCAACTATTCTGCAGCCAAGGCTGGCGACATTGGCTTCGTGAAGGCGCTGGCACAGGAAGGCGCCAAGAAGGGTATAACCGTGAATGCCATTTGCCCGGGCTACATCGGAACTGAAATGGTGCGTGCCATCCCGCAGGATGTGCTCGACAAGGCCATTTTGCCGCATATCCCCGTCGGACGGCTGGGTGAACCGGAAGAGATCGCCAAGTGTGTGCTGTTTCTGGTTGGAGATGATGCGGGCTTCATCACAGGGTCGACCATCAGTGCGAATGGCGGCCAGTACATGATGTAAGCCTGTATCGGCCGAGACTTGTTATTGGGCAGTGGTTTATGTCACCACTGCCCTTTTCTATCTCTAACAAGCCTTCCCAAAATCGAAGCGTGGAGCCGGTTCGGCGAATTTCCAAGGGTTGACTGATGTCTTATATGGGTCTGATGGCGGGGTTTATCCTGCTGCTTGCCGGTGGTGAGCTTCTGGTTCGCGGTGCGGCAGCGGTAGCGCTGCGTTTTGGTTTGTCACACCTTGTGGTTGGCATCATCATAGTTGGCTTCGGTACCTCTGTCCCGGAACTCGTTGCATCCATCCAGGCCGCTCTGGCTGGTGCTCCAGGCATTGCAATTGGCAATGTAGTAGGTTCGAACGTTGCCAACATATTGCTGATTCTGGGGGCGGGTGCTGCGATCTATCCAATTGTATGTTCCAGGGAAGCAGTGTTTCGCGATGGCATCATGGTTGTAGCAACTGCAGGGCTTCTCGGCGTTGCCTGCTTTTCAGGTGTGCTGTCGCGTGCCTGGGGGTTCATCTTCGTTGCCTTGTTGCTGGCTTACATGGGGTATCTGCTGTTTGCCGAACGAAATGGCAGCAATGTACCAAACGAAGATGACGATAACCTGCCGGAGCCCTCCAAGACAGTATGGCTCGACATATTGTTCGTAGCCGGCGGTACAGCAGCGGTTATTCTGGGCGCTAAACTTCTGGTTGATAACGCCATTGTAATTGCCAAGGCACTTGAGGTTTCGGATGAGGTCATCGGGCTCACGCTGGTTGCACTGGGCACTTCTCTGCCTGAGCTTGCCACATCGATCATTGCTGCGGTACGCAGGCATTCCGAGATCGCGTTGGGGAATGTTCTGGGTTCGAACATATACAACATTCTCGGCATTGCCGGCGCTACAGCAATCATTGCGCCGATACCGGTCTCTGCCAATATGTTGCAGATCGACATACCGATCATGATTGTAGTGTCGCTCTTGCTGTTGATCCTTGCCGCCTTCGCAAAACGGTTCGGCAAGCGGGTTGGATTTGCCTTCCTGGCTGGCTACGGGGCGTTCATCTACGCCGCGATGGTCTAGAAGTTGTCCTTGGCCTTGCGCACTTCAGAAAACCGCTCAGCTGATCCGGCACGCAGAAACGGGTTGGTGGCAAGCTCGTCTGCTATGGTTGTAGGTACTGTTGGTTTGCCGGCGGCCCGCAAAGCCTCGATCTCTTGCGCCCTTTGCCGGAGCGCTTGATTGTCAGGCTCTTGCGACAATGCGAACCGGGCGTTGGCCTCGGTGTACTCGTGACCTGAATAGACCACAGTTTCCGGGGGCATGGCGATGAACACCTGCATGGACTGCCACATCTGCTCCATGGTTCCCTCGAACACGCGCCCGCAACCGAGTGTGAACAAGGTATCGCCGGTAAACGCAATGCCGTCTTCGGCAAAGTGCCATATTACATGACCGATCGTGTGACCGGGTGTGGCTATGATACGCGCGATGTGACCTGCAAAGTCATAGGTACCGCCAGGCTCAACTGTATCCGTCAGGCCGGGTAATGAATTGGGTTCCCGAGAGCTGCCGACAACCTTGCAATTGAAATGTGATTTCAACTCTTCAATACCGCCGACATGATCGTGGTGATGATGCGTAATCAGTATGTGGGTGAGTTTCCATCCGGTATCTACCAGCGCCTTGCGCACGGCTGCGGCCTCAGGGGCATCGATAGATGCTGTCTCGCCTGTTTCCGGGCAGTGCATCAGTACGCCGTAGTTGTCATTGAGGGCGGGAAACAAATGAATTTTCAAAGAGGTCATTTTGATCCTGTTGCGCAGAGGCGGGTTTGAGCTAGGGTTATGCCATCATGGACGTTGTTGATCTCAAGGAGTTTTACGCCAGCGGGCTCGGTCAGGCAACGCGCCGCATCATAGCGGCCCGCCTGAAGCTTCGCGTACGTGGCGTTCGAGGTGCAAACATCCTCGGGCTGGGGTACTGTACTCCATATCTGGAGGTGCTGCAGAACGAGGATGCCAACATCATGGCGATGATGCCGGCCCGCCAGGGAGTGGTTCACTGGCCGGCCAGTGGTGACATAGCCAGTGCCCTGGTTGATGAAGCCTGCCTGCCACTCGCTGATGGCAGCGTTGATCTGGCGTTGGTGGTGCATGGTCTGGAGCTCACAGACCAGATGCCTGATATGTTGCGGGAGTTGTGGCGGGTTCTTGCCCCGCAAGGCAGGGCTGTGATCATTGTGCCCAACCGGCGGGGGGTTTGGGCCAGATTCGACCATACTCCGTTTGGTCATGGTCGTCCCTTCTCCCGGGGGCAGCTTACGACCCTGCTGCGCGATGCGCAGTTCTCTCCGTCCGGGTGGACGTCCATGTTGTTCATGCCGCCAAGTGCACGGTCGTTCATGGTGCGAAGCGCCACGTTGTGGGAGAGGGCAGGCTCATGGACAGGCCCCGGTTTTTCAGGCCTGATCATGGTAGAAGCCATCAAGCAGGTTTACGCAATCAAGGGTGCCAAACAAAAACGGCAACTGGTGCCGGTGCTGCGACCTAGTATGCTTCCGCAGCCAGCCCGAACCGCGGTTTCACGTGGCCAGCTGCAACAACTGGATCTGTAGCAGGGCAAGGACATGCGTTTGCCTTTGATTTTTGACGCTTGCGTCTCTAGAAGTTTGCATCCACAGGCAGCGATGGCCGCTGCCGGGAAAATGTTTGCGAGTCTTGCGATACCGGCGCATGGATAGACCGACACTTCAAAAATCTGAACTGGAAGCGATCCGGCAGGAGATCGATTCCATTGACCAGCAATTGGTGGATTTGCTGCGCGCGCGCTTCGCTGCCTCGCAGAAGGTGCGACATGCAAAGGCGTCAGGCCCGCAATCGGGTCAGATGCCTTATCGGCCTGGCCGTGAAGCAATCATCATGCGCACGCTTGTGGAGCGCGCGGGCAACGGTGTGCCAGGCGGTGTTATTGAGCGCATCTGGCGAGCTATCATGTCGGCCTCCGTGAGGTCGCAGGCGGATGTCCGCATCATCACCATTGCCGAAGTCATGAATGATACAAGACATCGCGCTGCCGTTGACCTTTTTGCATCAATGGTGCCGGTGCAGAAAGCAACGTCCTTGAAGGCTGCGCTTGAAGCCATGACGGCAACGGAGCCGGTCCTGGTTGTGCTCCCTGTGAAACTGAACTGGGTGCAGGCGCTGTCCAAGCTGGATTCATCGGCTTCTGCGCGGGTGGTCGGTGTGCTGCCTGCCGGGTCCAACAATCCGTCACGCGGATTGGTGGTGCTTGGGTTCGCGGTCAGTGAGCCGACCGGTGAGGACGAGACGCTGGTCCTGACAAGCGGACACCTGCCAAGGGACTTTGTACCCAAGCCGGTCTGGCACCTGAAACTTGCCGATGATGTTCACCTTACGGCTTTGCCAGGATATATGAGCATTTCGGAACAGCCTCTTGTGAGCCTCAAGGGTAATGCCGGGCTGAAGTTGAAATTGCTTGGACGGTATCCGAGCCCGATGGGGATGAGTGAAGAATGACCCAAGCCAACAACATGCCCCGCCCGCGTGACGGGGTTCTGGAAATTGCGGCCTATGTGCCGGG
The DNA here is from genome assembly GCA_963787895.1 of uncultured Alphaproteobacteria bacterium. Taxonomy (GTDB): domain Bacteria; phylum Pseudomonadota; class Alphaproteobacteria; order Rhizobiales; family Aestuariivirgaceae; genus Anderseniella. The sequence continues at coordinate 191,330 of CAWBEX010000008.1, read as the reverse complement.
CAAATCCGGAACCAAGGGTTCGGGCAAGGTGCACAAGCTGTCGTCGAATGAATCTCCCATGGGGCCAAGTCCGGCAGCGATACGGGCCTACAATTCATGTGCTCAGGACCTGGCGCTATATCCTGACGGATCTTGCACAGAGCTACGCGAGGCTCTTGCGGAAGTGCATGGCATCAATGCTGCCAACATTGTTTGCGGGGCGGGCTCTGATGAACTGCTGAACCTGCTGGCAAGCGGATTTTTGCAGCCGGGCGATGAAGCAATCTACACCGAGCACGGGTTTCTTGTTTATCCAATCGTGATCAAGGCCAATGGAGCAACTGCGGTTGTTGTCGCTGAACGCGACCTGGTGGCCGATGTGGATGCAATCCTCAAGGCTGTGACAGAGCGCACGCGAATTGTGTTCCTGGCAAATCCCAATAACCCGACCGGCACCTACATTCCGTTTGATGAGGTGAAGAGGCTGCATGCCGGGTTGCCACTTGAATGTTTGCTGGTGATTGATGCGGCCTACGCAGAATATGTTCGCCGCAATGACTATGAGGCAGGGTTGGAACTTGTTTCCTCCTCGAAGAACGTTGTTATGACGCGAACATTCTCCAAGGCGTACGGCCTTGCCGGCTTGCGTCTTGGTTGGGCCTATTGCCCGGCCAATGTGGCTGATGTTCTCAACCGGATTCGCGGGCCGTTCAATGTTGCGATGCCATCGATTGCTGCCGGAGTTGCGGCTGTGCGCGACGCGGCGCACCTGGCCGAGGCAGTGGAGCATAACGATGAGTGGTTGCCTGTGGTTACGTCGGCCATTCGGCAGATGGGACTGGGAGTGACGCCGAGTGTCGGCAATTTTGTTCTGGTGCATTTTGATGGATCAACAGGCAAGACTGCGGCAATGGCCGATGAGTTCCTGATGTCGCGCAACGTAGTGGTGCGGCGCATGGATGGCTATGGGCTGCCAGGAGCACTGCGCATTTCGATTGGCGATGGCGACGGATGCACCGCAATGCTGAGTGCGCTCAGCGATTTTATGGCGGCATAGAGCATCATGAGTTTTGTGCCATTTGAAAAAGTTGCCCTGCTGGGCCTTGGATTGATCGGATCTTCACTGTCGCATGTGATGCGGCGGGAGAAGCTGGCGAAATCCATATCGGGTTTCTCCAGATCGGCAGCAACACGCGCGCGAGCCATGGAACTTGGTCTTGCCGATAGTATGCATGAAGATGCTGCAAGTGCGGTGCGTGGCGCTGATCTCGTGATCTTGTGCATTCCGGTTGGGGCTTGTGGTGCCGTCGCGAAGCAGATTGCGCCGGCGCTTTCGCAAGGTGCGATTGTCACTGATGTCGGTTCAGTGAAGGCGGCCATAATTCGTGACGTTTCCCCACATGTGCCGGAGGGGGTGCATTTTGTGCCGGGCCATCCGATTGCGGGTACTGAGTACTCGGGGCCGGATTCCGGGTTTGCATCATTGTTCGAAGATCATTGGTGTATCCTCACGCCGGATGCCAAGACGGATGTCGCAGCCATAGAGAGGCTGTCTGCGTTCTGGCGTGCATGTGGATCCAATGTAGAGACAATGAACGCCGAGCATCATGACCGTGTGCTGTCTATCACGTCGCATTTGCCGCAGCTGATAGCATTCAACATTGTCACTACTGCTGCAGATCTGGAAGAGGTGACCCAGCAGGAAGTGATCAAGTATTCGGCAGGTGGCTTCCGTGATTTTACCCGGCTTGCAGCATCAGACCCGACAATGTGGCGCGATGTCTATCTCAACAACAAGCAGGCGGTTCTGGAACTGCTTGGACGTTTCTCGGAAGATCTGACCGCGTTGCAGCGTGCAATCAGATGGGGTGACGGGGATATGCTGTTTGATACATTTACCCGCGCGCGCGGCATAAGGCAGAGAATTATCGAAGCCGGGCAGGACACCGCTCAACCGGATTTCGGGCGCCGGAACCCACCGAGCAAGCAATAATCTGTGTTGGGCATGGCTGCTCAGTTTTTCAGTGCGAATGGTCCCCAGTAGAGCGTGCCATCCTGAAGGCGGACAGGCAGCTTGTTGTTGTTGGCCTTGAGCAAGGGGGAGATGACAGCCTGGGCCGCGTTCATCTCATCATCATTTAGTCCGAATAGCCGCTGCGCGATCCATATTGCGTCCAGGTATTCCGACGGTTCGGACAATATGTCGAGCTGCTCGTTCTGGGTTTTGGCAGGGTCGACCTTGCCGTCGATCTTGAAACTGTCGAGTACAAGCTCATCGATGGAAACACCTTCAACTTGGGCAAGAACTTCAAACTGGGTGCCTGTTTTGGCCGGACGGACATGGGCGTTGACTTTTGCAATCTGGAGCGTCTTGCCGTTATGCAGCGTTAGCGTCTGTTTCTCGGCCAGCAGGGATGCAAGTGCCAGTTCGTCGTCGGTGCGTCTGTAGCTGAAGCGAATGGCTTCTCCATTGCTGGTTGCCCCATCATATTTGACCGGGCCGAAAACTGCCCCAAGCACGTGACCAGGGTTCCATGCCTGAATAATCAGTCGCAACTTACTGGCTTCAATCTTGCTGGGTTTGGCTGGAATGGTGGCTCCAGTGCAATCAAAGCTGATTCGAAACGGATACCCGCCCCAATCTTCGCTGTCACATTGAAGGCCTGGGTCCTGCTGTTTTAGCTGGGCGACCGCTTGCTGCACGTGGCCAAGGGATATGTACCAATAAACTGACCATGCCGCTGCTATCAGGAGGAATCCGAACAGTGGTGTGAGCATTTTGAGTGCAGAGGTTTGTTTGACTTGAAGTGGATCGTTCATGCTGCGACCTGAATTGCTGGAAGGGTCTTGATTCCACGCAACTTATCATGTGCTTGTTGATGGATAAAAGCTTGTATGGGCGAATTGTCCGCCGATTGGCTTGCAGGTGGTTCGATGAGTGCTGATTTTTGGGTGTTTGGTTATGGCTCGCTGATGTGGCGGCCAGGATTTGAATTTAGTGAACGGTGTCTTGCCAGCATGCGCGGAGTGCATCGCAGGCTGTGCATATACAGTCATGTCCACCGCGGCACGCCGGACAGGCCCGGAATGGTACTGGGTCTTGATCAGGGGGGATCGTGCAGGGGTATCGGATACCGGATCAAAGGGGAACTTCGTGATGAGACGCTTGCCTATTTGCGTGCTCGCGAGCAAGTGACGATGGTTTACAAAGAGGTTTGGCGTGACATGATTGCAGAGCGCGACAGCGGGCAGGAACGGGTCAAGGCTGTGGTCTATCTTGTAGATCAGAAGCATCATCAATATGCAGGTAAGCGCTCGGCGGAGGAACTTCTGCCGTTTGTCTTGCAGGGCCAAGGCAAGGGGGGCCCATGCATCGAATACATTTCCTCAACCTTGGATCATCTGCATGAACTGGGCCTCAAGGATGGGCACTTGTCCGAGGTGCTGGCGCTGGCCAGAGCCTATTCGTCAGGCGGCCAATCCGGCAAATAATGGCAGGGACTGTTCGGTGAAGCCGGTTGTGCCGACCGGGCGTTCTGCAGCGCTTTCTGTGATATCACGGTTTTCGTCGAAGCCGAGGCTTGCTTCCAGATCATCGAACGCACTGGCGGTTGCACAACCACTGCCGGCGAGCAGATGAACATGAACCTCGTAACCCGGACCTGCGAAGTCTGCTGGCAATGGGAAATCCCACAATGGTGAGAAGCGGCCTATGCGCACCGGAATGCGAGTGCCAGCCTCATGTCGTTGCACAACGATGTAGATAGCTCCAGGCAACGGCGGGCAGTTGTCGGCTGTATAGATCGAATGGATGTAACGTTTGCCGGATGCTCCGGTCCAGTACCAGAAGCGGTCCATCAGTTCATTCTCAAGCTCAAAACCGGCGCTGTAGCCCATGATTTCATTCTCCTCAAGCAGTGAGAACAAAATTGGAACAAATGCCCTGAAATGTCAAGAACAAAAAAAGAACATCAGCTGCATTTCGAGTAACCGCAGGACAGACAGGTTGCACAGCCTTCCTGAAAGGTGAGGGCAAGTTCGCCACATTTGGGGCACGATGACCCGCCAGGGCGGGGATCGCCGCCGACGGCCAAGCGGCGCGCATTGAGCGATGCCGGGTCAATGCCGGCCAGAGATTCGGTGGACTTCAGGAAGCCGGTTGCCAGCATGTGCTTTTCTATGACGCCACCGATAGCTGCCAGAAGAGATGGCACATACCGCCCTTCCATCCAGTGGCCGCCGCGTGGATCAAACACGGCCTTCAGCTCCTCTACCACAAAGGTTACGTCGCCTCCGCGGCGGAACACGGCGGAAATCATGCGTGTGAGGGCCACCGTCCAGGCGTAGTGTTCCATGTTCTTGGAGTTGATGAAAATCTCGAATGGGCGACGGCGGCCATGCTCGACAATGTCATTCAGCGTGATGTAGATGGCGTGGTCGCTGTCTCCCCATTTGAGTTTGTAGGTAAAGCCGGGCAGCACCGGGTCGCGGCCGAGCGGTTGGTGCATGTAGTAGATGCCGTCCTCCCCGGTACGCGATGCGACCGGCGGCGAAGGTGCCTCCAGCGGCAGCGCATCCTGGGTTCCGTTCATGGGTTGCGCTGGTTCTTCTGACAGGACAGATCCGGTGACATCATTCGGACGATAGGTGGTGCACCCCTTCAACCCCATTTCAAAGGCGTCAAGATAGACGCGGCTGAACTCCTCAAAGGAAATATCTTTCGGGCAGTTCACTGTCTTTGAGATGGAACTGTCTACATGGGCTTGAAGAGCTGCCTGCATGACAAGGTGTTCGTGCGGGGTAAGATCAGCCGTGGTCACAAAGCAATCAGGCAAAGCAGCAGCCTCGCCCTTGATTTCACGGAAGGCGCGAAACGCATAGTCCTCTACCTGTTCGATGCTGTGTGAGCCGTCCGGCTGCAATACCTTGCGATTGTACTTCAGCGAAAACACCGGCTCGACGCCGGACGACACGTTGCCTGCGAACAACGAGATGGTGCCGGTTGGCGCAATGGATGTAAGCAGGGAATTTCGTATGCCGTGGCTGGCAATGGCCTTGCGCACATCATCATCGAGGTCCCGGACGTGCCCGGAGTTCAGGTAGGCCTGTTGGTCGAACAGCGGGAACGCACCCTTTTCTGCCGCGATTTGTGTGCTTGCAAGATATGCAGCACGCTCAATGGTGTGCATCCACTGCTTGGCCCTGGCGGCAGCTGCTTCAGAGCCATAGCGCAGACCGCACATGGCAAGGGCATTGGCAAGGCCGGTCACACCAAGACCGATGCGGCGCTTGGCACGAGCCTCGTTCGCTTGCGCCTCGAGAGGATAGTTCGACACGTCCACCACATTGTCGAGCATGCGTACGGCAATGGTGGTGATGCGGGTCAGTTCCTGCTCGTCAAGGACAGCGTTGTCCTCGAACGCCCTGGTGACAAACATTGCAAGATTGATGGAGCCGAGCAGACATGCGCCATAGGGTGGCAGGGGCTGCTCCCCGCATGGATTGGTCGCATGAATGGTCTCGCAATAACCGAGATTGTTGCGTGCATTTATGCGGTCGATAAAAATGACACCAGGTTCAGCATAGTCGTAGGTGGCGCGCATGATGGTGTTCCACAATTCGCGCGCGCGCAGCGTCTTGAAAGTCACGTTGTCAAACACCAGTGGCCAATCATCATCGGCCTTCACGGCGGTCATGAACCTGTCGCTCACCAGTACTGACAGGTTGAACATGCGCAGGCGACGGGCATCGTGCTTTGCGGTTATGAATTCTTCTATGTCGGGGTGATCGCAGCGCATGGTGGCCATCATTGCTCCGCGGCGCGAACCTGCGGACATGATGGTGCGGCACATGGCGTCCCAAACGTCCATGAAGCTCAACGGACCAGAGGCATCTGCACCAACACCCTTTACTGGTGCCCCCCTTGGGCGAAGTGTCGAGAAATCGTGGCCGATGCCGCCACCTTGCTGCATGGTGAGCGCGGCTTCGCGCAGCCCGTCAAAGATGGCTGACATGTCGTCGTCGATTGTGCCCATGACAAAGCAGTTGAACAAGGTGACCGAACGGGCTGTGCCGGCGCCGGCGATGATACGGCCAGCCGGCAGAAACCTGTAACCAGACATGGCTTCGTGGAACGCCGTTTGCCAGTGCGCCCTGTGCCTCTTGGGTTCTTGAGCTGCAAGCGCCTTCGCAACACGCGTCCACGTATCGTCAACCGTTCTGTCGATGGCTTTGCCGTCGGCAGACTTGAAGCGATATTTCATGTCCCAGATTTCGTGGGCTATGGGATCAAGTGCGGTATGGTTCATTGGAAAATTGTACCATCTTTGTTCCGCCTTGAAAACGGTTAGCTTTGCCTTCCTTCAGCGACCAGCCGCTTCGTTGCTGCTTCGATCGTGTCCTGAAGGCTTACCGAGAACTCCCGCCTCGTCAAACCTGCCGGGATGGGTGGCAGAAACTCGATAACGATGGTGCCGGGCCTGCGAACGAACTGGCGGCGCGGCCAGAAAAGACCGGAATTGAGAGCAAATGGTGTGCACGCACTGCCAAGTTGCATGTAAAGCGCCGCAGTGCCGGACTTGTAGTCTGGCGCCGCATCAGTTGCGGCGCGGGTACCTTCAGGAAAAATAACGACCTGGCGGTGTTGCTCGATGGCGTCGCGGGCATCGGAAACCATCCTTTTCAAGGCGCTGGCTCCGGCCGTACGGTCGACGGCAATCATCTTGAACTTCAGACAGAACCAGCCAAATAGCGGGATATAGGTGAGCTCGCGCTTGAGAACGAGCGCTGGATCAGCCATCAGCGGCAGCAAGGCGAAGATATCCCACAACGACTGATGCTTGCCAGCCAGCAGCCCTCCGCCTGCAGGAATGTGTTCACGCCCGCGCACCTCCATGCGGGTTCCAACGATGATCCTCAACAGCCACAGGGAAGTCCTTGCCCATGTTTTCAATGCAGCCATTGACCAAGAGCGTGGGGTGAAAAGGAACCAGAAACCCAATGCCAGGAACAGGATCAGGTTGAGGTAAAAGACGATGTTGAATGTCACAGACCGCAGCATCAGCATTTGTCTTGTCCCAAACCCATATGCCTAATCTGCCGTATTGACCCGCACAATGGCGAGCAGAAATTTGATGTACTCGTTGAGCCACAATCGGAAGGTGGCGGTTGAGCGGGTTGGCTCTCCGCTGTCCCGGCCTGAAACCGGGTAGGGAACAAGCTTTACGTGTGGCATTGCCCGTGAGAACTCGATCATTGAGCGAAGAATATGATAATCGCTGGTCACAACGACAAGGCTGGTGAATTTGTGCCTGCCAGCCCATTCGGCTGCCTCTTTGGCGTTGCCTTCAGTGTCGGGCGCTCGCTTGTCCAGGTCCACACAGCACTTGAACAAGTCTGCGTCGGCTTTGAAAATACGGCGAAGATGCGCTGCAGTAGTGTCCGGGTGCACACCGGTTATCAGTAGTCTTTGCGCTGCCTTCTTCTCCAGAAGGTCAATTGCTGCGGATATCCTCTCCGGTCCGCCGGTGAGCACCACAATGCCGTCAGCCTGGACTTTCAGGGGTTGGGTGAGCTTTCTTGATTTTTCGGTAAAGGAGGCAAAACCGGCAGCCGCAACCAGCAGGGCGCACAGCATTATCCACATGCACAGCCACAAGGTAGCAGCATGGTTCTGCCCCTTTTCTGGCTGACCTGCTGAGTGGGTTGTGTTGTCAGTCTGCTCGATCATCGTTTCACGGCGCACCGTCAATACTGCCTGTCCAGGGTGGACCTTGCACCGAACCGGCACTGCGCGGCAAGCACCTAGAAACCGGGGTGTGGCGATGTAACCGTTTCAGAACATGGCCTTAAGTACGCGTGTGATGGAAATTCGCGCTGTGATCAGTGATATTGCCGTTGCTACAACCGGGACTGCCAAAAACGCGAGGTAATTGCCGCCAACTTCTGTCGGGTTATAGAGAAACTGCTTGACCGGTCCAGCCAGTCTGCCGCTACCCAGACCGAGGAATACAAAAGTGGCAAAGCCGAGAAACGAACCAATCAACCCGGCCTTGAGTCCGGTCAGGAAGAAACGCCAAAGCACCTCCTTGGAAATGAAGCTGTCCCTGGCGCCGGCAAGGTACAACACCTCGATGATGTCCCGATTGGCTTCCATGGCGGCCCGTGTGGCGTAAATGACAAGAAGGATGGCAGCCGCAGCAATGAGGCTGAGCACGGCTACTGCAAGCCAGGTCAGAGAGTCGGCCATGTTTAGCAGTTCGGATTGCCAGCGCCGGTGAGTGTCAAGCGTAGCCGAGGGTACCTTGGTAGCGAGCTCAGCCCGCAACAGCTCGAAGTCCGGCGGGGACGCCTTGTCGATCGTCACTGTTACCAATCGTGGGATCGGCAGTTCGTCCAAAACTCCGGCATTTCCAAGCCATGGTTCCAGAAGTGCCTTGGCCTCTTCTCTACTAACGACACCTATGCCTGCAATCCCCTTGGTTTGCCGCAGAATCTCGGCAACTTTTGCCAGGTCACCGTCAACATCGACGCCATCATGTGCAGCAATCTGAACTGTTACTTCGCTGGCCACGCCTGAGGTCCAGTCGCCTACTGCATTGAAGGTCATCAGCAAGGCCCCAATGGCAAGAACGGCGAGGTAGCACATCGCAGCCATTGCGGTCATCAACGTCATGTGGGGAGCTGTCGCCTCGGGTATGACCTTGGATGCCGTTCGCCGCAGGGGGGAACTGGCGGCTGCTTCGCGTTCTACCTCTTTGGTACGGCCTTTGGTGCCAGGTGCTATAGCCATTTCGCACCCCCGTTCTCCAGTCTGAGAATGGGTGCGTCTATCGTCTCAAACAGGTGTGTGTCGTGGGTGGCGATCAGAACGGTCGTGCCAAACCTGTTGAGTTGCTTGAACAGTTTCATCAACCTGAGAGCCAGTTCCGGGTCAACATTGCCGGTCGGTTCGTCTGCCAGCAACAGTTCGGGGCTGGAGATTACTGCCCTGGCTATGGCGGCGCGTTGTTTCTCGCCACCGGACAAGACCGGGGGATAGGCATTGGCATGTGCCTCCAGACCAACCCAACTCAGCAATTCCATCACGTTATCCTCGTAGCCTGATGGTTTGCCGCCGCGGATCCGCAAAGGCAGCGCCACGTTCTCGAACGTGGTGAGGTGATCGAGCAGGCGGAATTCCTGGAACACTACGCCGATACGGCGGCGCAGGTCGGGCACCTTGTTGCGTTGCAGTGCGCTGGTGTTTTCACCGAACATGGTCACCATGCCGCGTGTTGGTTTCAGTGCCAGTAGCAGCATCCGCATGAGAGAGGTTTTGCCTGCGCCGGATGCACCAGTGAGAAAGCTGAATGAACCGGTTTCGAGTGTGAGGTTCAGGTCTTTCAGAACTTCCGGGCCGCTGCCATAGCGCAAGCCGACATTTTCCAGGCGGACGATGGACAAGGATCTTTCCAGTTCAAGGTTGCACGTTCTACCGGCATTTACGCCGAATTAACCGTATTACCGCTTTAATGTTGCATAACAAACGCAAGGTGCTGTCGGTCCCGCCAAACCTGCGGTCGAACAGAGCCCAGTGACCAGTATGTGCCGAATCACGGAGTCGGATTAAGTTGATGATAGTCTCATGTCCTTCATGCGCAACCAAGTATGACCTGCCTTATGGAGCAGGTTCGGACGCAACCGTCATGCGGTGCGGATCTTGTGGCCACGGATGGATTGAAAGTCATGCCGAAGATGTCAGCGACTTGCCCGTCATTCAAGCGGTGAGGGCAGACAATGCGACAAGCGACGACTCGGAAGCCCTGGTAATTGCTGAAGCCCGCAAGATCGCTCGTGCCGCAAGGCTGGCCGAGCAGAAGATGAAGGCTGCTCGGGCGCATCGCAGTGCGCAGATGCGCGGCTGGAGCGGGCTGGCTGCCGGCATATGCCTGGTTCTTGGTGCGGTTGTTGCCATGCCGGAGCGCATTGTTCAGGCCGCGCCTGCAGCTGCCAAGCTGTATGAAATGGCCGGAAAGCCGGTCAACATTTACGGTCTCAACATATCGTCTGTGCAACCGGCCTACATGCTGGTCAACGGGCAAGCTGTACTGGCGGTGCGTGGCAACATTGCAAATATCACTGATCAAGACCGGCGGGTGCCTCCATTGCGGTTCATTCTGATGGATGGCGAAGGTACGCAGTTGCATGCGTGGACGCTCAACAGTGTCGGCAAGGAGCCAATTGGCGCCGGTGTGGTTTCACCTTTCATCACCCGGTTGGCAGCGCCACCGGAGGGTGTGGAGAGTGTGGAAATTCGCTTTGCCAGACCGGGTGAAATCGGTTGAACTCTCAGCCGGTTCAATAAACCGGGGCGGCGTTCATGCAAATTGATGGTCACAACATTGAAGTTCTGTTTTCCGAACCAGAGATAGCTGCGCGCGTGCGGGAAATTGCCACTGCCATTGCCGCGCGCAAGCCTGAGCGATTGCTCGTAGTCCCTGTGCTGAAAGGCAGTTTTGTGTTCGCCGCCGACTTGTTGCGCGCCATGCATGTTGCAAGATTGTCGCCTGAAGTTGACTTCATGATGCTGGCCAGTTACCGCGCAGGAACATCATCGTCCGGGCGAGTGGAGGTTATGCGCGATATCGAAACAGACGTGCGTGGCCGCGATGTTCTGTTGATTGATGACATTCTGGAGTCTGGGCGGACCCTGGCATATGCGAAGGACCTTTTGGCCGCGCGCGGCGCGCGACGTGTCTTGACGGCGGTTCTGCTGGACAAGCCGGGCCACAGGGCGGCCGAGCTTGACGCTGATTTCAAGGGTTTTGATTGTCCTGACAGGTTTGTGGTGGGTTACGGAATGGATATGGGCCACGCATTTCGTGAACTGCCATTTGTGGGTCACGTGACGGGCAAGATCGAGGGCTGACAATAAGAAAAGGGCAGCCATCTCGGGGGGAAAGGCTGCCCTTCTCCGTTTTGGAGCCGGCAAGCGAGGGGTAACTCGCCAGCTCTTTATCTCTGACCGGCCAGGGGAAACCGGGAGAGGTATTTCGAAACACCGGAAGTGCAGGGAGGAGGGCACCGGCGTTTCTGATGGTTTCGACACTAGGTTCTGGATTGTCGTGAATATGTGCATTTCTGCACATTGCAATAAAGCACCGGTCAAGGGCCGCATGTCCGCGGACACGCAACCAAATATTGTTGACGCGCAGAAGCTACAGCATGTTGTGCCGCTGCCTAGTACAAGCCCTTCAGCAAGCGGTCGATATAGTCGAGTTCGAGCTTTGGCCGGGCAGGCTCATTGGCTCTTGAGCGCAATGCATCGAGAATGCGGCGGGCACGTTCAACATCGGCTTCCTTTGGAACCATGTTTTCGCGTTCGCCATATTGCTCACCTTGCGAGGGCAGCGGTCGACCCAGCGGGTCTCGTTGTTCGCCCCGGCCTTCCCCGTGCCGGCCGACATTGCCTTCATTGCCGGTTCCCTGTTGCATCAATTGCTGTGCCATGTTGCGTGCGCTGTCCTGGAGGCCGCGCATGGCTTCGCCCTGGCTGCCCAATGCCTCTTCGCGCTGGCCTTGTCCCAGTTCACCTGCGGCGTCGCCCATTTCCTGTTGTGCGCGTCCGAGGCCGTCGGGAGCTTGCAAGCCTTGTTGTTGCATCTGCTCCATGAGCCGCTCGAGCATTTGGGCAAGGTCGCGTTGCTGACGCGACAACTGGCCGTTGCCAGGTTCAGCCTGTTCGGACTGGCCGCGTCCACCAGGTTCCTGACCTTCCTCGCCGGGTTGCATCTGCGACTGGTTCTCATTGCCCTGTTGCTGGCCGTTGCGTGGAAGCTGGAAGGTTTCGTCCATCAATTGCTGTTGACGGCGCATCATGTCGGACAATTGGTCGAGCATCCGCGCCATCGGTGATGAGCGTTGTGGAGTGGCTTGCTGTTGGCCTGGCTGCAGGTTTTGCAGGATGTTTTCAAGTTCCGACAGCATTTGCTGGGCAGCATCACGCGCGCCGGATTTGGCGAGGTTCTCGATCATGTCCATCATCCGCTGTAAATCCTGCGAGCGAACTTCCTGTTGCTGGCTGTCGCGTTGCTGGTTCTGGGCTTGTGGATTGTTGCGCTGGTTCTCCTGCATCTGCTGGCGCATTGCCTGCATGAATTCATCCATTGCCTCGCGCATCTGCTGCATAAGCTCTGAAATGCGTTCTTCAGAGGCGCCCTCAGCCAGCGCCTTTTCGAGTTCCTTTTTGATGGCCTGCAGCTTCTTCAGGGCATCCGGCAGATTGCCGCTTTCTATCGACAGGGCAATTTCCCACAACAGGTCTGCCACGGCGCTCGTGTCCTTGAAGTTCCCGGCCCGGTAGAGCTGGGCTGCAGCATGGCGTATGCCGAGATAGATGCCAGACTTTTCAATGATGCCGTCAGGCCACACAAGCAATGCCGACAGGGCGCGAACGACGTCGCGTTGATTGTCCGGCTGGAAGAACAGGTTCTTGCGCTGCTCAACCAGTGCCTGGGCCAGAGGATTGGCAAATGTGCGCTCCGGTAAAGTCACCGATATGGCGTCACTTGTGCCGGTCTGGGCGGCGTGGTCGGTGCCTGCGAGCACCATGTTCACTGGCAGGCCAGCCCAGGGATGTGCCGTGAAATCCTGAAAACTGCGTCCTTCCGCCTGCTTTGGATTTACCTTCTGCATTGACACGGTGAACTCTGGAGCGGTCGTCAGGAACTCGCTGTCTGTTTCGATGTTCGCGCTATCCAGCTTGTCCTTATCCAGCGATATGCGTCCGGCCAGAGAGGTCACGCCGTAATCATCGCTAACCTTCCAGGGCAATGAAAAAGCGCCTGACGGGGTAATCTGAATTGGTTCGGGAATGGTAATAACAGGCACCTGATCAGCCACCACCGTGACGGGCCATGTCCCCAACTCCCTACCATTGCCAGAAACGGATATAGTGACAGACCGCTCAAGGCTGGTGCGAAGTTCCTGAGATCGAGAGGACGCCTTGACCTTGTTAACACCGGGTTTGGTCAATTCAGGTTCAACAACCTTCAAGATCACAGGGCTGTCCGGCGGTGAGGATGGATCTATCAGAGTTATGATGAGGTCTTCGGCACCACTCAAACGCGCCACAAGTTCTGACCCAGACGGGACGGTTATGACGGCAGGCGCGGATTGAGTGTCTGAGAGCAGGCGGGTCAGCAGTACCGGAGGTTTTGCTGTGTAGGCTGGAGGATTGAGCCAGGCATCCAAGGCAATGGCGGTTGCTGGCGCGGGGGCGGTTGCCGACACTGCGACCTGCAGCCGGTCTTTCCAGCTGCCAGCAGTCAGGATGCCGGCGGCAATCAGCGCGACAGCCAATGCATTGCGAAGGGCGTTCTGGTCAATGCGCGGCAGTGGTGAGCGCGGCAGTCCGGGTGCCAGGTCATCAAGCTGTCTTGCCATTCGTTCGCGGTGCGCCTGCCACAGGACCTTTTGCCGGGGGCTGGCCGATGCTTCATCTGCAAGAGTGTCAGTCCAGCTGGTTGCTGGCCGGTGCGGTTTGCCTGACCGGATTTCCATGCGGGCCAGCGCTGCGTCATTGCTCGGCCACTGCAGGGTGCCCAGGCGCTTGAGCGAATAGATGAATGCAATTGCTGCAGCACCCAGACAGGACAATTTCAACCAGACCGGCACAAGTACCGGCAGGCCGGATAAAATCACCAGCAATACCAGCCCTGCGATCATCATTGCTGGAAACAGTCGCAACAGCAGGTTTTCCCACCAGATCGCTGACTTGGCGAGGGTAATCTTTCTGGCAAGTCTTGTAGCCGGATCACTGCTCATTGCACGATCATCCTAGCACAGTTTGACAAAAACAAGAGCACATCACGCTTGTTCCTGTTCAACAATACGCGATGCGATGGTGGCAGGATCTTTCCGCCTGCCTACTGTTGCCAGTTTGCCAGTCTGTCCATGCCGATAAGCTGGTCGTATGTCTGACGCGGTCTGACAATGGCATAGCGCGCCTCGTTGACCAGCACTTCGGGAACCAGTGCACGGGAATTGTAAGTTCCGGCCTGCACAGCGCCATAGGCTCCGGCCGTCATGATTGCAATCAGGTCGCCCGGTTCAACCGCAGGCATTTCACGGTTTTGTGCCATGTAGTCGCCGGACTCGCACACTGGCCCGACAATGTCGGCAATTTGCGTTGGTGTCTTGGCGTCTGGCTGTTTCACTGGCAGAATATCGTGCCAGGCGTCATACAGCGTTGGCCGGACAAGGTCGTTCATGGCGGCGTCCACAATGATGAAGGTTTTGCCTTCACCGTGCTTTACATAAATTACCCGGGAAACCAGGATGCCTGCATTGCCGGCTATCATCCGGCCCGGCTCCATAACAAACCTGCATCCAAGCCCGCCCAATGTGTCCTTCACAACCCGGGCATACTCGTCCGGATGAGGCGGGACGTCATTGCTGCCGCGATATGGCACGCCAAGGCCACCGCCAAAATCTATGTGGGTGATGGTATGACCGTCACTACGCAGGTCCTGTACCAGTGTGGCCATCAATGCATAGGCCTTCTTGTAGGGTTCAAGCGTTGTTATCTGCGAGCCGATATGGCAGTCAACACCGGATACTCGAAGGGCTGGCAGTTCTGCTGCGCGCTTGTAGACCTGTCGTGCCCGGCTCATCGGAATGCCAAACTTGTTATCGTACTTTCCGGTGGTGATCTTGGCATGGGTGCCGGCGTCGACATCAGGATTGACGCGAATGGATATGGTGGCTGTTTCACCCAGCCGCTGAGCCACCGAAGACAGCAGTTCCAGCTCCGGCTCGCTTTCCACGTTAAAGCAGGCGATGCCCTCACGGAGCGCATAGGACATTTCTGCTGCAGTTTTGCCAACACCGGAAAAAACAATCTTGCGGGCCGGGACCCCAGCAGCCAGTGCCCGGCGCAACTCACCTTCCGATACAACGTCCATGCCTGCGCCAAGGTCGGCGAGTGTCTTGATGACGGCCTGGTTTGAATTGGCCTTCATGGCATAACAGATCAACAGGTCCACGTCCTTGAATGCTTGCTTCAAAACATTGAAGTGCCGGGTCAGGGTGGCGGTTGAATAGCAGTAGAATGGGGTTTCGACGTCCTGGGCCAACTCTGGAAGGCTGACATCTTCGGCATGCAGAACGCCGTCTTTGTAAGAAAAATGATGCATGGGAGGGCCAGTAAGGTTGCGGCAAGCGAGGTCGCGTTCAAAAATCCAGGGTGGGTGAACCGGATTACGGTTTGATCAGCGGGTCAATTGCTGCAGGTTCATCAGGGTCGGGCGCAGCCACGCCGGGGGGTTGCTCAAGCGCACCCCTTTTGCCGCATGCCGTCAGAGCCAGCGCTAGCATGAGTAGTATTGAAACCTTGCGAAAGGTCATGGGTTGTTTCCAATCGACCGCTCTTTTTCTGTGAAGGACGTTGTAACCCAAACCGCGCGCACTGGCAAAGCGACAATTGCTGCGAGCTATTGCGTGCCTGCAGTGGCGGTTACAGTTTGAACATCGATCCAGTAACGCGGATTGCGGGGTTCGGGCTGGTTCGGGAAGGTGATCGGTTGTTCTGCGTCAAGCGAGGCGCCGGGCTTCAGATCGAGTGCATTGAGCCCCAGGGAACGGGTGCCAATACGGGTGCAATTGCCGGCAAGCAGTGTGGGCGTCACGTCTTGTTGCGGTGTATCGAAGAAATCCGGACATGAGAAAAGCCTGACCTGCAGCATCACGGTGTCAATGCTGGCGCTATCCAGCCGGTTCGACAAGGTGGTTTTCAAAGTCCAGCGAAACAGGTCCGGCTGGGTGGTCTGGCGTCCGCTGCTGTCATTGAGCGTGCGTGTTGCATTGGTGAGTGAGGTTTTGCCGAGCGCTACATCGGATGGTTTGGCCGAAGTGTACTGGCTGGCTTCGCGTTGGCGTGCCTGGTCAAACTGTTCGGCTGTCTGCGATCCGGTATCGCCTTCCTTCTCGGTCAGGGTGAACAGCAGCATGAAGACTGCGAAAACAACACTAACCGTTGCCAGAAGACCACGGCGCATTCCCGTGTTGCGGATAAACAACCAGATGACTGCAACAATTAGCAGATAGAAGATCAGCCAGCGCATGCCCATTCCCATCATGTTTGGTCAACTGCCAGAACGTTGCAATTTGTTCAGCCAGCGTTTTGCTTCACGTTTTACATTCGCCGGTGCAGTGCCACCGAAGCTCTTGCGTGAACTGGCGGAAGCCTGCGGCGTCAGTACCTTGTAGAGTGCATCCGTTATGCGAGGTTCAACGCTTTGCATGTCTTCGAGGTTCAGTTGTTCCAGGCCGATTTTTCTGTTTTCGGCCATTGCAACAAGTGTTCCGGTTACATGGTGGGCGTCACGGAACGGCATGGCAAGGTTTCTTACCAACCAGTCTGCGAGGTCGGTTGCGGTGGAGTAGCCTGCCCCCGCAGCGGCAGCCATGGCTGTCTCGTCTGGCTTCATGTCCTTCACCATGCCCGTCATTGCGCTGATTGCCAGCGACAGGGCATCGATGGCATCGAATGCCGGTTCTTTGTCTTCCTGCATGTCTTTTGAGTAAGCAAGTGGCAGCCCCTTCATCACCAGCAAAAGACCGGTGAAAGCGCCCAGGATGCGGCCTGGCTTGGCTCGGATCAGTTCAGCGGCATCAGGATTTTTCTTTTGCGGCATGATGGAGGAGCCAGTGGTAAACCGGTCTGACAGCGCGATAAAGCCAAACTGCGGCGTCGACCAGATCACCAGCTCTTCTGCCAGACGCGACAGATGCATGGCGCAGATTGATGCAGCGGCGAGAGTTTCAAGCACAAAATCGCGATCAGCCACACTGTCCAGCGAATTGCGGGTGGGACCTCTGAAACCCAGTGCGGCGGCGGTCATGTTCCGGTTGATCGGGAATGACGTGCCAGCCAGTGCGGCAGCGCCAAGCGGACATTCGTTGAGACGCTCGCGCGCGTCGGCAAAGCGCGACCGGTCGCGCGCCAGCATTTCGACATAGGCCAGCAGATGGTGTCCGAAAGTTACTGGCTGTGCGGTCTGCAGGTGGGTGAAGCCCGGCATGATGGTTGCGGCGTGGTTCAATGCTTGTGTCGCCAGCGCTTTCTGCAATGCAGTCAGCCTGGCATCGAACATGTCCAGGCAGTCACGCACATACAGCTTGAAGTCTGTCGCCACCTGATCATTGCGAGACCTGGCTGTGTGCAAGCGTGCTGCAGCATCGCCAATACGTTCACGCAGCGCGGCTTCAATGTTCATGTGAATGTCTTCAAGCGCCGTTGAAAACTTGAACTGCCCAGCCTCAATATCCTTGCCGATCTTCTTGAGACCACTGGTGATTTCACGGACATCTGATTTGGAAATGATGCCGCATTCGCCCAACATTGAAGCATGTGCTATTGAACCGGCAATGTCCTGGGCAAACAGCCGCTGGTCAAAACTGATAGAGGCGTTGATTTGTTCCATGATCTGATCGGGGCTTGCTTCGAACCGTCCGCCCCACATCTTGTTTTTCATTCGTGACCTGCCTGAAACCTGTAAAGTCTGATCTGTCAAAATATCTGGAGTTACCATGACCAGCAAAAAGCCTGCCAAGCAACATTCTTCCTTGCCGAGATTCGCCATCGTTGTGGCGGTCTGTGCGGTGGTGCTTGCCGGGGTTTACGCGATTATGGGACAAAATGCCAACCAGCAAGCTTTGGAATCCGGACAGACTGTGGCCGAAGCCCCGGACGGGAAGGGTGCGATGCGACTGGACAAGTCGTTATCAACAGGTGGTATGGCAGCTTTTGTATTCAAACCGCAACGGACATTGGCTGATGCCGGCGAATTCAAGGATGGCGAAGGCAATACACTCAACCTTGGCGGCTGGAAAGGCCGTGTGGCGCTGGTCAATTTGTGGGCAACATGGTGTGCGCCTTGCCGCAAGGAAATGCCGCATCTGGCGAAACTGCAAGATGAGCTTGGGTCCGATGACTTTGAAGTGATTGCCCTGAGTGTAGACTTAAAGGGGGCGGAAGTCTCTTCTGCATTCTTGAAGGAAATCGGAGCTGACAATCTCAAGCTGTATGTGGATCAAACATCCAAGGCAATGAATAGGTTGGGGGCTTTCGGTTTGCCGGTGACAATACTGATCGACCGACAGGGCCTTGAGATCGGAAGGCTGGTTGGTCCTGCAGACTGGGCTGGGGATGATGCAATCAATCTGGTAAAGGCAGCAATCGCGGAAGCTCAGTGATTTTTGCTGACGTCAGACTGGCCAGTTCATCGCCTCATTGCTGTGACAGCCAGGCGCGCGCTTCGTCCACACTGCGCAGGCGACGCCAGCCGTGAGGTGTCTCGATTCCGATGGAGCCATCCTCCAGCGTCATAGCAAGGTGTCCGTCCAGATCGAATTCATCAATGGCTAATGGCCAGCCCCTGGGATCAGAGGTATCGGGAACGATTGGCGGCGGGGCGGGCGCTACGGGTTCGAAATGCGGGATATCATCGTCCCTGGCATCGCCAGGAATGTCGGTGGACATGCGCTCTACTTCTCGAACGTCGATGTCCGGATTGTCGCCGTAGGTTTCCTTTTTGATGCCGGGCAGATCTGGCAAGTCGGCATCGCTTGTGTCAGGCAGATTCGCCCTGGCAGTCTTCACCCCGCCTGATTCAAGAAGCTTGGCGGTGTTGTTGGCAGTGTCCACCATTGCCCTGGCCATTGTGGCATTGATGATTGACAGCAGCCCAAGCGCAATGGTCACCGCTCCACCCGCCATTAGCGGCCCACCGGCAGCAAGCCCAAAATCACTCTGCATGAGTGCATAGATGCCATATATCACAAGCGCAGTGCCGCCCAAGACCGCGATCCAGCCCAGAATTGAAACCAGGCCCGCTACACTGCGGCCAGATGTTTGTTCATCAGACATTTTTAGCACCCCCGTACTAGGTCCCCTTAAGTCCAGTTGATCACAATTCGGACGGAAGGGCAATTCGTCATCGGGTTGGGACGGGTTTGTCTCCGCGATAGTCATAGAAGCCGCGCTGTGTCTTGCGGCCGAGCCAGCCAGCCTCAACATACTTCACTAGCAAGGGACATGGCCGGTACTTGCTGTCGGCCAGTCCGTCGAACAGCACTTGCATGATCGACAGACATGTGTCGAGGCCAATGAAATCGGCCAGTTCAAGCGGGCCCATGGGGTGGTTTGCCCCCAGTTTCATAGCCTTGTCGATGGCCTCAACCGAGCCGACGCCTTCGTACAGGGTGTAGACGGCTTCATTGATCATGGGCAGGAGCACGCGATTCACGATGAAGGCCGGAAAGTCCTCAGCCACTGCCACCGATTTGTCGAGTGTGCCGACAAACGTGCGCACTTCCTGGAAAACTTCATCACCGGTAGCGATGCCGCGAATCAACTCCACGAGTTCCATTACCGGAACAGGGTTCATGAAATGAATGCCCATGAACCGCTCGGGCCGGTCTGTGCCGGCAGCCAGCCGTGTTATGGAAATGGAAGACGTGTTGGAGCCGATCAACGCGTCCTTCTTCAGGTGCGGGCACAGGTCATTGAAGATCTTGCGCTTGACGTCTTCGTCTTCCACTGCAGACTCGATGACCAGATCGACATTGGAGAAATTCTCCAGCTTGCCGTAGGGTTTGATCAGCTCAAGCGCTTTCTTTCGGTCACTTTCGGAGATCTTTTCCGATTTTACCTGGCGCGCCATGTTACCATTGATCGTGGCAAGCCCCTTCTCGATGTTGTCCATCGATATGTCGTATAGGCCTACTTCATATCCAGCCAGTGCGCATACATGGGCGATGCCAGCACCCATTTGTCCTGCACCTATGACGCCGATCTTCTTGATTGCCATGTTGATTTCGTCTCTGTTCCTATGTGAGCGCGCGAGACTATCGCGACCAGCACTAGGCGGCAAGACCGATTTTGCAGTGCAGCAAAAAACCCGTCCTGTGTTAAACAGAACGGGTTGAAGCAGGTTGGCGACCGCCTAACCGCCGGAACGGGTCAATAACCGGCCTTGGCAAGTTCGGCTTCGAGTGCCGGAACTGCTTCGAACAGATCGGCTACCAGGCCGTAGTCGGCAACCTGGAAGATCGGCGCCTCTTCGTCCTTGTTGATTGCAACAATGACTTTTGAGTCCTTCATGCCTGCAAGATGCTGAATAGCGCCAGAAATGCCAACCGCTATGTACAGATCCGGTGCCACGACCTTGCCTGTCTGGCCAACCTGGTAGTCGTTCGGCACATAACCGGCGTCTACTGCAGCACGAGATGCACCGACAGCAGCGTTCAACTTGTCCGCAACCTTTTCCAGCATGGCGAAGTTTTCACCGTTCTGCATGCCGCGGCCGCCAGAAATGATTATGCTTGCGGACGTCAGTTCGGGCCGGTCGGACTTGGACAGGTTTTCGCTGACATAAGACGTCAGGCCAGGATCCGCCGGTGCCGCGACCTTTTCAATGGATGCAGAGCCGCCGGTGCCGGCAGTCTCGAAAGAAGCGGTCAGAACCGTAATGATCTTCTTCTTGCCAATGGCCTGCACAGTCTGGACGGCATTGCCGGCATAGATCGGGCGTTCGAAAGTGTCGGCCGACTTCACCGCAATGATCCCTGATACCTGCATTTCATCCAGTAGCGCTGCCACGCGTGGGGAAACGTTCTTGCCTGACGTGGTGGCCGGCGCGACCATTGTGTCGTGGTTTGCCATCAGGTCGACGATCAGGGCAGCCATTGGTTCAGCCAGTGGCCGCTCGAAAACTGGTGAGTCGCAGTGCAGCACCTTTTTAACGCCGGCAAGACCGGCTGCTTCCTTGGCTGCGCCGTCCGCCTTGTGGCCGGCAACCAGTACATGCACGTCGCCGCCCATTTGTGTGGCTGCAGTCAAGGCCTTGTGGGTCGCGTCCTTGAGGCCGGCATTGTCGTGTTCTGCTATAAGGAGAATGGCCATGACTTAGATAACTCCTGCTTCGTTCTTCAGCTTGTCGACAAGCTCGGCAACCGATGCGACTTTTCTGCCGCCCTGGCGGGCCGGGGGCTCGGTTGTGGTCACGACCTTGAGCTTCGGTGTCAGATCAACGCCCATATCTGCTGCAACCTTTTCATCAAGCGGCTTCTTCTTGGCTTTCATGATGTTTGGTAGCGAGGCATAGCGCGGTTGGTTGAGCCGCAAGTCAGTGGTGACAATCATCGGCATCTTGACCTTGATGGTCTGCAAGCCTCCGTCGATCTCCCGGGTAACATTTGCGCTGTCGCCGCTGATTTCGATTTTCGACGCAAAGGTAGCCTGCGACCAGCCAAGAATGGCAGACAGCATCTGACCGGTCTGATTGCAGTCATCATCAATGGCCTGTTTGCCGAGAATGACCAGCCCCGGTTTTTCGTCATCGATAACTGCCTTGAGCAGTTTGGCGACGGCGAGCGGCTCAACATAGTCATCGTGTTTGATCAGGATGCCGCGGTCGGCACCCATGGCAAGAGCTGTGCGGATGGTTTCCTGAGCCTGTTGCGGGCCGACGGACACAGCGATTACTTCTGTTGCCGTGCCTGCCTCCTTCAGCCTGAGGGCTTCTTCGACGGCAATTTCGTCGAACGGGTTCATGGACATCTTGACGTTGGCCAGTTCGACACCGGAACCATCGGCCTTGACGCGAATTTTGACATTGTAGTCAACCACGCGCTTTACAGCGACGAGAACTTTCATTGAGGCAAATCTCTCTGTTACAGTTTTGACAGCTTTTACACGGATCGGCGCCGGCGGTACTTTGCTGTCAGAGACAATTTATTGCGGCGTGGGGCGGACCCTATTTGGCATGCGAGGCTCGCGTCAATCCGATATTCGTCAATTTTGGACCAATTGCGACTTCTGGTCACAACTTTTGACTATTGCAGGTTTTCGGTTCCGTTCAGGCCAGCCGTCTGGCCAGAACGTTTCGGAACAGCAGTGTTATCAGGAAGCCAGCCCCAAATCCGCCTATGTGAGCCCACCAGGCGACCAGAACCTCTCCAGCTGACTGGTCGAAATACAGTGACAGGAACTGAAATCCAATCCACCCGACGAGGGCCCAGGCGGCTGATATGCGCAACGGTATCTTCATGAACAGCAGCACCCAGATACGGGCCTTGGGGAACAGCACCAGATAGGCTCCGAGAATGCCCGACACCGCACCAGATGCGCCGACCAGCGGTGCCGTGGAGTCCGGGTTGGTCAGAACATGTGCGGCGGCGGCCACTATTCCACAGACAAAATACAGCAGCAGGAAGCCAAAATGGCCGAATGCATCTTCAATGTTGTCTGCGAACACCCACAGGAAAGCCATGTTGGAAAGCAGGTGGAGCCAGCCTCCATGAATAAAGGTGTAGGTGATAAGGGTCAGCGGTTCGGGAATGTCGGCAAGCGAGATGTTGCTGAAGCTGGCATTGCCGATTTCGTCCGGGACCAGACCAAGCGAAGTTGCAAAGGCAAGCGGGCTCATGCCGATATTGCCGTATTGCATCCAGACAAACACGGCGACATTCATCAGGATCAATGCTCCAGTCATGAACTGGAAGCGGATCATGCGAAGTGTTGTATTGTCGTGTAGCGGCACAAACATGGATTAGGATTTCTTCCTCATGTTTGAGCCTGATTGGCACCTGGTTGCCACAGCACATCGCCGCCGTGAAGGGCATTGGTCCATCTGCTGGCTACAAACAGGAAGTCCGAAAGCCGATTGAGGTAGGTTGATGCCTCCAGGGAAACCTGCTCGCCCGGTATTGAGGCCAGTTCCACTACATGCCGCTCGGCACGGCGGCATACAGTGCGCGCCTGGTGCAGATAGGCAGCGGCAGGGTGGCCTCCTGGAAGCACGAATGAACGCAGCGGACTGAGATCAGCGTTGAGTTTGTCAATTTCCGTTTCGAGGCGGTCGATCTGACCTTGTTTGATGCGCAACGGTTCCCAGCCCAGCTTCTCGCCGGTTTCTGGCGTGCACAGGTCCGCTCCGAGATCGAACATATCGTTCTGAATGCGTGCAAGCATCGCATCGAGTTCCTGAAGCTCAACTGAGGCGGTGTGCAGGCGCGCGATGCCAATTATGGAGTTGGCCTCGTCAACGGTGCCATAACTGGCAATGCGGGCATGGAACTTGGGCAAGCGTGCGCCAGTGGACAATGCTGTGGTGCCGTCGTCGCCAGTCTTTGTGTAAATTTTGTTCAGGACCACCATCAGGCCGCTTCATCCCCTTCATCGGATGCGCCAACCTTAGGCTACAGATACAGTATCAGTCTACCCGAAGAATACGGGCTGGACTGGTCTTCAAAGCTACCCAGGTCGTCATTAACCCTGCACCGACGGTAATGACCATGGCGGCAAGTGCGGTAGTGAAGGCAACTGTAGCGGAGAACTGCCATTCTATTCCAAGTACCTGGGTAATAACTGCCCACGCGCTGAGGCTGCCGGCCAGGACTGCGAATGCGGCAGTTGCCAGACCAAGCAAGCCGAACTCCAGGACGAGTGCGCGAACCAGCTGAGATCTCGTGGCGCCGTAGGTTTTCAGGATAACAGCATCGTAGATTCGGCTCGACAAGCCCGTAGCCAGTGCGCCACCCAGAACCAGTATGCCAGCCAGCAATGTCACAGCATTTGCCCCGCGGATTGCGGTAACCAGTTTCCCCATCAGGGAGTTGATGGCATCAAGTGCGTCGCGGACACGGACAGAGGTCACCGTGGGAAAGGGTTGCGAAATCGCTTTCAGGATGTCCAGTTCATCTGTGGGTTCCGCCTGAGCGGTGATGACAAACATGTGCGGGGCACCGGCAAAGGTGTTTGGTGAAAACACCATTACAAAATTTATCTGTAGAGACCGCCAGTCAACTGCACGGAAATTTGCGACCTCTGCGGTTATTTCGCGACCCAGCACGTTTACGGTCACAGTGTCCCCCAGCTTCATGCTGAGACCCTCGGCAATGTCGGCCGAGAATGACACCAATGGATTTCCGGTATAATCTTGCGGCCACCATTTGCCCTGCGTCAAAAGACCACCCTGGGGAGCGGTTGGCGAATAGGTCACCCCGCGGTCTCCGCGCAAGGCCCAGGCCGCATCGGGCGAAACCTCAACCTTGTCGGCCGGAATGTCGTTCACTTTGACAATGCGGCCACGCAGCATGGGCGCGCGGCTAACGTCAGTAGCTCCGGCGGTTTTCAAGGCAGAGCTGAAACTGTCTGCTTCGGAAGATGCAACATCGAGAAAGAAGAAGCTGGGAGCCTTGTCCGGCAGGTTGTCACGCAGCTCTTTGGAAACATTGCTGTCAATCAGCGACAATGTCACGAACAAGGTCAGCCCCAAGCCAAGAGACAGCACCACAGATGGGGTGGGGTTACCAGGGCGATGCAAATTGGCAATTGCCAGGCGCATGACGGCTGATTTTGGTTTCCGGACATTGGCGGCGAACCACATCAGTGCGCGCGCCATGATTGTCAAGATTGCGAAACTTGCGATGATTCCAAGAGCGTAACCATTGGTGATGCGTGGATCCGGGAAGGCGTTCCGCGTGAGCGCGAAGATGCCTGCGAGCGCCAGGGCGATCGCCACCCAATATGGCCACTTCGGCCAAGCAGTTCGATGGTGGATCATGTCGCGGAACAGGGCACTTGGGGGAATGCGGCCTGCCCGTGCCAATGGCCAGATGGAGAATGCCAGCACGATGAGATATCCGAACATTACAGCTCGAATGACCGGCCATGGTTCGATGCCGATGGATACCGGCACCGGCAATATGCCGGACAGCAGCGCGCCTGCCAGTGCCGGAGTGGCAAGACCAGCCAGCGCGCCAATGAAAATGCCGAAGGTAGCCACGAGAAGCACTTCGATGAAATAGGTCCAGAAGATTGTGCGTTCCGGTGCACCCAAACACTTGAGTGTGGCAATGTTCTTCACGCGCCGTTCCAGAAACACCCTGACCGCATTTGCGACGCCAACACCACCGACAATGAGTGATGTAAGACCGACCAGCGACAGAAAGAAAGTCAAGCGGTCGATGAAACGGCGCACGCCTGGAGCCGCGTTTTCGCGTGACCGTACTTTCCAGCCCTTGTCCTGAAGTACCAACTCTGCCCTTTTGACAACGGATTTGACATTCGCGTCGCTGGCCGGTGGCGGCAGGGCGACCCGGTAGCGCCAGTTGATCAGGCTGCCGGGACGGACCAAACCGGTTTTGTCCAGGGTTTCTGCTGACAGCATGAGCCGGGGGCCTAGCACGAACCCGTCGGAAATGCGGTCCGGTTCCCGTACGATTGTAGCGTTGATGACCAGCTCGGCCGTGCCGAGACGAACCGTATCGCCGATCTTCAGCTTGAGGCGGGAGAGCAGCGTGTCCTCGACTACCGTGCCCGGTCTGGCGTCAGCATTTTTCCTGAGTGCGTCTGCCAGCGGAATCGGCGGGTTCAGTTTGAACTCGCCGTACAAGGGATAGGCGCCGTCAACTACTTTGACCTCCACCAGCGCGGATGTTGCCTGCGGTACGGCGGCCATGGCGCGCAGCGTTGCTACCTTGCTGACCCGGCCTGCTCCTTCGATTAGCGCACGCTGGGCAGCGTCTGGGTTGTCATAGTAGGTTGAGAACTCCAGGTCGCCACCCATCAGGGCGCGGCCCTCATTGGCGATGCCGCGATTTAGAGCTGCTGACAGTGCGCCAACAATGGCGATAGCGCTGACGCCGAGGATGAGGCAGGCAAGGAATATGCGGAAACCCTGCAGGCCGGAGCGCAGCTCGCGAATGGCAAATCGGAAGGCTGTTGCATGATGTTTCATCATGAGCCGGACTTGTTTGTCTTGTCCGAGTGGATCTGGCCATCGCGGATTTCGACAATGCGCGAGCAACGTCTTGCCAGCTCAAGGTCGTGCGTTACCAGCAGGAGCGTGGTTTCGCCGGTTGCCTGCAATTCGAATAGCAAATCCATGATGGTCTGACCGGTTTCCTGGTCCAGGTTGCCGGTGGGTTCGTCAGCGAGAATGATTTTTGCACCGCCAGCCAGTGCCCGGGCAATAGCAACACGTTGTTGTTCGCCACCAGACAATTGCCCCGGATAGTGGGTCAGGCGATGACCAAGGCCGACACGCTCCAGCTGCTGCTGCGCATTGCCAAACGCATCATCGCTGCCTCGCAACTCCAACGGTACGGCCACGTTCTCCAGCGCTGTCATTGCCGGTATGAGATGAAACGACTGAAACACTATGCCGATCTGGTCGCGCCGGAACACCGCGAGGTCGTCTTCGCTCATGCCTGGCAGAGAATGCCCGGCAATCACCACACTGCCGGCGGTTGCGGCTTCAAGGCCAGCTATCACCATGAGCAGGGTTGTCTTGCCGGAACCGGACGGACCAACCACGGATACCGCTTCGCCGCTGGCGACGTTCAAGTCGATCCCCTTGAGAATTTCAACCGGGCCGGCGCGCGTGCCCAGTGTAACGGTGAGCTGCGAAAGCTCTACCGCCGGGTGCGTTGATATACCAATCGTACTTTGCTTCGAAATTGCGTCCATGGCCCTGTTTACGGCGGGTTGATTGATTCAGACTAGCCCTTGTGATGGGGTACCTGCATTTCTATGTCTGTACATAACGCAGTGAAGCAGGAAAATCCGGTGCAATAATGAAGTTTGTTTCCCGCCGCAGGCTTGGTCTGATCATGGCTGCCATGCTCGTGCCGTCCATGGTGACGGCTCAACAGGCCAAATCCGTTTCCATTGTTGCATTCGGCGACAGCCTGACGGCGGGGTACGGCCTGCCGCCGGAAGACGCCTTCACGACCCGGCTTGAAGCAAGGTTGCGAGAATTGGGGTTGCAGGCAGTGGTGGCAAATGCCGGTGTGTCCGGTGACACTACAAAGGCCGGGCTGCAAAGAATTGATTGGTCGATCCCCGATGGCACCGGACTGGTGGTTTTAGAGCTTGGTGCCAATGATGCGCTGAGAGGCATATCACCTGCGGAAACCCGCCTCAACCTGGATGCAATGCTCTTGCGGCTCAAGCAACGCGGCATACCGGTCCTGCTCGCTGGCATGCTGGCGCCGCCAAATATGGGGCGCGACTACGAAGCCGAGTTTAATGCCATATATCCGGCGCTTGCCGAAAAACACTCGGTGCCGCTTTATCCGTTTTTTCTGAACGGGGTGGCGTCCGTTGCCGAGTTGAACCAGGCAGATGGCATGCATCCGAATGCAGCGGGAACGACGGTTATTGTGGAGCAGTTGGCACCTGTGGTTGCGGGGGTAATCAAGAAACTTTCACAATGATTTGTGAATGTCACATCCAGCGACTTTCGTGTTCATGATGTAATGCCTGATTGGACGAGTGGCGCACGGAGGAACCCACAATGCCAAGGCTGTTCACCGGGCTTGAGCTGCCTGCAGATGTCACCGGGGACCTTGCGATCATGCAAGGCGGCATCGAAGGGGCCAACTGGATTGCACCTGAAAGCTTTCACATCACGCTACGGTTTGCCGGAGATATGCCGGAGCGAATTGCCCAGGAACTCACCATGGAGCTTCAACGTGTGGTGACAATGCCAGAGTTCAGTCTCAGTCTTTCGGGGGTGGGAATCTTTGGCACCAGGAAACCGCATTCGCTAATTGTAAAAGTTGTTGAAAATACGCAACTGCGCCGCTTGCATTCGATGCATGAACGGGTCTGCCAATCGCTTGGCTTTCCTCCCGAAGGGCGCAAGTTCACGCCTCATGTAACCTTGGCCAGGCTGCGTGGCGCCAATGTTTCGCAGGCGCAGGCCTATGCGAGTGCTCACAATCTCTATCGATCACGTGAGTTTGCAGTTGATCAGTTTGTGCTGTTCTCGGCGCGATCATCGCGTGGTGGCGGGCCTTATGGGCGGGAAGAGTTTTATGACCTGACGCGTGCTGCGACATACATCGCCAGACCCTGAGCTGCCTGCTCGATCAGGTCCAGCGCGTGGTCAAAACCTTCTTCACCGCCATAGTAGGGGTCTGGCACCTCGCGCACCGGCAGCTCGCGGGCAAACTCCATGAAAAGGTGCACGCGCGCGCTGGAGCCATCGGGCTGAATTTCGCGCAGGCGGGCGTAATTTGCCTGATCCATGGCAGCAATGATGGAGAAATTGTCAAAGTCCTCCGGCGCAACCTGCCGGGCGATCTGGCGGGAGATGTCGATATCGCGCATTAGGGCGGCCTTGACGGCTCTCGGATCTGGTGGTCCGCCGGCATGCCAGCCGCTTGTACCGGCGCTGTCGGTGCCTATGTCTTGCAGCCCCGCATCGTCAAGCCTTGCGCGCAGCACACCTTCGGCCATGGGCGAGCGGCAAATGTTGCCCAGGCATACGAGCAAGATGGGTTTCATGTGTTATATGACTGTCGAAGGGTTTGCATGAAAGGGATCATCAGCAATGGCGGAAAAACTTCAAGGCCCTGCGCGAGTGCAGGCGCTGCACGAGTTGAATGAATGGAGTGAGGTGGATGGGCGTGACGCGATCTCCAAGACGTTTACATTCAGCAATTTCAATCAGGCTTTCGGCTGGATGAGCCGGGTAGCCATGCAGGCAGAGAAGGTGGACCACCACCCGGAATGGTGTAATGTGTACAAGACAGTGCAGGTGACACTTACTACCCATGACGCCGGCGGGATTACTGATCTGGACATCAGATTGGCACGGTTCATGGACAAATGCGCGAGTTAGAACAAAGGTAAATTACCAACACTTAATTCTGACAAACCTTGTCAGACTTGTAGTTTGTTACCATATTGACATTCGTATCAATCCATTCTCCGAGGGAGTTCGAAATGGCAGACCTTAAATACCAATCGCAGGCCCCCGCAGGCACGCGGGCGCAAGAGATTGACGCAGGCCTGCGGTCCTACATGCTGGGCGTATACAATTATATGGCCCTTGGCGTGGCGGCTACAGCCATCATCACATTGTTCGTTGCTTCAACACCCGCGCTGCTGCAATTGGCAATGTCGATGAGGTGGGTGTTCTTTATCGGCATCCTCGGAATGGGCTTTCTTGCACCGCGGATGATCTTTTCCAACAGTGCAGCAGCTGCACATGGTGCGTTCTGGGGCTACTGTACTCTTTGGGGCTTCGGTATCGCGCCGATGGTCGGTTACTATATGGGCGTTGATCCTGGCATGGTAGTTCGCGCATTTGCAATTGCGGCTGCCACGTTCGGTGCAACGAGCCTGTTCGGGTACGTCACCAAGAAAAGCCTCTCGGGCCTTGGCACGTTCTTCATGATTGCCTCCATTGGTCTGATCATTGCCATGGTGGTGAATGCCCTTATCGTAGGCTCGTCGCTGATGAGCTTGCTGGTATCATGCGCGGTTGTCCTGCTGTTCGCGGGTGTCACAGCTTACGAAACCCAGCAGATCAAGGAAATGTATGTCGAAGGTGACGGTACCGCAGTAGCGCGCAGCAAGTCGATCTTTGGTGCGTTCATGCTGTACGGCAGCTTCATAACGCTGTTCATCCATATCCTGAACATTCTCGGCATCATGCGCGAATAGCGCAAATCAGCCGGCTTCAAGAACCAGCCCCGTAGCGCTTCTGGCTCTGCGGGGTTTTTCTTTGCTTGCAGGCAGGCAAAAGCCTCATACGTTCACCAGCTTGGGCTTTTTCAGCAAAACCTTCAGCACCTGTGCAAGGTCATGGCCACGGCGCAGAATCAGCCCGCCATGCGCAATGACGGCGTAGGCACCTTGCTTGCGAGCCAGTTTCGGGTTCTTTTCAATCCGGTATAGTGGTTGTTCGGATGTACGGCGGAAAACAGCAAAAACAGCCCGGTCCAGACTGAAGTCCATGGCGTAGTCACGCCACTCACCCGCAGCTACCTTGTTGCCGTAAAGGTTGAGAATTGTCGCCAGTTCAGTGCGATTGAATGCTACCTGCTGATGTTCGTTCTGTGTTTGCCTGGGCCGTGTTTCAATATCTGCGGACTGAACCGGACTGGATGCCCCCAGTGCAATAATTTGCGGCTCTTCGCTCATCAGTCCTCCCGGTGCTGTTGCTTTCTCACCCGGATATCTTTGTTTTGATTTGAAAAACAGTCAAGCGCAGGCCGCTATCGGCAGGTTTCGAATGAACGAGAGTTAATGCGTCGCCACTTTGAGGTCACAATGCCTTCAAAGAATCGTCGTTAACAAAGGCCAATATGTTTTTGTTGCCTCAAGGTCCGGCTCCTGTTCGTTTCGGATATCTCAGCCCCCCAGCCCCCCGTGGCGATTTTGGAGCCGGACCTGTTTTAGTTAGTGAGTTCGTAAGTTTGATTTGTTGAACAACGCTATCAAAAGCTAGTTCACCAGTAAGGCGACTAAAACCCGGCGGTCCTGAAAAGGTCCGCCGTTTTCTTGTGGGGGCATACTTGCCGCAATTGCGCATTGCCAACTTGAACTTGTGGCACATTTCCCCAATATCAGCTGGTAGCGAATCACATACGGACCATGCGTCGCCGCTGTTGCTGTTGGCAGGCGCTTTCCAAGCATGGTCGTAGGGGAGGCAGTTTCTGATCATGGCAAGCAATTCATCTGGCACGGACGCAAAGCCAAAACAGTTTCAGGCTGAAGTTACCAAACTTCTGCACATGATGGTGCACTCGGTATATTCCGAGCGGGAAGTGTTTCTGCGAGAGCTGATTTCAAATGCATCTGACGCATGTGACAAGCTGCGATACGAGACGCTCAAGAACGAAAATCTCATGGCTGACGGAGGTGATCTGCGCATCACCATAGGGGTTGATAAAAAGACCAGCACCATGACCATCGCTGACACCGGCATTGGCATGGACGCAAAGGAAATGTCAGACAATCTGGGAACCATTGCGCGTTCGGGTACGCAGGCCTTCATGGAGCAACTGGAGGGATCCAAAGAGAAACGCGGCAAGGACGATACTGGCGTCAATCTCATTGGTCAGTTCGGCGTGGGATTCTATGCCTCTTTCATGGTCGCCGAGCACGTCGACGTGATCTCGCGCAAGGCGGGGTCCAAGGCGGTCAATATATGGAGCTCCGACGGTACCGGCACCTACACGGTTTCGAAATATGCAGGCAGCGATGCGCCTGAGCGCGGCACCGTTATCCGGCTAAAGCTCAGAAAGGATGCCAAAGAATTTCTCGAAGACATGCGGTTGCAGTATGTTGTGCGGACCTATTCCGATCATGTCAGTTATCCGATTTATCTGGGTGATGAACAGGTAAACTCTGGCAGTGCAATCTGGGTCAGAGCCAAGTCCGAGGTGACGGCCGAGCAGCACCGTGAGTTTTTCGGTCACGTTGCCGGTGTCATAGGTGATCCGGCACTGACCATTCATTACCGGGCAGAAGGGCGCAACGAGTATTCGGTGCTGCTGTATGTGCCGGGTGAAAAGCCTTTTGATCTGTTTGATCCGGAGCGCATGGGAAAGCAGAAGCTTTATGTGCGCCGAGTGTTCATCACTGATGAAGCGGCGATGCTGCCTTCCTATTTGCGATTTGTTCGGGGTGTCATCGACAGCGAGGACATGCCGCTCAACGTTTCGCGTGAGATGCTGCAAAACAATCCGACGGTGGCCGCAATCCGAAATGCGGTAACCAAGCGTGTGCTGAATGAGCTGAAGAAGTGCGCCGACAAGCAGCCGGAGATTTATGAAAAGATCTGGCTGGCATTTGGTCCGGTCATAAAGGAAGGGCTTTATGAGGACATGGAGCGGCGCGACGAGCTCTATGAGATTTGCCGCTTCCGGTCTACTGCAAGCGAGGGCAAGCAGAACGTTGTTCTTGCCGACTATGTATCAAGGATGAAGGACAAGCAGGCTGCTATTTATTACCTGACAGGAGACGATGCAGCAAAGGCAGAAGTCAGCCCGCAACTGGAAGGTTACAAGGCGCGTGGTGTGGAAGTCCTGCTGTTGACCGATCCGGTTGATGCCTTCTGGGTGCGTACATCGCTCGGGTTCGGCGGCAAGCAGTTCCAGTCGGTAACCCAGGGCGGTGCTGACCTTGATGCTATCCCGCTCGAGGAAAAGAAGACGAAACCCAAGACCGATGATGCTGCTACCGCGAAATTGATCACCGCCCTCAAGACTGCGCTGGGCAGCGCTGTCCAGGACGTTGCAAGGTCCACTCGCCTGACCTCTTCGCCAGTTTGCATCGTGGCGGGAGATCAAGGACTTGATCGCACCCTGGAAAAATACCTGGCGCGTCAGGAAGGCCGCAGTGAAATTTCGGCGCCGGTGCTGGAAGTCAACGCAGACCATGAGTTGATCGCAAAGCTGGCCGAGCGAGCCGGCAAGGGCGAAGACATTGCTGATGCCGCCTACCTGTTGCTTGACCAGGCATCGATTCTGGAGGGCGAGCCACCCGCAGATGCAAATGGATTTGCTCAACGCTTGTCGAAGCTCATGGCGCAGGTTTACAGCTGACGCGGAGCATTTTTGATCTTTCACAGACCGGCGTTTTTCCGTGCAAGGGAATACGCCGGCCCGTATGCGGCTCAGGCTGCGGTTTTCTGCATCAGGCCACGGTTGATAAGTGTCTCGGCAATCTGCACGGTGTTCAACGCGGCACCCTTGCGCAAATTGTCTGACACCACCCAAAGGTTCAAACCGTTCTCGATGGTTGGGTCCTCGCGGATACGCGATACAAATGTCGCATAGTCGCCAACGCATTCCACCGGGGTGACGTAACCACCGTCTTCGCGCTTGTCGATTACCAGAACGCCTGGTGCTTCGCGCAATATACTGCGGGCCTCTTCTGTGGTGATCTCGCGCTCGAACTCGATGTTGACCGCTTCAGAGTGGCCCACGAACACCGGCACGCGCACGCAGGTAGCCGTGAGCTTGATCTTCGGGTCGAGGATCTTCTTGGTCTCGACGACCATCTTCCATTCTTCCTTGGTGTCGCCGGAATCCATGAACACGTCAATGTGCGGAATGCAGTTGAAGGCAATCTGCTTGGTGAACTTTTCAGGCGTTGGAGCATCGGTGACGAAAATGCCCTTGGTCTGCGTCCAAAGTTCGTCCATGCCTGCCTTGCCGGCACCGGAAACAGACTGGTAGGTGGCAACAACCACACGCTTGATCTTTGCGGCGTCATGCAACGGCTTGAGCGCCACGACGAGCTGTGCGGTAGAGCAGTTTGGATTGGCTATAATGTTCTTGCGGTCATTGCGCGCCATGTACTCTTCCAGCACATGGGCATTGACTTCAGGCACAATGAGCGGCACTTCGGCGTCATAGCGGAATGCCGAAGAATTATCGATGACGATAGCACCTGTCTTGCCGATCTTCGGCGACCAGAGCTTCGAAGTTTCACCGCCAGCCGACATAAGCACGAAATCAACCTTGGAGAAGTCGAAGGTCTCAAGGTCCTTGCATTTCAGCGTCTTGTCGCCGAAAGACACCTCGCGACCGACAGAACGGCGTGAGGCAATGGCGTGGACTTCGGACACCGGAAACTCGCGCTCGGAGAGGATGTTCATCATCTCCAAGCCTACATTGCCGGTGGCGCCAACGACTGCAATCTTGTAGCTCATTTTATGGTTTCCTGCGGAATACCTGACAGAGAAAGCGGCTTATACAGCGTAACGCCAGTTCATGCCAGCGCTTCGAGTTCAGCCAGGATGGCGTCACCCATTTCGGTGGTGCCGACCTGTTTCATACCTGGTTGCATGATGTCGCCTGTGCGCAAGCCCTTGTCCAGCGTGCTGGCAATGGCGGCCTCCACCTTGTCGGCCCATTCACCCATGCCGAACGAGTAGCGCAGGCACATCGCGAATGAAGCGATCATGGCGATCGGGTTGGCAAGCCCCCGGCCGGCGATGTCCGGTGCAGAACCATGTACGGGCTCGTAAAGCGCCTTGCGCACGCCGGTCGTCTCATCTGCTGCACCGAGCGATGCAGATGGCAACATGCCGAGTGAACCGGTTAACATGGCGGCCACGTCGGACAGGATATCGCCGAACAGGTTGTCAGTGACAATGACGTCAAACTGCTTCGGACTGCGCACCAGCTGCATGCCACCGGCATCGGCCAGCATGTGGGACAGTTCAACGTCCTCAAAGCCGTCCTTGTGGGTAGCGGTGACGACCTGGTTCCACAACAGGCCGGACTTCATCACGTTGCGTTTTTCCATGGAACAGACGCGATTGTCACGCGTGCGGGCAAGCTCAAATGCAACTCGGGCAATGCGGTCAATTTCGTAGGTTTCGTAGATCTGGGTGTCGACGGCGCGCTGCTGGCCGTTGCCAAGGTCGGTAATTTCCTTCGGTTCCCCGAAGTACACTCCTCCGGTGAGTTCACGCAGGATCAGCAGATCGAGGCCTTCGACCAGTTCCTTCTTGAGTGATGATGCATCGGCAAGTGCAGGGTATACGATGGCTGGCCTGAGGTTGGCATACAGTGCCAGGTCCTTGCGCAAGCGCAGCAAGCCAGCCTCCGGGCGCTTGTCGTAGGGAATGCTATCCCACTTGGGCCCGCCGACGGCGCCGAAAATGATGGCATCTGCGGCCAATGCCTTCTTCATGTCGTCTTCGGAAATAAATTCACCATGTGCATCATAGGCCGCGCCTCCAACAAGTCCTTCGTCCAATTTGAACGAAGCGATGCCGTGGTCCTGGAACCACTGGATGACGCGGCGGACCTCACCCATCACTTCAGGGCCGATACCGTCGCCGGGGAGGAGGAAAAGCTTGTGCGTAGACATGGCAATATGGTCCTTGAAATCTAGCATTGAAACGGATGCGTTTGGGTAATGGGTGAGCCGGGCTATTGCAATAAATTTATCCTGACGGCAGACACGAACAGAGCTGTTTGCGCCATGATGGGCAAAGCATGGTCAATTGCCGACGATCCTCAGCGCGTATAAATTTCCACAAAACGTTGCAGGATTTGCTCTGGTACGTGAACATGTGCGGCGTGCCCCTGCCTAATGAGGTTCGAGGCTTCGGCTGGATCAAAATACCCCCGGTTCTGGTAGATATTGATACGGACCTCAAGGCCAGCGCTGTCCAGTTCAGGATGAAACTGGGTGGCGTACACATTCCGGCCGTGCCGGATCATCTGGTATGGGCATGCTGCAGATGAGACAAGGTGCGTGCAACCTGCCGGCAGGGACTGCACAGCTTCCTTGTGGCCGACAAAGGCAGTGAATCTCTCTGGCAGGTCGTTGAGCAACGGGTCAAATGCAGCTTGTGGTGTCAGCGCGCATTCGCTAGGCCCGACCGGCTCAGCGTATTTGTCCTTGTTGACAGGTGCACCCAGGTGATGCGCCAGAATACCGATACCATAGCAACACCCCATGAACGGCATGTCGCGCTGTGTGACCGCCGGCATGAGCGACAGGACCGTGTGTTCAATGCGCTGCTCGGCTGGGGATTTGTTCTCGGGTGCATCGCTGACGCAGCCTGGGCCACCACCGACTATGATGCCGGACAGGTCATCCAGGTTGAGGTCGGCGGGCAGCGGGTCGCGCTCCAGCCGGACGCGGATTGTATCGCGCTCAGATAACCTGCCCTTGCTCAAAATGGCTTCGTATTCGTTGTTCGCTGCAGAGGTTTCGGGCCGGAGCTGGAGAACGAGGAAGGGTTTGCAGGATGTCATCTGGATCGCTCACGCTGGTTGGTGGATGACAACAACCCCACGGAAGGCGGCTTGTCCGGCCGGCGTACGGGTGTGTCCTTGCGTGTCCGACAGGGCGATTTGCACTAGGTGCCCCCTAGTGCCTTGAGAACTGCCATGGACGGGCGGCCATTCGGTTTCATGCCCGCCTTTTGTTGTACTTTCTTGATTGCCTGTGTGGTGACGGGGCCGATCTTGCCGTCGGCCTCCCCGATGTCATAGCCTGCCTTGAGCAACAGGATCTGCAGTTGCGTTCGCTGGGCGCGGGTCAGGCCGGGGTCATTGGTGGGCCAGCGCCCTGCAAGCTCGCCGCGGCCTTTCAACCGGTCAGACAGATGCCCAATGGCAAGCGCATAGGATTCAGCGGCATTGTATGAATACAGCGCATTGAAATTGCGGCTCACAAGGAAGGCCGGGCCAGTTTTACCAGCTGGCAGCAAGAGGGCGGCGGAGAAATTGCTTTTCAGCGAGGAGCCGTCAACGTTGGTGATGCCACGGCTGGCCCAGTCCTGTACCGATGCACGGCGCTTGCGCCCCGACGGACCATTGTAACCGGAAGGGATCCTGACCTCGAAGCCCCAGGGCTCATTCGCACGCCAACCAGCCTTGACCATGAAGTTGGCGGTTGATGCGAGTGCGTCAGGGATCGAGTTGACCAGATCACGGCGGCCGTCACCGTCAAAGTCCACGGCCAGCCGCTGGTAGGTTTCGGGGATGAACTGGGTCTGGCCGAACGCCGACGCCCAAGAGGAATACAAGTCATCCAGCTTCACGTCTCCCCGCTCGACCAGTTTTAACCCGGCGACCAGTTGCCGGGTAAACAGCTCTTTCTTGCGGTTGGCGCAAATCAGGTTCGCCATTGCGTGCGGTAAAAAGAATTCACCCTTGATCTGGCCGTAGTCGCTTTCGATGCCCCACAGGGCCGCGATGATGTAGCGGTCGACGCCATACTTCTTTTCTATGGCGGCCAACGTGGCAGCGTGCTGTTTCATCAGCGCCTTGCCGTCAGTTATCCGTGGTCCGTCCACTAGGAATGTCATGTAATCCCAAACGGGAGTGCGGAACTCCGGCTGGGTGCGGGAGAAGCGGACAACCTTTTCATCGTACCTAGCGCCGTCTAGCGCCTTGTTGGCAAGAGATGCATTGACGCCGGCACGTTTCACCTTTGCCTTTATGGAAGCGATACAGGCAGAGGATACTTGCGCCGCAGCAGGCATGGCCGCTCCCGCCAGCATGAAAGCAGCAAGTGCGGGAATGAGAAGACGCATGTCTTTTGCTCCTGTCAAGCCCAGGGGCGGGAGGTCGCCATTTTAGCCTCGTATGTGTCAATGGAGGCCTTCTTCTCGAAGGTGAGACCGATATCATCGAGGCCGTTGAGCAGGCAATGTTTGCGGAATGGATCAATGTCGAACTTGATGATACCCCCGTCCGGTCCGCTGATCTCCTGTGCCTGCAGGTCAACCGTAACAGTGGCGTTGGCGCCGCGGCGCGCGTCATCCATCAATTTGTCGACGTCTGCCTGTGGCAGCTTGATTGGCAAGATGCCGTTTTTGAAGCAGTTGTTGTAGAATATGTCGGCGAATGAAGTCGAGATTACGCAGCGGATGCCGAAATCCAGCAATGCCCAGGGCGCGTGTTCACGCGATGAACCACAACCGAAATTGTCACCGGCGACGAGTATTTGCGCCTTTGACCAGGCAGGCTGGTTGAGCGTGAAATCAGGGTTAGGAGCCCCCTTGTCGTCATAGCGCATTTCAAAGAACAAGGATTTACCAAGCCCGGTGCGCTTGATGGTCTTCAGAAACTGCTTCGGAATGATCATGTCGGTATCGACATTGGTGATAGGCAGGGGCGCTGCAACGCCTGTCAAAACGGTAAACTTGTCCATCAGCGGAAAATCCTCAAGCAGGAAGTTTGTGTGAAAGATGTGTGCAATCTGCAGCGCAATCAGTCAAGTGTTGCCACTTTTTGCGCGAAGGTCCGGCAGCCCGATGCCGGTGGATTCAAAACCACCGTCAACTGATAATATCTGTCCATTTATGTAGCTGGCCTTGTCGGAAATCAGGAAGTAGATGGCTTCGGCGATTTCAACCTCGCAGCCATACCGGTTGAGAGGGATGCTGTCGTGATATGATTGTCGGATGGCATCGTCGTGCACCTTCCTGGCCATCTCGGTGTCGACCGGACCAGGGCACACGCAATTCACCCGGATACCCTGATCACCGTACTCGGCTGCCTGCTGCTTGGTCAGGTGAATGACGCCTGCCTTGGAGGTGCCGTATGCCACGCGAAGTGTGCTGGCGCGGTGGCCTGATATGGAAGCGATGTTTACAATGGCTCCGCCGCCCGACCGCAACATGACGGGGACAGCAGATTGTACCGTGATGAACGGGCCGGACAGATTGGTGGCCATGATGGCATTCCACACCTCCAGGCCGGTTTGTGCGATCGGTCCAAAGTCGGCAATGCCTGCATTGTTCACCAAAGCGTCCAGACGGCCAAAGTGGGCGGCGGTCTGGTCAATTGCCCGCTGCACCTGGTGAGGGTTGGAGACATCACATTCGATGCAGAGGCTGGTTTGTCCCGGCAGCGTCTTTTCGGTCGCCCGCAAGGTGTCAGTGTTGTTGTCGATGAGGGCAACATGCCAGCCGTAGTCGAGGAAGAGTCTTGCTGTTGCAAGGCCGATCCCGCGGGCAGCCCCGGTAATCAGACAGACTTTGGAGGCTGACGGGCTCATAACATTCCGTAGCGCTGCAGGAAGTGGAATATAAGGTAAGCACCAAGCAGATAGGCGGTCCCGCGGCCGAGCCGTTTGCCCCAGATGACGACGGGGTCATTGGCATCATCGTCACCAGCAGTGGAACGCGCGCCCAGCAGCTTTTCAGATTGCTCGCTCAACCGCTCAATATTGCGGCGCGCATCCCGGGCGATCTTTTCGTTCGGGTCCTGCTTGCCGGCCATTACTGTACCGTGCGCGGTTGCGGACCTGCGGCCTCGATCTCGGCCTCAAGCTGGTTCACGGCTTCATCGGATAGCTGAAGCTGGTGTGCAGCCTCCTGCACCATGACATGTGTCAGCACCACGGAAAGTTCATCCCCCTGTTCGATCCAGTAGTCCAGAATTGCACGGCGGAACAGCACAAGCACTGGCAACCCCGTTTCGGTCGGTCGCAACAGACCCATGATGTCGAAGGGCGTCTCTGCCCCAACTTCATCCAGTGTTTCCTCATCTGGAAACTCTTCAACCAGAACCGCGATATCTCCGGTCATCTGACGCAAGGAAGCGGGAACCTTGTCCCATGTCTGACGGGCAAGAAGCAAAATGTCATTGGCTGATGGCGCTCGCATGTGCGACCAGCGGCTGTCATTGTAGTAAGGAGCGTTCATGGGTTCAGATGATGCCATCTGGGCATCACGAATTCCAGCACGATTGTGCGCCGGTATCGGATATTTCTGGGATGGCTGGTTTGACACGCCCGCCGCCCGTGTATTTTCGGCGGCTTGAAAATGGTGGTAGAGGTGCGGCTTGGCCTAAATGAGGCCAGCTGCGGCATATGCCATCATTGCACCGGCGGCCAATGTGGCAGCGACAAGGAAGGCCAGGACGCGGCGCAGAAAACGGGTATCCGCAGATACTACGGTAGTAGACATTTCTTCCCCCTAACACTGAAGTAACGAACTGACCCCTCCCAAAGGGGCATACGTTTATTGGCCGCAACGAATTGATGGGCGGTTAAAAATGGCAGACCACATCGCGTGACAATGCGCAAGTTAAAAGGTGACCTCGAGCCCAAATTGTCTTTCAAAGGGGACTTCCTGCCTTCTGCGGCAACACCGGCGACGTGGGCAAACTGGCATCTGGAGACCCATTTTTCAGATGGCTTTTTCATTTGGGAGACTGGATATTGCGGATCAGAATCAAGGGCTACGGGGAAGATGAGAGGGTTGACTGAGTGAAGACTGAAAACATCAAGGAACTGATGCAGCAATGGCGGCAGGATTTTCATGCAAATCCGGAGTTGGGGTTCGATGAGCACCGGACAGCGGCACGGGTGGCTGAATTGTTACAGGATTTTGGTCTTGAAGTTCATTCCGGCATTGGGGGCACCGGTGTTGTCGGTGTTCTGCAACGTGGCAACGGCACCCGGTCCATCGGCATGCGCGCCGACATGGATGCATTGCCAATTCGAGAACTGAACGAGTTTGCCCACAAGTCGAGTGTTGAGGGCGTGATGCATGCCTGCGGGCATGACGGGCATACCACCATGTTGCTGGGAGCGGCGAAGCATCTGGCAGGCAACGGTGATTTTTCCGGACGTGCGGTCTTCATTTTCCAACCGGCAGAAGAGCACGGGCGAGGTGGTCCGGCAATGATCGCGGATGGATTGTTTGAAAGGTTTGCGGTCGATGAAGTTTACGGCATGCACAACATGCCCGGAATGCCGGTTGGTGAGTTTGCCACCCGGACCGGCGCAATGATGGCGAGTGAAGCGTTGTTCGAAATCGAAATCGCGGGGCAGGGCGGTCATGCTGCCATGCCGCACCGTGGAGTTGATGCGATCATAGTCGGTTGCGAAGTTGTGATGGCGCTTCAGACAATTGTGTCGCGCAAGCTCAATCCGGGTTTGAACGGGGTTGTTTCGGTTACTGATTTCAAGACTGATGGACAGCGCAATGTGCTGCCGGGCAAGGCAGTGCTAAGCGGTGATGCGAGGGCGTTGAACCTCGATACCAACCTGGAGATCGAGCGGAAGATGCGGCAAATCGTTGACGGGGTTTGCCTGGCACATGGCGTAAAAGGAACGGTCAAATACGAAACCGTGTTTGAAGTGCTGGTGAACGCGGCGGAACCGACGCGCAAGGTTGTATCATGTGCGGCCGGGCTGGCAGGTAGAGACAGCGTGGATGCGGAGTATCCTCCAGTGCTGGCGTCGGAAGATTTTGCCCACATGGCAAAGGCGCGGCCAGGGTGTTTCGTATTTGCAGGAAATGGCACGCAAGGCGCACATGCCCGCCCTTTGCATTCCGCCGACTATGATTTCAATGATGATCTGCTGGTGCCGGGCTCTACTTTCTGGGTGGAACTGGTGGAGCAGGAATTGCGCTCAGGAGAAGACGGCAATGTTTGAAGCCAGAATGGCGGAGCTTCGCCGTCGCATGCGCGAAGCCGGTGTTGATGTTGCGCTGATTACTGATGATGACGTGGTCTACTATCTGACCGGCTATTATGATTACCTGCACATGGAGTTTGGCCGGCCGACAATTCTGGTGTTTCCGCGAGAAGGCAACTCGCTTTTGATCACCCCGACAATTGACGCGGTGGTGGCGCGTGGCACTGCCAGGGTTGATCGTGTGTCGGACTGGAATGACGGGGCGGGTGATGAATGGCGCAAGGAATTGCCGGGCGCTGTTGCCGGAGCTTCAACCGTAGCCATCGAGCCGGATCATATGCCGCCGATGGTGCGTGCGTACGTAGACGAGCTTGTGGGTGCGGACGCGTTGACCAGCATAACGCCGGTCATTGCGGACATGCGGAAGATCAAGTCACCGGATGAGTTGAAGCTCGCGCGTCATGCAGGAGAGGTAGCAGGCGCCATGATGGACGCAGGGCGTGCCGCCATTGGTGATGGCGTGCCGGAGTTCGAGGTTGCGATTGCGACATCTCAGGCAGGTACGCGCAAGGCTGCAAAGCTGCTAAGCGAGCACTATGACGATACTGACATGTCGCCGAACACTCACTTCCTGCAGATCATGGCGTCGGGCAAGGACATCATAAAGACCCACCACAGGGCCTCTACCCGCATCATGCGCCGCGGCGAACCGGTGTTTCTGTGCTTTTGTGGCATGACCAACTTCCACCGCTTCAAGCTTGGCTTCGACCGCACCTTCTGGATTGGCGAGATTGCCGACCCCAAGCAGGCAGAATTTTATGAAGTTGCAGTGGCCAGCCAGGCAGCTGCACTGGCTGCGCTCAAACCCGGCGTGACTGCAGAGAGCGTGCATGCGGCATACGCAGAAGTGATCCAGAAGTCGGGGTTTGACTACCCGTTCCGTTGTGGGCGGGCGACCGGTTTCAGTTTTCTTGAAGCGCCGCAACTGGTGACAGGCGACAAGACCATCCTGCAG
This sequence comes from uncultured Alphaproteobacteria bacterium, assembly GCA_963787895.1. Classification (GTDB taxonomy): domain Bacteria; phylum Pseudomonadota; class Alphaproteobacteria; order Rhizobiales; family Aestuariivirgaceae; genus Anderseniella. Next base: position 149,637 of record CAWBEX010000008.1, on the reverse strand, counting down.
CCTGGCATGGTCCTGGCCGTCGACGGATCGGTAGCAAGTGGCACGTTCCGGGCTCAGGTTGGTGACAGTTTCATTGTCACTGAAACAGGGTATGAACAGATCACCCATCACCCCAAATCAATTCAGGATATGATCCTGTAGGTGCAACGGTGTTTCTCTAGAACAGCCTGGTGGAAGTCGAAAATCTGCATTCTTGAACTTGGCGCGAGGCGTCACAGGGGTTTTGGCAAATTGCATTTCAACCGGCAGCCAGCGTCAGTGTTTGTCTGACGCTGCGCCATGCATGCCGGTGCAATTGGCCGCAATGGCCATTCATGCAGGATGGAAACAGGCCACCCTGCAGTCTTAGCCCAACGTGCGCACATCCACGAAGTGACCCGCAATGGCGGCGGCGGCGGCCATGGCGGGTGAGACGAGGTGGGTGCGTCCCTTGAAGCCCTGACGGCCTTCGAAGTTGCGGTTCGAAGTAGACGCACAACGCTGACCAGGCTTGAGCTGGTCAGGGTTCATGCCCAGACACATGGAGCAGCCGGGTTCGCGCCATTCAAATCCGGCGGCGAGGAAAATCTTGTCTAGACCTTCTGCTTCGGCCTGCGCCTTTACCACGCCGGAGCCGGGCACGATCATGGCGTAGTCAAGCCGATCCGACACCTTCTTGCCGTCGACAATGCGGGCGACTTCACGCAGGTCCTCAATGCGGCCATTGGTGCACGAGCCGATCCACACCACATCGAGACCGATGTCAGTAATCTTGGTCCCGGCATTGAGCCCCATGTACTCCAGCGCACGCACCTTCGAGGCCCGCTTGTTCTCATCTGCTATGGCGGCTGGGTCAGGCACTGCACCGGCAACGGAAATCACGTCTTCCGGAGACGTGCCCCATGACACGATGGGGGGCAGAGAGGCAGCGTCCAGTGTGATGACCTTGTCAAAATGCGCGCCTTCGTCAGTGAACAGTGTTTCCCAGTACTTCATGGCAGCGTCCCAATTGGCGCCTGATGGAGCCATCGGTTTGCCCTTGAGATAATCATAGGCCTTCTGGTCAGGTGCAATCATGCCCGCGCGGGCGCCGCCTTCGATGGTCATGTTGCATACGGTCATGCGGCCTTCCACGGTGAGGTCCCGGAACGCCTCTCCGGCAAACTCGATGACGTGACCTGTGCCGCCTGCGGTGCCGATTTCACCGATCACGGCGAGGATGATGTCCTTTGCGGTGGCGCCAGCGGCAAGTTTGCCGTCCACCTGGACTTTCATGTTCTTTGCTTTCTTCTGGATCAATGTCTGGGTGGCCAGAACGTGCTCCACTTCCGAGGTGCCGATGCCGTGGGCCAACGCGCCAAATGCGCCGTGGGTGGAAGTGTGGCTGTCGCCGCAGACAATGGTGGTTCCGGGCAAGGTGAAGCCCTGCTCAGGGCCAATGATGTGGACGATGCCCTGGCGCTTGTCGGTCTCGGAGAAGTATTCAATGCCGAATTCAGCGGCGTTCTTGGCCAGCGTTTCGACCTGGATGCGGCTTTCTTCTTCCTCGATGCCCTTGGTACGATCTGTGGTGGGCACATTGTGGTCGACAACGGCCAGCGTGCGTTCCGGTGCGTGTACCTTGCGTCCTGTCATGCGCAAGCCCTCAAAGGCCTGCGGGCTGGTGACCTCGTGGACAAGATGACGGTCGATATACAGCAGGCAGGTGCCGTCCTCTGCCTCGTGGACCAGGTGGTCGTCCCAAATCTTGTCGTACAAGGTGCGCGGTGCCATCTTCTTCTCCTGCATCAAAACTTGCGCATCGCTTCGCTCTACGTGCGTTTTGATGGCGGTGCAATGCTGATCGGTTGGATTTGGCGTCAACCTAATATCGGGTGCCGGGTTTGTCACCTGAAAATGGGGTTGGCAAAATTGTTAAAGTTCAAATTTTCTGACGCCTGACTGATTAATATTTGCAAGCTACAAGTGACGTCAATGCAGACCATTACGGAGAATGCTCAAACATGTTCAACAATGGCGACCAAAGAAAACAGGAAAAGGTTCAACTGGTGCTTCTCGACGGACGGGTTGTGGAGGGTACACTCTTGTTGCCCATGAGCAGCGATGCAAAGCGTGCGCTGAATGGAGACAGCCATGTGCTTGAGTTCCTGCATGTTGACGGCCGCATGTCGGTCGTGGCCAAACAGGCGATTGTGGAAATCGTGCTGACACCGGCACGCCCGCAGATGCCGCAGGCCGCGGCCTGATTTAGCCAGCCGGTGCAGCCGTTTTGCATTCAGTTGTGCGTTCAAGGCGCATCAGCAGAATAGTTTGAAAACCGGAGAATTGAGCCTACAGGCTGCAAATGGTAGGCTGTGCTTCCAGCAGATGCCCCCGAACAGGATTTCGAGTTTTCCGGGTTGATTTCCAGGGTTGGAAGAAGCTCGCAAAGCAATGCAAGAGGCTTCGAATGTCTGACGGACCCGACTATGTGAGGGCTAACCGAGATGCCTGGAACGAGGCGGCACCCAGGCATGCTTCGCACAACCAGGACCGTTTGAAGAAACTGCTTGCGGCGGGCGGATACAATCATCTCGCCGATGAAGTGATTGCCATGCTGGACCGTATTGGGGTTGCGGGGAAATCGGTTGTGCAGGTGGGTTGCAACAATGGCATTGACCTTCTTTCAGTGAAGGGCATGGGTGCGGAAGAATGTCTGGGGATTGATCAGGCGGATGCGTTTCTGGAACAAGCGCGTGAATTGGCCGCTGCAGCTGGCGAGAGCCGCGTGAAGTTTCTGCAGGCCAATGTCTATGGGTTACCGCAGGAGCTTGCAGGACAGTTCGACATCGCAATGACGACCATTGGCGTCATAGGCTGGATGCCTGACCTCAGCGGGTTCTTTGACGCAGTGACACTGCTGGTAAAACCGGGTGGCTACTGGGTCATGGAGGAAATGCATCCAGTATTACTCATGTATGAGGAAGATCCAGGCGGCGGAGCATCGCGGCCAACGTATTCGTATTTTACCAAAGAGCCCTATGTGGAGAAACATGGGCTCGATTATTTCGGGCACGAGAAATACGACGCCAGTCCTGCATACTCGTTTACATACACAATGGCAGAAGTCATAAACGCCGGACTTGCTGCCGGGCTGGAATTGTTGTCCATGGCCGAAGTGGGCCGCAACATCTCCAACTATTGTGAAGATCTCGAGACTGCACATGCGACCCCTCCCATGGGGCTCTACCTGCTTTGGCGCAGGCGCTTTGTTGCCAGATCCAGTATTTGAGAAAAAGGCTATCCGCGCGAGCAGTGCAGCAATTGCAGCCCTGATCAACCAGGCGTTGGAACCGCCTGATGAGGTGTTACACCGCAATATGACCGTGACGCGGCTTGATCTGACCCACCTTGCCGCGGTTCAAGCCGTCAGTCCGACGAGTATCAGGATCGATACTGCAAGTGCCAGCGAGGCTTTGCCCAATGCGGACCCGCGCCCAGCAATTCCCAACGAGGCCGCAAGCATCACTGCTATGACAATCAATGGCTTGGCCACCTGATCGACGAGTCCAGGATAGACGTTTGGCAGGATCAGAACACCTGTTACAAAAATTGTCAGGCCGCCGAAGAATCCTACGGCTCCAGTCCAGTTGATCGGTTGGGCGGGTTCTGGCGGCGAATTCTCGGGGGCGACATTTTCACAGGTTCAAGCCTGGTTGTTGAGCAGGGAAGGCAATTCCTCCTGGTTACTCCCGAACTGCTCGACCGGGCAGATGGGCAGAGAGGCACATTGATTTTTGAATTTTCCGACATCCGCAGAGGTTTGTTGAGGCGCGACGGAAATGGAGATTTGGTGGCGATCAAATACCTGAAGCCGACTCTCTTCAAAGGCGGGCAGGCAGACTACGATCAAGAAAATCGGAACGGCGGTATTATCATGCCGCAGTTCGACCCGGCCAATCTGCCAAAAGCCTTCAGGCTCTACAAAACGGATGAAACCATCATCGACCAGTAAGTCTGGGCTGAAGGCGGTTTCATCACAAGGGCTACTTGTGGTGTCGGTGAGGGGCGCATTTCCATATGCGAAAGACGCCCCTCTGGATGTTGCTACTGGGCAGGTGCCACAGGTTGAGTGGTTTGCTCCTGAGTGGCCGGAGCAGTTTCAGCTGCTGGCGGCGGTATTACCTGTTCGCTGGTGGTGCCTGTCACTGGCGCAGGGGCTCTGTCGCCAGACCCGGCATAAGAGAAGAAGGCAATCAGCGCGAGCAGAGCAGCAATTGCAGCTCCGATCAACCAGGCGTTGGATCCGCCTGATGAGGTGCGATAGTCAGGAGCATTGGTACGATGCTCGTTGTGATAGTCAGTGGCCATGACATGTACTCCATGATTTCATGACCCCCCAACCCAAACTGTCAGCGTAAGTGCAACACCGCAGCATGACCGCGGCACGGCTGAAATGAGGCGATTTTGGTGTAATCCCGATGGGTCGACAGCTATTCCTTGAGGCCGAATTTACGGATCAAAGCCGTGACGATGTTGGAATAGTCATCGGTCCATGGTGCCACTGATGGGGTGCCCAGCCTCTGCATGTGTTCCCACCTGCCGATGTTCTGCAACGCGGCTTCAGATTTACCCACGACCACAACCTGAGAAGGTACCGCATCATAGTTGCCGCTTCGGGTGCGATCAGCGATGCGGACAGCTGCTGTGCCATTGCCAATCTCGGCAACCGCAGCTTCAAGTACCGGTTCCAGGTCCAGGTAACGATTTGATACATGTAAGACCAGAAGGCCGTTTTCCGAGACTCTCGAAAGGAACAGTCGCATGGCGTCCACCGTCATCAGGTGGACAGGTACGGTGTCGGATGAGAATGCATCGATCAGCAGGTAGTCGAAGGTGTCTTCTGGCTCCCTTGCAACGGTCAGGCGGGCATCGCCAATGATCACCTCTTCGTCCGGCTGGCACGAGGACATGAAGGTGAAATAGCGTGGGTCCTGCGCAATGCGCACAACTGCGGGATCAATCTCAAAGAAGCGCCAGTCTTCTCCCTGCCGGGCGTGACATGCAAAGGCACCTGCACCAAGACCAACAACGCCGGCAGTGAAAGTGTTCCCCGGACCGCGGTTTGTACGTGCAGCATTGGCCGTTTGCGCCATCGGTCCCTGCGGATGATAGTAGGTGGCAGGTACCGGTTGTTGACCTGCGGTGTGGCCCGGGCCGGCAATACGCTGGGCGCCGTGTACCGTGGTACCATGACTGAGCAGGCGGAACTGACCATCTTGCGCATTGAGCACGCGGTGAACACCAAAGAAGCTGCGTTTGACAAGTTCGGGCTGTGCAGTTGAGGGTAGCAACATGAGGCCTGCCAATGCCGCGGCAGCAGCCGGTACTAGGCGTTCTCCCGCGAGCAGAGCAGCGATGCCGAAGCCGGCCATGATCGCCACAACTGCCGCACGCACCGGATCGGCGCCGGCCGATGGCGTGATAGACCCAAGAGCCTGGCTTGCTGCATATGCGGCCACGGCTACCACTGCGATGGCCACGGGGCGTGCCAGAACTGAACGGATCATGACGCTTTCAAGCGCGTCCTTGCGGCACAACAGGCCTGCAACAAGCAGTAACGGGTATTCAATAACCAGAGAAAAAATGATTGGCGCAAGGAGCGCTGTGAATACGCCACCAAGCACGCCGCCAAATGACATCCAGAGGTAGAACTCGGTCAGGTATGATACGTCAGGTCGCCTTTCAAAGAGGCTGCGGTGGCATATCATGGTTGTGGCGAAGAACGCGCCAGTGCCGGCAATCGCCCCTGCCAGCCAGACTACAGGGCCTGAGCCCATGAGGCTGATCAAGGCAGCGCCGATGAAGACCGGCTGGAGTTTCAGCAGCAATGCGATGGACGGTTTGGGGGTGTCGCGGAAAACCAGGATGTAGGTCAGCAGGTACAGAGCCAGCGGCCCGATCCAGAGGAACGGAGCGGACGCGACATCAGTGGTGATGTGGGTAGTGAAAGCTACGAGCAAGCCGGATGGAACGAACGCCAGCACAATCCAGATGCCGCGCTCGCGCCAGGTGGGGGAGGCTGCAGGCGGAGCGCTCTTTCGCTCACCACTGACGGACAGGCGCGCACGTGGCGGTGTCAGATTGATCATCTGCAAAAGGCCTGCAAAGGCAAGCAGCGACCCCAGAATTGCAAAACCTGCTGCCCAGGTTTGAGCTTGCCCAGCCAACCCGATGAGCGGTTCGACAATTACGGGATAGCCAAGCAGAGCCACCATCGATCCGATATTACTCGCACCATACAGGAAGTAGGGGTCGTCGGCATGCGGGTGTCCGGTGCGGGCAAACCAGGCCTGCAGCAGTGGCGCGTTGGCTGACACTGCAAAAAACGGCCAGCCAACCGATACACCAAACAACCCCAGCAACCACATCTGAGTGTTTTCACCAGGTGGTGTATGCCAGCCGGCAGCCAGCCCGATCGGCAGGAAAATGAAGGCCGATGCACATACAATCAGGTGGGTGATTACACCTGCCATGGGGCTGAGGAACCGGGTCAACAGATGCGCGTAACAATAGCCCAGCAACAGAACCGCCTGGAAAAAACACATCGCAACCGCCCACACAGATGGTGAGCCGCCAAACTTGGGAACCACCATCTTGGCAAACATTGGCTGTACGGAAAACAACAGCAGGGCGCTGACGAACAGCGTTGAAGCGAAGGCATAAAGCACTAGCGGGCGGGCTTTCGCACCGCGTAACAGATGCTGAAAAATTGTCGTTACTGCCGCCTGCATCATCGTCTCCCTTGATGCCATCAGATATCTGAAAGAGGCATATCAGGGTTGGCTTAGCGTCAGGTTAAGCGGCCTTGTTGCGGTAAATTGGCAGGCCAAGGGCAAAGCTGCTGCATGGCCAGGTAGGTGAGCATCGGCGGACGCTGAATGCACAAAAAAAGCCGGAGACAATGCTCCGGCTTGCTATTGTTGACCTCTATGCAGGTCTTATTTGCTGTCTCAGGCCTTTTCGGCGGCTTCCTGGTCAACCTTGGCACGAGGTGGCTTGCCAGCAAGCAGTTCCTTGGCCTGATCGACCCACTCTTCGCGGGATATGCGGCCACCAAGGGCCAGCTTCTCGTCGAGAGCTTCGATGTCAGTCTTCTTCCACTTGGCGATCTGGGTCAGGCTTTTTACGCCTTCGCCATTGAGCTTGGCAGCCAGCACGTCGCCAACACCTGAAATCAGTGAAATATCGTCGACAACCTGAGGTGCGTTTGCAGCTTCGGCACGTGCAGCTTCGGCTTCGGCAGCGCCGGGCACTACAATGCTGCGCTTCTTTTCTGCGATGCGTGCACGCTTGCCGGTACGGCCGCGCAGGTAATAAAGCTTGGCGCGGCGAACCTTGCCGTGGCGCAGAACTTTAACACCTTCGACCAGTGGCGAGTAGACAGGGAACACACGTTCCACACCTTCGCCGTAGCTGAGTTTGCGGACAGTGAAGTTTTCATTGAGGCCGGCGCCGGAACGGGCGATTACCACGCCTTCATAGTTCTGAATACGCGAGCGTTCACCTTCAGTGACGCGCACTGCGACAACTACAGTGTCGCCGGGGGCAAAATCCGGGATTTCGCGTTTGGCCGAAATGGCTTGAGCCTGCTCTTGCTCGAGCTGCTGTATGATGTTCATAACGGAATTCCTCTTAAGAGATGCGGGTGTTTATCCGCGACAAGGTGCAAAAGTCAATGTCTATCAGTGGATTCGGGGTCATTTGCTTAAGTCTTTTGGCCGCAGCAGGTCTGGGCGCCGGGTGCGGGTCAGGGCTTCGGCCTGTTCGTGCTTCCATTTTCTGATCGCTGCATGATCTCCTGATAGCAGGACCGGCGGGATCTCGTGGCCTTCCCATTGCCTCGGTCTGGTGTATTGCGGATGCTCCAGAAGTCCTGTTTCAAAACTTTCTTCGGAGCCGGAGGCGTCATTGCCCATAATGCCGGGCAACAGCCGCACAATGGCATCCAGCACGACATGAGCGGCTGGTTCACCTCCCGAGAGTATGTAGTCGCCAATTGATACTTCGACGAGATTGCGTGCTTCTATGACACGCTCGTCGACGCCTTCGAACCGGCCGCAGACAATGACAACTCCGGTTGCCGCACTCAATTTGCGGGCATAGTCTTGGGTAAATGGTTGGCCCCTCGGCGACATCAACAGGCGCGGGCGGTCATCTGTTTCCGGTGAGGCGGCATCTATGGCGCTGGCGAGTACGTCGGGTTTCAGCACCATGCCAGGACCACCGCCAGCTGGTGTATCGTCAACGGAGGCATGTTTGTCTGACGCATAGTCGCGGATATCGCGAGTTTCGAGAGACCAGATGCCCTGTTCAAGCCCGCGCCCCGCCATGGACATGCCCAGTGCGCCGGGAAACATGTCCGGGTAAAGCGTCAGCACTGTTGCGGCGAAGGCCATGTGTCTATTGCTCTATGTGCGGTTTGGGCTGTCGCCTTCAACCTCTTCTGGCGGGGCTATTGTCAATGTGCCGGCGTCAAGGTCGATTTTCGGCACTGTATTAATGTCAAACGGTATCAGTAGTGTTGCCTGCTGGCCGTCAGGTTTGTATTCGAGTAGTTCACCGGCACCAAAGTCGACAATATTTTCAACCGTTCCAATGTGCTGTCCCTTGTAGTCCAGCACAGCGAGACCGATAAGGTCGGCATGGTAGACCTCGTCCTGTTCTGTTTCCGGCAACCGGTCCCGGACGATGGAAAGTTCCACGCCCTTGAGCATTTCAGCAGAATTGCGGTCATCCACACCTTGTATGCGGGCGCGATGGAAACCCTTGTGTGGCACCAGTGTCCTGATTGTCAGGCTCTGGCCATTGGACCCGTCAAGCGGACCATAGGTGGCGATGGCTTCAGGGTCTGCGGTGAAGCTTTTCAACTTCACCTCGCCCTGAATACCATGAACACCCGTAATGACCCCGAGGATGACTTTTCTTTTAATCACTGCAGCCTCACCACATGCGGTGCCAGAAGATCCGGCCGCCGGAACAGATTGAAGGCATATGCTGCAACAGATCAGGAAGCGGTTTCTTCAGCAGGAGCCTCTGCAACTGCTGCGTCTTCTGCTGGTGCTTCTGCGGGGGCTTCTTGTGCAGGTGCGGCTGCGGCTTCTTCTGCCGCCTGCTTTGCTGCTTCAGCTTCTGCTGCGGCTGCTGCCTTTGCCTTTTCGGCGGCTTCAGCGGCAGCGGCTTCACGCTCAAGACGCTTCTTGCCGGGTTTTGCCTTGTTGGGGTTGTTGCGAGCTTCGCGCTTTGCAACACCTGCTTCATCAAGGAAGCGCATTACGCGATCAGTCGGCTTGGCACCAACACTCATCCAGTATTTGGCCCGGTCCATGTCCAGGTTGACGCGTTCGGCAGAATCCTTCGGCAGCAACGGGTTGTAGGTGCCCAATTTCTCGATGAAACGGCCATCACGCGGTGCATTGATGTCTGCCACCACGATACGGTAGAACGGACGCTTCTTGGAGCCGCCACGGGCCAGTCTGATTTTGAGTGCCATTTATTGTAGTCCTTTTTGAGTTGATCGAATTCATTTGGATCAAAACCTGCACATTGTTGTGCTCTATGTGCGGTTTGATCTGTTTCTTTCAGTGTGGTTGATACTATTTCTTCTTCTTACTGAAGCCGGGCAGTCCCTTGAAGCCGCCACCTCCACCTAGTCCAGGAAGACCGGGCAATCCGCCCTTGCCGCCAAGTCCGGGCAGGCCCGGTAATCCGCCTCCAGGGCCACCCATGCCGGGCAGTCCCCTGGGCAGCTTTCCTGCAGCCATGTCCTTCAATTCCGGTGGAATCGATGCGGGGTCCATTTGGGCAAGTTCTGCCTGCATCTTTTCCATTTCTTCTGCAGACGGCATGCCGGCGCCGCCACCCATGCCCATCATCTTGCCGAGCAGGCCACCTTTACCCTTGCCCATCTTTTTCATCATGCCGGCCATCTGGATGTGCATCTTGAGCAGCCGGTTGATTTCCTGCACCTCGCAGCCTGACCCCTTGGCCACGCGCTTCTTGCGTGAGGCGTTCATCAGCTTGGGGTTGCGGCGCTCCTGTCGCGTCATGGACGAGATCATGGCCAGCTGGCGCTTCAACACCGAGTTGTCGAGGTCGGCATCTTCAAGTTGCTTCTTCATTTTGCCGAGACCCGGCATCATGCCCATCAGGCCGGACATGCCGCCCATCTTCTGCATCTGCTTGAGTTGATCCGCGAGGTCTTCAAGGTCGAAGACGCCCTTCTTCATGCGGGCGGCCATCTTCTGAGCCTTGTCGGCGTCGATGGTCTGTGCGGCTTTCTCCACCAGCGAAACAACGTCACCCATGCCAAGGATGCGTGAGGCAATTCGTTCGGGGTGGAAATCTTCCAGCCCGTCAATCTTTTCGCCGGTGCCAAGCAGCTTGATCGGCTTGCCGGTGACAGCGCGCATCGACAGAGCCGCGCCGCCACGGCCATCGCCGTCAATGCGGGTCAGTACAAGGCCGGAAATGCCAACCTGTTCATCAAATGAGCGGGCCAGGTTTACCGCGTCCTGACCGGTGAGAGCATCAGCAACAAGCAGGGTTTCAGCAGGCTTGGCAATGTCGCGCACAGCCTGCACTTCGGCCATAAGTTCTTCGTCGATGAACAGACGGCCCGCGGTGTCGAGCATGACCACGTCATAGCCGCCCTTTCGGGCCTCAGACATGGCGCGTTTCGTGATGGTGACCGGGTCTTCACCCTTGACGATTTCCAGGGTGTCGACCTTGATCTGCTCACCCAGAATTGCCAGTTGCTCCTGCGCGGCGGGGCGGCGGGTGTCGAGAGAGGCCATGATGACCTTTTTCTTGTCGCGCTCCTTTAGCCGCTTGGCGATCTTGGCAGTGGTCGTGGTCTTGCCCGAGCCCTGCAGGCCGACCATCAGTATGGGCACAGGCGGGGAAGCTTTCAGGTTAAGCGGTTCCGGGTCCTTGCCCAGCATCTCGACCAACGCGTCGTTGACGATCTTGACGACTTGCTGGCCTGGTTTGACCGACTTGATCACTTCCTGACCAACGGCGCGGGTCTTCACCTGATCAATGAACTCGCGCACGACCTCGAGCGCCACGTCAGCCTCGATAAGGGCGCGGCGGACCTCACGCATTGCGGCGTCGACATCAGCCTCCGAAAGCGCTCCGCGCCCCGTCAGTTTGTCGAAAATGCCACCAAGGCGGTCTTGAAGTGTCTCGAACATGCAAATCTCTTTTTTGGTCGAATAGCTTTACTCGCGGGCTTGCGCCCTCGCTCGCGCCGTTCACCGTGAACGACACCAAGTCAGTGTTTCAACGTCCAAACAGCCAAAGCAAAATTGCACCCGCGGGCGAACTTTCGCTGACGGGTGTAGACCCCTGACCTCCCGGACGATGCGCCCTTGTGCCAGTAAGCCTGCCAATTCAATTTGGCATCTGGATTGCGGGTTCATTAGGGGAAAAGCGCTTTAACGTCAATGGTACTGGCAAAATGGGGCCGTTTCACCATATAAGGCGGACCCATGAGCAACAACACACGCATACCCTTTCGCAAGATGAACGGGCTTGGCAATGATTTCATTATCGTTGATGGGCGTGAGACAGACTATGCGTTCTCGCATGAAGAGGTAAATGGATGGGCTAATCGCGAAACCGGGATTGGCTGTGATCAGTTCATCTTGATGCAGAAGTCGGATGTGGCTGACGTTAAAATGCGCATCTACAATACCGAAGGCGGCGAGGTTGAATCCTGTGGCAATGCGTCCCGCTGTGTGGCGGACATTCTGTTTGGCGAGCAGGGCAAGGACACCTGCACGATTGATACCAAGGGCGGGTTTCTGGCATGCCGCAAGGCAAGTAGTGGACACGTTACTGTGGACATGGGGGTGCCGAAATTCGACTGGCAGGAGATACCCCTGGCAGAGGAGTTTCGTGATACACGCGGCATCGAGCTTCAGATCGGACCAATTGATGCTCCCGTGCTGCACACGCCTTCAGTGGTAAATGTGGGCAACCCTCACGCAATCTTCTGGGTCAAGGACCTGAACGTTACCGACCTATCCAGGACCGGCCCGTTGCTGGAAAACCATCCGATATTTCCCGAGCGCGCCAATATTTCGCTGGCGCACGTGCTATCGAACGAGCATGTGGAGGTGAAGGTGTGGGAGCGCGGTGTCGGATTGACGCAAGCCTGTGGCACTGCCGCTTGTGCGGTGGCAGTCTCGGCAGCACGTACAAAGCGCACGGGACGATCTGTCACCGTAACGCTGCCAGGCGGCGATCTGCACATTGAATGGGATGAGCGCGATCACATGTTGATGACCGGTCCGGTGACGTATGATTTCGAAGACTTGTTGCCCGCACCTCTGGGTTCGGACACTTGAACCGTCCAGCAGACATCATATCGTTCGGTTGCCGTCTCAACGCCTACGAGGCGGAGGTGATGCGTCAGCATGCGAAAGACGCCGGACTGACCAATGCGGTTGTTATCAATACCTGCGCCGTGACCGCCGAAGCCCAACGCCAGGCCAGGCAGGCAATTCGCCGGGCGCGCAAGGAGAACCCCGATGCGCGCATTATAGTCACTGGTTGTGCAGCGCAGGTGGACGGACCATCGTTCGCGGCCATGGACGAAGTCGACCTTGTGCTTGGGAACGAGGAAAAGCTGAAATCAGGACAGCTGGCGTGCTCCGGCAATGGATTTCGGACTGGCGAATGAGACGCCGGTGCGTGTCAATGACATCATGGAGGTGAAGCAAACGGCGCTGCACATGCTGGACGGGTTCGGCGAACGCACCCGTGCATTTGTGCAGGTGCAGACCGGTTGTGACCATCGCTGCACGTTTTGCATCATTCCCTATGGCCGGGGCAATTCGCGCTCGGTGGGCGCGGGCGAAGTTGTGACGCAAATCCGTAAACTGGTCGAAGCGGGCTGCCCTGAGGTGGTGCTTTCAGGGGTGGATATCACCTCCTATGGCAAGGATCTGCCAGGCGAACCAACACTGGGTAATCTGGTGCGGCGAATACTGAAAACCGTACCGGAACTGAAGCGTTTGCGCATTTCGTCCATAGATTCGGTTGAGGCGGATGAAGAGTTGTTCATTGCACTCGCTGAAGAAGAGCGGCTAATGCCGCATTTGCATCTTTCGCTGCAAGCTGGCGACGATTTGGTTTTGAAACGGATGAAGCGGCGTCATTTGCGTGGTGATGCGATCCGCTTTTGTGAGCATGCGCGTAAAATTCGGCCGGATGTGGTTTTCGGTGCGGACATTATTGCCGGGTTCCCGACCGAGACCGATGAGATGTTTCAGAGTTCGCTCAAACTGGTGGAAGAATGCGGGCTGACTTTCCTGCATGTGTTTCCCTATTCGATCAGGCCCGGAACGCCTGCCGCCAAGATGCCCCAGGTTGAAGGCAAGACAATAAAAGACCGGGCCAGGAGGCTGCGTGAAGCAGGTGAGGCGCGGTTAATCGCCTATGCTGGAGCACAGGTGGGGCAATTGATACAGGTGTTGTTCGAAACGCAAACACGTGGTCGCTCGCCGCACTACCTCAATGTCGAAATTGCCGGTGAATGCGTGCAGCCTGGGAGCATTGCGCAGGTGCGCGTTACCAAGCAAAATGGCGCTGAACTGGTTGGGGAGCTGGATCATTGAGTTTTTTCAAGAAGCTGTTCAACCGCATTGGCGGCAAGGATGAAGAACAAAAAGCTGCTGAACCTGCTGAGCAGGCGCAGCTGCCAGCACCGGAGCCAGAGCCGGAACAACAGCCTGCGCCTGAAGCCAGGGTTGATCCCGCTCCGGAACCAAAGAAGAAAAAGGGGCTGCTTGGCCGGCTGAAAGAAACGTTCACCGGGTCGAAAGAAGAGGTTGAGCCAGATGCCGTTGTTCATGTTGAACCGGAACCTGAAACTCAGCCAGAACCGGTAAGGGAAACATCAAAGGTCAAGGCCGAACCGAAGAAGGCCAAACCTGAGCCGAAGAAGACCGAAAAACCAAAGCCGGCAACCAAGAAGCCCGCCAAGAAGCCTGCCGGCAAGGTTGCTGCGCCGGTGCTGCAGCCGGAACCCCTACCAGAGACGGTTGAGCCGATTGCCGTTGAAGATGACTTAATTTCAGAACCTGAACCAAAACCGGAAAAACAGGTTGCGCGCGCACCTGAACCGGATTTGGCTCCTGAGCCTGAGCCTGAGCCTGAGCCTGAGCCTGAGCCTGAGCCTGAGCCTGAGCCTGAGCCTGAGCCTGAGCCTGAGCCTGAGCCTGAGCCTGAGCCTGAGCCTGAGCCTGAGCCTGAGCCTGAAGAACGCAAGGGTTGGTTCAGACGCTTGAAGGACGGCCTGTCCAAGTCGTCGAAGTCGCTCAGCAGCAACATCACCGGCATCTTCACCAAGCGCAAGCTGGATGCCGATACATTGCAAGACCTCGAGGACGTGCTTATTCAGGCTGATCTTGGAGTGGCGATGGCCATGCGCATCACCGAGGAAGTGTCGCGCGGACGTTACGACAAGGAAATTGATCCCGCCGAGGTGCGGCAGATCATGGCCAATGAGATCGTCAAGGTGTTGAAGCCTGTTGAAGTTCCGTTCAACTTCAACGCTGACACCCGGCCGTTTGTTATTCTTGTGGTAGGCGTCAACGGCGCGGGCAAGACGACGACGATCGGTAAACTGGGCTCCATCGCCAAGGCGGAAGGCTTCAAGGTGATGATTGCCGCGTGTGATACGTTCCGTGCAGCGGCCATCGAGCAGCTTTCGGTGTGGGGTGAGCGTGTCGGAGCGACGGTGATGTCACGACCAACCGGCGCGGATGCGGCGGGACTTGCCTATGATGCCTTGGAACAGGCGCAGTCAGATGGCACGGATATCCTGATGATCGACACGGCAGGTCGACTACAGAACAAGGCTGATCTGATGGCCGAACTTGAGAAGATCGTGCGGGTTGTCAAGAAGAAGGACGACAGCGCACCACATGCGGTGTTGCTGGTGCTGGATGCGACGACGGGTCAGAACGCAGTATCGCAGGCAGAAGTGTTCACCAGGATCGCCGGGGTGACTGGTATTATTATGACGAAGCTGGACGGCACGGCGCGAGGTGGCATTCTGGTAGCCATAGCAGAAAAGTTCAAGTTGCCCGTCCACGCCATCGGGGTAGGTGAGAAACTGGAAGACCTGCAGCCGTTTGATGCCGAAGCATTTGCGCGGGCAATTGCAGGCGTCGAGGAGAAACAGTCGTGATGGCTCAGACCAGAACCCAAAAGATCAATCCGGTGCTCAAATTGATGTTGGAGCTTGGACCGCTGGTTGTCTTCTTTTTTGTCAATGCCAGGGGACAGGCCATCATTGAAAAGTATGGCTGGCAAGAGTTGTTTCCGCAGCCGATATTTCTCGCAACAGCGGTTTTCATGGTGGTGATGATGATTTCACTTACAGCCAGCTGGTTGTTGACCCGGCATCTTGCCGTAATGCCGCTTATTACAGGTATCGTGGTGCTGGTGATGGGTGGCCTGACTCTTTGGCTGCAGGACGATACCTTTATCAAGATCAAGCCGACTATCGTGAATGTGTTCTTTGGTGTGGCCCTGCTTGCCGGGTTGGCATTTGGCAAATCACTGCTGGCCTATGTGTTTGATGCTGCCTTTGCGCTGGACAGCGAGGGGTGGAAGAAATTAACTTTTAGATGGGGCTTTTTCTTCCTTTTTCTGGCGCTTTTGAATGAAATTGTATGGCGTACGCAATCCACGGATTTCTGGGTTGCGTTCAAGGTGTGGGGCACCATGCCGCTCACAATGGTTTTTGCGCTCTGTCAGCTGCCGTTGATGCAAAGACATATGGTGGATTCGGGTGATGCCTGATGCAACTGACGCAACTGCAAGTAACGCAGATTTTGCATTTTCGTTGATTTTGTGAGGTATTGACGCTAGAAGGTTCGCACGCTTTTCAACCGGGGGATTGCACAAGTGTGATCAAATTGGTTTGAGTGTTTGAAGCATTTACGGGATGCCGCAAGGCATGAAATCGTTTGTCGGGGGACGAAGCACATGGATGACCAGCCAGATCACGGACATTTTTCTATTGTTGATACTGAAGTTTCGCCAGTCAGTTTTATGCTGAAAAGGGCGGCCCAATATTCAGCGGACCTTTACGCTGCACAATTGGGCAAATCGGGCCTCACCCAGCGTCAGTTCACGGTCCTTGAGGCCGTTGAGCGCAATGAGGGCGGCAGTCAGACGACTATGGTCAAGGAGACCGGCATTGACCGCTCCACACTGGCTGATCTGATCAACAGACTTGAGACACAATCCTATCTCAGACGCAAGCGCAGCGAGAATGATGCCAGGGTGAACTTCCTGTACCTGACGGATCAGGGCCGAGCAGCACTTGCAGATACCCAGCCTCATGTAAGGCAGGTCGATCAGGCGCTGGTTGAATCCCTGCCTGAAAAATACCGGACCAGTTTCATTGCAAGCTTGCAGTTGCTTTCTGACAAGCTGGACGAGCGTCAGGACGGCTAGGCCCGGAAGCTTCTGGTTTTGCACTATTGTTGCCGGGCTTTTTCCACGGCCGGCAGAATGTCATCGTTCAATGCTGCCGGTGTAATCGGGCCGGTGTACTTGTGCACGATGACGCCCTTGCCATTGATGATAAATGTTTCGGGCACACCGTAGACTCCCCAGTCTACTGCGGTGCGGCCGGATGCATCTACCCCTACTGCCTTGAAGGGATTGCCCAATGCATTGAGAAAGCGCAGGGCATTCTCTCGCAAGTCCTTGTAGTTCACACCGACGAGACGTACGTCTTCATGTCTGGAGAGCTCCAACAGGTAGGGGTGTTCGTCGCGGCATGGCCCGCACCATGATGCCCAGACATTGACCACAGTCACCGTGCCGGTTGTCAACTCACCGGATGAGAGGCCAGGAATCTGTTTGCCATCATCTCGCAGGCCGTCGAGAGCAGGAAGATCAAGTGCAGGGGCGGGTTTGTCCAGCAGGGCAGACGGTAGCTTTGAAGGGTCACCGCTTCGAAGTCCGATCATGAATATTGTAGCAAGGCCCACAAACAGTAGAACCGGCAGCAGGACCCAGATTCGCGGGCGCGGGGGGCTGGATTGTTCGGGCGTGGGATCCATCAGGGTTTTGCTTGTGTTTTGCGGCGGCGGACAGTGCTCTCGGCATCGAGCTGGTCAAGTCGCCTGGCTATGGCGCGATTGCGGGTGATAACCCAAAACAGCAGGCCGCCCAGTACCACGCCAGACAGTGCGTAGGACCATAGTACGAACGCCACGTGGGGAGCTGAAAAGTCAATCATGGTGGTCAACCGTTATTGTATTGCGTCGGTACGTGCAAGTTCGGTCTGGCGAATTCGCCGGGCACCAATCTCGGCACGGATGGAAACAAGATGAAGGGCCAGGAACAGGAAACTGTAGGCCACACCCATGATCAGCAGCGGTGTAAGAATAGAGGGATGGATGGCTGGGCCATCTGTTCGGAATACACTGGCCGGTTGATGCAACGAATACCACCAGTCCACTGAGAACTTGACGATTGGTACATTGATGAAACCGACGATGGCGACAATTGCAGCTATACGCGATGCGCGGCGTGGATCATCGATGGCTTGCCAGACAGCCATGTAACCGAGATAGAGCAGCAATAGCACGAACATTGAGGTGAGACGGGCATCCCATACCCACCATGTGCCCCACATGGGTTTACCCCAGAGTGACCCGGTGGCCAGAGCAAGGAAGCAGAAACACGCGCCTATGGGGGCAGCAGCCTTTGCAGCCAGGTCTGCCAGCGGATGGCGGAAGATTATCCCGATTGCACTCGCCAGCGCCATTACCGAATAGACCATCAGCGCCGCCCATGCTGCGGGCACATGCACATACATGATACGCACCGTCTCACCTTGCTGGTAGTCTGCCGGTGAGCGAGTGAGGCCAAGATACAACCCGGCGACAAACAATACTGCAGTAATCGCCCAAACCCAAGGCTGCACCGCGGCCTGAAAGCGCAGGAACCGCGTTGGGTTGGCAAATTTCTCTATCGAGGTCAATGTCGTGCTCATGGTGTTGCTCTGTAATCGTTCAACCGGTAACGTGCAAATGAAAGCTTGTTTATCTCATGTAACTGCGCAATGCAGCAGCTGAGGCAAACGGCGACACTACAAGAGCTGCAAGCACTATGGCCGCCAGGACGATGAGGGCGGTTCCGGTGTTGTCGATACCGGCCTGCGCTGTGGAACTGGACAGCACTCCGAATATCATCACCGGAACATACAGCGGCAGCACCAGCAGCGACACCAGCAGGCCGCCCTGGCGCAGACCCACAGTGATTGCGGCACCAAGGCTGGCCAGTAACGACAAAGCCAGCGAGCCGATCGTCATGGCCATGAGTAACGGCCAGACAAGGCTGGTGTCCAGGTTGAGCAGGAAACCCAGCAACGGCGCAGCAATGGCCAGCGGCAAACCGGAAGTCAGCCAGTGGACGCATGCCTTGGCAAGTGTCACCACTTCCAGCGGGGTGGATGACAGCGCCATCACCTCCAGCGAACCATCGTCGTAGTCGGATGAATAGAGCCGATCAGCCGACAAGAGCACTGACAACAACAGTGCAATCCACAAGGCGCCCGGCGCTATGCGTTGCAGCAGGTTCTGATCTGGCCCAAGCCCAAGTGGCAACAATACTATGACGGTAAGAAAGAAGCCGATGGCTGTGCCTATGCCGCCACCTTGACGGATGGCCAGGCGGATATCGCGAGCGAGGATGGCGGTGAAGGCGCGGTTCATGCGGCTTGCAGGCTAGCGAAGTCCAGCACATCCGTTGTCTTTATCGGCAGGTCGATATGAGTGGAGGCCATGATGATGCCTCTGGAAGCAAGGTGTGCGCTCATCATGGACGCCAGGAGGCCCTGAGAGTGGGTGTCTAGTCCTACCGTTGGTTCATCCAGCAGCCACACCGGCTTGCGGATCAGCGCCAGACGGGCAAGGCCGAGGCGCCGTTTCTGGCCAGCCGAAAGGCGTTGTGCGTGAAAGCTGGACAATGCCTCCAGGTTCATGGCCCGCATGGCACTTGAGATATTGTCACTGGCGCCAAAAAAGTCTGACCAGAATTCAAGGTTTTCACGCACTGTGAGGTGCAGCTTGATGGCATCGTGATGGGCGATGAAGTGGGTGTTTTCTGCCAGCGTAGATTCAAGGGTCATGTCATCTCCACTAACTGACAGATGGCCTGCTGCGGGTTCATTCAAGCCTGCGACAAGACGCAAGAGCGAGGTTTTTCCTGCACCATTCGGTCCGCGTAGCACCAGCATTCGCCCGGCTCTGGCAATAAAATTCAGCCCGTCGAATACAATCCTGCCGCCGCGCTCACATGCCAGATCTTGCCCTGTTATGTCCATGGGATGAGCGTTTAACCCAAACCAGCGGTGCTGCAAAGTGGTGTTCTTCGATAGTCCTACTGGTACACGCTGCAAGAGTTGTCTAAAAGACGCAGCCATAGCACGATTTTCAAAGTCATATTCCAGGAGCCAGTTTCCGATGAGCGATCAGTCACTCGACAGTTTCAAGTGCCGAAAGACCCTGAAGGTGGGCAACAAGCCGTTTGTATACTTCTCGCTGAAGGCTGCAGAAAAGAACGGACTTGAGGGGATATCGTCTCTTCCGACGTCATTGAAGGTGTTACTGGAAAACCTGTTGCGCCATGAGGACGGGCGTACGGTGACCAAAGCGGATATTGAGGCAATGGCCAAGTGGGTGAAGGCCAACGGCAAGTCGAACCGCGAGATCGCGTTTCGGCCAGCGCGAGTTCTGATGCAGGACTTCACCGGGGTGCCTGCTGTGGTAGACCTCGCTGCCATGCGGGATGCCATGGTCAATTTGAAGGGCAATCCAAAGAAAATCAATCCGCTGGCACCTGTTGATCTGGTTATCGATCATTCGGTTATGGTGGACTATTTCGGCACTGCAGGTGCGTTCAAGAAGAACGTCAACATGGAGTATGACCGCAATGGCGAACGCTACAAGTTCTTGAAATGGGGCCAGGGTGCGTTTGACAATTTCCGCGTAGTGCCACCTGGCACCGGAATCTGCCATCAGGTCAATCTGGAATATCTGGCAAAGACAGTGTGGACCAAGAAGCAGAAGATCAACGGCAAGGCGGTTACAGTTGCGTTCCCGGATACGCTTGTTGGCACGGATTCGCATACTACGATGGTCAATGGTCTGGCTGTTCTGGGCTGGGGTGTTGGCGGTATCGAGGCTGAAGCTGCGATGCTCGGGCAGCCAATTTCCATGCTGATCCCGGAAGTTGTTGGCTTCAAGCTGACAGGCAAACTGGCGAAGGGAACCACCGCGACCGACCTGGTGCTGCGGGTGGTCGAGATGCTGCGTGCAAAGGGTGTGGTTGGCAAGTTCGTTGAATTTTACGGACCGGGCCTTTCGGGTCTTTCGCTCGAAGATCAGGCGACCATCGCCAACATGGCACCTGAGTATGGCGCTACTTGCGGTTTCTTCGGTACCTCGAATGAAACACTTGCCTATCTCAATGGCACGGGCCGAACCAAAGGCCAGGTTGATCTGGTTGAGAAATATGCCAAAACCCAAGGCATGTTCCGTACGAAGTCGACACCAGATCCGGTGTTCACTTCTACTGTTCATCTTGATCTTGGCGATGTGGTGCCGGCCATCGCAGGGCCCAAGCGGCCTCAGGATCGCGTAGTTCTCGGCAACGCTGCGGAAGAGTTTGCAGTTGCCATGGACAAGGAGTTCAAGCAACCGGGTGAACTTGGCAAACGCCACGCAGTGACTGACGCCAACCACGATATTGGCCACGGCGATGTCGTAATCGCGGCCATAACGTCGTGCACCAATACCTCGAACCCGTCCGTTATGATCGGCGCAGGCCTGTTGGCGCGCAACGCCGCAAAGTTCGGCCTCAAGGTGAAGCCATGGGTGAAAACCTCGCTGGCACCTGGAAGCCAGGTGGTGACCGAGTATCTTGCATCGTCAGGTTTGCAGAAAGACCTCGACAAGCTGGGCTTCGACCTGGTGGGTTATGGTTGCACTACCTGCATCGGCAACTCTGGTCCGCTGGCGGAGAACATCTCTGAAGCTATCAAGAACAACAACCTGGTTGCCTGTTCTGTCCTGTCTGGCAACCGCAATTTTGAAGGCCGCGTAAACCCGGATGTGCGCGCAAACTATCTGGCTTCGCCGCCGCTGGTGGTGGCTTATGCGCTGGCGGGCTCGATGAACATCAACCTTGTAAATGATCCGCTTGGCCACACGCCAAAGGGTGAGCCGGTGTATCTCAAGGACATTTGGCCGGACGCGAAGGAAGTGGCGGAATTCGTGCGCAAGAACGTGACGCGCAAAGCCTATCAAAGCCGTTACAAGGACGTGTTCAAGGGCGATGCCCAGTGGCGCAAGATCAAAGTAGATGGCGGTATGACTTATGGTTGGGATTCCACGTCAACCTATGTGCAGAACCCTCCCTATTTTGACGACATGCAGATGCAGCCGGCACCCGTTGTGAACGTGGTCAACGCACGTATCCTGGGCTTGTTCAAGGACTCGATCACGACTGACCACATTTCTCCGGCTGGTTCCATCAAGGCTGATAGCCCGGCCGGCAGTTATCTGACAGAACATCAGATCAGGCCGGTGGACTTCAATTCCTACGGCGCACGCCGTGGCAACCACCAGGTCATGATGCGCGGCACGTTTGCCAACATCCGCATCAAGAACCAGATGCTGGATGGCGTTGAAGGTGGTTATGCGAGGCATTATCCGTCTGGCAAACAGATGGCTATCTATGATGCGGCAATGCAATACAAGACTGAAGGTGTGCCGCTGGTGGTGTTTGCCGGCAAGGAATACGGCACCGGTTCATCACGCGACTGGGCTGCAAAAGGCACGCGTCTGCTTGGCGTCCGTGCGGTGATTGCACAATCGTTCGAACGTATTCATCGCTCCAACTTGATCGGCATGGGTGTGCTGCCATTGCAGTTCCAGGGAAATGAAAGCTGGGAAAGCCTCGGTCTGAAGGGCGATGAAACAGTTTCCATCAATGGCCTGGAAGGAAAGTTGAAGCCGCAACAGACGTTTGATGTCGAGATCACATCCAGCGGCAAGACCCGCAAGATCACAGTCAAGAGCCGCATCGATACCGCGGATGAGCTGGACTACTATATCAATGGTGGCATCCTGCCATATGTCTTGCGTCAACTTGCGGCCTGACGAGTAGCAAACTCCAGCAGCGGTAGTGGCTTGAACATTGTCCG
Organism: uncultured Alphaproteobacteria bacterium; assembly: GCA_963787895.1. Classification (GTDB taxonomy): domain Bacteria; phylum Pseudomonadota; class Alphaproteobacteria; order Rhizobiales; family Aestuariivirgaceae; genus Anderseniella. Next base: position 127,373 of record CAWBEX010000008.1, on the reverse strand, counting down.
GGACAGGTTCACACTTGTTCCTGGCATTGGTCAGGTGAAAAATGTCGGCTCACTCACTCGTGAGTAGCAGTTGATTGGGGCTTGGTTCATATATTTGGCATGAGCAGTTCTTATTCCATATCCCGTCGCGCTGTGCTGGCTGGTGGCGCTGCCGCTGCGGTTGCCGCCTCAGGTGGAGTTCCGGTGGCCAATGCATCGTCAAAGGCTCCGGTGTTTGTTGAGCTGTTCACCTCTCAAGGTTGCTCTTCATGTCCACCTGCGGATGCGTTCATGGGCGAGCTTGTGAAACGGCCCGGGATTATCGGGGTTACGTTGAACGTGGACTACTGGGATTATCTGGGCTGGCGCGACACACTAGGTTCGCCTGCCTATTCACGGCGTCAGAAGGAATATGCCATCCGGCGCGGCGACGGGCGTGTGTACACACCACAAATGGTGATCAACGGCCGGGCTCACGCTGTTGGTTCGCATGAGAAGCAGGTCATGCAGGTGATTGGAGAGCAGGGCGCAATTCCCGACAACTACTTTGTGCCGATTGAACTGAGTGCTGCCAGTGGTGAACTGAAGGTGGCCGTGAACGGCGGACCAACAGATCGCATCATTCAGGCGTCGACGGTTTGGATCATGTCGGTGCAACCGAAAGTGTCTGTCGAGATCCGCCGGGGTGAGAATACCGGACGCGCGATTGATTATTTCAATGTCGTCCGGCAAATGACTCCGGTTGGCATGTGGAAAGGGGAAGCTGTTTCCTTCAGCCTGCCCAAGGCGCAAATCGTCAACGAACAGAATTCGGCATGTGTCGCAATTGTGCAGGCAGACGGTGGCGGGCCTGTTCTGGGTTGTGCCCTTATGGGCCCTGGCAGCACCTGAATTTCCATTGAAAGATCCGGGACCTGTGCATCGCTTTGCTCTACGTGCGCCTGCGTCCTTTTTGAGGTTCAAGGCTTGCGCATCGCTTCGCTCTACGTGCGCCTTGAACTACAACCCCTCGACAAGCAGGAATTGACCTTCCGCCGCTCCGGCGCGTTCGGATTTGGCGGCGGCATACTCCGGTGAATTGTAGAAGCTGCGGGCAGCGTTCATGTCCGGAAACTCGAGGATCACCACCCGCCGGTCTTCGCCGGGCCCTTCCAGTATCTCCGTGACGCCACCACGGGCCAGATATTTGCCTCCGTATCTGGCGATGGCGGCAGGTGCGAGCGCCTTGTAGTTCTCATACCTGGCCGGGTCAGTGACAGTAATGCGGGCGATGATGTATGCAGCCATGGAGGCACTCCTTTAATTGTCAGATTGCAAATCTTGCGGGATCAACGTTGGCGCCGCAGATCACGGCGCAGACTTTTTCATTCTTGCGTGGTTTGTAGGCGCCGCACAGCAGCGCGGCAAGCGCAGTTGCTCCGCCTGGCTCGGCAATGATGCGGTGCGATTGCCACAGCCACGTCTGGGCCGCCTCGATGGCTTCGTCAGACACAAGAACGCAATCATCGACATGGGCCTGGACAATCTCGAAGGCCATCTCGCCAATCATGGAAGCGCCGAGCGAGTCTGCGGCCAGACCAGATATGTCGACTTTGACAGGCCTTCCGGCAGCTCGGGCTGAATGAAGCGCAGTACAGGTTGCGGGTTCGACTGCGATTATGCGGGCGCTGTCTTGTAACCATGCTGCCACCCCGCCAATGAGGCCGCCGCCGCCAACGGCGACAAGGACGGTGTCCATGTCCGGGATCTGCCGGTTCAATTCAAGCCCCAGCGTACCCTGTCCAGCGAGTGTCGGCTCAGCATTGTAGGCATGCACGGAGACGGCGCCTGTCCTTGCTATGTGTGCCTCGCAAGCGCTAAGCGCTTCAGCATAGTTGGCACCGCCTTGAACCACGTCAGCGCCATATGACTTGATGCGGGAGACTTTTGCGGGCGAGGAAATGGATGGCACAAAAATGCTAGCCTTGAAGCCCAGCGCCTGACAAACGTAGGCAACTGCGGCGCCATGGTTACCCCCGGAGGCAGCTGCAACACCTGACATTCTTGCCGCCTTGTTGCCGATCAACGAGTTGAATGCCCCGCGAGCCTTGAACGATCCCGAATGCTGGAAGGCTTCGAGTTTCAGTGTGACCGGTCGGGAAACACTTTGCAGCCGCACGTCCATAGCGGGTGTGCAGACAATGTGGCATGCGATGCGTTCATGGGCAGCAGTTATGTCTGCGCGGGTAATCATGCGTTGATTTCCATGCGAAGCCCGCGGGCGTCATGTTGAGGTTCTGGTGGCAGGGTGATCTGCTGACCATTGGCGATGCGCCATGCTGACCAGCAACATGCACATGCGTCAAGGATGTCGTCTTCTCCTGCTGTAGATTTTGGCCATTTGGGGTGTTGCAGATTGTCGACGGGAAAGCCACCTTTGCGCAGCAAGGCGCGGCGAAGCTCTGCGCCCTCGGATGTCTTCTTGTAGTGCTCAAGAGGGGTGTGGTCATTCATGCATTGAAACGACAACTCAGGATGGGTTTCATACAAACGGTCCTGATGCTCCACACTGATCACGGCATCAATTTCGCGCATTCTTGGAAACAGGTAAAAAGCCTGTTTGGAAAACTTCTTGCCGGTCAAGCCAGCATTGACCTTGCAGCCTTCGGCATAGTTGGCGGCGTAAATCGCATTGCGGCATGGCACGGCAAAGACCGAACTGCGCCTCGGACCCAGCAGCTTCCTGACCAGCGATTCACACTGGCGCTCTGACGCAGCTGGAAAGCCAATCGGCATGTCGACAGCGATGATGGCCGCAGCAGTATCAACCGCAGTCTGGAAATGCGGGACGATGGTGGCGTGCGGCGAGACATCGATCTGGCCGGACCATGTAACCATTACCCAACCGGACTTGCAGCCATCCATTCCTGCGACAAACAATTGTGGTCCGGCATCATGCATTGGTTGAGCGGACATGGACAATGTTGCCGGTGTGCGGCGGCGAATCGATCAGGTCGTTCCATTTCGCCAGGTCCAGTTCATCATATCCGGTCAAAGTGGTGGCCTCGATCACGCGATAGACCGAGTTACCGGCGTGGATCAGAGATTCGCGCGCCGACGACTTGAGATTGCGTGCAGCGAAAATGCCTGCAAACAGATCACCTGTGCCATGTGGCGGGTCTGGAAAGGCAAGGGTTTCATGCAAAGTGGCCAGTTTCGGTTCAACTAGCAGGTTGCCAATGTCCAATGCTGCGGGGAAGGCCGAGGTGACGGCGACATTCTCTGCACCGAGCGAGCGGGCCGCGTGCACCAGCGACGTGTTGTCCTTCGATACCTCGCCGGTGAGGATGTCCAGTTCAAACCGGTTCGGGGTGATGGTATCGGCCAGTGGCAACAACTCCTGGCGGATAGCTGAAACAACCTCTTCGGCAACATAAGCCCCGCCTGCATCGCCGCACACCGGGTCAACCAATACCTGGAACTGTTGCCTGGCATCCTGCAGCCGCTTGATAAAGTCAGCGGCTTCGTTTACCTGCGCAGCGTCGCGAAAATACCCTGTCATCACCAGATCAATTTCGCGCCGCCAGTCGGGGCGCTCAAATGCGGCAAGCATGGCCTTCAAATCCTGTGCAGAGGTGATCATGCCGGAAGGCTTGCCATGACCGGGGTGATGGGCCCAGGTGACAGTAGGCACTTCCCATACATCAATGCCAAGACGGCGGGCAGCGAAGGCGGAGGCAGTATTGCCTATATAACCGCGCGATATGCGCGAGGAGATGGAAACTATGGCCATTTGGCGGGCAGGCTCTCAGGGTACGTGTTGCCGGGGTACTAATTGTGTTCACAGCTCAGTATGGCTGATGCTGGCGTTGATGCAACATAAGGGTTTGCGCAATCGGGACCCTAGCAGCCGGTGAACTTGAGTGGCAGGGACAAGGGCCCGGTGTTGCCTGAGTCAGGCAGCCAGTCGGCATCACCGACCAATTCGAAAGTCCTGAACCTGTCGGCCAGCACATCAAGCGCACAACCCATGTCCGTGCGTGCCATGATGTGCCCAAGGCAATGATGAGCACCCCCGCCAAAGCCAAGGTGTGGCTTTCGCGAGGCGGTTATGTCGAAGTCTGATGTTGATGTGACTTGCGGGTCCAGCGCAGTAGAATGCACCAGTATATGAACTGTCTGTCCTGCCTCGAAGCTCACACCATCGAACTCAAACTCAGTCAAAACTTCGCGTGTTACCCAGGTGGTTGTAGGTTTGTGGCGCAGACTTTCATCAATGGCGGCAGGTATTAGCGACCGATCTGTGCGCAATGCCTGCCATTGATCGGGGTGCTTGGCAAACAAGGCCATGGCGTTGCCCAGTTGCGACTTGGTGGTGTCCACGCCGCCGAATATGGATATGACAACCAGGTCGAGCAGCACCTGTTTGTCGCTGCAGCCGCTTTCGTCAAAGCGGTTGATCAGCCGGGCGACATAAGCCGTGCTGTCGTGACCGGCACGGACGCGGGATACTAGTTCGTCAGCCAGTTGCATGAGGCGGTCGCAGGCTGCGTTGAAGCGGTGTTCGTGGTTGCGCGCTCCTACTCCCATTGCCAAACCAAGGTCTGCCGCATCGCCGGCAATCTGCTGCCAGCGTTCTGTTGGCAAGCCAAGCAGGATGCAAACTGCCTGCCCGGAAAACGGCAGTGAAAACCTGGAAATGAACTCGCAGGGGCCAGGTTCGGCGCAGTTGTCTGCAAGGGCTGATGCAGCTGCGGTAAATTGGGGCGCCAGACTCGCAATGAATCCGGGCGACAGCGCGCCAACGGCTATGTGGCGCAGGCTCCGGTGATTGTCGCCTTCCTGCGAAATCAGGCTGCGCTTCCAGAAACGGGCAAAGCTGCCGCTTATGTTAATGTGGTCAGGCCAGGCATGACTGCCTTGCCGCAAGCGGCGGTCGCGCAGCAGGCGTGCGCCCTGGTTGTGACGCAGCACCGCCAGACCAAAAGTGGTATGGGCACACCATGATTGCTGGCGTGCTTCCTGGACTTCCTGCGAGCGTGTTGAGAAAGTGGCGGAAGACATGTCCAGAAACGGAAGTGTGTTCATTGGAAGTTGTGTGTTGGCCTTGGCAAATTATCAACTTCCCAGGATTTGATCACGAAAAGCCGATTTGGCAAACATGCATGTTGCCTTGTACGGCATGGCAAGGACACCCTTGTTCTTGTGCGCTGCAATATAATATGACTGAGGCGCCGCATTTTTTGAAAGCAAGGGAAGTTCATCATGTCTGTCAGGCCGCGCCGCAGTGTTTTGTATATGCCAGGCTCCAACACCCGTGCATTGGAAAAGGCAAAGACTCTTGCTGCCGATACGCTGATACTTGATCTGGAAGACGCGGTTGCACCTTCAGTCAAGGCGGAGGCGCGAACCCAGGTTTGCGAGGCTGTGAAAGCCGGGGGCTATGGCAAGCGCGAGTTGGTTATCCGAATGAATGCCCTTGAATCCGAGTGGAGCGGCAAGGACCTTGTTGCTGCCGCGAAGGCCGGGCCAGATGCCATTCTTGTGCCGAAAGTATCCCGGCCGGACGACATCGAAGCTGTCAGCAAGGCGCTCGACAAGGCAGGCGCGCCGGAATCCATGCGCATCTGGGCTATGATGGAAACACCGCTTGCAATGCTGAACGCACGCAAGATTGCAAAAGCTGTGAAAAAGTATCCGCGCTTTGAAGCCATGGTGATGGGGACCAACGACCTTGCCAAGGAGACAGGTGCGAGCCTTGGTTATCAGCGCTTTGCCATGCTGCCCTGGCTGATGACATGTGTGGCGGCAGCTCGTGCATATGGGCTGGTGATCATTGATGGCGTATGGAATGACTTCAAGGATGATGTGGGCTGCAAGGTGGAATGCGATCAGGGCCGTCTGATGGGCATGGATGGCAAGACACTGATCCACCCTGGGCAGATTGCAGCAGCCAACATGGCGTTCGCTCCATCGGAGGCTGAACTTGCAGCGGCAAGGGACATTATCGCGGCGTTTGAACGGCCAGAGAACAAGGGGCTTGGTGCGATCAACCTCAATGGCCGCATGGTTGAGTTGCTGCACTGTGAAATGGCGCAGAAAACTGTTGCCATGCACAAGGCAATTTGCGCAATGGAACAGGGTGCATGAGCAAGACCAATGCGGGAAACTTCTTCGAGGATTTTTCAGTTGGACAGGCCATTCAGCATGCTGTGCCGCGAACGGTAGGAGAGGGCGAACGCGCGCTCTATACCGGGCTGTACGGAACGCGCTGCGCGGTCCAGTCGTCGGACGCATTTGCAAAGACGATTGGCTATAAGGCCGCCCCGCTCGATGACATGCTGGTGTTTCATATCGTGTTCGGAAAGACGGTTCCTGATATTTCGCTCAATGCAGTTGCCAATCTGGGGTATGCAGACTGCCGGTTTCTCAAGCCGGTATTTGCAGGCGACACGCTGTCTGCTTCGTCTGAGGTGATTGGCCTGAAGCAGAATTCAAACGGAAAGACAGGAGTGGTGTATGTGCGCTCGACGGGTGTGAACCAGCACGGTGACACAGTGCTGGAGTATGTCCGCTGGGTGATGGTGAGAAAGCGCGACGAAGCTGCGCCAGCGCCTGAGGCCGTAGTGCCGGACCTGCCAGCATTTGTTGCGCCAGAACATCTGGGCAGGGCGTGCCCGGTCATTGATCCGTCGAAATGGAATATTTCTCTGTCGGGCCAGCCGCATTTTTGGGGCGACTATGAAAAGGGCGAGAAAATTGATCATGTAGATGGCATGACGGTGGAAGAGGCTGAGCACATGCTTGCGACAAGGCTCTACCAGAATACCGCCAAGGTGCACTTCAACCAGTTCACCGAAGGCCAGGGCCGGTTTGGGCGCAGGTTGATTTATGGTGGTCACGTTATCTCGCTGGCGCGTGCCCTGAGCTTCAACGGCTTGGCCAATGCGTTTCATGTGGCTGCGATCAATGGCGGCAGACACGTTGCGCCGCTATTTGCCGGGGGAACGGTGTTTGCGTGGTCTGAAGTGCTGGACAGTGCGCCAATTGTGGCCCGCGATGATGTGGGGGCGTTGAGGTTGCGCACTGTGGCGACAAAGGATGTGCCGTGCAGCGAGCATCCCGCACCGGATGCAGATGGGGTGATCCTTGATCTGGACTACTGGGTGATGATGCCGCGCATCTAGTTGCATTCGCGAAGTCCGCAGCGGGTTGCGAAAGATGTGGAACGCAATGAGATGCGAATGCAAGGTGCGAAAATAGTCCAAAGGTGCATTGCGCATGTTGCAATGCACATTGTAAGACAGAACTCAATCCAACGGTGACCTTTCTGCAGGATCGGCCTTGATGGCAAACGCACCCATGAAAGAACGTCCGCTTTCGCCCCACTTGAGCATCTACAAGCCGATGCTCACAATGATGATGTCGATCGTCCATCGCATAACGGGGGCAGCGCTGTATTTCGGCATGGCACTGTTTGCGTGGTGGCTGTTTTCGGCGTCTCATTCGTCCGGTTATTTCGCACTGGTGCATGGTTTCATCGGCTCCTGGATCGGCAGGCTGGTCTTGTTCGGATTTACATGGGCCCTGGTTCATCACGCCCTCGGGGGGTTGCGTCATTTGCTCTGGGATACGGGCCGGGGGTTTGACTTGAAGCTCATCGAAGTGATGGCCAAAGCCACGCTTGTTGGTTCAGTTCTTCTCACGATCCTGATCTGGATCGTGGCTTATGCGGTGAGGTAAGGCCAATGAGCATGAGAACTCCACTCGGCAAGGTTCGCGGGCTTGGCTCGGCCAAGGCGGGCACCGAACATTTCTGGCAGCAGCGCCTGACGGCAATTGCCAACATTCCGCTGGTGATATTCCTGGTGATCTTCTGTGTTTGGCATGCCGGGTCTTCGCAGGCGCAAATGGCAGCTGCGATTGGCAATCCGGTGATCGCGTTGATGCTTGTGTTCACGATCATTTCGGTGTGCTGGCATATGCGCCTGGGCATGCAGGTGATCATCGAGGACTACGTACATGGCGAAGCAGCGAAGCTGCTGTGTTTGCTTGGCAATACCTTCTTCTCTCTCGCGGTTGCCCTGATGGGGCTGTTCGCGGTGCTCAAGATTTCCTTCGGAGGCTGACTGGCTGATGGCTCAATCCAAGGTGTACGAATTTGTCGACCATGAGTTCGACGTGGTTGTTGTGGGGGCAGGCGGCGCGGGCTTGCGCGCCACGTTGGGTATGGCTGAACAGGGCCTTAGGACTGCCTGCATTTCGAAGGTGTTTCCCACGCGCTCGCACACTGTCGCTGCGCAAGGTGGCATCGCTGCATCGCTAAGGAACATGGGCCCCGACCACTGGCAGTGGCACATGTATGATACCGTTAAGGGTTCTGACTGGCTGGGCGATACCGACGCCATGGAATATCTGGCGCGTGAAGCACCAGCTGCCGTTTATGAGCTTGAGCATTATGGCGTGCCGTTCTCGCGTACCGAGGAGGGCAAGATTTACCAGCGCCCGTTCGGCGGTCACATGCAGAACTTCGGAGATGGCCCGCCGGTGCAGCGCACCTGTGCTGCTGCCGACCGGACCGGTCACGCCATTCTGCATACGTTGTATGGCCAGAGCCTCAAGCACCATGCGCAGTTCTTTATCGAGTATTTCGCCATCGACCTGATCATGTCCGATGATGGCGTGTGCACCGGCGTTGTGGCGTGGAATCTGGAAGACGGCACGGTGCATCGGTTTGCCGCAAAAATGGTTGTTCTGGCGACCGGCGGCTATGGCCGGGCCTACTTCTCGGCGACTTCGGCGCACACCTGCACCGGTGACGGAAACGGCATGGTGGCGCGCGCCGGCCTGCCGCTGCAGGACATGGAGTTTGTGCAGTTTCACCCGACCGGCATCTATGGCGCCGGTTGCCTGATCACCGAGGGTGCGCGCGGCGAAGGCGGCTACCTGACCAATTCCGAAGGCGAGCGCTTCATGGAGCGCTATGCACCCAACGCCAAAGACCTTGCCTCGCGCGATGTGGTTTCGCGCTGCATGACCATGGAGATTCGCGAAGGCCGCGGCGTGGGCAAGAACAAGGATCATATTCATCTGCATCTTGATCATCTTGACCCTGCAGTGCTGCATGAACGCCTGCCCGGTATTTCAGAATCAGCGAAGATATTTGCCGGTGTTGACCTGACCCGCGAACCGATCCCGGTACTGCCGACCGTGCATTACAACATGGGGGGCATTCCAACCAATTACTGGGGTGAAGTGCTCAAACCCACGAAAAAGGATTCGGACGCCTTGCAACCAGGCCTTATGGCAGTGGGTGAGGCCGGCTGTGCCTCCGTTCACGGGGCCAACAGGCTTGGGTCCAATTCGCTGATTGACCTTGTGGTGTTTGGCCGGGCTGCCGCGATCAAGGCGGGCAAGGTGGTAAACAGGGACGAGCCTGTGCCGTCGATCAACGAGGCGTGCGTGGAAAAAATCATGGGCCGTTTTGATGGGCTTCGTCATGCAGCGGGCTCGGTGCCGACAGCAGCACTCAGGCTTGAAATGCAAAAGGCCATGCAGGAAGACGCGGCTGTGTTCCGCACGCAGGAAACATTGAAGCAAGGCTGCAACCGTCTGGATGCAGCGTGGAAAAAGATGGCCGACCTCAAGGTGACAGATCGTTCGATGATCTGGAATTCAGACCTGGTTGAAACTCTTGAGCTGGAAAACCTGATGGCCAGCGCCATCACCACGGTTTATTCAGCCGAAGCACGCAAGGAAAGCCGCGGGGCGCATGCGCGCGAGGACTATAAGTCCGGCCCATATGACGGACGTGATGACAAGGCATGGCGCAAGCACACATTGTCGTGGGTGGATGACAAGGGCAAGGTGAAGCTTGACTATCGTCCGGTTCACACCGCTCCGCTGACCACGCCGGCCGAAGGTGGCATTGACCCGAAAAAAATCGCTCCGAAGGCGAGGGTGTATTGATGCGGGCTAGTTATGTTGTACCAGCACTATTTTTCTTCGCTGGAGTGGTGAGCTTTATGATCCTCTACTTCGCTCTAAACAGGTATTCTACCTCAGCGGGCGTATCGGGCGTTTTCGTTACGGATCATTATGCTGGGCGAATCAGAGTCTGCACCTCTTATCAGAATTCCGGCCTCCAAATGGTCTGTGGCCCTTGGGCATCGGTAGAAAAAGAACACTAGGGACCTACAATGGTTGAACTCGCACTTCCAAAAAACTCTCAGGTCACCGAAGGCAAGGTGTGGCCGAAGCCGCAAGGTGCCAGCCGCACTCGCGACTTCAGGGTCTACCGATGGAGCCCTGATGATGATGCGCCTCCGCAGGTTGATACCTATACTGTCGATCTGGATGATTGCGGGCCAATGGTGCTGGACGCGCTGATCAAGATCAAGAACGAAGTCGACCCGACACTGACTTTCCGGCGTTCGTGCCGCGAAGGTATTTGCGGTTCATGCGCCATGAACATCGACGGCACCAACACGCTGGCTTGCACCAGGGGTATCGACGAAGTGAACGGTGACGTGCGCATCTACCCCCTGCCGCACATGCCGGTGGTCAAGGACCTGGTGCCTGATCTTACGCGGTTCTATGCCCAGCATCGCTCCATCGAGCCCTGGTTGAAGACCGAGACACCGGAGCCTCGCACCGAATGGCGCCAATCGCGTGAGGACCGCGAAAAGATCGATGGGTTGTATGAGTGTATCCTGTGTGCCTGCTGCTCGACGTCGTGTCCGAGTTACTGGTGGAACGGTGACCGCTATCTCGGACCTGCCGTTCTGCTGCAGGCGTACCGGTGGCTAATCGACTCGCGCGATGAGGCAACGGGCGAGCGGCTGGACAATCTGGAAGACCCGTTCCGATTGTATCGCTGTCACACCATCATGAATTGCGCCAAGGCCTGCCCGAAAGGGCTGAACCCGGCCAAGGCAATTGCCGAGATCAAGAAGATGATGGTCGAACGCCGGGTGTAGGATTCAGGCCGGGGATTTCCTCCCGCACCCTTTGTGCAGTAGTCTGACTGCCTCATCAGGCGAGGCAGTTCATGTACCGATTGATTTTATCTTCATGCGTATTGCTGGCGGCAATGACTGCGCCTGCGGCCTCTTTCGACTGCGCCAAGGCTACAACCGGCACCGAGAAGCTGATCTGTTCTGACACTGCGCTGAAAGCCATTGACGACAAGCTTCAGGAACACTGGCAATCGACGCGCGGAGAGCTCTCAAGTCTGGCCTGGAGTTCTCTGTTGCGGGACCAGCGCACGTGGCTGAAGCAGCGCGAAATGCTGTGTTCTCCGGGCAACAATGCAAACCCGATTGAATGCCTGACCTCGATGACGCAACAGCGCATTGGTGAAATTGCCATGGCACCTCGCTCTGGCCCAGGGGCGTCCGGGCAAATGCAACCTTTCGAGATCGAGAAGGCAGCGAAGCTGCGCCAGTACAAGGTGGAACTTCACGGTCTGCGCTTTAGCAATGCGCAGCAGCCAGGTGAAAAAGCATTCAACGCAGCGGTGGACCGGCTGGTTGGGGAGGCACCCGTGAACGAGACGGTCGACTTTGATCCGCCGGGCGGGACGCTCGATTACTTTCAATCGATGACGGTGACTTACGCCGCGCCTCACCTGTTGTCAGTGACGGCAAGCACAGGGCGTTATGACGGGGGTGCGCACCCCAACCGATATACGGTTGTGATCAATGTCAGCACAGAAGAAGGTGCATTGAATTTTGACAGGTTGTTTCCAGCCAATGCAGTCGCGAAACTTTCGCAGGCCTGTTTCGATGGCTTGAAAGGCAACAGCGGTGACGTGTTAACCCAGCAACAGCGGCGTGATGCGATGTTCGAGGCAACGCCGCAATCAATGCAGTCGACGGTTGGCGATCTGGCAAACTGGGCATTCAACGAGGAAGGTGCAACGGTGCTCTTCCAGCCTTATGCCATCGGACCTTATGCTGTTGGCGAGTTTGAGTGCCAGTTGCCGCTGGCAGTGCTCCGGGACCTTAGCCAGGCTGCGCACCTGCTGCCCAGGTGAAGCATCAACAGTTGGTTGGTTAACCGATTATCAATCCGCATGCTGCAAATTTAGTGAACGGCGTATGCAGGGCCAGTTCCTGCGGTTTGTGAGAAGTTGTCAGCAAGGGATACAGGACCATGGAAAAGGCAGCATTTCCGGTCGATACAGAAAGTGCAGCTCATTCGGTACGGGTTGCCTACCCGGCAACGCATGATGGCAAGAGCCCATACGCGGGCATAGTTGGCCGGGGCAATGTGCCTTTGCTGATTGAAGATTGCCTGCTGGCTGAGGTGCCGCGAGAGCAGCTCAACCGGGAATGGGCTGCATGTGAAAAAATTTCTGATGTTGATGCGGCAGATTATTGCCGCCGCGCCGCCGGGCGGCTTTCGCGTGCGTTTGACAGTGGAATTGCTTCAGCGGATCTCTCTGACCTTGTGGCAAATGCAGCGGTGCTATTTCTGCTCTCGCTGAAAAAGAGCGGGATCACCAATCCAGGTGATATCGGGCCATGTGAAGTGCGCTATGACGGCAGCGAGTTCGCCGGTGAGGTCTGTTCAGTCGCCTGAGTCACCTGCATGAAGCTCTGCGCATAGCACATTGCTTCGCCACAAATTTCTTCAATGTATGAAGATGGGGTGGGCCAGGAGAGTTCCAGCTTCGCGCAGCTATCTTCATCGGCCTTGTCGTCAAAGCGCGCACCATGTTTCGTGGCAAGGTGGCGCATGCGCGAGTTGGATGCATTACACCATAACTGAACGCTGTGGGCGCCACGGTTCTGCAACACCGCCATGATGCGGCTAATCAGATAATCGCCCACTCCCTTGTTCTGCCATTGCGGCACTACCGAGAACGCAGCCTCGGCCCGTACAGGGTAACTGCTCGAGACAAGCTTGATTTCACCGACACCGACAAGGCCGCCATGAGCAAATGCGCCAAATACCATGTTGCCGGGTGAAAATGCGGTTTGCACGTAAAGATCAATGAAGCTGTCATGCACGCTTCCACCAAACCGCATTGACCTTGCGGCTGCATCAAGTTGGTCAAAGTGCTGGCGGAAAAGTCCTTGTTCCACTAACCACAACTGGCGGATGACCACGGCATCTGACGAACCGAACTGAGTAAAGTGCATGGCCATTTCAATATCCTTGTAGTGCCTCAATGGGGCAGGACTGTTGTTGACTGCAAAGGTGATGATGCATTGCAGCATAATCAAGACATAATTGTTGCATTGCAACAAAATGTGATTGGGTGTGGCGTGTGGCTGGGGTGGTGGTCGGCCTGAAACTGGTTCTTGCCTCGGCCGCTCCGGCTCATTAGGGTCGCGGCCAATCGAAACAACCTCACGATACAAGGGAGGCTGTCTGAGCTGAGGCTGGGCAGTTGGAAAACATGGTCAAGGAAATTGGACATTTCATTGGTGGCAAGCGGGTTGCGGGCACGTCTGGCAGATTTGCCGATGTGTTTGACCCGAATACCGGGGAAGTGCAGGCCAAGGTAGCTCTGGCGAGTGAAGCCGAGCTGAAGGCTGCTGTTGCAAATGCGGCAGCCGCGCAGCCGAAGTGGGCGGCAGAAAACCCGCAAAAACGCGCACGCGTGATGATGAAGTTCGTTGATCTGGTCAACCGTGAGAAGGAAGAACTGGCAAAGATGCTGTCTTCCGAACATGGCAAGACCATTCCAGACAGCCATGGTGACATCCAGCGAGGTGTTGAAGTGGCTGAATTTGCAACCGGTATCCCGCATCTGCTGAAAGGCGAATACACCCAAAGCGCCGGCCCCGGCATCGACATGTACTCGATGCGTCAGGCGCTAGGCGTTGTTGCGGGTATCACGCCATTCAACTTTCCGGCCATGATCCCGATGTGGAAATTTTGCCCGGCAATCGCGTGTGGCAATGCGTTCATACTGAAGCCGTCAGAGCGCGATCCTTCAGTGCCGATGCGGCTGGCTGAGTTGATGCTTGAGGCAGGTCTGCCGGCAGGCATTCTCAATGTGGTGAACGGCGACAAGGAAAGCGTTGATGCGATCCTTGATGATGAAACCATTCAGGCTGTCGGATTTGTAGGTTCTACAGCGATTGCGCACTATGTGTATTCACGTGGTTGTGCTGCCGGTAAGCGGGTCCAGTGCTTCGGCGGGGCAAAGAACCACATGATAATCATGCCAGACGCCGATCTGGATCAGGCTGTTGATGCCTTGATCGGGGCGGGCTATGGCTCGGCTGGTGAACGCTGCATGGCCATCTCGGTTGCTGTGCCGGTTGGTAAGGAAACTGCTGACAAGCTCATGACAAAACTGATGCCGCGGGTGGAGAACCTGCGCATTGGCCCTTCAACCGACCGCGAGGCTGACTACGGCCCGGTGGTAACAGAGCAGGCCCTCGGCCGTATTCGCGATTATGTGGACCTCGGCGTTAAGGAAGGTGCAACGTTGGCTGTCGATGGCCGTGGCTTCAAGATGCAAGGCTACGAGAACGGCTACTTTATGGGTGGCTGCCTGTTCGACAACGTCACAAAAGACATGCGCATCTACAAGGAAGAGATCTTCGGACCTGTTCTTTCTGTTGTACGGGCCAAGACCTATGAAGAGGCGGTAGACCTGCCGATGAGCCATGAGTATGGCAATGGTGTTGCGATCTATACGCGGGATGGCGATGCGGCGCGCGACTTTGCCGACCGCATCAATATCGGCATGGTGGGTATCAACGTACCAATTCCGGTGCCGCTGGCATACCATACATTTGGCGGCTGGAAGAAGTCGTCATTCGGAGATCTGAACCAGCACGGGCCTGACTCGGTTCGTTTCTACACCCGAACGAAAACGGTTACATCGCGTTGGCCATCGGGCATCAAGGATGGTGCGGAATTCTCCATTCCGACGATGAACTGACGGTCGCATGGCCACCGGCTGCGCAGGTGCCGCTGCAAACAGCCGGGGCCGGTACATTTTCAGTGGCGCAATCAAGTCACGCCCGTAGCGCTGATAGCGTGATGTTTGCTGCCTTGAAACGATTTTAAGGCTTCGTTCATCACGCCGCAGCAAATCTGCGCGAAAATTTGCACTGGATCGGTGCAAAATGCTGATTGTGACCTTCCATTAACCCCGTTCGTGGCAGCCTTGCGCGCAAGTAACAGGGGCAAGCGGGCGCATCTTCATCATGGCAAATTGGGGTTTTATCGTTATTGCAGTGCTTGCCGCTGCATCCATGCTTGTGGTTTTCAACTGGCGCAGGCCGGTTGTGTTGTCCCGGTCAACATATATCAAGCGCCCACCTGAGAAGGTGTGGCAGCTCATCGACTATCTGGGCGGCGACCTGACCTGGCAGCAGCATCTGGAACGCATTGTATTGGATGATGATGGGCAAACCGTGCGTTTGCTGCATGCATTGCACAGGGACGATGGCAGCCGGGTGGAATGGGAACTGCAGTTTCAAGTAGTTGTGCGGGAAGCTGGCAGGCACATAAAGTTGTGCCGTACCGGCATTGATGGCATGGCGGAAGATGACAGGCTGCTTGAACTGGACATTGAGCTGCAGCCACGTAGTGAAGGCACCATGGTAAACCTGCGCGAAAGCTGGGGTCCTCGCTCATTGACAGGATACGTGCTGGCACACATGGATGCCGCTGGTCAGCTCGCAAGGCTCAAGAGCTGGTCCGAAACCGGCAGCGCTGCGCCCAGAGGCAGTCAGGGCTGGACATCCACGATCATTTCAGCGTCTTCGCTGTTGGCCACAGCGGCGGCGTTTTCGCTGCTTCTCGGCTGGGAAATTGGTGTCATCTTTGTTGGCTTGTTGGTGTTGCACGAGTTGGGCCACCTGATTTCATTCCGCATGATTGGCCAGCCGTGGGGCAAGATCATCTTTATGCCGTTTCTCGGCGGTGTTGCAGTGTCGAGGGTGCCGCACTTGAGGCTGGCTGATGATGCCTTCTGCGCAATCATGGGTGCCGGGCTGTCTGTCGTTGCATTGATGCCGGCAATCATTTTGACACTCTGGGAGGCACAGTCTCCATATGTCTTGCAGATTGCTTACGTGATTGCTGCCATTGCGGGAGCGTTGAACCTGTTGAACCTGCTGCCGGTATTTCCGCTCGACGGGGGCAGGGTGCTAAGAGCGGTGATGCAATCTTTCCTGCCGGGTCATGTGCGCAATGCCATGTTCGCGGTTGCAGCCATTGTGGCACTGCTAGGGTGGATGCTGTTCAATCCGGTACTCATCGCGATTGCTGTTGTGGCATTCTTTCAAAGTACGCGGCTTGGTCCGCCAAACGACAAGATTGCTCTGATGAGTCCTTATGCAGCGACTGTCATGTGTGCGGCCTATCTGTCATTGGTCATGGTGCATGGTGTTGCCATGGTGCGGTTCTGGCCCAGCCTGGGGTGATGTGCCTGAAGTGGGGTTGAACCGGATGCGGGGCCGCGGTACCAAGACTTCGTTCTGAATGAAGCGGCGACCGCAGATGCCCAAACTCCCCTCTACACTTTACAAGAAACTGGTTGACGGTGGACGTCTCTCCCGGGATGCAAGTCAGGCCGAAATTCTTGAGCAGATGGACGCGTTGACCAGATTGCTCGACGGCTATGCCCCTTCGCAGGCCACAATGGGATTGGGCTGGTTATTGCGCCGCAATACTGACCGGGTGGCTCCACGCAGTGTCTACATCTGGGGTGATGTCGGGCGGGGCAAGACTCTGATTATGGATTTGTTGCATGAAGCCATCAAACCGGTTTCAAAGCGACGGATTCACTTCCACGCGTTCATGCAGGATGTGCATGGCGATATTCATACCTTCCGCAAGGCGCAGGACAAGGGTCTGGTCGATCAGTCCTCCGACCCGATAGCGGCCGTTGCCAGCCAGATTGCCGACGAGGCTAACGTGCTTTGCCTGGATGAGTTTCAGGTCAAAGACATTACTGATGCCATGATACTGGGCAGATTGTTTGATGCACTGCTCAAGCGCGGTTGCGTGGTGATTGTCACGTCGAACATTGCACCGGATGAACTTTACAGGAATGGCCTCAACCGGAACCTGTTTGAGCCGTTCATTGATCTTATCGAGCGCCAGTTCGACATCATTCAGCTGAATGGCACAACAGACTACCGTCTGGAAAAGCTGTCTGGCGAGAAACTGTATATTTGCCCGCTCGGTCCAGGTGCTGCAGGACGCATGAAGCTGATGTGGCGCAAGGTGACCGGTGCTGGTGATGCTCCCGGCAGTCAGCTTGAGGTCAAGGGAAGGGTCTTGAAGGTGCCGCACGCAGCGCGCGGGGCGGCATGGTTCAGCTTTGCAGATCTGTGTGAGCAACCGCTCGGCCAAGCCGACTACCTTGCAATAGCCAGGGAATTCAAGATCGTATTCATCGAGAACGTGCCGGAACTGGATGAGTCCCAAGGCAATGCGGCGCGGCGCTTCATCAATCTGATAGACAGCCTGTATGATCATCATGCGAAACTGGTGATCAGCGCTGAAACGCCGCCACAAGGCATCTATCGATTTGCCAGCACGCCAATTGAGTTTGCGCGCACTGTTTCGCGGCTGTCGGAAATGCAGTCAGCCGAATGGTGGCAGCAAAGTTGATCCAATGGTTCCGGTCTAGTCAGGCCTATTAGACCTTTTTGCAAGGCCATAACGGCTTGCGGTCTGCCTGGACAGGGTTTAGTACAACCACAATCTTTCGCACTAGCGAGACGACTGGTCACAAGGGGCCATGCACGACCGGCAGCACAAGGCCCGCAGACCCGCCTGCTCGCGCAACTCAACGGGAACAAGTTAAAATGGCGCGCAACAAAATTGCTCTGATCGGCGGTGGCATGATCGGTGGAACGCTGGCACACATGGCCGGCCTCAAGGAACTTGGTGACATCACGATCTTCGATATTGTCGAGGGCATGCCCCAGGGCAAGGCGCTGGACATTGCGGAAAGCTCACCTGTGGATGGGTTCGACGCACATGTTGAAGGCGTCAACAAATATGAGGGCATCAAGGGTGCCGATGTTGTGATTGTCACCGCAGGTGTGCCGCGCAAGCCCGGCATGAGCCGTGATGACCTGCTTGAGATAAACCTCAAGGTCATGAGCCAGGTTGGAGCTGGCATCAAGAAGTATGCGCCGAAGGCCTTTGTGATATGCATCACCAACCCGCTCGACGTGATGGTGTGGGCGTTGCAGAAGTACTCCGGGCTGCCAGCCAACATGGTCGTCGGCATGGCTGGTGTGCTTGACTCCGCCCGCTTCCGGTATTTCCTGGCTGAAGAATTCAAGGTCTCGGTCGAAGATGTCACGGCGTTCGTGCTTGGCGGACACGGTGACACCATGGTGCCGCTGACGCGTTATTCGACTGTTGCCGGTATCCCTGTCCCGGACCTCGTCAAGATGAAATGGTCGACGCAGAAGCAGATTGACAAGATCGTGCAGCGGACTCGCGATGGCGGTGCAGAGATTGTCGGCCTGCTCAAGACCGGCTCTGCCTATTATGCACCCGCAGCATCAGCGATTGCCATGGCCGAAAGCTTCTTGAAAGACAAGAAGCGCGTGCTGCCCTGTGCCGCGCACCTGACCGGCCAGTATGGCCTCAATGATCTCTATGTTGGCGTACCGACAGTGATTGGGGCAGGCGGTATTGAGCGCGTCGTGGAGATCAAGCTCGACGCAGCCGAAAAGGCAGAACTCAAGAAATCCATCAAAGCAGTTGAAGGACTGATGGAAGCGGCCAAAAAGATTGCTCCGGATCTGGTTTGATCGGTTGTTGTCGGGCCTTCGCGGTCCGGCAATATTGGTATGTGGTATACCAGACACTTTACCTTTCTGACAATTCGGTGTTCACTGCACCGGAAACTCGCCACAAACGGGAAATGAAACCATGAATATTCATGAATATCAGGCCAAGGCCCTGCTGAAGACTTTCGGGGTTCCGGTATCTGACGGTGTGGCCATTATGAAGGCCGAAGAGGCAGAAGCTGCCGCCAAGTCTCTGCCTGGTCCGGTGTGGGTGGTGAAGTCGCAGATCCATGCTGGCGGGCGCGGCAAGGGCCGGTTCAAGGAACTTGGAGCTGATGCTGCAGGCGGTGTGCGGGTAGTGAAGTCGGTTGAAGATGTCGTCAGCAATGCAAAGCAGATGCTGGGCAATACGCTTGTGACAAAGCAGACCGGCCCGCAAGGCAAGCAGGTGAACAGGCTCTACATCGAAGATGGAGCCGATATCAGGAAGGAGCTTTATCTATCGATTCTCGTGGATCGTGCGGTCGGGCGCCCGGCTTTCGTGGTTTCAACGGAAGGTGGCATGGATATTGAGGCGGTGGCTGCAGATACACCGGAAAAGATCATCAATCTGGCGATCGATCCGGAAGCAGGAATGACGGATGTAGACGTGGCAACACTGGTGTCTGGCCTCAAACTGGATGGTGCCGCAGCCGAAGATGCCAAGTCGCTATTTCCGACGCTGTACAAGGCGTTCACGGAAAGCGACATGAGCTTGCTGGAAGTCAACCCGTTGTGCATTCTGGGCGACGGTCATCTGCGTGTGCTGGACGCCAAGGTTTCGTTCGACGGCAATGCCGAGTTCCGCCACCCGGAACTGGCGAAGCTGCGTGACCTCACAGAAGAGGACGACAAGGAGATCGAGGCTTCGAAGTATGACCTCGCCTACATTGCGCTGGATGGCGACATTGGCTGCATGGTCAACGGCGCCGGCCTTGCCATGGCTACCATGGACATCATCAAGCTGTATGGAGCTGAACCTGCCAACTTCCTCGACGTGGGTGGTGGTGCTACTACCGAGAAGGTGACGGCGGCATTCAAGATCATCACTTCTGACCCCAATGTGAAGGGCATACTTGTCAATATTTTCGGCGGCATCATGCGCTGTGACGTGATCGCAGAGGGTGTTGTAGCTGCAGTAAAGGAAGTTGGTCTCAAAGTGCCACTGGTTGTGCGATTGGAGGGCACCAATGTGGACCTCGGGAAGAAGATCATCAATGAAAGCGGGCTGAATGTGATTGCCGCTGACGACCTTGATGATGCGGCGCAAAAGATCGTCAAAGCTGTGAAGGGCTGAGGCGAAGTGGCTTGTCAATCCAGCATGAAACTGATTGCAGTTGCGGCACTCGCGAGCCTGGTTCCCGCCGTGCAGGGCGTTGCGGCTGAGGGCTCCGACGGGCTGGACCCCGTGTCGGTGTTCAACCAGGTCTGCTACAGCAAGGTACCGAGTACCAAAGCGATTGAAGACATGGCACTGGAACTGGGTTGGAAGTTCCTTTCACCCAGCGAAATGACCGCCTTTGGTACGCCTGACCAGTTCAGTTATTTCAAGGGCTGGGACATGCAGATTGGTGAGGTTTTCTACCGTGTTGGCCTGACACAGAGAGACGTCGATGGTGCGCTTGGCAAGCAGTTTCCCGATTTTTCCAATGGCACGGCGACTTCATGCACGATGGTGCTGGGTGATGAACACATGCCCGAGGAAGTCGCGCAAAATTTGCAGAAGCTCGTAGGCAAGGAACCGGTTTCATCCGGCGTACAAGAGGGCAGTGTCACAACGACGACCTGGGCTGGCGGCAACGAAAAGTTCAAGGTGTTTTTGTTCAACAAAGTTTCGCGGACCGATGCAGATGGCCTCGTGACCGTTACAATCGTTTCCAGATAGCAGGAAGGAACGTCATGTCCATTCTCATTGACAAGAACACCAAAGTGCTGGTGCAGGGGCTGACCGGCAAAACAGGCACTTTTCACACCGAACAGGCACTTGCCTATCACGGTACGAAAATGGTTGGCGGCATTCACCCCAAGAAGGGCGGCGAGACGTGGCACGGCAAAGGCGGCGAAGCGTTGCCGGTGTTTGCCAGCGTTGCTGAAGGCAAGGAGAAGACCGGTGCCAACGCCACGGTTGTATATGTGCCACCGGCAGGTACTGGTGCGGCGATCATTGAGGCCATTGACGCGGAAATTCCACTTATCGTCTGCATCACCGAAGGTGTGCCAGTGATGGATATGGTGAAAGTTAAAGCGAAACTCGACAGGTCGAAGTCACGGCTGGTTGGGCCGAACTGCCCAGGGATTCTCACACCCGATGAATGCAAGATCGGCATCATGCCGGGCAACATTTTCTCGAAGGGGTCTGTAGGAGTTGTGTCGCGTTCCGGCACATTGACCTATGAAGCGGTTTTCCAGACAACAAATGCCGGGCTCGGCCAGACAACAGCCGTAGGCATTGGCGGTGATCCGGTCAAGGGTACCGAGTTTATCGACGTGCTGGAGATGTTCCTGGCTGATGAAGCCACAAAGTCCATCATCATGATCGGTGAAATTGGCGGGTCTGCAGAAGAAGATGCAGCACAGTTCCTGGCAGATGAAGCAAAGAAGGGTCGCAAGAAGCCTGTTGCCGGGTTCATTGCCGGGCGCACTGCGCCTCCGGGCCGCACCATGGGTCACGCCGGGGCGGTGATATCTGGCGGCAAGGGTGGTGCTCAAGACAAGATCGAGGCGATGAGGTCTGCCGGGATCGTTGTTTCGGATTCGCCTGCGGGCCTCGGACAAGCCGTTCTGAAGGCAATCGAGGGTTGAGAGCGCCATTGCATTGAGCAGGTGCTGCGGGTCTTGCAAGTTCGGTTTCATGTCGCCTTGTGGGCAATTCGTTCAACTGTCGCCATAAATATTGACGTTCACGTCAAGTATGCCCGCTATGGGTTGATTGCATTGTAAATAGGTCTATGTTGCCTTGCAGCAACGTTCAATCTAAACGGTGCGCACTGCAATCCACTCAAGGATCCCTGGGGCCGAAACGGTCAAAGGGAAGGTGACATGGCCAAAACAGACGCCAACGACGTTTTCGAACAAACGTCCTTTCTGTATGGCGGCAACGCCCAATTCATTGAACAGTTACAAGCATCATATGAGCGCGACCCCGGATCCGTTGATGAGGGATGGCGGGCATTCTTTGATGCTCTCGGCGATGATCGTGAAACGGTCGCCAAGACAGCTGAGGGGCCAAGCTGGGCGCGGGCTGACTGGCCGCAACCGCTCAATGGCGAGATGGTGTCTGCGCTGGATGGCAATTGGCCTGCGGTAGAGCAGGCGATAGGTGGAAAGCTGGCTGGAAAGGCTGCCACAGGCGATGCACCGCTTGATCTGGAAAGTTTGCGCAAGGCGACGCTGGATTCAGTGCGCGCGCTTATGATGATCCGCGCATATCGCATGCGTGGCCACTTGATCGCGGATCTAGACCCCTTGAACCTGCGAGAAAAGCAACCACACCCGGAGCTTGATCCCGCATCCTATGGTTTTGGTCCCGACGACATGGATCGCGAGATTTTCATCGACAATGTGCTGGGGCTGGAACGAGCCACGATCCGGCAGATCATTGCGATACTCCAGACCACCTATTGCTCGACCATGGCTGTCGAATTCATGCATATGTCGGACCCTCGCCACAAGGCCTGGATCCAGGAGCGTATCGAAGGTGCGGGCAAGTCCATCGAATTTACCGCCGAGGGCAAGAAGGCGATCCTCAACAAGCTGATAGAATCGGAAGGTTTTGAGGCCTATCTGAACGTGAAATACACCGGCACGAAGCGCTTCGGGCTGGATGGTGGTGAGTTCCTCGTGCCGGCGCTGGAACAAGTGATCAAGCGCGGCGGAAACATGGGTGTTGCCGAGATCGTGCTGGGCATGGCACACCGCGGGCGTCTGAATGTGCTCGCCAATGTGATGGGCAAGCCATACACGGCAATTTTCCATGAGTTCAAGGGTGGCTCGTCGACGCCGGATGAGGTCGAAGGTTCTGGTGATGTGAAGTATCACCTGGGCTCTTCGTCAGACCGCGAGTTTGACAGCAACAAGGTCCATTTGTCGCTGACGGCAAACCCGTCGCACCTGGAGATCGTCGATCCGGTGGTGCTGGGCAAGGCCCGGGCCAAACAGGACCAACTCGGTCGTGACCGGGCGAAGGTCATTCCATTGCTGATCCATGGCGATGCCGCGTTTGCGGGCCAGGGCGTGGTTGCAGAATGCTTTGGGCTGTCAGGCCTGAAAGGCCACCGCTCCGGCGGATCGTTGCACTTCATCATAAACAATCAGATCGGCTTTACCACCAGCCCGATCTGGGCGAGGTCAAGCCCTTATCCATCTGATGTTGCAAAGATGATCGAGGCTCCCATTTTCCACGTCAACGGGGATGATCCCGAAGCCGTGGTGTATGCGGCAAAGATCGCTACAGAGTTCCGTCAGACATTTGGGCATCCTGTTGTCATCGACATGTTCTGCTATCGACGCTTTGGTCATAACGAAGCGGATGAGCCTGCGTTCACGCAGCCTGTCATGTATCAACGCATCGCCAAACATCGTCCAGTAGCGCAACTGTATGCAGAAAGGCTCATCAACGAAGGCACGATGAGCGAGGATGAGTATACGCAAATGAAGGCGGCCTTCCGCGCGCGCCTTGAAGATGATTTCGAGGTATCGGACAACTACAAGCCAAACAAGGCTGACTGGCTGGATGGCCGCTGGGCGGGGTTGAAGACAACCAAGCTTGATGATGATCCCAGGCGAGGCAAAACCGGCGTCAGCGAAAAGACCCTGAAGCAGCTCGGGAAGAAGCTTTATTCTGTACCGGGGGACTTCAACATCCACCGCACGCTGAAGCGGGTCATCGACGGACGCATGAAGCTGATTGAAACCAGCGAGGGTCTGGACTGGGCCACGGCAGAGGCGCTTGCATTCGCTTCCCTGTTAAACGATGGCAGCCGCATCAGGCTGTCCGGGCAGGACGTTGAGCGCGGCACGTTCTCGCAACGCCATGCGGTGTGGATCGATCAACAGAGTGAACGGCGGTACTCACCGCTGAAGCACATCACGGGGCAGAAGACAGACAACTTCGAGATCATCAACTCGATGTTGTCGGAAGAGGCTGTGCTGGGCTTTGAGTATGGCTATTCACTGGCGGAGCCGGGAACACTGGTGCTTTGGGAAGCCCAGTTTGGAGACTTTGCCAACGGTGCGCAGGTGGTGTTCGACCAGTTCCTGTCGTCGGGTGAGCGCAAGTGGCTGCGCATGTCGGGTCTGGTTTGCCTTTTGCCGCACGGGTATGAAGGGCAGGGGCCAGAACACTCCTCAGCCAGGCTTGAGCGCTTCCTGCAGATGTGTGCCGAAGACAACATGCAGGTGGCAAACTGCTCCACGCCTGCGAACTATTTCCACATTCTGCGCCGCCAGATGAGCCGCGACTTCCGCAAGCCGCTCATCCTGATGACTCCGAAGTCGCTTTTGCGCCACAAGAGGTGCGTCTCGACAATGGAGGAACTGGGTTCAAACTCCTCTTTCCACAGGGTGCTTTGGGACGATGCAGAGTATCAGAAGGACTCGCCCATCAAGCTGGTCAAGGACGAGAAGATCCGGCGCGTCGTGCTGTGTACAGGCAAGGTCTATTATGATCTGCTCGAGGAGCGGGAGCAGCGCGGTATCAATGATGTTTATCTGATGCGTGTTGAGCAGCTGTACCCGTTTCCTGCCAAGGCGCTGGTCAACGAACTTGCGCGTTTCAAGGACGCCGAAATTGTCTGGTGCCAGGAAGAACCGCAGAACATGGGTTCCTGGACCTTCATTCAACCCTACATGGAATGGGTGCTTACGCGCATTGAAGCAAAACACCGTCGACCGAGCTATGCCGGCCGGCCTGCATCTGCTTCTACGGCAACCGGCCTGATGAGCAGGCATCTGAAAGAACTGGGTGCGTTTCTTGATACCGCCCTTGGCAATAACAAGATTTGATGCCGCGATCGGTAAATCGCGCCTGTAACAGTTTGAAGGACGGATGACATGTCGAACGAGATCCGGGTGCCAACGCTGGGCGAGTCGGTAACAGAAGCAACAATCGGGCAATGGTTCAAGAAGCCGGGTGACCCGATCGCAGTTGATGAGCCGCTGGTCGAACTGGAGACTGACAAGGTAACGGTGGAAGTGCCGGCGCCGGCAGCTGGCGTCATGGGCGAAATACTTGCCGGCGAAGGTGACAGCGTCGAGGTAGGTGCGTTGCTTGGCACCGTAGTGGAAGGCTCTGGCGTAACGGC
The DNA here is from genome assembly GCA_963787895.1 of uncultured Alphaproteobacteria bacterium. GTDB lineage: Bacteria > Pseudomonadota > Alphaproteobacteria > Rhizobiales > Aestuariivirgaceae > Anderseniella. Next base: position 102,340 of record CAWBEX010000008.1, on the reverse strand, counting down.
GCCGGTAGCTGCGGCAGCAAACCCGGCAAAGGCTGAAACGGTCACGTCTGCCCCTTCGCCAACTGCAAAAGCTGCACCGGCTGGGGGCAAGCCCGGCGTGCCTGCCTCTCCGTCAGCCACAAAGATGCTGGCTGAAAGGGGAATGAGTGCTGATCAGGTTGAAGGCTCCGGCAAGCGTGGGCAGGTGCTCAAAGGCGATGTGCTGGATGCGCTTGAAAAAGGAACCGCTGCCAAGCCTGCTGCGCCTGCGGCTGCGCGCGAACCATCCCCGGACACTGATGCACCGCGCGAAGAGCGGGTAAAGATGTCCAGGTTGCGGCAGACCATTGCCAGACGCCTGAAGGACGCCCAGGACACGGCAGCCATGCTGACCACTTTCAATGAAGTGGACATGAGCGCGGTGATGGAGTTGCGCAAGAAATACAAGGAGCTGTTCGAGAAGAAGCACGGTGTGAAGCTTGGCTTCATGGGCTTCTTCGCCAAGGCGGTTTGCCATGCATTGAAAGAGATACCGGCGGTCAATGCCGAGATTGATGGTACTGACATCGTCTACAAGAATTTCTGTCATGTCGGGGTTGCTGTGGGAACAGACAAGGGCCTCGTGGTGCCGGTGGTGCGCGATGCAGACCAGATGACGATTGCAGAGATTGAGAAAGAGATCGGGCGACTGGGTTTGTTGGCGCGTGACGGTATGCTTTCCATGGCCGACATGCAGGGCGGCACTTTCACGATTTCCAATGGCGGGGTGTATGGGTCGCTCATGTCGACCCCGATTCTCAATGCTCCGCAGTCGGGGATACTGGGCATGCACAAGATCCAGGACCGGCCAGTAGCGGTCAACGGCGAGATCAAGATCCGGCCAATGATGTATCTGGCGCTGTCCTATGATCACCGCATTGTCGACGGCAAGGAAGCTGTGACATTCCTGGTGCGGGTAAAGGATTCTCTGGAGGATCCCGAACGTCTTGTGCTTGATCTGTAAGAGGTAGTCTTTATGTACGATCTGGTTGTTATCGGTACGGGTCCTGGCGGCTATGTGGGCGCGATCCGCGCTGCCCAGCTAGGCATGAAGGTGGCGGTGGTTGAGAAGCGTGCAGCCCATGGCGGCACCTGCCTGAACATCGGCTGCATTCCCTCCAAGGCACTGCTGCACGCATCAGAGCTGTTTGAAGAAGCTGGCCACTCGTTCGACAAGATGGGCATCAAGGTGTCGAAGCCGAAGGCCGACATCAAGCAGATGCTGGCGTTCAAGACCGAGGCTATCGATGGCAATACCAAGGGTATCGAGTTTCTGTTGAAGAAGAACAAGATTGATGCCTTTCACGGAAGCGGCAAGATTCTTGGTGCCGGCAAGGTTGAGGTGACGCCTGAAAAGGGCGAGGCACAGGTCCTTGAAACGAAGAACATCTGCATTGCCACCGGATCTGATGTTGCTCAACTGCCGGGCATCGAGATCGACGAGACGCAGATCGTATCTTCCACTGGTGCACTGGAGCTGCAAAAGGTGCCGGGACATCTGGTGGTGGTGGGTGCCGGTGTGATCGGGCTGGAGCTTGGGTCGGTGTGGCGCAGGCTGGGTGCAAAAGTGACGGTAGTTGAATATCTGGACCGGATACTGCCGGGCATGGACTCCGAGGTGGCAAACAAGTTCCGGGTCCTGTTGAAGCGGCAGGGCTTTGAGTTCAGGCTTGGTTCCAAGGTGACCGGCGCCAACACTACAAAGGCCAGCGTCAAGGTTAGCATTGAACCGGCCAAGGGCGGTGATGCTGAAACACTTGATGCAGATATCGTGCTGGTGGCCATTGGCCGTGTGCCGTACACCAAGGGCCTTGGTCTGGAAGCGGTTGGAGTAAAGCTGGACGAGCGCAAGCGTGTCATCATCGACGATCATTACAAAACCAGCGTCGAAGGCATTTATGCCATTGGCGATTGCGTACGCGGGGCCATGCTGGCTCACAAGGCAGAAGAAGAAGGCGTCGCACTGGCTGAGTTGCTGGCTGGCCAGGCTGGTCATGTGAATTATGGCATCATTCCCGGTGTGGTTTACACCTACCCGGAAGTGGCAGCAGTGGGCAAGACGGAAGACGAGCTGAAGGAAGAAGGCATTGCCTATAAGGCAGGCAACTTCCCGTTTATGGCCAATGGCCGCGCAAAGGCCAACCAGACAACCGATGGTTTTGTGAAGGTATTGGCAGACGCAAAGACAGACCAGGTGCTAGGGGTTCATATCTTGGGTCCGCAGGCCGGCGAGCTTATTCATGAATGTGTGGTGCTGATGGAGTTCGGCGGATCTGCTGAAGACCTGGCCAGGATTTGCCATGCTCATCCTACCTTGTCAGAAGCGGTAAAAGAAGCAGCCCTTGCCGTGGACAAGCGTGCGATTCACAGCTGATCAGTCAAAGCCCGGTCTCCATGACCAGCCTGGAGCCGTCGATCATGCGCTGGTAGGTGAACGGGGCAGGATCGACCAAGGGCGGCTTGCCGGTGACGATGTCAGCCATCAATCTGCCTGCACCGGGGCCAATGCCGAAACCGTGGCCGGAGAAGCCGGTGGCCAGATAGAAGCCGGGAATCTTCTCTATTGGTGAGATGACAGGAACGGCATCTGGCGTCACGTCGATAAGGCCAGCCCACTTATTGACGATTTTTATGTCCTTGAATGCCGGATGGTCGCGCTGCAGTTCGCCAAGGCAATCTTCCAGTATCCAGTTGATGGGTTCGGGGTCCAGCACGCGCACTTTCTCGAACGGCGTGATCTGGTCGAGCTGCCAGCGAGAAGCCATCATGGCTTCGGTGAAAAAACGTTTGCCGATGCGCAGTCTCAGATAGGGCCATTCGGCCTTCAGTGCCGGCAGGAAGGCGCGAAAGTATTTGAATGATGCAGGGATGATGTCGGGTACAGTGATTGCATTGTGTGCAATTGTGTATCCGCCGTCAGCGCGTTTGCGGGCTGCGTATTTTCCGCCGGCAAAGGAAGCCGCGTATGGGGCGTCCAATGGTGCGGTGGCCTGCACGTTTGACATGGTGATGAGTTGTGGAAGATCGAGGCCGAGATTGCCCAGAAAGCGGCGCGACCAGACACCGCCTGCATAGACCACGGATTCGCACCTTACAGTGCCGCGTTCGGTCACTACTGCAGACACCCTGCCGCCTGACGTCTCAATGCCGCGTACGGCCCAACCAGTATAGATTTTTGTACCGGCCTTGCGCGCCGCGGTGGCAATTGCGGGTGCAGCATGAGTTGGTTCGGCGCGGCCATCGCTTTCAGTGTACAGCGCGCCCTTGTAGCGCTTGCCTGCGCCAGGTACGAGACGTTCAAGCTCTTCTCCACGCACTATGCGTGAATTGATCTGAAACGGTCTGGCATTATTTTCTGCCCATTCTTCACGCCGGCTGAGGCCTGCCTCATCCTCCTCCATGTAGCATATGCCACACTGGTTGAAGCCGGTGCGCCCGCCGATGCGCTCGTCCATCCCGCGCCACAGCCTCAAGCTCTCGACGATGAGGGGCATCTCCCTGCTGTCGCGACCCATCTGGCGACACCAGCCCCAGTTGCGTCCGGACTGTTCGCCAGCGATGCGGCCCTTTTCAAACAGGGCAACGGAATGGCCCCGTTCGGCAAGCTCCAGAGCGGTGCAGGCGCCGATTATACCGCCGCCCACCACCACGACGTCTACAGCGTGAGGCAAGTCGGTGTCTGATTCAACAAATTCGGGAAGAGGTACAGCCATGATGCGAGATTATGCTGCGCACCGGTTGCTGCCAAGCTGAAATTAGGCGCGCGGGTGGGCCTTGTCGTATTGCGCCAACAGATGTTCGCGGTCTACTCCGGTGTAGACTTGAGTGGTGGACAGGCTGGCATGGCCGAGCAGTTCCTGAATGGTGCGCAAGTCAGCGCCGGAGCCAAGCAGATGGGTGGCGAAGGAGTGTCTGAGCGCATGTGGGGTGGCCGTGTCAGGCAGCGCCAGGCCAACGCGCAGCTTCTGCATCAGCAACTGGATGTTGCGGGCGTTCAGGCGGCGGCCCTGCTTGCCGATGAACAACGGCCCTTGCGGGTCAAGGCCCGGGACAAGGTCGAGATATGCCTGTACCGCCCTGACTGCCGCCGGAAGAACTGGCACGAGGCGTTGTTTGTTGCCCTTGCCTGTTATGCGCAACACGTCGTCGCACGGTGGGATGGGTGCGTCACAGCGGTTCAGATTGAGAGCTTCAGAAATGCGAAGACCGCAGCCATACAGCAGCATCAGGACTGCGGTATCGCGGGCAATGATCCAGGGTTCGGCGCCTTCCATCATGCCGGTTTGTTCAACGGCCATGGTGCGGCGGGCGGCTTCGGGATTGAGTGGCTTGGGTATGGCGTGTGGCAGTTTGGGCGAGCGCAAGGTCGCAACAGCCGGATTGCGCAGCACGTTGTTCAAGTCAAGCCAGCGGTAGAGGGTGCGGATGGCTGACAATTGGCGGGCGAGGGAACGGCTTTCGATGCCGGCTGCGCGCCGCGCGGCCATGAAGGAGCGAAAATCCATAGGCTTCAGGGTTTCGAGGTCGCGCAATGTAGCGGCAGCACCAAGATGGTCAGCAAGGAACCGTGCAAACTGGGTGATGTCTCGCACATAAGCCGACAGCGTGTGCGCACTGACCTGCTTCTCAAGGCGCAGATGCGCTACCCACGCAGCGATTTTCTCGGCAGCATCGGGAGCAACGTTGAACCTGTTCAACTGATCCACACTCGTCATGTGGCGCATTGTAGGTCTGGATGGTTAAAGAATCTTCTGACCTGTCTTGGCCCAGTCGGCCGTGAAGGCTTCAAGCCCCTTGTCGGTGAGCGGGTGCTTGACCAGCGCTTTCAGGGTGGCAGGCGGCACAGTGGCCACATCCGCACCGGCAAGGGCCGCCTGCTTGACGTGGTTCACCGTGCGGATTGAGGCAGCAAGGATCTGAGTGTCAAAATCGTAGTTGTCGTAAATCTCGCGGATTTCTTCAATCAGCTCCATGCCATCAAGGCCGATATCATCGAGACGGCCGATAAACGGCGAGATGAATGTGGCGCCGGCCTTGGCTGCCAGCAATGCCTGGTTGGCGTTGAAGCAGAGTGTGACGTTGACCATGGTGCCGTCATTTGTGAGTGCGCGGCAGGCTTTCAGTCCGTCCCATGTCAGCGGAACCTTGACGGTGACGTTCTTGGCGATTTTTGCCAGGTGACGGCCTTCGGCGATCATGCCTTCTGAATCAAGCGCAACAACTTCGGCAGACACGGGGCCAGGGATCATTTTGCAGATCTCGGCAACCGTTTGCTTGAAATCACCCCCTGCCTTGGCCACCAGTGACGGATTTGTGGTCACGCCATCGAGCAGGCCCATGTCGGCCAGTTCGCGGATTTCATCTAGGTCGGCGGTGTCGGCAAAGAATTTCATTGCGTGTGCTTTCGAAGGCAGGAGTGAACTTTTGCGGCAACCTAACACCGGCACTTGATCAAGCCAATGATTTGTTCGGTTGAACATGTTCGCTGATTGCGCCAGCGTGGAGCAGAAGATGACGAGCGATTCCAAAGTACAGGTATTGCTGCCGCTGGCACTGGCGGGGGCCTACACCTATCTCGTGCCAGATGGCATGGCATTGGGTGCTGGTGACTATGTGCGTGTGCCGCTTGGCCCACGCCAGGTGTTAGGGGTTGTCTGGCAACTGGGTGGTGAGGCGCCTGGCGGGGCAAAGTTGAGGGCAGTGTCTGAGAAGCTCGATGCGCCAGCGATGCCTGATCTGCACAGACAGTTCATCGACTGGGTTGCAAGGTACTATCTGGAAGCCCCCGGTTCGGTCATGCGCATGGCGCTGCGGTCGCCAGAGGCACTTGACGGGCCGCGCCAGCAGATTGCCTACCGGATTGGCGCGAGCAGACCAGACAAAGTTACTGCACAGCGTGAGCGCGTGCTGCAGGTTGCGGCCGATGGGCTTGCCCGGCGCGCGGTCGAACTGGCAGATGAAGCAGGTGTCGGGCAATCGGTAGTCAAGGGACTGGTGAAAGCTGGTGCGCTTGAAGCAGTGGTGCTGCCTGCGCTTGCTGCATTTGCAGAACCTGATCTGGCGCATGACACGGTGGTACTTTCTGCCGGCCAGAAGCGCGCGGCGGAGAGCCTGCGCAAGGCAGTGGCGGAGCGGAAATTCTCAGTATCCCTGCTTGACGGAGTTACCGGCTCTGGCAAGACGGAAGTCTATTTCGAGGCGATGGCAGCGGCGCTGGCGCAAGGCCGGCAGGTGTTGTTGCTGCTTCCTGAAATCGCACTGACAGGAACATTTCTGAGACGCGTGGAAGAGCGCTTCGGTGTGCCGCCTGCGGAGTGGCATTCGGCGGTGCGTCCGAGGGAACGCGAACGGGTGTGGCGTGGCGTGGCAACGGGCGAAGCCCGCATTGTCGTGGGTGCGCGTTCTGCATTGTTTCTGCCATGGGCACGGCCGGGCTTGTTTGTTGTCGACGAAGAGCACGATCCAGCCTTCAAGCAGGAGGACGGCGTCAACTACCATGCGCGCGACATGGCGGTGCTCTATGGGTCGCTGGGCAGGTTTCCAGTGATACTGGCTTCAGCGACACCTTCTCTGGAGAGCCTGTGGAACGCAGGCAAGGGCCGCTATGGGCACGTCAAACTGGACGCGCGCTATGGCAAGGCAACCTTGCCTGATGTGAGCCTGCTGGACATGCGCGCAGAAAAGATGGCATCAGGCGAATGGATCGCGCCGGCACTGACAGAGGCAGTTGGCGAGAAGCTGAATGCGGGCGATCAGGTGTTGTTGTTCCTCAACCGGAGAGGATATGCGCCACTTACCTTGTGCCGCAGCTGCGGGTTCAGGGTGGCTTGTCCATCATGTGCAAGCTGGCTGGTTGAACACCGGTTTCGCGCAAAGCTCGCGTGTCACCATTGCGGGCATGAGGAACCGGTGCCTGCAAATTGCCCGTCCTGCGGTCAGGAAGATTCGCTGGTGCCATGTGGACCGGGTGTCGAGAGACTGGCAGAAGAGGCGGTGCAACGGTTTCCCGAAGCTCGTATCGCCATCCTGTCTTCTGATCTGTCGCGGGGGCAGTTGCTCAGTGATGTGCTGCTGTCGATTGCGCGCGGTGAGCACAATCTGATCATCGGAACGCAACTTGTTGCAAAGGGCCATCATTTTCCCGGATTGACATTGGTAGGGGTAATCGACGCCGACCTGGCGCTTGAAACCACTGACCCGCGTGCGGGGGAGCGCACCTGGCAAATGCTGGCGCAGGTTTCCGGACGCGCAGGACGCGGCGAAAAGGCCGGCCGGGCGATTGTACAGACCTACATGCCGGATCATCCATTGATGCAGGCCCTGGCGGCAGGTGACCGCGACAAGTTTCTTGCTCACGAAAGCGGAATAAGAGAGCGCGCCATGCTGCCGCCGTTCGGGCGCATGGCCGGTATTGTCATCTCAGCGGCTGATGCGGAAAGCGCTGGCAGGTTTGCACGGGGTTTGCGCGCGCTGGTACCTGAGACGAAAGACGTTCAGGTGCTGGGACCTGCACCGGCTCCCTTGTCGATGGTTCGCGGGCGATACAGGTTCCGCTACCTGGTGATGTGTGCGAGGGAGGTCGATATTCAGGCCTATTTGCGCCAGTGGCTTGGCGGGGTGAAGCCGAAGGGATCAGTCCGGTTGACGGTTGATGTTGATCCCTACTCGTTTCTTTAGATGCGAGCAGGGATCATGCATCAGACTGTTGGGTCAACCCTCGTTGGCAGCAACAGAGTTGGCGTACTTCTTGGCGGCCTTGGGCAAACGCTTGGCGTGAATGCCGGCATTGTAGAAACCAACCGAACCACGGTTCAACGCCTTGCGCAGATAGCGCATGCCAATGCGCAGGTTTGTGTCCGGGTTGTACAAGCCTTTGCAAGATCCGGTGTAACCGATGCCGCGTGCGGTCTGACACTTCAGTTGCATCAGGCCGATCTCGCCAGCAGAGCCGGTTACATGTGGGCGAAACCCTGATTCCTGGCGCACGACGGCGAGTGCAGTTGCTACCGGCACTCCGGCGGCTCTGGCATGTGCTTTCACCTTTGCGACAATGGCAGCGTTCTTGTGCCCGGACTGCCTGCTGGTGGTTTTGCTGCCGGCCGAGCTTCTGGCAACTTTGCGCACAGATTTTTTGATGGCTACTTTCTTTGAGTTGAAATTGGTGATGGCTTGCGGCTCAGCGGCGCGTGAAGTGCCTGCCATGACAGATGTGCTGCCGGCAGAGAGCGCAGGCAAAACAAGGGTAGTGGCCAGCGCGATTGCGCTGAGCAAAGTCTTAGATAACATGTAAGATTACTCCAAATTGATCCCGGAAAGGGGGTTTGTTCGGGCGGACAAGGTGCTTGAGTGCACCTGGGCGGCCAGTTCCTTTCAGCGGGTTCCCCGGTTATCAGGTCATCTGCCGGACAAGTGCTACCTTGATTTCAATCCGGCTGACGACCGCGCAGTTGTGGATTTAACTGACTGTCAAGGCAGCAATTGGAGGTTGTAACGGCGCAAACTTGGCATAATTGTGTGCCCAATTGCGGCAATCCGTCGCCATGTCACAGTTGCGCCATCTATATGCCTGTGCTAGATCGAGCCCGCAGCTGATGAAGCCTGTTGTGCAGGTGGAACAAGCTTGTGCAAATTTATCAGGAATGTCAGACAGTTACACTGCATCGTGGGGTGATTTGACTTTCCTGAACAGCCATAAGTGAGAGAATCTCAAGGTGTCGGCACAAGGACAGACAGTTACAGGCGTGCCCGGACGTTATGCCACGGCCCTGTTTGAACTGGCGCAGGAAAGCAATTCGGTCGCGCAGGTCTCTGCCGACCTGGACAGCTTTGCCGCCATGCTGAATGAATCGGAAGATCTGACCCGGCTGGTGCGCAGCCCGGTGTTTGGCGCCGCAGATCAGATATCTGCTCTGGATGCCATCTTTTCGCAGGCCGGGATCAAGTCCGTCGCTGCCAATTTTATCAGGCTGGCAGCCAAAAACCGCCGGCTTTTTGCTGTAGCAGACATGATCAAGGCGTACCGTCAGCTGGTTGCGGCTGCACGCGGCGAGATTGCCGCAGAAGTTACATCGGCCGAAAGACTATCGTCTGATCAGCTTTCCAGGCTGAAGGCAGAACTCAAGGCTTCGGTTGGCTCTGATGTTGAGCTGACAACCAATGTAGATCCGTCGATCCTCGGCGGGCTGATCGTCAAGGTCGGTTCCCGTATGGTCGACAATTCACTTCGTACCAAACTTCAGAACCTCAAGGTTTCCATGAAAGGGGTCAGCTGATGGATATCCGCGCCGCCGAGATTTCCTCAATTCTAAAAAAACAGATCAAGGACTTTGGCAAGGAAGCCCAGGTCTCCGAGATCGGCCAGGTGCTCTCCGTTGGTGACGGTATTGCACGCGTCTACGGTCTCGACAATGTTCAGGCCGGTGAAATGGTCGAGTTTCCAGGTGGTATCATGGGCATGGCCCTGAACCTTGAAATCGACAATGTCGGTGTGGTTATTTTCGGCTCTGACCGAGACATCAAGGAAGGCGACACCGTTAAGCGGACCGGCGCCATCGTGGAAGTGCCGGTTGGCAAGGAATTGCTCGGCCGCGTTGTCGACCCGCTTGGCAACCCGATTGACGGCAAGGGCCCGATCAACGCCAAGCAGCGCCAGCGTGTGGACGTGAAGGCGCCGGGCATCATCCCGCGCAAGTCTGTGCATGAGCCAATGGCCACAGGTCTGAAGGCAGTGGACGCTTTGATCCCGGTTGGCCGCGGCCAGCGCGAGCTGGTCATCGGCGACCGTCAGACAGGCAAGACCGCGATCATTCTGGATACCATACTGAACCAGAAGCCTATCCATAAGAACGGACCGGAGCAGGACAAGCTTTACTGTGTTTACGTAGCTTGCGGGCAGAAGCGCTCTACGGTTGCGCAGTTCGTCAAGGTTCTGGAAGACAATGGTGCGCTGGAGTATTCCATCATCGTTGCCGCTACCGCATCGGACCCCGCGCCGCTGCAGTTTCTGGCACCGTTTGCCGGTTGCACCATGGGAGAGTACTTCCGTGACAATGGCATGCATGCTCTGATCGGTTATGATGACCTGTCGAAGCAGGCTGTGGCTTACCGCCAGATGTCGCTGCTTCTGCGCCGCCCACCAGGACGTGAAGCCTATCCTGGTGACGTGTTCTATCTGCACTCGCGTCTGCTGGAGCGTTCAGCCAAGCTGAATGAGGACAATGGCTCGGGTTCGCTGACAGCACTGCCAATCATTGAAACCCAGGGCAACGACGTGTCTGCGTTTATTCCGACCAATGTGATCTCGATTACAGATGGTCAGATATTCCTGGAAACCGACCTGTTCTATCAGGGCATCCGCCCTGCCGTGAACGTTGGCCTGTCGGTGTCGCGCGTGGGTTCTTCTGCCCAAATCAAGGCGATGAAACAGGTTGCAGGCAAGATCAAGGGCGAGCTGGCGCAGTACCGCGAAATGGCGGCATTTGCGCAGTTCGGTTCAGACCTTGATGCAGCAACCCAGCGCCTGTTGAACCGTGGTGCACGACTGACGGAACTGCTCAAGCAGCCCCAGTTCTCGCCGCTCAAGACGGAAGAGCAGGTTGTGGTGATCTATGCCGGTGTGAACGGTTATCTGGACGCCATTCCGGTGAACAAGGTTGGTGATTTTGAGCAAGGTCTGCTGCGGCTTGTGCGTGACAGTCATGGCGACCTTCTTGAGTCCATCCGCAGCAAGAAGGAAATCACCGATGAGGTTGGCGAACAGCTGAAGTCGGTAGTTGACGGGTTTGCAAAGTCATTTGCGGCCTGATCAGCGGGCAGTTGAACAACTGAGGGAATTTCAGGGACAATGGCCAGCCTCAAGGACCTAAGAAACCGAATTGCATCGGTCAAGGCAACCCAGAAGATCACCAAAGCCATGCAGATGGTTGCGGCCGCCAAACTGCGCAAGGCGCAGGAAGCGGCGGTTGCGGCACGCCCCTATGCTTCGCGCATGGGAGCGGTACTAGCAAATCTGTCAGCGGCCATGGAAGGTCAGCAGGGCGCTTCGCCGTTGATGGCAGGCACAGGCAAGGACAACACGCATTTGCTTGTTGTTTGCACTGCAGAACGTGGCCTGTGCGGCGGTTTCAACTCGAATATCGCCAAACTTGCCCGCGAGCATGCCGACCGGCTCATTCGTGACGGCAAGACAGTCAAGATTGTATGTGTCGGCAAGAAGGGCTTCGATGTCCTGCGGCGCAAATACAATCACCTGATTGTTGACCGGGTAGACTTGCGTGAAGTCAAGCGGGTTGGTTTTTCCAATGCGCACGACATTGCCGACAAGGTGCTGGAGATGTTCGAGGCGGGTGAATATGACGTGGCGACGCTGTTCTATTCGGAATTCCGCTCGGTAATCTCGCAGGTGCCAACGGCCTTGCAGATCATCCCCGCCAATGTGGCACCGGCTGAAGGTGAAGACAAAGCTGGCATTGATCTGCGCGGTGCGGTTTACGAGTACGAACCGGAAGAAAACGAGATTCTGGATGAACTGCTGCCGCGCAATATCGGCGTGCAGATCTTCCGGGCGTTGCTGGAGAACGCAGCATCCGAGCAGGGCGCGCGTATGTCCGCCATGGATAATGCCACCCGCAATGCAGGTGAAATGATCGACAAGCTGACGCTGTCCTACAACCGCCAGCGTCAGGCTCAGATTACCAAGGAACTCATTGAAATCATCTCTGGCGCGGAAGCAGTCTAGAGAAAACCGAGACATGAAGGCTTAAGGGAAGGACCCGGAACATGGCCAAAGCACCAGCCAAGAAAGCACCAGCCAAGAAGGCGGCCGCCAGCAAGGCGCCAGCGAAGACCGCAGCGGCAAAGCCCGCCCCGGCTAAAAAGGCTGTTGCCGGCGGCAAGTACACCGGCAAGATCGTGCAGGTAACGGGCGCCGTCGTTGACGTGCAGTTCGGCGAACATTTGCCGGAAATTCTCAACGCGCTTGAAACCGACAACGGTGGCAACCGGCTGGTTCTGGAAGTGGCGCAACATCTCGGTGAAAGCACCGTGCGCACCATCGCCATGGACTCAACTGAAGGTCTGGTTCGTGGGCAGGCGGTGCATGACACCGGTGCTCCGATCGAAGTGCCGGTTGGCGTTGAAACGCTGGGCCGTATCATGAACGTGATCGGTGAACCGGTGGATGAAGCCGGCCCGATCAAGACCAAGGCCAAGCGCGGCATCCACCAGGATGCCCCATCATTCGTCGAGCAGTCCACTGAAGCTGAAATTCTGGTTACAGGCATCAAGGTTGTGGACCTGCTGGCACCGTACGCCAAGGGCGGTAAAATCGGACTGTTTGGTGGTGCCGGTGTGGGCAAGACAGTTCTCATCATGGAACTGATCAACAACATCGCCAAGGCGCATGGTGGGTATTCGGTGTTTGCCGGTGTTGGCGAGCGTACCCGTGAAGGCAACGATCTTTACTGGGAAATGATCGAGTCCGGTGTGAACAAGGAAGGCGGCGGCAGCGGCTCCAAGGCAGCACTTGTTTATGGCCAGATGAACGAGCCTCCGGGAGCGCGTGCGCGTGTGGCGCTTTCAGGTCTGACTGTTGCTGAGCATTTCCGCGATGAGGGCCAGGACGTTCTGTTCTTCGTGGACAACATTTTCCGCTTCACCCAGGCGGGTTCGGAAGTGTCAGCCCTGCTCGGCCGTATTCCTTCTGCTGTGGGTTATCAGCCGACGCTTGGTACCGACATGGGCGCCATGCAGGAACGCATCACCACAACTACCAAGGGCTCGATCACCTCGGTGCAGGCCGTATACGTTCCTGCTGACGACCTGACTGACCCGGCGCCTGCATCAACTTTTGCCCACCTTGACGCCACGACCGTGCTGTCACGTTCGATCGCTGAAAAGGGCATCTACCCTGCTGTGGACCCGCTCGATTCAACATCGCGCCTGCTTGATCCGCAGGTTATCGGTGAGGAGCATTATGGTGTCGCCCGTCAGGTCCAGGAAGTGTTGCAGCGCTACAAGGCGCTTCAAGACATTATCGCTATTCTCGGCATGGACGAGTTGTCGGAAGAAGACAAGGTTGCAGTGGCGCGTGCCCGCAAGATTGAACGCTTCCTGTCACAGCCGTTCTTTGTAGCTGAAGTGTTTACCGGTTCGCCTGGCAAGCTGGTTTCTCTTGAAGACACGATCAAGGGCTTCAAGGGTCTGGTATCTGGTGAGTATGACCATTTGCCTGAAGCTGCGTTCTACATGGTCGGTTCCATTGAGGAAGCCATGGAGAAGGCGGAACGCATGGCTGCTGAAGCTGCCTGAGCCGGTGCACTAGACAACGGAGAGCCTGATGGCTGATCTGCTAAAGTTTGAACTGGTAAGCCCGGAGCGGCTGTTATCCTCCGGTGAGGTGCAGCAGGTTGTTGTGCCGGGAACCGAGGGTGAGTTCACCGTTCTGGTCAATCACGCACCGGTGCTGTCCACGCTCAAGCCTGGAGTGGTAACGGTTACTGATGCTGCTGGCAAAGAGGACCGTATATTCGTACGCGGCGGCTTTGCCGAGGTTAATCCGGGTGGTTTGACGGTTCTGGCAGAAGAGGCCATTGCGCTGAAAGATCTTTCGGCAGACGATCTGGACCAGAAAATCAGGAACGCCCAGGAAGACGTGGACGATGCGACGGATCCTGAGAAAAAGCGCCGGGCACAGGAAATGCTCGACCATTTGGGGCAGTTGAAGTCTGTCATCTAAACCACATGATTGCGTTCATGTATGAACATCAAGGGCCGGGCAGCAGTGTCCGGTCTTTTTTTATTCAGGCGTCAGGATATTGAGCAAGCAAACTGCACCTTCTGCCGAGCGCAACGGCGACGTGATACTTGAAGCGCTGTTGGGGCTTGTTCCACAAAGTGCGCGGAATTTGCTGGAGGTTGCATCAGGGACTGGTCAGCACGGCGCCCATATTGCTCCGCATCTGCCGATGCTGACATGGTGGCCAACCGAGTACGATATGGCCAAGTTGCCAAGTATTTCCGCATATGCAGACGAAGTCGCAAACATGATGGCACCAAGCCAGGTGGATGTGACGCGGGAAGATTGGGCAGACCATGTTGGGCCGCGGAGTGAGGTGGATGTCATCTTGAACATCAACATGGTCCACATCAGCCCTTGGGCAGCGTGCGTTGGATTGATGCAGGGCGCTGGCGGCAAGCTGTCCGCAGGAGGGATGCTTGTTTTGTATGGCCCGTTCAGGCAACGTGATGTTGAAACTGCTCCCAGCAATGTAGCGTTTGATGGCTGGTTGAAGCAGCGCGATCCGATCTATGGTTTGCGTTTTCTGGAAGACGTCGTGGACATTGCTGCGCAACACCGGCTTGACCTGTCTCTGGTCCGAAGGGTGCCGGCAAACAACTTGATTGTGGTGTTTCAGAAATCCTGATGCGCTAGCGCCGCCGGGTGTCCTTGCCGGTCATGATCCGGTAGAGGACCAACGCAGTAATGATTTCGGTTACCAGGATGGCTGCCGCAATTGCAAAATCCGGTAATCCGCCTCCGAACGGGGCAATGAAGATTACGGCAACAGCGATGATGAGGCCTGATAGAACGCAGATAACAGCCAGGTTGGATGGCGACATTGCTCATACATCCCCGAGGTGGCGGAAAGCCTTGATGACCTGTCGGTAAACTTCGAGTTTGAATGGCACTATCAGCGCCTGGAGTTCGTCCATATCGGCCCAGCGCCAGTCGTCGAATTCCGGTTTGTGGCCGACGCCTGAAATATCTATCTCGCTGTCATTTCCTTCGAACTTGCAGGCAACCCATTTTTGCTTCTGACCGCGGTACCGGCCTTTCCAGGCCACACCGATCAAGTGGCTGGGCAAATCATAGGTGAGCCAACCGGGCGTCTGCTCAAGCACCCTGGCCGAGCGCACTCCGGTTTCCTCGGTGAGTTCGCGAAGTGCAGCTGCATTGATGTCCTCGCCATCGTCGATGCCGCCTTGCGGCATCTGCCACCACATGCCGATACCTGCAGCTTCATCGTCATTCTGCTGCACGATCCTGTGGCCAATCCATACCTTGCCGCTGCGATTCAGCAGCATCACACCTACGCATGGGCGGTAGGGCAGATGCTGGTGGTTGGGCTGGTTTTTGTCGGTGACCATGAGGTAGCCGGGTTTGTTCAACTGCGGTGTGTTGCAAATGCAGCTGTTACTGGTATCAGCATGATGTTGCGCGAGGCCAGACCCTTTGCCCAGGCGTCTATTGCCTCTATGGTTTCGGGAAGACCGGACCCGGTGGCAATGGCTACACCATTCTGCCGGGCAAGCGCTTCAAGCTGCTCCAATGCTGCCGGCATGGACGGGCTTTCATCAAGATTGACCATTGCAGAGCGGGCTTGCAAACCATTGGCGCTGGCCAGCTTCGTGGCTCGAGACAAGCCCTTGCTGCCGTCGTCAACGTAGATGAGGCCACGTTTGCCAAGCTCCTGCAATATGGGGGTGGTTGCGGCATCCGAATTGACGAACTGCGCACCGAGATAGTTGGTCACGCCTGCATAACCGGAAAAGCGCGACAGGTGCCATTTCAGAGAATCAAGGTTCTGTGCGGCTGGTGCGGATGTCAGCAGGGTACGCGGGCCTGGATCAACTGACGGGTAGCCAAACGGTTCCATAGGAAGCTGGATAAAGAGCTCATGCCCGCTTGCGCGCGCTGCATTGGCCTGCATCTGCAGGTCTTCGCCATAAGGCGCAAATGCCAGCGAAACCTCTGGCGGCAGAAATTGGATAGCCGTTCTTGTCAATGCAGGATTTAGCCCCATGCCTCCGATGAGAAGGGCGATTTTTGGAGCATCGGAGTTGAACATGTCACGCGACACAGGCCGGGCATACACGCTGGCTGCGCGCGCGCCATTGCTTCCGACGCGGGGCAACGGACCGTGCGGACCGCTGGTCGTGATGGCATCAACAGGAGCAGGCACAAGGGACACGTCGGCACGTGCCGGGATACCTGCTTCGCGGGAGGTGGCGAGATCATCGATCGACAATGCACCGGGCGGGCTTTGTACATCGCCGGACGAGCTGTCATCCAGGCGGCCTTCTTCCATTTCACGCTGGCGGCGGGCGAGGTCGGTTTCATCGTCGCGACTGCCTAGTTCCGACAGGTCAATGACAGGAGTGTCCGAGCCTGTCTCTGCCGCGTTGTCCGCGGCATCTTCAGTGGCAGCATTTTCCTGGCTTGCAGGTTGGTTGTCCCGTTGTTGCTGATCAGACAGCGAAGAGGTGACAATGGGGTCGGATGTGTCAATTCGCATGTGAACAACCGGCTCGCCGCCATATGGCTCATGCGAAATCACCAGCCATGTTGCAAGTCCGGCAAGTCCTGCGATGCAAGTAAAGGATGCCGAACGCAATGCGGAAGGACGCGCGGAGGCAATCCGCGCAATCAAAGAGCGCCGTCTAAGTGGTTGTCTGAGATCATGTTCCATGTACAGCCTGACCCTTGCCCCTCGTGAGTATCGCTGCGCACTGATCACCGGCAGTTTCAGCAGTGATCCGAATAAGCAGTGTAGCGGTTATCTGCCTGATTCGTATCGCAATTCGAGCGTTGGCCAGATGCCGGTCCTTGTCTGGGGCACAAAAAAACCAGCCCTGCCAAAAGAGACAGGGCCGGTGCAATGTTTGCAGGTTGAAGAAACTCTAGAGGATGCGGTGCACCCAGCGCTAGTTGGCTGACGTGTCAGGCTGCTTGGCTGGCGCTTCGGCCTTCTTTGGCGTCTGCTCAACCGTCTTGCCATCAATCACGTCAATCGCGGCTTTCAACTGCAGGTCTTTTTCCTTGTCGGCAGGCACGTAGGACGACGAGCCGGTGGCTTCTTCGCCTTCGCCTTCGCCATTGAGATGGCCACGCAATGAGGCTTCCGAGGAAGTATTGCCAGCCTGGCTCTTCAACTCTTCGGGAAGTTCCTGTTCGATCTTGATTTCAGGCACGATACCCTTGGCCTGGATCGAGGAGTTGGAAGGGGTGTAGTAACGCGCAGTGGTCAGCCTGATTGCTCCTTCGGAGCCAAGCGGGATGATGGTTTGCACAGAACCCTTGCCAAATGATCTGGTGCCAAGAATGATGGCACGCTTGTGGTCCTGCAGGGCGCCTGCGACGATTTCAGATGCAGAAGCCGAGCCGCCGTTGATCAGCACAACGATCTTCTTGCCATCTGTCGAATCGCCGGCAGTAGCCGTAGAGCGATCTGTCTCCGAACCGTTGCGGCCGCGCGTGGATACGATCACTCCCTGCTCGAGGAAGGTATCGGATACCGAGATCGCCTGATTAAGCAGGCCGCCGGGATTGTTGCGCAGGTCGATGATGTACCCCTTGATCTTGTCGCCAAGCTGCTCCTTGATCTTGGCGATGGCAGTGTCAAGGTTGTCCTGTGTCTGGTCGTTGAAAGAAGATATCCGGATGTACCCGATATCATCGCGTTCAACATTGTAGCGCACAGCGCGAATTTTGATGATGTCGCGTTTGATGGTGACATCGAAAGGAGCGTCCTTGCCTGCACGCACGATCGTCAGTGTGATTGGTTCGCCAACCTTGCCGCGCATCTTGTCGACGGCTTCATTGAGGGTAAGACCACGAATCTCCTTGCCGTCGATCTGGGTAATCAGGTCGTTGGACAGGATGCCTGCCTTTTGAGCAGGTGTGTCGTCGATAGGTGACACCACCTTGACGACTTCATTTTCCATGGTGACCTCAATGCCCAGGCCGCCGAACTCGCCGCGCGTCTGGACCTGCATGTCCTTGAAGCGTTTCGGGTTCATGTAGCTTGAGTGCGGGTCAAGACCGGTCAGCATGCCATTGATTGCCGTATCAATGAGTTTTTCAGAATCAGGCTCTTCAACGTAATCAGCGCGAACCCGGTCGAATACATCGCCAAACAGGTTCAGGTAGCGGTACGTATCCTGATTCGAGGCGCTTGCCTGGTTCAAGGTGATCCATGTGCCACTGGCGGCAATCAGACCTGCGACAAAGGCACTTGCAATTTTCAGATTGGTTTTATCCATCGTTTCCGTTTCCATCCACTTGGCGGATAAGAGGGCGTGTCAGGGCTGCAAGATTAACTCACGAGCCCTGCTCCCGCTAGCTTTCATTTCCGCCATTTTTACGGCGGAGGGCGGCGTTCTGGCCCTGGGCCGCCCACCAGCGTGACGAATCTATCGCTGCCGAACCTTTTCTTACTTCTACGTACAGGATTGGCCGTGGATCGTCTACGCGGTCACCAATCAAAGTTCCGCGAGCGGTATGTGTGCCCATAGTGCCAATTGGCTCACCCGCTGCGAGCTTCTGGCCAGCGCTGACAGCGATCTTGTCCAGGCCTGCAAACAACAGATGGTAGCCGTCACCGGTGTTAACAATGATCAGCTTGCCAAAGCTGCGAAACTCTCCGGCGAACTCGACGTCACCGTCGACGGGAACGGTGATCTGCGCGCGCTTGGCAGTGGCAATGTGCAAACCCTCGGTTTTTCCGCCAAAACCGTCCTTGTCGTTGAAGTTGCGGACCACCTCGCCCTGGGCCGGGTAAGCGAGCTTGCCTACAGAGCTGGCAAAAAGCACCGGCTTGGCTTTGGGCTTTCTGGCGGCCCCCGCCAGGCGTTTGAGCTCGGCCTCGGCCCTGGCTTCAGCCTCGGCCCTTTCACTGGCCTCGAGAGCTGCCTGCCTGCGTTGTTCTTCCTGCTCAACAAGGCGTAAGCGTTCAGCTTCTGATTTTGCCAACCGGGCCGCCTCTGCTGCCTTTGCTGCCTGTTCGGCAGCGAGACGTTCGGCTTCTTCTGCGGCTTGCTTTTCAGCCAGCCGGAGTGCCTCTGCTTCAGCCAGTGCGCGGGCCTCTGCCTTGCGGCGTTCTTTCGCCAGGCTAGCCAGAAGGTCGCGGATGTCACCTGCCTGGCGGGCCAGTTGCGTGGCTTTTTTCTGTTCTGCCATCAGTTCCGCGCTTGTCGCGGTCAACAGGGTTCGCTTGCGGATCAGCAATTGCTCAAGTTCCCGGCGTACCGGTTCGAGCTTGGAAACATGGGTGTCCAGCTCGGAGCGAGCTGTCAGAACCCGTTCACGGACAGCCTGTAACTCCGCCAACTCCCGGCTCAGGCTGGCAGCCTGACCCTTGAGGTCGGGAACGATTGCCCCGAACAACAACGCTCCGCGAACTGCCCTGGCAGCATTTTCGGGCTCAACAGCAAGCGGAGGAGGCGGGTTGCGCTCCAACCTTTGAAGGCCTGCCAACAACTCGGCCAGCACCCCCCTGCGGTCAGTGAGCCGGGTGCGCAGAACGGCTTCCTCGGCAGACAGTTTCTCGATCCGCTCTTCGCTTTCGCTGATACGAGCCTCGCGGGACTGGATGCTGCCGGCAAGTTCCACGAGGCGGCCCGAAACATCGGACAATTCGGCCTCCAGAGCAGCGTGCTCGCGCTCTAGTGATTGCGCACGCGATCGGGACTGATTGATCTCCTGCTCGACAGCGCGAAGCTTGCTGGTTTCCTCATCCAGTCTGGATTGCGCACCAGCATGCGATGCCGCCGCACAAATTGCGGCAGCACTCATAAGAACCTTGATGTGTGCAGATAGCTTCAAATTGTCTGGTCAACCGGTCAAATGGCATCATTCCCTGTGATACGGATGATTAACCAAAATAGTGACCGCCCGGTAAACTTGCTCAACAAGAAGAACGCGAGCGAGCATATGCGGCCAAGTCATTTTGCCAAACGACAGGAGCAAGCCCGCATTGTCATGCACCGGCTGGCCATGTCCGTCGGGCCCACCAATCAGAAAAGCGATGCCTTGAGTGCCGGATTCCAGCTTTTTCTGCACAATCCGGGCAAATTCGTTGCTGGAAAGGGATTTGCCGCGTTCATCCAGCGCAATGATGAATGAGCCTGCGGGTACAGCTGCGAGCAGGTTTTCGGCCTCTTCATCGGTGCGTTGGCTGGCAGATGGTCTGCGGGACTCGGCAAAATCGATGAGATTTAGCGAGGTGATGCCGGTTTGCCTGCCGGTTTGCCGGGCGCGAACAGCGTATGATTCGGCGAGCTCCGCCATCGGCCCGGCCTTCATTCGCCCGATAGCTGCGATTGTCAATTTCACGCTGTCGGTGTGTCAGCCGGAGCGTTGGGAGACCACAATTTCTCTATGTTGTAAAAACTGCGGACTTCAGGCCGGAAGATGTGGACGATCACGTCGCCTGCGTCGATGACTACCCAGTCGCAATGGGGCAGACCCTCGATGCGCAAGTTCTTGAGCCCGGCAGCCTTCAGATTCTCGGTCAATTGGTCGGCGATGGCCGAAACGTGCCGGTTGGAACGCCCTGATGCCACAATCATGGCGTCAGCCAGAGCTGCTTTGCCGTGCAGATCTATGGATACGATCTCTTCTGCCTTCGCGTCTTCGAGCGATGAGGCAACGAGCTTGGAGAGAGATGGTTTTGCCTTGCTGCGCGACGCAGTGGCGGATTTAGCGGCTTGAGTGCGCGAGCCGCTACGCATGGATTGACTTGTCAGGGTCTGGGTCCTCTTGATGGCTGAACATGCAGCACGATTGCCGCATTTCAGAAATCTGTCGTTGACGGTTTGGCTGCACGGTGAGTGTGATGACCTGTTCCGTTAAACTTGTGGACTGCTGCAGTCCAAGAATATGCGGTTTGCAAGATCGATTCAAGCGTACCCTTGTGACAAGGGTATGACCAGATCGTCAAACTCTCCTTGCGCTGGTCTTGTTGCGGATGGCAGTGGAGCTTTCATAGCGCAGCGGCATGTAGAGGAAAGTCCAAGCAGGTGCTGCAAGGTCTGCCAGCCTGATGGCATCGGAAGTGTCGACGCGATGATTTGCCAACATTCGGGCGGCAGGAGAAGAAAGCGCCCTTTGGCTCCAGCCCGGCCGGGCAAAAACAGCAAGCGGCAAAGTCGCGGGGATTTCGCGCCAGTCGTGCCAGTGGTGCAACCCGGCAAAGCTGTCTGCGCCCATGATCCAGACAAACCTGCCATGCGCAAACATGGGTGAGAGCTTGCGGAAGGTCTGGGCGGTCGTGCAGGTATCGAGATCCGCCTCCAAACCTGTCACGATCATGTGCGGGTTTGTTATCAGGGATCTTGCATGAGAAATGCGATCCTTGAAATCGCCGGTGTCGTGGCTGCTTTTGAGGGGGTTCTGCGGCGATACCAGCCACCATACCTGATCCAGGCGCAAACGCTTCAATGCCTCCTCAGATACGGCCAGATGGCCTTCGTGGGCCGGGTTGAATGACCCACCAAACAAGCCGATGCGCTGGCGCGAAATTGCGGAGACGGAATACAGGCTGGAAATCATGATCGGGCTGTGTCGCCTTTCAGGGCCGGGTCTGGCCAGTGCCGCGCACCTGATACTTGAATGTGGTGAGCTGCTCAAGGCCAACCGGGCCGCGCGCGTGCAGCTTGCCGGTGGCAATGCCGATTTCTGCGCCGAACCCGAATTCACCACCGTCGGCAAACTGGGTGGAAGCGTTATGCATCACGATGGCACTGTCGACTTCGTTGAGGAAGCGGGCGGCAGCGGCTTCATCACCTGTGATGATGCAGTCGGTGTGCTGTGAGCCAAAGCGGGCAATGTGCAGCATGGCCTCATCAATGCTGGAAACGGCTTTGACCGCAATGACAGAGTCGAGGAACTCGTGCCCCCAGTCGTCGTCAGTGGCTGGAACGGTGCCTTGAGTTGCCGCCATGATGACCTCGTCAGCGCGCACTTCGCAGCCCTTGCCGCGTAGCGCATTGATAATGGCGGGTGCGTGGGTTTCCACCACGTCCTGGTGAATCAACAAACATTCTGCAGCACCACAGATGCCTGTACGACGCATCTTGGCATTGCTGACCACATCCGCAGCCATGGCGGCATTTGCTGCCTTGTCCACGTAGATGTGGCAGATGCCTTCCAGGTGGGCAAACACAGGTACGCGGGCTTCCTGCTGGACACGCTCCACGAGCGACTTGCCGCCGCGCGGCACGATGAGGTCAACCGTTCCGTCAAGGCCTTTAAGCATCATGCCGACAGCAGCGCGGTCAGAGGTTGACACCATCTGAATGGCAGCTTCAGGCAGTCCGGACATGGCCAACCCCTTTTGCAGGCACCTGATGATGGCAGTTGAGCTTTCGTGACTGTCCGAGCCAGCGCGCAGGATGGCGGCATTGCCGGACATCATACACAACGCTCCGGCATCAGCGGTCACGTTCGGGCGGCTTTCGTATATGATGCCGATGACGCCAATGGGAACGCGCACGCGGGTGAGGTCAAGTCCGTTCGGCCGCTGCCAGTTGGCCATGACCTGGCCGACGGGATCTGGCAGGGCGGCTACCCCTTCAAGTCCGACAGCCATGGCTTCAATGCGTTGGCTCGTCAGTGTGAGGCGGTCGACAAACGAGGCTGGTTTGCCGGCTGCCCTGGTGCGGGCCACGTCGTTTGCATTGGCCGCGAGCAACTCGTCCTGCGCTGCGCGGATGTTGGTGGCCATGGCGAGCAGCGCTGCCTGCTTCTGGCTTGTGGGGGCTGTGGCCAGCTGGTGTGCGGCTGCGCGTGCGTCACGCCCCAGTGTGTGCATCTCGCGTGCAAGAGCGGCGTGATTGACGTCGAGCTTTTCTGCGGTGCTCATGCCGTTTCCTTTCCAGTCATCACAAGGTCGTCGCGGTGTATCATTTCATCACGCCCGGACAGGCCCAGCAATGCTTCAATGGCGGAGGACTTCTTGCCTGCGATTTTTGCGGCATCTGCAGAATCATAGGCAGCCAGGCCACGAGCGATCTCCACACCTTGTAGTGTGCAAATCGCCACGGTATCGCCGCGCGAAAAGTTGCCTTTCACGTCATGCACGCCAGCCGGCAGCAGGCTGCGGCCTCTTTCCAGTGCTCGTGCTGCGCCATCATCGATAATGAGTTGTCCGGCTGGCTCAAGCGAACCCGCGATCCAGCGTTTGCGGGCGGTGGCCGGTGTTGCTGACGACAGAAACCAGGTGGCGCGTGCGCCATCAAGCATGCGCTGCAAGGGGCGGTTTTCATGACCTGCGGTTATAATCATCGAAGCGCCTGCAGCTGTGGCAATCCGTGCAGCTTCGATCTTGGTGATCATGCCGCCTGAACCCATTCCTGATACCGGCGCGCCTGCCATAGCGATGATTTCCGGCGTGATGTCCGACACCACGGGGATAAACTGCGCGCCCGGTGTAGCTGGTTCGGCTGTGTACAGCCCGTCTACATCGGACAACAGTACAAGGCAGCTGGCCGACATCATTGAACTGACGCGGGCTGCAAGCCGGTCATTGTCACCATAGCGGATTTCCGATGTGGCCACCGTGTCATTCTCGTTGATGACCGGAATTGCATCGCGTGCCAGCAATGTGTTCAGCGTGGCGCGTGCATTGAGATAGCGCCGCCGAACCTCGGTATCAGTCAGTGTCAGCAGCACCTGTGCGGACACCAGAGCGTGTGCAGCAAGCGCCTCCTGCCAACCCTGGGCCAGGGCAATCTGACCGACTGCGGCTGCGGCCTGACTTTCCTCCAGCTTGAGTTTGCCGGTATTGAGGCCCAGTTTGCGTCTGCCGAGTGCAATGGCACCCGAAGATACAATAATGACATCAGTGCCCCGCAAACGCGCTTGTGCAATGTCCTCGGCCAGTCCTTTAAGCCACTGGTTGCGCAGTGAACCGTCAGGGTTGACCAGCATCGATGAACCGACCTTGATGACAAGGCGCTCGGCGTGCTCAAGCTCATTGATCAGGGACGCCATGTATCAGCTTCCGAACTGGTATTGCCTTGTGTTTGTGTGGTGTCAGCCCGGCTGCGTTCCTTTCGGATGAATTGCAGCAGGCTTGCCATCGCCGGGCGCACACCTTGACCAGTGACAGCAGACATCAGCAGCGGCACCTGGCCTGTAGCCTTTTCAAATGCCTTGCGTTTCTTGTTCAACTCATCCGGATCGACCACGTCTGTCTTGTTGAAGACCACAAGCTCCTGCTTTTCAGCCAGTTCCTGCGCATAAGCTTCAATCTCGCCGCGAACTACGCGGTAGGCCTCTGCCGGGTCATCCTGTGAAGCATCTATCAGGTGCAGCAGGCAGGCGCAGCGTTCGACGTGGCCAAGGAAGCGGTCGCCCAAACCAACCCCTTCATGGGCCCCTTCGATGAGGCCGGGTATGTCGGCCAGCACGAATGTTGCCGTATCAACCTCAACGACTCCAAGGTTCGGCACCAGGGTCGTGAAAGGATAATCGGCGATTTTTGGCTTGGCAGCGGATACGACGGACAACAGTGTCGACTTGCCGGCATTCGGCAGACCCACCAGACCTGCATCAGCGATGAGCTTGAGGCGCAGCCATATCCACATGTCCGTACCATCCTCGCCGGGGTTGGCGTGGCGAGGGGCCTGGTTGGTGGATGACTTGAAACGGGCGTTGCCCCAGCCGCCATTGCCACCGCGCAGCAGGCGCACTCGCTGACCTTCTTCGGTGAGATCGGCAATCAGAGTTTCAGTGTCTTCTTCCAGTATCTCGGTGCCGACCGGAACCTTCAGCACAACGTCGTTTCCCATGGCGCCAGTGCGGTTGCGGCCCATGCCGTGCACGCCGGTGCCAGCCTTGAAGTGTTGCTGGTAGCGATAATCAATGAGGGTATTGAGCCCGTTGACGGCTTCGACAAAAACATGACCGCCGCGGCCGCCATCACCACCGTCAGGGCCGCCGTGCTCGATAAACTTTTCGCGTCGGAACGATACGCAACCTGCGCCGCCATTGCCGGAGCGCACATACACCTTTGCCTGGTCCAGAAACTTCATTGTCCGGCCTCCTTGAGTGATTGCCAGCTCTGCCGTGTCAGGCGGACATGAATTGACGGTCTGCGTTCACCAGATCCGCGCGAATGACACGTGCGTTCTGCAACCTGCTCAAAGCCCAGCCGGACGAGAACCTTTCCTGAGCCTGGGTTTACCGTCAAGTAATCGGTGTCGATTTGTTCTACTCCACCAAGCATGAAGGCATGGTCGCGTGCAGCACGGGCAGCTTCGGTGGCAAATCCCTGGCCCCAGTATTCAACGCCGAGCCAGTAACCGAAATCAATTTCTTCCGGGTCCTTGCCGACAATCGTGGCGGGGCCATACCCTGCTGCTCCGATCACCTCTTTCGGCCGGACCGTTTCACAGATGGCAAATCTAGCTGCATGCTTGTCGTGTTTGCGGCAGGCGGCAATGTATTCATGCGCATCATCCAGCGTATATGGATGGGGCATTGTGCCGAGCATGTGGGCAATGCGCGCGTCGTTGGCAATTTCAGCCAGACGCGGTGCGTCGTCATAATCCATGAGACGCAGCAAGAGCCTTTCTGTCTCGATTTCAGTCATCAGGTATTGTGCTTTCAAACGACAAACGGGGAGATGGTTTTTTCCCATCTCCCCGCATGCACATGATTTGTCTCACCGGGGCGATGGCGCCGGTGATGGGTCCAGACCCAGCCGGCTGTTACTCTGCAGCTGCCGGCATCGGGACGACGGACACATAAGTGCGTCCGTTGCCGCGGGCGCGGAACTCGACATGGCCTTCGCTGGTGGCGAAGATGGTGTGGTCCTTGCCGATGCCAACGTGCTCACCAGGGTGAACCTTGGTGCCGCGCTGGCGGATGATGATGTTGCCAGGAATCACGCGCTCGCCACCGAATTTCTTGACGCCTAGGCGGCGGCCTTCACTGTCACGTCCGTTGCGGGATGAACCGCCTGCTTTTTTGTGAGCCATGGGTTTGCTCCTTTAATGCGATCGCTTGTTTGTTCTACTGCTTGGCTTGGTCGACCTTGGCGCGGGCTGGCTTGCCGGCCAGCAGTTCCTTGGCCTGTTCAATCCACTCTTCGCGCTCGGTGCGGCCACCGAGTTTCAGATCTTCATCCAGCTTGGCCATGTCAGCCACGCTCATGGCAGCAATCTGGCTCAGCGTGGTAACTCCGGCCGCAGCCAGTTTTTTCTTCAGGGCAGGGCCAACACCGCCGATGATCTCAACATCGTCCTTGACCGCTTCTGCCTTGGCTTCAGCATTTGGTGCAGCGGCTTTCTTGGCCGGCGCAGCAGCCTTCTTGGATGGCTTCTTGCCGCCGGTCAGGATTTCGGTGATCTGCACCTGCATCAAGTCCTGGCGATGGCCGTTCTTGCGGCGGTAGTGCTTGCGGCGCTTCTTCTTGAAGATGATGATCTTCGGTCCGCGCGACAGGGCCATAACCTGGCCTGCAACGGTTGCGCCATCGATAACAGGGGTGCCGACATCGACCTTGCCTTCATCGGCCAGCATGAGCACTGGAAATTCTACAATGTCACCTTCGGCCGCGCCTGTGCGCTCGATCTCGATGACATCTTCAGCAGCAACACGATATTGTTTGCCGCCGGTCTTGATGACTGCGTACATTTTCAAACGTCCTTATGTTTCTTCTCGCCGCGCCTTCCGGTGCTGTTGGGGGCGGTTAAACCCTTGCCAGGCTTGTTTTTTTATTGGTTTTATAGAACCTTGGGCAGCGCAGTTTGAGCTCCGGCACTGGTTTGTACCGGAACAATCGGTGGTTTCCTATATGCGTGGGCCGTGCAAGTCAAGCAAAAGCGGGCTTGAAGGGGGCGGATGCTTGTTGTATCAGGGCGCCTGATCTGACGGGTTGTCTACCTGTCAATCGCAATATCCGGAGAGGTGCCAGAGTGGTTGAATGGGGCGGTCTCGAAAACCGTTGAGCGCGCAAGCGTTCCGGGGGTTCGAATCCCCCTCTCTCCGCCACGTGCTTCATTTGGTGCATTGAAGCAGCTTGATTTATTGCGCATTCTGAAACCCCAGCCATACTTCTGCGGAACTGGGTAGCAAACGCACCACAACCGTTACGCCAGAGTTGTTTTTACGTCGATACAACCAGCGTTTGGAACAGCCACAGATGACGTTGCGACCCGATGCAGTCAGCTGATCGTACACCCTGGTAACTCCATGTTCGACATTGTGCCAGCGCACCATCCAGAAAAAGTGGCTTATGGCAGACCATTGCACGCTTTGGCCAAGCCCCGGGATGACTGCAACAAACCGATCGTGCCCCGCGACAAAGGCGAGCTTCATGTCACTTCCCTCGCGAAGTGAACTCTCGGAGATGCAAGAATCGCCTGGATGCCAATGGGCTGTGACCTTTTTTAGGATGTCGCGCTGTGCCGTGTCCTGGCGACTTCGTTGCCGCAGTTCCAGAAGTGTCTGGATTATGGAGATTTGGGCAGTTCAAAGATGGATCACTCAGTTTCATCAATTCACCGTCATGCAGCTCAGATTTTCACCATTTGAAATGGCGACATCCAGTTGCGGGTGAGGCGCGTTGATGTGGATGGGTAAGGGGCCCAAACAATTTAAAGGATTCACTTCTATGACACGTATCCGCTCACTTCTCACCGCAACGGCCGTTGCAACTTCACTGGCTTTTGGCGTTGTTGGTGCCAAGGCAGCTGACATCGTTGATACAGCTGTGGCCGCTGGTTCATTCAACACTCTTGTTGCTGCTGTTCAGGCGGCAGGCCTTGTCGACACCCTCAAAGGTCCTGGCCCTTTCACGGTATTTGCGCCAACCGATGAAGCCTTTGCCAAGTTGCCAGCTGGCACTGTGGAAGAGCTTTTGAAGCCGGAGAACAAGGACAAGCTGGTTTCTGTTCTCACTTACCATGTCATTCCGGGTAAAGTGATGGCTGCAGACATTGCAGGCAAGGAAACCATGGCGAAGACAGTTCAGGGTTCCGAAGCCAAGATCGTTGCAAGTGATTCAGGCGTGACAATTGATGACGCAAAAGTTGTCACGCCAGACGTGGGGGCAGACAACGGTGTCATTCATGTCATCGACACTGTGATCATGCCAAAGTAGGCAGGTCGGCCATTCCCGCGCTGCAACCGGCCTCTTTCGCGAGAGGCCGGTTGATCAGTGCGTCCTGCATCTCAGACAGATATCATCGAACACAAGCAGAAAAATCATTGAATTGCGGACATGTTGTGCGTTTGCAGGCAATGACACATCTGCGCCAATCCTCATGTGGTGTGCAAATTGCCGGAAGTGGAAAATGCGATGAAGGGGTGATCTGCCAGTTTGTTTCAACCGTTGCTGTAACGGTGTGGTAAGTAACAGACAAGGACGTACAATGCTTGAGGTGGTCGGACACATGCCCTTGACGCTGCAAAGCGAGTCAAAGAGGAAGCGTAACAACGCCCATGTTGAGTTGTTGCAGCGTATTGCCAATGACGCTGACAAACGCGCTTTCACCGAGTTGTTCGCGGACTTCGGCCCAATGATTAAGGGCTTTATGATGCGCAAGGGCGCGACGCCGGAGTTGGCCGAGGATCTGACGCAGGACACTTTGATAAAGGTTTGGCACAAGGCGTCACTCTACTCGCCGGACAAAGGCTCTGTTTCGACTTGGATTTTCACGATCGCGCGGAACTTGCGGATCGACTCCTTTCGGCGAGCAAGCGGATTGAGATTTGAAGAAATTAGCAACTTTGATTTTGAGAGCGGTGATCCTTCAAGCGAGGAGCAGGTAACAGGCTTGCAGGAAAGCGTGATTGTTGCTCAGGCAGTCAAAACGCTTCCCGCTGACCAGCGCGAGGTAATTCAATTGGCTTTCCGGGATGACATGACACACATGGAAATTGCAGAGAAACTTAAGCTGCCTTTGGGCACTGTGAAATCACGCATGCGATTGGCTTACAACAAGCTGAACAGCGCATTGGAGGATTTGAGATGACAATCAACCATCACCTCGATGAATCGACCATCATGAGCTTCGCAGCTGGTTCGCTTCCGTCTGCTTTCGCCATCGTCGCTTCTGGCCATATTGGTCATTGCAACAAGTGCCGCGCCAAGGTTACCAAGGCACAATCGCTGGGCGGTGCAGTACTGGAAGAGGTTGAACCGGTCGCACTGTCACAAGGTGCGGCCAACAATTTGCTGGAACGACTTGAGGCAGAAGACCGCAAGATGCGGCAAGACGTCTCCGCTTCGGGGCCGGAAACCGCAAATGGCGATGTAATTCCTCCTTTGGTGGCATCGTTGCTGGGTGTGCCGTTTTCTGAAATCAGCTGGAAGCGCGCTGGCCGCGGCATCTCTACACATCAGATCGAGCTGGGAGAAAATGCAGCCAGCAAGCTCTTCTTGATGCGGATTGCTGCCGGCCGTGCGGTTCCGGAACATGGCCATGCCGGCCATGAAGTGACATTGATCTTGTCCGGGGCTTACAACGACAAATGCGGGCGCTTTGCCCGCTGGGATGTCGCTGACCTCGATCCGGAATTCGAACACCAGCCGGTCGTGGAAGACAACGAGGAATGCATTTGTTTGGTTGCGGTTGAGAAGCCGGCTCGCTTCAAGGGCTTTTTGCCGCGACTCCTGCAGCCCTTTGTCGGGATATGATCAGGTAGATGCAGCCATATCCCTGGAAACACGTCTGGATCACAGGCGCGAGCTCCGGGATCGGGCGCGAGTTGGCTGTGGCCTTCAGCAAGGCGGGTGTTGATGTGTCAGTATCCGCGCGCTCGGCGGATGCTCTGAACTCTATGGCCAAGACATACCAAAGCATCCAAGCATACCCCCTGGATGTAACCGAGCCGGACGACGTGCTGCGCGCCGTTGCGAAAATCGAAACTGAGCGAGGGCAAATAGATCTTGCCATCCTGAATGCCGGTTTCTGGGAGCTTTCCGACAGCAGTAACCTCGACGTGGACTTGTTCGCCAAGTCGATCGACGTCAATTACTTGGGTGTTGCAAGGTGCCTCGTACCGCTGGCATCTGCCATGACCGGGCGTCATGAAGGACATATCGCCGTCGTGGCATCCGTTGCTGGTTACCGCGGTTTACCGAGATCTGCCTACTATGGTCCCACCAAGGCGGCATTGATCAATTTGTGTGAAAGCCTGCAGCCCGATCTGGCGCGCAAGGGAATCAAGCTGCAAGTCATCAATCCCGGATTCGTGAATACGCCAATGACTGAACGCAACGACTTCCCCATGCCGTTCTTGATAGACACAGAAACTGCGGTTGAAAGTATCATCAGGGGTTTACGCAGTAACCGTTTTGAAATTGCCTTTCCCTGGCAATTGGTCTGCCTCTTGAAGGCAGTTGGCATGCTGCCAAATGGTCTTTACCTATGGCTGGTCAGGACATTCGTGGCAAAGAAATGACAGACATTTCAACGACACCACAAAGAGTGATCTCATATGTCAACGCGCTGGAGGAGTTTAGCGCACAAAGTATTGATGCCTTTCTGGCCTTGTGTGCGAAAGACATTGAGTTTCGAGATCCGTTCAACCACACTTTCAACCAGGATAATTTCCGGTGCGTCCTTGTCGATATGCTGAAGCATGTCGATGGATTGCAGTTCAAGGTGTCGGACCATTGGTTCAATGGAGTAACGCTGGTGATCAAGTGGCGGTTTTCCGGCACGGCACGGTTTGTTGGGCCGCTCGACATTCCCGGTTTGAGTGAGATCGAGTTTAACGATGACGGCTTGGTCAAACGCCATATCGATTATTGGGATGCAAATGAGCACATCACTTGCAAGCTGCCCTTGATCGGGGCATTGGTCCGCCTTCTAATGCGTCCAATGGCAACCAGAATTACGCCTCAGTAGCGCTCAAACTGCATTCGTATCACACCAATTGGAATGCCCCATCGGCTCAGTTTGGCATTGCAGAGAATACGGGCACTATCAAGCGGTTCGTAAATCTCCTTGATCCGGACAACAAATCCACTTCGGCCTATGGGCAAACGAAACAGGTAGCTGTGCGTATAGCAAAAACCATTGTAGCTGCCTGTTCCCTCCCCAATAACATCACTGCACTTGCTGGTCAGGGAACCGTCAGACTCAAACTTCAACCGCCAGGTACGCTGTTCGTGGCGCCCATTGTCGTACTCGAAGTCTTCTTCAAGCACGAGCACATCATCACACCATGTGCCCGATGATTTGCCATTGAACTGCCGCGTGAAACCTCCCAACCAGAACCTGAAACTGCCTGCAATCACGAGTTGTCCATGAAGAAAATCTGACAGGCAGGTTGGAGTTTGTTTCCAGTGCTGGCTGTTATCTACTTTTTGCAACATCTTGCTGGTCTCGTTTGTAGGTGCTGCGCATGCTCTCAGCTTGCGCGGTTGAATTTGAATATGTCGACGTCGATCAGGCCTTCACGGAATCCGCCCTCGCAGTACGCCAAATAAAAGCGCCACATGCGCCGAAATCTGTTGTCGAACCCAAGTGCGGCGGCCTTTTGCCAGTTGGCTTCGAAGTTTTCACGCCAGATTTGCAAGGTTCGCGCATAATCTTGTCCGAAACATTCCAGGTGTTGAACCGTCAGTCCGGCATTGCCAGCATGCTTTTCGATCTCCTGTGTCGTCGGAAGTATTCCGCCAGGAAAGATGTAGGTTTGGATGAAGTCGGCCCGGAGCCGGTAGCGCTCGAAAAGCTCAGGTGCGATGGTAATCGACTGGATGACAGCTGTTCCGCCTGGCTTCAACCGGTCGTGCAGCATACGGAAATATTCCGGCCAGTTCTCTTCGCCTACAGCCTCGAACATTTCTATGGATGCAATTGCATCGAATTGCCCGGTCTGATCGCGATAATCTTCGTAGGCAAATACCGGTGGATACCTGGCGCCTCCCAGATCTGTCCGCGCCCGGGCGTAGCGCAGTTGCTCGCGAGAAAGCGATATTCCTCGGTATGCATGTTCAGAGCCTTCCAATAGCCGCGCCGCAAAGCCACCCCAACCACAACCAACCTCCAGCACTGTTGCCCTTTGGGGCAAATCGAGCGCGGAAATAATCCGGTCATACTTGTTGATTTGTGCTGCTTTGAGAGAAGTTTCGGATGACCCGAACAGAGCTGATGAATATGTCATCGTATCATCCAGCCAGAGGCAGAAGAATTCATTGCTCAGATCGTAATGGGCGGCAATATTCCGCCGGCTTCCCGAGCGGGTGTTGGCGCGCCGCAGATGGCGAAACCGGTCGAAAACTCGAGAAGAAAACAGGCGCCCCCCACTTGCCAGAAGGCGCTTTCGGTTGGTGGCAAAGAACTGCACCAATGTAACAAGGTGTGGGCTTTCGACTTCACCGCGCATGTAGCTCTCTGCAAAGCCGTTGACCCCGGCCTGCATGGAGCGCCGCAATACTTGCCAACTGTTGACCTTCAGTTCGGCGAAGTGTCCTGGCCTCTCACCCTGCACGGTAACTACCATGCCACTCGGCAATTCAATGCGAATACACCCTGACAACTCCTTGGGCATCAGTTTCCACCCGATGCCTGTTATCACGCGTTCGGCCGCAGACAAGCGTGCCTTGCGGGGGCACTTTGAATGCAAGGTTACCTCAGTCATATTGGAAAGCCTGTTTGTATTCGTTTTTTGTCTGGAGAAATTGTTGGTGGTTCCGGGCGCCGTGTAATCCGCAAGCCTTTGAGCCACAGCCGCAGGGCTTCGAAGTGAATGCCAGCAATCACCTTGACCGTCATCAATGGCATCGTGCAGAGCGCTCCGATGAGAGCACGGCTGGTTAGCTGCTCCGGCCAGGCCGCATGATATGCATTGAGTAGCGGCTTTCCATCCACTTTCAGGTTGACGCCGATCGTGATGAGGTCTTCATCACCGGAAACGCGGAAGGTGTAGTTGCCTTCAACCTTGTTGAACGGCGAGACATGGAACGCCTTTTGGGCTGCATGAAAATATGTGCCGTTTACCGCCTCACCAGCGTGAACGACATAGAAATGCCGCCCGCCGAAGGTGTTGTTGACCTCATACACCATGGTCTGAAGGTTGCCGAAGGCATCGCGGCAGAAGTACGTCGTAAGCGGGTTGAAGACGTACCCTAGCACTCGAGGAAAACACAGTATGCTGATGTTCGTCGGCTGTAACTTCTGGCCACTTTGCCGAACCATGTCCTTGATGTCTTGCTTTAAGCCGGTTTCGTTGCCCAGCCCGTGATCGCGCTCTCGCCAAGACATGATTCCAAGGCGGTTTATAGACAGCAGACGAGAAGTCCTATCAACGGCTTCCAGTTCATCAAGGTCCAGCAACAGTGAAAAGACATTGTAAGACAATACATGCTGACGCGGCCGGTAGCGGCGATGACCAACGGTCCCAAGGCACAGCTTTGACTTCAACCTGTTCATTCGGCCGCCATTCGGGTCGGCTGCTCCATGGCTGGCAGATGTATGCGACCACTTTCATTGCTGACTTGCCAGGGTCGTCGCACGCTACCTAATTCCTCCGCAACGGCCAAGCCGCTCTGCAGGGCATCTTCATGGAATCCAGAACCAAAGTAACTGCCGCAGAACCATGTGCGCCGTTCTGCCTGCAAACTCCACAAGTCGCGTTGCGCCCGCAAGGCATTGGCGTCGAACTGGGGATGTGTGTAATTGAAGCGGGCAATCTCACCGCTCGGCTTCTGGCCTGGGTTGAGTGAAACAAATATGTCCTCGTCGCAATCAAGGCTTTGCAGGCTGTTCATCCAGTATGTGACCGTAGGTTTCTCGATCTCGTTTGTCTGTTTGATATAGTTCCAGGACGACCATAACCGCCTTCGCCGCGGCATTGCTGTGGCATCAGTATGAACGACAGCCTCATTGTTTGAGTAGTTGAAGGCACCCAGAACCTTGCATTCTGCAGCTGTGGGATCGTTGAGGATGCTCAACGCCTGATCTGCATGACAGGCAAGAACCACATGATCGAAAATCTGCCTTTGGCCATTGGCCAAAACTATTTCAACACAATGCGGACGCCGATCAACAGTCGCTACCGGCGATGTCCGCTGCACCACGAAGTTGCCATCTTCGATCATTCGAGCGACATAGGAGCGACTGCCTTGATCAACTGTTCGCCATTGCGGACGACGTGTAGCCTGTAGCAAGCCGTGGTTGTGGAAGAACGTGATAAAGGCTTTTGCCGGGTAGGCCTCAAGATCGCTTGCCCGCGCAGACCAGATGGCAGCTGCCATTGGTAGAAGATGGTTGTCGATGAAATGTCGACTGTAACCCCTGTCATTGAGATAGTCTGTGAGTGTTACGCTATCCGCCAGTGTTTGAGCATCACTTCGGGCATCGCGGAAGAACCGCGCCAACTCGCTCAGCAGCCGCCAATGGGCGAGATTAGCTACATTGGACACCTGTCCAAACAGTCCGCCCAATCGCGTGCCTGAGTATTCGTATTCCCCGTGGTCCGCCGAGAAAGAAAAGGTCATCTGCGAGAGTTTGGTTGCGATACCAAGATGGTCGAACAACGCGGTCAGGTTCGGATAGTTGGGAGGGTTGTAAACAATGAAACCGGTATCGACAGGTACCCTGCCAGATCGTGTCTCAATGTCTATCGTGTTCGAGTGTCCGCCCAGATAATCGGCTGCTTCAATCAAGGTCACCCGGTGCGACTTGGAGAGCAGCCATGCCGTTGAAAGGCCAGCGATGCCTCCGCCAACCACGGCAATTGAAAATGGTTTCATGTCAAACTGTCGTCCGGATCAATTGGTTCTCGTTGGGAAACGAAGGTATGGCCAGTGTGGATCACCCGGCAGCTGCGCCAACCCGGGATAAAGGTGTTAACCGTGAGCCTCGCCTCTTCAAACAGACCGTGTGTCTCGACGTTGCGCGAGATGTTCACAATAGCCTACGACCCCCAGTGCAAGGATGATTGCCGTAAACCGAGCCACTGAGCAAAGGGGCTGCCCGAAATGCCGTGCCTGCTAGCTGGTGGAAATGAAGCCGCGTGTCGATCGCTGCAGGTCTGTGTAACCGGATGCTTGCGGATCCAATCTTCCGGCTCGAACAATGCAACTCGTCGATACCTGATCTATGCCTTGTGGCCCAGACTCATTAACGGCAGGATTTCATTGTTGAAGGCGATCTCCAGTATTTTGAGCAGTTCCAATGCCATGTTCTTATCGGAAATCTGTTTGCCTTCGTGCATGACGTGGCGACCCGATGCAGTCAGCTGATCGTACACCCAGGTAAGTCTATGTTCGACATTATGCCTGCGCGCCATCCAGAAAAAGTAGCTTATGGCGGACAATTGCACACTTCGGCCAAGCCCCGGGATGACAGCAACAAACCGATTGTGCCGAGCAGCCACAAGATCGAACATCGTTTGTTCGAATTTCAATGTAGATGCAGCGATGCGACTTGCTGCACAGGCGTTTGGAGCAAGTGTGATATAGCCTGCCGCGACAAGAGTGCTGATGATTTCATCCAACGTGATCGACGCTGCGCTACCTGCTGCAATGGTGGCGATGCCGGCGCCGGTCATGGGGCCATCTGCCAACGCATCCAGTATCGCTCGGTAAGGCACGTCCGGCAACCTGACTGATCCGCCCGACACCTCGAAGTCCAACATGCAAGCCTTGCGGGGTTTGCAGATGGCGAAATACAATTTGTTCAACAGTTTGCAGAGGTCTTTGGGTTGCAACACCTGGCGGTCACGAACAAAAATGTCCCTCCTGAAGGTGTTGTTGATCCAGATGTCCTTGAGTAATTCCACATCAGATGGGCAGGACATGCGTCCGGCAAGCTCAATAGCTTCACTGGGCAGCGCCAATTCAAGCCGGTTGTTGACCATATCGCACGACCCGGCAAACTCCAGCTGCGCCGTGAGCATGGTTGCTGCAACCTCGTCATGAAAATAGTTGGTCCATGAACTGTTCAGATACTCGTGCTCGATGTAGTCCGGTTCAAGATCAGCTAGTTTCATGAGCCGTTTCAATGAAGCGGGATGAGCTTCGAAGTATTCTGCCCCGGCTTCAGCACAAGAGGTGGTGAACTCAAGCATCTCGCGCAATCTGGGTGTGCGGGCTTGCTGCCTTGATGCGCGCTCTGCTGCCAGAAAGAGCCGCCGCATTGGCATGTCTGCGGAGCGGCCGACGGCGCAGTTGTAACTGCTGAAGACCACTCCGCCCGGTTTGAGCTTGCGCTGGATGAACCTGATGATGTGGTCTTGCATTGTTACATCAATCCAGCTCCATATGCCGTGCATAACGATCACATCGCAGTCTGGAATGTCGTATTCATCCAGGTCTGCAAATGACACTTCGGAAAAAGTGGCATTGCTGATTTCGGCGGCCGAGGCGAAGCTTTGGGCATTGCGGATCTGATCAGGGTTGTAGTCGATGCCGTAGTAATCCCCGCCAGGATCTCTCGCTGCCATCAGGTTGAGCGTCATTCCCTGTCCGCAGCCAAGTTCGCAGTACACAAGTGCGCGGCCATCCTTTGCACCGCTCGATACGATGTCGGCAACTGGCCTGATGCCCTGCAACGCGACAGTCAACAGGAGATTGTCAGGATTGAGAAACGGGTAGACGCCGAAAGTGTACTCGCTGTCTGTGCGGTAACCGCGGGTCCACGAAGTCTCTTGATCTGCCATTGGGTTTCAACGTTTCAGATGGGCACACTCGGCTACAGGCGTAACAGGTGGCTTGCCTTCAAACCAGACCAGCAGATTGCTGGCCACCAGATCACCCATCGCCTTGCGGGTTTCCACGGTAGCCGAACCCTGATGCGGTTGCAGTGTGACGTTATCAAGGTTGCGCAATTCGGCCGGTATCGCCGGTTCTGCGGCAAACACATCAAGCCCGGCATGACCGAGGCTGCCCGACTTGAGCGCAGCAATGAGGGCTGCTTCATCGTGTACCGAACCACGTGCAACATTGATGAATGTACCGTCCGGCCCCAATGCTTCAAGTACCTCAGCGCCTACAATGCCTTGGGTTTCCGCACCGCCGGGGCAGATGGCAATGAGAAATTC
This sequence comes from uncultured Alphaproteobacteria bacterium, assembly GCA_963787895.1. Taxonomy (GTDB): domain Bacteria; phylum Pseudomonadota; class Alphaproteobacteria; order Rhizobiales; family Aestuariivirgaceae; genus Anderseniella. The sequence continues at coordinate 65,535 of CAWBEX010000008.1, read as the reverse complement.
GACGTCACGCGCCATGCTGGCGAGGTTGTCATAGAACCTGTAGGGCTGATTGTCCTGCTTGTGGCGACCGTAGTAGGAGATCTTGCAACCGAACACTTCAAGCTTGCGGGCGATGTCCTTGCCAATGCGGCCAAGCCCCAGAATGCCTACCTGTCGTGACTTGATTGCGCGCGCAAGCGGCGGATCTCCTTCGTTTTGCCAGCGTCCGGAGCGGGCGTAGCGCTCCGACTCAGCAAACCGGCGTGAGCATGTCAGCATCAGCATGACTGCCATGTTGGACACATCATCGTTGAGCACGTCAGGTGTGTTGGTGACAAAGATGTTTCTCGAAGCGGCATGGGCTGCATCTACGCCGTCATACCCAACGCCAAAGCTTGAGATGATCTTCAGGTTGGGCAGCGCGTCAATCAGCGCGGCATCGGCCTTGCCCATTGTGGCTATCGCTTCAATCCTGTCAGCAATGCCGGCAAGGAAAGCATCGCGGTCGCTGGCTTCATACAGCCGGTGCAGGGTGTGACTTGCTTCGAGAGCTTGCTGTATGTGGGGCATCATGTTCGAGACAAGCAGAATGTCGGCCATTGATGGTTCCTGTTTTTCCGGTGGTTCTGTTGCGCGCCAACTTGCGGCACATTGTGCTTTGCATCAAGGGTTGCCTAGGGGTGTTGCAGAAATCGCATGAAATGCTGGCAGGCGTTCGGTTGGAAAGTTTCCGTTGGGCATATGGCTCTTCCACCCATTCTGTGAAATGATGACTTGTGCCCCTGTTCAGTTGAATGTAGGTGGCCAAATTGTCTGGCTCTGATGTTAAGGGCTACCTTTGGGAGGAAATCATGAAAAAAACAATGTCCGCGGCAGCATCGCGCCGCAAGTTTCTGACAGGCGCCGGCGTGGCTACTGTCGCCGGTTTGGCTGCCCCCAGTATTGCGCGTTCGGAGGGCAAGGTCATCAAGATGCAGGCTGCCTGGGGTGGCGGTATCTTTCTTGAAAATGCTCAATCCTATGTGAACCGCGTGAATGCAATGTCCGGCAAGGATCTGAAGATCGAATTGCTGCCGGTGGATTCGGTTGTAAAGACTTCGCAGATGCAGGACGCCGTTCATCGTGGCGTGCTTGATGCTGCACACTACGTGCCTGCCTACTGGTATTCGAAGTCCAAGACCGCATCGCTATTCGGCACCGGTCCATGCTTCGGCTGGTCGTCCAACGAAGTGCTGGGTTGGGTCTACTATGGTGGTGGCCAGGAGCTGTTTGACGAGCTGATGGGTTCACTCGGCCTGAACGTCGTGTCGTTCTTCAATTCACCGATGCCGGCTCAGCCGCTCGGTTGGTTCAAGAAGGAAATTACAGACGCTGCCCAGATGAACGGCCTCAAGTACCGCACCGTGGGCCTTGCTGCCGACGTGATGCTCGAAATGGGCATGTCTGTCGTGCAGCTTCCAGGCGGTGAAATCCAGCCTGCAATGAAGTCTGGCCTGATTGACGCGGCTGAGTTCAACAACCCAACCTCTGACCGCGACTTCGGTATGCAGGACGTGGCCAAAGACTACATGCTGGCTTCGTTCCACCAGTCGCAGGAATTCTTCGAGTGCACCTTCAACAAGAAGATGTTCGAGGCCCTGCCTGCCGAACACCAGGCCATCTTGAAACATGCTTCAGAAGCTGAAAGCTCCAACTTCTACTGGAACAACACCAAGCGTTATGCTGACGACCTCGTGAAGCTGACCACCGAGCAGGGCGTCAAGGCGCATCGCACACCAGATTCGGTGATGGCTGCCCAGCTTGGTGCATGGGACAAGGTTGTGGAGCGTATCTCCGGTGAAGATCCGTTCTTCGCCAAGGTTATCGAGTCTCAGAAGACTTATGCGAAAAATGTGATGGGTTACCTCAACCTGAACCAGCCTGATTACAAGCTGGCTTACAAGCACTACTTCGGATAGCATTCGACGCTCCGCTTGCCAGTGGCAGGCGGAGCACTGCCATTGGCGAACTTTGAGTGGAGTTGCGCAAATGTGCGCAGCTTGGCTGTATGTGACTTGTGCCTGGGGAGGCCTGTTGTGACGTCAATCATTCATACAATTGAGAGTTTGAACATTTGGGTCGGGCGCGCTTTTGGGTGGTGCATTCTCATCCTCACTTTTGGCGTCTCCTATGAAGTTTTCGTCCGCTACATATTGAATTCACCTACGGTGTGGTCTTTTGACATCATGGTGCAGATGTATGGTGCCCTGTTTCTCATGTCAGGGCCTTATGCTCTTGCCCAGGACTCGCATGTGCGCGGTGACGTGCTGTACCGCCTGTTGCCTGTCAAGACACAAGCTACACTCGACTTTCTGCTGTACCTGCTGTTCTTTTTCCCGGGCATGCTGGCGCTGTTCTGGTTTGGCGCAGAGATTGCGCGTGACAGCTGGCGTTATGCAGAAGTGAGCTGGAATTCACCGGCTCGCATCCAGATCTACTTCTTCAAGACTCTCATTCCGCTGGCAGGCTTCCTGATGATCGTGCAGGGCATCGCCGAGATCATGCGTTGCTGGAAAGCAATGCGTGAAGGCATCTGGCTAGAGCGGCTGGAAGACGTGCGCGAAACCGAAGACCTGCTTGTCGAGGCCGGCCCGGCAAGCGGTAAATCCTGATATCCGGTAACATCAACTCGCGGCAACGCCGCTGGAGTTAAGCTGATATGACCAATCCTGAAGTCGCCATCCTGATGCTGTCCCTGTTCATCGTTCTGGTGCTGCTGGGCTTTCCAATTGCCTTTACCCTGGTGGCGATGGGTGTCGGATTTGGGTACTACGCCTACTACAGTGCAGACACGATCACGTCGTTTTCGGATTTCTTCCAGAACCAAATATTCTATCTGCTGAACCAGAACACCTATTCGGTGATGGAGAACGATACGCTGGTGGCCATCCCGCTGTTCCTGTTCATGGGGTACGTGGTTGAACGGGCCAATATCGTCAACCGGCTGTTCTACTCATTGCAGATGGCTGCGCGCAATCTGCCGGGCTCGATGGCGATTGCCGCGCTCATAACCTGTGCGGTCTTTTCGACGGCTTCAGGTATCGTTGGTGCGGTTGTGACGCTGATGGGGTTGCTGGCCTTTCCGGCCATGGCGAACGCCAATTACAACAAGGAGTTTGCTTCAGGTGTCATCTGTGCCGGCGGCACTCTCGGCATCCTGATTCCGCCATCGATCATGTTGATCGTCTATGCGGCCATCGCCGAACTGTCGCCTTTGCGGCTTTACGCTGCAGCGGTCTTCCCAGGTTTGCTACTGGCCAGTTTGTACATTGTGCATGTTATCGTCAGGGTGCTCATAAACCCCAGCCTGGCGCCCAAGCCTGATTTGAAGGATGTGCCGCCCACCTCCAAAATTTATACTGATCTTGTTGTCAACTTTATTCCGCTCACGGTGCTTATAATGCTCGTGCTGGGATCGATCCTGGGTGGCCTTGCAACGCCTGCCGAAGCCGCAGCGATGGGGTCTCTTGGGGGCATGGTGCTGGCGGTATTGTACCGTTCGATGTCATGGCAGAAGCTGAAGGAGTCGGTATACCTTACCGCCAAGGCAACCGCGATGGTGTGCTGGCTGTTTGTTGGCTCCTGGACGTTTGCTTCCGTTTTTTCCTACCTTGGCGGGCACGACCTGATCTCGGAATGGGTAAAATCATTTGATATGTTGCCGTGGCAGTTCCTGTTGCTGGCCCAGGCTATCATCTTTGTCCTGGGATGGCCGCTGGAATGGTCTGAGATCGTAATCATTTTCGTGCCAATCTTCCTGCCGCTGCTCGACCACTTCAATGTCAATCCCTACTTCTTCGCCATGCTGGTTGCGCTGAACCTGCAAACATCGTTCCTGACACCGCCTATGGCCATGTCCGCGTACTATCTCAAAGGGGTGCTTAGAGGCGAGATTGAGTTGATGCAGATATTCAGGGGTATAATGCCGTATCTGGGCATTGTGATCTTCACCATGTTCCTGCTGTATCAGTTCCCGGCTATCGCGCTGTGGCTGCCTGATTATCTGTTCGGCCCATATGTGAAGTAGGCGGGTCAGACACAAAGTTCATGTTGTGCCAACTTACAGCAGCAGAGGCCCGAAGACAGATAGCGGAAGGCCGCCTCACATCGGTGGATCTGGTCAGGGCCTGCCTCGACCGGATCATGGAGACCGATGAGAGCGTTGGGGCGTGGGTGTATGTGGACGCTGTTGGCGCTCTGGAACAGGCCGAGGCTCTTGATGACATTCGCCGGAGAGGGAATGCCATCGGGTCGCTTCATGGTGTGCCGGTAGGTTTGAAGGACATTTTTGACGTCAGCGGGCTGCCGACGGAATGTGGTACGCCTGCGCGCAAAGGCCATGTGGCAGAGATGGATTGCGCTGTGGCGGCAAGTTTGCGCGATGCCGGTGCCATCATCCTCGGCAAGACGGTGACGACCGAGTTTGCCTTTCTTAATCCGGCTCATACATCCAATCCGCACAACCCGGTTCATACCCCTGGTGGATCTTCGAGCGGTTCCGCAGCGGCCGTTGCAGCGGGCCATGTTCCGCTTGCGATCGGCACCCAGACCAATGGCTCTGTCATAAGGCCTGCGTCGTTCTGCGGGATATTCGGTTACAAGCCAACGCGCGGAATGATTTCTCGTACGGGCGTGTTGCAGACTTCTGTTACGCTTGATCAGGTTGGTGTATTTGCCCGCACCCTGGAGGATGCCAGCCTGCTGGCTGATGCGCTGGGCAGGTATGATCCCCTCGACGTTGCCAGCTTTGCCCGGCCGCGGCCGGTTGCAATTTCAGGTGTCAATGCAGAGCCACCGGTAGAGCCAAATCTGGTATGGATTGATATGCCATACCACGACCGCATGAGCGACGATGCGCGCGCCGGATTTGATGAGATAATCGAGGCTCTGGGCGAGCGCATTGATCGCGTTGAGGCACCGAGCTCGCTGGTTGATCTGGTTCTGCATCAGCAGGTTGTGCACGAATATGAAATCGCCCGGCATCTGGCTTGCGACTTTGAACACCACTGGGACGTTATCAGCCAAAAGCTGCGGAGTGTGGTTGAGCGCGGACGCGGGTATTCAGACGCTCAATATGCGCAGTCTTTGTCAATGGTAGGTGGCGCTGAAAACTTTTTCGCCAATTTTTTCCGTGACTACGATGCTGTTCTAGCACCTGCTTCGGCCGGGGAAGCACCGTTGAAAATCGATGGTACGGGAGATCCGGTGTTCTGTACGGTATGGACGGTAGCGGGTTTGCCGTGCGTGAACCTGCCATTGCTGTCCGGGTCTACCGGATTGCCGATTGGCGTTCAGCTGATCGGATCTGCCGAACGTGATGACCGTCTGATGAGGACGGCGCACTGGATGATGAATGCGCTGGCTCCTGACACGGCAGCTGCGCTATAGTGACAGGCAAGAGGAACAGGTGAAACCCATGGATCAGAAATCGCTAGCGAAAGTAACCGGCTTGATAGGCATCGGGCTTGTTGCAACATTTACCATTGGCCTGGCCAAGAGCATTGCTACAGGCTTTGCCGGGTTCTGGGGCGGTCTTCCGGTCATTATCATCGTGCTGATCGTGTTATCAATGGCCGTGTACGACTATTGGGACGAGTGCTGGCGCAAGCATTGAGGACCCTGGCGGGGCGCGAATTGCAGATTTAAGGTCTTCGGTTCGCTGATATGCGCAATGTGCATTCCTGCACATCTACATGATTCACTTTCCGGCATCTTTGCATCATCCAAGAAAACGCAACCGCCCCTCACGCGTAACTGGAGGATATGATGATGGCAAATCTGAGCAAGATCCTGATCGTTGGCCTGCTGGCTGCCACAACGGTAACGGCTTCTGTAGCGGCAGCGACGCTGGTGGATACCAAATCCAACTTTGTCACAGATGCAAACATGACAGTCATTCACAAAACCGACGCCTTGTGGCCAGTTAAGGGTTACATCACAGTTGAACCATGCACGCTGCGAGCTTGCCAGGAAGTTTGAGCTGGTAGTTTTTCAGCCCGCCTTTTTCTCTGCGATCAATCCAAGCACCTGGTCTGCCAGTCTGCCATCAAGGCGCTCCATGTGATCAAACTCGGCCTCATAGGTGGCGACGCCGGCTGTAGAAGAGCGCAATTCAATTATCATGTCACTCAGGGTTGCCATCGGGATGAGCGCCGACACCGTATCCCAACCGTGCCACTGCGTGCGAGGTTCAAAACCCAGAATTTGTCCGCGGCGTTGTGGAATCATGGTGGTAACGCTGGCGGTTGCATCTGATGGCGTATGAATGGCGACCTTCATTACCGGTTCCAACAAAACAGGTTCGCACTGTGCCATGCCTTCGCGCATTGCCAGTTTGCCGGCCAGTTGAAATGCCATGTCTGATGAATCCACCGAGTGGTATGATCCATCCGACAAGTTGACAGCAACATCCACGACTGGAAAACCAAGCGGCCCTGCAGCCAGGTATTCGCGCACGCCAGCCTCGACAGATCCGATATACTGCTTGGGAACTGCGCCGCCGACGATGGTGTTGGTGAATTCGAACCCTGTGTCCCGCGGCAGTGGCTTTATCTCAAGCACCACATCACCGTACTGTCCGTGTCCGCCGGACTGCTTCTTGTGGCGACCGCGCTGGGTGGTTGAAGCAGAGATGGTTTCCCGGTAGCCGATGGTTGGATGGTGCGTGCTGATATCTATCTGGGAGCGGTTTTGCAATCGCTCCAGTGTGACCCGCAAGTGCATCTCACCTGCACCGTGTAGAATTGTCTCGCCGGTTTCCTGGTTATGCTCGACAGACAAGGACGCGTCTTCATCGAGCAGCCTGGTCAGTGCCGTTGAGAGCTTGACTTCGTCCCGGCGCTCCTTCGGCTGCACACCGAGTGAAAACAGCCTGGGCGGGGCGGGCAGAGGCGTGATTGTAGGCGGGTTTGTCTTTTCGGCAGTGAGTATGTTGCCGGTGCGGGGCGTTTCGAGTTTGCCCAATGCCGCAACCTCGCCTGCTGCTGCGGAACGTGTTCTCAGGGTTTCCCGGCCAAGCATCCTGTAAATGCCGGACACCTTTTCAACACTGCCATTGCCGGCCGTCACCTGGTCGGCATCGTTCAGTGAACCTGCCAGAATGCGCGCGACAGACAGCTTGCCCGAATGAGTGGTTTGAATGGTCTTGAAGATGCCTGCAGAAAACCTGTCAGGAGATGTGACGCCAATTCTCTTGCGCGTGGCTTCAATGCCTGGTGCGTCATGACGGATGGTCTTCAGCAAACGAAGAATACCTGTGCCGTTCTCAGCCGAACCGATCAGCACCGGAGTTACGTGGCCATCGTTGATCTCGGCAGTCAGGTCCTTGAACACGATACTGGTGGCCGGGTTTATGTCTTCAAGCAACTGCTCCATCAATTCGTCGTCATGGTCTGCAAGGGCTTCCAGCATTGCAAAGCGCGCCTCCTTTTCGCGCGCCTTGTCATCTTCTGCGATGCTGGTAACCTCGGCTTCGGCATGTGGCCGATAGATGTAGGCGCGCTCAAGCGCCAGGTCTATGCAGCCTGTCGCCACTCCGTTGTTCCAGATCGGGATTTGGCGCAGCAGCAGCGGTCTGCTGCTTGCCTGCTGCAGTTCGTGCAGCAATTCCTGCACCGAGCCTTGCGCCTTGTCGATCTTGTTGATGAACATGACGCGCGGCAGATTCAGTTCGTCCAGCCGGTGCAGTGTCAATTGCAGCGATGGCAGTTTCTTGGCATCAGCCTCGACCACGACGATTGCGAAGTCACAGAACGCCAGTGCAGCTTCAGCCTCGTAGGCAAACTCGACCGAACCGGGGCAGTCAATGATGGTAAGCGGTTCGTCCATGTTCATGGTGGTGGCGATGTTTGCTTCAACGCTCATGGTGTGAGCCCGCGCTTCGGTTGATGCATCACCGATTGAGTTGCCGGAGGCTATCGTGTTGAACCTGGGAATTGCCCCGGTGCGTTCCAGGATGGCTTCCAGCAAAGTAGTCTTGCCGCTGGACATCGGGCCTACAATGCAGGCGCACTTGGGGCCTGCTGGTCTGATACGGGTATGCGTCTCCATGACTCAAAAACCTCCCTGCTGCCGAATCTGCCGGCAGATCCCGGAGGGTTGAAAACGAGCCGACCGGGACACCGGTCATGACCATTTCATTTATGACCCGGATATGCTTTCACTGATTACTGGCCGTGGCAAGGGGTGCGTCATCTCAATCGCGTCAAACGGGCAAATTCAACTCTGCCCAGCGGTTGATGTAAATTGCAAACCATGGGCAAATTGTATCGCCCTCTTCCTGCACCAAGGAGGCAAGCTTGGACACCTCAATCCAGCGTATTGCAGCGACTTCTTCGGGGTTGAGTGTGGCTGCAAGCTCGGCCTGATTGGCAAGCCCGGCGAAAACACTGACCCGCTCATGTTCTATCAATCCACTGCCGACATCAGCCCGGTAGTCGATCTCTGCCGTTTGCTGAAGTGGGATCTGGAACCCCAACTCTTCCCTGATCCTGCGCTGGGCAGCTCTGTCGGGGCTTTCACCCCAGTGCGGATGTGAGCAACACGTGTTGGCCCATTTGCCGGGACAGTGGTACTTGCCAGCTGCGCGTTGCTGGATGAGTAACCTGTCGCCGGAGAATACAAAGGCGGAAATGGCCAGGTGATGCTGGCCAAGCCGATGTGCCTTCATCTTCTCAATCGGAAAAAGCGTTCCGTCTTCAGCCAGCGCTGGAATTGTGATTTCAGTTGTCATGCAGCGGACTGATAGTGCGTGATGAACTGGCGATCAAGTCCATCAACCACCAACAAGCTTCGGCAGCACAAACACTTCTGAGTCCGGTTTCAGCGGCACCATGACAGCGTTTGCATACATGTGACCATCGACTGAAACCGAAACTCCACGCTCGATTGCAGCCTTCATCGCCGGAAAGGAAGCTGCCAGATTGTCCAGCACCTCGCGGATGCTGGACGCCTCCATTTCAATTTCATCTGCCCCTTCAAGGGCAGGTCTGAGGGACCCCCAAACCTGGACTTTGACCATCTAGATGCGACCCAGAGCCTTGAGAACCTTCGGCGGCGACATGGGTAATTGGGTCATCCGTACGCCGGCAGCATTCGACACAGAATTGGATATAGCAGCCAGCGGCGGCACGATGGACGTTTCACCGACGCCGCGCACGCCATATGGGTGGCCAGGATTTGGCACTTCGACGATCACTGCGTCTATCATTGGCAGGTCTGATGCGACAGGGATGCGATAATCGAGAAAGCCGGGGTTCTGTAACCTGCCATCTTTGCCGTAGATGTATTCTTCGTTGAGTGCCCAGCCAATGCCTTGTACTGCACCGCCCTGGAACTGGCCTTCCACATAAGCCGGGTGCACTGCCTTGCCGGCATCCTGAAACACGGTGTAGCGCAGTATCTTCACTGCTCCGGTTTCCGGGTCGACTTCGGTGTCGACCATGTGGGTGGCAAAGCTGACGCCAGCGCCCTCCGCGTTTATTTCGCAGTGACCGGCTATTGGTCCGCCGGTTGCACCAGCCTGTGCGGCAATTTCGGCCAGAGTCATTGGCTCATGCTTGCCAGCATTGGGGCTGGAAGGTCGCGCTGTGCCGTTTTCCCAGGTGACCGCTTCGACTGGAATTCCCCAGATCGCGGCTGCGCGAGCGCACAGCTTTCCTATGGCATCGCGTGCCGCGTTGATAGCTGCAAGACCAGAGGCAAAGGTCACACGGCTGCCGTCAGTCACGTCGTTGTAACCCAGAGACGCTGTATCGGCGATGATGCAGCGTACTTTGTCGTAGGGGATGCCAAGCTCCTCTGCAGCCATGTTGCCGATCGAAGCGCGCGAGCCTCCGATGTCAGGAGTGCCTACAGACAGGCCGACGGTTCCGTCGGCATTGATGTTGAGTGAGACAGAAGTTTCGCCACCGAAGTTGAACCAGAACCCACATGCGACGCCGCGGCCCTGGTTGTGGTCAAGCTTTGCCTTGTAGTGCGGATGTGCCTTTGCGGCATCCAGCGTGGCCTTCAAGCCTATGATGTCGAACTTCGGGCCATATGATGCCTTCGATCCATCGGTGGAGCAGTTTTTCAGCCGTACGTCGAGTGGGTCCAGCTTCAGTTTCTTGCAAAGTTCATCAATGACACTTTCGACCGCGTATGCCGCCATGGGCGCACCGGGCGCGCGGTAGGCGGCCTGCTTCGGACGATTGGTGATGACATCATAACCGACGGCACGCACGTTTTTCAGGTCGTAGCAGGCGAATGCTGCCATGGCCCCATATGGTACGGCAGAGCCGGGGAACGCCCCACCCTGGTAGCGCAACTCTGCATCTCCTGCGGTTATCGTGCCATCCTTCTTCATGCCGATCGTCACGTCGATGGATGTTGAAGAGGTCGGGCCGCTGGCTCGCAGCACTTCAGAGCGCGACATTACAATCTTTACCGGACGGTTTGCCTTGAGTGACAGGGCAAGCGCGACGGGTTCTATGAATACGGTGGTCTTGCCGCCGAAGCCGCCACCAATTTCAGAAGCGGTAACGCGCAAGGCCGAAGCATCGATCCCGAGCAGGCTGGCACACACATTGCGCACCATGAAATGGCCTTGCGTGCAGCACCAGATATCGCCGCGCCCGTCTGCGCCCATCGAGGCCAAGCAGGCGTGCGGTTCGATGTAACCCTGGTGGGTGGCCTCTGTCTTGAAGGTGTGCTGTATGACGAGGTCGGCTTCCTTCAGGCCCTTGCTGACATCACCATGACCGAACTCAAATCTTTCGGCAATGTTGGATGGCTTGCCAGGGGTCTTGGCGAGGCCCTTGGTGAAGAGCTTGTTGTTGATGACTGGCGCAGCCGGTTTCATGGCTTCGTCGACGTCGGTAACGTGTGGCAGAACCTGATAGTCAACCTTGATCAGCTTCAGGGCCTGACGCGCGGCGGCCTTGCTGGTGGCTGCAACTGCCGCAACCGCGTGCCCATCATACAGTGCCTTTTCACGGGCCATGACGTTTTCGCGGATGTCAGCTACATCATCAGGGCAGGGGCCGAAGTCCTTTGCAGTCACTATCGCATGAACACCGTTGACCGCCTCTGCCTTTGAGGTGTCGATCTTCCTGATCCTTGCGTGGGCGTGTGGTGAGCGCAGGATCAGGCCCCAAAGCATGCCCGGAGCTGTTATGTCTGCACCAAAGCGTGCCTTTCCGGTGACCTTGTCGAGGCCATCCGGGCGTGGTGTCCGCGTGCCAACAATGTCAAACTTGCGCTTGAGCGCATCCTTGCCTGGCTGGAAATTCATGCCTTCACCTTCTTTCTGGCGGCAGCCTTTTTCTTCGGTTTCGCCTGATTGCGCATGTCTTTTGCAGTATCGAGGATGGCGCGGACGATCTTGTCGTAGCCTGTGCAGCGGCACAGATTGCCGGCAATCCAGTATCGAACTTCCTCTTCGGTCGGGTTGTCATTGCGCTCGAGTAAAGATTTCGCCGCAACCAGAAAACCCGGTGTGCAGACACCACACTGCAGAGCGGCGTGATCGAGGAACTTCTGTTGCAGCGGGTGCAAATCGGCACCTAGCGCCATGCCCTCGATGGTTTCGATCTCGCAGCCCTCGGCCTCGGCGCCCAGCATCAGGCAGGCGCAGACCAGGCGACCGTCGACGATTACGGAGCAGGCTCCGCAGTCTCCGGTGCCACAGCCCTCCTTCGAGCCTGTCAGGCCGAGCCGGTCACGCAGCACGTCGAGAAGGGTCTCGTCTGCTTCGCAGGCAAACTCGGTGTCATCACCATTGATCGTAGTGGATACTTGTATTTGAAACATCAGTGCTTTCCCTTTGCGCGCTTGAGCGCGATGATTGCGGCGCGGCGTGCAAGAACGCCAGCAACATGAACACGGAACTCCTTGGTGCCGCGCTTGTCGTCAATCGGTTTGGCGGCAGCTGAACATGCTGCAGCGAGTGCGTCGAGTGCTGCTTCGTCGACCTTGGTGCCTATCAGCGCTTTCGCTGCCTTGTTGACCAACAATACGGTGGGGGCAACGGCCCCGAGGCTGACGCGTGCGGAAATGCAAACTCCTTTTGCATCCAGCGTCAAGGATACACCGGCGCCGACCACGGCGATGTCCATTTCGGTGCGTGGGATGAAGCGCAAGTAGGCATCGCCTGATCGCGCTGGTTTTGCCGGCAGCAGGATGGCTTCTATCAATTCATCTTTTTTCAGAACTGTCTTGCCGGGTGCGGTGCAAATTTTTTCCACCGGCACCTTGCGGGTGCTCTTGGCGCTGCGGATGAGCGCCTTTGCACCAGCCGCCACCAGGGCAGGAACGCTGTCGGCAGCCGGCGAGGCATTGCACAGGTTGCCGGCAATGGTGGCCCGGCCCTGGACCTGAGTGGACCCGATCAGGCCGGCAGCCTCGACGACGCCAGGCCAGGCTTTCCTGAGTGCTTCATGTTCGCTCATTTCAGCGGACGGCACAGCGGCACCGATCTTGAAGCCCTTGCCGTCGCGGGTGATTGTGCGCAGTGGTTTGATGCGCTTGATGTCGATGACATTGTCTGGCTCGATGAAACCAGAGCGCAATCTCACGAGCAGATCTGTACCGCCGGCGAGGATACTGGTGGCGCCTTTCGATTTTGCCATCAGTTTCACGGCGTCCTTCACCGTGGTTGGTGCATGATATTGCATCCTTGTCTCCTTGATATTCTTCATACGCTGACGCTACTCCATTTTTGGCGCGTGCGTCGAGACGTTCAAGCGGCAATCTGGGTTGTCAAAACGTCATAGCATCGGTGACTGCAGTGCTTACCTGAAGGGGAAGTGTTCTCATGATTTTCGGTCATTGCAAGGGTGCTGCGGCGTGACTAAGGTCGACAGCATCGAAGAGGTCATCATTGCAAGGATTTTTATGTCTTCACCAGTTTCATACGTCCTGAAGGGTTCCGTTGCTGTCATCGTCGCGGACAATCCGCCAGTCAATGCCCTGTCGCAGGCGGTGCGCGAGGGTTTGGACAAGGCAATCGACAAGTTTCAGGCCGACAAGAAGGCGAAAGTGGCCGTCATAGCAGGTGCCGGGCGCACATTCTTCGCAGGTGCTGATATCAAGGAATTCGGCAAGCCGATTGCAGAGCCGGGCTTGCCGGGGATCATCAACAAGATCGAACTATGCCCGAAGCCGGTTGTCGCTTCCATCCACGGCACGGCGTTGGGCGGTGGATTTGAGGTGGCATTGGGTTGCCATTACAGGATTGCACTGGCAAGTGCCAAGGTTGGCCTGCCCGAAGTGCATCTGGGCATATTGCCCGGTGCAGGCGGTACGCAGCGCGCACCGCGTCTTGCAGGCGTCGAGGCGGCAGTGGAAATGATCACTTCCGGGCGTCATGTTTCAGCGCAGGAAGCCAGGGACCTGGGACTGGTTGACCAGGTTTTCAGTGATGAAGATGCTGTCTCGGCGGGGGTGAACTTTGCCGAGTTGATCATCGGCAACGATGAGGCGCCACGCCCCACCAGGCAGATGAATGCGAAACTTGAGGCGGCCAGGAAAGATGGCGGTCTGTTCGACAGGTTGCGATCTGCAGTCAAGGCCAAGGCAAAAGGCCAATTATCACCTGTTGTATGTCTCGATGCAATCATGGCGGCGGTTTATGCCAAGGACTTTGACGAAGGCCTCAAGATTGAACGCCAGATGTTCAATGACCTGATGAAAACCCCGCAGCGCGAAGCCTTGATACATGCGTTTTTTGGTGAACGTGCTGTTGCAAAGGTGCCTGAGCTGGCAACGGGCAAGGCGCGAGAGGTCAGCAAGGTCGGTGTGATCGGTGGCGGCACCATGGGTTCGGGTATTGCCATCGCATTGATGAATGCTGGTTATCACGTAACCATGGTTGAGCGTGATGATGCTGCAATTGCAGCAGGCAAGGCCCGCGTTGAAAAGACACTGGACGGTGCGGTGGATCGCGGCAAAATGTCTGGTGAGCAGCGCGACAGGATGATCCATGATCAATATCATGGCACTACGGCGATGCAATCACTTGCCAATGCTGACCTGGTGATCGAGGCAGTGTTCGAGAGTATGGATGTCAAGAAGGACGTGTTCAACCAACTCGACAAGATTTGCAAACCCGGTTGCGTGCTGGCCTCCAACACATCTTATCTCAACATCAATGAAATCGCGGCCATGACAAAGCGCCCGGAAGACGTGATCGGCATGCACTTCTTCTCCCCCGCCAACATCATGCGCCTGCTTGAAATTGTCGTCGCAGACAAGACTGACCCGGATTTGGTGGCCACGGCATTTGCAGTTGCCAGGAAGGCCAACAAGGTGGGCATCCGTTCTGGTGTGTGTGACGGCTTTATTGGCAACCGCATCATGGGCAAATATTTGCGTGTTGCACAAATGCTGGTGGAAGATGGTGCTTCGCCATATGAGGTGGACGAGGCAGTCGTCGGATTTGGCTATCCGATGGGGCCGTTCTCCATGTCTGATCTTGCCGGCCTCGATATCGGCTGGGCAACGCGAAAGCGCAAGGCTGCCTCGCGGTCTCCTGATGAGCGCTATGCCTCCACCTGGATTGACCGGATTTGCGAGAAGGACAGGTTTGGCCAGAAAACAGGCCGCGGCATCTATAATTACCCCAAGGGTTCGCGAAAAGGGGAGCCTGATAAAGATACGATGAAAATCATCGAAAAGGTGCGCGAGGAAAAAGGTATCAAGCCAAGGAAATTCAGTGCGGAACAGATCGTGGAGCGGTATATGGCGGCCATGATCAATGAAGGTGCGAAGGTGCTTGAAGAGGGCATCGCGCTGCGTCCGGTCGACATCGACATGGTGCAAATTTTCGGTTACGGGCACCCGCGCTGGCGCGGTGGGCCAATGAAATATGCCGACATGCGGGGCCTCAAGAAGGTGCTGGCCTCCGTCGAGAAATTTGGCAAGGAAGACGCCTGGTTCTGGAAGCCGGCAGACCTGCTGGTTGGTCTGGTTGAAACGGGTGAAACCTTTGACAGTCTGAACAAGCAGGAGGCTGGTTGATGCGACAAGCCGTTATCGTTTCGACAGCCCGCACTGGCATCGGCAAAGCGTTTCGCGGGTCATTCAACATGACCCATGGTGCGACCATGGGTGGGGCGGCGGCACGAGCCGCTGTTGAGCGTTCTGGCGTGGACCCGGCGCTGATTGAAGACTGCATCATGGGATGTGGTTTCCCCGAAGGAGCGACAGGCTCAAACATTGCCCGCCAGATTGCCATCCGGGCCGGATTGCCGGTCACCACCTGTGGCATGACGATCAACCGGTTCTGCTCATCGGGCCTGCAGGCGCTTGCATTAGCGGCTCATCGCATTACCGAAGAAGGCTCGCCAGCCATTCTTGCCGGTGGTCTTGAGTCTATCTCAATGGTGCAGGATGCAGCTTCTCAAGGGGCTTCGCGCGAGTCCTGGCTCGATGAACACAAGCCTGAAATCTATATGGCGATGATAGACACCGCCGACAATGTGGCAAGCCGGTATGGCGTTTCGCGCGAGCGGCAGGATGAGTACGCGCTTGCCAGTCAGCTGCGAACTGCCGAGGCGCAAGCGGCCGGCAGGTTTGCTGATGAAATCATTCCGGTAACCACCACAATGGGCGTGAAGGATAAGGAGTCCGGAAATATCTCCACCCATGAGGTGACCATCGCGAGTGATGAGTGCAACCGTGCGTCAACAACACTGGAAGGTCTGCAAGGGCTTCAGCCGGTGCGCGGTGAAGGAAAGTTCATCACTGCAGGCAATGCCTCTCAATTGTCCGACGGCGCAGCGGCCCTCGTGCTGATGGAAGCTAAGGCTGCCGAGAAGGCGGGGCTTGAACCTCTTGGTGCCTTTCTTGGTTTTACTGTGGCGGGTTGTGAACCAGATGAAATGGGTATTGGACCGGTGTTCGCTGTGCCGAGACTGCTGGACCGCACCGGTCACAAGATGGACGATATTGATCTGTGGGAATTGAACGAAGCGTTTGCCAGTCAGGTGCTGTACTGCCGCGACAAGTTGGGCATTCCAGATGACATTCTCAACGTCAATGGCGGCTCCATTGCTATTGGCCATCCTTATGGGATGACCGGTGCACGCCAGGTTGGCCATGTGCTGCTGGAAGGCAAACGCCGTGGCGCAAAAAAGACGGTAGTCACCATGTGCATTGGCGGTGGACAGGGTGCGGCTGGTCTGATCGAGATTTTTTGATGCAATTGTTCGACGACCATTCTGAGTCAGTGTTTCGCGGCGAGGTTCGCGCGTTCCTTGAGGACAAGCTGCCTCCGCGCCTGTCTGACAAGGTGCGTCGCCATTTGCGCCTGACCAAACAGGACATGCAGGACTGGCACACCATCTTGAACCAACAGGGCTGGCTGGCTGCATCCTGGCCCAAGCAGCACGGGGGCACTGGCTGGAACGCGGCGCAGAGGTTCATTTTCGAGGAGGAATGCTGCTTGGCGCATGCGCCGCGAATTGTGCCGTTTGGCATCACCATGCTGGGGCCGGTGCTGATGAAGTATGGCACTGAAAAACAGCAGGCGCATTACCTGCCGCGGATTTTGAATGGCGATGACTGGTGGTGCCAGGGCTATTCCGAGCCCAATGCCGGGTCTGATCTTGCCTCGCTGAAATGCAGCGCAGTGCGTGAAGGCGATCATTACATCGTCAATGGCCAGAAAGCATGGACCACGCTTGGCCAGCACGCCACGCACATTTTCTGCCTTGTGCGCACCTCCAGCCAAGGCAAACCGCAAGAAGGCATTTCCTTTCTGCTCATCGACATGCGCACTCCAGGTGTTGAAGTTCGGCCGGTTCGCCTGCTGGAGGGCACGCACGAGGTCAACGAGGTGTTCTTCACTGATGTCAAAGTGCCGGATGCGAACCTTGTGGGCGAGGAGAATAAAGGCTGGACCTATGCCAAATACCTGCTGACCCATGAGCGCACCAACATTGCCGGGGTTGGGTTTGCCGAAGCCGCGCTTGCGCATGTCAACGAGTTGGCACACGAGGTCATGCAGGCTGGTAAGCCAATGTCGGTTGACCCGTTGTTTGCTGCACGGATGGCGCGGGCAGCCATCGCGCTGCGCTCACTTCGCACCACAACGTTGCGGGTCATTGCAAGTGTGGAGGCAGGAGGAGCGCCAGGGGTGGAGAGTTCGATGCTGAAAGTGCTGGGCACCCAGATGAGGCAGGAGATTACTGACCTTACACGCCGGGTGCTCGGCCCGATGGCCATGCCGTTTCAGTCTGAGGCGCTGGATGAAGGATACAATGAGGTTTTTCCAGGTCATGACAGTGCGCGCTGGGCAGCGCAGACCTATTTCAACAATCGCAAGCTTTCGATTTATGGCGGGTCCAATGAAGTTCAACGTACGCTGATCGCACGCGAACTGCTTGCGGACTGAGCGGCCGTGAATTTCTCCCTTACATCCGAACAGCAGGCAATGGCCGACAGTTTGCGGCGATTCCTGGCAGATGCCGGGCAGCCATCCTGGGGCGCGCTGTCAGAACTTGGTGTTGTTAGCGCGTTCCTTCCTGAGACCAGCGGTGGTGTTGGTGGTGCAGCAAGAGATGTTGCGCTGGTATTTGAAGAGTTAGGCAGGGCGGGCGCCGCCTCGCCAGCCTTGTCGTGTGCAATGGCTTCAGCTTGCCCGGGCCTGACTGACGATTTGCTCGCGGGCAAGATTGTTGCTCCGGCGCTGTTTGAGCAGGCTGGCCGCTATGATCACCGCTGGTGCGAAACATGTGCGCAAAACGATGGCGGGCAGTTGAGGGTTTCGGGGGTGAAATCCACTGTGCCGGACGCAGATACGGCTGCCTCATTTCTGGTTTCCGCAATGCTGGATGGCGAGCAGGTGGTAGTTCATGTTCCAGCCGGATCTGCTGGTTTGACGTTGCAGTGCGTTGACGCGATGAATGGCGGAAAGGTTGGCATTGTGACGCTCGATGCGGCAGCAGGTTCGCTTATCGACATCAATCCGGACAAGCTGATAGCGGTCGGGTTGCTGGCGCTGGGCGCGGAAGCGCTTGGCCTGATGGATGCTGCGCGTGACATGACCATCGACTACATGAAGCAACGCAAACAATTCGGCAAGGCTTTGGCGGAATTTCAGGTGCTGCAGCATCGGCTCGCAGATATGTCCATGGCAATCGAGCAGGTTCGTTCCAGTGTAATCAATGCGGCTGCTGCCTTTGATCAAACTGGTGGAAGATTGACGCCGGAACTGCATGCGCTGAAGTATCAAACAGGTGAAGTGGGGCGCCTGGTGGCGGAGGAGGCCATCCAGCTGCATGGTGGCATTGCCATGACACAAGACTATGACCTTGGCAGGTATGTCAGGCGACTTATCATGCTGGACCACCAATTGGGTGACGCCGACTGGCACCTTGCAAGGTTTGCGGAAGCAGAAGCGGGGGAGGCAGAGACATGAGTGAAAGTCTCAAGATCGAGCTGAAAGACCGGGTGTTGCACGTGGTGCTGTGCAATCCGGGCAAACGCAACGCCTTGTCGATGACTGTGCACGACCAGTTTGCAGCTGCCATGCTGGGAGCGGCGGGCAAGGGTGCGGGCGCGGTTGTGTTGTCAGGTGCTGACGGGTTCTTTTGTGCGGGCGGTGACATGGATGGGCTTGAACAACGTGCCGGCGGGCCAGCTGACAACAGGCGAGACGGTGTTGAGCGGCTCAATCGGATGGTCCGTTCGATCCGGGATACGCCGGTGCCGGTGATTGCAGCAGTTGAAGGCGGGGCAGCAGGAGCCGGATTTTCGTTGATGCTCGCGTGCGACATGATCGTTGCGGCTCGTGACGCGTTCGTTTCATCTGCCTACGTGAAGATCGGCCTGTCGCCTGACGGGGGCATGACCGATTTCCTGCTCAATGCGCTGCCGCGCCACATGGCGATGGAGATGTTGCTGACCGGCGAGCGAGTGCCGGTAGAGAAACTTGCAGCGGCGGGCCTGATAAACCACTTGGCCAGGCCGGGCAATGCGGTTGAAACCGCGCATGAGCTGGCAATGCGAGTTGCAGATAGCCCTGCCGGGTCTGTCGGCAGCATCAAGGCTCTGGTCAACCGGGCGGCTCACCCTGACCTGGAGGGCCAGCTTGAGGCTGAGGCGGAAAGCATCGCCCGTGCCTTTGGTGGAAAAGAGGTGAAGGAAGGCATTGCGGCGTTCAGAGCCAAGCGCAAACCTGTGTGGCCGCGTTGATGTTCACTACCGCGGTTACCAGAACCTATGGCACGCGCCTGCCGGTTATTGCGGGGGGACTTATGTGGCTGGCCGACGCCGGTTATGTCGCAAGTTGCGCGAGAGCCGGGATAGTAAGTTTCATTACTGCAGCAACGTTTCCTGAACCGGATGATCTGCGTGCGCAGATCAGGAAGGCGCGTGAACTGTGTGGTGAACTTCCGTTCGGGGTCAATGTGTCGATGCTGCCCAAGCTGGTTTCGGGCGAAAGGACCGCAGACGTCTTCCGGCTTATCGCGGATGAGGGTGTCAGGTTCGTGGAAACTTCGGGCCGCAACCCGGAAGAATTTCTGCCAATCCTGAAGGACGCTGGCATCCATGTCATGCACAAGGTGCCAGCTGTGCGGTATGCGGTGAAGGCGCAATCCATCGGTGTCGACATGGTGGCGGTGGTCGGCGTGGAATGTGGCGGGCACCCGGGCATGGACATGATCGGTTCCATCGTCAATGCGGCGCTGGCAGATCGGGAACTCACTATACCTTTCGTCATCGGCGGTGGCATAGGCACCGGATCGCAACTGGTCGCTGCCCTGGCAATGGGGGCATCTGGTGTGATCATGGGCACGCGGTTGCTGGTAGCTGAAGAAGTAGACACTCATGACAACATCAAGGACAAGCTGGTTGCAGCTACGGAACGCGATACCGAGCTCACCATGTCATCTGTACGCAACACTATCCGCTCATTGCGAAATGAAACCACAGAGGCATTGCTGAAGCTTGAGCGTGAAAAACCAGACATCACCATTGCGGACATGATGCATCTGGTTTCCGGCAAGATCGGACGCCAGGCCTATGAGACCGGGGATTGGACAAAGGGCCTGTTGTCAGCGGGGCATGCTCTTGCCTTCGCGGACCGGATCGAGCCGATGTCAGCGATAGTTCAACGCATCGCTGACGAGGCAGAAGCAGCATTGAAACGGCTCAACTCAGTTACGGTCAAATGATGACAGCTGGTCTGCAAAGACCGCCCTCAACCTGGCCTTGAGTATCTTGCCGGACGGGGCTGCGGGCAGGTTGGGCGCGATGATCCAGCGATTGGGGTGCTTGTAAGCTGCAAGCCCGTCGGCCAGGTGCGCCTTGAGGGTATCAGGCGTCAATGTGGTTCCGGCAAGCGGCTGAACAAATGCCACGATGTCTTCATTGCTGTTGTGCGTCACACCGATTACGGCGGCCTGTACGACTGAGGGGTGCTGGTTCAACGCAGCCTCCACTTCCAGCGGATAGACATTGAAACCAGACCGGATAATCAGCTCCTTTTTGCGCCCTGTAATGTAAAGGTTGCCCGTGTCATCCAGATAGCCGAGGTCGCCTGTTTTGAACCAGCCGTCAGCGTCCAGTACTTTCGCCGTTTCTTCCGGGTTGCGGTAGTAGCCGAGCATGATGTTGGGTCCCCGTACGACTACCTCGCCCACCGCGTCGGCATTGACGCCGTCAATGCGCAATTGCTGGCCCCCCAGCGCCTTGCCGCATGACGTGCCTGCGTTTGCCGCCCCCGGATGAGTGGCCGCTATGCCGGCCGTGGTTTCGGTAAGGCCGTAACCGTTGTATAGCGGCAGTCCGAAAAATGCCTCGACCTTCTGCTTCCAGGCAAGGTCCAGCGGCGCACCACCTGAAGAAATGTACCGGAGCCTGTGAGTGCTGATCGTCGTTTGGCCGCTTTCTTTGGCGTGCGCCATCAGCAAGGCGTGCATCTGCGGCACTGCCGGGAACACTGAAATACGCTGTTCCAGAGCGGTGAATGTGGCGGCAGTATCAAATCTCGGCACCAGCTCTATGGCCGCACCTGCCCACAGCGCAGCCATGAACACCGATGACAAGCCAAACACATGGGTGAGAGGCAGCACACCGTAGACCAGATCATCCAGCTTTATGGCCCTGTGCTCCGCTGACATCTCGCCTGCCGCCAGCAGGTTTGCGTGGCTCAACATGACACCCTTGGGGTCGCCAGTGGTGCCGGTGGTGTAGAGCAGCAGGGCGGCGTTTTCCCGCTCCGGTGTTGTGGCGGGGTGGACCGCCATCATCATCCGTATCGCCCCACAGTTGAACTGTGTTGCATTGGCTGCCTTGGCATGTTCGCCTGCATTAGCTGAAACTGTGTGAGTGTACAGGGTGACCTGCGGCAGGGCATGAGCCCGGATGCGTGCCACTTCTGCTGCTGCCAGCCTGGCGTTGACCGGCACGGACCACGCGCCGATCATGCTCACAGCCATGATGGACGCAGCCAGAGCAAAACAATTCTCTGCCACCAGCATCACCCGGTGGCCAGGTTGAACGCCGACTTCGCGCAACATGTCAGCCAGGTGCCGGGCGTGCGAAAGCCACTCGCCAAAACGGACTTCACCCCCCTCATCAGTCACAATGGCGGTTGCGCTGTGCGCATGGGCAGCACGATGTTCGAGCAGGTGGTGTATTGCGGAAAACGGTGGCATTGTGCGCTCAATACTATCGTTGCGTGCGTGCCAATACAAAAGGAAACCAGACAGCCATGATGCGTCCGCCCTTGTCCTCCGTCGTTGCTGATTTGCCGTCCACGGTGCCGTTTGTCGGGCCGGAAGCGCAGGAACGTGCCCGTGAAAAGGCCTTCAAGGCTCGCATTGGCGCAAATGAGAGCGTGTTTGGTCCGTCGCAAAAAGTCATGGATGCAATGAAGGCTGAAGCTGAGCAGGCATGGAAGTATTGTGACCCGGAAAACCACGATCTGAAACAGGCGCTGGCCGCTTATCATGGTGTATCGCCGGACAATATCCTAGTTGGCGAAGGCATTGACGGATTGTTCGGAGTTACAGCCCGGCTGTTCGTTGAGCCGGGCGACAAAGTGGCAACTTCAACCGGAGCCTACCCCACGTTCAATTACCAGGTGACCGGTGCCGGTGGTGAGATTGTGTCGGTACCCTATGTCGCTGATCGTGAGGACCCTGCTTCGCTGATAGCGCTTGCCAGGCGTGAAAGCACAAAACTGATTTACCTTGCCAATCCTGATAACCCGATGGGTACGTGGTGGCGCGGCAATGACATTGAAGCAATGATCCAGGACATTCCCGAAGGCATGGCGTTGTGTCTGGATGAAGCTTATGGCGAGTTTGCTCCGGCTGGTACATTGCCGGACCTTGATGTGCATAATCCGCAGGTATTGCGCTTTCGCACGTTCTCCAAAGCCTATGGCCTGGCAGGGTGCCGTATCGGATATGTCATGGGCGAGGCAAAGATGATTCAGGCCTTTGACAAGATCCGCAATCATTTCGGTGTCAACCGCATTGCACAGGCAGGCGCGCTGGCTGCGCTGGCAGATCAGGATTGGCTGGATACCGTAGTAGTGCGGGTGCAAGTGGCGCGAAACGAGATTACCCGCATTGCCCATGAATGCGGGCTGGAGGTTGTGCCTTCAGCTGCCAACTTTGTCGCGGTGGACTGCGGTGAGGATGGTGAGTTTGCGGGCAAGGTCATGGAGAGCCTGCTGGATCAGGGCATTTTCGTGCGCATGCCAGGTGTTGCTCCTCTCAACCGCTGTATTCGAATATCTGCCGGGCGGGAAGACGATCTGGAATTGCTTGAACAGGCGTTGCCCAGGGCGCTTGCGGCAGCGCGTGGATGAGTGAGAGTGCCGCACCAACTGCTGCTGAACCGGCACGGTTCATTGTGCCGGTGATGTTGCTTGTCAGTGGAGTTTTCATAGCCGGATTGTCCGGCGCATTTCTGAAGTTGATGTCAGCAGACCTGAATGTTGCGGTGATGACGTTCGGACGGTATGCGGGCTACCTCATCACGCTGTTGCCGTTTTCGCTATGGCGATATGGGAGGCAGGTTTGCATGCCACCGCAAGCAGGCGTGCAGTTTGTTCGTGCGGTGATGATTCTTCTCGCCACAATAGCCTTTGTATACTCAGTGCGCTTTCTGCCGCTCGCCACGTCTGTTGCCATCTTGTACATCTATCCTTTCCTGGTGGCGCTGATGTCGCCGTTTCTGCTGGGTGAGCGTGCCGGACCGGCTACATGGACCGGGGTGGTATGCGGGTTCATTGGCATACTGATCGTCATGCGGCCAGACCTCGGAGTTTTCAATGTGGGCACCGTTGCAGCGCTGGTGACCGGTCTGGTCTATGCCTTCCACATCATCCTCACCCGCAAGGTGGCAAATTCTGCTCCTGCTCTGGTGTCCAACACTTTTATGGCGCTTGCGGCGATTGTCATGATTGCGCCGCTGGCATGGGCATGGTGGCAGCCGGTGAACCTTTGGCAAGCCAGCATCATGCTGGTGATGGGCGCGGTCAACGCCCTTGCACATTTGCTGATCATCAATGCCTATGCGCGTGCCTCAGCACCGGCCCTGGCGCCGTTTACATACGCAGAAATCATTGGCGCCGTGGTTTGGGGGCTGCTGTTCTTCGGTGACATACCAGATGTGGTCACTTTTGTCGGGATTGCCGTCATCATCACCTCGGGCATAATGGTGACTCAAAGCGGCAATCTGGGGCGATTGCTGGCCAAGCGCCGCGCAGGAAGCGCTGGGTAACTTGGCCGCATGGCGCGAAGCGGCATATCGGGTGATAGTTCCTAAGAGGCCTCACAGAAGGCAGGGCAATTTACGGGAAATCCGGGAGGGCAACAATGGCACGCAACATTCTTATTCTGGGAGCTTCATACGGCTCGCTTCTGGCAACAAAACTGCTGATGGCTGGGCATAATGTTACCCTTGTGTGTCGCGAAAAGACTGCTGAACTGATAAATGCACAAGGTACGGAAGTGCGCATCAAGCTGCGCGATGAAGCCAAACACCGTTCGATCTTTTCACGTGATTTGCCAGGCACTGTAGACGCAGCTGCGCCCCAGAGCATTGATGTGTCGCGCTATGACATGGTCGGTCTTGCAATGCAGGAACCTCAATATGTCAACCACACAATCCGGGTGTTGATGCTCAAGATCGCAGAGGCAAAACTGCCGTGCATGTCCATCATGAACATGCCGCCGCTGCCCTATCTTCAGCGCATACCGGCATTGGCAGGCATGGATTTGTCTGAAGCCTACACCAACGCGCTTGTGTGGGAACGGTTTGAGCCTGGTCTCATGTCACTGTGTTCACCTGACCCGCAGGCTTTCCGGCCGCCTGAGGAAAAGGCAAACGTTCTGCATGTCGGGTTGCCGACGAATTTCAAGGCCGCAATTTTTGCTGATGACGCACACAACGCCATGTTGCGCGAGCTTGAGGCTGATATTGCTGCGGTAACGCTGGATGGCAAGGACGTGCCGGTTAAACTCCGGGTGTACGATTCGCTGTTTGTGCCGCTTGCCAAGTGGTCAATGCTACTGACAGGCAACTATCGTTGCATCACTCCTGGTGAGCCGCGTTCAATCAGGGATGCGGTCCATACTGATCCTGCACTGTCTCGTTCTATATACGAGCATGTCGATGCAATTGCGCAGAAGCTGGGCGCTGACCCTGCTGATCAGGTCCCATTTGAAAAGTATGCAAAGGCCGCTGAAAGCCTGCTCAAGCCATCATCGGCAGCACGCGCAATTGCAGCGGGTGCACCGTTCATCGAACGGGTGGACTTGCTGGTAAAGCTCATTTCTCACCAACTGTCGATGCCCAACGAGGAAATTGACCGCACGGTTGAGGTGGTCGATCAGAAGCTTGCCGATGAGATCGTGCCTGGGTAACCAGCACGCAGGCTGGGGAGTTCAGAACGGTGATTTTCCGGGAAAATCCGGCTTGCGTTTTTCGCGGATTGACGAAAGTCCTTCCTTCACTTCCGGGCCGGAGAATCCCATGAACTCCAGCGCGAGCGAGGCGTCGAATGTCGGACCGGCCAATCTCAGCCAGTTGTTGAGTGAATGCTTGGTCCACCTGATGGCAGTGGGCGCGCCCTTGGCTAGCTTGCGGCAAACCTTCAACGCTTCTTCGTGTACCTTGTCGTCATCTGCAGCCAGCGACACCAGCCCGATGCGTTCAGCTTCTTCGCCGTTTAGTGGTTCGCACAACATCAGGTAGTACTTGGCTTTCGCCATGCCGATAAGCAACGGCCAGATTATGGCCGCGTGGTCGCCTGCCGCCACGCCCAGCCGGGTATGACCGTCAATGATCCGGGCTGACTTGCCGGCTATGGTGATGTCGCACACCATTGCCGCTGCGAGCCCCGCGCCAACGCTGACACCCTCCAGCGCTGCCACAGTTGGCTTGGAGCAATTGATCACATTGTAGACGAGGTCTGACGCTTCCTTCCATACCCTGGCGCGGACCTCAAAACTGTTGGTCATCTCTTCGACCATGTCGAGGTCGCCGCCAGCTGACAGGTTGCCGCCTTCACCGTGCAACAGTACAACGGCGGTGTCAGGGTCACGGTCAATGTCGCGCCACACTTCCGCAAGTTCTTTGTGACCATTGGCGTCCAGCGCATTGAGGCGCTTTGGCGCAGACAGGATAACCTCCAGTATGCCCGGCTCCGGCCGGTTGAACTTGAGGGATTTGTAATGATCGAAAATGCCCGGCATGGAGGAAGCTCGTCCTATGGTTTTTGTGATGATCTGACAAATCAGTATGAATGGCCTGCGGGCATTTTGAAAGAAGGACTGTCTTATGGGTGTGATGCGTGATGGCAAGTGGTTCAGCCAACCGCTTGCAGAGTTGTCGAAGGATGGAGATTTCAAGCGCAAGAATTCCAGTTTTCGCGACTGGATTCAGCCGAACGGCAAGTATCCGCCTGAATCAGGCCGTTACCGGTTGTATGTCTCACTGGCCTGCCCGTGGGCGCACCGTACACTGATCATGCGCAAGCTCAAAGGTCTGGAAGACATGATCCCGGTCTCGGTGGTCAACTGGCACATGGGTGATGACGGCTGGACGTTCCATCCGGGAGAAGGGGTGGTGCCGGATCCGGTGTTCGGCGCCGAGTTCTTGCGCGATGTCTATGCTGGCGCCAAAGCTGATTACAGCGGGCGCGTAACTGTACCTGTGCTGCTGGACACCACGACACGAGAAATTGTCTCGAACGAAAGCGCCGAAATTGTCCGCATGTTTAACTCAGCCTTCGATGGGGTTGGTGCAAAACCCGGCGATTATTATCCGGAGAGCTCGCGCACTGAGATCGATGCGGTGAACGCGCGGGTTTATGACACGCTCAACAATGGTGTTTACAAGTCGGGATTTGCCCGCACGCAGCAAGCATATGAACAGGCCGTGTTTCCACTGTTCGACACGTTGGACTGGATGGAAGATATCCTTTCGCGCCACCATTGGCTTGCAGGTGATGAGATGAGCGAAGCCGACTTGCGCACTTTCGTTACGCTGATCCGGTTTGACCCGGTGTATCATGGTCATTTCAAGTGTAACCGCGCCCGCATTGTCGACTATCCAAACCTGTGGGGGTTCACGCGGGAAATATTCCAGTTGCCGGGGGTGGCTGAGACGGTGAACCTTGCTCACATCAAGAACCACTACTATGGCAGCCATGAAAGCGTGAACCCGACCGGTGTTGTCGCTATTGGGCCGGACCTGGACTACATTGCTGCACACGGGCGCGGGTGAACCGCTTCAGGCCTGATACGTCACTCTGCCGTCGCAAAGTGTAAGCGCCACTTTCAGGCTGGTGACAGCCTCCGGCCGGGTGGTTTCGATGTTGCCATCAAGCACGACAATGTCTGCCATGTAGCCCTGCTTCAAGGTTCCCTTGCGGTGTTCGTTGAACTCGGCATAGGCACCACCGGCAGTATAGCCGTGTATTGCCTGGTGCAAGGTCTGTCGCTGGTCAGGGTGGGACGGATTGAGTTCTTCACGGGTCATCGCAGCCTTGAATGACAGCAGCGGATCGACAGGTGATACGGGCCAGTCACTGGCGAAACACATTTTCGCGCCAGTGTCGCGCAAGGTGTTCCAGGCAAACGCATTTGCCAGTTTGTCCTCGCCAATGCGTGAGCGGGTTGGTTCCAGCGGAAAGCCGCCTGTGCCAAGGGCATGTAACGGTTGCATGGATGCAATCACGCCCAGTTCGGCAAGGCGTGGAATATCGGCACGGTCGATGACCTCAATGTGCTCTATGCGGTGACGGGCATCGCGGGCACCGTTTGCAATCTGGGCTGCCTCATAGCCGTCGAGAGTGCGCCGCACGGCTGCGTCACCGATAGCGTGTACCGCAATCTGGAAACCTTTCGCGTCAATCGCCGTTGCGATCTGGAGAAAGTCGTGCTGGCTGAAAAGCGGTTGTCCTTCATTGTCAGGCTCGCCGGGATAACCACCCAGCACAAAGGCAGTGCCGGAATCCAGCACCCCGTCCATGAACAACTTTACCCGGTTGCACCAGAGCCTGTCCGTCGCCCAGGTGCGACGCATGTATTCTGCTTCCTCCAGGTCTGAAATCTGCTTGTCATTCTTGTAGTGAAACGGCACCTCGATGCGGCAAATCAGATTGCCGGATTCATCCATTTCCTGCAGCAATTCACACTGGTACAGGTTGCCGTCCATGTTGTGCATAGAGGTAATGCCCAGCGAGGCACAGTAGTCCGTGCCCTGCTTCAATGTAGCAATGTCACTTGCGCGCTGTGCGGGTGTTGCAGGTGGGTCAGGATTGCGCGCGGTAGTGAATCCGAGGGAGTCGCGTCCTTGTGTTGCGGTGAGTGCAACTACATGACGGAAGGCATCGGGTTCTCGCAGTTCGCCGGTTGCTGTGCCATCGCCGGCCATGACAATTTCATTGCCGGTAATGCATTTTGCGCCGTTCAGGATTCCAGCTGCCTTGAGGGCAGCTGTATTGGCCCACGCAGTGTGGAAATCCGGCGACTGCATTGCGAAAGCGCGGTCCGGGCAGACCTCATCGAGCAGCTGGCGTGTGATCGGCCTGTCGCCGAAAATGGTGTAACTGCCCTGGTTGGCGAAAATGATACCATCTGGCTGGCTTGCAGCACGGGCACTTATTGCGCTGCGCAGTGCCTCTTTGCCCGACACGCCTGTAAGGTCCAGCTGCGACAGTGAGCTGGAGCCGCCGAATATGTGCAGATGGCTTTCTATGAAGCCAGGCAATACGGATGCGCCTTGTGCATCCAGCATTCGGGTGTCCGGCCCGCACAGGTTCATCACATCCTTGTTGCTGCCTACGGCAACGATGAGCTTGTCCCTGACAGCCACTGCCTGCGCAGAAGGTTGCGCGGGGTCCATTGTCATGACAGTGGCGTTGTGGATGATCAGATCAGCATGGGACATGGCGCATCATTTCACATGCCCGGCGATATAGTCCATAGCAGCCTGCACACCGCCGCGCCCGTGCTCGATGCCAAGTGCTGTCAGTGCGGTCTCTATAGCGCCCAGTGTGCCAAGCTGGTTGTAAGCGTTTACGTGGCCCATATGTGCAATACGGATGGCTTTGCCGTGGAGTGGGCCGATACCGCGTCCTATTGTTACCCCTAGGTTCTTATCGCAGTACTTCATGATGGCCGGACCCGCTTCGGGTGGGGTCAGTATGCAGGTTACCGAGTTGGATCTTTCGCCAGGTTCAGCTACTGCAAACGCCAGCGAACCCCTGGACGCCCAGACTTCTGCAGCTGCGCGGGTAGCGCCTGCCAGAATGGCATGCCGCTTCCAGGTTGCTTCCAGCCCTTCTTCGAGCAGCATGTCGAGAGCGGCCCTCATGGCAAACACCATTTGCACCGGCGGTGTACCGGCGTACCACATGTAGTGTTCGCTACCATCCCGGAACGACCAATCCCAGTAGCTGGTCACCAAACCTGCCGTTTTGTGAGCCTTTTTCGCCTTTGCATTTGCTGCCGTAAATGCCAGGCCCGGAGGCATCAGAAGGCCTTTCTGTGATCCGCCTACGGCTACATCCACTCCCCACTTGTCCATTTCGAATTCCAGCGATCCGAGTGACGCAATGGTGTCTACCATCAGCAACGCCGGGTGCCCCGTTGCATCAAGTGCTTTCCTGATGCCCGGTACGTCATTGACAACACCTGTTGCGGTGTCGGCATGGACCATGAGGATGGCCTTGAATTCTTGATCCTTGTCCGCCGCCAGCCGTGTTCTTACAGCTTCCACGTCCACAGCCCGGCCCGGACGTTCAGGCAGCAATTCTGTCAAGATACCAAGTTTGGCGGCGTTCTCGCCCCACACAATTGGAAATAGCCCGGACTCCAGAACCAGCACCTTGTCGCCCTTGCTGAGTGTGTTGGTCAGTGCTGCTTCCCAGCCGCCATGACCGTTGGAGGCGTATATGTATACCTTGCCTTTGGTGCGGAATATCGTCTTCAGGTCCTTCAGGCTTGAGCGGGAAGTCTCTTCTGAAATGCCGCCATAGATGTCGACTGAGGCGTGATGCAGTGCATTGAGTACCTTGTCGGGAACATTTGTGGGGCCGGGGATGGCGAGGTGACGTTTACCATTGGCGAGTGTCATGAGGCAGGTCCGATAAATGGCCAGGATTGGAAGCCGCGCCAATGTCACACTGCAGCCGGGAGTTGGCAAGCGCTCAGGTGCCAAGATAGCCCTGCAAACCGGGTATGTCAGATGCGCGGAACAGGTCTGCTGTCTTGCGGTGGGCAACAATGCGGCCATTGTCGAGGAAAGCTGTATGGGTTGCGGCAAACTTCACATCTTCCGGATCATGCGAAATCAGTATGACAGTAATGCCGCGCTGCTGGTTTATGGCCTTGACCAGCCGCAGCATATCACGGCGCAGTGCCGGTCCAAGTGCGGCGAAAGGTTCATCAAGCAGCAGCACTGGCCGGTTCCGCACCAGGGCACGGGCAATGGCGACGCGCTGGCGCTGTCCACCGGACAGCTCACGAGGCAGCCGCTTTTCCAACCCCGTCATGCTGGTTTCTTCAAGCGCTGCTGCTATTGCCCTGGTGTCATCCTTGTCGAGATTGAGAGATGGAGAGACGCCAAGTGCGATGTTGGTAACAGCATCCAGGTGAGCGAACAGGTTGTTGTCCTGGAAAACCATTGTTACAGGCCGGCTGGCAGGAGGCAGCAGGGTCACGTCTTTGCCCGCCACAATTATTGTGCCTGATGACGGGGTTTCAAAACCTGCGATCAAATTTACCAGTGTGGTTTTGCCCGAGCCAGACGGACCTATTACTCCAGTGAAACTGCCTGCTTCAAAAATTGTGTCGAACAACATTGGTTCACCACCGGGATAGGCGAACGCCAGCTTGTCCAGAGTTATTTCAGCCCCGCTCATGGCATGCGTCCTGAAGCGTTGATGCGTTCGGCCAGCCATAACAGGGTGAAACAGAACAAGGCCAGCAGCAATGCAATGCCGCCTGCCTCGAGCGAGCGGTAGCTGCCCATTTTCTGAAGCAGCAGCAGCGGCAGTGTCACGAAGTCTGCCGACCCGAACAAGGCAGCAGCTCCCAGGTCACCCAATGACATGGCAGCCGCAAGTGCAAACGCAAGTCCAAAGGAACGGGCCATCACCGGCAGGTCAATCAGCCGCCAGCGTTGCCATCCCGACAGGCCCAGGTGCATGCAAAGTCTGTCGTGTACCTGGGCACGTGCCTGCATTGTGGGGCCAATGATGCGTAAGACAAATGGCAGCGCCATGAGCGCATTTACGCTTGCTACAACCAGCGGCGCTGCCGCATCGGTGATGCCGGAGCGCAGCAGCACGACAAACCATCCCGCTCCGATCACTACTGGCGGCACGACCAGAATGAGCGAGCCTGTGGCCTGCATTGCTGACACTGCCAGCTGCGACAGTCTTGAAGGGCGTCTGGCGCGCATCAGGGTTCGGCGGGCGGCAAGCAGTGCCCAGGCCAGCACCAGTGCCAGGCTGGCAGCAGCAGCAGCCAACAATGCGGAAGTGGCAAGGGCGCGCCACACGGCAGCCTGCGAAAAGATGCTGGCGAATGGTGCGGCAACACCTTCAAGCAAAATAGCCAGCATCGGAGCTGCCAAAAAGCTCATCGCAATCACTATGACCGCAGCATCGATCAACCTTGCTGCGCGTTGATCCGGGCGGTCAACGCGCTTGCCCGTGCCTGTCATCACGGCAAGACCCGTTGCAGTGCGTGCGCCCAGCGCGAACAGAATCATGCACAGGCCCAATTGCAGCAAGGCAAGCAGCACAGCGCGAGGCGGATCGAAGTCAAAGCGCAGACTCTGGTATATGGCGACCTCGAGGGTTGTCGCTCCCGGACCACCCCCAAGCACCAGCACAACTGCGAAGCTTGCGATGCACAGCATGAAAACCAGACTGGCTATGCCGGGCAGGACCGAGCGTATCACAGGCCACTCGACATGCCGCAAGATGTCGCGGGAGGAGAAGTTGAGCTGGGCTGCCAGACGCCAGTTCTCAGGCGGGATGTCTTCAAGTGTCGCAACAAGCAGTCGTGCCGATAGCGCCATATTGAAGAACACATGGGCAATGAGTATCCCCGTCAGGCCATAGATGTTAATTGGCCCAGACAGACCGAACGTCATGAGCATCGTACTGATCCAACCTTGCCGGCCCCACACCTCTACAATGCCAAGCACGACAACGAGAGCAGGCAGCGCTAGTGGCAGCGCCAGCAGCCGCAAGAGGATGCCGCGCCCACGGAACGCACCTTGCCTTGCCAGTGCCCTGGCCAACGGGATGGCGGCGGCAATTGACAATATGGTCGATGCGGTAGCCTGCAATACGGTAAAGCCGGTGACAGACGCCACATAGGCCAGATAGTCGCCGCCCAGTGTTGGTGTGTCCGGTACAATCAAGGCCAGCACGGCAAGCGGTACCGTGGCCGCCAGCACGATCAGAGCCAAGGCGGTCAACCCTGCTGCAACTGCAACATTGTGCTGCGGCAACGCGCTGCCCGAACTGATGGGCCGGCGGACTATCTGGTCGTTGCTTTGAGCCACTCGTCTATCCATGCCTTGCGGTTGGCGGCTACTTCTTCGGGCGCAATCATCAAAGGTTTTGCAGGTTTGACCAGCTTGTCAAATGCGTCAGGCAGTGGGTCAGAGGTCTGGCCAGCGGGCCACATCCAGTTGTTGGTGGCGATGTGGTTCTGGAAGCCGGGGCCGGTCATGAATGACAAAAACTTGCGTGCAAGTTGCTTGTTGCGAGATGATTTCAGCATTCCTGCCACTTCTATCTGCATGTAGTGGCCTTCGGCAAATGCGGCAGCCTGATAGCGCCCGGTGCCTTCGGCAACCATGTGGTAGGCAGGTGAAGTGGTGTAAGATAACACCATCGGGACCTCGCCCTTGGTGAACATGCCGTATGCCTCTGACCAGCCAGGCGTCACAGTGAGTACCCGCTTGGAAAGCTTGCTCCACGCTTCAGCGGCCTTGTCTCCATAGACTGCCTTCATCCACAGCAACAGGCCGAGGCCGGGGCTGGAGGTGCGTGGGTCCTGAATTACGATTTTCTGCTCGGTGTCGCCGTTGACCAGCTGGTCGAGACTCGCTGGCGGGGTCTTGATGGCTTCTGTGTCATAAACCATTGCGAAGTAGCCGAAATCATAGGGCAGGAAGTTGGTGTCAATCCATGTGATGGGCAATTTCAATCCTTCGGGCTTCAGACCGTGCGCCTCGAACAGTCCGGTGGCGGAAGCTTCTGCAGTCAGGTTGGTGTCAATTCCAAGCAGAATGTCGGCCTTCGTGGCAGTGCCTTCCAGCTTGATGCGGTTCAGTGTGGCAACAGCATCTGCCACAGCCACCCACACCAGCTCGCAATTGCATTCCGTTTCAAAAGCCTGCTTGATTTTTGGGCCCGGCCCCCAGTCCGAGACGAAGCTGTCATAGGTGTAGATTGTGAGTTTGTCCTTTGCTGAAGCAGGTGCAGCAAGCATCAACAGCATAGTGGCGGACAGGCAAAGAAAGCGCAGCATTTTGGTCTCCCAAGACAGGGTTGCAATCTGCTGGCGGTAAGGTGGAGGTCCAGAAACTGAACAGGCTCGTATCCCTCCGCCGGCATGATCCGGATCAGGTTCAGCGGGTTAACAGGTCTACCTGTCTCTCAGTCCTTTGAATGCAGGACACCCCGAAGAGCTGTGATACATATAGGTCACCACCTCATGCTTGTGCAAGGTGCATTTTGTGGTAATGCAGCAGCCATGGTGCAGAAATATACTATTTTGCTGGCTGGAGATCTGACAGTGACAGACCGGCTTCAAGCGCAGATCAGCGGCAGCCGTACAATCGCGGCAGATGGTGGAATGGCGCATGCGCAGGTGCTTGGTGTGGAGCCGGAACTGTGGCTTGGCGACTTTGACTCTTCCGATGCGGCGCTGATGAAGCAGTATGCCGGTGTGCCGCGTCAAACCCATCCGGTGGACAAGAATGCCACGGACGGCGAACTGGCGGTGGAAGAGGCAGTTCGTCTCGGTGCCAGGGAGATTGTGCTGGCAGGAGGTTTTGGCGGGCAAATGGACCATGCATTTGCGCACTTGATGTTGCTTTTGAAACTGAAGGCGCGCGGGCTGGCGGTCATGTCGTCCAGTGGTCATGAAGAAGCTTGGCCGATTGTCGATGGTGCCGTGCAGCTCGACCTTGCCCATGGCACGCGGCTGTCGGTGCTGCCGGTCAGCGATTTGCTGGGACTGACAATCGGGGGCGTGCGGTGGCCACTGCAGGACCGAGATGTTGTGCTTGGTTCAACCCTGACACTGTCCAACGAAGTCGCTGCCGGCCCGGCAAGGGTTTCTGTGGTGAAAGGTCTGGCGGTTGTGTTGGCCTATCCTGAGTAACACATTCCAATAAAAACAAACCTAGTCATCGTGTTAACCATTTGGTAACTAACCCCTTTTGCATACGTGTACGGATTGATAACAATGTTGCGGTCTGGGACGGTCCACAGACGCGCTGTGATGGAAGCAGTTGAACATGACTGCGAGCTGGCACAGCGCACACACGGATCACTGTTTTATGAACGTGAGTTCGGACAAGGATTATTACTCCGTGCTTGGCGTGGCGCCTGGAGCCGACCCGGTCGTGCTCAAGGCCGCCTACAGGGCATTGGCGAAGAAGTATCATCCAGACCAGACGGCGAGTGCCACCGAGCAAGAGTTCAATGAAATCCGTAATGCCTACGAAGTTCTCAGTGATGAGGAAAAAAGCAAAGAGTACGAGTATCAGCACCAGCAGAAACTGCTCTGGCAATACGGCCATGCCGCGAGGTTAAGGGATTTGACCATTGCGGTCAGACTGGATGACAGATGGGAAAAGCTAACCCAGGAATTTCCGGAACTTGGCAAAAATTACGTCAGGCTGGAGCGCGCATCTGAAGCACTTGCCGAGCGCTTCAAGCTTCAGGTTCTTGGCGCAAAGCACCTGTCGAGCTTCTACCATATCGCCACCAGGCTGGAGTATCAGTACTACAAGAAGCACTTCTCAAAATGTCGGGACCTGCAGGCACTGGGACGAAAGCTGCTCGCTGCGGGTTTGCGGGATGCTGCCCATCAGCTTGAGCAGGAAATCAACGCTTGCGGGCGGCTGAGCAAGGCAATCCGAC
Organism: uncultured Alphaproteobacteria bacterium; assembly: GCA_963787895.1. Classification (GTDB taxonomy): domain Bacteria; phylum Pseudomonadota; class Alphaproteobacteria; order Rhizobiales; family Aestuariivirgaceae; genus Anderseniella. The sequence continues at coordinate 30,887 of CAWBEX010000008.1, read as the reverse complement.
GATCCCTCATTGTCAAGTACGAGGCCTTGTTGCCGGCCGCTTCGGCAGGGCGCGGAGAAGGCTTGGGGCAGGCGCTCGTGCAATCATCCAAGCCCAACCTGTTCAGTTTTGCTCACATACGACCCAAACGTCACGTACGGCTGCGGCGGGATCATTCTGGAGTTGCCATCGGGTTTGGTTTGATTGCCGCGCTTTCGTTCCTGATGTTTGCAGACTCAGTTCTGTGATTAACTGCAGCCAGCGGTAAGTGTAACTTTCTTCGCTCAGGAAATTGAAAGCGCGCTCGGGCCATCCGGGCCTGGAAATTCGTCGTTCAGCAGATCCAGATCATCTTTGTCCAGTTCCACATCCAGTGCCGCCCTGATCTCGTCTACCCGCTCCACTCTGGATGTTTTGGGAATGGCAATGGTTCCGGGTCTGGACAGCAACCATGCGAGTGCAATTGCCGCCGGCGTGACTTTGTGGCGGTCTGCCAGGGTAGCCAGAACCGCATCCCGCAAAAGTTTTCCTTCACCCAGGGGGCAATATGCCATGACCGGTATGCCTGCAGCCTGCAGCTTCGGCGCGAGGTCCCACTCTATTCCGCGGTCGGAAAGGTTATAGAGTACCTGATTGGCGGCGCACTTTTTGCCGTTGCGCACGCCAAACAATTCATCCATGTCCGAACTGTCAAGATTGCTGACACCCCAATGGCGAATCTTGCCCTGCGCCACAAGACTTTCGAACGCTGATACTGTTTCGTCCAGCGGAAACTGGCCGCGCCAGTGCAGCAGATAAAGGTCGATGGAGTCTGTACCCAACCGTTCAAGGGAACGTTCGCAAGCTGCAATTGCACCATCATAGGATGCATTGTGCGGATACACCTTGGAGACGATGAATGCGCCGTCACGGCGTCCCCTTATGGCTTCAGCGACAACCAGTTCCGCTCCACCTTCGCCATACATTTCAGCTGTATCAATCAGGCTCAGGCCAACATCCAGCCCCCTTCGCAGCACGTCTGCCTCGTGCTGGAGGGAGGACTCGTTTTCGCCCATTCGCCAGGTCCCAAGTCCAAGGGCTGGAACTGCTTCACCGCCAGGAAGTTTCACCTGTTTCATCTCGTTTAGCTCCAATAGACTGCGAATGCAGCTTGACGCAGCAACCGGCACAAACGCAAGCTTGAGTTTGGCAAGTCAAGCAGGGTTTTGCATATGGCATTTTCTTTTGAGGCTGGGGACTGGCGCGCCGGTATCTTCGCTGCACTAAAGGGTCACAATATCACGCAGATGGCCTATGTGCCTGATGCCGGACATGCCAGTCTCATCAATGCGTGCCTCGCTGAGGTTTCCATCGACTGCACCGTGTGCACAACGGAGGAAGAAGGTGTGGCATTGCTGGCAGGCGCTGAGCTCGGCGGTAGCCGCGGTGTCATGCTGATGCAATCATCGGGTGTCGGCAATTGCGTGAACATGTTTTCCCTGCTCAAGTCATGCGGATTTCCGTTTGTCACGCTGGTGACCATGCGGGGTGAATGGGCAGAGTTCAATCCGTGGCAAATTCCAATGGGACAGGCCACGCAGGCGACATTGGAGCGGGCGGGCTTCATCGTGTATCGTGCTTTAACGGGTGAAGATGCCGCTGCCATGACGGCGTCTGCGGTGCAACTTGCATACGACAGCAATGCTCAAGTGGCTGTGCTGCTATCTCAACGTCTCATCGGTGCCAAAGCGTTTTAGGGGGAACTCATGATTGACAGACGCAAGGGCGTTGCTGAAATTCTTGCCGGCCGACCGGATAATTTGCTGGTCGTTTCCGGCCTTGGCTCATCCACCTATGACGTTGCTGCGGCACAGGATAACGCAAGGAACTTCTACCTTTGGGGTGCCATGGGGGGAGCTGCTGCGATGGGGCTTGGCCTGGCGCAGGCTCGGCCCGGCGACCGCGTGCTGGTGATTGCCGGCGATGGAGAAATACTGATGGGGATGGGATCTCTGGCTACCATCGGAGCCAAGCAGCCGGACAATCTCGCTGTACTGGTTATCGACAATGAAGCCTATGGAGAAACAGGTGGACAACAAAGTCATACAGGACAGGCGACAAATCTGGCGGCTGTTGCTCTGGCTTGCGGCTTTCGTGAGGTGTTGAGTGCCCGCTCGGAATCAGAGTTGGGTGAGTTAAAGGAGTTAATGATCAATGCAGCTGGGCCGACACTTGGTGTCATCAAGACTACAGCGGGCGCACTTGCAAGGGTTCTGCCAGAGCGAGACGGCCACGCGATCCGGAACAGGTTCAAGGCTGCCATAAGTGGATAGGAACGGGTTGAGCAATACCATATTCTATAACCGACAAGGAGCATGATATGAGCACATTGAAACGTATTGGGGCCGGGTTCCGCATGACAAATGCGATAGTACACAATGACAAGGTGTATCTGTCCGGCTACGTGGCGGAAAAGACGGTGGGTGGCAATGTTGCGGATCAGACCGCTGACATTCTGGCGCAAATTGACGAGACGCTGGCAGAGGCTGGAACCGACAAGACAAAGATCATCAAGGCGACCATCTGGCTGACCGACATGGATACCTGGGCCGAGATGAATACGGTCTGGGACAAGTGGGTTGTGCCAAATGAAACGCCCTGCCGGGCGGCTGTGCATTCGCCCAGGCTGGCCGCGCCCGGCCTGGATGTCGAAATTCAGGTTGAAGCTGCGATTTAAGGGCTGAACCGGTGGCGAATGCATTGGTGCTGGGAGCTGGAATTGTAGGCGTTACCATGGCCTATGAACTCTGGCGCGATGGGCATGATGTTACTGTGATTGACCGTGAGCAGGGGGCTGCCGATTTTACCAGTTTCGGCAATGCCGGCATGATTGCACCGGGCCATGCCTATGCCTGGGCATCGCCTGCTTCCCCCGGCATCTTGTTGAGATCATTGTGGAGAAATGATCAGGCGCTGCGTCTGAAACCGTCACTGGACCCAGCCTTCCTGAGATGGATGTGGAAGTTCTGGGGCCAGTGTACGGCCGAACGCGCGGCGTTGAACACACAGCGTAAGGTCCGGTTGTGCAACTATTCGCAGTCCGTGTTTCACGAGACCCGGCAAGCCACCGGAGTTGAGTATGATGGCAACTATGGTGGCATCCTCTACCTGTTTCGCTCTCAGGCAGCATTTGAAAAAGCTAACAGCAAAGCAGAAGTCTTGCGTGCAGAAGGCAGCAGGATTGACGTACTGGACCGCGATGGAATAGCGGCCAGGGATCCGGCGCTGTCTGATAGGAAGGATCAGTTTGCAGGCGCTCTGTTCGGTGCTACGGACGAAACCGGCGATTGCAGGATTTTCACCCGGCGCTTGGCAGACTGGCTTGGTGCGAGAGGTGTCGACTTCAAGTGGGGAGTGAGCGCGCAGGGGCTGGAAGCTGAAGGCGACACGATCACTTGTGTTGTAACCGACAAGGGCCGGATGACTGCCGACCTGGTTGTTCTGTCATTGGGCGTCTATTCCCCGCACCTTGCCAGGCAGGTTGGCATTGATCTGCCAATCTATCCAGTCAAGGGATACTCCATGACAATTCCTTTTGCCGGGCGCAACAATGCACCAAAGATCGGTGGCATCGACGAGGAGAGCCTGATTGCCTACACGCCGATGGGTGATCGATTACGGGTTACGGCAACGGCGGAATTTTCTGGATTCGGGTGTGATTATAAACCGTCAGATTTCCGGCACATGACCAATGTTGTCAAAGGCTTGTTTCCTGACGGCTGCGACTATTCAAAGGTTGAGTACTGGGCCGGGCTGCGCCCGATGACGCCGCAGGGGACGCCCATATTGGGGCCCACAAAGTTTGGTAATTTGTGGTTGAACACTGGTCAGGGCCACATGGGATGGACAATGAGCCATGGTGCCTCACGGGTAGTTGCGGACATGATCGCAGCAAGAAAGCCAGAGATTGCTCTGGACGGTATGACACTCATTGGTTGAGTGTATCTGCTGGACGCACTCGTCATGCCTTGCAAACTGTCGATTTTCGGATTTGACTGGTGTTGGTGAAGTGCACCGTTGATACGGTGGATTACCGCAGGCGGGGGAAGGGACAGGTTGCTCCGATGTCGGAGAAGGCGGCATATATTGTTTCGGGCGCGCTCGGCATGCTTGCTGTGATGCTGGTGGTCGCCTTGATATTCATGCTTGTCAATGTGCGGCGAAACCGAAAACTGTCTTTTGATGCTGAAATACTGCCTTCTGGTGCGCGGCTGTTAAGCAGAGCAAAATACCGTGGCCGAAGGGTTGCTCACTATAGTGACGGATCGGTAATAGCGGAAACGCGACGTGGACCGAAGGCATTCGAGAGCTTTGATGCTTACCGGTATTTCGTCGACCGGCGGTAGACGGCACCTTGTACCGTGTTGTGGATACTTAAAGCATTATTGAAGGGTCGCTTGCGCCACCTTGCTCGCCTGTATTTTGGCGGTGAACACTTGTAGTGCGCGCTGCAGCCAGCTCTGGCATGTCAGAGCCATGTGCTGCAACGGCCGTATACGACGTCCGTCAGTTTTGTGTTTTCAAGTTCAATGCGGTAGATGATGCGTCGAGTTACATGGGAAGGCAGACGGTTCATGGCAGTGTTCAGCAAACTGTTTTCGAAGCGTGCGATAGCGGAAGAAGAGGGTGCGCCAAGATTGCCTTCTGGGGTGCGAATATATGCTGTTGGTGATGTGCACGGCCGTGTCGATCTGCTGAACAGATTGTATGGTCTGATAGAGGCGGACCGGGTGCAGAACCCAGTGGCCAACAGTGTCGAAGTGTTTCTCGGCGACTACGTTGACCGGGGCCCATCGTCACGACAGGTCCTGGACTGGTTTGTCAGCGGACCCAATTCCAGTTCCAAGCGGGTCACGCTGCAGGGCAATCATGAACTGTTCCTGATGGAGTTTCTGAACAATGCCGGGGTTGGAGCCTCATGGGGCCAATATGGCGGGCTGGAGACGCTTCATTCGTACGGGCTGAATCTCAGAATGCCGCTTGATGAAGAGAAATGGGAAGCATTACGCGAGGGACTGGTTGCTGTCATGCCTGCCAGCCATCTGCAGTTCATGCGTTCATGCAAGCTGTTCTCGATCATGGGGGGATATTATTTCGCCCATGCCGGCGTGAACCCGTCCATCGCCTTGAATGATCAGGTTGCTGATGACCTGTTGTGGATCCGGGAACCGTTTCTCAGTCACGGCAAGAGCCTAGGCAAGATCATTGTGCACGGACATACGCCCGTTGAAGCTCCGGAGGTGGAGGTGCATCGCATAGGAATTGATACTGGTGCCTACGTTACTGGAAGACTGACGTGTGCAGTGCTGGAAGCAGATAGCATCAGGTTCATATCTACTTGAAGCTGATTTTTATGGTTAACGAAATGGCAACAACTGTTAACTTATTGTTGCCTTGTTGTTGTGTTGGAAAATTTGTTGGTTTGCACGCGTATTTGTGCCATTTCGAAGGGTGCAACGGCATCGCGCTTCACGCTAACGATTCTCGCACACTGCAGGGGTAAGTAGGGAAACATGGTCCCCGGGGGATTTTTGAACCATATCAGGTTGCTGCTGCTGGGCGTTGCCCTGCTGTTTCTATCTGGCTGTAGCGGTTCAGGGGGGCTTGGATCAGCAGATCCCGGACCTGCCAATTTTGGTCAGTCCCAACCTGCAGCCACAACGTCCAATACTGGAGCCGCGCAATCGGTTGATGGATATCAGCTGGGTGCGGGCGACAAGGTTAGTGTCAATGTATTCGGTGAAGATGATCTGTCAGGGGAGTTCCTGGTTGGAGATGATGGCCGTGTGGATCTGCCGCTGATCGGAGCAGTGCAGGCGCAGGGTCAGACTGTTACGCAATTCCAGAACGCGGTAGTTGTACGTTACTCAGGCGGTTATCTGAAAGATCCGAAAGTATCGGTTTCGGTACTCAATTACCGCCCATTCTTCATTCAGGGCGAGGTTGGCAAGGGCGGTGAGTATCCATACAAGGCGGGCCTGACCATTCAGGATGCCGTGGCAATTGCCGGCGGTTACACCTACCGGGCCAATACGGACAAGGCATTCGTGCGCCGTGCCGGTCAGGATCGTGAGGTGGAAGTGTCGACGAATCAGAGGGTTTCGATTAATCCAGGAGACATCATCCGTGTTCCGGAGCGATTCTTCTAGCATTATCGGATAAAAGCCGGATGCTGACGAAGGGTGTTAAAATGCAGTACTTTGGCGTAAATTTGGACAAAAACGGACTTGTTGTTTGAATCTGTTTGCAATTTTGCACCTTAATTGCGCGATAAGTGCGCATTGCTTTCATTCGGGGTGAAAGAAAAAAATGGTAGATTTTAAAGCACTCATCGGTGCGTTGGCTGTTGCGGTAGTTATGTCAACAACTGCTTTCGCAGCAGATCTTGATTTCGCATATAATGATCCAGCGTGTCTGTCACCGGGGCAGATCAGCGGCCTGAGCGGCTCCAGCCTTGCCAGTCTTGTTGGGGCAGACGTGGTTGGTAACCCTTCGTGTGCCCAGAACTCCTGCAATGTGTCACACGGCATCGGTGTTCAATCGGCCAACTCGCAAGGCAGCTTTACCGGCAGGATCACTCCGGCGTCGGCAAGTTCGAACGCTATCGGCGCGGGTCTGGCTCAAGCATATAATCATTTCGCTTCGCAAGGCGATGCAGAAACAGCAGGTTCAATCGCCGACGTGGCTTGTACGTGCGGCGGATCAGTGTCCAGCGGCTTTGCAGCCGGTGCAGGCAATGCGTGTTCGATTGCAGACGGCAGCGAATCAACATATGGCGGATACGGCACCGTGGGCAGTCTGTTCTATATCCGCTCATCGGGAGGCGGTGGCGGACAGCCACAGAGTGTGAACTGACGAGTAACTAGTGCGTAAGTGATAGCGTAGCTTTCCACGGCGGGAAAACTAAGCGGCTTCGGGGGCCGGTTGCATTGAAGAAGAAAATCAAGAATTTGCTGATGGGGGCTGGCGTCGTTGCTGTTGCAGCAGCTTCGTCAAGTCTTGCTGCCCAGGCTTATGACGAATTTGATCTGTCCCGCGTCGTTGCCGGTGATATGCCGACAGTACGGGACCGGTTCAATGGTCTGGGCATGCGCACTGGTCAGTTCTGGATTCTGCCAAGTGTTGAAACCGGCGTTTTCTATGATTCGAATGCGCGTGCGCTTTCGTCTGGCGTCGAGGACGATTTCGGCATCTATGTCTCTCCAACTGTGGACATCAAGTCCGACTTTGGTCGCCATGCGCTGAACGTCAGTGCTGGACTGGATCACTTCAACTATTTCGATCTGAGCAGCCAGGACTACACCAACTTCTCGGGCGAGATGGATGGCCGTGTTGATATTACTCGCGACCTTGTTGCCACTGCTGGCGTCAAGGGGTTTGTGGGCGAGCAACAAGTTGATGAGCTTGAATTTCCGCTGATCGCGGGGCCAAGCGGCACGCTGTCGAGCGATACGGTTGAATTCTGGGGCACGCTGAACAAGTCGTTCAATCGTTTCCAGGTGGGCATTGGTGCCGCCCACAAGATTTACAACTACGATGACATCGACCTGATCGACCAGGATTTCCGCGACAGTGATGTAACTACGGTTGGCGGCCGGTTGAGCTATGCTTTTTCTCCTGGCTATGCCGTTTTCAGTGACTTTCGCTACAATTGGCGGGATTACCGGATCGACGACAATGACAATTCCGAAGGCTGGCGGGCGCTCGCTGGTGTTCAGTTTGAAGTTACCCGGTTGCTGCGCGGTGAAGTTGGCGTTGGGTATCAGGAACAGGATTATGACAATCCTCTGATTGGCACAGTATCAGGCCTCAGCTATGAGGCAGCGCTGGTGTGGAATCCGACTCAACTGATGACGGTTCGCCTCGACGGCAGCCGCAGCATTTCCGACAGCGTTCTGTCCAACGACACGCGCACCGCCACGCAAGGCAAGATCGCGCTAGATTACGAGGTGCTTCGCACCCTTATCGTCACGCCGTCTTTCCAGGTGGTGCATAGTGACTATGAAGTGAATGATCTGGATGACCTGCGCTTTATCGCTGGTCTTCAGGCTGAATATGCAATGAACCGCTATTTGTCGCTTGGGGCACGGTACAAGTATGAGTATCGTGATTTCGATGGGACAGTGCCAGCTCCGGCCTCGACGCTGGACTACGAACGGCATATAGTGGGCATCTATGCTAAAGCGCGCTTCTGACATATTACCGGGTAATCGGACAAACCCCGAACTAGAAGCTCAGCCAGCCGGCCTGTCGATGATTGCCGACGGTCTGGATTTGCGTGAGTTCGTGCGCATTGCCCGGCGGCGGGTACCACTTGTCATCTTCACTACGCTGATCGGTCTGCTGCTCGGGGCAGTTTACGCCTCGCAGCTGCAACCCCTTTATACCGCCAAGGCAACGATCCTGATTGATCTCAGGCAAAAGAACGTTGCCGATGGAGATTCGGTAATTGCCGGTATCAGCGGTGATGTTGGTGCAATCGAGAGCGAAATCGAGTTGATCAAGTCGTATGACGTGGCTGCACGCGTCGTAGACAAACTGAAACTCGCTGAAGAGTTCGCAAATGTTTCAGCCAGCCGCGAGCCTTCGTTGTTTTCACAATTGATGGCCATTGTACTTGGCAAGCGCGAGCAGGCCGAACCGGATTTGCTGGTAGACAATCGAGCGATCGCCATTGAGATGGTGAAGGCCAACGTTGATGTTCAACGCAGGGGTTGGGCTTATGTGCTGGATATCAGCTATGTCTCAGATAACCCCTCGAAATCGGCTCAGATTGCCAGCGCATTTGCTGATGAATACCTGGTCGAACAGCTTGAGTCCCGCTACGAAGCGACAAAGCGGGCGAATTCCTGGCTGACGGAGCGTGTTGATGAGCTGCGTCAGAAGGTGCGCGAGTCTGAAAGTGCCGTCGCGACCTACAAGGCGGAAAACAATATTGTTGAATCCGCTGGAACCACGCTCAACGATCAGCAAATTGGAAAGCTGAATGAACAGCTCATTCTCGCCCGCGCTGAAACCGCGCAAGTACGCGCCAAATATGAACAGGTGCAGGCTGTCAGAAAGCGCGGTGGTGATGTAACAGCATTTGCCGATGCCTTGCAGTCTGGTGCGCTTGGTGCATTGAAAGCCAAGTCTTCGGAAGTGCGCCGTGAACTTGCGAACCTGAGCGCAAAATATGGCAGCAGGCATCCGTCTGTTGTTTCGGCCCGGGCGCAGCTAAGTGACATCAACGGCCAAATTGGTGCTGAGGCCTCGCGCATCGTGACAGCCACGCAGAACGAGTACCGTGTTGCCCGCAGCCGCGAAGATTCCATCGAGGCCAGCCTTGCCGAACTCAAAGGTTCTGCCAATATCGACAACAGGGCAGAAATCAAGCTGCGCGAGCTTGAGCGTGAGGCGGAAGCAAACAAGGCTCTGTTCGAGTCATTTCTGACCAAGTTCAAGGAAACCACCGAGCAGGAAAAGCTTGATACTACCGATTCGAAGATTATCGAGAAGGCTACAGCGCCTCGCAGACCCAGTGCGCCAAACAAGCGCCTGATTGCTTTGTTGGCCACCACGTTGGGATTGGCAATTGGAGTTGCCATCGCGTTCTTGCTGGAACAGCTTGATTCCGGTTATCGCACGAACAGACAGATCGAGAAGGATCTAGGTGTGCCGGTCCTGGCATCTGTGCCGCGAGCTGACGGTGAGCTGGATAGCAGCTTCCTTTCCAGACTTAATCCGTTCAGCGGATTCATGCGGATGTTCAGGCGCGGGGATCCAAGCGAACGGCGAATGAGCAAGTCCGGCCGAGTGGCAATGAGCCGCCTGGTTGTAGACAAGCCGTTTTCATCGTTTACAGAATCCATCCGTTCGCTGCGCATGGGTATAAAATTTGCTGACGTCGACAAGCAACACAAGACAATCTTGATCACGTCAGCCTTGCCGGGTGAAGGCAAGTCTACAATTGCCAGCAATCTTGCTGTGCATGCGGCCAATTCGGGCGAACGTGTTCTTCTGATTGACCTGGACTTGCGCCATCCGGTCCTGACTTCATTGTTCGCACCTGAAGCGCAGGTTGGTTCTGTTGAGTTGCTGCTTGGTGAAGCTGACCTCAACAGTGTTATCACCAAGGAACCACGCTCTGGTCTGCACTTTATTCCGTCACCGCGCCGGTCAGATTTGACGCACACAGCTGAATTGCTTGGTTCACAAAGGCTGCGTGACCTGCTGACCCATACTGCCAAGTATTACGACCTTGTGGTGATAGATACCTCACCATTGCTTCCGGTTACCGACGGCCGGGCGCTGATGGATGCGGTCGACAGCTTTGTCATGGTGGTACGCTGGGAAAAGACTAACAAGGATGCCGTGACTTCTGCATTGAAAGAAACGCCAGGCTGGAGCGATGTGCTTACCGGCGTCGTGTTGAATGATGTCGTGGCTTCAAAGGCTCGCTATTACGACTATTACAAGAGCGGCTATTACAACAAGAAGTATCCCTATTACTATGGCGGCAAGAGCTAACGACCGCGGTGAGCTGCTCATTACAGGTGCTGTTTTGTGCGTTCTGGCACTTGCCAGCATCGCGTTGGGAGCAAGTAAGCTTGCCTTGTTGCACTCTGGTTTCAGTTCCAGGGACGTCCTGTATCCGGTTGGTCCACGTTCGACTCAGGCTTGGCTGATCACGCTCAAGACTGATAATGATAACGATGTAGCAGAAGGTGCGCAGCGTCTGGCCAGCCGTCTTGTGCTGATGACCTTGCCGCAGAGAAGGCGCACATTGCAGGCAATGAGGCGGCCGGCATTCTGGGTGGAACTTTCACCTGATTTTGTGCGCCAGACCCGGTTCAGGCAAATGGCGCTGGCGGCAGTCCTGCACGCACTGGAGTCTGTCCCGGCTGGTGGAGATCTGTGGCTTGCGGCTGCTAGACTTCGGGCAGCGGCACTCGGGCATGATGACCAAGTCAATCAGTACCTGGAGATGTCCTATCTTTACGCGCCTCGCGAACTCGACCTCGCTATCGGCCGGGTCGACATGGCGGTGCCGGTCTGGGCGACTTTAGCTCCGGCTTTAAAGGCAAAGGCGCGGGAGGATCTCGACATTCTCAAGCGTGCCAACCCGGCACGGGCTGAGAAGATTGCTAAGGCCCTGAAAGCAGCTGGTGCTGATGTTCAGTAATCACCAAGTGAACATTAAGGCCGGTTTTGCCTGGACACAGGGGGCCAAATGAGCGCGGCGTTAAGCTTCGCACTTGCAGTGCTAACCGGGCTGTCGGTGCTTGCCCTGGGGTCCAATCGCCCGTTGCCCTGGAGTTACAATGCGATATTGGCTGGTGTCATCCTGCTGGGGTCAGTGGGTGCGCTGTTTTTTGAACGCAAGTCTTACCCACCTTTGCAAATCGAAAAGATACTGTTGCCGTTGATGCTGATCTTTACAGCAATGATATGGGTCGGTGTACAGATATCCAGTTTTGGCGGCTCGCTGGTACCTCATCCTGCATGGCAGCTTGCAGGCGAGACACTTGGCAGCGATATTGTCGGCTCCATCAGCGTCAATCGGGTAGAGACCATATGGTCTTTCCTGCGCTGGCTTACCGCAGCCGTGGTATTTCTTGCGGCCTTCGTTCTGGCGCGCAAACCAGGCAATGCCAGAATAATGGTACGCACATTTTTGGTCCTGTCCGCAGTTTCAGCGATCTATGGTATGTACCGCCTCTTTGCGAGCTCCACCCATATCATGTGGTACCCGGAGAATTCGAACCATTTCTTGTCGTCTGGCTTCGTCAACAGAAACAATGCAGCCACCTATTTCGGCATGTGCGTGCTGATAACACAAGCGTGGCTCACGGAGAGTTGGAGTAGACTGGCAAAAGAAACTGAGGGCCAGTCATGGCGCGGGAGACTTAGGCATGCCGCAGAAGGGTTTGCCGGTGGCTTGGGTGTGGATGTCGCCTTGTTCTTGTTGTTTCTGTTTACGCTGATGCTGACCGGCTCACGTGGCGGTATTCTGTTCACGCTGGTGTGCATAGTAATGTTGTTCGCGATGCACGGATTGCGTGGCAAACGTCGAGGTCAAAGTCGAAAGAACCCTGTCGGCTGGTTCCTGGGAATTGTGCTGGTCGCCGTTCTTGGCGTGTTGCTGCTGGAATTGTCTGGCGCAACGCTTGCCCGACGGTTGGTTGCCCATGGTGTTGAGGATGTAGATCGCATTGATACCTACAGGCAGGCGATTGCTGCAATTAGAGACTATGTTTTGCTCGGCTCCGGCCTGGGTACATTTCAGGATGTATATCCGGCCTACCGGTTAGATCTTTCCAGTTCGCAGTCGGTCTGGGACAAGGCCCACAACGATTATCTTGAAATTCTTCTGGGGCTGGGCTTGCCTGCGGCGTTGCTGGCATTGTTTGGGCTGTTCGGCTTTGGCTTCATCGCATTGAAAGGGTACTTCAACAGGCATCGTGACCGGGTTTATCCGGCAAGCGCCTTTGCTGTATGTGCGTTGGTTGCGTTGCATTCGCTGACGGATTTCAGCCTGCAGATTCAGGCAAACACGATGGCCTTTGCGCTTGTGCTGGGGGTTGGTCTTGCTCAGTCATTCAGCAGCCGCAGATGAGACCTGGTTGTTGGATTGCAAGACTTGCAAGACATATCAACGCTCTGCATAACCATGGCTAATGATTTGAAAGGCGGATTCGCCAAAAAGGTACTCATCCCATGAAGAATTTCGCTCTTATAGGTGCGGCGGGCTATATCGCACCACGGCACATGAAAGCCATCCAGGATACGGGCAACAGACTGGTGGCCGCGCTGGATCCAAGCGACTCGGTTGGTATCATTGACAGCTACTATCCTGATGCAGATTTCTTCACTGAGTTTGAGCGGTTTGACCGGCATATAGACAAGCTTCGCCGTGGCGGCGATGGGCGTGCTGTTGAGTATGTTTCCATATGCTCGCCGAACTATCTGCACGATTCCCATATCCGTTTTGCATTGCGTTCATCTGCAGATGCAATTTGTGAAAAACCATTGGTACTGAACCCCTGGAATGTCGATGCGCTCATGGAAGTTGAGGGTGACAGCGCCAACAAGGTCTACACAATCCTGCAACTGCGCCTTCACCCGGCGATCATTGCGCTGCGTGACAAGATCCGTTCTGTTGCCAACACTCGAAAGTCTGAGGTTGATCTGACTTACATCACTTCACGCGGCCATTGGTACGATCAATCATGGAAAGGCACGGAGAAGAAGTCAGGCGGTATCGCCACAAACATCGGTGTGCACTTTTTTGATATGCTGAACTTCGTTTTTGGAGACTTGCAGGAAAACCGGTTGCATGTCCGCGAAGATCGCAAGGCTGCTGGCTACCTCGAGTATGAACATGCGCGGGTGCGCTGGTTTCTGTCGATTGATCTGGAAGATGTGCCTGCGAAAGCACGCGAAGGTGGCCAGCGCACGTACCGTTCCATAACATGCGATGGCGAAGAGATTGAATTTTCGGGCGGATTTACAGATCTGCATACACGCAGCTATGAGGAGGTTTTGGCAGGCCGTGGCTTCGGGCTTGCCGAAAGCCGCACGGCAGTTGAAACTGTTGCCAGCATTCGCACCGGCACACCGCTTGGGGCTGTGGGTGAGTTTCATCCGTTTGTGAAGGCATGACGCGAATGTCTTACCAGGCACATCCAAGCGCGATTATAGACGATGGCGCCATGATTGGGGCCGGCTCGCGCGTTTGGCATTTCGTGCATGTGTGTTCTGGTGCGCGCATTGGTGAAGGCGTTTCCCTTGGCCAGAATGTCTTTGTGGCCAACAAGGTCGTTATTGGTAATGGCTGCAAGATCCAGAACAATGTCTCGGTCTATGACAATGTCACTCTGGAAGATGATGTGTTTTGTGGGCCGTCCATGGTGTTTACCAATGTCTATAATCCTCGGGCCGGTATTGAGCGCAAGGATGAATACCGCGATACGTTGGTAAGGCAGGGCGCAACACTGGGGGCCAACTGCACGATTGTGTGTGGTGTCACCATCGGTCGTTATGCGTTTGTGGGTGCAGGCAGTGTGGTGCGAGCCGACGTGCCTGACTATGCTTTGATGGTGGGTGTGCCAGCGCGCCAGATCGGCTGGATGAGCGAATATGGTGAGCAGCTTGATTTGCCTGTGTCAGGTCAGGGTGAGGCTGTATGTGCGGCATCTGGCCAGCGATATGTGCTGCAGGGTTGCAAACTGTCGGCCGCTTGATGAAAACACTCCTAATCATCAGTTATGGCTATCCTCCAATTGCATCTCCAGCGGCCTTGCGCATGGCCAAGTTTGCACAGTACCTGCCTGATTTCGGCTGGCGGGTGGCAGTTGTAACCTCGAAGGACGGATACTCAATGAGCCAGGGTGGCCTTGCGTCTCCTGGTGAGGATGAAGGTCTTGTGCTTCGAGTGGCGGACAGTTTTGCGGGCCAAGCCAAGCGGTCATACTCCGGTGCCGATCCCAATGCGTCTGCAAAGGGCGTCAAAGCACGGATAAAGGCCTTGATGCGCAAGACAGCTCGTCAGGTGCTCATACCAGACCGTGATATTGTCTGGTATCCAGGTGCATTGAAAACAGCAGAAGAAGCAGTGGGCAAATTCAGACCTGATGCCGTACTGTCTACTTCCCCAAACCCAACAAATCATCTTGTTGCGGCGAAAATTGCCAGGCGACATGCGTTGCCGCATATCATGGATTTCAGGGACTTGTGGACGCTGGAGCCGGGCTATCACCGGGCTGGATTGCGAGGGCAGTTTGAGCGCAGACTTGAGCGTAAAATGGTTGATGCTGCGCATGCCATCCTCACCGTTTCCCCAGCAATGGCGCGACAAGTAAAACAGGCGTGGCCCAAATTGGCAGACAACGTTCATGTGGTCATGAACGGTTATGATGAAGCAGACTTCAGCGATCACATGGCCTTGCACCCGGAGGCTGATCAGCCTTTCACTCTGATTTACGCCGGGCAGTTTCTGGGTGGAGAGCGTGATCCGTCGGTTGTGCTTGATGCCATTGCAGCTTTGTCTGAACGCAGAGTTGCCACGCCTGAAACCCTCAGGTTCGATGTCTATGGTCCCAAAGAGGCATGGTTTCAGGCTGAGGTTGATCGCAGGAGGATTGGCAATTTCGTCCATTCACATGGCAGCGTGCCTTACAATCAGGTGCCGCCTGCACTGATGAGATCAGATGCGCTGGTGGTGATCACGCGTACATTGCCCGGCTCTGAAAGTGAGCTGACCACTAAGCTTTTTGACTATATGGCTGCGCGGCGTGAGATCGTGGCTGTGGCGCCTGATGGATATGACCTGGCTAATGTTGTGGATGGATTGGGTAATGCTGTGCGGTTTTCGCCCGGAGATAGTGAAGCGGCTGTTGCTTGGCTGGAAGAACGATTGCAACAACACAAGACCGGGGAGCTGGATCGTAGGCCAGTTGCAATGATGGATCGTGATCCTGCGACGGCTGCTTATTCGCGCAAGGAACTTGCAGGCAAGTTGGCTGGTATTGCGAATGAGATTGTCAGGCAACGGGGGTGAAAGATGGTTCGTGACATATTCACGATCTCCAGCTTTCGCCTTGCTGGTCAGGTGGCAGTGTTTTTGACACTCCCTTTGATTTCTGCCCTGGCAGGGGTGGAAGCCATTGGTGTCTATGGAATATTTGTTGCGATACTGGCAGTGGCTGGCACTGTTTCGTGTTGTATGTTTGATCAGGCGCTGCCAATTGCGCGAGATGAAGAGATACCGGACGTGGTTGCACTTTGCTTGTTGAGTGCTCTCGTTGTTGCTGGTGTCGTTGTGGTGCTTGCGGTCTTTGATCACGCCGTTACCCAGTGGCTTGATCGGCGTGTTGACGCGACGGTGATCGCGGCAATTGCTGCAGGCGTGATTGCCATGTCAGTTCAACGGATCGCAGGTGCGCTTGCTGTTAGGCAGAAAAGGTTCTTCGCCGACAGCCTCATAGAATTTTTCAGGTTGTCCGTGATGGTCGTCCTGCAGCTTTTGTTCCTGTCAATCTGGTCTGAAGGAATTGTTCTTGGCCACGTCGTTGGAGCCGTGATTGCAGCGTTAGTCTGGATAAAGTTCTTTGTGCCAGTCCGCGCGACACTTAAGGTGTTGGCTTGTACCAATGGCCTTGTGACGGTGATGAAGCGTTACAGCGGGTTTGCCCGGTACTCACTGCCTTCATCACTGATAAATGCCTTCACCACACAACTTCCGGTTCTCGCTTTTGGTTCACTTTATGGAGCCCAAGCTGCGGGGCTGATTTTTCTTGCCGACAGGCTCGTCGGCATTCCATCCAGATTGCTTAGTCAAGCAATTGGCCGTGTTGTTCATCAACGCCTCGCTGAACGGACCAGAGGCGACCGGCCTCTTTCAGCGGCAGATATTGCGCCCGTAGCAGGCTTGCTGGTTGCCATGGCAGCAGCCAGCGTTATTGCCATTTACGTGCTGGGAGACTGGGGAGTGAGAACCTTCTTTGCCGATGAGTTTCATGCAGCTATACCACTGTTAAACCTGCTCGTATGGCTTATGGCTGTTCGGTTTGTGGTGTCACCATTTGCATCGGTTTTCATGGTAGAGGAAAAGCAAAAACTGTTGATGATTTGGGAGGTGTTGAGGCTTGTTGCTGTAGTGCTTGTGTTCGTTTTGGCGGCAGTAAGGTCTTGGAATATAACAGATACACTTTATATTTTTGTTGTATTCAATGTAATTTCATTTTTTATCCTGATTTCTTTTATAACTTTCATAGCCTTTAATATTGGAAAAACCGTCGATGTTGAGTAAATTGACCAGAATTTTCCTCAAAATTTTATTGAGCATTTTTTTTGATAAAAAATATCTAAGTGGTAGGTTTTTTGATGAAACTTGGGGTGGGTATGTATTTGCCCTCCGTGGAATTTTTTTCCAAAAGATACTTGGCTTTAATCGCGATGTACCTTGGCCATGTTCTCCTTTGGTTAAGGTTGTAAATGGCAAGAACATTATTTTCCATCCAAACGATCTAAATAATTTTCAAAGCCTTGGCTCATACTTCCAGGCACGCAAGGCCGTCATTAAAATTGGCGAAGGTTGTTATATTGCCCCGAATGTTGGGTTGATCACTGAAAATCACGATCCTTTGGACCCTGATCTACACTTACCTGCGCAACCTATCGAATTGGGCAAGAAGTGCTGGATTGGAATGAACAGTGTTATCTTGCCTGGTGTAGTTTTGGGAGATTTAACTATAGTTGGTGCAGGTTCGGTTGTTACCAAAAGCTTTGTAGAAGGTCGTCAAGTTATAGTTGGGTCCCCTGCACGGGTTGTAAAGAAGCTGTAATTGATGACAGGTTGCCTTTGAACCTCTGAAAACCAATCTTCGCGCAGTTATTTGCTACATGGCTTTTGTCGAACGAGTTCAGATATTTGATCACATGTATGAATACGACTCAGGCCTGGGGAGCCGCAGTACATGCAATTCATTCACTTAAAGCGGCAGCAGGCGGCGATCCGGTCTGAGCTGGACCGGCGCATGGCGGCAGTGCTGGAGCACGGCCAATACATCATGGGCCCGGAAGTTGCCGAGCTGGAGCAAACGCTTGCAGGCTATGTGGGCGTGAAGCACTGCGTCAGTGTTGCCAGCGGCACAGAAGCCTTGTTGATTTCGCTGATGGCGCTGGGCGTTGGGCCGGGTGATGAAGTGATTACCACCCCTTTTAGTTTTGTCGCTACCGCTGAGGTCATAGTACTGCTTGGTGCCACTGCTGTATTTGCTGACATTGATCCGCTGACAGCAAACCTGAACCCGGTCAACCTGGAGCGGCTGATCACTCCACGTACCAAAGCCATTATTCCTGTCAGCCTTTACGGTCAGCCTGCCGATATGGATGAGGTAAACGCCATTGCTGCTGCGCATGGTGATATTCCGGTCATTGAAGATGCGGCACAAAGCTTTGGCTCAATGCTGAAATCGAGACGGTCATGTGGGTTGTCGACGATAGGATGCACCAGTTTCTTTCCATCGAAACCGCTGGGTTGTTATGGCGATGGCGGCGCGTTGTTCACAGATGATGACGAGATTGCACGAGCATGCCGCGAAACCCGCGTCCATGGGCAAAGCCAGCGCTATGTTCACACCAGAATCGGTGTCGGCGGGCGCATGGATACCTTGCAGTGCGCGGTGCTGCTGGCCAAATGGCCACGCTTTGCCCAAGAGGTTGAAGAGCGCGTGCGGCTTGGCAAGCGGTATCATCACCAGATACTGGATAAAGTCCCGTGCGCTTCTGTGTTTACCAACGATGACGCCTTGAACGAGTTTGAGGGCCCTCGTCTTTTGCCAATGCCACAGGATTGCACCAATGTGCATGCGCAATTTACGATAGTTGTTCCAAAGCGTGAAAGAGTTATTGCCACTCTCAAGGAACGCGGCATACCAACGGCTGTGCATTATCCGGGGCCTCTCAATGCGCAGCCAGCATATGTCGATATTGCTGGTGGTGAAGAAACGCCTGTTGCTGCCTGGATGAGCCAGCATGTTCTGAGCCTGCCTATGGGGCCGGATTTGCTGGAAGCTGAGCAGGACAAAGTAGTTGAAGCATTGGCAGGTCATTTTGCATGACTTCTGAAGGCCGGAAAATTCTGACAGTGGTCGGTGCGCGCCCCCAGTTCATCAAGGCGGCTGTGGTATCGTCGGCATTGTCATCGGCGGGTCTTGAAGAGGTGCTGGTGCACACGGGCCAGCACTATGATGCAAACATGTCTGATGTCTTCTTTTCCGAGATGGGTATGGCCGAACCGGCGCATAATCTGGGGATCGGCGGTGGCAGTCATGGTCAGAATACAGGCCGCATGATCGAGAAGATTGAAGCCCTACTGCAGGTGGAAAAACCTGCGGCTGTGATGGTTTATGGCGATACGGATTCAACACTTGCCGGTGCGCTGGCGGCAGTGAAGTTGCACATCCCTGTGGCGCATGTGGAAGCAGGCTTGCGGTCCTGGAACAGGGCCATGCCGGAAGAAATCAACCGGGTTTTGACTGACCATGCCAGCGACTTGCTTTTTACGACATCGGATGTGGCCACCGGCAATCTCGCCAAGGAAGGCATTGCTGGCAGCAAGGTCATAGAGGTTGGCGATGTCATGTATGATGCTGCCTTGAATTTTGCAGCAGCGGCAGAAGCAAGGAGCACGGTAATTGAGGATGCCGGACTGACAGCGGGCGAGTTTATTCTGGCCACGATCCACCGTCAGGAAAATACGGATCACGAAGCCCGTCTGGCACAAATCATGGCAGGGCTGGCCAGATCACCATTGCCGATTGTATGGCCGCTGCATCCGCGAACAAGGGTGAGACTTTGTGCGTATGGCATTGAAATGCCGTCATGCGTCAAGGTAATTGATCCGGTGGGGTATCTGGACATGATCGCACTGGAGCGCGGATGCCGCCTCGTGCTGACTGATAGTGGCGGCGTCCAGAAAGAGGCTTATTACCATGGCAAGCCGTGCTTGATCCTGCGTGATCAGACTGAATGGCTTGAACTGGTGGCCATGGGCTGGGCAAAGCTTGCCGGTGCTGATGCAGATGCAATTGCCCGGGGAATTGAAGGCTTGCTGGTGTGGCCGGGCGGGGATGTGGTAAACGTGTTTGGCGATGGCAGGGCATCTCACAGAATTGCCACTGCCTTGAAGGCGCTGATCAATTGAGGGGAATGCCAGGTTGCGTGAAGTTTTCACCATAGGCCTGTTCTTTATCTACTTTTTGCTCAGCGGCTATACGCTGGTGGATGGCGAAGCCGGGCAGGGCATCCTCGGACGTCTTACCTATTCTGACATGGTAGGCCTTGCCATCATCGGCTTGGCGCTTGTGTCCTGCCGCAAATTCTACATGCCGCTGCAATACGCGATGTATCTTCCTTTTCTTGGTCTTGCGCTAATTTCGTTGCTCGTGTCGGGATATGTTGCACAAGGGACAATTGAATTTCTCGTCCATATGTTCATCTGGGCCGTGTCGCTGGCGCTATTGAATATAACCATGAATTCAAAAGTGGATATCGTGTCGTCGGTTTTCTTTGCGTTCTTTGCTGCATGCACGCTTCTGGCACTTGCAGGACTGGTGCAATACCTGCTTTTCCCGAGCCTGTTTTCTGGCCGTATTACAGGAGGTGTTGTTGGCACGTTTCGAAACTCAGGCCAGTCCGGGAGTTTCCATGGTCTAGCCTTGGCGGTGCTTGTCCCCGCCTTATTGTCGGGCATGATCAAGCGCAACTTGCTGACCTATGCAATGTTGGTGGTCATTCTGATTGCATTCGTATTTACATTCAAGCGCGCCGCATTTGTCGGCTTCGGCGTTGGTGTCGCCTTGTTGCTGATTATGCTGATGACGGTTGGCGACAAAGACGACAAGTCAAAAGCATTGCTGCTCATTCTTGTAATTGCCTTGTTTGCCCCTCTTGTAAGCCTCATGTTTCAGTGGGGTGTCGAGAATGTTAAATATTTTGAATGGCGATATCGTGCGAAATTGAGCGCTGATGCCATTGAAAGATTTCAGGAAGGGTTCCTGCAGGACAATTTGATAGCAACGTATCAAGCGATCAGCGATTACCCGTTATTGGGAGCTGGTTGGGGGAACATTATCGGTACGTATACCAAAAAGTATGAGCTGCACAGCACGTATCTTGGTATTGCTGCGCAGTTGGGAATTGCAGGCGTATGTACGTATGCACTTTTTGCACTGAACCTGATTTTCAGCACCTTGAAAGCTGCAGGCAGGCACTGCAGGGAAGCATTGTTTTCATTTTACTTTTCGCCTTTCTTGATTGGTCTGTTCGTTTCCTGGGCCTACACCTATCACCTTCGTAAGCGCGAGTTCTGGATTGCCTTCTTTTTCCTTACGCTTTGCAGCATCGTGTCCCATTACAAGCTGCGCACGCCAACAGGTCGGCCAGTTGGTTCGCAAACGCGAATCGAACAGACTTCAATGGCAAATCTTGCAACGCGTCGTACGTAGGCGGTTCCAACTGCTCCATCAAGCCTGGTAGAAAATATGAAGACAGTTGCACTTCTTGGTGCTTATGCGCCATCGCTGGTCAACTTCCGGGGCTCCATGATCGCTGCGATTGCATCCAGGGGCCATCGAGTGATTGCAATGGCCCCGAATATTTCTGAAGAGCTTGCGCAGCAATTGAAGGGACTCGGGGCAGAACCTGTTTCAGTTACGATAAGCCGCAGCGGCTTGAACCCGTTCGGCGACTGGGCAACGTACAGCAGATTGAAAGCCGTCTTTGCTGAATACAAGCCAGACGTTGTCATCCCCTACACGATCAAACCGGTAATCTGGGGCACTCTTGCTGCGCATGCAGCAGGTGTTCCCACCGTCATGCCGATCATAACCGGATTGGGATTCGCGTTTACGGGCGGCAATGAACCGCGCCGTGTCATCAGCCGAATCATTGCGTCAAGTCTTTATGCAATTGCACTCGGCAAAGCCAGCAAAGTGCTGTTTCAGAACCCTGATGACAGGGATGAATTTTCAAGGCTTAAATTGCTTGATCAGGCCGTGCCAGTAGATATCATCAACGGCTCCGGCATCGATATTCGGCACTTCAGGCAGACGTCTCTACCTGATGGACCCTCATTCCTGATGATTGCGCGGTTGCTCGGAGACAAGGGTATTCGTGAATTTGCCGAAGCTGCCAGTGTGATCAAGAGCAAATATCCTGATGTGGTCATTGGCCTTGTGGGTTATCTGGATGAGAGCCCGGACAGCATCACTCAAAAAGAGTTGGAACAGATCAAGGCATCAGGTGTGAGGTTTCTTGGTAAGTTGGAAGATGTGCGTCCAGCAATTGCAGGTGCGTCGGTTTATGTCTTGCCATCCTACAGGGAGGGTACGCCAAGGTCGGTTCTGGAGGCCATGGCCATGGGGCGCGCCATCATTACGACCGATGCACCGGGTTGTCGGGAAACCGTCATACATGGTGAAAACGGATATCTGGTACCGCCGCGGGATACATCTGCACTATGCACAGCCATGATCAATCTGATTGAAAATCCTCAACTGATTGCGCCGATGGGGCAAAGGTCTCGCGAAATTGCAGAGCGGAAATATGATGTTAAGAAGGTGAATGCAGCTATTATCAAGCACGCGGGTCTGGAAGAAGTAGAAGGATGAAAGAAGCAATTTTCAAGTGGGCTCCGGTACTAGTACAGAACCTGCTAATTAGCTTGTACAATGATCGTCAATGGAGAAAGCGAAGAGCCGGCGAATACGAGCAATGGCGGCGCTGTTTCCAAGATTGCGTGGAATGGTCTCCTCAGCAAATTAGTAAGGTGCAAAAACAGCGTCTCAAGGATTTTCTGGCGTACAGCATCGAACACTCCAGCTGGTACAATGGCAGTGGTACTGCTGATAGCCTTGAATCATTTCCAGTACTGGAGAAGAGAGACCTGGTTGATAACCTTTCAAGAATCGCAACCGTCGAATCGCGACAGGGGCACGAAAGTTACACCGGGGGAACCACGGGCGCTTCCTTGAAAGTTTTCTACACATGGGCAGATACTCAGCAGCGATTTGCCATGCTGGACTGGTTTCGATCTCTGTATGGCTGGGAGCTTGGATCAAGAACGGCTTGGTTCAGCGGTAAGGACCTGACACGAGAAAAAGACCTCACAAGAGGAATTTGCTTCCGGGACGACTGGATCAACAAGATAAGGTTCTTTTCCACATTCCATATAAATGAAAGAAATTTTGAAGTTTACTGGAAGGCACTGTGCGATTTTCGCCCTGAGTTCATAGTTGGTTTCCCGTCAAGCCTTCTGGAAATTTGCATCATCGCGCAACAGAAGGGCTTGAAGTATCCCGGCAAGGTGAAGGTATTTTTTCCGACTGCTGAAGCAGTTCAGCAAGTGCATAGAGACATTATAGGCGATGTGCTTGGGTGTATTACAAGAGACCAATATGCTTCGTCAGAAGGTGCGCCTTTCATAATCGAGTGTCCCCAAGGGTCTCTTCATATGCATCCTTTGTCAGGTATTTTTGAGATAGTCGATGAAACCCTTATGCCAGCCAACCATGGTGAATTGCTCGTCACTTCTTTTACAACTCATGGCACACCACTGATCAGATACCGGATCGGTGACGTGATAGGGCTGGCTTCAAAGAACCGGAGCTGCTCATGTGGGTGGCCGTTCCAGATTGTTGAAGAAATTGGAGGGCGGACAGCTGATTTCTTGTGGTCACCTGAATACGGCAAGGTCAATCTTGGCAACCTCAGTAACAGCACCAAAGACGTAAAGGGGATCGTTTGTTTTCAGATTGAGCAAAGTCAGCCCAGCAAGATTATATTGAGGCTCGTAACCAATGATGCGTTTAGTGAAGTTCAAGAGCGAAAACTGATTGGTGCGATGCAAGCGCGCACCGGCAAGAAAATGCGAATTGAAGTTATACATGTCACTGATATTCCCAGAGAAAAGAGTGGGAAGTTTCGCATCATTAAAAATACGCTGCACGCTGAGCAAATGAAGCTAGGTCAGGCAGAAGCGCATTGAGTGGTTTTTTTGAAACGCATATTTGACATCCTCATATCTGCAAGTGCGCTGGTCGTGTTAGCTCCATTAATTGCTATGCTTGCCCTGCTGATTGCCTTCAAGCTGGGCAGGCCCGTTCTGTTTCGACAGGTGAGGCCTGGTCTGAACGGTAAGCCGTTCAAGATGATCAAGTTCCGCAGCATGAGTGATGAGCGCGACGGAAACAACAAGTTGTTGCCTGACGAAGACAGGCTGGGATCATTCGGCAAGTTCCTGCGCGCCAGCAGCCTTGATGAATTGCCGGAGCTGTGGAATGTGCTGAAGGGTGAAATGAGCCTTGTTGGTCCGCGGCCTTTGCTGATGCAGTATTTGCCTTTATACAGCGAACGTCAGAAACGCAGACATGAAGTACGCCCCGGCGTAACCGGCTGGGCGCAGATCAACGGACGCAACGCGCTTAGCTGGGAAGAGAAATTCGAGCATGATGTGTGGTATGTCGAGAACAGGTCATTCTGGCTGGATTTGAAGATACTGCTGAAGACGGTCTTGAGTGTTCTTGGCAGCCGCAATACATCGGCTGAAGGCCACGCAACCATGCCGGAGTTCATGGGCAACCAGAATCATAAATCGCGGAACTCTTGAGGATTGTGTAGTGGCGAATGCTAAACCCAAATTTGCTGTATACGGTACCGGAGGGTTTGCTCGCGAGGTGCTTCCCTTAATATATCAGCAATACGGGCTCGGTGTTGATATTGTATTTGTTGATGACGCCACTGCCATGTATGGCAAACTAGTGAATAATGTTCGTGTTGTAGGATTTGAACAAGCCGTCGCTGAAGCGCGAAAATTTTCAATTGCAATTGGAGATTGCAGTTTACGTCAGAAACTGGCCCTAAAATGCGAAGATGCAGGGGTTGAATTTGTTGATGTTATTGCAAAATCACATGAGCAGTATCTTGTCGACGAGCAGGGCGATGGTTTGATTGCATGCGCTAATTCTATTTTTACTTCAAACTGCAAAATTGGAAAACACTTTCATGCAAATATATATTCCTATGTTGCTCATGACTGTCATATTGGGAATTACGTCACCTTTGCACCGAGGGTGAATTGCAATGGGAATATAGTTGTCGAAGACCTTGTATATGTCGGAACTGGTGCTGTTTTGAGGCAGGGCTCGCCAGGCAAACCTCTCGTGATAGGTAGGGGTGCCATAATTGGTATGGGTGCTGTTGTAACGCGGGACGTGGCCGCGAATACAACTGTGGTTGGGAATCCTGCCAGATTACTGAAGTAAACTTGCGCTGCGTCCATTGGTAATTGCGTTCTGCCGGTTTGACCAGTATCAACCCAGCCTGTAGCTGACCGATTGAGAGCATAGATGTCCGATTCCCCAATTCTTGTCACTGGAGCTGCCGGCTTTATAGGCTTTCATGTTGCGCGCGCATTGTTGCAGCAGGGCAGGCAGGTTGTGGGGTTGGACAATTTTAACACCTATTATGACGTTTCATTGAAGGAAGCGCGTGCAGCGATGCTTGCCGAGTTGCCGGGTTTTGAAATGGTTCGCGCTGATCTGGCCGACCGGGCTGCAATGGACGCGCTGTTCGCCAAGCACAAGCCAAAGCGGATTGTTCATCTCGCAGCGCAGGCGGGCGTGCGACATTCGCTGTCTCACCCCGAAGACTATGTTGATGCCAACCTGATCGGCTTCTTCAATATTCTGCAGAACGCCAAGGACATCGAGGCCGAGCATTTTGTCTATGCATCATCCAGTTCGGTTTATGGGGCCAATCTTGAAAAGCCATCATCGGTTGGCCAGTCGGTTGACCACCCGGTCAGCCTTTATGCGGCGACCAAAAAATGCAATGAGCTAATTGCGCATTCCTACAGCCATCTGTTCAGGTTGCCGACGACAGGTCTGCGGTTCTTTACCGTGTACGGCCCATGGGGCCGGCCGGACATGGCGCTGTTTCTGTTCACCAAGGCCATTGTTGAAGGTAAGCCGATCACAGTGTTCAATCATGGCAATATGCGCCGGGATTTCACTTACATTGACGACATTGTTGAAGGTGTAATCCGCACGCTGGACAAGCCTGCTGAACCCGAGCCCGCATGGGACGGCTTCAATCCTGATCCCGGCACCAGTTCTGCGCCGTGGCGGGTTTATAATATTGGCAACGATGACCCGACAGACCTGATGCACATGATTGGGCTGGTGGAGAAGGCGCTGGGCCGTGAAGCTGAAAAGATATTTGAGCCAATGCAACCCGGCGATGTACCGGAATCTCATGCCAATGTGGATGCGCTGATGCGGGATGTGGGTTTCAAACCCTCAACTCCTTTGGCGAAAGGTATCGAACGCTTCATCGAATGGTACAAGGACTACTACCGTGTCAATTGAACAGCCTGGCAGTCTCGCAGTTTCGGATACGGAAGCCTGGCCGTTCTACGCTGACGATGAGGTTGAGGCTGTAACCACGGTTCTGCGTTCGGGCAAGGTGAACCAGTGGACTGGCCATTTGGTGAAGGACTTTCAAACGGTCTTTTCGAATTATGTTGGCGTTGGGCATGGTGTTGCGCTGGCCAACGGTTCGCTTGCGATTGAACTTCCTCTGAGGGCGTTCAACATTGGTCCGGGCGATGAAGTCATCGTCACGCCACGCAGCTTTATGGCTTCGGTTTCTTCAGTAAGCCTGGTTGGTGCCACTCCAGTGTTTGCTGATATTGACGCTGATAGCGGCAACATCACGCCGGACACGATCGCCAAGGTGATTACGCCGAGGACCAAGGCCATCATTCCGGTTCATCTTGCGGGCTGGCCCTGCGATATGCCTGCCATAATGGCGCTGGCAGAAAAGCACGGACTAAAGGTAATAGAGGACTGCGCCCAGTCGCATGGCGCCATGATTGGTGACAGGATGGCTGGCAGCTTTGGCCATGCGGCTGCATTTTCGTTTTGTCAGGACAAGATCATGTCCACAGGCGGTGAAGGCGGGCTCACCATTTTTCAGGACAAGGATGAATGGCAACAGGCCTGGTCATTCAAGGACCACGGGAAGAACTGGGATACGGTCAATACACCACCGGAAAAGCCTGGTTTTCGCTGGCTGCATGACAGCATCGGCACCAACTGGCGAATGACAGAAATGCAGGCTGCAATCGGGTTGTGCCAACTGCAAAAGATGCAGGAATGGACGCGAAAGAGAACGCACAACGCAATGATCTGGGCTGAACAGTTGCGTGGTATCCGGCATCTTCATGTCCCGTTGCCGGCCCAGGGCTATCGTCATGCATTCTACAAGTTCTACAGCTATCTGGACGCCGCGTTGCCCAATGTGGAAGCGGTAAGGGATGAAATTCTTGCCAGGGCGGGTAAAAAAGGTTTGAAGGTGTTTTCTGGCTCATGCTCAGAAATCTACCGCGAGGCAGCATTCAAAGATTTGCAGCAATCCGCTCTGCCAGTGGCCGAGCAACTTGGCAGAACAAGCCTGATGGTTGAAGTGCATCCAACAATTGTGCCGGAAAGCTTGAAAATCAGAGCGAACGCGTTCAAACACATCGTATGCGAGGTTCTGGCAGACGCTGGTGCGAATGTCGACCCCCGGTGCTAGCGGGTAGAAGATCAACGGGTGCCAATTCATTCATTCTGCTGTTAGGCAGATTTTCGGGGAGAATGGACTAACTCGTGCTGCAAGTGATCAAGAATCTGTCCGCGCTGGGCCGGTGGCGCAAGCTTGTGCTGGTCATGAGCTATGATGCGGTGGCCATGTTTGCCGCGCTATGGGCTGGTTTTGCCATTCGCCTGGACACGCTTTACTGGCCCATAGACGCGCAAGTGTTGTTCATTGCAACGCTCGCTGTCATCGGCGGACTTCTTGGTCTGCATGCTCTTGGAGTCTACCGGATAGTCATCCGTTATCTGGACCATCGTACTGTAGTCAAGCTGCTTGCTGGTGCCGGCCTGGCCGCCATTGTGTGGTTTTCGCTCGCCTATCTCAGTGGTGTTCGTTTCCTGCCGCGTTCAGTGGGTCTGATCTACTGGGCTATATTGTTCGGATTGCTGCTCATAGGCAGGCAGGCGATGGCGATGCTCATTTTGCAGGTGCAGCAGATGCCGGCACCTTTGATTGGCCGCGGTACACAGCGACGCAATGTGGCTGTTTTCGGCGCTAACGAAGCGGGCATTGCGCTTGTGCATTCACTCAGAGGCAACCCGCATTACCGGGCGGTTGCACTGATTGATGATGCGCCAGGGCTGGCTGGGCGCACGATTGCTTCCCTCAGGGTGCATGAGACCAGCAGGCTGAAAGCGATCATCGAAAAGCACGGCATAGAAGAAATCTTCATGGCCATGCCGGAAGCGACGAGAGCTGAAAGGGTAGCAGCGATCGAGTTGCTGTCTGAGCATCCGGTGGTGGTTAAAACGATTCCATCTCCGGCAGAGCTCGCCACGGGACGCTTTTCGGTGTCTGACATCAGGCCGATCGAGGTAAATGACCTGCTGTCGCGTGATCCTGTGCCGCCGAAACCTGAATTGGTCAGTGAGGCAGTTGCAGGGGCAAGTATTCTTGTAACGGGTGGTGGCGGTTCAATCGGGTCTGAAATCTGCCGCCAGGTGGTTCACCACAAGCCGCGCAAACTTGTAATACTGGACCATTCGGAGTTTGCGCTGTTTGCTATCCAGTCGGAGCTGCTGGAACTGACCGGGAAACTGGATGAAGGCGACCGGCCTGAAATTGCAGCGGCAATTGGTTCCCTGCTGCAGCCGGACGTGCTGGCTGAAGTCATTGCCGCACACGATATAGATACCGTGTTTCACGCGGCAGCCTACAAGCATGTACCATTGCTGGAAGACAATGAGGTTGTCGGTGTTGAGAACAATGTTATCGGCACACGCAATGTCGCAATGGCGGCAGTGAACGCGGGCGTCAAACGTTTCACGATGATCTCGACAGACAAGGCTGTGCGCCCAAAGAGTGTGATGGGTGCCAGCAAGAGAGCGGCGGAGCTGTTCATCCAGGCGCTGGCAGACCGCGATGGTCATGAGACAAGATTCGGCATCGTGCGGTTTGGTAATGTGCTGGATTCGTCAGGTTCGGTTGTGCAGCGTTTCCGTGAACAGATCAAGAGCGGCGGTCCTGTTACCGTTACACATAAGGATATCACCAGGTTTTTCATGTCCATTCCCGAGGCAACCCAGCTAGTGCTTCAGGCGAGCGCGATGGCAAAGGGGGGTGAAGTATTTGTGCTCGACATGGGCGAGCCGGTTCGCATCTATGATCTGGCTGTCAGCATGATTCATCTGTCAGGCATGACAACGCGTGACAGCAACAATCCTTCAGGTGACATCGAGGTTGTCATTTCGGGTCTGCGACCAGGCGAAAAACTTTACGAAGAGCTCTTTGTTGGCGAGGAGATCGAGACTACCTTTCATCCGCGAATCAATATGTCCAGGGAGAGGTTCTCAGGTTTCGACGAGATAGAGGTACGCTTGGGGGAGCTTTCCGCGGCAATTGCGGGGCGCGACAGGAAGCAGCTTCGCAAAGTACTGTCTGTGCTGACGGCTTATGATGAAAATGTGGTAGTGGCAGCTCAATAGGCAGTTGTCATTGCATGGAAAGTTGAGAGGGCGAGGGGCTTGGAAAGAGCGGCGGATGTGGACGTGATCTCAGAGCGGATCGCGGTAATTGGTCTGGGTTATGTGGGTTTGCCGCTGGCAGTTGCGTTCGCACGCAAGTGCAAGTCAGTCGTCGGCTTTGATGTGTTTGAAAAGCGGGTCAATGCGATTAACGAGGGGCATGACTGGACAGGTGAAGTTGAACCTGAGGTTTTGAAACAAAGCCGTCTTGTGTGTTCCAGCGATCCGGCAATTCTGTCAGATGCCAGCTTCATAGTGGTCACTGTTCCAACGCCGGTTGATGAGGACAAGAGACCCGACCTCGGTCCGATTCGCAGTGCGTGCAAGTCCATAGCGCCTTACCTGAAGCCTGACGATGTGATCGTTTTTGAATCAACTGTATTTCCCGGAGTGACTGAAGAAATCTGCGGCCCGCTGCTCAGTGAGTTGTCGGGATTGCAGCGGAGTCAATTCAAGCTTGCGTATTCGCCAGAGCGCATAAACCCCGGCGACAAGGACAATACGCTTGAGAAGATTGTAAAGGTTGTTTCGGCCGAAGATCCCGCTACATTGCGCAGGGTGTCTGCGGTTTATGGTGCGATCATAGAAGCTGGCGTGTTTGAGGCGAGTTCCATCAAGGTGGCCGAGGCTGCCAAGGTTATCGAAAACACTCAACGCGATATCAACATTGCGCTGATGAACGAACTTTCACTGATTTTTGAGCGCATGGGTATTCGTACCAAGGACGTGCTTGAAGCGGCCGGTACGAAATGGAATTTCCTGAAGTTTACACCCGGCCTGGTCGGTGGGCACTGTATCGGTGTTGATCCCTACTATCTGACCAGCAAGGCGGAAGCAGTTGGACACCACCCTGAAGTCATTCTGGCAGGCAGGCGCATCAATGACGACATGGGGCGGTTTGTCGCTCGCAAGACGGTTAAACTGCTGATCGAGCGTCAGTTGATGACAGGTGGTTCGAGGGTCGCCGTGCTGGGATTGACCTTCAAGGAAAATGTACCTGACCTGCGCAATTCAAAAGTGATCGATATCATTCGTGAACTCAGGGACTATGGCATAGAGCCTCTGGTGCATGACCCGATGGTGTCCAATGAAGACGCAATGCACGAATATGATGTGCACCTCAGTGACGAGGCGGACATAAATGATGTCGATGCAGTCATTCTCGCGGTAAATCACCGGGCATATCTGCAGGATTTCTCCAAGCTGACCAACCGGATTCGAATTGGTGGCGTGCTGGTCGATGTGAAATCGGCAGTTCCGCCAGAGAATGTACGCAGGGACCTGCTTGTACTGGAGTTTGTGAACTCATTCGATCTGAGGTATGATTGTTTTCGGTTTGGGACAGTTCAGAATTCATTCTTCGCCGTACTCTGAGGAAGCTATTTTGGTAGCATATCCAATGCGGCGCTGAACCAATCGGCCAGCGGTATCTGCCAACTTCGCCTGGATTGGCGGTGCGGTTATTTGACTATCCCGATAGGGCGCTTCTTCTCCATCGGTAACCGGGTTCATAGTGCATCTCGCGATACTGTTAGTAGTTGTAAGTACGACAACAAAAACAAGCGCCCAGAGTGTTTACGTCGTCATCGCTTGGCCATTGTAGCCGCGATCTTTTCCGACTTTGTTTCACGAGTGTTTCCTTTGCTTTGGAAGCTGAGCGGAACCGAGATGGCTACAAGTTTCAATCTGTACCATTCCGATCCATCCAGAGTTGCCTGG
>CAWBEX010000007.1:0-944185 GCA_963787895.1 uncultured Alphaproteobacteria bacterium | reverse complement strand
TCGACAATCTCTACAGCATACGAGATCAGAGATGAGATAGAACGCAAGTCCCTGACCTTCACTCATTATATAGAAAAGTCAAATGCCGCAGGAGTGTCGATGAATTGTCTGCTTAGAGTCGCGAAGCTGTCATTGGTGATCGAAAAAACCACGGCAACTTTGTCCGCATTGCGGTCGTCCACAATACCTTGCACTTCGCTCCTGCAGCGAATGTCCGGAATGATTGGCCGCACCGCTGCGTCGGAAATGATGGCCTAATGTCGGCTCTGGGCCGTTAGCGCCACCGTCAATTTGGGCGGAGAGCCGACCTTCGCTGCGCCGATCTCAAAGGTCTACTTTGCGTGAGTAAGATGTCCTTGCGGTCAACATGTCTTTCGTTTGGTCTAGGGTGTGATTGCCGCGAAAACAGACACAAGAGTGGAAAACAGTCCGCCAGGAGAATCAATGCCGAGCTACTTCTCCGAAGTCATTGGGTCATGCGGTACAATTCGTAGTGCGCGCAGTGCATTCAGGATGACGGCCACGTCGATCACCTCCTGGAGCAGCGCCCCCTGAACCGGTGTCAGGTATCCTAAGGCCGCAGCGATCATACCCGCAACTGACAAGCCGATCCCTGCAACAACGCTTTCAACGGCGATGCGGCGGGAGCGACGGGCGATTTCGATCCCCGACCTGAGCCGATCGATCTGATCGACCAGCAACACGACGTCGGCTGCCTCTGCCGAGGCGGCGGCACCCCGGGCACCCATCGCTACACCCACATCCGAGGCAGCGAGTGCAGGCGCGTCGTTGACGCCATCACCGACCATCATCACAGGGCCGTTCTTTCGCTCAGTCAGGACCAACAGAACCTTTTGGTCGGGCGACAGGCCTGCCCGAAGCCCGTCGAGACCAAGGCCCTCGGTCACGTGCTCCGCCACCGCGGCCCGGTCGCCAGTCGCCAACAGAATGCGCTCGATCCCTTCCCGGCGCAGTCCGGCAAGCATCGCGCCTGCGCCCTCTCGCAGGGGATCTGCCATGACAAGATGACCCGCCATATGGTCATCGACTGCCACGGCAACGATGACAGAGCCCGCAGCAAGCGCCGGATGGTTGCCAGACGACCGTCCAACACGTCGCGCTACAAAGTCGTCGCCGCCAACAAAAACCTTGTGTTCTTCGACGCTCCCAACGACCCCTTCGCCCGGGATCTCCGCCACCTCGGAGGGCACTGGAAGCGGGAGGCCACGCGCCTTAGCCGCCGCGACGATGGCCTGCGCAACGGGGTGTTTCGATGCCTGATCGAGTGCCGCAGCGAGACGAAGAATATGGTCTTCGCCCATGCCGTCGTGGCTATCGATCGAGACGATCTGCGGTCGCCCATCCGTCAGGGTGCCGGTCTTGTCGAGTATAAGGGTCCGGATCCGCGCCATCGTCTCAAGGGCCCCTGCGCCCTTGATCAAAACGCCGAAATGCGCCGCGCGTGAAAGGCCTGCGACCAGAGCGACCGGCACGGCCAGGATCAGCGGACAAGGCGTCGCCACGACCAGGACCGCCACAGCCCGTATCGGATCGCCCGTGAACCACCATGCGGCAAAGGCGATGGCGACAGTCACGGCCAGAAAACCCAACGACCAGCGATCTGCCAGCCGCGCCATCGGCGCCTTGGAGCGCTGTGCTTCCTCGACCAGGCGCACAATCCCGGCATAGGTGCTTTCCTTGGCAAGGCGCGTCGCGGTCAGGTCGAACGGCTCGCCCGCGTTGGTCGAACCGCTCATGGCCTCTGTCCCGCGGGACAGGCGCGCTGGTAGCGATTCACCGGTTAGGGCCGAGGTATCAACGAAGGCACCATCTGACGCAACCGAGCCATCCACCGGCACCACATCGCCCTGCCGGATCAGCAACATGTCACCCGGTTCGATGTCACCCAGCGGCACCTCCTCGAGGCCGCCGTTCCTGTGCCGGGTTGCGGTTCGGGGCACACGCGACAAGAGGGCGTGCATCTCGCGCCGGGCACGGCCCTCGGCAAAGCTTTCGAGAAAGGTCCCACCGGAATACATTACGGCGACGACGGCTGCCGCCAGCGTTTCGTCGAACACAAGCGCTGCCGTCATCGACAGCGCGGCGACAATGTCGAGCCCGACTTCGCCCTGCCACAGGCTGCGCAGTATCTCCACCAGAAGGGCCACCAGCACCGGAATGACCGCGACGACCCAGGCGATGTCAGCCAGATCGGCATTGCCTTCGAAATGTAAGGCAATGCCCGACATTAGGCCGGTAACTGCAATAAGTATAAGAGCTAACTTTAGCCGGTCAGCGCTTTCTTGTTCCATTCGGCACAACTCTCCTCGGCAAGGTTGATTGTCACAGGATTTTCAGAAAAAGACGCCCATCTGCCGCGCACCAGACGCTTGTGCTTGTTATCCGATAGCGGTCGTGGCGGCTTAGAAATAATCGGCACTCATGCAGTTTGGCGCGCGAAAAGCCACGCATTCTCAACGTCTTTGCGGCGTCAGCTGACAAGCTAAGCTTTTCTTGATCGCAGATACACAAACCAGTAAACAGCCCCCACCATCAGGCTGCCGCCGATGAGATTTCCAATTGTCGAAACAACAACATTGTGAGCGGCATTGCCTAGGGTCAGCATTGAATATACCGATGCGTCCTCCCCGATGGCACTCCAGAAACCATGCTCGGCCCACGATTTGATCAGTAAGGCGTAGGGCAGAAAATACAAATTGGCTATCGAATGCTCAAAACCCGCCGCCACGAATGCGGTGATTGGAGGAACGATGACCATGACCTTGCCACTAATGCTTTTGGCAGCGAAAGACATCCAGACAGCCAGGCAAACCAGCACATTGCAGAGCACGGCCAGAAAGAACAGCTGCACGGTTGGCAGAGATGCCTTTGCTGATGCGATTGACAGGGCATTCTTGCCAACCGCTCCAACGTTGAAACCGTGTTGACCTGATAGATAAATCAATATGGCAGTGCCGACCGCGCCGATGATGTTTCCGCCATAGACTAGCCCCCACGCGCGCAGCAGTGCAGCAATCGAAATGCGCTGACTTGCACAGGCAACTATCATCAAAGAGTCACCGGTAAACAGCTCAGCCCCACCTACGATCACCATGATAAGTCCTGTGGAGAATACTAAACCGCCAAGAAGGCGTGAAACGCCCCATGGCAGGTCACTACCTCCAGTCGTGACGACCGTCATGAACACAGCTCCAAGTGCAATGAACGAACCCGCCAGCACTCCCAGAACAATCAGTGTCGCTGCATCTCGGCCAGCTTTCACCGTTCCGGCAACCTCACAGGCCAATGCCATGTCAGGCGGCATCACTGCGTCAGCAATCGTGGATTCAGGTTGGTGTTTTGGTTGGTTGATCTCTTCTTTCATCAGGTACTTCCGATCAGGCAGATTCGCGTATCGAATCTATAGGAGTGAAAATTAAACAGCCACCCCTTCAGCGCGACTGTCCGGAGCTTCCATACAGTCTTTTCATGCGCTGCCTTGAGCACTTTCAGAGGGGCATTGACCACTTGACGACGCTTGGGTGCGGTAAACTCACTTGCTATTAGGGCGTGTACTCATAAATTAGCCTAGCATTTTGCTATCCTCGTGATGTCCGCTTTCGAGGGGCAAACCGACTTAGCTTGCTGCTGCGCCCATGTCTGCTTTGGGCCGTTAGTGCCGATGTCAATTTGGGCGGAGAGCCGACCTTCGCTGCAGTTGCGAAACAATGACCGCTTTCGGGGGTGCTGTGGACATTCTTGGCGCCAATCGAAACCGGCAGGTTTCGACCCTGGCTCGGTCATTCACATCTCCTCAGATAAGGCCGTCTTGCAAGCTGTCAACGGGCAACAGGGTACCAAAGTCCCTGCAGTGTCGGATATCAGTCTGCTGCATTCGCCATGATTGCTTATCAGCAAAATCATTCAATTCCGAAGCCGAGGGCCAAAATCACTTGATTCCATTGTCATATGACAGCAATCTTTCAGCACTAAGCGGCACAGACCGCGCCGCCTTGCACAAGCAGTGGGGGGCGGACGAAAACTGACACAGGGAGCCTTTCATGAAACGTTTGTTATTGCTCGCAGCCGTCCTGCTCGCATTCACGATGCCGGCCAGTGCCGAGTTCAAGCTTGACTCGCGCTACCAGGATGCAAACGGCGATCTGGTCGCCGACACGCCAACCGATGCCACGCAGCAGGTCGATCCTTCAACCCTGATCTTTGCCTACACCCCGGTCGAAGATCCGGCTGTCTACGCCAAGGTATGGGAAGGCTTCCTCAAGCACATGGAAGAAAAGACCGGCAAGAAGGTTCAATTTTTCCCCGTACAGTCGAACGCCGCCCAGATCGAGGCGATGCGTGCGGGCCGCCTTCACATTGCTGGTTTCAACACCGGGTCCAATCCGCTCGCGGTGGCCTGCGCCGGGTTCAGCCCTTTCACGATGATGGCGTCAGGGGACGGTTCATTCGGATACGAAATGGAGATCATCACCTATCCGGATTCGGGCATCGAGAAAGTTGAGGACATCA
This sequence comes from uncultured Alphaproteobacteria bacterium, assembly GCA_963787895.1. Taxonomy (GTDB): domain Bacteria; phylum Pseudomonadota; class Alphaproteobacteria; order Rhizobiales; family Aestuariivirgaceae; genus Anderseniella. The sequence continues at coordinate 939,655 of CAWBEX010000007.1, read as the reverse complement.
AGGGCAAGAAGCTGGCCTTCACATCAGAAACTTCAAACTCGGGTTTCAAGGCACCATCAGCCATCCTTAAGGCCGACTATGGAATGGTGGCCGGCACCGACTTCGAGCCGGCGTTTTCTGGTAAGCATGACAATTCGATCCTAGGTGTGGCCAACAAGGATTATCCGGCCGCTGCCGTTGCCAACTCGGTCCTCAAGCGCATGCTGCAGCGCGATGTGGTCAAGGCCGAACAACTGAAGTCGCTGTACAAGTCGCAAACATTCCCGACGACCGGCTATGGCCTCGTCTACAACTTGAAGCCTGATCTGCAGGAGAAGATAAAGGAAGCATTCTTTTCGTATCCATGGGAAGGCTCGGCCCTGCTGGAGGAGTTCTCCAAGTCGGGCGAGGCGCAGTTCGTTCCGATCACCTTCAAGGAGCATTGGGCCGTTATCCGCAAGATCGACGAGGCCAACGGCGTATCCTACGACTGCAAATAAATTTCACTTGCAGTAACCTGTGCGGAGGCAGCCCCTTCGGCTGCCTCCTGCTTCATCTACAGGGGATTGGGGAACAATCGTGCTATCCGTACGCAAACTGACCAAGACCTATCGCACCGGCGACCAGGCGCTGAAGGGCGTGAGTTTCGACGTAGATCCTGGCCAGTTGGTAGGGCTCATCGGTCCGTCGGGCGCGGGCAAGTCTACGCTCATAAGATGCGTCAATCGCCTGGTTGACCCCACCAGCGGCAGCATCTATCTGGGCAATGAGGAGCTCACCCGACTGTCCGGTTCACGGCTGCGGACAGCACGTCGGCGCATTGGCATGATCTTCCAGGAGTACGCCTTGGTTGAGCGGCTGTCGGTAATGGAAAACGTGCTTTCGGGACGGCTGGGCTATGTTCCTTTCTGGCGCAGTTTCACCCGCCGGTTCCCGCAAGCCGATATCGACAAGGCGTTCCTGCTGCTCGAACGGGTGGGGCTGACCGACCATGCCGACAAACGTGCTGATGCCCTGTCTGGCGGCCAGCGCCAGCGCGTCGGCATCGCTCGTGCGCTGGAACAGGATCCGGAATTGCTGCTGATTGATGAGCCAACGGCGAGTCTCGATCCCAAGACATCCCGCCAGATTATGCGTCTAATCCAGGACATCTGTGCCGAACGCAACCTGCCGGCGATCATCAACATACACGACGTACTGCTGGCTCAGGCCTTCACCCAGCGGATCATCGGTCTGCAGGCTGGAGAGGTGGTTTTTGACGGACCGCCTGAAAAGCTCGACGACGGTGCCCTGACCCGCATCTACGGTGAAGAAGACTGGACCACGATGCGCACTGCGAAACCGGACGAGGAAGAGAGCGGCGAACATGACGATGAAGAACCTATTGCAGGTCTCGTTTGATGAGCGGCGTTTCCTCCGGGCCAAAGCAGTGGACGCGACCGCCAGTCTTAATCAAGAACAATCGCCTGCGCTGGTCGATCTATGCCGGGGCATTGATTTATCTGATGCTGGCGGTTTCCAGCGTTGATATCAACCTGACTCGAATCTATGAGGGGCTTGATCGGGGCTGGCGCTTTATTCAGGGCTTCCTGGTACCAGACTTCACCAGCCGGTGGAGCGATATTCAGCAAGGCTTCATCGAAAGCCTCACCATGACCCTGACGGCTACCGTTGCCGGAGTTGCGATCTCGGTCCCGATCGGCATCGGCGCTGCCCGCAACATATCCCCAACTGCGATCTATTTAGTGTGCCGGGCCATCATTGCAGTGTCACGCAGTCTGCAGGAGATCATCGTTGCAATCCTGTTTGTCGCAATGTTCGGCTTCGGCCCGTTTGCCGGGTTCCTGACATTGAGCTTTGCCACCATCGGCTTCCTGGCCAAGCTGCTGGCGGAAGACATTGAGGACATCGACGAAAGCCAGACCGAGGCCATCCGCGCCACCGGTGCCAGTTGGATGCAACTCGTCAATTATGCTGTGCAGCCACAAGTGATGCCGCGGCTGATCGGGTTGTCGCTGTACCGCCTCGACATCAACTTCCGCGAGTCCGCCGTGATCGGCATCGTCGGCGCAGGCGGGATTGGGGCCACTTTGAACACCGCCATTGACCGCTATGAGTACGATTCAGCTGGCGCAATCCTGATCCTGATCATCCTGATAGTCATGGTTACGGAGTATTCCAGCGGCTACGTGCGCAAGTGGGTACAGTGATGCCAGTCAATGTTGATGGAAACGGCAAGACCTGGCAGAAGCGCACATCCGCGCGCCAACGGACGATTTGGCTTGGCTGGTTGTTGCTGACCGCTCTGACCGTGTACTGTTGGCAAGTTATGACGAAGGATACCATCTGGGCCTTCGTGCAGGACGCGCCCCGTCAGGCCGCGGACCTCGCCAGCCGCATGGTGCCCCCGCGCTGGTCGTACATTGACAAGCTGCTTTGGCCGCTATGGGACACCATGAATATTGCCACGCTAGGTACTTTGCTTGGCATTTTGTTCGCCGTGCCAGTGGCCTTCCTGGCAGCTCGAAATACAACGCCCAGCCGCACCCTGGTGCGCCCGGTCGCGCTGTTCATCATAGTGGCGTCGCGCTCGATCAACTCGCTGATCTGGGCACTGCTGCTTGTCGCGGTAATCGGCCCCGGCGTGCTGGCTGGTATACTTGCCATTGGCTTCCGGTCCATCGGATTTGTGGCCAAGCTTCTGTACGAGGCGATCGAGGAGATAGACGAGACCCAGGTCGAGGCGATTTCAGCCACTGGCGCAAGCCGTGCTCAAGTCATCGATTATGCGATTGTGCCCCAAGTGCTGCCCGCATTCTGCGGCATCTCCGTATTCCGCTGGGACATCAACATCCGCGAAGTCTACCATTCTTGGTCTGGTCGGAGCCGGCGGCATCGGCTTGCAGTTGCAGGCATCACTGAACGTCCTCGCATGGCCGCAGGTGACGCTGATCTTCCTCGTTATCCTGGCAACCGTCTTCGTTTCGGAATGGGTGTCGGCAAAGGTGCGTCAGGCAATCATATGACCCAACCGATGTTGGCCGTTGAGTTTGGCCCGCAGTGGGCTTTCGAACGATATGAAGAAATCCGCTCACGCCTGCCATCTGCCCGGTTTGCAGCTACTTCGAAGCACTGCGGCTCGCTTTCTGAACTGATAGACCGGTATGATGCCTTCTTGTTTGACTCGTTTGGCGTGCTCAATGTCGGCGACGTGCCAATTTCCGGAGCTGCCGCTTGCATCGGCGAATTGCGGCGTGCGGGCAAGCAAGTCATGGTTTTGACCAATGCAGCCAGTGGCAGCATCGCCTCGCTTCCCGGCAAGTACAGTCGGCTGGGTTTCGACTTCATCAGCGAAGAGATTGTCAGCAGCCGGGAAGTTCTGGCCATGTCGCTGGCTCATCCTTCTCTAGCTGGTCTACGGTGGGCAGTAGCTGCACCGAGTAGTGCGGATATCAAAAAGATTGCAAAGCACTTCAGCCTGTTTGAGGACGGCGACACCGGACTGAGGGATGCGGATGGCTTCATTTTGCTGAGTACCTCCGGCTGGACCAATACCCACGCGAGTGTGCTGCGGCAGGCTCTGCTGGAGCGGCCGCGTCCAGTGCTGATCGGTAATCCCGATCTCGTCGCGCCGCGCGAAGGCGGTCTGTCACTCGAACCGGGAAGCATAGCGCACGAGCTGCTGGACGAGATGTGCACACTGGATGTGCGTTTCTTTGGCAAGCCATTCAACAATGCATTCGAAGAAGCTTTGCGGCGTCTCTGTAGCAGCGTGCGCCGGGAGAGGGTAGCAATGGTTGGCGACACTCTGCACACCGACATCCTCGGCGGGGCTGCCGCTGGCTGCGACACCGTGCTGGTAACGGACTGGGGTGTCATGAGGGGTTTTGACATCGAGCAAGCTGTTTTGCGCGCCGGTATCGTCCCGGATTTCATCGTGCCTTCGATTTGAGCGTGTCGCAAAACACTTGAGTCGAGCGACCAGGCCTCGAAGATAGCCGTGCTTCAGCGTATGCTCCGTAGCGAACTCTGATCGACAATGGTGACGGCAACAAACGCCACATGGCTGCCTGCTTCCAACTTCGCCCAATCAGTCTGCTGCTGTTGGTCAAGCGGATAATCTTCAAAGGCAAATCCAACGGCAGCTTTGGGCCGAGTGCCGCCATTTGCATTCCTGAAAGTCCAACAACTTTGCTCTGGCTGATCTCGCTCACGCCAGTTGGCTTCGCCAACGGCTCCGCGTGGGCGGGCCTGACCGGCCCGGGCCGCAGTCGCGGCCTTGGGAGTTGTGCAACAACCACTGGCGTCGTGGTTACCGTGTCCCGGCCGTGAGACATTCAGGGTGGCTCAAACCTTGCGCATCGCGCATGCGCGCTCTACGTGCGGTTTGAACTGAGAACACTCGCATCCACCGGGGTCAGCTCGATGCTTTCGCCGCAGCCGCAGGCAGATGTCTGGTTCGGGTTGTTGAAGGTGAAGCCGGAGCGCAGCTTCGTCACCTCATAGTCCATCTGCGTGCCGAACAGGAACAGCACGGCCTTGGCCTCTATGAGGACGCGGGCGCCCTTGTCCTCGATCACCTCGTCGAACCTGTCCGGCTCGTCGACAAAGTCCATGGTGTATTCCATGCCGGCGCAGCCGCCGTTCTTGACGCCGATGCGAAGGCCGCCGGTGTCCTTGCCGGATTTCTCCATCAGGTGGCGGATGCGCTGGGCCGCGGCGTCGGAAAGGGTCAGCACCTGTGGCCTTGCGCGCGGTGTTGTGGTGTTGATGTCCATGGCTGTCATATGTTGGTCCCTCACCACATGTTCAAGGCAACGCGGGCCTCGTCCGACATGCGCGACGCGTCCCACGGCGGGTCAAACACAAGCTGCACGTCCACGTCCATGACGCCTTCAACGGTGCGCACGGCATCCGCCACCCAGCCCGGCATGTCTCCGGCCACCGGGCAGCCCGGCGCGGTCAGCGTCATGTCGATCTTGACCGAGCGGTCGTCCTCGACGTCAATCTTGTAGATCAGTCCAAGCTCGAAAATGTCGACCGGAATTTCCGGGTCATAGACGGTCTTGATGGCGGCGATCATGTCGTCGGTCATGCGGTCCAGCTCCTGCTTCGGAATGGCGGAGGAGACCTCGGGGTTATGGTGGGCCGATTGCACCGCATCAGGTACAGGGGCCGGCGCGCATGATGTCGTGTTGTCTTCCATGGCTCTATCCTATCACATAAACATCTTGTGTGCAGATGTAAGCGCTTGTGCCAGCCGGTCAACATCTGCGGTGTTGTTGTACATGCCAAACGAGGCGCGGCAGGTGGCTGTGACGCCGAAATGCTGCAACAGCGGCATGGTGCAGTGGGTGCCTGCCCGCACCGCCACGCCGTAGCGGTCTATCACGGTGGAGATGTCGTGCGCGTGGGCGCCCTCCATGGTGAACGAGATGATGGCGCCCTTGGACGGCGAGGTGCCGTAAATTTTCAGCGAGTTGATGTGCGACAGCCGCTCGGTGGCATAGGCCAGCAGCGATGCCTCGTGCGCGGCTATCGCCTCGCGCCCGGCCGCCTGCATGTAGTCCAGCGCCGCGCCAAGGCCGATGGCCTGGACGATGGGCGGGGTGCCTGCCTCGAACCGGTGCGGCGGGTCATTGTAGGTGACGGTGTCTTCGGTGACCTCGAGGATCATCTCGCCGCCGCCCTGGTATGGCGGCATCTTCGCCAGCAGGTCGGCCCTGGCGTACAGCACACCTATGCCGGAGGGGCCGTAGGTCTTGTGGCCGGTGAACACGTAGAAGTCGGCGTCAAGCGCCTGCACGTCCACCGGCATGTGCACGGCCGCCTGCGAGCCGTCGACCAGCACGGGGATGCCGCGCTCGTGGCTTGCGGCAATGATCTCGCTGATCGGGGTAATGGTGCCGAACGCATTGGACATGTGGGTGATGGCGACCATCTTCGTGCGCGGGGTGAGCGTGGCAATGAAATCCTCGACGTGCAGCGTGCCGGCATCATCCACCGGCACCCAGCGGATGTTGGCGCCGCGCCGTTCCCGGTGGAAATGCCACGGCACGATGTTGGAATGGTGCTCGAGGATGGACAGCACGATGTCGTCGCCCTCGCCTATCACCATGGAGCCGAAACTCTGCGCGACAAGGTTGATGGCGTCGGTTGCGTTGCGGGTGAAGATGATCTGGTCGGTGGATGGCGCATTGAGAAAGCTGCGCACGCTTTCACGCGCGTCTTCAAACGCCTGCGTGGCGGTGTTGGACAGATAATGCAGCCCGCGGTGCACGTTGGCGTACTCCTCTGAATACGCCTTCTGGATGCGGTCGAGCACAACCTGCGGCTTTTGTGCCGATGCGCCGTTGTCGAGATAGGTCAGCGGCTTGTCGCCATAGACCGGCTTCGACAGGATCGGAAAATCGGCCCTGATCTTTTCAACGTCGTACGCGTTTGCCGGCACGACTTTCCTTGCAACTTCACTCATACGACATGAACTCCATCAGCGACCCGTCGGGATCGCGAAAATAAACGCTGGTGCCCTTTCCCTTTGCGCCGTGGCGGGCGACCGGGCCTTCCTCGATTTCCACGTTGCGAGCAGCGAGATGGGCAACAGCACCCTCAATCGGGCCGTGCCAGCGGAAACACAGGTCGGAGTTGCCCGGCATGACCGGCACCCTGGCAACTGGATGACCGCCCTGCTCCGGCCCGTGAATGTTAAGCTGCTGCTCGCCCCAGCGGAATTGGTAACCTTTGCCAAAGGTGATGGCTTCCGCGCCCATGACATCGACGTAAAACGCGCGCGCCGTTTCCCAGTTGGAAACGTGGATTACGCAATGATCAAGGCTGATGCTGGTCATGCAGACTACCTCACGCCCCCCTTGCGCCGTTCAAGCCAGCCTTCGGCAAGGCCGGTGAGCACGGCGCGGATCGCATCGCTTTCCACATCGTCGAACGCCTCGGCTGCAAAGGCGCCGATCAGCATGGACTTCGCGACGGTTTCAGGAATACCGCGAGCACGCAAATAGAACAGGTGGTTCTCGTCCAGGTCACCGGACGTTGCACCGTGACCGCAAACTACATCGTCGGCATAGATTTCGAGCTCTGGCTTGGCGTCGAACTCTGCATCATCGGACAGCAGAAGCGCATTGGACGACTGGTTGCCGTCGGTCTTCTGGGCGTCGCGGCGCACGATAGCCTTGCCCTGGAAAACGCCGCGTGATGCGCCATCCATGACACACTTGAACAATTCGCGTGACGTACAGTTCGGCACCGCATGGTCGATAACCAACCGGGTGTCGCAATGTTGTACGCCTGTGAGCAGATAGGCGCCGGACACGTAGCTTTCAGTGTGCTTGCCCTCAAAGGTGACAAAACCCTGCTGGCGCGTGGCGCGGCCGCCCATTGTCAAGGTGAAGTCCTTCAGGAAGGCACTTTCAGACAGATGTACGTCAACATTGGAAAGGTGAATCCCTTCAAGACCTTCTTCCTGAACCTTCACCCTGTCGAGACGCGCATGCTTGCCAACATGAAGCTGGGTCACCGAATTGTGCAGGTATTCGCCCTCGCCGCCGATGTGCGTCTCGATGACAGTGGCAGAGGCGCCTTCTTCGAGCACTATGACGTTGCGCGTGGTGTAGGTGGCAGCCTGTGTGGCCGTGGTGACGAACAAAAGCTCGACCGGAGCATCAATGTTTGCGCCACTGGCAAACCGAAGAGCTGCCCCGTCGCTCATATATGCGAGGTTGAGTGCCGCGATCGGGTCAGTTGATCCTGCCACAAGGTTGTCGCTGGCCCAAGCGGGCAGCTTGTCTGCGCCAAGGCTTGCAAACTCGACATCGCCTGATGCCGGCATGGTGGAACGGCCTGCATCAAATGTGCCGTCCACGAAGACCAGCCGCGCGCGCGATACACCAGCAAATGGCGCTGCCTTGATCAGCGCGTCGATGACCTTTGCATCGGCGGTGGTTCCTGCTGCTGGCGGCAATGCCCTTGAAATCATCCGGCGCAGATCAGTCCACTTCCAGTCTTCCATGCGACGGTGCGGAAGGCCGGTTTCGGCAAACTGCGCAAACGCGGACTTGCGCTTTTCAGCCAGGGCACCTTCAGGCCTGAAGGCGTCGGTGTAGGCGGTTTCCGCCGGGGTCTTCATCAATGTAACGGTCATGGTGTGCTTTTCTTACGCCGCGTATGCTGCGTAACCATCCTTTTCCAGTTCCAGAGCCAGTTCCTTGCCGCCGGACTTGACGATCCTGCCGTCCGACATGACGTGCACAGTGTCCGGCACGATATAGTCGAGCAGGCGCTGATAGTGGGTGATGACCAGCATGGCACGCTCAGGCGAACGCAGCGCGTTGACGCCTTCAGCCACTATACGCAAGGCGTCAATGTCCAGACCGGAGTCGGTTTCGTCGAGAATGCAAAGCGCGGGCTCAAGCACGGCCATCTGCAGTATTTCGGCGCGCTTCTTCTCACCCCCGGAGAAGCCAACATTGACCGGGCGCTTCAGCATGTCGGTGGTGACATTGAGCTTCTCAGCCCTTTCGCGAACCAGACGCATGAAGTCCGGTGTCGTCATTTCGCCTTCGCCGCGCGCCTTGCGCTGCGAGTTCAGCGCAACCTTCAGAAATTGCATGGTGGCAACACCGGGGATCTCGATCGGATACTGGAAGGCCAGAAAGACACCGGCGGCAGCGCGTTCGTCCGGCTCCATCTCCACCAGGTTCTGACCCTTGAACATGATCGAGCCTTCAGTGATTTCGTAACCGGGCCGGCCCGCCAGCACGTAAGACAGTGTCGACTTGCCGGAGCCATTCGGCCCCATGATGGCAGCAACTTCTCCTGACTTGAGTGTGAGGTCCAGGCCCTTGATGATCTGCTTGTCTTCTTCTTCCAGTTTTACGTGGAGGTTCCTGATTTCCAGCATTGTTCTTGCTCCTATCATTTCATCTATTCGTTATTCGGTTTGACGCCGCCTCAGGGGCAGCTTCCAGTGATCCATTTGCCTGCGTTATCGCCGCGTCCGCACATTGTTTTCCTGCCAAGCTGCTCCAGCCGCCACCCGCGCGTCGCAGCGGGCACGACGATGGCGCGGTATTGTTCTCCGGTGGCGGAATCATCCAGAAATCCGGTCATTTCAACATCGATCCGAATGGCATTGCCGTCTTCGGTGCGCTTCAGGTCAATGGACATGGCCGGGTTGCCTTCCAGCGCCTGCGGGTGACCTTCGATCAGATCCTGCAACAGCATCAAGGCCGATGGGCCTTCACGCGGCATATAGTCGGTGAGGTCGACCGGCGCATAGCCGTTCAGCACATCTGCCACAGCAGGTGCTGACAGGGCCGCAAGCATGGCCAGACCAAGGGCTGTCCGCTTCATGCCCTGTCTCCGCCCTTTAGCAGCATCAACCCCGAACCGCATATCCATGCAACGAAAGAAACGCCGCCAATAACCATGGGAATGTTGAACCAGGCTCCACCCTCGGCTTTGGCCCCTGTGATGCCCCAGCCGAACGCCCAGAACAGCACGGCAAAGGGCAGCGCTATCAGGAATATCCTGCGCGCCTTGGCGGTGAATTCCGCCAGGCTTCCTCCCTGCCACTGGAAAAAACGGTCCAGTTGTCTCATCAGCCGACACTGCCTTCAAGGCTGATGCCGATGAGCTTCTGGGTTTCGGCCATGAATTCCATTGGCAATTGCTGCAGCACGTCACGCACGAACCCATTGACCACGAGCGCCACGGCCTCTTCTTCGTCGAGGCCGCGCGACTGACAGTAGAACAACATGTCATCAGAGATTTTCGACGTGGTTGCTTCATGCTCGAAGGTGGCGGTACGGGTTTTCGATTCGATGTACGGCACTGTGTGAGCGCCGCACTTGTCTCCGATGAGCAGCGAGTCACACTGGGTAAAATTGCGCGCGCCCCTGGCCTTCTTGTGGGTGGTCACAAGGCCGCGATAGGTGTTGTCGGAATGGCCTGCGGCAATACCCTTGGAGATGATGCGACTGGACGTATTCTTGCCAAGGTGGATCATCTTGGTGCCGGAATCGACCTGCTGGTAGCCGTTGGAAATGGCGATGGAATAAAACTCGCCACGGCTGTTGTCGCCGCGCAGGATGCACGAGGGGTATTTCCAGGTTATCGCAGAGCCGGTTTCAACCTGGGTCCAGGACACCTTGGAATTATCTCCACGGCAGTCAGCACGCTTGGTGACGAAATTGTAGATGCCGCCCTTGCCGTCCTTGTCGCCGGGGTACCAGTTCTGCACCGTCGAGTACTTGATCTCGGCGTTGTCCATGGCAACCAGTTCGACCACGGCTGCGTGCAACTGGTTCTCATCGCGCATGGGGGCTGTGCAGCCTTCGAGGTAGGAAACGTAGGACCCCTTTTCGGCGATGATCAGGGTGCGCTCAAACTGGCCGGTGTTTTCAGCATTGATGCGGAAGTAGGTGGACAGCTCCATCGGGCAGCGCACGCCTTCGGGGATGTAGACGAACGAGCCATCGGTGAACACGGCCGAGTTGAGTGCGGCATAGTAATTGTCGGCCTGCGGTACGACCGAGAAAAGGTACTTCTTCACCAGTTCAGGGTGTTCGCGGATGGCTTCGGAGATGGAGCAGAAGATGACGCCGGACTTGGCCAGCTCCTTCTTGAAGGTGGTGACAACGGATACCGAGTCAAACACGGCATCCACGGCGACCTTGCCTGAGGTGTAGCTTTCGCCGCCATTCTCATCCAGTTCACTTGGCTCGCCCTGCTTGCGCACACCGGCCAGAAGTTCCTGCTCTTTCAACGGAATGCCGAGCTTGGCGTACGTCGCCAGCAGCTCCGGATCCACTTCATCGAGGCTTTTCGGCCCGGTCTGGCCCTTGGGGGCAGAGTAATAGTAGATGTCGTTGAAGTCGATCTTGGGGTAATGAACCTTCGCCCAGGTCGGTTCGTCCATCTTGAGCCAGCGCTGATAGGCGTCAAGGCGCTGCTCCAGCATCCATTCCGGCTCGTCCTTCTTGGCCGAGATGAAACGGATTACTTCTTCCGACAGCCCTTTTGGCGCGGTATCAGCCTCGATCAGCGTTTCGAAACCATACTTGTATTTGTCGACGTCGATTTTCTTGACGGCTTCAATTGTTTCAATATCGGGCATTTCTCGCGTCTCCTTGCATGCAGTTCTTCAAGCAGCCTGTGCGCAATGGCGCACGACGAGCCGCTTCCAGACATCTGAAAACCTTTTCACATCTTCTACGGTGCTGGACCAGCCAAGGCTCACCCGGATGGCACCATTTGCCAGTTCGTCATCGATACCCATTGCGCCGAGCACGTGGCTCTTCTGCACCTTGCCGGACGAACATGCCGAACCGGACGAAACGGCAATGCCATCAAGGTCAAACGCCATGACCAGCATTTCTGCGGAAAGACCGCGCGCAGCGAAGCACACCGTGTTGGGCAGGCGGTCTGCGCCTTGCGAAAACACGGTAACGTCGGCGCCTTCAACTTCCAGAGTTGATTCAAGGTGGTCTCTCAACAGCTTGATATCAGGGCCGACATCGCGTGACGCCATTACCGCGGCAGCGAAGCCTGCAATGCCGGAGACATTTTGTGTACCGGCGCGGCGGCGAAGTTCCTGACCACCGCCTGCGATGAGGGGTTTGACTGGCAGCCGGTCGCGCACGACAAGCGCACCAACGCCTTGCGGGCCGCCGAGCTTGTGGGCCGATACCGACAGCATGTCCACGCCCAGCAAGCCGAAGTTTACCGGCACCTTGCCGAACGCCTGTACGCAATCACAATGCACCAGGCTGTCGTGCCTTTGTGCCACGGCCACGACATCGCGCACCGGCTGGATGGTGCCGGTTTCATTGTTGGCAAGCATGACGCAGACAAGCGCCCTGCCCTGACCGGCGGCCAGCATGGCGTCAAGCGCTGCCAGATCCACCACGCCGCTGCCATCAACCGGCACCAATTGCACCAGCTTGCCAGATGCCTTGGCTGCCTCGATGACGCACGGGTGCTCTGTGGCACAAACGACGATACGGTCTACCTCGACGCCCATGATGGCCTGATTGCAGGCTTCCGTGCCGCCGGATGTAAACACGACGGCGGGCGCAATGGCGCCAAGTGCGGCGGCAATGGTGTCACGGGCTGATTCCAGTGTGGCGTGGGCCTTGCGGCCTTCACCGTGGATAGACGACGCGTTACCGCCAAGCTCGAACGCTGCAAGCATTGCCTCGCGAGCTTCGGGCCTCAATGGGCTGGTGGCATTATGGTCTAGGTAGGTTCGCATTACAAAGGTCCACCCTAGTTCTGGACCATGTTGGACACCGGATGCGCCTTGGCGCGCCGTATCGAGGCTTCCAGCGCCAGGTTGCGCCGGTTCACCACATCGCCCAGCGTCACAGCACAAAGGAAGCCATAAACCTGCCTGCCAAGCGCAGCCCAAAGCTCATGGGTCACGCACTTTTCACCCTTGACGCAACCGTCGATGGCATCGCCCTGGCAGCGCGTTACCTGCATCGGCTCATCAGCGGCGGACACTATGTCGGCAATGTTGATGTTGTCAGCTGGCCGCGCCAGCCTGTAACCACCGCCAGGCCCGCGCTGGCTTTCAACCAGCCCGGCACGGCGCAGCTTGGCAAAAAGCTGTTCCAGGTACTCCTGGGAAATGTCCTGACGTTCAGCCACATCGACCAGCGGCACCAACTCGCCTTGCGGCCGGAAGGCTATGTCGGCCATCGCCATGACGGCATACCGACCCTTGGTTGACAACTTCATTGTGTGCCCGCCTGTTGGTTTTGCTGACCCTGTCCATTTGCGGCCGGACGGATGATGTGCCCGGAACGCTTGCATTTTGTCAGTCAAATTGTGTAAGACCCCGGTCCAGCCCCGGTTTCTCGGAGCGCACGCGGTTTCTTGAACTATTCTAAACTGGGTATAGAAAACCCGACAAAAAGAGTCAACAATATAGTCCGGCTGTTTTCCCGTCTTTTTGACATGCTTGGGGACCTGTCCGGAACGAGATGGTTCGCGACCCAAACGAGCGTGTGCCCGTAACGCCCAACAGACAGGATTTCCAACCACATGCCTGAGGTCATTTTCAACGGACCCGCCGGCCGCATTGAAGGCCGCTATCACCACAATCCGGAACACGGTTCGCCGATTGCGCTGATATTGCACCCGCATCCGCAGTTCGGCGGCACGATGAACAACCCTATCGTGCATGACCTGTACTACATGTACCGCGAGCGCGGCTTTTCGGTGCTGCGTTTCAACTTCCGCGGCGTCGGGCGTTCGCAAGGGCTGTTCGACAACGGCGCGGGCGAACTTTCGGACGCAGCAGCAGCACTGGACTGGATGCAGACTTTCAACAAGGAAGCGCAAACCTGCTGGATTGCCGGCATTTCGTTCGGTGCATGGATTTCCATGCAGCTTCTGATGCGCCGGCCGGAGATCGACGGGTTCATCTCCATAGCGCCGCTGGCCAAGCACTATGACTTTTCGTTCCTGGCGCCCTGTCCGGCTTCGGGCCTGTTTGTCAACGGCCAGAACGACACCGTGACCCCGTCGGAATCAATCAATGCGCTGGTGGCAAAGCTGAAGTCGCAGAAGGGCATCAAGATCGACCATGAAGTGATGCCTGACACGAACCACTTCTTCGAAGGCAAGATCCCTGAACTGACGGAGATCTGTTCCAGCTACCTCGACAGACGGCTGAAGGCTGATTTGAAGGAAGAATGAGGGCTGGCTTGTGATGCTGAGGCAGAAGGCAATTGGTAGCTGGTGCCCATGGCAGCCAGCTTGGCGCATGACCAATGCAAGTTCACCGGATGCACTTTGACTACTGATAAATTCCTTGAGTGGAGAAATCCGCCTTGCTGGCATCGTCTCATTCTCAGTGATCTTTTTCGGATGCTGACTGTTTGGCGTAGCCGGACAGGTGAATACTGTTGATCAGCAACAAGACGACATGCAGAAGCAATATCGGCAGCAGTTCCTGAAAGTACGCGTATGCAATAAAGGCTACGTTGCTGGTCACCGCTGAGAGGCGGAGCCTGAGCAGAGAATTCATGCAAAAGGTTATCAACACGAGTCCGCAGGCAATGTATCCAATTATGTCGACATTCGTCATAATGGCCTCCAGCGTTGCTCTATCAAGCCGGGATGGCACCAAGCTGTCTGCTATTGTGTTGCCTCTGATCCTTGTTGAGACAGACAGCACGTCATCCTTCGACGTTTCCGTTTCCTGTTGAAAGCAAGGCTATCTGAAGTGGCTCGTTACTGATGTGAGCTTCATCACACGGGATGGCAGCAGCCAGACGGCGACCTTGGACTTCATCGGAATCAATCAACGCGGTGGCGGATATCCAAGCGCTGGCTTCTGATGCAGAGCCAGAATTCAGATGGCAGCGGTGAGCCCCTTAGCGGACATAAACTCGGTACAGTTGCAAGTCTGCTTTGTGTCATGGATGATCTGTCGCTTGCTCAGATTCAAACGTGTTACCCTCACTTAACCCTAGCTAGCTGATTGAACGAGGAGCGGTGATCTTGAAGCGCAGACTTTCCACTATTCTGGCAGCCGACGTCGTGGGTTATTCCAGCTTGATGTCAGCCGACGAAGTTGGAACGCTGTCTGCGCTGAAGTGGCATCGCGCCAAACTTTTTGATCCCGCAATTGCCAAACACGGCGGCCGAACCGTCAAGCTCATGGGTGACGGGACATTGATCGAGTTCTCGTCCGTGGTAAATGCCGTGCAGTGTGCTATCTCGATTCAAGAGACACTTGTACGGAAAGCCAGCACCATTCGTCTCCGGATTGGCATTAATCTCGGCGATATAATAATTGAAAGCGACGATATCTATGGCGATGGAGTCAACGTTGCAGCACGGCTTGAGCAGTTGGCCGAGCCTGATGGGATTCTGATCTCTGACGATGTACATCGGCATTCGCGTGGCAAGATAAATGCGATCTTCGAGGATCTGGGCGAGCAAAAGATCAAGAATCTTGATCAACTGGTACGGGTGTGGCGTTGGCAAAACGGGGTATCAGCCAGGCAAAAATCTTACAGAGCTGCCGAGCCGGACCCAGGACTGACACTACCGGACAAACCGTCTCTCGCTGTCCTGCCCTTTGACAACATGTCGGGAGATGTAGACCAGGAGTATTTTGCTGATGGTGTGGTTGAAGCGCTGACAGCCGCTCTCAGCCGTATACGTTCTTTTTTCGTGATCGCGCGCAATTCGGCATTTGCCTATAAGGGTAAACCGACGAACGTCCGTGAAATAGGGCGCGAGCTGGGCGTAGGTTATGTGCTCGAAGGCAGTGTCCAGCGCGCAGGTGGCAGAGTACGGATCACCGTCCAGCTGGTCGAAACGGAGACAGGAGCGCATGTCTGGGCTGAAAAATATGACGGTTCTGTAGACGATATCTTTGACTTGCAGGACAGCATAACTGAACAGGTTGCCGGAGCCCTTCAACCCTCAATCAGGCTGGCAGAAATTGAAAGGGTCGGCAGAAAGCGCCCCCAGGATTTCGGCGCTTATGATTTTACGATGCGCGCTTTCAAGCATGTCTGGGCTCTCGAAAAGGAAGAAACTGCAAAAGGATTGAAGCTACTCAATCAGGCACTTGAAAAAGAACCAGACTACCCTCTCGCTCTTGCGCTTGCAGCCTGGTGTCATGCGCAGGGATCGGTCTACAACTGGGTAAGCGAAATTGAAGATAGCAAGTCCACTGCCTTAGGACTGGCTGAGCGAGCGGCTGACCTTTCAGCAGACGATCCATTGATCCTTACAGTGCTAGGCACTGTCCACACCTTTGTTCGAAATTTTGGAGCTGCCCGGGTTCTCTTGCAGCGTGCTGTAGCTCTGGACCCCAATTCAGCCTGGGCATGGAGCCGTCTCGGCTGGCTTTCAACTTATGCTGACAGGCCTAGCGAAGCCAAGGAGCAATTCGAGAAAGCGCTTCGGCTCAGCCCGCTTGATCCGATGAATTTCAACGTGTTTGTCGGCCTTGCGTCTGCTCTTCAGGTAGATGGCAAGGACAATCAAGCGGCCGAAATGTTCTTGCGGGCGCTTGATGAGCGTCCCAATGCAATGTGGATACATCGCAATCTTGCACCAGCCTTGCTGGGCGCCGGCCGCGAAGCAGAAGCGAGGGCGTCGAGAGACGCACTTTTGGCAGCCTATCCCGGGATGACGATAAAGCGCTACAAGGAGGCGATGGTCTTTTCACCCGCGGTACTGGATCGGATAGGCAAGCAGTTGCTCACACTTGGTGTGCCAAAAGAGTGAAGGTCCCGCCCGAATGCAAGCTGTGGAGCGATATGGCTTAACAGAACGCATTCATGCGGAGTTCTGGACGGCGGCTTGGCCTGCAAAGCTGCCACTCACCCCCTACTCTTCCCCCCTAGCCCGGCACAAACACTACCCCGCCGGACACAGGCTGCCTCACGCCGGTTGTTGTTGGCCAGGTGAGCGGCAGCGAGCGCAGGGAGCGCACGGCGAGATAGGCCCAGGCTTCGGCTTCGATGGCATCGCCGTTGACGTGAATGGCTTCGGCTGGAACCACGGGCGCGTCGATCATTCCGGCCAGACATTCCATCAGAAAGCGGTTCTTGCGGCCACCGCCGCAGATGACCCAGTATCCTGGCGGTTCCTGTGCCCAGTTGGCGGCGTCGGCGATGGATCGGGCTGTAAAATTGCACAAGGTGGCGGCTCCGTCCTGCGGTGACAGAGCCATCACCGCGTCCAGGCTGAAGCTGCCGCGGTCGAGCGACTTGGGCGGGCGTGCATTGAAATATTCGTGCCGCCGCATCCGGGCGAGCGCATCATTGTCAGACTTGCCGGACCGGGCCAGCGCGCCGTTGATGTCCACAGGCTTGCCGGTCTGTTTCATCGACCAGTCGTCCATGAGCGCATTGCCGGGCCCGGTATCAAAGGCGAGCAGCGAACCATCGGCCTGCACAAAGGTGACGTTGCCGACGCCGCCGATGTTCACGAACGCCACAGGGCGTTGCGGCAAGTGCGCGGCAAGTGCTGCGTGATAGGCAGGCACCAGGGGTGCGCCCTGCCCGCCATGCGCCATGTCACTGCTGCGCATGTCGGCCACAACCTTCATGCCGGTTTCGTTGGCCAGCGCCTGACCATCGCCAAGCTGAATGGTGAGGCCGATTTCGGGGCGGTGCAGAACAGTCTGGCCATGGAATCCAATAACCGGGTGTTCTGACATGCTCACCTGATGCTTCTTGCCAAACGAGCAAACCGCCTCGGCGTGCCAGCGTGTTATCTCGGCTTCTATACCGGCAAGTTTGCCGGGACGCGAAGTCCTGTCGTTCAGACCGGCTGCAAGCTCCATCGCTTCTATCAGCAAGGCGCGCTGGCCGGGCAGATAGTCCACCGCCTCGAAGGCAACGGCCTCGTTGAAGCCTTCTCCATCGGTGCGGATCATGGCAACGTCGATACCGTCCATGGAGGTGCCGCTCATCAGGCCGATTGCGGTGATTGGATTTGCCATTTCCCCTCGTCGTGTTATGAGGCTGACACCTTATCACGCGAGAGCTTAAATGACCTATAAATCCGATTTCCTGAACGTGCTGGACGAGCGCGGCTTCATTCATCAGTGTTCCGACTTTGACGGGCTGGATGCTCTGGCTGCAAAGAACAAGGTCATTGCCTATGTGGGATATGACTGCACCGCGCCATCGCTGCATATCGGAAATTTCCTGAGCATGATGATGCTGCACTGGCTACAGCAGACGGGCAACAAGCCAGTGACACTGATGGGTGGCGGAACCACCATGGTCGGCGACCCTTCGGGCAAGGACGAGACACGGGCCATGCGCACCATAGAGGAAATCAACGCCAATAAAGCGTCGATCAAAGGGGTGTTTGAGAAGGTTCTGAAATTCGGCGATGGCGCCACTGACGCCATCATGGTGGATAATGCCGACTGGCTGCTGAAGCTGGGCTACATCGAGATGCTGCGCGAGGTGGGCCGGCATTTCTCGGTCAACCGGATGCTGACCATGGATTCGGTTCGCCTGAGGCTGGAGCGCGAGCAGGAAATGAGTTTCATCGAGTTCAATTACATGGTGTGCCAGTCGTACGACTATGTTGAACTGGCTCGGCGCTACGGCGTCAATCTGCAGATGGGCGGGTCGGACCAGTGGGGCAACATCGTCAATGGTGTTGACCTTGGCAGGCGCATGGGCACGCACCAGCTTTACGCCCTGACCACGCCGCTGCTGACCACATCGTCGGGTGCGAAAATGGGCAAGACAGCGCAAGGGGCGGTATGGCTGAATGCAGACCAGTTCAGCGCCTATGATTTCTGGCAGTACTGGCGCAACACCGAAGATGGCGATGTTGGCCGGTTCCTGAAACTGTTCACCACCTTGCCGATGGACGAAATTGTGCGGCTGGAGCAGCTCGGCGGGTCAGAGATCAACGAGGCCAAAAAGGTTCTGGCAAGCGAAGCTACAGCGCTGCTGCACGGCCGGGAAGCGGCAGAGAAGGCTGCTGCCACGGCGCAGAAGACCTTCGAGGAAGGCGCGCTTGCCCAGGACTTGCCGACGATTGAGGGCAATCCGGGAGACGGCCTGCTGGCTCTGTTTGTGACGGCCGGGCTTGGCGCAAGCAACGGCGAAGTGCGCCGGGCGATCGCGAACAATTCGGTTGCTGTGAACGATGTGAAAGTAACCGACCCGGCCTATGTTGTTGCGCCGTCGGATTTCAATGCAGACGGGCTGTTGAAGCTGTCGATGGGTAAAAAGCGGCACGCGCTGGTCAGACGCAGCTAGGTGATGGCGCTATTTTGAACCCTGCAGACGCTTCTGACGGATTTTCTGGCTGGGGCTGAGACGCTTGCGTGCCGTACCGTCGGAGTTGGTTTGCCCACCCCCGATGTTGAACAGGTTGCGGAAGATGCCGGGGGCGATTGCCGAGACCGGATTGACCAGAAAGCGCGGCTGGTTCATCGAGCCCTGAAGGGCAAAGTTCAATCCGAAGATGCCCTGCCCCTTGCCACCCGTCAGAACATCGCCCAGCAAGGGCACATTTGAGATGGCGGAGTTGATTGCATAGGCAGGAATAATGGTGCCGCCAATGTCCATCGCAAGGTCTGTCTTGCGAATGATACCCTGGGCAGACGCGCCTATCTCGGGACCCTGAACCAACGCGTCACCTATACGCACATAGCTGTGGTCCACCGAGAAGGGCACAGAAAGGCGCGACAGGCGCAACCCGTTTCCGTTGCGAGTGCCGTTGCGGCCTGCACGGCGTGCGCTGTCGTCGATCTGTGCCAGTACGGCCTCGTTCTCGACGGAGAAGTTACGCACCTCCAGAAGCCCGCGCTGGATGGCGCCCTGGCCGGGATTGCCGAGGATGGCGCCAAAGTCGATGGTGCCACCGGCAATCTTGGAGTACAGGTTTACCGCACGCAACGTTGCCCCCGCATCCCTGCCTGTAACCCGCATCCGGCGATTGCCGCCATTGTCGCGGGTGATACGCATGGTGATCGGCGCGCCGTTGACATAATTGCCGGTGATTTCAGCAGATTGCACGGCACCGTCTGCGGTTACCAGACTGCCCTTCAGATTGTTCACGGTCTCACCGCGGTGGACGTATATGCGACTTATATTGGTGTTGATCGAAACCGGCGGCTCACGCGCCGTACCGGTGGCCGCTACCTTGCTGGACATCATCTGCGAGATCAATGGACGGGCATCGAGGCTTGCCCCTCCCACTCCGATTTTCAGTTGCCCGGATGTGTTGTCCACTTCCAGTGCAAGCTGGTTCGTGTCGCTCAGGATGAAACGCGGCAGTGATGCTGTCAGCAGGCCACCGCCGTCCTTGCTTAACCGAACCTCGCCAATAATCTTCAAGCCTTTGCCCGTCACCGACAGATCAGCGATCTTGATCACCTTGCTGTCGCCCATGTCGACCTTGAACGTCGCCCTTGTCTTTGCCGAAGGCGGCCGGGTCCAGCCGAGCGTTTCAAGCGACATGGAAGTGTCGGAAAGGTCGGCATCCACTTCGGCGGAAATGATTTCACTGCCCCGACGGACGAACGAGACCGTGACGGGCGTCGGCCCGACAAGGAAGGGATCCAGCGAGATGCCGAGTTTTTGCCGGTCGCGGTCAGACAGGGACGCAGAAAGGGTCATGTCCTCGTCAGCATTTGAGCTCTTGGTCAGGGGCCGGCGCCAGGTGAGCTTGGCGCGTTTCTCGCCTAGCTTGGCGGTGCCCTTAGCAGAAATGACCGCATCGGAAAGGGTCAAATCAAACTCTGCGTCTTCCAGATCCAGCCCCTGAACGGCATTGCGGATGCGCGCATTGCTCAACTTGGCCTCGGCGGCTACGTCGAATTCGGCAGACGTGATGCCGGGTTTCAACGGCATAGCCAGTTTCAGGTCCACCTGCCCCCGCCCGGTCACGTTGGCAAGGTCAAAATTTGAACCCTCAAGAAGTTCAAGCGGCGGCAGGTTGGCGTATTCGGCATAGTCGGCCACGTTGCCGTCCAGCCCAATGGTCATGGTAGCGGGCGAAACAGGCAATGCCAGTTTGGTTATCTGCATCTTGCCGCCGCGAATGCCGAGCGCATTGCCTGACGGAAGCGGAATTGTTCCACCTGCAAAATCGATGTCGAATACAACGCCGGAAAGGGCGAAGGAGCCTTTGGCTTCCTTTATGGGTGGCAGGCCTTCGGCATATGTCAGGTCCACACCGGAAGCGTTGAACTTCAGTTCGACAGAATCGGCTGGAAGCGGCTGACCCGCCAGCGCCTGGTTGATCTGGTCTCCGGTCAACCTGATGCGAAACTCCGCATCATCAACCACGCCCTTGATCAGGTTCTCGCGGTACCATTTGCGGGACTGTTTTGCGAGCACCGGTGGCCATAATTTTCGTATCAGCTCATGGCCCAGCGACTTGCCGCGACCAGCGAGGTACACACCCACACCATCGCCCTGACTGACGAATTGCCCCCTTACCCTGACGCCGCCTTCAGACGACAGGACGATCAGGTCATCAACAACGAAACGGCGCTCGTCGAAAAGCGCCTGACCGCGCAGCTTGAACTCGTCAATTACGCTGCCGCCTGAGCCGCTTGCCTGAGTGTCGATGTTGAGGTTGCGTGCGTCTAACTCCAACCCGGCAGCAATGACCACCTTCTCTTCATTGCGCACCGGGGCAAACCGGCCGGTGAGACGCGCGTCCGTGCCGCGCACACGAATGGTGGAATCCTTGATGACCACATGCCCGGTCTGAGGCTCATAGGACAGGTTCAGCTTGCCTTCGTCGATCTGGATCGGGTCGGAAATGTAGCCGGGAAATGAAACAAGGCCCTTCTGCATGGCCAGCAATCCGCTCGCGGCCAGCACGGTGCCATTGTCCGCGATGTCAAACTGCACCTCGCCTGACATGGGCAAGTCGAGGTTGGCAAGCTGATTGAAGGAAAACATCTTGCGCGCAACATCTGCCGGCGTCACACCGTCGACTTTGGCGATAACCCGGAAAACACTGGAGTCTGCCCTGTAGGTGGTCAGTACTTCTGTGTGCCAGGTGGGGCCGTCTGCAGAAATCTGGGCATCCACGAACAGCGCAAAGCCGCCTTCGGCGCGCTTGAACCTCAAATTGGCCCGGGGAGACAACCACAGTTGTTTCTGTATCTCATCGCGAAATGATATCTGGGCGTTGCTGATTTCGATGGTCTGCAAAGAGGCAGCGCCCTCGCCTTCACCTTGCAGCGCCTGGTTGATCGTCTGCATGATGGAGCGTGCCGAACCGCTGTCCTGCTTGCCCTCAACATCAGGTTCGGCCTGCGCACCTTGTACCGCGACCCCGGCATCCGTTTTGCCGGAGGCCCCGCTGTCATTGCTAAAGCCCAGGGCAAGCCCGCCATCTGATGTCCGGCGTGCAAGGATTCGCGGTCCGATCAACTCCAGACTCGTGGGCTTCACGGTACCTGAGAGGATTTCAGCCACATCCACGGCAATGGCTGCACGCGGTGCACGCGCCAGCAAGCCACCCGCATCGTCGAGCAACCTGACATCAGTCAGAAGCAGCGTTGGATGGCCACTGCCGTCACCCCATTCAAGAACTACGTCATCAAGCTCTACCTTGATGCCGGGAATGGAATCACTGACGCGTTCCTTGACCGTTTCCCTGAGGAAGCCTACACTCAATGGGCCTGAGGATACTGCAAACAGGACATAGCCTACCGCCGAGATGGTCATCAAGGCGAGTACCACAAATACCCAGGCTATTCCTTTTAGTGCCCGGCCGGCCAAATTCTCTGCTCTTTTCTGCTCCGTCTGCCTACACGCCATTAAAGGTGCGCTCCGGCATCTTTTCCCAAGTCACAGTTGGCACCTGCGTAAGGCTCAATTGTGACCACAACGACAACAAGTTACTATCAGGCATGTTCGACAAAAACCTGATCATTCCTACAACCGGAATCCTGCCTGAAGAGTATAGACAAACAGTTCAGTTTCAACAAACCACGGCTACAGGGAACACTATCATGCCGGACAATCTGCAATTGGGCGACGAGATGCCCTACTTCCAGCTTCAAGGTTCAGGTGAAGGCACTATCTCATCAACGAATCTGAAGGGGCGGAATGCAGTTATCTATTTCTACCCTAAAGACGACACGCCGGGCTGCACACGCGAAGCGATTGCATTCTCTCAGCAGAAGCAGGAATTTCTTGACGCGGAAACGGAAGTCATTGGCATTTCGGCCGATCTTCCCGCAAAGCACGACAAATTCATTGCCAAGCACAACCTGACCATTGCACTGGGCTCGGACCCGGAAACACTGATGCTGCGGGCATTTGGGGTGTGGGTACAAAAAGCCATGTACGGCAAGCACTACATGGGCATCGAGCGAGCCACTTTCCTGTTCAACAAGCAGAGCCGCCTGGTGCGCATCTGGCGCAAGGTAAAAGTCGCAGGTCATGTGTCAGAGGTGCTGAAACAAGCCCGAGGCCTGACATAAATCAGCTGCGAGCAGGCCTACAATAAAAGATTGCAGTGCAAATTTCTGCCGCGTTGACCATAATCGCAACACAAATTGTGGCCATTGAACCAGTCACGCATTGGTTAATAGCGCGGCGGGCTCCGATTTGCTGCGTGTTTGGGCTAACAAGAGGCTTTCACTTGCAGGGGAGGGCTGATGCGACACAATCGGCGGCACATTGGAAGGCGCGCGCAACGCGGCTTCTTTTCACGCATCGCTTACGCACTACGCGAGCGCCAGATCTATTTGCGATCAGAAGGTGAAGTTCAGTTCATCACACTGAGGCCGTGGGTGCAGGCTGCTGTGCTGCTAGCATTCTCCATCGGCATGTTCTGGGTCGCGTATGCAACAGTCAATGTGGCTTTCAAGGACCAGGTCCTGGCACTGAAAGAGCGCAACCAGTACCGGGCGCGGCTCGAGTATGAGGACAGGATCGGGCAAATGCGTGCCACGATCGACAAGTTGAACCGGCGCCTGATGCTGGATCAACGCGCCTATCTGGCCAAGGTCGACCAGGTCCGCAGCGAGCACGACCGGCTGGTCGACCGGCATGAACAACTGGCAGAATTCTTCCACTCCGGCTGGCTGCCCGAGCGCAGCAACGGCGCACAGCAGGCAGAACCACAAAAGCAAGGCAGCTTGCTGCCGCGCGGCAGCATTGGCACCGGAAATTATGACAGCGAACCAGACAAACAGGTGCCGCCTTTTGCCAGTGATGCCTACAGGGCAGAGTTTGCCAGTGCCGAACAGGCGTTGCAGCCGCTTGCCGACCTTCGTGCCTACATGAGCAGGATGGAACAAAGGGAGGCTACATTGATAGGCGAAGCGGCCGGATTCATGGAGACAGAAGCTGGCCGGCTTGCCGAAGTGTACAGGAAACTTGGCATCAACGCCGACAAGCTGGTTGCAAACTCAAGCTATGAGCCCGCTGCAGTAGGCGGGCCGTTCATTGCAGCAACTGCGGGAGAGCTTGAATCACAGCTAATCGCGGACGAAGTGCAAAACCTGTCGCAAAACATCAACCGTTGGGAAACGCTGAAGTACCAGGCCATACGGTTGCCGGTAGCACGGCCAATGGGCTCCGAGCATGAAACCACCAGTGGCTTCGGTTTGCGCAAGGACCCGTTCCGCAAGCGCGCGGCCATGCATGCCGGCATTGACTTCCGCGGCGCAACCGGATCAGACGTTAAAGCTGCCGGGCCGGGCAAGGTCACAAAGGCGGGGCGGGCCGGCGGTTATGGCAAGATGGTTGAAATACGTCATGAAAATGGCGTCAGCACAAGATATGGGCACTTAAGCATAATCAATGTCCGCGCTGGTCAAAACGTAAGTACTGGTGATATAATAGGAAAAGTTGGCAGTACTGGACGCAGCACTGGCCCGCATCTGCATTATGAAACCCGCGTGGGCGGCCGCGCAATAGACCCAGTCAAATTTTGGAAGGCCCGCGATGTTTTTCAAGAAATCACCCGCTAAGCACCCAAAGGCGAATCCGGGGCGCAACAGGCAAAGGTCTGGACCATCTTTACTGTCAATGGACCTTGTAATTGACGGGTCTGTGTCAACCAGTGGCGAGTTGCAGGTTGATGGAACAATAAACGGCACCTTGCGTGCTCGTGCGGTGGTCGTGGATGCAAACGGAGTTGTCTACGGCGATATCAGCGCTGAGGAAGTGATTGTACGCGGGCGTGTCATTGGCCCGATTCGCGCACTGCACATTCACATATATGCTGGCGCACACATTGAAGGCGATGTCATCAACCAGACACTGTCCATCGAGAACGGTGCGCATGTTGACGGCAAGATTCGCCGTGTCGAAGACCCATTGTCAGAACCGTTTGACGCGACGCAGGATTATGCTGCCTGGTCGCAACCGCCTGCCCCGTACTACGATGATTATGCGCATCAGGAGAATGTCTACTCGCTGCCTGGCACGGACAATGAAGCCAGCCATGACGAGGACGATTACGCCCGCCCTACCCCGGTGCGCAAGCCAAAAGCGGCAGAGTGAACGTCGCCTGTCAGCTGGCCCTCAATGCAGGAAATCCTTCATACCACTCAGCGTGCGAGCCTTCGTGGTTGTCCATGCCCGGCTTGGTCAAGGTGCCACGCGGGTTGACATAGGAGTCGATGCGCCGCACTGGCTGCTCGCGCCATTGCAGGTTGAACGCGGCGAGCTTGGGAAAGAAGTACATTGATGAGTATGGCAGGTGGTCATGTATCCACCACGCCAGCGCACGCCAGTCTGCGCCCTGCACATAGCGGTCTGCAAACCACGGAACAACAATACTGGCGGTTGCCCCCATGCGGCCTTCGCCGTCGCGTCGGTCCCAGATATGGCCGGCAAGGTTGTGCTCGTTGGAAGCGCACTTGTATGCGCCATTTCCGGCCCTCTGCAACTGTGAGCCGTATCCGTTGACCTCGCAGGAGCGGTATGCCGAACGGACAGCGATTCGGCCAAACGTGGCTTCGAGCGGCTCCAGCAACTCCTCGCACAATCTCTTGCCAGCGGCGATGGCCAGGTCGGGGTCATCGGGAATGTTCGGCAAACCGTGCAGGTTGGTGATGTCGGAGTACAGAAAATCACGCATGAAGAAGTGCGCAGATAGCCGCACCCGGCCGAGATCTTCAAGCGCCTGGATGGTGACTGGCTTCTTCATCGCACCTTGTTCCTGCGGCTCAGTCGATATCTTCCACGCCATCTGGCCCGCCGCCATGGACGCGCTGGGCAAGTGAGGCCTCGATGAACTCGTTCAGGTCGCCGTCCAGTACTGCTGTCGGATTTGTGCTTTCGTGGCCTGTACGCAGGTCCTTCACCAGTTGGTAAGGCTGCAGGACATAGGAGCGGATCTGGTGACCCCAGCCGATATCGGTCTTGGTTGCTTCTTCGGCGTTTGCAACTTCTTCGCGGATCTGCAATTCGCGTTCATACAATCTTGCACGCAGCATGTTCCAGGCGGTAGCGCGGTTCTTGTGCTGGGAGCGTTCGTTCTGGCACTGCACCACAATATTGGTCGGGATGTGGGTGATGCGAACGGCAGAATCAGTGGTGTTCACATGCTGGCCGCCAGCGCCGGATGAACGGTAAGTGTCGATGCGGCAATCGCTTTCGTTGATCTCGATCTCAATGTTGTCATCGACCACGGGATAGGCCCAGACAGAGGCAAACGAGGTGTGACGGCGGGCATTGGAATCATATGGCGAGATGCGAACCAGCCGGTGCACGCCGCTCTCCGTCTTTAATCGGCCATAGGCGTTGTGGCCGTTGATCTTGAGCGTAGCCGACTTGATGCCGGCCTCTTCACCATCATGCAATTCGATGAGTTCAACCTTGTAGCCCTGCTTTTCAGCCCAGCGCGTGTACATTCGGTTGAGCATAGAGGCCCAGTCCTGGCTTTCGGTACCGCCAGCGCCGGCGTGCACTTCCAGGAAGCTGTCGTTGCTGTCGGCCTCGCCGGAAAGAAGCGTCTCAATTTCCAGTTTGGCGATTTCCGGACGCAACGCCTTGATGCCTTCTTCAGCGTCATCGACAACAGATTGATCGCCTTCCATCTCGCCAAGTTCGATCAACTCGATATTGTCGGCTATGGTCTGCTCAAGGCGCTTGACAGTGGATATGCGGCTCTCCAGATCCTGGCGGCGGCGCATGACTTTCTGCGCCTCTTCTGGATTGTCCCACAGGTTGGGGTCTTCAACCTGAGCATTCAGGAGGTCGAGATCACGCAGTGCCTGATCCCAGTCAAAGATGCCTCCTCAGCAGTCCGATGGACTGCTTCATTTCGTCGACCAGCGTCTCGATTTCAGCGCGCATGTGAATCCCAAATCAGGCAGTGAGCAAGCTATGTGCGCTCAGTACAGGCCACCAGTGCCTGTCGTCAACCCGCCTTCAGACACTGCCGCTGCACCTGCGTTGCCGCCACCGGAACCGCCAAACCCGCCAGACTCGCCGCCAATGCTGACACCGCTGGATGCAAGCGCATCGCCGCCGGTGACAATGCGCGAGCGTGCGGGCGGTTCCTCGCCCGGCTTGAATGCCTCGAGGATGACATTGTCATCGCCGTAGGTGCCGCGCTTGCCGCTCTTCGGATTGATCGGGATCAACCGGACGCCGGAGGGGACGCGGAACGGAGTTGCAGACTTGTCCTTCAATGCCAGCTTCATGAAGTCCGACACGATCGGAGCTGCCAGCGCTCCGCCGGTCTCGCCCTTGCCCATGGGTTGCGGACGGTCGTAGCCAACATAAACGCCGACCACCAGGTCAGGTGTGTAGCCGATGAACCATGCGTCACGCTCGTCGTTGGTGGTGCCCGTCTTGCCGGCGATCGGCTTGCCGACTTCCTGCAGCTTGCTGCCTGTGCCGCGCTCCACCACGCCTTCCAGCATGGAGGTGATCTGATATGCGGTATACGGGTTCATGATCTCTTCGCGCGAATCAATGAATTCCGGCTCGGCCTGATCTTCCCATTCAGCCGCATTGCAACCGATACACTCGCGCTTGTCGTGGCGCCAGACGGTTCGCCCATAGCGGTCCTGAATGCGGTCTATCATGGTGGCAGTGACCTTCTTGCCGCCATTGGCCAGCACGGAATAGGCAGTCGTCATTTTCAGCAAGGTGGTTTCACCCGAACCAAGCGATGTTGCCAGAACAGGCGACAGGCGCTGATAGATCCCGAGCCGCTCGGTGAGGCCGGTGAACTTCTTGATGCCCATGTCCTGGGCCAGCCGCACCGTCATGACATTTCTTGAAAACTCAATTCCGCGGCGCAACGTGGAAGGGCCGTAGAACTTGTTGGAATAGTTGGACGGCTTCCAGGTTTCACCACTGCTCAACTTGACCTCAATGGGTGCATCCAGCACCACCGAGGACGGGGTGTAGCCGTTGTCCAGGGCAGCAGCATAAACAAATGGCTTGATGGATGAGCCCGGCTGCCGCTTGGCTTGTGCAACCCTGTCGAACTGGCTGCGGCTGTAGGAGAACCCGCCCGCCAGCGCAAGCACGCGGCCGGTGTGCGGATCCATAGCCACCAACCCTCCGTCAATCTCGGGCAACTGCACCAGATGCCAGGTCTTGCCATCACCTGAAGGTGCGGCGTAGATCACGTCACCTGGTTTCAACACCTGGGTTGCAGATGTGACTTTGTTTCCAAGTACAACACCGTTCTTGTTCAGCCCCTTGGCCTCGCGCGCCCAGACCAGATTGGCGAGAGGGATTGATCCCTTTCTGCCACTGGCTGTCCGGCCCTTGACGACCCGCGACGGGCGCAAGCCGATTTCGGCGGCTTCGTCATTGACTTCCAGCACCACTGAAATTTGCCACGGATAGACATCTGACAACTGCTGCATCTTGGACAGCTCTGCCGGCCAATCCGGCGACACGGATATCTGGCTCAACGGACCGCGGTAGCCGTGCTCACGGTCAAACTTGATCAGGCCGCTGGCAAGCGCCTGACGGGCAAATATCTGGAGCTTCGGGTCAATCGTCGTTCTGACTGACAGGCCGCCAGTGCGCAGGACTTCCTTGCCATAGATGTCTTCAACTGACTGCCGGGCTTCTTCAGTGAAATATTCAGCGGCAAACTGCTTGGCGCCGAACGGGCGCAGCGTGACTTCTATGTCCCTGGACTGGGCTTCACGCATTTCCGCTTCTGTGATGTAACCGTTCTCGTTCATACGCTCCAGCACCCAGTTGCGCCGCTCGATGGCCCGATCCTTCTGGCGCACTGGATGATAGTTTGCCGGGCCTTTCGGCAATGCGGCAAGGTAGGCGATCTGGGCCAGGTCAAGCTCGCCCAGCGACTTACCGAAATAGTTAAGCGAGGCGGCGGCGACACCATAGGAGCCCTGCCCGAGGAAAATCTCGTTCAGGTAAAGCTCGAGAATCTGGTCCTTGGTAAAAGAACTTTCCATGCGAAGCGCAATCAGCGCCTCACGCAGTTTGCGGGTAACGGTACGCTCATTGGTGAGCAGAAAGTTCTTCGCCACCTGCTGGGTGATTGTCGATGCCCCGATGAAACGGCGGTTGGAGCCCTTTATCACCGCCTGCACATTGACGGCAACAGCGCGTGCAAGAGCTTCCGGGTCCACACCCTTGTGGCTGTAGAAGTTCTTGTCCTCAGCAGATATGACGGCCTGAATGAGACGTTCAGGCACTGCGCTTATAGGTACGAAGAGCCGGCGCTCCTTGGCGTATTCAGCCAGCAGCGAGCCGTCACCGGCGTGGATGCGGGTCATTACCGGCGGTTCATATTTGGCAAGACTTTCGTGCGATGGCAGCGTCTTTGACGTGTCATAAATAATGTAGGCTCCGGCCAGCGCCAGTGCCAAACCCATCGCTATGCCAAAACTGAACAGGTATTTGATAAACCTGAGCATTCAGAATTGTGTCCCCGATTCCGCGCAGATCATACCACACGGGCTGCCGCGTGAGTAGCACATGCACAAGCTTTGTGGCAATCGGTTGGCGGGGTGAACAGAAATGCTGAAATGTGTGGCAGACGCAAGAGGCCGTGCACCAGCTTCGTACGCCCCATTGCTATTGTCATTGTGCTTGTTGCTGCCTGGCTGCCACTTCAGGTGAGAAGAAGGCGTCGATGGCCTGTGCCACTGCAGAGGATGCATTTTCACGCCATTTGTCAGACACAAGGTTCTTCTCGTCACGCCGGTTGGACAAGTATCCCAGTTCCAGCAGCACGGAAGGCACATCAGGCGCTTTCAGCACCTTGAAGCCGGCAGACCGCATCGGGCGCCGGTTTAGTGGCGTCACCGGACCCAACGACTTAACGACACGGCGGGCAAAATAGATCGAGTGATTCTTGGTTTCACGCAGCGCCAGATCCAACAGGATGCCGCCTACTTCATGGTCAATATTTTCGCCAAGATCGATGCCGTTTATGAAGTCAGCAGCGTTTTCCTTCTCTGCAAGGGCAGCGGCTTCCGCGTCAGAGGCCTTATCCGACAAGGTGTATACAGTTGCCCCGCGCACCCCCTGCTGACGCAGGCTGTCGGCATGGATTGCAATGAAAAGGTCGGCCTCCTTCTGGCGCGCAATGCGCACGCGCCTGCCCAGCGGGACAAATGTGTCGTCGTTACGCGTCATGTGCACTTCAAAGCGCCCGGAGGCATTGAGCCTTCTGCGCAACTCGCGGGCAAATGACAGCACAACTTCCTTCTCGGCCACGCCTGACCTTGAAACCGTTCCGCCATCCATGCCGCCATGGCCCGGATCGAGCACAATGACGGGTTTTGCAGGTGGTGCTGACGGCTGGTCCGGAGCAGACGCAGCAAGCCCGCCCGCTCCACCACGCAGCGGCTTGGGCCGGGGTTTGGGCACATAACCCTGTCCTTGCAGGTCGATGCTTGCAGTTTCCTGCTCAATCGGAGCAACACCTTCACGCGCCAGCAGGGCAGCGAGAGTGTCAGGCAGCGGGGCATCCTGCGCAGTGGCAGGCGGGCCTGTTTGCGCCAGTTCCTGCTCTGGTTGAGCTTCGTTGGACTTGATGCGGGAAAAAGTGCGCAGATCCGTCTGGACAAGATCAATGACCATCCGAGCAGGCTGGCCGTCCTGCGGGTTCAGGACAAACGACTTTTCGATCAGCACCGGGCCGTTGGTGTCGATGACAATGCGAGACTTGCCAGGCTCTATCTGACCAAAGCGGAATGACTTTATAAGTCCTTTTTCCTGATCTCCAGTATCGGGCAGCATGGAAAAACGCACACCCGGCATGTCGACGACAACACGGTATGGATCAGCAACCACATACACCGAATAGCTGACGGCGGTATCCAGGTCTGCAACGAATCGCGTGCGTTCTTCATTGCCGGTAAGACGGGCATCAAAAATCTCTGCCACCGGCGGCGCCTCGGCTTGAACCGGTGGCGACAACGATGCATGGATTGCCAGAACGATGAGCGCCATGGCAACCAGCAATGGCCAGCCACTGCCAGCCAGCCCGATCAGTTTTGGCCAGAATTTACCCACCAACGCACCTTCCCTGCGTACCTGAAACACGTATCATGCCTGGTCAGATACTATCGGCAGGTTGGTTAACCATTCGTTTAGCTTTTGTGCCGGCACATTGCCGTAAGGGAAAATTTAAAACTGTCTATTGCCTAGAATTGCAGACACGAGTACAAGCAAAGCTGGTTTGGCTTAGTGGATACAAGTGTCCCGCAAGATGCTCCACAGCCTTTGCCAGTTGATTTCTTAGCGTTTGCGGGGGTCCGGGCGGGTACGTACGCCACCTCGTATAACAGCAAGTGTCACCGCGGCGGAAATTTGGGCACAATGGCCAGCGGCCAGAGAAAACACCCATTCGTCAGTGGTTTAGTGAACCGTTCAGCGCCGTTACTTGGGCGCGAACACATGTGGAAAACAGGAATGAGCGCGACAGCAAGCATATCCGGCCAGAACCTGCCAACAGGCAGTGACAGGGTTGGAATGGTTCGCCCAGACGGCACTGCAGCGCAGGCTCGTTCCATCGACCCCCGTACAGTGACCGATCTGCCAGCAAGCGCGCCGCCCGGAGCGCCGTCTGCCGGCATGATTGCCCATGTGTGCGGCAAGGAATTGCCAGAATGGCCAGCAAGATGCTTATCGATGCAGCGCATCCGGAAGAAACCCGGGTTTGCGTTGTCCGCGGAAACCGTATTGACGAGTTCGACTACGAATCATCGTCCCGCCGCCCACTAAAGGGCAATATATACCTCGCCAAAGTCACCCGGGTAGAACCGTCCCTGCAAGCCGCATTCGTTGAATATGGCGGAAACAGGCATGGCTTCCTGGCGTTCAGCGAGATTCATCCCGACTATTACCAGATACCTGTAGCCGACCGGCAGGCACTGCTGGAAGCCGAGGCCGAAGACGCCCGCATGGCTCAGGAAGAAGAGGACGAGGAAGGCGACCGCAAGAAAAAGCCGCGCCGGCGCCGGGGCTCACGCCCAGCCAAGGCCAAGGACGACAAGATTGCCAGTGAGGACGTCAGCGGCGAAGAAGCCGAAGGTGATGATGACGAGGATGACGCCGCCGCAGAATCTGATGCTGCCAGTGAAGGCGACGCAAGCCCTGAAGATGCCGATGATGCTGGCGACGAAACCATGGCGCAAGCGTCCGGCAGCCGCGACGATGACGACGACGACGCTGCAGACGACTACAATGGTGATGAGGAAGCGGTCGACGTTGTTGCCGACAATGACGATGCCGACGTTGCCACCGATGCCCCTGCCCCGCGCAAACGTGCACCGCGCAAGACCTACAAGATCCAGGAAGTCATCAAGCGCCGCCAGGTGCTGTTGATCCAGGTGGTCAAGGAAGAGCGCGGCAACAAGGGTGCTGCACTTACCACATACATGTCACTGGCAGGACGCTATTGCGTATTGATGCCGAACACTGCTCGTGGTGGCGGAATTTCCCGCAAAATCACCGATGCATCCGACCGCCGGCGCCTGAAGGACGTGATCAAGGAAATCGAAGTGCCGAAAGGCATGGGGCTGATTGTGCGCACTGCAGGCGCGCAACGCAACAAGACCGAGATCCGGCGCGACTATGACTACCTGCTCAGGATGTGGGAGTCGGTGCGTGAACTGACATTGAAATCCTCCGCCCCTACCCTCGTCTACGAGGAAGGCAACCTGATAAAGCGTTCCATCCGAGACCTGTATTCCAAGGACATCGACGAAGTGGTTGTCGAGGGTGAGGAAGGCTACAAGGAAGCCAAGGACTTCATGAAGATGCTCATGCCCAGCCATGCGCGCAACGTGAAGCTCTACAAGGATACCCGCCAGCTGTTCACCCGGCATCAGGTCGAAGGCCAGCTTGACGGCCTGTTCACACCGACAGTCACATTGCCGTCGGGCGGATACATCGTGATGAACCAGACTGAAGCGCTGGTGTCGATCGACATCAACTCCGGCAAGGCGACACGCGAACACAACATCGAGGATACGGCGCTCAAGACGAACCTTGAGGCGTCAGTTGAGATTGCCCGGCAACTTCGCCTGCGCGACTTGGCCGGACTGATTGTCATCGACTTCATCGACATGGATGAGAATCGCAACAACCGGGCCGTTGAGCGCAAGCTGAAGGACGCCCTGAAGAACGACCGCGCGCGCATCCAGGTTGGACGGATTTCGCATTTCGGGCTGCTGGAAATGTCACGGCAGCGTCTGCGCCAGGGCATGATGGAGAGCTCTACCCGGCAGTGTTCACATTGCGAGGGCACCGGGGTCATCCGTGCGGTATCGAGCTGTGCGCTTTCTGTACTGCGCGGCATCGAGGAGAACCTTCTGTCGCGCAAACCGGAGAGCATGGACGTGCGCGTGCATCCTGATGTGGCATTCTACATCTTCAATGAAAAGCGCGACCATCTGCTGTCGCTGGAGGCCAATTACGGCATCTCCATCTATATACTTTCCGATCCGGAACGCGCCCAGGCAGACAGCGTCATCGAGCGCCGGCCAGAGCGCAAGGGTGCTGTCGCCCGGCCGGTTGCATCGGAAACCGCCATTGCCATGGGCGATGGCATGGAAGCCAATGATGAACCCGTCGAAGATGACATTGACGAGCAGGAGCCAGAGGAAGCTGAAGCTGAAGCTGCGGTTGCAACCGAAGCGCACACCGATGAAAACGGTGAGCCTCGCAAGAAGCGCCGCCGCCGCCGCGGACGCCGTGGAGGCCGCCGCCAGCGCGAAGAGCGTGAAGATGGTGCAGTGGCAGCCGATGGCGAAAACGGCGCAGAGCCGTCTGGTGATGACGAAGCCCAGCAGGCAGACAGCCAGACAGACACAGACGGCGCCGATGATGGCGCTGCAAGTGAAGACAAGCCGAAGGGCCGCAGACGCCGCTCGCGCGGGGGACGTGGCAAGGCCGCTGCAGCAGGGTCCGGCGACGACGCGGTTGGTGAAACCGGCAGCGAGGATGGCAATGAGGCAGACGCCGAGGCCGAGGCCGCAGAAGACAGCAAGCCAGCCAGAAAGCCACGCAAGCGCGCAGCCAAAAAGGTAGATGCGGCTGAGGCTGAGGCTGGCGTTGAGGCTGACGCTGACACAGCCAAATCCGCTGAGAAGTCCAAACCAGCGAAGAAGCCGCGCAAGCGCGCTGCGAAGAAGACTGAGGCTGCTGACAGCAATGCAACAGAGACAGTCAAGCAGGATGCGCAGCCCGAGAAGGCTGTGCCTGCTGAAACAGTCAAGCAGGACCGGGTGCCTGAAAAGGCTCTGGCCGCGCCGGCTGCATCACGCTGGCAGCCACCGGCCTCCACCGTAGACCCTGACAACGCGCCGAAGAAGGCTGGTTGGTGGGGCAAGCGATAAGCCATCTGGTGATGAGCAAGAGGCGGCTCCAATGAAATGGAACCGCTTCGCTCTGCCGGTGCTCGCACTGGTTGCCGCGGCCATGGGCTGGTATGTCTACGAGCAGCGCAATGCCAACAACGGCCAGCTTACCGTATCGCAGCAGGACGGCATTGTTGTGCTGTCGTGGCGCGGCACCATTGAACTGCCGATGCGCGCGTCCTTTGCGCGGGCGTTCGAAGACTGGAAGCACCAGACAGAACATTTCGTCATCGCGCTTGATTCAGGCGGAGGGTCAATCCGTGAAGGTGGAGAGGTCATCAGCCTAATTCAGGCGATGAAGCAGACCCACACCATTGATACCTATGTCGGTGCAAACAGAGATTGCATGTCCATGTGTGTGCCTGTTTTCCTGCAAGGGGCAAGACGCATTGCCGCCAGCAATGCCCGTTTCATGTTTCACGAGCCAAAGCGGTTCTACGACGACGGGACAGAGGCACGCGGGTTTTCATTCGAGCGTGAAGCTTTGACCGAACGGTTTTTCGAACGCTACCTGGCGGCCTCACCCGTCGACAGGCGCTGGCTGGACAAACTGCTCAAGCAGTGGGCAGGACAGGACATTTTCAAATCCGGGCAAGAGCTGGTTGACGAACGCAGCAACATCGTGAGCGGGCTGGCGGACTAGAAGAACTCCATCAGCAGACGCGCAGCAAGCGCCCACATGATGAGGCCGATGAGGGTGTCCAGCACGCGCCAGCTATTGGGCCTTGCGAACAACGGCGCAAGCAGCCTTGCGCCATACCCTAGCGAGAAGAACCAGGCGAACGAAGACACGCATGCGCCAATGGCGTAGGCCAGTCGGTCTGCCCCATCATAACGCGCCGACAACCCGCCCAACAGCACGACAGTGTCGAGATAGACATGCGGGTTCAGGAAAGTGAACGCCAGCACAGTGGAAACTGCGGCTTTCAGGGGCAAGGCTGGCCCGCCGCCTGCGGTCAACACGTCTGGTGACCAGGCACGTTTGAAAGCCATCAATCCGTACACAAACAGGAACAGTGCACCGCCGAGGGTAATGAACGACAGCAGCACCGGTGCCTGCTTTATGAGAGTGCCAAGACCAGCGACACCTGCCGCTATCAGCAGAGCATCGGCAAGTGAACAGATAAGACAGAGAATGAAGACATGCTCGCGTTTCAGACCCTGGCGCAAAATGAAGGCATTCTGCGCGCCGATGGCGATGATGAGGGTGGCTCCGAGGAGGAAACCTGAAACAGCTGCGCCAGACAATTCCGCCTACCCCGCCTTTGGCAGCCAGCGCGAAATGCGCTCGACTGCACGTTCCATGTCGTGCGTTGTGCCGGCAAACGACAGGCGCACAAAACGGGTGCCGCGACCTGAATCAAAGTCTGCACCCGGCGTTACCGCCACATGCGCCTCACGCAGCATCGACTGGGCAAAGGCGAAACTGTCATTGGTCAGGTTGCCGACATCTGCATAAAGGTAAAATGCACCATCGGCCGGCGACAGGTTACCCATGCCCAATGCCGGAAGCTCTCGCAGCAGCAGATCACGATTGGCCCGGTAGTGTGCCTTGCGCTCCTCCAGCTCTTCGGTGGCATCAAATGCGGCCAGGGCAGCGTACTGTGACAAGGTTGGCGGCGAGATGAACAAGCTCTGCGCAAGGCACTCCGCGGTGCGCACCAGCGATTGCGGCAGCACCATCCAGCCGATACGCCATCCGGTCATACAGTAGTACTTCGAGAACGAGTTGATGATCACCGCATCATCGTTTGTGCTGAGCGCACACGCCTGCGGCATCTCGTAATTCAGGCCGTGGTAAATCTCGTCGGAAATAAACCAGATGTTGTTGAAGGCACAGGTGCGCGAAACCGCTTCCAGAGCGGTGGGTGTGACCATGGTGCCGGTAGGGTTTGCCGGACTTGCCAGAAGCAGACCGGCCAGACCATCATCACAGGCCTGGGAAATCTGCTCAGGAGTTGGTGCCCAGCGGTGTTCAGCGCTTACTTCCAGACCGACCACCTCTATGCCGAACGCAGACATGATATTGGCATAAGCGGGGTAACCAGGCACAGTTAGTGCAACTTTCTGGCCGGGATCGAAACAGGCCAGGAAGCTGAGCACAAAACTACCCGACGATCCGGTGGTGACCACTATGCGAGACGGGTCCACCTGCACACCATAAGTGCTGTAATAATGAGCCGCGACCCTTTCACGCAGTGCCGGCATGCCCAGTGCGTCGGTGTAGCCCATGTAGGCACCATCAAGCGCGCCCCGTGCTGCTTCAACCACCTTGCGCGGCGGCCCGCCTCCGGGTTGACCAGCCGACATGTTGACCACGTCATGCCCTGCTGCTGCCAGTGCATTGGCCTCGCGGAACATGTCCATGACGATAAATGGTTTGACGGCCGTGCCGCGTCTGGATGGGGTCGGGGACATGGGTTTGATCAATTGCCGATTGCTGAGAGACTCGAGTGCCGCATCTACCTACCAGATAGACGAGGCAACGCAAACCACGCGGGCATGTTGTCGCCGCACCAAATGCGGGCAGCATTACACACATTTAACGTCGCCGACACTGGCCGCACCCCATCGTTTTGCCGTAATGTTGACTGCATAACGCACGATATTGAACATTTCGGCCCGAGACGAAAGCGCATCTTCCCCTGTGTCTGGCATGTGGACATTGCTGAAAAAACTGCTGCCCGCTGCGCTATCTGCGGTGGTGATGATCAATGCCACGATGCCGGTGATGGCCCAAAAGAGCGGTAACGCTCCGCAGCTGATCCGGGATGCTGAAATCGAAGAACTGATGCGGCGCTACCTGAAGCCGATCTTCAAGGCAGCAGGCATTCCGCGCGGTGCGGTAGAGGTGCATCTGATCAATGACAGCAACATCAATGCCTTTGTCGCAGGCGGACAACGCATATTCGTGCACACCGGGCTGATCGAACAGGCCAAGACGCCGAACGAGATCATCGGGGTACTGGCGCATGAGAGCGCGCATGTCGCAGGAGGCCACCTGGCCCGTCTGGGCGTACAGCTCGACCGTGCCTCCACGCAAGCCATCATTGCCACGCTGCTGGGTGCGGCAGCAGCGGTGGGTGCTGCATCAGCAGGTGCGGGGTCCAACGGTGGTGCAATTGGAGCAGCCGCGCTCAGCGGGCCGGAACTGGTGAAACGCAATCTTCTGGTCTATGTACGTGCGCAGGAAGCCTCCGCCGACGAAGGCGCGCTGCGCTACCTCGATGCAACTGGCCAATCCGGGCGCGGCATGCTGGACATGTTCCAGCGCCTCTACAACCAGTCGGTCGCCTCGACGCAGTACATCGACCCTTACAGTCTTAGCCATCCACTTCCGCTGCAACGGATACGAACCCTGGAAGACCGGGTGCGGGCGTCGAAAAACTACAACGCGACGGACAAGGACTACCTGATATTCCGGCACAAGATGGCCCAGGCAAAGCTGGCAGGTTTCACGCGTTCAGCGCAAGCGGTGAACAGTGCATACCCGGTTTCGGACCAGACAATCCCGGCACAGTATGCCCGCGCCATTGCCACCTACCGGCTTGGCAATTTGAATGACGCCATTCCGGCGATAGACAAGCTGATCAAGCAGATTCCCAAGAACCCGTATTTCTGGGAGCTGAAGGGTCAGGCGATGCTTGAAAAGGGCAACCCGCAAGACGCCATCGCACCCCTGGAGCAAGCCTTGAAGCTGTATCCGGAAAGCGGCCTGTTTGCCATCATGCTGGCGCAGGCCCTGCTGGCTGCAGAAACAAAGCCCGCCGCCAAGCAGGCACTGGCCATGCTGGCGCGCGCTGAAAGATTTGAAAAGGCATCAGCTTCGCTGCATCTGCTGAGGGCCCGGGCATATGGTATCCAGGGCGATTATGCACGCGCGGAACTGGCCACGGCAGAAAGCGCCATGTTGCGCGGTGACAAGAAACTTGCCAAACAGAAAGCAGAAGGTGCCAAGAGCCGCGCCAAGGCGGGCAGCACGGTCTGGATACGGGCAACCGACATCCTCAATTCGCTGAACAAGAAAAGTTGAACATGACATTGTTGCCGGTGACGCTATAACCGGACCATGCAGAAACCTGACTGGCGCAAGGAGCCAAACGACATGATGCAACGGACAAAAACAGCCCTGATAGCCGTGGCCATTGCCGCAAGTACGGTCTTTGGTGCTGGCTATACCGCCAATGCAGAAGAAGCGTTCTCGAAAACACAGACGAACGAAATCCATAA
This sequence comes from uncultured Alphaproteobacteria bacterium, assembly GCA_963787895.1. Classification (GTDB taxonomy): domain Bacteria; phylum Pseudomonadota; class Alphaproteobacteria; order Rhizobiales; family Aestuariivirgaceae; genus Anderseniella. The sequence continues at coordinate 901,122 of CAWBEX010000007.1, read as the reverse complement.
CATCGTGCGTGAGTACCTGCTGGAGAACCCTGAAATCCTCAACGAGATGATCACCAAGTTGCAGGATGAGGAGCGCAAGAAGCAGGACGAACAGGCCAAGGAAGCGGTCTCGTCCAATGCCGATGCGATCTTCCGCAACGAGAATGATGTTGTAGTTGGCAACCCCAACGGCAATGTTACGATGGTCGAGTTCTTCGACTACAATTGCGGCTACTGCAAACGATCAGTTTCCGAAGTGCTGCGCATGACCGAAGAAGACAAGAACCTTCGGGTGGTAATGAAGGAATTCCCCATCCTGTCAGAAGGCTCTGCCATTGCGGCACGCGCTGCGCTATCGTCAAAGAAGCAAGGCAAGTACTGGGAGTTTCACCTGGCGCTGATGGCCGCGCCCGGCAGCATTGACAGCGAAGCCAAGGTGATGGCGGCGGCGGCAGAGGCCGGCCTGGACGTGGACAAGCTGAAGGCGGACATGAAGGCCGATGCACAGAGCATCGAGAAACATATCTCCGAAACCCGCGAACTTGCCCAGAAGCTCGGTATCAACGGCACCCCTGCCTTCGTCATCGACGGGACGGTAGTGCCTGGTGCGATTCCTTATGAGCAGATGGCCGGTGCAATCAAGGACGTGCGCGATTCAGGCGGCTGCAAGTATTGCTAGGCTGTTTCTGCACTCTGTGCCATTGCAACATCATCCACAGGCTGGCAGCGCTGCGCGCTTGGCCAGCCTGGTTTTTTGTGGCAAACCATTGGAATGCGCGGAGATTCACGCGTGGAAATGCAATGCAGCCGGGATAGCTCGATTTGCCAGACACGATCCTGATACTGAACGGGCCTAACCTGAACCTGCTGGGTACTCGCGAGCCAGAGGTCTACGGCACCACCACGCTTGCCGACATAAAGGCGAGTTGCGTTGAACATGCGCACAGCGCTGGTGTGTCGGTTGATTTCAGACAGTCGAACCATGAGGGCGAGCTTGCCACGTGGATACAGGAAGCCGGGAAGTCTGCCATTGCCATCATCATCAACGCGGCGGCCTATACGCATACGTCGGTAGCCATTCACGATGCGCTGAAGGCGTGCGGCCTGCCGATAGTGGAACTGCATCTTTCAAACGTGTACAAGCGTGAAGAATTCCGCCACAAGAGCTTCATCTCCAGCGTCGCAGACGGGGTGATGTGCGGGTTTGGCGCACACGGATACCTGCTTGCCATCGACGCTGCCAGGCAACTGGCGACATCGCGCAAGGCGAAGCCATAACACCAACCGGGGTTGCACATGGGCAAAGACAACAAGGCTTTTGATCACGAACAAATCCGGCTGCTTGCGGAAATTCTCAGCGACACCGGGCTGACCGAGATCGAGATTGAACAAGACGGCATGCGGGTGCGCGTGGCACGGGGAATGCCTGCCAATCAGGTGGTGAGTTATGCACCCCAGCCCGCAGCGGCACCCGTTGCAGCAGCAGCGCCCCAGGCGGCGGTACCGGCGGCCGGCCCTGCGGCCGGCACCGTCAGATCACCCATGGTGGGCACTGCATACATGGCCCCTTCGCCGGATGAACCGCCGTTCGTCACTGTCGGCGCAGATGTAAAGGCAGGCCAGACCATCATGATCATTGAAGCCATGAAGACCATGAACCAGATACCGGCCCCGCATGCCGGCAAAATCACCGCCATTCATGTCGGCAATGGCGACCCAATAGAATTTGATGAACCGCTTATGGTCATTGAGTGATACATCCCTCACCTACCCTCCCGTTCAATCGCTCCCACGGATGCAAGCCAGGATGTTTGAGAAAGTTCTGATAGCAAATCGCGGCGAGATCGCATTGCGTGTTTTGCGGGCGTGCCGTGAACTGGGCATCAAGACTGTTGCCGTTCACTCCACCGCCGATGAAACTGCGATGCATGTGCGCCTGGCCGATGAGAGTGTGTGCATTGGCCCGCCGCCTGCAGCGCAGAGTTATCTCAACATTCCTGCGATTGTCGCTGCATGCGAGATTACCGGAGCCGATGCCGTGCACCCCGGCTACGGCTTCCTGTCGGAAAACGCCCGTTTCGCAAAAATCCTTGAAGAGCATGACATCGCCTTCATTGGCCCTTCTGCCGAGCATATTTCCATCATGGGTGACAAGATCGAAGCCAAGCGGACAGCCAAGAAGCTCGGCATCCCGGTGGTGCCAGGCTCGGATGGCGGGGTTTCGGGGTTTGCCCAGGCGCGCAAGGTTGCGAACGAAGTTGGCTATCCGTTGATCATCAAGGCTGCTGCCGGTGGTGGCGGGCGCGGAATGAAAGTGGCGTTGTCGGAAGACGAAATCGACAATGCGCTGTCGACAGCACAGACCGAGGCAAAGGCCGCGTTCGGCGATGACGCGGTGTACATCGAGCGCTATCTGAGCACTCCACGCCACATAGAGGTGCAGGTTTTCGGTGACGGCAAGGGCAATGCGGTTTACCTGGGCGAGCGAGACTGTTCGTTGCAGAGACGTCACCAGAAGGTTTGGGAAGAAGCGCTGTCACCAGCTCTGAACGACACCCAGCGCAAGCAGATTGGCGAGGTTTGCGCCAAGGCAATGCGCGAAATGAAGTACTCCGGTGCCGGCACGATCGAGTTTCTGTATGAGGGCGGCGAGTTCTTTTTCATCGAGATGAACACCCGGCTTCAGGTGGAGCACCCGGTCACCGAAGCCATTACCGGGCTTGACCTGGTGCAGGAGCAACTGCGCGTTGCCTCTGGCGCAACACTTGGCTTCAAGCAGGAAGACATCACATTCAGCGGTCATGCCATCGAGTGCCGCATCAACGCTGAAAATCCCGAGACATTCACTCCATCGCCGGGCAAGGTTGTCGGAGTGCACCAACCGGGCGGTCTTGGTGTGCGTGTCGACAGCGGCATCTATGCCGGCTATTCGATCCCACCCTATTATGACAGCCTGATCGGCAAACTGATTGTGCACGGGCGTGACCGCAATGAATGCCTGATGCGGCTTCGCCGCGCGCTCAGCGAATATGTGATCGAGGGAATTGAAACAACCATTCCGCTATTTCAGCGGCTGTTGAGCCAACCCGATATCATCGACGGTGACTACGACATACACTGGCTGGAAAAATTCCTGGCAAAATAACCTACTGTGCGGCCGCTATCGTGCTGCCTGGGTGATGCAATCAGCCGCGACTATTCCCATATGAGGCCAGGACCACGCGCTTTGCAGCCGCTGGGCCAGCAGGACACAAAGAAGGGATCTGTCATGCCACCATACTATCTAGACCCGGCACCGCGGTCGTACCCGGATTTTGTACATCTGCTGGCGCGCGCCAACCGCGGCAGCGCCGCAGCAGGTGATGCGTCGTCGTTCGAGGATCTTGAAAACTGGCTGCTGGGTGACGCCATCAACGAGGACAGCATGCTGGCGCTAGCGGAGTCGCTGGCATGGCGCATGGTAGCTGCCGGCCTGCCAGTGGTGCGGGCCAGCATCAGTGTTGGCACCTTGCATCCCCAACTGACCGGGTTCACCTGGCAATGGCAACGCTCTGATGGACTTTGTGACGAGATCGTCATTGAAGCAATGTCGCGACAAAGCAATGAATATTTGCGCAGCCCGCTGAAGCCCGCCGTTGAAGAAGGCCAGCAGGTATTCCTGGACACGCGCAACAAGCAGGATGTGGAGCGCTATCCGATACTGTCGGACCTGATCAAACAGGGCATCATACATTACGCGGTGCTGCCCATGCCGAAACGCATCGGTGCGCAACGATATGACGTTGTCACCATTGCAACGGATGCATCAGATGGATTTACCCAAGAGCAACAGATACAGCTTGGCCGCGTCATGAAGTACCTGGCCTTGCATGTGCACCGCCACGTTGCGCGGCGCATCGCAGAAAACGTGATGAGTGTCTACCTGGGCAAGGTCGCCGGCAGGCAGGTGCTGGAAGGCAGCATCACCCGTGGCTCGGGCAACGCGATACAGGCCGTCATCTGGTGCGCGGACATGCGAAACTACACCCAACTCTCCGAAACACTCACCCCACCACAAGTCAATTTCATCCTCAACGGCTTTCTGGAACAGCTTGTCAGTGCAGTAACCGAGAATGGCGGCGAAGTGCTGAAATTCATGGGCGATGGCGTTTTGGCAGTTTTTCCATTTGAATGCCAGGAATCCGCCGCCAAGGCTGCGCGTGCGGCAATGAAGGCAGCAGACGAGGCTCTGCAGAATCTGAACAATTACAATCAGAACCCGCCACCGCAGGTAGCTGACCTGTCCGGCTGGAGACCGATACGATGCGGAATTGCCATGCATGTTGGTGAAGTCTTTTTCGGCAATGTTGGCGGGCAAGACCGGCTTGATTTCACCGTTATAGGCAGCGCGGTCAACGAGGCGGCGAGGCTCGAAACGCTGACCAAGCGGGTGCTGCGGCCAATTGTGTTGTCGAGTGAAGTGGCTGACCTGCTGGAAATTCAACTTGATGACCTGGGCCAGCATGACCTCAAGGGTTTTAGCCATCCTGTCCGCGTTTTCGCCCCAAAGCACTGGAAGTCTAATGCCATAGTAGCCTAGCCTTGGCAGTCGGCATGACAAGCATCCGGCAGCCGCAAACTGGAGATCGCCATACCATGATCAGACTCGTGAGCACAGTTGCTGCCATCGTGGTGGTTTTCACCACTCAAACCCATGCCGCCTGCAAGGACCGCGCTGCTTCCGGCGTTGACTGGAACAATTGCTCCAAGAAACTGCTGATGCTGCCTTCAGCCACGCTGGATGGTGCGCAACTCAAGGAAGCCAACCTCACAAGCACGGACCTCAACGGCGCGATGCTCGACGGGGCAAACCTGGACGAAGCCGATGTCAGTTATGCTTCATTCAAGCAGGCATCGCTGAAAGGCACCTCGCTGTTCAAGACCTCGGGCAACAGAACGATTTTTGCCGAAGCGGATATGACGGGCGCAAATATGGAAGCGATAGAGCTGTTTCGCGCAGACTTCTCCGATGCCAAACTCAACAAGGTCAACCTGGCAAGGGCCAGCCTGCCGCGGGCTAACTTCGACGGTGCGGTGCTGGCTGGGAGCAACCTGGAAAAGGCAGACATCCTGCGGAGCAGCCTGCAGAATGCCGATTTGGGCGATGCAAACCTGAGCTTCGCCATTCTTGCCAGAACTGTGTTCACCGGCGCCAAACTGAACGGATCCAACTGGCAAAACGCCTATCTGTACCGCACCCAGCTTTCAGGCACGGACCTGTCCGGGGTGATCGGGCTGACGGGAGAGCAGATTGCGCTGGCGTGCGGAGACGAGAACACAGTCCTGCCAGCCGGTATATCCGCCCCATCGCCATGGCTGTGCGGCAATGATGCGCAGGAACAATGACGCGGCCTATGGTGAGGCCGGAACCAGTTCACCGTGCTGCCAGATATAGCTGCGGACCGTTACCTGCCCGGCAAGATCAACCTCATAGGACCGGACCTCGTGCGCGGTTGAACTTGCTTCGGGGTTGGGCAAGGCGCTCAGCGCTTCGTGCTTGATGAATTGCCGCGAAGCCTGGTACCACAACCAGAATGACCATGGCTCGTTGGGACCATTGCGGGCAAAGTCGCGCAGGCCGAAGTCCGGCCAGCCGTCAAAGTTCATGTCACGCACGCTGATCGAGACGTTTTCCGGGTCGATGAACGGGCGGGCAGCAAGCGGAATTTCCTGGTGCCTCGTGCCGCTTGCGTCACGAAATACTGCAGCTGAAACAAGGTTGGGCGGCAGGCCGTACAATTCAATGCTGCCCTGTATGCCGCCATAGCCGACCTGGCATCTGGCCAGAACACGGGCGGGTCCGTTGCCGGCGGTGAAGACTTCACACGGCTGGGAACTTGCCGTGAAAGATGCAGAAGCAACCGAAGGCAGGCACCCGGACGCCAGCAGGAACGACGCGATCATGTGCCAGGCAAGACGCATGATGCGCCTGTCCATTGCCCGAGCATATGATGGGTTGTCGATTATCATATTCGCAGCGCCCTGTGCGTGCCGGAGCCTCCCAGCATGATCAGCCATCATGGCCCTGTGCAAGCAAACTTGCCAGTAAAGCTGGATCAACAATGCGCTAGTCTGGACCCTTGCCCAGTCCGGCCTGTATCCGGTATCACTTTCAGGCATGTCGACGATCACGCCACAGATGTTGCTAAAGGCCTATACTGCAGGGATTTTCCCAATGGCAGAAAGTGCTGAAGACAACGCATTGTACTGGGTGGAACCAGAGGTGCGCGGGGTCATTCCGCTAGACCGGTTTCACGTATCGAAATCACTGGCCAAGCGGATTCGTACAGGTGAATTTCAAATCACCGTCGACAAGGATTTTGATGGCGTGATGCGCGGGTGCGCGGGTGGCCCTGGGCAACAGGCGATGGTTGAGCGTCCATCAACCTGGATCAATGCGCGCATAGCTGCGTTGTACAACCAATTGCACATGATGGGTTTTTGTCATTCCATCGAAGCAAGAGATGACGCCGGCCACCTCATGGGGGGGTTGTATGGCGTGCGAATTGGCGCAGCGTTCTTCGGCGAAAGCATGTTTTCGCTGCAACGGGATGCTTCGAAGGTTGCGCTTGTCTACCTGGTTGCGCGACTCAACGTCGGGGGCTTCAAGCTGCTGGATACGCAGTTTGTGACCGAGCACCTGAAAACCTTTGGCTGCCAGGAGGTCAAAAAGGATGACTACAAGGGCATGCTGGAAACAGCACTGCTGGCACAGGCCGATTTCACCGCCCTGCCAGCCAACGCGCCATCGGACATTGTGTTGTCACTTGCAAGCGGTATCAAGTCGGGCCTAGATTGACGCAATGGTCCATGGCACTCATGGCGAAATCCAACCGCATAACAAGAGCAGGCATGAAAAAGAACAATAAACTGAAGCAGCTTTTGCTTGTGGCACTTGGCTTAGCAATGCTGGCAGGCACCACCCCGGTGCGGGCGGCTGACATATTTGTCGCAGTAACCGGCGTCCGCAACGCGCATGGCAGCATACTGGCCTGTCTCTGGTTGTCAGGCTGGGGTTTTCCGAACTGCGAGGAAGGCCGGGACAATGTGAAACAGATGAAGGTGCCAGCATTGGAGGGCACTGTGACTTTCACGTTTTCCGGAGTCGAGGAAGGCACCTACGCCATATCGGTTGGTCACGACCAGAACAATGACGGCGTACTTGAGCGGCACAAGTTTCTAAAGTACCCAATAGAAGGCGCCGGTATCTCCAACTATACCGAACCACCGAGCTTCGTACCGATGCACCACTCCGCCACATTCAAGACTGTTGGCGCAGTGACAGAGGTGCAGATTCCGATGTTGTATCCGCCTGAGTGACGGCACGGATTATCGGTTTAAACAACCATCACTTGTCAAGCTGACCAGGACAACCAGCAGCAGACCATCGCTTGTTGACGTTGAATATGCCGCGTGATGCAGCCGTCATTTCATTGGCAAACTTGACACAGCTGGTTTTGTCGCTTCGCCCGTCACACTTGCCCGTCATCGCCTGGTGAACACTGGCAATGTCATCCAGCGTCGGATGCTTGCCCTTCTGCTGCCGCTTCAATGTAGCGTGATACCAGTTTGACAGGTGGAACTCGCGCTTTGCCAGGCGCAAAATGGCGGGGCGCAGCTTCGTCTTGAACTGCTTTTGCAGACTGTCGCAAGAATCAGCAGCAAGGACCTGTGACGGCAGCAACTGCCCCGCAGTTGGCAGCAATACCGCACCTGCCAACAACCACACTGCAAATCCCGCAGATCTTGTAAGTTTCATATCCCAACCGTTGCCAGAAAGCCGCTCTCAGACATGAAGTGACTTGCATCTGTGGCAAAACAAAGGTCACGCTACTTTGCATCGCGTGAAGATGCTGTTAGTCCTCGGGCGGTTGGGTGTCTTCAGGCTTGGCAACCGATTCCGGAAGCTGTTGCGGCACCTGCTCATCCTCGATGTCTTTGCGGTTCGGATCGCGGCAACCGATGAGCCAAACGTCATAGACGGGATGTTCAACAGCGTTCAGTCCAGGACTTTCGGCCAGCATCCATCCTGAAAAAATCCTTCGTGTTCCGCCACTTAGAACGTTTTCATCAACCTGCACGAACGACGTCGTCTTGGGTTCTTCGGTCGGCGGCCTGGTGTTGCAGACACGCGGATAGACATTCAACGCGCCGAAGCGGCGCACTTCGTTTACCGGAATCTCGAATGTGGTGATGCGGCCGGTGATCTTATCGAGACCGGCAAAAATGGCGAGCGGGTTCTTCAGAGCCTGGGCTTGGGCCATGCCGGCACCTGTCAGCGTCGCAAGCAGTGCGGCTGCTGCACAGATGGCCGTGCGCGCTGGCGACCACGAATCTGGAAGCCTGCTCATGGTTTCACCGCCTCAACGCGGATCCGCACATAATCAGCACTCCAGTTGCCCCGGGCATCACACAGGCATGGCTGCAACAGCAGTACAACTTCATCCAGCACCTGGTCCATATCGTTGCCGAACTGTTCAAAGAACGGTTTGCGAAACAGCTTCAGCCATTCTTTCATGCCGGTTTTCAGCGGCGTCGGGCGCGGAAACAGACCACAACGCCGCACGTCAAATCCGTGTTCCGTCAACATGTCTGAATACACCTCCGGCGAAGGGAAGAACCATGGTCCGGCCAGGCCTGCATCACCACCGCGGCGAATGCCTACCGCACGCATGGCCGTGACTATCGCAGCCACATTACCGTGGCCACCAAACTCGGCAACAAAGCGGCCGCCTGGCTTGAGGGCACGCCTTATGCCGGAAATGACCTTCTCAGGCTCGCTCATCCAGTGCAACGCAGCATTGGAAAACACCGCGTCAAACTCTTCATTGAAGTTCAGTGCATGGCCGTCGGCAAGCTGAACATCAAGGCCCAGCTTGCTTGCTGCTGCAAGCAGGTCTTCGCTCATGTCCACCCCAACCACGGAGCAACCGGCATCAACCAGCTTCCGGGTAAGCACACCGTCGCCGCAGCCCAGATCCAGCACCCGTTCACCCGCACGCGGCGCGAGCCATTCCAGCACCGCACCGGCCAGATCGGCAACGAAGCGGCCGTGGGTACTGTAGCTGTCAGCAGTCCACGTCTGCCTTGATGACGGTGCAACTGACGTCATTGTGTTGACTGACTGGTCCCTGTGTCCTGCCCATCGGCAGGCTGCGAATCTGGAGCTGGTGCTTCACCTTCAGTGGCAGGTTGCGTGCCTTCGGTTGCGGCAGGGTCTTGCCCGGTTGAGTCTTGCGCTTCGCTTGACGAAGAAGTGCCGGTGTCTTCAGTCTTCTTGCCGGTACCGAGGACATACTGGGAGACCAATCCAAAAATATCTATTGCGTCCTGGGTGAATTCGATTTCACCTCCTGCCTCGATCATGGTGTCACTTCCGCCGGGATCAAGAGACACGAACTTGCCGCCCAGCAAGCCTTCCGAAGCGATCTTGGCAGTGGAGTCTTCAGGCAACTTCACGGAGGTGTCTACAGCGAGCTGCAATTCAGCCCGGTAGGAATCAAGATCAAGGCGCTGCGCCGTGACCGAGCCAATCTTGATGCCGGCCATGCGCACATCGGTTCCAACGCTGATGCCGTCAACGGAGCCGAAGGACGCCTTGAGGGTATACCCCTGCGCCGGACCGCCCAAGCCGCCGACCACGTACATGAACGCGCCAAAGCCTATGGCAATTGCCACCACCACAGCACCGACGGCTGTTTCAAACAGCGAATTATTCATGGATTGCCGCCTCCTGCGCTTGTGCGCCGCTCGTTGATCCTATTCCGGCTGCCAGGCATCATAGTCCGGTTTTGCCGAATGCTTCGGTGTGGCTCCGAGAATGCTGCCGGCTGGACGATAGGCCCCGGAAGACCCTGTCAGGTTTGGTTGATGCGGCTTTTCCCATGCGCGCGCAGCGTATTCAACCTCGCTGGGCGGCGTATCGGTACGGTGGTGCATCCAGCCGTGCCAGCCGGGGGGGATCATCGATGCTTCGGCGTAGTCGGCATAGACAACCCAGCGCCGCTCGGCAATCGAGGCCGGAAGGCTGGATGGCGCGCGATAGTAAATATTGCCCGTCTCGTCGGTGCCCACTTTCTCGCCGTGTCGTGCAGTGAACCAGCGGGTTCCCATGGTCTGTCCGTTCCACCAGGTGAACAACTGCAGAAGAAACTGTTTCATGGCTTGTATCCATACTGCCGGGGCGTGCCGACCGTTTATTGTCTGATGCCAGTCTTATGGCCCATTCGCACCGTTCAAGTCCAGTGGGTATCAGGCGTTCACAAACAACTAGCGACGCGTTACAACAGGGCCAACCACCGCGATCAAATGCATTTGGCAACCCATGGCAACAGCACAAGACAGCATAAAGCTATCAATCCAGGGACTGGGCATGATGTTCGGCCGCGAGCATGTGTTGCGCGACGTGTCGTTCGATGTGCCTGCGGGCAAGAAGACTGTGATGATCGGCCCAGCGGCATCAGGCAAAACCGTGCTGATGAAATGCGTTGCAGGCATTCACCGGCCGACTTCAGGGCGAATCACGCTTGATGGACAGCCGCTGACCGGCATCTCCGCGAGTGAACATAACCAGAGGCTGGCACACACTGGCGTCCTGTTTCAGCAAGGCGGCCTGTTCGACAGCCTGACGGTGTGGGAGAATATCTGCTTCGGTCCGCTCAACAATGACGGCATGGCACGAACTGATGCGCGCGAACTGGCCATCGAGAAGCTGGCACGCGTCAACCTGCCCGCCTCCACCGCCGACCTGCTGCCGTCCGAGCTCTCAGGCGGTATGCAAAAGCGAGTTGGCATTGCCAGGGTGCTGGCTTCACAACCGACGCTGATGCTGCTGGATGAGCCAACAGCAGGACTTGACCCGATCACCACGAAAGCCATTTACCGGTTGCTCGATGCATCCATCGCGGAAAGCAAGGCAACCGTGTTTGCCATTACCAGCGACATGGATGCCGCGCGCAGCGAGTATGACCACATGGTCATGCTGCACGAAGGCCGCGTGGTGTGGAAAGGTGCGGTGCGGGACATCGACCTCCGTGGTAACGAATACGTGCATCAACTGATCAATGGCCGGGCACAAGGCCCGATCAAGATGCGGTTACGGGCGCGCGCCTGACGCCTCTATTGGGCGAGCAAGGAGCCCAGCACCTGCAGGGTGCCGTCCGGGCTGCGGCGCATGATGACCATTTCACCAGATGCAGGGCTGACATCTGTCAGCGCAGTGATGTTGACCTGGTGTGTTACCAGCACCAGCGGTGTATCCAGCGGTTGCTCCATCAGCCACTGGCGCAACGCCTGCGTTTGCGGAACGCGTTGCGCCCGGTCAGCGAAAAACGAATTGAGCAGCGGCAGCTCAGTCACCGCTCCAAGGCCCAGAAGTTCGGCGGTTTCGCGGCAACGGCACCACTGACTGGAATAGATTTTTGCCGATACAATGTGATTTTGCCGGAAGCTGCTACCGACTGCGCTTGCCTGCTGCCTGCCCTCATCCGACAGGTTGCGCTGGGTATCGCAACGCTCCACATCAAACGACGCCGGATCTCCAAAACCGGGTGCCAAGGCGTGCCGCATGAGGCCAAACGTGCCGGGCTCCTGCAACGCTGCCCACAGGGCCTCATCGTTCGTGTCCTGCGCCGAGGCCGGCTGGACGAGCAACAGCAAGGCACTGAGCACTGCAGCAATTGTCATCTTCAGCATTTGCAGATCTTTCCTAGAGTGCACGACCAAGTGATTTGCGCGTTACAAATTCCAGCACATAGATTTGCACCATCTTAACCCGATGGAGTAGTAAACCATGTATCGTATGGCCGCATTCGCAATTGCATCATTCGTGGCCTTCGCAAGCCCGGCTCAAGCTGCTGGTGGCACTTTTTCCGGCGCCTCCGGCCATAAAACCTCGGGGTCGGTAACAGTTACACAAAAAGGCAATAAGCTGATCATTTCGCTGGGCTCGAACTTCCGCCTCGACGGAGCGCCCGACCCGTATGTGACGCTTGGCAGCGGCTCGCGCCCAGTGAAGGGTGGAACAGCAGGTCTGTTGCGCAAGATATCAGGTGCAGGCAGCTATTCCGTACCCGCGACTGCGGCCACCAAGGCTGCAAACCAGGTTGTGATCTGGTGCAAGAAGTTCGGAGTGCCGTTAGGGGTTGCCCGACTGAACTAGCAGCCCGCACGACTTGCCGAAATGCGACACCTCAGACGGCGGTTTTTGACAAGACCGCCGTCATTGCCGTGTGACAGGCTGTGCGTTGCATAATTTGGTCACGAATGCACTAGCCAGTGGCCCGCGATTGGCAACGAAAGCGAGCCAACCTGATGAACGTTCAAGGAAACTCCCGGTTTTCCGGCAGCAGTGATACTTTCCGCGCAGTAGCCTTTCTGTCGTTGGCCATCTTCATCTTTTCGTTCCAGGACGTGATGGTGAAGCAGCTTTCAGACCGTTATCCGGCACACCAGATTGTTTTTGTCCGCGCCGTCATTGCCTTGCCCCTGATGTTCATGATTGTGCACTTCGAATCGGGTCTGGGTACTTTGGCAACGCGACATCCGTGGATGCATGCAGTGCGCTCCTTTATCGGCTTCGGCGCATTTTTCTTCTACTACCTGGCATTGGCGAGGATGCCACTCACCGCCGTTGTGGCCATCTGGTTCACCTCGCCATTGTTCATCACGGCGCTGGCAGTCCCGATACTTGGTGAAAGGGTCGGCTGGCGCCGCTGGGGCGGCATTCTGTTCGGCTTCGCAGGTGCCCTGGTGATATTGCAACCTGGTTCGGAGACGTTTCAGGCCGCTGCCCTGCTGCCGATACTGGCGGCTTTTTGCTACGGCGTTTCCTCGGTGATGGGACGCAAGATGGGCATCACCGAATCCGGCTCGGTGATGGCGTTCTACATGATGATCACGTTCTTCTACATGGGTGGCATCCTGGGCATCGCGCTGGCTCATATCGGTCCTGCTGCATCGCCTGATGACGCGACCTGGTTTCTTCGACTACCGTGGAGGATGCCTATCGGCATGGAGTTCGTCATGATGTGCGTAATCGGGGTCATTTCGGCGGTCGGGTTCTGGTTAATCGCCACCGCATACCGTATCGGCTCATCTCCGACGGTGGCACCGTTCGAGTACACCGCGATGATCTGGGCAACGCTGCTGTCGTTCATCCTGTGGGGTGAAGTGCCAAAGGCCACCACGCTAATCGGCGCAGGGATGATCATTGCTTCCGGGGTCTATGTGCTGCGGCGCGAGGCGGCTGTGCGCGGCAGGCCTCTTGCGGGCAAAGGCGTCTGGCGGTCGCGGAACTGAGTGCCATTGTGCTGGTGGAGGGTTTGGAGCGCCGCATGTTGTCAAACAATTCAAGTGTGCAAAGATTGGCAACGTAATTGCGTGAGTTTCTGGATCAGCTGTTCGAGAAGGATGTGAGGGTTTTATGATTGCGTTCGACTTTTCTGACCGTGTTGCCGTTGTGACCGGCGCTGGTGGCGGGATGGGGCAACAGATCGCCAACACAATTCTGAGCGCCGGTGGTTCGGTGATCATGATTGACGTAAAGCCAGAGCCTGATGACCTTGCCGGCACTCCAGACCGTCAGTTTTACGCTCAAGGCGATGTAACAGACCACGCCTTCGTGGATGCCACGATCGCAGCCGGAGCCGAGAGGTTTGGCAGGGTTGACTACCTGGCCAACGTGGCGGGAGTTCTATGGTTCGACAAGGACAAAACTCTGCTCGATATTGATCTCGATGTTTGGGACCGGGTGTTCGATATCAACCTGAAGTCAATGGTTCACACAGTGCGCGCTGTTGTTCCTCACATGCGCAAGGCCGGCAGAGGTGCGATGGTGCACTTTTCGTCGACGCAATGCCTGCGCGGCGATCCCAAACCTCAAGATGCCTATTCAACCGCAAAGGCCGGGGTCGGCGCACTGTCGCGATCTCTCGCAATGCAGCTGGCCGCAGACGACATCCGGTCGAACACAATTTTTCCCGGCCTGACACTGACGCCTCTGCAAGGGCGTTGGGACACACCGGAGAAAATCCATGACGTAGGCCAGTTCGTGCCGCTTGGGCGGGTTGGCACACCGCATGAACTGGCGTCAGCAGCGGTTTTTCTTCTGTCCGACGGTGCTTCCTACATTACCGGGATTGATCTGGTTGTTGACGGCGGGTTGCTTCTCAAATGACATCGCTTCGTTGCAGCGCAGATGGGCCCTGCCCCCGCCCGGGCTAATAGGGGCCCGACTTCTGGTTTGCAGTAAGAGCGTTTAACTGCTTTGCTTGCCTATCAACACCGCCATAGCTAAAAGACCCGTTTTTCCATGCCACACCTTGCTTCACGCTCCTGGGTTCCCGCAACTTGTGAAACCCTGATTCAACGTTACGCAGGCGAAACTTCGGCCAGCAACAATGCAGCCGTCGCGGCCAGGCTGGACGAACTCGTTGAGGCCAACCGGCAGATTCACGAGCGCGACTGCTTCAACCTCAACCCGGCCACCAATGTGATGAACCCGCGCGCTGAAGCGATGCTTGCATCCGGCATCGGGTCGCGTCCTTCGCTGGGCTACCCCGGTGACAAATACGAAATGGGACTTGAAGCCATAGAGGAGATGGAAGTCATCGCGGCCGAACTGGCAGCTGAAGTCTTCAATGCCAGATATGCCGAAATCCGCGTGCCATCAGGCGCACTCGCCAACCTGTACGGCTTCATGGCGCTGACCCGGCCCGGTGACACGATAATCGCTCCACCTGCGTCAATCGGCGGACACGTAACCCATCATGATGCAGGCTGTGCCGGGCTTTATGGTCTCGACATACATTACGCGCCAGTGGCTGGCGATGGTTACACGGTGGACGTGGATGCACTGGCCAGGCTTGCACGCGAAGTGAAGCCAAAACTGATCACAATCGGTGGCAGCCTCAACCTGGTTCCGCACCCGGTTTCAGCCATTCGCTCGATTGCGGACGAGGTTGGCGCGCGGGTGCTGTTTGATGCAGCGCACCAGTGCGGCATCATTGCTGGCGGAGCATGGCCCAACCCGCTCGACGAAGGTGCTCACCTGATGACAATGAGCACTTACAAGTCATTGGGCGGACCTGCCGGCGGCCTCATCGTCTCCAACGATGCCGGGATTGCCGAACAGTTGGACCACATCGCGTTTCCGGGCATGACGGCCAATTTCGACGCTGCCAAGTCAGCTGCGCTTGCCGTAACAATGCTGGACTGGCGCGAATACGGCAAAGCCTATGCTGCGGCGATGGTCGAACTGGCACAAGCGCTGGCATCCGCACTGAACACGCAAGGGCTTCCGGTTTTTGGCAAGCACCACGGGTTCACCCGATCACACCAGTTTGCCATTGAGGCTGCGCGCTTCGGCGGTGGACAGGCAGCATCAAAAACGCTGCGCAAGGCGGGCTTTCTGGCTTGTGGCATCGGGCTGCCAATTGATGGCGTGCCCGGCGACATGAACGGGCTGCGCATCGGCACGCCAGAGCTGGTGCGCTGGGGCGTGAGTGCAAAGGACGCGCCGAAGCTGGCTGGGTACATTGCCCGCGCGCTGACAACCAATGACCCGGCCTCATTGGCCGAGGAGGTTGGCAAGTGGCGAAATACATTCGACAAGCTGCACTACATCCGGGCATAAACAGGCAAGCGCCCAAACAGCCGTGCCGGACCTGCAACCGATGACTTCAACACTGAAACTCGCCATCGGCAGTATCTTTGTTGGTATTGCAGTGCTTGGCCTCAAGGTTGTTGCCTGGCAGATGACCGGCTCACTCGCGCTGATGTCGGACGCGCTGGAAAGCATCGTCAACGTAGCTACCGCAGTTGCCGCGCTGATTGCAGTATGGTACGCCGCGCGCCCTGCCGACGAGAAGCACCCCTACGGCCACCACAAGGCGGAGTTTTTCTCGGCGGTGCTTGAAGGCGTGATGATCATTGTCGCTGCCCTGTTCATTTTCCATGAAGCCTGGCAGGGGTTCCTGAACCCGAGCCCGCTGAATGCGCCGTTCGAGGGCCTTGTCGTCAACTGGACAGCCAGCCTGATCAACGGCTTATGGTGCTGGATGCTCATCACCCATGGAAGCAGGCACCGCTCACCGGCACTGGTGGCTGACGGCTATCATCTGCTGTCGGACGTGGTGTCATCAGTCGGGGTAACGCTGGGTGTTTTGCTTGCGATCATCACCGGTTGGCACCTTCTGGACCCACTGCTGGCGGCTTTGGTGGCAGTGAACATTCTGTGGTCCGGCTGGAAAGTTGTGAAGGCATCGCTGTCCGGGTTGATGGATGAGGCAGTGCCGGAGGAAACACTGGAGAAAATCCGTGAGGTGATTTCAGACAAGGCCACCGGCGCCATTGAGGCACACGACCTGCGCACCCGACACGCCGGCCCGGTCACGTTCATCGAGTTTCACCTGGTTGTGGACGGCAGCACCACGGTGTCTGATGCGCACGACATCTGCGACCGGATAGAGGCGGCGCTGAGGAACAAGGTGCCGGATGCGAAGGTCACCATCCACATAGAACCGGATGAAAAGGCCAAGCAGGAAGGCATCATGATCGGATGATCCGCGCCGGGGCCGTGCCGCCAGCGGGGCCGGATCTCAATCAGAACCAGTTTATGTCCTTGCTGGACGACTGGATGAGGTCTGCCCGGCTGATGCCGACATCCTGCAGCAGGTGATCATTGAGGTCAGTCATCGTCGCAGTAGACTTGCGTTTCTTGCGCTTGCGCCTGAAATGATCGCGCAACTCGCCCGCTGCCGTTCGGAGAATTGCGAAAACCGTTGTTTGTTTTTTGCCGCGCCAATGGGCACGGTGAGCCATAGCTGAGCGTTGCATTTCGTTTCACCAATGTTCTTTTTGTTGTTGTCATGGTGCCGGTCATCGAGACCAGAAACTTGCCGCACCGAATTTTCAGGATTGTTCTATACCGATGCCAAGATAGCGTACGTGATATTCGTCACACTACGGACGATCTGGTTGCGCCTGGTGCGCCCCGGCATGCCGTGAGAACAACCGTTGCATGCGCACATATGCGCTTGCCCGGCACAGTTGCGGAAGGCACCATCGCCTGATTGCTGTGTTTCACCCGCATGACCTGACAAGGTGATTTTCCAGATGCGCTCCGCAAGCCGACTCGCGCTAAACAACGCCCCAAGGCTTGACCATCCTGCCCTGGCTGTTCTGTGCCTGTGCGGGGCCGTTGCGCTGGCTTCAAGCATCGACGCGATCGTGAAACTGCTGTCGGGCGGCTACCCGGTTCATCAATTGCTGGCGGTACGTACGGGCACCGCTTTGCCGTTGCTGCTGGTGTATGTGCTGTGGAGGGAAGGCCCGCCCCGGGTGCCTCGCAATTTGTGGGGACTGGTGATTGCGCGAGGGTGCATTATGGCGACCGCGTATCTGGGGTTTGCCATGTCGGTCGCGACGCTGCCGCTGGCCAGCGGAGTGGCGATTTACTTTACCATGCCATTGTTCGTTGCAGCGCTTGCAGGTCCGGTGTTGGGAGAGAGAGTGCCGGCATACCGCTGGCTGCTGATTGCAATCGGGTTCATCTCTGTCCTGGTAATGATCCGCCCTGGCAGTTCGGTTTTTGAGCCGGCTGCATTGCTGGCGCTTTACTCGGCATTCGGATATGGATGCAGCCAGTTGATCACACGCTCACTCACCAGCCAGGTGCCATCTGCCATACTGGCTTTCTGGGGCAATGCCTTTTACCTGTTGCTGGCAATCGTGCTGGCCTTGGCGTTCCTCAACTTTGGCACCAGCCAGAACCTGCACCCGTCCATCGCTTTCCTGACACGCGGGTGGCAGACACCCAATGCCACTGACCTTGCACTGATGGTGTCTACCGGGCTGCTGTCGAGCGCTGCCATGGTGCTGTTTGCCACTGCCTACAGGCTAGGTGAGGCCAGCTTTGTTGCGCCGTTCGAGTATTCATCGATGCTGTGGGCAACACTGTACGGCATCGTCTTGTTTGCTGACCTGCCGGACATTTACACACTGGCAGGCGGCAGTGCTGTTGCCTGTTCCGGCCTGATGATGCTGTGGCTGGACAGACGCCGGCGCAACCTTGCAAAGGCTGCGTGAACCTTGCGTGCATTGCGAGCGCAGCATCAAAGCATTTCAGGTTACTTGGTTTGCTGACGCCAGCTCTGGATGGCAAGTGTCAAAGCAAAGACGACGAAGGCCGCTACTGCCAGGCCAAGGTACATCTTCTCGTTGAATGTCATGGCTTTTCTCATCTGGTCAACTGAACAAGACCGGAGAAATCTAGACCTTGATGGCAACCGGCAGCATTGATCCAGGTCAAGCGCAGCGACGGCAGCCCGTCTATTCAGCGAAGCTGACGGGCAAAGGCGCGTACGTCTTCTACCAGCAATTCAGGCTCTTCCATGGCGCCGAAGTGGCCGCCGCGCGGCATCTCGGTCCAGTGCGTAACATTGTAGATGCGTTCGACATAGCTGCGTGGCGGCCAGGCGAGCATCTCGGCAGGAAACAGCGCGCAGCCCGTCGGCACCTCCACCCGGCCGCCTTCGGGAGACAGCACACGCCCGCCCTCCTCGCGCCTGCCGTAGTAAATCCACGAGGCCGTGTTGAAGGTGCGCGTCACAATGTAGATCATGATGCCGGTCAGCAGCTCATCCTTGGTGTAGGCACTTTCCACGTCATCGCCATCGGTGTCCGACCAGGCGTTGAATTTCTCCACCAGCCAAGCAGCAATTCCCACTGGACTGTCCATCATGGCATAGCTCAGCGTTTGCGGCTTGGTCGCCTGCTGGGTCCGGTATCCATCCTGCATGATCTGGTCGCGGACGAACTGATCGGCCCACGCCTTTTCCTCGGGTGTCTGTGGACCATCTGGCGCGCGCATTGTCAGAATGTTGATGTGAATTGCCTTGCATGCGGGCGCATGATCATAACCTAGCCAGGAGCTTATGGCACCACCCCAGTCACCGCCCTGGGCCAGATAGCTGTCGTAACCCAGTGTATCGGTCATCAGCGTGTTGAACACCCGGGCCATGGCTCGCGGGCCATATGGGCGCGGCGGGCGATCTGACCAGCCGAACCCCGGCAACGATGGGGCTATCACGTCGAAGGAGTCTTCCACGTTGCCACCAAACCGCTCCGGGTGGGCCAGCGGCTCTATTACCTCCATGAACTCGTGCACCGACCCCGGCCAGCCATGCGAGATCAGCAGCGGCATGGGATTGGGACCTGACCCCTTTTCATGGATGAAGTGCAGGTCGATGCCGTCTACCGGTGCCTTGAAGTGTGAAAAGCGGTTCAATGCTGCTTCATGCTTGCGCCAGTCATATTCATCCACCCAGTAGGCGCACAACTCCTTCATGTAGTCGAGGTTCGCGCCGTAGTCCCAACCGCCGTCATCCGGCATCTCATGCCAGGGATAATCAGCTACCCGCTGGCGGATGCGGGCAAGGGTTTCATCAGGCACATGGATGTTGAAGGGGGTGATGTGTCTCATGAAATGCAGCCTAGTTGATTCAAGCTGGTAGGCAACTTTGTTTATGCATGACCCACATGCAAGCAGCATGGAAGATGGTTGCGCCGGCAATGCAGGCTGGACATCTCAAGGCAGCATTGAGCCTGGAGAACAAGCCGCACCTATGAGGAAAACAACACCCGTCAGCTGCGCACGGCTGCCAGCTCGTCACGAACATCTGCAGATGCTGCCGCAGCGCTCGCGTCGCCACCCATCATGCTGTCAATCAACAAGCTCAGAACTTCCGTCTTGTTGCGTGTGCCCGACTTTCTGTAAATTGCATTCAGATGTGCCTTTATAGTGCCTTCGGCGGTACCGCGAAGACCGGCAATCTCGGCAATGTTGAATCCCTTGATCAGGAAAGTTGCTACGTCCTGCTCTGTTGCCGTCAAACCCCACTGAGCATAGTGCATCTCAATCACGTCATTCACGGCGGCATTGGCTATAGTGAGGCCTTCCTGCAGCCGTTTTCGCTGATCGAGCAAGTGCATCAAATAGGCCAACTCAAGCATGATCGCTGCTATCAAGCTGACGCTGGCCACCAGCTCTATATAAAAGTGAAGATCATGCGCACCCCTGACACCGACTTCCAGGTAGTCGGCGACAACGTCGGAGATGAAGAAAACTGCGCATGTTGCCTGAAGCGCAATGAGCGCTATCAACGCGACAGGAGCTGAGGCAAATTTTCCGCGATGGGCATGCAAGATTACGGGCTTCCTACTTGTTCGGTAGCACCTTGTAGCCGGTAATCATGGCGCGCGGAAGGTTGACCTTCGTTCTGATGCTTTCGAATACAACTGCTGCGATGTGCAATACCACCGATATTTCGGCCCACAGCACCGATACCTCATGGACCTCTTCCGGCCACTTTACACCCCAGAACATGTCAGTGGTCATCAGGTAACCAGACAGTCCTATCACGCACATAGCGGCAATGAGGTTGTAAATCATGAGTGCACCTAGCGGGGTATGGCCAATGTGTATCCGCTTGTTGCCGCCAACAATTTCAGACACCTGCTCCAGCGAACCGGCGACGCTTGGTGGAAAGCTGGAAAAACGCGCATATTTTGTACCCACTACACCCCAAACGACACGGATCAGGATCAGGGCCACAATTGTGTAACCGATCCAGTTGTGTAGCTTGCCATCCTTGTCAACTATCAGCGCATTGGCCGCAAACAAGGCGACCAGCGACCAGTGAAACACCCGCACAAGCGGGTCCCATACCTTGAGCCTGTTCATGGGCTTGCTCCTGCAATTGAGTGACCGGGGGCAGCAAGCACTCTCGCGCCCGCTACTCCCCGGCTCCTTGTTTATTCAGCCTTGGTTTTCACAACCTTCAGGTCATTGTCGAGGTACAGTTCGGCCTTCTTGCCGTCCTTGATCACATAGGCCTCGAACATTCCGTCTTCCATCTTGATCTTGCGCACGTCATAGCCCTGCTCAGTGAGTACAGAGCGAATTTTGACTTCCTGTTCAGGGGTCACTGCATCGCTCGCGGCGTAGGCGAGAGTTGTCGGCACCAGCAGCAGGGCGGAAACTATTGCGGTCTTGGTGAACTTATTCAGCATAGTGGGGCTCCAATGGTTTGGTTTCGGGTGTAGGCCGGTGCAACGCACTCGCAGCCCGGTGACGATGAAGATGGAGCATTGGAATGGCCGGGTGAACTGGCCTGAGGTTTAGTCCGGGTGATCAGGCCGAGGGTTCAAGGGGGTATACCTAAGGTTTAGGGGATATCTGGATGACAGCCTGCAACTTCTCCGGTGCGGGTAATGCAAGATTGCAACTTGCCTTTACTGCGGGTTGTTGCCACCGTGGTTCGGTCCGTTCCGGGTGCCAGCTACACCCGGCAAACTATATCAACCAAGGTCTGCCAGCCATGAACCCCCTAATACCCTCCATCACCTCGCCGGAAAATGTCGAGCTTGAACCCGCCGGGGTGCGCGAGGGCGCCGACAGCGGCAACCCTGAAATCGCGGTGAAGCAGATTTCCAGCAACAACGGTATTGATGTTGGCATTTGGGAATGCAGGCCTGGCGGGTGGGCCATGAAGGACAGAACGAACACCGAGATCTGCTCAATCGTGTCAGGCAAGGGAATCATTACCGATGCCGATGGCACCAAACGCTATCTCGAAGCCGGCACCGTGTTGACCCTGCCGAAGGGCTGGTCGGGACGATGGGACATTACTGAAACGCTGCGCAAGGTCTATGTCATCGTTGCCTGAGGCCTGGCGCTCGGGATCAGGGAGATAAATCATGAAACAGATATTTGCCGCCACCATGCTTGCGGCCAGCGTAACATCCAGCCTGCATGTCCAGGCACAGGAGTTGCCCATCGCGCCAGGCGCTTTCAAGGGGTTTGACGGGGTCAGCGCAGAGTGCATCGTCCAGACGCCTGACGCGTTCGCCACCGGCACCTGCAAGATGTTGTTTGCATCAGCGGCGCGGCACGCCGGCAAGGCCGGCGTCAAGATGGTGCAGGCTGGTACGCAGGTGTGGGAAGACGTGGACGTGAAAGACCGCGCGCATCTTGAACTGCCAGCGGGCAGCGAATTGGCATCGCCTGTGCGCCTCACGTTCTTCGTGCGAGGTGCCAACTCCAGCGGCGTTACGGGCGGCTTTACCCGAATGGCAATCTGGACACCCGCCGAGGTTGACGGGCGTAAGGGCAAGCTCGTGTTGTGGGAAACGGCCACCCTCGGCACCGGCCCTCGCAACGGCCTGCGCAAGGCATTGGTCAAATCAGTGGCGGCCAAGCTGGAAGCACCATTTTCTGCGATTGCCGCTGACAACAAGGCGGATTGAATACCCTTGCCCTGCGCACACCGTCAGATGCGCACAAGGCAAGCAGTGGTGCCTGTCTGTCAGGGCTGAGACTGCAGACACTTGGTCAGTTCACCATACCGTGCGAGTCGTTCTGCATTCATGGCCTGTTTCGATGCGCCCATGCACCAGTTCTTGTGATTGGCATAGTTTAGCTGCCAGCGCTTGCCTGTGTAGCCGCATTTTTTCACCAGGTTTGTATTCTGTTGCTGAATGGCTCCTTGCGCATACTGGTCGCATTGAGCCGGGCTCGGTTTACCACCGGTTGCATTGCAGCCTGACAGGGCCTTTTTGCGCGCCCGGTCTTCCGTCGTCAGCATCGCCATCGTAACACCCTGTTTGATGCACCAGGCACGGTGCTTCTGAAAATTGGTGCTCCAGCGACTTCCCTGGAAGCCGCAACCCTTGTCCTTGGCGGCAAAGGCATCGGTTACGGCAAACGATGCATAGTTATCGCAATTGTGCTGAGGACCGGCCTGAGCCACAGTGGACCCCGCAATCAGCAGAACGGTAAAAGCCGCAATGGCGGACTTGATAGAGATGGTCATGGCATTTCCTTTCATTGTAGCTATTCGAGCCAATTGACTGGAAGATGTTTTACGCTGACCCAACGTAAGATTAAAGCCCTGTTCATCTGCCATTCAAGTGAGAAAGCTCACCTTGCAACCAGACCAGCATTCAGAAAGCCTCTCGAAATGTACAAGAGATCCGCATTTTCAGCATTGTTCACGCTGCTGCTCGCCACGCCTGCCCTGGCCAACTGCTATGAAGGTATTGGCTGCACCAACAGCGACTATTTCGCTCGTGAAGAGCTCAAGCAGATGAGCTGCCAGATTCTGTGGGAGGTTCGTAACCAGATCTACCATGAGAACGGCTATTGCTTCCAAAGCGGGCGCGGCCAGGCAATGTTCAGCAATGAAAACTGCTCGGTGTATGACGCGGGTTCAGTGAAGCTGAACGCCTATGAGCGGGCAAATGTCGGCGCCATCAAGAAAGTGGAGCGCGCCAAAGGGTGTTGAAGCCGCTTCAAGCTGAAGTGGCAGCATGACGGCCTGCCTGTTTGTCCCGGTTTACCGATTTCCCGCCTCACACGCCGTCATTTCAACCCATGCGAGTGATCCGTGTGCGGATAACCACCCAGAACGCGTTACAGTTAACCTATCGTTAACCACTTTTTATGGTGTGCGAAAAAAAATTCTCCCCCAGATGTGGTGGTTTCAAGCTTTCCACAAACACCAGGACCGGCATGTGACGCAGGGTAGTTGCCCCCAATCCTTGCCGCAAGGTCGCGAAACTATTGGGTTTGCAGGCGAATTGTGGCTAGTTAAGCTTGTCCACAGAACCTGTCAAGACCGTGGATACCATATCTTGTGTTTACGATTTGATAGGACACTAGGTATTGACGAAAGCCCCCCTGCAGACCTAAAGTGAGTCTCATGGGAACGGGGCGCGGGACGGCTCGGAGTTAGGGTCGTAACCATAGGTAAGAAACTTACCACCTCCTAACGTCAAACAGTGGATAGCGAGGACAAGTCCTCACTATTCAAACGGTGAAGTTGTGTCTCTTGCGGGCAACCTCCAAAAAGGGTTTGCCGCATAGGAGCAGTGCTTCGCTGTGAAGTTATGTCTGTATGTGGAAGTGAGCGGGAGTACTTGCTCGGATGCGTTCAAAAACAGCGAATTAAACAATTTACCGGGCGATATGCGTCCGGCAGGCCAAATAGGGGAATAAAATGCGGGTAGAACGCCGGTTCACGGTCGAAGGCAAGGGTCCATACAAGGGCCTGGATTTTCGCAAGGCAACGAGCGAAATCAAGAACCCGGACGGTTCAATCGTCTTCCAGCTGAAAGACATTGAAGTACCGAAGGCGTGGAGCCAGGTTGCTTCCGACATCATCGCGCAGAAATATTTCCGCAAGGCCGGAGTGCCTGCACGGCTGAAAAGGGTTGAGGAAAACTCTGTACCGTCATGGCTGTGGCGTTCGGCACCAGATGAAGAGGCGCTGGCCCAACTGCCGGAAGAAGAGCGTTTTACCTCTGAATTGTCTGCAAAGCAGGTTTTCAACCGTCTGGCCGGCACGTGGACCTACTGGGGCTGGAAGGGCGGCTACTTCGATGCAGAAGAAGACGCGCTGGCGTTCTACGAAGAGATGGTGCACATGCTGGCGACCCAGCGGTGCGCGCCCAATTCTCCGCAGTGGTTCAACACCGGTCTGCACTGGGCATACGGCATAGATGGCCCTGGCCAGGGCCACCACTATGTCGACTTCCAGACCGGCAAGCTGACCAAATCCAAGTCCTCCTACGAGCATCCACAGCCGCATGCCTGCTTTATCCAGTCGATCCAGGACGACCTGGTGAACGAAGGCGGCATCATGGACCTGTGGGTGCGTGAGGCACGGCTGTTCAAGTATGGCTCGGGCACGGGATCCAACTTCTCCTACATCCGCGGCGAGAACGAGCCGCTGTCGGGCGGCGGCAAGTCGTCCGGGCTGATGAGCTTCCTCAAGATTGGCGACCGGGCAGCCGGCGCCATCAAGTCCGGCGGCACAACCAGGCGCGCCGCCAAGATGGTCGTTGTAGACATCGACCACCCGGACATCGAGACCTACATCGACTGGAAGGTGAAGGAAGAAGAAAAGGTTGCAGCCCTGGTCACAGGTTCCAAGGTGACCCAGCAGCACCTCAAGGCCATCATGAAGGCCTGTGTAAACTGTGAAGGCACCGGCGACGACTGCTACAATCCGAACAAGAACCCTGCCCTGAAGCGCGTCATCAAGGACGCACGCAAGAGCCATGTGCCGGATGCCTACATCAAGCGGGTGCTGCAGTTTGCAGCGCAAGGCTATACCGACATCGAGTTTGACACCTATGACACCGACTGGGACGGCGAAGCCTATCGCACGGTTTCCGGCCAGAACTCCAACAACTCGGTACGGGTGACGGACGAGTTCCTGCGAGCCGTCGAGAACGGCTCGTCATGGGACCTGAAATGGCGCATGGCAGAGGGCGTTGCCAAGACGGTGGATGCCCGCGAACTGTGGGACAAGGTGGGCAATGCCGCATGGGCGTGTGCCGACCCCGGCATCCAGTTCCACACCACCATCAACGACTGGCACACCTGCCCGGCTTCGGGCGATATCCGCGCGTCCAACCCGTGCTCTGAGTACATGTTCCTGGACGATACGGCGTGCAACCTGGCTTCACTGAACCTGCTGACCTTCCTCGACAAGTCAAACTCGAAGTTTGACGTCGAGGGCTTTGAACACGGTGTGCGGCTGTGGACCATGGTGCTGGAAATCTCGGTGCTGATGGCGCAATTCCCGTCGAAGGAAATTGCACAGCTTTCCTACGAATACCGCACACTTGGCCTCGGCTTTGCCAATATTGGCGGGCTGCTGATGACCTCCGGCATTTCGTATGACTCCGACGAAGGCCGCGCGATCTGCGGTGCCATCTCGGCGATCATGACCGGTGTCTCCTATGCAACGTCTGCTGAAATGGCCGGCGAGCTTGGCGCGTTCCCGGGCTACAAGAAGAACGCCAAGGAAATGGCACGGGTGATGGAAAACCATCGCCTGGCCGCCCACGGCAAGGCGCAAGGGTACAAGAAGCTGGCGGTTAACCCGGTTCCTCTTGACCACGCCAACTGCCCGGACCAGGCGCTGATTGCACACGCGACCGCTGCCTGGGACAAGGCTGTGACACTGGGCAAGAAGCACGGCTACCGCAACGCGCAGTCCACGGTGATTGCGCCGACCGGCACCATCGGGCTGGTGATGGATTGCGACACGACAGGCATCGAGCCGGACTTCGCGCTGGTCAAGTTCAAGAAGCTGGCCGGCGGCGGCTACTTCAAGATCATCAACCGCGCTGTACCTGCCGCACTTCATACACTTGGCTACAGCGAAGGCCAGATCGAGGCGATCATCAACTATGCCGTCGGTCACGGCACGCTGTCTGATGCGCCATCCATCAACCACGGCACGCTGAAGGCCAAGGGCTTCACGTCGAAGGAACTGCAGGCCGTGGAAGACGGTCTGGCATCGGCCTTCGACATCAAGTTCGTGTTCAACAAGTGGACGCTGGGCGAAGAGTTCTGCAAGGGCACGCTGGGCATCTCTGACGAGCAGCTCAACGACTTCAACTTCTGCCTGCTGTCGCATCTGGGCTTTGACAAGAAAGCCATCGAGGCTGCCAACATCTTCGTGTGCGGCGCGATGACACTGGAAGGGGCGCCTGAACTGAAGGACGAACACCTGCCCGTGTTCGACTGCGCCAACCCGTGCGGCCGTCTTGGCAAGCGGTTCCTGTCGGTTGACAGCCACATCCGCATGATGGCGGCGGCACAGCCGTTCATCTCCGGTGCCATCTCCAAGACCATCAACATGCCGAACGAGGCAACCGTTGAAGACTGTCAGGCGGCCTACATGCTGTCATGGAAGCTGGCGCTGAAGGCCAACGCGCTGTACCGCGACGGCTCGAAGCTGAGCCAGCCGCTCAACTCGGCGCTGATCGAAGACGAGGACGACGAGGCGGATGACATCGGCGAACAGATTGCCGCCATGCCGCAGACGCAGCAGGTCGAGAAGATCGTCGAGAAAATCGTCGAACGCATCCGCGAGCGTGAAAAGCTGCCACAGCGGCGCAAGGGCTACACCCAGAAGGCCATCGTCGGCGGCCACAAGGTGTATCTGCGCACCGGCGAATATGACGACGGCAAGCTGGGCGAGATATTCATCGACATGCACAAGGAGGGCGCTGCCTTCCGCGCCATGATGAACAACTTCGCCATCGCGGTGTCGCTTGGCCTGCAATATGGCGTGCCGCTGGAAGAATATGTCGAGGCGTTCACCTTCACCCGGTTTGAACCGGCCGGCATGGTGCAGGGCAACGAGGCGATCAAGAACGCCACGTCCATCCTCGACTATGTGTTCCGCGAGCTTGCCGTGTCGTACCTGTCACGCAACGACCTGGCCCATGTGGAGCCTGCCGACATCCGCTTCGACGCGATGGGCAAGGGCGAGACCGAAGGCAAGGTTTCAGAAGGTGGCGCGCCCTGCCCGCCCGGCGGCATGCCGGCAACGGTCGTGGCCTCGTCGGGTTACACCCGCCAGCAGCTGGCCAAGAACGTGTTCATGATGCCGCAGTCCGGCACCAGCGCATCAGCCAAGGCAAACCCGAACCCGGTTGCCGCCACCCAGTCGCGCATCGAGGCGGCGTATGTGGAGAGCTACAGCGCCGACGGCTCGGCCGCCGTTGCGGTGGGCTATGCCGAAGAAGCCACGGCCATCCTCGACATCGACTCCGATGGCAAGGTGATGAGCGACGAAGAACGCCGCATCCAGGCGCGCATGAAGGGCTATGAAGGCGACAGCTGCGGCGAATGCGGCAACTTCACCCTGCTTAGGAATGGCACCTGCATGAAATGCGACACGTGTGGCGGGACTAGTGGGTGTTCGTGACAACCTGACGCTAACGATTATCCGGCCCGGAGGGAAACCTCCGGGTCGAGGCAAATAGAGAACCATAAGGCGAACTCAGGTGGATTTGAAACAGCGTCAAGACATTGAGCTTTATGGAGGCCGAGGGCTTAATCCCCCTGCCCAGCCAACTCAAATGGCTTGAAGTCGACAATCGTTTGCGCGCTGCCTTGTGGCATGTCTATTCTCGGTTACCTAAGCGATAACATTATAACATAGTTATAATAAAATCGCTTGAGTTCTGAATGTTACAGAGTTCGTATATCCAGAGTATATATATTCAAGGCACCAGCCAGCTAATAAATTTCCTTCGGCTACGAAAATAGTTTTCACAAAAGTGATTTACTAAATTATTACGCAAACATATTTTTGAATCACACGACCCATTACTTTTCTGGATTCGTTCAACCCTGTAAGGCGTAACCCGTTTGACGTGGAATATCTCAGTTAGTACCAAAACCCTTGATCGTTGACCGTAACCGGATTGTCGAACTCCTCCACCCTAAATCACCGACGAATACTCGACCGCATAGATGAAAACTGTATTTGATTCGAATATAGGATAAAACTCAGAAGCGTCACTGCACACCTCGAACAACAGTCCGCATGATCAAGTTTTGGATACTCTGGACGCTCTTGGGCAAATAATTGAGGTACTTAGCCTTGGTCGATACAGGCAAAAGCGGTCCCAATGCATCCAGCTGTTGTGCCGTTAGGCTATACGCTTATTAACGCAAAGCTCGCAGCTCTGCTCCGAGAATCACAGGGAGTCGAGAAGCAATTTATGCAGCGCCTCGCGCCGTACCTATCGCAGGCATATTGCTCATATTGCACCTCAGAAATACGCGCACAACCAATCAGAACCAAGCGCCGCAAGACGATCAGCGTAGATTCTACACAAGGTAACTGTGAAGCCGTCTTCACTGCAAGACGAACACCGATTGACCGAGTGCGTAATAATTGTTAGTTTGCCCGGCCCTTGAACCTCACCTCGAGAATGGCGAGAACTCATAAAAACGAGAAGCAACCATAGCGCGCTACTATATAGGGCCTGAAGCTTCAAGCTCATAAATTGACCGTTGCGTGAGCTTTGCAATACCACGCTCAAGATCATCAAATTCAGAAATACCGCATAGTTTAGATTGGCTCGTTCAACAGGTGTGAGTGAAAGGTTGAGAAGATCCAAAATTGGCTCCCAGAGCCATTCTGTCGTCTGCCTCCAAATATCAAGAAAAAACCTTACCCAGCCCGCAAGCGATATGTACTTATCAATAACCTCCACAAGGGCCCAACCAGCGCAAACGATAGTCAGAGCATCGCGTATTGGGCTTGGCAAGCTACGATAAATAGTTAAAAGGGAAGCTTTCGCCCTTTCAAATAGACCTATTTCATCTCTTTGGGACATAGCTCAATCGCGGATAATGAATATTGGATAGCGATACTACTATCTCAGAAGATTGCCTTGGCGTCATCAAGCAGGTCCCGAATTGCCGTAATGCCAGCTCCGGCTGGCATCCAATTGGCGCTATCAGCCTTATGAATTCTGTCGACAGCCCCCTCTCCACCCCCCACCCCCACCTTGCAACTCACCGCCCGATTGCGCATCGTTCGCAGCGGATGACAACAGCAACGGTGCCACCATGACCACTCCCGCCCACTACTATGATCTTGCCATTGCAGGCGCTGGTGCCGTGGGGCTGGCTACTGCCTTGTGGGCGCAAGGCTCCGGTCTTTCCGTGGCGTTGATCGACAAGGGCGAGCCCGGCGCTGGCGCATCGTTCGGCAATGCCGGCACCATCGCCACCTATGCCTGCACGCCGGTGAACAGCCCGTCGGTTTTCACCAACATGCCCGCGCTGCTGTTCAACCGCGACAGCCCGCTGCGCATAGACCCGGCCTATGGCGTGCGCAACCTGCCCTGGTTGCTCGCCTTCCTGCGCAATTGCACGGCCTCGCGCGTTGCCGCCATCACCGCCCGCCTCGCCGACCTTCTGTCGGACGCTGACGCCGGGCTGGACCCGCTGTTTGCCCGGATCAAAACCGACGACCTGATCGTCAGCAACGGGTGTCTTTATCTCTACAGCACGGCGCAGGATTTTGATGCCGCCGCCGGTGACATTGCCGCGCGGCGCGCCAACGGGGTGGCGTTCGACATTCTGGACGAAGCGCAAATCAAGGCGTTGGAACCCGCCATCACCATGCCGGTGCACAAGGCGCTGTATTTTACCGGCGCGCGCCACATTGCAGATCCGGGCGAGCTGATGCGGCGGCTGCACGCGTGCTTTGTGGAAGGCGGCGGTCACTGGGTGCAGCGTGAAGTCCTCGCCTGCCAGCCCGGCAAGGACGGTGTGACCGTGTCGCTGGCCAGCCACGATGACATTCGCTGTGACCGCTTCGTGGTGGCGGCGGGCGCGCACTCGCGCTCCATCAAGGGCAGCGGCGCGGAAGATCTGCCGCTGGATACCGAGCGCGGCTATCACCTCATGTTCGCCGATCATTCGGCAAAACTGTCGCGTCCGGTGGGCTGGGCGAAGGCAGGGTTTTACGCAACGCCCATGACGAACGGCCTGCGCATTGCTGGTACGGTTGAACTGGCGGGCCTTGCCCCTGCCCCCATGCAAAGCCGGTTTGCCTATCTCCAGCGTATGGCCGAACAGATGCTGGGGCCGCTGGGCCAGCCTGCCTCGAACTGGCTGGGGTTCCGGCCCACCATGCCCGACGCCCTGCCCGTCATCGGCCCGTCCGCTGCCAGTGATCGCGTGCTGTTTGCCTTCGGCCACCAGCATGTCGGCCTGACGCTGTCCGGCATCACGGGCAAGATCATCGCAGACTTCGCCAGCGGCAACAGGACCAACCGGGATTTGTCAGCCTATTCACCAGACAGGTTCGGTTGACCGCCGCCGCCTTGTGCACCTTGTCACAGACGCGAGGTCACCTTCCCGCCAGCATGGGCATCAACAAGAACCCCCGCGCCGGGGTGTTTGCCTTCCCTGCCTGACCCCCCATGCGCGGCCCATGAAGGAATGAGACAAATGCGATTACCAATGCCTTTCGCGCCGTCTCAGGCGCATGACGTCACTTCAACGCCAGACCAGCGTCTGCCCTGGTGGCAGCGCGCTGCCTCGCGGTTTGCGCTCGCGGTGCAGCAGCAGTCGGTCTGCCACCTCGAAGCGGAAGCCGGATGCATGATGTCGCCGGGCGACGTGCAAAAGCTGAAGGATGAAATTCAACAGCGGATTGACAAACTGGGTTGAGCAGAAAACGCGCCTGTCAGGTGTCACTTGCCATGTTCTTCGAGCAGGCGCAGCGCCTCGTCCCAGCCGGGCGCAGCGTCTGTCTCGTAGCCATATGTCGTGCCGGTGGCGAAGTTGTCGAAGTCACGCACTGCCTTGCCGTGGGCGCCCTGGTAGAGGAAGCGTTTCATGGCGCGTTCGCTGGACCACACCGTTAGCGTGCAATACTTGCTGCCCACCTGCTTTACACTGGCGTGCAAGTTGCCCTCGGATTTCTTCGCCTGGGCGTTGGAGCGCGTGGCGTGCCACACGAACCTTGGCCAGTGCCACCAGCCGTTCAGCGTAAGCCCGGTTATGGAAACATAGCATCTGGCAGACATGGGCCCGGATCTCCGTTTGGTCTGACACTGACCATGGTGCATGGCATGGGCAAGTGTCCAGCCCGCGTTGCGGCAGTAATTGCGCTGCGCACAATGTGCAGGATTGCACAGTTGAACAGGCGCGCACTCCGTAAGGTCAATCCATAAACATTGCCAGCCGGGAAACGCCCCAGCCGGCATCACACAGTACCGAAGGGCACATGGCCTTTCAGTAAGAGGAGATTTCCCAATGAGAAACAAACTCATCCTGATAGCACTTGCGACCGCTCTGATCAGCGCGTTACCTGCATTCACCGCCCAAGCCGGCGGCATCGGCGGCTTCCAGTCCTGTGTCAACGGCTGCGGCGGCGGTGGCGGTGGCGGCGGCGGTGGCGGCGGTGGTGGCGGCGGTGGTGGCGGCTTCGTTCCTCCCCCTCCCGGCGGCGGCGGTGGTGGCGGCGGTGGCGGCTTTGGCTGGGGTGGCGGTTTCGGCATCACCATCAACCCCGGCTATGGTGGTGGTTATGGCGGCGGCTACGTTGAAGATCGCATCTCCTGCCGTCAGGGCCGCCGCATTGTGCAGCGTTCAGGCTTCCGCCTGGTGCGCACCATCGAATGCAATGGCAGCGCCTACACCTACAAGGCCAAGCGCGGCAGCCGCTTCTACCGGGTAACTGTGGACTCAATTGACGGCTTCATAGTTAGCCGCCGCCGGCTGTAGCTGCACCCGGCACCATATCCGTCTGCCATATCGCGCAGATGCCTGATTGCCCCGGACCGGCTATGTGCCTGCGTCCGGGGCATTCGTGTTGAGGCCTTTCACTTTTGGGCTGTAACTGGCAATTTGCTGCGCATTTCCCATATTATGGGGAGCGGCAAGCAACTGTGAAGGAATCAATCAGATGTCGAGCACACATATTCTGGCATCACTCATCGGGCTTTACTTCATTGCCGGGGGCATGGCGCTGCTGAGCGACCGCAAGACCTTGGCCGGCATGATGCATGCACTCAAGGCGCAGCCTGTGCTGGCCTATTTCGGTGGGGTCATGGCATTCACCATTGGCGGTGCAATTCTGGCCGTGCACTCTTCATGGGACGGGCTGCTGGCAGGTTTCGTCACGCTGGTGGGATGGGTGGCGCTGATCAAGGGCGTATTGCTGATAGCAGCACGGGAAGCCTTCATGCGGGTGGCAGACAAATTCAATTATGAAGGTATGACCGGCACCATCATGGCTGGTGTCATCATCGCGCTGGGCGCACTGTTGATCATCGCGTCTGTGGTGTAGACGCAAGACATGCATAAACCGAGCAGGCTGACGAGGCCGTTCGTCAGTTGATCAGTGCAGTTGTGTGACCGCGCTCGCAACCCTTGTAGCCGCCCAAATCGCTGTAGGCCGGTACGGATTGCCGGACTTCGCCGGATGTGCCGGCTTGCGGCAGCACAGTGGCTGCTGCCGTGGCTCTGGCATCACCAGTGGTGACCGGGGCTGCCGGAGTGATGATCACTTTCTCTACAGTTGTGATCTCTCCTGCAGAAGCCGAAGCAGCAAAGGCAAGCAGGAAGGCGGTACCGATAAGCACTCTCATGGCAATTCCTCCAATTTGCGTCCAGAAGCTCAAGTGTAGCACGATATTTGCGGCAGACAAATGACGCCGCGGCCATTGCGGCCAGTGATGGTGCAGAATCAGTCGTCGTCGCGGCCTGGCACTTTCACCAGTGCTTCACCTTCCAGCACAAGCGTCTCACCGACCGTGCAACTGCACGCCAAACGCGCGCGGTTGCCGCGCTCGCTCAACTCAACCACTTCAACGCGGGCCACCACGGTGTCGCCAATGCGCACCGGTGCCTTGAAATTCAGTGTCTGCTGCATGTAGATGGCGCCGGGACCGGGCAATCTGGTGCCAATCACGGCCGAGATCAGGCTGGCGGTATACAGGCCATGGGCAATGCGCCCCTTGAACGGGGTCTGGGCGGCAAAATGCTCAGACAGGTGGATTGGATTTCGGTCACCAGAGATTTCAGCGAAACCCACAACGTCGGACCCCTTGACCTGCTTGGAGTAAGTTTCCGACAAGCCAAGCTTCAGGTCTTCAAAGTACAACGTCTGTGTCGGGGGAAGGGTTTGGGACATCGCCAGTCAACTCCGGAACTGCGCATTTTGACAGTGTGCAGTGCAATATGAGCAAGCGATGCCACGGTGTCCAGCGGTGGCAAGACATTTGTCCGCATCTGGCTGCACCAGCACGGTTTGCGGGTGCAGAAAACAAAAACCCCGGGACGCTGTAGAGCCCCCTCGTAGCGTCCCGGGGTCAGGGTGACCCCCCAAGGCTCCCCTGCAAAATCGATATATTACAGTATGTTATCGGCGAACGATGACCCTTGCGCCCACTTTGGCACGCTTGTGAAGGTCGATAATGTCAGTGTTGGTCAGGCGGATGCAGCCTGAAGAAACGGCACCACCGATCGAAGCCGGATTGTTGGTGCCGTGGATGCGGAACAAGGTTCCGGAAATATACAAGGCGCGCGCGCCCAGCGGATTGTTCGGGCCACCTTCCATGCGCGCAGGCAGAATAACACCCTTCTTTTTCTCGCGCTCGATCATGGTTTTCGGAGGTGTCCAGCTTGGCCATTCAGCCTTGCGGCCGATTTTCGAGGTGCCGGACCACTGGAAGCCCTCACGACCTACGCCGACACGGTATTTGTATGCCTTGCCGCCTGGCTGAACCAGATACAGATTGCGCTCCGACGTATCGACAATGATGGTGCCGGAACTGTACTTGCTGCCTTGCGGAAAGCCGACCAGCGAGCGGGTGCTTGGCCCGTAGTTGCCGCCGGTGCGCGGAATGGTTGCTCCGCGCGAACTACCATCCCTGTTGCCGTTTGCCAGGCCGCCAAACAGACACTCCAGGAAGTTGCCGCATTGCTCGCCATTGCGAGATGCAGCGCCTGCTGATGGAGCGACTAGCGAAACTGCCAGAACCGCTGCTGAAAGGGATAGTAGTACATGCCGCATGTCTGCTCCTGCCAATCTGCCGTTTGAATTTGTGGCTCCTGTCGAAGGAAACCATACGGGGCGACTCGCTTTGGTATCAAGGATGGAAAGCAAGCACCGCGCGTTATTTTGAAAAGTGTTGCAAATGGGCAACGGTTTCAAAAATCTCATTTTTTACGTTTGCGTGCATACAATTCAAGCTTGTGATGCACGATTTCATATCCGAGATCCCGTGCAATATCGTCCTGAAGCCGCTCGATCCTTTCTGAATGGAACTCAATCACATCGCCGGTATCCATATCTATCAGGTGGTCGTGGTGCGAGCCGTCAGCGGGTTCGTAGCGCGACCTGCCATCAGCGAAGGCGTGGCGCTGGATGGCACCGTGCTCTTCCAGCATCTTCAAGGTGCGATAGACGGTCGGCAACGAAATACGGCTGTCGCGCCGCACAGCACGGCGAAATATTTCCATCGCATCGGGATGCTCATCGGCCTTCTCTGTCAGAATGGAGATGATGAGCCTGCGCGGCTTGGTAATGCGTGCACCTGCTGTTCGCAGCGTGTCGAGGAGTTCATCATTGCTGGGCGCATCGGGCATGGCCGAACCCTATCAAGCTGATAATCAACTGCAACAACAACTAGCCGCAAACAATGCTTATTGCAAATAGTTTGCATTTGCATAAACTGCACTGACGTTGGTTTGTCTTGTGAAAGCACAATTACAATATGAGCGTCTCGCGCTGTCTGTCATTGGTGGTCGCCGCGCTGGTCATGGTGGCATTTGCCCCGGCCAGCAGCGCGAAGGCCAGGTTAAAGGTCGTGACCACTTTCACGATCATCGCGGACATGGCGGCAAATGTTGCCGGTGATGCTGCAGACGTTGTTTCCATCACAAAACCTGGCGCCGAGATTCACAATTACCAGCCTACCCCGAAGGATATTGTGCGTGCGCAAGGTGCGGGGCTGGTGCTGTGGAACGGCCTGAACCTCGAGCAGTGGTTCGAGAAGTTCCTCGCCAATCTTTCAGATGTGCCATCGGTAATTGTAAGCGAAGGCGTCACGCCGATCAGCATCAATGAAGGCCCCTACTCCGGCAAGCCCAACCCGCATGCGTGGATGAGTCCTGAAGATGCCAAGCGCTATGTCGACAACATTGCACGCGCCATGGCCGCGCATGACGCGGACAATGCAGCAACCTATGCAGCAAATGCCGAGGCTTACAAGAAACAGATCGATTCCCGCGTGACGCCGGTGCGCGAAGCGTTGGCTGCCATCCCGGAAGACCAACGCTGGCTGGTGACCAGCGAAGGCGCGTTCTCCTATCTGGCGCGCGACTTCGGCCTCAGGGAGCTGTTCCTGTGGCCGATAAACGCCGACCAGCAAGGCACGCCGCAACAGGTCCGCAGGGTCATTGACGAGGTGCGGGCCAAGAACATCAAGGCGGTGTTCAGCGAAAGCACCATATCGCCAGACGCAGCACAACAGGTGGCGCGCGAAACCGGGGCGCGTTACGGCGGGGTGCTGTATGTGGACTCACTGTCCGGCGCAGACGGCCCTGTACCAACCTACCTCGACCTGTTGACGACGACGGCCACGCTGATCGCAGCGGGTTTGAAATGATGCAGGAACCGGCCGCACAATCGGAACAACTGGACAGCGGACTGTATGTCCACAATGTGACGGTGACCTATCGCAACGGCCACACGGCATTGTGGGACGCCACGGTGGCGCTGCCGGCAGGCACCATCACCGCGCTGGTCGGGGTCAACGGGTCGGGCAAGTCCACACTGTTCAAGGCGATCATGGGGTTTGTTCCGCTTGCCCGCGGCGAGGTGCGGATGCTGGGCATGAGCGAGGAACAGGCGCTGGCCAAAAACCTCGTAGCCTATGTTCCGCAGTCCGAAGAAGTTGACTGGAATTTTCCGGTGCTGGTCGAGGACGTGGTGATGATGGGGCGCTATGGCCACATGAACTGGCTTCGCATTGCGTCCAAGCGCGACCACGAGGCTGTGGCTTTGGCGCTTGAACGCGTCGGCATGAGCCAGTTCCGCAAGCGGCAGATTGGTGAGCTGTCCGGCGGCCAGAAGAAGCGTGTGTTCCTGGCGCGGGCACTCGCACAGGAAGGCCGCATCATACTGCTCGATGAACCGTTCACCGGGGTGGACGTGAAAACCGAAGAGGCCATCATCAACCTGTTGCGCGAATTGCGCGACGAAGGCCACATCATGCTGGTGTCTACACACAATCTAGGGTCAGTGCCGCAATTCTGCGACCGCTCGATTCTCATCAAGGGCACTATCCTTGCCGAAGGGCCGACGGGCGAAGTGTTCACGCAGGCCAACCTGGAGCGTGCGTTTGGCGGCGTGCTTCGCCAGTACACCCTGGGTGGCGACGAACTGCATGACGATGATGATGCACGCACCGTCACCGTGATCACGGATGACGAGCGCCCGTTCGTGATTTACGGAGATGAGGAAGCAGACAAATGAGTTTGCTGCTGGAACCGTTCGGCTACCAATACATGATCAATGCCATGTGGGCGTGTGCGCTGGTTGGCAGCGTGTGCGGACTGTTGTCGGCATATCTCATGCTGAAGGGTTGGTCGCTGATTGGCGATGCGTTGTCCCATGCGATTGTGCCGGGGGTGGCGGGAGCCTACATGCTGGGCCTGCCTTTTTCCATCGGGGCGTTCTTCTCCGGCGGACTAGCGGCACTGGCAATGCTGCTGCTCAACCAGCGCACCAGACTGAAAGAAGATGCCATTATCGGGTTGATATTCACCTCGTTCTTTGCGCTCGGGCTTTTCATGGTGTCGCTTTCGCCGGTGCCGGTGAACATCCAGACGATCGTGCTTGGCAACATCCTGGCAATCTCGCCCGGCGACCTGACGCAACTGGTGATCATATGCGTTGTTTCCATGGTCGTGCTGGCCTTCACCTGGAAAGATCTGATGATCACGTTCTTTGACGAAAACCATGCGCGCTCGGTGGGCCTCAACACCAATGCGCTCAAGCTGGTGTTCTTCACGCTTCTGTCTGCCTGCACGGTGGCGGCACTGCAGGCCGTGGGTGCATTTCTGGTGATTGCCATGGTTGTCACACCGGGCGCGACTGCGTATCTGCTGAGTGACCGGTTCGGGCGTGTCGTCACCCTGTCAGCTGCCATAGGGGGGATCACCAGCCTGGCAGGTGCATATCTCAGCTATTTCCTGAACGGTGCAACGGGTGGAATCATCGTCGTGCTTATGACACTGGTGTTCCTGACAGCGTTCGTGTTTGCGCCGAAGCACGGCCTCATCGCAGCCCGTGCCAGGGCGAGAACTGCACTGGAAGCACGGCCATGAGCGATGCCGTCAACTGGCTGATACAGCCGTTTTCCTTCGAGTTCATGCAACGTGCCTTCATCATCACGTGCATCATGTCCGTCCCCATGGCGGTATTGTCGTGCTACCTGGTGCTGAAGGGATGGTCGCTGATGGGCGATGCCATTTCCCATGCGGTGCTGCCGGGCGTGGTCCTGGCCTACTTACTTGGTCTGCCGCTGGCGGCTGGGGCATTCACGGCGGGCATGGCTTGCGCTCTTGCAACCGGTTTCCTGGACAGCAATTCCCGCCTCAAGCGTGACACCGTCATGGGAGTGGTGTTTTCCGGCATGTTCGGACTGGGGCTGGTGATGTATGTGGCTATACAAACCGAGGTGCATCTCGACCATATCCTGTTTGGCGACATTCTGGGGCTGACCTGGGCTGATGTGCTGGAGACCGGCGTCATTTCTGCGGTGTGCATGATAGGCATGACAATCTGGCGCAAGGACCTGCTGCTGCACGCGTTCGATGCGCAGCATGCGCGCGCCATCGGCCTGCCGGTACAATGGCTGCACTACGGGCTGCTGGCAGCAATTTCACTGACTGTAGTAGCGGCGCTGAAAGCCTCCGGCATCATCCTTGCCATTGCCCTGCTGATCGCGCCGGGTGCCATAGCATTTCTTGTGACCAGACAATTCCGGTCAATGGTGGCTGTTGCAATAGCTATTGCCATGATGTCCAGCCTAGTCGGGGTTTTTGCCAGCTTTCACCTTGACTCTGCCCCGGCCCCAACAATCGTTCTGGTCATGACCGGGCTGTTCATAGCAGCATTCATCCGGCAGCAGATGCAGTTTGCCAGGCGGGCGAAACTCACTCCCGGTCAGCGTTGAGCGCGTTGGCGTAGTCGATGCGCGCCTGCACCTCTACCGCGGCGACAGCCGACACGTTCACAACCGAACGCGTGGTTGCAGCCGGCACCAGAACGTGGGCGGTCATCGCCGCCCCCACCAGTATCGGCCCGATCGGGGTGCCCGCGCCGAGTTCCATGACAAGCTGGTAGGCCAGATTGGCAGCATCAGAATTGGGGAACATGAACACATTGGCCTCGCCCTTGAGCGTGGAGCCCGGGTAAAGCCGTTTGCGCAGATCTTCGTTCAAGGCGGTGTTTCCGTGCATCTCGCCGTCGAATTCAAAGTCGGTACCCTCCCCGTGCAAAAGGGTTGCAGTATCGCGCATCAGCTGGATATCCACGGATTCGGCAGAACCAAAGCTGGAGTTGGCAAGCAACGCGATTTTCGGTTCGACGCCGAAGCGCTTGACGATGCCGGAAACACGCCGCGTCAACTGAGCCAGTTCAACGCTGTCACGATCGACATTGCCGTAGGTGTCGGCAAAAAAGTACACGCCACGATCGAGGATACATCCAGATATGGTCGCGAACTCGGTAGTGCGCGGGCCAAGCCCAATAATACGCCGGATATGATCCAGGTGGTTGTAAAAGCGGCCTTCCAGGCCGCAGATCATCGCGTCCGCGTCACCGCGCCGGACAGCCAGCGCCGCAATGACCGTGCTGTTGGTGCGCACCAGCGTGCGTGCAGCATGAAGCGGCACACCCTTGCGCCCGGCAATTTCCACCAGCGTGTTTATGTAGTCGTGATAGCGTGGATCGGAGTTGGGATTGATTACCTCTACGTCCCTGCCGGCCTTGATATCCAGACCGAATTCGGCAGCGCGCCTCTCGATGACATCGGGACGTCCGATCAGGATGGGAATGGCCCAGCCGTCGGCGTTGGCCATGGAGGCTGCCCGCAGTACCCGTTCGTCCTCACCCTCGGCATAGATGATGCGCTTGAGGTTCTTGCGGGCAGCAGTGAAAATCGGACGCATGATCAAGCCGGACCGGAACACAAAGCGCGACAGGCGCTCTTCGTAGGCGGCAAAATCCTCGATCGGGCGAGCCGCCACGCCGGTGTCCATTGCCGCGCGCGCAACCGCCGGTGCAATGCGCAGGATCAGACGCTGATCGAACGGATTGGGGATAAGGCTTTCTGCACCGAAAGACGACACGCCGCCTTCATATGCCTTGGCAGCCAGTTCAGAAGTCGGTTCATGCGCCAGCGCAGCAATGGCCCTGGTGGCGGCAATCTTCATCTCTTCATTGATGGCTGTGGCACCAACATCCAGTGCACCGCGAAAGATGTAGGGAAAACACAAGACGTTGTTGACCTGGTTCGGGAAGTCCGACCTGCCAGTGCAGATCATTGCGTCGGGGCGTGCCTGGCGGGCTTCATCGGGGTTGATTTCAGGGTTGGGATTGGCCAGCGCCATGATCAGTGGCCTTTCGCCCATCAACTTGACCATGTCCTGCTTGAGTACGCCACCTGCCGACAGTCCGAGGAAAACGTCAGCGCCTGCGATGATGTCAACTAGCGTGCGGGCATCAGTGTCTTTGGCATACGGTGCCATGTACTGGTTTATTCCGTCGCGACCGGTGTAGGCGACGCCGTCAATGTCGGAAATCCATATGTTTTCAGCGCGCGCGCCCATGCCCACCAAAAGGTTGAGGCAGGCCAGAGCGGCCGCGCCGGCACCAGAGGTTACGATCTTGATGTCTGAAAGCTTCTTGCCGGCAATCTCCATGCCGTTGATGATGGCAGCGGCAACGATGATAGCGGTGCCGTGCTGGTCGTCATGGAACACCGGGATGTTCATGCGCTGCTTCAGTTCATCTTCAATGACGAAACATTCCGGCGCCTTGATGTCTTCCAGATTGACACCGCCGAAGGTTGGCTCGAGGGCCGCAACAGTGTTGATGAATGTTTCAGAATCCGGTGCGTCAACCTCAAGGTCAAAGACATCGATATCAGCGAACTTCTTGAACAGGACGGCCTTGCCTTCCATCACCGGCTTGGAAGCGAGCGGACCGATATCGCCAAGGCCCAGCACAGCCGTTCCGTTGGTGATGACGGCCACCATGTTGCCGCGCGCTGTAAGTGTAAACGCCTCTTCGGGCTTTTCATGAATCTCCATGCACGCTGCCGCGACACCCGGCGAATAGGCCAGTGACAGGTCACGCTGGTTGGACATCGGCTTGGTGGCCTTTATCTCCAGCTTTCCGGGCTTTGGATTGCGGTGATAAAACAGCGCATTCTCGCGCAATTCGTCAGTCAGGATACGAGGCATTGAGACGGTTCATCCCTAGATTTGCAGGCTTGTTTTTTGCTTTATGGCGCAAACACTACAGTACGGCGAGTTGTCATTCCACAAGGTAGTTGATCAGGCAGGTCCACCCACCTGATTGATCAGAACACCGATGCCGGTCACTTCCATTTCAAGCTTGTCGCCGGGCTCTAGAAATCTCGGCGGATCGAAACTGCCGCCTGCGCCTTCCGGCGATCCGGTTGCGATCATGTCACCGGGGTTGAGCTGCTGGAACTGCGAGATGTAGGCAATTACCTCGGCGATGGAAAAGATCATCTTCGCTGCCGTCGTATGCTGGACGGTTTTGCCGTTCAGGCGCGTCATGAGCTGCATGTCCTGTGGTGGCGGCATTTCATCAGGGGTTACCATCCACGGTCCGCAGCCGCCGCAATTGGCGAAATTCTTGCCCGCATGAAGCGAATGCTTCTGCCAGCCGCGCACCGATCCATCATTCATGATTGTGTATCCGGCAACGTGCTGCATGGCGTCTTCACGGCGTATGTGGCGTCCTGTCCTGCCTATGATGACGGCAATCTCGCCTTCATAGTCAAAGGTGTCTGCAGCCTCGCCTGCCGGCAGTTCAAGCAACTCACCGTGGCCTACAAGTGTGCCTTCCTGCTTGGCGAAGAGGATGATGTGTTCCGGCAGCGGCGGTGCCTGGCCTTCCACCGGGTACTTCTTCTCGTAGTTTATGCCGACGCAGATGACCTTGCCTGCATCCGGCACAGGCGGCAACAACTGCACCTGTTGCAGCGCCAGGGCGGCACCCGAGGTTTCAATTTCCTGCAACCTGCCGGCTGCCAGCGCCTGCCTGACACCAGGATAGCTCTTGCGAAAATCTGCTGACGCTTCAACGATGCCATCACGCGTTACAACACCGTAGCTGCAACGGTTGGCTGACCTGAAGCTGGCAATTTTCATGAAGCTCTCATCATTTCAGGTGGCAACCTGATATCGCAAGACTGCCGAAGGGACGTGATGGCCGCTTCATTCAAATGACCGGGGAAATGCTGCGCCAGGATTTCCTGCGCACGGTCATGGGCGACCTGCCTGATGTCTTTTGCCCCATCAGCTTCCCACTCTGCAGGCGAGCGCCTGTCAGCGATACGTGGATACAGGAAGTCGCTCTGCATGCGGGCAAATGTGTCGGCATGGCCGAGAAAATGACCTTCGCCGCGCACTACCTCGGAGATCATTGCAGGTGAAACCGTTTGTGGCGAAACTTCCAGCTGGCTGGCAGAGCGCAGGATTGCGCCCAGCATGTCATTGTCTATGACATAGGCTTCGAACGAAGCACCCATCAGG
Source organism: uncultured Alphaproteobacteria bacterium (assembly GCA_963787895.1). Lineage (GTDB taxonomy): Bacteria > Pseudomonadota > Alphaproteobacteria > Rhizobiales > Aestuariivirgaceae > Anderseniella. The sequence continues at coordinate 858,902 of CAWBEX010000007.1, read as the reverse complement.
CTTGCCTGCACACCACAGGCCTGCGTGATGATGTTACAGCCTGCCTGCACCGCCAGCGACACGTTCAACGCCTTCTCAAACCCGGCCTGCGCATCGGCCAGCTTGGAGTCGGTTGCGCCGGCAATGGTGGAATTGGGAAGTCCGTAGTGGCGCGCCATCTGGATTGCCGTCGCAGTCAGCAATGCCTGTTCGCCGCCGCCGCCGGACATTGCCCCGGTACGCAGGTCCGTGACCATTGGCCGGGGACCGAAAATGACCCTTGCGCCGGGATCTGCTGCCCATGCGACGACAACACCAGCAAGCGTTTCGGCTATGGTTTGGGTGACCGAGCCGGCAATGGTGACCGGGCTTGATGCACCAAGCTGGCCAAATGTGTTGACGCTGACGGGAATGCCAAGGCGCACCGCCTCAATCAACACGTCACAAGCATCAGGGTCAAAGCGCAGTGGCGGCACGACATGGTTTATGTTCAACGACAGGAACGGCTTTTCGCGGAACGCCTCAGGTGACCCGGCGATGGTGGCACACATGTCCGCAATAGCACTGACATGATCTGGCTGGCTGGCGCTGGTGAACACGTGCTTGGCGGTGCCGGCCAGGGAGGCAAAAGCAGTGTTTATGTCCAGCGACCTGGGGTCAGGCATGTCGCGGGCCACCAGCGAACGCGAGAAGAAGTGCACATTCTCAAGCGCGTCGACCATGCGAGCTGCGTCGTACAGATCCTTTAGTGTCGAGTCGCGATACCGCTGGGTGTTCAAATCCAGAATCGTTGGCGAGGCACCGCCGGAACCGACGTGAACTGTTGTTCCTCCGAGATGCAATTCATGGCCAGGCACCTGTCCATGCAAGGTGAACTGCCTGGGCAAACCTGCCAGCGCCGCCTCGACAAGCGCGCGCGGAAACAGCAGTCTGCCATCATCGCCCAACCTGCCGCCATGGGGTTTCAGCAACTCGACCACGCTTTGCGGAGCCTCAGACATGCCGACGGTTTCAAGAACCTCGAGCACCGCATCGTGCATGAATTGCACTTCGACCAGTGTCAGCGGGGTGTAGTTGCCGCCGTTTACCGCAGCAGCCACCGGAGCAACTGCGTCGCGCGCCGAAGCCCTGTCCCGGCGGCCCCTGCGCGGCGTTCCTGAGTGAGTGTTCGTGTTCATGTTGCAACTCTTCGGACAAATTTTCCTGGTCAATAGAACAGCACATCAAGTGCAGGGGCAACCACCCTTGTGCGCCTGCGCACATGCTATGCGTGTTTTTGCCGGGTTTATCCTTCCGCCAACCTTGTTCTAGAGTTCTCTTTCAACAAAACAGGAGAGGAAACCACCATGAACAGGTTCGCAATCGTGGCCATTGCAGTTTCAGGACTGAGCTTGCTTGCAGCGCCTGCGTCCGCGCAGGAAGGCAAGATGGGATTCTTCGTGACCAGCGTCGGCATGGGTCAAGGCGGCAATCTGGGCGGGCTTGACGGAGCCGATGCCCACTGCGGCAAGCTGGCCGAAGCTGCCGGATCAACCGGCCGCACATGGCGGGCTTACCTGTCCACATGGGAAGGCAAGGAAACGCGCGGCATCTCGGCACGTGACCGTATCGGCAAGGGTCCATGGCATAACGCCAAGGGAGAGCTGATTGCCAAGGACCTCGACCAGCTTCACATCATGCCGAACCTGTTGAAATCCACCGCGCTCGATGAAAAGGGCAACGAGATAAAGGGGCGCGGGGACAAACCGAACGAGCACGACATACTGACCGGCACCAAGGACGACGGCACGGCCTACTTCCCGTGGGAAGACGGCAGCGACAAGACCTGCAAGAACTGGACGTCGAGTTCAGATGACGACAAGACAACCGTTGGCCACCATGACCGGCACGGCGGCGGCAACGTGTCCTGGAACAACGCACACCCGACACGCGGGTGCAGCCAGGAAGCGCTGAAAGGTACTGGCGGCGCAGGCCTGTTCTACTGCTTTGCGGCGGACTAAGCAGAGACGAGGTTCAGACGCACTCGGCGAGCACGTTGAAGTGCAGTGTCACCCGGTTCGTGCCGCCACTGCCGAGGAAACCGAGATCCTCGGTGACCGAACCGGGGACCGGCACGTTTGGCCCACCCGCCACGATGCCCGGTATGGCCGGGCACTCGACGGTGATGGTTCCGTTTGCCGTCCCGGTGTCGGGGAAAAATAGGTCGTCCTCACGCAACCGGGCTGCTACATCGAATGTGTAGAATGCGCCGCAACGCCGGCGGAAGGTCCATGTCCGCCGGCGCACCCGATACCGGCGTCCGGGAACACCGCCGCCCTGCCCGTTGACCGGCCGCCTGAACCGGCCGCCGACAGATACGTGGTAAGTCCAGTCGTCGCCGATATCGGCCCCGGCATGCGAGATGGCGACAAGCTGGATTCTGATTATGCAACTCATGTCATACCGCCTCCATTAATCCGTAGACGGTATATTAAAGCAAACTTCTTCCGCTACGTAAACTGAAGGGGCCGGAGCGCTACTCCTTCGGCAAGCTCAGGCGCACATGCAATTCACGCAGCTGCTTTGGCTCTGCCTCTGACGGGGCGCCCATGAGCAGGTCAGCCGCCTGCTGGTTCATCGGGAACAGCGTGATCTCGCGCAGGTTGCGCGTGCCACACAGCAGCATCACCACCCGGTCGACGCCTGCGGCCATGCCTCCGTGTGGCGGTGCGCCATACTGGAATGCGCGGTACATGCCACCAAAGCGCTCTTCGACAACCTGACGGGACAGCCCTGCAATCTCGAACGCCTTGACCATGGTTTCCGGCTTGTGATTGCGGATGCCACCTGAAGCGATTTCAAAGCCGTTGCACACCAGGTCATACTGGAACGCCTTGATGGTCAGCGGGTCCTGGCTTTCCAGCGCCGCAAGCTCGCCCTGCGGCATCGAGAACGGGTTGTGCGAAAAGTCGACCTTCTTGTCTTCCTCGTTGTACTCATAGAACGGGAAGTCAATGATCCAGCACAGCTCAAAGCGGTTTTCGTCGATCAGACCACTTTCCTCACCGGCCTTCTGGCGCGCAGCACCGGCAAATGAGGCAAACTTTTTCGGGTCACCCGCTGCAAAGAAAACGGCATCGCCAATCTCAAGTCCAAGCTGCTGGCGAAGTGCTTCGGTGCGTTCTTCGCCAATGTTCTTGGCAATGGGGCCCGCAGCATCAAATTTGCCTTCAAGTTCACGCCAGAAGATATAGCCCATGCCGGGCTGCCCTTCGCTTTGCGCCCATGAGTTCATGCGGTCGCAATGCTTGCGCGAGCCAGCACCCTTGACCGGAATAGCCCACACCTGATGCTTGGCATCAGCATCCAGAATGCCTGCGAAGACGCCAAAGCCCGAGCCACGGAAGTGCTCGGACACATCCTGCATGACAATCGGGTTGCGCAGGTCAGGCTTGTCGGTGCCATACATGCGGATCGCATCATCATAGGCAATGCGCCGGAAGTCCTGCGTGACAGGCTTGCCGTCGGCAAACGCCTCAAACACGTTGCGCATGACCGGCTCCATGGTGGACAGCACGTCATCCTGGGTGACGAAGCTCATCTCCAGGTCAAGCTGGTAGAACTCTCCCGGCAGGCGGTCGGCGCGCGGGTCTTCATCGCGGAAGCACGGCGCGATCTGGAAGTAGCGGTCAAAGCCCGACACCATCAGCAACTGCTTGTACTGCTGCGGGGCCTGCGGCAGCGCGTAAAACTTGCCGGGGTGAATCCGGCTTGGCACCAGAAAATCGCGCGCACCTTCCGGCGAAGAAGCCGTGAGGATGGGCGTGGAGAATTCGTTGAAGCCTGCACTCGCCATCTCTTCGCGCATTTTGGCGATGATTCTGGTGCGCTTCATGATGTTGGCATGAAGGGTTTCGCGGCGCAGGTCCAGGAAACGGTATTTAAGGCGGATGTCTTCGGGGTAGTCCGGCTCACCGAACACCGGCAAAGGCAGTTCAGCCGCCTTGGAAAGAACTTCAATGTCGCGGGCGAACACTTCAATCTCGCCGGTCGGCAGGTTCTTGTTCACGGCCTCATCTGAACGCGCCTTGACCTCGCCGTCTACGCGGATAACCCATTCACCGCGCACGGTTTCTGCGGTTTTGAAGGCGGGCGAATCCGGGTCTGCCACAACCTGTGTCATGCCGTAATGGTCGCGAAGGTCGATGAACAGCAGGCCGCCATGGTCACGCACCCGATGTACCCAGCCAGAAATTCTGGTTGTCTCGCCAACATTCGCCCTGGAAAGCTGCGCACAGGTGTGACTGCGGTAAGCGTGCATTAGAAGCCTCGTCAAATCATGAAAAGCAATGTGGAGTTGCGCGCGGGAAAAGCGCACGGAGACGCCTGTTTGTCAAGGTTTCGGCTTGAGAAGCAGGGCAAGCAGAGCTAGGGATTGATGACATGTTCCGTTTCACCGTGCTGGTGCACCATTATCCATGCGATCGCTTCTGACGCTTTCTCCCCTGCTCACGGCCGCCGGCATCCTGCTGGCGGGCAACGGATTGCAGGGCACGCTGATTGCGCTGCGCTCGGCACATGAAGGATTTGACCCATCGCTGATCGGCCTGATGGGAGCTGGCTACTATGCGGGCTTCCTGCTGTCGTGCCTGTACAGCGGCCAATTGATCCGCTCGGTGGGTCACATCCGGGTGTTTTCGGCACTTGCCGCAATTGCTGCTTCAGCGTCACTGACCATGGTGTTATGGCTGGACCCGATCGCCTGGATCGGCCTTCGCTTCATCTCCGGCTTTTGTTTTGCCGGACTGTTCATGGCGATCGAAAGCTGGCTCAACGCGGCGGTGGACAATGCGAACCGCGCACGCACGTTGTCGATTTACCGCATGGTCGACCTTGCAGCGGTGACCGGATCGCAGTTTATGCTGCCGGTTTTTGGCGCCTACGGATTTGCCATCTTCGCATTCGCTGCAATGCTGACCTGCCTGTCGCTGGTCCCGATCTCGCTGATTGACCGCTCCTCGCCGAAACCGCCAGACGAGTTCAAGTTCTCCCTGAAGGCGATCTGGACCATCTCGCCGCTTGCCTGCATCGGGTGCATCACCATCGGGCTTACCAACTCAACCTTCCGCCTGATGGGCCCGCTCTACGCTACAGAGGTGGGGTTTGATACGGCAGGCGTTGCCACTTTCATGAGCGCCGGCATTATCGGCGGAGCGGCGCTGCAACTGCCGCTGGGCTGGCTGTCAGACCGGATTGACCGGCGCTGGATACTCATCATCGCCACCACCGGGGCAGCATTGTCGGGCTTCTTCATTTCATGGGCGGGCGGCAGTTCGCATTATCTGGCGCTGGTTGGCATATTCATGTTCGGGGCCTTTGCGCTACCGCTGTATTCGCTGTCTGCTGCGCATGCCAACGACCATGCCGGAAGCGGCCAGTATGTGCTGGTGGCGGCGGGGCTGAGCTTCTTCTTCTCAATCGGCGCCATCGTCGGCCCGGTCATCGCGGCTTATGTACTGAAGCATTTTGGCCCTGATTTCTTCTTCACCTACACAAGCGTGGTGCACCTGTCGCTGGTGGTATTTACCTTGTGGCGCATGATGATGCGCTCGACACCTGACATGAAGGCAAAGAGGCGCTATGCCAACTTGCTGCGCACCTCGCCCGTGATGTACAAACTTGCGCACCGAGCCGCCAAACGAAAGTAAACAAAGGAAAAACAAGGTCGCTGCTTGATTTGACCCCTTCAATCTGGCTTTGTCCCGCTCACCATGCAGATAATCACCACAACAGACGAGCTATCGAGCTTGTGCCGCAAACTTTCGGACGATGAGTATATTACCGTTGACACCGAATTCATGCGTGAACACACCTTCTGGCCGATCCTGTGCCTCATCCAGCTTGCAGGAAGTGGCGAGGAAGCCATTGTTGATCCGATGGCCAAGGGCCTGGACCTAGCACCCTTCTACGAGTTGATGGCCAACAAGAACGTGTTGAAAGTGTTTCACGCAGCACGCCAGGACGTCGAAATCTTTGTCGCCGCCGCTGGCGCCACGCCAGCGCCCATGTTTGACACCCAGGTGGCAGCCATGGTGTGCGGCTTCGGGGACCAGGTGGGATATGAAGCGCTGGTGCGCAAGCTCGCCGGCGAGCAGGTAGACAAGTCATCACGGTTCACCGACTGGTCACGACGGCCACTGAGCGACAAGCAACTGAATTATGCACTGTCAGACGTGACCCATCTGCGTGTGGTGTATGAAAAGCTGCGCGACATGCTGGTGGAAAACAGGCGATCCGGCTGGCTGGTCGAGGAAATGGACATCATTACCTCTGCCGAAACCTACATATCACGGCCCGAAGACGCATGGCAGCGGCTCAAGTTCCGCCCGCGCAATGTAAAACAGATGGGCATTGCAGTGGCACTGGCCAAATGGCGCGAGGAGCGCGCGCAAACCAAGAACATGCCGCGCAACCGCATCATCAAGGACGATGCGATATCAGAACTGGCAACCCAGGCACCGCGCGACAAGGCCGCACTGTCGAGGCTCAGGGCGCTGCCGCGCGGTCTGGCAGATGGCGGACTTGGCGATGAAATCCTGCGCGCAGTGGCGGCTGGTCTGTCTATGCAGAAGGACCAATTGCCTACGATGCCTCAGCCTTCAGGGCCGCAACCGGAAGGCGCTTCAGCGATTGCCGACATATTGAAGCTGGGGCTGAAGGTGGTGTGCGAACGTGAAAACATTGCACCGCGGCTGATTGCCAGTTCCAGCGACCTGGAGCGCTTTGCTGGCAATGGGGCCGACGGATTGCAGATGATGCATGGCTGGCGACGGGAGTTGTTTGGCGAGGTAGCAGAAGGCCTGAAGGCAGGCACCCTTGCCATCGGCATCCGTGACGGCAAGCCGGACATATTTGAAGCAAGCGTTTCGGACGCACGGTAAACAACATTTCTGCAGCGCCTGCCTGGTTGCACGGCAAACAGACCGCAGCCGTGGTCAGCAGCTCAGCCGAGCCTTGCTTCAGCTTCCAGACCCATTGCGGCAGCCAGCTGAAACAGGCGCTTTTCCACTGACTCGCCATAGAGGCTGGTCAGTTTTCCCGGTATCCGCAGCACCAGGGTCTTGCCTTCAACGGAGAGCTTGATCTTTGGCAGCACGCCAGTCATTGCCCCGGTCAGCACATATGCCAGCCGCATGGCGCCTGCCAGCACCCTGGCCTTGTCCAGCCAGTCTTCGGGCATCAGGTCGAGGAGATCCTTGGGCGCATGTCTGGAATTGATGCCCTGGTAGCGGAAGAACACGGCGACAGCCAGGAACAGGCGGCCTGGATGGTCAACACCCACTATCGAGGCTTGCGAAATGATGGTCAGCGACCTGCCCGAACGATAGTCCGGGTTGGCGCGCCAGGAAATGTCGGCCAGCATGCACGCTGCATAGCGCAACCTTCGCTCTTCCTCGGTTTCCGGCTGGCTGGCGGACGCGAACAGCTGGTTGGTCCATTCGCACAGCTCCAGCTCATGGTTGGGCGAGCGGGCATAACGCTTGGCGAAATCCCAGCACGCATTCAGCAGCGGGTCACTGTCGCGCACCCGTTTTTTCAACTGATCAAACAACAGCCCTTCGCGCACACCATAGACAGATGTGACCACTTGAGCCGGACTGGCACGGAGCAACAACCTGTGCAGAACCAGTGCCGAAAGCGGCATGGTTTCTGCGCGGCTTTTTGAAACAGCGTCAATGCCTTTCAGCGTTTCCGGTGACAATCGCGACACAAAGTCTGACAGAGACAAGGCAATCGAATATTCCATCGAATAGCCCTGCACGATAGTGAGGGGATAGTGCGTCTGTGCCATATGCAGGCGGGCCAGGTTACGCCAGGCGCCACCAACTGCATAGAAGGTGCGCTGGCCGAGGTTCTGCAGCAGTTTGGCCCGGTCCAGCTGGGCGTCAATGTACTTGATGGCTTCATCCATGTCGGTACCGACTTCACCCAGGATGCGCAACGGACCCAAAGGAAGCGTGATACCGTCGCGCAACTTGCCGAGAGACACATCAACCAGTTCAAGGCTGCCGCCGCCCATGTCACCAACAATGCCGTCGGCTTCAGGAATGCCTGAAAGCACACCCTTTGCAGCGAAGGCCGCCTCCTGCCTGCCGGTGAGAACGGCAACCTTCAAGCCAAGCAGTTTCTCGGCCTTCTTGATGAATGCGGGCCCGTTGCTGGCGTCACGCACCGCGGCGGTAGCGAATGCGAACACCTGGTCGACCTTCATCTGGTCTGAAAGGGCGCGGAACCTGCGCAGGGCATCCAGAGCCCGTTGCGAGGCGACCTCGTCGAGAGCGCCGGTCTGCGCGACACCGCGACCCAGTCCGCACAGCACCTTCTCGTTGAACATGGGCGATGGCGCACGGCGCAAACCATCGTACACGACCATACGCACGGAGTTCGAGCCGATGTCCACCACTGCGACGGGAGGGGCCCCGGTAATCCTGTCGAGTTTCTTGGCCGGGTTCACTCAGACCTGTCCCGCTGTTTAGTTCCGGGCAGGAATCACCCTGCCGCTGGAGTTGCCCTATCTGCCCGAGATAGCAGGTGGCAGGCTATCTTTCAAAGAACTTCCGCGCCCAGACAAGGATGGGTTGTTCATAAAGTAGTCGTGCGCGTTAAATGGCGGCTCTTGCGGGCCTGGCGCAACCCTTTTTGAGCTGCCATCGGGCATCAACATCCAGCTTTGCTGGTTGTCCTTGAGGTTGGCGACCATGATCTGATCCAGCACCTGTTCATGGACGGTAGGCGTATCGATGGGCACCAGCGTCTCGACCCGGCGGTGCAGATTGCGCGGCATCCAGTCCGCCGACGATATGTAAATGCGCGCCTTCTTGCCCGGCAACCCCTCACCATTGCCGAAGCAGACGATACGCGAGTGTTCCAGAAACCGGCCAATGATGGATTTGACGCGGATATTTTCTGACAGACCGGGAATGCCAGGCCGCAAGCAGCAGATGCCGCGTATAACCATGTCAATCTGCACTCCGGCTGCGCTGGCGGCATACAGGGCGTCAATGATTTCAGGATCGACAAGAGAATTCAGCTTGACCCAGATCGCCGCCGGCCGGCCCGCCCTGGCGTGGCCGATTTCCTCGTCGATATGGGATAGCAAGCGCTTGCTCAAGGTCAGTGGCGACAGGGCGATGCGCTCCAGCTCGGTTGGCTCTGCGTAGCTCGAGACGTAGTTGAACAAGCGCGCGGCGTCGCGGCACAGGGCCGGATCGCATGTGAAGAATGAGAGATCGGTGTAGATGCGGGCAGTGATCGGGTGATAGTTGCCGGTGCCATAGTGGACATAGGTGCGCAACTGGCCGCCCTCACGGCGCACCACCATCGATGTCTTGGCGTGGGTCTTGAGTTCGACAAATCCGAACACGACCTGCACCCCGGCGCGCTCCAGGTTTCGCGCCCATTGAATGTTCTTCTCCTCGTCGAAGCGGGCTTTCAACTCCACAACCGCCATGACGGATTTACCGGCTTCTGCGGCCATCACCAGGGCTTCTACGATAGGGCTCTGGTTGGATGTGCGGTACAGCGTCTGCTTGATAGCCACAACATCCGGGTCGGCTGCAGCCTGACGCACGAACTGGACAACAACATCGAACGATTCATACGGGTGGTGGACAACAATATCCTTTTGCCGGATGGCGGCAAAGCAGTCGCCGCCATGGTCGCGGATGCGTTCGGGGAAGCGCGGATTGTATGGCGGGAACTTGAGCTCTGCACGGTCTTCAATGATCAATTGAGAGGTATCTGCGTAACCGACCAGGCCATCGCACGCGACAACCGCTGCATCATCGGCATGAAGTTCACGAACAATAAAGTCGCGCAACATGGCCGGGCATGCGGCGTCCACCTCCAGCCGCACGACACTGCCGCGGCGGCGGCGCTTCAAGGCCCGCTCAAAATAGCGCACCAGGTCTTCTGCTTCTTCCTCAACCTCGATATCACTGTCGCGCAATATGCGGAACACTCCCCTGCCCTTCATCTCGTAGCCGGGGAACAGCCGTGGGGCAAAATGGGCAATCATGTCCTCAATCATGATGAAGCGCGCCACAGATGCTCCATCGCTGTCAATTGCGTCCGGCAATCGGGTGAACCGTTCAAGCTGTTGCGGCACCTGAACCAGCGCCTTCAATGATTCGCCATCGGACTTGCGTGACAATTGCAGGGCTATCATCAGGCCACGGTTCGGCAAGAACGGAAACGGGTGCGCCGGGTCAATGGCTATAGGCGTCAGTACCAGCAGCACCTGCTCGTGGAACCGCTCATCGAGCCAGTCGCGGTCAGCTTGACTAAGCTGGCTGGTGTTGATCAGCTCGAGCTTGTTTGCCCTGAGCTCATCCTTCAGCGCATGCCAGCGCTCGTCCTGTCCGCCCATAAGTTCGCTGGCGTGTGCGCGCACCTTTTCAAGCTGCTCAGCCGGGCTGAGGCCGTCTTGTGAGACATCCGACACCTGCTCCCTGATCTGTGCAGCGATGCCTGCGACGCGGACCATGAAGAACTCGTCCAGATTGTTGCCGGAAATCGACAGGAAGCGAAGCCGCTCAAACAGCGGGTGCGCCGGGTTCCGGGCCTCCATCAACACCCTGTAATTGAAGCCCAGCCATGAAAGTTCGCGATTGAAAAAGCGCTTTGGCGACTGCGTCAGGTCCGTACCGGGCACAGCTTCGCCCGCAATTGCCATCGCGTTGGCCAACTGATCCTGGACAGGCAGGTTCTCCTGATTCATTCAGACGCTCGCTCATCAAAACGGGAGGGCACTACTTCCACAGCAATGTAACATAACCATGACAACAGACACAGGTGCAGCACCCAGCGTGCTTAAGCGGTGCTTGAGTCGCTATCGAAAAAACCGGGCTGGGCAGCGCTTTGCATAACCTTCGAAACAAACGCGCGGGTAATTTCAGCGCGGCTGGAAAGTGCCTGTTCATCGATCTCCTGAACCAGCCAGCGAGCCGACTCGAAAGAACGCTCCATGCGCTTGATCATGTAGCTGATGACATTCTCGTCGACCTGCAACTGGCGATCGGCAAACATCTTGACCAGCAGGCCCCGCAACAGGTCATCATCGGGATCCCCGAGCTGGACCACTTGAGCTGCCTTCAGCCGGGATTGCAAATCCGGCAAGGTCACCGGCCAGACTGACGGGAAACTTCCGGTGGTGATGAGGATATGGCCTGAGGTTTCACGCGCCAGATTTATCAGGTGAAACAGGGCAACCTCGTCAAGCGAACTGCCGGGAGCGTCTTCAATGGCGACGCAGCCGTGCTGGGCGAATTGCAGGACAGAGTCACGCTTGAGCTGGGTTGCCGGCATCACGAGGGCATCGCTCATCTTGCGCCATACATCGGCAAGGTGAGACTTGCCAGAGCCGGGGTCGCCTACAATGATGAGCACGGGCGCGGGCCAATCGGGCCATGCATCAACAGCTGCAACGGCGGCCTGGTTTGCCGCCGAAACAAGAAAATCCTCCCTGCCCATCGCGGTTCGATGCGGCAGGTTGAGAGGCAGTTGATCTGAAGAACGCTCACTCACTCACGCGCACCACTTCAATCCAGCGGCGGCGTCAATTTGCCGGGCTTCTTCTTTGTACCGAGATACAGCTTGGAAGCCAGGTACTGATGCAGGAAGAACCGCGACAGCACGCCGATTGCAGCGGCAAGCGGCACCGCCAGCAGCACGCCGGCAAAACCGAACAGATACCCGAAAGCCAGCAAGGCAAACATCAGCCACACAGGGTGCACACCAATTGACCGCCCAACCAGCCTTGGAGACAGGAAATTGCCTTCGATGAACTGGCCAGCAGCGAAAATGGCAGCGATGATCAGGACGTGTACCCAGTCTGGCCAGAACTGCACCAGCGCGGTGGCGATGGCGAGCACGCCGCCAACTGCGGCTCCGACGAACGGGACGAACGACAACAGACCTGCGGTCAAGCCTATGAGCAGACCAAAATTGAGCCCGGCTGCAATCAGGGCAATAGCGTAGAATGTGCCGAGCAGCAGGCAGACTGTGCCCTGCCCGCGGATGAAGCCTGCCATGGCGGTGTTGATGTCGCGGGAGATGGTCCGCACCGTTTCAACATGGTCACGCGGCAACCAGCCGTCGACCCTTGCCACCATGCGGTCCCAGTCGTTTAGCATGTAGAACGTGACCAGCGGCGTGATGATCAGCAGCGACATGAGGTTGAACAGGGCCAGGCCGCCCGACAGGATGGACTGCAGCAGCTTTGCCACCCACCCGGCAGCCTTGCTGGCGATCTCGGAGCCTGACGACGGCAGCGCCGAACCGGTCTTGGCAAGTGCGTCCTTTAACCAGCCCGGCGCCATGTCATTGAACAGTGCTATAAGTGTTGAAACATCGCCAGGAAGGCGCTCGGCAAAACGGGCAATCTGGTCACCGATAAGGGGCGCAACAAGCAGCAGCGCCAGAACCAGCGCAAACACACTTGCCAGCACAATCACCAGGGTAGCCGCCAGACGAGGCAGCTTCAGCCGTTCAAGCGCGTCAGCGACGGGGTCAAGGAAATAGGCCAGAACAATGCCTGCCAGGAACGGCAGCAGGATGTCTGCAAACAACCACATGAATGCGATGATTGCTGCGAGCACTGCCGTCCAGACTGATACCTGTCGTTGTATGGTCATGTCTCGCGTTTCTGCCTGTAGCGGGCCAGACTCCCGGCAATCATTTGCCGGGCTCAGGCGGAGCTGCCATTCGCCATGTGTTGTAGCCAGTCTCGCAAGTACACTGCAAGAGACACAAGTGTGAGTCCTGCTGTCAAAGTGGCACCCAAGGTGACGAGCGTTGTGTTGATATCTGAAAAGGCCAGAGCCGCCAACACCGCCGCGACCAGTAAAATCTGCAATACGGTGTTGGCCTTCGACACGATATGTGGCTCCATTTTCACAGGCTTATCCATCAACCATGACAGTATTACCGCGCCTACAATTGCGACGTCGCGGCTCACAACAATGATGACCAGCCAGATGGGCAAATGCTCTGCCACCCCGAGCGAGACATAGATGGCGACAAGCAGGGCCTTGTCGGCAATGGGGTCCAGGTAAGCACCCAGTTCACTTGCCAGGTTCATCTGCTTGGCGATGAAACCGTCAACGGCATCGGACACGCCGGCAAGCACAAATACGAAGAAGGCATAGTGGTAAAGAGACTGGACCAGCAACCAGACTATGAGCGGCACCAGGAACAGGCGGCCAATGGTGATGAAGTTTGGCAGCGTCATGCGCTCTCTACCTGCTCTTGCAGTTGCAACTGCGGGACAATCAATTGGTCTGCAATACCCATGTTCCACCCACATTCTGCAATGCCAGGCCACTCGACCACAGCGACTGTCGCAGCTGCTCAAAACCTGACACATAGGCAAGCTGGACGATTGCACCGCCTTGCGAGATTGTCGAGATGTCAACCCCGGACACACCTGGCGTTGAAAGAATGCGAGCGCGCAGCGCGCTCCACTCTTCGGTAGAATAAAACGCCACCGCCACCGGCAACGTGGCGACCGGAAGGGCCCGTGTGATGGAGCGCTCCTCGTTCTGCTTCTTCCAACGCTGGATCATGACTTGCTGAAAGCGTGCCGCAGCAATCTGTGCAGCCTCCGGCAAACCGCCACCGTTTTCCGCTGCATAGGCCTTGTCAAAACCAAGCTCTCCAACAGGACTGTCCCCCTGCATGACGGCTTGCACCGTGTCTTCGCCTACGGGTGAGGCTTCCGCCACCAGCAGCGCGTCAGCATTGTAGCGCAACCGCAACGCCTCAAGCGCAGCCTCGTCGCGGTTGACCGCCTGTTCCGCGGTCAAGGTGGTGGTATCGGCAAGGTCGCCCAGCGGCACTATGAGCGGCACCAGACCGTTTTCCGCCCTGAGCGAAACCCATGCCTGACGCCAGGGATTGTCTTCCCACACCACGGCGCCCTCAAGCGTTCTCCACACTGGCACGACAACTGTACGCCCGGCATACTTCTCACTATAGGAAACCCCCAGCGAAGACATCATCGCGCGCATCTTGTCTGGCAGAAAGCGCACTGTCAGCTTGCCTATGTAGCGGCGCGGTCCCGTTCGCTCCTGCTCAATGGACAGACTGTCCAGCATGGCGTCCACATTTTTGGCAGGTATGTTTGCAAGCTCGGGCAGCACCTGTTCTGCGCCAACCCGCTGCACGAACAGGGCAAGTGCCTTCACATTGGCCTCGGTGATAGCAAGTTTTTTTGCCTCGGCTGCCGTTTCAGCGCGAACATCCACTTCCACGCCACGGATGGTGTAAAGTGGATTTTCCTCCGCCATGGCAACAGCCGGCATACAAACCAGCATGGCCAAGAGCAGTGTTGCGGCAAGTCGCATGGCTGTCAGCTTATCAGTGTAAAAGTGTCTCAAGACGTCAAAAGTTTCCCCGGCACAAATTGTTTCCCCCGAGCCATGCCCGCTACAATAACCGCTGGCATGACACAAAACACCTGAACAGCTGGCGATTTTGCTTGCCACTGCCGTGGTCATTCCACCAATAAGGGAAGCCTTGGCACCGGTGTCAACCTCACGGTCAGTCATTGGCAGTGGAAACGGCAAAATTCAAGCACTCAGTTTCAGGCACTCATCATGGCAAAATCAAAATCAGCGACACAACGGCGCAACGGCCTAACCTATGATGATGCCGGCGTCAGCATTGAGGCGGGCAATTCGCTGGTTGATGCCATCAAGCCGCTGGCGGCGTCGACCCGCCGCAAGGGCTCGAATCCGTCACTCGGCGGGTTTGGCGGTCTTTTTGACCTCAAGGCATGCGGCTTCAAGGATCCGGTTCTTGTAGCTGCCAATGATGGTGTCGGCACCAAGCTGCGCGTGGCAATAGAAGGCGGCATTCATTCAGGCGTCGGCATAGACCTTGTAGCGATGTCAGTGAATGACCTGGTGGTGCAAGGCGCAGAACCGCTGTTTTTCCTTGATTACTACGCCACAGGCAAACTCGACGTGAAGGTGGCACGCGACGTGGTTGCGGGCATCGCAGAAGGTTGCCGGCAAGCCGGATGCGCACTGATTGGCGGCGAGACGGCCGAGATGCCCGGCATGTACCATGGCGCCGATTATGACCTGGCCGGGTTCGCTGTTGGCGCAGTGGAGCGGCGCAAGATACTGCCCCGGAAAACTGTCAGCGCAGGTGACGTGATCCTGGGGCTGGCCTCATCGGGACCGCACTCGAACGGCTATTCGCTGATCCGCAAGATTGTTGAATTGAGCGGGTTGAAATACAAGGCCAAGGCCCCTTTCGATACATCCAAGACGCTGGGAGAAGCGCTGCTTTCGCCCACTCGGATTTACGTCAAACCGATTCTGTCGGCGCTTGGTGCGCATTCCGGCATCAAGGCACTGGCACACATCACAGGTGGCGGCTTCACCGAAAACATTCCGCGCGCGCTGCCGGACGGGTGCGCAGCACAGATCGATCTCAACAGCTTTCACGCACCTGCAGTGTTCGGCTGGCTGGCAGAAAATGGCGGTATCGCCGAAAAGGAAATGCTGCGCACCTTCAATTGCGGCATGGGCATGATTGTCGTGGTAAGCGAAGCACAGGCTGACGATGCGATGCTGACACTGGCAGCAGCAGGCGAACAGGTGGTTCGTCTCGGCCACATCATCGAACGCAGTGCAAGGCAGGCACGTGTCAAGTTCAAGGGCAAGCTGTCATATTCGGAAGGCGCCTGAGCGCAATGGGCAAGCGGGTTGGCATACTGATTTCAGGACGCGGCTCAAACATGGCCTCGCTGATCAAGGCTGCCAGCCAGCCAGAAGCTTCCTACAAGGTGGCCTGCGTGATTTCCAACAGGCCGGACGCAAAGGGGCTGGAGACGGCGGCGGCGCAAGGCATTGCAACTGTGGCGCTTGATCACCACGCACTTGGTTCACGCGAGGCACTGGATGAGGCAATGCACGAGGCCCTGACGGCTCAGCAGTGCGACCTGGTGGCGTGCGCCGGATTCATGCGCATTCTGACCGCAAATTTCATTGCAAGATGGCAGGGCAGGATAATCAACATCCACCCTTCCCTGCTGCCACTGTTCAAGGGCGTCGACACACACCAGCGCGCGCTGGAGGCAGGCGTTCTAGTACATGGGTGTTCGGTGCATTTCGTCTCGGCCGAGCTGGATGCCGGTGCAATCATCGCGCAAGGTGCAGTGCGCGTTCAACCGGGCGATGATGCTGACAAGCTGGCTGGCCGGGTGCTGCAGGTGGAACACCGGCTTTACCCTGCCGTGCTGGCCGCGCTGGCGCAGGGGCGCATCAGCCTGCGTGACGGGCGCA
The DNA here is from genome assembly GCA_963787895.1 of uncultured Alphaproteobacteria bacterium. Lineage (GTDB taxonomy): Bacteria > Pseudomonadota > Alphaproteobacteria > Rhizobiales > Aestuariivirgaceae > Anderseniella. The sequence goes on along the minus strand of CAWBEX010000007.1, from coordinate 842,589 downwards.
CGGTGTTTGCCGACGATGCGGCTGCATCGTTGTCAATTCTGGCGGGCTGAGCGGCGTCTTCCACTTACATTTACAGGCCAACGCGGCGCCGAAAAATCAATGTGGCCCCTGGCATCGTTGGCAAAGATGTAGGGAAACAAACTACCAAACCCCGGCGCTGTTTTCATGTTCAAACTCCCATGAGGTGTTGTCCGGCTGTCCACTCCAGCCATTTTGCTGCGCAAAACCTTGTCACACACACGTCAAGTATGGAACAATAATAGAACATATGACATGCCAGCATACGAGGAGAAGGTAGACCCATGCTAAAGTTACTCGTGTTCGGCCCGGCATTCGGGTTGCCGGACCCCAGCCCGTTCTGCACCAAGGGCGAGATGTTGCTGAAACTCTCCGGGCTTGAATATGAAAGCGAACATGGCGACGTGCAAAAGGCACCAAAGGGCAAGTTTCCGGTGCTGATTGATGGCGACCAGACCGTTGCCGACACGACATTCATCCGATTTCACCTGGAACAGAAACATGGAATTGATTTCGACAAGGGGCTGAACGCACGCGAAAAGGGCGTCGCATGGGCAGTCGAAAAGATGCTCGAAGACAGCCTGTACTGGGTCATCATGCAGGAGCGCTGGATGATTTAAGAGAACTTCAACAAGGGCCCGCGCAGCTATTTCGATGCAATGCCCATGGGTGTGCGCCAGATCGTCAGCAGCATCGTGCAACGCCAGGTAAAGCGCAATCTTTGGGGTCAGGGCATGAGCCGCCATTCGCGCGAAGACATGATCCGGCTTGCGGGGCGCATGATGAAGTCGCTGGCGGATATCATGGGCGACAACACATACCTGATGGGCAAGGCACCTTGTGGTGCTGATGCAACGGTGTTCAGTTTTGTCGCGAACTCGCTTTGCCCGCTGTTTGACAGCGAACTTCTGACGGTAACCAGATCACATGCCAACCTGGTGGCTTACAATGAGCGGATGATGAAAGAGTTCTACCCTGACCTGGCGAAAGCGTGATGTCAGGAAAGCGAAGCTGCCAATACCGCCAGCGGAGCCAACGTTGCGACCGCAATAAGCCCGGCCATGCAGGCCAGTTGCAGAAGGGGTGACTTGTTTCGAACCAGAACCATGAACAAAAAGATGGTGCGATTCTCAGATCAGAGAAATGATTCTTTTCAAGGGCTTGCGGACTCGCGTCCGCGCAATGAGTCAAGTCAAAACATAGGCTTGCGCTAGACCGGACGCACCCAGACATGATTGTCGTGGAATGTGCCGCCGCCAGCGGGCGCAGGCTGGTCCGCACCTACCAGGGTATTGATGCCACAGCCATCTTCGAACGCAGTGTTGGGCCAGATGCCTTCTGAAATCACCACGCCGCGCCTGACTGCATCATGGGCTTTCAGATGCAGCTTCACAGCGCCGTGCTCGTTGCCAATCTGCACCATCTGGCCATCGTTGAACCCGTTGCAACTGATGTCGTCAGGGTGCATCAGCAATTGCGGCCTGCCCTCTCGCGCCAGCGACGTTTGGGTTTCGTTGAATGTGGAATTCAGGAAGGTGCGCGCAGGGCTGGTGGCCAGGCGAAACGGATGTTTCGCATCCGCCTCACGTATGACACGCCAGTGATCCGGGAACACCGGCATGTCGCCGACCGGCCCGAGTGGTCCCATATGAGGCTTGTGGCGCGTGGCCTTCCAGTTCGGCTTAAAGCGGAACTTGCCATCCGGGTGGCCAAAGCCGTTGAGGTAGTGAGCGGTTTCAAAGGCGGGCTGCACGTCGACCCATTTCTGTAGTTCTACAGAAGCCAGGTCCGGCCTGCCGGATTGCTGCAACGTCTCGTCGATGATTTCACGTGCTGTCATGCCGAAGCCACGATGGTGCGCACCAACACGGCTTGCCAGGTTGCACAACACTTCATGGTTGGACCGGCATTCACCAGGCGCCTCCACCTGTTTGAGGCCGAGTTGCACATACTGGTGGCCGGAGCCTTGATAGACGTCATCATGCTCAAGAAACATGGTGGCCGGCAGCACCATGTCCGCCAGGGCCGCCGTTTCGGTCATGAACTGCTCATGCACGCATATGAACAGATCATCGCGGGCAAAGCCCTGCTTTACCCGGTTCTGCTCCGGCGCAACAGACACCGGGTTTGTATTCTGGGTGAACAGCACCGTCACCGGCGGGCCACCGGCCAGGTCCGACGGGTCGTTGCACAAGACCGGGCCTATGCGGCACTGGTCGAGCATGCGCACCGACGGGTCAAACGCATCAAGGCCTTCAATCAGCGATTTGTTCCAGCCGTATATGCCAGAGTTTGAATGCAGCGCACCGCCGCCCTCGTGCTGCCAGTGTCCCATCACCGCCGGGATGCAGGTGACCGCATGCATATTGACCGCGCCGTTGCGCGAACGCGCAAAGCCATAGCCCAGCCGGAAGTACGTGGCTTTGGTCTGGCCGATCAATCTGGCGAACTCTTCAATCTCGGCGATGCTCGAGCCGGTGATGGCTGCAGCCCATTCAGGTGTGCGGGATCTCAGGTGGGCTTCAAGGCCGGCAGGGTCGTCGGTGTATTTCTCCATGTAGGCCCTGTCGGCATAACCGTCACGAAAGGCCACATGCATAACCGCACAAGCCAACGCGCCATCGGTACCGGGACGAATGATCAACCCGATGTCAGCCTGTTTGACAGTGCCAGTCTCGTAAATGTCCACGGCAGCTATCCTGGCGCCGCGTGTCTTGCGGGCCTGGGCCGCATGGCTCATGACGTTGACCTGCGTGTTGACAGGATTGGTGCCCCACAGCACCACCAGGTCAGACTTGCTGATTTCACTTGAGCTGGTGCCTGCGAGCCTGCCGGTTCCTGCGGTAAAGCCGGAATTGGAAAGCGACACACAGAACGTGTCGTTCAGACCGGAGTATTTCTTGACGTGCCTGAGGCGGTGAATGCCATCACGCATGACCAGCCCCATGGTACCGGCATAGTAGTACGGCCATACGGCCTCTGCCCCATGCTTTTCCTCGGCACGCAGCATGGCCTGAGCCAGTTCGTCCAGCGCATCGTCCCATGACAATTGCTGCCATTGGCCGTCGCCGCGTGCGCCCTTGCGCCTGAGCGGGTGCAAGAGCCGGTCCGGGTGGTGGATGCGCTCCGCATAACGGCCCACTTTTTCACAGATGACACCTGCGGTGTATGGGTTTTCCTTGTGCCCGCGCACGCGGCCAATGGTATGTGCATCGAGTATTTCCACCTCAAGCGCACAGGTGGACGGGCAGTCGTGCGGACAGACGGAATGAACAGTCTTTATGTTGGGGCGCAGGTTCATGGCTGATGATAATACCTTCTGGCCCGGCATCCCGCCACTGCTTTTGCGCTATCAGATCAACAGCTTGAAAAAAGCCCAGCCGACGAAAGCCAGAAAAGCAAAGCCACACACGGTGTACAAGAACAGGCTCGACCTGAACCAGGGCTGCGTGTCTTCATCGGAGTGTTGCATGGGTAGCTGTCCTGCCGATTGCAGCACGAATCATGGGGAAATGAGTACACAGGCATATCGCGCTTGCCGAATTAAAGGAAACCATGGAGCACAGGTCAATAAGGGAGTGGCTGACGCACGTCATTGAGCTGTTCGGCGCAAGACCGCAGGCATTGCAGATTGCGGCGCTGGCATGCCGGATGCGCGAAGGCAAACTTGAAGTGTGCATGGTGACGTCGCGTGGCAAGCAGCGATGGATCATTCCAAAAGGTTGGCCAGAGGCAAACCTTACTAACGCAAAAGCAGCAGCCAGGGAAGCCTGGGAAGAAGCAGGCCTGATAGGTGCAACCGAATCTCAGGTTTATGGGTCCTACCAGGCAAAGAAGAATCTGGATGAAGACATCACAGTGCCTGTGCGCATTGACGTGTACCTGATGCTCGATCCGAACCAGGAGGCTGCTTTTCCCGAGAAGGGACAGCGCAAGATCAAATGGATGCCAGTCCGGGAAGCGGCGGCTTGCGCGAGCGATGTTGGCCTGGCTGAACTGCTGTATCGCCTGGACGCAGAGGGTTTGCCTGACCAGCGGCCCCGATAACAATCACGGGTATAAGTGCTGTTCACGAATAGCCTTGAATCATTGCATTTGATAGTCACAAGCCGCACACAATTGGCAACTGCTTTCGAGGACGCCGAAGCAACATGAGCACCAAAAACGATACTGGTACCGCGCAACTTCGCAAGTCGTCGCTAGACAAGGACCTGTCCAAAATCTCGTCGGTGGAAACCGCGTCACGGTCGCTGTCCAAGCAGTTGCTGGCGCCGGGCATTGCCGTCATCTTCCTGGCTCTTGCCGGTTTGCTGGCTGCTGCTTATTCCGGTGAAGACCCAAACAGCGCACTGATCGTGGCTGCCGCCATTATCGGCGGCTACATGGCTCTCAACATTGGCGCAAACGACGTCGCCAACAATGTTGGCCCGGCTGTTGGTTCAAAGGCGATGTCGCTGCTGGCTGCACTCGTTATTGCAGCGATCTTCGAAAGCGCCGGAGCCATCATCGCCGGTGGCGATGTGGTATCGACCATTTCCAAGGGCATTGTTGACCCCGCGCAAGTTGCGGATGCGGGCACCTTTGTCTGGGCCATGATGGCGGCGCTGATCTCGTGTGCCTTGTGGGTCAACCTGGCAACCTGGCTTGGGGCGCCGGTTTCAACCACGCATGCGGTGGTTGGCGGCGTGATGGGTGCAGGCGTTGCAGCTGCGGGGTTTGCCGCTGTTGACTGGAATGTGATGGGCGCCATTGCGGCAAGCTGGGTCGTATCACCACTGCTTGGCGGCGGCATTGCCGCATTGTTCCTATGGTTCATCAAGTCAAACATCATCTACCGCGAAGACAAGATTGCAGCGGCCAGGAAATGGGTGCCGGTGCTGGTTTCCATCATGTTTGCCGCCTTCACTTGCTACCTGGTGCTGAAAGGGCTGAAGAATATCTGGAAGCCGGGTGCTTACGTTCTCGCGCTGCTGGGCGCGGGTGTTTTCATTGCGTCCAACCTGATCATGCGCCCGATTGTCCACAGGCAGTCGCAAGGCATGGAAAACCGTAACCAGTCGCTGCGCAAGCTGTTTCACATTCCGCTGATCTTTTCGGCGATGCTGTTGTCATTCGCCCATGGCGCCAATGATGTCGCCAATGCTGTTGGGCCGCTGGCTGCCATTCTGCATACCATCCAGGCAGGCACCGTGGACGCCAAGGTTGGCATTCCGCTGTGGGTCATGATGATCGGGGCATTCGGTATCAGCCTGGGGCTGTTTCTGTACGGTCCGAAACTGATCCGCATGGTTGGCGAGCAGATCACCAAGATGAATCCGATGCGCGCTTTCTGCGTGGCGCTGTCGGCAGCCATCACCGTGCTTATCGCTTCGTGGCTTGGCCTGCCGGTCAGTTCCACCCACATTGCAGTTGGCGGTGTGTTCGGGGTTGGCTTCCTGCGTGAGTATTACACCACCCATTCATCTCACCGTCGCGAATATCTCGCCCGCAAGGCAAAAGCCGGTGGATTGGCTGCAGCCAATTCCGACGAGCGCAGCGAGGATGATGTCGTCTACCGCAAGCTGGTCCGCAGGTCACATTTCATGACCATCATCGCTGCCTGGATCATAACCGTGCCGGCAACGGCGCTGCTGGCGGCAGTACTGTTCTTTGCGCTGACGCACCTGATTGGCTGAGGGCCCGCAACTTTGGCATCCCGCAAGTGCATTCCGTCATTGACCGCAAAACAGCGGAGCGTGGTGAGGCTGATCACGAAGCCCTTGTCAGCAGCCGCTGTTGGCGCAACTTTCGCGCTGATGTCTGGTTGGCCGGCCATAGCTGCAAAGGCTGCTTCATCGTGTGGTGAGCCAGCCTAAACACACCATGACCAGCGTGGCGATAACGTACCAACCATGTCGCTTGCGGGCTTGCTAAACGCCTCCCACACCATATTTAATGCGCCCTGAAATTGAATTCTGTTGAGGGACATTCACCATGAAGTCGAGTGCACGGGTAGTCATTGTTGGCGGTGGAGTGATGGGCGTTGGTCTGTTGTACCACCTCGTGCAGGAAGGCTGGAGCGATGTCGTACTGGTGGAAAAGGGCGAACTGACCTCGGGCTCCACATGGCATGCTGCGGGCCAGTGTCCACACTTTGTCGGGTCACTGAACCTTGCCAAGATCCACCACGAAGGCACCCTGCTCTACCCCAGGCTTGAGGAGCTGACCGGCGAGGCCGTGTCCTGGCATGGCTGCGGAGGCATACGCCTCGCCATCACCGACGAAGAGGTTGAGTGGTTCAAGCGGGTCTATGGTGTGTCGAAGCTGATCGGCTATGAAGCAGCGCTCATCAGCCCTGAAGAGATCAAGCAGTACCATCCCTATCTCGACACTTTCGGCGTGAAGATGGGCTATCTCACCGTCACCGACGGCCACGTAGCACCGGCTGACGTGACCAACGCCATGGCGGCTGGCGCGCGCCAGGGCGGCGCGCAGATTTACCGCCGGACAATGGTGGAAAACATTGAACTGCTGCCAACCGGTGAATGGAAGGTCATCACCGACAAGGGCAACATCGTGTGTGAGCATGTGGTCAATGCTGCCGGGTCCTATGCCGATGTGGTTGGCGCATGGACTGGGCATAACGTGCCGATCTGCAACATGCTGCACCACTACATCATCACCGAGCCGGTGCAGGAACTGATTGACCTGAAAAAGGAACTGCCGGTGGTGCGCGACCCGTATTCACATGCGTATCTGCGCGAGGAAACCAATGGCGTTCTCGTCGGGCCGTATGAAACCGAAGGCGCGCATGTGTGCTGGGATGGCAACCCGCCTGCCTGGGACTTTGAAAGCGAGCTGATCACGCCCGAGCTTGACCGCCTGATACCATGGCTGGAGAAGGCCACCGAGCGCATGCCGATCTTCGCCAATGCCGGGGTGAAGTCGGTCATCTCCGGTGCCATCACCCATACGCCGGACGCCAACTTCCTGCTTGGCCCGGCACCGGGGCCAGCCAATTACTGGATGTGCAATGGCGCATCTATCGGCATCTGCCAGGGTGCAGGCGCAGGCAAATATCTGGCGCAGTGGATGGTGCATGGAGCGACCGACATCAACATGGCCGAGTTCGACCCGCGCCGCTTTGGCAACTGGGCCGACAAGGACTATGTGTCCACTCTGTCAGTGGTCGACTACCAGCACATGTACTACTGCTACCGCCCCGGCGAACAGCACATGGACAAGCGCCCCTTGCGCACCTCCACGCTGTATGACCGGCTGAAGGCGCGCGGCGCACAGTTCCAGGCGGTGTTTGGTTGGGAGCGCGCCCGCTGGTTCGACAATTCAGGCAAGGGTGAGGAATACTCCTTCCGCCGTTCCAACTGGTTCGAGGCAGTGGCTAAGGAATGCAAGGCTGTGCGCGAAACTGCCGGGCTAATGGACTTGTCGACGTTCGCCAAGTTCGATGTGAAGGGCAAGGATGCTCACGCATTCCTTGAACGCATCTGCGCCAACAAGGTGCCGGCAAAGGATGGCGGCGTGGTGCTCGCTCACCTGTTGAAGGAAAACGGCCGCATCGAGAGCGAAATCACAATTACCCGCATTGTGGAGGATCATTTCTACGTGCTTTCTGCCGCGACCGCCCAGCTGCATGACATGGATGCGCTGCGCTGGCGCCGCCACAAGGATGAAGTGGTGACGATCACCGACATCACCGACGACTATGGCGTATTGGTCCTGTCCGGCCCCAAGGCACGCGACATCCTGCAGCCGCATACATCGCAGGACCTCAGCAATGATGGCTTGCGCTGGCTGCGCGGCGCGGTGTGCGAGATTGCGGGCGTCAAGGACGTACGCTTGCTGCGCGTTTCCTATGTCGGTGAGCTTGGCTGGGAAATCCACGCGCCCATGGCAGGCTTGCCAGCCATTTTCGATGCGCTGATGGGAACGGGAGAGCCGATGGGACTGAAACTGTTCGGCACTTATGCGATGAACTCACTGCGCATGGAAAAAGCCTATCGCGGCTGGGGCAGCGAACTGACCCAGGAGATAACCATGATCGAAGCCGACATGGAGCGCTTTTGCCGGTTCGAGAAGGATTTCACCGGAAAGGCTGCAACGCAGGCTTCAAAGCAACAAGGCCCGCGCATTCAGCTGGTCTATATGGAAATGGACGCGACCGATTCCGATTGCATGGGCAATGAGCCAATCTATCAGGGTGGCGAGGTTGTCGGGCTGACCACGGGCGGCGCCTATGGTCATATGGTGAAAAAGTCGCTGACGTTCTCCTACATTGATCCGAAGAAGGCGAAGATGGATGGCGAATTCGAGATCATGATCTACAACGAGATGCACCCCGCCCGCATCATCGCCCAGCCAGCGTGGGACCCGGACAACGAGCGGCTCAAGGCCTGAGGTGCCAACCCATACGCAATGTGCAATTGATCACGGCAGCGTGAGCAGTTTGTGAAGTACCGTTACGTCATGCAATGCACCTTGAAAGGAGGTGGAAGAGCAATGACATACGATATCAAACTGATCTCACTGCTTCTGGCACTCTCTGGCATGTCTTATGCCATAAGTCTGGTCATAGCCTGAGCAGCAGATAACTAGAGCCCGGACAATTTTGGCTTGTTAGCATAACTGGCCCACGAATTACCCGCAGCCACGATGCATGAAGTGCCATCGGTTTGCGTCACGATGATGGTCCAGGTACCGCTTTCGGCAGTGAACAGCTCAACCATGCCGGAAGAGCCAACCAGCCCCATTCCAGAGCGCTGTTCGGAATACTTGTTGGAAAGCTTTGAAGAGATTGCATCCCGCTCGGCACAATATCTGACACCGGCCGCTTCGGCGCGAGTAGGCGCGGTGGCCCAGGCAAACAATATCAAGGCGGCGGCAAGCACGGCGTAGGCTCTTACTGACATCACAGTCTCCTTTCAGCACTGGCCGTCTGTACTGAAGATGCCTGATGCACCCACGCACAGCCGGCGCGCATTAGAAAATGCTCAGCCTCCCAGCGATACTGAAGGATAAAGCCTGACAACTTATGGTTAATGAAAGATGAACGCCGGAGAGTTCTGCTTGCGGCTAGGCCGCAGAAGGCCGCCCCAGCAACCGCTCCAGGCCACGCCACAGCATGCCGTACGGTGCCAACAGCAGCAAAGCCATGAGCAGCTTCACCGCCAAATCCCCCAGCGCCCAGGACACCCAGCGTGGAGCCTCAGTTGCCATCACGCCGAGCAGCGGCGCTGCCTCCGAAGCAAAGCCATCACCCTGCCCCAGAAATTCAAAACCGGCGGCGAATGCGAGGGAGAAGAACACGAACGTATCAACGACTGCGCCAATCACCGATGAAACCAGGGGCGCGCGCCACCACAAGCCGGTGCGCAGCTTGTCGAAAATGGACACGTCAAGCAGTTGAGCAGTCAGAAACGCGCTGCCGGATGCGATTGCAATGCGCGGCGAGGCAACTACAATCGAGATCAACACGGCAATGACAAAGCCGGCAAACACCACCTTGCGCGCTGCTGATGCGCCAAACAGCCTGTTGGTGAGGTCAGTGACCAAAAAGGCGACCGGGAACGTGAACGCCGCCCAGGTCAGCAGGTCGGCCAGGTTCAGCGCGCCAAGTTGCAGTTGCACGGGAAACTGCACCAGGTAGTTTGAACCGGCAATGATGGCAGCCATGGCTGCCACAGCTATCAGCAATTGTTGTGTCTTCATGATGGTGCGCGGTTTGGCAGGAAGTGCTGAAAAAGGCAAGGGCGAAATCAGCCCTCCGACCACATCCGGATCAGGTTTGAGCGGGATTTCGCAAGACGCCTGAAATGCCCACTGTCAGGCGCCAGCGATGCCGCCTCCTCCACCGACTGATCAAGATCAAACAGGATCTGCCGCTGGTCAGGGTTGCGCACCCATGACTGGGCCCAGCCTACGATAGCCAGCCGCTCGCCTGATGTGACCGGATCAACCCGGTGCACCGTGTTTGACGGGTACACAAACACCTCACCGGCATCCAACCTGATGGTGCGCTCCTCCAGCGTGTCTTCCAATACCAGTCCCCCGCCATCATAGTCACCCGATGGTGAAAGGAAGAGCGTGAAGGAAACATCGGTTCTGTGCCCGGCCATGATGGCGTCATCCACATGGCTGCCATACGCCATGCCGGGTCTGTAGCGTGACAACAGCAGCTTGACAATATGGCGGGGCCGCACTGCCGAAACAAACAACGGATTGGCCAGCAATGATGCCCTGGCCTTGGCAAGCACCGCTTCAAGCTCCGGCGAGCCTGTAGCCTGCTCATTATCCTTGACCCGAACCGCATGACGGCCGGCCGTGGCGCGGCCATCAATGAACTCCAGCGAAACAGCAGCATCGCGCAAGGTGGATACTTCAACACCGGACAGAATATCACTGATGGCCAGAAACATGCCCTACTTCACCCTCAGCGCAGCAATTTCAATGCGGGCCGCCGCACCGTAAACAAGCGAGGGATCGGCCATATCAACGCCTTCCGGTTTTACCGAGGGGAAAACAGAATCAAGACTGTCAATTTCGGCAACAATTTGGCTGGCAGCTTGCGCAACGTCCTGCTCCTTGTCCTTGGCAAGAACGCCTGCATAACCGCGTGCGACCTTGATAAAACCCCAGGCATCCTGATATTCGTGCGGATCAACAACTTTACCGTCTTTCACACCAACAGCATATTCCTTCGCTGCGGTTTGAAGCATTTTCACGATCGCCTTCAACTTGTCGGCATCATTTGCGTTGATGGTTTTGCGGACATCTTCAATCCGCTGAGCCAACGGGTCCATTTGTTTCGTGACTGATGGCTCATTACCAACCGCACCCGCCAATGCTTCCAGCTCTTCGGCGAATCCCGCGATGTCCCTGGCCTTGAACTCGGGTTCTAGCGACTTGTAGATATCATCGCCGGGATGTTTGACATGGGTCTTCGCCATGTCCATGTGGCCTTCGGTCAATAGAGTCATTGAGGCCATGAGGTGCCCTTCAATCAACCCAATTTGAGCAAGCAGATCAGCATTTGTCATGGTGCCTGCTTTTGCGGCGCCGGCCTCGCCGCCTTCACCACCTTCTCCACCTTCAGACGCTGCAAGGTGCAACAAGGTGGATACCTTGCCCGCAACGTCCTGCTTCAAATCAGCAGCAGTGATGGCACGAGCGGGCGCAACAATCGCGATTGAAGCTGCAACGGCAGTGCCAGCAGCAATCCAGCGGCGCGCGTTGACGGTCCGGTTGGCTTTGCCAGTTTCGTTTGTCATGAGTACACCTGTTATTTCTGACTAATTTAGTCAGTTATTATGAACAGCCCACCGCTGTCAATCCGGAAAACTCTCGCACGCATAATTTTCTTCATTACTTCAATAGTTTAGAATTATTCCAACTAAAAAAGGCGGCCCCGAAGAACCGCCCTTTCTCAACAAATCAAAAGCTGTTTGTCAGCCGACGATTTCAGCATCGGTAAAATTCTGCTTGATCTCGATGGCTGCGTTTTCGGCGCTGTCAGAACCGTGCACCGAATTGGCCTCGATGGACTCAGCACATTCCTTGCGGATGGTGCCGGGGGCAGCGTCGGCGGGATTGGTTGCACCCATCACTTCACGGTACTTTGCAACAGCATCGTCGCCTTCCAGAACCTGCACCACGACAGGACCGGAGATCATGAAGTTTACGAGGTCCATATAGAACGGGCGTTCCTTGTGCACCGCGTAGAAAGCCTTGGTGTGAGCTTCGCTCCACTTGACCCGCTTCTGCGCGACTATGCGAAGGCCGGCGCCTTCAATCATGGAGTTGATCTTGCCGGTGAGGTTGCGGCGGGTTGCGTCGGGCTTGATAATCGAAAAAGTGCGCTGGACGGCCATTGGGCTTTCCTTCATTCCATTTTTGAAAGGTGGGATTAAACAAAGTTGGCGCGCTTATAGCCGTGCCTGCCCGTCACTTCAAGCGGCGTGGCGCAAAGAACACGGGGGGCGCGTCACCACGCCACCCGTGCCAAATTCCGCAAACCTACTGGCGCGCCAGCAGCGGCGTGATGCGGCGCACCGAAACACGCCGGTTTTCCGCTTCAGCAGCTTCAGTCGGGATCTTCGGATAGAGCTCTCCGCGGCCAACGGTCTCGAGGTTTGCTTCGGGAATGTTGAAATATTCCGTCAACGCCTTCTTCACCGCATCAGCGCGCTGAATGGACAGGCTCATGTTGGCTTCCTCGGTGCCGACAGCATCTGTATGACCCTCGATCAGATACACCTCATCGGGATTGCCAGCGACGATGCGTTCAATGGTTTCGCCAATGCGTTCGAGTTTCGGAACTTCCTCTTCACGCAGGAAGCCCTCACCAAATCCGAAACGCACTGTATCAACCTCAACACCGGGCACGGCAAAACGAAGCCTTGGCTGCTCGCGGAAATCCTCGATGCGATAGCGCTTCTTGGTATTGACCAGGGGTGGCGCTGTGAGCCAATCCTCAAGTTCTTCGTCATAGGCCTCCGCTACGGCAATATTCGGCCTGGACAGGATAACTGCGCCAGCGATCACACCAGCAGCAATAGCGATCTGGAAGGTTGGGTCATCCAGTTTCTGGCGGCGGCGCTCACGCCGGTTGCCAAAGCGGTCCCGCAAGACTGCACGGTCTTCTTCCAGCCGGTTACGAATGCGAGCACGCTGACGGTCGCTCAGGCCTTCCAGGCGCAATGCCCTGCGATTTGCATCAATGCGTCTTTCCAGGGCATGCGATGTAAGTTCGTCCGGGTTGCGTTCGTCGTCCATCAGATCACGCAACGTGAGCTGTTCGCCGCGCATAGGCAACTCGTCAGACCAGTTGTTACCGCCTTCTTCTTCAGCATCGGAACGTGCGCGGCGCAACGTACGCTTTTCATCCCGCTTCGCGACACGCGAGCGGATGACAGCACTGTCCCTGTCGAGAATGCCGCGCAAGGCAGCGGTTTGTGTGTCCGTGAGACCCTCGATGGAAAGAAGGCCACGGGTCTGCTTGATGCGTTCACGAAGAGCATCATCGTCAAGATCGCGGGCACGGCGGCTGTCGCCAGTCAACTCATCGACCTTTTTCGCCACATCGATGTTCTGAACGGCCACCCCGGTTGTTGCGGCTATGCGCGCGTTCAACTCAGCCTTGTCCGCCTCGGCCTTGGCCTGCAATTGCTTGCGCTGTTTTCTATTGGCCTGATCGCTGGCCGCCATTTCCTCCGCGCCGCGAATACGTTCGCGCAGATCAGCGTCGGTCAACTCCGCAGCAGGACGCTCATCACCGAGAATCTTGTCAGTAGTGAAAACTGGCACGGGATCTTGCGCAACGGCAGTTGGCTGCTGCTGGGCAGGTTGCTGCGCTGCTGCAGGTGCCTGCTCTTGTTGAGCGGGTTGCTGTTCAGCTGCAGGCGCTTGCTCGATTGCAGGGGCCTGTTCAGCTGCGGGTGCTTGCTCGATTGCAGGGGCCTGTTCTGCTGCGGGTGCCTGTTCCTGTGCGGGTTGTTCCTCTGCGGCCTTCTTCTTCTTTTTCTTCTTTACCGGTTCTTCTTCCGCTGCCGGGGCAGCCTGCTCAGTTGAAGGTGCCTGTTCAACGGCAGGTGCTTGTTCTGCCGCTGGGGCCTGCTCTACTGCAGGTGCCTGTTCTGCCGCTGGGGCCTGTTCTACGGCAGGTGCTTGTTCTGCCGCTGGGGCCTGCTCTACCGCAGGTGCTTGTTCTGCTGCAGGGGCCTGCTCTAACGCAGGTGCCTGTTCTGCTGCTGGGGCCTGTTCCTGTGCGGGCTGTTCCTCGGCGGCCTTCTTCTTCTTTTTCTTCTTTACCGGTTCTTCTTCCGCTGCCGGGGCAGCCTGTTCGGTTGCTGCAGGAGCCTGCTCTACTGCAGGTGCCTGTTCTGCTGCTGGGGCCTGTTCCTGTGCGGGCTGTTCCTCGGCGGCCTTCTTCTTTTTCTTCTTTACCGGTTCTTCTTCCGCCGCCGGGGCAGCCTGTTCGGTTGCTGCTGGGGCCTGCTCATCCGTGGCAGGTTGAGTTTGCTCAGTAGTAGTTGTGTCCGACTGCGCAACGGCAACGTTGGGCAGCACTGCGAACAGCGCCGCAAAGGCAACGCTGGCAAACAGGCTTCTGGAAATTTTCATGTTCAATCCCGGTCTTGTGGCCAAAAAAATGGAACGCCCCTCTGGCGATCAATAGTCAACGCAATTACGGCAGAATTAGTTGCATCCAGGCTCCGGAGAATCTCTTTTTCCGGAGCCTGTAGAAGGTGACCAGCCCGCTGTGGGGCTGGCAAAATCCCGCTAGCGGCGCGCCAGCAATGGCGTAATCCGGCGGATTGTCACGCGGCGGTTCTCCTGTTCTTCCTCCTCGGTCTGGATCTTGAGGTACTCTTCTCCATAACCAACTGTTTCGATATTGGAGGGATCGATGTTGAAGAACTGTAGCATGGACTCGCGCACGGCATTCGCGCGCTTGACCGACAGGCCACGATTGTAGGCGGCCGAGCCGACGGCGTCGGTGTGACCTTCAATCAGGAACACCTCTTCCGGGTTGCCGGCAACAATGCGCTCGATGATTTCACCGATGCGCTCCAGCTGCGGGATTTCCTCTTCACGAACGAATGCCTCGTTGAAACCGAAGCGGATGGTATCCACCTCGATTGCCGGCATATAGCGGCGCGCCGAGGTGCGGCCAGAGCTGAAGTCGTCGCGCGTGTACTTGCGCTCAATACGCTCACGCGGGGGAGCCACAAGCTGGCGCTCAAGCAACTCATCATCAGCTTCGGCTGCATCAATGTCGCTACGGCCGCGATCCAGGGTTATCTGCGGGATCTGGATGATGATCTGCCTGTTGTTGCGATTGGCACGCAGCCTGTCCCGGCGGCGCTGGCGCTCTGCAATCAGTCGGCGACGCTTTTCGATGCGGGCCTCACGAAGCAGGGCTTCAATCCGGACCTTCTGGGCGCCCCTGACATTACTGCTGTCCAGCAACTCACGTGCTGATTTAATGCGTGCCTGCAACTGCCTGTCATCGAGTTCTCTTGCATTGCGCGGGTCACGCAGAAGCTGGCGTGCATCCTGGCGGTCCTCACGACGCTCCGAACGGTTTTCGTCACGCCGGGCAATCCGGTTGCGCAGCACGTCACTGTCAGCCTTTGCCATGTTCCGTACACGCCGGAAAAGCCGCCGGTCCAGACCACGGGCACCCATCACTTCGCGAGCCTTCTGCAGGCGGTTGCGAAGTTGTTGGTCATTCAAGCTGGCTGGCGGGCGCCGGTCGGCCAGCAAGGCGGTGGCATCAGCGTTCGCACCGCCTGACGGCAACTGTTGTGGCTGTTCCTGTGCAGCAGTTGCACGGCGGTCACGCTCTGCCACGGTTGCCTGCAAACGGTCGCGCACCTGGCGCTGCAGGTTGCCGCGCAAGCCGCTGTCGGCCATCAGACGGCGGCCGTCACGGAATGATTCGGCAAGCTGGGCATCATTCATCTGCCGGACATTACCGCCGCGCAGATAGATGCGAGCCTGACGATTGACGTTATCGTCCTGCTGTTGCGGTTGCTGTTGTGCGGAGTTGGCACGCTGATTCCGTTCTGCCAAAGCTTCCCGTATGCGGTCGTTCACTTGGGACCGCAAATCGTCACGCAGACGAGATACATTGAGCAAGTTACGGCCGTCACGTACCGTTGCATCAAGCTGAGCATCGCTCATCTGGCGGACGCTACCCCCGGCAAGATAACCTCTGACCCCCTGATTTGAATTGCCGCCCTGCTGTTGCTGTTGCGGCTCGGCTTGCTGCTGCTGTTGCGCTGCGTCTGCGCGCCGCTTGCGCTCACCCATAGCTGCCTGCACCCGGTCGCGAACCTGGCGCTGCAGATTGCCACGCAAACGAGGCTCGCCAAGCAGCCCACGGCCGTCTCGCACGGTTACATCAAGCTGTCCGTCATCCATTTGGCGGACATTGCCACCGCGCAGGTAGATGCGGGCCTGGCGATTGACATTGTCGCCCTGCTGTTGCTGTTGCTGTTGCGGCTCGGCTTGCTGCTGCTGTTGCTGTTGCTGTTGCTGTTGCGGCTCGGCTTGCTGCTGCTGTTGCTGTTGCTGTTGTTGCTGTGGCTGGGGTTCTGTCTGCTGCTGCGCCTGGCGCTTGAGCAACTCACGGCGAACACGCCTGAGCTGTCGCTTCTGGCGGTTGTCACCCCCGTTGGCAATGGCTGTCTGCAGCTCCTGCTGTGACTGCAAGAGCTGTTCAACAGTCATCTGCTGAACGTTTTGCGCGTTGCCGGTTGCCGGAGCAATGGTTAGACCGGCGGCAATCATCAGGGCTGCCAGCATGGTTGCATGTCTTGGCTTGTTCATAAGTTCCTCCTTGGCAGGCGCGTCAATTGCACGCAGAATCTGTATTCAAGAATCTGAAATCACTTGTAAGGCCGATCATGGCGAAACGGAGATGAACCTGACATGAACCCGATTGAGATGACAGATGCGCCGCAGGAAGTGCGTGAGGTATTTGACGACATTTGCGCGACACGCGGGGTCAAGGACATAAACAATTTCTGGAAATACCTGGCTAACGAACCGCGGATGCTGGCACATGTGTGGGGAGCGCTGAAGCAGATCATGGGCCCCGGTGCGCTGGATCCTCTGACCAAAGAGCTGATCTACACAGCCATTTCCATGACCAACAACTGCGACTACTGCGTTGCCAGCCATGGTGCCTCGGCACGAGCGAAGGGGGCGACAGACGAGATGATGAACGAAGTGATTGCTGTTGTCGGCCTCGCGAACATGACCAACAAGCTGGCCACCGCCTACAAGGTGCCGGTGGATCAGGCATTCATCAAGCCCGCATCAAAGCAGGGTTGAAAGCAGCTGCGCAGATGTGGCAAACGTCAGGCAATGCCACTTGTCTACAGGGGAAAACCTGCCTCATGCCAAGCCGCCAACTGTTCATCGCTGCCTGCGTGCTCACAGCTTCTACCACTATTGCCCTTGCCCACAGTGGTGCCACCGGCATTGTCAAGCAGCGCATGGAAGCGATGAAGGCGATCAGCGCCTCGATGAAGGAAATCGGCGCAATGATGAAGGGCGAAGCAGAATTTGACGCCGAATTGATCAGCGCTCGCGCCGTCGAAATGAAGCAACATGCTTCCGAAATGCCAGCGATGTTTCCAGAAGGCAGCGGACATGGCGTAAGCGAAGCATTGCCCGTAATCTGGGAGTCATTCGAGAGGTTTAGCTCCATTGCTTCAGATCTTGAATCCGCTTCGGACGAGCTTGCAGCGGTCAGTTCAATAGAGCAACTGCCTGGTGCAATGGTTGCAGTTGGAAAGACCTGCAAGGCCTGTCACAGAGATTACAGGAAACCATGACAACGCAAGGTGAGGTTGTCATTGCGGCGCTTTATCGCTTTGCCCGGTTTGAAGACCACGGCGCGCTGAAGGGTCCTTTGGCATCAGTGGCATGTCATCATGGAGTGAAGGGAACGTTGCTGCTGGCGCATGAGGGCATCAACGGAACAATTGCCGGTTCACGCGAAGGCATTGACGCGGTGCTGGCACACATTCGCACCCTACCCGGCTGCGCCGAACTTGAGCACAAGGAATCCTTTGCCAGTGAGATGCCGTTTCACCGGCTTAAGGTGCGCCTCAAGAAAGAGATCGTCACCATGGGTGTGGAGGACATCGATCCCAACCAGATTACCGGCACATATGTGGAGCCGGAAGACTGGAATGCACTGATATCCGATCCTGATACCGTGATCATTGACACCCGCAACGAGTACGAAGTTGCGATTGGCACTTTCGAGAACGCGCTGGACCCGCATACCAGCTCATTCCGCGAGTTCCCGGGCTGGCTGAATGCTCACCACAATGAATTTGCCGGCAAGAAGGTGGCGATGTTCTGTACTGGTGGCATCCGCTGCGAGAAATCCACTGCGTTTGCCAAGCAGGCAGGTATCAAGGAGGTGTATCACCTCAAGGGCGGCATCCTGAAATACCTGGAGCTTGTGCCGAGCGAACAAAGCAAGTGGCATGGCGACTGCTTCGTGTTTGATGAGCGAGTGTCGGTAGGTCACGGCCTTGAACCGGGCGAGCATGTGCTGTGCCGCGCCTGCCGGATGCCGCTTACCCGGCACGACCTTTCGTCGCCGGTACATGAAGACGGTGTGAGCTGCATCCATTGCCACGCATCACGTTCAGAACAAGACCGCGCCCGCTTTCGCGAGCGTCAGCGCCAGATCCTGCTGGCAAAACAACGCGGTGAACGCCACCTCGGCGATTGAGCCGGAATAAAAAACAGAAAACCGCGCTCCAGTTTGCGATTGACGGCAGGGGGCACCGTCTTGCGATGGAACGCGGTTTCAAACACTGAGGCTCTTGTTTGTTACCCGGGAGGGGGACCGGGGTGATTGGCCTCTTCTTCAGTCCGGCGCTTTGGTGTTTTTTTTGGATCAAGGTGCCGTTTGGTTTGCAGGGGATCGGGGGGCAACCTGATGCTTCGTTATTGTTGTTCAACGCCTTGTTGTTGATGTCCAAACTACGCGCAGCACCAGAGTGTGTATGTGCAGTTCGTCACATTACTGCATTTCCAGTTGGCCAAGCGGCAAACGCAGGTTAAACACCCGGCCATGCTTCATATCAATTCACTTACATTCCGGATCGAAGGCAGGTTGTTGTTCGACAACGCAACGGTCGCGTTACCTGAGGGTCACACCGTCGGGTTCGTCGGGCGCAACGGTACCGGCAAATCCACCTTGCTGAAACTTATACTTGGAGAGTTGCAGCCAGAGTCCGGCTCGTGCTCGATTCCGAAGACCGCGCGCATTGGCACTGTGGCGCAGGAAGCACCAAGCGGCAGCGAAACGCTGATCGAGGTGGTGCTGGCTGCGGACCTCGAGCGCAACCGTCTGCTGGGCGAAGCAGAAACCGCAACAGACCCGCACCGCATTGCCGAAATACAAACCCGGCTTGCCGACATTGATGCCCACACAGCCCCTGCACGCGCTGCCACTATACTGGCCGGCCTAGGCTTCAACGAGACAGCACAGAACGAACCGTGCTCAGCGTTTTCGGGCGGCTGGCGGATGCGCGTTGCGCTGGCGGCAACCCTGTTTGCAGAACCGGATGTCCTGTTGCTGGACGAGCCAACCAACTATCTCGACCTGGAAGGCGTGATATGGCTGAAAAACTACATCCGCACCTACCGCCATACAGTGCTTATTGTCAGCCATGACCGCGACCTGCTGAACGATGCGGTGCAGTCGATACTGCACCTGGACCAGTTCAAGTTGACACTTTACCAGGGCAACTACGACACCTTCGACCGTATTCGCCGCGAAAAGCAGGCGCTGCAACTGAAGATGAAGAAGAAGCAGGAAGTCGCGCGCGCGCACATGCAGGCATTCGTCGACCGTTTCCGCTACAAGGCGTCCAAGGCCAAGCAGGCGCAGTCGCGGCTCAAGGCGCTGGAAAAGATGCAGCCAATCGCCGACATCATGGAAGACCGGGTGGCGCCTTTCATGTTTCCCGCCCCTGCCCGCCCGATCAACCCGCCTCTGGTCCGGTTTGAAAAGGCCGCAGTTGGTTACGAGGCAGGCAAACCGGTGTTGCGCAACATTGATCTGCGCATCGACGGCGATGACCGCATCGCCTTGCTGGGAGCCAACGGCAACGGAAAGTCGACATTCGCCAAGCTACTGTGCGGGCGCCTCAACGTGATGGACGGCCACATGCGCCATCACAAGAAGCTCGACGTGGCGTATTTTGCCCAACACCAGCTTGACGAGCTCAACCTGGGCCATAGCCCGTATGACCATTTTGTCGACCTGATGCCGGATGCAACGGAGGCGGAACGGCGTTCGCGCCTTGGTGCCTATGGCTTCGGGCCGCACCTCAGCCACAACAAGGTCGAGACATTGTCAGGCGGCGAGAAGGCGCGGCTGCTGTTTGCGCTTGCGGCCTTTCAAGGACCCAACATTCTGGTGCTCGACGAGCCCACAAACCATCTCGACGTTGCTGCCCGCGAGGCGCTGGTTTATGCGCTAAACGAGTACGAAGGCGCAGTTATTCTGATCAGCCATGACCGCCACCTGATCGAGGCATCAGTTGACCGGCTGTGGCTTGTCGATGATGGAACGGTAAAGCCTTATGACGGCGACCTGGACGGGTATTCACAACTCATCCTGGAGAAAAGCCGCACTGCACGGCGCGACGCAAAGGCCGAAGCACGCGCCAGCACCGGCAACGGCGCAAAAACTGAAAAAACCGCTGCCAGCAAGCCGAAGATCAACCTGGTTCAACTTAAGAAACAGATTCAGCAACAAGACCACAAGATGCTGGAATTACAGGAAAAAATAAACATCCTGGATAAGGCTCTGCAAGACCCGCAAATGTATGCGGCACAACCAAAAAAAGCTGCTGATTTTGCCAGGCTGCGGGCCAAGTTGGCGGATGATCTGGAGACAACCGAACTCGGCTGGTTAAAGGATACCGAGACCTATGAAGAGCTGACCACAAGCGGCGGATGAAATTCGCTGGAAGTGCACAGCAGCTCCGGCCGCTGTGAGGCTGTTTGCCAGGACAACCGGGGTTGCCCCATGTGCTGGCCAGTCTCTGGACCAAAAGATCATCAGCCAGAAGTCAAGCTGGCTTGAAACTGTCGCGGGCTTCAGATCGAAAGGACTAAACAGCAGGTTGGCAAAGCGTTGAAATCGTGACTTTATGACAAAACAACAAACGGATTACGAAGCGCCTTAGCGCAGAATGGGGATTGTAGCGATGGCGAGGGAACACTGGGGTGGCAAAATCTCCAAATACCTACTGAAATTTGCCAATGCACCGCTAGTTCCATTGGGACATGAGATCAGAAAAATAACAGGTGATTTGAAGCTGGTCTCCTATGCTTCGTACGAGGAGTACCGAGAAATTCAATCCCGGCATAACAAGCGCAAGCTAGACGTCGTCTGGGCCGACGAGGCTTTGCTGAACCAAGTAGCAACGCGCGTGCGTAGCGAGTTCCCGCAGCCAGCCAAAAACCGCGGAATTTGTCATGGAACGCGAAACGGCTTTGAGCAAGCGTTTCTCGCCAAAGCCTTGAATTGTGAGGTAATCGGCACCGAAATATCCGATACGGCCACGAATTATCCGAACACTGTTCAATGGGACTTTCATAACCGGAATGAGACATGGCTTTCGAAATTTGCATTTGTGTATTCGAACTCTCTGGATCAGGCCTGGAACCCGAAGCAAGCCCTTTCAGTTTGGGTGGAGCAGTTGCAACCGGGAGGATTGTTGTTCCTTGAGCATACCAGAGTGGGCCATGAACCTGATGCTGCATCCAAGATTGATCCATTTGGAGTAAAAGCCGAATATTTGCCCTATGTACTGGCGGATTGGCTTGGCCACAACGTTGCCATTGAGATTATGCGGTCGACAAAATCCAACAAAAATATTGAAGCATCAGTTTTTGTTATCAAGAGGGTTGCTTAGAAGCTGGAGCCTAGTCGAGGTAGTAGACAAAGATATAGAGCGTCAGCAGCACCATGACATAAAGTGCACCCAGGCCAGTTGCCGACGTTGCGCGAAGGATCAGACCCTCGCGGTCTGACAACTCGTCGAGCCCCTCCTGCCCGCGCCTCAACAGGCCCAGCACAACCTTTTCCAGCGACGCGCGCATGGCCGAGCAGGCATCAAACACAGCATTGCCCGCACTGAAGATTGCGACACGCCATATCCAGTCCAGATCCAGAGTTATGGTGAGTGTGCGCTTCATGTAGTTGAGCAACAGGAAGAAGGCGAGGCCCGAGAACAGCAGCAATTGCAGGTAGAACACCACCTTTTCCGGCTTGTACACCGGCACGATGGCGCTGTTTGGCAGCATGGCATAAAGCGGGTCTGGATAAACGCCCAGAGCGACACAAAGGAATGCGAAAAAGATCATCGCGGCGGCCATGTTCCAGGGCGCGTCGGCAGGTCTGAGCCCGCTGTCCTTCTGGAAGAAGACGAACCACGGGAACTTGATGCCTGCATGCAGGAACACTCCGGCAGACGCTGCAGCCAGCATGTACCAGACGAACACAAGATGCTCCTGTTCGGCGGCCACCGAGATCATGGTCTTGGTGGTGTAACCAGACGTGAGCGGGAACGAAGAAATGGCCAGCGCGCCGACTATGCCGCAAATGCAGGTAATGGGCATTGTGCGGAACAAGCCGCCAAGGTCGGTGCATTTGCGCAAACCGGTGCGATACATGACGACGCCCGCCGACATCAGCAGCAGCGCCTTGTATATGATGTGGGCGAAGGCATGCAGCGCAGCGCCGTTGAGTGCCAGCTCGGTGCCGATACCGATGGCGCACACCATGAAGCCGACCTGGTTGATGATCGAATAGGCCAGGATGCGGCGTGCGTCATTTTCCAGCAACGCGTAAATGATGCCGTAAAACACCATGTACAATCCGATCCAGATCAGCAGTTTCTCGCCCGGGAACAGAAGGATCAGCGCCAGAACGGCAGTCTTGGTGGTGAAGGCAGACAGGAACACCGCACCGGTGGGACTGGTTTCAGGATAGGCGTCCGGCAGCCAAGAAGAGAACGGAGGTGCGGCGGCGTTTATCAGGATACCTGCCAGGATCAGCCAACGATCAAGGTCGGTCGCCAGCATGGCCTGAATTTCCAGCGAGCCGGTGTGAACGTAGACACCCTCGATGCCGATCTTGAGAAGAACGCCAGACAGAATGTGCATCATGGCATAGCGGATGCCGGCCCGGCGGGCGGCTTCAGTTCCGCCGCACCACACAACGATGGTGGAAAAGATCGCCATCATCTCCCACCAGATGAACAGCGTTATCAGGTCACCGGCAAACGACACTCCTACAGCACCGGAAGCGTAGGCTACGGCAGAGCATATCTCTGCGGTTTTCGCGGTGCGGAAGGAAAACAGCACCCCGGTGAACACCATGATCGTGAACACAGTGGCAAACATGCGCCTGATCGGCGAAACCTCGATCGGTTGTATCTGGTAGTCAAGAAACCGGGTGCTGAGCACAACGCCATCAGGCAGGGACCAGATCGCCCACAATGTCAGCAGCGGCGCCACCAGCAATATGATGGCACGCGCATTAGGGCGCGAGATGGCACCAAGGAACGCGGCAACCAGAAGAATGAGAGCGGGCGGAAAGAACTCAAAGATCATAGTAATCATCCTTCCGCTTGAGGATGGCACCGAGAACCTTCGCGCCGAATACCATGGCCACACAGGACAGGAAGCCGAACACTGCCGGGAAGGCGAACCATTCATCGACACCATGGAAGTGGCCAGCAGTGCCTGTAAACAATTCCAGCGCAACCGTTATGGCGAGTACCACAATCGACCCAATCCAGATCTTGCGGATGTTGTGCGGCCGCACCAGCCAGTGGTCGTGGCCTGGCGCGTCTTTTTTTGCGGTGTCGGTTTTTTTTGCCATGACGCTACTTCACCAGTATCTGTGCTTCGAGGTCAGCAATTGGCTGATGGAACATGAAGAACGCGAATGTCAGGAAAGCCGTGAACGTCAAGGCTGCAACCATCGGCCAGGGTGCCTCGCCGTGTTCCTTTTTCGGTGCCACGTTTTCCTTGTACAGGAAGGCTGCAAAGATGAACGGCAGAAAATAAGCAGCATTGAGCAGCGTGGAGGCCACCAGAGTTGCCAGTGCCAGGTAGTTGTCATCCTGGATAGCGCCGCCGAGAATGTACCATTTGGAAATGAAGCCACCGGTGGGCGGAATGCCGATCATCGAGAGTGCGCCCACCGAAAAAGCGGCCATGGTCCATGGCATTCTACGGCCAATCCCATGCATTTCGGTAATGTCGGTTTTCTTGGATGCCACGTAAATCGCACCAGCGGCAAAGAACAATGTGATCTTGCCGAAACCATGCGCCATCATGTGCATGGAAGCACCGATTTCGGACAACGGCTTGAGGATGGAGGCAGCCAGAACAATGTACGACAACTGGCCTATGGTTGAATATGCCAGCAGCCGCTTCAGATTGGTTTGCCGCAAGGCGATGAAGCTGGATACAATAATGGTGAAGCACGCGGCCCACACGACCAGCTTGTGGCTTGGCTGGGCAAACAGGAAGTCAATACCGAAGATGTAGACGAACACCTTGGTGATGGTGAACACGCCTGCCTTCACCACCGCTACGGCGTGCAGAAGCGCCGACACCGGCGTTGGTGCCACCATGGCAGCTGGCAGCCATTTGTGAACCGGCATGAGAGCCGCCTTGCCGATGCCGAAAGCGTACAGCGCGATGAGTACACCAACCAGCGGCTCTGCAATCTTGCCTTCCAGAATGCCACCGGGTGTAAAGTCCAGTGTGCCCGCCAGCGACCAGGTCCAGATCATCGCCGGCAGCAGCAGGCCGATGGACGTGCCAAGCAGGACGCCCATGTAAACGCGCGCCGACCTTACCGTTGCCTCATCGCCCTTGTGGGCAACCAGAGGATAGGTCGAGATTGTCAGGACCTCATAGAAGATGAACAAGGTGAGCAGGTTGGCCGAAAACGCTATACCCATGGCGGCCATGAGAGCGATCGGGAAGCAGGTATAAAACCGGGTCTGGTTCTGCTCATTGTTGCCGCGCATGTAGCCAATGGAATAGACCGAGTTGACGATCCACAGCAGCGAAGCCAGAGCGGCAAACAACATGCCCAGTGGCTCGATCTTGAATGCTATGGGCAGGCCCGGCAACATTTCAATCAGATGCAACTCGGGCCGCGCGCCAGCCTGTATGTCCGGGATGATCGACCAGACCACCACTGCAAGAGATACCGCCGTAACCAGGGTCACGGTTTCGCGAATGTTGGGCCAACGGCCGACAATCGGGATTACGACCGCACCGATCAACGGGATCAGCAGGGCGTAGAGAATTGCGTCTTCGGCGGCAAACAACATCAATTCACACCCAACAGAATTTCTGCCGCCTTCGATGCCAAGCCCACCGGTATCCTGGTGTCAATTGACATCCAGAAACCTACCAGCACCACGATCCAGGTCGGAATGAGCATGGACAAGGGCGCTTCCTGGGTGACCGCGACAGCATTGGCGCGGGGTTCCTTGAAGTAGGCTACCTCGATGACTTTCCATACGTAGATCACTGCCAGCAAAGACGAAATCAGAATGATGACGACGAGGAAGGCGCCTGCCCCGCCCTTTTGCAGCGCGGCCTGTACAAGATACCATTTCGAGATGAAGCCCGGAGTGAGCGGTACACCGATCAGGCCCAGCCCGCCAATGACGAAAGCAGCCATGGTCCACGGCATCGCCCTGCCCGCGCCGGCGAGGTTTGCCACGTTTACGGTGCGGTAGCGGATGGCCAGGCATGCCACGGCCATGAACATGCCACCCTTGATGATGCCATGGTTGAACATGTGAACGATGGCACCAGTCAGACCGGCAACCGACGCCAGCGAGATACCCAACGCGATATAGCCGATCTGCGAAACGGAGGAATAGGCCAGCAGCGTCTTCAGGTTCTTTTCATAGATTGCCAACAGTGAACCGGCAAACAGCGCCAACACCCCGAGCGGCACCAGGAACAGGGTCAGCTGTGCATCGTGGTTGGTGATGGCATTCTGGAAGATGGCGTAGTCAACCCGCATGAGCACATAGAGTGATACCTTGGTGGATGCGGCTGCGATGAACACCGTCACGGCATTTGGGGCATAGGTGTAGGCCCGCGGCATCCACTGGTGCATGGGGAATACGGCAGCCTTGACCGCCAGCCCGACTGATATGAAGCCCGCGGCAACGACCACAAGACGGATGTTGTCCGTGTCCCCGACGCGCGCAGCAAGGTCGGCTGTGTTCAGTGTGCCCGTCACCATGTAGAGGAAACCGACGCCGATCAGGTAGAATGTCGCACCAACCGTTCCCATTACTATGTAGCGGTAAGTGGCGATCAGCGCCTTTCTGTCAGGCCCGGCGGAAATCAGGACATATGTGGAAAGCGAAGAGATTTCCATGAAGACGAAAATGTTGAAAGCGTCGCCAGTGACCACCATGCCAACAAGACCTGCGGTACATAACAGCCAGGCCGCAAAGAAGGCCGGGGCTATTTCTTCACCGACCTCATCAGCCAGGCTCCGGGCCCCGAACAGCAACGCAGCAGACGATGCGCCGGTTATCAGCATGGCCATCAGCGCTGAAAGCGCATCAATGTGCAAAACGATGCCATAAGGCGCCGGCCACCCACCCATTTCATAAATGATGGTTTCGCCGCCATAAACAGTAGCGGCCAGCGAGCACGACACAATGAAAGACGTGACCACAGCCAGTAATGCCACCGCCCACGGGAAACCGTGCAGACGCATCAAGTAAGCGATTGGCGCTGAAAACAGCATGATCGCCACTGGCAAGGCAGGAAGCTGGTCGTAAAGCGTCACAGTTCGCGGTCCAATTCCTGAATTTTGTGCTCTTCGATCGTGCCGTAGGCTTCCCTTATGCGCACAGCAACGGCCAGCCCAAGCGCGGTGGTTGATATGCCTACAACGATCGCCGTCAGAATGAGCACTTGCGGAATCGGGTTGGCGTAAATCGGGTTTTCGACGCCAGGTTGAATGATCGGTGCAGTGCCGCCGTCAACCTTGTCCATGGAGATGTAGAGCAGGAACACCGCTGACTGGAACATCGACAGACCAATGATCGACTTGATGATGTTGGTGCGCGCCAGGATGCAGTACAGCCCAACCATCAGCAGCACGGCAAAAACCACATAATTGTACAGACCGAGGATTTCCATCAGCGGATACCCCGGCGCGCAAATGCATGGAAAACGGTGATCATCACGCCAGCAACCGTCATGCCTACACCCGCCTCCACCAGCAGGATTCCGAGGTGCTGGCCATGCACCGGATCGTGGGCATCAAGCACCGAGTAGTCCAGAAACCTGCCGCCCATGAGCATGCAGGCGACACCTACACTGGCATAGGTCAATGCACCCAGCGCCACCAGCGTGCTGGAAAACCATTCGGGCACCAATTCGCGCGCGCGGCCATCACCCTCCAGCAACGCATACAAGATGACACCGGCCGCCACCAAACCGCCGGCCTGGAAGCCTCCTCCGGGACCAAAGTCGCCGTGAAACTGCACGTACAGGCCAAACAGCACAATGAAAGGAATGAGCAACTTGCCAACGACACGCGGAATCAGGTGGTGGCGCAGGTCGCGAGTCTGCTCACGGAAGACTTCCTCGGAGATCGTTTCACGCCGGGGGCGCACCCTGCCCAGCAATGCCATGACACCGATGCAGGCTGTGAACACCACGAACACCTCTCCAAGGGTATCGTAGCCGCGGAACGAGGCCAGCACGGCCGTCACCACGTTCGGCACGTCTATCAGCTCAGGGGTCTTTTCGAGGTACCAGGGCGCAACATGCTTGTGCACGACGGCGTTGGGGTCGCCCAGCCTCGGTGCCTGAAGCACCGCGTAGATGATAACTGCGCCCAGCGCAGAAGAGGTCAGCAGCGGCACCCAGGTGCCAACCGGTGGCGAGCGGTCCTGCTCACTGGTCAGCGCAAGCGCGCCGAGAAACAGCACAGTTGAGATACCGGCACCAATGACTGCCTCGGTCAGCGCCACATCTGCGGCGTCCAGAACGAAGAAGTTGGCCGCCATGATGAGCGAGAAGATGCCGGACAGCATTACTGCGGTGAACAGATTGTCGGTGCGCAAGACAGCAACGGCCACCAGAACAAGCATGGTCAACAGGAACAGGGAAAAGACGATGGTCATCATCGTGATTTCCTCGCTGTCTTGCCCGCAGGCTTTTTCGCCGACTTCTTTGTGGCGGCTTTTCCTGCTGGTCTTTTCTTCGCTGCCGTTTTTGCGGCTGGTTGTTTCTTCGCAGGGGGTTTGCGGGAAACCGGTTTTGCCGTGATCGATCCATCCGGCAACGCCTTGCCGGTTTCATTGCGGCACATGGGTTTCAACCCCGACAGCAGGGCTGCGTTGGCCAGTGCGTATGATGCAGTTGGCGATGTCAGGAACAAGAACAGGAAAATCGCGGCCAACTTGACCGGCGCCAGCGTCAACCCGCCCTGCAGCATCAATCCGATCAGGATAAGTGCTGCGCCGCCGGTATCCGTCAGCGAGGCTGCATGCATGCGGGTGTAGAAATCCGGCATCCGCATGACGCCAAGGCCTCCGGCGAACACAAAGAATGCACCGGAAAGCAGCAGCAGCGCGGAGAGGATGTCGAGCACGGTATCCATCACTTGCGCGCCTCACGTTCAGCTTCGGCAACGCGGCGAATCTCACGCGACTGGAAGAACAGAAGGACGGCCAGCACTCCAATGAAGTTGATCAACGCGTATGCCAGTGACAGGTCGAGAAAGTCCGGACGGCCCGAAAGGAAGGACACAACGGCCAGGAAAAGTACGGTTTTGGTACCGAACATGTTTACTGCCAAAACACGGTCAAATATGGTCGGGCCGGCCAGCCCGCGAACCATGGCAAGGATCATGGTGACGAGGATGGCAACTGCACTGGCGAAATACACCCACTCCATTGCTCAGCGTTCCAAACTGGTGACGCGGCGATCCATCCCGCCTTCGCGCAAACCGTCAGCGCCGGCTTGCACGAGTGCATGGACCAGCAATTCATCACCTTCCATGTCGACGGTGATCGTGCCGGGCGTCAATGTTATGGAATTGCCATAGATGGTCTTGCCCATGTCGGTGGCCTGAGTAGCCTTCAGGCGGACCATCACCGGATCGATGTTGATCTTTGGTGCCAGCACAATCCTGGCTACGTCCAGGTTGGACTTGGCAATTTCAACCAGAAGCCATGGCCAGTAGGTTGCGAGCTGGTGGACATGCTCAAGAATATGAAAGCGGGACCCCTCGCCGTCGGCAGAGCGCATGCGGATTGCCAGCACAAGGCACATGATCACGGAAAACAGCCCGAGGCCGAGCAGCAACGGCTTGAAGTAACCGGACCAAACAAGCCAGGCTGCGCACAGTGCTACAAACAGCCCTAGTTTTTGACTCATCCACGATCCCCTTGAATTGATCTACTTTCTCACCATTAAAGTATAACGCGTCAACGGATTTCGGTTAGTTTTCGCCAAGTAGCTGCACCATTGCCACATTGTGAAATGGGTTGCATGCCGTAACCGGACGGGGAACCATGGTCTACCTCATATTCGGATTGATGTTTCTGGCGCTGATGTTCTTGCCGCAGATGTGGGTGCGCCAAATGATTGCCTCACAGGCTGCGCACCGCGATGACCTGCCGGGCACTGGCGGCGAACTGGCCCGGCACCTGCTTGACCAGGCTGGCCTTGAAGACGTGCCGGTGGAGAAGTTGCCGGTCGAAGGCGGCGACCACTATGACCCCATGGCGAAGGCGGTCAGGCTGAGCCCGTCGCATCATGACGGCAAGTCGGTCTCGGCCGTGGCAGTTGCAGCAC
The DNA here is from genome assembly GCA_963787895.1 of uncultured Alphaproteobacteria bacterium. GTDB lineage: Bacteria > Pseudomonadota > Alphaproteobacteria > Rhizobiales > Aestuariivirgaceae > Anderseniella. Next base: position 813,150 of record CAWBEX010000007.1, on the reverse strand, counting down.
ATGAGGTTGGCCATGCCCTTCAGGATGCAGAAGGCTATGCACCGTTGCGCCTGCGTACCCGCCTTGCCGTGGTTGCCCAGAAGGTGCAGGCGCTTGGTTCAGTGTTGCTGATCGGAGCACCTGTGGTCATGGCGATCACACAGAAGCCGTCGATCATGATGCTGGAGCTCGGTGCCGGGCTGGCGATCATGGCGACTGGCATCGTTGTTCACCTCATCACTCTGCCTGTGGAATTCGACGCGAGTTTCAAGCGTGCCCTGCCAATCCTGCGGCTGGGCGAGTATCTGCACCCTGACGACATGCCTGGCGCGCAAAGAGTGCTGCGGGCAGCGGCTTTCACCTATGTGGCCGGGGCCATGGTCTCTTTGCTGAATGTCATGCGCTGGTTGCGAATATTGCGGTTCTGATTCCCGTTGCGTCTTGCTTGCTGAAACCGGCTCAATTTGAATTAACTGCTTAAATTAACGGTAGTGCGGGCGCGCTATAGTCTCATTGTCACACAAATCAGTTTCGTGTGCGTTGGAGGCTGTTATGAAAGCGAACACCAAACCAGACGAGCGTCGTGCCGCCCTTCGCACGGTCAAGCTGCTCAGCGGCGTTGCAACCAGCATTGATGGTAGCGAACGCGAAGCATGTGTCGTCGGAAACCTTTCCAATAGCGGGGCGTTGTTGATGGTCGAACGGTCCGACAAGGTGCCGGACGATCTTGTGTTGATCATAGATGGTGAAAAGGTACGCAGGCCCGCCCATGTGGTCTGGCGCCGGCCGAACACCGTTGCGGTGAGTTTCATCACCAGACAAACAGACGGCGCGAGCAAAGACTGGGTATTTCCGCCTGAGTGATCATGCGAGAGCGCACTCACACAAATGTGCGATGCCGCGCGGCCGGTTCGGGTTATGCTGGCTGCCATGACGGAAAATGACTTTCTCAAGATCGGTATCGTGGGAAGCATCGTTACGGCAATCTGTTGCTTCACTCCGATCCTGTCTATCGTGTTGGGAGTTGTCGGTTTGTCCGCAGCAATCGGAATGCTGGACCATGTGTTGCTGCCCGCCCTTGCCATCTTTGTAGCAGTTACAATGTATGCACTATGGAAACGAACCAAAGCAGCTTCGAATTGATTTCAACCATCACATGCCCACAATGCGGGCATGCCGAAACTGAATCCATGCCCACCAACGCCTGCCAATGGTTCTACGACTGCAAGGGATGCGGTGTGTTGTTGAGGCCAAAACCGGGTGATTGCTGTGTTTATTGCTCATATGGCACAGTGGCTTGCCCGCCAATTCAGCAGGGTAACACCTGCTGCGGTGCGTCATAGATGACCACCACCTGTACCTGGCCGCTGCTGGCACCGACAAGCTAATCAGGTGGCGAATGCAGCCGAAGCGAAAAGGCGTAATGCCTGGCGTCCTCAGAACCCCTCAAGCCACGGCCTGAGTTCCGTTTCCATAGTCCAGGCAGACCGGTGCTGCGTTGCAAGCTGCCAATAGGTTTCGGCAATTGCATCGGGGTCGAGCATCGAGTCCGGCTGGCCCTGCGGGTCTGCACGTTCGGGCCGGGCGTCCGACCTGATGCCGCCGTCAATGTTCACATGGGCAACATGCACGCCCCTTGGCTGCAATTCACGCGCCATGGATTGCGCCAGGCCGCGCAAAGCAAACTTGCCCATGGCGAACGGTGCCGACATCGGATAACCCTTCATCGAGGCTGATGCACCGGTGAAAATGATAACGCCTGTGCCCGCCGCCGACATGCGTCTTGCGGCTTGCCTTGCCACCAGGAAACCGCCGAAGCCGGTCACCATCAGCGCCTGGTGCACCTGTTGAGGGTCAAGGTCCGTGATGGAGCCGCGCACCCGGTAGGACGGATTGTAGATCACCACGTCCGGCGTGCCGGCCTTTGCCTTGTCGAGACTGGCAAACAATACATCCACCTGGTCGACCTGCGAGGCATCGCACTGATACACTTCGGCACCCACCTCGCCTGCCAGCGCGGACAGCTTCTGCGTGTCGCGTGCGGCCAATGACACGGCCAGCCCTTCAGCGTGGAAGCGGCGTGCAATGCTGGCTGATAGTCCGGCGCCAGCACCAACGATCAACACATGCTTCAGTGAGGTTTCGGACTTGCTTGCCATAGGCTACAACCTTCCCTGTTCGTTTCGGAGATACTCATGGCTACCTGTACCACAATAGAGCTTCCACGCCACGCTGTTGGCACCCAGCACTCCTTGAAGGTTTGGCGCTTTGGATCTGCCGGTGCCACACCCAAGGTCTACATCCACGCGTCAATGCACGCAGACGAACTGCCAGCCAGCCTTGTTGCGGCAAAGCTTCTGGCGCTGCTGAAAACAGCAGATGCGGCAGGCACGATACAAGGCGAGGTTATTGTCGTACCGGTGGCCAATCCGATCGGGCTGAACAACGTGACATTGCGCTCTCACAACGGGCGCTATCACATGGCGACCGGCGAGAACTTCAACCGCGGCTTTCATGACGTGTCCGATGCCGTGCTTGAGGCCATTGACGGCAAAATGGCCAATGGCCAGGCTGCAGATACGGCGCTGGTGAAGGCTGAGGTCTCAAAAGCCATCGCGGCCGCCAGCCCGGCCAACGAGGCGCAGGCTCTGAAACTGGAGCTGATGCGGCTGGCGTGTGATGCGGACATTGTACTCGACCTGCATACCGATTCAGATGCATTGATGCATCTTTACCTCGACGAAGACCATTGGCCCGAAGCCGAAGACCTTGCCGCCCTGCTGGATGCAAAGGTCGTCATGTTCGCACGGGCATCCGGTGGCGGACCGTTTGAGGAGACCATCGCCTGGCCGTATGTCCGGGCGCGGGAAATATACGGCGCGGACGCACTTGAACTGCCTCTGACGGTGGTTGTGGAATTGCGCGGCGAGCATGACGCATCGCATGAGTACTCCGACAAGGATGCAGGAGCCCTGTACCGGTTCCTGTGTCTGCGGGGCGTCATTGATGAAGACGGAGGCAAAGCCCCGGTCTTCGGCGGCATCGCGGCAGACTTTACCGCAACGGACATGTTGAAAGCGAAAGCAGCCGGCATCATCGTGTACACAGCGCAGGTGGGACAGATGGTGAATGCAGGTGATGTGATTGCAGACATTGTCGATCCCATGTCAGATACCAACATGGTGGTTGACCAGGTGACAGCGGCAGCAGACGGGCTGTTCTTTGCACGCTCCAACCAGCGCCTGGCCTGGCCGGGAGAAAACATCGGCAAGGTGCAAGGCGTCGCTTCGCTGACCTACCGCAGGGGAAAGCTGCTGCATGACTAGGCTGATATTGTGTACCTTTCTGCTGATGAGCAGCGCGGCGCACGCCACAGACGGGCACCGCTTCAGCGCCTACGTGTTGTCAAAATTCTGCAACTCTTCGCACGGCAGCGATTATGATGATGGCATTTGTGCCGGTTACATAACCGCCATAGGCGATGCCATGCTGGACGAACCGGGCATGGATGAAAAGCTGTGCATGCCGCGTGATCTGTCGACATCGGATTTTTCAAAACTGGTGACGCGCCATCTCGCGCGGCTTCCCGAAGATGCGCAACATCCCGCGCCGCAAGTCGTGCGCTCCGCCCTGCTCAAGGCGTTTGCCTGCAAGTAATCTGCAGCTCACTCGTCGTGGAACGTCACCCATTCGCCGATCTCGGCACGATCAGTGCGCCAGACATTTTCCGGAGCCGTCTCGTCGCCATAACCAACGGAGATACCGCAGGCGAGCAGCTCGTCCTGGTCAAAGCCCAACTCCTGCCGGATCATGTGGTGATGGGAGCACCAGGCAACCTGGCCGCACGTGTGCAGGCCCTCGCCGCGCGCACCGATCAGGATGTTCTCGATGAACATGCCGACGTCCATGAACGTGCCGACAGACATGCGGCGCGAGAAGGTGATGAAGAGGCCAACCGGGGCATCGAAGAACCTGAAGTTGCGCAGCATCTGTTCACTGCGGGCTTCCTTGTCGTCCCGGCCGATGCCGAGCGCTCCGTACAGGCCAAAGCCGGTTGCGCGGCGGCGCGACAGGTAAGGTTCGAACCACTGCGTCGGATAATAGTCAAACTCCGGGTCACTGGCCTTGAGCGAGGATATGCCCTGTGCTGCGGCGAGGGCCTTTTCAGTGATGCGCTGCTTTGCAGCACCGCGCACAACATAGACTTTCCATGGTTGCGTGTTGTGCCCGCTTGGCGCCCTGCCCGCCCCGGTCAGGATACGGCGAAGTGCTTCCTCCGGCACCGGGTCCTGCTTGAAACGGCGGCAGGAATGACGGGACATAATCGCATCGTGAACTTGCATATGAGGCTTCCTTGTAGAGTTCAGATGTCTGGGGGAAACATGATCAGCGCTGATCAGCTTTCAGGACAATCGCCTGCGCGACGACGCAATGTTCGCCGTTGTGTGTAATCGAAGGAGATCCGTGAAGCTCATAGCCATCATCCAGTGCCGCTGACACGCGCTCGCAGAACGACCTGTCATCCTTGCCGGTCAGCAGCCTGTAACGCAGTTTCTGGGACACCTTGCAAACTCCTCATTGATCACGGCTGAATACGGCACGCAGATGCGGGACTGAACGACCCTTGCCGTCAACGGTGAACCCCTGACAGGCACGCGGGGTAAGCCCAAATTCAGCAAGGCGCATGACTTCGCCTCTTGTCAGCGGCCAGGGCGGGCCGGACATTTCCGCACCTTCTTCACGTGACCGGCATACTACCAGCAGCTTTCCGCCGGGCGCCACAAGACTGGCCAGCGCCGGAAACGCCATGGCCTGCTCCGGCTGCTTGAGTGCCTGCAGGGTGTAGGATTCATGCACCAGGTGGAACGCCCCAACCCATTCGGCCGGCGGAGCGAGCAGGCTGGCTGTGACGTAGTTCACACGGGAACCCGGAAACCGCTGCTTCGCCCATGCGATGGCGGTGGGTGAGAGGTCGAAAGCGGTCACGTCATACCCGGCTGCCGAAAGCGCTTCTGCATTGTCGCCCAGCCCGCAGCCAACATCGAGTGCCATGCCTTCATGTATTTCGCCGGAGCGCGCGATCCACTCGGCCAGTCCGGGGTGCGGTTCTTCATCAGCCCACGGCACCATTGCCGCATCTCCACCAGCGCGGGCATATACTTCGTCAAACCAGGCTAGTGGTTCACCGCGTGCTTCGGCTTCAGCCTGAATGGGACCAGTAGCCTCGCGGGCTTTCTGACGCTTAGCCGCGAAGTCATCGTTCATCTTTGCCGCCTTCCGCTCCAGCAGGCCTGCTGGCGTTTGCCTGAGTTTTCTTCACCCATGCGCCGCGCTCATCCTGCTGCCAGTATGTGGCAGTCAGACCAGCCCCAGTCACGGATTTCCATTTCTGCCTTGCGAGAGCCGTGGCTTGCTCGTCATTGCCGTCAAACATGATGACCAGGCGATCAAGGCTGGAGGTATCCTCGAAGTCTGCGCCATCCACCAGAATGCGCACATTTGATCCGTTCGGATTGTCGTCAGCTGACGTCAACCAGACAGGCTGCATGTCTGCAAAGCCATCGGCCTGACTGCCATGGGCCAGAAACGCATCGCCTTCCCAGAGCCACAACCGGTGCGATATCTCCGCAACGCGCTCGTCGCTGACAGTTTGCACCACCGCCCGCCAGCCGCGTTCGATGGATTTGGCCAGCAATTGCGGCAGCACATCTTCCATCCGCGCGCGCTCAAGGTGATAGAACAGTACTTCGCTCATATCAGCTTGATAGCCAAGGTGCGCTGCATATGCCATGGTTTTTTGCTGATTTCGGGGCTAGGATGGAGACGAAGCATGTGGCAAAACTAACATGCGATCAAGAGGGTTGGGTCTATGATTAAATGGAAAAACATGCTGGCACTGGCAACCGGCGCGGGCATTGCTGCGATCACCGCACAAAGCCCGGCAGCGCTTGCCACCGGCATTTGTGACTGCTGTTCGGGAAACGTTGAAGAAGTTTGCCGTGCAGCCTGTGAAGCCGGCAATACCGAAAGCGGCATCTGCAGGCCGGTGGCGTTCTTTGGTGAGGCTGAGGGCATCGGCGGTGAAATGCCGTTGAACGGGTTCAGCTTCAGGAACCTGTCACTCGACAACGCATCGCGGCTCGAGCTTGAAGTGCTGCGGCGCTGGCTGGAGCGCGAACGCCGCAAAACGGAAAGGCGCGCGCGCAAGAGCCTGCGTGACTATCGCCGCAAGCGCATCAGCGTTGACGAATTCACCGCATCGCAGAAGGTGCGCGAGGAAGCGATAATCAACTATCAGCACGGCACGCAGAAATACATCGCCGCACAGTAGTTACGTTTACGTCAAGGTTGTTTTTCGTAATTGGCAGCCACCAGGCGGTCGAGCAGCCGTACGCCCCAGCCAGAACCCCAGGACTGGTTGATTGGTGTTTTTGTCGAATCCATTGCCGTGCCGGCCACGTCGAGGTGGGCCCAGGGCACATTGTTGACGAATCGCTGCAGGAATTGACCTGCAGTTATTGCTCCGGCGTGACGGCCACCAATGTTCTTCATGTCGGCAATGTCTGAATCGATCATCTTGTCGTATTCCGGGGTCAGCGGCATACGCCATACCTTTTCGCGCGTGTCGAGCCCGGCCTTTGCCAGCTGGTCTGACAGTTTGTCATTATTGGAGAACAGACCGGCATGTTCCTTGCCTAGTGCAATCAGGATTGCGCCAGTCAACGTGGCCAGGTTGACCATAAATTGCGGCTTGAACTTCTGCTGGGTGTACCAAAGAGCATCGGCCAGCACCAGGCGGCCTTCGGCATCGGTGTTGAGTACGGCGATCGTCTGCTTGGACATGGACGTGACCACGTCGCCTGGGCGCTGGGCCTTGCCGTCCGGCATGTTCTCTACCAGGCCAACCACGCCAATGGCATTGACCTTGGCCTTGCGCCCGGCCAGCGCTGCCATGAGACCGGTGACGCAAGCCGCCCCGCCCATGTCACCTTTCATGTCCTCCATGCCAGCGGCCGGCTTGATGGAAATGCCGCCCGTGTCAAACGTGACCCCCTTGCCTACAAAGGCAACCGGCTTGTCGCCCTTGCGCCCGCCGTCCCAGCGCATGACGCACATGTAGGGCTTATGCACAGACCCCTGGGCAACCCCAAGCAGCGCACCCATGCCAAGTTTGCTCATCTGCTTTTCATCAAGCACTTCAACCTTCAGACCAACCTTGCTCAACTTCTTGATTTCATTTGCGAAAGCGAGGGGATGCAAGTGGTTGGCAGGCTCGTTCACGAGATCTCTGGCGAGGTGTACGCCAAAAGCTATGGCTTCCAGTTCAGCGTATCTTGCCTGCGCCCCGGCAGCACCGGACGTCATGATCTTGACTGTCTTGACCGCACCATTTTTCGGCGGCTTGGATTTGTACTTGGTGAAGCTGTATTCGCGCAACCGCATGCCTGAGGCAATGCGCGCGGCGGCAGTGGCGGCATCGGGACCTGGCTTGCCGGCAAGTTCTGCGCAGACGCTCAAGGAAGTCGCGCCGGCTGCCTTGGCAGCGGCAGCGATGGAGCCGCCAAGGTATTCAAAAGCGGCCTCGTCAAGCTCATCCAGCTTGCCAACGCCAGCCACGATGACCCGTTGCAACCCCGCCCCCGCAGGAGTGAAAACATCCAGGGACTTTTCCTTCTCGCCCTTGAAGTCAGCCACCTTTATGGCGTTGCTGATAGCTCCGTCCACGCTGGCGTCCAAGGCGGCACCATGACCTGACAGTTTGCCGCCATCGGCAACCAGAACGACGACAGTGCCCGTCTTGGGCAACGAGAAACCGGAGAAACTGATTTTCATGGAAAAATCCTGTTGGAAAGCTAGTCTGACGAAGCGATTACGAAGGTCAATTTGTAGCCGTGACGGCAGGCGGTGGCAATGGCGCAACTCACAATTGCGGCGCAAAGCGCGCGAACGGTTGTTTACCAGTGGTTTACCATCTGAAATTCCGGCCCTGATTCCGCCCCTAAAAAGGAATAATAAAGTTAAGTCAAGCCCTTCTCATTGCAGGGCGAACCGGGTTAAAACCTGTTAGAGTTTTGGGTCTTGCCAGGTTGCGGGCATGGTTCGGGTTTCGAACTGTGTGCGGAAGTGTTAGACAGTGACTGGTCTGTGGGATGACCGGTTGGCTCCGTGGGGGGCCATTGCACAGGGGATAATCGCAATAGCAAACCGGCGCAAATACGAGCCAACGAATACGCCGCTTCGCGCGCGCGCGCGGAATCACGCGTGCGTATACGCGATGGCTGTGTTCGGGTTGCTGGCGCTGTTTGCCTTGCTGCCGGACCTGCGCCTGCCTGCCGCCCATGCCGCCGCCACTACGGGCAAGGCCGATCTGGAAAGCTTGCCGCGTGCCGCGCGCAAAACGCCACCGAAGGGTACGCGGGTTGAAGTCGATGCCAACCAGATCGTATTCGACGAGCGCAGCAATGAAGCAGTGGCCACCGGTGACGTCGTTCTGACCTATGGCAACTACGTGCTGATTGCCCGGCGCATCACCTACAACCGCAACACAGACACCATGCGGGCAGAGGGCGAAATTCGCCTTCGCGAACCTGGCGGCAACATTCTTGAGGCAGACATCCTCGAATTGCAGAACCGGTTCCGCGATGGTTTCGCGCAACACCTGCGGCTGCTGTTGACCAACGAGGCAGTTGTGACGGCGTCCTACGCCAAGCGGCGCGACGGGTATCTGACCGTTTATGAGCAAACCACATACACGCGCTGCCGCACCTGCGTAACCGAAGACGGCACCCCTGCGTGGCAACTGGTGGCCAGTTCCACAACCCACGATGAGAACGAGCAGACCATTGTGCACCGCGACGCACGGCTCGAGGTGCTTGGCACGCCGGTATTCTACTGGCCCTACCTGTCACACCCCGACCCGACAGTTCGCAAGGCTTCGGGCTTCCTGATCCCGCGCTTCAGTCACTCCACGGTGTTCGGTTTCGGATACGAACAACCGTATTTCTGGAACATTGCGCCCAACATGGACCTGACCATTTCGCCGAAGGTCACCAGCAGGCAGGGACCGCTGCTTGATCTGGAATTCCGCCACAGGCTGGCGAAGGGCGAGTATTCAGTCCGCGGCATAGGTGCTTACCAGTTCAACCCGGATGAGTTGCCAGCACCAGGCGATGAACGCTGGCGCGGCTGGTTTCAAACGCAAGGCAGGTTCGACATCAACCGCCGCTGGAAGTGGGGTTGGGATGGCACGATCGTGTCCGATGATACGTTCGGACGCGAATACGACTTCGACGAGCGCACCGAGATTGCCAGCTATATCTACCTTGATGGCATTCACGACCGCAACTACACGACCATCCGGACGTACAATTTCCAGGGCCTGCTGCAGTCAGACAACCAGGACACATTCCCAACAGCGGCGCCCTATTTCCGGCATGACTACACTTTCGACTTCCCTGTGCTGGGCGGCGAACTAGGCATCAACACCGACATCTATGGCCTGTACAGGGACCGCGCCTGGGTTCCTTATGACACAAACCCGCAGACCCTCGACGTGGTGCAGGGATCGCGGCAGTTCAGGGCAACGTCGCAGTTGCACTGGCGCAAGGAGATCGTCACTGATGCGGGCCTGATTGTGACTCCGTTTGGCCGACTGCGGGGCGACCTGCTTATGTCGGACAATGTTCCAATGCAGCAGATAGTCAATCCTACTGCTCCACCGACCTATGGTGAAGTTACCGATGCGCGGCTGCTGCCTTCGGGCGGGGTCGATCTGCGCATGCCGTTCGTGCGCCATGACGAAGTCGGAAGCCATATTCTGACACCTATCGTTCAGGTCATCGCATCCAAGAATGAGGGCGACATCTCCACCTGGGGCAATGAAGACGCCATCTCGCTCAACTTCGCTGCGTCTAACCTGTTTCTGGAAAACCGCTTCACAGGAAATGACCGCTACGAGGGCGGTACCCGCGTAAATGCCGGGTTCCTGTATACACTTGGTTTCGACAATGGCAGTTCATTCAACGCCAGCTTCGGCCAATCCTATCACCTTGCAGGGCAGAACAGTTTCGTGAGCGGATCCGGTCTGAACGAAAACGTGTCTGATCTTGTTGCGGCAATCTGGTATCAACCGGACGAGTACTGGAGGGTCAGCTACCAGGCCAGGTTCGACCAGGACAGCCTCGCCGTTCGCGAACAGGACATTGGCATCAGCGGTGAATTCTCGCGCCTTAAAACCGCCCTGAACTATGTGAAAGTTGATCAGGCGGTAGCGTATGGCCGCCCGGCAACCCTGGAACAGATTTGGGGATCCGCGGAGGTCGACATCGGCAATGGCATCAGCCTGTTCGGTGGTGGCCGGTACGACATTGAGAACGACCAGTTCATCAGCCGCTTTGTCGGCCTTGGCTACAACTGCGACTGCGCAAAAGTGCGGTTGCGCTACAAAGAAGAATTCCTGACTGACCGTGACGTGGAACGTGACCGGTCATTCCTGCTCGAGGTTGAGTTGGTCACTCTCGGCAGCACATCAATTGGATCGAACCTGTCAGACGAATGATTACAAGATTTGGAACATTGCCAGCAGGCAGTTGCGCGAGGATTGCAAGTGTCGTGAAAGCCGCGACACTGATAGCCGGTGTGGGCATGCTTGCAGGGTGCAGCGGCAAGCAGATAGATCTGTACGACTATCTGGACGGCAAGGACAAACCGGCAGCACAGCAGGCTGCAAGCCAGCCGCTGCAGCAACCTCCCGGACAGCCGATTCAAGGCAGTGGTGACGCCGGCTCCCAGTATGGCGACACGGATCAGGCGCTGGCCAATGCCCGCCCGGCCGCAGGCGGCATTGAAAGGGTTAGCCTGAAAAACGCACAAGGCGTGGCTGTCACGGTGGACGACCTGCCGGTAACAAACTACGACATATCGCAACGCATCAACCTTGAGAACGCATTGGGGGGGCGGCTTTCGACCGACTTTCCAACCCGCAAGCGCATTCTGGACACGATTGTCAACGAACAGGTCGCCAAGTCAAAGGCAAAGCGATCCAACTTCGAGATCAGCGACAAGGAGCTTGACGAGCGCGTAGACGGAATGGTTGGGCGTATGAAGATTTCACGCGCCGATTTGCGCAAGAGGCTGGCGGAAAAGGGCGTCGACGAAACCACGCTGAAAAACCAGATGCAAGGGTCAATGTACATCCGCTGGGTCATGCAGCAGCAACAGGTTGATACTGATGTCAAGGTTGACCAGGCCAAGGTGGATGCAGAATACCAGAAGATCGTTTCTGACCCGCGTCTCAAACCAGTGACGGTGATATTTATCCAGCAGGTTGACCTGCCTGTGGAAAATGCGGGTGAGGCGATGCGTCAGCAATTGCTGTATGCGCGCGCCGTGGAAGCCCAGCAGATCATGAGCCGCTACAAGGGTTGCAAGTCACTGTCCGCAGCCAGCCGCGACATATTCAACGTGAAGATTGGCAAGCGCATAGAAGCAGACTTTGGCAAGTTGCCGGACCAATTGCGCAACGCGCTTAGCAAGGCTGGCACGCAGAAACTCATCGGCCCAATTCCAAGTCCGCAGGGTGTGCGCCTGTTTGCAAACTGCGGCACCCGCAAGATCGAACCTCCGCGACCGAGCCGCGAACAGATTGAACAATCGCTGCGGGCTGAGAGATTCGACCAGGTTGTTTCGCAAGCCATGGCCGAAGCACGCAAGGACAGTTTCATTGACTACAAGGATGCAGCCTTCCGGCCCAGCAGCAACTGACACACTGCTAGGGCTGGCCGGCTGCCGGCGGCGGCGTAATGAACAACGAAATTGCACCTTTGGCCGTCAGCATGGGCGAACCTGCCGGCATTGGACCTGACATCATCCTCAAGGCACACGCGCTGTCGCAAGTACAAGCCTTGCCAGCGTTTGTAGTTGTCGGATGCGCGCAAACCTTGCGGCAAAGATCACAATCGCCGGGACATGCCAGCGCGCAGATCACCGTGATCAGTTCGGTTGCAGAAGCTGCCCATGCATTTGCTGCAGGAGACCTGCCGGTTCTCGACATGCCGCTTTCAGCAGCAGCAACGCCGGGCAGACCTGCTGCTGCAAATTCGAATTGTGTCATAGGCTGGATTGATGAAGCGGCCAGACTTGCATTGCAGGGCAGCGTTTCTGGTGTTGTCACCGGACCGATCCAGAAGGAAACCCTGTATGCTTCAGGCTTCAGCCACCAGGGCCATACCGACTACCTTGCCCACCTGGCCATTGGCGCGGGCCATGTCGCAGAGCCGGTAATGATGCTGTCAGCGGGCAGCCTCCGGACTGTTCCGCTGAGTGTTCATATTGCCCTGAAAGACGTGGCAGCAGCGATCACCCAAGAAGAGATCATCAAGCAGGCACGAATCATTTCACATGGTCTGAAGCACTACTTCGCCCTGACCAGCCCGCGTATCGCGATTGCCGGGCTGAATCCGCATGCTGGTGAAAACGGCAATATCGGCAGCGAAGACAAGGACATCATCAAGCCGGCCGTCGAAGCGCTGAAACGTGAAGGTATCGGTGCTTTCGGCCCGGTTGCCGCGGATACGCTGTTTCACGAGGAAGCGCGGGCCGGGTTTGACTGTGCCTTGTGCATGTATCATGACCAGGCGCTCATACCGGTGAAAACGCTGGGTTTTCACGAGGGCATCAACACTACACTCGGCCTGCCCTTCGTGCGTACCTCGCCAGACCACGGGACAGCGCTTGAACTGGCAGCGACAGGGCGTGCCAACCCGTCCAGCTTCATGGCCGCACTGAAGCAGGCAGCGGCGATGGCAAGGGCATCAGTATGAGCGAGGCAAACGGCGACGGATTGCCCAGGCTTGCCGATGTCATAGAGCGCCATGGACTTGCTGCCAAGAAGAGCCTCGGTCAGAACTTCCTGCTTGACCTGAACCTGACCCGCCGCATCGCCCGCACTGCAGGCCCACTGCAAGGTTATACAGTCATTGAAGTAGGTCCGGGGCCCGGCGGGCTGACTCGGGCATTGCTGATGGAAGGGGCAAGTCATGTAGTTGCAATTGAGCGCGACGAACGCGCCCTGCCCGCGCTGGCCGAAATCGAGGCCGCCTACCCGGGCCGCCTCACCATCATCAGCGCGGACGCACTGGCAACAAACATGGCCTCCCTAGTTTCCGGTCCGGTCAAGATCGTGGCCAACCTGCCATACAATATCGCCACGCCACTGCTCACCGGCTGGCTCACCACGCCCGACTGGCCACCGTACTGGTCATCGCTCACACTGATGTTTCAGAAGGAAGTGGCGCAGCGCATATGCGCGCATACGGGAGAAGACCATTACGGCAGGCTGGCGATCATCTCGCAATGGCGTTCAACGGCCGTGCGCATGTTCGACATATCGCCAAAGGCGTTCACGCCACCACCCAAGGTCACATCATCAGTGGTCCATATTGAGCCAATGCCGGCACCGGCGGTGCCTTGCGATGTGCGCACTCTGGAGCGCGTCACCCAGGCAGCCTTTGGACAGCGCCGCAAGATGTTGCGGGCAAGTCTCAAGTCGCTTGGAGGCGACCCGTCCCGGTTGATTGCGGCAGCAGGCCTTGCCGAAACCATGCGGGCAGAAGAAGTGGATGTTGCCGGTTTTTGCAGGCTTGCGCAGGCACTTTCGACTTAAGACTTTGATTCAATAGCGGGCGATTTGCCGAGTCATCTGAATCATTTACAGGTGCTTTCTCAACTGCTTGACAAAAGTGTCCAGCCCAACCCGCCGATGCCTGCGAAGCCGCTCGGCCGCCAGTATCTTGCCAATTGCCGCATCACAATCGTCCAGGTTATCATTGATCAGTACGAAGTCATATTCGGCCCAGTGACTGATCTCGTTGGAGGCCTCGGCCATGCGCTTGGCGACTACGGAGGCGGAGTTCTGGTTTCGTCTTACCAGCCGGCTGCGAAGTTCCTCTGCCGACGGCGGCAGGATGAATACGCGCACCAGATCGTCCCGCATCCTGGCGTGTATCTGCTGCGTGCCTTGCCAGTCGATATCGAACAGCACGTCCTTGCCCTGAGACAGCCACTTCTCGACTGGTGCCAGTGGAGTGCCGTATCCGTTGCCAAACACCTCTGCATATTCCAGCAGTTCCCCGGCCTCACCCATGTGATCAAACTGTTCGCGGCTGATGAAATGATAGTCCTTGCCGTCCGTCTCACCCGGCCGGGGCTTTCGCGTGGTGACCGAGACCGACATCACCATGTCCTTCTCACGCTCAAGCAAGCGCTTGGACAAGGTTGTTTTGCCGGCACCTGATGGTGACGACAGTATGAACAGCAGGCCGCGACGGGCTATCGAATAAGATGGTCGTTCCGTGTTACTCAATATTCTGGACCTGCTCGCGGAGTTGATCGATGACCGTCTTGAGCTCAAGTCCAATACGGGTGAGCGCGGTGTCGGTAGACTTTGAACAAAGGGTGTTAGCTTCCCGGTTGAACTCCTGTGCCAGGAAGTCGAACTTGCGGCCAACAGGCTCAGCCGAAACCAGCAGCTCGCGGGCTGCTGCGATGTGCGCAACCAGCCGATCCAGTTCCTCCTGCACGTCAGCCTTGGCCGCCGCCAGCATGGCCTCGGCATGAAGCCTGTCCGGATCAAGTGAAGGCGCGGCACCCGTAATGCGCTCGATTGCAGCTGCAAGACGCGCCTTGATGGCTTCAGGCGTGCGAGAAGGATCAGCAGTTGCCTGGGCAGTGAGATCGGCGATCCTGTCCAACTGGCTGGCAACGGCATTGGCCAGGCGGCTGCCTTCTTCCATGCGGTTTGCGGCAAGCGAGGCAAACGCGGCGTCCGCAGCCGCGACAAGCGCTTCGTCACGCGCCGCCAGGGCAGCTTCATCGTCATCAGCCGACACCGATTCCACCACACCGCGCATGGCAAGCAGGGCTTGCGCACTGACCGGTTCACCACCGACCTTTTCATGTACCTGCCGGGCAATAGTGATGGCCGCCTGCAGGGCCTGCTCGTTGATCTGCAGGGCGACACCAGCGTCTTCGCGCTCAATTGAGAGTGACGCCTGCACATTGCCGCGGCCAAGGTGTGCCGCTGCAGCCTGTTTAAGCCTCAGCTCAACTGCATCAAACCCAGGCGGCAGGCGCATACGAACATCAAGGGACTTGCCGTTGACCGAGCGAACTTCCCACTGGAAGGTCCACGGGCCGGAAGTGCCGCTGCTACGGCCAAAGCCTGTCATGCTGGAAATTGTCATGTGACCGGTTTGCTTCAGTAGCGTCAATGGAGAATCAATTATCTGGCGAGTGTACCGTCTCAACCCGGTTTAGACCATTGAGCTGAGCATATTTCGTTTGCAGCGCCTGCTCTTGCCGAAGCGCTTTATGGAGCGCAGCAGCGTATGCGGAACAATATGCTACGGCAGTGCAGGTTTGCTCTTCGGGATGGGAACGTCGCGCCCGGCCACAACAACGACCTCGAATGTTGATGAAGGCTCTTCTTCAGCCTTGGTGTCTGCCGGCTGCTGGGTGGGCTCGGCGGTTTCAGATGATGCAGGAGCCTGCTCCTGCTGCTGAGGCACATCGGGCAAAGGTGCACCCGAATTGCTTGCTTCTGCCTGCGCGGCCTCTACCTCAGCCTGCACATCAGCGGCAACCTGCTCTTCACGCTGGTCTTTCAGCCAGGAACGCCACTTCTTCACATTGGCATTGTGTTCTTCCAGGGTCTCGGCAAACACATGACCGCCCGTGCCATCGGCGACGAAGAAAACGTCCTTGGTTTCAACCGGGTTCAGCACCGCCTCAATTGCGGCGGTTCCGGCATTTGCTATTGGTGTAGGTGGCAACCCATCTATGCGATAGGTGTTGTAGTCTGTCTGCTTCTGGATATCGCTGCGGTAGATCGGACGCTCCAGTTTGCCCTGCCCGTTTGTGATGCCATAAATGATGGTCGGGTCAGACTGCAGGCGCATGCCCCTGCGCAATCTGTTTATGAAGACCGCGGCAACGTGCGCGCGCTCCTCAACCTTGCCGGTTTCCTTCTCGACGATTGAAGCAAGTATCAGGGCTTGCTCCGGCGAGTTGAACGGCAGGCCCTCAGCGCGGGTTGGCCACAGCTTTTCAATCAGATTCATTTGCGCTGTTTTCATCTGATCAATGAGTGATTGGCGCGTGCGCCCACGATAGAAGACATAGGTATCGGGCAGCAACTCTCCTTCGGTAGGCACTTGTTCAATATCGCCGGTCAGAACTTCGTTGGAGCGTATGCGCTCCAGCACCTGCCAGGTCGTGAACCCTTCAGGCACCGAAAGTTTATAGAACACACGCTTGCCGTTTCGAACCTTCGACAAGACTTCCTTGAGAGACGAATGCGCTGCAAACTCGTACTCGCCGCCTTTCAGCCTTGCACCTAGCCCATATCTCAACGCAGCTATTCCAGCCGCTGTCAGAAGGTGACTGTCAGCAACACCTTCTTTAACCAGCTTTCCCGCGAGATCGGCAACGGAAGCGTCATCGGGCAGTTCTACAATTCGGGTTTCGCTCAACGGACCGGCGATGGTGGCTGCTGTCCATGCGAAAAAGGCTGCGCCTGCTCCAAGCAGGCCCAGAACAACAAGCGTTGCCAGCAAACGGCCAACAACTGAACCGAATGAACGACGCTTGCTGCGTTTCAAGGGAGAATTCAAAGACGCATTCATGCGGGTTGAAAAGGTCCTTGTGTTAAAGCCTCACCAGACTCCCGCCTGCACTCTGCGACTAGATATCCGGGGTGCGGAAAACCAACGATGCGTTAGTGCCACCAAAACCAAATGAATTGGACAGAACTGTGTTGATTTCTTTTTTTCTTGGTTTGAGCGGCACAAGGTCAATCGGAGTTTCAATGGACGGATTGTCGAGATTTAGGGTTGGCGGCGCGATGTTGTCTCTCATGGCAAGCACGGCAAAGATCGCTTCAATGGCTCCGGCGGCACCCAGTAGATGTCCTGTAGCCGACTTGGTAGACGACATGGTCAATTTGTGAGCCTGATTGCCCATCAGGCGCTCAACTGCCTTGAGTTCAATTTCATCTCCCATGGGTGTGGAGGTGCCGTGCGCGTTCACGTAGTCCAGTTCACCCGCACCGATGCCCGCCCGCTTCAAGGCCGCCGTCATGCAGCGGAAGGCGCCATCGCCGTCTGCGGCAGGCGCGGTGATGTGGTAGGCATCGCCGGACATGCCGTAACCGACAATCTCGGCATAGATTTTTGCACCACGCGCCTTGGCGTGCTCGTATTCTTCCAGCACGACAACGCCGGAGCCTTCGCCCATGACGAAGCCGTCCCGGTCCTGATCATAGGGCCGCGAGGCCTTTTCCGGTGTGTCATTGAAGTGTGTGGAAAGAGCCTTGCAAGCCAGAAACCCAGCATAGCCGATACGGCTGATTGCAGCTTCCGCACCGCCTGCCACCATGACGTCAGCATCCTCGAGTGCAACCAGGCGGGCAGCATCGCCGATAGCGTGTGCGCCGGTTGAGCAAGCCGTTACTACAGCATGGTTCGGGCCTTTGAAGCCGTGCTCGATTGACACCAGGCCGGAGACGAGATTGATCAGCGAGCCCGGAATGAAGAACGGACTGACGCGGCGAGGACCCTTTTCGTTGAGCAGCAACGTTGTTGCCTCGATAAACGGCAGGCCGCCAATACCCGACCCAATAAGAACGCCGGTACGCCAACGGTCTTCCTCGGTTGCAGGTACCCAGCCGGAATCCTTCACCGCCATCTTTGCTGCAGCTACGCCATACTGGATGAAGGTGTCCGAGCGGCGCTGGTCTTTCGGTTCCATCCAGTCATCGAGGTTGAATGTGCCATTCGAGCCATCACCGTTCTTGACTTCGCACCCGACCTGACAGGCAAGGTCCGACACGTCCATACGCGTTACGCGACCTGCTCCAGACTTTGAAGCCAGCAGATTCTTCCAGCTGTCTTCAACGTTGGCGCCAACCGGTGACACCATACCCAGTCCTGTGACAACTACCCTGCGCATGAGCGGTCTCCGCATTACTCCGCGTTTGCAACAAATGCGGCGGCAGTGAAATTACACTGCCACCGCACACTATCTCAACACTGAATGACCAGCCACGGCAGCTGCCGAGCGGTCACTGCCTGACACGACAATCAGGCTGCGTTCTTTTCGATGAAACCAACAGCATCGCCGACAGTCTGAATGGTTTCAGCCGCATCATCAGGAATTTCGATGCCAAACTCTTCTTCGAAGGCCATGACCAACTCAACGGTATCAAGGCTGTCTGCGCCGAGATCGTCGATAAAGCTGGCCTCCTTTGAAACCTTGTCGGCGTCTACGCCAAGATGCTCCACGACAATCTTCTTGACCCGATCAGCAACGTCACTCATTTCAATAACCCTCGTTAAGTTGACCCCGAAGCCGCAATGTGCGCCATGGGCGCCAATTCCGAATCCAGTCCAGAAAAACAATACTACAGGCAAGCAATTGATTTAACCGCATTTCCTGCCGGGACAGCCAAAGAACTTCCCGTACTCTTGAGCGCCTAATATCACACAATCCCAGCGCATTCCAAGCCCGAAAACCGAAATACGCCAAGGCTGTGGAATACCTGACCCGCGCGCTACAACATGGCCATGCCACCATTGATGTGCAAGGTCTGGCCGGTAATGTAGGCCGCTTCCTCGCTGGCAAGATACACTGCGCCGCTGGCAATCTCTGAAGGTGCACCAAGGCGGCCTGCGGGCACTGTGGCCAGAATTGCTTCCTTCTGCTTGTCATTGAGTTCGTCCGTCATCGCAGTTTCGATGAAGCCTGGAGCAATGCAGTTTACGGTAATGTTGCGCGAGGCGAGTTCATGCGCCAGCGCCTTTGACATACCGATCATGCCGGCCTTGGAGGCGCAGTAGTTGGCCTGGCCGGGGTTGCCGGTCACACCAACCACCGATGTGATATTGATGACCCTGCCCCAGCGCTGCTTCATCATGGTGCGCATGCAGGCCTTGGTCAGGGTGAAGGCCGCCGTCAGGTTCACGTCTATCACTGCCTGCCAGTCTTCAAGCTTCATGCGCATGGCAAGCCCGTCGCGGGTGATGCCGGCATTGTTGACCAGAATGTCAATGCCGCCCATTGCTGCTTCAGCCGCAGGCACCAGCTTTTCAACGTCCGACGCATCAGACAGGTTACAGGCCACGGCGTGGGCGCGGTCGCCAAGCGACGCCTTTACCTCGTCAAGCACGTTAGCGCGGGTGCCGGACAAGGTCACGGTTGCGCCCCGGGCATGAAGCGCCCTGGCAATCTCGGCACCGATGCCGCCCGTGGCTCCAGTGATGAGCGCCTTCCTGCCTGTCAGATCAAACATGATTTCTTTCCTTATGCCTTAAGTGCAGCGGCAAGCGCTTCGATATCCGCCACCGTCGCAGTTGCCAGACACTGTGCATCGGGCGCCATGCGCTTGCCCATGCCTGTCAATACCTTGCCAGCTCCGGCTTCGGCAAACAGATCCACTCCATTTGCCACCATCCATTCAACCGACTCGCGCCAGCGCACCGTGCCGGTTACCTGTTTGACCAGATTCTGTTTGATTGCCGCCGCATCCGATACCGGACCGGCCACCACGTTTGCCACCAGCGGCACAACAGGATCATGCATGGTTACACCGGCCAGCGCCTCGGCCATAACATCTGATGCGGGTTGCATCAGTGCACAATGGAACGGTGCCGACACCGGCAGCAGCATGGCCCGCTTTGCGCCATGGCCCTTGGCAATTTCGACCGCGCGTTCAACGGCTGCCTTTGACCCGGACACAACAACCTGGCCCGACGCATTGTCATTGGCGGCCTGGCAAACATCGCCCTTGGCTGCTTCTTCAGCCACCTTCACCACCGTTTCAAAGTCCAGACCCAGAAGCGCCGCCATAGCACCCGTGCCGACCGGCGTTGCCTTTTGCATGGCCAGACCACGCGTACGCAGAAGCCTTGCTGTATCTGCCAGCGTAAAAGTACCTGCAGCCGCGAGTGCCGAATACTCACCCAGCGAATGGCCGGCCACAAAGTTTGCGTGGTCCTTGACGCTCACGCCGAATTCAGCTTCCAGCACACGCACAACGGCCATGGACACCGCCATCAGCGCGGGTTGAGCATTTTCGGTCAGTTGCAGGGTTTCGGCCGGGCCTTCCCACATGATCGCCGACAATTTTTGCCCCAGCGCATCATCGACCGCGTCAAAAACAGCCTTTGCGGCCGGAAAGGCTTCAGCCAACTCGGTTCCCATGCCTACGGCCTGTGACCCCTGCCCCGGAAATATGAATGCAACAGCCATGCGCCAAACTCTCCCAAAACCCGCTTTCCCATGATGCGCTTCGAGCATGGCACGCCCGCTATTGTCAAGCGGCACACCTCATGCCAACGTCGCGCACCATGTTTACGTCAGACGAAATCGCCACTGCGCGCGCCATCATTTACCGGCACATGCCACCCACCCCGCAGTATGCCTGGCCGCTGCTGGCAGCGGAGCTTGGGCTAGAGACCTGGGTGAAGCATGAGAACCACACACCCACTGGCGCGTTCAAGGTGCGCGGCGGTCTCGTTCACATGGCAATGCGCAAGGAGCGCGGTGAGACCAATGGCGTAATCACCGCCACGCGCGGCAACCATGGCCAGTCCATTCCGTTCGCCGCCTCGCGCAATGGCGTAAAAGCCACCATCGTCGTGCCGCATGGCAACTCGGTGGAAAAAAACGCCTCTATCAAGGCGCTTGGCGCGGAACTGATCGAAACAGGCGCCGACTTTGACGAGGCACGCCTTACCTGCATGGAACTGGCCAGAGAACGCGGACTGGACATGATCGCCTCGTTCCACCGCGAACTTGTGCTGGGTGTGTCTTCCTATGCGCATGAGCTGTTTGAAGCCGCCGGAGAACTGGACGCAGTCTATGTCCCTATCGGCATGGGATCTGGCTGTTGCGGGGTCATCTCCGCGCGCGACCATCTGGGCTTGAAGACGAAAGTCATCGCCGTCGTTTCGGAGAATGCCAACTGCTACAAGCTGTCGGTTGAGGCAGGACGGGCAATCGAGACCAATTCTGCGCGCACCTTTGCAGATGGCATGGCGGTGCGCGTGCCTCACCCGGACGCGCTGGAGATCATTTCAAGGGGCGTCGACGAGGTTGTAGAAGTATCGGACGATGAAGTGGCAGACGCCATCCGGCTGTACTACCGCACCACGCACAATGTGGCCGAGGGCGCTGGTGCCGCCCCTCTTGCTGCACTGATGCAGCAACGTGAAGCCATGCGCGGAAAACGCGCCGGGGTCATCCTGTGCGGCGGGAACATTGATACAGGCTGGATGGAGACTGTTCTGGGCGGCGGGACGCCGGTGGTTTGAAGCCAGGCCCAAGATCAACTGCCTTGCGAAACGGTTATTCCTTCTGTATCGACTCAAGATACCTGACCAGCCGCTGCATGCGCTCGGTTGCAACCCGCGCTGCGGTCTTTGCGTCTTCGATCAGCACACCGTCACCTATTGCCTGATTGACAAAGATCGCGCCCCAGACCGGCATTGCAGACGTGCCATGGGCGAGAGGCATGTCCAGTCCTTCAATCCTCTTGTAGACAACTTCAGCCGGGAAAGTTCCGCCAGCACGCGCGGTGATCTTTGTCAAATCTGCCGGAGGTGTCTTGAGTTCCCTGGCTACTGGGCCTTGCCCCCTTGCGTCAGCCCCATGGCAAACGCTGCAATAGGTGCCGAAATCCTTCGCCGCTCCGGCCATTTCAGCAGATGTCAATTCTGGCAACCTAACAGTCGTGGTTGCTGCGGCAGGGCTGACCCAGGCTGCAGCAGCACTCAGGAGCACTGCGAAAGGCAGCCTAGCAGCGCGCAACACCGAAGAGATCATTGAATTTCTCCCTGAACAGTTGTGATGATTACCGTGACAGGGTTGATGATGGCAAAAATCGAGGGCAATGCCTTGATGTGCGTCAAGGAAACTCTCACGCAGCCTGAGCGTAGAAAATACCGATGCTTGATGAAAACCACAGTGCGCAGATAGGGGATGGCTATCGTGCAGATGACACCGGGCGCAACCCTTGCAGAAAACAGCATCACCGCAGCTGCCGCTGTTGCCGTTAAATCACATGACTTGCAAGTCACGTTCAGGAACAAGGTTGCAAACGGGACCATCGTGAAAATTGGGATTGGACAGTATTTCCGTACTCAGGTCAGTCTATTGGTCCGGTGGAATTGCTGCCTCGGGCATTTGTTCGCGCGTGTTGCAAATATGCAAACGAAGCAGAAAGGCTGAACGACTGCCAATAAAGCATTGCAAAACCCTCATAAATCCCTCATAACCCGCCCCGTTCTCGGACTGTTTTCCGGTCGGGGGCTGAACGGAAGGCCAGTGTTCGTTCCTGAACCTGGCAGGGTCCCTAGACCCGCCTTCCCGTGTCCCTGCTCTTTCGAGGAACCGGTCTCGAGCCTTTCTTACGATTGTGCTCGAGAGAGGCTATGCGCCGGAAAATATGTTTTGGAACATGGAGTTAGACCATATAGAAAGGCTAGACACATGCCGTTGTACGAGCATGTGTTCATGGCGCGTCAGGACATTTCCAACGCGCAAATGGACACACTTACAGAGAACTTCAAGTCGGTGATAACCGACAATGGTGGCAAGATCGGGCGTACCGAATACTGGGGCCTGAAGCCACTGACCTACCGCATCCGCAAGAACCGCAAGGCGCATTACGCGCTGATGAACATTGACGCACCTTCCGCAGCGGTTGCTGAAATGGAGCGTCAGATGGGTCTGAATGAGGACGTTATCCGCTTCATGACCATCCGCGTTGAAGAACATGAAGAAGAGCCGTCGGTGCAGATGCGCGCCGGGCGCGACAGACCCGATCGTCCTGGTGGTGATCGCGGTGATCGCGGCCCCCGCCGGCCGCGCGATGATCGTGATGGCGATTCCAAACCCGACAACTCCGACGACGAAGGAGACAGCTGATGTCAGGCGCACGCAGACCATTCTTCCGCCGCCGCAAGAGCTGCCCGTTCTCCGGCGAAGGTGCTCCGAAGATCGACTACAAGGATGCACGTACCCTGTCGCGCTACATTTCCGAGCGCGGCAAGATTGTGCCCAGCCGCATTACCGCGGTTTCCGCCAAGAAGCAGCGCGAACTAGCCAAGGCCATCAAGCGCGCCCGCTTCCTGGGCCTGCTGCCCTATATCGTGAAGTAGGATACCTGCACTGAATTACCCGGCCGGACGCATTTTTGCCTCCGGCCGGTGACAAAATGAAACATACTCGTTGGGGCTGGCAGAATTGACCAGCTCCTAACCCATCGCAACTGATGCGGGACAGCAAGAAGAGACATGAACAACTGGATCATCATAGGCGTGGTAGCGGGCGTTGCGGCAGGGTTGCTGCAAGCGGGCGGCAGTGCCGGGTCCAGTTTGGGACTGCTGTTCATCTACTTTGCATCGCTGCCGCTGTTCATAGCCGGCCTCGGATGGGGCGCCATTTCGGCTGCGCTGGGCGTATTGGTGCTTGGCATCGGTTTTCTGCTGGTTTCCGGCTGGAAGGCTGCACTGGCAGTTGTCCTGAGCGCCGGCATCGCGCCGGTGCTGCTGTCATGGCTGGCTCTGAAGAACCGGCCTGCTTCCGCGATACCTTCGGAAGAAGGTGAAGTGGCGGACAGCGGCAAGGGCATAGAATGGTATCCTGAAGGTCGGCTCGTGGTCTGGACAGCGCTGCTTAGCGCCGGTCTCTCAATCCTTGTTATCCTGGCACTGGGGCCCACTGTCGACCAGTTCCGGACGGCTGTCGGCGAAGCCCTCACACCGATGTTCGAGAGCATTGCAAAACAACCAAACGGGCCTGACAAGAACCAGATTGAGCAGCTGCGCGGGTTCGTGCTGCTGGCCCTTCCCGCTGCACTCAGCGCCGTTTGGTGCATTTCAACCATGATCAACATGTGGCTGGCGGGCAGCATCCTGCGCAGCTCCGGCACGGGCCAGCGGCCGTGGGCACCGTTCAGCAAGCTGGCTTTTCCCAGGTGGTCGATCTGGCTGCTTTCAGGCGCAGCCTTGCTGACATTCATGCCCGGCACAGTTGGTGCATTTGCATGGGTGGTAACCGCATCCATGATGCTGGCTTATGCGATACTTGGCCTTGCCGTCATGCACGGGCTGCTGGAGGGCCATCCGATGAAAGGCCTGCTGCTGGCCACTTTCTATTTTTCACTGCTGTTCTTGTCAGCCATTGCCCTTGTGCCGCTCATCATGCTGGCCATGGCTGACCAGAGTTTCAACATCCGAAAACGCAAAAAATCAAACCAGACAGACTAGATCAAAAAGGAGTATCCATCATGCAAGTCATTCTGCTTGAACGTGTCGAACGCCTCGGCAACATGGGCGAAACCGTCAAGGTCAAGGACGGGTTCGCGCGCAACTTTCTGCTGCCGCGCGGCAAAGCGCTTCGCGCTTCTGCGAAGAACCTCGAAAAGTTTGAAGCACAGCGTGCCGAACTTGAGGTAAAGAACGCGGCTGCCGTTGAAGCCGCCAAGACAGATGCTGAAAAGCTCGATGGTTCCAGCTTCGTACTTATCCGTCAGGCCGGTGAATCGGGCCAGCTTTACGGTTCAGTTTCCACTCGTGACATTGCAGCGGCCGCAAGTGAGACAGGCATTGCCGTCACCCGCAATCATGTTGTGCTGCCCGACCCGATCAAGACCATCGGTATTTACGAAGTACGCATTGCTTTGCATGGTGAAGTTTCGGCGAAGGTGCAGATCAACGTTGCACGTACCCAAGACGAAGCCGATGCGCAGGGCCGCGGCGAAGTTCTGACCGGCAACTCGGATGAGCGTGAAGAAATCCGCCGCGCAGCCGAAGAGCTGTTCGAGCAGGCAGAAGCCGACGCAGCAGCAGAAGAAGATGCTGAAGACGCAAAAGACGCCAGCGAAGAAGCTTGAGCGGTAGTTGAACAGGACGGGGGCCGCTGCAAATCGACGGCGGCCCCCGTTTGATCTACGACAATGATTTTGGCACAATGGGAGCTACTATAGGATCTGGGGGCATAGGAACGAGGAATCGTGCCAATGCAAACCTTGCTTGTACAGATGCTCAGCCATCTCGTCCGTGAGGGGCAACTCACGGTAATAATGCCGGATGGCAGTCGCCACCTTTTTGGCAACGGCAATCCGCCTGCTGCCAGCTTTAGCATTCACGACAATTCAACAGTGCTGCAACTGCTGATCGACCCGGACCTTCACCTTGGCGAAGCCTACATGCATGGCAAGCTGAACGTGGTGGAGGGCACCATTCACGATGTATTGCGGCTGCTGTTTTCGAACCTGAACAGCTCAGGCCCGCCAGCGACGGTGCGTTTACCCTATGCAATTCGCAAGAAGCTGAAACGGTTGCAGCAGAAAAACGGAATCGGACTGGCGCGGCGCAATGTGGCGCATCACTATGACCTTTCCGGTCAGCTGTACGATCTGTTCCTGGACAGTGACCGTCAGTATTCCTGTGCTTACTTCGAGAAGTCCGGACAGACGCTTGAAGATGCACAATTGGCCAAGAAACGGCACCTGGCTGCCAAGCTGCTGATCGAGCCGGGCATGCATGTTCTCGACATCGGCTCGGGCTGGGGCGGATTGGCTTTGTATCTGGCCCAGGTGTGCGGTGCCAGGGTAACCGGCGTGACACTGTCACAAGAACAACACCGGGTCTCGATGCAGCGCGTTGCCGAGCTTGGACTTGGCGATCAGGTACACTTCGAGTTGATGGACTACCGCGAACTCGAAGGCGATTTTGACCGCATTGTTTCGGTTGGCATGTTCGAACACGTCGGTGTCAAACACTACAGCGAGCTCTTCTCCAAGGTGCAGTCACTGCTGAAACCATCAGGCATCTTCCTGTTGCATTCGATTGGCAGGTCAGGCGGCCCCGGAGCCACCAGTGCCTGGATCAGGAAATACATCTTCCCCGGCGGCTACTGCCCTGCCCTTTCGGAGGTGATACCCGAAGTCGAAAAGGCAGGACTTTACATGACGGATGTCGAGATTTTGCGGTTGCATTATGCTCGTACGCTGGCGGAATGGCGCAAGCGGTTTGCCGTCAATCGGCAAAAGGCGGTGGAACTGTATGATGAAACCTTCGCCAGAATGTGGGAGTTCTACCTTTCAGCTTCAGAACTCAGCTTCAGGCACCTGGACCTGAACAACTTTCAGCTGCAAACCAGCGCGGATGCGGAAACAGTTCCGTTGACAAGGGATTATATCGCGCGTGAAGAGATCAATCTGCGCAAGACGGAGGCAAAAGTTCTGCGAACAGGCAGCAACGGCCGACCTGCATCGCGATTCAGCAATCAAAAAATGCGCGAATCACGTCATTATCCACAGACTTGACACGCAACAGTGGAAAGCATGCGTGCCGGTGCAGATTAGGCCTCGCCGGATACTTGCTGGCGCGTTATCAACTGAGCCATGGAAACCGCAGTCAAACTCCACAAAACCGGCGAAGACGACACCGCCGGTGAAGCCGCACTTCGCACCGCGCCTCACAACATAGAGGCCGAACAGGCCTTGTTGGGCGCAATCCTGACGAACAACGAAGCCTGCGACCGGGTTTCCAATTTTCTCATGCCGGAGCACTTCTTCGAGAAGGTGCATGCCCGCATTTATGAAGCGGTTTCAACCCGTGTCAGATCTGGCCAGCTAGCCTCGCCGGTCACGCTGAAGTCGTTTTTCGAGCAGGATGAAAGCCTGCAGCACATCGGCGGTGCCGCCTACCTGGCAAGGCTGGCTGCCTCGGCAACAACAATCATAAATGCCGAAGACTACGGACGCACAATCCATGAACTTGCCCAGCGGCGGGCGTTGATCAGTATCGGCACGGACATCGTCAACAACAGCTTTGATACCCCGGTGGACAGGACTTCGAGACATCTGATCGAAGAAGCCGAACAACAGCTTTACGAGATTGCCGAGTCGGAAAAGTATGGTCAGGGGTTTCAACCGTTTGGCAGTGCACTCACCGAGGCGATCGACATGGCCGCGGCCGCGTACCAGCGCGATGGCGGGCTGTCCGGCATTTCGACCGGGTTGAAAGATCTCGATGAAAGGCTCGGCGGGTTGCAGGCATCTGACCTGATCGTGCTTGCAGGCAGACCGGCAATGGGCAAGACATCGCTGGCCACCAACCTGGCCTATAATGTCGCGGCAGCTTACCAGGCAGAGCACAACCCCGATGGCACGCTGAACGTAAAGAACGGCGGTCTCGTTGCATTCTTCTCGCTGGAAATGTCTGCTGAGCAACTTGCCACCCGCATCATTTCAGAACAGGCAGAGATTTCTTCAGAGCGCATCAGGCGCGGCAAGATTTCACCTGACGAGTTCGACAGGCTGGTCGAGGCAAGCCAGCGGCTTGCTTCCATGCCGCTCTATATCGACGCAACCGGCGGTCTGACGATTGCCCAGCTGGCTGCACGCGCCCGGCGGCTGAAGCGGCAGCGCGGCTCACTTGGGTTGATTGTCGTTGACTATCTGCAATTGCTTGCAGGTTCAGCCCGCAGGGCCTCGGAGAGCCGGGTACAGGAAGTGACCGAAATCACCACCGGCCTGAAGGCACTTGCCAAAGAACTGAATGCTCCAATTCTGGCATTGTCGCAGCTTTCCAGACAGGTGGAAAACCGCGAAGACAAGCGCCCGCAGCTGGCTGATCTTCGTGAATCCGGTTCCATCGAGCAAGATGCCGACGTAGTGATGTTCATCTACCGCGAGGAATATTATCTGGGCCGGGACGAGCCGAAGCCAAACACCGATGAGCATCTGCAGTGGCAAGAGAAGATGGAAGGTGTCACCGGCATCGCGGACGTCATCATCGGCAAACAGCGACATGGCCCGACCGGCACAGTTTCGCTGCACTTCGATGCGAGCCTGACCAGGTTCGAGAACCTGGTGCGCCCCGGCTATGTGCCGGACTTCCACGATTGATGACGCATGGAGCTACCTGCTGAACTCGCTGCTGCCACGCTGAACATCGACCTGGCGGCATTGAAGCGCAATTGGAGCAGCATTGCTGCGCGAATTGCGCCGGCTGAATGCGGCGCAACGATCAAGGCCGATGGCTATGGCTGCGGCGCGGCGAAAGTTGCCGCAGCGTTGTGGGAAGCAGGTTGCAGAATTTTCTTCGTTGCCCTGCCGGTGGAAGGGCAACAGGTGCGCGAAACGTTGCCGGATGCCGTTATCTACATCCTGGACGGGCTATTTGCAGGCCAGGCGGACTTCTATGTCGAGCACAATTTGCGGCCCTGCCTGGGCAGCCCGGAGGAACTTGCAGAATGGGCGGATGCCAGCAATGGCGAGCATCGTGCGGCCCTGCATGTGGACACCGGAATCAACCGGCTTGGACTGGATGATGAGCAGGCGGCGGCACTTTCCAGAGACGGCGAGCTGATGCGACGGGCAGGACTGTGCCTGTTGATGAGTCACCTTGCCAGCGGCGACGACGAAACCGACGAAGCAAACACGGCCCAGGCCGAAAGGTTCCGAAGCCTTCGCGGCATGTTCCCTGCCCTGCCCGGCTCGCTGGCCAATTCGCCTGGCACCTATCTTGGCCCGCAGTATGTTCATGACATTGCCAGACCCGGCGTCGCGCTTTTTGGGGGCAACCCCTTTGCCGGACAAGCGAATGAACTGGACAACGTGGTTTCACTGACTGCGCCGGTGTTGCAGGTGCGGCAGGTGAAAGTTGGCGAAGGCGTGGGATATGGCGCCAGCTGGCGCGCTCAACGGCCATCTCGCATTGCCATTATCGGCGTCGGATATGCGGACGGACTCATGCGGGCAATGTCCTGGCCGGCGCGGACCGACGGCCCCGCGAAGGTGTTCATTGCCGGCACCATGGCGCCAATCGTCGGGCGCATCTCAATGGACATGATCACCGTGGACGTAACAGACATTGCGCAGCCAGACGTGTGCCGCGGCAGCAGCGCGGAACTGCTGGGGGTGCATATCAGCGTGGATGACTGGGCGCGCTGGTCCGGTACCATCCCTTATGAAATCCTGACATCTCTTGGCAGGCGCTACTCAAAAGTGTACTCCAAACAGGTCAGTCACGGCGGGGGCAGCGACAGGCGGGATACAACGGACTACGGCAACGAAGGGCAACGTTCCCAGTGAATTATCTGGCACGCATCGGCAGCTTCATACTTTCCATGCTGGCTGAAGTCGGACGAGTGGCGCTGTTCATGCGCGAAGCGGTAATTCGCGGTCTGCTGCCGCCGTGGTATTTCCGCCAGTTGTTCGACCAGATCATCCGCATCGGCTACAACTCACTGCCGGTGGTGGGACTGACTGCGTTCTTCACCGGCGGAGCGCTGGCGTTACAGATATTTATCGGCGGCACGCGCTACAATGCCGAGAACCTGGTGTCATCCATTGTTGCCCTTGGCATCACCCGCGAGCTTGGCCCCGTCATGGCCGGGCTCATGGTCGCCGGCAGGGTGGCTGCTGCCATAGCAGCCGAACTGGGAACCATGCGGGTTACCGAGCAGATAGACGCGCTGACCACGCTCAGCACAAATCCGTTCAAGTATCTGGTTGGCCCGCGCATTCTTGCTGCCGTGATTACCATGCCCATCCTCGTTGGCATTGCAGACCTGATCGGCATATTCGGCGGCTTTGCAGTGGGCACCACATCGCTGGGTTTCAACTATGCCGCATACATCAAGAATACCACTGACTTCGTAGAAGTCACCGACGTCACTTCGGGCCTGATCAAGGCGGCGGTGTTTGGTTTCATCATTGCGCTGATGGGCTGTTACCATGGCTTCAATTCAAAAGGCGGGGCGCAAGGCGTGGGCAAGGCAACGACAAATGCCGTGGTATCTGCTTCCATCCTGATCCTGGCGGCCAATTATGCACTGACGTCGCTGCTGTTTACCGAGTGAGGCGCGGCATGAGCGAGCCTCACATCATTATGGAAAATGTGCACAAGTCGTTCGGCAAGAAGCATGTCTTGCGCGGCGTCAACCTGAGTGTCGGCAAGGGGCGGTCGCTGGTGGTGATCGGCGGGTCCGGCTCCGGCAAATCGGTGACGTTGAAATGCATACTCGGGCTGCTCAGGCCAGAACGCGGGTCTATCCGGGTGGACGGCACCGAGATGATTGGCCTGGCGGGGGTTGAGCTGGACCAGATGCTCGCACGCTTCGGCATGGTGTTTCAGGGGGCGGCGCTGTTCGACAGCCTGAACGTTTGGCGGAACGTGGCGTTCGGACTGATACAGGGCCGCAAGATGCCGGCACGCCAGGCACGCGAGGTGGCCATAGAAAAGCTGGCGCAGGTTGGACTTGGGCCAGAGATCGCAGACCTCAACCCGGCAGAGCTTTCCGGCGGCATGAGAAAGCGTGTGGGTCTGGCGCGGGCCATCGCACCGGAACCGGAGATCATCTTTTTTGATGAGCCGACCACAGGTCTCGACCCGATCATGGGCGACGTGATCAATGACCTGATCGTGGACAGCGTGAAACGGCTGGGCGCCACAACCATCACCATCACGCACGACATGGCATCTGCGCGCAAGATCGGCGACGACATTGCAATGATCTACAAGGGACGCATCGTATGGTGCGGCCCGGCCGGAGAGATCGACAATAGCGGCAATGCCTATGTCGACCAGTTCATCCACGGGCTGGAGCATGGCCCCATCGAGATTGAACTGTAACGCAACCGCTCAACCGCGCCTGAACGGCCTGACGAACACGAACGCTACCGAGGCCACGATGAGCGCCAGCGCCAGCAGTCTTGCAGGGGTCAGAGCATCACCAAGCAGGACGGCCGATGACAACACCCCGACCACTGGTATGAGCAGGGTAGCGATGGCTGCCGTTGAAGCGGGCAACCGGGCGATGAGCACCGTCCAGGCTGCGTAGCATATGGCCACCGGCCCGATGACGTGGAACGCCAGCACCGCCAGCACAGACGGTGGCGGCAGCGGCAAGGTCCATGGATGCTCCAGCAGCAAGGCACCAGCTGCTGCGGGCGCCGCAGAGAAGCCGACGAGCCAGGCAGAGCGCGCCAGCGGGCCGATTGTCCACTTGTGCGCCTTGAGCAGCACCGTGCCGCCCGCCCAGGAGATGGCTGCGCCGAGCATGACAATGAAGCCCGCCGGACGGGCGATGTACTCCGCGCCGCCCGCTGTTAGCAGTACCCCCAGGCCAGTCATGCCCAACGCAAGCGAAATGGCGCGGTTTATACCTATCCGGTCGCCCAAGAACACGGCCGACAGGAGGGCTGCCCACATGGGCATGGTGAAGGCAATGATGGCCGCCTTGGAGGTTTCGGTCAGCAACTGGCCAAAGGCAGTCAGGATGTTGAAGCCGAACACTGTCAGCAAGCTGGCGAACACCAGCGCCAACCTGTCTGCCACCGGTACGGAAAGCCTTTCGCCCGCAACCCGCGCGATAACAGCCAGAAGCAAACCACCGCAACTGAAGGCAATGGCGCGAAACGTCCACGGCGGCAGTGCGCCCAGCACATATTTCACCGCAGGCCAGTTCAGCCCCCACAATATGCCTATTGTAATGACCAGCAGGATGGCGGTGGAGCGGGAATTCGACATGACTGCCAGCAAGCGGCAAACAGCACCGATTGGCAAGTGGGGCCGTTGCAGGTGGCCCATGCAAAACCCGGCGCCTCAGATGAGAAGCGCCGGGCTGGAATGATTACAGGAGCAAGTTCAATCAGACCCCAGTGCGGGGTTCGTTAATTTACGACACCTTGGGTGGAACATGCCCATGCTTCGGTGTCGAGTGCGTTGGAGCGGTCGATATTGACCAGGCTGTCGCCACGGCCGCCAAGGCGTATGTTGATGCCTGCCATTATTTCAACGCCGTCGGCATAATTGTCAAAGGACAGACCACGTGACGTTCCTTCTTCACCACATTTCTTGTAGGCTGCTGATGCAAACAACTCGATGCCTGGCATGGAAGTCAGATAACGAACCTTGCCGCCAGCCACCAGATTATAGTCTTCGACTGAGGAACCAGCCCCCTATTGAAGCCAAGCTGATGGTAACGGGCAAACCCTGCCAGAGCGATATTGTGTGCAGCGTAATAGGTGAGGTCACCGCCAGCATAGAAACCAGTCCTAACCTCCCCTCCAAAGTCATCGACCGGGACAAGTGCACCACCAAATGCACCTATGGTGGCCATGTCACCGTAGAAGTACTGTCCTACACCGCCGAGCTTGATGTACTGCACTTCTCCTTCGAACGGAGAGTACAGACCGCCTTCAAGCCCCAGTACGCCAGATTCAGCGTTGCGCCAGAAGCCGATGGCACTGGTCTGGAACTGAACCGATGAATTGCTACCCCCAAAAAAGAAATGCAGGTGATCAACCCAGCCGGCGCCGCCTAGCTGGATGTTCCAGTCCGCATTCACCGGAATCACGAAATCCCCACCAGCAATTATGTGGGCGACATCCAGATCGCAACCTGGACCTTACAATTGTTTATATCAACAAAGCTCGCGCCACCGCCGACATGGGCCGTGCCTGCCCAGGTGTAGTGGTCTTCGGCTTGTGCTGTGCCTGACATCGCCAGACCGACAAGCGCCGCGCCGCCCAAAAGTGATTTGAGAACTGTTTTCATGATATGTGGCCCCTGCCAAGTTTCTTGAGACTTTATAGCGTGACCTTACGGAATCATTCGCGCCGTGCACAGAGGATAACCCGCCTCGCCGTTGCTTTTTTCGCAACTGTTGCAAAAATGCAACACTACAAAAAATCCTCGACAATGTTCTTCTAATGTTCTAATTGGCAATCATGGGAAAGATCACGTTGAGATTCGCCTGCCAAAGCTGCGGGGCCGCATATTCCAAGTGGGCCGGGCGCTGCGAGGCATGTGGCGAATGGAATTCGCTGGCTGAAGATTCGTGCGTCGAGGTGCCGGTTTCCGGTGCCAAGGGCGCCGCCATGCCCAAGGGCCGGGCCACCCGGCTGGTGGGGCTGGAAGGCGAAACGCCGATGCCGGAGCGCATCATGACCGGAATTGCAGAGCTTGACCGGGTGGCCGGCGGCGGCTTTGTGCCGGGTTCGGGCATTCTGATTGGCGGTGATCCGGGCATCGGCAAATCAACATTGCTGACACAGGCGCTGGCGAGCGTGGCCAGCAGGGGCCACAAGGCGGTGTATATTTCCGGCGAGGAAGCTATTGACCAGGTGCGGCTGCGCGCAAGGCGGCTTGGCCTTGGCAAGACGCCGGTACTGCTGGCGGCGGAAACCAACGTATCCGACATCATCGCCACGTTGAACGAGGGCGAACCGCCTGCCGTGGTGGTTATCGACAGCATCCAGACCCTGTGGTCTCCGGTAATCGAAAGCGCACCGGGCACGGTATCGCAGCTTCGCGCAGGCGCTGAAGCCCTGATCCGTTTTGCCAAGCAGAAGGGCTGTGCGGTGCTGCTGGTGGGCCATGTCACCAAGGACGGCCAGATTGCCGGGCCCAAAGTGGTCGAGCACATGGTGGACACTGTGTTGTATTTCGAGGGTGACCGGGGGCATCAGTTCCGTATTTTGCGGGCAGTCAAGAACCGCTTCGGGCCAACTGACGAGATCGGTGTGTTCGAAATGTCCGATGCCGGGCTTCGCGAAGTGGAAAACCCTTCCAGGCTGTTCATGGGCTCAGGCGAGACCCCTACCCCGGGTTCTGCAATTTTTGCGGGCATGGAAGGCACGCGTCCGCTGCTGATGGAAGTGCAGGCGCTGGTGTCACCTTCGGCACTGGGTACGCCGCGGCGCGCAGTGGTTGGCTGGGACCAGAACCGTCTGGCCATGGTGCTTGCTGTGCTGGAAGCGCATGGCGGGGTCAATGTCGGCCAGCAGGATGTGTATCTGAACGTGGCAGGCGGCATCAAGGTCAAGGAACCGGCAGCAGACATGGCTGTGGCCGCAGCACTTGTATCGTCGCTGACCGGAGCAGTGATTCCACCGACATGTGCTCTGTTTGGCGAGATTGCGCTGTCTGGCGCATTGCGGCCAGTGGGCCAAAGCGACCAGCGGGTGCGGGAGGCTGCCAAGCTTGGGCTGCAAACGGCAATTGTTGCGTCTGGCGGGGAAATCAAGCAGCGCAATGAGCCAACCCTGCGGCAGATGGCCTGTGTGGCGGATCTGGTTGCCTATATTGCCGGATTACCGAAAGCCTGAATCCGCTTGCAGGGCTGGACACATTGTGCACTGCCATGTTGCGGGCAATGCCAGTGTCACATTGATTTTCCGCCCGCCACGTGCCACATAGTGCCCTTCCATTCAACAAGGATTGGGTGGATACGTGTTTGCCATCTGGTGCCGGGCAGCGAATTTCCCCGCTGAGGCGCTTTGAGTGAAATCCGGGGAGTTTTGCTGCGATGTCGTTCACCTGGCCTGATCTGGTCCTGATAGCGGTCATGCTGATCTCCGGCCTGCTTGCCATCATGCGCGGCTTCACCCGCGAAATACTCTCGCTTGTGGCCTGGGGCGGCGCGGCAGGAGCAGCGGCGCTGGCGCTGTTTTCACCGCAGGTTCGAACCAAGGCGTCAGAACTGCTTCTGCCCTATGTGGGTGACAATGACATACTGATTACAATCGCCATCGCCGGCATATCATTTCTGGTCGTGCTCATTGTTCTGTCGATGATCTCTGTGCGGATATCAGATGCGCTGCTTGATTCGTCTGCAGGCCCGATCGACCGCACTCTTGGCTTCATATACGGTATGGTGCGCGGGCTTGCGCTGATGATGGCGATTTTCATTTTCTATTCATGGCTGACACCTCGCGACAAGGTGGATCCGGCTGTTCGTGACGCTTCGCTGTTGCCGCTGATGACTGGCACCTCCACGTTCATGGTTGACACGTTGCTGACCCTGGGCTGGATGTCGCCGGACCTGGCAGACGACCTGAACAGCAAGATCGGCAATCCGGAAACGCTCGGCTCGCGCGGCGATGCAGAAGGCTCCAGCACAACCGGCGACGATACCGGGTACAAGCCGAACCAGCGCAGCACGCTGGACCAGATCATCGAGAGTACACAGGGGCAACAGTAAGCCGGATGAAACATTCCAGGACGGATGAGGACATGCAGGGCAAGATGACAGACGCTCGGGAAAAGCTGGACTTCGAACTGGACATGGACGGCGATACGCTTCGCGAAGAGTGCGGCGTGTTTGCGGTTTTTGGCCATGAAGACGCCGCTGCATTGACAGCGCTTGGCCTGCATGCCCTGCAACACCGCGGCCAGGAAGCATGCGGTATAGTTTCGTTTGACGGGCAACGCTTCCACTCCGAGCGCCGCATCGGGCTTGTAGGCGATGCATTCTCAAAACCATCCACCATGGAGCGGCTCAGAGGCAAAGCCGCTGTT
The DNA here is from genome assembly GCA_963787895.1 of uncultured Alphaproteobacteria bacterium. Classification (GTDB taxonomy): domain Bacteria; phylum Pseudomonadota; class Alphaproteobacteria; order Rhizobiales; family Aestuariivirgaceae; genus Anderseniella. The sequence goes on along the minus strand of CAWBEX010000007.1, from coordinate 777,793 downwards.
GGCCATACGCGGTACTCCACAACCGGTGAACAGGTGTTGCGCAACGTGCAGCCGATGTTTGCGGAACTCTCAACCGGTGGCTTTGCGGTGGCGCACAACGGCAACATCACCAACGGCATGACTCTGCGCAAGTCGTTGATTGGCGATGGTGCCATTTTCCAGTCCACCTCAGACACCGAAGCTGTTTTGCACCTGGTTTCACGCTCGCGGCAAAGACAGCTTGTGGATCGCTTCATTGACGCCATCCGGGCCCTGGAAGGTGCGTATTCGCTGGTCTGCATGTCATCAAAGAAGATGATTGGCGCGCGTGACCCGCTCGGCATAAGACCACTTGTGCTTGGTGAGTTGAACGGCAGCTACATTCTGTCCAGCGAGACATGTGCGCTGGACATCATCGGCGCGAAATTCGTGCGTGAGGTGGAAAACGGCGAAGTGGTTATCATCACCGAAGACGGTGTTGAATTGATCAAGCCTTTTCCACCGCAACCGGCAAGACCATGCATTTTCGAGTACATCTACTTTTCACGGCCTGACAGCATCATTGGCGGACGCTCCGTATACCAGGTGCGCAAGGAAATGGGCCGCCAGCTGGCGCGCGAGTCCGGCGCAGATGTGGATGTGATCATTCCTGTGCCTGACTTTGGCGTGCCCGCAGCTATCGGTTTCGCGCAGGAGGCAGGGCGCCCGTTCGAGCTTGGCATCATCCGCAACCACTATGTCGGGCGCACCTTTATCGAGCCAACCCAGCAAATTCGCGCGCTCGGCGTGAAACTGAAACACAATGCCAACAGGGCAGTGATCGAAGGCAAGCGGATCATGCTGGTGGATGACAGTATCGTGCGCGGCACCACATCAGTGAAGATCGTGCAGATGATGTTCGATGCAGGCGCCAAGGAAGTGCACATGGCGATTGCCTCACCACCAATTACGCATCCTGATTTCTACGGCATTGACACACCGGAGCAGAAAGCCCTGCTGGCTGCAACTCACACGATTGATGAAATGAGCAAATACATAGGCGTCAAGTCGCTGACCTTCCTGTCAGTGGAAGGCATCTACAAGGCCACCGGCTACGATCACCGCGACGCGGGCCACCCGCAATTCACCGATCATTGCTTTACCGGCGACTATCCAACGCCGCTGACGGATTATTCCGGGGGCGGAAACCCGCATCAACTCTCGCTGCTGGCCGAAGCCGGCTAGGTACTTTTACATGGCGAAGAAACTCGAAGGCCGCGTTGGCCTGGTTACCGGCGCCTCGCGCGGCATTGGCAAGTCGATTGCGCTGCGGCTGGCGCGCGATGGAGCACACGTCATTGCAGTGGCGCGAACCGTAGGCGGTCTGGAAGAACTGGACGACGAAATCCAGGCGGCTGGAGGCTCAGCAACGCTGGTGCCGCTGGATCTCAAGGACATGGAAGGTATCGACCGGCTGGGACCACCAATCGCGGAACGCTGGGGCAAGCTCGACATACTTTTCGGCAATGCAGGCATCCTCGGTTCACTCACACCCTTGCAACACCTGAAACCGGGCACCTGGGACGACCTGATGGCAGTCAACGTGACCGCCAACTACAGGCTGATCAGATCTTTGGAACCGCTGATGCGTTCATCGGATGCAGCCAGGGCGGTGTTTGTAACATCCGGTGCGGCAAGAAATGCCCGCGCCTATTGGGGCGGATACGCTGTGAGCAAGGCAGCACTGGAAGCACTGGCAGCAACCTGGGCCGCAGAACTTGCAACAACGCCCGCGCGGGTCAACCTGTTGAACCCCGGCCCGATTGCCACGCGCATGCGCCGGCAGGCGATGCCGGGCGAAGACCAGGCGACGCTGGCAACGCCTGAACAGCTGGCTGATGCAACGATTGAGCTGTGCCTGCCTGAATGCACAAGCAATGGTGCCATCTTTGACTTCAGGAATGGCTCACTGACCAGACGGAGCTAGACCATGACCATTGCGAAGACACTTGCGGACGCACGAACATCTGGCACCAAACTGAACAGCTATCCGGGTGATGCGCCAAGCGATGAAACAGAGGCGTTCAAGCTCCAGTGTGAAGCTGCAAAGCTGACAGGCTGGACACAGACCGGGTGGAAGATCGGATGCACCAGCAAGATGGCGCAAGACATGCTACGGGCCAGAGGCCCCTTCCCCGGACCGCTGTACCAGGAGCGCAGTTTCGCAAACGATGGTGAAGTGCCATTTGGACAATCTGCAATCCGGCTTGTCGAACCTGAGATTGCTTTCACCATGGCACATGATCTTGCCCCGACGAGCAGTGATCGCGGCGTACCGGAGGTTTTGGCGGCGGCGGCCTCGGTGCACCTTTCACTGGAGCTGGTGAACAGGCGCCTGCCAGGCGGGCTGGAAGACGGCAACACATGGAACATCGCTGACGGCGGGTGCAATGATGCGTTCGTGCTTGGCCCCGGCAACCCGGTTCTTGCGGCAGGAGCCTATGGAGCGCTGGAACTGTTTGTGTCCAAGAATGACCAGGCAAACACAACTGGTGTGGGTGCCAAGGCGCTGGGCGGGCCTGACAAGGCGCTGACCTGGCTTGCCAACTATCTCAACACACACGGCATGATGCTGAAGGCGGGCGACGTGATCACGACGGGAGTGGTCACTGGACTGGTTTACATCGAGGCTGGTGACGAGATTATAAGTACTTGCGCCGAACTGGGCGAAGTCAGCGCCCGGTACGTGTCTGATGGGCGCTAACGCTTCCTGGCGCGCGGTGCATAAGGGTTCTTGCCTTCGCGCAGATTGATGCGGATAGGCACCCCCCACATATCAAAATCTTCCCGCAAGCCATTGATAAGATAGCGAGTATAGCTTTCTGGCATGTTGGCGGCGTTAGAGCAGAAGATGACGAATGTCGGCGGGCGGGCATTCACCTGGGTCATGTAGCGCAGGCGGATGCGGCGGCCACCGGGCGCTGGCGGCGGGTGGCGCTGGATCTGGCCTTCGAGCCAGCCATTCAGCCGGTTGGTGGCAATTCGCCTGTTCCACAGTTTGTAGGTTTCCATGACAGCGGGCATCAGCTTGTGAACACCTCGCCCGCCCAGGCCGGAAATGGTGACAACGGCTATACCGGCCACTTGCGGCAACAGGCGCGTGACCTCCAGCTCGATGTCGCGGCGAACCGCGTCCTTGTCCTCGATGAGATCCCACTTGTTGATGGCGATGACCATTGCCCTGCCCTCACGCGCCATAAGCGATGCAAGTTGCAAGTCCTGCTTTTCAAGTGGCTGGGTGGCGTCAATGAGCAGAACCACAACTTCGGCAAACTTGATGGCGCGCAGGCCGTCAGACACCGACATTTTTTCCAGCTTGTCATTGACACGCGCCTTCTTGCGCATACCGGCAGTGTCCCACAGTTTGATCTTTTGCCCGTTCCATTCCCAGTCCAGCGAGATTGCATCCCGGGTGATGCCGGCTTCAGGTCCGGTGAGCATGCGCTCCTCGCCAACCAGCCGGTTGATCAGGGTGGACTTGCCTGCATTGGGCCGGCCAACAATAGCCAGGCGCAGCGGGCGTTCTGGCTCAAGCTCTCCCGCGGTCTCGTCATCGGGGTCAAATTCGACCACGTCGTCGAAGTCATCGGTCACGTCATCAGAAAAACTGTCAACAACGGGGCCGTGCAGGCGGAATGCCTCTTCCAGCGCGTCGTGCAGGTCGCCCAGCCCCTCACCATGCTCAGCTGAAATTGCAACCGGTTCACCAAGGCCAAGCGAGTAGGCTTCGATCATGCCGGACGCGCCCTTGCCGCCTTCGGCCTTGTTGGCTGCCACGATGACAGGTTTGCCGGTCTTGCGCACAATGCTGGCGAAGTGTTCGTCAGCGGGGGTCACGCCTGCGCGCGCGTCGATCATGAAAAGGCAAACATCGGCCAGTTCGATGGCGTGGCGTGACTGCTCGGTCATCCGGCGAGCCAGGGTTTCCGGCGCGGCGTCTTCCAGACCGGCGGTATCAACAATGCGAAAGCGCAATGCACCCAGACGCGCATCGCCTTCGCGGCGGTCACGGGTCACTCCGGGCCGGTCATCAACAAGAGCCAGCTTCTTGCCGGTCAACCGGTTGAACAAGGTGGACTTGCCGACATTGGGCCTTCCGGTGATGGCCAGCACGGGCAGCCGGGCAGGCTTTGTGTCAGCGGCCATTTCGAGGTGCTTTCTAGTTGGCAGCAGACGCCGGCAACATGACCTTGATCTGCGCAGCCACGAGCGCTGATCTGGTGCGCAATGCTGCAGGGGTCGCCGGGTCGGCAAGAATTTTTTTCACTTGTTCATCGGCAGCCTGGATGTTGCCAGCACGCACATTGGCAAGGGCAAGTATCTCTCGCACTGCATGGCGCCATGACGAGTTGTCACCCGCCAGCCCTTCAAGGCGGCTGGTCAAGTCCTCCACACTGGCGGAGTCGACAAGCAAGTACGCGGCACGCACCCTTGCGGCCTCGCGCAATGGCTTGTCGGCAGAAGCCTGGGCAACCACTTCGTCATAAAGCTTTATGGCTTCGTCCGTCTTGCCATCCTGGCCAAGAGCAGCAGCCTGGGACATTTTGGCAAGAACGGAATACCCAGCGTGCCCCGAGCCGCTGATTTCAGCATATGCGGCTTCTGCTTCAGCCGACTTGCCCTGGCGCGAAAGCTGCATTGCCTCGTACCAGGCAAGCCCCGCCTTTTCGGCCTGCTGCGCCTGCCAATACTGCCATGCCTTGTGGCCGCCGACACCCAGCACAACAGCCAGACAGGCGGCAACAATCAGTGTGCCAAACCGGTTCCAGATCTCTGTTGCCTTTTCGCGGCGGACTTCCTCGTCCACCTCGCGAAACAATCCATCGTCACTCATTGGTCAGTCCGCTTGTTGTACCGTGGGCAAATGAGCGCCGGAGCGGTAAGGTTGCCATCACTGGGTAAAGCACACGATGAGTGCTTTCAAGGCAATTTCAGATGAAGATTTGTCCATTGAGAGCAAATTCAACCGGTTTCGACCGATAACCATGTCATCATGCCCGCTTCCTGATGCTCCAGCATGTGGCAATGCAGCATCCACTTGCCAGGATTGTCAGCAATGAATGCCACTCGCGCCTTACTGTTGGCTTGCATGACCAGCGTGTCATGCCAGTCCTGATTTTCTGCAGCTTTGCCGTCAACCTCAAGCAGCTTCACGTGATGGCCGTGCAGGTGCATGGCATGTGGCCAGGCAGACTTGTTGATCAGGTCAATGACGACAGTGTCGCCTTCCATGACGGAGACCAGAGGCACCTCGGTCATACCGGCTACACCATTGAACGCCCATGCCATGTCATTTTGCACCAGCTCGCGCATGTCCATCTTGCGCCCTTTCAGCATCGCTGACTGCATGCCCCCATGCACTCCGCCTTCCATGACCAGTTCGACGGGCGTGACGCCGGTGATGTCAATGCTTTCCGGCAAGCCGTTGCCCGGCAACGGTTCAATCGGGTCTGTGTCAGGTGGGGCTTCTTCACCGGTGCGTGTGAAATAGGCGACTTCCAGCGGTTCGTTTCTGGGGTCAACGTTGCCTATGATAATTTCTTCACTACCACGGCGGACAATCAGGTCGGCGCGCGCGCCAGGCCCCAGTTCGACCGGTTTGTCAGCAAGCTGCCGCGGCTGCGGCAAAGGCTGGCCATCAATTGCAACGATGGCAGCGTCGGCCCCCTTGAGCTGGATGTTCATCACACGCGCATTGGCACAATTGATGAGGCGCAGCCGCAGCCGCTTGCCTTTGGGCGCATCATATCGCGGGCGCGACTGGCCATTGACGGTGAACCAGTTGCCCAACCGCCCGCCATGCGCGGCGATGCGGATATCGCCGAATGCCTCGGTGTTCAAGGTTCCATCATCATTGAGCAACCAGTCATCAAGCACCAGAACAATGTCCTCGGTGTCTGGCGGCGGGGTGTCCTCCTCAACAATCAATGGCCCATAAAGCCCGTGCTCCAGCTGCCGCGAGGCATCGATGTGGGGGTGGTACCAGTAGGTGCCCGCATCAGGCACGGCAAACTCATAGTCAAAGGCCTCACCCGTTCTGACCGGGTTCTGGACCAGGGGCGAACCGTCCATGGCGTTGTCAATGCGGATACCGTGCCAATGGATCATGGTAGGTTCATCGAGGCCGTTGATCAGCCGGACCTTCACTTCCTGATGGCGCTTGAGCCTGATCTCCGGGCCCGGATTGATGCCGTTGTATGCCCACAACTTGCTTTCCTTGCCGCCTTCCATGAGCAGCTTGGGCAGCACTTCGGTCTTCAATTCCTGGAACCCGTCTTCGGATGTAACAGCCCACCCCGGCGAATGCAGCATGGCCAGCGCAACGGAAGCGGCAGTGCCTGCCAACAATTCCCGGCGAGTGACGGCGAGCATGGTTTCAATCCTTTACATCGTAGGTATTTTCCAACGCAGGAAATTGGCGCTCACGCACATCGTTTGCATAGAGCTTGATGGCCCTGTCGATGGCGCGGCCGATCTTGCCAAACTCCTTGACGAATTTCGGCACGCGCGGGCTCAATCCAAGCATGTCTTCCATGACCAAAATTTGACCATCACATGCGGCAGATGCGCCAATGCCGATGGTGGGAATGGGCACTGCTTTCGTCAACTTTGCGGCAAGCGGTTCTGCCATCGCCTCAAGCACCACCGAAAAAGCTCCGGCATCGGACACCGCCTTGGCATCAGCTTCGATAGCCGCCCATTGGGCGCGCTGACGGCCTTGCGTCTTGAAACCGCCAATGGTGTTGATGGATTGCGGCGTCAGACCGATGTGGGCCATGACCGGTATGCCGCGATGTGAAAGGTAGGCGATGGTCTCAGCCATGTGAATACCGCCCTCCAGTTTGACCGCACCACAGTCGGTTTCCTTCATGATGCGGGCAGCATTTCTGAAAGCAACGGACGGGCTTTCCTCATATGTGCCAAAAGGCATGTCAACCACCACGAGCGCGCGCGCTGAACCGCGTACCACCGCCTTGCCGTGCATGATCATCAGGTCGAGGGGCACAGGCACGGTCGATTCAAATCCGTGCATGACCATGCCCAGCGAATCTCCGACAAGCAGGAAGTCACAGTATTTGTCAGCAATTGATGCGGTGTGCGCATGATAGGCGGTCAGTGATACAATGGGTTCGCCGCCCTTGCGCGCGGCTATGTCCGGGGCCGTGATACGGCGTATCTGTTTTTGAACGGACAAGACAACCTCCTGCTTTTCAACCCCGGCTTACGGGGATCAAGTGCCCACCGATTACTTTGCGAATATCGCCATGTCCTGGATGGAAAACAACGCTACTCCAGGGAAAAACTGGTGCATTTGCACCATCACTCCAAACAGGGCAAGACCAACGAACAGCGAAAGCATGTCGTGGCCCTGGCGCACTTCGGGCGATGGACGAAAACCAAGCACCAGACCAGCGGCCAAATGCACAACACCATAAGCCAGCATGCCACCAAACAGGACGATGCTTGCCTTGTCACCATTGGCCAGCAGATGCCCCGTTGCCCAGGCAACGACAGCCATGGCGAGTGGCAACCGTAGCAGCTGGCGCAGTTTGCCGCGGAACAGGAACACGCCAAGCAGCAGTGCTGCCAGCAGGCTCAAGCCAACATTTGCCGAGAATCCCCAAGCCGGTGGATCGTAGACCGGTGCGCGGTCTGCCTGCTGCCAGCCCGCAACGATGAGCGCCAGTGAAGCCACCGCTCCGATGGCGAACAACATGCCATACTTCTTACCCAGCTTGTCCTTGAGACGCGCCTTGAAGGCAGGAAATGCCGGCACAAGATGTAGCCCGGCAAACAATGCCACGGCAAATGCGAGCAACATGGCTATCCCCTAGAGCATGGGTGAGACGCCGAACAGGCGCTGGTGCAGCATCAAGATCACGGCGAAAAGTGCGGCACCGGCGAGCACAGCGATTATGTCGTGTTTCACCTGCGGCTCGTGTTTGGGTCCCTTGCCGCGCATGCTTGACACGATGATGTCGAGAACTGCCAGACCAAGAAAACCGCCGAAGAACAAGAGCTCGGAAAGCTTGTCGTTGACAAGCAGGTGTGCGGATGCCCACAGCGCAATGCCGGCAGACATGGGGTGGCGCACGATCTTCTTGATGTGGCCTTTCATGTGGGATGCGGCAAGCAAGATCAATGCGACGAGCACCATCAACATCATTACATGGCGGCCTTCAGGCCACAATTCGTAGAACGGGAAGGCATCCGGGCCGGACTGCGCTCGGCTGAAGCCCCAGATCATAAGGCCGAGACCGACTATCGATACAAGGGAGTACAGGCCCTTGTACGGGTTCAGACCAAGCCGCACCACGACACCTTCGCGCAATGGTGTCATGGAGAACAGATGAATGCCGAAAAACAGCACCATGCCCCAGATAAGTATTGTCATGTCCACCTCGGAAGCAGGGGCGAAACCGAATATTTCGGTTGCACCATCATACGAATAAAAGAATCGTTGTGGCCACTCTAACTGTTGCCACAGTGATTGACCATGACGTGACTGAAATGTCATGTATGGACAAGCACGAGATTGGCTCAAACAGGAGAACGCACCCGTGAACAAACGCATTCGTACAGCCGCACTTGCAGGCATCGCGCTGGCAGTCGCGTCGCCGGCCCTGGGCGCAGAAGTGTGCGGCATGGACGCCAAGGATATGAACGGTGTGATGATGGTTCAGGCAGGAAGCCTCGAAGCCACCTGCGCCAAACAAAGCCTGTGCACAATTCAACTGTCAAAGGCTGGTGGTATGACATTTGCCATTGAGCGCGCCTCGCTGGACGGATCATGGCTTGCGCTGGTCACATCGCCTTCACAGATTGACTCGGGTGCAGGAATTGACCTCGTGTTCAACGGCGATGACGAAACCCGGGTTGCACCGGATTTCATCATTGCAGCAGAAGACATGAAAAGCATTCGCGTGGATGACGATGTATCACAGATCGTTGTTTCCACGATGCTTGAGTCAAACAGCATGCAAGCTGTTGTGCAACTGGTTGGTGGCGAAAAGGTAACGCACGAAGTTGGACTGACTGATCTGGCGAAGGCGGTGGACTGGGTCGATTGCGCCCAGGCGCAATAGTGACACCAGCCAACAACCTCGACGCAGCACGCAAACGCCTGCTGGCTCGCAGGCAGGAACTGCTGGACTTGTCATCTCTTTCAGCTGGAGACCGCGGCGCTGTGGAACTGGATCAACAATCCGTCGGGCGGCTGTCGCGTATGGATGCCATGCAGCGCCAGGCCATGGCGCAAGCGCAGGAACGCTCTCGCGCGGCACAGATTGCCAGGATTGAGCAAGCTTTGAAGCAGGTGGACGAAGGCGAGTATGGCTGGTGCCAGAACTGCGGCGAGGCAATAGCCGCCAGAAGGCTTGAGATCGACCCCGCCGCCGCAGTGTGTGTGACGTGTGCCAATGGTGAAAGATGAAAACGAGATCCGGAACAATTTTGCTGGCCGTCATTATCCTGTGCAGTACTGGCGCAAGTGCTGCAGCGTTAGAGGTTTGTGGACAGGCCGCGTTCCAGAAATTCAATGACACGCGCATCTATTCAAAGGCATTTATTTCCTCATGTGAGCCGGGAGCGCGATGCCGTGTCGTCACCCACCGGCTGGATCAGGCTGCACCACTTGGCTTCAGCCACACCTTTGCCTTTCAGCGTAATACTCCGCAATCAAAGTGGCAGGTCATGCTGGTGGATGTACTTGAGCTTGCTGACACACAAGCCGGACTAGCCCTGAAGATTGACAACAACGCGGCAATACAGGTTCCCGCCAACCTTGTTTCAACACCTGGCGCAGTCAACGAGTATGCGCTGGATGCAAGCATTACAGATATGATCCTGGCGGAGGCCAAACCGGGCAACCAGATTAGCTGGAACTACAACACCCGCGACGGTGAACAACGCAACATTGCGTTCTCGCTGATTGGGCTAAGCGACGCTCTTGTGTGGGCGGAATGTGCGCAACAACTGCTGGTGAGCGGCAAGTCCGACCCTGCCGCAATCGAAGCGAACAAGCCCGAATTCTCGCCACCAGAACCAGGTGTACCGGTGGATCCCGTCGGTGATAGCGACAACAACTCAACGGATGAATGAAGCCGGATTGTCGCAAATCCACGCGCGGACTATTCCCACTCGATTGTTCCCGGTGGCTTTGAGGTAACGTCATAAACGACGCGGTTGATACCGCGGACTTCGTTTATGATGCGCGTGGCGGCACGACCGAGGAATTCCATATCATACGGGTAAAAGTCAGCCGTCATCCCATCAACCGATGTGACTGCCCGCAGCGCGCAAACAAATTCATAGGTGCGGCCATCGCCCATGACGCCGACGGTCTGCACCGGCAGCAGCACTGCAAAGGCCTGCCAGATTTCATCGTACAGGCCGGCCTTGCGGATCTCGTCCAGATAGATGGCGTCAGCTTCCTGCAGGATCTTGACCTTGTCGCGGGTGACGCCGCCTGGGCAGCGAATGGCAAGACCGGGACCGGGGAACGGATGGCGGCCAATGAAACTGTCGGGCAGGCCAAGCTCGCGGCCCAACGCCCTCACTTCGTCCTTGAACAGCTCACGCAATGGTTCAACCAATTGCATGTTCATTCGCTCGGGCAAGCCACCGACATTGTGGTGTGATTTGATGGTGACCGATGGGCCGCCAGAGAAAGACACACTCTCAATGACGTCCGGGTAAAGCGTTCCCTGCGCCAGAAAGTCTGCGCCACCCACCTTCTTTGCCTCTGCCTCGAATACCTCGATGAACAGCCTGCCGATGGTCTTGCGCTTTTTCTCGGGATCGCTTTCACCTTCAAGTGCATCAAGGAAGGTGTCAGCAGCGTTTACCAGCACCAGTGGAATGTTGTAATTCTCACGGAACATGGTGACAACTTGCGAAGCCTCGTCCTTCCGCATCAGGCCGTGGTCAACCAGTATACAGGTCAACTGGTCGCCGACGGCCTCGTGAATGAGCACAGCAGCCACAGAAGAATCCACGCCTCCGGACAGGCCGCAAATGACCCTGCCCGACCCTACCTGCGCGCGGATGGCGGCAATGGCCTCGTCCTTGTAGGCAGCCATTGTCCAGTCGCCAGTGAAGCCCGCCAGCCTGACGAAGTTCGAATACAGCGTCTTGCCGTGCGGCGTGTGGTGTACTTCAGGATGGAACTGCACGGCGTAAAAGTTGCGCGACTTGTCTGCCGTAATGGCAAAGGGCGCATTGGGCGATGTGCCATATACGTCAAAGCCCGGCGCGATCTTAGAGACATGATCGCCATGGCTCATCCAGACCTGCTCGTCACCATCGGCAAACCAACCGTCAAGCAGGTGCAATTGCTGCTGCGCAGGGGTAACATAGGCACGGCCAAACTCTGCCGTGCCGTGGCCACGTTCTACGTGACCGCCCAGACAATGCATCATTACCTGCTGGCCATAGCAGATGCCAAGAATGGGCACGCCCATCTCAAACACCGATGACGGCGGCATTGGCGCACCTTCGTCGAACACCGAGGCCGGCCCGCCGGAGAAGATCACCGCCTTGGGCGCAAACTCCTTCAGAAACGCATCCGTGACCTTCTGAAACGGGTGGATTTCACAATAGACATTGAGTTCGCGCAGCCGTCTGGCAATGAGCTGGGTGACTTGTGAACCGAAATCGATGATGAGGAGCTTGTCTGTCATATCGGGCAATTACAGAAACTGAGGCGAGTCCGCAACAAGATCGCGCGATTACAACCAGCCATATGCACAGTTCCGGCTGTTTTTGTGCTAGTATGCAGGTGCTGGAGGGCTGCCCCTGCATAAAGGAGGTCATACCAATGAATGCCGTACACACAGCAGAACACGCGCGTGCCCTTATGGAAACCTATGGTGACCAGGCCGAGGTGATTGCCGCCAAGAAGGCCAATGACCTGCGCAAATCAGGCGAATTGCTGCACGCAGCAGCATGGCTGGACGTGAGGAAGGCTATCCGTCAGATGCGCGGCAGCCACGTCAGTTAGTTGCGTTGCATCACTGCGACGAAGAAGCCGTCGGTGCCGTGATCGGCTGGAGAAAGCAACAACGTGTCTGTGCGCCCGTCTGAAGACACCGGCGCATCGGCTAGCAGGCATTGCGCCCAAACTTGCGCAAAAGGGATGACGGCGAAATCTGCATTGGCCTTCAGGAAGGCATCGACCTGCGCTGTGTTCTCTTCCGGCAGCAGCGAGCATGTAACATAGATCAATCGTCCGCCGGGCTTGACCAAAGACGCGCCACGCGACAGCACAAGCTGCTGGTCAGTCTGCCGGTTGGCCAGGCTTTCGGGTGTCAGCCGCCACTTGGCATCAGGCTTGCGCCGCCATGAGCCAGACCCTGAGCATGGCGCATCCACCAGCACCCGGTCCATCTTGCCTGCCAGCGCATCAACCTTGTCTGGCTCATCGGCAGGGATGACCTGCACATTGTGTGCGCCTGCGCGTTGAAGGCGTGCGATGATGGGCTTCAACCGGTTGCGGTCTGCGTCCCAGGCATGAATCTGGCCCTTGTTGGCCATAATCGAAGCGAGCGCGAGCGTCTTGCCGCCGGCGCCTGCACAAATGTCGGCGACCTGCATGCCGGGCTCTGCACAACAAAGCCTGGCTGCAATCTGGGATGCTGCGTCCTGTATTTCAAACGCGCCGCGCTGAAATGCTGGCTCAGCCTCAAGATTGGGGGTGCGTTTGAGGCCTTCGGGCACCTCAATGCGAATGCCATCGGGCGCCAGCGGGGCCGGCATAGCGTCAAACTTTGCCAGCTGCGCGAGCAATTTGGCTGGTGTTGTCTTGAGCAGGTTGGCGCGAACATCTACTGGCGCACGCATGCTGAGGGCTTCGCCCTGCGCCACCGCAGCATCTGCAAATGCTGCCTCGAATGAAGGCATGAGCCATTGCGGCACATTGGCTCTTGCACTTGCGGCAAATGCGCTGGTGTCGATGGTTTGCAGGTTTGCCAGCTCGTCGTCTGTCAGTTCACCTGGCCCATGCGGCGCAATACACAATTCTCTCAATTCAACGACGCTCGTATCCATGAGCTGAACGGCACAAGCCAACACCAGAGCCCGCGGTGTTTCCTGCCCGCCCATGATGGCGGCCAGAAGCGCGCGCTGGCGCATGACGTCAAAGGCGATGTTTCCAATAGCAGCGCGGTCGCCAGAGCCCGCAAAACGGTGCGCCCTGCCCCAGTCAGCCAGAGCGGTGCTGACCGGGCGGTGCCGGTTCAACACATCGTCCAAGACCTCGATTGCCGCGGAAAGCCTGCCTGAAAGATGCATCAGGCACCTACCAGCATGCGCCAGGCGAGGACGCCCCACATGGCACTGGCAGCAATCACGCTGACCAGAAACGATGAAAAGCGTGGTGCCAGCGCGTTGGAGCTGCAATGCACCACGGCATGGATGACACGCGCTCCAAAGAACAGCCAGCTCAGCACCGCAAAGTAGATCGAGGTGATTCCGGTGGCCAGGGCAATGGCGATTGCCGCATAGAAAAGCACAGGGATTTCAAACTGGCTCTTGAAGCTGTTGGAGGCCTGCAGCACTGTGTCAGGCCACGACCGGTCGTTCAGCATCGCGTCTTTGCCAACCTGCCTTGCGACGAACGCCCTGCGCCGGCGACCAGCCAGCACAAACACCAGCGCAATCGTCAGAAACGCCTGGGCGCAAGCCGCCAGGATGATCCATTTGTAGTTTTCCAATACGCCCCAACCTTTCCTGAAAACCTGCTGCGCCCGCGTTAGCCCTGCTGGTAGTTGGGCGATTCACGGGTGATCTGCACATCGTGCACGTGACTTTCGCGAAGCCCGGCACCAGAAATGCGCAGAAACTCTGCGCGGGTTTGGAGGTCTTCGATGGTAGCCGATCCGGTGTACCCCATAGCTGCACGCAAGCCGCCTGCAAGCTGATGCAGCACTGCACCAACCGGCCCCTTGTAGGGTACCTGACCCTCGATGCCTTCCGGGACCAGTTTGAGCTGGTCTCTCACTTCGGCCTGGAAATAGCGGTCGGCAGAGCCGCGCGCCATGGCGCCTACCGAGCCCATGCCACGGTAGGACTTGTAGGACCGGCCCTGATACAGGTAGACCTCGCCCGGGCTTTCGTCGGTACCGGCCAGCAGGTTGCCCACCATGGCAACGTTGGCTCCTGCGGCAATTGCCTTGGCCAGGTCACCCGAATACTTGATGCCGCCATCAGCAATGACCGGCACACCAGAGCCCCTGGCGCCTTCTGCGCAGTCCATGATGGCGGTAAGCTGCGGCACACCGACACCGGCGACAATGCGGGTGGTGCAAATGGAGCCAGGGCCGATGCCCACCTTTACTGCATCAGCACCTGCATCAATGAGTGCCCGGGTGGCGTCAGCAGTTGCAACATTGCCGGCGATGACCTGCACCTTGTTGGAAAGCTTCTTGATGCGCCTGACCTGATCAAGCACAAACTGCGAATGGCCGTGCGCGGTATCCACGACCACGAGATCAACCTCGGCATCAATCAACATTTCAGCGCGGGCGTAGTTGCCATCGCCTGTGCCGGTAGCGGCCGCCACGCGCAGGCGGCCCTGCTCGTCCTTCACCGCGTTGGGGTGAAGTGCAGCCTTGTCCATGTCGGTGACGGTAATCAGACCAGTGCAATTGTAGTTGTCGTCGACCACTATCAGTTTTTCTATGCGATGCTTGTGCAACAACCGGCGCGCCACATCCTTGCCTTCGCCTTCCTTCACGGTAACCAGATCACGGGTCATCAGGTCGCCGATCTTGCGGTTCAGGTCATCTTCAAAACGCACGTCGCGGTTGGTCACAATGCCAACCAGTTTGCCACTGTCATCGACAACAGGAAAACCGGACACCTTGAGGCGCGTCTTAATTTCCAGGAGGTCGCCGAGGGTCTTGTCAGGTGAAATGGTCACCGGGTTCACGACCATGCCGGATTCGAACTTCTTGACCTGGCGCACCTCATTGGCCTGAAGTTCCGGGTCCATATTGCGATGAACCACGCCAAGCCCACCGGCCTGTGCCATAGCGATGGCCAGCCTGCCCTCGGTGACGGTGTCCATGGCTGCCGACAAGATGGGCAGCGACAGCTCTATACTGCGGGTCAACTGAGTGCGCGTAGACACATCGGCTGGCAGCACCGCGGAAGCGGCGGGCTTCAGCAGCACGTCGTCGAATGTGAGATATTCCTGAATGGTATCGGAACGCAGTTTGGCGGTCATTGCCAATCCTTTCACACCTTGGGTGTCACGGAGCAGATGCGCCCTAGGGCGCGCACGACTCGCAACCAGATTGACGACTGTCTGTAACACCCGATTGAAGCTGTGAGCAAGCGGGAGTTATCCACCGCCAGGTGTGGCATTTTGGGAGGGCAACGGATAGCTGCGCAGATATGCAGGGGGAAACAACAAGGGTGACCGGTGTTGAGGCAGTGTCCCAACCAAATTGTTCCGGGCCCGGATACGTTTCAAATGCAGCAGGCTTCGTTCAGCGGCGCGCTTCGGCGGCAATGCGCCACACCCCGGGCATGGCATATAATGATGCTTTCTTTCACCTGTGATGAGGTTTAGCTTTGCGGTTTGATGTCGGCACTAAAGAATCGCCGATTTTTGGAGAGCTGAACATGTCCGAAAACAAGCCGAATGCAGATGTGGATGTCACCAAGGAATGGCGTGCGACACAAGAACAAGGAGCTGCCGCCAAACGCCTGCGCATTTTCGCGGTGCTCTCCTGGATCGTTGCCATCGGTGGTGAAATCGCCGGAATTGTACTGCTCTACAAGAACAAGTTTGACCAGGGAAACCTTCCGCTGCTGATCGGCATCCTGGTTGGAATTGCAATCTTTGCGATTGCCGGCAGCTTGCTGTGGAAGGCCGCCAACAAGCACGACCCGGCCACCAAGGCAGAGCCGTTCAAGTTTTTCGTCCAGAACCAGCTTGGCGCGATCATCACCCTGATCGCGTTCCTGCCGCTGCTTGCCCTGATTCTCATGGACAAGGACATGGACCCCAAGAACAAGAAGATCGCGGGGGGCGTTGGTGCCGTGCTGGCGGTAATAGCCACACTCATGGGCGTGAGCTACAACCCGCCCTCAGTCGAGCAGTACACACAGGACATGAACACATGCGCGAGCCAGATCAAGGCTGGTGAGCCTACCACCGCCTGCTCACCGGAGGTTGCCGCGCAGGCACAGGACATTGCCAGGGACTCATCTGCGGTGGCAGACGCGACAAAGAACGCCGACAACCCGGCCGGTCAGGATGTCGTCTACTGGATCGCACCAGAAAATGGTGCCAAGACATCTGATACGCCACATGTCTTCCATCTGTGCCCGGACGTGAGTCCGTTGCGCGGCAAGACCGTGAACAAGGGTTCCGTAACGGAAGCATACGCGCAGAACGCCGTCCGCATCACCAAGCAGATTTCTATGGAACAGCAGCAGTGCGGGTTTACCAGTTCGAACTGAACCTGACCGCGAGACACGGAATTACCCGGCAGGCGCATTGAGACCTGAACGCGCTCAACTCAACTGGCCCTCGTATGCATTTGAAACGTTCACCCTAGAGGCTCGTCTTCCGGCGTAAATGTGGTGCGGAGGAAGCGGTGCCAGCCTCTGCGCGGGCCCCGACACGCTCAATCAACAAGCTAGTCAACCTTGCTGATCGGATTGAGACAGACATAATGGTTACTGGTTCTGGCGGAGTCATCCAGCAAGGACCTGCTGCCTTCGACTGGGCAGCAGATGCCAAGCGTTTGGGACCGCGAAACCGGTACGCTTGGACTTCAAGCTGACATTGGAGCCACCCCGAATTTTGCATTCATCAACCTGGAATGAGGATCGGCATCGAGCCCTACCCACGGTACCCCGTCGCCACGAGGAACAGTTCAGCAGAGTCTTCGCGGCTTGAGGCGGGTTTGAAGTGCTTCACCGCGCGGAACTCGCGCTTCATTTCAGCCAGCAGTTCGCCTTCTGCTCCACCGCGCAGCACCTTGCAAACATAGGTGCCGCCGGGCTTGAGCACCTTGCGCGCAAACTCCAGGCCTGCATCTGCCAGCGCCATGATCTTGAAGTGGTCGGTCTGGCGATGACCGGTGGCATGGGCCGCCATGTCAGACACCACCGCATCGGCCCTGTCGCCGCCAAGGGCCTTGATAAGCTCATGTGCCGCGCCTTCTTCCAGAAAGTCCTGCTTGAAGATGGTGACACCGGCGATGGGCTCGATGCCGTGCATGTCTATGGCCACGACCTTGCCCTCGCCTGCATCGGCGTTGGTGCGGCGCGCAGCAATCTGCGACCAGCCGCCCGGCGCTGCTCCCAGATCGACGACACGGCCGCCGGGCTTGAGAAACTGGAACTCATCGTCTATCTCGGCCAGCTTGAAGGCAGAGCGCGAACGAAAGCCTTCATGCTTTGCACGAGCGACATAGGGGTCGTTGATCTGGCGCTCCAGCCAGCGGGTTGATGACAACCGGCGCCCGCGCGCTGTTTTCACTTTCTGGTTGACGCCTGCCGCATTGCGGCCGGACGAACCGGTCGAACGCGGCTTTTTGCCAACAGGTCTACGCGGGCCGGGCATATGTTCCGTCCTCGTTCATGAGTGATGTCAGGATGCCTTCACGCAACCCCCTGTCGGCAACTCTTATGCGCTCTGCAGGCCAGAGTTCTCGGATTTCCTCGAGTATGGCACAGCCGGCCAAAACCAGGTCGGCTCGCTCGGGACCAACGCAAGGCGATGCGGCGCGCTGGTCATAGGTCATCGACAACAGATCATTGGTGACAGCGTTCACCTCGCTGCCCAGCATCCAGCTGCCGTCCACCCTGGCCCTGTCATAGCGGCGAAGGTTCTGGTGGATGCCGCAGACCGTGGTGACAGTGCCCGAGGTGCCCAGCAAATGATCCGGTATGGCGGGGAGCTGTCGATCAGACTTCAAGCGTGCAACGAAAGGCGCTGCAAGTTGCCGGACATGGGTCCGCATGGCAGCAAAACTCTCACCAGTAACCGTCTTGCCGCCAAATTGCTCGGCTATGGTGACCACCCCTGCCGGAATCGACGTCCAGTCAACGATTTCGTAGCTGCCCTTGCCAACATTCAGCCAGAGTATCTCGGTGGACCCGCCGCCGATGTCGAAAACCACCACGCTCCTGGCGTTGCCGCAAATCAACGGCGATGCGCCGGCAGCGGCAAGACTTGCCTCGGTTTGCCTGTCGATGATCTCAAGATCCAGGCCAATCTCGGAACGCACCAGATCGATGAAACTGTTGCCATTTCCGGCCATTCGGCAAGCCTCGGTTGCAATCAGCCTGAAACGGGAGACTTCCCACCATTTCAGCTTGTTGGAGCAGACCCGCAACGCCTTGATTGTGCGGTCGATGGCTCCTGCGGACAAATCACCAGTTGCCGACACCCCCTCGCCCAGCCGGACTATGCGCGAAAACGCGTCAACGACGTCAAAGCCGGTTTCGGACGGGCGTGCAAGCAGCAGGCGGCAATTGTTGGTACCCAGATCCAGCGCACCGTAAATTGTCTCTCCGGCCACACGGGTGAACCTGCCGGCTGTGCGCGCGACATCGCCATCGCTGTGCTTGGGCTGATCTACAGTTTGCGGAGATGGGTCGCGGCCGCGCGGTGGCCGGCGCAGATGCCAACCATGGCGCCGACGTGATTTTGCTGGTTTTGCGCCGGTCTTGCCCTCAGCGCCCAAACTTCCACCTGTCAGGCCGCTGCGCTGCCCACACCCGACTGCCTGACCCTTGGGGCCTGACAATTAGGGGGCAAAATCAAAGCAGCCCGCCTCAAATCGTTTCGTTGCAGATCAGTGTAGCAGCTTTGCAAGATTGGACAAGCACGCTTGTGAACCTCCGGGCTGATGCCATTAACGCCTGATTAGACCTTGGGCGCTATGTTGGGCAGCTTGAGGGGTTGTGCATGAAGAGCTATGGCAAGAGCTGGTTTCCTGAAGGATCACTGATCGGGGCGTTTTCCGAGCAGATCCGGCTGGCACAGCAACAGGAGAAATCGACACTCGCGGTCAATACCGCGCGTGTGGAAGCTGAATTGGCCTCCAAGGCAAAATCGGAGTTCATTGCTTCGATGAGCCACGAGTTGCGCACCCCGCTCAACGCCATCATAGGCTTTTCCGACATGCTGCGTACGCAGTCGAAAATGCCGGAAGAAACGACCCAGCAATATGCCAACTACATCAATGAGGCTGCCCAGCACCTGTTGCAGCTGATCAACGAGATACTTGACGTATCGAAAATACAGGCGGGCAAACTCAGCGTGGACCTGCAGACGCTTGACCCAGGTCCCATTGTTGCCAGCTGTCTCCGGTTCATCGAGATGCGCGCAGCGAACAAGGGCATTACTGTGGATTGTGAAATTGCTGACAATCTGCCGATGGTCAAAGCTGATCCACTGCGATTGAAACAGGTATTGCTCAATCTGTTGTCGAACGCGGTCAAGTTTACCGGAGACAACGGCAATGTGCTTGTCAGCGTCGCCCAGGAAGGCGAGCGGCTGATCAGTTTCAGCGTCATCGACAATGGCAAGGGCATGACCCAGGAAGAATTGCACATGGCAACGCAGCCTTTCGGCCAGGTGCGCAGTGGTCATGGCGACGCCAACGAAGGCACTGGCCTTGGGCTGCCTATCACCATGGCCCTGATCAAGTCTCACGGAGGCAAGTTCATGCTGCAAAGCCAGAAAGGTGTCGGAACGAGCGCCACTTTCCTGATTCCGACAGAACGGGCAAAATCTGAAATCGCCCCGCAAGAGCACCCACAGCCCGTAACCGCACCAGACGGCAGCAGCAGCGAAGCAGCAACCGGCCCGGCGAGCGGCTCAATCCACTAGAAGGCGACAGTTATGACCACTCAACAAGGGGCGGGCAGCAAAACTTCCCAGGGCGACATGAAGAAAGCCAGCGAACGCATCGGGCGCATTGTAGCGGTAACCGGGGCACACGCCATCATTTTGCTGGATGCAGAAGATGCATTTACCCAGACCACAGGATTGTCGCCGGAAATCGGCACCTTGCTGAAGGTTGATACCGACGGCACCATTACCTTGGCTCTGGTATCCGCACTCAGCTCGCCTACCCCGTCGCATGACAACCAGGCGACCGAAATGCGCATCGTCGAGGTCGAATTCATTGGTGAATTGCCAAAAGACGAACAAGGCAATCCGAAGAGCTTCCGCCGCGGTGTTTCCTGCTATCCCGGCCTTGGCAGCGTCGTGTCACGCGCCTCGCAGGCCGAGTTGTCGATGGCATATGCCAGCGATACCGAAACGTCCATCCGCATCGGCCACATTCAGCAGGATCCGTCAATTCCCGCAATGGTCAAGATTGACGAACTGCTGGGCAAGCACTTTGCAGTTCTCGGTACAACCGGCACTGGCAAATCGTGTTCGGTGGCCCTCATTCTACGGCGCATTCTGGAAAAGAACCCGAAAGCCCACATTCTGCTGCTCGACGTTCACCGTGAGTATGCAGCATCGTTCAAGGAATATGCCGAGGTCATTCAGCCGCAGAACATGACCTTGCCGTTCTGGATGCTGAATTTCGAAGAGTTCGTCGAGATCATGATCGGCAACCAGCCAAACCGCGAGCAGGACATTGAAATTCTGCGCGAGCTGATCCCACTGGCAAAGTCGCGCTATGCTGCGCACACAAAGCGCGACAAGGCGGCTTCACCAGCGACATTACGGTCAAAGGACCCTGCTGAACTGGTCAATCTCGGTGTGGATACGCCGGTGCCCTACCGCTCATCTGACCTGATGTATCTGATCGACGAACATCTTGGAAAACTTGAACTGAAGGGCGAACTGGCTCCGTTCAAACGGCTGAAGGCACGGTTGGACACAATCACCCGTGACCCGCGCTACAGCTTCATGTTCGGGCAAATGACGATTTCGGACAACATGGCCGAGGTCGTCGGACGGATCTTCCGCATTCCCGTCAATGACAAGCCGATTACTGTTCTGGAGCTCGGCGGCCTGCCGTCGGAAGTGATCAATGTTTGTGTTTCCGTTCTTGCCCGCATGGCGTTCGACTTCGGTCTGTGGAGCCAGGGCCGGGTGCCGATAACGTTTGTATGTGAAGAAGCCCATCGCTATGTGCCTGCAGACAAGTCGTCCGGATTTGAGCCAACCAAGCGCGCCATCTCTCGCATTGCCAAGGAAGGCCGCAAGTACGGCGTTTCGCTTGCCATCATCACCCAGCGCCCGGCGGAGCTGGATCCAACCATCCTGTCACAGTGCAACACGGTGTTCTCGATGCGCCTGACAAACGAGCGCGACCAGGAAATTCTGCGCGCCGGGATATCGGATGCAGCCGCTTCGCTGCTGGAGTTCATGCCGACCATGGGCACTGGCGAAGCGGTGACTTTCGGTGAAGGCGTGTCGCTGCCGACGCGCATCAAGTTCGACCTTCTGCCGAGCGACGCGCTGCCGAAGAGTTCAACAGCATCGTTCACCCGCAACTGGAGCATCGATGTGCCTGATGAGGGCTTCATGGAAGCCATTGTCGCGCGCTGGCGGATGCAGTCCTATGCAATTGAATATGCTGATACCGCGCCCGGCGCGGAAGGTCTGCACCTTGAACCCATGGTGACAAGCGCCAACTCGCAGCGGTCAGCACAGCCCCAACCAGCGCCCGCACATGCTCCGCCCGCCCCGCAGCCTGCACCCGCTGCAGCGGCACCAGCTGCAGCACAATCCACGCCTGTTCAAGCGCAACCAGCGGCAGAAGCCGCACCTGCGGTACGGGCTGGTTCCTCATTGCTGAAGAAGCCGCTTGACGTTTCAGGCATGCAGATTGGCGGCGGCCAGGCAGCCGCAAGCCCCTCACCTGCGCGGGCGAGCGCACCAACGGCAAAGCCTGCCGGCAACGGACTTGAATCACTGATGCAGAAGCTGCGCGGCTGATGCCGCCAGGCCGGTGCGGCAAGCTTGACACCGGTCATGCAAATTGGCTAAGCCAACTGCACCGCACCAAGCTGTTCTGTTGGGGAATAGGTTAACGGTAGACCCACGGACTCTGACTCCGTTAGTCCTGGTTCGAATCCAGGTTCCCCAGCCAGCCACCTGCCCCAAACTTGCGCTGACGAGACCCGTGCCGGTTTGTCCCGACATAACGGGGGTTTAGCGGCTTCCCGTCTCTGCCGAGACCAATGGTAATGGCGACAATCTCGGCAGATGCGCCGCCAGTCTCTGTTTGCGGGGCTCTGACAACTTAACGCCTTATGGGCGCAGCAAACTCAGTCACGACAACTACCAATGCAGCCCTGACGACGTCACCCCATTCTGCTGATGCAGCGTGACGAAACTGGCGCAGTGTGTCTCGCGAATTCAGATGACGCTGGATGTTGAACAGGTTGTAGATTGAGGAATGAACCGAGAGAAAGCGTTGGGCCGATTTGGTTGACTTGAACCACTGCATCTTTCGTTCTCGCCGTCGAACAGATTGATGCGAGTTTTCAGCCAGGTTGTTCTTTCTGCCACCAAGATCATGGTGCCTGGATAGCCCGAGTTCTCGAAATGCTGCACCGTATGATGGCAGTTTGTCTGCAACGATTGCACTGGGCAAGAGGCCCTGCTTCCTGAGCAATCTACGCATCAGCTTCAATGCAGCTTTCTTGTTCCGGCGTGATTGAACCAGGACTTCCAGAACCTCGCCTTCATCATCGACGGCACGCCAAAGGTAGAGGGTCTGCCCGTTGATTTTCACGAACACCTCGCCCAGATACCACCGGCAACCTGGGCATGGTCTTCTGCGAGAAGATCCTCCACATCTCGAAAACTCAACGTGAACCGGAAGTACAGCCAAACAGCATGCTGGATAACCTCTGGTGGAAATCGGTGTCGTTTTTAGGAAATGTTTGTCATGCAACAACGCTAACGCCTCTGGCGGAACCAATCCAGCGGGTCAACTTGTCAATGTTCTCACAGCATCAGGCCACGCCCAAATGGCACCACTCGTCAAGAGCAACTACGCGGTTTTCTGTAGACTTCGCATATGCCTGAAGCGGAGCATGACCCGTTCTCGTCGTCGAAACGGCTGGCGGGAATTTTCCGCCCTGTTGTTTAACCAGCGACCCGTTTCTTGTCTGGCGGTATTGCCAAATGTTGGAGTTTAATGGAGGTGTCCCGCGAGTACCGACAAATCTACACTTCAGATCCGGCCAATGCGCCAATCAGCAAAGATGCCGGACTGTTCTGAAAACTCCCTGGTATCATGCCTGCTGAACAACCCGTCCTGCGTAACGAGGACGGTACGCCATCCGCGGGCACACGCCCCAATGATATCTGTGTGCAAGGTGTCTCCGCACATGGCAATCCTGTTCCGGGGCACGCCGGGCAAGGTTTTCTCTATCAATTCATAGACCTCCGGAAATGGCTTGCCGAAGAAGCGCACGTGATCAGGAAAGCGATCAGCAATCTGATGCCCGAAATGACCCGGCTCCAACGAGAACCCTTCATCCCTGGGCGCAGCTATGTCCGCATTTGCGATCAATACTGGCCGGGGCCGGTTTTGCATCGATGTCAGGAGAATATCCTGCCGGGGATTTGACCACGCCGAAGTCGACAGGAACAGAAACTGGTCGACCACCTCATAGGCTTCTGGTTCATCGCCAAGCCGGATGAAATCAACAGGAAGGTCACCGAGCGCATCTTCTCTTGCTGCAATTACTCCCCAATTACCTCCCCTCAAATGCTGCAGGGTGGCCTCGCGGCTGGTGATGATTTCTTCGTCAACAACACCCAACCCCAATCGTCTGAATTTCTCGATGGTTCCCGCTTGATCATAGCTGGCCGCATTGGTCAAAATTCGAATAGCAGCACCGCGCACCCGCAACTCATCAAGACGCTTATCAGCACCCTCAATCAGGGTTTCTCCGACATTCAATACGCCAAAGGCATCGAACACGAACGCATCGATTTGATCGGTGATTTCCAACAAGGATCCGATCTCGCGTGTTTCTGGTGTCGAAGAAGGTTGCGGAAGTCGCGATCGGACTTCCTGGTAGCGATCAAAAATGGCTTGGGTTGTCAGCATTCAGGCTCCGCAGGATTTCGGATTGGTTTTCTTTCATCCATAGCACGGACTGGCCGCAGAAAGTGAAGAGAAAAACAACAAAACTACACTATTTTGGAAATTTACCTGTCTATACACACGAATTTCTGGAATTTTTCATAATAAACTCGTTATTTGCTCATTTTAAAAGATTGAATTGGCTTTTTTTGTTGCTTTGTTGTTTTTGTGAGAATAGCCTCATTCAAATGGTAGGTCGTGGAGGCGACAATGTCGTCCAAAAAACACAAACGCAAACAGCAGATTACCGCACTAGTTCTGGAGCGTGGCGCCATGTCAGTTGAGGCGCTGGCTGAGACGCTGGAAGTGTCCATGCAAACGATCAGGCGCGATCTGGATGTGTTGTCCCAGGACGATATGCTGCGCCGCGTGCACGGCCGGATAGAGTTGAGCAAGGAATTCTTGAATACGCCCTTCGACCAACGTGCCGGAACCAATCTGGTCGGCAAGCGCGCTATCGGGGAAGCTGCAGCTAAACTGATACCAGATGGCTCAACCATATTTGTTTCCATTGGATCGACACCGCTCAGCGTTGCTCAGGCATTGCGCCGCCACAAAGGCCTGACGGTCATTACAAACAATTTAAGTGCAGCAATGGCGCTTAGTGACGAGGTTTCGAACCGTATCATTTTGCCGGGTGGCGAACTGCGTTTGCCGGATCGGGATATACTGGGAGAAGAAGTCCTGGAATTCTTTGGGCGTTACCGGGCTGACTTTGCAGTCTTTGGCACAGCCGGCATAGCGGAAGATGGCGACCTGCTTGAGTTTCATGCAGCCGAAGTGCGTGTAACCGAGAAAATCCGGGCGAATTCGCAGGAGTGCATGCTGGTAATCGACTGGTCGAAATTTGGCCGTATGGCCCCGGCGCTTGGCGGCAAAATTACCGAGATTGATACAATCGTTCTCGACCGGCGCCCTGACCCGTCCTTCGCACCACTTCTTGACCAAATCAATGGCAGGCTGGTTTTGGCCGAAGGGGAAATTGTATGACGGCTGAACCATTTGTCTCCTTGAAAGAAGTAGCCAAACGCTGGAATGGCCAATTGGGCGTTGAAAATATCTCCCTCGACATTATGGAGGGCAGCTTTGTTGCGCTCCTGGGGCCTTCGGGCTGCGGAAAGTCAACGACACTTCGTTTATTGGCGGGTCTTGAAGCGGCCGATGAGGGGCAGATTTTCATTGATGGGCGGGATGTGACAACCAGTGCCGCATCAGATCGAAATCTGTCCATGGTCTTTCAATCATACGCATTGTTCCCGCATCTTTCGGTTGCTGAAAATGTAATTTTCGGGCTCAAGGTCCGACGCGTTCCAGCCGCTGAGCGCAAGGAGAAATTGAAGCGTGCCTTGGAAATCACCGGTTTGACCGGATATGAGGCGCGCAAACCCGGCGAGCTGTCTGGCGGTCAAAGGCAGCGCGTTGCGCTCGCCCGTGCGATTGTCGCTGGCCAGCGTTTGTGCCTGATGGACGAACCGCTCTCCAACCTCGATGCCAAACTCCGGAATTCGGTTCGCAAGGACATCAAGAAGCTGCAGCGGGATCTCGGAATTACAGTGGTGTACGTGACCCACGATCAGACCGAAGCCATGAGCATGGCGGATGTGGTCGTCCTGATGAAAGAAGGACGTATTCAGCAGGTGGGGGCGCCTGAGGATTTGTACAGCAAGCCTCGGAACACCTTTGTGGCTGAATTTGTGGGAGCGCCGCCAATGGCGCTTATCCAGTCAACGGCTCTCAAGGGGTTTGGTACAGACAGGATAGTCGGTGTCAGAGCCGAGAATGTTAAGATGGTGGCGAAGGGAAAAGGCCGCCTCAGCTGCACAGTCAGTGAAAGTGAATTTCTCGGAGCAGAAACCCTGATCAGTCTGGACCATGAATACGCAGCCGGCCTGGCTTTGCTGCAACCTGGTCTTGCGCTGATGAAAGAGGGGCAATCCGTTGATATCACGTTTGAAGACAAGGACCTTCACGTATTCGATACACAGGGCCGCCACATCTGAAAAGGTTGATAAATCCGACACGAGCCCAACCAGATCATTTAACCACAGGAGGAAATAATGAGAATCTTTTCTAAAAAGGGATTGAGCCTTGCGACAGCGATGCTCGCCGGACTTACGGTATCGGCGAACGCTGAAACCGAATTGACCATGTATTATCCGATTGCCGTGGGTGGCGCGCTGACCAATGTTGTTGACGGCATTGTCGACAAATTTGAAGCAGCAAATCCGGATATCAAAGTGAACGCAATC
Source organism: uncultured Alphaproteobacteria bacterium (assembly GCA_963787895.1). GTDB lineage: Bacteria > Pseudomonadota > Alphaproteobacteria > Rhizobiales > Aestuariivirgaceae > Anderseniella. The sequence continues at coordinate 751,428 of CAWBEX010000007.1, read as the reverse complement.
TATTCCGGCAACTATGATGACACGCGTGTACGTGCATTGTCAGCAATATCGTCAGGCGAGCCGGCGCAGCTGGCCGTCATGTTCTCAATCGACGCCTATGACCTGATTGAACAGGACCTGATCGTTCCTTTCGATGATGTTGCGACGTCAGATGCCGACAAAGCCTGGATGAACGGTTTTTATCCAGCATTGATGGCTAACGGGCAAATTGAAGGAAAGACCTGGGGCATCCCGTTCCAGCGTTCAACGATTGTTGCCTACTACAACAAGGACATGTTCAAGGCTGCAGGCCTCGACCCTGAAGCTCCTCCGAAAACATGGGATGAGTTGATTTCCATGGGCAAGGCACTGACCAAGGACGGCACCTCGGGCCTGATGATCCCTTCAACAGGCTATCCCTACTGGATGTTCCAGGCGCTAGCCATTCAGAACGGCAAGGAGCTGATGTCTGGTGATGGCAAGACAACCTATTTTGACGACCCGGAGGTCGTGAAGGCGCTGGAATTCTGGAAATCCCTTTCTGTCGAACACGGCATAATGCCAAAAGGCACCGTCGAATGGGGAACCTTGCGCCAGGCGTTTCTGGAAGGCAAGACTGCCATGATGTGGCACTCAACCGGCAATCTGACGGCCGTCAAGAACGATGCAAAGTTTGATTTCGGCGTAGCAACACTGCCTGCCAATGTCCGCCCAGGCTCGCCAACCGGTGGTGGAAATTTCTATCTTTTCAAGAAGACTACCGCCGAGGAAAAAGCTGCTGCAATGAAGCTGATCCAGTTCATGACATCTTCGGAGCAGGCCGCAGAATGGTCGATTGCAACAGGATATATGGGCGTTTCTCCTGCAGCTTATGAAACTGAGGCACTCAAGAACTATACCGCAGGTTTCGCACCGGCACTTGTGGCGCGCGACCAGCTGGATAATGCGGTGGCTGAATTCTCGACTTTCGAGACTGCGCGGGTTCGTGATGGCTTGAACAATGCAATCCAGTCCGCTCTGACAGAGGCCAAATCACCTGCCGATGCATTGGCAGAGGCTCAGGCGTCAGCAGTCCGTCTGCTCAAGCCTTACCAGTAAGAACGTGAGGGGCAGGCCGATGTTCACACCGGCCCGCCCCTGCTTCTGAGTTTTGGAAACCGCAACATGTCAGCACATGTCAATCTCGAACGCCGTCGGCAAGCCATTTATGGCTGGCTGTTGTTATCGCCGGCAGCGGTGCTTCTGACATTATTTGCATTCTACCCGTCTATTGCGACGTTGTGGGAAAGTACGTTTTCGCGAGATACAAGGCGCAAGCCGGCGGAGTTTATCGCAGGGCAGAATTACTCCGATCTGTTCAATGATCCGACATTCTGGCTGGTCGTGAAAAACAACCTAATGTACGCAGGCGTTACCATTCCGGTATCGATATTTATCGCACTCTCGATGGCGCTATGGGCAAATTCCAAGATACCGGCACGCGGTTTCATCCGTACGGCATACTTTACACCAACAGTACTGCCGATGATTGCCGCGGCCAATTTGTGGCTGTTTTTCTACACGCCAGGCCTGGGTGTTCTGGACCAGATCGGAGCGTTGTTTGGTCTGCCTTCGATTAACTGGCTGGGTCAGCCTGAAACAGCGCTTTGGGCGATCATCATCGTGACGGTCTGGAAAGAAGCCGGATTCTTCATGATATTCTACCTTGCGGCACTTCAAACCATTCCAGAGGATCTGAAGGAAGCCGCCGATATTGAAGGTGCCAGCCGCTGGACATACACGCGCCGGATTGTGTTACCGCTTCTGATGCCAACCACTTTGTTCATCATGGTCAATGCTATGATCAATTCGGTCAAACTGATCGATCATCTGTTCATCTTGACCAAAGGTGGTCCTTCCGACGCATCGAAGCTGATCCTTTATTATATTTGGGAAATGGCCTTTGCGTTTTTCGATGCACCGCATGCGGCAGCCATGACAATCCTGGTAATTGCAGCACTCGGCATTGTCGCGGCGATTCAGTTCTTTTATCTCGACAAGCGGACACATTACCAATGAGCCGACTGATCCCTTCTGCCGATTCAATTGGTGCGATCCTGCTAGCTGTCATCTGGGTTGCTCCGCTCTTTTTCGCATTCTGGGCCGCGTTTCATTCAACGTCAGATGCCGTAAATTTCAATCTGTTCTCGGCGTGGACTTTGGATAATTTCAGAACTGCCTGGAGCGGCGCACCCTGGCTGAAATATTTTTTCAATACGTTTTTGCTTGTCACCATAATCCTGATTGGCCAGTTCATTCTGACGACCCTGGCAGGATTTGCATTTGCCAAGCTTGAATTTCCGGGGAAGGACTTTGTGTTCATCCTTGTGCTGATGCAACTCTTCATCCTGCCTGAAGTGCTGATCGTGGAAAACTACGCCATGATATCCAGGCTCGGATTGTTTGATACAATCCTGGGCGTTGGAATGCCCTACATGGCCAGCGCATTTGGCATTTTCCTCATGCGGCAATCCTTCAAATCAGTTCCGGTTGAATTGCATGAAGCGGCAAGAATTGAAGGTTGCGGGCTACTGGGTATTTTGTGGCGGGTCTATGTGCCATTGGCCAAGCCAACCTATCTGGCTTACGCGCTGGTTTCAGTTTCAACTCATTGGAACAACTTTCTCTGGCCGCTCATTGTAACCAATTCTCCCGATACCAGACCGCTGACGGTAGGTTTGTCCATATTCGGCGCGCCAGAGAACGGCGTGGATATCAGCGTTATATCGGCTGCAACGTTGATGTCTGTCGCACCTTTGCTGATCGCATTTCTCCTGTTCCAGCGACAGTTCGTGCAAGCCTTCCTGCGCGCCGGCATCAAGTAATGATTTCCTGAAAGGGCAAGCTCCACGACATGCCTCGCGTCATTCAGATTTCGGACCCCCATGTGGTTGCGCCACCGAACAAGGTGTCGGGCAGGATTGATAGCGCGCGGATGCTGAAAGAAGCAGTTGATCGCATCAAGGCAGATATGCCCAAGATAGGTCCAGTGGATGCAATTTTGGTTACTGGTGATATCAGTGACGATGGCAGCGGCGAAAGCTATGCCCTTTTTCGCGCTCTTCTAGAGCCGCTTGGTCTGCCCTTCTACGTTATCCCCGGCAACCATGATTTGCGCGAACCCATGCGGTCAGCATTTTCAGATCAGACGTGCTTGCCACCAGTTGGGCGTTTGAACTGGTCAGTTGCCCTCAACACCATGCATCTGATCGGATTGGACACACTTCAGGAAGGACAGGGCGGCGGTATACTGGACACGGACACGCTAGTCTTTTTGAGGCAGGCCCTGGCAGATGCCGGCCAAGGCCCGGTGTTTCTCGCCATGCACCATCCGCCATTCGCTTCGGGGATCAAATTCATGGATTCAATCGGTCTGGACGGTACGGATTCGCTGGTGGAGATTCTGAATGCTACAGAAGCTGACGTCCGTATCCTGTGCGGTCATGTGCACCATGTCATGATCGCCGGCGTTGGGAGCGCGGTCGCAATTTCTGGACCATCGACGTGCAGCACCTTTGACGCCGATTTTCGGCACGATGCGCCCATCGGCTTCATGAGTGAACCGGGAGGGTTCATGGTTCATGACTGGCTTAATGGCTTTCGCAGCATTCACATCGGACCTGGACAAGGCGAAGGGCCCTACCCCTTTTAAACGATAGGCAAAAGCTATCAGATGAACGGAAAGGCAAGGTGTGCAAGAACCTAACACCCTGCTTTTTTCCTGCATATTGTGGGTGCCGCAACCCTGTTGATATGGGCTGTACGTCATGTGGGCACAGGAGTTGAACATGCTCTTCTGTTCAATTGCGTCTATGTTTGCGATGTTCTGCATAATCACAGGCTTCTTGCTGCAGTAACCGACACGACTTCTGCCGTATTTTTGCAGAGTTCGACTACTGTTGCCATGCTGGTTTCAAATTTCGTATCAAAGGGTGGCTTATCCTCCCTCGCGGGACAGGCCATTCACAAACATCGTGATCCGGGGGCAAGCATGTGTGCAGTCCCACTTGTGCGGTCCAGTTTGAAAATTGGTGCGTGGTCGGCCCTTTGCCTTGCACGACAAGTCTGGCGCGGTGAACTGGCCGAGTTTTCAGCCACGGCCATTGTGAACCGCTAGTAGCGGCACGGGCACGGATACAGATCGACGCCAGCGGTCAGTTCGGACTTCCCAAATAAATCCCCACCACGGTTGCCTGTGATATTTTTCATAAGCCGGAACGGGTTTTTTGACGCCTTTAATCGAGCTGAACAGCTAAAGTTGCAGTAGAGACTTCCGTGTTTTCCAAGGGACCTGTTTCTACAGAAGTTGGTTGGATTCACCTCACATATCACCGCGACCCCGATGTCGGCATTCAGGCAAATCGTGCCCGGGCCAAGCTGGCCACCAACCTGCGCGAACCAGGTCTCGGAGTTCACGCCTAGGTTGAAGTAGCTGGCATGCCGCCAATCAGGATCACCAGTCGGAAAGCAAAGACAATGACCGAAATTTTCCCCCGAACGCCGCTTGGACATGTGACTGCCGCGCGAACAGCCGGTGATGCGGCCGTGCGGGTTCTGACACAACAGGATTTCGCCACAGCGCGCGCCGAGATTACCCAATGGCAGGGCTATGCCCCCACTCCCCTCGTATCCCTGCCCGCTTTGGCTGCGCGGATCGGGGTGGGCGAGATCCATTACAAGGACGAAGGTCCGCGTTTCGGGCTGGGCAGTTTCAAGGCGTTGGGCGGAGCCTATGCTGCTGAGCGGGTCCTGCAGCGCGAGGTGGCACGCCGGACCGGCAAGGACGTCAGCCTCGAGGATATCAGAACCGGTGTATACAAGTCGGAATGTGCTGACATCACCCTCGTTTCGGCCACAGACGGCAATCATGGCCGCTCCCTTGCGTGGGGCTGCCAGCGGTTTGGAGCGCCTTGCCGCATCTATATTCACGCAGAAGTCAGCCAGGGCAGAGCCAAGGCCATGAGCGATTTCGGAGCCGAGGTCATCCGCATCAAGGGCGACTATGATGAGTCTGTAAGGCTTGCCAAAACCGAAGCCGAAAAGAACGGCTGGTTCGTTGTCTCCGACACATCATGGCCGGGCTACTCGCAACCACCGCTCGATGTGATGGCGGGTTATGGAGTGATGACACAGGAGATTTGCGAGGCACTCGAACAGGCTCCAACCCATGTCCTGCTGCAGGGCGGCGTAGGCGGACTGGCCGCAGGTGTTGCTGCCGGGCTTCGCCAGTATTGGGGCGTTCAATCTCCGCGCGTCATTATCGTTGAACCGGAGCTGGCGGCATGCCTGTTCGAGAGCGCCAAAACCGGCCAGCCAACGAATGTCGCAATCGCGGAAGAAACACTGATGGCAGGATTGTCGTGCGGCGAGCCTTCTGCGCTTGCGTGGGAAATTCTTGCCGAGGAAGCCTCGGACTATCTGACCATCCCCGAGTCCATTGTCGGACCTGCGGTGCGGCTTCTGGCGCGGCCAATCAGTGGCGACCCGGTGATTGAAGCCGGGGAAAGTGCCATAGCCGGACTGGCCGCATTGATTGCATTGAGGCAGGATCCGGACCTGTCGAAAGGGCTGGGTATCGACTCCGGTGCGCGGGTACTGCTAATCGGTTCCGAAGGCGTGACTGACCCGGCGATTTTCGCCATGATCATGGAGGGACACGATGCGACCTGATGCACCTGAGCGCGGATTTCCTGCAGCCGAGTTCGAAACCCGGACCCGAAATGCTCAAGCAGAAATGGCCCGCAATGGCCTGGCCGGGCTGCTGCTGCTGAGCGAACCCGATGTGCGCTATTTCAGCGGCTTTCAGACGCTGTTCTGGCAAAGCCCTACACGGCCCTGGTTTCTGTTCGTACCCGCAGAAGGCAAACCCATTGCTGTAATTCCCGAGATCGGTGCGGCGCTGATGCGCACCACCTGGATTGAAGATGTCCGGACCTGGAGTGCGCCGAGGCCCGCTGATGACGGGATCAGCCTGTTGAGCGAACTTCTGGGACCATTGGCCAGAAGCGGATCGAAACTGGGCGTGATGAAGGGGCATGAAACCTCGCTGCGGATGCCACTTGGTGACTGGGAACGGTTGATCAAAGGGCTGCCGGGGCTCGAGATTTCCGATGCGACCGGGCTCGTTCAGGGTCTGCGCATGGTCAAATCCACCGCCGAGGTCGAGAAGCTGTCGCACATTTGCGCAATCGGCTCCGCGACATTTGCGCGGGTGCCCGAGATCATTTCCGAAGACATGCCACTTGAGGATGTTTTCCGCGCCTTCAAACGCGAGGCGCTGGCGCTGGGCGCAGATGATGTCCCCTACCTTGTCGGCGCCGCGGATCAGGGCGGATATGTCGATGTTATCTCGCCCCCGTCGCGCAAACCTCTGCGGGCGGGCGATGTGCTGATGCTGGATACCGGATCTACATGGGACGGCTATTTCTGCGACTTCGACCGTAACTGGGCCATCGGCCGCGCCGATGATCTGTCGCGCCGGGCCTACGACGTTCTGTGGCGCGCGACTGAAGCAGGGATCGCGGCCGCGCGTGCCGGGCAGCACGTGCCGCGACCTTTTCCGCGCCATGTCTGCGGTGATTTCCGAGATGGACGACAGCGGCGGCGACATCGGCCGACTGGGACATGGGCTTGGCATGCAGCTGACCGAGCAACCCTCCCATGCGGCATTCGACACGACCGTGCTTGCTGAAAACATGGTGCTGACGCTTGAACCGTCACTCAGTTATGGCGACGGGCTGATGATGGTGCACGAAGAAAACATCATAGTCGGCAAGAATGGCGGCAAGCTGATCACAACACGTGCCGCGCCTGAATTGCCGGTCATCTGAGAAGTCCGGTCAACCCGGGCAACTGGAGCATCGAGATGATAAAGTACAAACCGGGCGATGATGTCGGGCGGCTGGAACACTGGCCGTTCGATAATCCGGCAAGCGACTACCGGATCAAGGAAGGCACTCCGGCAACTTCAGGGCGCATCGATGCGGGCGGGCCCGGGCACACCACCCGGTTCGGCATCTGGCGCTGTACCAGAGGTGTGTTCGACTGCACCGAACAGGGTGATGAGTTGATGATGGTCCTGTCGGGGCGATGCCGGATCATTCAGCACGCCAGCGGTGAGGTTTGTGAACTGGGGCCCGGCGACAGCCTTTTCGTGCGCGATGGTGCCCGCGTGACCTGGGACGTGACCGAGGACGTCACCAAGGTGTTCTTTGGCCACAAGGCGGGCGGATACTGATCGCGGCTAATTCAGAGTGATCATCTCAGTGTCGGCTACGCAGGACAAGGCGGCGGCAGCAAAGTGTACGATTGATACCGATTGTTTGCTTGCAGCAGGGCCTAGGAGTAACAAACGGAGTCGCACTGCGTGAATACTCCCGGATGATTGCCAAGTTTGAACTTCGTCACTTCTAGCCTTCTCAAGCTCTGGTCATGTATGCAGAGGTGAACCGTTGGCCACCCAGACCACGCTGTTGCGGATGCGGTCTTTCGTTCAGGGTTTCAAGCAACAAGCTATCAACAGGTTCGTCAGCCAGTTCATGAGTCCAGACCCGAAACTCCTTCAACTCGTAAGCGCCGAAGGAAGTGACCATCGCAACATCCGAGGCATCGTGACCTCTGACCATCTGGATGCGCCCAATTCTGGGAACGTTGTAGCGGGCATCAAACGTATGCCATTTGCCATCCAGAAACACTTCGAACCAAGCGCAGAAATCGTCAAACCCTGCATCAGGAACGCCGATGTCACCGAGATAACCACTGCAATAGCGAGCAGGAAAGTTCATTGCCCGGCACAAACTGATGGCCAGATGAGCAAAATCCCTGCACACGCCCGTCTTCTCTGACAACACGTCGCTGGCTGTTTTATCGGGTCGCCCAAATTTGTAGTCGAACGTTATGTGATCATGAACGAAATCACAGATTGCCTGTACTCTCCCCCAGCCAGTTGGAGTATGACCAAACTGCTTCCATGCAAAATCTCCCATTAGGTCTGAATCGCAATAGCGGCTAGCCATAAGATAGGTGAGCGTCTCATCTGGCAGCTCTTGCAGCGGTAACTGTTTTGCTGTCGGTGAGACTTCGTCCGGCAACCCGCTCACTTCCGCGATACAGTCTGACCAAAACGTGGTGGTGCCGACAGGCGCTGTTGCACGGGTAATTCGGTTGCCAAACAGATCCACATATTCATGTAGGTCCTGCACATCCGAATTCCTGACGTTGTCATCACCTATGAGTCTGCCGGGAAACTCAGAGTGCACAGACAACGCGAGCAGCATTGGCACGGGTACAGGGCATGAGACAGTAATCTCAAAGCCAATGCGAATTAACATCGGGATTGTCCTTGTTCACAAGAGGGATAGCGAGCATGGTGGCAAACCACCAACATCACAGCTGTCGATCGGCAACGTGCAGTGGCAACAAAGGTTCGCATGCCGACAGCTATTCGTATTTTCCACCGTACACGGTATCGCTACAGTGAGCCTGTGTTTTTTGGTAATCACCAGCTTTTGTTGCGGCCGAGGGATGGTCACGATCTGCGGCTTGTCTCGTCAGCACTCTCGATATCGCCAACAGCTCAATTGCGATGGCACTTCGACACGTTCGGAAATTCGGTTGCGACAGCCGAGTTTTTGGAACCTTCAAAGCTGCTTGAAATTTGCAGCGAACTGGTTATCAGGCGATTTTCACACGAAGACTTCCTTGCCTCGCCAGACCGTCAAGGCAGCAATTATCCATTTGAATACGACAGCGAAGTACTGACGGACCTGGCGCCGTTCATTGCTCTTGAAAATCCACATGAGGCAAGCGGAATTGCTATCTGGCTTGATCAGGTGATCCGGAACAAGCCTGGCGAAGTTCTGGCATTCCTGCGATGTCTTTCTGACGCCATTCATACCAATCTGGAATACTTGCGACGCGAACGTATCGGTACTCAAAGCGCCTTGACCACATTAAAGCTGGGCTCTGGCAGTTGCAGGGATTTTGCATTTCTGTTTATGGAGGCAGCCCGCCACTTTGGCTTTGCAGCCAGATTTGTCACCGGCTACCTGAACGATCTTTCCCATAACGAACCACAGTATGCAGGCGGAGGGTCAACTCATGCCTGGGCCGAGGTTTATTTACCGAATGAAGGCTGGGTGGAGTTTGACCCTACAAATCGTATTGTAGGCAGTTCTGCGCTCATCAGGGTCGCAGTCACCAGAACGCCGTCACAGGCTACACCGATCAGTGGCACATTTGAAGGACCACCAGGAGCCGGATTTTGCGGGATGGACGTCGAGGTTCAAGTGCGGAACGAGGAATACAACCCGGAAGATGAAGGCTGATGCTCCCGCTGTATTAAGGCAGCGCTTGGTGCAGAGCAATTTCCTGGTGCTTGCTTGAGGTGTTTGTGCAGAATTCCAGAGCGCGCAAATTCCATGCTTCTTGGATTATGCCAGGTTCGCAAATTTGTGGCGCCTACGCCATTCGCGTTTTTGCCCTGGGATTTGCCCCCTGACATCAACATGTGCGAAATCCTGAGTTGCACCCAAGGTCTTGGCTGAGAATTTTATCTCCAGCAAACGATTGCTATCCGTACGAAGCTGAATGTCCGAAAGACCAAAAATGGCAGCCAATACATCGGAGGATGCCTGAAGCTCCCCGCTACAGGTGATTCCGGCGTATTGGGTCTGATATCCCTCAAAATCATACTTGGCCCGCGAGATGTCTTTATCATTTTGCACTAGCGTACCTTCACCAACAATGCTGCCTAGATACTCCATATGCGCATTCTTCTTCATTGTTCTTGTCCTGTTGACTGTTGTGGAGCATCGGCCTTTAAGGCCGCCTCAGGCTCTTCGATTTCAATGGGAAAAGCTTGGGTTTTGTTGACCCGCGATGACACCGCCGGGATATGGAGCATGGTGGATGTTCGCCGGTACGCCATGAAGGTCAGTCCCGGAATCTCTTCGTCTACAATGGCCACTCGGAATGTTCCCGGTGGTTGAGACCCATCCTGTTTTGAAAAGTTGAACGGATGGTTGAATATGACCTACTTTTCACTGGTGCGCGCTGCCATGTGCCTTACTCATTTCTTTTTGGCGCCAGGATTCACCGAATGCATGCCCCTGGTGAGGCTGTTTGACGGTGTCGTTTCCACCGTTTTCTTTGGCTGTTTCGGCTTCTTGGCTTCGCGATTGCCACGTTGTTGACCCTTGGCCATGTTCTTAATCCTTTTGGATGGGTTTCAGTGAGTTTCTGCAGACAGATGAACAAAGGCCCCGTCGCTGCGGTGAGCTACGGGGCCGCAAGACGTCAGTCGTCTTGATCTGCATCGAATGCTATCCTTGCTAGAGGATTTGCAACCACCAGTACATCCGTGGTTGGCCTTAAAACTCATAATGCAGAATATGTTGCAGTTGCCGCCGGTTTGTGGCCGGCAGCGTTGCCTTAAGAAGCCAATTCCAGCTTGTCGGCCGACATTTTGCCGCTACGGGCATCAGAAACCAGTTCGAACCTGACTTTCTGGCCTTCGTTCAGCGTGGACATGCCAGCGCGCTCAACAGCTGATATGTGTACAAAGGCATCCTTCGAACCATCTTCAGGCTCGATAAAGCCAAAGCCCTTTGCTGCGTTGAAAAACTTCACTGTTCCGGTAGTCATTTCGCATTCCTTTCAAGAAGCGACCCGCAATTCACACTTCGTGGTTGCCAGGTGGCGTACATCGCTCACTTTGTCAGGAGAAGTCTTAGCAAGTCGGCGCACCGCTTTATCGAGGCGAAACCGGACAAGTGCATTACATACAAGATCTATATGGTCCCGCATCATGTGAATGACAAGGTGTAGCTACAATCTGCAGGAAATACTTTTCCAGATAGACACTGAGGTCTGAAATAGCACAGCCGCCTTATGGCACACAGCCGTCCTGCATGCGTGGGAAGTGAAGATCAACCAAGGGCTCAGTGCGGACATTCTCCACTTCGGGCAGGAAGCTCGGGCGCGAGAAGACGGTGATAGTGCAGGTTATGCTGGAACAGGAAAGCCGCAAGCATCCGGATGCCTTCAAGCAAGGCATGCGCAAAGTTGCGTCAGTTCAGCAATGCTATCATGCAACCGGCGAGGCGGATTTCACCCTGATAGTCGTCGTCCGGGACATGAAGGAATATGCGGCTTTCACCCAGAAATACTTCTTCGACGAATCCAACGTCAGCAAGTTCACGTCTTCGATCGTCATGGACCGGGTGAAGGTATCTCTCGACATTATCAAGTTTGCATTTGGCATGACGGCCACAAGGTTTTATTGGGCAAACCATGGGTGATCTTCTTGCTACTTCCTGGGCAAGCCCTTGAAAACTGCACCAGCATCCATCTTTTCAAACTCGGTCACGGTGAGCGCTTCAATGCGCTGCGATTCTTGCGAAAGCCACAGACCTTGCCGGGCATCTTCATTTGCCATCATAACAAACATATCATCATGGCATGCCCTTAGCGGGTCTTCACTGTTCTTGATCGCGCGGAGTTTCTTTCTCAGGATATCAAACCGCTTTTTCTTGTGCTCGCGAGTGTAACAGGAAACGGATGCTATTCGCGCATTGTGTGCCACCATGGCAACTTTTCCGACATTCAAAAGACGGCAGTAATTGTATCGTGCCATCGCGCCTTCATATTCCGCCGCGGCCCTCAAATGATCCCGCAGGGCTTTGGCGGTCTTTGCTGCAAAATACTTGCCGCCGCCTGCTTTTGAAATCGCCTCAAGCTCAACCCTGGTTTCTTCATCCACATCAAAGCCGATGACATTGATGGCAATTTTCACGCCAGACGCATTCAATGCCGAGGCTGCGGCAACCGGGTCGCCATCACAGGTTTCCTTGCCGTCAGACAATAGATACATCACGGGAACAGCCACATCACCTTTACCGTTGTTCGCGACTTTGGCCAGTTCCTCACCGGCAAATTCAATGACATTGGCAAGCGGGGTCCAACCGGTTGGTGCAAGTCCGGCAATGCTTTTCTTCATCGCGGTGCGGTTCAAGCCTGGCTTGTCTGCCCATTCATAAGAGGCACAGGATTTTACCTTGCCAGCCTCTGTGTTGTTACCCTTGTGTCCATAAACAATGAGGCCGACCTTCATCTGATTTGGCATTGAGTTCAAGAAATCCAGCGCTTCGCGTTTGGCAATGGACATCTTCGTCTTGCCGCCAAGCTTTCCGGCCATTGAACCGGATGCATCAAGGGCCAGCACGACATGAGAAGCCGGGCGTTCACCATCGAACTTTTCAGGGAGCTTGCACTCCTTCAATTCCGGGAAGCTCAGGGGCTGAGAGCACAGGCCCAAATCGCCGACCACTTCTGGATCAGATTTCATGGCTTCGTATGCGGCAGCACAATCGGGTTTATCACCTTGTGAATTCTCTGCACCCTTGTTTGATTTTGATGTTGCAGCCGCCGACACCTGATCTTGCTTTTGCGACGCGGTTTCAGAACCGGACCCGCTTTGGAGCTGCTTCAATCCCTGCTGAATTCTTGAGAGATTTGCCTCCTGTTCGGCCCGGCCAATCATGTTCGTGCCCCTCAGCCATTTTGTACGAATTGCAGCGAGGGTCCCATCGTTCTCCATTTGATAAATTGCAGTACTAATGGCTGGCAGAAGTTCCGATTTCAATTGCACCAGAAAACCCAAATCGGCAGGGCTTCTGATCTCAGACAATATTTTGAATGCAGCCGGATCGCCTTCTACATAGGCTTGTCTTTCGCTGCCGTATGTCATGACAACATCTACTTCGCCGGCAGTCAGCGCTTCAAAAAGCGCCCTGAGGGTGTTGTATCTTTTGACCGTCTGGCTGAATTTTTTACCATCAAAAAGTGTATAGGTGAGGGTTTGATCGATCAGGTCGTTGCCATCCAGTATCCCTATGCTGGCGGCTTTGTTCCTTACGATATCCGCCTTGCTGAGTATCGCTGCTTCGCTGGCGCCAACGACATAAAAGATGCCGAAATTCATTAGTGGTGCTGTGTATCTCAGATTTTCATACGGTGTTGCCCCAAAGATGATCGGGGCAAATGCAGCTTCGCGCTTGCCTTCCTTCAAGGCCGCAATTGCCGTTGGCCAGTTCACGCGGTCATACTTGAACTTGAGATTCAACCGCTTGGCGATTGCTTCTGTGGCTTCGATTTCCCAATCATAAGGTTCGCCTGTTTCCGGGCTGGTACCTTTGGTGCCAAAGTCCTCCGGCACTGCCAGTATCACCTGCCTGCCATTGAAGTCAGCCAGAGTCTGACCATTCGCTGCAAGCGTTGAAAAAGTCAGAAACACAATCAGGGAAATCAGAAGTTTCAAAGTGGCGGCCTCATTCAAAATCAACCCAACGTCAGCATAGGATGCAACATACAATGGCCAACTGCAATGAAGCCGCACTGCCCTGTCCCAAAGCTATTTGACTGACGGGTCGGCGCGGCCGCGTATGACAGTGCTGTTTTGCAACCAACCGAACCTACAGCCAGTCAGTCTGATACCGGTTTCGGATTACCCTTCTTCCATTTCAGGAATTCCTCGAATTGCCGCAATTGCTGCTTGTTTTGAAAATCCTTGAACAACTTAACTTTCTGTTCCTGGGTAATCTTCAGTTGGGAATTCTCGTTCAGCTGATTTGCCGTGCCGGGCGTGTCGTTCTTACCCGCCTCAACTTTCTGGCATGCGGCGGATATGCACTCGAACCGGGCAACGTCGAAATTCAATTCACCGAAAAGTGCAGTTTCGAGTACATAGACCTTGCCGTCAAAGCTGATAAGTTTGCCGGTGAACTCCTGTTCACCACCACGCATTCGCATTGTCACCTCATCGGCCAAAGCTGCGGTACCCGTTGCACAGGCAACGCCCAGGACGACAAATACAATTCGAATATACCGAACCATTTCAATCTCCGATGCATGCAACCAGTCTGATGGCGATGGCGCTCAAAACCGCCTTAGCGGTCTTTGAGTTTTGACCATATCCGGCTGTATGCTTCAGTTGTCTCCACTGAATTCGAGGGATACACCACCGCCAGTTTCTTCATCACATCAGCAGGCGGATAGACCCCGGGGTTGTTTTTGACCTCGTCCTCGACAAACGGCTTGGCCGCAATGTTCGGTGACGCGTATTGCAGAAAATTGGTGTTGGCTGCCGCTACCTTCGGGCGCATGAGAAAATCGATGAACTTGTATGCAGCATCGACGTTCTGCGCCTTGCTGGGGATGACAAGTCGATCAAACCACAACACACTGCCCGTGGCCGGGACATGGTAGGAAATCGTGCCTGAACCGTTTTCCGCTGCCGTGTCGCGTGCTGTAAAAACGTCTCCCGAGTACCCAATCGCAACGCAGTATTTTCCTGTTGCAATGTCATCGATTATTCGGTCTGAAGAAACGGTATCTATGTATTTTGCGACCCTGGAAAGACCTTCGTCGACCTTCTGCAAATCCTCTGCCTTGATGTTGAGAATATCACCCCCGTAATATGCAACCAGAACCGGGATAAGATCACTGGCTTCGTCAACAAAAGCCATTCCACACTTCGATAGATCGGCAGCAATTTTAGGATCCATGAACAGCGACATATCGTTCATGCTCAGATCAGGCCTGATCTTGTTCACCCTGGTTTCATTTACAGCAATGCCGATTGTACCCCACATATATGGCAGCGAGTGCTTGTTGTCCGGGTCAATAACGGACGTGAAGGTAAGAGCAAGTGCGTCAAGGTTCTTGAAATTCGGCAACCTGGTGCGGTCAAGCACAGTGAGCGCCTTCCCGTCATCCACAAGCTGTTTCATTCTGGGGTCCGACTGAACCATGACATCATATTTTGATGACCCCTTCATCAGCAGGTCAAAGGTCTCGTCGGAGGATTCAAAAACCTCGTGTACTACCTTTATCTTGGTTTCCTTTTCGAAGTCCGTGAGCACGGCTGGATCGATGTAATCTGACCAGTTGAGGATTCGAACGACACCGTTCGACGCTTCGTCGCCCACGGCGTCACGGCGCAGGATGCCCTGTTCCGTATTGCGGGTCAGAAGCCCGGTAACATTCAGGCCATTGTCTTCTTGAAAGACCTCAACGCCGGAGAAAGTAGCTGGCCCGAAGACCCCGTCCGCAGGCCCTGGTGCATAGCCCAGCCGTTGCAATGCGCTCTGTGCTTCACGCACCTGGTCAGGTTCGACAACCAGGTCCTGGCCTGCAACCTTCTTTTCCCCCCATCCTTCCTTGACCCAGGCGGTTTGAAACAGCGACCGGATAATCTGCTTACTGGAAATTCCCGCGTTGTAGTTGACGTCTTTCAAATGCCCCAGCAGTGCGGCAAACGTCCGGCCATCCAGCTCCCGGCTCATGTCGGCATCTGTCAGATAACCCAGCCGCCGCAGCAAGCGTTGAATTGTTGAAATCTCGGCAGGTTTGAATTTTGCCAGTTCGCTTGCTTCAAAATTCCAGCGGCTTGCGGCAGCGGCTGGTTCAAGAACCGCAAGCATGCTCATCAACAGTGCGGATGCAAAGACAGTACCTATTCGCTTGTACATTGGAAGAATCCTATACAAGACGCGCGTTCCTGCCGCTTGAAAGTGCAGTGTCTGCGAATCTTACAATTGCCTTCCTGGCGACCAGATTTCACAACATATGTGTCAAATTTCTGACGTAGAGGCATTAATTTTGCAAGTTGGCTCTCCGCGATCCCTGCGTATGACACCAGGGCAACATTGTCGATGAGGTGTCACGCGACGGGAGCTGCGAGGTGCCTGGTCACCTACCGCCGCGACAGTTCCGTTTGACGTGTCAGACCTGTGACGCCAGTATTTCTGGCCATGATTGGTGATCAATCGACAGAATCCATGAGGAACCACCCGGGGCGGCAGTTTGCGCGTGTGGTTTCGCAGTGTCTGAAAGCACTGGGATTGGGGCTGTTTGCCTACATGGCCTATGCGACATTGTTCGGTCCCTACAGGACTACCGTTGTCCATCTGGCCCTTTTTGCAGCTGCCAGCCTGAGTATCGCTTTTCTCGGCCGGGACCGGTCTGACGCTCCTGTGAAGCGCGCATTGCAATGGGGCGCGGACATTGTGGCAACTGCTGCCGCGGTTGGCAGCATGCTGTATCTTATCATCGAGTTTGAGCGGTTGCTGAACCTGTGGGGGTCAACCTACCTTACGCAGACCGACGTTTGGGTCGGCCTGGTGATGGTTGCGGTGTCGCTGGAGGCAGCCCGGCGGCAATCGGTGGTTCTTGCCGTGCTTGGTTTGGCGGCCGTTGCCTATATGCTTTATGGCAACTTGCTGCCGGGTGTCTTCGCCCACGCAGGCATGGACGTTCAGCGTTTCACCTACATGGTGGCCTATACTACCGAGGGCGTGTTTGGTACCGGCCTGCAGGTTGCCGCAACCTACCTGTTCATGTTCATGATGTTCGGTGCCGTACTGCAGGCGACAGGCACAGGCGATCTCGTCATCAAGCTGGCCAATGCGGCCCTGGGGCGACAAACAGGTGGTGCAGCAAAGGCGGCAATGGGCGCCAGCGCCGGGCTTGGTACCATGGTAGGCAGTTCGGTGGGCAATGTGGTTGCCACGGGGTCCTTCACAATTCCACTCATGATCAAGACAGGTTTTCGCCCGCATGTTGCAGCGGCTGTTGAAACCAACACGTCCGAGGGCGCGCAGCTGGTTCCGCCGATCATGGGCGCAGGCGCCTTCATCATGGCTCAACTGACAGGCATACCCTACCCTTCGATTGCACTGGCTGCAGTGGTTCCAGCGTTCCTCTACTATCTGTCGCTGTATTTTGTGGTTCACATCGAGGCCCTCAAGGAAGGCCTGCATGGCCTGCCCGACGAGGAGATCCCTTCCGCAGCAGCGACATTGCGCGAAGGCTGGCATCTGCTTGTTGCGCCGGTGTTGCTGTTCTACCTGTTGATTGTCGAGTCCTACACACCCGCCTATGCCAGTTTGATTGCCATGGCCGTAGCCGTTGCAGCCGCATACGCGCGCCCTTCAACCCGGCTTCCAGTCAGCGAGCTGTTCAACAAACTCGACGATGGTGCAAAACATGCTGCGGGCATCACAGCGCTGATCATTTCCATCGGTTTGTTGCAGGCAGCCATCGTCGCCACAGGACTTGGGCCACGGCTGACCGAGATCATACTGGCAATCAGTGATGGGTCCTTGATCCTCACGGCCATTCTTGCTGTAGTTGCTGCAACGCTACTGGGCATGGGCATGCCGACCCCGATCGCCTATCTGCTGCTTGCCATGTTCGCCGCGCCAGCCCTGATTACCGCCGGCGCTCCGAAACTGGGCACTCATCTGTTCCTGTTTTACTTCGCCATCAAATCCGGCTCCACGCCGCCGGTTGCGCTGGTTGCCGTTGTCGCGGCAGGCATCGCCAAGGCGAACTGGTGGAAGACAGCGGTAACAGCCTTTGTGCAGTCTCTGCCCGGTTTCATCGTGGCTTTCATGTTCCTGTATTCCGACGCGTTACTGCTGCAGGGAAGCTGGACAACTGTGGCGGTTGCTGCGGTGTCTGCCTCAGTTGGTGTGTTCGCGATGGCCGCTGCCGTGCAGGGGTGGTGCGGCGACTGGGTGAGCTGGTGGGAGCGGATCATTCTGTTTGGCGCGGCTGTATCCCTCATCAACCCCGGCGGCCTGACCGATGCTTTTGGCTTGCTGACTGTAGCCGCGATTTACGGCTTCCGCGTCCGTGCGACCAGAAGAAATACCGCTTCCAACCCCAATTCAACAGAGGAGAAGAGACTATGAAACGACCATTTTTTGCAAAGGCAGCAGTCCTGATTTCGTTGGTGCTCGCCAACGGTGCAAGTGCTGAGGAGCAGGTTTCCATCGGGGCAAGTGGTTCCGGCTCCGGCCCATATGTGAACGGTGCATTGATGGCCGATACGGTGAACAAGGGGCAGGACAAGTTCCAGTTCTCGGTACAAACCACAGGCGGCTACAAGGACAATTTAGGTCTTGTCCTGACCGACAAGGTGGACGTAGCGCTCAACACCTTGATCAACCTCGAATTCGCCTACAACCAGCGCAACGATTTCGCGAAATCTCCGATGAAGGACGACTTCAAACGGTTGAGATACCTGTTCAGCTTTGGCGTCGTTCCGGAAAACTTCTTCGTACGCGATGACAGCGGCATCAATTCATTTGCCGATATCAAAGGCAAGTCATTCAACATCAATGTACCGTCCAGTTTCACCCACGGCCTCAACCTCAATCTGCTTAAGGCAGCAGGAGTTGCAACCGAGGACTTCAAGGTCGGCACCGTTGCTACGGGCCAGGTTTTTGACGAGATCCAGAACGGCGTATTCACTGGTGGGCTACACATCTATCAATTGGGCCTGGCCAAGGCGCAGCGACTGTCGTCGACGACCGCTGTTCGCTATCTCGACATCCCCGCAGACGTGGTTGCCAAACTCAACGAAACCTACCACGGACTGCTGGTGCCGTTTGATATTCCGGCTGGCACCTACAAGGGGCAGGACAAGACAGTGCAAACCTTCGGCCTGGCGCAAGTCATGTTTACCGACGAGAATGCCGATGAAGAAATGATCTACCAGTTCACCAAACACTTCTGGGACAACATCGCTGCATTGCGCGAGGCAAACTCCAGTTTTGCAGGCATGACGCCAGAACTTGGCGCAAAGATGTATGGCGTACCAATGCATCCCGGCGCCGAACGCTATTTCAAGGAAACGGGTGTGCTGAAATAATTGGAGCCATCAGTTGCGGCCTTCCTGATGGAAGGCCGCCGATATGGGGTTGCCAGAACCTGTGACAAACCTGCGATCCGGGCACCCTTGCCTAATCAGGAGCTATACCTTGTGCGCGGGGCAAAGCCACATTGAGGTGTGCAGCCCGTTCTTCAAGGCCCCGGAACATCCTGCCTTGCACCACTGGAAGCTTATGTCGAAAAACTTCTTATTGCGTCGAATTATTCGCCTCAACAATCAATCTGTTCTTTGAATATCTTGCACGAACAGCCAGCAAGTGGCTGCACGCAGGGAGACGCCAGCATGAAGTTCCAGCTTGCCATAAACTTGGAAAGAATGGCCGATGACATCGGCATGGAAGAGGTTGCCCGGCACACCCTGGAAATGGTGCAGATGGCGGAAGAAGGCGGCTTTCACATCGCCTGGTCGGCCGAGCATCATGCCCTGGAAATGACCATTGCGCCGGACCCGTTTCAGCTGTTGACCTGGTGGGGGTGCCACACCAACAAGATCCGGCTTGGCACAGCGGTTGCCGTTGCCGCCTACTGGCATCCGATCAAGCTGGCTGGCGAGGCTGCCATGACAGACCTGCTGACCGGCGGGAGGCTGGAATTCGGCATCGGCTCCGGTGCCTATCAGCGCGAATTCGACCGCATGCACTCCGGCCTGAAGCAGTCGGACGCGTGGATGTACATGCAGGAGATGCTGCCGGCGATCCTGGAGCTTTGGAAAGGCGACTATGAGCACAACGGCAAGTACTGGCAGTTTCCTCTGGCCACGTCTGTACCAAAGCCGGTGCAAAAGCCCCATCCACCGATTTGGGTCGCAGCACGTGCACCTGTCACCTACGACTTTGCCGTCAAATATGGTCTGAACATCATGTCCTGGCCGCTGACGAGGCCGATGTCGGAAGCCGAGCTGTACAAGTCGCGCCTCGACGAAGCGCTCGCCAACAACCCCGGCAAGCCCCGCCCCATCTTCTCAATGATGCGTCACACAGCCGTCTACGACCGCAAGGATGACTGGGAAGTTCCGGTCAGGGCGGCGCAACGGCAACTGGGTCAGTTTGAAAACCTGTTCAAGAACATGGGTGATGTGAGGAACGGTTTCCCGAAGCAGCTGGACCTGAATGAAATCGCCAACCGCGATGAATACAACCCGAAGATGCTGCACGAGAACCTGATGTTCGGCACACCGGATGAAGTGATCCGCAAACTCAGACCATACCAGGAACTGGGCGTTGATCAGTTCACCTACTACGCCAGCCTGGGGCTTGGACTGAAGGAGCAGAAGCGCTCGCTGGAACTGTTCTGCAAGGAAGTCATACCGGCCTTCTCGCAAGGTTGAGCACCGCAAGGAGAAGACCCATGCCCGAATTTGTTGAAGTGACCCGCAATGGCCATGTGCTTGAAGTCAAGCTGAACAAGCCCAAGGTCAATGCCATCGACATTGGAATGAGCCAGGAAATTGCGGCGGCGTTTGCAGAACTGCGTGATGATCCGGAGTTGCGTGTCGGCATACTCACCGCTGAAGGCAGCCGCATCTTCTCCGCCGGATGGGACCTGAAATCGCTAAATGCCGGCGACACCCAGCTCGACAACTGGTGGGACGATGCCGACTATGGTGATGGCGGCTTCGCCGGCCTGACCGAGAACTGGACCAACAACAAGCCGGTCATCGCGGCGCTTAACGGGCTGGTCATTGGCGGCGGCTTTGAGCTCGCGATAGCATGCGACCTGCTGATAGCGGCCGATCATGTGGAGTTCGCGCTGCCAGAAATGCCGCTTGGCATTGTGCCTGATGCAGGTGCGCTGCAAAGGCTGCCGCGGCGCATACCCCACAACATCGCCATGGAAATGTTTTTCCTCGGGCGGCGAATGGGTGCTGCCGAGGCTGCTCACTATGGGCTTGTCAACAAAGTGGTACCGTACGAGCAATTGATGGACGCCGCGCGCGAATGGGCGCAGCAACTCGCCAAGTCGGCTCCGCTGGCGCTGCAGTCCGTGAAGGAAGTACTGCGCGGCATTGAGTGCGTTCCACTCGAACAGGCATTTGCAAAAATGCGTACCGACGAAATGACAACCTACCGGGCAATGCTGAAGTCGGAAGATGCAGAAGAAGGCGTGCGGGCGTTTGTCGAAAAGCGCGACCCCGTGTTCAAGGGAAGGTAACGAAGTATGGCGCGCCCTGCTCCTCAAGACGTCAAACGTGTTACGACCATTGGAGCTGGCCCTATCGGTGCCGGATGGGCGGCGCATTTCCTTGCTCGAGGGTATGAAGTGACAGCGTATCTGCACTCGATGGATGAGTTGCCGATTTTCAACGATGTTCTCGACACCGGCTGGATCAGTCTTGAGGCGCTTGGACTTGCACCGGGTGCGTCGCGCGACAAGCTGTCGGTGACCTGCAACCTGGAAGAGGCGGTGGCAGATGCACAGTTCGTGCAGGAAAGCGCGCCAGAGCGGGTGGATATCAAACAGAGCCTTTATGAGGTGCTTGGAAGGGCGGTGCCGGAAGGTGTCGTTATCGGGTCAAGCACGTCCGGCCTGACAATGACGGAGATTCAGGCCAGGTGCCCGACACCTGAGCGCACCGTTATCGGCCATCCTTTCAACCCGCCCTACCTTCTGCCACTTGTTGAAATTATCGGAGGCAAGCGAACCGATCCGGATGCCGTGAAATGGGCGTCTGAATTTTACGCTGTTGCCGGCAAGGCTCCGCTGGTGATGAAGAAGGAAATACCAGGCTTCGTGGCAACGCGCCTGCAGGAAGCGCTATGGCGCGAGGCACTGCACATGGTTGCCAATGGTGAGGCCACGCCAGAAGACATCGATATTGCCCTGATGAACGGCCCTGCCCCGCGCCTGGCAATTCAGGGGCAATGCATGGCGTTTCACGTTGCCTGCGGAGAAGGTGGCATGGCGACCAACCTGGACCAGTTTGGCCCGGCCCTGAAACTGCCGTGGACACGCCTTGAAGCACCTGAGCTTACCCAGGAGCTGCGTGACAGGATGGTGGATGGATGCAACGAGGTGGCGGCCGGACGCCACTTCAAGGATATGGCTGCTGAACGAGACAGGGCAATCGTCGGCATCCTCAAGGCCGTCGCAGCGGCACGCCAGCACTGACGAAGGACGCGCTTGTCACCAGCGTCCTTCTTTGCGGGTTTTTGCCTGAAATCATAAACCGTCCCGGGCCAGCTCGGCGCAGGCTCGCTGTCCGGCCAGGCCTGCCGGTACTCGCTCGGCTTCTTTCCGAAAGTGGCCGCGAAGCACTGCGAGAAATATGACAATGAGTTGAAACCGCAAGCGACCGAAACCTCGCGGATCGACATGCGGGTGCTGGTCAGCACGACCCGGGCGAACTGCAGGCGCAGCAGCTTGGAGTACTGCACGACTGTGCAGCCGGTATGCCGTTTGAACAGGCGCTCAAGCTGGCGCTGCGAGACGCCGATTTCGCTGCACAGGTCCGGCACGGAACAAGGCTCCTCAACGCGCGATTCCAGAATTGCCATGGCGGTGCGAACGTCAGGGTGAATATCTTCGTCCATGCTGCCAGCCGCATAACGCTGAGTACCTTCCGGCGGGCGTCTTGGGTAATGCAGCAGTTGATTGCATACCTCGGCCGCAAGTTGCTCGCCGTGGCGCTCAGCCACAAGATGCAACATGAGGTCCATACCAGTGGCGCCGCCTGCGCACGACATGATCTTGTCCCCAAGCGTGTAAAGCTGCTCGCAGACATCAATTCCGGGGTTGGCTTCAGCAAAGCCGGGCTTCCAGGACCAATGTATGGTGACGCGCTGTTTGGACAGCACGCCCGCGCGGGCCAGTGCGTATACGCCAAGTTCAATACCCACAAGCCGGACCCCTGCCCGCTCGTGCCGTCTCAACCAGTTGTTTAATGTGCGGTTCTGGTAATGTTCGGCACCCCAACTGCCGACTACTGCCACCAGGTGCGGCTGGGCGAACTCAGCCGTATCCAGCGGCCCGCATTTGAGAAACATTCCGTTGCTTGACTGTATTTCGCCAGGATCGGCGGTGCATATCTCCCACTTGTAGAGCGGAGCCGCAGAGAGGTAGTTGGCTATCCGCATGGGTTCTATGAAGCTACTCAACGCATGCATGTTGAAACGCGGAATGACCACGATCTTCACAAGCTGCACCTTGTCTGACATCACAGCCTCATTTCTGCGGTTGTCGGAAAATATGTATTTCCGACGAATATTTTACAAACTCCAGGCGCCTGAAAGCAAATGATTTGTGCAAGCTGGATCAACCAGCAGCGGGAGGAAGTCTGTGAACAATGAAGTTGTTGTAACTTGTGCTGTGACCGGGGCCGGTGACACGACCGGCAAACACCCGGGTGTCCCTGTAACTCCAAGACAGATTGCCGATGCTGCCATTGAGGCGGCGAAGGCTGGCGCTGCTGTGGCGCACATTCATGTGCGCGACCCCGAAACCGGCAAAGGTTCGCGCGATCCTGAACTCTTCCGGCAGGTCGTGGACATGGTCCGCGCAAGTGGAACCGACGTGGTGATAAACCTGACGGCCGGGATGGGCGGTGACTGGGTGCCAAGTTCGGAAAACCCGGCAATGCCGGGTCCGGGAACCGACATGATAGGCCCGGACGAGCGGCTTGCGCATGTAAAGGACTGCATGCCTGAAATCTGTTCGCTCGATTGCGGCACGCTGAACTTCGGCAATGACGACACCATCTACATTTCCACCCCGCCGATGCTGCGCCGGATGTCTGCGTTGACCAAAGAGTGGGGCGTCAAGCCGGAACTTGAAGTTTTCGACCTGGGCCATATCCGCCTGGCAAGTCAGCTTGTGGCCGAGGGACTGGTTGAAGAACCGCCGATGTTCCAGCTGTGCCTTGGCATTCCGTGGGGTGCAGACCAGAGCGTCGACATCATGAAGGCAATGAAGGACCAGCTTCCAGCCGGTGCAAACTGGGCCAGCTTCGGCATCTCGCGGATGCAGATGCCGATGGCCGCGGTTGCCGTTGCCATGGGCGGCAACGTACGCGTCGGGCTGGAAGACAACCTGTATCTTGACCGTGGCGTACTGGCCTCAAACGGACAGCTTGTTGAGCGCGTGGTCGAGATCATTGAACGAATGGGCGCGCGGGTGCTGACGCCACAAGAAGCGCGCAACAAACTCAAGCTGCGCGGGGCTACGAAATAGTGGACAAGGCTGCCGGGCATAACACTGCAGTGCTTAAGTTGACTGACGTAACCAAACGGTTTGGTGATGTGGTTGCAGTTGACGGCGTGAACCTGAGCATTCAGCCAGGCGAATTCCTGACATTGCTCGGGCCCTCAGGCTCGGGCAAGACAACACTGCTGATGATGATAGCCGGGTTCGAAGACGTCAGCGCCGGTGACATCAGCATGGCGGGCGCTTCCATCACCGACATTCCCGCTGAGCGGCGCAACTTCGGCATGGTGTTTCAAGGCTACGCCCTGTTTCCGCACATGACGGTCCGCCAGAACATTGGTTACCCGCTGGCCGTCCGCAAACGCCCACGCGCGGAGATTACCGAGAGGGTCGACGAGATGCTGGAGCTTGTGCAGCTGCAGTCGCTTGGCGACCGGCTTCCAAAACAACTGTCCGGCGGCCAGCAGCAGCGCGTTGCCCTGGCCAGGGCATTGTGCTTTGCGCCCAAGGTATTGTTGCTGGACGAACCGTTGGGGGCGCTCGACAAGAAATTGCGCGTTGAGGTGCAGGCCCAGCTCAAGGATATCCACACCCGCGTCGGCACCACGTTTATTTACGTGACACACGATCAGGAAGAAGCCCTGTCGATGTCTGACCGGGTGGTGATCATGAACCATGGCGAAATTGTCCAGGTTGGATCACCTGAGGAATTATATGAAAGGCCGTCCTCGGTGTTTGCTGCCGGGTTCCTCGGCAAGAGCAACTTCATTCGGCGCGGCAGCAAGGTATTTGCGTTGCGACCGGAAAAGATTGACGTCGCGCCGAAGGGCAAAGGCAATGGCAAAAACAAGATCACCGGTGCTGTGCGCACTGTCACATATCTGGGTTCCAGCCTGCTGATGGTCGTCGATGCGAAAGGCACTGACGGAATTGAGGTATCGGCAGATACGTGGCGCACGCCCCACACATTTTCAAAGGGCCAGCAAGTTGACCTGAGCTGGAGCGATGCCGCCGCCGTGGAGGTAAAGGCAGATTACTAATTTATCAGCGGACACAAGATCCGCAAAAATTGAGCCCGGAACCAGCCGGGGCGCCCGACTTCAACAAATGTGCCAAGTTGCACACAAGGAGGAAACCGAGAATGCAAGACAAGCAATTCATGCGCGAAGCTGTCTACAAGGCGGCTCATGACTTCAAGGCTGGAAAACTGGACAGACGCAGCTTTCTTGCGCTGTGCGGCATGGCCGGCGTGGCCTCGCTGGCAGTTGGTGCCGGCGATGCACATGCTGCAGCAAACGAGATAGTGCTGTGGAACTGGGGGGGCACCTCTGAGACCTGCCACGGCAAGGCCATTGGAGAGCCGTTCACGGCTGCCACCGGTCTGCCACTGAAGTTCGACACGTCGGGCCCGCTGCAAGGCAAGATCAAGGAGATGGTCGATTCCGGCAATGTTACAGCAGACGTATGCGACGCCGACGCATTCGACGCCATTGCACTGGGCAAGTCCGGCCACCTTGAGTTCATCGACTACAATATCGTGGACAAGACCAAGGTGATCGATGGCTTTGCCTGGGACTACGGTATCTCGATTATCTTCTATGGCTACGCGTTCATGTACGATACCGAAGCTTTCAAGGACGGCCCGCCGAACTCATGGGCTGACTTCTTTGACACGGCCAAATTCCCCGGCAAACGGTCTTTGTACAAGTGGGCGAACGGTGCCATCGAAGGAGCGCTGCTTGCTGATGGTGTTACCAAGGAAGCCCTGTATCCGTGCGATGTGCCGCGGGCGCTGGAGAAGATCAAGTCAATCAAGGCCGATAGCCTGTACTGGGGTTCAGGTTCAGAAGCCCACTCGATGATCGTGAACAACGAAGTCGTGATGGGCATGATCTGGCAGAACCGCGGCAAGCAGATCGAAGCCGATACCAACGGCCGCTTCAAGCTGGTGATGAATGAAGCTCTCGCCATGCCTGGCGCCTACCTGGTGCCGAAAGGCAACCCGGCCGGCCGTGACAACGTGATGAAGTTCATTCGCACCGCGCAAGATGTGCAGCCACAGCTTGGCCTGCTTGATTGCCTTGGCATGACCCCATCCAACCCGGAGGCTTTTGCGCAGATACCTGCAGAACAACAGGACTATGCAATCACTTCGGAGAAAAACATCAACAACGTGGTGTTCAATGACCCGGTTTGGTGGGCCGATCATGGTGGCGACACCGTGAACGCTTTTCTGGACGCCATAAGCTAAGGCGTCCCCTCCCTGCCCTGTGCCGTGCAAGCGGCACAGGGCATTTCTTCAACTGACGGCTGATGCTGAAGTGATGATTGCGCTAGCAAGATATGTGAACCCGTACTGGCTTCTGGTGCTGCCCTTTCTGGCAGTAGTGGCATTGCTGTATCTGGGGCCCATAGCAAACATTCTCTGGCTGAGCTTCACCGACCCCAAGCCCGGCATTGGCAACTACGCCAAGCTGTTTGAGAGCGACTCTCTGGTGCGGATCATCATGACGACATTGCGCACATGCGCGATCACTACGCTCGTCAGTGTTATGCTTGGCTATCTTATTGCCTACACGGTTGTGCACGCGCTGGACCGGGAAAAAAGCTGGATGCTTACATTCGTGCTGATGTCGTTCTGGATATCAGTGCTGGTGCGCACGTTCGCCTGGATCATGCTTCTGGGCAATAACGGCGTCATCAACAATGCCATGGCGGACCTGCACCTGATAAGCGAGCCCATCGCATTCATGAGAAACGAACTGGGTGTGCTGATCGGCATGGTGCAGTACATGGTTCCATATGCCGTATTGCCGCTGCTGGCCAACATGCAGGGGCTTGACCGGCGTGTCATGAACGCCTCACGCAGCCTGGGCGCGACCAATGTGCAGACGTTCATGCGCATCTACCTGCCACTTACCAAGCCGGGCATCGTGGCCGCATCCATACTGGTGTTTATCATCTCCCTCGGATTTTACGTGACCCCGGCGATTCTGGGTGGCGGCAAGGTGTTGATGATTGCGGAGTATATTTCCGTACAAATTCTGGTGACCCTGCGCTGGGGCACCGCAGCCATGCTTGCGGCACTCATGCTGGCGGGTGTGCTGATCATGCTGGTTGTGATGAACAGGTTCATGAACCTGGGGACAATCTTTGGTGGAGCCGGACGATGACAACTGCGGCAAGCAGCATCATGCGGCGCACGGCAACCTGGATGATCCTCATCTTTCTGGTTGCGCCTGCGCTAGTGGCGATTCCTGTTTCCCTGACGCCGAAGCGGTTTCTTTCAATGCCCGACGGCGACTATTCGCTGCGCCATTTCGAGTATCTGTTCAACAGTGCAGGATGGATGTCGAGCTTCTGGCAAAGCACCGTTATTGCCGTGGCTTCTGCGGCTCTGGCGACATTGATCGGAACACTGTGCGCTATTGGGTTGTGGCGGATTTCCAATCGTTTCAGCGAACTGATCCGCGCTGTTCTACTGCTGCCACTGATCATTCCGCCGATCATCTCCGCGATGGCATTTTACCGGCTGTGGATTCCCTTGCGGCTGCTGGACACCTATGCCGGGCTGATCCTTGCGCACACAATCCTGGCCGCACCTATGGTGCTGATCACGGTTTCTGCCTCACTGGCCAACTTCGACCCGAAACTGGAACAGGCGTCACGCAATCTGGGCGCATCCATGCGAACGACGTTGTGGAGAGTCATTCTGCCGTCGATCCGGCCAGGCATTTATGCCGGCGCTGTGTTCTCCTTCATTCTTTCGTGGGACGAGATTGTCGTGGCGCTGTTCATATCCAAGTTCTCGGTCTACACGCTGCCGAGGCGCATGTGGAACGGCATCCGCGAGAACACCGACCCAACCGTCGCAGCTGCTGCAGTGGTACTCATAGCCATTACCCTCATCGCATTCACCGTCTACGCAGCGCTGGCGCGAAGCCGCGCCAACGCAAGCAACTGAACATCCGGAGAGCCATACGATGACATTGCCGATGTCGCATGAAAACGAAATGCTGCTCGACACCGTTCGCGCCTTCATGGAAGCAGAGATTTTTCCGCATGAAGACCATGTAGACAAACTGGGAGAGGTGCCGGACGAGCTTGGTCGTCAGATTGAAAAACGATCAAAGGAAGCCGGATTGTATGCTGCCAACCTGCCGGAAAACATTGGCGGCGGAGGTCTCGACAAGCGTGCGATGTCACTCATGGAACGGGAGTACGGCAAGACCAGCCATGCGCTTCACTCGTGGATAGCCAGACCGACCGAGATCCTGCTGGCTTGCGAAGACGACCAGATCGAGCGGTACTTGCTGCCATGCGTGAGCGGCGATAAGCGTGAACTGTTCGCGTTGACAGAGCCGGAAGCAGGCTCAGACGTGATGAGCATGAAATCCAATGCGCGGCGCGACGGCGACGACTGGATTCTCAATGGTTCCAAGCATTTCATTTCAGGCCCGTGCATGGCGGATTTCGCCATAGTTTTTGCGGTAACCGGCACCGACGAAACTCCGCGCGGGACGCGCAAGCGCATCACTGCATTCCTGGTCGATACCGGCACGCCTGGCTTCACCCTCAAAGAAGGCACGAAATGTGTATCCTATCGCGGTTACAAGACATTCCAGCTCAACTTTGATGACGTGCGGCTAGGCCCCGACCAGGTTCTTGGCGAGGAAGGCAATGGACTAGCGCTGGCTGGAAAATGGCTTGGCATGGGCCGCATCTGGGTAGGCGCCACCTGCTGTGGCAAGGCCGAACGGATCATGGACATGGCGACCGAATGGGCTGCGACGCGCCAGCAGTTCGGTCAGGCGATTGGCAAGTTTCAGGGAGTTGGATTCAAGCTGGCGGATATGGCTATCGGGGTACGCACCGGCGACCTGATGGTTGCTGACGCGGTGCAACGCGCCGAGGCCGGTGTGATGAGTGATGCAGATGCGGCGATGGTGAAGGTATTCTGCTCGGAAATGCTCAATCGGGTGGCCGACGACGCCGTGCAGATTTTCGGCGGCATGGGGTTGATGGAAGAATTTCCGATCCAGCGCCTGTGGCGTGACTCGCGCCTGGAACGCATTTGGGACGGGACTTCGGAAATCCAGCGCCACATCATCTCACGCAGCATGTTGAGGCCACTTGGCGCATGACACCACGACAGCGTGCCAATCTGGACCGGCTGCTCAAGCCGCGCCACATTGCCTTCGTGGGCGGACGCGATGCAGCCATTGCCATCGGCGAGGCTCATCGCATCGGCTTTCCGGGTGCAATCTGGCCGATCAACCCGAAGCGGCCGGAAATGGCAGGCCACCCATGTTTTGCCAGTATCGCGGACTTGCCGGAAGCGCCTGATGCGGTGTTCCTGGCGGTGCCTGTTGCGCAAGCGATTGACACGATAGGTCAGCTCAATGCGCGCGGCGCAGGCGGCATCGTGTGCTATACGGCGGGCTTCGCAGAAGCCGGTGCTGACGGTCAACAGGCTGAACGGGACCTGATTGCTGCAGCCGGTGAAATGGCGCTCATCGGGCCCAATTGCTACGGGGTGATAAACTACCTGTCACGCGCGGCGATGTGGCCGTTTGCCCACGGCGGCGCAACACCTGGCTATGGTGCAGCCATCATAACCCAGTCAGGCATGTTGTCGTCCGACCTGACCATGAGCCAACGTTCATTGCCGCTGACACACATGATTTCAATGGGCAACCAGGCGGTGATCACCATCGAAAAACTGGTAAATCACTTGTGTGAACAGGCAGAAGTGCGGGCCATTGGGCTGCACATCGAAGGACTGCGCGACGTGCCGGCATTTGCCCGAGCTTGTATCAAGGCCACCCGGCTGGGCAAACCGGTTGTCGCACTGAAGACCGGCTCGTCGGCTATCGGCAAGGCGCTGACCAGCAGCCACACCGGGTCCCTGTCAGGCGAAGACGATCTGTATGATGCGCTGTTCCAGCGTAGCGGCGTGATCAGGGTATACAGTCCTGCGGCGCTTCTCGAGACGCTCAAATTCATCTGCGTTACCGGCATCCCTGCGGGCAACAAGGTTGCAGGTTTCACCTGTTCGGGCGGTGGCGCGACTATGCTGGCGGACCATGGTGAAAAAATCGGCCTGAATTTTCCGGCACACCAGCCTGCGACTACCAACACTTTGCGCAGGCTCTTGCCTGCAATTGCCACTGTGTCCAACCCGCTGGATTACACGACACCGATCTGGGGCCAGGCAGAGATGACACGCCCGGTATTCCACGCCGCGCTGGCCGACGGGTTTGATGCCGCGGTACTGGTGCAGGATTATCCAGCGGCGGGGCTGGATGAATCGCGGCCTTTCTACCTGGCTGATGCAGGTGCCTTTTGTGATGCTGCAATAGAGGCCGGGGTGCCTGCCGCGATATGCAGCACGTTGCCGGAAAACATGGACGCAGCAACGCGCGAACATCTTGTTGCCCGTGGCATTGCCCCGATGCAGGGCATCAATGAAACGCTGGAAGCCATTTCGGCTGCTGCATGGTGGGGTGAAGTACGCCAGCGATTGGGCAATGGCGAGCAGCCAAATTTGCTGACGGTGCCTGCATCCGGCAAGGCGGATGCCTGCGATGAGGCAAACGCGAAGGCTGTGATTGCGCGTGCAGGCATCAATGTGCCGCACGGCACGGTCTGCAGTGCGGCAGAGGCGCCTGCGGCTGCGGCCGGGCTTGGGTTTCCTGTTGCGTTGAAGATGGTTGGCCCGATGCTGCTGCACAAGACCGAGGCCGGAGCCGTGGCGCTCGGACTGCAATCGGAAGCGGAGGTGTCGGCAGCTGTCGCCAAGATGCAGAGCGACGTTGCAGCCTGGCATGCAGATGCTGTGACCGCGACATTCCTGGTTGAACAGATGCAACCAGCCCCGGTTGCGGAATTGATCGTGAGCGTTCGGCGGGATGACCAATTCGGACTTGCCATGACCATCGGCAGTGGCGGCATTCTGGTTGAGCTGGTCGCAGACTCAGCCACGTTGTTGTTGCCTTGCAACGAAGAAGACATCCGTCGCGCCTTGCAGGGCCTGAAGGTTGCCCGGCTGTTGTGCGGTTTTCGTGGGCGTCCTGCAGTGAACCTGGAGGTGGTTTCGCGTGAGCTGCTGCGGCTTGCACACCTGGTGGAGCAAGAAAAGGAAACAATTACCGAGGTTGAGATAAATCCGATGTTCATCTATCCGGACACGATCTGCGCAGTCGATGCTCTAATTCACGTGGATCAGCGGGCATGACCAAGCGGGTGCCCAATCCAGACCTCGTTACCGGCAAGGACAACAAGCAACGCTGGAACCAGCCTGCGAGCAGACGGCACGGATTTCACAATGCTCATTCCCTGTTCCGCCAGGCGCTTACCATGCGATCTGCCAACGTACTGGAACTTGGCACCAACACCAGCAAGGCAATTGCGGATAGCGAAGAGGCAGGTTACCTGCGCAGCCTTGCCCCGCTGTCGGCTCTGGTAGTTGCGCGAGGTGACAACATACTCTTCGAGGCCTATGCGCCCGATTTTTCTCATTCGCAACCGCACTCAATCCAGTCGATCACCAAGATGCATATCAACCTGGTGATGGGCCAGCTGGTTGCCATCGGTTCTGTCGACGTTGAAAAACCGGTGCAATACTACCTGCCGCAGATCAGCAGCGGATATGCGGGTGCCACTTTGCAAATGCTGCTGGACATGAATGTGGTCAACGACTTCTCGGAAGACTACGACGACCCGGACTGCGACGCCTTCAATTATGAAGTGTCACTAGGTTGGAGGCTGCCGGGCGAAGCACAACCGGATCAACCGCTGCGAAGCTACCTGCAAACAATCAGGGGCAGCGCAACGCCATCCGAGGTAGTGGATTACAAGTCTGCCAACACGGACGTTCTGGCGTGGATAGCCGATGAAGTGACCGGCGGCGGCCTGACAGGAATGTTGCGCGACATCACAGATGCAGCCGGTTACGAGAACACGTTCTATCTGAGTACCGACCGCAGCGGCTTTCCAGCACTGTCCGGCGGCGGTTGCCTTACGGCGCGTGACCTGGCGCGCTTCGGACTGCTGTTCGCGCGCAAAGGTGATGAGCTGGCAGGCGCTGGTACCTTCATCGAACAGTCGCGATCCCGGGCAGCACTTGCATTCGCGGCGCCACGCGACTGGATGAAATATTCAAACCACCTGTTCACCAATGGCCGCTGGATTGGCCACGGCGGGTATGGCGGCCAGTTTCTGCTGGTGGATATGGAAACGGCCACATCGTGCGCATTTTTGAGCGTTCTGGAGAACGACAGCGGGTACGACCAGACCTATGCGTCCCGCGTGATCGATGCCTTGCAGGCCCTCGCCGCGCGCTGATCAAGCGCGCATCAAAGTGGAATACCACCGGGCGAATGCAGCCACGTTAGGCTCAAGCAAGGGCTGGTAGCGGCCCTGCCTTGCAAATGGCGAGGAGATTCCCCTCTGCTGGGCCTCCAGCGCTTCAATGTCTTCGTCAATCGCGGCGTCAAACCGCTCGTAGTAGCGCTCCGCATGGGATTCAAAATCCGGCATTGCTACCGTCTCAGGTGGAAAGCAGATGCTCTGCTTGACCAGGCAGCGGTTGGGAGCAACCGGGTATGCTTCATAGAGCCAAAGTGCGTCAGTGCTCGCAGCAAAGGCCATGTTGGGAAACACCCAGGTGTAGCGTGTACCGCGCGCCGGGCGCCCTTCCAGGCCGGGCATGAGGGGCAAGGCATGGTTCTGCTGGCTTTCAAGCAACCCGCCTGTACCCTGGGTTTCACCAAACTGGGTTGCAAATGCGCCTTCGATCAGGTCTGCAGCGTCGGGGTCATCGTACAGTGCGCCAAGAGTGTCGGGGTGCACATAGTTCAGGTGATAGTACTCGTTGAAGACATCCAGGAAGATCTTCCAGTTGCATTGCACCTCGAACTCGCGACGGCGCGTGGTCACCAGCGTGCTGACAGGCCACGGCCGGTGCACATTCTCGAAATCACCAAGATGCCGGTCGATGTCGGTTGGCGGCGCGCCCATGCAAACAAATGCGAAACCGAGACGCTCAGCACATGCAAATTCGACAAGGCCGTTGTCAGAATTGTCGAAGCAGTTGGCAGCTTCCATGCGGGGAGCACCTGCGAGAGTGCCGTCCAGCCGGTAATTCCAGCCGTGAAACGGACACTTTATGCCCCTTGTGGACCCCTCACCCGCAAGCAGCAACGCGCCTCTATGGCGGCAGGAATTGGCAAAACAGCGCAATCTGCCTTCCCGGTCGCGCAACAGGATCAACGGCACTCCTGCGATTTCCATCGCAGCAAAACTGCCGGCAGATGGTACACGGTCCGCCCTGCCCAACCCGATCCACCCACTGCGGAACAACGTCGCGCACTCAGCATCAAGGACAGTTTGTTCAGCATAACAAGCCGGCGGCAATGAACTGGCATCCTGCGGAGCAGCATCGCTCTTGAGCAACGCGGCTTGAAATTCCCTGTCCATCGCGATTACCTCATCACAAACGGATTACCCAACGGGGCAGCTGACGTATTGATCCACACCGTTTTGGGGCGTGTGTAGTCATAGATCGCCTGCATGCCACTCTCGCGGCCATAACCGGAATCCTTGAACCCGCCAAACTCGGCAATCGGTGAAACCACGCGGTAGGTGTTGACCCAGACGATGCCAGCCCGCAGCTTTTTTGTCACGCGCAGGGCACGCGCGCCGTCGCGAGTGAATACACCAGCAGCAAGTCCATGCTTTGTATCGTTGGCCAGCCGGATAACCTCTTCTTCTTCCTTGAACCGCAACACCGAAAGCACTGGCCCGAACAGCTCCGTATCAACGATATCCAGTTGCTGGCAGGGACATTCGATAATGGTGGGTTCATAATACAGGCCATGGTTCATGCCGGCCGGGCGCTTGCCGCCATGCAGCAGCTTGCCGCCCTGCTCCTGTGCCAAGGCTACCTGCTTCTCGATATGAGTGAGCTGACCGGTGGTGGCCAACGGACCCATCTGGGTCTCCTCCGCCAGGGGATCACCGATCTTGATCTTGCTGGCGATGGAGACCATCCGGTCGAGGAAATCGTCTGCTACCTTTTCATGCAGATATAGCCTGGAACCGGCCACGCAACTTTGACCACTGGCACCGAAGATGCCTGCCACTGATCCATTCACGGCGCTTTCAACGTCAGCATCATCAAACACGATGAAAGGAGACTTGCCGCCAAGCTCCAACGACACTTCAGCGAAGTTTTCAGCCGAGTTGTACAGCACATGTTTGGCTGCGTTGGGCCCGCCGGTGAAACTGATGCGCGCAACCAGCGGATGAGATGTGAGCGTCTTGCCACAGGGTTCGCCGTGACCGCTCACGATGTTGACGACGCCCGGTGGAAATCCTGCCTGTTCGATCAGCTTTCCGAATTCCAGCAACGGCGCAGCAGCATGTTCAGATGTCTTCAACACCACTGTATTGCCCGCCGCCAGCGCAGGACCGATTTTCACCGCAACAAGGAACATCTGCGAGTTCCATGGAACCACGGCCGCCACCACGCCCAGTGGCTCGCGGAACGTCATGGTCAGCATGTCCGGCTTGTCGATGGGCAACGTCTCACCATGCACCTTGTCGGCACACCCGGCATAGAACTCGAAGAACTGGGCAATGTACTTCGACTGCCAACGTGTCTCTTTCAGCATCTTGCCGGTGTCGATGGTTTCAACCCGGCCAAGCTCTTCAGACTTGTCCGCCAGCAACGCTGCAAGCTTGCGAAGGTACTGGCCGCGTTCGGTTGGAAGCAGGTTCGCCCAAGGACCTTCACTGAAAGCACGATGAGCAGCTTTCACGGCCCGATCCACGTCTTCGGCGGTTGCCTCCGGGATCAGGGCCCACGGCTCTCCGGTTGCCGGATTTACACTTTCAAAAGTCTTGCCGTCGCCGGCGTCAACCCACTCGCCATCAATCAGCATCTGGTAGCGCTTGAGACTGCTCATGACATGTTCCCTCCGATAATTCGTATGCGCCAGCGTAGCTATGCAGTAGCGCAAACGGATCACAATTTTTCGACACTGCCTGTCGAATTCAATAAAGGAGCGCGTCAATGGCATCGGTTAGCCTCGGCACCCAGTGGAGGAAGGCAGGCACATGGCCAGGAAGCAAGTCATTGGCGATCCGATTGTAATTGGCGGCCGCAAATTGTCGCTGTCACGGGCCATTCGGGCGGGAGATTTCGTGTACCTGACCGGCCAGGTACCGTTCCGGGACGGGCAAGTGATGACAACCGGCTCCGTCGAGGACCAGACACGTGCTGTGCTGGAGGATATCAAGTCCACACTGTCGCTTGCAGGTTGTGAAATGTCTGACGTGGTAAAGGCGATGGTCTGGCTGCGTGACCGGGCCGACTTTCCCGGTTTCAACGCAGTGTATGGCGAATACTTTCCCGAAGATCCGCCAGCGCGCTCAGCGGTGGTGAGCGAGTTGCTTGTGGATGTGCGTGTGGAGGTGGAAGTGGTCGCTTACCGCCCGCTGGCAAGCTAGATGGCAAGCAGCGGCACAAGCGGCGGCACTGCATTTCAGGTGCATGGCGAAAGCGGGCAGGCATTGTTGCTGGTGCACGGGCTTGGGCTGAACAAGGCGATGTGGCAATGGCAGGTGCCCGCCCTCACTGGAGCGGGCTGGCAGGTGGTCACCTATGACCTTTTCGGACATGGCGAAAGCATCGCGCCTCAGCAGACGCCGTCGCTGAGCATGTTTGCCGGCCAGCTTGCACATTTGATGGATCATCTGGGTGTTCAGCGGGCGGTTGTCGCAGGGTTCTCGCTGGGTGGCATGATTGCCCGCCGGTTTGCAATGGACTATCCAGGCCGCACTGCGGCACTTGCGATCCTTCATTCCGCCCATTTGAGAGACAAGGCAGCGCATGAGGCGATTCAGGCCCGCGTCCATCAGGCGCGCAAGGATGGACCCGGCGCAACGGTTGATGCCGCACTGGAACGCTGGTTCAGTGAACCGTTTCGCACAGCAAACCCGGATGTAATGGAGCTGATACGCACCTGGGTGCTGGCCAACAGCAAGGAGGTTTACCCATCAATCTACCAGGTGCTGGTGGATGGAGTGGGCGAGCTTGCCGCCCCCGTTCCACCGATTACCTGCCCGGCACTGGTCATGACGGGCGAAGAAGACAATGGCAATTCAGTACAGATGACCCAAGCTATCGCGGCGGAGATTGCCGGTTCAAAAACGGTTATCCTCGAGGGCTTGCGTCACATGGCCATGGTGGAGGCACCCAACTTGTTCAATGCGCAAATGCTGACCTTCCTGTCGTCGCTGCCGGAGCAACCGGCATGACCACTCCCAAGGGCATTCTGGAGGGAATCCGGGTTCTGGACTTCAGCCGCATGCTGTCGGGGCCATATTGCACCATGATGCTGGCAGACCACGGTGCGGAAGTCATCAAGATCGAGGCGCCAGACGGAGACACCAGCCGGACCAACGGACCGTGGCGTGACGATGATCCGCAACGAGAATGGGCAGGATACTTTGTCAGCCTCAACCGCAACAAGAAGTCGGTTGTGCTTGACCTCAAAACCGAAGCAGCACGCAAGCAGGTATGCGCACTTGTGCGCGAAGCGGACGTGCTGGTGGAAAACTACCGGCCGGGCGTGATGGAAAAGCTCGGGTTGGCGTATGAGGACCTGGCAAAGCTCAACCCGAAGCTGGTGTATGCAGCTATCCGCGGCTTTGGCGACCCGCGTTCAGGCGAAAGCCCCTACGTGAACTGGCCTTCCTATGATGTGGTGGCGCAGGCGATGGGCGGTCTGATGTCCACCACCGGGCCCGACGCGAACACCCCCATGAAGGTGGGCCCCGGAATTGGTGACATCTTCACCGGCATGATGATGGCTTTCGCTGTAGTGTCGGCGGTGCGCCACGCCGAACGAACAGGCCAGGGTCAGTTCGTTGATGTAGCCATGTATGACGCGATGGTCAGCATGTGCGAGCGCATCATCTACCAGTACGACATTGAAGGCGTGGTGGCGGCACCTGCCGGGAACGGACATCCGCTGCTTGCGCCTTTCGGATTGTTTCCAGCCGCGGACGGATGGGTTTCCATAGGTGTGGTTGATGATGCGTTCTGGCAGGCCCTCAGCCGTGCCATGGAGCAGCCTGAGCTGGCAAACGATGAGCGCTTTGCCACGAAATCGGCACGCCGTGCCAACGCGCCACTGGTCAACCAGCTTGTGACTGGGTGGACAAGTCAGCACAGCAAGAGCGAACTCGGCAGGCTGCTGGGTGGCAAGCTGCCGTTCGGCCCTGTAAACGATGCACAAGACATCATGAACGACCCGCACATCGCAATACGCGAGATGAT
This sequence comes from uncultured Alphaproteobacteria bacterium, assembly GCA_963787895.1. Taxonomy (GTDB): domain Bacteria; phylum Pseudomonadota; class Alphaproteobacteria; order Rhizobiales; family Aestuariivirgaceae; genus Anderseniella. Next base: position 714,185 of record CAWBEX010000007.1, on the reverse strand, counting down.
CGCCGATCTGCCTCATCCTGACGCGGGACACAAGCCATGGAAAGTCGCGGCCAATCCCATTCGGTTTGGCATGACCCCTGCCCCCAAACCGGAGCGACCGCCAGCACTGGGCGAGGATAATGCGACCTATTTTGACAACCTCCCGCGAGACAAATCATGAGTGGCTCGCTTGACCCCCGCGAATTGCGCTCAGCGTTCGGGCAATTCGCCACCGGTGTGACCGTCATCACTACTTTGGAAGAAGATGGCACTGCGCGCGGTTTCACCGCCAATTCGTTTACGTCATTGTCGCTCGACCCGCCCTTGTTGCTGGTTTGCATCGGCAAGCAGGCCGCCAGCTACGATGTTTTCAAGGCAGCGCAGAATTTTGCCGTCAACATTCTGTCCGAAGAGCAGAAGGAACTGTCCGGGCTGTTCGCAACACAACGGCCTGACAAGTTTGAGGTCGCCAGCTGGACAGCAGCTGCGTCGGGCGTACCGTTGATAGACAACTGCCTGGCGTGGTTCGAATGTGCAAGGCAGGATGTGATCGATGCTGGAGACCACGCCATCCTGACCGGCAGGATTTGCGCCTTCGGCCAGACGGATGGACGCCCGCTGGGTTATTTCCGCGGCAACTATTTCACGCTTGGACTCGAAGACCCGTTGGTGGATGCGGTGGCAAGATCGTCCAACGCGATCATTGGCGCCATTTTCGAACAGGATGGTTCGATCCTGCTTGAGCCGGACGCTACCGGGCAATCGCTTACCGTGCCTTCGGTCGGCACTGGCGGCAGCCGCGCCAGCATTGATGACCTGAAGCGCAAGTATGATGATGATGCGCTGGAGACCAGCATCGAGTTCGTTTACGGCGTATTCGAGGACCGGCGATTGGGCTCGGTTACTGTCTACTATCGCGGCCATGCCCACGGACCGGCGCCGGGCAAGGCACGATTCCACGCCTTTGATGAAATTCCCTGGAACAGGATTACCGACAGTGCGGTTCGATCCATGCTCGAGCGCTATGTCAGTGAGGCCCGGCAGGGCCGGTTTGGATTGTACATGGGTGATGAAACCACCGGAGTGATCAAACCGGTTGGAAACGATTGAACAGGAGACGATGATGGAGCTGAAGATACGCAAACTGGTGACTTTCGATGAGGAAATGCACTGGGACGGCGACAAACGTGCCGAACCGCCTTTGCGCATGATCGGGGTTGCAGCCGTTGTAAAAAACCCTTGGGCAGGAATGGGTTATGTCGAAGATCTAAAACCGGGAATCAAAGCCGTGGCGCCACAACTCGGCAAGATCCTGACCGACCGGATCATTGCGCTGGCTGGCGGTGGCGACAAGATCGAAGCGTACGGCAAAGCCTGCATGGCCGGCACGGATTGCGAAATGGAGCACGCTTCAGCACTCATTCACACCCTGCATTTCGGCAATTTTTACCGCCAGGCGGTTGGTGCCAAGAGCTATCTCGGTTTCACCAACACCCGCGGCCCGGCCAACACGCAATTGCAGATACCGCTGATGGACAAACACGACACCGGCAGGCGTTCGCACTACCTGACCGTGCAGATGTCAATTTACGATGCGCCCGGCGATGATGAACTCATCGCGGCATTCGGCGGCGCATTGGGTGGACGCCCGCATCATCGCATCGGAGACAGGTATCAGGATCTTGCCGAGATAGATGCCGATGTGGAAAATCCCGCAGGTGTCTAACTGCAGCATTGAGCCGGACCTACAGTTTCAAATTGAGGTGTCTTGAATACCCATGAGCGAACTTTTCACACCGGGATACAAGCTGGAACCGTACTGGTGGGACTTCACGCCCCGCCCGCAGATTGCGCAGGTAAAGCTGCCCGCCAGCGTCGACGTGGCTGTTGTCGGCTCAGGCTATACGGGTTTGCACGCGGCGCTTGTGCTGGCGCGCGCGGGCAGATCTGTCCTGGTGCTCGATGCAGAAGATGCCGGCTATGGTTGCAGTGCCCGCAATGGCGGCCAGATCAGCACCAGCATCAAGCCAGGCCTGAATGAACTCACGGCGCGCTATGGCAGCAAGTCCGGTGAAGCCATTCTGCGCACGGGCCATGAAGCGCTGCGCTGGATTGGCGAGTTCATTGGCGAAGAACAGATCGACTGTGACTTCAAGGTCCCCGGAAGATTTCATGCTGCACACAACCAGCCGCAATTCGAGAAGCTGGTGCGCTCTGCAGAAACCCAGCCGAAAGGTTTTGAGGTTCCGGTTAAGATCGTGTCACGCAAGGAACAGCGCAGCGAGCTTGGAACAGATGCCTACTTCGGCGGTGTAGTGTTCGAAAAGCACGCGTCAGTGGAACCGGCGCGCTATCATCAGGGATTGCTTGAGCGTGTGCAGCAGGCAGGCGCAACCATCGTTGCCCATTGCAGGGTCAACGGCATAAGCAGAACCGCCGATGGCCGTTTCGAGGTAACAACACCAATAGGCCGTGTGAATGCACGCGATGTGGTTGTTGCGACAAACGGATACACCGGAACCATCACGCCATGGCTGCGCCGCCGGGTGGTGCCGATAGGCAGCTACATGATTGCGACGGAAGAACTGCCCGGCGGTCTCATGGACCAGCTGATGCCGAAGGACCGCATCGTCAGCGATACCCGCAAGGTGGTTTACTATTACCGCCCCTCACCCGACAGGACCCGGATTGTGTTTGGTGGCAGGGTTTCAGCTTCCGAGACTGACCCGTTGAAAAGCGGGCCACTATTGATGCGGGACTTGCGGGCAATCTTTCCGGAACTGAAGGACACCCGCATCTCGCATTCGTGGATGGGCTTTGTAGCCTACACTTTCAACACCCTGGCCCATACCGGCGTTCATGAAGGCATTCACTATGCCATGGGCTACTGCGGCTCGGGTGTGTCGATGGCAAGCTACCTGGGCATGAAAACCGGCCTGCGGATACTGGGCGGCAAAGACGCCGAAACGGGCCTTGAAGACATAGAATTTGAAACCCGCCCGCTTTACAGCGGCAACCCCTGGTTTCTATCAACTTCGGTCGCATGGTACAGATTTCTTGACGGACTGAACCGCTAGATGATCAGATGAGGAGGCTCTAGAATTACTGCAGAAGAAAGAAAGCAAACTACGAGTTCGCATTGGTCGGACACGGTATCACAGGAGGAGATAAGTATGACAATAACCCGGAAATTCACTCGTCGTTCCATTGCTGCGGCCGCCATTGGCGGAACAGCCCTTGCTGCACTCAGCATGGGTGCCAGCCTGGCCCTTGCAGAAGATTCCGTGACCATTGCGTCATGGGGCGGATCGTATCAGGAAGCCCAGGACAAGGCACTGTTTCAACCCGGCGCCAAATCGAGCGGAATTGCAGTCAAGCAGGAAACCTATGGCGGCATGTCAGACGTGCGGCTGAAGGTGCAGGCTGGTGCAGTGCCTTGGGACATCGTCTCGTCAGGCTCCGGCAGTGCTGCGCGCGCTGCTGAGGAAGGACTGCTTGAACCACTGGACTACAATGTCATTGACGTATCCACATTCTATCCAGGTCTTTACACACCAACCTGTGTTGGCTCTGACGTGTTCTCGGTCGTGTTGGCCTATAACACAAACACCTTCACCGAGGACAAGGCCCCCAAAAGCTGGGCTGACTTCTTCAACCCGGATGCGTTTCCCGGCAAGCGCGCCTATCGTGACAAGGTCTCGGGAGCACTGGAGCCCGCGATCATGGCTGATGGCGTTGCCACTGCAGACGTGTACAAGGAACTGGACAGTGAGGCTGGCATCGCGCGGGCTATCGAAAAAATCCGCAAGTTGAAGCCACATATCGCGGTGTTCTGGCAGTCTGGCGCCCAGCATGCCCAGCTGATGAAGGATGGCGAAGTCGACATGACAACCGGCTGGAACGGCCGTTTCGACAACGCTGCGAAGGATGGCGGCAAGGTTGCCTACACGTTCAACCAGGGCCTGCTTGACTATGACTGCTTTGCCATCCCGAAGGGAGCGCCCAACAAGGATGCCGCCATGAAGTTCCTGGCGGAAATCTCCAAGGCGGAATTGCAGGCAAACCTGCCGCTGCACATTACTTACGGGCCGACCAACAAGAAGGCTTATGAGCTCGGCACAATTGACGATGCACTGGCACGCAAGATGCCATCTCATCCTGACAATGCTGCCCTGCAGGTGGCGATCAGTCTGGATTGGTATGCCAAGTGGGAGCAGAAGGCTGCCCAGCTGTACCAGGACATGCTGACCGAATAGCGATCAGCCTGAACGCAATTGCACACGGGAGGTGGAGCATCAGCCCCACCTCCCGAATGCACTTTATCCTTGAACCTGCATAAACCTGACGGACCAGAAAACAATGTCTAGAGCTGATGCGCTGCCAATTTCCATTTCTGGGGTTACAAAGACCTATGGAAGCGTATTTGCGCTCGACAATGTAGACCTCGAAATCAAGAGTGGCGAGTTTCTGACCCTGCTCGGCCCTTCCGGCTCGGGCAAGACTACACTGCTGATGGCGCTTGCCGGATTTACCCGGCCCGACCATGGCAGCATCCGGTTTGGCAACGAGGAAATCATCCTCAAGCCACCGCATTTGCGCAATGTCGGCATGGTTTTTCAAAGCTACGCGCTGTTTCCGCACATGAGTGTGGCCGCCAATGTCGGTTTTCCGCTGAAACTGAGAAAGACAAGCAAGGCAGAGATTGCCAAGCGCGTCGACCAGGCGCTGGATACAGTGCAATTGGGCGGCTATGGCGAACGCCGCATCAGCCAGCTTTCCGGGGGGCAGAGGCAGCGTGTGGCGTTGGCTCGCGCCATCGTGTTCAGCCCGCGCATCCTGCTGATGGATGAACCATTGTCGGCGCTCGACAAGCAATTGCGCGAACACATGCAGATTGAACTGCGCCATCTGCATGAAAAACTCGGCATGACTACCGTTTACGTGACACACGACCAGCGCGAGGCTCTGACCATGTCGGACCGGATTGCCGTCATCAACCATGGCAAGCTGATGCAACTCGACACACCGCGCACGATTTATGACAGGCCAGCGAACCGGTTCGTGGCAAACTTCCTGGGTGAATCGACCTTTCTGCCACTGGAAGAAAACGGCAAGTCACTGACCTTTGACGGCAAGCCTGTGAAGGTGCGCGAATTGCCTGCGGGCACTGGCAGGCCAATGATGGTGCTACGGCCGGAACGCATTGTGGTTATCGGCAAAACCGCTGCGCGCGGCATGAACGAGTTTGCAGCAACAGTTAAAGAGCTTGTGTACCAGGGCGACTCTGCACTGATGTATGCCGGGCTGGCAGACGGCTCCGAGGTGGCGGTTCGCGCCGGCACCCGTACCGGTGCAGCCATCGAGAATGTTTCGTCTGGCGACAAGATCATGCTTGGTCTGCACCGCGACGATACTGTGGTGATCCGTGATGAGTGATGCTGCTGTCACAAGGACTGGCGCCAACGCTGACGCGCTGCGTGCTCACGAGCGCAACGAACGCTGGTCATTGCTCGGGCTGACCAGCCCCGCGGTGCTTATGGTCCTGGTTCTCATGGTGCTGCCCGTTGGCTGGCTGTTCTACCTTTCCTTCATTGGCTCCGAAGGCACGTTCTCCATGGAGAACTACACCCGCATGCTGGAAAGCAAGGCCTATGGCAGGATATTCTGGACCACATTCAAGGTGAGTTTCATGACCACCGGACTGTGTATCCTGATCGGTTATCCGCTTGCCTACTTCCTCGCGCAGCTTCCAACTCGCGCTGCAAATATCTGCATGCTGGCCGTGCTGCTGCCGTTCTGGACATCGCTGCTGGTGCGCACCTATGCGTGGCTGGTACTGCTGCAACGACGCGGCCTGATCAACGAATGGGGCATGGGACTTGGACTGTGGGACGAACCGCTGCCGCTGGTCCACAACCTCAACGGCACGCTTATCGGCATGATACACATCATGCTCCCGTTTCTCATTCTGCCGCTGTACAGTTCGATGAAGGCAATCAGTCCCGACTACCTTAAGGCTGCGTCCAACCTTGGTGCCACGCCGGCGCAGTCATTCTGGCAAGTTTTCTTTCCGTTGTCGCTGCCCGGCCTGTTTGCAGGTTCGCTGATCGTCTTCGTGTTGTGCCTCGGGTTTTTTGTCACGCCAGCCGTACTGGGTGGCGGCAAGGTCATCATGGTATCCAACCAGATCACCAACAACATCGAGCTGTTCTTCAACTGGGGCGCAGCAAGCGCGCTGGGTGTGGTGCTGCTGGTGCTGACGTTGCTGATATTGTGGGGGGCGTCAAAAGTACTGCCGCTCGACTCGATTCTAGGTGGCGGGGGGCACTGAGACATGAACTGGCTCAAACAACCAGCGTCTGACACCCAGGTCACACATGGTCAGCGGCTCTGGCTTTATGCGATTGCCGTGATCACCATGTTCTTGCTGGTTGCACCGACATTGATCGTCATTCCAATGTCATTCTCCGCATCGCAGTATCTGGAGTTTCCGCCAACCGAGTGGTCGCTGCGCTGGTATGACAACTATTTCAGCTCTGTGGCCTGGATGGATGCCACCTGGACCTCAGTGAAAGCTGCACTGCTGACCATGCTGCTCGCTACGCCAGTTGGCACAGCCGCAGCCTACGGACTGAGTGTAAGCAAGCATCCGATGGGACGGCTGGTGTTCCTGCTGCTGATCACACCAATCATGATTCCGGTCATCCTGATTGCCATCGGTGCCTTTTACGCCTACGTCCAGATCAAGATGGTCAACACATTGAGCGGCCTTGTAGTAGCGCATACCATTCTGGCTCTGCCCCTGGTGCTGATCGTCATTTCGTCTGCACTGAAAAGTTATGACATGAGCCAGGAAATGGCGGCACGCAGCCTCGGCGCATCGCGCTTCAAGGCATTCATGCTCATCACCTTGCCGCAGATCAGGTTCGCGGTCATCACGGCTGCGCTGCTGTCGTTCCTGACATCATTTGATGAAGTGATCGTTGCGCTGTTCGTTTCAGGCGGCGACAACTCAACACTGACACGCAACATGTTCAATGCGCTGCGAGACCAGATTGACCCGACCATTGCCTCGATCTCAACCATCATGATCCTGCTTTCGTCGGCCCTGCTGGTGCTGACGCAATTGTTCGGCAAGCCCAGAGATTGACCAGTTGCGGGCTTGCCAAAGCCGAACACATTCAATAATCTTGATGTATTCGCAAGACAACCGATCGGATACACCATGATCACACGCCGCCAGGTTTTGGCTTGTGCAACTGCAGCAGGTCTCATTCCAACGCAGCTTGTGCGGCCAGGATGGTCCAGGTCCAGCCTGCAACTGGGCGAAGCCAGCATCGAAATCGTGAGCGACGGGAAATTGGTCCTGCCGGTCAACATGGTACTGGGGCGAGTGCCCGAGGATCAGCGCGATGCGTTTCTGGCTGCCAATCCTCCGGCCAACGGGGCGCTGGAGTCGCCGCTGAACCTGACCTTGTACCGCGATGGCGAGAGGGTTGTGCTTTTCGATGCCGGTTCAGGACCGAACTTCATGTCCAGCGCAGGAAAGCTTGGTGAGGCGCTGGAAGTTGCCGAAGTCTCTGCGGACGATGTGACCCATGTTGTCTTTACCCACGCGCACCCGGACCATATCTGGGGGGTGATTGATGATTTCGATGAACTGGTGTTTGCCAATGCCGAATATTTGATGAGCCAGACGGAGTGGGACTACTGGTTCAACCCAGAGACGGTGAACCAGGTGCCGGAAGAGCGCCAGTCATTTGCCGTAGGTGCCCGTCGCATGATGCAAGCCATTGAAGAGCGCAGTTCGCAATTCAAGCAAGGGGTAGAAGTGCTGCCAGGCATCGAGGCATTTGACACGGCCGGCCACACGCCGGGGCACACATCTTTCGTGATCCGTCATGCAGGCGACAGCATAATGGTGGGGGGCGATGTGGTGACCAATGCGGTTTACTCGTTTGCAAATCCGCAGTGGGAAATGGCGACGGACTCAGATCCGGCAGAAGGCGTCAAGGCACGGCAGAAACTGCTGGACCGGCTGGCATCGGAGAAAATGCAGCTGATTGGCTACCACCTGCCCCACCCCGGCACCTGCCGAGTGGAAAAGAAGGATGGCACTTATGTTTACGTTGCAACGTAGTTTTGCCGCAGTACTGGTACTGGTTGCCAGCTGGACCTCTACAGGCCCGGCGCAAGCCGATGAAAACATTGCCGACCAGTATCCTGCTTCACTTCTGTATTCCAAGCCGGTGGAGGTCATTCCCAATGTGTGGACGGCAATAGGGGCAACGGCTCCACCGACCTATGAAAACGCGGGTCACAACAACAATCTCAGTTTTCTGATAACGGGTAGTGGCGTCGTCGTGATCAATGGCGGCGGCTCTTATGGACTTGCCGAGGCGTTGCACACGGAAATCAAGTCGATTACCGAAGAACCGGTGAAACTGATCATCAACGAGAACGGCCAGGGCCACGCCATGCTTGGCAACTGCTACTGGGCGGAACAGGGCGTGCCGATACTCGCGCACGAGGATACGGCCGAAGAAATCGAAACCAAGGGGCATCAGGCACTCACCGCTGCACAGCAGCGGTTGAAGGACCGTGCCGACAAGACTTGCGTCAAAGGACCGGACGAGACTTTTGCCGACAAGAAGGACGTGTCGATGGGCGCGATGAAAATCGAGGTGCTGCACCTTGGTCCAGCTCACAGCCCCGGTGACACACAAGTATGGCTGCCGGATGAGAAACTGGTAATCTCCGGAGACATGGCATTCCATGAACGGCTGCTGCCGATCTTCGACGACACAGAAACGGCGGCCTGGCTGGAGACGTGGAACAATGGTTTCGAGAAACTGGGGGCGGTTTATGTCATTCCCGGTCATGGGCACCCTACCAACATGTCGCAGGTAAGGCGCTATACGCACGACTACCTGGTTTATCTGCGCGGCAAGATTCGGGAGGCTATAGATGCAGGCAAGGGCCTCGATGAAGCATTCTATGTGGATCAGTCGCCCTACAAGCACCTGCACACATTCAACGAGCTGGCGACCCGCAATGCAGGTCGAGTATTCCAGCAAATGGAATTTGAGTAGGGGTTGATCGAACGGATCGTTTGTTATAAAGAACACTCCTGAGTTATTGATCGCGCCTTGAATGGTGCGTTGCCGGGAGTGCTGCCATGATTGACCAGCTTGACGTTCTGCGCGAAGAATATGGAACCGCCACCCTGGTGATCTGGGGTGGTTTTCTGGTGGGTGCACTTTTTGGTTTTGTGGCAGAATTCAGCCGCTACTGTGCACGTTCTGCACTTGCCGAATGGGCACCAGGCTCCGAGCGCGACAATGCCGCTGCCAATGGATTGCCGGCCACCAAGAAATACCTCGCAGCGGTTCTGGTAGCTCTGGCGGGCACGCAGGCGTTGTTCTTTTTTCAGAACATAGATCTGGCCCAATCAATTTACTGGTCGGTTCCAATTCGCCCGCTTGCCCTTGTTGCAGGCGGCGTCATGTTCGGTACGGGCATGGTGCTGGCCGGCGGCTGCGTCTCGAGGCTGCTGGTCCTGGCAGCGTCCGGCAATGGCCGTTCATTGGTGACTTTGCTGGTAACCGGCATTGCCGGATATGCCACCTTGCGGGGCGTGTTGTCCTATCCGCGCATATGGCTTGAAAGCGCATGGTCCATGGATACAACTCCTGCGGCACTCCATGCCAGCGGGGACGTATCCGGGCTGGTCGTGGCAGGGTTGATCGGCGTGGCACTCGCCGCAGCACTTGTTCAGCTGGTTCGCGTGTATGGAAGCACAGGGCTGGCCAGCGGTGCTGTTATCGGGTTACTGGTGGTTGCAGGTTGGGCAGTGACAGGCATTGTGGGCGCCGACGAATTCGAGCCTACACAGCTTGCATCGCTGAGCTTTGTCGCACCAGCCGGCGAGGCGATCCAGTATCTGATGATCTTTACCGGCGACACGGTTCGTTTCTCCATTGCGCTGTTGGGCGGCGTTCTGGCGGGCGCATTCTCCAGCGCTGTTTTGGGCGGGCGGCTGCGCTACCAGGGGTTTAACACTGAAGGATCCCTGTTGCGTTACATTGGTGGCGGACTGTTGATGGGATTTGGCGGCGTGACCGCACTGGGGTGCTCAGTTGGCCAAGGGCTGTCCGGCCTCAGTACGGCATCCGTATCATCTGTCATTGCAGTTCTGGCGATTGCGGCTGGTGGGTATGGCATGATGGCCTGGCGGGCACGGCCAGCAAGAAACGCAGGCGGGCGAATGGTGGCAGCTGAATAGCCACTCAGTCATGCATCACCGGCCAAACGAAAACACCCGGCCTACAAGGCCGGGTGTCGTGTTTCATGACAATGCAGACGGTGCTAGCTGAACATGTCGGAAGTGATTGCCTTGTACCAGCCTTCCGACTCTTCGTAAGTGGTCTTGCGCAGCGCAGCATCTTCACCGGTCTTGGAAATGAAAGTGTCTACCGATTCAATTTTCTCCGCGCCGGCCTTATAGCTTGCGCCCACCTTCACACCATCATTGGTGTCGATAAGGCTCCAGCAAGTATTGGCATAGCGCGCCGGGAATACCTTGGACCCCGTGAGCGCGCCGCGAATGGCATTAGCCGCCACCTTGGCCTGCGAATTGGCCGAAAAGCCTGACTTCGGCATTTCGGAAGCAACCGATGCATCACCCAGCACGAAGATGTTTTCATCAGCCTTTGAGGCCATTGATGCCGGATCGATCGGGGCCCAGTCGCCATCGGTGACACCGGCGGCCATTGCAATTGCACCCGCCTTCTGACCAGGAATGACAGTCGCGGCATCGGCCTTGAACGTGTCAAGATCAGTTTCAATTTCCAGGGTTTCCGGATTGACATTCTTTATGCCGCCGTGGACATCCGGTCCGAGCCATTCGACCATGCCGGAATAACGGTTCTGCCAGCCCTCCTGAAACAGCGCCTGTTTGGAAAACTTCTCCTTCGGATCGAGGATGATGATTTTCGCTGTCGGGTTCTTCTGTTTGAAAATGTGGGCGATCATGGATACGCGTTCGTAAGGTCCGGGCGGGCAACGGTACGGGTTTGGCGGTGCGACCATGACATAGGTTCCACCCTCCTTCATGGCCTCGACCTGCGCCTTGAGGAGCTGAACCTGGGTGCCGGACTTCCAGGCATGGGGCATGTGCCCTTGTGCCTCTACCGAGTAACCGGGAACTGTTTCGTATTTCATATCGATACCTGGCGACAGGACCAGCTTGTCATATGACACGGAAGCGCCAGAGGCGAGCATAACCTTCTTTGCAGCGCCGTCGACCGACGATGCCCAATCATGCACGACATTGATGCCGTGATTGACGGCAAGCCCCTCGTAGCTGTGGCCTATGCTCTCATAGTCGCGCAAGCCGCCAAGATACAGGTTGGAGAAAAAGCAGGTGTAGTAGCGCTTGCTGGCCTCAATCAGAGTGACGTCAATGGCACCTTCGGAATCCTTGGCGATGTATCGAGCAGCTGTCGCGCCGCCAGCACCACCTCCTATCACGACAACCTTGGGTTTTGCCGCGCGCGCAATGCTGGGCGCATACAACAGGCCTGTTGCCGCCGTGCCGGCAAACAATGCGTTAAACTTGCGTCTGTTAAGGGTAGTCATGTTGCTTTCCTCCAGTTGCCGGACCTCTTCCAGGTCCTTATTTGTCTTTCAGTGATTCATAGTAAGCGGCGATGGCTGCCATTTGTTCATCATCGAGGCTTGCAGCAATTGTCTGCATCGTCTCGTTTGACAGCTCCTTGTTCTTGTAGGCCTTCAGCAGGATAATCATTCCTTCAGCTGGCAAGCCGGCAATTCTTGGAATGCCGGTATGGTCCTGGGTGTTGTTGTGGCAAGTCACACACTCCGATGACAGGTATTCGCCGTACTCGGGGTCACCCTTGGTGTCTTGTGCATGTGCGACAGCAGCGGCTGACAGCAGCGCACCAAAGCCTGCAAGAATTCGCCTGTTGAAGGAAACCGCAGTCAACTTACCCTCCACACATTCAACAAACTTCATATGTGAATGTTTCAAACATTCTTGTGCAATGTCAATACATGAGGCTCCAGGCGTTCCTGATCAATTGCTGTTTGCACCTTCGGCGCGCAGCAATTCAAGCAACGACTGCCATGCATCGCGCCATGTGCCATGCACCAGCACCTGCAGGCCCAGCCAGGCACCGCTGAACATTGCCAACAGCGCCACCGGCGCCGTATAAGCCAGCACAGAGGCCGCAGAGATGCCCTGCCCTACAGTACACCCGACTGCCGTCACACCACCAAACCCCATCAGTGCACCGCCATAGATCTGCCGGCGCATTTCGCGTGCGTCGTCACAAGCCTCCCATCGGAAGTAACCTTGTGCGAGTGTCGTCAGACAAGCACCCACGACGACCCCGGCAACTGCTCCAACGCCAAACTCAAGCGAAGACCCGGTCGCTGTCATGACATACATCAGCGCGTCGCCGGGAGGCCCGGTAAAGGTGAACGATTCCAGCCGGTGCGACCCGAAGCCATCGTTTGCCAGGTAGCCGGTAACGAACCATCCTGAGACTATCGCCAGCCCGACGAGGCACCCGGACAACCAAAACCGCTTCTCACTGCGCAGGTCGCGGCTGGTCAGGGCAACCATCGCAACCAATGCAGCCAAAATGTAGGCCCACATGTAAATGGACCCGCCAAACATGCTTGAGGCTGCGTAGGCGAAGCCGACTGGCTTCTCGAGCACTTCGGGCAAGCCGAACAGAAACACTCTGACATAGGCCGAAAGCCCGCTCATCGTGGCGTAGGCGACAACCGCCAGTGACATGAATGTCACAATGGATTTGAGGTCTCCACCGCCTATGCGAGCAAGCGTGCCGTAGCCGCAGGTACCCACGAGCGACATTCCAAGGCCAAACAGAAACGCTCCCACTACGGTGGCCAAAAAGGTGGTGGGAGCGACAAGGTAGAAGCTGTCCGATATGGCAATGATGCCAGCGTGGTCGAGGGCAAAGGTTCCTGCAATGGCTATGGAGATGGCCAGACCCCATGCGGAAAGCCTGCCCCTGCTGCCACCCAACGAGGCATCTTCTATCGCTCCCAGGGTACAAAACCTGCCCCAGCGAGCTGCAAAGCCCAGCAGAACTCCTCCAGCAAGGCCACCCAGGGCAGCTATAACGCTCGGCGAGAGTTCATCCATGAACCGATTTCCTCACCCCTGCAGCAACGCGCACGCTGCTGTATCGCCAATCCGAATGGGTACGTGCCATCCGGCCCGAAGCATCTAGCGTTGTTCCGCTTTGGCGCAGAACATGTCATAGAGCTGAGCAATCATCTGCCTTACCCGCTCATCTGCAATCGAATAGTAAATCGTCTTGCCGTCGCGCCTCGTGTTGACAAGACCTTCCAGCCGCAGCCTTGCCAATTGCTGTGAGACCGCAGCCTGACGCGCGGAAAGAAGCTGCTCCAGCTCTGTAACAGTGCATTCGCCATCTGACAGCCGGCACAGGATTGCCAGCCTGCCTTCATGGGCAAGTGCCTTGAGAAAATCAGTGGCGTCCTTCGCACTGGACATCATGTCGTTGAGCAGTTCTTCACTGGTGAGCTCGAGGGTTGCAGTCATGTAAGGTTCATTCCCTATCTGAAATCAGGATTTGGGCTCAGCATTGGCCGTTGCCTTAAATGCGGGTTCAGCCTTTTTCAATATCTCTTGCAGCATCGGCCAGAAAAAGTGCGCGCCGGGGTAGCCTTGAATGCGGCCAATTTCGCGCCCCTCCTGCCAAACAACAAAAGTTGGTGTGAACCGCCCCTTTGCCAGTGTAGCAATATCTTCAGGTAATGGCTTGTGAATGTCTATCCTTCGAAGTGGAGCAAAGGCGCCTTCTTCTGTCTTGGGATAAGCAACACCCACCTCCTCGTTCCAGACGCGGCACCATTCGCACCCGGCCTGTTCCAGCATGACAAGCTGCGCGGCTTCAGCGCGCACAGGACCTGATGCGACGGAAATCGCAATCATCCACAGCGCCACACGAATTATGTTTTGTAATGTCTTCACGCTTGACACCATACAACAAATTACAGAATTTGAATATGAACTTTGCGCGAGGCAAAAATGGACCTGGAAGTCAGCTACCTAGCCGCCATGGTTGCAGGACTGTTGTCCTTTGCTTCGCCTTGTGTACTGCCACTGGTTCCGCCCTATCTGTGTTTCCTCGCCGGCACTTCAATCAACGAACTGAGTGACGAGGATGTTTCCAATGCGGCATGGGGCCGGATTGTCATGACCTCGCTTGCCTTTGTAGCAGGCTTTGCCACAGTCTTTGTAGCTTTGGGTGCAAGCGCTTCCTACATCGGTAGTTTCGTTACTGATCATCTTGACATTCTGGCCAAGTTGGCGGGCGTGATCATCATCATCCTGGGTTTGCACTTTCTCGGCATCTTCCGCATTGCGCTGCTGTACCGCGACTTCAGGATGCAGGGTCCGGCAAAGGCCGCTGGGCTGGCGGGTGCGTATGTGGTGGGGCTGGCTTTCGCCTTTGGCTGGACGCCTTGTGTAGGGCCGGTGCTCGCGGCCATCCTGTTCATGGCGGCACAGACAGCAGATGCGTGGAAGGGTGCAACGCTGCTGCTGGCGTATGCACTGGGCATCGGTATCCCGTTCGTTCTTGCAGCGGTTTTCTTCAAGCCGTTCATGAACATGATGAAACGCTTCCGGCAGCATTTGGCTATAGTGGAGAAAATTACCGGCGGCCTGCTGGTGGTGACCGGTATCATGTTCATTACGGGTGGCATGTCTACCATCGCATTTTACATGCTTGAGCTTTTCCCGGGGCTGGGAACAATCGGATAAGGAGAGAACACATGAGACGCGCATTTCTCGGATTGCTTTTGATGGTTTTGAGTTTTTCGAGCCCGGCATTTGCCGCGGAAGTAGGCGATGACGGTCTGCACAAGCAGGAATGGTTCGCCAAGACATTCAGGGACATCAAGGAGGACATGGCTTCGGCCAAGGCTGAGGGCAAGCGCCTAGCCCTTATATTCGAGCAGCGCGGTTGCACCTATTGCCGTGAGATACACGAAAAGGTGCTGACCGATCCGGAAGTCAGGGACTTCATCAAGGCCAACTATATGATGGTGCAATACAACCTGTACGGTGATGAGGAAGTCACCGATCTTGATGGCGAGGCGCTGAGCGAAAAGACAGCCGCCCGCAAGTGGCGGGTAACCTTTACGCCTACGATATTCTTCCTCCCGGAAGAGGCGGACGGCAGCAAGGATGTCGGGGCTTCAACAGTGGCGGTCATGCCGGGCGCATTCAAGAAGGGCACGTTTCTCGACATGTTCCAGTGGGTCCACAAGAAGGGCTACGAAACTGATGAGGACTTCCAGCGCTATCATGCGCGGCGCATTATTGAGCGGCGCGAAGTAGGCAAGAAAAACACTGACTGACGGCCGAAAACCAAGGAAATCCGCCGTGGTAGGTATAATTCATTCAATAATATGAATTTGTCTTGATCTGCAGCAATTCGTGTTCTAGGCTTTTGCCAATAACAAAAAAACTGGAGGAAGGAATGAGGGACATCCTTAAAGCGGGCATCGCGGGAATGGCTATGTCCATGCTGCTTGCAGGCTGGGTGCAGGCCGCCGAGGTGGCGCCTGCCGACGTGAAATTCAACGACGAAAATGCAATTGCCGACGCGCTGACCGATGGCGAGGGCGACCCCGATGCAGGGCGTGAATTCTTCGCTGGCCGCAAACTTGGCAATTGCCTGGCTTGCCATGCATTGGAAGACCAGAAGGATCAGCTGTTCCACGGCAACGTGGGGCCTGCGCTGGACGGTGTTGCAGACCGCTACTCGGTGGCACAACTGCGAGCCATCGTCGTCAACTCCAAGAAAGTGTTTGGAGAGCAGACCATCATGCCGGGCTTCTACTCGCTGGAAGTTGGCAAGGACCCGCGCAAGGAACTGGAAGGCAAGACCATCCTCTCCGCTGAGCAGACCGAAGATATCGTGGCTTACCTTGCCACGTTGAAGGAATAGGAGAACAACCCATGAGTTTTACCAGGAGACAAGCACTTGGCCTGACTGGCGGCGCTGCTGCACTGGCCTTCACTGGTTTCAGCTTCAGCAGCACTGCCTTCGCAAATGCTGAAGACACTGACAAACGGATCATGGATTTTACCGGCGGCAAGAAGCCCGAGACCGGCAAGATCACCCTGACCGCACCGGAAATTGCGGAAAACGGCAACACGGTGCCGATCAGCGTTTCGGTTGAAAGCGCAATGTCCGGTGATGACCTGGTCGAGTCTGTGATGATCCTCGCAGAGGGCAATCCCAATCCGGCTGTGGCAACATTTCACTTCACCGAACTGAGTGGCCAGGCAGCGGCAACCACCCGCATGCGGCTTGCCAAGACCCAGAACGTTATAGCCGTCGCAAAAATGAAGGACGGTTCTGTTTTCGCTGACAAGCGCGAAGTCAAGGTAACAATCGGCGGCTGCGGCGGCTAAGGCAATTCACTGAGGAACTAAAAGACAATGGCAAATGCAAAACCGCGCGTGAAGGTTCCTAAGTCAGCCAAGGCTGGCGAGGTCATCACCATCAAGACACTGATCAGCCACAAGATGGAATCAGGTCAACGCAAGAACAAGGATGGCACGGTCATACCGCGTTCGATCATCAACAAGTTCACCTGCGAGTTCAACGGCGCAAAGGTGTTCGAGTGTGACATCGATCCCGCAATCTCGGCCAATCCATTCTTTGAATTCAACGCTAAGGTCAATGAGGCCGGCACCTTCAAGTTCACCTGGGTGGACGATGACGGTTCAACCTACACCGACGAAAAGAAGATCGAAGTCAACTAACACGGGCAGCAGTGAACAGGCCGGCAAGGCCAGTCAAACTGACATGTCCGGGAGGAAACAACACGTGAAAAACAAATTTTTTGCCGCAGGTCTGGCTGTTGTCGTCGGTTCGGCCGCAGGCATTGCAGGTCTGAATGCTGATCCAGTTGATGATCAGTTGTCCATTGACGGCCAGGAAATGATCAGCCGGACAAAGGCGCCGGAAGGCCACCCTTTTGATGAAGTGCTGTCTGGCTGGCTGTTCCGCACCGATGAAACACGTGCTCTGGAAACCGATACCTTCAACAACCCCGGCATGCTGACAGTAGAAGAAGGTGAGGCCATCTGGAACAAGGTTGAGGGCAAGGAAGGCAAGTCATGCGCATCATGCCACAATGATGCAAAGGAAAGCATGAAAGGTGTTGGTGCGAGCTACCCCAAATGGGACGCAGATGCAAAGCGCCCAATCAATATCGAGCTGCAGATCAACAAGTGCCGCGAAAAGAACATGGGTGCCGAGCCGTATGAATTTGACAAAGGCGGGCAGAAACCACTGACAGCCTATATCAAGCACCAATCGCTTGGCACGCCGGTGGCTCTGGACCTAAGCGCAGGTGAGCTGCAGTCCTGGTGGGACAAGGGCAAGGAACTGTATTACACCCGTACCGGGCAACTAAACATGTCCTGCGCGACCTGCCACGAAGACAATATGGGCAAGATGATCCGTGCAGACCATCTGAGTCAGGGCCAGGTCAACGGCTTCCCCACCTACCGCCTCAAACAAGGAGCGCTGGTGTCTGTGCATAACCGTTTCCGCGGTTGCATTCGCGACACGCGCGCCGAGTTTCCAAAGGCCTTCTCCGACGAGTTGATGGCACTGGAACTGTATGTGACGTGGCGTGGATCAGGCCTGTCTGTCGAGACTCCTGCGGTTCGCCAATAAGCGAAGCTTTCTGACTAATCCGGGCGGGTGTTTTGGGGGAAATGCCCGCCCTTTTTGTATCTGATGCCGAGGTTGACCAATGTTCACGAGACGAGATTTCCTGCAGTACACAGTCAACGCCGGAATTGCGCTTAGTGCTGCCGGGTACGGAGCCAACATCACTCGTGCACTTGCCCAGCAGAAACTGACACAGGACGACCTGCTGAAGTTCGACGCCAAGGGCCAGATAACGCTGCTGCATTTCACAGACGTTCATGCACAGCTGAAACCGATCTACTTCCGCCCGCCGGACACTAACATCGGTGTGGGCGACTATGCCGGCATCCCGCCGCATCTGGTGGGCGAGGAATTCGTCAAACATTTTGGCCTGGAGGCTGGATCACCGCTCAGCTACGCGCACACCTACCTAGACTACATCAACATGGCCAAGACTTACGGCAAGCTTGGCGGGCTTGACCGCACTGCGACACTAGTCAAGGCAATCCGCGCCGAGCGTGGTGATGACAAGGTGCTGTTTCTGGATGGCGGAGACACCTGGCAAGGTTCTTTCACCTCGTTGAAGACAAACGGCCAGGATATGGTCGATTGCATGAAACTTCTGAAACCTGATGCCATGGTGGGGCATTGGGAGTTCACCCTCGGTGCAGAGCGTGTGCAGGAGATCATCGAGGATATGGGATATCCGTTTCTTGCCTCCAACATCTATGACAACGAATGGGACGAGCCGGTGTTTGAAAGCACGGCGATGTTTGAAAAAGGCGGCGTGAAAGTAGCGGTGATCGGACAGGCAATGCCGTACACCCCGATTGCAAACCCGCGCTGGATGTTCCCGAAATGGTCATTCGGCATCCGCCCCGAGGCGCTGCAGGCCAATGTCGACAAGGCACGGGAAGACGGTGCAGAGGTCGTGGTCCTGCTGTCTCACGACGGCTTCGACGTGGATCGCAAGCTGGCGACGGTAGTCAATGGAATTGACGTGATCGTCACCGGCCACACCCATGACGCCATTCCGCATGCCATCGAGATCGGCAGCACCCTGCTGTTGTCATCAGGTTCGCACGGAAAATACCTGGGCCGCATCGACCTTGAAGTCAAAAACGGCAAAGTGGTCGGTCACTCCTCCAACCTGATACCGGTGTTCTCCGATGTTGTCACACCGGACGCGGAAATGGCAGCGAAGATCGACGAAGTCCGCGAACCCTACCAGAGCGAGATCGACCGGGTGATCGGACGCACCGATGAGCTGTTATACAGGCGCGGCAACTTCAACGGCACCTGGGATGACCTGATATGTCAGGGCATCATGGAACAGCGAGATACCCAGATTGCCCTGTCGCCCGGCTTCCGGTGGGGCACTACCCTGCTGCCTGGGTCGGACATAACCATTGATGATCTCTACAGCGAAACCTCGATGAGCTATCCGTCTGTCTACCGGCTAGAGTTCACCGGAGCTCAGCTTAAAGACATTCTCGAAGATGTTTGCGACAATTTGTTCAATCCGGATCCATTTTTCCAGCAAGGCGGTGACATGGTCCGCGTCGGCGGCATGCGCTACGCCTGCGCGCCAAACGAGAGCATTGGCAGTCGCATTTCCGACATGCAGCTCATCGCAACCGGAGAACCCATAGACCCCGCCAAGAGTTATGTCGTAGGCGGCTGGGCATCGGTAAATGAAAGTGTCGAGGGCCCGCCGATATACGAGCTGATGGAAAAACACATCCAGGACAAGAAGGTTATCAAACTGTCTGAGCAGCCAACCGTCACAGTGAAAATGTAACCACTCGATACTTTCATATTCACAAAAAAGAATGTATTATTCCGGACGATGTTTGAGGAGGATTTTCAATGTCTGAAGATGACGGACACGACAGCACGAGCGCGAGCCGACGCCGCTTCCTTGGAGGCACTCTGGCGCTTGGTGGCGCAGCCGTAACCGGTGGAGTTGCGCGCGCGGCAAGTGGTGAGGATGTCATCCTGGAAAAACAGGAGTGGAACCAGTATCTCGGCGAAGGTGTTGATGCACGGCCTTACGGCACACCTTCAGCTTTTGAGAAGGAAGTCGTGCGCCGCAATGTGGCATGGCTGACAGCGGACCCGATTTCATCGGTCAACTTTACCCCGCTGCACGAACTGGATGGCATCATAACGCCCAGCGGACTGTGCTTTGAGCGGCACCATGCCGGCATTGCCGAAGTGGATCCTGCCAAGCATCGGCTGATGATCAACGGGCTGGTAGACAAGCCGCTGGTGTTCACCATGCAGGACCTCATGCGGTTTCCGCGCCGCAACCATGTCTACTTCCTTGAATGCGCGGCCAACTCCGGCATGGAATGGCGCGGCGCCCAGCTCAACGGATGTCAGTTCACCCATGGCATGGTGCACAACGTCATGTATACGGGCGTTCCCCTGAAGCTGCTTCTTGAAGAAGCCGGGGTAAAGACCAATGGCAAATGGGTCATGCCGGAAGGGGCCGACGCGGCTGCAATGACGCGTTCCATCCCCATGTTCAAGGCGCTGGAAGACTGCCTTGTGGCCTTCAAGATGAACGGCGAGGCACTGCGGCCGGAACAGGGCTACCCGCTGCGCCTTGTAGTGCCAGGCTGGGAAGGTAATATGTGGGTCAAGTGGCTGCGCCGCATCGAAGTTGGCGATGAGCCGTGGCATCACCGCGAAGAGACATCGAAATACACCGACCTCCTTGCCAACGGAAAGGCCCGCCGCTTTACCTGGGAGATGGACGCCAAATCCGTCATCACCAACCCCAGCCCGCAAGCTCCACTGCTGCATTCGAAGGGGCAAACCGTCGTCACCGGCGTTGCCTGGTCCGGCCGCGGCACAATAGAGCGGGTGGATGTGTCGCTTGACGGAGGCCGCAACTGGCGGCCTGCCCGCATTGACGGACCCAGCCTCGACAAGTCCATGCACCGGTTCTACTACGACTTTGACTGGGACGGGTCACCACTGCTGTTGCAGTCACGCGCGGTGGATTCGACCGGCTATGTACAGCCGACCAAGAACGAGCTTCGCGCAGCACGCGGTGAAAACTCGATCTACCACAACAACGGAATTCAGACATGGCATGTGAAGGCCAATGGTGAGGTGGAAAATGTCGAAGTTTCTTAAGACTGTCCTGACTGCCACAGCGCTTGCAGTGCTTGTCACGCCCGCCGCCGCAGGCAAACTCAACCTTGGCCGTGATGCCACGCCGGACGAGATTGCCGCGTGGGACATCGACATTCGCCCGGACGGAACGGGGCTGCCGCAGGGCAAGGGCAGTGTTGCGGAAGGCGAGGAAATTTTCGCTGAGAAGTGCGCGTCATGCCACGGAGACTTTGGCGAGGGCGTCGACCGCTGGCCGGTTCTGGCGGGTGGCCAGGGTTCACTCAAGGCGGAAAGACCGGAGAAAACAATCGGCTCTTACTGGCCCTATCTATCGACGGTTTATGACTACATCAACCGGGCCATGCCATTTGGCAGCGCACAATCGCTTGAACCCAACGAAATTTATGCGATCACTGCGTACTTGCTGAACATGAACGACATTGTCGATTCAGACTTCGAATTGTCGAACGAGAATTTCACTTCGGTACGGATGCCCAATGAGAAGAACTTCATTGAAGACAGCCGCCCGGACACCCCGGTTCTGACAAAGGGCGCAGAGCCCTGCATGAAGGACTGCAAGGCCGGTGAGGTGAAAATCACAAGCCGTGCAAGGGTGCTTGACGTGACACCGGAAGAAGCGGGAGAAGCTGCCAAGGGTGCCGTGGACTAACTGTGAGCCAGGCTGGTTGAGCCATAAAGCCAATCTATCGCCTCGTACCAGTCCTTGGCAGTCTTTGCTCGCATGATCTCGTTTCGCAAATCTGCGCTTGCACCTGCGGGATGATAGACCAGATCGCCCATCAGGCGGGACTGCAACTGAACCCGCGCGGTTCGCTTGTAACGTTTTGAATTGTAACCTGGCAAAGCTTTGCCGGCGTCGCCGTCATGGGACTGCCATTTCGGCTGCAAGACATACCGCGTCTTCCAGAGCCATGCAGGCTCCCTGTGCCATGTATTGCAGCATGGGATGAGCAGCGTCACCGAGCAACGCCACCCGACCTTCCACCCATTGCTTCACGGGATCACGATCACACAGCACCCACAGGCGCCAGTCCTTGCCGCGGTCAATTATCTGACGGGTGAGAGGGCACAAATGCTCGAAACGCATGCGCACGTCTTGCGCTGCCACGGCCTTGCCGGAAACAGGCTTTGGCGCATCGTCATGGCAGGTCACAACCAGGTTGAACAGCTTCCAACCGGCCAACGGATAATGAACTATGTGGCATTTGGGCCCGGCCCACAGGGTTGCAGCATTCCAGCGCACCGTTTCAGGCATCTCCTCTACCGGGATGACAGACCGGTACGTCGTGTGCCCGGAAACACGCGGCGGGCCATCATCGAGCAGTCTTGCACGAACGTTTGACCACAACCCGTCGGCGCCAATCAGTGCACTGCCCCTGATACGTTCACCGCCCTCGAGGATGACATCAACACTTGTGCCATCCTGTTCATAGGACACGACCTTGCAGCTGGTTCTCAATTCCACCAATTCATGTGCGAGGCAGGCCTGCAGGAACACACCGTGCAGATCGCCCCGATGTATCACGGCATAAGGATTGCCAAAGCGGGCGCGGAACTCATCATTGAGCGGGATGCTGGCAATATCGTCTCCGGACAGCGCATCCATGAGGCGCAAACTGTCGATGTATACCGCCATCTTGCGCGCATGGTCGCCAACGCCGAGACAATCAAATGCGTGGAATGCATTGGGGCCCAACTGAATTCCCGCACCGATTTCACCGAGCTTGGGCGCCTGTTCCAGCACGATGCATGAAATACTCTGACGGGCCAGACCAATTGCTGCCGCCAGACCGCCAATTCCACCACCAGCAATAATGATCGGGCCTGTCGAGGCCATGCAGTCCTCCAAGGTTCAGCATAAAAACTCGGGCGCGGCAGCCATTGGCCGTCCGCGCCCGCATGTTGTCAAGCCAGAGGAGCCTGGTTAACAATCAGGCCAGATCGAAACGATCTGCCATCATAACCTTGTCCCAAGCGGCTACGAAGTCCTTGATGAACTTCTTCTCGTTGTCTGCCTGGGCATAGACCTCAGCCAGCGCACGAAGCTGCGAGTTGGAACCAAACACCAGATCGACACGGGTTCCTGTCCACTTGGCCTTTCCGGTCTTGCGGTCGGTGGCTTCAAAAACGTCGCCCTTGTCCGAAGTGGCCGTCCACTTAACTCCCATATCGAGCAGATTCACGAAGAAGTCGTTGGACAACGTCTCCTTCTTCCTGGTGAACACACCGTGCTTCGAGTTTGCGTGGTTTACGCCGAGCATGCGCATGCCACCGACCAGAGCCGTCATTTCCGGCGCGGTCAAAGTCAGCAACTGAGCCTTGTCAAGAAGCAACTCTTCAGCCGACACGGTGTACTCGCCCCTGGAGTAGTTACGGAAGCCATCAGCGATGGGCTCCATCACTTCAAAGCTTTCTACATCGGTGTGCTCGGCAGATGCATCCATGCGCCCTGGTTTGAACGGCACTTCAACCTTGTGCCCAGCGTTGGCGGCAGCCTTCTCAACCGCAGCACAACCACCAAGCACAATCAGGTCAGCCAGCGAGACCCGCTTGCCAGCCTTCTTGTTGGCCTTGTTGAATTTCGCCTGGATTGCTTCAAGTTCTTTCAGAACCTTTGCAAGCTGGGCCGGTTCATTCACCTGCCACTTGTTCTGCGGGGCCAGACGAACGCGTGCACCATTGGCACCACCGCGCTTGTCGGAGCCGCGGAAGGTGGATGCCGAAGCCCATGCCGCTGATGCAAGTTGCGAGACTGACAGACCGGACGCCAGTATCTTCTGCTTCAGTTCCCTGGCGTCCTTGGACGAGATCAGCTTGTGATCAACCGCTGGAATCGGATCCTGCCAGATCAGATCTTCCCTGGGCACTTCCCTGCCGAGATAGCGGGACTTCGGCCCCATATCACGGTGGGTGAGCTTGAACCAGGCGCGTGCAAACGCATCAGCAAACTCTTTCGGGTTCTTGTGGAAGTGGCGGGAAATCTTTTCGTATGCCGGATCCATGCGCATTGCCATGTCTGCAGTAGACATGAAAATCGGAACGCGCTTCTTCGGATCTTCCGGATCGGGCGCCATGTCTTCCGGCTTGATGTTCTTCGGCGTCCACACGTTTGCGCCTGCCGGGCTCTTCACCAGCTCCCAGTCATACTTGAACAGCACATCAAAGTAGCCCATGTCCCACTTGATCGGGTTTGCAGTCCATGCGCCTTCAAGACCTGATGTGATTGTGTCACGGCCCTTGCCGGATTTGTAGGACGACAGCCAGCCAAGACCCTGTGCCTCGATTGGTGCTGCTTCAGGCTCCGGACCAACATGCGACGGATCACCTGCGCCATGCATCTTGCCGAAGGTATGGCCGCCAGCCGTCAGCGCAACAGTTTCATAGTCGTTCATGGCCATGCGGGCAAAGGTCTCGCGGATGTCACGGCCTGAAGCCACAGGATCCGGCTTGCCATTGGGGCCTTCAGGATTCACGTAAATGAGGCCCATCTGCACGGCGGCCAACGGATTTTCAAGTTCGCGCTCACCAGAGTAGCGCTTGTCGCCAAGCCACTCGGTTTCGGTGCCCCAGTAGATGTCTTCTTCGGGCTCCCAAACGTCTGCGCGGCCACCGGCAAACCCGAACGTCCTGCCACCCATTGACTCAATAGCGACATTGCCCGCCAGTATCATCAGATCAGCCCAGGAAATCCTGTTGCCGTACTTCTGCTTGACCGGCCAAAGCAGACGGCGCGCCTTGTCCAGGTTGCCATTGTCTGGCCAGGAGTTAAGCGGTGCAAACCGCTGGGTGCCGGAACCGGCGCCACCGCGGCCATCGGCGGTGCGATAGGTGCCTGCAGAATGCCAGGCCATACGGATGAAGAGACCACCATAGTGACCGTAGTCAGCCGGCCACCAATCCTGACTGTCAGTCATCAACGCAGTCAGGTCCCTTTTCAGAGCCTTCAGGTTCAACTTCTTGAACTCTTTTGCATAGTCGAAACCCTTGCCCATCGGATCACCTGCCAGCGGGTTCTGATGCAGGATCTTCAGGTTCAGCTGGTTTGGCCACCAGTCCTTGTTTGATTGCATTGCAAACAGGGTGTTTAGCGACGCACCGTGTTTGAACGGGCACTGGTCTTGTACGTTCATGAGTATCGGCCTTCTTGAATTGCAGGGTTGAAACGGAAATTCTGGAACAGTTCTAAACAGCGCATGCAATCAGGTAAAGTTGTATTTATTGATTGTTGTGATAAGTTTATCTGATGAATTCCATCACTTTGAGACAACTGAGATATTTCGAAGCGCTGGCCCGCCACGGCCACTTCGGACGCGCTGCGGAGGCGTCTGCCATTTCACAGCCGGCGCTGTCCATGCAGATCAAGGAGCTGGAACAGAGCCTGGGGTCGAAGCTGATAGAAAGAGGTGCACGGCAGGTCCGCCTGACAAAGTTTGGCGAAGACACGGCACAGCGCGTGCGTTCCATTCTGCGTTCGGTCGATGAGCTTGGAGACTTTGCCCGCGCATCGCAAAGCCGGTTAATCGGCAGGCTGCGCATTGGCATTATCCCGACCATCGCCCCTTATCTGCTGCCGGCGATCATCTCCAGCTTGTCGAAGCCCTTTCCCGAGCTTGATGTTCATGTTCGCGAAACGATGACGCCAAAACTGATCAAGGAGCTTGAAGAAGGCCGGCTGGACACTGCCATTCTCGCACTGCCCGTGTCGGAGGCATGGTTGAGTGAAACCACCTTGTTCAAGGAGAGCTTCGTGCTTGTTCGCCCGCCCAGCGAGGATGGCCAACCAGTTCCCAGCCGTGACACGTTGCGAGAGATGCGCCTGCTGCTGCTGGAAGAGGGTCACTGCTTTCGTGACCAGGCGCTTTCATTCTGCAACTTGCAGACATCACGACCGCGGGAAGTGCTGGATGCAAGCTCGCTTTCCACACTTGTGCAAATGGTCAGCGCAGGAACCGGGGTGACACTGATCCCCGAAATGGCTGTCAACGTGGAAACCCGCTCAGCGCCTGTCTCTATCGCGCGTTTCGGCAAACCGGAACCAACGCGTACCATCGGCATGGTGTGGCGCAGAACCAGCCCTCTCGCCGCTCAGCTCACGGCAGTTGCCGAGATTGTCAGAAACGCAACCGACATCAGCAGGCCGAAAGCATGGTCTTGATGTCAGAGCCCATGCCCCTGCAAGCCGGGCCAGCATGCGTGTATGTATTGCCCTACTTGTTCGCAGCCACAGCAGCCTGAACATCAAGCTG
This sequence comes from uncultured Alphaproteobacteria bacterium, assembly GCA_963787895.1. GTDB lineage: Bacteria > Pseudomonadota > Alphaproteobacteria > Rhizobiales > Aestuariivirgaceae > Anderseniella. Next base: position 688,051 of record CAWBEX010000007.1, on the reverse strand, counting down.
ACGCTGCTTATCAGCCCGAAACATAAGGTAGCCAGCCAGCGCCACTCCAACCGCCACAATGCACACGATGATTGTAGCCAGAGCGTTGATGTCCGGTGTGACACCCAGTTTCACCTTCGAGAAGATCAGCATGGGCAAAGTTGTGGAGCCGGGCCCGTTGGTGAAGCTTGCGATCACCAGATCGTCAAGCGAAAGCGTGAAGGACAACAACCAGCCGGACACCATTGCTGGCGCAATGATCGGAATGGTTATGTCCCACAGCACCCTGAGGGGCGTTGACCCCAGATCCATCGCCGCCTCTTCGACCGAATTGTCCATGGACGTGAGACGAGATTGAATGATCACCGCTACATACGCCATGGAGAAGGTGATGTGAGCCAGCGTCACAGTACTGGCACCGCGCCCTGCCGGCCACCCAATCAGCCATTCCATGCTGACGAAGAGCAGCAACAGCGACAGACCGGTGATCACGTCCGGCATGATCAATGGCGCAGAAATCATGCCAGAGAAAAGCGTGCGGCCCTTGAAACGGCCAAGTCTTGCCAGGGTCAGACCGGCAAGTGTGCCCAGGATTGTAGCGGCTGTAGCTGACACGATCGCAATGCGAAGCGACAGCAATGCTGCGTCGATGACCTGGTCATTTTCCAGCAACTTGCCGTACCACTCGGTTGAGAAACCGCCCCACACTGTTACCAGACGTGACGAGTTGAACGAATAGGCCATCATGATCAGGATCGGCACATACAGGAATGCAAATCCGAAGCAGAGGACTGAAAGCAGGAAGACAGAGCGCTTTTGCATTACTCGACGCCCTCCGCTTTTGCCTGATAGTGGTTGAAGATCATGATCGGGACCACAAGCAGGATCAACAGCACTACCGCAACGGCAGACGCCACGGGCCAGTCCGTATTCAGGAAAAACTCGTCAAACAGCACACGACCGATCATCGGGCTGGAGCCTGTTCCGAGCAGCACCGGGATGACATATTCGCCGGTAGCAGGAATGAACACCAGCATGGAACCGGCAACAATGCCTGGCACAGACAGAGGCAGGGTTACATCAAAGAAGGTACGTGTCGGGCTTGACCCAAGATCCATTGCGGCTTCGGTAAGTGAACTATCCAGCCGTTCCAGATTGGCATACAGCGGCAATATCATGAATGGCAGGTACGAATAGACAATGCCGATGTAGACAGCGAAGACGGTGTTCATCATCTGGATCGGCTGATCGATGATGCCCAGCGACAGCAGTACATTGTTGATTGTGCCGTTGTTTCCCAAGAGGCCGATCCAGGCATAAATGCGTAACAGGAAGGACGTCCAGAAAGGCAATATGACAAGCAGCAGCAATATGTTTCGCGTAGCACCGGAAGATCTCGCAATGCCATACGCCATAGGATAGCCCAGCAGAAGGCAGAACACGGTCGAGATAGCGGCCACTTTCAATGAATTGATGTAGCCGTTGTAGTAGAGGGAATCGTTGATCAGATACCCGAAATTTGTAGAAAAGTTCGCCTTGATATCGGTCCAGCTGGAAGGAATCGTAAACGGCGGAATTGAGTATGCTGCAGCTGAAAATGCAATCACCACCACAATGAAGAACGGTGTCAGAAAGAACAGCAGCAGCCAGAAATAAGGCACCCCGGCGACCAGCCGCTTCCAGCCATCACGGTTCAACCACCGCCGGAAGCCGCGCCGCTTGCGGGATTGGACCTCGCTTCCGGCAACAGCCTGCTGGCTCATCGGGTTTCCTCCGGCAAGACAATGACGGAACCTGGATTCCACGACAGCCAGACCTTGTCTTCCCAGTCGACTTGCCGGCCGGTCTCGCGGACGCGCGTATCGTTGACACGGTTTACACGTACAAGTTCGCCTGAATCCAGCCTGACGCGATACAGGGAATCCTTACCGAAATAACCAAGATCCAGAACCTCTCCCTGCACTGCATTGGCAGCGGTGGAATTTGGTTTGGTGCGCGATATGTTGATCTTTTCCGGACGCAGTGCCACAGCAACCTTGTCGCCCTTGGAGAACTGGCCCGCATTATCAGTGTCAAAGACACAACCGGCTGCCTCCGCCACTATGCGGGTGTTTCCCTTGCTCTGACTTTGCACAACGCCATCGAACAAGTTGATTGACCCGATGAAATCGGCGGTAAAGCGAGATGTCGGGAACTCATACACATCTGTCGGGGCGCCGACCTGCCGGATTATCCCACGGTCCATGACGGCAATCCTGCCGGCTAGCGTCATGGCTTCTTCCTGGTCATGGGTCACAACGATAAACGTGATGCCAAGCTTGTCCTGGATGTTCATCAGTTCGAATTGTGTCTGTTCGCGCAGTTTCTTGTCCAGCGCACCCAGTGGCTCATCCAGCAGCAACACTTTCGGGCTCTTGGCCAGGGCACGGGCAAGCGCAACGCGCTGCCGCTGACCACCAGACAATTGATGCGGCTTGCGCGTCGCAAACTGTGATAGTTGAACGAGGTCCAAAAGTTCGTTCACCCGCTCTTTACGCTGAGCCGCGGTCATATTTTCGTGCTTCAGACCATAACCGACATTCTTCTCCACGCTCATATGCGGAAACAGTGCATAGGACTGGAACATCATGTTGATCGGCCGGTTGAAGGGCGCGACGTCCATCATGTCCTGGCCATCAATCAGGATGCGACCCGAGGTCGGTGTTTCGAAGCCGGCGAGCATGCGCAGCAATGTTGTCTTGCCGCAGCCAGAGCCACCGAGCAAGGCGAACAACTCACCCTTGCCAATGTCCAGCGATACATTGTCTACAGCGACGAAATCACCAAACTTCTTGGTGATGTTTTCTATGCGGATAAATCCGGTATCGCCCGTCATTGTGCGTAGTCCGGTTTTTTGTTGCCCCAAATTTGTCCGGCAGGGCAGCCAGGCTGCCCTGCCTTATTCTCATGCTTCCAGTCGGCTGATCAAGAGCCAGTCTTGATCTTGGTCCAGGCGCGGGTCAAATCGCGCTGGGCCCTTGGCGACAGTGACTTGGATGTCCACAGGCGCTTCTTGACTTCCTCGTTCGGATAGATGGCGGGATCGTCAAGCACTTCCTTCAACACAAACTCGTTCGCCTTGGCATTTGCATTGGCATAGTAGGTGAAGTTGGTTGCGCCAGCTATCACTTTCGGATCCAGCATGAAGTCGAGGAACTTGTGGGCGTTCTCAACGTTCTTGGCATCCTTTGGAATAGCCCAGACATCAAACCATGCTGGTGAACCGGTTTCCGGCACCTGGTAGGCCAGGTTGATTTCCACGCCTGCGTCTGCTGCGCGGCTGGTGGCTGTTGCATAATCGCCTGACCAGTTGTTGATGACGCACAATTCCTTGTTTGGAATTGCGTTCAGATAGTTGGAGGAGTCGAAGGTCTTGATGTACTGGCGCACCGGCTTGAATGCTTCGACCACGGCTTCGTAGTCAGCCGGGTCTTCGGTGTTCGGGTCCTTGCCGAGATAGGACAGCACCATCGGGATTACATCACGCGGGCTTTCCAGAACAGAGATGCCGCAGTCAGCTACCTTGGCGGCCAGTTCCGGCTTCATCAGGATGTCCATAGTGTTCATCGGCGCATTGTCACCCAGGCGTTCCTTCACCATATCGAGATTGTAGGTGATGCCGGTGGTGCCCCACATATAGACAACCGCATATTCGTTGCCCGGGTCCCAGTTCTCGACGGTCTTCAGAATGCCCTCGTCCTGGTTGGCATAGTTCGCCAGCTTGGAGCGGTCGACCTTCTGAAAGGCGCCTGCCTGAATGAACTTTGGCAACTGGCTGCCGGAATGCAGAACAACATCGTAACCCGACGAGCCAGCCAACAACTTGGCTTCTTCAGTTTCTGCTGCGTCATAGGTGTCATAGACGACCTTGATGCCGGTAGCCTTGGTGAAGTCCTCAAGCGTGGTCTCGCCGATATAGTCCACCCAGTTGTAAACATGGACGACTTCCTCGGCATAAGCTGCCGGAGCCGTCAAAAGCACGGCGGTTGCTGCCGCGCCCATCGTCAAGGTGAACCTGCGTGTGAATGTTGTCATTATGCGTCACTCCCTTACTCTTGTCGCTCTCTTTGAAAGATTAGTGCCTAAATCGAAAGATATTCAATGCAGAAAACACCCAATGGCCAACCAGGCACGTTATTTGTTGTATTTGGCCTCGAATCCTTGCTGGGCAGCCTCGATTTCCTCAACCACCGGAGGGTAATCACTGTTCAGGCCTGGCATGATGGCTCGTAAATGATCATGGTATTGCTTCACGCCATACTCAAGGTCTGACAGAATGAAGCCCTGAAAGCCGCTGGAATGCATTGCCTCGTTTGACCACACGGTCAGCTGAATATCCTCGGCTGCAGTGTCGTTGTCGATGCGTTGCGCAAGATATTGGGCAGCCTTGATGCGGCGGGCATACGTCTTGTCTGCACCGGCGGGCAAAGGCAGACCGTAGTTGCCGCCGCGCAACATGGTTTCATCAGTTGAAACAGGAAACTCCTGATAGAAACCAAAGCTCTCGGGATAGAAATACAACACGGTGTTGGGGAACATACCGATGTAGAGCCAGGCACGGCGGTGGCTTTCAGGCAGGTGTTCCACTTCCGGCAAAATATTGTTGTAAGCGCGAACAGCCCACAGCCTGTTGTCGCCGCCCTTGAACGGTCCGAATGCCCTGTTGGTGCCCGCTTCCCAGTTCTCATCGAAATAATTGTGGCCATAGAGGTCCTGAAGGCCGGGATGCGCCATTGGCACATGATAGCCTTCGTTGTCGACATCGCGCACGCATTTCCAGTTTGACGCAATGGTTTGTGTCCAGAAGGTTTGATTGCGCACAGGCTCTGCAGACTCGGTCCTGTAAACGCCAATTTCAGCTTCGTGGCGTGCGAGTATCTCGCTCACCGATGGCTGCGGTCCAGGCTGAAACCTGACAAAGACAAAACCGTGCCATATCTCGAACTCGACGGGCACCAGGCCATGTTCCACCGGATCCAGCTCCGGCAGAGCTTTGGGACTTGCGGTGCTTCGCAAGGTTCCGTCCAGATTGAACGACCAGCCATGAAACGGGCACACCAGAGCCGATCCGCACCTGCCGGTTTCATTGACCGCAACACGTGAGCCCCGGTGACGGCAAACATTGTGAAAAACCCTGATTTCATTTTCCTTGTCGCGTACGACAATCGCTCTTTCGCCGGCCACGTCAAAGCAGAAATAGCTTCCCGGATCGGGCGCGTTGGATACGTGACCTGCCAGCTGCCAGTGGCGCCGGAAAAGCAATTGCCTTTCGAGTTCCAGTTGCTGCGGATCGGTATACGCCCAACCCGGCAGCCCTGACCGATCCCAGTTTTTCGGAGCGCCGTCTGCTTCGGATTTGTCAACGACTGGTGGGCCTTCCATAAACCGTTCCAAGCGCGCCATGATCAATAACCTCACATTCTGAATTTTCATTCAATATACCGCAGGCGACCGGGATTTGCCAGCGAATTCTGAATGATCATTCAATACGATGTTGGAAAGAACTGCGCGTTAAAGGCTATTGCAGTCAGGTATTTGTCCGCCCCGGAGCTGCATCCAGCAGCAACCTGGTATACTCATGTTTTGGATTGGCGTAGACAGCGGCGGTCATGCCCTGCTCCACCACTACGCCACGCTGCATGACCATGATGCGGTCACATATCTGAGCGGCCACGCGAAGATCATGAGTAATGAACAGCATGGCCAGGTCGAACCGGTTGCGCACATCATCCAGCAGGCGCAGAACCTGGGCTTGCACCGACACATCAAGCGCAGATACGGCCTCGTCGGCGATGAGCACTTTTGGCTCCATCGCCAATGCACGCGCGATGCAAATTCGCTGACGCTGACCGCCTGAAAACTGATGCGGAAAACGGTCGAGCGCCTTTGCCGACAAGCCCACAATTTCCATCAGTTCGGATGCTCGCCCCAAGGCATCGGTTTGGGACAAGCCAAAATTCATCGGGCCTTCGACAATGGATTGTCCGACAGTGCGGCGCGGGTTGAGCGAACGATAGGGATCTTGAAACACCACCTGCACGTCGCGGCGATACTGGCGCAGCTCGGATTGCGGCATGGTGGCGATGTTGGTGCCGTCTATCAGCACTTCACCACTGGTCGGATCAATCAGGCGAACGATACAGCGGGCCACGGTTGACTTGCCGGAGCCGGATTCCCCCACAACGCCCAGCGTTTCGCCACGGCGGATTTCAAGCTCCACCTGCTTGGCAGCATGAACGACACGTCCGCCGCCGAACCAGCCAAGCTTGCCGTAAACTTTCTCAAGGCCACGTGCTGCCAGAATGGGCTCGCCCTTGGTGATGGGTTTGCGCTTCGGCGGCGTCAGGCTTGGAACGGAAGCGATAAGCATTTTCGTGTAGGGCTCTCGCGGCTTGTTCAGCACTTGAGCCGCGGTGCCCTGCTCAACAACCTTGCCGTTCTGCATGACCACGACACGGTCTGCTATCTCGGCAACGACACCAAAATCGTGGGTAATGAAAAGCACACCTGTGCCATGGCGCTTCTGGATATCCTTGATGAGATCAAGTATCTGCGCCTGAGTGGTCACATCGAGTGCAGTGGTTGGTTCATCGGCAATCAGCAGCGAAGGCTCAAGTGCAAGTGCCATGGCAATCATGATGCGCTGGCGCTGGCCGCCGGAAAGCTGATGCGGGTAACTGTCGATCATCAGTTCGACGTCAGGCAGGCCGACATCATTCATCACCTCGACGATGCGCGCGCGACGCTCCGTTGCAGACATGGCGGTATGAATTTCCAGCATTTCGCCGATCTGGTCGCCTACCCGCATGACCGGATTGAGCGCAGTCATCGGCTCCTGAAATATCATCGACATCTTGACGCCTCGAAGCTCACGCAACTCGGCTTCGGTTTTCTGCAGCAGGTCCTCACCTTGCAGGAGGATTGCGCCGGCCACAGGCGTCAACTCCTTGCGCGGGATCAGCCCCATCACGGTTTGGGCGCTGACAGACTTTCCCGAACCGGACTCGCCTACTATGCAGACGATCTCGCCACGATTGACCGAATAGGAAATGTCTTCAATCGCATACTCACGGTCTGCGCCTTCAGGCAGCGTGACCGACAAGCCGCGGATTTCCAGAACAGGACCGGAAGACGATCTGGCTGTTGCTGCCATCACATCTTCCTCGCAATGCGCGGATCAAGCGTGTCACGCAGGCCATCACCCACTGTGTTGACAGAAAGCACCGTGAGGGCCAGCGCCACGCCGGGGAAAAATATGATCCAAGGGGTCAGCTGAAAGTATGTGCGGCCTTCCGACATGATGTTGCCCCAGCTTGGAATCTCCGGCGGAATCCCGGCACCAAGAAAGCCGAGAATGGATTCAGTCAGCATGGCGGAACCGCAAATATAGGTTGCCTGCACAATCAGCGGTGCAATGGTATTGGGCAAAATATGGCGTGACAATATCGGGATGGTGCGGGTACCAGCAGCAATGGCGGCCTCGACATAGGGTTCTTCACGCACCGTCAGAACGACCGACCTGACGAGCCGCACGACGCGAGGAATTTCCGGTATCACGATGGCGATTATGACGGTGAACAAGGTTGCGCCGGACAGTGAAATCAGGGCTATGGCCAGAAGAATGCCAGGAATTGCCATGAGGCCATCCATAACGCGCATGATAATGGCGTCGAGCCAACGGATATAGCCCGAAACCAAGCCTATGAGCAGGCCCAGAACAACTGAAACAACTGCGACTGCCAGGCCGACAACGAGTGAGACCCTTGCTCCGTAGATCACGCGTGCAAACACGTCGCGGCCGAGATAGTCGGTGCCAAACCATAGTTCCGCCGATGGAACCTTGAGGCGCTTGACCGGGTTTATGGCGACCGGGTCAGCAGAAAATGCAGGCCCCAGGAGTGCAATGAGCACCATGATCACCAGCAACAACCCGCCCCAGAATACCGATGGATGTTTCCACATCAGGGACGCAAGGCTGGCATCCTTGCGACTGCTCAAAGTGGCGTCAGTGGACTCGGAAAAATCAATTTGCTCAGTTTCAAGAGCCATCAGTATTTGATCCTCGGATCGAAGAGCGTGTAGCTCAGATCAATCAGCAGATTGATGAGAATGTAAATGAAGCTGAAGAACAGTATCAGTCCCTGGATGATCGGATAATCGCGCTTCAGTACGGCGTCCAGAACCAGTCGTCCAAGGCCCGGTATATTGTAAACGCTTTCAGTGACCACAACACCGCCAATGAGCAGCGCGATGCCAAGCCCGATTACAGTTACGATAGGCACTGCAGCATTGCGCAAAGCATGTTTCATCAACACCTTGAATTCACTCTGGCCCTTGGCACGCGCTGTGCGCACATAGTCTTCCTGAAGCACCTCCATCACCGAAGCGCGTGTCATGCGGGCAATCAGTGCAATGAAGATGACCGAAAGGGTGATGGTGGGCAGGATGATATGATACAGGAAGGGCCCTACCCCATCGGTGAAAATTGACTTGTATCCCTGTACCGGCAGCAGTTGCAGCTTTATGGACAGGACGTAGATCAGGATGTAGCCCAGCACGAACACAGGGACTGAAAAGCCTGCGACGGAAAACAGCATGACCGCGCGATCAATCAGGCTGCCCTGTTTCCACGCAGCGATCGTGCCGAGCGGCACTGACACAACAATAGTGAAGATGATGGTGGTCAGCGTCAGCATGATGGTTGGTTCAAGGCGCTGGGCAATAAGCGTGGTCACCGGCAGGTTGGTAAATATCGAGATGCCGAGGTCGCCCTGCATCAACTGGCCGATCCAGCTGGTGAATTGAAACAGGATTGGTTCATTTAGGCCAAGGTTTTCGCGAATGCGGGCGATGTCCTCAACAGTGGCATAATCGCCCGCAATGACAGAAGCTGGATCGCCGGGCGACAGTCGCAGCATCAGGAACACAAACAGCGCCACAACACCCATGACAGGTATGGTCGCAAGTATGCGTTTGAAAATATAGAAGAGCATGATTTTACCGGCCCGCTAGCGCGTGAAGGCAGCTGGCGCGGCAGCATGATCGCCGCCGCGCCTCGTGTTGTGTCAGATCAGAGCCTATTCAACCGACATGTTCCAGAAGAACTGTACCGGGCTCTTGATCAGGCCCTTTACGTTCTTGCGGTACGCAACCGGCACAAAGAACTGGCCAAGCTCACCCGAAGCACCGATGGCCCACAGCCGCTCCTGCACCTTCTCGCCCGCAGCCTTTTTCTCTTCAGCGGACTTTGCAGTGGCATATGCCTTGCGCGCGGCTTCCAGCTCGGTATCGGAAGGCCAGCCAAACCAGCCCTTTTCCGTATCGCCGGAGAATGCGATGGCCATCGGGTCGATCACGTCAGCACCGATCCACCATGTATGGAACATGTTCCATCCACCATCGGCCACAGGGTCACGCTTGGCACGGCGCGAGGTCAGTGTGGACCAGTCCATTGCCTGCACATCAACCGTCATGCCGATATTGCGCAGTTTTTCTGCGGTAATCAGCGAGAAGGCCGACAAAAGCGGAATGTCGGTAGGCTGCATAATGACGACCGGGGTTCCGTCATAGCCAGAAGCAGCCAAAGCCGCTTTAGCCTTTTCAATGTCGCCGGTCTTCATGACGTCTGAGCCGGTTTCATTCTCAAGCGGTGTGCCGCATGGATACACCGAGTAGCAGGTCTTCCAGAACTTCTGGTCGCCCACTGCGCCGGTCATGTAGTCTTCCTGCTTCATTGCCATGATTGCAGCACGGCGTACTTCTGCCTTGTCGAACGGCGGCAGCAGGTGGTTGAAGCGGGCGAAGCCGATGTTGCCGAGTGGGTCGTTGATCTCGACCGTGAGGCCGTCATTGGCTTCGAGCAGCGGCATGAGGTCGTTTGCCGGGGCCTCGAAGTAGTCCACTTCATTGTTGATCAGCGCGTTCATGGCCGTGGTCTGGTCGGGGAAGTAGGTCCACTCTACGCGGTCCACCTTGACGACCTTGCCGCCCGAAGCTGCGTTTGGCTCTTCCGAGCGCGGCTTGTAGTCTGCAAACTTCTTGTAGACCACCTTTGAGCCAGGAACCCATTCTTCCTTCACGAACACAAACGGGCCAGAGCCTGTATAGTCCTCGATCTGCTTGAAGGGGTCGGTATCTGCAACGCGCTTGGGCATGATGAACGGCACGTTGGATGAAATCTTGCCGATGGACTCAAGCACCAGGCCGTATGGCTCTTTCAGCTTGAACTGGAAGCTGGAAGCATCCACGGCGACCATCTCGCCCATTGCTCCCATCAACTGCTGGCCCATGCCGTCGCGTGCGCCCCAGCGCTTGAGCGAAGCAATCACGTCTTCGGAAGTGACGTCGGCACCATCGTGGAACTTGAGGCCGTCGCGCAGCTTGAACGTCCAGGTGAGCTTGTCATCAGAGACTTCCCACGTGTCGACCATCTGAGGTTGCGGCTCGAATTTGTCATTCATCGCAAACAGCGTGTCATAGATCAGGTAACCGTGATTGCGCGAAATGTAAGCCGTGGTCCAGATGGGATCCAGGTTCTTCAGGTCGGCGTGCGGAATTACCCGCAGCACGCTCTCAGCCTGGGCTGGCAATACAGGGCTTGCCACAACGGTTGCAAGTGCAGCCGCGGCGGCCAACAGGTGTCTTCTCGTCCAGCGTAACATTGATACTTACCTCCTCATTGAACTCCAAAGGTCTTGGTTTGACAGCCTCTGACCCCAATCACAGTGTAGTCTGCCTTCGGGTAAGTGAGTCAACGACCTATTCAATCTTTCCATGTGCTGGAAACCCAACTGCACAGCACTTGTGCGTTTGCACCTGCCTGTTGTTCAATCCTGCGCCGCGAACAACAATTTCAGGAGAGGCTTGATGGCTGACAAACCGCTGTGGCAATTGAGTGCGTGTGATCTTGCAGCCAAGATCGCGAACCGGGAGGTCTCATCGCAGGAGGCAGTTGCTGCAACGGTTGAGCGCATGCGAACGGTCAATCCCAAGCTCAATGCCGTGGTTGACGACATGGGTGACGAAGCCATCAGCCAGGCGAAGGCCCATGATGAGGCAATGGCAAGGTCCGGGCCGATCGGGCCGCTGCACGGCGTGCCGGTTACCATCAAGGAAAACGTCGACCAGAAAGGCCGGGCCACACCAAATGGCGTTGTCGCGTTCAAGGATATCATAGCTCCCGATGACGCCCCGCTGGTGAACAACCTCAAGAAAGCCGGGGCAATTGTGATCGGCCGCACCAACACCCCGGAATTCTCATTCCGTGCAACAACCTCGAATGAGCTGCATGGCCGCACCTATAATCCATGGAATGACTGGGCATCATCAGGAGGTTCCTCAGGCGGCGCCTCAAGCGCAGTGATGGGTGGCATCGGGCCCATCGCGCATGGCAACGACATCGGCGGGTCGCTGCGATACCCTGCTGCGGCAACCGGCTCTGCAACAGTCAAGCCCGGGCTGGGCCGCGTTCCTGCGTGGAACCCGTCACAAACAGCTGAACGCGGCCTGCTGGCACAGATCATGTCTGTACAAGGTGTAATCTGCCGCGAGGTGAAAGATGTTCGTGCCGGCGATGAAGGCACTGATCCAGTACGACCCGCATGACCCGTGGATGGTGCCAATGGGATGGGACAGCCCAAAGCCGGATGGCAAGGTGAAGGTGGCATTCACAAAGAACACCTATGAGTTCGAATTGCACCCGGCCGTCGAGAAGGCGCTCGATACGGCACGCGATTGCCTGGTGGATGCAGGTTACGATGTTGTCGAGCAGGACATGCCGGAACTGCGCGAGTGCGCCCGCGATGGCGCAGGGTCGCTGTTTGGGGAAGTCAGGGCGTTACTGGGCGACCAGATCATGGAACTCGGCTCGGATACCCTGCGCGCAATATTCGCCGACTATTTCAAGATGTTTGATCCGCCTGAAGGCAAAGACCTTCTGCTGGCCATGGCAAGGCGCAATCACTACCATCGCAACTTCAACCTCATGTTCCGCGAATATCCGCTGGTGCTGACCCCGTTCCTGCCCAAACCAACCTATGAATGGGACCGGGATGCGCAGGGAATGGAGGGGGTTCGCGAGACCCTTGAAGCAGGCATGTATTCCATCGCCTTCAACTATACCGGCCTGCCCGCTGGCAATGTTCCAGCCAACTACAATGACGGGCTGCCGGTGGGTGTGCAGATTGTCGGCGCACGCTTCACCGAAGACCTCATTCTTGATGCGTGTGAGGCAATCGAGCAACGCGTCGGTGTGATGGCCGAAATGCTGTTTGCGCGGGAGGCTTGAGCGGTATGGCAAAACCGCGCATTGCCGTCGCCGGCTTCCAGCATGAAACAAACACGTTTGCACCGATCCTGACCCCGTACGAGACGTTCGTGCAAGGCGGAGCGTGGCCGGCCATGACGCATGGCGATGAAGTGATCAGCACGCTGTCCGGCCTCAACCTGCCAATGGGAGGTTTCATTGACGAAGGCGACGACTTCGAGCTTGTGCCGATCGTGTGGACTTTTGCCGAGCCGGGCGGCTATGTGACCGACGATGCGTTTGAGCGCATATGCGGCGTGATTTGTGATGGTGTGCGCCAAGCCGGCAGCATTGACGGTATCTACCTCGATCTGCATGGGGCTATGGTCACCCAAAGCCACGATGACGGAGAGGCGGAAATCCTGCGGCGTTTGCGCGAGATGGTGGGCGCTGATCTGCCGATTGCTGTTAGTCTGGACCTGCACGGCAACATGTCGCGCGCATTTTTCGAGCGCGCATCCTCGGTTGCCATCTATCGCACCTATCCGCACGTGGACATGGCGGAAACCGGCGCGCGGGCACGCAAGCTCCTGCGGGAGGAACTGCGGCGCGGCGAACCGTTCGCCAAGGCATGGAGGCAACTCGACTACATCATCCCGATCCAGGCGCAGTCTACCAGGCGCGAACCGGGCAACAGACTGTATGCCATGCTGCCGCGCCTTGAAGGTGGCGGGGTTGCTTCTGTCGACTTCGTGTTTGGCTTTCCGCCTGCAGACATACCCGACTGTGGATGTTCGGTGTTTGCCTACGGAACGGATCAGAGTGCGGTGGATGGCGCAGCCAATATATTGATTGGTGCGCTGCAAGCTGCTGAGGACGAGTTGCACAAGCCTCTCGTTCCGGCAGGTGAAGCGGTTGCCAAAGCAATACAGATAGCCCAGCGCGCGAAGAAACCCGTGCTTGTTGCGGATGCCCAGGACAACCCCGGCGCAGGCGCTACGGGCGACACCACCGGCCTGCTGGCAGCGCTGGTTGACGGCAGCGCGCAGAAAGCCATCTTCGGCATGTTCTGGGACCCCGAAACCGCAGCCCAGGCGCATACGGCAGGTAAAGGTGCGCAGATCGACGTTGCAATAGGCGGTAAATTTCCAGAGCTTGGCAGCGGGCCTTTCAGGGCACTGGCCCGGGTGGAGCGCTTGTCCGACGGTCAATTCACATTCACCGGCCCCATGTACGGCAAGGCGAAGGCGAACCTCGGCCCGGTGGCAGCACTCAGCATACAGGGCACCGAAGCCGATGTGACTGTTGTTGTCGGATCCGTGCGCACCCAGAATGCCGATCAGGCGGTTTTCACCCACCTTGGCATTGACCCAACACAGCATTCAATCGTGTGCGTCAAGTCTGCGGTGCACTTTCTGGCGGATTACGAACCGATCAGCGAGACCGTCATATTTGCTGAAAGCCCGGGAGCCAATCCCTGCCAGCTTGACCGCATCGGGTTCACCCGGCTGCGCGAAGGAGTGCGGCTGGGACCGCATGGCCCGGCTTTCCACGCGAAATAGACAAGCGCTTCAATGAAAGCTGGCATTTGCTGCCGTTGCATGCGCAACATATACCTTTGTAGAATGGCGAGTGCGGCAGAAGTCGTGTTGGCTGTATATGGCACAAAGCCATTACTGCGATACAAGGGTGCACCCTTGCCGCCAAACCAATTGGGAGGACTACATGTCTAGTATCAAGTTCACACGTCGTGGATTGATCAAGACCGGTGCCGTAGCAGGTACTGCTCTTGCGATGCCGACGATTTTTACAGGCCGGGCAAACGCCTACACCAACGAGCCTAAGGGTGGCACTGTCACACTGGGCTTCAACGTTCCTCAGACCGGCCCATATGCTGATGAAGGCGCAGACGAACTGCGCGCTTTCCAGCTTGCTGTTGAGCACCTGAACGGCGAAGGCGACGGCGGCTGCATCAGCACGTTTTCGTCAAAGGCGCTCAAAGGCACAGGTATCCTGGGCAAGAAGGTTGCATTCGTAACCGGCGACACCCAGACCAAGTCTGACGCTGCCCGCGCTTCTGCCAAGTCGATGATCGAAAAGGACGGCGCCATCATGATCTCCGGTGGTTCATCCTCCGGCGTGGCTGTTGCTGTACAGGGTCTGTGCCAGGAAGCTGGCGTGATCTTCATGGCTGGCCTGACACACTCGAACGACACTACAGGCAAGGACAAGAAGGCAAACGGTTTCCGCCACTTCTTCAACGCCTACATGTCCGGTGCTGCTCTTGCTCCGGTGCTTGAGAAGAACTACGGCAAAGAGCGCAAGGCCTATCACCTGACAGCCGACTACACCTGGGGCTGGACGCAGCAGGAATCGATCCAGAACGCAACCGAGGCCATTGGCTGGCAGACCGTGAACAACGTGCTGACCCCGCTGGCATCGACCGACTTCTCGTCCTACATCGCTCCGGTGCTGAACTCTGGTGCAGATGTGCTGATCCTGAACCACTACGGCGGCAACATGGTCAACTCACTGACCCAGGCCGTTCAGTTCGGTCTGCGCGACAAGCAGGTCAACGGCAAGCAGTTCGAAATCGTCGTGCCTCTGTACTCCGAGCTGATGGCGAAGGGTGCCGGCAAGAATATCGAAGGCGTGTTCGGTTCCACCAACTGGTCGTGGAAGCTGCAGGACGAAGGCACCAAGGCGTTCGTCAAGTCATTCGGCGAAAAGTATGGCTTCCCGCCATCAAACGCTGCCCAGACCTGCTATGCACAGACACTGCTGTATGCTGATGCCTGTGAGCGTGCCGGTTCATTCGAGCCTTGCGCAGTTGTAGCTGCGCTGGAAGGCTTCGAATTCGACGGCTTGGGCAACGGTCCTACCTTGTACCGCAAGGAAGACCACCAGTGCTTCAAGGACGTTCTGGTCATGCAGGGCAAGAAAGATCCTGACAACGAGTACGATGCGCTGGAAATCGTGGAAGTTACACCACGAGCCCAGGTAGAGTATGCACCAGATCATCCGATGTTCGCCGGTGGCGACCTCGGCAAGTGCAACAACGGCGCATAATGCCCGGGACGGACTGACAGTACTGTGCCGCGCTGGTAATTCAATGCCAGCGCGGCACACCAAAACTGATTTGCTTAGACAATTTTGTGTGGACAATGGGTGGGCACCATGGACGCAATACTCATTCAGATTTTGAACGGACTCGACAAGGGCAGCGCATATGCGCTGATCGCGCTCGGGCTTACGTTGATTTTCGGCACCCTCGGCGTCGTCAACTTCGCCCACGGTGCCCTTTTCATGATCGGTGCATTTTGTGCAGTCACGATGCAGCGCATCTTGAACCTGTCGACGATCACGCTTGATCCCGTAAAGAAGGATTTTCTTGGCAACCCGGCCAAGATCAAGACACCAATCATGGAGTCATGGTTCGGTGAATCAGTGGGGCAAGAAATCATAAACTGGTCAGTACCGCTGGCTATTCTGCTTGCCATCCCGGTAATGTTGCTTATCGGCTACATCATGGAGCGCGGCCTGATCCGCCACTTCTACAAGCGCCCGCACGCCGACCAGATTCTGGTGACATTCGGCCTTGCCATCGTGTTGCAGGAAGTCATCAAGTATTTCTACGGAGCCAATCCGATCCCCACCCCGGCTCCAACAGAGTTGCGCGGTTCTTTTGACTTCGGTGCGATGCTCGGGATGCAGGCAAATGCTGTTATCTATCCGGTTTGGCGGCTGGTATATTTCCTGTTCTCGCTGAGCATCATCGGGGGGGTATTTGCATTCCTGCAGTTCACCACATTCGGAATGGTGGTACGCGCGGGTATGGCTGATCGTGAGACGGTTGGTTTGCTCGGGATCAACATCGACAAGCGCTTCACCTTGATGTTCGGCCTGGCGGCCTTGGTTGCAGGGCTGGCGGGTGTGATGTACGTACCGATCAACTCTCCCAATTATCACATGGGTATGGACTTTCTGGTGCTGAGCTTCGTTGTGGTGGTGGTAGGCGGAATGGGCTCATTACCAGGCGCAGTTGCCGCAGGATTCCTGCTGGGCATACTGGAAAGCTTTGCATCAATGAATGAGGTTAAAAGTTTCTTTGAGGCGTTGTTCCTTCCATCCATCGACCAAATAATCATTTACCTGGTGGCGATCATCGTTCTGTTGACCCGGCCTCGCGGGCTCATGGGCCGCAAAGGCGTAATGGAGGAATAGGGCCATGCTGGGGTTGGAAAAAAGAGATCTGACGACGCTTGTGTTCGTCATCATCATTACGTTGCTGGCGCCGTTCATAATGAACCCGTTTCCAGAGGGTTCGGCTTTGGCCCAGTTCAATGCTGGCTATCCGGACCTGATGCAACGGTTCGTCATATTCGGCATATTTGCCATTGGTTTCAATATCCTGTTCGGTTTGACCGGCTACTTGTCCTTTGGTCACGCGGCGTTTCTCGGGGTGGGTTCCTATGCGGCGGTATGGATGTTCAAGCTGCTGAGCTACAACATTGTTCCCGCTATTGTCCTTTCGGTCATTGTTGCCGCCATCTTCTCGCTGGCCATCGGCTATATTTCACTGAGACGCTCCGGCATCTATTTTTCAATTCTCACCCTGGCATTTGCGCAGATGAGCTTCGCCATGGCCTATTCGGTATTAACACCGCTGACCAACGGGGAAACCGGCCTGCAGGTCTACAATGACGACCCGCAGTATCTGAAGGCGGTGGGCGACCCAAGCGTCACGCACCTCTTCGGGCTTGAAATGCGCGAGTCCATGACATTGAACCTCGGACCCTGGGCGTTCCAGTTCTCCGTTGGCTATTATGTGTGTGCGTTGTTCATGATCCTGGCCCTGTACCTGTCGATCAGGATTTTCCGCTCACCCTTCGGGCTGATGCTGCGGGCCATCAAGACCAACCAGACGCGCCTCAACTATACCGGTGTAAACTCGCGTCCATATACGCTTGCCGCATTTGTCATCTCCGGCATGTATGCCGGCCTTGCCGGTGGCCTGCTGGCGGCGATGGACCCGCTTGCAGGTGCGGAGCGCATGCAGTGGACAGCTTCCGGTGAAGTGGTCTTGATGACCATCCTTGGCGGAGCCGGCACGCTTCTCGGACCAGTGCTTGGCGCAGGTTTCATCAAGTACCTTGAAAACATCTTCTCGAAGATCAACCAGAATGTCCTGGAAGGCTGGTTTGCATTCCTGCCTGACGGGCTGTCTGACTTCATGGTTGCGATCACCTATCCGTTCGTTGGCAAGGGCTGGCACCTGACCTTGGGTCTGATGTTCATGCTGATCGTGATCTTCCTGCCCGGTGGACTGGTGGATGGTGCGACACGGATATGGGACCGCATCCGCGGCAAGAACAAGAAGACATCAGTGCCTGCGGCTGCCGATGCTACCCCTGCTGAGTGAGGTTGAGACGTCATGGGAATTCTCGAAATCAAGGACGTGAACAAGCGCTTCGGCGGCTTGCAGGCGCTTAGCAACGTAAACCTGGATGTCAAGGAAGGCACCGTACACGCCATTATCGGGCCAAACGGCGCTGGCAAGTCGACGCTGCTCAATTGCCTGATCGGCAAGCTGGAACCGGACACAGGATCGGTCACCTTTGAAGGCAAATCGCTGCTCAGCCGCAAGCCGCACGAAATCAACCAGATGGGTGTGAGCCGGGTGTTTCAGACACCGGAAATTTTTTCCACCCTGACGGTATATGAGAACGTAATGATTGCCTGCCTGGCAAAGCGCGACGGAGCGTTTGAACTCAATCCACTTACGAACCTTTCAGCTCAGAAGGACATTCGCGAGAAAACCGAGCAGATGCTCGATGAACTGAACATGTCCGACAAGCGCCAAGATATTTCCGGTTCCATGTCACGCGGTGACAAACGGCGGCTTGAGATGGCCATGTGCCTCGCACAGGAGCCGAAATTGCTGCTGCTGGACGAGCCTACCGCCGGCATGGCGCGCGCTGACACCAACAACACCATCGACCTTCTGAAAGAGATCGAGGAAAAGCGCGGGATAACCATGGTGATTATCGAACACGACATGCATGTCGTGTTCTCGCTGGCCAACCGCATTACAGTGCTGGCGCAGGGCACGCCGATCGTTGAGGACGAGCCGTCCAAGATCAAGGGCAACCCGAAAGTCCAGGAAGCCTACCTTGGAGGGGCGCACGAATGAACCAGGTCACCACCGATTGCAGCCCAAACGTTGCTTCCCACGCGCCTGCTTATTTTTCCTGTGCGAATATCCAGGCGTATTATGGTGAAAGCTACATCGTTCAGGACGTCAGTTTCAACATTCACGAGGGCGAAATTCTGGCTTTGCTCGGCCGCAACGGAGCAGGCAAGACATCCACCTTGCGCACCATTGCCCGTCTTGACAACCCACGGCTGACACATGGGGAAATCTGGCTTGATCATCAGCCGCTGCACACCATGCGTTCACACGAGGCATCCAAATCCGGTGTGGGTCTTGTGCCGGAAGACCGCAGAATCATACAGGGGCTTTCGGTTGAGGAAAACCTGCGGCTGGCACAGATTGAAAAGCCGATTGGCTGGTCGATAGAGCGCATCTATGAACTGTTCCCGCGCCTTGGCGAACGCCGCAAGCAGGAAGGCACGACGTTGTCCGGCGGCGAACAGCAAATGCTGGCCATCGGCCGCGCGCTGGCCCGTGACATCAAGCTGCTGTTGCTGGATGAGCCGTATGAAGGACTGGCTCCTGTCATTGTGCAGGAGATCGAAAAGACGCTTCAGCTTATCCGCCAGCAGGGCATCACCACCATCATCGTGGAGCAGAATGCCGTTGCCGCGTTGAAACTTGCTGATCGCGCCATCATTCTTGATACCGGCACTGTGGTGTTTGACGGCACTGCGAAGGAAGTCCTCGACAACAAGAAACTGCGCCACGAATATCTGGCGATCTAGTTCATCACCATCCAATAGCTGGCTTCAGGGTTGGAACGGCTTGCCAAGGCATGCGGGCGCGCGGCTGTCATTGCGTTTGCGCGCCGAGATGTAGACGAGCACCGCCACCGTAGCCAGATAAGGCATTGCCGCCAGGAGCTCTGGCGCGAACACGGAAAACCCGGCTGCCTTTGCGTGCAATTCAAGCGTCATAACCAGGCCGAACAGGTATGCTCCAAGAAGCAGCCGAAGCGGCCGCCAGCCTGCGAACACCACCAAGGCAAGCGCTATCCAGCCGCGACCTGCGGTCAGCTGTTCCGCCCACATTGGCGTCAGCACCAGCGAATAGAAACACCCGGCGATGCCGGCCATGGCACCGCCAAACAGAACCGCCAGATAGCGCACAAGAATGACAGGGTAACCAAGTGAATGTGCAGGTACGTCCGCCTCGCCGACGGCGCGCAATATCAATCCGGCCCGCGTCTTGCGCAGGAACCAGTTCACCGCAAACACCATGATGAGGGATACGTAGACGATCGGGCTGTAGCCAAACACAACGCGCCATAGGGGATGTCCGGCAAGCGCTTCGGGAAATACCGAACCGAAAACGTCCACTGTCTGACCGACGTAGCTTCCACCTGCCAATGCCGACAGGCCAATGCCGAATATGGTCAGGGCAAGGCCCGTTGCAACCTGGTTGGCCGTCAGGGTCAGTGTGAGAAAACCGAACAGTGCAGCAGACGCAGCAGCCGTCAGCATTGCTGCGCAGATGCCTAGAACAGGTGACCCTGTCACCGTTGTGACAGCGAAGCCGGTCACCGCCCCAATCAGCATCATGCCTTCTACACCAAGGTTCAGCACACCTGATTTTTCAACGACCAGTTCACCCAGCGCGGCCAGAAGAATGGGCGTCGACGCACCGACAATTGTCATGATGACAGGTATGAGAATGGCCAAATCACCCATCACGCACCAACTCCTGTGCGCCTGTTGAAGCGAACCTGATACTTGACGGCTACGTCGGCTGCCAACAGGAAGAACAGCATCATTGCCTGAAAGACACCGGTTGCCGACTTCGGCAAGCCGATGTTCGATTGGGCCAGCTCGCCACCCACATAGGACACCGCTAGCACCAACCCTGCCAGCACAATGCCGGCAGGATGCAACCTGCCCAGGAAGGCGACGATAATTGCCGTGAATCCGTAGCCCACGGGGAACTGCGGCACCATCTGACCAAACGGTCCAGCTGCTTCAAGGATGCCTGCGAAACCGGCCAGCCCGCCACTGACCAGCATGGCCGCCCACACGGTTCTGTTGGCATTGAAACCGGCGTAACGGGCAGCAGCCGGGGCAGCGCCCACGACCCGGATCTGGAAACCGAACACCGATTTCGACATGACAAACCAGAAGCCCATTGCCACCAGAAAGGCAATCGGTATGCCCAGATGCACGACCGTGCCCGGCACAATTGTCGGAAGAACCTGTGCGTCAGTGAACATGCGTGTCTGGGGGAAGTTGAACCCCTGCGGATCCTTCCAGGGACCGCGCATCAGGTAGTATAACACCTGGACAGCAACATATGTGAGCATCAGGCTGGACAGGATTTCATTGACCGACCACCGTGTGCGCAGCAGTGCCGGAATGGCACCGTATGCTGCACCACCCGCCGCCCCAGCCAGGCACATCAGCGGCAATATCCACCAGCCCTCGAGCCCCCATGTTGCAAGCGCAACACCAGTGCCTGCCAGCGCACCCATGACATACTGCCCTTCAGCTCCGATGTTCCACACATTTGCACGAAAGCCGACAGCCAGCCCGATGGCTATAAGCACCAGCGGGGCTGACTTCACCCCAAGGTCCTGCCACCTGTAAGCACTGCTGAGCGGTTCAAAGAATATCTGCCAAACAGCTGCAGGGCCATCATAGCCCAGCATCGAAAAAGCAAGCGCGCCGGCAACCATGGTTGCAAGCACAGCAAATACCGGAGCCAGTATCCGCATGTGCTTGCTTTGAACCTTGCGCTCCACCAACTCAATTCGCATGACCAGCTCCGCTGTCATGTATGCCACCCATCAACAGGCCGATCTCTTCAATGCCGGCTTGTTCGACCAGCAACGGGCTGGACAGCCTGCCTTCGTTCATCACTGCCATCCGGTCACAAATGGCGAACAGTTCGTCCAGGTCTTGCGAAATGACGACAATGGCTGACCCGGCACCGGCGAGGTCTATCAATGCCTGGTGGATGGTCGAGGCGGCTCCAGCGTCCACACCCCAGGTTGGCTGGGCCACCACCAGCACCTCGGGCTGTTGCAGGATCTCACGGCCCATGACGAACTTCTGCAAGTTGCCGCCGGACAGGGAACTGGCCAACGCATCCGGCCCCGTGGCGCGTACATCAAACCCCTTGATGATCTCAACAGCGAACCTGCGGGCCCTGGCCTGATCAATCACGCCGCCCGGAGCAAGCGACTTGCGGTGACGCGCGGTGAGAACAACGTTCTCGGCGAGCGTGAACCCCGGCACGGTTGCATGACCGTTACGTTCTTCAGGCACCGCAGCCAGCCCAAGTTCGCGCCGCCCAACATTGTCCAGCTTGCCTGCTGGCTTCCCTGCCAGCCTGATTGCGGTGGGCAGGTTGCCAACTACTTCACCACTAAGCGCCAGAGCCAGTTCGTTCTGCCCATTTCCAGCAACGCCGGCTATGCCGAATATCTCGCCCGCGTTCACTGTAAAACTGATACCATTCAGACTGACACCGAACTGACCATCTCCCGGCATGTCCAAACTCGATACTGCGAACTTTTCCACCCCGGTTTTACGAGACGCAGTTCGTTTGAGTTCATTGAGCTTGCCGCCAATCATGAGCTCGGCCATTGACTGCGAAGTCTCGCTGGAGGGGTTGCACTCGGCAACCACCCTGCCCCCGCGCAATATCGTCGCCGTGTCGCACAGCTGCTTGATCTCCTGCAGTTTGTGAGAAATGTACAAGATTGAGCACCCGGTCTGCGCAAGCTTGCGCAGGGTTGCAAAGAGCTGGTCAACCTCCTGCGGGGTAAGCACCGATGTCGGCTCATCCATTATCAGCAGACTAGGTTTCAACAACAGCGCCCTGACGATTTCGATACGCTGACGCTCTCCAACTGAAAGCGACCCCACTGTGCGGGCGGGATCGAGGTTCAGACCGTAGGTCTGCATGACTTCGCGCACTTTGGTTTCCAGCTGTGTCATTGACATGGCTTCATCCAGACCCAGTGCAATGTTCTCCAGCACGGTCATCGCCTCAAACAGCGAGAAGTGCTGAAACACCATGCCTATGCCCATGCGGCGAGCGGTTCTAGGGTTGGCGATTGTTACGGGACTGCCGTTCCACAATATGCTTCCGGCATCAGGATGGAGCACACCGAAAATCATCTTCACGAGGGTGGATTTTCCGGCACCGTTTTCGCCCAGCAGCGCGTGGATCTCGCCAGGCCGTACGTGCAAGGACACATCATCATTGGCCAGCACGCCGGGAAAGGACTTGCTGATGCCTTTGAGTTCAATGCGGTGAGCAGCCTTGCCTGCCATTCTCCAGCCCCTGATTGCAGCTACTCAACTGGTAGCGCATGAAGTGGCGCAACACCAAGCAGTTGATGCAATCAGTACCCCGAAAACTTGCAGCAGACCCGTCAGTGGTCCGGTTGCTGCGGAGTGGTGTTCAAGCGGCCTGTGCAAGTTTCTGAACCCCGACATAGTCCGTCTTGCCGGTCCCAAGAACCGGCACGGCCTTCACCTTCATGATGGTTTTGGGCAACATGATCTCAGCAAGACCGTGCTTCTTGAAGTGCGCTTGCAGGTCTTCCCTTTTTGCCTTGTCATTGCTGGTGACCAGAACCAACTGTTCGCCCTTGCGGGGGTCCGGCACAGCAATGCAGGCGTGCATGTGATCAGGCCACAGTGCTGCAGCTTGCGCCTCGACTGCAGTCAATGACACCATTTCTCCGGCAATCTTGGCAAAGCGCTTGGCCCTGCCCTGGATGGTGACGAACCCATGGTCATCAACAGACACGATATCGCCAGTGTCGTAGGTGGAATTCAACGCAGGTTCAAGCACGCCAGGATTATCTGCCTTGAGATAGCCCAGCATGACGTTCGGGCCCTTTACGACAAGCCGGCCACCGGTTTCGATGCCGGGCACCGGTTGCAGTTCATATGAAATGCCAGGCAGGAAACGGCCGACGCTGCCGGCCTTAAAATGTTGCGCAGTGTTGGTGGACAGCGCCGGGGCTGTCTCCGTTGCGCCGTACCCTTCAAAGATGCGAACACCAAATTTCTCGCCCCACACCTTTCGCGTTTCGTCCTTCACCTTTTCCGCACCCGCAAACACATAGCGCACCGAATAGAAGTCGTATGGGTCGGACGAGCGGGCATAGCCTGCCAGGAACGTGTCGGTGCCAAACATGATGGTGGCGTTGGTATCGTACACAAGGGCCGGCACGATGCGGTAGTGCAGCGGCGAAGGGTAGAAGAACACCCTGACGCCGGACAACAGGGGCAGCAGCGTGCCGCCGGTCAGGCCGAATGAATGAAATACCGGCAAGGCATTGAAGACGATGTCGCGCGGATTGAAATCCACCCGCGACCCAAGCTGATGGCAGTTGGCCAGCAGGTTGGCATGACTGAGCACGACGCCCTTCGGTGTGCCCTCAGAGCCTGACGTGAACAATACTACCGCAGCTTCGTCCGGGTCGATGTCGACGAAGGTATGGCTGGCTTCGGCGAACGGTGCAGTGAACAGACCCCACGCCTTGTCCAATGCGCCGATGGATGCCCGGATGTCCTCCAGATACGTAACTTCCACAGTGCCCTTGAAGCCTTCTATAACCTCTTCCAGCTTGGCGGCCGCTATGAACTTGCGAGACGTGACCACAGTTTTTATTTCTGCTGCCTTGATGGCTGAAAGCATGTTCGCAAGCCCGGTCGAGAAGTTGAGCATCGCCGGCACACGGCCTTGCGACTGCAGTCCAAAAAAGGTCACAGCCGCCGCCTTCGAATTTGGAACCATCAGGCCGACCTTCTCACCTCGTCTGGTTACCTTTGCCAGCCTGCGGCCCATGATACGCGCGCCCATCACCAGTTTGCCGTAGTTGATCGGGTCACGCTCGATGTCGTCGAGCACCATGTGCTTGTTGCCATGCACCGAGCTTGCTTCCAGCAGCGCCTGGAACAATGAACGGCGACGGTTTCCGGTTTCAAAAATCATGTCGCTCATAATGTCGTAAAGCTGCTGGCCGGCCAGGCGACGGCGCGACTTGCCAACCAGATCGTCCGGTATTTCAAGCTTGCGCGGCGGCATTACCGTAAGTGTGATTTTAGGGAACAGGCGCAAACGCACAACGCCGCGCAACCGCGAGAACACCGTGTACTGCGCACCATCAATGCGCACCGGCACGATATCGGCACCGGACTGGTCGGCGATCATGCCCGGTCCGTCGAATACCTTCATCAGCGCTCCGGTTACCGTGATGCGGCCTTCGGGGAAAATGACACAGTGCTTGTCCTTCTTCACTTCACGCACAAGCGCCTTGGCGGCCATCGGGTTGGTCGGGTCCATCGGGAATGCATCAACAAGGCGCAGGAATGGCGCAACCCACCAGGCTTTCGCGATGTAAGTATTGACTGCGAACATCGGTTTTACCGGCAGGAAGGCTGCCAGCAAAACCGGGTCAAGAAAGGATACGTGGTTGACCACGATGACTGCGCGCTTGCCGGCCTTGCTGTAGTTCTCCAGCCCCTTCACCTCAACCCGGTAAAACAGCTTTAGAATGGCTCTCAGACCCGCCTTGATCAACGCATCAGGCAACAGGAAACACACATAAAAGGCAACGATGAGGTTGATCGCCGCTACGCCCAACAGCACAGCCGAGATGCTCATGCCAGCGCCAATCAGCCCGGCGACGATGCCTGCACCAGCGGCCATGAAGAAGGCATTGACGATGTTGTTGGCTGCGATGGTGCGTGAGCGGTCTGAATCGTCTGAACGTGCCTGCAAGATGGCATAGAGCGGCACGATGAATATCCCGCCGCACAGGGCAACACCAACAAGGTCGATCATCATGCGCAGGTTGGACAGGCTGGAAAGAAAAGCGCAGCCGCCAATTAGCGCATCTCCTGCAGGTGGCTGATAACTTGACAACGCAAATGCGAAGTCTGCGAGGAACAAGGTAATGCCGAGGGCGCCGAACGGTGCATAGGCAGCGCTCACCTCACCCTTCAGCAGCCGGTTGCACCATATGGAACCCAGCGCAATGCCGACCGTGAAGAGAACCAGGAACAGGGTGACGACCGTTTCGTCACCTTTCAGCAGATCACTGACAATGGCAGGAAACAGCGAAAGGACCGTTGCACCGATTAGCCAGAACCAAGAGATGCCCAAAATTGTCAGGCTTGAGAAACGCGCAGAAAACGCCTTTGCAACCATGCGCCAGCTTTCCGCGGCGACGTTCCAGTTCAGCCTGATATCCGGACTGGGCGCAGGAGCCGGGGGAATGAACCGGCTGGACGCATATCCAAGGCCCGCCAGACCCAGCACCACCAGCGATACGACCTCGATACCGTGGCCGGTCAAAACCAGCAGCCCGCCCGCAATGGTGCCGGCCAGGATCGCAAGAAATGTGCCTGCCTCCACCAGGGAATTTGCGCCGATCAATTCCCGCTCTTCAAGGTGCACAGGCAGGATGGAGTACTTCAGCGGGCCGAAGAATGCAGACTGTGCCCCCATGAGGAACAGCACGAAAAACAACAGCGGAACACTGCCGGCAAAGAGCGCCAGCGAGCCAGCTGCCATTATGACGATCTCGGCGAGCTTGATAATGCGGATAAGCCTGGCCTTGTCGTACTTGTCGGCGAGTTGGCCTGCTGTTGCCGAAAACAGGAAAAATGGAAGGATGAAAATGCCGCCCGCCAGCGTTGTCATGACCGCGGTGTTGTAACCGCCTTGCGCCGCCAGTTTGTAGGTCAGCAAGATGAGCATGGCATTCTTGAACACGTTGTCATTCAGCGCACCGAGCGCCTGGGTGACGAACAGCGGCAGGAACCGCTTCGACTTCAGCAAGGCAAACTGGGAATTATTCATCGTCATCTCCAAACCGGCCTGTAGCCAGGAACGCCACAACTGGTGGCACTACTGCATCCGACTTTGCGATAAACCCGTGAAGGCCCGGCAGCACCAGGCTGTCTGCTGCGCCTGCCCATTGTGATTCTTCAACGGACACCGTACCGTCATCATCACCCGGCAGCCATGGATTATATCCTTTGCCGTCACCCTTGCCTCCCGCAATGATTGCGAACGGTACATCGGGCACAGCCAACTTCGTCACATGTGACGGTACCAGGGCTTGTCCGGCTTTTCCGTACAGCAACCTGTAGAGGAGATTGTCTTTCAGGAATTCTGCAACGGCCGAGCCCTGGTTGGGCGGTGCAATCATCACAATCCGGCCAACGTGCATGCCCTGACGCCAGTGCTGATTGCCAGTGTTCATTTCGCGCACTACAAGCGCGCCCATCGAGTGCGTGACGAAAGACACCTTCCTGCCATAAGGCATGCGCCGAATGATGCGCTTTATCTGATTGGCGTGGCTCTCAAGCGATCCGCGCGTTGAAGGATAGCTTATCGCAACCGCATCAAAACCCTGCTCCCGCAGCCGTTGAGGCAAATTGCCAAACGTACCCGGCCCCCGCGCAATGCCATGAACCAGCAACACCATCCCGCGCTGCGAAGGCGGCGTTCGAATTGGCCACATGGCATTGTCACAGCCAGCGAAGCTGCCCCATGCACGGCGGACATTATTGCGATCCAGCAACCGGCAGTGATGTGTCCAGACATGGCATTGCAGTCGCCATCCTCCAGCGATTTTTTCATCCCGCCAGAATTGCACCCCACCCAGAGTGGGCATTGCAAGGTTGGGCATCGGGCGGGTTGCTGCCGATGACAGACACGCCATGGTGAACAGGACACCCAGTACAACAACACAAAGGCCGAACCCGCTCAGTATGCCGGATATGGATTTCACCTGGTCCAGTCCTTGCGGTCTCTTGCACAGCATGGCGTACCCTTTCCTGTTATTGAACAATGTTCACAAAATTACAGATAGCACTTGCGTGAACGTTGTTCAAGAACTATTGTGAACGGCGTTCAAGGAAAGGTTTGAATTGGTTACCGGCTCAAAAACCACAGAGCGCCGTCACAAGTTGCGGCTGGAGCTCATTGATGCGGCGGAAGACCTGTTGCGGGCGGAAGGCCTGGCGGCAGTTGCCGCGCGTGCACTGGCCGAGCGGGCGGGCTGCTCGGTGGGTGCCATCTACAATGTCTTTGAAGACATTGACGAAGTGATAGTCTCCGTGAATTCACGCACACTCACCCGGCTCGACAACACCATTGCCGCTTTCACTCCATCAGCAAATGCAGCAGGTGATGCCGAAGAGTGCCTGGTGAAACTGGCGCAGGCCTACTGTCAGTTTGCGGTGGAGCACACCAATGCCTGGTCTGCCCTGTTCGAGCACGGTGAGCGCATCAACCGTGACATTCCAAGTTGGCACCTGGACGAACACGTCCGGCTGATTGGCCACATCGTCAAATCATTGAAGCGGTTGATGCCCGCGACACCTGATGATGAATTGTGGCAACTGGCAGGGTTGCTGTTCAGTGCCGTACATGGCGTGGTGTCACTGGGCCTTCAGGGCTTCTTCTTTGCGGTTCCGCAAGAACAACTGGTTGCGCAAGTGAAACTGCTGGTGCAGGCAACTCTTACAGGGCTGCAACAGACGCCTTCTCAATGAAGTGCCGATTTCAACCTGTCCGTTACTCGAATGATTCACGCCCAAAGACCGAAGCCTTGCCGTCAAGCGACATGACCTTGTCGTAGACCTCCGGCCGACGGTCGCGGAAGATGCCCCAGTAACTGCGCTTTTCTTTCAGGTCATCAAGGTCGAATGTCTGGGTCAGCACGGTCTCGTCCGTACGATTGGCCTCAGCCAGTTTCTCGCCAGTAAAATCGGCGATGAACGAGGAACCGTAGAATGTCATCTCGGTGCCTTTACGGCCGGGTTCGGTTCCTGTGCGGTTTGACGCGACAAGCGGCATCAGGTTGGCACCGGCATGGCCTTGCTGCACGCGCTGCCAGTGACCGGCAGAGTCCCAGTCCGGGTCCAGCAGCTCTGATCCGATGGCGGTAGGAAAGAACAGGACTTCAGCCCCCATCAGTGCCATGGAGCGCGCTGTTTCAGGAAACCACTGATCCCAGCAGATACCGACACCAATGCAGCCAAAGGCAGTGTCCCAGACCTTGAATCCGGTGTCTCCGGGCGAAAAGTAGTATTTTTCCTGGTAGCCGGACCCGTGCGGAATGTGGGTCTTGCGGTAGATGCCGAGATTCTTGCCGTCGGCATCAATTATGGCGATGGAGTTGAAGCGTGCATTGCCCGCCTCCTCGTAGAACGACACTGGCAGCACCACTCCCAGTTCCCTGGCAACACCCTTGAAGTGTTCAATGGTGGGGTGACCTTTGGCAGGCAGCGCGCGCTTGTAGAATTCCGGGAGTTCATCCTGGCAGAAATAGTAGCCTTCAAACAATTCCTGCAGCAGGATAATGTTGGCACCTTGTTTGTGCGCCTCACGAACCAGCTTTTCGCCGCGCTCGACATTTTCTTTCACCACATCGGTGCAGGCCATTTGCGTGGCCGCAACAGTTACATTGCGCATGGGGACCTAACCTCCGTTTGACATGCATAGCGGCTCCTGCTGGGTAATGCAGTGCACTCCGCCGCCGCCCTTGAAAATGTCGATTGCAGGCACCGACACCACTTCACGATCATTGAAAAGACGACGAAACTGGTCTGCCACTACGCCGTCCTGCGGGTCGTTGAATGCACACAGCACTACACCGCCGTTGACGAACGAGAAGTTCACATAGGAACACGACAGCGGCTCGCCTTTCTCATAAATCTCTTGCGGTGCATCCAGCACAATGACCTCCATCTTTCGTCCGCGCGCATCTGTTTCGGCGCGCATGATGGCTTCAATCTCCCTGGCAGTCTCGAAATCCGGGTGATCAGGGTCAGTTTGTCCGTGCACCACGACCACGCCAGGCTTCACGAAGCAGGCAAGCGTATCCACATGACCATCCGTTCCAAACTCTGATGTATCGGACACAACGCCCCGTGGCATCCAAATCGCCTTCTTGGTACCCAGCTTCGAATGCAGCTCTGCTTCCACCTCGGCGCGTGTCCAGCTTGGGTTGCGGTTGCGATTGAGCTGCACTGTCTCGGTCAGCAACAATGTGCCCTCGCCGTCAACGTGAATGCCGCCGCCTTCATTCACCAACTTCGATGGCAGGTGCACAGCACCAGTTTTTTCAGCAACAAAGCGCGCGATCAGTGCATCAGCCGAGCGGTGTGGAAATGTCCGCCCTCCCCAGCCATTGAATGTCCAGTCAACCGCACCGAGTTCACCAGCTTCATTGGTCACGAAGGTTGGCCCGCAGTCGCGCATCCAGCTGTCGCCCAGCTCGCGCTCCACCACCTCGACATTGTCGCCAAGGTACTTGCGGGCGGTAGCAGTCTCTCCGGCATCACACACCATGGTGACGGGCTCGAACCGAGATATTGTATTGGCGACTTCAGCCCATGCCTTATAGGCCGCAACCTTGCTGCCAACAAACTCGATGGTTTCCGGATTTACGGGCCAACCCATCCACGTTCTCTTGTGCGGCTCCCATTCGGGCGGCATTCTCCAGGTCATCTCATTCCATCCAGTGTTGGGTTAAAGCTCATTCGGCGCGGGTCTCAATCAAACAGTACATTCAGGAGTTTTGAAACCCCTTCCTTGAGGACTGGAATGAACTGCGGAGCATCCTCAAGCCGCATTCTTACACTTGGACCATGATAGGCAAGCGCACCGAAGTAACGGTTGTCAGGCAGGTAGACCGGCACTGCGACTGCCACCATGCCTTGCATGAATTCTTCATTGTCAATCGAGTATCCCTTTTGAACAACATCCTCCAGTTCTTTCAGCAATGCCTCAGGTGAGCTCAAAGTGTTGGGTGTCATTGCCTTGAGTTCCAGCAATTCGACAAACTGGATTCGCCGTTGCCGGGGCAAACTTGCAAGGTATGTCTTGCCGCTTGCGGTGCAATGAAACGGCACGTTGCTGCCAACCGGCAGCTGGATACGGAATGGCCACTCAGTTTCCACCCTGTCGATGTAGCACATGCCGGATTCTTCAGGCACCACCAGGTTGACAGTTTCGGCAACCTTGCCCGCAATCTCCTTGAGTATCTGATGGCGGATAATCGAGGTTTCACCAGCGCCCATCAAGCCAGCGGCCATTCTGCGCATCCGGCGCGCCGGACGCAGCCGCCGATGGTCAGAATCGCGAATGAGAAAGCCTTCCTGCAGCATTGTCTGGCAAAGCCGATGTATGGATGGCTTGGGAAGGCCGAGCCGCTGATTGATTTCGCTTGGGGTCAGAGGTCTGCCCGCTTCAGCAAGAATCTCAGCGATCATCAACAGACGCAAATTTGTTGGTACCCTGTCTGCTTCAGCCTGCTCATCGGCACTTCGCTCTGAAATCATTTCACTTTTCCCTGTCAAGCAATGGCCTGGACGCTGCAGCAGATTACAATCTGTTAAACTTTCGACTTGCGAAAGTGCCAGTTTAATGATCTTTATATAAAAAACAATAATAAAAGTCTCATTTTTTGAACGGGGTGGAAGTTGGAGTTTGACTTCGTGATTGTAGGAGCTGGGTCAGCCGGGTGCGCCATTGCACACCGGTTGTCGTCCAATCCAAATGTCACAGTCGCCCTTGTTGAGGCGGGTGGGCGAGACACTTCGCCCTGGATTCATATTCCAGTCGGTTATTTCAAGACCATCAAGAACCCGGCCCTCAACTGGATGTACCGCACCCAGGCCGACCCGGGTTTGAATGGACGTGAGCTGAACTGGCCGCGCGGCAAGACGCTGGGCGGGTCCAGCTCGATCAACGGGCTGCTGTATGTGCGCGGGCAGGCGCAGGACTATGATCACTGGCGCCAACTGGGCAACACCGGGTGGTCCTGGCAGGATGTCCTGCCGTACTTCAAGCGGTCAGAGAACTGGGAAGACGGCGAGAGCGATCTTCGCGGCGGCGGCGGGCCCCTGTCCGTTACACATTCACGCAAGTCCTGGAAAATTGTCGACGCCTGGGTCAAGGCGGCGCAGAATGCGGGCTACCCCTACAACAAGGATTACAATGGCGCTGATCAATATGGCGTTGGTTATTTTCAATTGACTGCCCGCAACGGCCTGCGCTGTTCATCTGCCAAAGCCTATCTGAAGCCAATCCGCAACCGCAAGAACATTGAAATCTTCACCAATGTGCTGACCAGCAAAGTTCTGTTCGACGGCAACAAGCGCGCCACTGGCATATCTGGCATTCGGGGCGGACAGCCGTTCACCATCAGCGCGCGTAACGAGGTCATTCTTTCAGCCGGTGCAATAGGCTCTCCGCAAATCCTGATGCTGTCCGGTTTCGGCCCAGGAAACCACCTGTCAGAGCATGGCATTGATTTGCTGCAAGACAGCCCCGGCATGGGCAAGAACCTGCAAGACCACCTGCAGGCACGACCGGTATTCAAGTGCTCGGTTCCAACGATCAACACACGTACACGCGGCCTGTGGAACCAGGCCAAAATCGCCTTTGAATATGCGCTGAAGCAGACCGGGCCCATGACCATGGCAGCCAGTCTTGGCACAGGCTATCTCAAAACGCGACCAGAGCTGGAAACACCTGACATCCAGTTCCATATCCAGCCGTTCAGCGCCGACAACCCGACCACCGGAACCCACTTGTTCGACGCATTTACCGCTTCGGTGCTGCAACTGCGCCCGGAGAGCAAGGGGGAGATCCTGCTGAAGTCAGCACAGCCTGAAGATCATCCGTTCATTTACCCTAACTATCTATCCACGGCGGTGGACCAGCAGACAATCGTCGACGGCATCAGAATTGCCCGACAAATTTGCCGGCAGAAGCCTGTCGCGGACGTGATTACGGAAGAGCATGCGCCGGGTCGGTCAATTGCCGATGACGATCATGACGCCATACTGAACTGGGCTCGCGACACGGCAACCACGATCTACCACCCTACGGGCACTTGCAAGATGGGCCCCGCCACTGACAAGATGGCCGTAGTGGACGAGAGGCTGAGACTTCGCGGGGTTAGCAATCTTCGCGTGGCCGATTGTTCGATCATGCCACAGATCGTGTCGGGCAATACGAACGCTCCAGCAATCATGATTGGCGAAAAGGTGAGCGACATGATCGTGGAGGATGCTCGATAATGCTGGAGCACATTGTGGACTTTGGGCAGATCGTAATCGCTGACATAATCCTGTCAGGCGACAATGCGCTCATCATCGGCATGGCTGCAGCCGGACTTGCGCCAGAGCTGCGCAAGAAGGCCATTCTGTTTGGCATGATCATTGCGGCTTTGCTGCGCATCATCTTTGCTGTCGTTGCTACAAAGCTGCTGATCATACCCGGCATACTTTTCTTTGGCGCAAGCCTTCTCTTCTGGGTCTGCTGGCGTCTGTACGGGGAGCTGCGGGAAGGCCAGGAAGCGCGCGCGGCCGAGGCAATGGAGATTGCGGAAGATGAGGAACGCGGCTACACCGGCCCACCGAGACGCACCCTGATTTCTGCCTTGTTCTCGATTACGCTGGCTGACGTTTCCATGTCCCTGGACAACGTACTTGCGGTCGCAGCCATCGCTGATGGTGACACCACGAAGCTGGTGTTCGGACTGGGACTTGCGATCCTGCTAATGGCTTTTGCTGCAACGCTGATCATGAAATTGCTGACCCGGCATCCATGGATATCGTGGCTCGGCCTTGCCGTGCTTTTGTACGTTGCAGGCGAAATGATGTACCGGGGTCTGCTCGACCCCGCTTATGGCATACTCAAACTTATGGGTGTGGCGTGAACAAGTTTGACAGGTTGTCTGGCCCTGGGACTGTTTTGAAGCAGTCCAAAGACCAGACAAGCAAGGCATTGATCGAATTTACACGGTCACTGCCAGACTTTTTAAATGAGGAACGACAAAAGGGAGGAACACCATGTCGATTTTGAAAAAGATGATACAGGCAACAGCCGGTGTCGCACTAATGGCAACCGCAGCAGCTGCTCCGCAAATTGCCAACGCTGAACCAGTCACGATCCGTATACAGTCAGTTATTTCTGCTGAAGCTGATGAAGTGACAATGCTGAAAGATTTCGCAGCTGACGTGCTGGCATTGACCAAGGACGATCCAGTTACCATCGAAGTGCTGCCAGCAGGTGCCGTTGTCGGCGTGAAGGAAGTGCTTGACGCAGTCGACAAGGGCCTCGTTGAAGGTGGTTTTGCATGGACACACTACTGGTCCGGCAAGCACCCAGCAGCAGCCCTGTTCGGTTCACCGCCAGCTGGTGGTGGTATCGGCATGGACAACATCGCCTTCCTGTCATGGTTCCAGTTTGCCGGTGGCAAGGAACTGTATGACCAGTTGTGGAAGGAAATGGGCGTCAACGTGAAAGGTTTCATGCTGCAGCCTGTTGGCCCAGAAGCGCTTGGCTGGTTCAAGGAGCCGATTGCTTCCATGGACGACTTCCGCAAATACCGCTTCCGTACACCTCCAGGCATTCCTGGCCAGGCGTACAATGATATCGGCGTAGCGTCCGTTGCCATGGGTGGTGGTGACATTCTGCCAGCACTCGAAAAAGGCACGATCGATGCAGCCGAATGGTGCTGTCCGAAGCCTGACTCCGTGTTCGGTTTCCAGAAGGTGCTGAAGCATTACTATCTGCAGGGTCTGCACCAGGTTGTGGTGAACGCAGACATGTACATCAATGGTGATGTCTACAACGGCATGACTGATCACCAGAAGAAGGCACTGGAAGTTGCAGCAAATGCATCGCTGTCCAAGGCCATGTCGTACCGTATCTGGGAAAACGGCAAGGCGCTGAAAAAGCTCGTGGAAGAAGATGGTGTCATTCTGCATGACACCCCTGCTGACTACTTCCCGGCCTACATGAATGCTGCAAAGGCACTGCTGGAGAAGAACGCTGCTGAAAACGCGTTCTTCAAGACGGTGTATGACAGCCAGAAGGAATTTGCTGCAATTGCCGTTCCGTTCTGGGCTGGTGCTCAAGCATCCAACGCGGCGCTTGGCAAGGCCTACGTTGACGGCCTGAAGAAGTAATTGACCAAAATTGTGGGCATTCCTCGACGGGAGTGCCCACAACATCCCTGTCCGCAATGGCCGGCCTGAACCGAGGACGGTCATTTCGCACAAGGATCGAAAAGATCGCACATATACACTCTGGGAGGGGTGACGCCATGGCAGAAGAAATTGGTGAACTCGATATCACTGACGAACTGATCGCCGAACGCCGGGCAGAAGAACCAGGCCAGACGCCGGAGGACATGACGCCGTGGCAAAGACCCATAACAGCGTTCATTGACGTGATGAACCTGTGGGCTGGCAGGATCATCTGCCTGCTGCTTGTACCCTTGATATTCATCATGGTATTTGAGGTGACCTCGCGCACCCTGTTTGGAACACTGACAGGATGGGGCATGAACGACACAGCCATCGCGTGGGGTCTTGGGCCAACGCTTTGGGCATATGACCTATCGCGCATGACTGGTGGCGTGCTGTTCATGATCGGAGCGGGTTACGCTTTGATGCGCGGTGTCCATATCCGTGCCGACTTCCTGTTTCGCAACTGGACGCCAAAGACGCAGGCCACGGTTGATGCAACGCTCTATCTCGCGTTCTATTTTCCGGCCATGCTGCTGTTCTTCTGGTCTTCGGCTGACTACTGGTGGGACTCATTCCAAAGCGGTGAGACCACCATGGACTCAACCTGGGCACCCATACTGTGGCCGGCGAGACTTGCCATGCCAGTTGGTGCATTCCTGTTGATGCTTCAAGGCATTCCGGAGCTGTTCCGGGCCTTCTACCAGATGGGCAAGGAACGCGAGCGGATTTTCGTGCGTTTTATGCCAGTTTACCTGGTCATTCTTGCCGTCATTTTTGCCACAACCTTCTTTGGCAAAGGTGTGCCGTTTGGCGACTGGTGGGATACAGCGACGCAAGCCACCGGCCTGTTCAACTTCGACAAGGCAACAATCGGTCTGTTCATGCTGGCCGCAATGTTGTTTGCAATCTTCGTTGGCTTCCCGATTTCCTTCACACTGATTTTCCTGGCCTTCACCTTTGGGGCGTGGGCCACCAACAGCTCCGTCACCTTCTTCCTTATGACGCTGCAAGTGAATTCGACCATGCTGGACGATCAGCTTGTGGCGGTGCCGCTGTTCATCTTCATGGGCATCATGATGGAACAGGCAGGTCTGATGGAGCGGCTGTTCAGATCAGTGCAGTTGATGATGTCGCGCACACGCGGCGCGCTGTACATCGCCGTGCTGTTCGTTTCCATGATCTTTGCCGCCGCCACCGGCATCGTTGGCGCTTCCGTCACCATTCTTGGCATCATGGCCGCAAAGACCATGAACAAGTCCGGCTATGACGTTCGCCTTGCCGCAGGCACCATCACCGCTGGCGGTACACTTGGGCATCCTGATCCCGCCATCCATCATGCTGATCGTGATGGGCCCGGTGCTGCAGATCCCGGTAACGGACCTGTTCCGTGCCGCCATCATTCCCGGCATTCTGCTTGCAGTGCTCTACATCCTCTATGCCTTGATACGCTGCTGGATCAATCCCAAGCTGGGGCCAATACTTCCGCCAGACGAGCAACCTGACACTTCGCCGTATTATCTGGCGGAAGTCGCAGGTGTCGGCACCGGCATAGGCATACTGGTCTGGCTTATTGTGGCCGGTGCCACCGGTCAACTGGCGGTGTTTCCGCTTGCAGGCCTGCTCGCACCGATAGCCTGGATTGGTGTGATGTATGCAATCTATAACTGGACGCGCAAAACGAAGCCCGGCGGCTTCTACTTCTCGGACCTGTGGTACGAATTCTTCATGGGGCTGGTGCCGCCGACTATCCTGATTGCCTTTGCGCTGGGTTCGATCCTTGCCGGCTGGGCGACACCTGCTGAAGCATCGGCCTGCGGTGCGCTTGGTGCCATCCTGCTGTCAGTTGGATATGGCAAGTTCAAGCTTGGCAACTTCTATGACGCGTTGATCAAAACGCTGGAAATCACCGTACTGATCATGTTCCTGGTGGCCGCATCCAATTTCTTTGGTGCTGTCTTCTCAAACCTCGGCACGCCGAAATTCCTGACCGAAGTCCTGCTCTCCATGGAACTTTCAACCATGGCGATGCTGATCTTTGTCATGGCGCTGGTGTTCCTGCTGGGCTGGCCGCTTGAATGGGTGCCGATCGTGCTGATCATCGTGCCCATCCTTGTGCCCTTGCTCTCAAGCCTCGGGGTCAACCTGACATGGTTTGCCATCCTGGTTGCGGTGAACCTGCAAACTGCCTGGCTGTCACCGCCGGTGGCATTGTCTGCCTACTTCCTCAAAGGCGTGGTGCCGGAGTGGGATCTCAAGGACATTTACCTCGGCATGATGCAGTTCATGTGTATCCAGGTACTTGGCCTGGCCATGATCTTCATCTTCCCCGGTTTTGCGCTTTGGTTCGGTGATGTCCTGTCGATGGGCTGGGACAACGCGCCATCATTCTTCAGTTACGAAGGCTGGAAGACACCCGGCCAGTAGCAACTAGGGTTGCAGCACTATCTTGGGTGCTGCAGCCCTGCCCTCGGCAATGTCGCGAAAGGCAGCGGCGCCATCAGCCAATGGCCGCTTCTCAATCCAGGAAAGTTTACCCAGCTTGCCGGTAAAGATGGCGTCTGCCGTCGCCTTGAAATCCGCCATTGTGTAGGTGTAGGTGCCGGTGAATGTGATTTCCTGCAGGGTCATGCGCCGGATATCCAACCCGCCTTCGGCACTGCCCAGTCCAATGTGCATGATAAGCCCGCCTGGCTTGACCAGTTTGCTGGCAGTCTTGCGGGTGACTTCAATGCCAACGCCGTCTATCACCATATGAGGGGCATGTTGCGGGTCCGGATCAAACTGTGACACGCATTCAATGTCGTCGCTGCTGGCGATCCTGTCCCGCCGAGCTGCATTCGGCTCGACAACGGTCACGGCCTTGCCACCCTGGGCACGAAAAGCCAGTGCAGCACCCAGCCCGATGGCGCCCCCACCCATCACCACACACCTCACTTGCGACAGGTCGCCGCCCAGATGCGCCTTGGCGAGACGAACCGCATGCCAGCCGCACGCCAATGGTTCGGCAAGTGCTGCTTTTTCAAACGGAACATTGTCCGGAACCG
Organism: uncultured Alphaproteobacteria bacterium; assembly: GCA_963787895.1. Taxonomy (GTDB): domain Bacteria; phylum Pseudomonadota; class Alphaproteobacteria; order Rhizobiales; family Aestuariivirgaceae; genus Anderseniella. The sequence continues at coordinate 650,509 of CAWBEX010000007.1, read as the reverse complement.
TCACGAGATTTTTCTCCGGCATGGCCAGCAACTCGGCAAAGGCGCCTTCGCGCGGCGGCATGGAGATGATCTGGCGAGTTGCACACAAGTTGTCCCGCCCCGTCCTGCAGGCGTCGCATTCACCACAGGTGACCAAAGGGTTTACGGTTACACGCCTCACAGCCCCACCAAAGCCGACAATGTCGCCTGCCGCCTCATGCCCCAATATCAATGGCGCAGGACGACGTTCATCATGGCCGGCCCAGGCGTGCATGTCAGATCCGCAGATGCCGACGCTGCGCACCTTGATCAACGCGTCACCCGGGTTCGGCCGAGGCCCATCAACATCCTTGAATTGCAGAGTCTTTTCAGCGGTATAAACAAGCGCTTTCATTTCGCGGTGTAACCCCCATCAACACTCAGCACCTGACCTGTAACATAGCCAGACGCTTCGCTGCACAAGAACACGACCGGCCCGGCAATATCACCGGGCTCGCCGTTTCGCCCGATGCAAGTTTGCCTGGCATGTTGGTTGGAAAGCGCTTCATCAGCGAAGACAGGTCCTGTCAGCTCGGTCTTGAAAAATCCTGGTGCCAACGCATTTGCGGTAATGCCATGTGGCGACCAAGCTTCGGCCATGGCACGCGTAAGTTGCCCTACTCCGGCCTTTGATGCGCCATAGGCAATGCCGTTAGCAAACGCCCGCCAGGTTTGCAGCGAGGCAATATTGACTATGCGGCCCCAACCCTTCTGCTTCATGGCCGGGACAAGTGCCTGCGCCAGAAAGAACGGCACTGTCAGGTTCAGATTGAGTGTCTGCTGCCAGCCCTCAAGCGTCACAGTGTCGGCGGATTGGCGCAAGTTGATGCCTGCTGCGTTCACCAGTATGTCGGGCGGCCCGAAATGACTTTCTATGCCGGCGGCAAGCTGATTGTAATCTTCGACGTTGCCGAGGTCTGACACGGCATAAGCCGCAAGTTTGCCCTGTTGCTGCGCCCACGCGCTCAGAGCGTCTTGCCTGCGCGCCACACCGACAACACGCGCGCCGCCAGCCAACAAGGCATTTGCCATGATCTGGCCCAGACCCGAACTTGCGCCGGTAACGCAAGCAACTTTACCTTCAAGATCAAACATTCAGGACTTTCAATGTTACGTGACGCGCCAGTTGCGCGGGGACAAATTCGATAGTGCATTTCATGCGGGTTCGCGTCTACACTTGGCCGCAATTCATGCCTATCAGGTTCAACAGTATTCGCATCATTTTCAAGAGTGAGGCCGCAATGATCAGGCGCAAATTTCCTACTGCCCTGCTGACGGTGCTGAGCGTGGTTCTGCTGATGGCGGTTCCCGGCGGCAAACTGAAGGCTGCTGACAATGCCGTCATTGAAATGACAATCAGCAAAGTCGGCTTCGTGGTTGGCGTGTCGCGCGGTGAAGGCCAGTTGTTCTACAATGGGCGGCAGGCAGAAATCGAAATCAATGGCCTGCGGGTCGGGCTGACCATCGGGGCTTCCTTTGCAACCATGCGCGGCGAAGTCTACAATCTAGGTCAGCTTGAGGACATTGAAGGGACGTATGTCAGCGCGCAGGCTTCGGTTGTGGCGGTAAAAGGCGGCGGGCAGAACCTTGTACTTGTGAACCAGCGCGGGGTACGTCTTGTGTTGTGGGGCGAACAAAAGGGGCTGGATGCTTCGCTCGATGCCGGTGGCATGGTTATTTCCCTGAAATAGCGCTCCGCTTCAGATCAGCCCCATCTGCTTCAATGACCCCAGATCCAGCTTCAGATCCTCGCTGCTGAATTGCGACATGACTTCAGACAGGAAAGATCTCAAGCGCAGCCGGATTATCGGCGACATGCCCGGATATTTGCCCTCACTGAAGCGGGCAAAGGAGAATGGCGCCTCCTCGGCCACCGCCATCGCCTCCCTGTCAACCAGCGGTAAGCGAAACACGGCATCGGGCTCGATTTCCTCGTAAACCTCCCGCGCCTGACGGGTGGTAAGTGGGCTGGCATTCCACGCATTTCTTATGAGATAGAAGCTCTCGGTCGAGAAGGCTCCGCGCAGGTCCCGTGCCGTCATGACCGACGTTGCTGTCTGATCCAACACAAAGGCAATCACCAGTTCGGTGCCTGCATCATGGGCTGCATTGATGAAGTCCAGGTTGTCAATCACGGTAAAGAACGGATCGAGGCCATGCGCTGGCAGATCTACAATATAGTCGCGCGAAGGTTCCGCCAGCACAGTATCGAACATGCGCATCTGGCCACTGGTTTTTTCGACATCAACATGGCTGGAGCGATCGGGATAGAATTTGCCGATGCGGCCGCGCGGTTCATCACAGTCAAAGACGAAGGGATCAGAACCATTCATCAACAGGCTCTCGGTGAACAGACGTGCAGTCAGAGTCTTGCCGTTACGTGCTTCATCCGAGCACACAACGATAATTCTGTTTGCAACACGCTTGTTCAATTGATGCCCTTCCCCGAGCAACTCAAAATCTGCTGCACTTGGCTATTGGTTCCGTGCGAATCGCAAACCCGGTCAATGGCGCAAGCGCAGTTTACCAGAAATCACTGGCATGAAGCCTATGACACGGCCAACGCCGACATCAAAAACCGGGCCCGACAGCAAGCAAACCTGCCGGGCCCAATTATGTAAGCAATGCTTTCGTACCGGTGACTACTGGGTCAGCCCTTGGGCTTCTTGCCGCCGGAACCGCCCGTCTTGAGCATCTGAATGAGTCTGAGCTGGTCGAACTCGCCATCCAGGTCAGAACACCACTTCTTCACGTAGCCACGCAATACGAACGAGAAGTTGGCCGGCTTGCCTTCCGCATCCTTGTTATCAACAAAGTTCTTGTAGGTCACATCAGCAAGGTCAACCTGCTCGGCCGCCATCTCGTTTAGCTTCGGTATGACGATCTCGCGCGCTTCATTGACGTTTGAGAAGTAGCGCTTGTAGGTCTTTTCATCCCACTCGAAGAAGTTGGTTTCATTGATGAAATTGCGTGCCACGACGTAGTCGATACCTTCGACGTACTTGGTCACTTCCTGCAATTCGTCAAGCGAGGCGATTGCCGGGCCAACCACGTGGATCAGGCCCATTTCGAAGACGCCGTCGCGTGCTGCCTGGAGAACTCCGATTTTCTCGAACGTATCCAGCGCATAGGACAGGTTGCCCGCCTTCAGGTCTACAATGGTTACAGGAACCTTTGCCGTCTCCAGTGTATCCAGCACTTTCATCTGATCTGCTACATTGTGCAAATCGATGATCTCAGTGATGCCAGGGTAGAAGCGGTGTAGCGTGCCTCGCGGATTTTCGGTATCGAATGCCCGGGCGAGTACGTTGTTGCGGTGCAAGTAGTCAAGAAGCACACGCGAAATGGTTGTCTTGCCAACACCGCCCTTGTCAGCACCAACCATGATCACTACTGGTTTCATGGAAAAATCCCTCTAGCCTCAAGTATGAAAACACCGCCTGCGACGGGCCTTAACAATTCGATTACCATGTCTTGCCGCATGTTTCCACTGCTAGTGAAAATACTTCGAGGACTGAAATAAGAATGCCGAATGAACGCAGCTTTGCCGACGCCTGCCGCAACGCCGCAAACGGCCCGTGGGGTGAGCTTGAGTTTTTCTCTCGCGAAGCTGCCCTGACAGTCGGGCGCCTGGTTGACGAGCGCATTGCAGCAGGCGCTGAGGTGTTGCCTCGCGCGGTTGACGTGTTCAATGCCCTAACCCTCACTCCGCCTGACAAGGTACGCGCGGTCATTCTAGGACAAGACCCCTACCCTACACCGGGCGATGCGCATGGACTGGCATTTTCGGTTGCCAATCGTTCCCGGCGGTTGCCTGGTTCGCTCAAAACAATCTTTCAGAGCCTGACAAACGATCTGGGCAGTGCCGCGCCGGAAAGCGGCGACCTGACACCATGGGCACGTTCCGGTGTGCTGCTGCTCAATTGTACACTCACCGTGGAGGCAGGCCTTGCCAATTCGCACAAGACACTGGGCTGGCAACAGTTGGCAAGCGAAGTGGTGGCGCACCTGAACCGCGGGCAACGAAGAATTGTCTTCATGCTATGGGGCAAGTTTGCCCAACAGGCTGCCGGCGAACTGGATGATACGCGCCACTGCGTGATACGGTGTGCACACCCGTCGCCGCTGGCCCGAGGAAGCGGGCTGGAGCACCCGTTTTTAAAGGCCAAACCATTTGCAACGGCGCAACAATGGTGCCGCAAGTGTAGCCTTCCACCAATTGACTGGCGACTGTAGACTGTTACATCAACTCACGGCGGTTTGACCTGATCAAGCGGAGAGTCTAAAGCAAGTCTCCGCCAAATTCAGCACAGTACTGAGGCAGATCACAATCCATGGCTCAAGCCGACGTCAGCAGTTTCTCCTCAACCTTCAATGGTCCGGAAGGGCAAGAGGACATGCCGTGGCTGATGACAGCGGGTCCGGTAACGACTTCGCGCGATGTAAAGTTTGCCATGCTTGCCGACTGGAGCGTGCGCGACGCAGAGTTTATTTCAATGACACTGAGGGTTTGCGAGCAGCTTCTGGAGGTGGCGAGCGCAGAGCAGACGCATGACTGCATTCCACTGGACATGTCCGGCGCAGCGGCTCTGGAGTGCGTGGTCAGCGCATTTGCGCCAACCGGGCGCAAACGCAAGACGCTCATAGCCGCACACGGCCCTCACGCGCGGCAGTGCTTTGATATTCTCAGCCACATCAAGCGCCCGGTAGAACTGATTGGCGGGTCAGAGTTGGCCCCTGTAACCGCCAAGCGATTACAGAACAGGCTTGCTGCCGATCCCGACATCAAGACCGTGTACCTGTTGGAGATGGATATTGGCTCCGGCTTGACAAATCCTGTTGCGGAACTGGCAGAAGTTTCCCAACAGAGCGGATGCAAGGTGATACTCGATACACGCGCGAGTTTTGGCGCACTGCCGGCTGGTCCAGGTTTGCGCAACGTTGATGCAACGGTTGGTGTGCCGTGGATGTGCCTGGAAGGCGTGGCGGGGTTTTCCTTTATCATGGTTCGCCGGGAATTGCTTGGCGAAGGCTTCATGGCCTCGCCTTCGCATGCGCTGGATCTGTTTGAGCTGTGGAATGGCATTCATCGGACCGGACGCTTTCCCGGAACGCCGCCTGCGCACTCAATTGCGGCATGTGGAGCGGCACTGCGGGAACTGTATCTGGAAGGTGGCCCGGAGATGCGGCTGAGACGGTATCACGGTGCGCACAAACGGTTGCTGGCTGGCATGAAGAAATTGGGCTTCCAACCCGTGCTCAGCGAGGACGTATCCACATGCGGGTACTTTACACTATTCCAGCCGCCAGCCGACGGGCACTTCGAGATCACAGGCTTCCTGCAACGGTTGCGCCAAAAGGGTTTTGTCATCTGGGACGGGCAAGGCTGCCCCGGGCCAGCAGGTGGCTTCCGCATAGGCACGATGGGCGCGATAGATGAGGCAGTAGTGGCTCAGTTTCTGGCAGCACTGGAACGGGTGATGCGTGAAATGGGCTTGAGATCCGGCGCCCCGGCGAAATAGGCCATCAACGAGCAGACACGAAGGCCGCGAACAGTTTTCGTTGCGCGGCCCTCACTTGTTGCAATCTGAAAATCCGGTCAGCCCTTGCCACGCCACGGGATGGTCTTGTCGATCACCCAGCGCATGATCAGGTCGAACACCAGCCCGAGAACCCCCATGATCAGGATGGTCACCCAGATCAGTTCGTAGTCCGATACGGTGCGGGCGATGTTCTCGATAAAGCCAATACCCGTCGTGCCTGCCAGAATTTCAGCGGCGACCAAGGTGCCCCAGCAAACACCGATAGCGATACGAACGCCGGTTAGAATTTCCGGCATGGCATTGGGCAGGATCACATTGCGCATAATCTGACCAGTGGACGCGCCCAGCGAGTGCGACGCACGGATCTTTGACAGCTGTGTGCCTGAAGCACCGGTTCGTGCGGAAATTACCATGATGGCGAACGCCACCATGAACAGCAGAAAGATCTTGCCGTCATCCTGGATGCCGAAAATGGTCAGTATGAGCGGCGCCCAGGCCAATGGGGGCACCGGACGGTAAAGCTCGATCAACGGATCGAAGAATGACTTGAAAAAGCGCGACACACCCATGAACAAGCCCAGCGGCACTCCTAGAACAATGCCTAATGCCAAAGCTATGAGAACACGGAAAACCGAATCCCACAGGTGGCCGTCCAGCATAGGAATAGAGCCGAGGTAAACATCTCCGCGCGCAAAATTCAGAAGCTTGTCCTTGAAGTTTGGGTTGATGGTTCCGTCCGAGGCATGGCTTGCAAACTCACCCGGCCAGACATCTGCGATCCAGTCTGGAACAAAGAAGCCGACGACGTCAGAGATCGACAGCCATTTCCACCAAAGCAGCGCAAACCCCTTGTAGCCGCCCCCGCCTGCCACATCTGGGTTTGCGAGAGTCAGGAAGGTAGCCACAACGTCTGTTGGTTTTGGCAACCAGCGTGCCGAGCCCTGTTCGGTGCACTGGGTGCGCGACTTCACAACACCCTGCCCCGGCAGGAAGATCGCCTCGACAACACTCAGGCTACCTTTTGCTTCTTCCGCCGCAGCGTCCAGGTCGGCAAAGGCGGCGTTGGTTTCCTGCAGCGATTGCGCAGGCAGGATCGTTCCGTCGTCCAGGCGGCGGTAGATGCGCTCCACTGCCTTTACATAGTCCGCGCGCGCGCGCGCAATGCGAGGCTCGAAACTGCCAGCCTCATTTGCCTGCTTCAGTGCATCAATACGGGTCTTCACATCGGCAATGATCAGGTCATTTGCCGGTATGATATTCTTGATCTCATTGAACCCTGCGGTCACGTTGGCCGCCTCGGTTGCGACCTTGTCGAACAACACGCCTCGCCCACTGATCGGCAGTACGGGAATTTCTATCCGTGAAACACCCCACTTCGGCTGCGCCAGCGCTTCGGCAGTCGGCTGCAGTCCATCTGCTCCCTTCCTCAACTCTGCACTCAGCGCCCTGACATTCATTGCCAGCGTGGCCAGGCCGGATGAAGTTACGGGGCTGACCATATCGGGGTTTGAGGAATTGCTCATGAGCTTGCGCAATTCGGCGATCAAGCCAGTCAGCTCGGCTTGCTCGTCTGCCGAAAAGGCGTTTGCAGGCATCTGCTGTTCAATTTCGGCCAGCTGTTCGCTGTTGCGTGCAATCAGGAGGGTTGACTTGAAATAGCGTGAACCGATGGGCAGTTCCGCCTTGATTGGAGACAATACATCTTCAATCTTGGCCACCTGGCAAAGTTCGTTTGCCGCCGTGGGAAAGTAGGCGCGTGCCACCTCCCATGAGAAATAGAACCATACCAGCAGCAGCGCAGCGACACCGCAGACAGCCCAGTACCAGCCGCCCTTTGTACGCTCAGGGTCACCAAAAACCTCATCTTTGGCTCGCAGCCTGTTTTGCTTGATGCCGTAGTACAAAGACATGAAGAACATCGCGATCAGCACAATGATGAGAACTGCGGCGATGGAGGCGCGATTGTCGGAAAGCCACTCAAACACGACCCATGATCTCCTCTTCCATGTTCCAAATCATGGTCAGTATCTCTTCGCGAACCTTGCTGAACTCCTTGTCGCGCTTGATGGCGCGCAGGCTTTCTTTCAGCCCGCGCTCGGCAAAGGGCAAAGAATATTCCTTATGGATCCGACCCGGACGAGGTGCCATCACGAACAAGCGTTCACCCAGCAGCAGCGCCTCTTCAACCGAGTGTGTAATGATGACGATTGTCTTGCCGGTTTCTTTCCACAGTTCCAGAACCAGCGATTGCATCTTCTCACGGGTCAGCGCATCCAGCGCGCCCAGCGGTTCGTCCATCAAGATGACTTCGGGATCATTGACGAGGCAGCGGGCCAGCGCCACGCGTTGCTGCATGCCGCCGGACAATTGATAGGTCGGCGTATTGCCAAACCCCTTCAGGCCGACAATATCGAGCCACTTTTCGACAAGCTGCTCGCTTTCGGATGAGGACATGCCCTTCATCCGCAGACCAAAATCCACATTTTTCGAAACGGGCAACCATTCAAACAAGGCACCTTGCTGGAACACCATGCCGCGCTCCACGCCAGGCCCGTCGATGATCTTGTCGCCCAGTCTTGCAACGCCCGAAGTTGCGTTCAGAAAGCCTGCCAACAGGTTCAGCAATGTTGTCTTGCCGCAACCAGATGGGCCCAGCACTGACAGCAGTTCACCCTTCTTGAGAGTGAAATTGATGTCCTTCAACGCCTCCACGACCCCGCCAGTCTGCGGATTGGTGAAGGTCATATTGAGGTCTTCGCAAACCAGATTAGCCATGTTGCCCCAGACTGCTACTGCCCGTAGCCGCTCTCTCAATAAACTGGTCGATTGTGATCTTGCAGTACCGCCAGCAGATCAGGCATCAACTCAGGAAAGCGGCAAGAGTGATTACCGGTAGTTGGAAGGAGCGCATAAGACGCTCCCTCCAGTCTTCGTATTCAGCTTACTGCAGGAAAGACCCGTCGATGGTCTTGGCAATTGCCGAACCATCAGAGTCGCCAGAAAATACGAGGCCAAGAGATGCGGCAGCCTGAGCAGCAATACCGTCCTTGCCGAAGTACTTTTCCTTCTGCTCTGCAGCGGTCGGGAAAATGAAACCCGACATCTGGTTCTTGGTTGTCTCGACGTCCATGCCAGCGTCCTTGGCAACCTTGGCAATCTGTTCGTCGGAACCAGTCCAGGCGCGGTTGGATTCTTCGGTAACCTGCAGGAACGACTTCAGCAGTTCCGGATTTTCAGTGGCGAATTTCTCGGTAACCGAGACCACGTCAAATGAACCGATACCAGCAGCAACCTTCTGCTCCTTGGTCATGATCGGCGTACCGACTTCACCTGCTGCCTTGGCGGATTCCCCACCGAAGATGCAAGCCATGTCCACAACACCGTCTGCCAGTGACTTGGCACCGTCTGCCGGCGCCTGATCGACGATCTTGATCTTCGACACGTCGACCTTCAGTTCAGCCATGTAGCGGCGGAACGAATAGTCTGCCATCGTGTTGAGCGGCACAGCGACTGTCTTGCCTTCCAGCTCGTTTGCGTTGGTGGAATCAATGTTCAGTCCGTTCTTCACAAAGCAATCATTGGCTTCGTACACAACGGCAATGGCTACCATCTTGAGCGGTGCACCCTGCTGGATTGCGGTCACGAACGGTGCAAGCCCCTGCGAGTAGGCAATGTCGATGTCACCAGACAGCATGGCTTCGGTCATTGCAACGCCGGTAGTAAAGTCGGTCCAGTTGACATCCACACCCATGGCCTTGTCGAAGGTCTTGTCTACCTTGGCGATTTGGTTCGGCATCGCCCATTCAAGGAAAAAGGCGGCGTTGACCTTGTCTGCAGCGTAGGCGGTGGTCGACAGCGCGAGTACAGCTGCACTCGCCGTTGCCATCACGGCCGCTTTGAAAAACTTCTTCATTTGTCACTCCCTAATACGTTAACGTCCGAAAACACCGTTGAATGTTACTCAAAAGTTTCCGGTGGTTTCAGTATGAAACGCATTCTGGCCCAAACGCAACGGTTCAGCGGGGCTGTCACATGGAATTCGCTGTCTGGTATCATTGCAAACCGGGCACCGGAAACCCGCCTGCATGCTGCTGCGGCGGCACTTCACCGGCGGTCCATTGTGTCCCGCAATCGCATCCATGACATCGCGATTCCGGCACCAAAGACCTGGGTGTCGCGAAACGGCACCGTGGGCGGCTGTGTGCAAGGCAGCGCCAGGGAACCAGGGTCCGCGCCAAGTGCACGGTCGGCCAGCAGCTTGCCCATCAGAAACGACATGGCAACACCGCGGCCATTGTAGCCAAGACCGGCAAGCATGCCCGGTTCAGGTTCATGGAAATGCGGAACACGATCATCGGTCAAGGCAATCTGACCGCTCCACCTGTATTTCCATTCAACATCCTTCAGAGCAGGAAACACCCGCTTCACATCGCTCAGCAACCAGCCAAACCCGCCTACGCCGCCAAGCGGGGTCTTGAAGCCCATGCCGCCATAGACCATGCGATTGTCAGGCTCGCGCCTTGCATACATGATCATGCGCCGGGTGTCCGAAATGGTGTTGCCCTGCGGCAGGATTGTACCGATTACATCCTGCGGCAAGGGGTCGGTTGCCATTTGCAAGGGAAGCAGTGGCAGGACAGACTTCTTGACCGGCTTGTACAGATTGCCCGAGTAGCCATTGGTTGCGAGTATCACCTGCCTGCATACAACGCGCTGACCACCTGCAATGAGATGCCATTTCTGATGCTTGCGCTCAGCTGCCGTAACCGGTGCATGCTGGTAAATGCTTGCCCCGGCCGCGCGTGCTACACGCGCCATGCCCAATGCCAGCGACAAGGGTTGAACCGCGCCGCCTCTGGGCGTGAATGTGCCGGAGACGTATACCGGTGATCCAGACAGCCTGCGAGCCTCGTCACCTTCAACGAACTCAAAGCCTGCGCCATGAGCGTTCCATTCACGCGCGGCAGCTCTGGCGGTTTGTCTGGCTGCCGCACAATGGTCGACACGCAACCAGCCGTTCTGGCGAGCATCGCAATCTATCCCATACCTACGGATAAGTTCGAACAACGCATCCGCCGAGCTCAGCGATGCTTCCACAACGCGCTCAAAATGCACATTGCCGATTGCCTTGCGCAAAATGTCCGGGCGCGCCACCGGAAGCATGGGATTGACCTGACCACCGCTGCGGCCGCTGGCCCCGAAGGCGATTTCGCCACTGTCAAAGACCGCAACGCGAATTCCGTTCTCAGCCAGATGCAGCGCGGCCCGCAAGCCGGTGAAACCTGCTCCGACGATGGCAACATCACAATCGATTTCATGTTCGAGCTTGTCGCCGACCTTGTCGCCTGTGGCAGTCACCTGCCACAAGGCACCACTTGGTGCGCGCTTCACCTTCGCCACCGTCACCCGACGATCTCCAATGCTCCGACTGCAGGACCAGATCGCCTACAGCATCTGCCTGACATAGCGCGCTATTGCCAGGCTTGATGTCAAGCCGGGGCTCTCGATGCCAAACAGATTGATCAAGCCTGGCACACCGTGCACCTCAGGACCATCGATCCGGAAGTCTTGCGTTGGCGCGCCCGGCGGAACGATCTTTGGCCGCACACCTGCATAAGCAGGTTGCAGAACACCGTCCGGCAGGGCCGGCCAGTAGCGCCTGATCAGTGCGTAAAAATCACGTGCGCGGTGCGGGTCTACGGTATAGTCAGGTTCGTCGACCCATTCCACATCCGGGCCAAACCTTGCCTGGCCTCCCACGTCGATGGTCAGGTGTACGCCCAAACCGCCAACTGCCGGGCAAGGGTAGATCAACCGGGAAAATGGCGCCTTGCCCGCAAGCGAGAAGTAGCTCCCCTTGCCGTAATAGGCGGTTGGAATATGCGCGTGATCAAGCCCGCCCAGACTGCGGGCAACGGCGGGCGCATTCAAGCTGGTGGCGTTGACAAATAGGTTGCAACCGATGGTCATCGGCTCCTGGCCCCCCACATCAATCTCTATTTGATGTCCTCCCACACGCCCGCCCACAATGGGTGAATGTGTTGCCAGGGATGCGCCTGCATTTTCTGCCTCGCCCAGCACCGCCAGCATGAGCCCGGCAGAATCCATCATGCCAGTAGATGGTGACAGGATCGCTGCCTTGCACTTGAGAGCGGGCTCCAGTGCAAGCGCCTGTCCTTCATCCAGCAGTTCCAGGTCATCAACTCCATTGGCCGAACCGCGCTGGATGATGGTCTGCAATACCGGCACTTCATCATCTGTGGTGGCGACAATCAGCTTGCCGCAATTGTTGTGCGCGACCCCGTGCCTTTTGAGAAAGTCATACAGCAGCCATTTGCCTTCTACGCAGAACCGGGCGCGCAAACTGCCCGGTGTGTAGTACATGCCGGCATGTATCACCTCGCTGGAACGTGATGAAACACCGCGGCCATGGGCTTCACCTGCTTCCAGGATCACAACATCGCGGCCTGCTTGCGCCAATTCGCGTGCCACAGCCAGGCCGACCGCGCCTGCACCAGCGACAACGCAGTCGATCTCGAAATCGACACTCAAATGGTGCTGCTCCCCAAGTCTATCTGGTCAGGTCCCGAACCCTCTTGATCAGGTCACGGTCAACTTCAATTGTGCCGCGTGCCAGGCTCTCGTTGCGGGTTCTCAGGCGGTTCATACCCGGCAATCGCGTACCTTCCTGCTGTGTGATCGAGCCGGCCATCGCGGCGAACCTGTCAGCAAACAGCGCGCCGGAAAACCCTTCCGGGTCGATGGCGATAAAAAACTGCCCGGAATTGCAAGGACCGCCTGCATCGGTTGCAAATGGAGACATGACACTGCCAAGCTGGGCACCTGACATCAACGATGACATGGTTTCCACCATCAGGCCCTGGCCAAAACCCTTGTAACCGCCCGCTGGTGCCATGGTTGCCATCTGTTTGGGGTCGGTGGTCGGGTTGCCATCTGCATCTATCGCCCACCCGAGCGGGATGTCTTCACCACGTGCAGCGTGGCGCATCACCTCTGACTTGGCCACGACAGACGAGGACTGGTCAACGATGAAACCAATACCGCCCTTTCCGTCAGGGGCTGCCATTGAAACAGGATTGGTGCCAATGACTGCCTTGCGGCCGCCGGGTGGTGCGATTGATGCTGGAGCATTGGTGAAACCCATTGCCAGCAGACCTTCGAGTGCCAGACGTTCAGTGTGGGCAGCAAGCCTGCCGCAGTTGTAGGAGTTGGTGACAGACAGTCCGGCGATACCATACTTCTTGGCAGCCGGTATGAGTTTCCTGAAGCCCGCCTCGATGGCCGGATGTGCAAAGCCCGAACCAGCATCAGCGCGAAAGGACACTGGGGACAAACGTGTCACCGTTGGCTTGACCTTGCCATCCACCTTGCCGCATTTCAGGTGCGAGCAGTATACCGGCAACCAGAAAAAGCCATGGCTGGCCATGCCCACCAATTCGCTATCAATTATTGCATCAACCAGATGGCGCACGTTCGTACGGCTTGCACCGTTCTTGGTCAGCGCACGCATGGCAAGCCTGCGAGCCTTTTCGATATCCAGCGTAGTCGTCGTCTTTTTCGTCACGATGGTTCAACCTTCCTTGCGGCAAATCAGGTAAGCGTGGACATAGTCCATCGCATGTCCTGCAGGGGCAGCGGCAACTGCACTTTGATAACGACCATAAAACTCGTCCATGATCTGCTGGCGCTCGACATCGTCGCGGTTCGCATCAAGCCCGCCGAGGAAAGTGGCTTCCGACCATGAGCGCAGCGTGGGCAGGTACTCAACGGCAAACCGCTGAGCATCCTTGTGATTTTCCGAAAAGTCCTGCTCGAACGGGCAGCGCACCACTCTCGTTTCCACATGCTCCAGCCTCAGGCCCGCCTTGTAGACAGCGCTTGAGGTGTCTTCCAGCGGGGCTATGAACTCCGGCACGGTTCTGTAGTGCTGTGGGAAGTTTGTGTTGTTGTATTCTTCCGACGTTATGACGCCATCATCTGCAAGCGAACGCCAATGGCGGTTGAACTCGTCAAACATGCTCATGCCGCCAGTGTGGCCGAGGTAACGCCCTTCCTCATCAATGCCGAAATTGAACAGGCTCAACCTGCCGCCTGGCTTCAACTCCCGTGTGCGTTGCAGCAGCATGGTTTCCCAGTCCTTTGCCCCCTGCCTGGTAAAGGCTTCACGCTCGGCACCCGTGGCACCAACCATATGAACATGATCTGTAATGTTGCACGGTGTTGAGGAGATGTAGTGAGAGGCTGTAGCCGAAAAACCTAGGTCCAGCGTTTCAGCAGGAAAGATATTCTGGTGAAACGATGTACCCGAGGCGAAAACGTATAGGTCGTCGATCTCGTCATAATAACTTTTGGTATCGGTCTGTCCGTGGATCATGCGGAACACCTGGGCAAAGTCGTTTCGCGGCAGGTCGGTGTAGACCATCTCAATCGGGCGGGAGGGCACGCGCGCACGCACATCCTTAAGCACGCGCCGCCACAGGTCAACCGATGTGCCGCCATCGGCTGCGCCCATGTCTGTTGCCCGGAAGATGCTGCCATCGTCGGCAAGCTGCATACGCTCGACGGCATCGAGTACGAGGTTTGCTGCATTGTCCATGACATGCTTGGCGCCAATGGTTGCCTTCGAGTAGTAACCGGCACCTTTCATGGCCATGAAGCCAGCCGTACCCGTTGTCTTGTTCATGCCGAGTTCTCCTGAGCGTGAAAGTTGTGGTCGAATAAGACTCGATTGACCGCTAGGCGTCAATGCCTGCGCCCGGCCAAAACAAAACGCCCTCCCGGTTTCCCGGAAGGGCGCATTCAGTTCGTGTATTCCGCCCGAATTATCAGGCTTCGATGGCGTAATCTTCGCAGAAGAAGTACCGGGTCGGGTGAATGGCAAAACCCATCACCTTCTTGTCGGTCGGAATGAAGATCTTGCGCCAGGAGGTCTGAACGATCGGACCGTCTTCCTGCATGATGCCTTCCAGCTTGCCAACCAACTCGGTACGCGCAGCGACATCGAGTGTGCCTTCAGCCTGGGTCAGGGTCGAGTCAAAGTCAGGATTTGAGTAGTTGGACTCGTTCCATGGAACGCCTGAGCGATAGGCGAGAGACAGCACCATGAAGCCAAGCGGACGGTGAGCCCAGGATGTAAAGCCAAGCGGCACCTTGTCCCAAACGTCCCAGAACTTGGAAGATGGCAGCACGTTGATCTTGGCACGGATGCCTGCTTCCTTCCACTGCTCGACGATACCTTCAACGTTTGCCAGTTCCCATGCAGGGTCAGGCTTACAGGTGATTTCGACGTCGATGCCGTCAGCATGTCCGGCTTCAGCCATCAGCTTCTTGGCACCTTCTACATCGCGTGCCATTGCGGGCAGCTGCTTGTAGTCAGGGTGGACGTTGCAGACGTGATGATGTTCAGCGTCGGTGCCAAGTTCGCCAAGTGCGATTTCGCGGACCTTGGAAATATCGACAGCCATACGGGCAGCCTTGCGCATCTTCGGATCCTTGAACACAGGATCATCAGAACGCATGCGCAACACACCAGTGTTTGCAGTGGTTGCTTCATACAACTGAACGTGGTCCATCTGCTTGTACAGGTCATACTGTTCAGGCTGACCTTCGTAGGACATGTGAACCTGCTTCGACTGCATTGCAGCAGCTTCTGCAGCTGTGTTGTCGCCAAGGTCGATGAACTCGATGGTGTCGAGATGAGCTGAAGAGCCTTCGCGCTTTTTCAGCACTGCCTTGCGGCCAACCTCAAACTCTACCAGTTCAAAATGGCCATTGCCGTTTGAACCAACGGCGAATTCACCGTTCTCAGCCGGGTCCATGATTGCCAGTGGATAGTGGAACAGATGCTCGGGTACGGCAACCTGGGCTTCCTTGAGATTCATGACAAGTGTCTTGTCATCCTTGACCTCAAGGGCATTGGCATCCCACAATTCTGTGGTCATCACGGCATTGCCCTTGTCGTCCTTCTTGCCGGAGTCGATCTCGTTGAGCATATAGCCCTTCATCAGGCCGATCACGGAAGAACCAACTGCCGGATCAAGACAATGCTTGATGTTCCAGGCGATCTGTTCGGCTGTTACCTTGCCGCCCTTGTACCAGTCAACATCGGCAACGGTCAGTGTCCAGGTCTTCAGGTCATCCGAAGCAGCCCAGCTGACCAGATCAGGCCGGGTTACGTTGTCAACGCCAGTGCGGGTTGCGTAGCGAATCTGCTGGCGGGTGATGTTGGAGTCATAAATCCACGAGAATGTGTGCGGTGTCTCAACCTTTGGCACACGTTGTGAAATCTTGAGTGTGCCGCCCTTTGGCATTTCGGCAGCACGTGCTGGTGCAGCAATTGGCTGGCCGGTGAGCTTGCCAGCCCACATATAGGCGGCGCCAGCGGACATGCCGAGCAGCGTTGAATAGCGAATAAACTCACGGCGATCGATCAATTTGTCCGCGAGCTGCTGCTTCAGCCGTGGAATCCAGATGTTTTCTCTGTCTGTCATGGAATAGTTTCCTCCCGGGTTACTGTCTAAACTCACTGGCAAAACAAGACGCTCGCGCCAGCCAGATCAATATTCAACCTAGCACTCCCATAAAAGAGAGCAAGACCGAACAACGAAAATACCAGCCATATGACGGCATACTGGTCTTTCGGGAGCCAGCATCGCAGCATGGAGAGCATTGGCGCACCTGTCAGATGCGACACTTAAGCGTCAAAATTGGACATTTGCAGCTCAACTGATTGCAACAAGGCCGTGAAGTTAGGTAAACCGGTCAGGATACACTGTCCGGCAACACCGATTTGCGCTGTTGCATGAAGCTGAGAAGCTGCTCATCGATACTTTCGTCCAGATCAGGCGCGACATACTCAGCGAGTTGGCGTTGCCAGGTGGCGTTGGCCCGCTGAGCGGCATCCATAGAACCTTCCGCCAACCACTGTTCGAATGAGTTGTTGTCCGCGTTGGAGGAGCGCCAGAATGCATCTTCAAAGTTGCGCTGTGTATGTGCGCAGCCGAGATAATGACTGCCAGGGCCAACTTCATTGATTGCATCAAGTGCCTGACCGTTTTCAGACAAGTCAATGCCGCCGGCAAACCGCTGCATCATTGAAAGCTGATCGCAGTCAATGATGAACTTCTCATAGCTGGACACAAGCCCGCCTTCCAGCCAGCCAGCGGCGTGCAGCATAAAGTTCACGCCAGACAGGACGCCGGGGAACAAGGTATTTGAGCTTTCATGTGCGGCTTGGGCATCCGGCAGTTTGGAAGCACACAGCGAACCGCCGGAGCGGAATGGCACGCCAAGACGACGGGCAAGCTGGGCTGCACCGAACAGCACGTGGGCCGGCTCCGGTGTGCCAAATGTTGGCGCGCCGGATTGCATGGACATGGACGAGGCAAACGTTCCGAAAACGACAGGGGCACCTGGACGGCACAACTGCGAAAACGCGATGCCGACGGACGCTTCTGCAAGAATCTGGGTCAGTGTCCCGATGATCGTCACCGGTGACATGGCACCTGCCAGAATGAACGGCGAGATTACGGTTGCCTGGTTGTTGCGCGCGTAAACCTTGAGTGCACCAACCATGGTGTCGTCGAACACCATTGGAGAATTGGCATTGATCAGATTGATCAGCACGCAATTCTGATCGACGAATTCATCTCCAAACAGCATTTTCACCATGGCTACGCTGTCTTCGGCACGCTCAGGTGCCGTAACAGAGCCCATGAACGGTTTGTCGGAATAGCGGATGTGGCTGTAGACCATGTCCAGGTGGCGCTTGGCCACCGGGACATCCACTGGTTCGCAGACCGTGCCGCCAGAATGGTGCATGGCAGGCGCCATATAGGCGAGCTTTACGAAATTGCGGAAATCCTCAATGGTCGCATACCGGCGCCCACCCTGCAGATCGCGCACAAAAGGCGGTCCGTATACCGGAGCAAACACGGTATTCTTGCCGCCAATCTCGACGTTGCGGGCGGGATTGCGCGCATGCTGGGTGAACTGCCTGGGCGCGGTCTTGATCAGGTCGCGCACAAGCCCTTTTGGAAAGCGCACGCGCTCACCCTTGACATCAGCACCGGCATCTTTCCACATCTGCAGCGCTTCAGGGTCATCGCGAAAGTCGATGCCGATTTCCTGCAGAACCTTGTCGCAATTGCCTTCGACAAGCGTCAACCCTTCTTCGCTCAACACCTCGTAGAGCGGTATTTCGCGTTTGATATAGGTGAATGACTGCAGGCCACCGCCCCTGCGCGCGGCACGGCGGCCTTCAGCGCCACCGCCACCTCCGCCTCTGCGGCCACGGCGTTCGGTTGCGGGTTCTACAGTAGTTTCAGTTTCGCCAGTCATGGCCAATTGTCCATCTGTTGAGAAGAGCTAAACCATTGTTAGGAGAAATCCGATGCGCTTTCTTAGAACGATGCGTCCAGAAATGATCAAATAGCGACCCGCCTGCCGGTGATGCACAAGCATTTGATCCGCATCAATGCTGGCAGCCTGTCGCAATGCATTAATTACCGGGACAGGGCAGTTGTGCCCGACGCAGCCCAGGAGGACATACCAGATGTTCAAGAAGATACTGGTTCCCGTAGACCTCAGCCACAATGACATTGGCGCCCAGATGATAAATATTGCGCGCGAGATAGGAGGCAAGAACGCGGAAATCACCATAATGCACGTTGTGCAGGATGTGCCCGCCTATGCTGCAGTCGAGATATCCGGCGAGATACTCCAGCAAACCCACAACTGGGCCAAGACAGAGCTGGACAAGCTCGCCAAGGAGAACAAGGTGACCAGCAAGACCGACTTGCGGCACGGCTCGCCTGGCGGATCAATTGTCGAGGCCGCCAAGGAGCACAAGGCCGACCTGATTGTCATCGGATCGCACAAACCAGGCCTGGCGGACTATTTTCTCGGCTCTACAGCGGGGCGCGTAGTGCGGCACGCGCAGTGTCCAGTGCTGGTGGTGCGCTAACAGGAGCTGGTCGATTCACGGGCGCAGGCACACACATCTGCCGGGCGTGAATTCTCTTGACCGACAAGTTGTAATTCAATATATAAAGATATCTTTATATGGAGAGTGCAAATGTCCATCTTCCCGGTTCCTGGAGGTTTTTCGCCCGGCGGCGGCCCGCGCGTTTCGTTTGAAGTGTTTCCTTCCCGGTCGACCATGCAATCAGATGCCATGGCGGAACTTGCAAATGTCATGGCCGGTCTTGATCCAGAATTTGTCTCGGTGACCTATGGAGCGGGCGGCTCCAGCCATCAGGCATCGTTTGGAACCATCGGCCAATTGCGGGCGGTCAAGGGGATCAATGTGGTTGGACATCTGACCTGCGCCGGACAGTCCCGCAGCCAGACAAACGCAGTAATAGAACGCTATCATGCACAAGGCGTGCAGGGCATTCTTGCACTCAGAGGCGACATGCCTGGCATATCAGGGCCCTACAAGCCCCACCCGGACGGCTATGTGAACGGAGCTGACCTTGCACGAGCGATCGCACAGCGCGGCGACTTCGACACTTATGTTGCCGCCTACCCCGAAGTGCACCCGGCTTCCAGCGACGCCGCCGCCTGCATAGCCAACCTGAAGACCAAACTCGCGAGCGGTGCAAAAGCTGCAATCACACAGTTCTTCTTTGACAATCGCGACTACTTTTCCTTCATGGAACAGGTGCGAGCCGCAGGTATTCACCAACCCATCATCCCTGGCATTCTGCTGATCAATGATTTTGCCAAAGTGGCCAGCTTTGCCAGCAAGTGTAATGCGCGCGTGCCCGAGTATCTGCATGAGTTGTTTGATCGCCTGCCTGCTCACTCGCCCGAACACAAGAACCTGGCCTGCGAGCTTGCAGCACAACAGATCGTACAGCTTGGCGCGCAAGGCGTTGACCATGTGCACATCTACACGATGAACCGGCCTGATCTGGTGGCGCGTACGTGCCAGCTTGCTGACCTGGGTCAGCGCAAAAGCGCTATTCAGCACGCCTGACACGCTGTCAGTCGGTTTTGCCTCCGGCCTAGTCGCAAATCCGCCATTGCAGGCGGGGCCGCATGACTATACCTCAGATGCAATATTCAGATGATCGGCCACAGGTCCGGCTACGACATGGTTCAACACACTATAACATGCTGGCGAGGCACCCCCTCCCGGCTCACGACCAGGGAAGACCACCTCAGACCACCCGTTTCAAGCGGCGTCAATGCCTGAAACATTCCCCAGACACCCTCATTCAATCCGCACATTCTGCACAATGCGCAAGGACTTCAAAAAATGACCCGCACACTCGTTGCCTCCGCCACAAGGGAAGTCATCATCGGCTTCGACCAGCCTTTCTGTGTTATCGGTGAGCGCATCAATCCGACGGGCCGCAAAAAGCTGGCTGCCGAGCTGGAAATGGGCGATTTCACTACAGTAGAGAAAGACGCAATCGAACAGGTTGCCTGTGGTGCGACCGTGCTGGACGTCAACTCCGGCGCCGTCTTCTCCAACAAGATGGCGGAAGATCCGCGCTATGCCGACAACAACTTTGTTGAACCACCGTTGATGAAGGAACTCGTCGAGCGCATACAGGCCATTGTCGACGTACCTTTGTGCATCGACTCATCGGTTCCCGGCGCCCTGGAGAACGGCTTGCAGGCTGCCAAGGGCCGCCCTTTGCTCAACTCCGTGACCGGCGAGGAAGAACGCCTGGAACTGGTGCTGCCATTGGTCAAGAAATATGACGTGCCGGTCGTAGCCATTTCCAATGACGACACCGGCATTTCAGAAGACCCGGACGTGCGTTTTGCTGTTGCCAAGAAGATCGTGGAGCGCGCTGCGGACTACGGCATCAAACCGCATGACATCGTTGTCGACCCACTTGTGATGCCGGTTGGCGCCATGGGAACAGCAGGCTTGCAGGTGTTTGCCCTGGTGCGCCGGCTGCGCGAAGAACTGGGCGTCAACACGACCTGCGGGGCATCCAACATATCCTTCGGCTTGCCGAACCGGCACGGTATCAATAATGCCTTCCTGCCGATGGCCGCAGCAGCAGGCATGACCTCTGCCATCATGAACCCGGTACAGCTAGCGACCACCCAGAAGAAGCTCGACGAACATATTGCCAAACTTGCCGAACAAGGAATCATCATTCCCGACGGCGTCGACTGGAGTGTCGTGGGCCCGCTCTTGGGCGCCGGTCACATGACAGGCACACCGTCAAAGGAAATCGAAGCCATCAAGGCCGCAGACTTCCTGATGAACAATGATTCAGGCGGCGCTGCATGGATACGCTTCAACAAGCCGCCAGCAAGTGCTAATGCACCGCAGGGCGCACGCGGTGACCGTGAAGGACGCCGCCGCCGCAGGGGCTAACGACAGGGGTTCGGAACCACACATGCCGGAACATGGACGCAACGACGCACTTATCGTGTTCACGCCTTCGGGCAAGCGTGGCCGGTTTCCAATAGGCACGCCTGTTCTGCAGGCAGCCCGCTCCTTGGGCGTGGACATAGACAGCGTTTGTGGCGGGCGTGCCATCTGCGGACGCTGCCAGATCACTCCATCGATCGGCGATTTTGCCAAGCACGGCATTACCTCGAAGCCGGAGAACCTGGGGCCCATTACCGAGGTCGAAGTGCGCTACAACGAAAAGCGCGGCCTGAAACCTGAACGCAGGCTCTCATGCCAGACACTCATGAATGGCGACTGCGTGGTAGACGTTCCACCTGAAAGCCAGGTGCACAAGCAGGTGGTGCGCAAGCGTGCAGAAGTGCGCGATATCAAGCTCAACCCGGTGACCAAGCTCTACTATCTCGTGGTGGAAGAGCCGGACATGCACCACCCTTCATCCGACCTCGAACGGTTGTACAATGCACTGAGAATTCAGTGGGGCATCGAGCACGTCACCTGTGACCTGGCCATTATGCAGGCGCTGCAATCAGCCCTGCGCAAGGGCGAATGGCGCATCACTGTTGCCGTACACTCGCGCATGGCCAGCCGGATCGCGCGCATCACAGCCATTTGGCCAGGATTTCACGACAGGGCCTTCGGCATGGCAGTTGACGTGGGATCGACCACCATCGCGGCACATCTTTGCGATCTGTCGACCGGCGAAATCAGAGCATCGGCCGGGTTGATGAACCCGCAGATACGGTTCGGCGAAGATCTGATGAGCCGCGTCTCATACGTGATGATGAACCCCGGCGGCGACAAGGAGATGACCGCTGTAGTGCGGGAGGCGCTCAACGAACTTGCGCGCCAGGTGGCTGCCGAAGCCGGGATTGACCTGTCCGATATTCTCGAGATTGTGCTGGTCGGAAACCCTGTCATGCACCATCTGATGCTGGGCATTGACCCGACAGAACTGGGCGGTGCGCCTTTTGCCCTGGCAACCGGGTTGCCTGTGACGCGCCCTGCCCGTGAATTCGACCTCGAACTCAATAATGGTGCCTATGTCTACGTGCTGCCGTGCATCGCCGGCCATGTTGGCGCAGACACTGCTGGTGTGGTGCTGTCAGAAAGCCCGCACCTGTCGGACGAGATCATGCTGGTGGTCGATGTCGGCACCAACGCTGAAATCGTGCTGGGCAACAAGGACCGCCTGCTGGCCTGTTCATCACCTACAGGCCCAGCGTTCGAAGGCGCGCAAATTTCGTGCGGGCAGCGCGCCGCGCCGGGTGCGATTGAGCGCATCCGCATCGACGCCGAAACACTTGAACCACGGTTCAAGGTGATTGGGTGCGATTTGTGGAATGATGAGGACGGCTTTGAAGATGCCATAGCATCCACCGGCGTCACCGGGGTGTGCGGATCCGCGATCATTGAAGCAGTTGCCGAGTTGTACCTGTCCGGCGTCATCAATCAGGACGGCCTGTTTGACGGCACCATGCAACAGCGCTCGCCAAGAGTGATGCAGAACGGACGGACGTTTGCCTATGTCATCCGTGAAGGTGAACCGCTCATTTCCATTACTCAGAATGACGTGCGCGCCATCCAGTTGGCGAAGGCCGCACTCTATGCCGGGGTGCGACTTCTCATGGACAGGCTCGATCTGGAAAAGGTCGATACAATACGCCTCGCCGGCGCCTTCGGCAGCCATATCGACGTGAAGTATGCAATGATCCTGGGGCTGATCCCGGATTGCGACCTGGCTCATGTCCACTCCGCCGGTAACGCGGCAGGCACAGGCGCACGCATAGCGTTGCTCAATACCGAGGGCCGCGACGAAATCGAGGAAGTGGTCAAGCGCATAGAGAAGATCGAAACGGCGGTCGAGCCGATGTTCCAACAGCACTTCATCGAGGCCATGGCCCTGCCCCACAAAACTGCTGCATTTCCCAACTTGTCGCTGGCAGTGAAGTTGCCGCAAGTGAAGGAAATCACTCCGGTTGGCGCGGACGGCGGCGAAGGCCGCCAGCGCAGGAGACGGCGCAGCTGACGATTGATCCATGTCAGTTGCGCACTGACACGGTAGTGGCACAATCTTGTCTGATGCTTACGTAAGCATACAGGAGGGGCCAGCGATGCCGTATACCAAGCAGAAAGCCGAACTGTTTGCGCAACTCCACACTCGCGAGGACAAAGTCCTCATTTTGCCCAATGCCTGGGATGCAGGCTCTGCACGCATTTTGCAGGCTATGGGGTTTGAAGCTATTGCCACAACCAGCGCCGGTTATGCGTTCACCCAGGGAAAGCGGGACTGGCCGGGCGAGGTTTCGCGAAGGGAAGCACTTGCCCACTGCACAGCAATGGTCAAGGCAACCAATCTGCCGGTGTCGGCCGACCTTGAAAACGGTTTTGGCCTGCGCCCGGACACTGTTGCAGAAACCATCCGCGAGGCAGCCCACACAGGCCTGGCCGGGTGCACGATAGAAGACACCTCGGGCAAGCCCGACGCCCCCATCATAGACTTCCAGCATTCGGTCGAACGCATTTCTGCTGCATGCCAGGCGCGTGACAATCTCAAACGGCCGTTTGTGCTGACGGCAAGGGCTGAGAACTTCCTGCACGGCCGGCCTGATCTGGAAGATACCATATCACGGCTCATCGCCTTTGAGGCGGCTGGCGCAGACGTGCTTTATGCACCAGGCCTCAGCAACATCGCCGACATAGAACGCGTCTGCAAGGCTGTCACCAAACCTGTCAATGTCGTCGTCGGCACCGCTGCTTCCCACTTCACAGTGCGCGATTTGCAAGCGGCAGGCGTCAGGCGCATTTCCATGGGCTCATCGTTTGCCCGCGCGGCAATCGGCGGCTTCCTCCAGGCGGCGCGCGAAGTGCGAGACAAGGGCACGTTCGAATTCACACAATATGCGGCAAGCTTCGCGGAGATCGACGAACTTCTGACAGCTGCGGCCAAGAACCAATAGGTCTGTACCGGCAACTCCGGCGCCGGCAAGTGAGCCATGGCAATGTATGGCGCGGGCAGCTCAGCGAGAGACGGAGGCCAACGCGCGCTCGACATAGTCCAGCCGGTCCTGGCCATAAAACGGTTCTTCGTCCACGAAGTATGTCGGTGCGCCGATAACGCCCCGAATGATGGCTTCTGTGCAGTTGCGCATCAATTCAGCCTGGGTAGAGGCGCTCATGGCTTCTTCAATGAGTGCGCCCGCATCGTCGAAGCCTGACAACTCAACCAGCTCTGCCACAACCTTCTCGTCAGCAATATCCCTGTCGTGCAGCCACAGCGCTTCCAGCACTTTCAGGCTCAACGTATCGACATTGCCCTTCTCGCCCCTTGCTATGGCGGTTTGCGCAGCAATGACAATGCCCGACGGCAATTCGACCGGCCCCAGGTGATGCACCGGTTCGCGCAGCAAGGGGATGCCCAGATGATCAGCAGTGCGCAGTGCATCGCGCATGGCATAGTTGCGCAAGATGGCGGGGCGCAAATCAAACGGCGTCGCCATCAACGGCTTCATGGTTTCGGACAGCAAGATCGGGCGGTGAAGGATCCTGCGCTTGTACTTGCTGGCCAGCGCATTGATGCGGTAGGCACCCAGCAGGGTGAAGTTGGAACGGGTGGAGTAATAGTAATCTATGGTTTTCATTTGCGCTTCCAGAGGCGTGGCTACACTGCAGCACACCCTGTCATGACCGGCAGGCTGGTTGCAATTCCGAGTTTGTATGGTCAAACCGCAAAAATCCAGCTAGGTTAGATGACAACTGGTGCGGCACGTCAGTTAGTCAAGGAGCAGATTTGTGCCCACCTCAGTCACGCGTATAGCGCTGCCGCTGGCAGCCACATTGTTCATTTCCATGTTTACGGCCACATCGGCGGCACCTGTGTCGGGGCCTTTGCACAGCCGCTTCAACGCAGCGGCAATGCAGCCCGCTACCCCTGTCATCAGGGTCGGCACCTACGTGCGCAAGATCAAACCCCATAGACACACACGCGGTCAGGTGCGCCGCATTCTAGGTTACGGCCCGCTAGCGCACAGCAACTTTCCCGACAATGGCCAGGGCATAGCCGGCACACCCTACCGCTCCGGCCTAAGCAAGCGCTTTTTCAAGTCCAGAGGAATTGGGTTCAGCGACGGGCTGGTTGGTGGTGAGCGATATTCCGAGCGGCATTTCAAACTTCCAAATGCACGGTTCAAGAAGAATTTCTTCGGCACAAGGCCGTTCCGCAGTTCCGGCCCCCGCTTCAGGAAAAACTTCTTCGGTTCGCGTGCGTTCAAGTCCAGCGGTTTTGGGTTCGGTTTCTGAAAACAGTTCAGGTCACCAGCAGTAAGCCAGCCACATCAACGCAGCGTAGCGCCCGGATTTTGCCATCGCCACCATAATGAGGAATTTCCAAAAGGGCGTGCGCAGCAGACCGGCAATTACCGTTAGCGGGTCACCGATGAACGGAACCCAACTCAGCAACAGGCTCCATATGCCCCATTTCGCGTACCAGCGTTCAGCACGTTCAAGTTGCTTTAGGGTGGCCGGGAACCAGGCATGCTCCCGCATTCGCGCAGCAAAGTAGCCGAGAGTATAGTTGACGCAGGCGCCAAGCGTGTTGCCCAAACTTGCGACCAGCAGCAAAGTCACCGCTGGAGCAACATCTTTCGCCTGCATGGCGAGCAACACCGCCTCCGACTGGGCCGGTAGGAGTGTAGCTGCCAGAAAGGCAGAGCCGAACAGAATAGCGAGTTCCAATGCAGCGCCAATCGCGTATCAGGAAGCGGGACGAATTATGCCTATCGCGATTCGTACACCACTTGCCGCAAATGACTCGCAGGTAATGAATGCACTAGAAACTGCGGGTCAGCCCGACACGAAGCAGATTCAACGAGTTGTCAAACGAATAGGCCTCGGCATTGTCGCTCAGACCGTCCTTGCGCCCAAAATCCATGTGCAGGAATTCGCCACGCAATCTCCAGTCATTGTCGAGTGCATAATCGGCACCGAAACCGATTGCCCAGCCGGCGCGCACATTGTCCTCGCTGGCTGTTTCACCCGGCGTGTTACCGATCGAAATATCGGTAATGCCGGCCAGGGCAAGTCCCCCGGTTCCATACATAACAACGTCGCCGAATGCATATCCGACCCGGCCGCGCAGGGTGGACATGAACGGACCAAACTCACTGCTCCAGATGTGACCGTCGAAGACCTCTGTCGCACCTTGCGAGACGCCAAGCACGCCAAGCTCACCTTCCACGCCGACAAGCCACTGATCATTCAGCATCCAGTTGTACCCGGCTATCGCGGAGCCGGTGGCACCATCGGGTTCAAGTGTGGCAGCGCCATGGTCGCCGGCGCGATCATAGTTCTGGGTTGCTTCGCCCCAACCGAAGCCGATAGAGGCTCCCGCATAAAGGCCGGACCAGTCAATATTGGGTGACGCTCCAAGAAAGTCACCCTTTCCGTCTGCCAACGCTTGAGTAGAAATTGTGGCCAGCATGCATGCGGCCAGTCGTATCGGTTTCTGCATCGGGTTGTCCCCTCGTCGACTACCCGTCCCAAAAAGAACCAGTAACCGGCAATCGGGCCTGAATGCAGCCGGCAACAAGCCGAAGCAATGACAATAGCAAGGCAAGGCCGTCACATATGTGAAAGGACCCCGGTGCAAGATTGCCGGGGTGTGAAGGTGCAGCCAGCCCCTGCCCTAGAAGTCGGTTGGCGCGCCTCCTTCTTCGGTGCGCTTTGCCACGAAGGCTTCCAGTTCCAGTTCAATTGCAGCATCAATTTCAGGGGGCTGATATGCTGCCATCACCTGCTTCAGCACTGCCTGCGCCTTGTCGCGGGCATCGGGGGCACCGGCCGCTTGCCACTGCTCGAAATTGCGCCAATCGGAAATGATGGGCGAGTAAAACGCCGTTTCGTAGCGGGCCATCGTGTGTGCACAGCCAAAGAAATGTCCGCCAGGGCCGACTTCAGCCATTGCTTCAAGACCCAGAGCATCACGAGTCATTTCAAGGGGTTGCAAGAACGACTTGACCATCTGAATCAAATCGCAGTCCAGAATGAACTTCTCAAAGCTCGCAACCAGACCACCCTCCATCCAGCCTGCGCCGTGCATTACCAGGTTGCCGCCGCCCATGGTCACACCCCACAACGAAAACACGCTTTCATAAGCGGCCTGAGCGTCAATGGCATTGGCTGCGCAGGTGTTGGAAGTGCGGTAGGGCACTGAATATTTACGGGCCAATTGACCACCAACGATCGCAGCCTTCATGTATTCGGGCGTGCCGAATGCGGGCGCTCCGGACTTCATGTCGACATTCGATGTGAAGCCACCATAGATGACGGGCGACCCGGGCCGGACCAGTTGCGTCAAGGCAATCCCGGCGAGTGCTTCAGCGTTCTGCTGCACCAGCGCACCTGCCACGGTCACGGGGGCCATGGCTCCGGCCAGAGTGAACGGTGTGATGCAAACAATCTGATTGCGGCGCGCCATCTCGATTACACCCTGCAACATGGGGGTATCCATCTTCAGCGGAGAGTTGGTGTTGATGATGGTGAACAAGGAGGGTTCGCGTTCAAGCTGCTCGTGTGAGATGCCGCGCGCAATCCGGGCTATCTCGATACCGTCCCGTATGCGTTCCTCGCCCAGCGAGTAGGCATGAAACGGTTTCTCGGTGAGCAGTGCCATGTCCTTCAGCGCGACAAGGTGGCGAACCGAAGCGTGCACGTCGATAGGCTCAACCGGGTAGCCGGACACAAAGTCAATACAGTTGAAACTTTGTGCCAGCTTCAGGAAGCCGCGATAGTCTTTCAGATTTCCTGGTCTGCGGCCGCCTTCGACATCTGATGCATTGGGTGCAGAGCCTACCGTGCCAAAGGCCAGCCAGCCGTCGCCGATGCGAATAGAGCGGGCGGGGTTGCGGGCATGAAACATAAACGACGATGGCGCAGTCTCAATTGCGTGCATGACGACATCACCGGGTATGCGCACGCGCTCACCTTCGATTTGCGCTCCGGCCTTGGCGAAGTAAGCGCGCGCCTGCGGCAGCATCACGTCGATGCCGATTGTCTCCAGCACCTCAAGCGAGGCCAGATGGATCGCGTGCAGCTCATCTTCCGAAACCATGCGGGCAGGTTCAAACAGAACCCTTGCCTGCCCAGGTGCCTGCTGCGCCAGTCTAGCCGGTGCGGCGCTGGCTGATGCCGCAGCGCGTCTGGCATCGCCACGCTTGCGGGTGCGCCGACCCTGCATCTCGACATCTCCACTCATGTACTTTCAACCTTTCTTGCATCTGCAGCGATCAATTCATCACTGGCGACCTGGGCCAAGAGCCATTCCTCGAACAATTTCACTTTCGGAAGCAGCCGGTGCGTTGCGCGGCAGGCAAACGCCCACCAGTGCTGGTGCGGCACCGCAAAATCAGTCGGCTCCACCAACCGCCCGCTTGACAGTTCGTCACGCGCGAACGGTCCAATGGTCATTGCGAAGCCTTGCCCTGCAACGGCGGCTTCCTGCGCAAGCAGATAGCTGTCAAAGACCAGTGTGCTGGATGGTTTTGCCTCGCCCGCACCAGCCGCCTTCAACCACAATCGCCAGTCTTCTTCGGCGTTGTAGACGTGCAGCAGCCGGTGATTGACCAGATCGCTCGGCGACGTGATGCTTCCGGCCTTGTCAAGGTAGCCAGGGGCGCAAACCGGCTTCAGCACAGAACGGAAAAGGTTGCGGTAGTAATGATCTTCGTCGCGGCTGCGTGCCAGAATGATGCCAACGTCGGCATTGTCTGCGTCGTAGTCCCAGTGAAAATACGATGTCGAGAGCCGGACCTTCATGTTGGGGTGCGAGCGCTCGAAGTCATGCAGGCGTGGCAGCAGCCATTTCATCGCCACCGTCACATAAACCTGAACGGTGAGCTCGTTCTCCGATGAGCGGGGGCGAATTACCTGTGTCTGGCTTTCAATCTGATCGAAGGCTTCACGCACGGCCGGGTAGTACACCTGGCCTGACCCGGTTAGTTCTGCACGCTTGCCTTCGCGTGAGAACAGATCAACACCCAGAGTCTCTTCCAGAGACTTGATCTGGTGGGAAATGGCTGAACGCGTCAACCCCAGCTCAATCGCGGCCCGGGAGAAGCTGCCAAGGCGCGCAGAGGCTTCAAACGCAGTTAAAGCCCGTAATGGCGGCAGATTTCGTTTCGCCACTGTTCGCAATCCTTCTTTCAAGCAACCCGGTTTCAACGCTTGCAATATCAATGTGAACGGCAAAAGCAGCAATGACAAAATGGGGGAGTTTGGTGAAATTATCTCAACATGGTTTTAGAAGTATGCGCTTTCCAAATCTGCACCTGAAGCGCACAATCCGGCTTCTCTGAAACACCTCTCAGGACCATCAAATGTCAGTCGCAGAAGACATCAGCCGCCGCCGTGGCGGGCGCGAGGCACGCAAGGCACTCAGATCAACCGCCATACCGATGGAACTTGCGGCCGTAAGGCCAGGGCTAACCGGCGGGCAATACAAGCCGCTACAACAGTCCGATCTGGAAAAGATCAACCAGGCGGCGCTCAAACTGCTTGAGCAGGTGGGAATGACAAACTCCATCCCGTCATGCGTGGAACTGCTGACCGCAAAGGGCTGCTGGCAAGGCGATGATGGCCGGTTGCGATTTCCCAGGGCGCTTGTCGAAGACACGCTGGCCATTTGCGGCCGGCACTTCCCGCTGTATGCGCGGGATCCGAAGTTTGATCTCGAACCATGGGGAAGCAAGGTGCACTTCGGCACAGCGGGTGCTGCCGTTCACATTGTCGAGCCGGAGACCGAGAACTACCGGGAATCTTTCCTCGTCGATCTCTATGATGCCGGGCGCATTGTGGACAATTGCGAGCACATTCACTTTTACCAGCGCCCTGTTGTAGCACGAGACATGGTGGAGGCGCGTGATCTGGACATAAACACGCTTTATGCCTGCCTTGCCGGCACCAACAAGCATGTCGGCACTTCAATGGTTGATCCCGACCATGTGCGCGAGTGCCTCGAGATATGCCACCTTGTTGCTGGCAGCGAAGCGAAGTGGCGTGAACGTCCATTTGTCAGCCAGTCCAACTGCTTTGTGGTGCCGCCGTTGAACTGGGCTGAGGATGCATGCCGCTGCCTTGAAGTTGCGGTGCGTGGCGGTATGCCGGTGCTGCTTCTCTCAGCTGCGCAGGCGGGCGCGACCTCGCCTGCAGCCCTGGCCGGCACGGTTGTGCAGGCAATCGCCGAATGTCTGGCCGGCCTGGTCTACGTCAATGCCATTGTGCCGGGCGCTCCGGCCATATTCGGGCCTTGGCCGTTTGTTTCCGACCTGCGCACTGGCGCCATGTCCGGCGGCTCTGGCGAACAGGCGCTGATTTCCTCGGCGTGCGCACAGATGGGTCAGTTCTATGACTTGCCGACCGGCTCGGCTGCGGGCATGGCCGACAGCAAGCTGCCCGACATGCAGGCAGGCGCGGAACATGGCGTCAATGCAGCACTTACAGCCATGTCAGGGGTCAACATGTTGTACGAGGCAGCAGGCATGCATGCCTCGCTGCTCGGTTTCTGCCTGGAGAGCCTGCTGATCGACAACGACATGCTGGGCGCAGTGAACCGCAACGTGCGGGGCATCGAGGTAAATGACGATACCTTGTCCGTTGAAGTCATTGCCGATGTATGCCTAAAGGGCCCCGGTCACTTCCTGGGATCTGACCAGACCCTGCAGCGAATGCAGAAGGATTATGTCTATCCGCAAGTTGGCAACCGCATGAGCCCGAAGGAATGGAACGAGGCGAAAAAACCGAACCTGATACAGGTCGCAACCAGGAAGAAGGACAAGATCCTGTCGGAGTATTTCCCCAACCACATCCCGCAGGATGTGGACGACAAGATCAGGGCCAACCACAACATCAAGCTGGACCGCTCCTTGATGCAGCCGGGCCATCCGCGCTTTGCCAAGGGCTGAAACAATCGAAGCCCGCATCAGGGCGGAGAGTTTTGAAGCATTTGGCTGGATTGATCCGGCACGCGAGGCCGGGTCTGACGGGAAATCACTCGTGCTCATTGGCAATGCGGGGCCAAGGATGTTCGATCGCTTTGCTGCAGAGCGGGACCCGGCGCTTGATTCAATGGATGACTGGACGCGCGATGTGTTGACGCCGCTTGCCAAAAGCCTGGGCGCGCATGCCATGTTTCCATTTGATGTGCCGCATCCGCCCTTTCTAACCTGGGCTCAGGATGCAAAGGCAGGTCACACCTCACCTCTCGGTCTCAACATTCACCCACGGTTTGGCCTGTGGCACGCATATCGCGCAGCGTTTATCTTTGACGAAGACATTGTCCCTCCTGTTGTGGTAAGTACGCCTTCGCCTTGTGAAACGTGCGTCAACAAGCCGTGCCTGACCGCCTGCCCGGTCAAGGCATTCACCAACCCAGGTTATGACGTTACAGCCTGTGCAAGCCACCTTGCATCAGCTGCCGGCACACCTTGCCGAGATCACGGGTGTCTTGCCCGGCGTGCCTGTCCCGTTGGTCAGGATTTCTTGTATTCATCAGATCAAACCCGCTTCCATATGGTCGCATTCATGAAAGCGCGCGGGGTCGAGCCAGCCACAATCGAGTGACGGAGGAAATTCATATGTACGATCACATCAAATCAAAACTGGAAACAGGCCAGGTCGTAATCCTGGATGGCGGCACCGGGACGGACATCCAGCGCCGTGGTGTGAAAATGGACTCCGATGTGTGGTGTGCGGAGGCAAACTTCACTCACCCGGAAGTGGTGCGTGCGGTGCATGATGATTACATCCGCGTCGGCGCTGAAGTGATCACCGCAAACACATATGCCTCTGCGCCTTTGATGTTCAATGCCCATGGCCGCGACGATGACATGATCAAGGCAGACAAAATCGCCATGCGGGTGGCAAAGGAAGCAGCCGCTGCAGTAGACCGCCCGGTGTGCGTGGCAGGCTCGATCTCGGTCATGCGGCCCATCGCCAAGGGTACAGACGATTTCGACACCTCGATCACTTTTGACGAGGACAAGGTGCGCAAGCTCTTCGACATCAAGGCGGAGAATCTGAAGGCCTGCGGAGCAGACTTTCTGATCATGGAAATGATGCGCGATACAAAATTTTCCAGCTGGGCAGTCGAGGCTGCAATCAACACCGGCCTGCCGGTGTGGGTTGGTATTGCGGTTGAACGCAACGGCCAGGGCGAGCTGGCTGGTGTCAATCATCCTGACCAGCTGCTTGCGAGCGTGGTGCAGGAACTGACCCGGTTCAAACCCGATGCATGCCTTATCATGCACTCTCCAATCGACACAATTGTGGAATCTCTCGAGATCATCAAGGCCAACTGGGCCGGCACGCTCGGGGCATATCCTGAAGCAGGTGAGTTTCAGATGCCGGACTGGCAGTTCGTTGATATTGACCCGGCAGACTTTGCTGTCGCAGCGGGTGACTGGCACGATGCTGGCGCGCAAATTCTTGGCGGCTGCTGCGGTGTTACGCCTGATCACATTGCTGCGCTGGCGGAGAAAATGGGATGAGCCACTATAGTGGAAGTTGCCTGTGCGGCGGCGTCAGATTTGAAATCGATGGAGAGATTCGCGATGTTCTGGCGTGTCATTGCATCCAGTGCCGCAAGACCACTGGCAACTACATGAGCGCCACTGCATGCGGCAAGGACCACCTCAATTTGATCTCCAGTGATACACTTGCCTGGTACCAGTCGACCCCCGGGCACAAGCGCGGATTTTGCAACCGCTGTGGCGCGAGCATGTTCTGGCAGCCGGAAGATCGCGAGTATGTTGCCATCTCGGCTGGCACGATCGATGGCAAGCTCAACAAGAAGCTTATTGGTCACATCTACTGCGACTACGCCGGAGACTATTACGAAATCAGCGGCGGCGACTTCCAGAAGGGTGAACGCTAGAGTCCGAGGCTGCCGCATCCACAAGTGATCAAGGGATGTTGCGTTGCCAAAACCTGGCCCGCCGGTACAAAGATGTAGTCCGGCTCTGGCAATTTGCGTGAAGCGTCCTATATCCAGAGTATGAACAGACGCAGTTTCATCCAATCACTGATGGCAGTGTTGTCATTGCCTGCCAATCCCATGCTGGTTTTGCGGCCTGCTGCTGCGGCCACTCCGGCAGCTGTAATGGTACCCGGGCACGTGCAATCCTGGGCAACGTACATGTCCAATCTTCATGGAGCGTGCACATCCCAAACACTGCAACGTCTCCTGCACATCCCGGAAGCCGAAGCCAGAAGGTATGTCAGCCACCTTGTCGCCGACGGCGTACTCAAGCAGAATTCGCTTGTGCAGGATTGCGTCGGCAAGCTTGCCAACCTGCGCGAAGACAGCCATCCGGATACGGCTGAGTCCCGGCCAGAACCGGACAATCGGGCTGAAAATACGCAACTGGACGCAGTTGAAGCCGACCAAACGACCGAAAGCCCCGACGCTATAACGAAACCCCCGCATGAGCCTGATGAGGTATCTGTGGCCGGCAAGGCCGCCGATGACCTGGGGACCTGCCCGCCTCAGTAGCCGTTCAGTTCACCGCTGATTGCATAGCGCAGGATGTCGGCAACCTGCTGCGGTGTTTGCGCAACTGCCAGCGCGGCCGCATCTACTTCTTTCAATGCATGCTGGTGATCGGGTCCGTGCATGACAATCAGCGCCTTGCCCAATGCAGCGGCGTAGCCTGCATCAAATGCAGCGTTCCACTGCTTGTACTTCTCACCAAAACGGACAACCACAACGTCTGCCCTGGCGATCATGGTGCGGGTGCGAATGGCATTGATGTTGGCGCCCTTGTTGTCATGCCAGAACTTGTCCGGTTCCTCGCCGAGTATGGCAACGCCGCAGTCATCCGATGCCGGATGATTGGTGACCGGAGATGAGAACTCGACAGGCAGGCCGGCAGCCTTTACCGCCGCTTCCAGCTCTTCGCGCCAGTCGGTATGGATTTCCCCCGAAAGATATACTTTCCAACTCATGTGGCATTGCTCCGTGCTGATCCAATGGTTACAGGCGGGTATAAGGGCTGTGCACTCACGGTCAAGGAAGCCACGCCGGTTCAGCGTCGAGAAGGGTCATGTTTTCAGCCTGCGGGACAGTGATGTCAGCGCCCGATGTATAGGCACAGCATTCCGGCGCAGGGCCCAGCACCATCTGACGTTCCCATTGGCAAATGACCTGATTTGCAGGCACTCCTGCATAAAAGTCAGCGTATGGCAGGCCGGCAGGTTTGGAGAACCAGTGCGCCCGGCGTACTTGCTTGAAATCGGGAACACCTGCCTTCAGCCGGTAGACCCCGCCTGCCCCGGCCTTCACAATGCCTGCCACGCCATCATGCGGCGGCTTGTTGGAAGCGTTCACCGCACCGTCATTCAGCAAACCCAGCGCTGCAAAGTCTTCCACCAGGTACCAGTCTTCGTAGGACATTCGCGGTTGCGCAGACCACGGAGTACGGGAAAGCCTGACAACTGCCGATGACAGAAAGCCACTTGGCTTGTGCCGGTTCAACGAGACATGAAAGGCAGCCATTGCGGTTTCATAGTCAGCTTGCGGCACTCCATCTGCCGGCCAGTGCCAGAACGTGTAAGCCAGCACTACGCCTGCTCCAATCTTGCCATTTCAACCGCCAGATCACCGAAACCCGTGAACCGGTATTCATAGTCAAGTTGCAGCTTGTCAGCAGCAGCCTTCGCCATCTCCTGCAAACCTTCGTCATCAGTCTGCGCCAGGTAAACCACCTTGGTGTAGTTGGCAAACATCATGTCACGCAGTTCAGGGTGATCAGCCATGCCGAAACCCTTCCAGACCAGAGTGTCGAAATGCCGTGCCAGGTAGTCAGTCAGGTAAAAGGCCGTGATTTCCTCATCCTGATGCAGAGACCATTTCTCATTGCCGGAGAAGAATGAATAACAGTGCGGACCATCAATACGTTTCACGCCCTCTGCTTCAATAACCTTGTCCAGCAGCCCGCCTGTTCCGCAATCACCATAAGCGACGAAAATTTCTCGGTAGCGCCCAGTTGAGCGGGCATCACGAATGGCACCCCTCACACCTTCGGGGATCTTGTCTGGAGTATTGTGCCAAATCGCCGGCAAACACTGAATGTCCAGATGCTGCCACCGGTTCATTTCAATCAAAGCAACGATCTCACGCGCCAGCGCACCGCAGGCGATGATCAACACATCGCCACAGGTCTTGCGGAAAACAAACTCCTGTTCAACCGGCAGTTCCTTCATGGGTAGCGAGTATAGCTGGCATGGCTGCAGCTAACAAAGCAAAACACCGCCGGATATTTCCGGCGGTGTATTCAACTTTGACAATAGGCTGGATCAGAAGCCGCGATTTTCCATGCAGCGTTCCCATTTCCAGGTGTGCCAACCCCAGCGGCGGGCGCACGAGCGGGCGGCGCGGCGGTATGCACGGCCTTCGCCGTAGTAACCTTCGCCTTCGTAACCATAGCCGTTAGCCACTGCGGCTGCGCCAACGAACAGGGATGCTGCGCCGAGACCAATCTGGGCCTTCTGCCAATCCGTCAGGGCGTGGGCTGGTGAAGACATGGAAGCTGCCAGGGTAACTGCAGCTATGGCGGCGATTGCTGTATTGCGAATTGTAGACATGGCACTCTTCCTCTTGATTTGTATTTGTGGTGCCCCTTGGGGCGTCTCGTTCAGTTCCGATGACGCCAACATGACAGGAATGTGAGTGCGCAAATGTGCAATCCTTCACACTGCAAACCGGAGACCAAAGTACCCCGACTGATTTGCATGCACAGGTCTGAACCCGATGATTTGTCATGTTCGACAAGGTCTGCTTCATGCACAATGGCGAAATTGAATTGCACAGCGCTGCATAAAGAAACACCGCCGGGGGAGGATTGCCCGACGGTGTTTCGCAAAGTCTGATCCCTGTTGAGGATCAGAAGCCGTGACGGGCCATGCAACGGTCCCAACGGCGGGTTTGCCAGCCCCAACGGTTTGCGCATTTGCGAGCCCAGGACCGGTAGGAACGGTGTTCTGAACGGTAGCGGTACCTGCTGTTGGTTACATAGTAGCCGCCGCCATTGTAATAGTCGCCGCTATCGTAATAGTCGCCGCCATTGTAATATTCTTCGGGTTCGTAGTAGCGGTTGCGGTCATGGGCCGATGCAATGCCGATGGCAGCAATTGTGCCAAGACCCAGACCCAGAGCAACTGCGCCGCGCTTGGACAGGGCTTGCGCAGGCGATGCCATCGACGCCGCAATTGTCAGGGCAGCTACGGCAGCAACAAGTGATTTCTTGAACATTGGAATTCTCCAGGGTTGATGGTTCAAACTGAATTCTTGCTACAAACCCTTTGGTTTCCGCCCATCGGTGTTTGTCATGTTCACAGTTCTAGATGAAACCGGCTGAACCATTTCTGAAGTTCCCATTCATCTGGCGTTCAGGTATCAAACACACCTGCCCAAACGAAAAGCGGCCGGACCCACCAAGGTTCAGCCGCCTTAAAAATCAATGGTTTAACAGGTAAATACGGTCAGGCAGTTACCTGATTGTGCTTGCGTGCCATGAATTCCTTTGCAGTTTCCACGGCAACCGCAGCATCACGGCAATATGCGTCTGCCCCAATGGCCTTGGCAAATTCCTCATTCAGCGGTGCGCCACCCACCAGCACGATGTAGTCATCGCGCATGCCTTTTTCCTTCAGAGTGTCAATGACAACCTTCATGTAAGGCATGGTGGTGGTGAGCAGGGCCGACATGCCAAGA
This sequence comes from uncultured Alphaproteobacteria bacterium, assembly GCA_963787895.1. GTDB lineage: Bacteria > Pseudomonadota > Alphaproteobacteria > Rhizobiales > Aestuariivirgaceae > Anderseniella. Next base: position 613,782 of record CAWBEX010000007.1, on the reverse strand, counting down.
ATGTCCGGCTGATGCTCTTCAATTGCTGCCAGGTAGTTTTCCACCGGGTTGTTGATGCCGATATTGATGACTTCGAAGCCTGCGCCTTCCATCATCATGGAAACCAGGTTCTTGCCAATGTCGTGAATGTCACCCTTTACCGTTCCGATGACCATTTTGCCGACCCGCGGAGCGCCGGTTTCCGCCAACAGGGGCTTCAGAATGAACATGCCTGCCTTCATGGCGTTGGCTGCCAGCAGCACTTCCGGCACAAACAGGATACCATCACGGAAGTCGATGCCAACGATACGCATGCCTTCAACAAGTGCTTCGGTCAGGACCTTGTATGGTGTCCACTTGCGTTCAAGCAGAATATGAACTGCTTCCTCAATTTCTTCCTTGAGGCCGTCGTAAAGGTCGTCGTGCATCTGTTGCACAAGTTCTTCGTCGTTCAGCGAACGCAGGTCGAGATCGTCATCTTCGCTCATCGCAAGTCTCCAAACAGGGCATTGTCCCTATAGACATACATTTGTAATACCCTTCTTTTCATCAACAACACCATACACATTGCGACAGAAACCTGTCCGATAGCGACCGAGTGACGTGCATAAACAGGCATCGTGCTTGACACTGCGTACGTTGCTTGCGCAGGCTTGGCGCCAACCCTATCCCTTTCAAGCCAAATCCCGGATATCAAGATCATGACCGCCTTTTCCATCGACGCCGTACGTGCGCAGTTTGCAGCGCTTTCGATAACTGATTCCGGACGTGCGCGTATCTATCTGGACAATCCTGCAGGTACACAGGTGCCACAACATGTAATCGCACGCATGAATCGGGCCATGATCGAGCAAAATGCAAATCTTGGCGGCTTTTTCACAACGACAAAAATTGCCGAAGCGCTCGTGGATGAGGCGCATGCAGCAGCAGCGAAATTCTACAACGCCAGATCGCCTCGGGAGATCATTTTCGGCGCCAACATGACAACACTGACCATGGCCATGTCGCGCAACCTGCAGAAAACCCTGAACCTCGGCCCAGGGGACGAAATCGTGCTGTCGCGCATGGATCATGATGCAAATGTATCGCCGTGGCTGCTTGTAGCAGACGATTCCGGTGCAAGCATAAAATGGCTCGACTTCGATACCGATGCCTACGAATTCCCTGACGATGCCATCGACAAGGTGCTGACCGAAAACACGAAGATTGTTGCGGTTGGCCATGCCTCCAACTGCACCGGCACCATCAACGACGTGAAATCCATCTGCGCCAAGGCGCGAGCGGCTGGAGCCATCACTTATGTGGATGCGGTTCAGTCAACACCGCACATGGTAATCGACGTGCAGGACATCGGTTGCGATTTTCTGGTTTCATCTGCCTACAAGTGGTTCGGCCCGCACCATGGCATCTTGTATGGCCGTGCAGAGGTGTTGGAAAACCTGTTCTCCTACCAGGTACGTCCGGCTTTGGGCTATGGCGCGCCGGGCAAGTTCGAGACAGGTACTGCGCCGCGAGAAACCCTTGCCGGCACATTGGGTGCGATGGAGTACATTGCCTCGCTTGGCTCCGGCCAAAAACCCCAGACTGGCGTCAGCCGCGAAACCATCATCTCCGGCATGAAAGCCGCGATGGCCCATGAAGCTGCGCTGACCAGGCAGCTTGTCAGCGGACTGAAGTCGATCAATGGGGTGACCGTTCGCGGCATCACATCAGACAATGCGTTGGCAAGACGGGTGCCGACCGTCTCCGTCACTGTTGATGGCAAACAGCCAGAAGCACTTGCCAAGTCATTGGCAGAAGACAATATTTTCCTGTGGTCTGGCCACAATTATGCACTAGAGCCGATCAACCGAATGGGCCTGATGGACAAGGGCGGCGTGCTGCGCATCGGACTTGCGCACTACAATACCGCCGCTGAAGTGGAAACGTTACTGGAGCGGCTTGAAACCCTGGCCTGACTATCCGCGCCGCCTGCCACGGCCTTCGCGACCGCGCCGGGCCGCACCTTCGGCAGCCGTATCAGTGCCATGAGCCAGTGCTGACACCTTACCAAGGCGTTCTTCAACCTCTTCGACCGTAGGGCGCGCGCCCTTGCTGTAGGCGTCCAGCGACTGCCTCATCGCGCGCACGTGATCATAGGTCGTGCCACAGCAACCGCCGATGATTTTTGCACCGGCATCAAGTGCGAGGCGGGCATAGTCGGCCATCAATTCGGGTGTGCCGTCATAGTGGATATGGCCGTCCATCCAGGCAGGTATGCCGCAATTTCCCTTTGCAACGACAACAGCTTTGGGATCGGCTTCGGTCATGCCCAATATGGTCGCGACCAATTCTCCTGCACCGGTGCCGCAATTGGCGCCGATAGCATCCGGCCCGCCTGCCGTGGAGGCAGTCAGGTTTGCATAAGCTGCCGGCGTCAGCCCCATCATGGTCCGGCCATTGGTGTCAAAACTCATGGTCGCCACTACGGGCAGATTTGTGGTGCGAGCCCCTTGCAGAGCAGCCGCAAATTCTTCTTGTGACGAGATGGTCTCGATCCACAATACATCGGCACCACCTGCTTCCAGTGCTTTCGCCTGTTCGGTGAATGCCGCTACGCCCTGCTCGTGACTAAGCGTGCCGACCGGTTGGTAAATCTCGCCTGTCGGGCCCATCGAACCGGCCACAATAATCGGGCGATCTGCTGCATCCGCCTCAAGGCGGGCAAGCTGTGCGGCCTTTACGTTCAACTCGTGCACGCGGTCTTGCGCGTTATGCAGTTTCAAACGGTAAGACGTGCCACCGAAGGAGTTGGTCAGCACGATGTCCGAGCCTGCCTCAATGAAGTTGCGGTGCAAGGCGCGAATACGATCCGGGTGATCTTCGTTCCACAATTCCGGCGCATCACCAGACTGTAAACCTGCAGCAAAAAGGTTGGTGCCGGTGGCGCCATCGGCCAGCAGCCAATCGCGAGAGTTAAGGAGGTCTAGGAAGTTTGCGCGTGACATCGGACAGCCTCTTTCAGCGTCAGGATCGAAGCCTGTTCAATAGCACATAAAGCTTTCTTTATATAGTGTTTTGTGAAACTCTCACGCAGTAAAACTTGCATGCGAATACATCAGGTACATGCGCTCGTTTACCGCCACCTCGCCGGTGTCCGGTTGGCCTGCCAGCAATTGGACAAGCACGCTTTCAAGGTCTTGAAGGTCTTTGTGACCAACCACGGGGACCCCATCAACGCCGTCGACCGGTCGACCATGGGCACAGACAATCTCCGAACTTTCAGGAAGTTTATCAATAAGTTGGCGGCAAACGGCAAGGTATTGAGTCAACGAAGCGCCGGGAGTTTGCGCGTACAATGCGCCACGGTATATGAAATCCGCTGCGTAGAGACGCTGTCTTTCCGGTTCCCATAGCGATACGGAGTTTGGCGAGTGACCCGGCGTATGCAGGACTTCGAGCCGACGCGTGCCGACATTGACAACCCCGCCCGGCCTGACCCATTGCCCGACCTCGAATGTCGGTATTGGCAAACCTTCGAAGTGACCCAGGAACATGTCATCATCCGGTGTCAGCAAGCCGCCGCGTTCGACCGCGCGCAACATCGGCAGGTCTGCCACCATGACCGGGCCAAAAGCACCTATTCCCCCCAGATGATCAAAGTGCATGTGTGAGGGAAAAGCTGTCACCTTCGCGCGGCCATGGCGCGCAACCAGAGTTGCGATCGGCCGTCTGCCGGAACCGGTGTCAAACAGGAGGCTCTCTTCACCATCAGATATCAGATAGCACCAATTGCGCTGATGATAGGCCGGCTCGCCGATGGCCAATGTTTCAGTGTCCAGATGATGAACCGCGAACCAGTTGTCTTCCCAGACACAACCGTCTGCCAAGGTCACTTCATCAATTGGTATTTCCAGATTTTCGCGCATGCTGGCAGGCTACCCCCGTAAACAGGATCGCACCAGCACAGATTGAATTTCAAACGGCTTGCTCGACGGAGCATTACGGCAAAGACCAGACCAATCGGGATTGCGGTCATCTGCAGAACTGATGCACAGCCATCACTTGTATACTAACGTTCAGCCAACGACTTCTGTTCCAATCACCAACTGGTCCGGGCCTGTTAGAGCGACCATACCCGCTTTGAAACATAAAAGATGTGAGCACCCAACTGCCCTACTCGATTGATCTTTCGGCTCCAGTGCGGGTTCACCCGGAAGGTGTGATAGTGGCTGGCCTTGCGCATGGCTTCAGACAGTCGTGCCAGCGGCGGGTCGCGGTGGACGTGGTAGTTGCATGCAGGTTCGCACATGATCTGATCCACCAGTTTCTTCAGACTGAGGTAGACCTGCCAGTTTTCCGGTTTGTCAGAACGCCCGTCACAAGCAAAAGAGAACTGGCATGCATTGAACCTGTGCGCGTTCTCGAACACCACACCACAGATGCTGTCGGGATATTTCAGGCTCTTCACCCGGTTGAGGATGACCTGCGCAACTGCAATCTGTCCGAGTTCTGTCTCGCCACGAGCCTCGTGGTACAGGCCAAGCGCAAGGCAATGCGCCTCTTCGTCCTTATTGGCTGTGTCAAATGCCGGGCGGTCAACCATCGAGATTGAGGCGCGCGCCAATGCTCCTGTCAGCGTCGATGCATGTGCCGAAGCCGTATGGCGGGTGGCAACAACCGGTGGCGCTACACGCCTGATGGGCATTCTGGCAATCGCCAGATCACCTGGATCAGCCGGTATCCATTGCTCAGTTGAAGAAATATGCCAGGGTCTTTCCGCAGCGCTTGCGGCAGCAGCAGAACACAAGGCACCAAGAATCAAAAACAGCGCTGTCACCAGCGCTGCAGGCATACGCATACTCATACTAACTTCCCCCGGAACTAACGAGGAAGATGGTAAACAAGAGTCGTAAACAGAACGTTCAACTCAACCCAAAGTCGCAGGAAAACGGGAGAACTGAGTCATTTCAACGGCTTGCCACCTGCCGCTTCAATGCACCAATGGAGGAAAGCTGAAGCCATGTCGCTCAAGGCGTCATTGAACGGCCAGATGAGGTGATATCCATATTGCGTGCTGAGGCTTGCCTTGAAAGGCTGCACCAGTCTGCCGCTGGCAAGGTCTTCATCAACAAGGTGCCGCCAGCCGAGCGCCATTCCGCTGCCATTGCGTGCAGCATCGATCACCAGCGGATAGTTGTTGAGCTTCATCTTGCGTCTGACCTTTGGCAGCGCCAGGCCATTCTCAGTCAACCAGATGGCCCAATTCATCCAGTGCCATTGCTCATATTCCAGATCGAGCAAATCCAACTCCGGAAGGTCATCAAGGCCAATGCCCCCGCCAAGGCTATCCAGATACCGTGGTGAGCAGACGGGAAACACCTCCTCCTGAAACAGCAACCGCGATTCATGTCCCACCCAGTTGCCGCGCCCATGAGCAATGGCCAGTTGAAACGGGCTGCCCAGCAATTGCGCCTGCACATCAGTCGTGGTCAGACGCAATGCGCATTGCGGATGCGATTGCTGAAAATGGTGAAGCCTGGGCAACAACCACATTGCGGCAATCGAGGTGTCCGTCACTATCTCCAGCTCGCCACCGCGGGTGTCCTGCCTGACCTCGTCTACCGCACTGGCAAGGCGTGTCAGCGCCAGGGACACACTGTTCTGAAACAGCTTGCCACGGTCTGTCAGCTGAACGGAGCGATGAGCGCGCTCGAAAAGCTGGACGCCGAGATCAGCTTCAAGATTGCGCACCTGCTGACTGACCGCAGAGGCACTGACATTCAACTCGCCAGCCGCAAGAGCGAAACTTCCGTGCCGGGCTGCCGCATCAAACACCACCAGCGGATCAAGATGGTTCAGCCTCCTTCGGTCTATTCGCATAAGAAATACTATTCCTAATGAGCAAGAAAAGATCGTTTGAAGCACATTTTGGAATAGAATAACTTTTTCATATGACAATATCAATGATCACAACGGAGCTGCGTTGATGGATACAACCATTCTTGCAAAGCGTAAGGACGACCTGCCATTTGCCGCTGATCCATCGGTGTCGTTCACCATGCCGGCGCGCTATTACACCAGCGCCGAGACTTACGAACTTGAGAAAGCGGCAATCTTCTACAAGTCCTGGCACTATGCCGGCCATGTGTCTCAGGTGTCGGAAAACGGCAGCTATTTCACAACCTCCATTCACGAGCAGAACATTTTCGTATCGCGCGGGCGCGATGGTGAATTGCGTGCGTTTTACAATGTATGTGCCCATCGCGGCCATGAACTGCTGACGGGCGCGGGCAAGAAGGCGGTCATCACCTGTCCGTATCACGCATGGGCATTCGACTTTGAAGGCAAACTGATAGCTGCGCGCAACTCGGAAAACGTTGCCGGGTTCAACAAGTGTGACTTCTCTTTGAAGCAGGTCAGGCTGGAAGTGTTCTGCGGGCTGATCATGCTCAACCTTGACCCGGATGCAATGCCGTTTTCTGAACAGTTCGATGGACTTGAGGACGAGATCCGGCAATACATGCCGTCGGTCGACAAGCTGTCATTCGCGCAACGCGACACATTTGATGTGAAATCAAACTGGAAGGTACTCGTCGACAATTTTCTCGAGTGCTACCACTGCGCCCCGGCGCACAAGGATTTCGTCGACCTTGTCGACATGAACTCTTACCGCACGATTACGCACAAGCGGTATTCGTCGCAATGCGCTGCGGCTCCGCGCACTACCAATTCCAAGGCTTACAGTTTTCAACCTGGCGAAGTGGACTTCGGCTACGCAGGGTTCTTCGTGTGGCCAAACTTCACCATCTGGATTTATCCGGGCGAGCCCAATCTGTCCGTCCTGCAGATGAACCCTGCCGAGCCAGCCCGCACCATCGAGTACCAGGACTGGTTCACACCCGGCGGCAAGTTGACGCCTCAGCTCAAAGAGGCAGCGGACTACCAGAAGGACGTGCTTCAGCCCGAAGACATTGGCCTGTGCGAAAGCGTGCAGCGTGGCCTGGCTTCGAAGGGCTACAACCAGGGGCGTTTCATTGTCGATCATGGCAAGACTGAACTGAGCGAACACGCGGTTCACCACTTCCAGACCATGGTCATGAACGCGCTTGGAGCGAAGCTGGATTAGGCCGGATGGTCTGGTGACCATGGCAGGAACCGGCCCATGGACTGGCCATCAGCGCAGAAGACCAGCGTGAATTCTGTACAAATACGACAGGAGCAGACTTGCAGCAATCATCTCTCCCCCGTCCTCGAGAATGCCAAAAGTGACCCGGATATTCTGACCCAAGTCAGCCACGATCACGTGCAACCTGTCGACAACAACACCGAAGAAAGCCAATAGCACTATCAGCGCGGCAATTGCCATGAACTGCGCACGAAGTTTTCCGTGGCTGAACGCAATAAGCAGCGCAAAAGTTGCCAGAATCGGGACCCCGATCAACGCGGCATAAACGACTTCGCCATAGTTCTGAATTCTGACACCCAGCACCGGTGCCAACGTTACGTTTTCGGTTATGTATCTGCCGGCACTTTCATGGATCTGACGCATGTCATCCAACATGAGATAGAACAACAACAATCCGACAAGCGCGAATCCAAAGTGCCTAACCCTCACTGCATGGAACAGGCAGATGATGCCACACCAAAAAAACTTCAGATACTGAAACGCCTCGGGATACGATCCATCCTTCGCGACGTTGAAGAGGTCCAGATACCTGGAGTATATGAAGTTTACATTATCAGAATTTATATATAAAAAAATGTGTACAGCTATGAACGAAATATCTGTAATAATTAAAAGTAAAAACAAGAAACTAAAAAACTGATTTGTATTTGTTTTATATTCTGAAAGATTATTTTTCAATTCCATGTACACTCGGAAATTTTTAGAGATCGAAACTACAAATTGCCTCTATTCCAAACCACCAGGCGCAAGCTTGTGCCCTGCATCTCACATCCTGACCAACATTTGTTGAATAGCGCGCATCTATCCAAAGAGCAATTGCAGGTTACAAGCAACATGCTCGAATGGCCAAAAGCTGTAGCTCCTTGATCGGCAATTTTGGGCTGGAGTCGCAGGGGCCGGAGTTGCGTCGTTGATGCAAATCAATGCCAAATTGAACACGACGGCTAACATTTCGGAAAATGGAGGAAATGCCGATGTTCAAATTCCGCAAATCTGTTACTTGCAAGTGCCCCGAGATCCAACAGAATGTCAGCTTGAAACAACGACCAGCAGAATGCCGCAGAAGTCACGGCTGCGAGCAGAAGTGCTGCCCGCTTGAGCATGAATTTCAGTCAGAACCTCTGGACTTCCAGATCTCGACAATGCGTTTTGGTGGACGGGCATAGCCCCCAAGACGGAGCGTGCAGGTGTCCGGGGCAACAGGAAGCCACACTGACGCGCCCAACCGGGCACACAACAAAACCCTATACTGCCTGCTCACCATAGAACAGCATGACAACGTGCCTGGCCTGGGCAAAGAACAGCCAGCGTTCAACCACTGCTGCAATGGCCGACAACACCACCGCCAGAACGGCAAACACCGTGGTGATTGAGCCTTCATTGTAGAAGGCAAGCGCGGTCAACAGTGCTGCTGCTGCAAGAAACAGGAGGCAAATCACACGCAGCTTCTTGGCGTGCTTGCGGCCCACCTTGTGGCCCATCTCGCTTTGTATGTAGTTTTCGTTGGTGTGCGGCAACTCCCACTGGCGCACATCACCGCCGAGCCCAGTGGCGTCGCCCATTGTGTACATAGGTTTCATATTGTCGATGCTGGCCCAGTAGATGATCTTGGCAACAACAGCCAGAGCCAGCGCCACAATGGTAATGACGCCCAGAGCAGGTATGCCGGAACGGCCAAACACGCAGGCCAGAGCAAACAGCAGCACCGCGCCGGTGGCGATCGAGAAGATGAGATAGACCGGCACAACCATCCAATGCTTCCAGGCACGTATGGTGGCCAACGAAGCATAGATCATGGCAGTGCAAAAAACCGTGATCATGGCGAGGATAGCTGTCAACCAGCCGGTAATTCCAATTAGTAAATCGTTGCCGCCGAAAACCCAAAGCAGGCCAAAAATACAAGCCGGAACATAAGTTGCCACGGCCAGCACACCTTCGCGCGACAGCCAGCTGGACCGCCACTGGCTGAAGGCGCGCCAGGCGCGTTCCGGGTGACCCAGGTGGAAGGTGGATGACAACAAGCCAACGGTGATGAGGCCAAGGGCCACAAGCATGGACACGGCACCGAACCAGAAATTACTCGCTGCACCGTGACTTGCACCAGTGAGACCAAGCAGCGCCAACAGGCCATAACCTGCGCCAGATGCGGTTGTGAAAAGAATTACAGAATAGGCGGGATGCATCAGCTCAGCACTCCATCGATCCAAGAAAACACCCGCTCTGCCAGCGAGCCATCGCCCTTGCCGACAGTCTCCATTGAGGCGGATTTGACCGCGCCGGCCTTATCGCGGCGCGCGCGAGGCGGAAGGTATTTGTTGACCGGCTTGTAGTCCATTTGCGGCAGCAGATCGAAGCCGCCGCGCTGCTTCACCAACTTTGACACATCGGAGTTTTCATCACCCAGGTCGCCGAAGTGGCGCGCACCCGTCGGGCAGGCGCGAACACACGCTGGCTGGCGGTCTTCAGGCTCAAGGTTCTCGTTGTAGATGCGGTCAACGCACAAGGTGCATTTCTTCATCACGCCGTCGTCCTGATCGTATTCACGCGCACCATAAGGACATGCCCATGAACACAGCTTGCAGCCGATGCAGGTGTCGGGATTAACCAGCACGATGCCGTCTTCTTCGCGCTTGTAGCTGGCGCCTGTCGGGCACACGGTAACACAGGCAGGTGTCTCGCAATGCAGGCACGAGCGCGGGAAATGCAAGCCCCGTGCATCTTTTCCCTCGCCGGTTTCATAGCCGTGAATGCGGTTCAGCCACGCTCCTGCCGGGTCAGGACCATAAGGCTCAAGGTCAGTCAACGGACCGGAGTAACCTTGTGTATTCCACTCCTTGCACGACACCGCACAAGCCTGACAGCCCACGCATGTGTCGAGGTCGATTACCAGCCCCAGCTTCTTTTGCCCTGGCTTTGTTGTGTCAGGTAATGTGGTCATGCCTTGCCCCTCAACGCCCGTGAGCCGATTTTCATGGCTGCCTTGAACAGACCGGGTGGTTTTTTCGTCGCCTCGAATTGCGGTTCCGACATTTCTGCCCCATCCGCCTTTTCAACCCGCACCCGCAAGTCGTACCAGGCCGCCTGCCCCGTCACCGGGTCAGAGTTGGAATATCGGTAGCCACCTTCGCGCGCTGGAAGCAGGTCTGAAATGATATGGTTCAGCAGGAAGCCCTTTTTGGCTTCAGGCGCGTTCTTGTCGAGGTTCCACGCACCAGACCTTTTGCCAATGGCGTTCCATGTCCATACCGTGTCCGGATTGACCCCGTCCATCAGTTTCAGCTGCACCTTGATGCGGCCATGGTGGCTGGTGACGTGCACCCAATCGCCATCCTTCAGGCCCAGCTTCTTCGCCCGGCCGCGCTCCATGTAGAGCCAGTTGCGCCCAAGTATCTGGCGCAGCCAGGCATTCTGCGAGCCCCATGAATGGTACATCGCCATTGGCCGCTGGGTAATTGCGTGCATCGGAAAATCCTGCGCATCGGTCATCGCCTCTTCAAACGGCGCATACCACATTGGCACGGGATCAAAGAATGCCTCCACCCGGCGGCGATGCATCTGCGGCGGTACGACATCGCCGTGCCCGCGTGCAGCAAGCCGGAATTTCTGCATGGTCTCTGAATACAGGTTGAACATGATCTGGTTGGCATTGGGGTTAAAGCCGAACCCTTGCGCCCATTCCAGGTAATCCTTGTTGGCCATGCGGTAATAGCGCATGTGCTCGGGCATATCATATTTCCAGTAGCAGCCGTTCTTGATGTAGTCATCAAGCTGGTTCGGGTTAACCTCGCCCTTGCCTTCCTTCTTGCCGTCGACACCGCGGAAACCTGCCAGCGGGCCAATGCCTGGCCCGCGCTCGTGGTTGACGATGTAGTCGGCATACCCGCCGGGGAACTTTGGCGTCATGTCCTCTTTGACCATGCCCGGCAGTCCCAGCCTGGCGCCCAGGTCCAGCATAACCGACTGGAAGGGGCGCACATCGCGGTCGGGTTCCACCACTGGCTGGCGTATGGAATCTGCAGGTCCATGTGGCTCGGAAATCGGCCGGTCAAGCAGCGAGATACAGTCCCAGCGCTCCAGATACGTTGTGTCCGGCAGGATCAGGTCAGCATAGGCAATCGTCTCGGAATAGTAGGCATCTGAATAGATGAATTTCGGGATGACATAATCACCCGTCTCACGGTCGATTTTGGTCAGGTGCTCCATGATACCCTTGGTATTCATGGTCGAATTCCAGCCCATGTTGGCCATGTACATGAACAAGACGTCGATGCCATACGGGTCCTTGTTGGCCGCATTGGTGATGACCGTATGCATCAACCCATGCGCAGCAATCGGCGCATCCCACGAATATGCCTTGTCGATACGCCGGGGCGAACCGTCCTCGTTGACCAGCAGGTCTTCAGGGCCCGCCACGAAGCCCAGCGGCGGGCCAGGCAGCGGCTTCAGCGGGTTCACCTCACCCACCTTGCCGGCGGGCTTCAGGCCGGGAGGGGCAGCTTTTGGAAACGGCGGCTTGTACAGGAAGCCACCTGGCACATCGATGGTACCCAGCAGGATCTGCAGGATGTGAATGGAGCGGCAGGTATGAAAGCCGTTGGAATGAGCCGAGATGCCGCGCATGGCATGCATCGACACCGGGCGGCCCGTCATCTTCTTGTGCTTTTGCCCATGCGTATCAGTCCAGGCAATGTCCAGTTCAAACGACTGTTCAAAGGCAGCATGTGCCAGTTCACCTGCCAACCGCTCAATTGTCTTTGCTTCAATTCCGCAATGGGCAGCTGCTTTTTCTGCCGCGTATTCGTCAGACAGATAACGCTCTGCAACAAACTGGAATGACGGCACGCCCAAGCGCTTTGCCCTGCCCGGCAGTTTGACTTCGCCATGCAGCGCAGGTGTTACAGCTTCACCAGCAGGCAACGGCTTGCCGGTTTTCTGATCCAGCACCAGCACCTTGCCATTGCGGTCTCGCGCGATCAGCCCGTCATCAGAGCCACCGGGATTACGGATCACCAGGTGGGCAGCGTTGGTGTAGCGTGCCAGATAATCGAGGTCGATCTTGCCGGCCTTCAACAACTGGTGGATCAGTGCGCCAACAAACAATCCGTCAGTGCCGGGGCGGATGCCTACCCACTCATCGGCAATGGCCGAGTAGCCTGACTTGACCGGATTGATGGAAACAATCTTGGCACCGTTTTTCTTCAGCTTGCCAAGCCCGGTCTTGATCGGGTTTGACGCGTGATCTTCTGCCACGCCAAAAACCATGAAGTATCTTGTGCGGTCCCAGTCTGGTTCGCCAAACTCCCAGAACGAGCCGCCAAATGTATATAGCCCGGCCGCTGCCATGTTGACCGAGCAGAACCCGCCATGGGCTGCAAAATTCGGCGTACCAAATTGCGTTGCCCACCAGCCGGTCAGCGCCTGGCTCTGGTCACGCCCGGTAAACAGCGCCAGCTTTTTGGGGTCTGTGGAGCGCACCTGCGACAACCATGTCGTCGCGGTCTTCAGAGCCTCATCCCACTCCACCTCACGGAACTCACCAGACCCGCGAGGTCCGACCCGCATCAACGGCTTGGTCAGACGTGCAGGTGAATAATGCTGCATGATGCCGGCAGAACCCTTGCCGCACAAAACACCCTTGTTGACCGGATGGTCGCGGTTGCCCTCGATATATTTGACCGTGCCGTCCTTGAGATAGACCTTGATGCCGCATCGGCAAGCGCACATGTAACAGGTCGTGGTTTTCACCTCGTCCCAGGTCTTCAGATTGAGGTCGATCTTGGGCTCTTCGGCCATGGGGGCAATACCGTCCGCTGATTGGAAAGAGGTTACTTGTCTCCGGCAAACTAGCAGAACCGGTTGCCTGCACAATAGCACCAGCCAGCCACAAGCGGTCAACCAGAGCGTCGTTTAATGCAATTATTAGTCTCATTTTTTGCAATGCGCTGCCGAAAGAGAAACCGGCGATGGTTGCCCACCGCCGGTCCGTTTCAAATGCCGCAAAGCCAGCTACAGCCTATTGCCTATCCAGGTGCCGATCCTATTCCCCGTCTGCCAGCACAGGGAAAAACAAGCCAATCTCGACAATATCGCGCTTCAGGCGAATGTCAGATGTTTTCTCTGGAGGCTCCGGCGATATACGCCCAATCGCCTGAACATCGCGCTTCAGGCGAATGTCAGATGGTTTCTCTGGAGGCTCCGGCGAATCCACACTGTGTGCCTGCATAGCGCGCAGGTGCTCAAGACAGTTCTGATGGTCCTGCTCAGCATACCATTCATCGGTGGTCATCATGCGAATGCCCATTTTCGCGTAATTGACCCGGTAGTATCCGTCCTCCCCAACCGATACGGCATCAGGCCGGACTTTCATCACGTCCTGCGCCATGACACCGACATACTCGGTCTCGTCCCAGAGATATTTGAATTTATAAAGCTTGAGTCCGTCTGGCAGTGTCCCTGCGCCTGCAACATACTGCTTCACGTGCGCGTCCGACAACTTTACCTTATCTGATGGCTGTAGCGAAACACGGTCTTCATTCATTGAATCACTCTCCTGCCTATATACGCCCCCCGCGGCAATCTGGACACTCGGTTTACTCCAGTCAATGCAGTTTTTGTCTGCATAAGTTGTTTCTTGAGCGCTGTTGCATCCGGGCAACATGCGAGCGGATTGTGATCATCGTCACATCAGCCGGGTTGGCATCCTGCTAGTTTCCCTATCAACGATGGCCGCACAGATCGGCCGGTCAACAAAGAAGAGAAGGAAAAATCCCATGATGACCAAAAGAAACTTCATTGCGATGGCAATTGTGGCTGGCGCGGCACTGGCCGCATCACCTGCTGCCAATGCGTCAGTTGCAGGCGGACTTGCCAAAACCAGTCTGCCCGCCAGTACTGCCACAAGCACGGCCCCTGTTGCGCAAGGCAACATCATTCTGGCCCATGGCTGGCGCTGGCGCCACCACCACCAGTGGTATGGCGGCTACGGTTTCGGCCATTGCCACTGGCTGAAGCGCAAGTGGCGCCACACAGGCAAGCGGTACTGGAAGCGCCGCTATTTCCGCTGCATCAATGGATGGTACTAACCACCAGTCCATATGCAACGACACTAAAAAAGGCAGCCGGTGCAAACCGGCTGCCTCAATCGTGTTTTGGGCCACAAAGAAACTTGCAGACACGCCTCTAGACGCGAACAGCTTCTTCTGGCGCCATATACTTGTAGCCAAGGTCCTCTGCCACAGCCTTGTAGGTGACATGGCCAGCATGCACGTTAAGGCCCGCCAAAAGATGCGGGTTTTCCGTCAGCGCCCTGCGCCAGCCCTTGTTGGCGATCTGCAGGATGAACGGCAGCGTCACGTTATTGAGCGCGTGTGTCGAGGTCTTCGGCACACCACCAGGCATGTTGGCGACACAATAATGGATTACGTCGTCCACCACGTAGACCGGGTCGTCGTGAGTTGTGGCCTTGGACGTTTCGGCACAGCCGCCCTGGTCAATGGCGACGTCGACGATCACTGAACCGGCTTTCATCGACTTGACGATTTCGCGGGTGATCAGCTTCGGGGCGGCAGCTCCGGGGATGAGTACCCCGCCAACCACCAGGTCAGCCTCGGCGCAGTGACGCTCGATTGCGTCCTTGGTTGAGTATACCGTGTTGAGCGCACGGCCGAACTGGCTCCACAGAGCACGCAGCACATCCACGTTACGGTCAATGACCCACACATCGGCACCCATGCCGAGTGCGATATGAACGGCATGACGGCCCACAACGCCACCACCGATGACAACAACCTTGGCAGGGTCAACACCGGGAACACCGCCGAGCAGCAGTCCGTGACCACCATGGGCCTTTTCAAGGTAATAGGCACCAGCCTGAATTGACAGCCGGCCGGCAACTTCCGACATTGGCGCCAGCAAAGGCAAACCACCGGTCGGGCTGGTGACGGTTTCATATGCAATACAGGTAGCCTTTGACTTCACCAGGTCCTTCGTCTGTGCGGGATCGGGCGCCAGATGCAGGTAGGTGAAAAGGATCTGGCCTTCACGCAGCATCTTGCGTTCGTTTGCCTGTGGTTCCTTGACCTTCACGATCATGTCCGCCTTGGCGAAGATCTCCTCCGGCGTCTTGATGATCTTTGCGCCAGCCTTGCGATAGGCGGCGTCGTCCATGCCAATACCAACGCCACAGTTTGTTTCCACAATCATCTTGTGGCCGGCCTCGACTAGTTCGCGGACGGACGTTGGCGTCATGCCAACGCGAAATTCCTTGTTCTTGATTTCCTTTGGAACACCAATGAGCATCGCCATTTCCTCCATACTGGGTGCGGAGGGACAATACACCAATTAGCATGGCAAAAATTCTCCAAATTTCCAACCAATTTGCTATTATTGTGAAAATTATTCATTGTGCTTGTGATTCATTAGAATGATTGACACAAAAATTGACAAAACTGACAAACGATTGCTTCGGGAATTGCAGGCCGACTGCTCGCTTTCAATCACCGAACTTGCAGGACTGGTCAACCTGTCGGCATCGGCTTGCCACCGGCGCATCAAACTGCTTGAGGGACGCGGCCTCATTACCGGATATGGCGCCAGGCTAGCCGGCGACAAACTTGGTTTGAGCATTGAGTTCTTTGTGGAGATATCGCTGACAGCGCAAACCGAGCTCAATCTTGTGGCGTTTGAAAACGCCGTGCTGCAGGTGCCGGAAATACTGGAGTGTCACCTGATGGGCGGGCAATATGATTACCTGTTGCGGATTGCCGCTTCGAGTGCAGCCGACTACGAGAGAATTCACCGCCAGGCAATCACCAGGTTGCCCCATGTTGCACGCATACAATCGTCGCTTGCACTGCGAACCGTTAAACCCTGGAAAGGGCTTCCAGTTTGACGTCAGGGTGCAGAAATGCCCGAAAATTTGATCTGCGTCACTATGCTGACACGGATGTGTGTCTATAAGTTCATCCATAAACCACGGGGGTTTGGCAAGGAAAGACACAGACAACAGGAGGCCCTAAAGTGACCGAAGAAAGCGCAATCAAAACACCCCTGGAATACGCTGCACGTTACAGCGCGGAAGCCATTCGTTGCCTTGGAGAATGCCAGGGCAAATATGCCAGCTTCATCAACAAAAGGCTGGCAGCGGATTTCGCCATGCCGACACGGCTGGCGGACTGCAAGACACCAATGGAACTCATGGAAGTCTGGTCAGACTTCTATTCATCTGCACTGACCGACTATTCAAACCACGCCAACTTCATTGGCGAAATTGGCAGCGAAGCAGTTGAAGGACTGGTCCGTGAAGCCGAATGCGAAGCTGAAGACATTGCCAGCGCAACCAGCAAGATACTCAAGGTGGGCAATGGCAAGGCAGCACCGAAACCCGATGGAGCCGGCATCGAATCTGGAGCGGAAGCTGCCTGATCCGAAAGTCCTTTTGCCTATGAATATCTGACCGGCTGGCGCAATTCCGGCCGGTCAAGCCATGTTTCATAGGTCTCGGCAATTCGCCGTGTTACTGGCCCCGGTGCATCATTGGAGAATATCCGGTCGTTGATCCGCGCAACTGGAGCCACACCGCCAGCTGTCGTTGCGGTGAACACTTCATCCAACTCCAGAAACTCGTCCAGCCTGATGGCGCGCACTTCGGTTTCCAAACCCAGCTCTGCGCACAGTTCCAGCACCGTGCGGCGGGTGATCCCTTCGAGCACACCGGCATCAGGCGTGCGCACCGTGTTGCCTTTCAGGCTGAATACGTTGAACCCCGGCCCCTCGGTCACATTGCCCTGGTGATCGAGCAGCAAGGCGGTATCAAAACCGGCATCAAGTGCTTGAAACAGGCCGCGCGTAAGGTCGCCCCAATGATAGTTCTTGGCTGTCGGATCAACACTGTCTGGCGGTATGCGACGGATGTCGTCGGGCACAAACAGGTGCGCGCCCCTGGCTGCAACTTCGGGCCTGATCACATGCAGATACGGAATACACCAGGCGAAAAAATGATTGCCGCACTGGCGCGGGTCGCGGGTGCCGGGAACAAGCGGTACACCACGGCTCGCAACAAGCGCTACATAAGCGTCACGGAGCCCGGAACGTGCAACGATCGCGTGGACGATCTCACGCATGTCCTGCGGGGTTTGCGGCACGGAAATGCGGACCTTTTGCAGCGATGTCTGAAACCTGTCCAGGTAATCGTCGAGCCGGAAGAAGGCGCCATTTCGGACGGCCGAAACGTCGTAGGTACAGTCCGAGCGGGTAAACCCCCAGTCAGTAACCGGTATTGCGGCTTCAGACACAGGAATGATCTTGCCGTTCATCCAGGCCGCACCTTTGGAGTAATCAGTCATGGCTATTCCGCTGCTTCACTTGCGCCAGCAAGCTGCTCCTCTATCAACCTTGAAAGTAGCTCTATCCCCGGTTCGATCTTGTCCTCTTCTATCGAAGAAAAGCCAAGCCTGAAATAGTTGCGAGGCGGGTTTGGCGTGCCGAAGAAAATGCGGCCTGGCTCAATCAGCAAACCATGCGCCTTGCCCGCTTCGGCAAGCAGTTCGGCATCCAGTCCTTCCGGCCCCTTTACCCAGAAACTGGTCCCACCAAAACTTGGCACTCTCGTCGAGTTGGGCAAATGCTTCTGCATTGCAGCTGCAATGATTTCCCAACGCGCCCTGTAGGCCCTGTGCAGCCGTCTGATCAAGGTATCGTGATGGCCAAGTGACAAGAACAGCGCCGCTGTTCGCTGATTGTTGTTTGGCGGGTGGCGCACCATCAATCGGCGCAGTGCGCGGGCCTGTTCTATGAACTCCCTGGGTGCCACCAGAAAGCCAAGGCGCAGCCCGTGAAACACTGATTTGGACAGCGAACCGACATAGATCACGTGGCCGTCGTCATCCAGTGACTTCAGCGAGGGACAAGGTTCGTTGACGTAGTTGGTCTCGAACTCATGGTCGTCCTCGATGATGATGAAGTCCTTCTGACGGGCCATCTCCATTAGCTCAAGCCGCCGGGACAATGGCATCGTCACTGTCGTGGGCGCCTGGTGGCTTGGCGTGACGAACACGATCTCTGTACCGTCGGGGATGGTGTCAGGCACCATACCCTGCGCGTCCACTGGTTGCAGGTGAACATCATTGGTGTGCAATGAGAAAATGTTGCGCGCATCCGGAAAGCCAGGATTTTCGACCACAACTTTGGAGGTTGGCTTGGCCAGCAGGCTGGAGATCATGTAGAGCGCGTGCTGGGCACCCATGGTCACCAATATCTGGTCTTCTGCGGCCATGATGCCACGGCGCGGCAGGATACGCCTGCGGATCTGTTGCACCAGCAGCGGGTCATCGTGGGCGCCATGATCATCTGTCCAGGCGTTAAACCATCTCTTGCCGAGTGTCTGACGGGCACATTCGCGCCATTCAGCGATTGGAAACAGGTTGTGATCGACCTGGCCATAAATGAAGGGGTACTTGTAGCTCGACCAATCCAGCGGCTTTGCGATGTTCTCCAGCTTGCCCGGGTCACGGGCAAACCGGGCCTGCCAGTTGGGCGCACGATGGGGAGATAACTCAACTTCTGGATCGCGCGCCACCTTGGATGCCTGCTGCGGGATCGCCTTGTCCGATACGTAGTATCCGGACCGTTCACGGGCGACCAGATAACCGTCATCCAGCAGCCCCTGGTAAGCCAGCATTACCGTGTTGCGTGAAACCCCCAGGACCTTTGCCATCTTCCGGGTCGAGGGCACTGGCTCCTCTCGGCCCAGCTGGCCGTCCAGAATTGCTGCAACGAATGCTTCGCGGATCTGGGTTTGCAGGCTGGCGTACTCGCCGCGTTTGATTTGAAGCAACCAATCGCGCATGTTTTCTGGCACCCTCTGGCATGAAAACCGACAAGACTGGCACTACGTTAGCGCCAAGGGTGCCAGTTGTCACGCAGCATTGTGACAGTTGTTTGCTTCAAGTGCCCGTAGCCAGCCCATTCCGAAACGCTGTGCAAGATCAAAGCAAGCGTAGCGCCCTCCCCCGGAACAAAGGGAGGGCACCGGGGCCATCACACATGTGCCGGCGTCAATCAAACCGGTTCAAACGGTAAAGCCGCGACAATTCCAGGCTGGGATCGTTCAGCAACGACGAGTGAAGCGCCTGTCTGATGTCGTCCCGCGTTAGCCCGATGTCAGAAAGATGAGCATCACTCATTTCCAGAAGGCTTTCAGCTTCGCGCCGGTTCTTCAGCGCCTTTGCAATCTTGCGAACGCTCCCGCCAGCATATACGGCAGCAGCGCGCAGCGTGACGAATGCATGGTTCAAAGCTTGGGAAGTCATGGCGGTTCTCCTGTTGCGTTTACGATGAGGCCACCATGCGCCATGTCTGCTGACAGCATCTTGTCAGCAGTCGAGACTGCCTACTGACAGCATGATGTCAGTAGGCTTATGCTACCGGTATCCAATCGGAAAAACGGAGGCAAGGGCCACATGCGCCGCGCTGACAGGCTGTTCGAAATCATTCAGTTCATGCGCCGCAAGCCGCTAACACGGGCAAGGGACCTGGCCGAGCATTTCGAGGTTTCCGACCGCACCATTTATCGTGACATTCAGGATTTGATGACTTCAGGCGTGCCGATCGAAGGAGAAGCTGGCATTGGTTATGTGATGCGCGCAGGCTATGACCTGCCGCCCCTGATGTTCAAGGAAACCGAGATCGAAGCCCTGGTGCTGGGTGCACGGATTGTGCAGTCATGGGGCGACAAGGAGCTTGCCGGAGCGGCCACTGACGTGATTGCCAAGGTGGAAGCGGTGCTGCCGGAACAACTTCGCACCTACATGACCAACACCGCGCTGCTGGCACCCTCGCATCACCGGATGGAGCCGATATGCTTCGATCTGGCGCTTCTGCGGGCGGCCGTGCGTGATGCGCGCATTGTGACAATCGGCTATCACGATGCCAACCAAGACGCCACATTGCGCAAGGTGCGGCCCCTTTCGCTGGCCTATTTCGGCCCAATCTGGCTGATGGCCGGCTGGTGCGAGTTGCGCAATGACTTCCGTACCTTCCGGCTTGATCGCATCCAGCATTTCGAGGTCGAGAACGAAGCCTTCAAGGCCGAGCCGGGTAAAACCCTGAAGGATTTTCTATCCAGAGACGACACATGGATACGTGGGAGAGACTATCCACACACGCAAAATCCTTCAAATTGAGATTTTTAGTCTCAATAATAGAGACCTGTCCATCAGCTTTCCAAAAACTGGCACTGGCTGGCACCTACATCTGCCACTAGTACTTCTGCAATGAGCACAGGGCTACCTGAGGCTGCGCCAGAGTGAATTCAGGAGAGGATAATTTCATATGAAAATGACCACGGAAGAAGCATTCGTCAAAGTGCTCCAGATGCACGGCATCGAGCATGCGTTCGGTATTATCGGCTCAGCCATGATGCCAATTTCGGACCTGTTCCCCAAGGCCGGCATCAAGTTCTGGGACTGCGCCCACGAGTGCAATGCCGGCATGATGGCAGACGGATACACCCGCGCATCCGGCAAAATGTCGATGATGGTCGCCCAGAACGGCCCCGGCATCACCAACTTCGTGACACCTGTAAAGACTGCCTACTGGAACCACACGCCGCTGCTGCTGGTAACACCGCAGGCTGCCAACAAGACAATTGGCCAGGGCGGTTTCCAGGAAATCGAGCAGATGAAACTGTTTGAAGACATGGTGTGCTACCAGGAAGAAGTGCGTGATCCCTCGCGCATGGCGGAAGTCCTGAACAGGGTCATCGAAAAGGCATGGCGCGGTTGCGCACCGGCCCAGATCAACATCCCGCGCGATTACTGGACACAGGTGATAGACATTGAGCTTCCCCAGATTGTCCGCCTGGAGCGTCCGCGTGGTGGCGAAGCTGCCATCAGCGAGGCTGCAAAGCTTCTTTCAGAGGCAAAGTTTCCTGTCATCCTGAACGGAGCAGGCGTGGTTATCGGTGGTGCAATCGAGGCTTCCCGCCTACTGGCCGAGCGACTGTCAGCGCCGGTTTGTTCAGGCTATCAGCACAATGATGCATTCCCTGGCTCACACCCTCTGGGCGCGGGCCCACTGGGTTACAATGGTTCCAAGGCAGCCATGGAGCTTATCTCCAAGGCAGACGTGGTGCTGGCACTTGGCACCCGCCTGAACCCGTTCTCCACCCTGCCCGGCTACGGCATCGACTACTGGCCAAAGAATGCCAAGATCATTCAGGTCGACATCAACTCCGACCGCATCGGCCTGACCAAAAAGGTCAGTGTCGGAATCCAGGGTGATGCGCGTGCAGTTGCTGAACAGATCCTGGACAAGCTGGCACCGACTGCGGGTGATGCCGGACGCAAGGACCGTGAAGCGCTGATCCACCAGACAAAGTCTGCATGGTTGCAGACTTTATCGTCGATGGATCACGAAGACGATGATCCGGGCACGACCTGGAATGAGCGCGCTCGTAACGCCAAGCCGAAGTGGATGAGCCCGCGCATGGCATGGCGCGCCATACAGGCGGCATTGCCAAAGGACGCCATCACCTCTTCCGACATTGGCAACAACTGCGCCATCGGCAACGCATATCCGACTTTCGAGACCGGCCGCAAATATCTCGCACCGGGCTTGTTTGGCCCCTGCGGTTATGGCTTCCCGTCCATCACCGGCGCCAAAATTGCCTGCCCTGACACACCGGTTGTTGGGTTTGCCGGCGATGGCGCATTCGGCATTTCGATGAATGAAATGACGGCTGTTGGACGCAAGGAATGGCCAGCCATCACCATGGTGGTGTTCCGCAACTACCAGTGGGGCGCTGAAAAGCGCAACACAACGCTGTGGTATCAGGACAACTTTGTCGGCACCGAACTGGACGAAGACGTGAGCTACGCCAAGATTGCCGATGCCTGCGGGCTGAAAGGCGTCGTGGCCCGCACGATGGAAGAACTCACAGCCGCTCTGGACAAGGCTATTGAAGACCAGAAGAAGGGCGTGACCACATTCATCGAAGCGATGATCAACCAGGAACTGGGCGAACCGTTCCGCCGCGATGCCATGAAGGCACCGGTCGCGGTGGCTGGCATCGACCCGAAGGACATGCGTCCGCAAGCCGGCGCAGTCTAGGAAGTTCTGACCAGCCACGCACAAGGCTGGCAAATGCAACATACACCCTGCTCACCGACAACCGGTGGGCAGGGTTTTGTTTTGCCGGGCGCGTATGCCTGTGCCCTTCCAGAACGGACATTTGTTCATGTAAGCTTTTGAAGAGACGGGTTCGATTTGAGGCCCCTCACATCTGCAATGACAACAACCTGCAGACAGGTGGAAGACAAACTTGTTTGCATGAGCGCCTCAAAGGATTTACCCGCACGGGTATCAGGCCTTGTGAAGGGACACCATGACAGACCGGCATTTCCAGATATCGCAACACGTACTTGCACAAGACTCGGCCGACGACATCATGGTGCTGAATCTGGAAACCGAGCAATACTACAGGTTCGCCGGGCCAGCCCAGCAGATGTGGCTGCAACTGGCGGAGCACGGATCTGCCAACAGAACTGTCGAGGCACTGGCCAGGCTGTATGAAGCCGACACAGATCTACTGACTAGTGATGTAACCTCGTTTTGCCAGCAGCTGCTATCGCTGGGGCTGCTTAGCGAGACATAGGGTGATGAAAGAGCCGCTGCTATCAACAGTTTACTGATCCGACCACGGAAAGACGATTGCCTTACGCTACGTATCTGGGTAGTTTCAGTTCGGGTACAAGAGTAATAGTTCAAGGACATTTCCATGCTGAATCACGCTGAAACTGCATCTACAAGCATTCCATCGCCAAGTGTCAGGGGTGCATATGTCAGCCCACGCATAGAACAGTGCGGCACAATTACTGACTTTGCTGGAGTTTGCGCGGCGCATCGCGGCAGCCCGGAGCCGACAACGACGATAATTATCTCAGATATCGGTACCATCAACGCTCAGGCATGGGACCGCAACAGCCCGGAGCCGACAACGACGGGAATTAACCAAGAAACTGGTACCATCAACGCTCAGGCATGGGACCGCAACAGCCCGGAGCCGACAACGACGATAATTGTCCCACAAACTGGTACCATCAACGCTCAGGCTTGGGATCGCGGCAGCCCGGAGCCGACAACCTCCGGTTCGTAAACGGTGCATCCGTCCTGAACTCAGGCGACGGCTTTTCAAGGTTGCCTGAGCAGGCGTGTACAGTGGTTTAAGGCTAACCGGTCTCACACCGCAATGTCAGCCGTTTGCGAGGGGCATATGCGCATTCTGATGTACGGATCGGAAAACGCTGCCCCCGCTTCACGGATGTGCACCTGGGCTGTACAAGGGGGGCATCAGGTGATTTGGGCTGGGTATCTAGGTGAGGTGGCCGGGCACACCGGTGCCAGGCATGTCAGGATCCGGTCTGCCGACAATCCGGGCCCGGAACTTGATTCCATCGCACATGAATTCAAACCGCACCTGGCGCATGCCCACAATTGCAGTTTTCTGGGAGCTGTTCACATAAAGCGGCAGCTGGGGCCCATCATTGTTTCAGCGTTTGGTGCACTCAACCCCCTGATCAGCGATCAAAGCCGTCTGAACTCCATGGTCCAGCACATGCTGGAAGCTAACCCGACCACCATTGTCGAGAGCGAAGTGTTGCTTGCGGCAACCAAGGCCAGGTTTCCCGGCTTGCCGTGTGAATTACTGCCGCTTGGTGTCAACACGCGCCGCTTCCGCAAAGTCAATGCCGCGCAACGAAGTGCTTGGCGGAAGACCTTGGGCGTTCCCGAGGATGGCCTGATCTTTTTTTCGGTGCGCGGCATCGGAGATGGCTACAACCACGACATGATCATTGATGCGTTCGCCAAGGCGATGCCTGGCCTGCCCGGCAATGCAATGCTGGCCTTCATCAAATTGACCAGATCGTGGGACCGCCAGAAAATGGAACAGGACCTTCAAGAACGCGCGGACAAGCTTGGCATTGGCAGCAGGCTGCTCTGGCTGCCGGAAGTACGACATGAAATGATGCCGGGCATGTTTGGCATATCGGATATTGTCATCAACTACCCGCGCGCGGATGCATTTCCATCCAGCATGCTTGAAGCGGCTGCATGTGAAGTGCCTTTCCTGACGGGCAACCTGCCTGCGTACAGGGGCAGTTGCATTGAAAAGTTTGGCCGGCTTGTGGAGCCGATGAACGTGGATGCGCTGGCACAAGCCATCACCGGCGCTGCAACCCATGAGCACAAAGCGATGTGCGCCACCGCCGCACTGGCCCGAGCCCATGTAAGCGAACATTTCAATGAAGATGTCCAGCGAGCAAAATTGCTCGCCCTATATGAAACGGTTGCAGCCAATGCCGGCCGTTAGCGCCATCGTCACCACCTACAACCGCGCCCACATGGTGACTGGCGCCATCAAAAGTGTGTTTGACCAGACGTACAAAGATTTCGAGTTGATCATTGTGGACGATGGCTCAACTGACGACACCCAAACAGCTCTGCAAAAATATGCGGACCGGGCAACCATTATCCATCAGCAGAACCAGGGGCTGAGTGGCGCCAGAAACACTGCAATCGCGGCGGCTTCGGGCAAATACGTTGCGTTTCTCGATGATGATGATCTATGGCTGCCTGAACGGCTGGCTCGACAAGTGCCATTGCTGGAGGATAGCCCGGACATTGCTCTGGTTTTCTCAGACGCTGACCTCATCAACGAAGATGGGAGAATCACCGGCCGCTGGAGCGATTTCATATCGGTGCAGCCGATGATCTGCCTCGAGACATTGTTCATGTACAACTACATACCTGTACTAACCACACTGGTTCGACGCACGGCATTCGAAGATGTTGGCCTGTTTGATCCGGTTATGAAGAAATGTGAAGACTACGATATGTGGTTGCGCATCCTGCAGAAGTACCGGGCGGTATACCATCCCGCACAGCTGGCTCAATACCGCATATGGAGCGGCGGCAAGAGCCAGGACAAACTGGCCATGCTCGAACAGGTCCTGCATGCAAAGGAACGTGCAGTGTTGCGCGCGAAGCGTCTGCAATCAGTACCTGACAGTTTCCTGCAACGCCATTGCTACAGCAAATTCGAACAGCTTGCCGCAACCTACGATCAAATGGGATGCAACGAGCAGGCCGACGATGTTCGCAAGAGGCAACAGGAATTGCGTAAGTTGTGCGCAGATGTGTAATTTGTTTGTCTTTGCGGCTATCCCAGCTTTCAGTCTGAGGAACGACACGTGGCACCACCTTTCGATCTGACCCCAGCCGCAATGCTGTGGTTGGCCATTGCTGTTTTTGGCGCAGCTTTCATACGCGGCTATTCGGGTTTCGGGTTCTCGGCACTGGTCGTGACGGCATCAGCGCTGGTGACCAGCCCGTTGAACCTTGTGCCTGTTGTGATGCTGCTGGAAGTGGCCGCCACCGCCGGCCAGGCCCGCGGCGCGTGGGCCAGCCTGAACGGGAAGACGCTACTACTGCTGCTCGCAGGGGCCAGCGTTGCCATGCCGGCATCCATCTTTTTCATAAGCGCGCTGGACATCGACATTGTGCGGTTGGTGATTTCGATATGGATTCTCGCAATGTGTGCTTGCCTGCTTGCCGGCTGGTCGTTGAAGGCAAGAGCGGGTACCGGCAGCACACTAGCTGTCGGTGTCGTGTCAGGCATTGCAAACGCAGCTGCAGTTGGCGGGCTTCCAGTTGCACTCTTTCTCGCAGCCCAGAGCCTGTCTGCCGCAACCTTCCGTGGCACCATGATATTCTATCTGTGCGCGATAGATGTAGTGGCATTGCCGATACTCGCATTGAACGGGTTTGTGACGCTTCAGACATTTGTTGCGGCGGCCATGTGCGTGCCGTTGCTTGCAGCCGGAGTGTGGTTGGGAGGGCGCAAGTTCAATCTCGCGGCACCTGAAAATTTCCGGCGCATGGCAGTATGCCTGCTGGCATCTCTTGCAATGCTGGGTTTGCTGAAGTCATTGATATGACAGCAAGGGGTTTTTGGTGGCCAACCACACATGGTCCGTATATGAAATTGAACAGGGACAAGCGACAGGACAAGTATGACGGGCAGACGTATAGTCGTGCTGGTGCCAAATTTTCCAAGCCGCGTGCAAACATTCATCGCACAAGAGTTGGCCAGCCTAGAGCAGATCGGGCACCGCTTGGTGATTTACCCGCTCAAGGCGCGCGGCAATGATGCAGCTAACGGGTCGCCGTTTGATACGCTGCAAGCCAAGATTACCCCACCATCGCGCAACATTGTGATCAGGTTTGCGCGGCTTGTTTCGGCCTGGCAAAAGACCAGACACATGCCTGGTTACGCTGATGCACTGAGATTGCTGTGCGACGGCTTGTCTGCACGCACGGCTCTTGCCAGCGTTGCCAACTTCGCCAAGGCCATTGTGATTGCGCCAGACCTTTCACCAGCTTCGGACGTCCTGTACGCGCAGTTCTTCAAGCACCCCGCATCAGTTGCGAAATTTGCATCAGCGATGACTGGCACGCCATGGACATGCAGCGCTCACGCACGTGACATATGGCTGGCCACACCGCGAGACATGAAGACCAAACTGCAATCAGTTAGCTGGGTTTCAACCTGTACGGGACACGGAGCCGCGATACTTCGCGCGCACACAAGTGACCCCGGCAAGATACACACCGTCATGCACGGAGTAGTGCTTGAAAATGCTCTGAGGCGCAGACGCGAGCACTCGCGCCGCGACGGATCTGACGCAGGCGATCCGGTCCTCATCTTGAGTGTGGGACGGATAGTGGAGAAGAAGGGATTTACAGAGCTGATCCAGGCGCTTGGCCGAATCCCCAGCAATGTCGCATGGAGGTTTGAACACATTGGCCCGGGCAATACCAACGCGCTTCAGCGCCAGGCGAAAAACCTCGGAATTAAAGACCGTGTCCGTTTTCTCGGGTATCAGACTCTAGATGCAATCGAGGCGAGATTGCACGAACGCGACCTGTTTGCGCTGGCGTGCATTATAGACCGCAATGGCGACATGGACGGGCTTCCAAACTCACTTGCAGAAGCCGCCGCCCAAGCCACCTGCTGCGTGACAACCAGCATCTCGGAAATCCCGGCACTGTTTGCAGATGGCAAAAACGCACTGCTTGTAGATCAAAAAGACGTTGAGCAACTGGAACTTGCACTGCGAAAGGCAATCGCTGATCCGGAGCTTAGGCAGCGAATCGGGCAGGCAGCGGCCGCCACTATCGCGCAGCGCTTTGATCACCACAAGCACATGGAAAAACTGTCTGAGCTGTTCAGGAAGTTGCCATGAGAATGATGGCTGCAGACACGATATCATCAACCGAGCAACCTCGCGAAAGATCGCACACCGGCTTGTTGAAACCCTGAAAAAACGGTCCGATGGCATCCGCATTGGCCATATACTGCACCAGCTTGTAGCCAATATTGCCGGAGTTGAGGTCCGGGAAGATCAGCACATTTGCGTTCCCGGCGACGCCAACCGTGCTTTTCACCTTGCGCTCCGCCACGGACGGAACCAGAGCAGCGTCAACCTGCAACTCGCCGTCCATGGCCATGTCCGGCGCCTGTTCGCGCGCAATCTGCAGTGCCTGCGTAACCTTGGTGACATTGTCATGGGCCGCACTGCCCTTGGTGGAAAATGACAGCAACGCCACACGCGCAGGTTCGGCAAGCAATTGCGCTGCGGTTTTACCGGTTGCGATGGCGATCTCCGCCAGGTCTTCTGCAGGAGGGTCTATGTTTACTGCACAGTCGGCAAACAGGAAATCCTTGCGCCCCTGCCCTCTATGATTGGGAACAGACATGAGAAAGTAGCTGGACAACCGCTTCGCGCCAGGTTTCAAGCCAATGGTCCGCAGTGAGGCGGAAATCACTTTGCCGGTCTCGGAGGCAGCACCTGCAATCATACCGTCCGCCTTACCGGCGGCAACCATGGCACCGGCGAAATATAGCGGGTCGCGCACCATGGCCGCAGCCTTCTGCTGACCCAGTTCCGGCTTCTTATCCAGCAGTGCCTTTTCCATGGCAGGCAAGTCCGGCGAAGCTGCACTATCCAGAAGCTCTATTCCACGGTGCGACAGCCCGAAATCCCGGAAAATACCGGCAATCCGTTCTGGTTTACCCAGTAGCACTGCGCGCGACAAACCCATGTCGCGCAGGATACACACAGCCTCGACAACACGCTCATCTGTACCTTCAGGATAGACGACTAGACCAGCGCGCGCTGCCGCCTTGGCCTTGAAGGGTTCAACAATTTTCTGCACGGAACTCCGCCCCTTAACCAAAAATGGTGACCACGATAGACCATAGCATTGGCACCGACGGCAAGTACCAGATAGAACCGGAATGACGGGCAGTGCCAGTATATCGCCTTGATGCGCCTGCACAAAATTGCCTCATACCGATCATATTGAGGTCGATTTCGACGCCAATGCTGCAAACTCAGGGAACGGCTCTAACGGAATTTCAAGGGAACCCTCAGATGTCAGCCACTGCCGAACGCCCCCTCATCGGCAAGGACCTTGACACAGAGTGCGCACCGGCAACGCCGGACGCGCCAGTCAATGCCTTTCATGAACCTTGTGAACTTCGCGCACCTGCGCGGAATATGTCCTATGCCTTCCGGCTCGAACCACAAAATGACGATGATCCGGATTTTGACGACGGTCCGGTTATCAAGCGGGTCAGAGAGCCAATATCGCGTCCTCGCCACAAGAGCGAGCATGACACGGCAGCTGCAAAGTGTACTCCGCGCCTGTTCCCGCAACACCTTGACGATGATGAGTTTGAAGCGCCCAGCCGCGACAGGACAGTCCCGGCAATGCAGGACAATCTGCTGGGCGACCCTCGGATGGATGAAAGAATCAGCAGGGAACGGGCTGTCAACTTCTCTGTAGCTGCAATTCGCCAACAGCGCATGAAGCGGCCGACGCACGCCTACCGGGCGACCAGCATGGCGACAAAGTTTGTCGCTGCGGTAAGCCTGGGTGTGCTTTGCGTCACCAGCGGTGTCACGCTAGGGCTGTACGGACCGGAGATCGGCTACCATGCTGAACGGCAAGCGCGCATCGCCACAGCCTCTTTGGCCGGCTTGCTGCCGGGTTGGAGCTCCCCAGACAGCAGCGAAAACGCGACCAGCAACCAGCCAGTTGCGCAGATTGATCCGCCGAACAATGTTGCAGAGGCTTCAGCAGGCGGTAAAAAGCTGTTCTATGACCGGATTGCGCCATCAGCGTCGGGTGAAGCGGCAAAACCATTTTCGGCAACAAATCGCGCCGATTCTTCGCAACAACCGCAGATGACCAGTCTGGATCAGCTTCTGGCCGTGCCAACGGACATGACACTTCCAGAACCGACCACAGTCGGCGCTGCACAATAAGAGAGTTTGCAGAGCCAGTATCCGGGGGTTGCGCCGGCAGGTGGTCCGCGAGGATTTGCTTGCCGGTGCAATTTCTATGAAGACGGTTTGCCAAACAGCGCGTTGTAGAGTTTCTTGTCGCGGCCATAAATGTCCGCACGGAACTCTACCGACCCACCCTCGCCGCGCCATGCCGTTGCATAGACAATATGGACAGGGATCTTGTTCGGCAGTTTGACGCGGGTCGTTTCACGGCTTTCGACAACAGCCTCCAACCGCTTTAGATCCCAGCCTGGCAGATCGGATAGCACCGTGACACCGAACTCAAGCGGTTTGTAAACGCGAATACAGCCGTGACTGAACGCTCGTTGCGTTTTGCCAAACAGGGCACGTGCGGGTGTGTCGTGCAGATAGATTGCATGGCGGTTTGGCAGCATGAACTTGATGATGCCAAGCGCGTTTTTCGCGCCGGGTTTCTGCCGGATAGTGAACGGAAAATCGCCTCGTGAATAGCTGTTGAAGTTCACTGCCGAAAACGGAATTTCCTTGCCACCCTGCAACAACTGGAAGTTCTCGCCCAGATAGGTAGGGTTGCTTTGCAGCTTGGGCAGCATTTCCTTGGTGGCGATTGAATATGGAACCGTCCATGTCGGATTGATTTCCACATACTCAAGCTCGTCGGAGAAAATGGGCGTCTGGTGCTGGTTCTTGCCAACCATCACCGGGCGGGCTTCAACCAGTGAACCATCCCTGTACTTGTACATTTCGAACGCTGCAATGTTCACCATCAAATGGCGATCGCCCATATCACGCGGCATGTGGCGCCAGCGCTCCATGTTGACGATAATCTGACGCATGCGCTCTTCCGCAGAGACATTCAGCATGGACAATGTGCCTGGCCCAATGACGCCATCAACGTCTACGCCATTGCGCTTCTGAAACTGCTCCACTGCCAAGACCAGATCAGGTGAATAGAGGTTCGGCTCATTCATGTTCCGGGGACTTATGTCGCCGGATTTTTCCAGACGGCTGCGCAGCTGGGGCACGCGCGGATCACTCATGCCCGGCTTGAGCACTTCCCCGCGCTCCACGGTTCCCCAGCCACCATAGCCGGTGATCGTGCGGTACTTGCGCAGCAATGACTTCAAAGCCCGGTAGTGCGGATTTGGTGGTTCCACTGAATTGAGATAGCTCGACGGGTTCCGGTTCTCCGCCAGCCCCTGCAATAGCGGCAACAGCTCAAGCTCTCGCGGTTTCATGAACACGTCACGATCGATCTTGTTGAGTATAACCCGCCCGGTAGCCAGATCCTTTGCATAGCCCAGGAAAAAGGCGGAATAGGCAACCTCGGCATATCCTGCTGCCAACGAGTTGGCCGGGTCGATCTGATCTCGCAGATCAATCAGGTAGTCGACCGGGTAATCAGATGAAAGCAAGCCGTCATCCTCTGCAAATTCGAGGCGTTGGGCCAAGGGCGTCATGCGGCTTGTACCCACCCACAGGATGGCGCCGTCATTGTCCAGGTAGTGCTGCTTCAAGACATCCCGTACGCGCTCAATAGGCAGCGGTAGCCTGTCCTTCGTGGTGAGGATGCTGATGATGGCCTGTCTGGTGGCAGAGGCATCGGGGGCGGCATTTCCTTTCGCAGCCATTGCCGGCGGGACAATGGTGGCTGGCGGCAGGCTCATCGCTCCTGCAATGGCCAGACACATACACGCCGCCAGTTTGGTAGTGCTCTTCAACATATGGTGATCCTCCCCTTTGCCAGCATGTGCCGGGTCTCATCCGGAGACTACCAACCCTTGCACGAAAGCAACGCGTGCTGGTACGCGTGTCTCACATCATATAGTTGTAGCAGACCGGATCAAGCAAAGTCACATTCACTTGAAAGCAACCCCTTGAAGGCTTCGCGCCCGCTTCAAACTGGACTAGTATGCGTCTCATGCTGACCAACCAGAACATTAGTATCGATATCACCCCCCTGCTCTCGGCGATGCCGCAAAAGAAGCTGGAAGAAATGGCCAGCGCGGGACGCACGTTGCAGGATATGCTTCGAGTGCTGCGCAAGTCTGGCCAGAACATGGTTGGCCAGTGCCTGGCGAATCAGGGAACCTTCTACGAGCTGGATCACTACCCCAAGGGCGATGTCTACGACGACGAAAGCCACTCGCAATTCTACTACCATGCGCACCGGCCGGACAGTGGCGAGCACGGCCACTTCCACACGTTTCTGCGAGCAGCTGGCATGCCCGCCGGAGCCAAGCCGGAAGTGTACAAGGGAACTGCCAAACGCCCCGAAGGCAAGGACGCGCTGACGCATTTCGTGGCCATCTCGATGAACAAGCCCGGCGAGCCGATTGGACTGTTCACCACGAACCGCTGGGTGACGGACGAAACATTCTACCCGGCGGAAACCGTCATTGCGATGCTCGACAGGTTCAGTATGGACCTCACCTATCCGTGCCTTGCCACCAACCGCGCACTAACCGCCATCTTCAAGCTTTACCGGCCACAAATCGAAAGGCTGCTGATTGAACGTGACAAGACGGTGAAGCAGTGGGCTGCGTCCAAGCCGGGCATCGATGTTTATGAGGATCGAGATCTGGAAATTACTTCCATCATAGACATCAATATCAAGCAACAGATTGAAGCCGTTGAAAAGGCGCTGTCCAGCATTCGAAACACTGCATGAGTTTGCGGGGCCTTGCAGTCGCGGCAGTGGTTCTCGCTGGTGCAGTGCTGTCAACACCAGCGGTCTGCGAAAGTCGTCGCACCGGAGACAGTGGATATTCCGGCTGGAGCGTTCATTTCCGGCTCGGACCGGGCCGAGAGAGAGGCAGCCTATCAACTGGACGAGCGGGCGTATGGCCATTCAATTACCCGCACGAACAAGTGGTACGAGTTTGAGCACCTGCGCACGAGAATCACCTTACCCGGTTTCCGGATCATGTGGGCACCGGTCACCAATGCACTGTACTCCGTCTTCATCAAGCAGACCGGACACCGGCCGCCAGGGGTGGATGAAGCAACGTGGAAATCCTACCGGCTGGCCCACCCGTTTTCCCGCACACGACAATTCGCGTGGTCGGGCGGCGCTATGCCAAAGGGTCGCGAGCAGCACCCTGTGGTGCTGGTGTCGAAGACCGATGCAGAGGCTTTTGCGAGATGGCTTTCTGCCAATACAAAATCAACCTGGCAACTGCCCACCGAAGAACAATGGGAAAAAGCTGCCCGCGGAGAAAGTGGCGCCCGCTTTCCATGGGGAGACGAGTTTGACCCGGCCCGGTTGAACAGCCACGACACCGGCCCGTTCACCACGATGCCTGTCGCCAGCTTTGCGTCCGGTGCCAGCGCCTATGGCATGATGGATGCGGCAGGACAGGTATTCGAATGGACAGCAACGACTGCCGGCAACAACCGCTCCATTGTCAAGGGTGGTTCTTGGGACGACAAGGGTTGCGGTGTTTGCCGCCCTGCGGCGCGGCATTCCCGGCCGAACGCCATCAAGCACATTCTCATCGGCTTCAGGTTGATTGAGATTGCGCCGGCTTCAAAACATTAACGAAAGTTCACAGCAAGTTGAGTGTCAGGGACTTGATCGTGACCACACCGTGACAGTGAGCGGTCCTATGGTGGTTGGCATGTTCAATACGTCGCCCTGGCAACAACTTACTGGAGGAAACAATGTCGAGCTTCAAATCAAACCTAATGAGAAGTGCAGCTGCTCTGCCAATTGCGCTGGGGCTTTCAGCCGGGGCGGTTGCATTTGTTCATGTCATCGAAACACCAACAGCCCGCGCAGCGTGCAATCCCTGCGCAGCTACCAAGGCGGCCTGCAACCCATGTGCGGCAGTTAAGAAAGCAGCATGCAACCCGTGTGCAGCAACGAAGGCTTGTAACCCTTGTGCGGCAGCCAAGGCATGCAACCCCTGCAACCCATGTGCGGCAAAGGCCTGTAACCCTTGTGCGGCAGCCAAGGCATGCAACCCCTGCAACCCGTGTGCGGCAAAGGCCTGTAACCCTTGTGCGGCAGCCAAGGCATGCAACCCCTGCAACCCGTGTGCGGCAAAGGCCTGTAACCCTTGTGCGGCAACCAAGGCATGCAACCCCTGCAACCCGTGTGCGGCAAAGGCCTGTAACCCTTGTGCGGCAGCCAAGGCATGCAACCCCTGCAACCCGTGTGCGGCTAAGGCCTGTAACCCTTGCAACCCCTGTGCAGCTTCAGCGAGTGCAGCAACAGGCTGCTATGTACCCAGGCTGAAGACTGCTGCAGTGTGCAATCCATGTGCAGCGGCGAAGGCGTGCAACCCCTGCAATCCGTGCAAGGCAGCAGCAGCCTGTAACCCGTGTGCAGCGGCAAAGGCGTGCAACCCCTGCAATCCGTGCAAGGCAGCAGCAGCTTGTAACCCGTGTGCAGCGGCAAAGGCGTGCAACCCCTGCAATCCGTGCAAGGCAGCAGCAGCCTGTAACCCGTGTGCAGCGGCAAAGAGCGCGGCCAATCCATGCAACCCCTGCAATCCATGTGCAGCAGCGGCAGCAGCAACTGATGTTGAGCTCACTTCCGATGAAGCTATTGCACTTTTTGATTGCCTGAAACCGGTGATGGTCAAATCATATGCCGGTGGCAAACACTGGGCAGCAACCAAGTGGAAGAGCTTCGAGCAGGTCACAGTTCACCCATACACCAGCGCAACCCACGGCGGACGCAAGGTGCAGAATCTGGTGAACAGTATTGGCAAAAATGCCTACACCAAGTGGAACGATGTGAAAAAGGTGCCCGTCGGAACGACCGCCGCAAAGCCGAGCTTCACGATTGGCAAGGATGGTCAGGCAAACCTTGGTCCATTGTTCATCATGGAAAAGATGACGAAAGGCTTTAACGCAGAAACTGCGGACTGGCGTTATGCGGCGATCTTGCCAGGTGGTGGCACAATGGGCGTGACAAAGGCATCGAATTCGGCCGGCGTGACGTTCTGCCACGAATGCCATGTCGCGGGCGAAGACAACGACTTCCTGATGCTCGCACCTGAGGAAGTACGCAAGAAGTAACCTGCTCTGACAGGAGCCTGACGCAAGAGCTGGCGGGGTGTAAAAACCTCGCCAGCTTTTGCATTGGCATCGACGCGTACGGCAGTTGAAAGTTGCGCAAGGCTGTCATAGCCGCATCCGGAGACGCCAATCGCGGCAAGTGGCCAACTTCGTCTTTGGCTTGAAGCTGCTTTAGTTCAGGTAGACAAATTGCCCTGTCTTCCGTGCAACTTCTGGCTACACATTCAGCAGTAGAAACTCGCGTTCCCACGAAGAAATCACTTTGCGGTATTGAACCTGCTCTTCTTCCTTCACTGCCATAAACGCTTCCACAAAGCGCTGCCCTAGCACCTTCTTGAGCGGGCGCGAGTAGTTCAGCTTTGACATGGCGTCATCAAGATTGATCGGCAGAGAACTGGCATACCGATAGGCCGAACCCTCGATGGGATCCGTGGGCTTGAGCTTTTCAACCATGCCCAGATAACCGCAGGCAAGCGATGCTGCTATGCACAGGTAAGGGTTTGAGTCCGCTCCCGGCACCCGGTTTTCAATGCGTGTATTGTCCGGGTCGGAGTTGGGCATGCGCAACGGCGCCGTGCGATTGTCGATACCCCAATGGGTATTGGTCGGCGCATCACTGTCCGGCACCAGACGCCGGTATGAATTTACATTTGGCGCGAAGAAGCCCATGGCGGCAGCGGTATAACGCTGCAAGCCGCCGACATGCGACATGAACAGGCTTGACGGCTTGTTGCCCCTTCCCTTGAACACGTTCTTGCCGGTTTTGATATCCAGAACCGACTGGTGCAGGTGCATGGCAGAACCAGCCTCATCCTGATGCGGCTTTGCCATGAAGGTGGCATAGACGCCATGCTTGAGCGCTGCCTGACGGACTGTGCGCTTGAACAAAAACACCTGGTCTGCCAGTTCCACCGGGTTGCCATGGTTGAAGTTTATTTCAAGCTGCGCCGGGCCACTCTCGTGGCTGATCGTATCGATGTCGATTTCCTCGGCTTCACAAAAGTCGTAAATGTCTTCAACGATCGGATCAAAGTCGTTGGCGGCGTCAATACCATACGCCTGGCCTACCTTCTCGGCCCTTCCGCTGGTGCCTACCGGAGCTTCCAGTGCGTAGTCTGCGTCGATATTCTTTTTCACCAGGTAGAATTCAAGCTCCGGTGCAACGACCGGCTTCCAGCCCTTTTCTGCATAGAGTTCAAGCACGCGCTGCAGCACGAAGCGAGGAGAAATGTCGACCGGCTGACCGTCCAGATAGTAGCAATCGCAAATGACCTGCGCAGTCGGGTTCACATGCCACGGCACCAACTTCAAGGTGTTGAAGTCAGGGACCAGGTAGACATCACCCGAAGCATCGGACACGGGTGAATCCTGCCAGGAGTATTTGCCAGTTACGGTAAGAATGAATATATCCTCAGGCAGACGCAGCGAGGTGCCGCCGAGACTCTTGAGAAACTTGCTGGCAGGCAGGATCTTGCCGCGAGGCGTGCCTGCCGGGTCAGGCACCAGGCATTCAATTTCGTCGATGTTGTGTTGTTTGAACCAATTCTGTACTTCTTCGGGAGACATGGACCACCGTTGAAAATTTGGCTGCAGAACTTTGTGCAGAATGCACACAGCCAGTTGAGGAAGATCAACCTTAACCTGTTTGCATGACGAAAAAAATGACTTACTGGATTATAGTCGACAAAGTATCGGCGGCGGCTACCAGCAAGTGACGCATCTCATTTCGCTTATCAAGTCTTGAAGGTCTCAATGAAAAATTCTTCGAAGTCAGATAGCGAGGCAGTCGCATTCCTCGCCAACAACCCCGAGATTGTGTCGATAGACATGCTGGTGCCAGACATGAACGGCATCTTGCGGGGCAAACAACTTTCGCCCGAATACCTGCCCAAGCTGTACACTGAAGGTGTGCGCATGCCCGGCTCAATCTACCTGCTGGACTGGACAGGCCAGAACATCGGCACTCTCAACTATGGTTCATCCGATGGTGACCCCGATTTCCTGTGCTTTCCAGTGGAAGGCACACTGGCGAGGATTGACTGGGCATTGAGACCTTCTGCGCAAGTGCTGGCGTCGATGGTGGACGCAGACGGCAAACCTCACTTTGCTGACCCACGGCACATACTTTCCAACGTTCTCGGACGGTTCAAGAAAATGGGCCTGACCCCGGTTGTAGCCATCGAGTACGAATTCTACCTGATCGACCAGAAGGCTGCTTCAAAGGGTGAAGTGCGCCCTGCGCGAGGCTGTGAAACCGGTTGGCGTCCGTCAACGGTGAACGTTTACGGTCTGGAGGAACTGTACGATTTTGAAGCGCTGCTGGACGAGATCCAGCAGGTGTGCAAGGAACAGGACCTGCCCGCAGAAACGTTCGTCACCGAGTATGCAACAGGGCAGTTCGAGATCAACCTCCACCACATTGACGATGCATTGAAGGCATGCGATCAGGCGATCCAACTGGAGCGCTGCATCAAGTCGGTGGCGCGCAAGCATGGCGTTATCGCCAGCTTCATGGCCAAACCGTTTGCCGAACAGGCCGGCTGCGGACTGCACATTCACTGCAGCCTTTTGGACAAGGATGGCAACAACGTTCTGGCTGGGGAGATGGACCCGAAAATAGAGCGACCCATCTCGGACACCATGCGCCATGCAATTGCCGGGCTGTTGACCACCATGCGCGAAGG
Source organism: uncultured Alphaproteobacteria bacterium (assembly GCA_963787895.1). Classification (GTDB taxonomy): domain Bacteria; phylum Pseudomonadota; class Alphaproteobacteria; order Rhizobiales; family Aestuariivirgaceae; genus Anderseniella. Next base: position 576,532 of record CAWBEX010000007.1, on the reverse strand, counting down.
CATGGCGATATTTGCACCCAACGCCAACTCCTACCGGCGGCTGCGGCCTGGCACCTATGCACCGGTGCGCGGGCTGTGGGGTGGCGACAACAGGACTGTACCGCTTCGCATTCCAGGCGGCAGCGAAAAGGCGATCCGTATCGAGCACCGTGTCGCAGGAGCAGACGCAAACCCTTACCTTGTGATGGCTACGGTACTGGCCGGCATGCACTACGGCATAGTCAACAAGCTGATGCCGCCACCACCAATTTCAGGTGACGGTTACGAGACCGAAGACCGGTATCGAGTTGCCTATCCGTTGGCCGGTCGCATTGGCTGCTTTTGACGAAAGCAATTTCCTTGACGAGTACCTTGGCGCAGATTGGTGCGATTGCTACCTCGCTGCACGCAGCTTCGAAGCAGAAAACCATCACTTCTCAATTCCTCAGATTGACTATGAATGGTACTTGAGGACTGCATGAACGACGCTGTTCTGGACCAGACGACCTACTACCGCGCGAGCGCAAACCGAGTGCTGCGTACGTGTGCTGTCACAGACGTACCGGAGCATGTGGATATCTGCGTCATCGGGGCCGGTCTTACCGGCCTATCTGCAGCATTGGAACTTGCCCTGGCGGGCCGCAAGGTCGCGGTGTTCGACACCGGCCCGGTGGGCTGGGGTGCAACCGGGCGCAATGGCGGGCAAGTGTGCACTGGATTTTCGCCGGGTATGGGCAAGTTCGAGAAACAGCTTGGAGAGGCTGATGCGCGCGTCTGTTTTGACGTGGCTGAGGCCGGAAAGCGCCTGATCGAGCAACGCATCAAGGATCACAAGATCAACTGTGACCTGACATGGGGTTTCCTGCATGCCGCATCGCGCGCCAGCCACATGGACGAGTTGAAGCAACACAGGGACGAACTGGAAAAATACGGCGCAACCGAGTTATCGATGCTTTCGCGCGAAGAGCTGTCAGCGAAGCTTGGCAGCAATACCTACCATGGTGCACTGCGTGAGCAGGATTCCGGCCACATGCATCCGCTCAACTACACCCTTGGTCTTGCTGATGCCGTGATTGGCGCGGGTGGTCAGGTTTTTGAAAACACGGAAGTGACCAGTCTTGCCGGCGGTAATTCGCCTAGCGTAACGCTGAAATCAGGCAAGGTTATAAAATGCCTGCAGATTGTCGTCGCGTGCAATGCCTACATCGGCAATCTGGTGCCCGGCCTGACACATCACGTCATGCCGGTAGCCAGCTACATGGTGGCCAGCGAACCTCTTGGCGAAGAGCGTGCACACGCGCTGATCCGCGACAATGAAGCGGTATGCGACAGCAACTATGTGGTCGACTACTTCCGCCTCAGTGCTGACAATCGCTTGCTGTTCGGCGGCAGATGCAGCTATTCCGGCATCCACCCGTCCGATCTTGGGGCCAACATGAAGCCGCGCGTGTTGAAAATTTTTCCGCAACTGGCAGACGTCAAGATGGAGTATGCCTGGGGCGGACACATCGGCATCACCAATAACCGGTTGCCGGAGATGGGGCGCGTCGACAACACCATCTACTATGCCCATGGCTATTCCGGTCAGGGCCTTGTTCTCAGCGGCATTTTTGGCAAGACACTGGCCAATGCCATCATGGGCGATACGTCCCGCTTTGACGTGTTCTCCCGCATCCGCCACCTAGCCTTTCCTGGCGGCGTACTGAGGCGGCCTGCCCTAACCATGGGAATGTTGTATTACAGGGTGCGTGATTTGCTGTCCTAATGGCAGTTTTCCGGGTGCTGCAGTGTACCCTTAGAATTTTAGTGTTTGCATTAAGACATCCATAAACATCTCTGCGGCAAACATGTTCCGTTCATGGATCATTTACATTTGTGACCGAGTATCGACCCTGACGCGCAACTGGTTTGCAAGGGGTTCCGGGTCCAACATTACCGCGCTTGCCGGGTGCAAGCTCAGGGAGAGAGAGTATGTTCAAGTCGATCGCCACGTTCATCAAGAACGAAGAAGGTGCAACTGCAATTGAGTACACGCTGATAGCCGCTGCTACTGGCCTGGCGCTGATTGCCGTGATGCCCTCGATCAAGGGTAATTTGACGACCAAATTCCAGGCTCTTGACGCCGGTCTGAAGTAAGACTGCGAACGCTTAAAATGCCTTTTCCCGGGCGATTGCAAAGCGTGCAGACATACTTGACCAACGTGACCAGAGCGATTCAGCTACTTGAAAAGCCGTGCCTCGACATGGCGGTTCAACCGGTCATCGGTTGGGCGCGTGCACCTGCGGCGTAGGCTTTCAGGCACAACATCTCTGCAGCAATCGTGGCGGCTGCATTCGAGGTCATTTCGGCATGATCGTACGCTGGGGAAACCTCAACCAGGTCCATTCCAGTGAAATCGATGCCTTTCATCTCCCGCAATATTGCCAGTGCCTGATAGCTCGTGAAGCCGCCGGGTACCGGAGTACCTGTGCCCGGAGCAGTGGCAGGGTCGAGAAAATCGATGTCAAACGTCAGATATGAGGCACCCGTGCCCAACCGTTTGCGGATGGTTTCCGCCACATCCGAAGCACTCATGGCATGAACCTGGTCGGCAAACAGCACTTGCATTCCCATGGCGTCCTCGCCCTTGAAGCAGGTGCGAATTCCGACCTGGATGGAACGGGCCGGATCTACCAGGCCTTCCTGCAATGCCAGAGAAAACATGCTGCCATGATCGATGCGGCCGGCGCTGGCATTTTCCTCAACATCGCGGTGAGCATCGAACTGAACCAGGCCAAGAGGTCCGTGCCGGCGCGCAACGGCCTTTAAAACCGGATAAGTGATGTAGTGATCGCCGCCAAAGGTAAGCGGGCAAACCCCCTTCGAGACAATGCCTGAAATGTGTTTGTCGATGGCTTTTGGCACGTCCTGCTTGCGCCCCCAGTCAAAGAAGCAATCGCCATAATCCACTACGGCAAGGGTGTCATACGGGTCAAACCGCCAGGGCCAGAATGGGCCCCAGGCGTGCTGCGCCGACGCTGCGCGGACAGCTTGCGGGCCAAAGCGCGTGCCAGGCCGGTTTGTAACGGCCTGGTCGAAAGGAATGCCGGTTACAGCAACATCCACACCTTTCAGGTTGCGGGTGTATTTGCGTCGCATGAACGACAATGCGCCTGCATAACTGGCTTCGACGGATGACCCCATGAGGTCCTTGCGCCGGAACGCAGCATCACCGATCGGTGCTTTAGGGCTTGCCATGGCAGACGTCACCTACTCCGTTAGAACCAGAGTGTCTTCAGGATGCCAGCTTAGCCACACGGCCTTCCCGTTCTCCAGAGAACCGCTTGCTGCGCGGTCGTTTTGCACGTTGACTGCCAGTTCCAGTCCGTCGGCACAGCTGACAAAGACATTGGACACATCACCATAATACGCTACATCCCGGATGACACCCTTGACACTAATGTCACCTTTGCGCGTCGGCGCCTTCGACGACAGGTCAAGTTTTTCCGGGCGAACAGCCAACGAGACTTTGCCGTTGGCTTTGCCGACATGAGGCACCTCCACTTTGCCAAGACCCTTGGCAGTGCAAACCACCCCACCCTTGGCAACACCGGAAACAGTTGCATCAATCAGGTTTATCTTGCCAATGAAATCAGCCACGAAGCGGGTCTGGGGCTTTTCATAAAGCTCTTCCGGACCGGCAATCTGGCGCACTGCACCCTTCTCCATAACAGCAATTCGGTCAGCCATGGACAAAGCTTCATCCTGGTCATGGGTCACAATGATGAAGGTGATCCCGATCGCCTGTTGCAGGCGGGCAAGCTCAAGCTGCATGTGCTCGCGCAATTTTGCATCAAGCGCCGAAAGAGGCTCGTCCAGCAGCAAAACCTTCGGCCGCTTGACCAGCGCGCGGGCAAGGGCAACACGTTGGCGCTGACCGCCTGAAAGCTGATCCGGCTTGCGGTCTGCCATGGCACCCATCTGCACCATCTCAAGAGCTTCCTCAACACGAGGGGCTATTTCCGCGGCAGGCACGCCGGTTACCTTCAACCCGTAGGCAACATTTTCCCTGACCGTCATGTGCGGGAAAACGGCATAGGACTGGAACACCATATTGACCGGGCGCTGGTTGGCTGGAACGCCATCCATGTTTTGACCATCAACGATGATTTCGCCGGTCCCGGATGTTTCGAGGCCGGCGATCATACGCAACAGTGTGGTCTTGCCGCAACCAGACGGTCCGAGCAGCGCAAAGAACTCATTCGGCTTTATGTCAAAGGAGACATTGTCCACGGCAACAACGCCTGGATATTTCTTCGTGACATTCTTGATGGATATGATGGGAGCGCTCATTCGGCTTAACCCTGTTTCTTTGGTGGAGCCTGCAGGCGCATGGCTAGGATGGTGGCGACAAGGGTGATGACAATCAGCACCGTTGAGGCGGCATTGATGTCCGGCGACACACCGCGGCGCACCAGCGAATAGACCTTGACCGGGAACGTGTTGGTCTCCGGGCCGGCGGTAAAGAACGTGATCACGAAGTCATCAAGCGACAAGGTGAATGACAGCAGCGCACCCGCGATTACTCCGGGCATCATGTATGGCAGTACAACATTGCGGAAAGTCTGCCACTCACTGGCACCGAGGTCCTTTGATGCTTCCTCAAGTTCGCGGTTGAAACCGGCGAGCCGTGAGCGCACGACCACCGTCACGAAAGGAAAACTGAAAGCAATGTGCGCAGCCGTGATAGCTGCGAGATTGAGCGGCCAGATGGAGAACAGCTCGTTCCACCAGTAGATCGGACCCGATTCGAAGGTGCGCATCCACCCGCCAACACGCGAGTACAACACCAGAACGGCAATGCCCATGCAGATTTCCGGAATCACGATCGGGAGCGCCATGACCCCTTCAGCCGCCGCCTTGCCTGGAAAGCGGAAGCGCCATAACCAGAGCGCTGTGGCGGTGCCTATGACGGTCGCCACAATGGTGCACATGACGGCGATGGTTATGGAGTTGAGGAAGGCCTCGGTCAGAGAGGGATCATTCCACGCCTTCTCGTAATACTTCAGGGTAAAGCCGCGCCAAACTATGTTGCGTTTGGAATCATTGAAGCTGAAGGCGATGAGTTGAACAATCGGGGTGTAGAGCAGCACGAAAACCATGATGCCGAACGCCCACAATATTGGCGATTTGCCATAATCCAGTGGACCACGTACGGAAGACTTGCGTGCTGCCATCACACACCTACACCGCCCCTGGAGCGCGCACCTACAAAGGCGCGCAGCGCAAGGGCTGCAAAAGTTATGTACATCAGCAGGAACGATAGAGCGGCTCCGAACGGCCAGTCATTTGCAGACTTGAACTGATCAGTGATCACATTGCCGATCATGATGGCATTTGTACCGCCGAGCAGGTCCGGCACCAGGAACATGCCGAGCATCGGTATGAAGACAAGAATGATGCCGGAAACGATGCCGGGCATGGTCAGCGGCACAGTGACCTTCCAGAAGGTGGCCCATTGGCTTGCACCCAGATCAAGACTGGCTTCAAGGTATGAGCGGTCGAGACGTTCGATTGTGGCGTACAGCGGCAACACCATGAACGGCATGAACACATAGACCATGCCGACAATGACCGCGCCATTGTTGTAGAGCAGCTCAAGTGGCTGGAAAGGGCCTATCAGCTTGTCGAGAAAAGCCAGGTTCCACAGCCATTCGAGAAAGAAATTCAAGGTACCGCGGGTACGGAAAACTGCGATCAACGCATAGGTGCGGATCAGCAAGTTGATCCAGAACGGCAAAATGACGAGAAGCAACAGCAAGGGGCGCCATTTAGCCGGAGAGAAGCAGATGCCGAAGGCAATCGGGTAGGCAATCATCAGGCACAGCAGTGTAGAGATCACACTGATCCAGACTGATTTCCAGATGATGAGCAGGTAAACATTTTTGAACGAACGCAAATAGTTGGCAAGCGTGCCGGTGATTTCAATGTCAACAATGGAGGTCTTTTCTCCAAACGACATGCCCCAGATCAACGCAAGAGGGATAATGAAGAACACCGCCAGCCAGAAAATGCCCGGCATGGCAGTCACCCAGAAGACAGCCCTGTTTTCTTTCCAGTTTTCCACCCGTTCGTGCCCCAAATTGCCGGACCGGGAGATCCCCGGTCCGGTCTGTCACAGCAATCGGCCTTGTCAGGCCGCCTGGATGCGGGTCCAGCTTTCGTTGCGCAACTTGGTCTTTTCTTCCGAGTACAGTGAAGGCTCGCATACAGCGACCACTGCGTCAGACGGGAAGATACCTGGATTACCGGTATATTCCTCTGACATCTTAGCCTTTGCAGCAGCATTTGCCGTGGCATACTGGATGGTATCGGCAATGTGCACGCCTGCATCTGCGTCCAGAATGTAGTTAAGGAAGGCATGGGCATTTTCAGGGTGCGGGGCGCCCTTTGGAATGCACACGCAATCCTGCCACAGTAAGGCGCCTTCTGCTGGAACGACATAGCTCAGGTCATCGTCTTCGCCCATAACCTGGATGATGTCGCCGTTCCATTCCATGGCTACATCGACTTCACCAGAAGCAAGCAGGTCCTGGCCATTGTCGTCGGCATAAACCTTGACGCCCTTCTTGGACTTGATGAGCAACTCTTCAGCAGCCTTCATTTCGGCCGGATCGACCGAATTGAATGAATGGCCGAGATATTTCAATGCAACACCAATGACGCTCTCGCCGTCACCCAGCAAGGCAATGCGACCGGCATAGGTATCACTGTCGAAAACGGCCTTCCAGCTGTTCATGTCTGCTTCGGTGACCTTGGACTTACGGTAGCCGAGGCCCTGCGTACCCCACATGTAAGGAATTGTGTGCTTGCGGCCGGGGTCAAAAGTTGCATCCTGGAAATTCTTGTCAATGTTGCTCATGTTCGGGATTTTCGAATGGTCCAGTTCGTCGAGCATACCGGCAGCCATCATGCGCTCGACATAGTCATTGGTCGGCACAATCACGTCATAACCCGGGTTACCTTCCTTCAACTTCGCGAATAGCTCTGCGTTGTCGGCGTACAGGTCCATCTTGACCTCTATTCCGCTTGCCTTCTGGAAATCAGCCAGCGTGTTTTCGCCGATATAGGTGTCCCAGTTATAGAAGTTGAGCTTCTTTTCCTCTTCCGACATGGCGAACTTCGGCATCATCGTAAGGCCAATAAATGCAGCACCGGAGGCCTTGAGAACCGACCGGCGTGTCGCCTTGAATTTTGGTGTATACGTCATTGATTTTGCTCCCTGATTTTCGAAATTACCGGCCTAAGGGCTACCCCTACTGAAGGGCCAGAAAGCCGGCAACTGATTTTGAGTGTTAAACACTCCTGCACTTGTTTCAACTGAGATTTTTAGCGCGCAAGGCGTCAAGACATCTCGGTTTTGACATCCGCATAGGTCAAGTCCAGCGCCTTGCGTGCCAGCTTTGCCCATTCCTCAACCTCACCCTCGGTGATGCAAAGCGGGGGTGAAAAGACCATGGTGTCCCAGCACGCACGCATGACAAGGTTGTTGGCGAAGCAGTGTTCGCGGCAGATGCCACCTACCCTGCCCCAATCACTGAACCGGGCGCGGGTCTTCTTGTTCCGGACCAGTTCAATTGCGCCGATAAGGCCCTTGACCCGTACCTCGCCGACAATTGGATGATCCGCCAGCGCGGCGCCAAGCTTGTCCTTGACCACGGCCTCCATGCGCGCAGCGTTCTCGACCATCTTTTCGTCTTCTATGATACGCAGGTTTTCAAGTGCCACTGCGCAGGCTACCGGGTGACCTGAGTAGGTGTAGCCGTGATAGAACTCACCGCCCTTTTCAAAGAACTCGCCGATAAGTTCATCGGACACTGCAACCGCGCCAATCGGCTGGTAACCGGAAGACAACCCCTTGGCCATGATGACGACATCGGGTTCGATGCCCATGGTCTGATGCCCAAACCACTGGCCGGTACGCCCGAAGCCGCAAATCACTTCGTCAACAACAATGGGGATGCCGTACTTGCGGCATATTTTCTGAACCTCCGGCCAGTAGGTCGAAGGCGGCACCAACACGCCACCAGCACCCTGAATTGGCTCACCGACGAAGGCTGCAACCTTGTCAGCGCCCAATTGCTTGATTTTGTCTTCAACAGCACGGGCCGCCTTGAGGCCAAACTCTTCCGGGCTCATGCCTCCACCGTGCTGGAACCAGTCTGGTTCAAGCACATGATGGAAACCAGGCAGCGGCAAGCCGCCTTGTGCATGCATGGCTGTCATGCCGCCAAGCGAAGCTGAAGCACATGTTGATCCGTGATAGGCGCGCTCGCGGGCGATAAAGTGCATCCGTTCGGGCTGACCCTTGATCTCCCAGTAGCGGCGCATGAAGCGCACCATGGTGTCATTGGCTTCAGAGCCGGAATTGACAAAGAACACCTGGTTGAATCGCTCGGGCAACAGGCTCGCCACCCTTTCCGCCAGCATGGTGGCAGGCACCGTCGTGGTCTTGAAGAAGGTGTTGTAGAACGGCAGATCCTGCATCTGGCGATAAGCTACCTCGGCCAGTTCCTTGCGGCCATAACCGACGTTCACGCACCAGAGTCCGGCCATGGCGTCGAGCATCTTGTTGCCCTTGCCATCCCAGATGTAGACGCCTTGGGCATGGGTAATGACGCGCGCACCACCTTGTGCGTGAAAGCTCTTGTGGTCAGTAAACGGATGAAAGTGATGCGCGGTATCTGCCGCGACGAGTTCTTCAATGTTGAGATTCTTGTTCATGGAACAGCTCCAGATATCAGGTCGAAAACAAAATGCGACGGTCTGATGCGTGCTGCTCTACGGATTGAATCCGATTCGTGCGCAATGCAGCAGAACCTCATCCTTCGTACTGCGCAGCGATTGCTTCAAGGGAAGCTTTTTCATGTGGTTCCAGTAGCCCATGGCATGAAACATGCCATAGCCAACCCCGAATGGACAAGAGCAAAGAGAATGCAGCAACTGCCCATCATTTGTGCTTTGTAATTGTCCGCATGTGCGCAAGAATGTGACGCATGGGAGACAATTTCAACGAAATGCTGGAGGCAAACGGGAGCGTGCGGGCGCCGTATGCACTTTTGCATGAATGGCTTCAAACGCAGTCACCAGCAGACCTTCGTGCAAAGATTCGAGAGGCTGAATCCATCTTCAGGCGACTGGGTATCACGTTCGCCGTGTACGGCACCGAAGAGGCGTCCGAGCGACTGATCCCGTTTGACATAATACCGCGCATATTCTCAGCCAGCGAATGGCGCCGTCTTGAAGCGGGTATCGCCCAGCGCGTTGGCGCACTGAATGCTTTCGTAGATGACATCTATCACCGGCAGGAAATTGTACGAGCAGGCAAGGTTCCCGCGGCTCTGGTATTACAGAACGAAGCTTACCTTCCGCAGATGGCAGGTCACTCTCCTGCCCGCAATGTCTACGCCCATATCATTGGCACTGACATCGTGCGAGTTGGTGTCAACGAGTTCTATGTGCTGGAAGACAACTGCCGAACGCCATCGGGAGTGTCCTACATGCTGGAAGACCGCGAAGCGATGATGTTCCTGTTTCCGGACCTCATCGCAAACCATCGTGTCGCGCCAATCGAACATTATCCGGAACTTCTAAGGCAGACGCTGGACTCCGTCGCCCCGCCGCAATGCGACAGTGAACCCACATGTGTTGTACTAACACCGGGCATCTACAATTCGGCGTTCTTCGAACATGCCTTTCTGGCAGATGAAATGGGCGTGCAGCTTTGCACCGGGGATGATCTGTATGTGAAGGACGGCTGGCTGTACATGCGAACGACGCGTGATCCGGTGCGCGTGGATGTGGTTTACCGGCGCATTGATGATGCCTACCTGGACCCCCTCACCTTCAATCCGGAATCCACACTCGGCGTGCCCGGCTTGTTTGATTTGTACCGGGCCGGGCGGGTTACCATTGTCAACGCGCCAGGTACAGGCATTGCTGACGACAAGGCAATCTACTCCTTCATGCCCGACATCGTGGAGTTCTATACAGGCGAAAAACCCATTCTAAACAATGTACCTACATGGCGATGCTCAGAGGATGAGTCACTTTCCTATGTGCTGGATAATCTCGAAAAACTGGTTGTGAAAGAAGTTCACGGTTCAGGCGGGTACGGCATGTTGGTTGGCCCAACCGCAAGCAAAAAGGAAGTCGCGAATTTCAGGCAAATCCTGAAAAAGCGGCCCGCCAACTATATTGCCCAGCCAACCCTGGCTCTTTCTTCATGCCCTACATTTGTCAAGTCCGGCGTGGCGCCACGGCATGTCGACCTGCGGCCATTTGCACTAAGCGGTGACCGCATGCGAATTACGCCTGGCGGGTTCACCAGAGTGGCGCTCAAGGAAGGTTCGCTGGTTGTGAACTCAAGCCAGGGAGGCGGCACCAAGGATACCTGGGTGCTGGAAGACTGATGCTGTTGGGCCGCACTGCAGCTTCGTTATTCTGGATGGCCCGCTACATGGAACGCGCCGAAAACATGGCGCGCCTTGTAGAGGTCAGCTACAGGATATCGCTCATGCCCAAGCCCTTCCGGGCACATCAGGACGACTGGCGTTCCACGCTGGTGAGCGCTCACTGCGAGGCAACTTTCGACGCCAAGTACGATGCAGCGACGAAGGCAAACGTAATCCATCACCTGGTGCTTGACCGGGAAAATCCGTCCAGCATCCGCTCGTGCATGGAGACGGCCCGCAACAACGGCCGCGCGGTGCGCACGGCACTCAGCCGCGATGTCTGGGAATCGTTGAACTCAACCTGGAACGAACTCAGCACCATAAAGGCAAGCCAGCTAGGCAGCGACAAGCTGCCCGGTTTCCTGGACTGGATCAAACAACGCTCCATGCTGTTTCGCGGTGCAATGCTGGGCACGGCCCTCAGGCGCGACAGCTTTCATTTCAGCCAGCTCGGCGCCTTCATCGAACGGGCAGACAACACGGCGCGCATTCTTGATGTGAAGTATCACATACTGCTGCCACGCGGGGCTGGACCAGGTTCTGCCATTGACGTTCAACAGTGGGCATCATTGCTACGTTCGGTGTCTGCTCACCGTGCATACAGATGGTCTTACCGCGAGGCCAGTTATCAGCCGTGGAATGTTGCCCAGTTTCTCATTCTCAATCCTGCCATGCCGCGGTCACTGATTTTCTGCTATGACTGGATCGGCAAGAGCTTGCTTGATCTCGAACGCGAGTACGGCGAGGAAATGCAGTGCCACAAAACCGCCGCACAGACACTTCAGATGCTATCCAATGGCGACATGGAGGCAATTTTCCAGTCCGGGTTGCACGAGTTCCTTTCGGATTTCATCGACAGCACCAATCGGCTGACCAGTGAAATTGGCGCCTCTTACAACTTCCCGCAATGAGCGGATCAGCGTAATGAAAATCCAGGTACGCCACTCAACCACCTACACCTATCACTACCCCGGCAACCTGCTGGTTCAGCGCTTCTACCTTACCCCGCTGAACAGTGCGTCTCAAAGGGTGCTGGAATGGAACATCGATGCCCCCGGCATAAATGCTTCACTCAGCTATACCGATGCCTTTGGCAACACAGCGCACATCGTGACCCCTGCTGCTGATTTGCCATCCGTAACTGTAACTGCTGCTGGGCTGGTCGAAACGGCCGACACTACTGGCGTGGCCGGGCAAGATGCATCTTCTGTGCCGTTGCAGGCATTTCTGGCCAGCACAACGACCACGAAGGCCAACGCCGCGATTGAAGCACTGGCACGCCAGCATCAAGGAAGTGACAGACTGGAACAACTCCATCGTCTTTCAGCCAGCGTTCTGAAAAGGGTCGACTATGTTATCGGGGCAACTCATGCCCACACATCTGCGGCCGAAGCCTTGCGTGACGGGCAGGGGGTTTGCCAGGACCACGCTCATGTCTTCATCTCCGCAGCCCGCCTGATGGGCGCACCTGCCCGGTACGTGTCCGGGTACCTGGTTGTGAACGAGAACGAACTGGCTGAAGCAAGCCATGCCTGGGCGGAGGCACACGTGGATGGACTGGGATGGGTTGGCTTTGACGTGTCCAACCAGGTCAGTCCAGATGAGCGCTACATCAAGGTTGCCGTAGGTATGGATGCCAGAGGGGCGGCACCGGTTAATGGCATCCGCCGAGGCGCTTCTTCAGGAAATGAAGAAATGGCTGTAGAAGTGCTTGTCGAGCAGGTTGTGCCGCAGTAGCTTGCCGCGATTACAGGCAACCCGAATCTAGCCGGAAATGAAATGACATATTGCGTAGGGCTGAAACTCAACCGTGGCCTGGTCATGGCAGCGGATACCCGCACGAATGCCGGCCTCGACAACATTGCTACATTTCGCAAACTGCACACCTTCCAGGTGCCCGGTGAGCGTGCCTTCATCCTCATGTCCGCAGGCAATCTTGCGGTGACCCAGGCAGTCGTTGCATTGCTGGAAGAGAGCTTCAGCCGCAGGCAAAAGAAAGACGACCCCGAAAGCCTCAAGACGGTCGGCACGATGTTTCGTGCCGCAAAGCTTGTTGGCAAGCTTCTCAAGAGTGTCCGTAGTGAACATCTGGAGGAAGGCATGCAGAGTGATGCCTTTTCCGCGTCATTCATCTTTGGTGGGCAAATTGGAAAGCAGCCTAGCCGGCTTTATGAAATTTATGCCGAGGGCAATTTCATCGAAGCCAAGGAAGACACGCCGTTTCTGCAAATCGGCGAGCACAAATATGGCAAGCCAATTCTGGACCGCGTAGCAAACCTGGACATGCGGCTGGGCGAAGCCGCCAAGCTGGTGCTGTTGTCTTTCGATTCCACTCTTCGCTCAAATCTGTCGGTAGGCATGCCGATTGACATGGCAGTCTACAACACTGACAGCCTGTTAATTGACAGGGTGCGGCGGATAGAGAAGGACGATCCTTATTTCAATTCCCTGTCGAACAAATGGTCGGAAGCCCTGCGCAAGGCCGTTGAAAATATTGACGAATTCGATATCTAGGGGAATGGAACTCGAAACCGAATATAACAACCGTGCCCGCTGCCCTGGCCATGAACAGGTCATCGCAAGCTGGATAGAACAGTCGCTGCACTACCGCGAGGCATGCGCGGGTGAGCTGGATATCGCCTATGGCAGTGACGAGCGCCACCGCTACGACCTGTTTTCTGCCGATAACAGCGACGCCTCGAAACCGCTTACGGTGTTCATACATGGCGGTTACTGGCAGGCGCTGGACCGCAAGATGTTCTCTCACATGGCAGCAGGCGTGAATGCACACGGACTGGACATGGCTGTTCCGTCCTACAGGCTCGCACCTGAAGTCAGCATCGCCGACATCATCGACGACATGCGGGCCTTCTGCCTGCACCTTTTCAAGGCGCATGGGCGCAAGCTGGTAGTGTGTGGTCATTCAGCGGGCGGTCATCTGGCGGCTGCCCTGTTTGCGACAGATTGGCAGACGTTTGGCGGACCTGAGCGGCTGGTTTCGGCGGGGCTTGGCATATCGGGGCTCTATGACCTGCGCCCGCTCATGCCGATCGAGTTGAACAGCCGCATCGGAATTGACCTGAACATTGCTCAAGGCTGCTCGCCCCTGTTGTGGCAGACCCCGCCAGCCGGCCGCTTTGAAGCATGGGTCGGCGGAGATGAATCAGCCGAATATCTCAGACAAAGCCAGACGCTGGCGGCATGCTGGCTGGGCGCAGGACTGAAATGCAATTGGGTGCCGGTTGGCAAGGACAACCACTTCACTGTCGTGCGCCATCTGGTTGAACCTGACAGCGATATGACGCGATGCCTTGTTTCAATGTGTGATGCAGCATGACAAAGACAGATCAAGGCATAGAGACCCCATCGGGCAAGGGTGCTGCCGACGAGAACTTTCCGGTTGGATCGTTCCTGCTGCCGAAACGCCTGCGCCCACATGTGGCCACCTATTATGCCTTTGCCCGCGCCATCGACGACATAGCAGACAATCCCGATACCTTGCCGCAAGACAAGATTGCCCGGTTGAACGCGATGGACGATGCACTGTGGGGCAGGTCTGGCGAGCCTGGGCCAGACGTGATCAAGGCCAGCAGGTTGCGTAAGTCCATGCAGGAGACTGGAGTCGACCTTGCCCACGGCAGCGACCTTGTCTCGGCGTTTCGCCAGGATGCGGTTCAGAGCCGCTACAACAGCTGGAATGACCTGATCGACTATTGCATGCGCTCCGCATCTCCGGTGGGCCGCTACCTGCTGGAACTGCACGGCGAGGACAAAGCGCATTTCGAATACTCCGATGCGCTGTGCAATGCACTGCAGGTGATCAACCATCTGCAAGACTGCGCTGACGACCTCAAGAGCCTGAACCGTTGCTACTTGCCGCTGGACTGGTGCAAGGAGGAAGGTGCAGACGTTGCAATGTTATTGGAACAGGCATCGCCTGCCAGTCTGCGAAAGGTACAACTGCGCTGTGTGGAAGGCACTGAGTCACTGTTGAGAATTGCCGACAGGCTGCCTGGCAAGCTTAAGAGCAAATCGCTGGCCATGGAGTCCGGAGTCATCAATTCCATAGCGTGGAAACTGACCGAAAAGCTGAAAAAACTTGACCCGGTAGCCGTGCGAGTTGAGCTTTCCAAGCCACAATTCATCCTTCAGGGCCTAAAAGGTGCCACAAAGGCATTGCTTTAAAGGTTGCCAGATGCGGCACTTTGTTGAGGCAAGGGCATATTGGTACGCGGCAAAAGGTTGGCTGGCAGCCAATATTGGTATAAAGAGCGGAGCTTGACCCTTGGATCTGACGACTGGTCCTGCCAGATCTGATATGACCAATTGGTCAATTGCGCAATGAATACGCGGCGCTGCGAAGCGGAACGACAACTGTTTTGAAGAGTAGACATGCCAATATCGACCCCACTGCTTGATACGATTACCTACCCGGCGGACTTGCGCAGGCTTAAGCACGAGGACTTGCCCAAACTTGCTGAGGAATTGCGCGCGGAAACAATCGACGCCGCTTCCGCAACCGGCGGACATTTTGGCGCCGGGCTTGGTGTCGTCGAACTGACCGTTGCCCTGCACTATGTCTACAATACCCCCGCCGACCGTTTAATCTGGGATGTCAGCCACCAGGCCTATCCACACAAGATCCTGACTGGCCGTCGCGACCGCATCCGCAAGATCCGGCAATCGGATGGCCTGTACGGCTTCACCAAGCGCACCGAGAGCGAGTATGACCCGTTTGGTGCAGCACACTCATCGACGTCGATTTCTGCCGGCCTTGGCATGGCGGTGGCACGCGACCTGAAAGGTGGAAACAATCACGTCATCTCGGTGATTGGTGACGGGTCGATGACTGCCGGCATGGCGTATGAGGCCATGAACAATGCTGGCGCGCTTGATTCACGAATGCTTGTGGTTCTGAACGATAACGGCATGTCGATTGCGCCCGGTGTCGGCGCCTTGACCAACTATCTTTCGTGGCTTGTTTCCACGCATCCTTTCCTGTCCTTGCGCGACATTGCGCTGAAGCTGTCCAACAAGTTCCCAAAGACACTGCGCAAGGCTGCCGAGCGGGTTGACGAGTACGCCCGCGGCATGGTGATGGGCGGCACCCTGTTTGAAGAGCTTGGCTTCTACTATGTCGGGCCGGTGGATGGACACGACCTGGAAACGCTTGTGCCCATTCTCGAAAACATTCGCGAAGCCAAGGAAGTCGGGCCGGTACTGCTGCATGTGATCACGGAAAAGGGCAAAGGCCATCCATTCGGCGAGACCAACAAGGAAAAGCATCACGCGGTTGGCAAGTTTGACCCGGTCACATTCGATGTGAAGAAGGGCACTTCCAACGCACCAAGCTATACATCGGTGTTTGCCCGGTCACTGATCCAGCATGCCGAAGCCGACGACAAGATCATTGCCATCACTGCTGCCATGCCTTCAGGCACCGGCGTCGACAAATTTCAGGAACATTTCCCCAACCGTTCCTTTGACGTGGGCATTGCCGAGCAGCATGCTGTAACGTTCGCAGCGGGCATGGCAACGGAAGGCTTCAAGCCGTTCTGCGCAATCTACTCAACATTCCTGCAACGCGCCTACGATCAGATAGTGCATGACGTTGCACTTCAGAACCTGCCTGTGCGTTTTGCAATCGACCGGGCTGGTCTGGTTGGCCAGGATGGAGCGACACATGCTGGCAGCTTCGACGTTGCCTATCTCGCCTGTTTGCCAAACATGGTGGTCATGGCGGCCGGCGACGAAGCTGACCTGATGCATATGGTGTCGACTGCGGTTGCCTACGAAGACGGTCCTTGCGCATTCCGCTATCCACGCGGCGAAGGCATGGGCGTCGAGATGCCGGAAACTGGTGTGCCGCTGGAAATCGGCAAGGGCCGCATCATGGTGGAGGGTGACAAGGTTGCACTGCTCAACCTGGGTGGGCGTCTTGGCACGTGCCTGAAGGCAGCCGAAGACCTCAGAGCGCGCGGTGTCTCTACAACTGTTGCTGATGCTCGCTTCGCAAAGCCACTCGACACAGCCCTGATCGAAAAGCTGGTAAAGTCGCACGAACTGGTCATCACCATTGAGGAAGGTTCCATTGGCGGCTTCTCCAGCCATGTACTGCATCATCTGGCGTCACAGGGCCTTTTGCAGGGCGGTGCGGTGGTCAAGCCGATGACACTGCCCGATGCCTTCATTGGCCATGGTGCACCGGACTGGCAATACAAGCAGGCGCGCCTTGAAGCCGACGATATCGTAGTCGAGGTTCTACGTGGCCTGAAGCTTGACAAGAAGGTGCTTGAGTTCGCCTCCAAGTCCTGAGTTCTAGCTTATCCGGGTTTCAGGGCGGTCGGATTGCCGACTGCCTCAACATCATCTGGCAATAGAGTCGTTATGACAAACCAGACGCAGACCATCTCGCATTTGCCAGGCGCGGCTGCCGAGGCAGGCAGCATCGCCAAGGCGGTTCGTGACGCTTCAACTTCGTTTTACTGGGCGATGCGCCTGCTGCCGAAACGGCAGCGCGAAGCAATGTTTGCAGTTTATGCATTCTGCCGGGCAGTTGATGACATCGCAGACAGCGAAACTTTGAGTGAAACAGAAAAGCGCCAGCAACTCACAGCATGGCGAAGAGAAATCGATGCACTTTATGCCGGCAATCCAACGCAGCCTGAAACGCGGGCACTGTCTCGCGCGATTGATGAGCTTTCATTGCGACGGGACGACTTCATGGAAGTCATCTCCGGCATGGAAATGGACGCAGGGGCCCCGGTGGTTGCTCCGGACATGGACAAGTTCGATCTGTATGTGGACCGTGTAGCCAGTGCTGTTGGCAGGCTGTGCGTATGTGTATTCGGTGACCCTTCTGATTATGGCGTGACGGTTGCACATCATACCGGCCGGGCGTTGCAGATCACCAACATCCTGCGCGATGTGGAAGAAGACGCCGCCATTGGCCGGTTGTACCTGCCCAGGGAACTTCTGGAAAAGCACGGCATTGACCATACTGATCCGGCCAAGGTGACCTCACAACCTGGATACGTGGCCATGTGGCGCGAACTGGCAGAAATCGCGCGCGAAGAATACGCACGTGCCGAAGAAGCCATGCAGCTGTGCCGCAAGGATGTCATGCGCCCTGCCCGCATCATGAAGGCCGTGTACCAGCGCAATCTTGAACGCATGATCGCGATGTCTGACTCCAGCCTTGCTGACCCCGCTGTCTCCAAGCGACTGGTTGGCGGCAAGGAAAAATTGCTGATTGCGCTCAAGCACGGCTTTTTCTAGACGCGGGTCGCATGGCAACAGCACATATCATAGGTGCCGGTGTGGCCGGATTGGCCGCTGCAGTGGAGCTTGCAAAGGCTCAGTTCCGGGTAGTGATATATGAGCAAACCGGCCATGCAGGTGGACGGTGCCGCAGCTTTCATGACCCCGGGCTGGACGCAACAATTGACAACGGCAACCACCTTATGTTGTCGGGCAACCGGTCGCTGCTTTCCTTTCTGGACACTATTGGCGCGAGAGACGAATTGACCGGGCCGAAACTGGCCGAGTTTCCTTTCGTCGACGTGGAAACCCGCGAGCGCTGGTCCATCGAATTGAATTCCGGGCCGATGCCTTGGTGGATTCTGGACAAAGACCGGCGAGTACCTGGCACAAGGTTGCAAGAGTATCTGAGCGGATTGAAGCTGCTCAATGCCGGCAACCGCACCGTCAAGCAATTGTTCGCCGGGCAAGGAGCGCTGTATCAACGGTTCTGGGAGCCATTTACCGTTGGCGTCATGAACACGGAGCCACATGAGGCAGCTGCGCGACTGCTTACTCCGGTGATCAGGGAAACCCTGGCCAAGGGGGCGGAATATTCGCGGCCCATGATTTCACGCCGCGGGCTTTCATTCACGTTTGGTGACCCGGCCATCCGCTGGCTGGAGGAACGTGGGGGAGAAATACGGCTCAACTGCAGGGTCACGGGCATAGAGGAAAACGGAAAGCAGATTACAGCCATTGCGACCGGACAGGGCAGCGTAGAAGTCAAACCGGGAGACGTTGTGGTGTCAGCGTTGCCCGCATGGTTTGCCCGCACGGTGCTAGGTGAAACGATTTCCGTACCTGACGAATTCGTACCTATAGTCAACGTTCATTTCAGGGTTGATCAGGGCCGCATGCCGCTCATGCAGCATCACGTCCTCGGGCTGTTGAACTCGATGTCTCACTGGCTGTTTGTTCGCGACGATGTGGCTTCTGTGACCATTTCAGCTGGCGAAGCTGTTGCAGCAATGGACAAAAATGCCGTTCTGGACAAGGTTTGGCGAGAGATTGCCCCGGAGATTGGACAGGATCCGGACCGTCTACCGGCGAGATCAAGGGTGCTGACAGAACGCCGCGCGACCTTCAAGGGAACTGTGCAACAACTTTCCAAACGCCCAAATATGCCCACAAAATGGCGCAATCTGGTGCTTTCTGGAGATTGGGTAGAGAACGGCCTGCCATCAACGATCGAAGGTTCGATCAGATCGGGGCAAAGCGCCGCACAACACCTAATTCGCTGTGTTGCGAGTTGACAAGGACGGCGATTTTCTTTCTTTAGGTCAACACCACCCAAGGTCGAGAGGGCGTGACTCAACCGGTGGCAGTTTTGTTGAGGTAACATGCAGTCGAACGTTTACGTCCTCCGGCCCAACACGGGCACTACCAAGACAATTGTGTCTGAAGCAGCTGACATCGCAAGCGATGCAGGCCGCCACCTTTTGGATATGCAAAAGGAAGATGGGCATATTGTTTTCGAACTGGAGGCCGATGCGACAATTCCGGCTGAGTACATCTTCCTCAATCATTTTCTCGACATGCGTGAGCCTGAGCTTGAAGCCGAGATGGGCGAGTACATGCGCTCCATCCAGTCCAGAACACATGGGGGCTGGTCGCTGTTTCACGAAGGCGATTTCAACATCTCCGCCTCCGTAAAGGCCTACTACGCCCTGAAGCTGCTGGGTGACAGCGCCGATGCGCCACACATGGTGCGGGCACGCAACGCAATTCTCGCCCACGGAGGGGCTGAAAAGTCCAACGTGTTCTGCCGATACTCGCTGGCGCTGTTTGGTCAGGTGCCTTGGCGTGGAGTGCCGGCCATGCCGGTTGAACTGATTTTGATGCCCAAATGGTTCCCGGCCAATATCTGGAAGTTTGCCTACTGGTCACGCACTGTTATTGCACCGCTGACAATTCTGGCGGCGCTGAAGCCGTTGGCGCGCAACCCGACCGGCGCTACTTGCCGCGAAATTTTCTGCACGTCGCCCGAGAAGATCAAGGTATGGAACTACAACCACACTGGAAGCCGGTGGGGAGAGTTTTTCCTGCAGATAGACAAACTGCTGCACCCAGCCGAAAAGCACGTGTTTCCGCGCATGCCATTTCGCAAATCAGCTATCAAGAAGGCCCTTGTTTTCATCAAGCCGCGGCTGAACGGCGACGATGGCCTTGGCGCGATCTTCCCGGCCATGGCCAATGCGGTAATGGCCTACGACGCCTTGGGCTACAGCCCTGATCACGAAGATTTTGTTACTGCGCTTTCAGCATGCCGCAAACTGGTGACTGAACGCCGTGAAATCCGCGATGGCAAGCCGCGATACCCGCAGCCGTGTGTTTCACCGATTTGGGATACTTCGCTTGCAGCCCATGCCTTGCTCGAAGCCGGGGTCGAACAGGATGACAAACGGCTGATTGCAATGTGCGATTGGCTGGCCAACGAACAGATACTCGACGTCAAGGGCGACTGGGCCATCAATGCACCAGACCTTGAGCCGGGAGGCTGGGCCTTCCAGTACAAGAATGACTATTATCCGGATGTAGACGACACGGCCGTTGTTGGCATGCTGCTCCACCGGGTTGACCGCGAACGCTACAAGGAAAACATCCGCCGTGCTGCAGTGTGGATTGAAGGCATGCAGTCTGCGAATGGTGGTTGGGGGGCGTTCGATATCGACAACAACGCCGAGTTCCTGAACACCATCCCGTTCGCAGACCATGGAGCGCTGCTCGACCCACCAACGGTGGATGTTGCAGCGCGCTGCCTGTCGTTCCTGTCGCAGCTCGGCTATGAGCAATACCGTACCTGCATCAAGCGTGGCGTAGACTTCGTCAAGGCTGAACAGGAAGAAGACGGATCATGGTTCGGGCGCTGGGGCACCAACTATATCTACGGTACATGGTCAGTGTTGAACGCTCTGAATGCAGTTGGCGAAGACATGCAAGCGCCATATGTGCGCAAGGCAGTGAACTGGTTGGTCAACCAGCAGCGCGAAGATGGCGGCTGGGGTGAAGACGGTGCAACATATTGGAAAGAGCGCAGAGGCGAGGCAAAGGCGTCAACTCCCTCACAGACCGCTTGGGCCATGCTGGGCTTGATGGCTGCCGGTGAAGTTGAACACATCAGTGTCGCGCGCGGCGCCCAGTACATATCAACAGCACCGCGCAAGAATGCCAAATGGGACGAACCCTGGTACACGGCCGTCGGTTTTCCGCGTGTGTTCTATCTGCGCTATCATGGCTATTCAGCCTACTTCCCTACATGGGCTCTGGGGCGTTATGCCAACCTTATGCGTGGAAACTCACGCAAAGTGCACTGGGGCATGTAAGCATCGCTTGACGAACCGCAAGCTTTGATTGCAACTGGCCGGAAATGGCAGCAGTAAACGACATCAGGCAGATTGGGCTGATAGCGGCGGTGGCTCAGGAGTACGCTGTCGTCAGCAAGGTATTTGCCGCGCACAAGACACAAACAATGGTCGTGCAATCCGGCATGGGCCGGGCTGCCGGTTTTCTGGCGGCAGAAACCCTCGGCCGCGAGAACAAGGCGCTGGCAGGTCTGGTGTCGATCGGATTTTGCGGCGCGCTTGATGCCGGGCTGACCACCGGCTGCGTAATTGTGCCAGACAGTATTGTCAGCGACGATTCAGAAACCTTCCAGGCAGACACTGAATGGGCACGAGCCGTAGTGTCTTCCCTTGCTGATATGGAGCTCGTTGTCAGCAGATCATTGTACAGTGCGACCGACGTGATCGAAACTTCAGATGCAAAGCAAGCCGCCCAGCGCCGGTCAGGCACTTGTGCGGTAGACATGGAAAGCGCCGGAATTGCCCATGCCGCAATTCGCTTCAAGGTGCCGTTTATCGCAGTGCGGATCGTGCTGGATGAACTCGGAGATTCGCTGCCCGCTGCTATCCGAGACGCGGTGAAGCCGGATGGCAATCTGGATGTACGAGGACTGGTACGCGGCCTTGCCAGCAACCCTCGTGACGTTGCTCCGCTTATCAAGCTTGGCCGCAAATCATCGCTGGCCCAGAAGCGTCTGAAAACGGTATGTGAGGCATTGGGCCCCGGATTTTGCCTGCCTTTGCAAGGCTAGAACTGAATGTGCCGCGACCATGAGGCCGCGGCACTGGTATTTGCATGCCGATTTGCCGTGTGAAATCTCAGAACACATCGGCAAAAGGTTTGCTACGATCAGAAGGCTACTCCGCAGCGACGTTGGTCGGCGTGTGAATCTCTTTCATGACTTTCTCAACATGCTGCTCATGCAGATCATAGTCTGCCCTGCGCGCCTGGGTCAGGTCGATCTCGGGTGCGAAATCGCCTTCTGTCTTCACTCCACGCAGAGCGACGACGAGCGCCTTGAGCGGATTGGCCGTAGCGTCCATGGCGGCAGTCGGCTCATAGCCGCAATGCGCCATGCAATTTGAGCACTTCTCATACCGCCCGGTGCCGTACTTTTCCCAATCTGTGGTTTCAATGAGTTCCTTGTAGGTCTTCACGTAACCTTCGCCCAGCAGGTAGCACGGCTTCTGCCAGCCAAACACGTTACGTGTTGGCATGCCCCACGGCGAGCACATGTATTCCTGATTGCCGGCGAGGAAATCCAGGAAGAGCGTGGAATGCGACAGCTTCCACTTCTTACCCTTGCCGTGCTTGAACACGTCGCGGAACAACTGCTTCGTCTTGCGGCGCGAAAGGAAGTTTGCCTGATCAGGCGCGCGCTCATACATGAAACCGGGAGAAATGGAAACATTGACACCCATTTCGGTGGTCATGTCGAGGAAGCTGGCGATGGCTTCGGGCGCATGCCCCTCGAAGATGGTCGCGTTGGCGTTTACCTGGAAGCCCTTGTCTTGTGCCGCCTTGATGGCAGATATGGCACGGTCAAACACACCGGTCTGACAGACTGACTTGTCATGGTGGTCCTTGAGGCCGTCGAGGTGGACGGAGAAGAACAGGAATGGCGACGGTTTGAACAGATGCAGCTTCTTTTCCAGAAGCAGCGCGTTGGTGCACAGCGAGACATACTTCTTGCGTGCAACCAGGCCTTCAACAATCTCGCCAATTTCCTTGTGGATCAGCGGTTCGCCGCCAGGAATTGCAACGATAGGTGCGCCGCACTCATCAGCAGCGTCAAGACACTCCTTGACCGACAGGCGTTTGTCCAGAATCGGTTTCGGATAGTCGATCTTGCCACAACCGGCACAAGCCAGATTGCACTTGAATAGCGGCTCCAACATGAGCACCAGAGGATAGTGCTTGTTGCCCTTGAGCTTCTGCTTCATTACATACGCGCCAACGCGCGCTTGCTGCATAAATGGTACGGACACTTCTTATCGTCCTTCTTTTTGTTCGGTTGTAGCTGGGACCCCGATGTGAGGCGTTTCTTACGGCCAGCATGACCAAAGGGTCAAGTCTTGCAATGCGGGTGTGCGGTTTAGCCACTGCCAGGCGGGTTTTCCTTATTGTCTATGTGGGTAACTACCCAATGCATCAATTGCGGCAAAACGACGAGCGTACACATTAGTGTCACCAGAATTGCAATGGTCAGCAACTCACCCATACTGGACATGCCAAGGTGACCAGACAGCCACAAAGTGCCGAATGATCCGATTGTCGTCAACGCTGATAACATGACCGCTCGAGGGGTCGATGTGCCGGTCACGTCTGTTGCAACGTCCTCCTCACGCGCTCGCATTACGTAGTGTATGGACGAGTCCACACCCAGACCCAACAGCAGCGGCAACACAATGACATTGGCAAAATTGAACGGCGCATTGAACACCACGGTATAACCGACCATCAAACTGGCAGCCAGAACGAGCGGTGCCAAAACAAGCACGACATCCGTCACACGCCTGAGTACCGGCCATGACACCAGGACGACCATCACAAGGGCGGCGAGAGTTGCCATTATCATCGAGCGGGCTACGGCATCTGCCGAGCCTGCAATGTCCACCGGAGAACCGGAAGCGGTTGGGTCAACCGTGTGCAATTCCTTGACGAACTCATGCAGGGCGCCAGGGTTGCGCATGTCGTAGGCAGGCACGACTTCCAGCCGCCATCTGCCATCGTCGGCGATGAAACGCTCACGCAGGGTTTCCTGCAGTGAATTGACGCTGACTGCACTGATGGAGGCCAGCGTGTTGATGTCGGCAAGCATGTCAGGCAGCTTGACGAAGAGGCTCTCCTCAAGCTTGCGCAAGGCCTCGTCGTTGCCGGAGCGCTTCTCCTTGAAGAATGCAATGGCCTTGTTCAACCGGGTGGCACTTGCCTGCAACTCCACAGGTGCGTCGGCAACACCCATCAAGGTCTTCATGTTTGCTTCCATGCTATCGAGCATGCGCGAACGCACAATCTCGCCGACATCAGTGCTGGATGCCACGACGCGGGGCACAACTTCCTGCAAGGAGTTCAACTCAGCCAATTTCGGCGCCTGATCCTCAGGGAGGAAATCTTCAATCGTGTGAACTTTTCTAACAGCGGGCAGCGCAAGCAACTTGCGCACCATTTCCCGTGCCGGCTTGCCAGGATCAACCAGCACCTGGCCGGAGTACACTTCCCCTGGCTGATCGTGCAAGACCTCGAGAAAGGCGGTTACCGTCGGCGCTTCCGGGTCTTTCAGGTTGATTGGATCACCATCGAAACGAGCATGTGGAAACGCAAACAGCGAACCAAATGCTGCAGTCAGGATAACAACAGTCGCAATTGTGCGGGTCCAGGAGCGGCCCCCATGGCCATTGCCATTGACGGCTGGCAGGTGAGCCAGGTTACTCTCGTACTTCTCCTGCTTGCCGGGCAGCAGCGTGAGAATGGCAGGCACCAAAGTCATGGAAGCCACAAAGGCGATCACCAGACCGCCAGACGCTATGATGCCGAGCTGCGCCATACCAACGAAGTCTGTTGGCACGAAGGCGAGGAAGGAAAGTGCCGTCGTCAACGTACACAACGCCAGCGCAGGCCCAAGTTTGCGGATAGCTGAAACTGACGCCTCGGCTGCCGTTTCACCGCGCGCGCGGTGCTCGGAATAGCGCAAGATGACATGTACGGCATAATCCACACCAAGACCGATAAACAAGACCGCGAACGCCACGGAGATCATGTTCAGGTAGCCGACGCTCAAAGTGGCAAAACCTGCGTTTATCAAAAAGCCAAGCACGACCAGGCCAAGTGCCGGAACAACCAGGATCATGGCGGGAAGTCCAAAGAACACTGTCAGGGTTACCAGTGTGAATGAAATGACGCCTGCATAGACAGCCCCCTTGGTAACGGCTTCGAACTCTTCGGCATTCAGCGCAGCCTCCCCGGTGAGCTGGATAGTGACTGCACCATCACCGGTCATCTCGGGATCTTTCAGCAAGCGGCGCGCTTCAGCCATTGGCCTGGCGGCGGCTTCGATCTCGGAAAAGTCGAGCACCGGCTGTGACATCACATACCAGCGGGTTTCGGTGATTTCAGGCCCGTTTTCAGCACCGCCCAACCCGCTCCAGTCAAGTGGCACGGACTTTCCGTCAGCTGCCGCCTCAACACTGCCGGAAATTGCATCCAGCAATACTTCGCCACCTTCCGGTGCGCGGCCAGCCTGGCTATAGGCCGTCATTTCATTGAGGATACCCGATAGTCCCGCCAAGTTGGGGTTCTGGGCCAGCCCGTTGAAAGCGGGCGCAGACTGCTTGATCTCGTCTGTCAACTTCTTGACACTGGCCTGATCGGCATACAGCACACCGTAATCGTCGAAGAACTTGCCCACACCTGGAGCAACTACATGGTGGAACAGGTCGGGCCTGGCCAGCAGCGCCTTTTCAATACGTTCGGCCGCCTTGCGTGCCTGCGCCGGCTCTTCACCGTCAACAATAAAAAGGAAGTTCATCTCGGCAGTCGGGAAGGTTTTGGCCAACGCCTTGTACTGCTGGCGAAACTCAAGCTCGTTGGAAATCATCAAGCCCGGGTCGGTATCAACCTTCAGCTTAGTAACCGCCAGACCAGCTCCCAGCCCGGCCATCACAACGAATGCAATGACAATCAACCATGGGTGCCGCGTACAAAACGTGGCGATGCCGGCAAAAATTTTATCCGCCATGGATGAATGCACCGTGCCGTGCTTCACAGCGTCCGGTTCTGACGCACTTTCAACCTGCTCAGCCACATAGGCTTCTGCCGGCTTCACGGCTTTCAGCCTGCTTGCAGGTTTCCTGCTTTTGTTTGCAGCCTCCACCTTGCGGGGAGCAGCTTTGCGCGTACTACGCTTTTTGGTGGTCATGCTGTCGCCTTGGTCTTTGCTTCATCACGTGCAATTGCGTTCTTCGCAATGCGCGTCAGACTCTCCCAAGCCGGGCCAGGAAACTTGTGAAGGTCCTGCATCACCTTGTCGAAAGCCGTGACAAACCAGTCCACATCCTGCTCTGTAATACACAGTGGCGGGATCAGCTTGATCGTGGTCATGCGATTGCCCGCAACCTGGGTGAGAATGGCATGATCCTGCAGCAACGGTATGGTGATTGCCTGACAAAACAGGTCCTCATTGAGCCGGTTGACGGTGGCCCAGGCGGTCCGCAACTTGAGTGAACTCGGCTTGCCAAATTCTATGGCCAGCATAAGCCCGCGCCAGCGCACTTCCTTCATGAACTCGTACTTGGGGACCAGGGCCGAAAGGCGCTCGCCAAGCAGGTCGCCCATCCGGGTTGCGTTTTCCATGAGGTTGTCTTCATCAAGCGTCGTCAGTGCTGCCAGCGCGGCAGCCATGGCGAAGTTTGACTTGCCGAATGTGGATGAATGGACTACCGCGCGATCGAGCGATGAAAACACCTTGGAGAACACTGCTTCTTTCATCAGTACCGCAGCAACCGGTACATAACCGCCCGACAGAGATTTCGACAGGATCACCACATCAGGCTGCACTCCGTCTTCATGGTGTGCCGCGAGGAACTTGCCAGTGCGCCCAATGCCGGATTGCACTTCATCCATGACGAACAGTGCACCGTACTTCCTGCACAGGAGGCTGGCGGCTGCGAGGTAACCGTCAGGCGGGAAATTGACGCCCTTGCCTTGCACCGGCTCGACGAAAAATGCTGCCACATCGCCCTTGGCCAGTGCCGCCTCGAGTGCTGGCAAATCGCCGTACGGCACCTTCTCAGAACCAAGCAACTGGCCGAACTTTTCTCGGAACACTTCACCGCCATTGAGCGCCAGAGCCCCGGAAGTCAGACCATGGAAGGCCGACGAAGCAAAAACCAGCTTGTCTCTGCCGGTTGCACGGCGGGCAAACTTGATTGCCGTTTCATTGCCTTCGGCACCGGTTGAGCAGAAATACACCTTGTCCAGGCCATAACCGCAGCGCTTCTTCAGCTCTTCAGCAACCATGCCGCACAGTATCGGTGTCTCCATCTGCACAAGTGAGCAGAAGTCAGCGTCCATGAAGTCTTTCAGAACCTGGCGAATCGCCGGGTGGTTTCGCCCCATGTTGAAGGCGCCATAACCTGCCAGCATATCGAGATACTTGCGGCCTTTGGCGTCCCACATATAGGCGCCCCTGGCTGTAACATAGTTATTGTCAAAACCTATTATTTTCAATGCTTTGGCGAACTTAGGGTTCACATGCTCAGCATAAAGCGCATTGTTTTTGCCGGTGTTGGTTTCGACAATTTTCTTGATGTCCAAAGGCATCCGCGATGTATCTCCACGTCGGAAATGGGGCTTCTGTCCCGTCTTCTATACGCACAACAACACCAAACCCATGCGACCTAGGGTCCGGCTTGATCCGAATTGTTATTTGATGCGTAGGACAATTTATTGGCTACTATCGTCTTGATATATTCACAATTGGCATATATCGGAACGATATAGTCACGCACCGCCACGCAACGAGAGCGGATATCGTCATATGAATGTGCGCACATTGTGTCTGGGCATCCTCGCTATTCGAGAAGCGTCTGGATATGAAATAAAAAAAGCTGTTGAAGACGGGATGTTCTCGCACTTCATTGAGGCCAGCTACGGCTCGATCTACCCTGCCCTGACGCATATGCTGGCTGAGGGACTGGTGAGCGTGCGCGAGGAAGTCCAGGAAGGCAAACCCCTGAAGAAGGCGTACTCGATCACCGAATCAGGCCGCAAGACCTTGCGCAAGTCGCTTCATGAACTGCCGCAAAACGACAAGTTCAAATCCGAGTTCCTGTTTCAGGCACTGTTCCGTGATCAACTTCAACCAGACCACCTGCAGGACGTATACGACGGGCAATTGGCGTACCTGCGCGCTGAATTGGCCAACATAGACGAATGCAAGCAAAGCGGCGAACCAGGCTCTGGCCATACGTTTGTAAACGGGTACGGCCGTGCAGTGTTGACTGCCGCGATCAACTACATGGAAGTGTCGCGATCAACCCTTGGCCTTCCGGAGCAATCCCAACCCAGCGATGCCGCTGAATAGCGAGCCATCAGGCAAACGGTAAGAGCTGCAATGTCAAAATCAATAATTTGGGCCGCAATATTCTCATTTGCCATCGTTGGCTGGTTTGCTTCCGGCTACCTGCTGCCAACGGCGGACAATGGAGAGAACACAACACAGAGCGTCAAAAGCGAACAGGCAAAGGCAGCCGCTGCCAAACCGTTTCTGGTGGGCGTTCGCCAGATAGAGGCGGTTGAACGCAGCAATATTTTCCCGGTCCGCGGCATCACAGAAGCCTCCAACAAGGTTGATGTGCGTGCTCGTACCGCCGGCATTGTCGAAGGGCAGCAGTTCGATACGGGTGACCGGGTGAAGTCCGGTGAGATAATCTGCAAACTGGATACCGGTGCGCGTGAAGCCCAACTCAAGCGCGCCCAGTCGCAGCTGGCAAGTGCCGAGCGCGACTACGACGCCACAGCCAAACTCGCCAAGGGCAACTTTGCTGCCAAGGCCAAGGTTGCGTCTGACAAGGCCCGGCTGGAACTGGCGCAGGCCGAGCTGGCACAGATCGAACTCGACATGAAATGGACCACAATCACGGCTCCGATTGATGGTGTGCTGACAAGTGCACCTGCCAAGACTGGCGACTTTCTGCAGGCTGGTGGCATGTGTGCCACGTTGCATGTAATGGATCCAATACGGGTTTCCGCACAGATGCCGGAACGGCTGCTGCCAAACGTTGCCGAGGGCATGTTTGCAAGAGCGAGGCTTATTACGGGTGAGGAAGTTGGTGGCAAGATCACGTCCATCGCCATGGTATCCGATGTCGAGACACGGACCTTCAAGGTTGAGCTGGAAGTACGCAACCCTGGCCTGAAAATGCGCGCGGGACTGACGGCAGAACTGTTTATCGAACTGCCGAAAACAAAGGCTCACAAGCTGCCCGGATCCGCACTGACATTGTCGGATGACGGGAAAATCGGCGTCCGGATAGTGACGGCAGACAAAAAGGTAAAGTTCATGCCGGTGAGCGTTGTCTCGCAAGATGCCGATGGCACCTGGGCGGTTGGCTTGCCCGATAGTGCAACAGTCATTGTGGAAGGGCAGGACTTCGTGGTTGACGGGCAAACCGTCGAAACGGCGCAGTCCACACTGGAGACGAGCTGATGCAAGCCGCTCTCGCAACCATACTGTCAAGGCCTCGTGCCATACTGTCGATGCTCATCGTGATGATCATCGCAGGCATCTGGAGTTTCATCGAAATTCCGAAGGAGGCTGACCCGGACATCCAGATACCTGTCGTCTACATTTCGATAACCCTGCCAGGCATCAGCCCGGAAGACTCCGAACGCCTGCTGGTCAAACCGGTTGAGGAGAAGCTTCGCGGACTGGACGGTGTGAAGGAGATGACCGGCATCGCTTCGGAAAGCCATGGCGGTGTGCTGGTTCAGTTTGAAACCGAAGTCGACATCGACCAGGCGATTCTGGACGTGCGCGAGAAAGTTGACCTGGCAAAGGCAGAACTGCCTGACGATGCAAAAGAACCGACAATCAACGAGATCAACTTCTCGCTTCAGCCTACCATAGTGGTGGCGCTTTCAGGAACTGTCCCAGAGCGGACAATGTTCAAGCACGCGCGCGAACTGCAAGACGCTATTGAGGGCATAAGCACGGTGCTTGAGGCAAAGCTGACTGGGCAGCGAGAGGAGCTGCTTGAGGTCGTGGTCGACCCGGTGAAACTGGAAGCATATGGCGTTACCCAACAGGAATTGTTGAATGCAGCAAACCTGAACAACCGGCTGGTTGCAGCGGGTGCTGTCAGGTCGCAGAACGGCAGTTACAACGTCAAGATTCCTGGCCTGTTCGAAAATGCACGCGATGTATTCAACCTGGTTGTCAAATCATCGAACGGCACAACGGTCACGCTTGGCCAGGTGGCAGAGATCAAGCGCACCTTCAAGGACCGCGACAGGTATGCAGAATTCAATGGCAAACCGACCATTGCCATCGAAGTGGTCAAACGCCTGGGCTCGAACATCCTGATCAACAATGATGAAGTGAAGCGGGTCATTGGCGAAGTTACGGCAAACTGGCCCAAGGCCATCAAGGTCGAGACGACGCTTGATCAATCCCGCCTGATTGCAGACATTCTTGGCTCACTGACCTCTTCAATCCTGTTGGCCATCCTGCTGGTCATGACGCTTGTCGTGGCGGCATTGGGTTTACGATCAGGCCTGATGGTCGGCATGGCCATCCCGACATCTTTCATGATCGGTTTCATGTTCTTCGGCTTCCTCGGCTACACGGTGAACATCATGCTGATGTTCGGCCTGGTGCTTACAGTCGGGATGCTGGTCGATGGCGCTATTGTCATGATCGAGTTTGCCGATCGCAAGATGGCGGAAGGGCTTTCCAAGAAAGATGCCTACATTTCAGGCGCACAACGCATGTTCTGGCCCATCGTTTCGTCGACAGCGACGACGCTGGCGGCGTTCCTGCCGATGCTTTTGTGGCCAGGAGTAGCTGGCGAGTTCATGGGCTACCTGCCATTGACAGTGATTGTCGTGCTTTCAGCTTCGCTCCTGACCGCCATGATTTTCCTGCCGGCGCTGGGCACGCTTGTTGGCAAGCCTACGGCGGGTAACAGCAGCGCAGCGGGGCGACTGTCTGCAGATGGTGACGGAGATTTGCTTAAAATCCCGGGGCCGACCGGGATGTACATCCGCTTTTTGAACGCGGTGCTGCGCCACCCGGCCAAAGTATTGCTTGTCATCCTCATCGCTATTGGAGGTATCATTGCAGCGTATTCAGCCAAGCCGACAGGTGTGGAATTCTTTGTCCAGACTGAACCGGAGGTCGCGGTCGTCTACGTGCGCGCACGCGGCAACCTGTCCAACGAGCAGAAACTGACCATCGTCCGCAAGGCCTATGATCGCATTGCCGATCACCCGGCAATCGACAATCTCACTACCTATGCCGGGACAGAAACAGGCGCCACCGGCGGCTTGGGCGCATCTCAGGACGTGCCTGCCGACGTCATCGGCCAGGTGCAGGTGGAACTCAAGACGATCGGTAATCGAGATGACTGGGAGACTGTGAAGAAGCAGTTGACCGAAGCGGTGCAAGGAATTCCGGGCACCATTATCGAGGTGCGCGAAATCGCGGGCGGGCCTGCTTCCGGCAAGGATATCCGTTTGCAGGTGACGTCCGAAAACCGTGCAGACGCGACAGAAGCTGTCAGCAACATCCGCAAGTTCATGGAAACTGAAATGAGCGGATTGATCGACCTGGACGATGACCGGCCGCAGCCGGGATACGAAGTGCTGCTGAAGGTTGACCGCGAAGAGGCCGGCCGGTTCGGGGCTTCAGTGGCGGCAGCCGGCTCACTGGTACAATTGATCACCAACGGCGCGCTTATTGGAACATACCGGCCTGATGACAGCCGCGACGAGCTAGACATCAGGGTTCGCCTGCCAGAAGAGCAGCGCTCGCTGGCGCAGCTGGACACACTCAAGTTGCAGACACAAAGCGGGCAGCAACCCCTGTCCAATTTCGTTTCCCGCGAGATCCGCCAGCAGGTCAATACGCTTTACCGCTTCAATTCCAGACCATCCCTGTTCGTCAAGGCGAACGCTGGTCCGGGCGTACTGGCCAACGACAAGATCAACGAGCTCGAGAAATGGCTAAAGTCGCAGACCTGGAAGGACGGGGTCAGCTTCAAGTTTCGCGGCTCTGACGAGGATCAGAAGAAGTCTGCCGATTTCCTGCAGAAAGCGCTGCTTGGTTCGCTGTTCCTGATGTTCATGATCCTGGTGATCCAGTTCAACTCGTTTTATCATACGACGTTGACGCTGGCGACGGTGGTGCTGTCCACAGTGGGCGTCATCCTGGGCATGCTGGTAATGCGGCACTACTTCTCCATCATCATGACAGGCACCGGCGTAGTGGCACTGGCCGGGGTGGTGGTGAACAATGCCATCGTGCTGATTGATACCTACCAGGGGCTGTTGAAGCGCGGTCTGAACTCTGTCGAGGCATCATTGCGCGCCGCCGCGCAGCGGTTGCGCCCCATCCTGCTGACGACTGTAACTACGATACTTGGCCTGCTGCCATTGATGTTCCAGCTCAATGTGGACTTCGTGCACCGCACCGTCACCTTTGGCTCGATGACCTCTGCCTGGTGGGTTCACATGTCTACTGCGATGGTCTTCGGCCTTGCATTCTCAACCGTCTTAACGCTGGTGTTCTGCCCGGTCATGCTGTCGGCACCAACAGTGTGGAAGGAAAGCTGGCAGCGGCTGCGCGAACGGTTTTCGCGCACCAAGGGCGTGGCTGTTTCAAGCGAAGGCAAATTGATAGACGGCAAAAAGCAAAGGCCGGCGGTCGAAGAACCCGAGGCTTATCCTCAGGCTGCGGAGTAGTGCAGGATTGTCAGGCGGATTGTTCCAGACCTGAAAACTGCAAACCCACGAGAAGTGCGGGCCTTCTATCAGGGGATATTCGGCCTTGAAGTGGTCATGGATCAGGAATGGATCGTAACCTTTTCGGCAGAAACCATGTCACCGGCACAGGTTAGCCTGGCTAGCGAAGGCGGATCGGTCACGCAGGTCCCTGACATTTCCATAGAAGTGGACGACGTGGACGACATATACATGAAGGCAAAACAAGCGAACTGCGAAATCGTGTACGAGCTCGCCAACGAAGGCTGGGGTGTAAGGCGGTTTTTTGTGCGGGATCCTGCTGGCCACACACTGAACATCATGTCTCACAAAGTCTAGACTTCAACCCGCCTTGGCGTTCAACACCCCGGCCACGCGGTTCTGGAACCAGGCCACGCCCTGTTCGTGGCGCGGTGAGAGCGGGCCGGGAGAATAGCCTCGCGTGGCATAGTTCTTGTGCGTTTCGATGCAGATGCCGAAGTCTTCCTCCACGACCGCGATGTTGCGGGCGATGGTGTCTTCACGCGCCGCGCGCCTTGCTTCGGATGTATCGGCAAAGTAGAAATTGTAGATCAGCTCGGTGCGGCCTTCGCTCAACGGATTGATGCGCGATGTATTCATGCCGCCATCGAACAGAGACAATGTCCAGTTGGGCCACATCCACAGCCATTTGCCCTTGTAGAACAGACCTTCCCGCGGCGGCGCAGTCATCTTCACCAAGTTGTCGTGTGCAGTTGTCTCGAAATGCTCAAACTCGATGGCTTGATAGAAACCGGGGTGGATGCCTGGTATGTGGTAGCCCTCAACGAAATTGTCCGTGTAGACCTTCCAGTTTGCATCGAACACCATGCGCCGCTCAGTAACGGCGTTGAAGTCCTCGATTGGCTCATCCTTGAGTTCCGCAATCGTTGCGCCAAGCTGGGCAGCG
Organism: uncultured Alphaproteobacteria bacterium; assembly: GCA_963787895.1. GTDB lineage: Bacteria > Pseudomonadota > Alphaproteobacteria > Rhizobiales > Aestuariivirgaceae > Anderseniella. The sequence goes on along the minus strand of CAWBEX010000007.1, from coordinate 543,006 downwards.
AGCGGAATTTCCGGTTCGATGGCTATGAAGGCCAGCCCGCGCCACACCTCAACACTGATGCTTTCCAGCGGCCAGTCGCTCTTGTCGAAACCAGGGTCTTCTCCAAACCACGGTGCCTGCCGCAAGCTACCATCCAGATCATAGGCCCAATTGTGATACTGGCAGCGCAGGATTTTGCAGGCGCCCTCGCCTTCCTCAAGAATGCGCGCACCGCGATGACGGCAAACATTGCGGAAAGCACGCAGCACTCCATCCTTGCCGCGCACGGCCATGACCTTGGCACCGGCAATGTCGGTGGCAACATAGCTGCCCGGCTCTGCCAGTTTCGCAGCCGGTGCGAGCAACTGCCAGCTTCTCCAGAAAATGCGTTCGCACTCAACCGCAAACACGGCAGGTTCGGTATAGAAGCTGGGTTCCAGATTTCGCATAGGCCACATTGCGCCTCAGGAAATCGATCGCGTCAAGATGCAGTGTGAAGCCTATTTGCGGCGGCCATCAATGAAGACAACCTGACCGTCTTCCTTCTTGAAGGTTTCACCCTTCGGTTTGGCTGGCAGGATTTCCAGCACAACTTCGGAAGGACGGCACAGGCGGGCACCTTTTGGCGTTTGCACAAAGGGGCGATTGACCAGGATAGGATGCTCAACCATGGCATCCAGCACGGCATCATCTGCGACAGCCGGATCGGTCAAGCCAAGCTCTTCGGCCGGCGAACCCTTGGTGCGCATTGCCTGGCGCGCAGTTAACCCGGCTGCTGCAAACAGCTTTTCAATCTGGGGCCTTGTCCAACCGGCTTTCAGGTACTCAATCACATCAGGCTCTTCACCAGACGCGCGGATCATCGCCAGTACGTTGCGCGAAGTGCCGCATTTGGGGTTGTGATAGATGGTGATGCTCATGACTATTCTAGCCGCTTGTAGTTTCGGTCTGTTTATCCTCAGCAGATGACGAAACCATGTCAGACGGATGTTCCGCTACACGCTTTTCCCATGCATGCTGCTGGCGCAGATAGGCAATCACCGAAACAGGTATCAGTGCAAGGTATGTGAGGGAAGCCACTGTCATAACCTCCCAGGTGTTGGTCACCAGCAGCGCAGCCAGGATAGTTACCGCCGCCAGGATCGGCAGGACCCACTCTCGCCTGACCCGGCCGATGCCCTTGCCGGAGAAAGTAGGCAGGCGGGACACCATGGCAAAGGCCACAAGCGCAATGTAGACGAGCACAAAAGGTGCAATTTCCTGACCGGACGGCACCAGGTCGAGAAAGCCTAGGTACATCGGCAGCATGGCAAGCATGGCACCAGCGGGTGCATTGACACCGGTAAAGTAGTTGATTTTCCAGGCCGGCCTGTCCGGGTCTTCAAGTGACACGTTAAAGCGGGCAAGCCTTAGCGCGCAGCACATGGCCAGCGCCAGCGCCACAATCCAGCCGAGGTTTTTCAACGCACTAAGTGACCACAAGTACACCAGCAAACCGGGTGTGACTCCAAAGTTGACGAAGTCGGCCAGGGAATCGAGTTCGGCGCCAAACTTTGATGAACCCTTCAAAGCGCGCGCAATGCGCCCGTCCAGTGCATCCAGGATAGTCGCGAGAATGACACATGCCACTGCAAGCTCGAAACGGCCTTCAACACCCAGCCGAATGGCGGTGATACCGGAACAAAGCGCAAGCAGCGTCACAATGTTGGGAAGGAGGTAACGCACCGGGATTTGCCGCAAACGCTGCTCCCCCGAATTCGCCTGGCTTTCCTCTTCGCTGGACATGTCCGCTTACCACAATTGTACGATTATCAGGCCTTGCGGCCGGTCAAGGCCGGACGGGCATTTGACAGGTCTGCAAGTATTGTCTCACCTGCGACAGCGCGCTGGCCCAAACAAACCCGCACAGACGCGTCATCCGGCAAAAACACGTCGACCCTGGAACCAAACCTAATCAAGCCAAAACGCTGGCCGGCCTGCAACTTTGCACCCTGACCTGTCAGCGCCACGATTCGGCGGGCAACCAGCCCGGCAATTTGTACCACACCAATGCGGCGCTTGTCTGCCATCTCCAGCGTCAGAGCCTGGCGTTCGTTGTGCTCGCTGGCCTTGTCGAGCTCTGCGTTCAGGAATTTACCGGCTATGTAACTAAGCTGAACCACTTCAGCATCCACCGGCGACCGGTTGATGTGGACATCGAACACATTCATGAACACGGATATCCGCGTGAGTGTATCGCCTTCCAGGGCCAGTTCGGGCGGAACTGCCACTCGCTCAATGGCCGATATGCGGCCATCGGCAGGTGATATCACGAGGCCAGGGTCTTGCGCCGTAACCCGCTCAGGATCACGGAAGAAGTATGCACACCAGAGGGTGAGCAACACCCCCAGCCAACCAAACACGTCCGGCAACAGCCAGAACATCACCAGGGTAACCAGCGCAAAGATTGCGATAAAGCGAAAACCCTCGCGATGGACGGGCACCAAAACCGACAAGATCGAGTTCAACATGGGCGCGCCAATACCTTTACCAAGCGGAAAACCGCCCCTTAGGTAGAGTGCTACCGCACATCGTGCAAGCGGCAATGAAGCCGGCCGGCAAGCCCCATCCGCAATTCAGACTGCGCAATTGCCGCCTATATCTTCAACCGCGCACGAACTGCGGATAGATCACGTTGTCACGCACTGTCGCTTTAACGATCTCCGGCTCAAACTGCTCAGCCTGGACATACACGATGTGCTGCTGCGCAGGGCCTTGCGTCGCAGCAACCGCAACTGGAGGTGCCTTCACGAGATCAACTGCAGTGCCCGAAAGCAGCAGCATGAAGCCGTTCTCACCGATGCGCTGCAAGTTTTCAGCCACTCCGATAACAGCAGTTGCCTCCAGCTTCTGGGCCTGCTTTTCAAGTTCCTTGAATGCCTGTTTGCGTGCAGCTTCAAGCTCGGCTGAAAAACCGTCGCAGCCTGACTCGTGTGCAACGCGGGCGCCGCCCATGCTGGACTTCATGACACGTCGCGTGAGCGATACGGTGGTTGAAACCATGCCGTGTGTCATTTCAATATCATAGCCGGAAATATGCGGTAGATTGGTGATGAGCATTTGTTTGTCCCCTGTTTGTAACGCCATACCGCGCCTGTTCTTACCCTTCAGGTGCGATACGACCCTGCTCTCCCGGCTCCTGCCCGCAGGCCCGCTTTTGATGCGAATCTCTGTTGGTAGAACCATCACATGGAACCAATTCCTTGTGACGTGATCAAACTGGCGACCAACATTTAACAAGTAGAAAATTTTAGTCGAATGCAACGCTGGCGTTCATTGCCGCGGATCGTATATTTTTGCATGGTTCACAAACAGTGAAGCAGAAAGATAAAAGTTTCAAAGCCTGACTATTTGTCCTTGAGACTGAGCGCCAGCTGTTCAGCGGTCATGCCGCGTGCCTCATAGTTTTCAGCCAGCTTGCGCAAAGCTTCATCAGCTTCACGCTGGCGGTTCCACATGGATGCATAGATGCCATTGGAGGCAAGAAGTTCGGCATGAGTCCCGCGCTCTGCGATGCGGCCTTCTCCCAGTACGATAATCTGGTCGGCATCGACTACGGTGGACAGACGATGCGCAATGACCAGTGTGGTGCGACCTTTAGCGACCTGCTTCAGCGCGGCCTGGATCTCGCGTTCAGTCATGGTATCAAGGGCAGAGGTTGCCTCATCGAGGATAAGGATCGGCGGGCCTTTGAGAATCGTGCGGGCAATCGACACGCGCTGTTTCTCGCCACCTGAAAGCTTGAGCCCGCGTTCGCCAACCATTGCTTCATAGCCGTCAGGCAGGCTCTGCACAAAATCGTGCACCTGAGCCAGCTTTGCAGCCGTCTCCAACTCTGCATCGGTCGCGTCCGGCCTGCCGTAGCGAATGTTGTAGCGGATGGTATCGTTAAACAGCACCGTGTCCTGCGGCACCATGCCAATGGTGGCTCGAAGTGATTTCTGCGTTACGTCGCGTATGTCCTGACCGTCAATGGAAATGCTGCCGGACGTGACATCATAAAAGCGATACAGCAACCGCGAAATGGTCGATTTGCCTGCACCAGAGGGCCCGACAATGGCAAAAGTCTGGCCTGCGGGCACTTCGAAATCGAGGCGCCTCAGGATACTGCGCTCTTCGTCATAGCTGAAACTTACATCGTCAAAGCGGATGACACCGGTGCTGACCTTCAGAGGTTTGGCATCGGGAGCATCCTTGATTTCGGCTTCAACACTCAACAAGTCGAACATCTGCTCGATGTCTGCAAGCCCCTGGCGGATCTCGCGGTAGACAAAACCGATGAAGTTCAGCGGGATAGACAGCTGCATCAGCATCGTGTTGATAAATACGAAGTCGCCGAGCGTCTGATTGCCCTTTTGCACCTCAAGTGCAGACATCACCATGACAATCAACATGCCAATACCAAAGATCAGACCTTGACCGAAGTTTAGCCAGCCCAGCGATGTCCATGTCTTGGTTGCAGCAGCCTCGTAGCGCTGCATGGAGCTATCGAAACGCCTTGCTTCCATCTCCTCGTTGCCGAAGTATTTCACGGTCTCGAAATTCAGCAGGCTGTCGATAGCCTTGGTGTTGGCATCGTTGTCCGAATTGTTCATGTCGCGGCGAATGTTGATACGCCAGTCGCTGGCACGGACCGTGAACCACGAGTAGAGCCATACAACCGCAGCTATGACGGCCACATAACTCCAACCATATGCAAAAGCGAATATGATTGCCGTAAGAGCAAACTCCAGTATCGTCGGGGCGGTCGACAAGATGGTGAAGCGCACAATTGTTTCAATGCCCTTGGTGCCGCGCTCAATGACACGCGAGAGGCCGCCCGTGCGCCTTTCGAGGTGAAAGCGCAGCGACAGCTTGTGCATATGCTGGAACGTTCTGAAGGCAAGCTGACGCACGGCGTGCTGCCCAACGCGGGCAAACAGTGCATCACGCAACTGGTTGAAACCCCACTGTGTTACACGCGCCACATTGTAGGCAAGCACCAGCATGACCGGCGCGAGCAGCCAGTCTGGCAGCAGTGCGGGTGCTTTCAGGTTGCCGTTCAAAGCATCGGTCGCATACTTGAAGAAGTACGGGACAAGGATCAGCACGAACTTGGACAACACCAGAAACAGCGTTGCCCACACCACGCGCATCTTCAGGTCTGGCCTGTCTGACGGCCACATATAAGGCCACAGATTACGCACGGTCTTGAGCGTGGAGCCGCTTTCGGCTGATACGGTCTTTTCAGTCAATGCGGAAATGCTTTCAGCTTAGCTGTCATTGTCGTTGCACGATGATGACCCACAACAGGCTTCTACGAGGCCGGCGACAGATCGTGAAAGCGCCAGCATGGCGTCTCTGTTCAAGACATAACGCGACTGGGGCCTGCGAGGTTCATAGGACACAAGACCTGCCTGCACCAGTACCTTGAGGTGTTGTGATACGGTGGACTGCGCAAGATCCAGATGCTGCACCACTTCCTTGCAGCAACACGCGTCACAACAGGCCAGCCGGTTGAGAATTGCGAGCCGTGCCGGGTGGCCAAGTGCCGACATTACGCCAGCAAGCTGATCGTCTTCGGAACCAACATTGATCATCCCCATATTCATCGTAAATCGACGATATACGATGAAGCTCCGTTGTGCAAGGGCCCTATGCCGCATGGCTCCATGCTGCCGCAGGTGGCAAAAGCAGCACATGAAAGCGTTCCGCCACTTTGCTGGCCAAGCTGCGATACGAGTGACGCTCGTCCTCGCCATCATGCTGCAGGCAACACTTGCTGCCAGCGCCATGGCACGCATGGATGCAAAGGCCACCGCTGCAGGCCAGATAATCATCTGCACTCCCGAAGGCCCAAAGTCCATCGTGTGGCCGAGCAACGGACCCGATCAAGGCGGAGAACCACATACAGATTGTGAATGCCCATGTGGTGCGTTGTGCTCTGCATTTGCAGGATCAGTGCTGCCAGGCTCCGGAACCGGCTTTATAGGCATGCCGGAGTTGACTGGTATGGACGCTCACCGGCCGCCAACTGAAACTCCGCATATGCCTGTGCGAAAGGCCGGAACGGGAACAGGCCCGCGCGCACCTCCTGCCGTGACTTGAACAATCCATCAGTTGCCAGGGCTGTACCGCGCATCGTTTTGCGTTCAGCCATAACCCAAGTTCAAGGACATACGATCAATGAAAAAACTACTTCTTGCCGGCGTAGCGGCACTTGTCATCGCAGGCGGGTACTTCGTCGTGCAGCATGTACAAATGAACGACCACACAGAGATGCAGGTGCTGGCATCAAGTGGCAACATTTCCATCAGCAATGCCTCTGCGCGGTTTCTGCTGGACAACCGGCCTGGCGGCATCTTTCTGACTATCCACAACAAGGGCGATGCAGACCGGCTCATCAAGGCAACATCGCCCATTTCGGAGCGCGTCGAGCTGCACACGCACATCAACGACAACGGAGTAATGAAGATGCGCGAGACTGAAGCCATCGACATTGCCGCCAACGGTGTTACCGAGTTCAAGTCGGGCGGTTATCACATCATGATCTTCGACGTGGCAAAAAAGCCTGAAAAGGGTACCACCATCGCGCTGACGCTGACCTTCCAAAAGGCGGGACCAGTGGACCTCAACGTGATTGTCGGTGACGGCACAGCCACGCACGCGCATTGAAGAACGAGCAAGGAGCTACTGGCATTGCGCCAGTGGCTGTTTGCATTCGGGATCAATCGATTCAGGTGAGCTGGAACCCGGCGTCTCGAATATCTGGCCAGGATAGATGCGGTCAGGGTTACGGATCTGGTCCTTGTTCGCTTCATAGATCACTGTGTACTGGTGTCCCTTGCCGTAGATGACGCGGGAAATCTGCCACAGGTTGTTGCCAGGCTGAATTACAACCTTGCCGGTGGCTGCCTGCTGATCCACCTGCTCTTGTTGAGCTGGGGCTGCCGCCACCTGCTCAGGTTCGGATGCGGCTGCAACGCCCTGGGCTGGTGCAGAGGCGGCCTGCTCAGGTTCCGGTTTGACCGCCGCTTCCTGGGTGGGCTCTTGTGTTACTGCTGGCTGGGGTTCGGCAGCCGGTTGTTCAGCCTGCCCCGTTGCGGTTTGCTTCGGTTCAGACGGCACAAGAATTTCGACATCCGGTTCGCTGTCTCTTGCAATACCGAGAGTTTGAGCTGAGGCTACCCTCTCATCGCTATCAAGTGCTTGCAGTTGATCTTCGCCCTGCACTTGTTCTCGCTGGGCCCGCAAGCTGGCAATCCGGCTGCTGGACTCCCTGAAGAACGGCAATTCGATGCGCTGGTCGACGGAACCACTATCTGCCAGCTGATCAGCGCGCAGCGCATGGGATCCAGGTTTGATTTCAGCGCCAGCAGCGAGCGCCCAGGTGCCGTCTGCACTTGCCTTGGCTTCACCCGAGAATGCGTCGTCCACATAAACCCTTATCCGGGACCCAGGCGCGGCGCGACCGGAAAACAATGTCCGGCCAGCGTCATCGTAATCGACCACTTCAACTCTCAGTTGCTGGTTCGGCTGCGATACAGGCTCCGTGGTCTTAGCCTGCTGCTCGGCTGCGGGCTGTTGAGGCGCTGGCTTGACGTTCACATCTTGGTCGGCATTCTGCGTTACCCCGCCGGTCTCAACCGATTGGTTTGCAGTTTCAGGCGTAGTCGCTGTTGGCTCCAACTCAGTGGCGGCGGCGGTTTGATCAGACCTGGCTGCGGCAACCTGTGTTTCCTGGGCAGTTGACGCATCGGGTTGTTGCAGAACCTTTGATGGCTTGGCGGTTTCACTCAGCACAATTATCGGCATGTTGCCTGGCTTCTCCGGCACAGTAAGTGCAATCGTCTGTTCAGAAAGCCGAACATTTCCAGTAACAGTAACTTCCTTGAGTTGAATCTGGTGCGCACCTTTTTCCAATGCAGTTTCAGGCACAAAAACCCATTCGCCACGATCTGAAGCAGTTACCTCACCAATCACGCTTTCACCAAGCAAAATGCTGACTTTCGAGCCAGATGCAGCACGCCCGGCGAACACAGCTGAGCCGTCTTCTTCTACACGAACCATGTCAAAACTGGCCGGTGCATCGGCCAGGGCTTGCTCACCATTCTTGTTGGTCGATGCCTGCACTTCAGATGCTGGCTGTTGCACAGCCCCGCCATCAATTTCTGGCTTGGTTGTGTCCAGCGCCGCAACACCGGTTTCAGCGGGCTTTTCTTCGGCAGCTGAAGGGGTTGGTTCCTTTTCAGCGCCTGCAGAAGCCGATTGGTCATTTGAAACGGCATCAGCAGACTTGACTTTCACGGATTCCGAGCCGCCAGCCAAAGACGAAAGCGCGGATGGTTCATCCTGCCAGCCCTCATAACTGAGTGCCAGTAATCCACCTGCACACAAAACTGCAAGCGAGCTAAACAATACAATGGGCTTCATTTTGCTTCCTGTTGCATCTCATCTTCGAGCCTAAACATAGTGCTCAGAGAAGGAGCGTGCAAACAATGCCTGATTGCAGGTGCAGATGCCGCAGGCACTACACAAGCAATACTTGACGCAGACAGCACAGGTTGTGCCAGTATCGCGCGATGACATCCAAGAAACGAAATGATTCTGCGCATTCATTGTGTGTTTATTGCGGATCCGGCGAAGGCAAGTCACCAGCTTACATGAAAGCAGCCAACGATCTGGGCACATCAATGGCCAGACACGGCATTGGACTTGTCTATGGTGGAGGCAGCATTGGGCTCATGGGTGAAGTGGCGCGCAGCGTAATTGCTGGTGGTGCACACGTTACCGGCATCATTCCAAATTTTCTGGTAAAGCGGGAACGCATGCTGGAAGTCGGGACCCATGAGCTGATTGAAGTTGACGACATGCACCAGCGCAAGATGATGATGTTTGAGCGCGCTTCGGGATTTGTCGCCCTTCCCGGCGGCATCGGTACTCTTGAAGAACTGGTGGAGATTGCCACATGGGCGCAGCTGGCCCAGCACAACAAACCAATTATCATCGCCAATATCGAGCACTACTGGGACCCCCTGCTGGAGTTGATCCATCACATGCGCGAGGAGAAGTTCATCAGGGAGGGGCTGGAAGTGCACCTGGATGTGGTCGAAGAGGCAGCAAACATCGTCCCGACCTTCCTCAAGCGCTTGTCCGAGCGCGGTGCCGGTCCGGCCGACGAGAAGGTGACGGAGCGGTTCTGACCTTTGCGGCTGCCGTTTTCTTGCGGGACGCCATCAACACGCCCGCGCCTGCCAGCAACATGCCAACCCAGGCGAGTGGCGGCATTTCTTCACCCAACACCAACCACGCCAGCAGAGACGCCGCCGGCGGCACCAGAAACAACAGGGCTGAGACGCGGCTGACTTCGCCTGCCCGTATGAGGTAGAGCAACAAAGAAATGGCAATGATCGAATTCCCTACCACCAGATACGCCAGCGCAACATAAAGCTCCGGCACAAACTCGACCCATAGTCTTTCGCGCACGATGGCGATGGGCAGGATGACCAGCAACCCGACAGTGAACTGAACGATTGTGGAGGTTACGACGTGCTGTTTCACGCCAAACCGCTTTTCATAAATCGCGCCAGCAGACATGGCAGCAAGTGCGATGACTGCATAGACCAAGCCGGCCCAGGAACTGGTCGAGATTTCCTGCCTGGACCAGATGACCAGAGCAGCGCCAGCAAGGCCAAGCAACAGCCCCACCCAGCGATACCTCGACACTTGTTCACTGACAAAGACGGGAGCAGCGATAGCCACCAGAATTGGCTGCAGCGACACTATCAGAGCGACGCCGCCAGCTGACAGCCCGTCGGCAAACGCCAGATAGGAAAACCCGAAGTAGACTGCCTGCATCAGCAGTCCGGTGACTGCAAGGTGCAACCAGGAGACCAGCTTGAGCGGTAATTTCGGACGCATGATCAAATAGACCGGCCACATGATCAGGAGAACACACGCATAGCGCAGGGCCAGGAAAGTCATTGGCTCGGCATGCCGCAGACCCAGTTTTGCCATGGCGTAACCACCTGACCAGAGCAGCAGAAACACGACAGGCGCAAACATGACCGCCAATCTCTGTGACTGACTCATGATTTGGGTTCACCTTTCAATTCCCGCAGAGGCCACATTGCCGCAATTCCGGCAGCTGGACCAAATGCCAAAATTGCAAGAAGCATCTGCCAACCAAACCAGCTGGCAAAAACTGGCGACAATTGCACCGTTGCAAACGTAAGGAGAAAGCCCAGTGCGGTCTGTAATGTCATGAGGCTGCCCGCGTATTGTGGCGGACTGGCATCGGCCACCAGCGCAGAGAATTGCGCTGAGTCGGGAATGATGGTGATGCCCCACACAATGAACAATACGAAAGTAATCCACCATGGCCCGCCAAAGCTTGCAGCCGTCGCCAGACCGGCCATCAGTGAACCTGCCATTGCAACGATGGCTACGTTGGCCTTACCGATCCTGCCTGCTGCAAAGCCGGCCCATATGCACGCTGCCGCTCCAAGCGCGATGGCGAGGAATGCAGTCCAGGTCGCAAGCCTGACCGCTTCAATTTCCGGCATTGAAACAGCATAGGACGCTGCTGCTGCAACCGGCAACCACGCCCACATGGCGTACAACTCCCACATGTGGCCGAGGTATCCGCCATAGGCCCTGGCGATGCGCTGGTCCCGCCACACCAGAGCAATCGCTGAAATGGAAAACTTCGGTGCACGGGCGTGATGGGGCCCAAGCCCCACAGCCAGAACCGACAGACCACCGGTGAACGCAGCGGCAGATGTTGCGTATACGGCAACGCGCCAGTCTGCACCGCCGAGCAGCGCTGCAAGATGCGGCAGCGAAGACCCGAGCGTAAGCGCCCCTACCAGCAAAGCCACCAGAAGGCCGCGATCCTTCAACCCCCACCCGGCGACGATTTTCATCCCTACCGGATACACGCCAGCCAGCATGACGCCGGTGACCAGGCGCAACAGGACCGCCGCCAGGCTATCTGGAGAAACGAACGCCAGCATCAGATTGGCCAGTGCCGCGGTGCATGCGCTGATGGACAGTACGCGGCGCGGGTCGAACCTGTCGGCGATGCCAAACAATGCAGAAGTGAATGCGCCAATGACAAAGCCCAGTTGTACGGCGCTTGATAATGCGGCCTGCTGAAAGGGCAGCATTGCAATTTCAGCCATCATGCCGGGCAGGACGGCCGACGAAACAAACCACAGGCTGAGAACTGCCACCTGGCTCACAACCATCAAAGACATTGAACGGGTTTTGTCAGCGCTCATGCTGCGGGCTGGATGATGGCAAGCAAGACCGAAGATCCAGGAGGCAGTTGCAGTTTCAAATTGCCTGGTTCGCTGACAATGCCGGTATCACGAGCAGACAACAGGGTGCCTTTGGTGCCAATATCACAAACGCCTGCCACAACATGTACGACAGCTATGGAGGACGCCGCCAGGTCAGTGTCGATCCCCCCGTCACGCACTACCTTGACTTCGTGACGCCAGCGGCCGGCGCGGGTCATGACGTTGAAGTCGTGTGATGGGCCAAGTGTCAACCTGCTCGAAGGTGTAAGGGCGCTGTCAAAGCTGAATGGCTGCAACATATCCATACGCTGCTGACGGCCGTTGCCGAAATCCAGCACGAAGGCATCGCCGCCCACCAGGGTGATCGTGCGATCTATGCCGGGAAACGCCGAGAAGGGACCGTCACGATCGATGGTAGCAAGTGACAGGCGAATGTCGAAATCGTCATGGCCTGCACCCTGCGGCACGATCCAGACATCTTCGGTGGTGCCACCGCCATTCTTCCAGGGCTTCTTTTCATAAGTTCCCGCGCGCAGCACCGTGGTCTTCATTTCAGGCCTTGGCTCCCTGCTTCAACAACTTGTAGGTCACTGAATCCTGCAATGCCTCGAACGAAGCATCGACGATGTTGGGCGACACGCCAATAGTAAACCAGCGTTCGCCGGTCTTGTCGCGACTTTCAATCAGCACACGGGTGGTTGCACCGGTGCCGCCATTGAGAATACGCACCTTGTAGTCCACCAGCTCCAGGTCGGCGATGTGCCTTTGATACTTGCCAAGATCCTTGCGCAGAGCGGTATCGAGTGCGTTGATGGGGCCATTGCCTTCACCAACCGACAGAATCCGCTCTCCATTGACGATGGTCTTCACCACAGCCTCGGCGACCGATGTCATCTCGCCTTTGGCATTGTGGCGATGTTCCACAGCTACACGATAAGACTCGATCTCGAAGAACTCCGGCACCGTGCCCAGAAAGCGCTTGGCCAGCAACACGAACGAAGCAGGCGCGGCATCATAAGCATATCCAGCCGCTTCGCGCTGCTTCACTTCGCGCAGCAACGAGTTGAGGCGCGGGTCGTTCTTGTCCACCTTGATGCCGGCACGTTCAATCTCCGAAATCAGGTTGGATTTTCCAGCCTGGTCAGACACCAGCACCCGGCGCGTGTTGCCTACGTTTGACGGCGGCACGTGCTCATAAGTTTCAGGCTCCTTCAGCAAGGCTGAAGCATGTATGCCGGCCTTGGTCGCAAACGCGCTCTCACCAACATAAGGTGCCTGACGATCAGGAGCACGGTTCAACAGTTCATCAAATGCATGGGATATCTGCGTCAAGCGGGCCAGCGCCTTCTTGCTGATGCCGGTTTCAACCAGCGAGGCATATGCAGGTTTCAACAACAAGGTAGGTATCAGCGACACGAGATTTGCATTGCCGCAGCGTTCACCAATGCCGTTGAGCGTGCCCTGGATCTGGCGCGCACCTGCCCTGACCGCGGCAAGGGAATTGGCTACCGCGTGTTCGGTGTCGTTGTGCGCGTGGATGCCAAGATGCGAGCCCGGCACATGGGCCGTCACTGCGGTGACAATTTCCTCGATCTCGTGTGGCAGCGTTCCACCGTTGGTGTCGCACAGAACGACCCAGCGCGCTCCGGCTTCATGCGCTGTCCTTGCACACTCCAGCGCATAGTCCGGATTTGCCTTGAAGCCATCAAAGAAGTGCTCGCAATCAACCATGGCCAGCTTACCTGCCCTGGTGGCGGTGGCCACGCTGTCACTGATGCAGGCAACGTTTTCCTTGTTGGATGTCTTGAGCGCTACCTTGACGTGATAGTCCCAGGACTTTGCAACGAAGCATATGGCGTCCGAGTTTGCCTGCAGCAAATCCTGCAGGCCGGGGTCATTTGCAGCCGACCTGCCGGGCCTGCGCGTCATGCCGAATGCGGCAAAACCTGCCTTCATCTTGCGCGGTTTCGAAAACAGTTCGGTGTCTGTCTCGTTGGCGCCGGGGTAACCGCCTTCGATGTAGTCGAGCCCCAGTTCATCCAGCATGCGAATGACAGCGAGCTTGTCCTCCAGCGAGAAATCGATGCCAGGGGTCTGCGCCCCGTCACGCAGTGTCGTGTCATACAAAAAGAGCCGCTCTCGAGATGCCATCACAGAACGCCTTTCCAACGCAGCGCGAGGTATATACCAACCGCAAGCACTACCAGCTTGATGGCGATATAACCGAGCCAGTGTTTAGGAAAAGGCAGGCTGTCATGCCATGATTTTTTCGCTTCGGGCGGTGTCATCGCTTCAATTCCCACGTTGTTACGCGTTCGCCGGTTTCTGAATCTTTTGAATCCTTTAGCTGGATTCCCTGAGCCGTCAGTTCATCGCGGATCCTGTCTGCGGTGGCGAAATCTTTTGCCTTGAAGGCTTCAAGGCGCTCAGCGATGGCGGCTTCAATTTTTGCATCGTCAACCTTGACCACGCGAGGGTCTGTCAGGTCGCCAACAAACCCTAGAGCAGCAAGCGCCGAAGCGCGGGGCGCATCATGCATCTGATGCAAAGCGGCAATAGCGCGGGGAGTGTTCAAATCGTCGAGCAGGGCTTCGAGCACCTCAGCTTGCAGAGCAGGTTCGGCATCAGCAGGCGACGCCTTGGCGTACCACCCGGCCAGAGTGTCCAGGCTTTCCTGCACAGACTTCTCCGTCCAGTCTATTGGTTGACGGTAGTGTGTGCGCAGCATGTTGAATCGCAAAGCCTCTCCCGGCCATTTCTTCAACAGCTCATTGATGGTGATGAAGTTGCCGTCCGACTTGGACATCTTCTTTCCCTCAACCTGAAGGAAACCATTGTGCATCCAGACGTTTGCCATGACCTTCGTGCCGTGGGCGCAACGCGACTGGGCAATCTCGTTCTCGTGGTGAGGGAACTGAAGATCAATGCCGCCGCCATGAATGTCGAACACCTCGCCCAGGTGCTCCTTTGCCATGGCCGAGCATTCTATGTGCCAGCCGGGCCGGCCCCTGCCCCACGGGCTTTCCCAGCCCGGTGTTTCATCGTCTGACGGTTTCCATAGCACGAAGTCTGTTGCGTCTTTTTTATAGGAGGCAACCTCGACACGGGCTCCGGCGATCATCTCATCCAGCGAGCGGCGGGACAGTTCGCCATAGTCCTTCATGCTTGGAGTGTGAAACAGCACATGCCCGTCTGCCTCATATGCATGACCCTTGGCTATCAGAACCTCGATCATCTCGACCATTTGCGGAACGTGACTGGTGCAGGTTGGCTCCACGTCCGGCTCGAGCACTCCGAGAGCTGCGATGTCATTGTGAAACTGCTTGGTGGTGCGCGCAGTCACATCTGAAATCGGCACGCCCTCTTCTTTCGCACGAGCATTGATCTTGTCATCCACGTCGGTGATGTTGCGGACATACTTGACATGGTCGACGCCATAGACCTGACGCAGCAATCGGTACAGAACATCGAACACGATGATCGGACGGGCATTGCCAATGTGGGCATAGTCGTAGACGGTCGGCCCGCACACATACATGCGCACATTGGTCTTATCGATCGGCTGAAAGACCTGCTTTTGCCTGGTCAGCGAATTGTAAAGCTTCAATTCCATAAACGAGTTGCTTTCCACTTGAGCCTTGCTGGCCCGGGCGCTCGTTTTCTTATTTCAGGAAAAGGCGAACCGCTGCCAGCGCGTTTGCGACTAGCTGATAATATTCCGGCAAATGATGCAGGAAGTTTTAAGGGGCGGTTTCATGGGCGGCAAAATGCGCGCGTTCGAGCTTGTCGTCAAGCCCGGCATCTGCAATAGAGCAACGCTCATCTGTCATGAACGTGCAAATTTGCTCGATCTTCGAATGTGACTGTTTTTGTGCGATCAACCGAATCAACCTGACCAAATGATGAACTAGCGTGAACTCATCATGACCAGCCCCGCCCCTTCGAACATGAAAGCAGCCTTGTGGATGGGCGGTTGGCTCACGCTCATGCTGTCCATGGCAGTGTTCGGCCGCGAGGCAACGCGTGAACTGAACACATTTCAGGTAATGGAACTTCGCGCATTGCTGGGGTTGGTGCTGATAGCGCCCCTGATCTACAGAAGCGGCGGCCTCAGCTCCATGAAAACCGCCCATCCGCTGCGCCATGTCGGGCGCAATATCGTGCACTATGGCGCCCAGTATTCGTGGTTTGTGGCACTTGGCCTGATCCCGCTGGCGCAGGTGGTCTCCATCGAGTTCACCATGCCGATCTGGACGGCGCTTCTGGCGGTAATGTTCCTCGGCGAGCGCATGAATGCCTGGAAGGTGGCCGCAGTGGTGCTTGGCCTGGTCGGTGTCTGGGTCATCGTCCGGCCGGATGCAGGCCAGATTGACCCCGGCCAGCTATGGGCATTGCTGGCATCCATCGGCTTTGGCATTTCGGTTGTTACAGTCAAGGCGCTGACCCGCACTGAAAGCGTGCTGCGCATCCTGTTCTGGATGCTGGTCATACAGCTCATCATTGGGTTCGTGCCAGCATGGCTGGTGTGGAAACCGGTAACAGCTCAGCTGTGGCCTTACATCCTCGCAATTGCTTTTTGCGGGACGGTGTCACACTACTGCATGACCCGCGCAATGATGCATGCAGATGCTACAGTAGTGGTGCCGATGGACTTCCTGCGCGTGCCTGCGACTGCAATTGCAGGCTGGTTATTGTACAACGAAGGCATAGACTTCTTCACGGTTGCAGGGGCAAGCCTCATTCTACTGGGAAATCTGCTCAACCTGAAACAATCTGCAACCGTCAGGGAGCACTAGACGACCCGCAACAGCTGCAAAATCAGGCAAACAGTAACTTTCGCTTGATCTTTGGTGACAACATTCGCAGAACTGCCAGAAACAGTTTGCCCTGAGCTTGCGTGCCTGCAATACAGGGGCTGACGACGACAACTGATTCAGTCCAGGGGGCATTAACGTTTTGACGGGTACTTCACTGTGAATGCCGCTGAGCGCGCATGGGTTCAAAAGCTCGCCCCCTACAGAAATGCCGATGATCGGCAGGCTGTACTGGAAATACTCTACACCGTGATACCGTTTTTTGGTGTCTGGGCGCTGATGTGGTGGTCAACTGGCACAAGCTACCTGTTGACCCTGCTGCTTGCACCGCTCGCAGCATGCCTCATGGTTCGTCTGTTCATCGTTCAGCATGACTGCGGCCACCGCGCCATGTTTTCATCTCGCAAGTTGAATGACTGGGTGGGCCGTGCAGCTGGTATCATCACCATGACGCCTTATGAATATTGGCGGCATGCCCATTCCATGCACCATGCCGGATCTGGAAATCTCGACAAACGCGGATTTGGCGACATCGAGACACTGACCGTTACTGAATACAACGACCTCAGTCCATTTGGCAGGCTCAGATACAGGTTGTACAGGAACCCACTGGTGCTGTTCGTTGTCGGCCCGGCTTATCTGTTCATCATCCGCCACAGGCTGCCGGTTTCGAGCTTCAATCAGATGGGCCGGGCTCAATGGCTCAGTGTATTGGGCACCAATGCCAGCATCATCGTGGTGTATGGCAGCTTGATGTACCTGCTCGGCTGGAAAGAATTTCTGCTTGTGCAAATGCCAATAGTGGCCATAGGCGCCTCCATCGGTGTGTGGTTGTTCTACGTACAACATCAATTTGACCCCACCCATTGGGCCAGGACGGATAGCTGGGAGCATGAGCACGCAGCCTTGCATGGCAGCTCCTACTACGATCTGCCAAAGCCGATCATGTGGCTGACGGGCTACATTGGCATTCACCATGTGCATCATCTGTCCAGCCGCATTCCGTTCCACAAGCTGCCGCGTGTAATGGAAGATTTCCCCGAGCTGAAAGAGATCGGCAGGCTGACTTTCCTTGACAGCCTGAAGTGTATCCCGCTCACCTTGTGGGACGAGAAGGCACGCCAATTGATTTCGTTCCGCAAGGCAGGCGCGCTGGAAGCATAGCACCAGGCCGCTCATCTGATTTGCCCAGGCTAAGCAGGCAGTCCGCCAGACAGATATTCAACGAGAAGCCCGAAAGGTGATATCCGCGCTGTATGGCACTATGGCTGAAAGCGCTGCAGTGCAGACTTTTTGCGCAGTACTACCAACAGTGTCGCTGCCCTATTCCGCAGCCTCGAAACTGTCCTCGTCATCCTCAGATGGCGGCACAACAGCCTTGCGCAACTCCTCAGCCACCAGGAATGCCAGCTCAAGCGCCTGATCTGCATTCAACCGCGGGTCACAATGGGTGTGATAGCGGTCTGCAAGTTCATCGTCTGATACTTCACGCGCTCCACCAGTACATTCGGTAACGTTCTGGCCTGTCATTTCCACGTGAATGCCGCCAGCATGAGTGCCCTCGGCCCTGTGGATCGCCAGGAAGTCGCGTACCTCAGACAAAATTGCGTCGAAAGGTCTTGTCTTGTAACCAGACGATGCCTTGATCACGTTGCCATGCATCGGATCACATGACCATACAACCTTGCGGCCTTCTGCTTCCACCTTGCGGATAAGCGCAGGCAAATGATCTGCAACCTTGCCTGCACCAAAGCGGGCAATAAGCGTCAGGCGTCCGGCATCGTTCTGCGGGTTCAGGATGTCTATGAGCTTGATGAGTTCGTCAGCTTCGAGTGAAGGCCCGCACTTCAGGCCGATCGGGTTCTGTACGCCGCGGCAGAATTCAAGGTGTGCATGATCCGGCTGACGGGTGCGGTCGCCGATCCACAGCATGTGACCGGAGGTGGCGTACCATTCATCCGATGTCGAATCGACGCGGGTCAGCGCCTGTTCATAACCCAGCAGCAAAGCTTCATGTGACGTGTAAAACTCGGTCGACTTGAGCTGGGGCGTGGTGTCAGGATTGATGCCGCATGAACGCATGAAACCGAGGGTCTCGGAAATCCGGTCTGCCAGATGCTGGTAGCGTTCGGAAGCAGGCGACCCTTTAAGGTAGCCCAACGTCCAGCGGTGCACATGCTCCAGGTTGGCATAGCCACCCATTGCGAAAGCACGCAGCAGATTTAAGGTTGCCGCGGACTGCCGGTAGGCCATGATCTGGCGTTCGGGGTCAGGTTCACGCGCCGACTTTTCGAACTCGATACCATTGATGATGTCACCACGGTAGCTGGGCAGTTCGATATCACCCTGCTTTTCCGTTCCAGATGAACGCGGCTTGGCAAACTGACCTGCAATGCGCCCGACCTTGACTACGGGCTGGCCACCAGCAAATGTCAGGACAACTGCCATTTGCAGGAACACACGGAAAAAGTCCCGGATGTTGTCAGCATGATGTTCGGCAAAGCTCTCCGCGCAATCTCCGCCCTGCAACAAAAAGCCTTTACCTTCTGAAACCTTGGCCAATTTGCGCTTGAGCTTGCGTGCCTCGCCGGCGAAGACCAGCGGCGGAAATGATGCAAGGCGCTGTTCCACTACGTGCAAAGCATTTGCGTCAGCATATTCGGGAACTTGCTGGATGGCGAACGAGCGCCAGCTGTCGGGGGTCCAGGTAGACATTCTGCTTACTCTCTACTGCCGGCCGCGGTCTTTGCAGCCCTAACACCACTCATTGCGGCATCATCGTGCAAATTGCAAGTCTGAGTGTTCTGCGTGCTGGTCCGGCGTAGTCAAAATTTACCAGAACATGCGCATTTTGATGAGCCAGCTGCAATTTGATGCTAAAGTCACGCAAATTTAAGGATGTTGGGCCATATTTCCAACCTAAGGCGGCAAGAATTTGGTTCAAGCCTGATCTTGACGAGTGCCAGGAATGTTTAAAGCATTGTTTTCAGACGGAGATCTGGGGTGGATGTATCCCTTTTTCTTCGAGGGCAGCTACCCGCTGGCTCTGCAACTGGGTGTCGCAAACGCCCTGTGCGTGATTGCCGTCGTGCTCATGCGAGCCACGCATTCAAAGCGGCAATTGCAGGAAACCGGCCTTAGCCGAATATTCACCTGGCTTATCATTGCAGCCAACTTTTTCCTGATCCTGAATAAAGACCATCGCTTCATCGACTTGCTGGCATAATCAGTTCGTGTAGGAATGCACTGGTTGCATCATGTCTAAGGTTGAGGCACCGTTCGGGTTGTCATGGCAATCAAGACTCCGAAATTCAGCATTGGCATCGAAGAAGAGTACCTCCTCGTTGACCGCACGACGAGAGATCTCGTGGCGGCACCTGATGCATTGATGGCCGATTGCAGCGAGGAGCTGTCCTCGAAGGTCAGCCCGGAATTCCTGCAATGTCAGATAGAAGTAGGCACAGGAGTGTGTGCGACAGCACGCGAGGCACGCACCGATCTGGCACATTTGCGCAAGACCATTTCTGCTCTTGCAGACACTTATGGACTGGCGCCGGTTGCCGTGGCTACCCACCCATTTGCAGACTGGCAGCGGCAATCATTCACCAACAAGCAGCGTTACGAAGATCTCGCGCGTGACCTGGCAGGCGTTGCCAGGCGCATGCTGATATGCGGGATGCATGTACATGTAGGCATTGATGACGATGACCTGCGCATCGACCTGCTGGGCCAAATGTCATACTTCCTGCCTCACTTGCTGGCGCTGTCGGCTTCGTCGCCGTTCTGGCAGGGCAGAGACACCGGCATGGCCTCCTACCGGCTGAGCGTGTTTGACAATCTGCCGCGCACAGGCCTGCCGCCTGTGTTCAACAGCTATGCTGAATACCAGCGCGCGGTGGATATTCTGATCTCAGCCGGCTTGATAGAGGATGCAAGCAAAATATGGTGGGACCTGCGTCCGTCCAGCCGTTTTCCGACGCTGGAAGCGCGCATATGTGATGTCACCCCCCGCCTTGATGACACGATCGCCATTGCGAGCCTGGTACAGAGCCTGATGCGCACCCTGTTCGCTCTGCGCCAATCCAACCAGCGGTGGCGCCAATACGAACGCTTCTTGATCAACGAGAACCGCTGGCGGGCACAGCGCTACGGCGTATCGGGTCCGTTGATGGATTTTGGCAAGGCAGAGCTGGTGCCATTTGACAGGCTGCTGGAGGAGTTGATCGAGTTGGTTTCGGATGCAGCGCAAGAGCTGGGATGCAAGCAGGAAGTTCGCTCGCTCGGCAATATCATCCAGGATGGGAACAGCGCAGACAGGCAGCGCGTTGCATACAAGAAGGCGCTGGAAAATGGCGCGGATGAAACCGAGGCCATGCGAGCCGTCGTGGACAGTCTTGTAGCAGAAACGATCAGCGGGCTGGACTAGGTACCAACACCGTCTGCACGTTCAATGTAGCGCTTCATCGCGATTTCGGCGGAGATGTATGGCTCCTGATGCTCAACTGACCAGTAGCGCAAATCATCCAGGCGTATTGCCTGGCCCGTGACGGCACAACGCACATAGTCGCCATGGCGTAGTACCTGAAAATCTGCATCCAGATAGCGTACCTTGGCTTCCTGAGTGCCGGCAAATGATGGTTCGAAATTCATGGCAGTTACTTTACAAGCTGGAAACACTCTTGAGAAGAGGCATGACGAGCGTGTGTCTGCTCAAAAAGACAGGGAGACGTCCAGTCGAACGTCTCCCCGCTGTGACTAATGCTTGAACTTCTTGATTTCACCAGCAGCAAGCCTGGAAGTGTAGGACTTGTACTCCCGCTTCACGACACTCATCAGGAAGTAGAGGCCAATGATGTTGACCACCGCCATGGCAAAGATCGCCGCGTCGGAGAAGTCAATCACTGGTCCAAGATTTGCGGCCGCGCCAATGACCACGAACACGCAAAATATGATCTTGAAAACCAGCTCAGTGGTCTTGCCTTCGCCAAACAGGTAGGTCCACGCCTTCAGACCGTAGTATGACCATGAGATCATGGTCGAGAAGGCGAACAGGATTACAGCCACTGCCAGAACATACGGGAACCAGCTGATGCCTGAAGCAAAAGCTGCCGACGTCAGGCTGACGCCCGAAGTATCACCGACAGTCTTGATTGCTGTGCCGGCCTCATTGAGAACAAACTGGCCGCTTGCAGGGTCCATGATCAACTGACCGGATATGGTTATTACCAGAGCAGTCATGGTGCAGATAACCACTGTGTCAATGAATGGCTCCAGCAATGACACAAAACCCTCAGTGATGGGTTCCTTGGTTCTCACCGCAGAGTGCGCGATTGCTGCAGAGCCAACGCCTGCTTCGTTCGAGAAGGCAGCCCGCTTGAAACCCTGGATCAACGCGCCGACCAGACCACCGGCTACGCCGAGACCTGTGAACGCACCATCGATGATCTGTCCGAACGCCCAACCAATCTTGTCGATGTTGACGAGCAGAATGATCAGCGCAGCTCCTACGTAGAGGATGCCCATGAAGGGGACGACCTTCTCGGTTACCCGTGCGATGGACTTGATGCCGCCAACGATAACAGCGAACACAACTGCTGCGAAGACCAGGCCAGTGATCCAGCCGGGATAATCGCCCAGGATACCTGAAATCTGTGCGTGCGCCTGGTTGGCCTGGAACATGTTTCCACCACCCAGAGCACCCAGAATGCAGAATATGGAGAACAGTACCGCGAGAACCTTGCCACCGGGCAGCCCCTTTTCGGCAAAACCCTTCGAAAGGTAATACATCGGACCACCGGATACGGTGCCGTCAGCATATTCGTTGCGGTATTTCACACCAAGGGTACATTCGGTGAATTTGGAGGCCATGCCCATCAATCCGGCAACGATCATCCAGAATGTTGCACCCGGCCCGCCGATACCGACGGCAACCGCCACGCCAGCGATATTGCCAAGGCCCACAGTACCGGACAAGGCAGTAGCAAGCGCCTGAAAGTGACTTACCTCACCTGCATCGTTTGGGTCGGAATAGTCGCCCTTCACGAGACGGATGGAATGCGCGAAATAGCGCAACTGCACAAACCCGAAGTAAACCGTGAAGATCGTTGCGGCAACAACCAGCCACATCACGATCCAGGGAAAGCTGGTTCCCGGAAGTGGTGCAAAGATCAGATTCACAAATGGACCAGTCAAGGTTGCGAACATTTCATTGACCTTCTGGTCAATGGTCATCGCTTCCTGAGCATGAGCCGGCGCAGCCATTGCTACGGCGGCGGTAAACGGCAGGACTGCCGATTTGATAAATTTCATGTTGTGTATCCCCTCACGCAACGACAGTTACGGGCACGGTGGCACTCATAACCAGATTAGCTGTTGAGCTGCCAAAGATGCGCTGTGCGAAGCCGCCCTCAGAAGAACGACTCACAATGATCTGCGCCGCCCCCTTTTCCTCAGCTATCGCATTCAGGGCCGTTGCCACGTCACCGTGGCGAACCATCCCGCTTGCCTTGATGCCTGCCTTTTTCAGCGCCGCAACAGCGGGATCAACCACTCGCTGCGTGGCAGTGGCAATCTCTTCTTCGCGACGTTTGTGACGTTCGGCATTCTCTTCAGGTGTTTGAAAAGAAAAGGGTGACCACTCAACAATGTAGGCCACCAGCAATTCGCAGTCCCCGATCAGTTTAGCCAACTGCTTGGCGTGGGTCAGAGCACGCTCGCCCGACCCATGACCGTCAAGGCCAATCACAAGGGTTGTTGTCATTGTGTTTCCTCCAGTCTGTTTCCAACGCATGTTTTGATTTCCGGGGAGACCAGGCCTCACCACCTGTTGATAGTGAACCGGACCAGGGCGCAGGAACAAACATATGTTTCAATATCTCCCCACAAACATTATTAGACGAAAAGACTGGAATATGTGACTTTTGTCAGCCATAATGCAGTGATAATTCCCAAACTACAGCCATATTTAGGAAATAAGCCTGAATGAAGAGGAATTTCGACAATATTGACCGGCGCATCCTCGACGAGCTTCAAGCCAATGGCAGGCTCTCAATCGTTGATCTGGCGGAACGTGTTCATCTGACAAAGACACCATGCTCGGAGCGCGTACGGCGGCTCGAACGCGAGGGCGTAATCAGAGCCTATCAGGCAGTTCTGGACCCCACGGCAGTGGAGATGAAGCATGTCACTATCGTTCAGATCAACCTCACCAAGACCAGCGACAACTCGCTTGACGAGTTCAACAAGGCTGTACGGAAAATACCGGAGATCCAGAGTTGCATGATGATCGCGGGGTCTTTCGACTATCTATTGAAGATCCGCACGAGGGACATCGCGCATTACCGGGACCTGCTTGGAGAATGCATCAGCAAGTTGCCGGGCGTCATGCAGACCCAATCGTTCGCGGTCATGGAAACGGTAAAGGACAGCAGCCTCATTCAAATGCACAAACGTGATTGAAATGTGCGGCGGCAACTTTCAAAACAGGTTGCCTTGCCCACTGCCCGGTTTTGGCGAAACCTCCGGTTTTCCTGTCGCTGCCGGCTTCCTGGTGCCCTTCACGCCAATCACCGCTTCCGTTCGGCCATCGGCAAATTCGATGCTGACACCCATGCCAGGGCTGGTTGCCGCAACTGAACGCAGCGGTTGGCCATCCCCGTCACGCACCAGAGCAAAACCGCGATCGAGAACAGAGTGATAGGAAAATGCAGAGAGCAACTTGATCTGGGCGTCCAGCCTGTGCCGGCGCCGTTCCATTTGCGTATCGAGACCCCGCATGGCCTGGCGCGACAACCTGATGATTGTGTCGCGGTCACGCATGATCTGCTGTTGCATAGGACGCACGCTGAGGCGGGATGCTACCCGGTCAAACCGGCCACGGCTGTTGGTGGTGCCGGTGCGCAGCGCCTGCGTCAACCTGCCAGATGCCGTATCGAACCGCTGCCGCGCCAACGCCAACAGATCGTCAGGGCGTGGCAATCCCCTGCCCGCAGCTGTCACCCGGGTCCGGCGTTCATCCATGGCCCGGCTCACCGCCCTGTGCTGGCGCGCGCCCATATCTGCGACATAGGCCTCCAGCTCCGAACGTACCGGCACAGCCCGCTCCGCCGCTGCGGTGGGGGTCGGAGCACGCCAGTCAGCGGCATGGTCCAGCAGTGTCCAGTCAGTTTCGTGACCTACTGCTGAAATCAGCGGAATGGCGCTGTCGGCTGCAGCGCGCACCACCACTTCCTCGTTGAACCCCCAAAGGTCCTCCAGGCTGCCGCCACCTCGCGCCACGATGATCAGGTCCGGCCGCGGAATTGCCCCGCCCTGCTCAAGAGCGTTGAAACCCCTGATGCCAGCGGCAACTTCTGCTGCACTCGACTCACCCTGCACCCTGACCGGCCACACCAGCACATGGCGGGGAAAGCGGTCTGACAGGCGGTGCAGGATGTCCCTAATGACTGCGCCGGTGGGTGACGTTACCACGCCAATCACCTTGGGCAGGTATGGCAGTTCCGTTTTGCGATCTTCATCAAACAAGCCCTCAGCAGACAGCTTCTTGCGGCGCTCTTCCAGCAACGCCATGAGCGCGCCTGCGCCCGCAGGCTCCATGGTTTCAATGACGATCTGGTATTTCGATTGTCCTGGAAAGGTCGTTATGCGCCCGGTTACAATCACCTCGAGGCCCTGTTCCGGCTGAATTTTCAACCGCCCGGCAGCGCCCTTCCAGATCACGCCGGATATGACCGCACGGTCGTCTTTCAGGTCAAGATATACGTGACCAGATCCCGGCCGCGAAACACGCCCAAGCTCGCCGCGAACCCGGACATGACCAAATGTGTCTTCCAGCGTGCGCTTCAGCGCATTGGAAATCTCGGACACCGAAAATTCGGCCACATTGGATGCGGACGTGACATCATCCAAAATTTCACCAGTATCCGGGTCAAACCCTGATGGCGGCCATTCAGTGGACATGAGCGCAAGAATCCTTTCAATCCATGCCATTGGATGCCAAATACACTCCTGAAAGCAAGGAGGCGCTTTACCCCATGAACATTCTTCTCATCGGATCGGGCGGGCGTGAACACGCTCTGGCGTGGGCTATCGCCAACTCACCGCTCGCGGATACACTTTACTGCGCGCCTGGCAATGCTGGCATAGCGCAGAACGCTGAGATTGTGCAGCTGAACGTTGAGGATGGCGGGGCAGTCGCGCAGTTCTGCAGGGCAAACAAGGTCGAGCTGGTAATCGTGGGACCGGAGGCACCGCTGGTGGCGGGGCTTGCTGATCAGTTGCGCGCAGCGGGTATCAAAACATTTGGGCCTGGCGCAAAAGCAGCCCAACTGGAAGGTTCAAAAGGATTCACCAAGGACATTTGTGCAAAGTACAATATCCCAACCGGCAGCTATGGGCGCTTTTCCGGCGAGGCCGACGCGATTGCCTACCTACGTGCGCAAGGTGCACCAATTGTGGTCAAGGCAGACGGACTGGCAGCCGGCAAGGGCGTCACCGTTGCGATGACCACTGAGCAGGCGGAAGCCGCAGTAAGGGAAATCTTTGCCGGCCGGTTCGGGGCAGCCGGTGCGGAAGTTGTAATAGAAGAATATCTCGACGGCGAAGAAGCCTCGTTCTTTGCCATTTGCGACGGCACCCGGGCTATTGCCTTCGGTTCAGCACAGGACCACAAGCGAGTTGGCGAGGGTGACACAGGTCCCAACACAGGCGGCATGGGAGCCTACTCGCCTGCCCCGGTTGTGAATGATGCCATGGCGGCACGCGTGATGGACGAGATCATCAACCCGACAATGGCGGCCATGGCGGCAGAAGGCGCGCCATTTCAGGGCGTGCTGTTTGCCGGCCTGATGATCACTGACAGGGGCCCGCAGCTGATCGAGTACAATGTGCGCTTTGGTGACCCGGAGTGCCAGGTGCTGATGATGCGGCTCAAGGACGACATTGTCACCATCATGCTGGCGGCGTGTGCCGGTACGCTCGACAAGGTGTCGGTGCGCTGGCACGACAGGGTCGCGTTGACAGTGGTCATGGCCGCAGACGGCTATCCAGGCAGCGTTAACACGGGGTCTGTGATTTCAGGACTGGACATTGCATCTGCCATGGACGGTGTGCAGGTTTTCCATGCGGGCACAAGGCGCGATGGCGACAGGATCCTCGCCAACGGCGGGCGGGTGCTGAATGTCACCGGCATCGGCAGGACTGTCAGCGAAGCGCAGGCGCTGGCCTACAAGGCGGTTGATGTCATAGATTGGCCGGAAGGCTTCTGCCGCCGTGACATTGGATGGCGGGCCATCGAACGGGAGACAAGATGAGCGAACTCTTCCCTGGCTTTACAGAAAGAATGGTGGAAGGGGACGGCACACGCATTCATGTGCGCAGCGGCGGGTCCGGGCCAGCCTTGCTGCTTGTGCACGGGTTTCCGCAAACTGGTGCGATGTGGCACAGGGTGGCCGGTAAACTGGCTGAGCATTTCAGCGTGATCATCCCCGACTTGCGTGGTTATGGCAGATCGGGAAAGCCTGTCAACGACGAGGAAAACCTCGCTTACTCCAAGCGAGCCATGGGCAATGACCTGATTGCAGTGATGAAAGCAATGGGCCATGACAGGTTTCGACTTTGCGGCCATGATCGAGGCGGCCGCGTAGCCTACCGCATGGCATTGGATCACCCGGCAGAAGTGGCAAGTCTGATCACTCTCGACATTGTGCCGACTATCGAACAATGGAGAGCGATCAACAGCCCAACTGAATTGGTGAACGTCTATCACTGGTCTTTTCTGGCCCAACCACACCCGCTACCCGAGCAGATGATAGGTGCCAATCCGGATTTTTACCTCGACTGGACGCTGGCATCGTGGACGAAAAACCGGGATACATCTGCCTTCAGCCAAGCGGCATTGTCTGATTATCATGCAGCCATCCGCAACCCTGCAGTTATCCATGCCATGTGCTGTGACTACCGCGCCGGAGCAACCTGCGATGTGATGCACGATCAGGCGGCATGTGAAGAGGACCGCAAGATCACCTGCCCGATGCTGGCATTATGGGGCGACGCGGGCATTCCAGACAAATCCGGTGCCGGACCACTTGCTGTCTGGCAAGAATGGGCAACCGATGTTACTGGTCACAGCATCAGCTGTGGTCATTTCCTCGCCGAGGAAGCGCCAGATGAAACACTCAGTTCCATGCTGAAATTTCTGAAAGAGCGCGTGGAGTGAGCACACCAATCGACAGGCAGGCCGAGTTTTCCGGTACGCGGGAAGTGCGCAAGGCGCATCGCTTCAACGAGGCAGCCCTCAACAATTACCTTGAGCAGCATATTGACGGCTATGCCGGGCCGCTCAATGTTGAACAGTTCAAAGGTGGTCAGTCCAACCCAACCTATAGGCTTGTCACACCAGGTGCATCTTTCGTGCTGCGCCGAAAGCCACCGGGAAAATTGCTGCCTTCCGCCCACGCGGTAGATCGCGAGTACCGCGTAATTGCAGCTCTGCACAGGCTGGGCCTGCCGGTCGCCAGACCACATCTTCTTTGTGAGGACGCCAGCATCATCGGCACTGCGTTTTATGTCATGGACTTTGTCCCCGGCCGGGTTTTCTGGGAGCCGCACATGCCTGGCATAGCCGGGCACGAACGCGCCGCCATTTTTGGCGAACTCAATTCCTTTATGGCCAGGTTGCACTCAATCAATGTTGAGCAGGCAGGCCTTGCTGACTTCGGCAGGGCTGAAGGATATGTGGCGCGCCAAATCAAACGCTGGTCCGAACAATACAGAGCTTCGGAAACCGTAGCCATTCAAGCAATGAACAAGCTGATGGACTGGTTGCCAGATGCCTCTCCAACTTCCAGTCAGGTGTCGCTGGTGCATGGCGACTTCCGGCTTGACAACTGCATCGTCGATGCGACCTCACCTGAAATCTGTGCAGTGCTCGACTGGGAACTATCGACACTGGGCGATCCCATTGCCGACTTCACCTACCATCTGATGCAGTGGAAGATGCCGCCGTCTGAAACCGGCGCCGGGGTCGGCTCTTTCATCGGCCAAGAAGCACTGGAAGGCCTGCCCAAGCTGGAGGACTATGTGGCTCAATACTGTGAGGCACGCGGGCTTGCTGGCATTGCCAACCTCGACACATACCTGGCCTACAACTTCTTCCGGATCGCAGCCATCTTCCAGGGCATCGTCGGGAGGGTACGCGATGGCACAGCAGCCAATCCGCGCGCAGCCGAGATGGCCGACCTTGTATCACCAATCGCGGACGTTGCCTGGGACTATGCGAGAAGGGCGGGAGCCTGACGAATGAGTGATCCAAGGATAGGTTTGGCACTTGGTGGCGGGGCCGCTCGCGGACTTGCACATATCGAAATGCTGTATGCCTTCGATGAACTGGGCATCAAGCCCACGATCATGTCCGGCTGCTCCGCCGGATCGCTGGTGGCAGCCGGCTACGCGTCCGGCATGACAGCAAGCGAGATTGAAGACCATGCCCGCTCGCGCCTTGCCAACCGGCTGGACACGATGCGTCACCTGGCAAAAAGCACACCTGGGTCGATACTTGATTTCGTCAACATGAAGGGATTTGGATCACTGCAGCTGGATGGCAATGCCATTGTGAATTTTGCCATGCCAAAGTCTGTGCCGGACAAGATTGAGGATCTGTCCATCCCGCTCCTGATCGTTGCCGCCGATTATATGTCGATGTCGGAAAAGACTTTCTCCACAGGCTCCCTGCGACAAGCGCTGGCAGCATCAGTTGCCATTCCCGGCCTCATTGGCGGACCCACCATCGACGGGATGCTGATGGTGGATGGAGGTGTGGTCAACCCGGTGCCGTTCGACATATTGAAGCCCCGCGCTGACATAGTCATCGCCATCGACGTGACAGGCAGGCCATCGTCCAGCAAGCGCAAACATCACAGCAACATGGAACTGGGCATTGGCGGAATGCTGATTGCATTCCATCAGATTGCTGTCCTGAAACGCAAGATTGCTCCGCCCGACTATTACTTCGAACCTGCGCTAGAAAAATTCCAGGCACATGATTTTTTCCACATCGGCGACATTCTGAAAGCTGCCGAGCCTTCGCGTGATGCACTCAAGCGTACACTTGAAGATGTGATGAACTGCCGAGTCAAATCAGGTGCTTAGCGCTTTTCTCTGAAGAACTGAGTCAGCAGTTCCCGGGCCTTCGCCTCGCCCAGACCGGAATAAACCTGAGGCGCATGGTGACAGGTGGATTGCTTGTAAAACCGCGGGCCATTATCTACCGCGCCCATCTTCTCATCGTCTGCGCCGAAGTAGAGCCTGGCAATCCGTGCAAACGAAATGGCGGCCGCACACATGGCACATGGTTCCAGCGTGACATGCAGGTCACAGCCGGTCAAACGCTGCGAGCCCAGTGCCTTGCCGGCCTCACGTATGACCAACATCTCCGCGTGGGCTGTCGGGTCATTCAGCTCGATAGTACGATTTCCGGCACTGGCGACAACTGAACCATCCGGAGCCGTAATGCACGCCCCCACCGGCACCTCGCCGCGCGCGGCGGCGGCTGCTGCCTCCTCGAGGGCAAGCTTCATGGCGGGGTGCAGACTTGCCTTCATGGCTTCACTTCATTGGGTACAATTGATGGTATGCACGATGCGAGACCATCTGATACAAGCGATGCCATGAGAAGGTCCAGCAAACAATCCACCACTTCCACGCCACCAGAAGCTGCAGAAGCAGGAAAGCCGGAACGCGTTGCCAAGGTAATGGCACGCGCAGGTCTTTGCTCACGGCGCGATGCAGAACGCTGGATCGAGATGGGAAGAGTGAGCATCAATGGCAAACCATTGATCACACCTGCCCATACGGTGCTGCCAACGGACGTGATCGAAGTTGATGGCAAGCCCCTGCCCGAACGCGAGCCTGCACGGCTTTGGCGGTATCACAAACCGTCAGGTCTTGTTGTTTCTCACCGCGACGAGAAAGACCGTCAATCTGTTTTTGACAAGATGCCGGACGACATGCCTCGTGTTATTTCAATAGGGCGGCTCGACATAAATACTGAAGGGTTACTGCTGTTGACCAACGATGGCGGCCTTGCCCGGCTGCTGGAGTTGCCGGCAACAGGGTGGGTGCGCCGCTACCGCGTGCGTGCCAATGGCAAGGTTGCGCAAGATGCACTGGATGCGCTCAAGAACGGGCTCTTGGTGGAAGGCATACAGTATGGTCCTATAGAGGCCACACTGGACAAGGAACAAGGCGCCAATGTGTGGCTGACCATTGCGCTGCGCGAGGGCAAGAACCGCGAGGTCAAGAAGATATGTGAGCATCTTGGACTCAAGGTAGGCCGTCTCATCCGCACCTCTTTCGGTCCATTCCAGTTGGGCGAACTGGCACGCGGGGCGGTTGATGAGGTTTCGCAAAAAGTACTGAACGAGCAGGTGCGCGGCGGATACAAGCGCAAACCTGGTGCCCGACCCAAAGCGGCAACGGAATCCAAATCCGCCACCAGAGCGGCAGGAAAAACAGCGAACAAGCGCCCAACCGACAAACCTGCGACCGAGAAATCAAGCGGCAAAGTGCCAGCCAACAAAAACCAGGGCAGCAAGAAGCCAACTGGCAAGGGGTCAACTAGCAAGGGGCCCGGCAGCAAGCGCCCGACTGCAAAGCCGGCCGCCAAGGGAGCTGCGCGTGCGGATCGTCGGCGGTAAGTTCCGCGGCCGCAGCATAACTGCGCCAGAAGGCCGAGAGACCCGGCCAACCACAGATCGCGTGCGTGAGGCAGTGTTCAACCGACTTGAACACGGTGTACCCGACTTCAACATTGACGGCACTCGCGTGCTTGATCTGTTTGCAGGAACCGGGGCCTTGGGGCTTGAAGCGCTGTCTCGCGGCGCACGAAATGTGCTGTTCATTGATGAAAATGACCGTGCACGCGGCATTATCCGGCGCAATGCAGACGCACTGGGCGTAATCGGACAATGCAAGCTGTGGCGGCGCGATGCGGCGAAACTGGGTTCATGCACGCCCATGTCACCGTTTTCACTGGTTTTTCTGGATCCTCCTTACGGCAAGGGCCTGGTGGGCAAGACACTCGCCTCCCTAATAGAGGGCGGATGGCTAGTTGACGGCGCGATAATCGTTGCCGAAGAAGCAGCAAAAGCCGAAATCGATGTGCCCGCCGCATTGAATTTGCTGCATGACGCCAAGTACGGCGACACCAGAGTGCTGACACTTCGGTATCTTGAGGCTGAGCAATGACCGCTTCGATGTTTTCAGCCGCGCTGGTAGCGGCACTTGTCGGGTATGGTTCCTCGGTTGCGATCGTGCTTGCCGCTGCGCAGGCGGTCGGAGCAAGCCCGGCACAAACCGCAAGCTGGATTGCAGCGGTATGTTTCGGCAAGGGAATCGGATCGATAATCCTGAGCACCTGGAAGAGAGTTCCTGTTGTGCTGGCCTGGTCAACGCCTGGTGCAGCGCTCATCGCGGCTTCTACGGGCATCAACATCAATGAAGCCGCCGGTGCATTCATACTGGCAGGCGGATTGATCGCTCTCACTGGTGCGCTGCCACCGGTCAACCGGGCTGTCAGCTCCATCCCCACAGGCATCGCGTCAGGCATGCTTGCAGGTGTACTTTTGCCATTCTGTGTTGCCGTGGCCTCTTACGCTGTGAGCGACTGGGAACTGGTGTTACCCCTGATAGCAGTGTTCCTTGTCATTCGAATGATCAGCCCACTTTATGCGGTGCTGGCGGCATTGGCGGCCGGGTTAGCCATCGGTTTTACCTATGCCGGAGTGCCTGCCCCCTCTTTCCGATTTGACGTGCAGCCTCTTGTTTTCGTCATGCCGCAATTCAATCCGGCCGTCTTGATAGGCCTCGGTGTGCCGCTCTACCTCGTTACCATGGCCTCGCAGAACCTTCCCGGCTTTGCTGTCATGCGGGCGCATGGCTTTACGCCTCCGGTTGCAGCTTCGCTTGGCGTTACAGGCATTGGCTCGGCGATAATTGCAATGTTTGGTTCGCACACATTCAACATGGCGGCCATTACCGCCGCCATCTGCATGGGCGACGATGTCCACTCCGACAAGTCGAGACGATGGAAGGTTGGCCTCGCCTATGGTGCTGTATGGATTGTAATTGGTGCATCTGGTCCGGTCATAATTCCAACCATCGCAGCCATGCCAAAAGCCATCATTGCAGCGGTAGCTGGCCTTGCCCTGATCTCCCCGTTGATGGGGGCGCTGTCGTCGGCATTCGAGGACAACACTACCCGCTTCGCTGCAGCAACAACCTTCATAGTGACCGCATCAGGCATAGCTGCGTTTGGCATTGGCGCTGCGTTCTGGGGTTTGATGGCCGGGCTTTGCGTGCATCTGCTGGACCACCTGAAGCGCTAGTGTAACACTTCAACTGCGACCAAAAAGTCGTTCAATATCAGATAGTTTCAGCTCCACATAAGTGGGTCTTCCATGGTTGCACTGGCCGGAGTGAGGTGTCGCTTCCATTTCACGCAGCAACGCATTCATCTCCTCCGGCTTGAGCCGGCGGCCGGACCTGACGGACCCATGGCACGCCATGGTAGACAGCACATGATCCACCCGGCTGGCGACACCGGTTGATGCACCAAAGGCTTCGAGGTCATCAGCCAGATCCTTGATGAGCCGGGCAATATTGCCTCCTGCAATGAGTGCAGGCACTTCGCGAACGGCAATTGCCGAAGGGCCAAAGCTGTCCAGCACCAGACCAGACCTGGCCAGATCGTCGGCCGCGTCGACCAGGCGTTGCGCCGAAGCGGAATCAAGTTCAACCACCTCAGGTACGAGGAGTGGTTGTGTTCGGATGCCCTGAGCTGCAAGTTGCTTTTTCATCTTCTCGTAGACCAGCCGTTCATGCGCAGCGTGCTGATCAACTATCACCACACCATCAACCGTTTGGGAGATGATGTAATTCTCATGCAGCTGCGCACGAGGCGCGCCCAGCGGCGCTGCAATTTGCTGCTCATTGGGAGGCAGTGACTGCACATCGCCAGCCGGCGGGGCAAATGCTTCGAAAGCGGTCTGCGCATTTTCTGCAAAGCCGGTTGGTGAGAGACCAGCGCTTGTGGATTGCCCTGCGGGCTGCCAGGGCTGCCTGAACGACTGAATGGTGCCCGCACCAACCGTATTTGACGCCCGGTGACCGGCCCCGGCCAGCGCTTCACGGATGGACCCGACAATGAGCCCGCGCACCAGTCCAGCATCACGGAAGCGCACTTCCGTCTTTGCCGGGTGCACGTTCACATCCACTTCTTCCGGCGGCACCTCCAGAAACAGCGCAACTGCAGGATGGCGACCTCGCATCATGAAGTCTGCATAAGCCCCACGCAACGCGCCTGCCATAACCTTGTCGCGAACCGGCCGGCCATTGACATGAACGAATTGCTGGTTGGCCTGGGCACGATGATACGTCGGCAGGCTTACAAGGCCCTTGAGCGTGATGTTCTCACGCACTGCGTCCACCATCACGGCATTGCCGGCAAACTCTTCGCCCACAACTGCATGCACCCGTGCCTCACGCTCTTCTGCCCGAAAGTCCATCAGCGTGCGGCCTTGCGATGTCATCACGAACCGCACAGACGGATTTGCCATGGCAAGGCGACGCACGATATCAGCGGCCTCTGCGGTTTCGGCACGTTCAGACTTCAGGAACTTGAGCCTGACAGGCACCGCAAAGAACAAGTCCGATACTTCGATGGCGGTGCCCTTTGAGTGTGCTGCGGGGCGCACGGCTGACTTGCGGCCACCTTCGACGCGGATCTCGTGCGCGCTTCCACCAGATGCCGGTCGGGAGGTGATCTTCAAGCGAGCGACGGCTCCGATCGACGGCAGCGCTTCGCCGCGAAACCCTAGGGTGCGGATGTTGACCAGATCGTCGTCAGCAAGCTTCGAGGTGGCATGACGTTCAACCGCAAGGTCAAGCTCGTCACCGCTCATTCCGAATCCGTCATCAGCTACGCGAATCAGCGTACGCCCTCCACCGGACAGACTGACTTCAATCGAGGTACTGCCAGCATCAAGCGCGTTTTCCACGAGTTCCTTCACAACACTGGCTGGCCGCTCGATGACCTCACCTGCGGCAATTCGGTTGACAGTATTTTCCGACAGTCTGCGCAGCATCACTTTTTCATGGCCTGAAGATACTCTCGAGTGAGTACCTTGCCCTGCTCCACGGCGGGTTGGTCGAACGGGTCAACCCCCATCATGAACCCCGCCATGATGGTTTCAAGCATGAAGTGCATCATCAGCTGTCCAATGGCCCGCTCATCCACCTTGTCCACAGCGAACACTCGCACTGGACAGCCATTGCGCACGAGCACTTGAGCGGCTGCGACTTGCTGGCAGGCAGTGACGTCTCCCACGGTTCGCCCTGCCAGATAGGCCAGCTTGGGATTGCTGCCCAAGGTTTCCGGCAAACGCTGGCCCTGGCCCTGGGTTGCCGGGCTGATGAGATTGACAAGGCGGCCGGACGGACCATCGATAAACAGCTGCATCTGGGAATGCTGGTCCACAGGGCCGGCAGCAGCAACAGGCTGTGAGCCCAAACCATCCTTGCCGAGGCTTTCCGCCCACAATTGCGCATACCAGGCGGAGAACAACCGCAGGCGGTCGGCATAGGGCATCATGACCGACACGTTCATGCCCCGCACTTCCTGCAATGCCACAGTGAGCGCCGCACCCAGTACAGGCGAGGCATTGTCATCGGCCAGCAAGGCAGACACCACTTCGCCAGCACCGGCACGAATGGCCAGAACATCAAGTCCCGCAACCATAGCCGGCAAAATGCCGACATTGGAGAGTGCAGAAAACCTGCCGCCCACATTGGGGTCGTGGTCGAGCAACAGCATGTTGTGCGACTGAGCAATTTCCAGCAGCGGGTTAGTTGTCGCGTCACCAGATTCCGTCAATGCCACACAGCAGGCAGATGGCTTTAAACCGGCAGCTTCAAGTGCAGCTATGGTGCAAACCAACTGGACCATTGTTTCAGGTGTGCTGCCGGACTTGGATACGATGAGAAATCGGGTCGTGGAAAGCGGCATGCTGGAAAGCGCTTCTGCCAGAGTGGAAGCGTCCAGATTATCAAAGAAATGAAACCGCGCGCCGAGCGAAGCCTCACATCCGGGCACCCGGTAACCGGCCAGTTGCACCAGCGCCTGAGCACCGAGCGATGAGCCGCCGGTGCCAAAGAACACAATGTCTGTTGCACCATCGCGCAAGAACGCAGCTGCTTCCTGGCATGCTGGCAAATCGTCCACCCTGTCTGGAAGACACAACAATGGCAGCGCGCGGTCGTGATGCATCCCTTTGACGCGGGTACGCGCCGCACCAGCGCGTAGTCTCGCTGCATGAAGTTCACTCTCTGTCAGGCCTGCGTCTGCCACCTTTTCTGCAAGACAGCCGGAGATGTCCTGAAACGCTGCGCTGTCAAAGGTTCTGGTCTTCATGCTGAACGCCCCTGTAGCGGGTCAATCAGCACCCGCGGCCTTGCCGCAGCAAGGTAGCAGATTCGGCCTGGCAGTCCGCAAACAGAATGCGAAGTTTTGCCGCCTGCGGCGTGCTACTGACTGCTGCGTGTATTGGCCTTCAGTGGAATGCCTTCGGGCCGGCCAACGATGGATATAGTCAACGCATCCGGTTTGATCAGACGCTGTGCCACACGGCGTGCATCCTCGAGGGTGATTGCGTTGATCTTGCTGTTTCTCGTCTTGACGTAATCAATGCCGAGATCCTGCTGCATTATGCCCAACAACTGCTCAGAAGTCTTGCTGCCGCTGTCGAACCTCAATGCATACGAGCCAGTAAGGTACTTCTTCGCGTCGTCCAGTTCTTTTTGAGTGGGCCCGGACGCAGCCATCTTGACCAGTTCAGCGCGCAGCACGTCCAGCGTTTCACCTGCCTTGGAGTTTTGAGTTGAAACTGATCCTGTCAAAAGACCGCCATTCGTCCAGGCTGCAAGACCGGTGTAAATGCCATAGGTCAAGCCGCGCTTCTCGCGAACCTCTTCCATCAACCTGGATCCGAAACCACCGTCACCAAGTACAAAATTCATGACATAGGCGGTCATAAAGTCTGGGTCGCTGCGCGGCATGCCGGGCATGGCGAATGTCATCACCGACTGGGGAATGTCGCGTTCTATAATTGTTATCGAACCAGTTTCCGGCGCCTGCACCTCCGGCACGCTGATTGGCTCGGAGCTTGTGGGCAGATCGCCAAATACATGGTCCAGCAGCGGCGCCAGTTCAGCGGCGGTGATATCACCGACAACAGCCACCAACAGCCTGTCGCGCACGAATGTTGCACGCCATGCCTCCTTGAGATCCTGCGGCGTCATAGCACTGATGGCTTCAGGTGTCCCTTTTGAACCACGTGCATAGGGGTGGGTGCCAAGCATGGTGTCCAGCAAAGCCTTGCTGGAGATACTGCTCGGATTTTCCAGATCATCCTTGATACCAAGCAATATCTGGCCTCGGACCTTGTCCATTGGTGCTTGATCAAACCGGGGGCTGTTGAGCGCAAGCCGAAGCAGGTCAAATGCTTCAACCCGGTTTTCGCTCAGGGTCTGGAACCCTCCTTCAAAAAACTCGCGCTCGTTGTCATAGCTCATGCGAACGGCAAGTTCTGAAATGCGCCGCTGAAATGCTTCGGACCCCAGATCGCCAGCACCTTCATCAAGCATGCCTGACAGGAAGTACGAACGCCCCGGTTTGTTTTCAGGGTCTGATACCCCGCCTGCACGGAAGGAAAAGTTCATGGTTATGAGCGGCACAGTCTTGTCGGAGACAAGCCAGGCCTTGATTCCACCGGGTGATTTCACTTCAGTGATCTCAAATGCGTGGGCCTGGACCACCTGCGCCAGGCAGATCAGCATTGTCAGGATGATTAGTCTGAGTGTGTGCATTTGCCTACCTGTCACCTAATTCTGGGTCGCGTTCGCGGTCTTGGCAGGGCCAGGCACCAAAATGCCAGTGGCAGTACGCCGCGATACAAGATATTTGCGAGCAACGGCATTGACGTCATCTGTGGTAACCTGCTTCACCCTGCCAGTCCACCCTTTGGCGTTTTCAACCGATTGGCCGATGGCAAAAGCTGCACCAAAGATGTAGGCAAGGCGGAACTGGCTGTCGACGGCATACACTGCACTGGACACCAGTTCATTCACACTACGGTCAACAGTGTCCTGCTCGACGCCCTTCTTCAAGAATGCGGCAATTGCGTCATCCAGGGCTGCCTCGGCCTTCTCGGCACTCACTCCAGGAGCTGGCGAAACAGTAATGCTGAGTTCTCCGCCGTCGAGCGTGTCGCCATTGTACCAGCTTACAACCTGTGAGGCGATGCGCTGGCGGGTGACCAGTTCACTGTACAGATATGATGAACTGCCGCGGCCCAGCACCTGTCCCAGCACATCAAGTCCTTCCGACTCGCCCTTTGCAGCCTGATTGACACCGGGCACGAGGTATATGCGGCTGAATTCAGGGCTGGCAACACGTGGATCTTCCATGATCACCCGCTTTGCAGCAATGGGATCAGGTTCCTGTGTCCTCTTGCGCTGAGGTGTCGATGCGGATTTGGGAAGCTTGCCATAATATTTCTTTGCCAGTTCCAGCACAGCTTCAGGTTCCACATCTCCGGCAACCACCAATGCGGCGTTGGAAGGCGTATAGTATTTCTGGTAAAACGCCTGTGCGTCAGCAGCCTTGAGATTCTCAACCTCTGACATCCAGCCGATAATCGGCCTGCCATATGTATGGGCGGTGTAGGCAGCAGCGGAAAGCTGTTCGGCCAGCAACGCAGAAGGGTTGTTGTCGGTCCTTGAACGGCGTTCTTCCTTGACCACTTCCAGTTCGGTCTTGATGTCCTTGTCATTGAAAACGGTGTTCGCAAAACGATCTGCCCCGAGGTCCATCACAAGTTCCAACCGGTCAGTGGCGATGCGCTCATAGTAAGCTGTGAAGTCATAGCTGGTGAACGCGTTGTCTTCGCCGCCGTTCTCCCTGATGATCCGGGAGAATTCACCCGGTTTCAACCGCTTGGTTCCCTTGAACAGCAGGTGCTCAAGATAGTGAGCGATGCCGGACTTGCCGATCTCTTCATCGGCAGAGCCGACCCTAATCCACATCATGTGTGTGACCACAGGCGCACGATGGTCAGGCACCACAATGACCTTCATGCCATTGTCGAGCTGGTACTCTTTTACATCGACATCAAGCGCGCGGACAGCACCAGTACCAAAACTGATAGCAAGCAACATGGTTGCGATGATGGAAGCAAGTCGCCGCACCAGCCTCAGGTGCAACCCGGCAAAAGGGAACTCGTGCAATAGGTTGGTCTCCGGTTTGTCATTGTCGCGGCAGCAAGAATATTTTGAACCCCTGCCAGCGCGGCGCGATTTGCGCCGAACGAAGCTGACAATGCCTGATAATGCGGCGCTTCGCCACTGAACTATTTGTAAGGCAGACACGGCAACTGGAAGGCGGCATCAAGCCTTGAGCGGCAACTCACCGGTCAGACTAGTTGCCCGACCACAGTTCACCCATATTGAAGACCGTCCCGTAATTCGGGTTGGAAGCTTGCTTCTGGGCAAGTTCAGCTGCACGAAGCTCCTTTTCCAAAACCTTCTGTTCCTTGCGACTGCCATCAGCGTTGTAAGGATTGATGCCGAGGCGCGTATAAGGCTGATCTGCCGGATTTCCTGTGGATGCTGGTGCTGCCGGGGCGTTATAGGCCTGCTGCTGGGCTGGGGCCGGAGCCGGCGCGGTGTTCTGCCATGCGGGCTGGCTTGGCTGCGGCGGAGGCGGTGCCTGGTAGGTGGGGGTGCCAGTCGCGCGCTGACCTTGCTGCACCTGCAAACCATTGCCGGTTTGAGGGCTTGAATAAGCCGGGGCATTTGCCGCACCGGGCTGGCGCAACGCCATGTCTGGCGGCATCGACAACGGCTGATTGGTGGCAACAACCGTGTCATCTCCACGATTGCCTGCGTCAAATGCGTCCCGGAAACTGCCTTCTGAACAAGCGCCAAGCACCGGCAAAAGCAGTGTTAGCATCGCAAGCCTGTATTTGCGGACAACGTCCATTGTTGCAACTCTCCACATGACCAATTGAGAAACAGTACCCCTTAGGGCCTGCCGTGTAAAACGCGTGACACCTGTTTTGGGCAAAAGCAAGGCTTTGTCAGCCGTGATTTGTCCTGCCGTCACCTTCTTTGGCAGGTCTGGCAAGCGAATCAAAGATCAAGACCAGGACGCCGGCAACGATCGCCACATCAGCAATGTTGAAAACATACCAGCTGAATGAACCTACATAGAAGTGAAAGAAATCCGCAACCGCGCCGTGCGCGATACGGTCGGTCGCGTTGGCCAGTGCGCCGCCAAGGATCAATCCTATGGCTGCGGCTACCCAGGCCTTGGACTGCCGCGCCAGCCACAATACCAGCAAAACTGAAACGACCAGCTTGAGCCCAACAAGGATCCATCTGGTCATATCCGAATGTGAGGCAAACCATCCATACGAGATGCCATAGTTCCACACCATGACCAGATCGAAACCGGGAAACACGTTCACCGGCTGCATGGCCTTTATGCCGAACACGTCAAGCATGTACCATTTGTGCGCCTGATCGGCGACGTAGACGAGCGTGGCAAGTGATATGCCGACTGCTGACAAAGGTCCCCATAATGCAATGCGTCGAACCATCAGACTTTTACGCCCAGCTTTGCCCATTCACGCAAAGCATCAGCATCTCGCATGGTCACGTCGGGGTATTCGGGGTCGCTGCCCACATCCGGCGAAACCTTCCATGAGCGCGCGCACTTGGTGCCCTGTCGCCATGGCAGGCACCACTGACACTCCACGCACTTCTGCCAGCCTGTAGGCATCTGCGGGGCCCTCGCCCTGCTCCACCGAAGCATCAGACGTGATGCAGATTTCGGCCATGTCGATGTCTTTTACAGCGGCAGCCAGCCCCTCATCAGAGATATGGACCACAGGGGCAGACTCAAGCGACGACCCGATACGCTTTTCGCGGCGCTCGATCTCCAGTGCACCAGTAACCACCGAGCGCACCTTCATGACCCTGGCCCACTTGGCCTCAAGATCCTTGTCGCGCCAGCGGGCATCCACGTCAGGAAACTGCTGCGTATGAACACAAGTGCCTTCTCCGTGGCGTTGTTCCCAGGCCTCATCGCAGGTAAACACCAGCATTGGCGCCAGCCAGGACACCACGCAGTCGAAGATACGGTCGATGGCGGTAAGAGCAGCACGACGCTTCACTGACGAAGGTGCTTCGCAATAAAGCGTGTCCTTGCGCACGTCGAAATAGAACGACGACAGCTCTATGTTCATGAAGTTGTTGAGCGCAGAGAAAATCTTGCGGAAATCAAACTCGTCATATCCCTTGCGCACCACCCCATCGAGGCGGGCGAGATGGCTCAGCATCAGTTTTTCAAGCTCGGGCATGTCAGCGTCAGACACCTTGTCTTCCGGCTTGAAATGCGCCAGCGAACCCAGCATCCAGCGCAACGTGTTGCGCAGCTTGCGATAGGCATCGACGTTCGACTTGATGATTTCAGGGCCAATGCGCTGGTCCTCGGCGTAATCGACAGAGGCCACCCAGAGCCGTAGAATATCCGCACCATATTGCTTGATGACATCTTGCGGCGCGGTCTGTGTTGCCAAGCGATTTGGACATCTTGCGACCGTGTTCGTCCATGGTGAAGCCATGGGTCAACACCGTGTCATAGGGCGCGCGGCCACGGGTGCCGCAGCATTCCAGCAACGAGGAGTGGAACCAGCCGCGATGCTGGTCGGAGCCTTCGAGATAAAGATCAGCCGGCCATTTCAGATCATCGCGCTGTTCAAGGCAAAACGCATGGGTGGAGCCTGAATCGAACCAGACATCGAGAATGTCGCGCACCTGTGTCCACTTTGCGTGGTCATGGTCAGAGCCGAGGAAACGCTCCTTTGCGCCATCGGCGTACCATGCGTCAGCGCCTTCAACCTTGAACGCGTCGAAAATGCGCTTGTTGACGGCTTCATCCTTCAGCACTTCGCCGTCTTCACTGACAAACACGGCGATGGGCACGCCCCAGGCGCGCTGGCGCGACAACACCCAGTCCGGGCGGTCCTCGATCATGCCGCGCAGGCGGGTTTGTCCGCGCGCCGGCACAAAGCGGGTGGTCATCGATCGCCTTCAAGGCTGTATCGCGCAGCGTCTTGCCGTCAATCTCGCTTGTCCATGTAGACGAACCATTGCGGCGTGTT
This sequence comes from uncultured Alphaproteobacteria bacterium, assembly GCA_963787895.1. Lineage (GTDB taxonomy): Bacteria > Pseudomonadota > Alphaproteobacteria > Rhizobiales > Aestuariivirgaceae > Anderseniella. The sequence goes on along the minus strand of CAWBEX010000007.1, from coordinate 501,615 downwards.
GCGGAAGATGATCGGCTTCTTCGACCGCCATGAATGCGGGTAGTCATGCTTCAGGCGGCCACGGGCAAACAGGTTGTTGGCTGCAATCAGCGCCTTGATGACGGCATCATTGGCCTTGCCCTTATCGCCCTTATCGGTGATGACCTGCTCACCTTCAAAACCCGGTGCATCCGCCGTAAAGCGGCCATCCGGGCCAACTGTGAAGGGAATGGCGGGGTCGATTCCGCGTGCTTCCAGCGCGGTTGCATTGTCCATCCAGATTTCAAAGTCATCGCGGCCATGACCGGGGGCTGTGTGCACGAAGCCCGTGCCCGCATCATCGGTGACGTGATCGCCATGAGCATCGGTACCTCGAACTGAACCATAACCCTGCCCTCTCAATGGATGTGCGCAAACAAATCGAGATATCTCATTCGGATTGAAGCACGTCTCGCAATCGCTCAGCTTTCACTTTTGCCTTTCGCTTCAACATCACCGATGAGCCATCGGCAACAAACAATCTTCTCTCCCGTCTGAGGACCGAAGTCATTCTGGGCGCTTTCAATCTCATAGAAGCCATAGTCTACCCGGTCGGAAAAGCAGATCGCGCGGTTGCCAGGTATGGTCCACGGTCCAGATCACGTAGCTCGATTCAAACTTTCAATCAGTTCATTGTTTTCCGACGATCTGCTCTGCTCTAGTCGAGGTGCTTTCATCGAAAGAGTCTGTTTGGTCTTCAAGCCAGTTTCTACAATCGGAAACTTCACCCAGACCGTATCGGACTCGTACGTCTCGTACTCAACCTCGGCCTCGGCCAGCGCTGTGCGTTCGACCACCGACCACATGACCGGCTTGGAGCCGCGATAAAGCTGGCCGGACATGGCGAACTTCATCAGCTCGTTGGCGATGATCGCCTCGGCCTCAAAGTTCATGGTCAGATAAGGCGTGACGAAATCACCGACAACGCCAAGGCGCTTGAACTCCTCCGTCTGCACGCCGATCCAGTGTTTGGCGAACTGGCGGCATTCCTCGCGGAATTCGTTGATCGGCACCTCGTCCTTGTCCTTGCCCTTGGCGCGGTACTGCTCCTCGATCTTCCATTCGATGGGCAGGCCGTGACAGTCCCAGCCCGGCACGTAATTCGAGTCGTAGCCGCGCATCTGGAACGAGCGGGTGATCAGGTCCTTCAGGATCTTGTTGAGCGCATGGCCGATATGGATGTTGCCGTTGGCATAGGGCGGGCCATCGTGCAGCACGTATTTCGGACGGCCCTTCGACTGCTCGCGCAGGGTCTTGTACAGGTCCATCTTCTCCCAGCGGGCGAGAATTTCCGGCTCCTTGGTTGGCAGGCCGGCGCGCATGGGAAAATCGGTCTTTGGCAGGAACAGCGTGGTGGAATAATCGCGTTCCGTCTTGGTATCGTTCATGGCTTCAATTCATCGCTGGATATTGGTCGTGCCGCCTTCTAACAGCGTTCGCGGATATATGGAAGGTGGTGAGGTGACAGCACGAAAAAACCTGATAACCTGCATTCAACCGGAAACAACAATCAGGGCATCACGAGACCAACATGACCACACTGTACACAGTTCCCGCGCGCCGCGGCAAGGCAGCTTTCGTCAACAAGGGTCAGTCGATCAAGATCATCAACACCCACGGCACGCAGGTTGTGGATTTCTGGGCGTTCGTGGCGGGTCACCTGACCGAATACACCGGCATGGACCAGTGCCGCCCAACGTGGCACCGGCTGTTTCCAGAAACAGGCGATGCGCTGTATTCAAACCGCCGCCGCGCGCTGATGACACTGGTCGAGGACACGTCACCGGGCCGTCACGACACGCTGATGGCACCGTGCGACAATGAACGATATGGCCTGTTGGGCTGCAAGGAATATCACGACAACTGCAAGGACAACATGCACGCAGCGTTGGCCGAATTGGGGTTCCATGTGCCGTACACGCCTGCGTCCATCAACCTGTTCATGAACATTCCCTGGCAGCAGGACGGTTCATTGTCGTTTGACCCTGCCCTGTCGAAACCTGGCGACTATCTGGTGCTGCGCGCCGAGATTGACGTCATAGCTGTCATGTCGTGCTGTCCGCAGGATATTCTCGACATCAATTCTCAGAAACCAACCGAAGCGCATTTTGAAATTCTCGGCTGAGGAGCAAGTGGCATGAGTTCATCCGGCCTTGCAGAGCACGTCTACCAGAAGACCATCCAGATGTTCGGGTCGGACCCGGAGCCCCCGTTTGAGGACGCTGCCCGGTTGAAGAAGGACTGGGGCCAGGCCTGGGGCGTAGACAATGATGTGGGACGGATCCGCTCCATCCTGGTGCACCGTCCGGGACCGGAACTGGACATGGTCGACCCGAAAAAGAAGATCGAGGAGATCGGCTCTTTCGGTGACCTCGAAAAGGGCTGGTACTGGCAATCAGACCATGTGCCGCCAATGGATGAGCTGCGCGCCCAGCACGACAAGATGATCGGGATATTCAAGCGTGAAGGCATTGAGGTGCATTATCTCGACAGCCAGGGCCAGACCGACGGGATGCTGAAATCCTGCTACACGCGCGACTCTGTGCTCATGGTCAAGGGAGGCGCAGTCATCTGCCGCATGGCGCCGCGCATCCGCCACGGAGAAGAAATGGTGGTGACACGGACACTCGCCAAACTGGGGGTGCCGATTTTGCGCACCATCCATTCCAACGGGATGCTGGAAGGCGGCTCCTTTGCATGGATCAATTCGAATACGGCCGTTGTGGGCCGCTCCATCCGCATCAATGACGAAGCCATCAGCCAGCTTGACGACGTGTTGAGAAGGCAAGGTGTGGAACTGCTGGTAGTAGACCTGAACGGCTACACCATCCACATCGACGGCTCCTTTGTGATGGTGGACAAGGACCTTGCTCTGGTTGATGCGATGCAGTTGCCGTTCTGGTTTCTGGAAAAGCTGCGCGCGCTGGGTGTGGATACTGTTGAGATCACCCCGCAGGACAACCCCTGGATCATCAATGGGTTGGCCATTGCGCCGGGCAAATACATCATGGGCAATGGTGCCAGCAACCGCACGCTGGATGTGCTGCAGTCAAAGGGCGTGGAGGTCATCCCCATCGACTTTGACAAGATGCAACTCAATGGCGGCGGAGTGCATTGCTCCACCTGCCCGTTGATACGCGATCCGGTCTAGAACGCTACTGGTTCAGACAGGTTGTGATACTGTCTTTGGTTTCAGCGCGAGAGCGAACGCGCCATTGCCAACTGCCAGCACGGTCACACAGATGTACAGCAGCTTGGTGTATTTGTGCTCAATGCCGAAGGCTGCAGTCATGAAGCCGCCACCACCTTCTTCAAGGTAGTAAAGTACCGCGCCTGCCAGTGCCGCAGCGAACGCGGTGTGAAATGCCCACAAGGATACGCGCCTGTCGCCGATGACACAGAAGAGGATGACCGGTGTGAGGAACATTGAGGCCGTACCGGAAACAGCAACGGCAGCGTAAAGCTCCTTGGTGTTGAGAAAGAGGAATGCCAGCCCGCCGGCCATGAACACAAGCATGGCAATGCGGCCATTGACGAGCGTCGGTGCGGCCAGCCTCATGTCCTTGACGGTCAGTTTTGACGCGCTCGACAACGTCGAGTCGAGCGTTGAAACAGCCGATATAATCAGGGCCAGATTGACGATCAGCATCGTTGTTTCGCCCATTGTGCGCTTGAGTACATCCAGCATCACCTCATCCGGCAACTTGACTGTTCCTGCATAGACCCCCAACAGCGCGAACAGGAATATGCAGGCCATCGACAGCCAGCCCGCATGCAGGAAGGATTTCCAGGTTGTCTTGCGGTCGGCCAGAAATCCGCGGTCCATCATGACCGGATCATGCATGGGATAGGAAATGACCTGCAGCATCGCGACCAGCAGCAGAACCCACCCCGGGTCTGTGACCGGCTTTGCCGTTGTAGCAAGCAGGGAAACCGACCAACCCGGCGCCATGGCAAGCTCGATCACCAGAACAGCCAACATGACGAGAAAAACACTCATCTGGAAAACATCTGTGCGCAGTGATGCTCGCAGACCACCCAGCATCGAATAACCAAGTGTGAACAGCGCAGCAACCGCAACCGCAGTGATGTAAACCGTGGTTCCCTCTGCGCCAAATATGATGCCGATGACGATCAGGTTGGCGAACACTTCTGATACAAGCCGCAAGCCAATGACAATATTGTAGGCCGTAGTGCCAGAAGCGCCAAATCGGTCCTTCAGAAATCCCTGAATGGATTCATAGCCATGGCGGAAACGGATCTGGTCAACAATGACAGCGCCGGTGAAAAACGACAGGTAGTAGGCGGTATAGGCCAGTGCGCCTCCGACCCCATAGTAAAATCCGAGAATTGCCGCGGTCAGCAGAGATCGGGCGAAAATCCAGGTGGTGACTTGAGAAAACACCAGCGTAATCAGAGACGGGGGTTCCCCTTTGTCGCTCTTGCCGGCGTAGAAGCCGTTCACGGTGCCCTTGTGCGGTGCGATCAACAGGGAAACCACCGCCAGAACGGCGAGCGTCAACAGCAACGATGTTGTCATGATAGAACTGTCCAGCCATTTGAGGTCGTCAGCAATGTGCGCCGGTCATACCTTAAAGCAAGACACATTTGGATCATCTGTTCGTGAATGCTACAGTGAGCCAGCAAAGAGGTGATGCATGAGTGGATTTTTCTCAAAACTTTTTGGTGGTGGTGAAAAGGCTGCCGAAACAACTTCGGCAAAGTCTGAGGCCTACAACGGTTTCATTATCGAACCTCGGCCCAAGGCAAGCGGCGGTCAGTTCAACATTGCAGGTGTCATCCGCAAGGAAGACGAACCGGACGGTCCAACCCACGAATTCATCCGGGCCGACACATTCACTACGGCTGATGAAGCTGCGCGTTTCACGTTGATCAAGGCAAAGCAAATCATTGATCAGCAGGGCGACAGGATGTTCAAGGCCGGTGGATGGTAGCGCTATAGCGACATCTGAGCCGGCGGGCGCTGCGGCCTACTTGGGCTGACAGAACACCAGTTTATTGCCGAACGGATCATCTACAATAATTTCTCTTTGACCCCAGTCCTGATCGAGAATGTTGGGGCGGCAATGTTTGTATTTCTTTGCTGTCAGCGCGGTGTGCAGATCATCGATATCGCTCACCTGAACCCGCACCCTGCTTCCTGGAGTGCCATCGCCGAAATGTTCGCTCAGATGCAGTTCGAAACTGTCGCGCGAAATTCCCAGATAAAGCGGCGCGTCATCTGAAAACCGATGCTCGAAGTCCACTTCGAATTCGAGAAATTCAATGTAGAACTCGCGTGCCTTTGCTTCATCGAAAATTCTGAAAATCGGAATCGCAGGCGCAAACTCCAGCATATTATCCGCTCCACTTGGTGCGCATGGTGACCAGCTCTTCAGACGCAGTCGGGTGAACGGCCATGGTGGAGTCGAAGTCAGCCTTGGTGGCACCCATTTTCACTGAGATGCCGAGCAGCTGCGCCATTTCCCCGGCATCTGGACCCATGATGTGACAGCCAACTACCTTGTCAGACTTGGGTTCGACGATCAGCTTCATCAACATCTTCTCATCACGGCCCGACAATGTGTGCTTCATAGGCCGGAATACCGACTTGTATATGTCCACCTCGCCAAATTTTTCGCGTGCCTGCGCTTCGGTGAGTCCAACAGTGCCGATTTCCGGTTGCGAGAATACAGCCGTCGGTATCAAGGTGTGGTCCACCTTTACATCCTTGCCCCCAAACACGGTGTCAGCGAAGGCATGACCTTCGCGTATGGCAACCGGTGTCAGGGCCACGCGGTCTGTGACATCACCCACGGCATAGATATGGTCAACGCTGGTCCTTGAATACTCATCTACAATGATCGCGCCATTCTTTCCGGTTTTGACACCGGCATGCTCCAATCCCAGACCATTGGTGTATGGCGCACGGCCGATGGCAAACATGATCTGACCTGCTTCCAGGACTTTACCACTGGAAAGCGTACCCTTGAGCATGTCGCCTTGCTTCTCGATCTTTTTGAACACCTCGCCGCAGATGATCTCGACACCCTTTTTCTTCATCTCGGCAGTCAAGTGGTCACGCACATCTTCATCAAAGCCGCGCAGGATTTTTTCACCGCGGTAAAGCAGCGTGGTTTCCACGCCAAGGCCCGCAAAAATGCCGGCAAATTCTACCGCTATGTAACCGCCTCCTGCCACGACTATACTCTCGGGCAGATCCTCCAGATGAAACGCCTCATTGGAGGTGATGACATGTTCCACGCCTGGCAGATCATCGGCTACGTTCGGGGTTCCCCCTGTGGCAATGAGAATGTATCTGGCTGTTACGTGCCTTTGTTCATTGACCAGAAACACCGAGTGCGCATCACGCATCTCCGCGCGGCTGTTAAACAGCTCGACCCCTGCTGCCTCAAGGTTCTTGATGTAGACCTTGTTGAGCCGGTCAATCTCCTTGTCCTTGTTGGATATCAGCGTCCACCAGTCAAACTTGACCTGACGGGTGCTCCAACCAAAACCAATTGCATCCTCGAAGCTCTCTGCAAAGTGACTGGCATATACGAGCAGCTTCTTCGGCACGCAGCCCCTGATCACGCAGGTGCCGCCATAGCGGTACTCCTCGGCAATTCCTACCTTTGCGCCATGTTGTGAAGCGATGCGGGCAGCACGAACCCCGCCCGACCCGCCACCGATGACGAAGAGGTCATAATCATATTCAGACATCACAAACCTATCTTTCGAGAACCTCGATACCGTCCGGGCCGCCTAGAATGGCAATACCCGCCATGCCAATAAACAAGCCGTGATCGACCACGCCGGGAATTGTCGAGATGACCGAGGCCAGCTTCTGTGCATCCGGAATTTTGCCGAACGCGCAGTCGATAATGACGTTGCCATTGTCTGTGACGAACAGCTCGCCATCGCGTATGCGCAGCGCCATCGCACCTTCGCAGCCAGCCCACTTGCCCGCATGTTCCAGCTTCATGGCAGTTGATTTCACACCAAACGGCACAATCTCCACCGGCAACGGAAAAGCGCCAAGTGTCTCCACTTTCTTGGTGCTGTCAGCAATGACAATCATCTGCTTCGAAGACGAAGCCACGATCTTTTCACGCAGCAGTGCACCACCACCACCCTTGATCAGGGTAAGGCTGGCATCGAGTTCGTCAGCGCCGTCAACAGTCAGGTCCAGTATGGGCTCGTCATCCAGCCGGGTAAGCGGAATGTTGAGCGCCTCTGCCTGTTCCCGGGTTGCTTCAGAAGTTGGCACGCAGACGACATTCAGGCCGTCTGCCACCATCTCACCCAAGCCTGCTACGAATTTTGCGGCTGTCGAACCCGTTCCCAACCCCAGTTTCATGCCTTCGCGCACGTGCTTCAACGCCTCGCGCGCGGCGGCTTCCTTTGCCTCATCAGGTGTCACTGCTACAGGCCACCCATCAGCATGTACTTCATTTCAAGGTATTCCTCGGTGCCGTGGATCGAGCCTTCACGGCCAATACCACTCTCCTTTACGCCGCCGAACGGGGCCACTTCAGTTGAAATGATGCCCTCGTTGATGCCAACGATGCCATAATCAAGAGCCTCACCGACACGCCACACACGACCAATGTCACGGGTGTAGAAGTAGCAGGCAAGACCGAACTCGGTGTCGTTGGCCATCTGGATGGCTTCTTCTTCGGTCTTGAAGCGGAACAGCGGTGCAACGGGGCCAAAGGTTTCTTCCCTTGTCACCTTCATCTGAGTGGTGACATCGCGAAGGATGGTCGGCTGATGGAAGTTGCCCCCCAGAGCCTCTCCGCCGGTGACAATCTTTGCACCCTTGCTGAGCGCGTCCTGAATGTGCTCCTGCACCTTGTCGACGGCTGCCTTGTTGATCAGCGGACCCGTGGTGACACCATCTTTTGTGCCATCGCCAACCTTCATCTTCTCAACGGCTGCCTTCAGTTTGTCAGCGAACTTGTCATAAACGCCATCCTGTACCAGCAGCCGGTTGGCACATACGCAGGTCTGGCCGGCATTGCGGTACTTGGATGCCATCGCTCCCGCCACTGCAGCGTCCAGGTCGGCATCATCGAAGACGATAAATGGCGCATTGCCGCCAAGCTCCATCCCCACCTTTTTCACTGTCGCTGAGCACTGTTCCATCAAGATCTTGCCGATTTCGGTGGAACCAGTGAAGGTCAGCATCTTGACGATAGGGTTGGAGGTCAGTTCGCCGCCGATCTCGGATGCCTTGCCGGTCACGACGCTGAGCACGCCTGCCGGGATGCCTGCACGCTCGGCCAGCTCACACAGCGCCAGTGCAGACAGTGGCGTTTCCGATGCAGGCTTGATGACCATGGTGCAGCCGACAGCGAGCGCCGGACCGGCCTTCCGGGTGATCATGGCATTGGGGAAATTCCATGGCGTTATTGCGCCACATACGCCAACCGGCTGGCGCACCACAACGATACGGGCATCAGCCTTGTGGCTGGGAATTGTTTCGCCGTTGATGCGCTTGGCTTCCTCGGCGAAGAATTCGATGAACGAAGCTCCATAACCAATCTCACCGCGCGATTCAGCCAGAGGCTTGCCCTGCTCTGCGGTCATGATCTGGGCAAGATCTTCCTGGTTGGCCATCATCAGGTTGTACCAGGCGCGCAGAATATTGGAGCGCTCCTTGGCGGTTTTTGCAGCCCAACCCTTCATGGCGCTTTGTGCAGCCTCGATGGCCTGTTTCGTTTCCTTTGCGCCAAGCTTTGGCACCGAGGCTATGACATCGCCGGAGGCCGGATTGGTTACCTCGATTGTATCCTTTCCGCCTACCCATTTGCCGTCAATATAGCACTGTTCCTTGAGCAGGGATTTGTCTTTCAGGATATCACGAAGTGCTTGTGTCTTGATTGCGTCCATTGCGGAGCCTCCTCACTGACGAAAATATTGTTCGCGGTGTAGCACGGCTGGCCACATGCTCCAAGACAGATCAGGTTGCATGAGTTGTGAGGTGAGTGCATACCTTTGCGCACAAGTTTCAATTCCCAGATGAGAACCAGAGGATGCCCAGACCTGCCGTCATATTCGACCTTGATGGAACACTCGTGGATACCGCCCCCGACCTGTGGCGGGCGACGAACCATGTTCTAAGCGCACATGGTCGCCATGAGGTTTCGCTGGAGGACATCTATGAAATGGTGGGCATGGGCGCCAAGAAGCTTATTGAACGCGGCTTTGAACGCACCGGCGAGCCTGTTCGCGCTGACCTGATTGACATACTGTTTCGCCAGTTCATCGACCATTATGCGGCCAACATTGCCGCTCTGTCGAAACCCTATCCGGGTGTGATTACGCTTCTTGATGAACTCAAGGGGCGCGACGTGGGCCTGGCGGTATGCACCAACAAACTGGAGCGATTGTCAGTAAGGCTTATTGGCGAGCTTGGCATGGACCACTATTTCTCAGCCATCATTGGACCAGACACGACGGGCATCGCCAAACCTGATCCCAGGCCACTGGACGCAGCCATAAAGGCGGCGGCATCTTCACGCTCTGAAGCAGTGATGATCGGCGACTCTGCCACTGACATCCGCACCGCGCAGGCCGCCGGGGTTCCGGTAATCGCCGTGAGCTTTGGTTACACCGACACGCATGTCTCGGAATATTCCCCGGATCATGTTGTCGACCACTTTGACGAGATACTGCCGATCCTGAACCAGCGTTTCGCTGCTCACAGCTGATTTCGCTCTAGCCTGCCAAGCATGACGCCCGCCAGACCAGTCAGGGCAGCCATGGGTAGCAGGTAGAACAACGACACGTTCCATGTACCATCGCCGTGAGACACCAGCCATGTGGTCACGGCAGGCCCTACAAGCTGGCCGATGGCAACGCCTTGCAGCATAAGGCCATTCACAGTTGACACATGCGCCGGGCTGGGCGCATGGCGGGCCACGCCGGCAAACAGCGAACCGGGTATCAAGCCTCCGAAACTGGAAAACAGCAGCGCACCAGCTATGCGCGTTGGCACCGGCAGCGCTTCACTCATGACAACAACGGCACCGGCAGCCATCATCGCAGCAGCAATCAGGATCAGCACGCGCCGAACTACGCCCCTGTCCAGCAACAGGCCGGCAGCCACGTTGCCAATGGTGTTGGCAACCATGACAAGAGCGCCAATTGCTGCTGCAGGCGCAAGTTCCCAGCCGGCACGCTCCACCAGTATGAGCGGCACAAAACTGGTGACGGCCATGTACTGGCCGGAGTAGAGGCCAAAAACCAGCGCGAGGAGCACTGCTCCGGATGTTTTCAAAACCACCTTGATGCGTCCACCAGATTGTGCATGGCTATCAAGCTTCCTGCGCGGAGATGCCCACACCAGCAAGGCAAGACACAGCACATATATAGCCGAGATCATCAACCAGAGGCCACGCCAGCCCAGCTGCGAGATGATGAAACCGCCGGCCAGCAGGACCAGCCCGGCTCCCAATGGCAAGTAGGCACCCCACAGGCCCATGGCGGTTTGGCGCTTCTTGTCATCAGCCAGCAGCATGATGAGCCCAGGCAACGATACCGACATCATGAAAAAACCGATGCCTTCAGCCACTCGCGTTGCAATGAGCGTAAATGCGGTTTCAGCCAGCGCACCCGCCACACCAGCCAACGCGGCCACAACAAGCCCCGAAAGCGCCAAACGCAACTGGCCATGGCGGTCAGACATGGCCCCCAGCATGCATCCGAAAACGGCTGCCACCAGTGAAAACATGGAAATAACGAGCCCCGCCTGAAACAGACTCAGGTTCATTTCTTCACGCAACAAGGGCAGCGCGGCTGGCGCCTTTCCGACCAGAAACGCCGCAGCGACGCCGGTCAGAAACACCGCCCATATACGCGGCCAAATGGATAGTTGAGCAGTTGTCATGATGGCTTCCAAAATTCTTTGGCAGGCAAGGTTTTCGTCTACATTACACCACAATCCGGGAGCAAATCAGCACTGCTGCCATAAGGCATATTCTTTCCGGAGATTAATGAAGATGCGCCGTACTTTTGCGGTTTCGCTCGCCCTCTTGGCGGGCATTTCACTTGCGCATGCTGCTGACGACTACCAGATCAAGTCTGCTGAACAGTGTCACGGCATTGCCAAGACACTTGAAGGCACACTGGAATCAAGCAAGGCTTCGCTGCCGCAAGATCAGCTGAGTGAAGCTGAGGCCTCTATCAAGGCATTGCATGACAACTGCACCAAGGGCGACCTGGTGGCTGCTTCAGACAATGCTACTTCGGCGCGCCAGTCACTGGCTGCTGAAAACTAGACAAATCCAACCGCATCCGGCAGCAAACCGGGTGCGGTCGTAACTGCAAGTAATTTTCCTTCCCTGGAGTATCCGCCAAATGTTGCACACATTCGGCACTTCTGACGTTGTTATAATTGCCATCATCGTGCTTCTGATTGTTTTGGGGATCAGCCTGCATTTTGTCCCGCGCAGGAAGTGGCCGGAAGCTGACCAATAATTCGGCTCTTGGCGCAATCCGGTTGACTGGCACGGCGCTTGTGCAACACTGGTGGCAATACACGTTCACTGCTATCCAGAGTCATGGCTACAAGTTCCGAACCCGAATTCCTGCCGCGCGAGCGCAACTGGCACCCAAAGGCGCTGACACCTGCTTACCATTCATCGGTGCTGCGTTCACCAAAGCGTGCGCTGTTGCAAATGCCGCCATCGCTGAGCGAAGTGTCTGGCCCGGTGTTCGGCCAAAATCTGCTGGGTGAACATGATGCGGATCTGCTCAGCAATGCGAAAGTCAACGCAGATCCGGCCGGGGAGCGTATAATCGTATCGGGCCGAATACTTGACGAGTATGCTCGCCCGCAACCCGGTGTGTTGATCGAGATCTGGCAAGCCAATGCAGGCGGACGGTATCGCCACGTGCGGGATGGCTACCTGGCCCCACTGGATGAGAATTTTTCAGGCTACGGACGCTGCCTTTCGGACGCAGATGGCCGGTATTCATTTCGCACGATCAGACCCGGCCCCTACCCTTTCCCGAACAATGGCCCTGCATGGCGTCCGGCCCACATCCACCTGTCGCTGTTCGGCACATCGTTTGCCCAGCGTTTGATTACCCAGTTCTACTTTGAAGGCGACCCACTTATCAGGCATTGCGCTATCGTCAACTCGGTGAGCGACCCCAAAGCCGTGGACGCCATGGTGGCAAAGCTCGACCTCGACAATGCCGTGCCATTTGACGCCCTCGCCTATACCTTTGACATTGTGCTGCGCGGGCGCAATCAGACTCCCACGGACAAGGAGCACGGCTGATGAAGGCGCTCAAGGAGACCCCTTCACAAACTGCCGGCCCTTACCTCCACATCGGTCTCATTCCCGAAGCCGCCGGCATTGACGTGCCGCATTATGGCATCAGCGCAAACACTGGACTTGAGGGCGGCACCCCCATTGTCATCACAGGTATTGTTCGCGACGGAGCGGGAGAGACCGTCAAGGATGCGCTGGTCGAGATATGGCAAGCAGATTCCGCGGGAGCATTCTCCAGTGATGCACGTGGGTTCGCACGTTCGCACACCGACTTCGAAACAGGAAGGTTCAGGTTTGAAACCGTGAAGCCGGGCAGCGTTGCCTGGGTCGACGGGTCAGCGCAGGCCCCTCATGTGACGGTGATGGTTTTCGCACGCGGCATAAACATTCAACTGCAAACACGCATGTACTTTGCTGACGAGGCAGATGCCAATGCAGCAGACCCTGTGTTGGCGCTGATCAAGGAGGGACGTGAAACATTGCTGGCGCACCCTGATGCATTATCCAACAGCACCTACAGATTTGACATCGTGCTACAAGGCAACAACGAAACCGTTTTCTTTGATATGTGAGGAGTACGAATGCCTGAGCCCTGCATCATCTGCGTTGCCATTACCGGTTCGGTACCAACCAAGGCTGCGAACCCGGCTGTACCGATCACTGTCAACGAACAGATCGAGTCGACCCAGGAAGCCTTCGAGGCAGGCGCATCGATTGCTCATTGTCACGTGCGCAACGACGACGAAACGCCGAGTTCCGATCCAGAAAAATTTGCCCGCCTTGGCGAAGGGTTGCGCAAGCACTGCCCGGGCATGATCATACAGTATTCAACAGGTGGCCGCTCGGGCGCAGGACGCGAGCGCGGCGGCATGTTGCCACTCAAGCCGGACATGGCGTCGCTGACTGTCGGATCGAACAACTTCCCGACCCGTATTTATGAGAACTCGCCCGACCTGGTGGACTGGCTGGCTTCCGAAATGCTGACTTATCGAGTCAAGCCTGAGATTGAAGCCTTTGATTTATCACACATTTTTCAGGCAGTTAAGATGGTGGAAGATGGCCGCCTCAAAGGCCCGCTATATGTACAGTTCGTCATGGGGGTGAAGAATGCCATGCCAGTCGACAAGGAAGTGTTCGACTTTTATGTCAAAACGCTGAACAGGCTGGCACCGGATGCGAAATGGTGCGGGGCCGGCATTGCGCAGAACCAGATAGTACTCAACGAATGGTGTATTGCAGCAGGAGGTCATGCACGCACCGGCCTTGAAGACAATGTGCGGCTTGACCGCAATACACTTGCGCCGTCAAACGCCGCACTGGTGAAGCGCACGGCGGAACTTTGCGACAAGTACGACCGCCCCGTTGCCACCTGGCAGCAAGCGCGCAACATCCTGCAACTTCCACTGGCCGCTTAGAGGCGCAATCAATGTCACATGTTTTTCCCCGGCACACGAAAATCCGCACAGCAACCGCGGTTGCCGGAGATGGCCCATACATCATTGACAGCACCGGCAAGCGGTACCTCGACGCCAGCGGCGGGGCAGCAGTTTCCTGTCTTGGCCATTCCAACGATGTGGTACGTGAAGCGGTAAAGTCGCAGCTCGACAAGCTGGCCTGGGCGCACACAAGCTTCTTCACATCCGAGCCTGCAGAGCAACTTGCCGACATGCTGATCGAGCGGGCACCGGCAGGCATCGAGCGGGTCTATTTCGTTTCCGGTGGATCGGAATCCACAGAGGCGGCCATGAAACTTGCCCGCCAGTATTTCCTTGAAAAGGGTGAACCCAACCGGCGCCACATCATTGCACGATGGCAGAGCTACCACGGCAACACCCTGGGCGCGCTTGCAGCAGGCGGGAACCGTTGGCGGCGGAAACAATTCGAGCCCTTCCTGATTGCCGCCATGCATCACATCGATCCTTGCTACTACTATCGCTGGGCCGAAGATGGTGAGGCACCTGAGGCTTACGGGTTGCGTATGGCAAACCAGCTGGAAGAGAAAATCCGGGAGCTTGGCGAAGACTCTGTGGCGGCCTTCATCGTCGAACCGGTCGTAGGGGCAACGCTTGGTGCCGTGGCGGCGGAGGCAGGATACTTCAAGCGGGTACGCGATATCTGCGACAGGTATGGAGTGCTGCTCATCCTCGACGAAGTGATGTGCGGCATGGGGCGCTGTGGCACGCTGTTTGCCAGCGAGGCAGAAGGCATTGCGCCAGACATGGTGTGTATTGCAAAGGGGCTTGGGGCAGGCATCCAGCCCATCGGCGCGCTGCTGTGTTCAGCGCAGATATATTCTGCCATCGAGAAGGGCTCGGGGTTCTTCCAGCATGGACATACTTATCTGGGCCATCCGGCAGCGTGTGCTGCGGGTGTCGCCGTGTTGCAGGAAATGGAGCGCATGGATCTGCTGGCCAATGTCAACACCATGGGAGCAAAGCTGAAATCTGCACTTGAAGCCAGGTTTGGCCAGCATTCCAATGTGGGTGATGTGCGCGGACGCGGCCTGTTCATCGGAATTGAACTTGTTGCCGACAAGAACACCAAGCAACCATTTGACCCGTCGTTGAAGCTGCATGCCGACATCAAAAAACGTGCGCTCGCTGACGGCCTCTTGTGTTACCCGATGGGCGGCACGGTTGATGGTCTTGCCGGCGATCACATTCTGCTGGCTCCTCCATTCATCATTGAAGAAGAACATGTCGGCGAGATCGTCGACAAGCTCAATGCGGCAATCAATGCGGCGCTCAATGCAGCGAGAGCAGCCTGATCTTCCAGCCACTGTCATTGCCCGAGACAACACCCGTGAATCGGGTGGTGCACGCCACCAATCCGTGTCAGGCAAGATTCGGGATCGTTGTTCGAGGATCGCGCACGGCATGAGCAAGAGTGAAATCAAGCAGCAGATGGGGCCTGCAGAATGGGGCATGCTGGTTGCTCTTGCCGCAGTTTGGGGTGGATCGTTTTTCACAGTCGGCATTGCGGTCAAAGAGCTTCCGCCGTTGACCATCGTGGCCTGCCGGCTCGTACTGGGTGCTGTTGGACTGTGGGCTTTCGTGAAACTTGCGCGCATTTCGATGCCGCGCGACATGCGGGTCTGGGCATCATTTGCGGGCATGGGGCTGCTCAACAACGCCATTCCCTTTACATTAATCGTGTGGGGCCAACAACATATCGCCTCCGGTCTGGCCTCAATCCTGAACGCTACCACGCCGTTTTTCACTATTTTGGTGGCTAGCGTCCTGACATATGACGAACGCTTCAGCGGCCGCAAGCTGGTGGGTGTTCTGATTGGTCTGGGCGGTGTCGGGTGGATGGTTGGAACGCAGGCAATCTCGGGGTTGGGCGATGGAGTTCTGGCACAGCTGGCAGTACTCTGCGCGGCCATCTCCTATGGTTTTGCCAGTGTTTTTGGCAAGCGTTTCAAATCCATGGGGATAAATCCGGTCGCGACTGCAACAGGACAGGTCAGTTGCTCCGCAATGATGCTGTTGCCGATGGCGATGTTTGCGGACCGGGTGTGGACATTGCCCGTTCCTGGTGCGGCGACCATCGCCGCTGTTGTTATGCTTGCGCTGGCCAGCACATCGCTCGCCTACATACTGTACTTCCGGATTCTGCAAAGTGCCGGTGCGACAAACCTGGCGCTGGTCACGTTCCTTATTCCGCCAATAGCAACGCTGTTGGGAATCCTGTTTCTGAACGAAGTGCTGGAAGCACGTCACATTGCCGGCATGGTCCTGATTTTCGCAGGCCTTGCCGTCATTGATGGAAGGTTGGTGAAAAGGCTGGGAAGGCGCTAATCCCGGACGCGAGCAGTATTAACGCTGGCAGAGTAAACCTCGCGCTTGCTGACTGGCTTGAACTTCATGGTCTCACCGTCCTGGGTGTTGGTTGCGACATACCACTCACCGTTCTGCATGATCGAGCCACATTTGTATTTGCCGCGGGTCCAGGAGCGCCACGAAATGCAAAGCTCCTCGTCCTTGATCACCCACTTTCCCTTGTCTTCCCTGCCAAAGGCACGGCCCATCATGGTGCCATCACTCTTTGCAGCAATCAGCAACCGGTAACCTCCGGCCACCTGTGCCTCATAGTGCCCGGGAAACAGCCCCTCAATGGCTTCAGGCTCGAGTGACAGATCCTCGGCAACAGATACGGTCGTTTGCATTGCGAGAGGCAAAGAGCAAACCAGGGCGGCAAGAAACTTCTTCATTAGGGACTCCAGATACTGTTTGGCTGCCCGCGTTGACCGCTAAGACAGTGGTAATGCTGCTTTATCTTCCTGGCAGTATCATGGCGGATGGTAACTATAGCTTTAACACGATGATCAGGAGCCTCTCCGCATCGCCAACCGAAGGTTGTTAACCAGATCATTTCACCCGCGCTTAACGCTCATGGATGCAAGCTGAGCCAACAGGCAAGACCCCGTGGCAAACATGCCAATCACCGGGTGCATCTACATGGAAGGTGACATGATGACTACGGCAACACCGTCACAGGCCACATTTGCAGGCATTTCAAACAGCTTTCTGGAACCAGCGATTGTACAGCGAATCTTGAAGCTGTGCGACTTTGCCGTTTTGTTTTTCGGCACGATGATGCTGTTCATGCACTCCAGCCTGATCTTGCCACAGGAAACGGCAATCCAGATGACCTTCATGAATCTGGTCATGGTCTTCGCCACCCTACTGGGGTTGCGCTGGCTTGGAGCCTATGAAATTGCATCTCTCATTCGCCCTGTCCGCAGCATGCTGCTGGCTGCCGCATTCAGCGGTTTGGCCGGTGTCGTCGTGTACCTGACAACTGAGTGGCTCATGTTCAGCCTGCCAGTTTCCTGGCTTGCCGGATGGCTGATTCTGCCGGCAGGGCATTTCGTAATCTCCAGATTGGCGGTCTCGAGCTGGCTGAGACCCAGAGTGGAAGCAGGCATGTTGCGTCAACGGATTGTCATTGTTGGCGGTGGCACGGCCGCTGAAGAGGCTATTCAGCTGCTCGAGCATTCCAGCAAGTCTGACGTCGAAATCGTCGGGCTGTTCGATGACCGTGATGACAAGCGTTCTCCGGCTTCGGTCAGGTCGCATCGCAAGCTCGGCACTATCAACGAACTCGGCGCCTTCGCCAGGAAGAACCGCATCGACCTGATCATTGTTGCCATTCCCGTGTCCGCTGAAGAGCGCCTGCTCCAGGTTCTCAAGAAGTTATGGGAACTGCCGGTAAATATCCGCATTTCAGGACAGGCGACCAGGCTGCGGTTTGCACCGACCGCCTATGAATATCTTGGCAACTTGCCAATGCTGTCAGTATTCGACCGTCCGCTTACGGGTTGGAGTTCGGTACTGAAGTCTGCCATGGACAGGGTGATTGGTGCATTGGCCCTGGTGGCACTATCGCCTGTCATGCTTGCAACGGCACTCGCCATAAGACTGGAATCAAATGGCCCAGTCATCTTCAAGCAGAAGCGATATGGCTTCAACAATGAGCTCGTTGAAGTCTGGAAGTTCCGTTCAATGTTCATTGAAACGAGTGATGCCAACGCATCGAAACTGGTGACCAGGGATGACCCGCGCGTCACCCGTGTCGGGCGCCTTATCCGCCGCACCTCAATTGATGAACTGCCGCAGCTGTTCAACGTACTTTCCGGCAGCTTGTCACTGGTCGGTCCACGCCCTCACGCCACGCAGGCCAAGGCAGCGGCAGAGTTGTATGAGCAGGTTGTCGATGGGTACTTCGCACGCCACAAGGTCAAGCCCGGCATCACGGGCTGGGCCCAGATCAATGGCTGGAGAGGTGAAACAGACACCCACGAAAAGATAGCGAATCGGGTGAAGTATGACCTGGAATACATCGATCAATGGTCGCTGTGGTTGGATTTGCAGATTATTTTGAAGACGCCTTTTGCACTGATTTCACCCAAAAATGCGGCAAATGCCTACTAAACAACCACTAAAACAACCTATGCTTGTATACCGTAATGATTTGTCTTTGTGCGCGGTGGCAATGTCGCTACAGTTTGAGGTGCGGTAGGCACTTATGACCTGCCTCTATTGAAATCCTATCGAGAGGGAACAACGATGGATCTCACCTCACTTATCGTACAAGCAGTTGGCGGCGCCGTAGGCGGAACAGCTGGCGGCAAAATGATCAGCGGTTCAAACATGGGCACAGCTGGCAATCTGATTGCAGGCGCACTTGGCGGCGTTGGCGGCGGCTCATTGCTGGGCGGACTGCTCGGTGCAGCCGGTGGCGACGCGTCTACCGGTATGGACATTGGCGCATTGGCAGGTCAGCTCGTCGGTGGCGGCGTTGGCGGCCTTGTTGTTCAGGCCATCGTCGGGATGCTGAAGAACAAGCTGATGGGCTAACGCGCCCAAACCCGAGAAATACATTAGGGGTATCTGAGACTACTCAGGTACCCCCTTTTTATTGAACTGTGCAGCCGGTTTCAGCCAAAAGTATCGCAGGAAGCCAGGTTGCCGCTCTGAATGCCACGTTTGAACCATTCGACACGTTGTGCAGAAGTGCCGTGAGTGAAGCTTTCCGGTACGACATAGCCCTGGCTGCGCTTTTGCAGCCTGTCATCACCGATGGCAGTGGCTGCATTGAGCCCCTCTTCTATATCGCCGCTTTCCAGAATGCTGCGATTGTCATTAGCCCACACGCCCGCAAAGCAGTCTGCCTGCAACTCCATCCGCACAGACAGCTGATTGCCCTCAGCCTGCGACACCCGCATGCGCGCCGCAGTAACCTTATCGGCAATGCCCAACTGGTTTTGAATGTGGTGGCCAACTTCGTGGGCAATCACGTAGGCATAAGCAAAGTCGCCGCCGGCCCCGAGCCTTGACTGCATGTCTCGGAAAAAGCTGAGGTCAATGTAGACCTTGGAATCGCGTGGACAATAGAATGGCCCCATGGCCGACTGGGCGGCACCGCAGGCCGACTGAACAAAACCAGAGAACAGCACCATGCGTGGCGCCTCATAGGATTTGCCATTCTGCTGAAAAACCTTTGTCCACGTGCGCTCGGTGGTATTCAACACCTTGCCGGCAAATTGCCCCCACTCGTCCTGAGCGGCCGGGTCAAGCTGTTGTGACTGCGTCTGTGGAATTTGCTGCTGTTGTTGTGGTGCGAATCCACCGCCCAGCATTTCAAGCGGATTGATGCCGAACACCAGCCACATGATCCCAAGGATCAGGATCGTTCCCAGGCCAATGCCTCCTCCGCGTCGCCCCATGGGAACCCGGAAGCCGCCGCGGCCAGAACCGCCTTGTCCGCGCCGGTCCTCAACATTAGAACTAGTTTCTTCATTATCTAGACGCATGGGATTTCCCTGACCTGCTGCAGCATAAAGACCAGATATCAGTTTCGCCGAAACCAAACACCGAGTTCAAGCAATAAGTGTACGAAAAAACCGCCCGAGATTTACCAGGCGGTTTTTTGTTTGATTGTGCAGTCGAGTTCAGAAAACCATGGGCTGCTTCGTCAGACTGCAGTCTTGCCAGCTGTTTTCTTCGGCCACATCAGTTTGATAAGCGGCAAGAAGATAAGGATGATGGCAATTATCGTGATCGGCCCCGCAATTGGCCTGGTAAAGAAGATTGAGGGATCGCCGGAAGACAACAGCAACGATTGCCGCAAGGTCGGTTCAGCTATCGGGCCAAGAACGATGGCCAGCACTGCGGGCGCGACGGGGTAATCCAGCTTACGCAGGAAGAAAGCACCTATACCGAAAATCAACATAAGCCAGACATCGTGCATGTCGCGGGTCGCAGCGTACCCGCCCACAACCGATAGTACGAATATCATCGGAGCCAGAACAGTAAACGGCATGCGAAGCATCCAGATGAAGACCGGAATAAAAGCCAGATTCACTACCAGTGCGAAGAAGTTGGAGACATAGAACGACCCAATCAGGCCCCACACAAATTCACTTTGTTCAACGAACAGACGCGGCCCCGGTGTCAGCCCCCAGATAACCATACCGCCGAGCAGGATGGCGGTAGTGGGCGAGCCCGGGATGCCAAGTGTCAGCATTGGCAGCATCGATCCGGTGGATGCCGAATTGTTAGCCGCTTCAGGCGCTGCAACACCGCCCGGGTGGCCCTGGCCATACTCCTTCGGATCCCTCGCAAGCATCTTGGCAACGCCATAACTCATCAGCGAACCCGGAGTGGCGCCAGCTGCCGGCAGAATGCCAACAAAGAAGCCAAGAAAAGACCCGATCGTGACGCCCTTCCAACCACGCCGCATGCCTTCCTTGCTGTCTTCGATAACACCCTTCACCGAGAACTTGGCAGTGGTCGTTGTGACCTTGCCGCGAGTGGAGTTGATGGTCCACAGCATCTCGCCGATGCCGTACACACCGATTGCCAGAACCAGGAAGTTGATGCCATGCAGGAACCCCGTAATGTCGAAGAAGACCAACCGAGGCGCGCCTGAGATTTCATCATAGCCTACGGCCGCCAGCACCAGACCAATGCAGATCGAGAAAATGGTCTTGGGTATGTCGTCGCCGCCCAGCCCGACAAACGTGGCAAATGCCAGCAGCATCAGGGCAAATATCTCAGGCGGACCAAAGCTCAGGGCTACGGCCGCCAATGGCGGGGCGAACGCCGTGAACAGAAGGTTTGCGACTGTGCCTCCAATAAAGGAAGCCAGTGCTGCAGTAACCAGAGCCAGGCTAGCGCGGCCCTTCATGGCCAACGGCCGGCCGTCAAATGTGGTTGCAACCGCTGTCGAGGCTCCCGGAATGCCAAGCGTGATCGAACTGATCGCGCCCCCATACATCGCGCCATAATAGATAGCTGCCAGGAAGATAATGGCCGAGCCAGGCGGTACCAGAAAGGTAATAGGCAACAGGATGGCGACACCGTTGACTGAGCCAAGTCCGGGCATGGCACCGATGAACAGCCCCAGCGTCACGCCCACGATGATTAGCAACAGGTTGAGTGGTTGCAATGCCACCAGAAAACCGTCACCGAGTAATCCGAGAACTTCCAACATGGTGTGCTTTACCTTCCTGTCCGCGCTGCCGTTACAACGGCGGCATTGGGATGATCAGTAGATGAAATTGTTGAGCCAATTGAACAATGGCTCGGTGAACTTCCAACCCTTGGGCAGCGTGATGCGCATCAGCGCCTCGAAGAAGAAGAAGAAGACAACTGGCACGGTCAACGCGATGCTCAGCGTGAGAAACCATGTATGCCGGCCCAGGAAACGCAGGTAGTAGATCAGGAACACACACATTGCTCCATACATCGAGATGACATGGGTGAGCCCGATGAAAGCAGTTATGCCGCCGCCAACAAGAAGCAGCATCTTGCGGCCATAGGAATCAAGAAACGGTTCGGTGGACTGAGATGGCGGAGATGTTCTGCGGTACCAGTTAAATGCGATCATGGCTGTGCAAACAAGCATGATGGCAGACAACCAGAAAGGCCATGCACCACCACCTGGCCCTTCACCTGCAATGTAGAGCACTTCTAGTTCCGTGCTTTTCCACATCAGGTAAATCGACATGATTGCCAGAATTCCGGCTGCAATAATTTCTGCACGCCGCATGGCGGCCCCTCCCATAGACTTCGCGCAACAAAGGCTGCACGCCCCTGCACGACAGGTCGAGAAAATTGGTTTGGTAGCGCCGGGGCGGGCAGTTGTTGTATCTGCCCTGCCCCGACTGACTTTTATTGGTGGCCCTGAGGCTTACTCACCGAGTGCCTTGAGCAGTTCAGTGTGCCGGGTAACCTGGGTTGTCCAGTACTCGCGCTGCTTGGCTTCATCCATCGGCAGGCCTTCGAGGCTTTCCGACTTCATGTAACCCTGCCATTCCTCGGAATCGTATACCTTCTGGAACATCTCGCGGTAGAAGGCCGCGGCATCGGCTGACATACCAGGTGCACCAACGATGGCGCGCTGGTTGTAGTAGGAGAAGTCCTTGCCCAGTTCCTTTACGGTGCGGACATCCGGCAGGTTCGGCAGGCGCTCGTCAGAAAACGCGATCAACGGAATTACGTCGCCGTTCTCATAAAAGCCCTTGGCTTCGGATGGGTTATTCACGGTCGCCATGATCTGCTTGCCTGCCAGATCCTTGGCGACGGCACCACCGCCCTTGTAAGGGATGTACTTGATCTTAACGTCGTAGTTCTGCTCCATCCACTTGATCACGATGGAGTCTTCCTGACCCTTGCCCGTGCCACCCATTACATATTCGCCATTGTCGGCCTTCACCTTTTCAAGCCATTGCTCGAACGTGGTGATACCGCTGTCCTTGTGCACCCAAAGCACAAACGGATCCACGCCCATCATGGTGATAGGAGTAAAGGTCTGAATGTCGATGCCAAGGTTGGCCTGACGCAGCGGGGTGGTGAAGAAAGAGTTGAGCGTTACCAGAATAGTGTGGTCTGGATCGGATGCACCCTTTAGTGCGATCAGTGCTTCAGCGCCAGAACCGCCGCCCTTGTTGTTGGGCACCAGCGGGCGTGATGACATTTTATTCTTCTCAACCACTGACTGAACGAAGCGCGCAATCTGGTCGGCACCGCCACCGGCGCCAGCCATGATCACGAAGTCGATCGGCTTGGTAGGCTCCCATGCGTGTGCTGGAGTGGTCGTAGTGGCCACGGATGCAGACATACCGACTGCAAACATGAAACCCAAAGCAATTCTTCTGGTCAATTTCATTTTTGATTCCTCCCGTTTGGATCAATTATGCACCGGCACTTAATATGCCGACACCAGTTTCTAGTAGCGCTATGCAACACTGCCATGACTGACACCAGCGCACGCTAGCTGCATTTCACAATATGGAACCATCTGATTCACAACACGAATTTTATAATTTTTGGCGTGTGGTATACCAGATTACCATGAGATGCTATCAGATTGCCAGCCACCATCAAGGGAAACCATGACGGTTAGCCTGCTTACCGGACAGTTTTCTGGTTGCTTACTCCTCCTTTCGGTTCAATTCGTCTCAATGTGCCATCAGGACAGGCATTTCTGCACTGTCAATTACGTACTGCGTGGCGCCTCCAAGCACCATTTCCCGCCCGCGGCTGGAACCGTATGCCCCCATCAGCAACGTATCGGCACCGGCTGATGCCGCGCCTGCAAGCAGTATCTTGCCGGCATTGCCGCTCGCATCCAGATCTGAATGGTCCGCTTTGATGTCGTGATCCAACAGAAAACTTGCCAGGTGTGCGGCTTTGAGTTCCAGGCTCGCGTCACCAATCGTCAAGATGGTGACCTTTTTCGCCGCAGCCAGCAAAGGCAAAGCAAGCGAAACCGCACGTGCTGCTTCCCGTGATCCGTTCCAAGCGATAGCGACTTCGACTGCCAGTCTGCGAGGCGGGGCGGACGGCGGGCACATCAGGACCAGCGAGCCAGTGTTCATCAGTGCCGCTTCCAGGGTATTTCGCCCGACCGCGCGGTCGCGGTCCGGTTTGGCGACACAAACCACATCGGCTAGCCTGCCTCGGGCAGATACGATGTTGGCCTGCTTGCCGCGTTCAATGCGCCAGGTGGCCGACAATTGACCTTGAGGGTGCGCCTTGCCGGGCTCCACAATTTTCAACTTTCTGGCCTTGGCATAGGCGTGAAACTGTTCCGTCACATTTGCTTCTTCGGCAGTGGCCAGTTCGTCACCTGACCTGGAAATCTGATCTCGCAGAATTGCAGGAACCGACACACCAAACGGTATCAGATCATCCGGCGCAGGGCGGCAATGCACAGCCTCGACATGGCCCGACTTGCTTGCCAGCGCTATCGCATGGTCGAGAACGTTCTCGCCCTTGCCGTCGTTCCTGATAGGAACCAATATCCTTCGCACTGCCATCTAGTGACTTCCTGTGTTAGCCGTGTTGAGCATCGATCACGTACCCAGTTCCGTACCCTTTTCCAACTTAGCTTCGACTGCCCACTTGTCGGCGGGAATCTTGTCGCACCCTACCGGACGGACCCGGCTCACCCGAATGCGGCCGCCAATACACTGGATGGCGACGCCCTTGTCCGACACATCCATGATGCGAGAAGAAATGCCGTCGCCTGGTTCGCGCCGACAATCATAAACCTGCACTTCATCCCCATTGAAAGTCGTCCATGCACCGGGGCTGGGGTTGGTGCCCCGGATCAGGTCATAGACCTGTCCAACCGGCTTGTTCCAGTCTATGCGTGCGTGCTTCTTGGTGCAGCGGCGTTCATAGGTCGCGCGGACTTCGTCTGGTACGATACGCGGCGGCTTACCGGTGCGAAACAGGTCGCAAACTTGAATGACACTGTCGACAGCAGAAGGATAGATCTTCTTGAAGTAGAGATCTATGACTGTGTCATCGGGGCCAATCTCGCATTCCCATTGCAGCAAGCTGTCACCCTCGTCCAACCCATCAGACGGGTAAAACCAACTATAGCCGGACTTGCTTGCGCCCATGATAATTGGCCAGTTGACAGCACTGGGGCCGCGATGCAGCGGCAGTAGTGACGGGTGAAAACAGATCGAACCCATTTTGGGTGTGTCGCGGGCCGCTTCGGGCACAAACACGTTGACGAATGCCATGACCATCAGGTCAGCATCCAAAGACGCCAGAGTGTGCAGCGTGGCCTGATCGTCGAAGTTTGCGGGCTGGTGAACCGGCAACCCCTTTTCCAGTGCAAATTCCTTGATCGGATCTGCAGGCTTACCTTCGCGGTCCGGTTCACAGTAGACCGCGACGACCTCGTCCTTTGCTGCTTCCAGCAGTTTGGCCAACACATCCTTGCCGAAGGCCTGCTGGCCCATAACTACAACACGCATTATTCTGCCGCCTGCTTGATGTCGCCTATGGCACCTGATGCGCGTATCTGTTCAATCTCGTTGTCCGAGTAGCCAAGCACAGAGGAAAGAATCTCGTCGGTGTGTTCGCCCAGAAGCGGAGAGCGCTTCACATCTGCCACAGAGTCCGACAACTTCACCGGCATTCCAACCGTCAGGTATGGGCCACGTTCAGGGTGATCAACTTCAACAACCGTGCCGGTGTCACGCAGGCTCGGCTCTTCGGCGATTTCCTTCATCGACAAAATCGGGCCCACCGGAATGTCGAGCGGATTGCAGATCTCCATGACTTCGAACTTGGTCTTGGTCTTGGTCCACTTTTCAATTCGCTCGAAGATGGCTTCCAGCTTGTCCAGCCGAGCTGGCGGGGTTGCATATGCCGGGTCTGTCTTCCAGTCCGGTTCGCCGATAACATCGCACACCTTTTCCCAGACAGCAGCCTGAGTGATAAAGTAGGTGTAGGCGTTGGGGTCGGTTTCCCACCCTTTGCACTTCAAGATGGCGCCGGGCTGACCGCCGCCGGAATCGTTGCCGGCACGCGGCGTTGCTTCGCCAAACTCGATACCCTTGCCGAACTGGGTATATTCCTTCATCGGCCCGTGAGCGAGCCGCTGCTGGTCGCGCAGCTTCACGCGGCACAGGTTCAAAACGCTGTCCTGCATGGCAGCCAGAACGCGCTGCCCCTTGCCCGAATGGGTGCGCTGGTACAGCGCTGAAACGATACCGAAGGCCAGATGCAGGCCGGTGCCTAAGTCACCAATCTGCGCTCCAGTCACCAGTGGCGGGCCATCGAGAAAGCCCGTAGTCGAAGCTGACCCGCCTGCGCACTGGGCGACGTTCTCATAAACCTTGCAGTCTTCATATGGGCCTGGCCCAAAGCCCTTTACCGATGCATAGATCATGCGCGGGTTCAGTTCCTGAATTCGCTCCCAGGTCAAACCCATGCGGTCGAGCGCACCGGGCGCAAAGTTTTCCACCAGCACGTCACAAGTCTTCACAAGGCGTTCAAGCACGTCCTTGCCCTGCTCATTCTTTGAGTTGAGCGCGATAGACCGCTTGTTGTGGTTGAGCATTGTGAAGTAGAGCGAGTCAACATTTGGCACATCGCGCAACTGTCCGCGCGTAGCATCGCCCACGCCAGGACGCTCCACCTTGATCACGTCTGCGCCAAGCCAGGCCAGCAGCTGCGTGCATGTCGGGCCAGATTGAACGTGTGTGAAGTCTAGAACCTTGACGCCCTTTAGAGCTTGCATATTCATCTCCCTGCAGTTCCGGCCAGCCGGGCCGGTAAAATCAAACTTCACGCGGGTAAATTCAACCAGACGTGGTTTGTTGTTTCTTCTTTACAACGCTTTGCGGATTGAGGTTGCCGATACGACCTGACTCGGTCCCCGCCTCCGGGTCAATGATGGCATTAACCAGGGTTGGCTTGCCGCTGGCAATAGCTTCGCGCACTGCACGTTCAAGATCATCGGGGCTGCGCGCGGTAACACCTGCACCGCCAAAGGCCTGCATCATCATGTCGTATTTGGCCTCTGGCACAAACACGGTGGTGCCAGGATCTCGCCCAGTCGGGTCGGCATCCGTGCCCCGGTAGATGCCAGAATTATTGAAGATGACAATGCAGATCGGCAGGTTGTAACGGCAGATGGTTTCGATCTCCATACCAGAGAAACCGAACGCGCTGTCACCTTCCACGCACACTACCGGCTGACCGGTTTCAACTGCGGCAGCCACGGCGGTGCCCATGCCGATACCCATCACCCCCCACGTACCTACATCAAGGCGCTTGCGCGGCTTGTACATATCGATGACAGAGCGGGCGAAATCGAGCGTGTTCGCGCCTTCATTCACCAGGATTGCATCCGGATGATCGGCAAAAATCCGCTTCAGCCGCCCAAGTGCCCCGTGGAAGTCCATCGGCACGGCATTGGACATCAACTTGCCTGACATCTTCTCGACGTTGGCTTGTGCCTTCGATCGGATGGCTCCTGTCCAGTCTTCAGACGGTTTTTTCCAGTCCTTCATGCCGTTCACCAGCATGGTCAGGCAGCTTTCAATATCACCAACCAGCGGCGCATCGATTGGCTGGTTCGAATCCATTTCCTTCGGGTCGATGTCGATCTGGACAAACTTTTTCGAGTGGGGTTCACCCCATTGTTTGCCCTTGCCGTGGCCAAGCAACCAGTTGAGGCGGGCGCCGACCAGCATGACGCAATCTGCGTCTTTCAACACCATGGAACGGGCTGCCCCTGCATACTGAGGGTGATCGTCCGGCAGAAGGCCCTTGGCCATGGACATGGCAATGTAGGGGATGCCGGATTTTTCAACGAATTCCTTCACCAAGTGGTCGCACTGTGCATAGGACGCGCCCTTGCCGAGAATAATCAATGGTTTCCTGGAATTCTTCAGCACATCCAGCGCGCGGCTGACGGCTGTCTGTGATGGGAACTGCGCAGGGGCCGGATCGACCACCTTTATAAGCGACCTTTCGCCCTCAAGCGCTTCCATGGTCTGACCCATCAAACTTGCAGGTACGTCCAGATACACACCACCGGGACGGCCAGACATGGCGGCACGGATTGCGCGTGCAACACCAATACCGATATCTTCGGCATGCAGCACGCGATAGGCCGCCTTGCAAAGCGGTTTGGCGATGGCAAGCTGGTCCATCTCCTCATAGTCGCCCTTCTGCAGATCGACAATTTCGCGTTCAGAGGAGCCGGAAATCAGTATCATGGGCCAGCAGTTTGTCGTTGCATGCGAAAGAGCCACCAGGCCATTCAGGAAGCCCGGTGCCGACACGGTCAGACATACACCCGGTTTTTTCTTGAGGTAGCCGGCAATTGCAGCGGCGTTGCCGGCGTTTGACTCATGCCGGAACGAAATGACCCGCAACCCCTCCGCCTGCATCATGCGGCCAAGATCAGTCACCGGAATACCGGGGACGTGGTAGATATTCTCGATGCCGTTAAGCTTCAGGGCATCAATGATCAGATGAAATCCGTCCGTCAATTCTGCTTCAATCTTGATCGCGGCTTCTGCCATTTTCCACTCCTCCAGAGTCGAGACCGTTTATCCGGCTTCTTGGTTACTGCTTGAAAACGTATTCCAGTGTTTGCGGACATGATCGTGCAGGCGCATGGTGTGTTCACGCACCAGCATTGAGGCAAGTTCTGCGTTGCGGTTTTCAATCGCCTCGATGATGTTCATGTGGTCCACGACGGACCGTGTTATGCGATCGCCTTCTGCCATTGCCCGTTCGCGAATGGACCGCATGTGGAGGAACAAGCCCTTTGCAATTTCCTGCATCAACGCGCTTCCCGAGAGCTCGAGAATGCGAAGGTGAAAGGCAATGTTGGCTTCGGAGTACTCGTGCAGGTGCGAGCGCAACTCCTGTTCGCCCTTGTCCTTGGGCAGCGCTTTCCTCAATGTGGCGATGTCTTTGTCGCTGGCGCGCTCCACCGCAAGGCGTGCTGCCATTGATTCCAGAGATGCCCACACCGTGATCATGTCCAGTATTTGCTCAAGGCTTTTGCGGCGCACAAACACCCCGCGGCGCGCCACCACCTCAACAAAGCCTTCCTGTTCAAGCCGGGTCAGCGCTTCGCGGACCGGGGTGCGCGATATTCCAAGCTGCTCTGCCAGGGCGCGCTCGTCCAGCCTTAGGTCAGCATCGGTGTCATAGATATTGAACGAGCTGATCGCGCTCTTGAGCACATCATAGATGTGCTCCTTGAGACTGAAATTGCTGCCAACCGGTTTGAGCTTGAGCGACATGTCGTTCTTTGGTTCCTGGTATACCAGACACCAGATTCGTCGCATGCCGCCGGGATTTTTCTGAGTCCATTTTCCACATCGTGGACAGTAATTCGTCAGAAAAAAATTAAGTCAGTAATTTCAGCTACTTAAATGTATTAAAACTCATGACAATTGAAACTGCACCGTTGTTGGCAGCGCTGACCCGTAACTCAGCCTGGCTGAGACGCAGCAAATGTGTTGCCAGAACCAAGCCATAACCGGAGGCATTACCGGTAAGACTGATCTCCTTTACCGGCTCGCCTTCGCGAATACTGGCCATGATTTCTGGGGCGTGACTGCGACCAGGCTTGAATTCGAGCATGACATCGTAGCGTCCCTGGGCAGATTGGGAAGCCGGTTGCAATGTCAGGATACTGCTCTCGCCACCCAGAACCGCACAAGTGCGCAGGATGCTTGCAATACCGCGCCGGGCCAGCCTTGCATCCATGTAGACAACCACACCTTCCATGCTGGCCAGCAAACCAGTACAATTCAGTGTTGCGGCTTCCGCCTCGAAGACCTGCTCCAACTCGGAAATAACACCCTTGAACAGTGTGGAAATATCACGCTGCTCAATTTCCACATCCTGTTCGCCACGCTGCAAACGGATGATATCCATCATCTCGTTCATGTTGAGCAGCAACGCGGCCGCAGATTCCCTGATGAATTCCAGATACGAACTGCGCGTGGTCTGGTCTACCCCGGACGCCGAACCACTCATAAGTATGTCCACGTAACCAAGAATAACGTTCAAAGGTGTTCTGAAATGGTGTGCAACCTGAGACACGAATGTGTTGCGGGCATTCTGGATCCGCTCCTGCTCTACCAGGGCGTTTTGAACGGCCTCTGCATGTATTTGCCCGCTTGTCACATCTTCCATGGTGACAATAGTGGGGGAGTCTTGACCTGCATCACCGGAATAGGTGAGTGCATATTGCCTGCCGGAAGCAACTGACAGCTTGCCCGGCCTGCCCTTGAGCCCTGGAGCAAAATCCGTAAGCCGCTGACCGACGAAACGCGAAGTGTCCATTTCAGACAGCGCCTGCGACAGCAAGCCTGCCCTGGCCAGCATCTTCACAAATCGCTCGTTGCAGGCCAGAAGGCAGTCACGGTCGTCAAACGCAGCGACACCAGCAGAGATGTTTTCCATCATATACTGAAGCACTTCGGCCCTTGACCATTCGGGCTGGGTGTTTGTCTTGCAAACAGCTGTTTCCATATGAGAGAGAGCTCCACTTTCTGGTTAATCATGCAGCTGACAAAGTCGTGCGCTGCTCTCTCCAAAACGCGCCAGACTGGTCATCCACTTATCTTGATACTGAATATAGCAGCCGAATCTTAAAGCAATGATTGATGGCCGCGCCCGATACAGCTAATAGACCCATCATGATTGATAAACTCAAAATTATGCTGGCACAATTGAACCCCACGGTTGGTGCAGTCGCGGGCAATGCCACAATGGCGCGCAAGGCCCATGCGGCTGCCATGGAGGCAGGCGCAGATCTTCTGGTGTTCAGTGAGCTTTTTATTTCCGGCTACCCGCCTGAGGACCTGATCCTCAAGCCTGCATTCGTGAAGGCCTGCATGGCTGAGGTGAGGGCTCTGGGCGAGCTTACGTCAGACGGCAATGCCGCCATGTTGGTCACCTCACCCTGGAGCGAAGACGGGAAGGTTTACAATGCAACCATCCTGCTTGAAGACGGCAGGATCGATGCAGTCCGGTACAAGCATGATCTGCCCAACTATGGCGTGTTTGATGAAAAGCGCGTGTTTGAGGCAGGTCCGGCACCTGGCCCGGTCAACTTCCGCGGTGTTCGGATTGGCGTACCAATCTGCGAAGACATCTGGACCGAAGAAACCTGCGAAACGCTTCAGGAAACCGGTGCGGAGATACTTATCGTGCCAAACGGCTCACCGTTCGAGCGCGACAAGCAGGACGTACGGCTCAATCTTGTGGTATCGCGCGTCACCGAAACCGGCCTGCCAATGATCTATCTCAACCAGGTTGGTGGCCAGGATGAACTGGTGTTCGACGGTGCTTCCTTCGTCTTGAACGCCGACCGTTCGCTTGCCGCGCAGTTGCCGGAGTTTGAAGAAGCCCTTGTGATGACTGAATGGCATCGCGAAGGAGAGACCTGGGTTTGCAGGCAGGGGAAGACGGCGAGGCAATTGCTGGGATACGAGGAGATCTGGCATGCCTGCGTTCTGGGTACGCGTGACTACGTAAAGAAGAACCGCTTTGACGGTGTGGTGCTCGGGCTTTCCGGCGGTATTGATTCCGCCGTGGTGGCAGCCATGGCAGTTGATGCACTGGGGCCGGACAAGGTGCACTGTGTGATGCTGCCCTATGACTACACCTCATCAGACAGCATCGAAGATGCCGAAGCCTGCGCAAAGGCGCTGGGTGTTCGTTACGACAGCGTGCCGATCCAGGCGCCGGTAACAGGCTTCCTGGACTCACTGGGGCCAATGTTCGAAGGCACAACCGAAGGCGTCACTGAAGAAAACATCCAGTCGCGCACCCGAGGTGCCATCCTGATGGCGATATCCAACAAGTTCGGCTCGATGGTGCTGACCACCGGCAACAAGTCGGAAATGTCAGTCGGCTACGCTACGCTCTATGGCGACATGAACGGTGGCTTCAACCCGATCAAGGACATCTACAAGACCGACGTCTATGCACTGGCTTCGTGGCGCAACCAGTCCGACGCAACGGGTCTGCGCGGGCCTGCTGGACGGGTAATCCCTGAACGCATCATCACCAAGGCACCTTCAGCAGAATTGCGGCCTGACCAGACCGACCAGGACTCACTGCCGCCATACGATATACTTGACGGCATTCTTGACGGGCTGGTGGAAGGGGAAACATCGCTCAGCCAATTGGTAGCCAATGGCTATGACAAGGCGACCGTGGAGCGGATCCAGCACTTACTCTACATTGCTGAATACAAGCGCCGTCAGGCTGCACCGGGCGTCAAGATTACCCGGCGTGCCTTCGGAAAGGAACGCCGCTATCCGATAACCAACGGATTCCGGGACAAGGCATAAAACATGACCCCCACCGTACGCTTCGCCCCCTCGCCTACCGGGCGCATTCACATCGGCAATGCACGGACAGCCATTCTCAACTGGCTGTTTGCCCGCAAGGCAGGTGGTCAATTCATCCTGCGCTATGATGACACTGATCTTGATCGCTCGACCAAGGCATTCGCGGAAGGTATCGCGACGGACCTCGCGTGGCTGGGTCTGTCGCCAGATGCCGTCTACCGGCAATCCGATCGGTTTGCGCTATATGATGCAGCAACAGTCCAGCTCAAGAAGGACGGCAGGCTCTATGCCTGCTACGAGACGGCCGAAGAGCTAGATTACAAGCGCAAGCGCCAGCTGGCACGCCGTTTGCCGCCTGTCTATGACCGCGCCGGACTGAACCTGACGGACAAAGAGCGCAATGCACTTGAGGCCGAGGGGCGCAAGGCCCA
Organism: uncultured Alphaproteobacteria bacterium; assembly: GCA_963787895.1. Lineage (GTDB taxonomy): Bacteria > Pseudomonadota > Alphaproteobacteria > Rhizobiales > Aestuariivirgaceae > Anderseniella. The sequence goes on along the minus strand of CAWBEX010000007.1, from coordinate 469,228 downwards.
CTGGCGCTTCAAACTGGACCAGCGCGAGGTGGTCTGGACCGATCTGGTTCGCGGCGAAACCCATATCGACACCACTTCGTTGTCGGACCCGGTGCTGATCCGCGAAGACGGCAGCTACCTCTACACCCTGCCTTCAGTGGTGGATGACATTGAAATGGGGATCACCCACGTCATTCGTGGCGAAGACCACGTAACCAACGCTGCCGTACAGATCGAAATCTTTGAAGCGCTTGGCGCCAGGGCACCGGGCTTTGCCCATCATTCGCTGCTTGTAGGTGCCGATGGCAAAGGGTTGTCGAAGCGGCTCGGCTCGCTTGCCATCGCCGAAATGCGCGAGACCGGGCTTGAACCCATGGCGGTTGTCAGCCACGGCGCGTTGATCGGCACGTCCGAGGCGATTGAACCACATACAGGCATGGACACGCTGCTTGAGGTGTTTGACCTGTCGAAACTGTCGCGCGCACCAGGCCGGTTCGACATGACTGAGCTGGAGAACCTCAATGCACGCATCGTTCATCAACTGTCCTATGGGGAGGTGAAGGACCGGTTGGCTGGCATGAACGCAGATGGGGGGGAGGCATTCTGGGTGGCAGTTCACGGCAACCTGTCGAGGGTGGCCGACGCAGCTATCTGGCACTCCATCCTGTTTGGCAATGTGACAGGTACGGTGTGCGATGAAGACAACGAGTTCATTTCGCAGGCCGCATTGGCGCTGCCTGAAGAGCCGTGGGACGAAACAACCTGGAAGACATGGACCAACAATGTAAAGAACGCGACGGAGCGCAAGGGCAAGCAGTTGTTCATGCCGCTTCGCCTGGCGCTCACCGGTTTGGACCACGGACCTGAATTTGCAGCCATTCTACCGCTTATGGGCAGGAAGCGGGTTGCGGCAAGGCTAGCTCGCACCTGATAGGCAAGCTGCCTTGCAAATTGCGGTCAGATGACAACCACGTCCAGCGGCGGAAAGCCGTTGAACCAGACCGACGAATACGTCGAGGTGTAGGCTCCGCAGTTGCGGATGATGAAGCGGTCTCCGGCTTTCAGGCCCAACGGCAGCTGCACAGGACGCTTTTCGTAAAGAACATCAGCGGAGTCACACGATGGTCCAGCCAGGATGCAGGCACCCATGGTTTCGTGATCGCGGTCAGTGATGAACTGGTAGCGAATGGCTTCGTCCATGGTCTCTGCAAGGCCGGAAAACTTGCCAATGTCCAGGTAGACCCAGCGATGGGTGTCATTGTCGGACTTGCGTGACACCAGCAGAACTTCGGCAGCGATCATGCCGGCTTCGGCAACAAGACCGCGGCCAGGCTCTGCCATCACGCGAGGCACAACACCAAAGCGTTCGGTGACGAGTTCCATGACACGCGTTGCGTAATGTGTGGGGTGGGCGACTTCTTCGCCGTAGAATGCCGGGAAGCCACCACCAATATTCAGGAGGTCGAGGTCAAAACCTGCTTCACGGGCTGAGTGCCAGATCTGGGCGATCTGGTCGAGTGTTGTGCGCCACATTTCCGGCTGGCGGGTCTGTGAGCCGACGTGGAACGAAAAACCGGCAGGACGAAGGCCCAATCGTCGGGTGTATGCCAGCAGGTCCAGAGCCTTGTCGCGGGCACAGCCAAACTTGCGTGACAATGGCCAGTCGGCTTCGGACGCATCGACGATCAGACGGATGTAGACTTCCGAGCCCGGTGCATTTTCGGCAATCTTGTCGAGTTCTTCTTCAGCGTCTGCCGCGAACAAGCGGATGCCGGCAGCGTAGGCATGGCGGATGTCGGCAACCTTTTTCACGGTGTTGCCAAAGGATATCTGGTCGGGGCGTGCGCCGTGGCTCAGGCACAGCTCGATTTCACCGCGCGAAGCAGCATCAAAGCTTGAACCTTCTGCAACAAGGGTCTTGATGATCGCATTGTCTGGATTTGCTTTCACGGCAAAGTGGATATGCGCTTTGCCAAGCCCTGCTTTCAGCGCACGGTAGTTGCGGGACACGATGTCGGTGTCCAGCACAAGCGTTGGCTTGTCGAAAACGTTCGAACGGATGAAAGCTTCAGTGCGTGAAATTTCGCGTGCAACTTCGCCACCAGCGAAGCCGGATACGTATGCGTTCATGGTAATCTCCAATAGACCCGGCCATCTATGACCGCTCAGTTCCAAGGGAGACGTTACCGTCGCTACGTAAACACAAGTGACTTGTGGTACACCGGCCAGAGGCGCGTGCGTTGGCGTCTTGAAGGCGGCTGTCTATGCCAGACCAAACCTGAATGCAAGTACTATATTTTTTGAATTGTTCAGCAATCTTTAACTACTGTGTGACGCAGCTTTGCGGGCAGCCAGCCGTGGCCAGACCAATACGGTAAAAATCGCCGAACAAACCAGCAAGAGGGCCAGAAACTCACGCCAGCCCACTGCTTCGCCCAATACAATCAAGCTTGAGTAGACGCCGATAACCGGCACCGCCATCACACCAATGGCAGCATAGACAGCCGGAAAATTGCGCACGATCTTGAAGTATGCCCATTGGCAAAACACCATCGGAAAAGCCAAAACATACATAAGTGACAGAATCGCTGGTCCGCTCAGCGAAGTCAGGTCTGGCGCCTTCTCCAGCAAGAGCGCGCCGATTCCAACCGGGACGGATGCAAACACCAGCTGCCAGCCGACTATGGTTGCAACCGGCGTCGTCCAGTCGAACCGCTTGAAGAGCACCGTGCCAATGCCCCACGAAATGGCTGCGCCCAGCATGAGCAGGGCACCAACAGGCGCAGAGCGCAGCACGGCAATGTCATGGCCTATCAGCACACTCATGCCAGCCATGCCCAGAACCAGTCCAAGAAAAACCGGCAACGAAACCCTCTCGCCCAGCACCGGAATGGCAGCCAGTGCAGCCCAAACCGGCATCGTGAAAGCGATGATCGAAGCCCTGCCCGCGGGAACCAACGTCAATCCATAAGCCGAGAACAGATGCCAGCCAACCATGTTGAACAGCGCGCACAGGAAAAGCGGGGCGAAATCACTTCGCTGAATCTGGAGTCGGTTTCCCGACAGGCCCGAAATTGTCAACAGGGCCATGCCGCCGAATAAGAGGCATATGGTTCGAAACCACCATGGGCCCACTTCACCCAACACGATCTTCATACCAGGCCAATTCATGCCCCAGAAAACAGTGACAGCAGCCAGCAGCATAATAGCGCGAACAGGCAAATTCGCCTGTGACGGTCTTTGATGCAAGGGCGCGTCAGTCAATTGCTGGTATCTCGCGCTCCGGGTTTGGCACCTTGAATCCGGCCTGCACGGCAGGTCTTGCAGCTATGGCCTTGTACCAACGCTTGACGTTTGGAAAATCGGCTGCAGTGATCTGTTGCCACTCAAACCGGGATGCCCAAGGCCAGATAGCCATGTCGGCGATGGAGTAGTCACCCGCGACATATTCTTCCTCACCCAGGCGCTTGTCGAGCACGCCCCACAGTCGCCGGGCTTCGGTCTTGAACCGGTTCTCGGCGTATTCACCCTTGCCGGGGTTGAAATGAAGGAAGTGGTGCGCCTGACCCAGAATTGGGCCGAAGCCTCCCATCTGCCACATCAACCATTCCATGGTCTGCCAGTGACGCGGCCCCTTCGGCGCGAGAAACAGGCCTGTCTTGTTGGCGAGGTAAATAAGGATGGCACCGGACTCGAACACTGACTGCCCGGTGTCAGTGTCAAATATGGCCGGGATCTTGTTGTTCGGCGATATTTTCAGAAAGTCTGGCGCAAACTGCTCATCCTTCATGATGTTGATTGGATGGGTGTTGTAGGCCAGACCCATCTCTTCAAGTGCAATGGACACCTTGTAACCGTTCGGCGTACTCCAGGTGTAAAGATCTATCATTGATTGTTGCCTTTCAAGTGTCGCGATTATTCAGACCGGGAAGACAGCTCAAAACTGCCTAGTTCCGCTTCCAGATCGAGGATGACGTCATAGCTGGCAAGTCCGGGAAACTGGACACCTGCCAAGAGCAGTTCGGCTCGCGCATCGGCAAGTTCACTGTCTCGCATTGCGTGCGACAATGCTGCCTGCAAACGCTCCAATCCACTGGCATCTGTATGTGTCGATGAGATGTAGGGAAGACCAGGTACCGAATTCGTACGGCCCAGTACCCGAACTTCGCTGGTCAGTTGCGGGTCTACCTTGCGCAAAAGGGCAAACGTAACCGCGTCAATTGTTGCGATGTCTGCCTTGCCGGCAGCAACAGCCTGCATGGAGCGGCGATGCCCGCCTGTAACAACCAGCGTATCGAAAAAAGCTCCGCCACCGCAATCGGCCCTTGCGGCGGCAATGCGCAAGGCCAGAAGGCCGGACATACTGTCATCGGTGTTGAACGCTGCCCGGCCGCGATGCGCATCAGCAATTGAATGCAGGGTTGAAGCTGCCGGCACAACAATGAGGGAGGAATAGTGACCGTCCGCGCGGCATCCATCACAGGCATACACCGGCAGACCAACCATGCGGACCCTGCCACGAAGTTGGTGGGTGAGCGGGTAGCCGCAGGTCTGTGACATCAACAAGGAAGGAGAACACCAATGGGTGTGCAGGTCATCAGGCTTCGAGCGCGTATCAGGTACATCCGCAACACCCTCGCGCCGCATGTGACTTGCCAACCCGGCCCACCAGGCATCGGTAGCCTCCGTCAGCTCGGGAAGATCATACATTGGCAAGGAAGCAATATTCATATGCAGGTGTGCCTGTGCTGGTCATTCATGCCTACTCACTACACGTCCCTGAATGCTTGTTGAAGGGGGCTGTATTCACACACGATATGCACATGTCGCATGCCCCTATTGAACTAACGAGGCAATTCGCTAAGGTTGGCTCCAATGAGAAAGCCGCCGGGTGAACCGGTCAGGGGCCTGAGCGGCTGCAGGGAGTGAGGGACTAAATGCTGCAGCTTGCAGGCAAGCGTCTGATTCAGATGGCATTGATCATGCTGACTGTATCCATATTGCTGTTTTTGTGTTTCGAGGCAGACAAGTTCAATCTTGCCGGCAAGGTACTGGGGCAATACTCCAGCCTTGACCAGCGATTGAGATGGCTTGAAAACAACGGCTACAACGCGCCATTCATCCAGCGTTACTTTACCTGGATTTTCAATGCGATGCGCGGGGATTTTGGCGAGTCCATCCAGTTTGCAACTCCGGTCTCGAAGCTACTCAAGGAACATCTGGCAAATACTGCGATCCTGGCCACGCTGGTTTTCTCCATCACAGTGTCCATATCGCTTGTTCTTGGTGTTCTTTCCGGAATTGCCGAAGGCTCCTTGCGTGACCGAACAATCACGGTGTTTTCAGTCATCACAACCTCAATTCCAGAGTTTGCCTCGGCGACAATCCTGGTGGCGATTTTTGTGTTCTGGCTGGATATATTGCCCGGCACATCTCCGTTCAGTGACGGACTGACATGGAAGGATGCCAACCAGCTTGTGCTGCCAGTGATGGTTCTGGTGATCTACAATTTCGGGTATTACACACGCATGACGCGCGCCTCCATGGCCGAAGTCATGACTTCGCAATATGTGCGAACGGCGATCCTAAAGGGCCTGCCCTACGGCCGCGTCATCCGCAGGCATGCGCTGCGCAATGCGCTCATCGCGCCGTTCACCGTGATGATCCTGCAACTGAACTACCTGCTGTCGGGCGTGATCGTCACCGAGGTGTTCTTCTCCTACAAGGGCTTCGGCAAGCTCTTGTACGAGGCCGCGCTTTATGGCGACATTTTCGTCATTGAAGCCTGCGCCATGGTAGCCGTGTTCATTGCGGTGTTCTCGCAGTTCGTGTCGGATATCGGCTACACGCTGCTCAATCCGCGCATCCGGTTCCAGTAGGGGTATGGTACAATGACAGACACAACCACAAGTACCCCGACAGAAAAAAGCCGCACTCCGACAGCCACGACAGGCTGGGGGCGATTCTGGAAGACTTTTGGCCTTTTGCGCGAAAGCCCGGTCGGCATGTTCGGCCTTGCCCTAGTGGTGTTCTGGGTCAGCATCGCGATTTTTGTCGACCTTTTGCCGCTGCAGGATCCACTTGCGCAAACACGTGGAGGCACCAACCTGCCGATGATGACCGTCGATGGCAAAGGTGTCATGCACTGGATGGGTACCGACGACCGCGGGCGTGATTTGCTTGCGCGCCTGCTGCACGGTTCGCGCGTTGTGCTTTTCTGGTCAACACTGGCAACAATTGTCGCCTACACCGTCGGCATGCTGATGGGGGTCACCGCTGGATACCGTGGCGGCTGGTGGGACGAGATCATCTCCTACATCGGCAACGTACTGCTGGCTTTTCCCCAGATCGTTCTGCTGCTGGTCATCCTCACTGCCTTCGGACCAACGTCTGTTATCGGCAGATGGATGGGCGAGGCCCTGGGCTTGGACAAAACCATCGTTGCGGGAGCTCTGATCATTGTCGCCATTACGTTTTCCACCGCGCCGCAGGTGGCGCGTATCGTGCGTGGCATTGTGCTTGATCTCAAGACACGCGATTACATTGCTGCTGCCGAAGTGCGCGGTGAGCCACCAATGTGGATCATGCTGGTCGAGCTTCTGCCCAACGCACGCGGCCCATTGATTGTCGATGCATGCCTGCGCCTTGGGTACGTCATCATTACCATCGCGCTGCTTGGCTTCCTGTCGCTTGGCCTGCCACCGCCAGACCCCGACTGGGGCAAAATGATCTCCGACGGCCGTCAGTGGGGCTACAACGGTCTGAACATGATGCTGTGGCCTGCACTGGCAATATCGTCGCTGGTGCTTGGGTTAAACCTGCTGGCCGATGGCTTGCGCGAAATCTCGCTGAGGGACTGATTAAACCATGGCTAAATCAGGACACAGGGCAAAAATCGATCCGAACGTTCCGGTACTGGAATGTAACAACGTCTCGATCTCGTATTACACGAGAGCAGGCGAAATTCCGGCCGTCGTTGATTTCAATCTGAAAGTCATGCCCGGCGAGGCTGTCGGCATTGTAGGGGAATCCGGTTGCGGCAAGTCCACCGTGGCGCTGGCGATCATGCAGTACATGGGCAAGAACGGCGCCATTGTAGGCGGCGAAATCAAGTTCATGGGCCGCGACATGCGGACAATGTCCGAAGAGGAATTGCGAGACATTCGCGGTTCACGCATCTCGATGGTTTATCAGGAGCCGATGGCCTCGCTGAATCCGTCCATGCTGATCAAGGAGCAGCTCAACGAGGTGCTGATCTACCATGAAGGCGTCAGCGATGAGGAAGCCACCAAGCGCTCGCTGGAGATGTTAGACGCGGTGCGCCTGCCTGACCCAGAGCGGGTAATGAACTCGTTTCCGCACCAGATTTCCGGCGGCCAGCAGCAACGCGTCGTTATTGCCATGGCACTGTTGTCCAACCCGCAGCTTCTGTTGCTGGATGAGCCAACCACAGCGCTCGACGTGACAGTCGAGGCCGGAGTGGTTGAACTGATCAAGGATATCTCGAAGCGCTTCGGCACGTCGATGATCTACATCTCTCACAACCTTGGCCTTATCCTCGAGACATGTGACAAGATCGCGGTGATGTATTCTGGCGAGGCCGTTGAGTTCGGCTCCGTGAAACAGGTGTTCGACGAAATGCGGCACCCTTATACGCGCGGCCTGTTCAACTCCATTCCATTGCCCGGCGCAGACCGCTATTCACGCCCACTGGTGCCGATTGACGGCCAGTTGCCGCTGCCGCACGAGCGACCAACAGGCTGTAATTTTGGCCCACGTTGCGGTCATTTCAGGAAGGGTGTCTGCGATACCGGTACGCTTCATATGCATCCGGTCAAGGGCAAGCCGGGGCAATCCGTTCGCTGCGAACGGTTTGAGAAAATTGACTGGGAGGCTGCCAAACCAAAACCGATACGCGGCGAAGCTGTAAAGTTTGGGCCCACCGTTCTGCAAGTGAAGAACATGCAGAAATACTACGAGGTGAATGACCGTTCGCTGAAAGCGATGCTTGGTGGCAAATCCAAAAGATATGTGAAGGCAAACGAGAAACTGGATTTCGAAGCCCGCGAAGCAGAAACAGTCGCGATTGTGGGCGAGTCCGGCTGCGGCAAGTCAACCTTCGCCAAGGTGATGATGGGTCTGGAAACCGCCACGGGCGGTGAAGTGATCCTCAATGGCAAGGAAATCGGTCAGTTGCCGGTTGCCAAACGCTCTCCGCAACTTGTCGGGTCCATGCAGATGGTCTTCCAGAACCCGTTCGAAACACTCAACCCTTCGCACACGATTGGCGGGCAAATCGGCCGGGTGCTGCGCAAGTTTGGCGTGGCCAAGACCAAAGACGAGGCGCTTCAGAAAACCTATGAGCTGCTTGACCTGGTCAAGCTGCCGCGAGACTTTGTGTTGCGCAAGCCTCGCCAGTTGTCCGGCGGACAGAAACAGCGTGTCGGCATTGCACGCGCTTTCGGCGGAGACGCCAAGGTCGTTGTTGCAGATGAACCGGTGTCAGCGCTGGATGTGTCCGTGCAAGCCGCCGTTACCGGTCTTCTGACGGACATTCAGCGCGAAAAGCGCACCACCATGCTTTTCATCAGCCACGATCTTTCGGTTGTGCGTTATCTGGCAGACCGTGTCGTGGTGATGTATCTCGGCCAGATCATGGAACAGGGCAACACCGACGACATTTTCTCTCCGCCCTATCACCCTTACACGGAAGCACTTCTGTCTGCCGTGCCGATTGCCGACACGTCGATCCAGAAAAAGCACATCGTACTGGAAGGCGACCTGCCTTCGCCAATGAACCCGCCTTCGGGCTGTCCTTTCCAGACCCGATGTCCGCGCAAGATCGGCGCCATCTGCGAGACCGAACTGCCGCCGGTGAAAGACATGGGCAACGATCACAGGATCATGTGTCATCTCGACGATGCTGAACTGCGCGCGATGGAGCCGGTCATTGCCATGCCGGGTGACACAAAGGGCGCAAAGAAGGCTGAGGCAAAACCGACACCCGCCAGAGTGAAGCTGGCGGCAGCTGCGGCTGCGATGGCGACGCTGCCTCCGCAACGCAAGAAGCCTGCTGCAAAGCCAGAGGCAAAAGCACCTGTACGCACAGCCGCGCCGCGCAAGGCTGCGAACAAACCGTCCGGTCCTGTAAGGCTCACCAGGCCACAAGGCAAAGCTGATGATCTGAAGTTAATCGCCGGTGTCGGGCCAAAGCTTGAAAAGACCTTGAACAAGCTGGGTTTCTGGCATTTCGCACAGGTCGCGGCGTGGAAAAAGACCGACATCGCCATTGTGGACGATGAGTTGTCCTTCAAGGGCCGCATCGAGCGTGATGATTGGGTGAGGCAGGCCAAAGCACTCGCGAAGGGTGGAGAGGCTGAATACATAAAAGTGTTTGGCAAGAAACCGCGATAGCCTGACCGGCTTCTGACGCGACTATGCGAATTCGGGAGCCGGTGCTCGTGTTGCCCGGCACAGCAGCGCCTGCCAGCTGACACAAGTTACTGCTTTTTGCTCATGTGACAGGTAGGCGCCAGAGCTGCGCCGGCATCCATGTGCATTACCTCATTCCCACAACCGGTTCCGGCCTGATCTCACGCAGCAGCTTGCGCTTCATGGCACGGGTAAAATCTTCATAGTCTGCGGCTACCTCGACAAAGGCACCGTCGCCGACAATCATCTGCTCACGGTAATACGTATCAAGTTCAGGGTCCTCATTGAGGATGGCAAGACCATTGATCGTTACGCCATGATAAATGGACATGGCCCGCGCCTGTGGCAGCAGCACCGTATAATCGCGCGGTGGTGTTTCTCGCCCGTCGCCCGAAACGTCAATGACCATACGCTCAGAAATGTATTCGTTTTCGAAGATCGCGCTTACCGACTTGGCAATACCGTCGCCCAGCCCGGTGCCGCCAACCTGACGCCGTGGGAATGGCGCAACCACTTCAGCGAACGCCTGCGCCTCGGAGGCGTTGGAGATGACAAACCAGCCGGTGTAGTCCTTGGGCCGGCGGGATTCTCCCCACACCAGCATCGTCACCACAATGCGCTTGTATCGACCGGCCTGAATGGCACGCACTACCTCATCATCGGTGATAGCCTTGGCAATGCCGTTCAGTTGCAGGCGGTATTCCTGATTGTCGACACTGCCTGATGCATCCACTGCCAGCACAAGCTCCATGTCCACTTTTTCACTCGCGATTGCTTCAATCCCGGTCAACGACAGAAAAAGCACCCCCAGAAAGACGCCAACATGCCTTATCAAGCCATCGGGTACGGGGCCTTGTCGCTTGCAGGCATGACGCCGCCGGGTTTCAGGTGATTGCATCTTCGCCAGTACTTTCTTGTTCAAGGACACATGTAATGAAATCGCATTATCGCGCTATTGTCATCGGCGGAGGCGTCGTCGGCTGTTCAATTCTCTATCACCTCACGAAAAAGGGATGGAGCGACATACTGCTTATCGAACGCGATGAACTTACATCCGGTTCAACCTGGCATGCTGCCGGCGGTTTCCACACCTTGAACGGTGATCCGAACGTCGCAAAACTGCAGGAATACACCATCAATCTCTACAAGGAGATCGAGGAGAAATCGGGCCAGTCTACCGGCATCCATATCACCGGCGGCGTCATGCTGGTGTCAAATCAGGACCGCTTCGACTGGTTGAAGATGGCTCATGCACGCAACAAGTACCTGGGCGTGGATACGCGGATGATTTCCGTAGATGAAGCTGCCGAGCACTTTCCCCTCATGGACAAGGACCAATTTGTCGGTGCCATGTGGCATCCGCTCGAGGGTCATCTGGACCCGTCAGGCACCACTCATGCCTACGCCAAGGCGGCTCGTGCCAATGGTGCTGAGATTGTTCGCAAGAACCGGGTGCTGGAAACCATCCAGATCGAGGATGGCAAGTGGCAGGTCGTCACCGAACAGGGAACGGTAACATGCGAGCACCTGATCAATGCCGGAGGATTATGGGGCCGCGAGGTGGGGCGCATGGCAGGGCTTGAAATTCCAGCCCTTTGCATGGCGCACCAGTACCTGATTACAGAAGAGATGGAAGAAGTCGTCGCCTTCAACGAAGCCAATGACGGCAAGAAGGTGGTGCACTGCATTGACTTCGACGGCGAAATCTACATGCGCCAGGAAGGCAAGGGCATGCTGATGGGCACCTACGAGCCAAACGGCATTCCATGGTCGCCCAAAGAAGCGCCGTGGGATTTCTCGACCGAGTTGCTGCCGCCGGACCTGGACCAGATTGCCGACAACCTGGAACGAGGCTTCCGGCATCACCCGGCGTTTCAGAAAACCGGTATCAAGAACATCATAAACGGTCCATTTGCCTTTGGCCCCGATGGCAACCCGCTGGTCGGGCCGATCCGCGGTCTCACCAACTACTGGGTAGCCTGTGGTGTCATGGCCGGCTTCAGTCAGGGTGGTGGCGTCGGCCTTGCCCTGTCCAACTGGATTGTGGACGGAGACCCGGGCTTCGACGTTTGGGCAATGGATATCGCTCGCTATGGCTCCTATGCCAACATGGCATTCACCAACGCAAAAGTGCGCGAGAACTATGGCCGCCGCTTCCGCATCATGTTCCCGAACGAAGAACTTGCAGCGGCGCGTCCGTTGCGCACAACTCCGCTGTACGACCGTTACAAGCAAATGGGGGCCTGCTTCGGAGTTGCATATGGCATGGAAGTGCCCCTGTGGTTCGCTCCTCAAGGCAAGGAACCCAAGGAAGCCGTCACCTTCCGCCGCTCCGAAGCCTTCAAGATCGTAGGCGACGAATGCCGCGCTGTGCGCAACTCGGTAGGCTGCCTGGACACCTCTGGATATGCCAAATACGAAATCACCGGTGCGGGAGCCGAGAGCTGGCTGAGCCACATGCTCGCCAACAAGGTGCCTGCCAAGGGCCGCATGACGCTGGCACCAATGCTCAATGAAGCAGGCAAGCTGATTGGTGATTTCTCGCTGGCCAAGGCTGACGACGAAAGATTCTACATATTTGGCGCCGGCACAGCGGAGAACTATCACATGCGCTGGTTCGAGGCGCACCTGCCAGCCGATGGGTCGGTCAAGGTTCGGGCCCTGGGCCTGGAGATGTGCGGCCTGTCGATTGCGGGGCCAAATGCACAGAAACTTCTGTCCAAGCTCACCGACGAGGACGTATCAACTTCAGCCCTGCCGTTCATGGCATTTCGCGAGATCAACCTGGGGCTGGTGCCGGCAAAAGTGGCGCGTGTGTCATTTACGGGTGCGCTTGGCTACGAGATATGGGTAAAGACCGAATACCTGGCCACGCTGCACACAATGATCATGGACGCGGGCAAGGAGTTCAACATCAAGCCGGTTGGCGGGCGTGCGCTCATGTCATTGCGGCTAGAGAAAAACTGGGGGACCTGGGCGCGCGAATACCGGCCGATCTACGGCCCGTTCGAAGCTGGCCTGGGCCGTTTCATCGCCCTGAGCAAGAACGACTTCATTGGCCGTGAGGCGGCGGCAAGGGAAAAACAGGATGGCGGCAAGCGTGCCCTCACTGTGTTCACCGTGCATGATGCTGAAGTCGACGTCATCGGAGATGAGCCGGTTTACCACAATGGTAAATGCGTTGGCTGGATCACCTCCGGCGGTTTCGCTCATGGTGCGGGCCGGTCGGTTGCACTTGGTTATATCCCCCGTGAACTGGTGAATGAAACTAACGGTTTCGAGATTGAAATTTTAGGGCAAGTATACAAGGCGAGCCCGCAAGCTGAGCCTCTGTATGATGCCGATGCCAGCCTGATGCGAGCGTAGTGGCATTGGAGACAGCGGCATGAAAACACATTACAGGGCAATCGTCATCGGCGGTGGCGTTGTCGGTTGCTCGGTATTGTTTCATCTGGCGCGCGCAGGCTGGAAAGATGTCCTGCTAATTGAACGATCGGAACTGACCTCAGGCTCTTCGTGGCATGCGGCCGGAGGATTCCACACCCTAAACGGCGACCCGAACGTCGCCAAACTGCAAGCCTACACTGTCTCGCTGTACAAGGAGCTTGAAGAGATTTCGGGTCAGTCATGCGGGCTGCACCTGACCGGTGGAGTGATGATGGCCGACACGCCGGAACGCATGGACTTCCTGCGTCTGGCCCACGCCAAGGGCCGGTATCTCGGCATGGAAACAGAGCTTATTACCCCGTCCGAGGCCAAAGCGATGTTCCCGCTGATGGACGAGACCAATTTCGTCGGCGCCATGTGGGACCCGGTAGAAGGACATCTGGATCCATCCGGCACTACCCATGCCTACGCCAAGGCCGCGCGCACCCTTGGTGCCGAAATCGAGTTGCGCAACCGTGTCACCGACCTCACACAGGCCGCAGACGGTACCTGGACGGTCATTACCGAAAAAGGCACCGTGAAGTGCGAGCACGTCGTGAATGCCGGCGGGCTTTGGGCGCGCGAAGTCGGTCGCATGGTGGGGCTTGAATTGCCTTTGCTGGCAATGGAGCACATGTACCTGCTGACAGAAGACATGCCCGAGGTTGCCGAGTTCAACGAGGCAACGGGACGCGAACTTATCGGTGTGATGGACTTCAAGGGCGAGATATACACAAGGCAGGAGCGCAAGGGCATTCTGCTTGGGACGTACGAAAAAGCCTGCAAGCCGTGGTCACCCAGCCAGACCCCGTGGGACTTTGGACACGAGCTGCTGCAACCTGACCTTGAGCGCATCGCGCCGTCACTGGAAATCGGTTTCAAGCATTACCCGGCGCTGGAGAAGGCAGGCATCAAGCAGGTCATCAATGGCCCATTCACCTTTGCGCCGGACGGCAACCCGTTGGTGGGGCCTGTGCAGGGCCTGACCAACTTCTGGTGCGCTTGCGCCGTGATGGCCGGGTTCAGCCAGGGCGGCGGCGTCGGCCTGACGCTGGCAAACTGGATGGTCAACGGTGACCCTGGCGCGGACGTTTGGGGCATGGACGTAACCCGCTTCGGCGAATGGGCAACACTGCGCTACACCAACGCAAAGGTGCGTGAGAATTATTCCAGAAGGTTTTCAATCCGTTTCCCCAACGAGGAGCTACCCGCTGCACGGCCACAGGAAACCACACCTGTCTATGAAATCATGGTGCGCGACAATCATGCCGTCATGGGAGATTCCTGGGGACTGGAATCGCCGCTGTGGTTTGCTCCTTCGGCGGAGGAGGCGTTTGATATACCGTCCTATCATCGCTCGACCGACTTCGCGCATGTCGCCCACGAAGTGCGCAAAACGCGCGAGAGTGTTGGCATCACCGAAATTTCCAACTTTGCGAAGTACGAAATCACCGGAGCGAACGCGGAAGAGTTTCTCAACCGGCTGATGACCAATTCCATGCCGAGAAGCGGGCGCATTGTGTTGACCCCGATGCTCAACGAGGCGGGCAAACTGATCGGCGATTTCACCATTGCCAAGGCCGCCGATGAACGCTTCATAATGTGGGGTTCCATCGCCGCGCAAAAATATCACACACGCTGGTTCGAACAGCACATGCCAAAGGATGGTTCTGTCACGGTGCAGCGGTTCGGAATGAATCTTGTCGGACTTTCGGTTTGCGGGCCAAACGCCCGCAAGGTGCTTGAAAAGCTGGTCGACTTCGATGCCTCCAACGAAGGTTTCCGGTTCATGGACTACCGCGAGGCGGACGTGGCCGGTTCGCCTTGCATGATCAACCGCATCACATATTCCGGCGATCTTGGCTACGAATTGTGGATGGCACCGGCCTACCAGCGCCGCATCTACCTGGCCATCAAGCAGGCGGGCGATGAGTTCGGCATCATTGACTTCGGCATGCGCGCGCTTCTTTCCATGCGCCTGGAGAAGAACTTCCCGACCTGGTTCCGCGAGCTGCGTCCAATCTATGGTCCGTTTGAGGCCGGTATGGACCGGTTTGTAAAACTGTCCAAGAACGACTTCATTGGCCGGGAAGCTGCAGCAAAAGAACATGCATCCGGCGGAAAACTGCGCCGCGTGTCTTTCATCGTCGAGGCACAAGATGCCGATGTGATGGGCGACGAGCCGGTGTGGGCCAAGGTTGGCAGCAAGGACTATGCCACCATAGACCCGCCGCACGGTTATGGCGCGCCGCGGTTTTCGCCCGACGGTAGGGATATGGCCGGCCCGTCCGACCCGCGTGTCGACGGCGACTGGCGAGTGGTCGGCTGGATCACCTCCGGCGGCTACGCCCATTTCGTCGAGAAATCCATGGCCCAGGGCTACATCCCGAAGGAGCTGGCACAGTACACATCGGACACGATGTTCGAGATCGAGATCCTGGGCCACCGCTGCCCTGCCCGTATTCAGATCGATCCACCGTTCGACCCGTCCGGTAGTAAGATGAGATCATAGGAACAGCCCTTCAATGAAAATCGCCAAGCTTGAAACTTTCTCCAACCAGTACGTTGGTTTCGTGCGTGTCACTGCCGATACTGGCGACACAGGCTGGGGTCAGGTCTCAACCTACCACTCAGACATCACAGCTCAGGTCTTCCACCGGCAGATCGCACCCTACGCGCTGGGTCAACCAGCATACGACTTCGACGATTTGCTCGACACGATCACCGAACGAGAGCACAAGTTTCCAGGCTCTTACTTGCGCCGGGCCATGACCGGTCTCGATACGGCCTTGTGGGACCTGCGTGGCCGCGTGGAAGGCAAGCCGGTTACCTCGCTGATTGGCGGTTCACCGGGCAAGGTTCGCGCTTATGCTTCCTCCATGAAGCGCGACATCACCCCGGAAGAAGAGGCCGCCCGTCTCGTCAGCTTGCGCGACAAGCTTGGGTTCGATGCCTTCAAGTGGCGCGTAGGCGCTGAATGTGGCCGCGATGTGGACGAATGGCCTGGGCGCACGGAAGCAGTTGTGCCGGTCGTGTCGAAGGCGCTGGGAGACGGCATCGACAAGCTCGTAGACGGCAATTCCTGCTATTCGCCGCAGCGTGCCATCGAAGTGGGCCGCATCCTTGAGGACAATGGCATTGGCCACTTTGAAGAGCCCTGCCCCTATTGGGAACCGGAACAGACCCGTCAGGTCAAGGAGGCGCTGAGCATCGATGTCGCTGGCGGGGAACAGGACTGTGATCTGAGCTGGTGGCGCTACACCATTGGCCTTCGATGCGTCGATATTGTACAGCCCGACGTGATGTATATGGGCGGCATCAACCGCACCTTGCGCGTAGCGAAGATGGCAGCCGAGGCGGACCTTCCCTGCACCCCTCACGCGGCCAACCTGTCGCTTGTTACCCTATGCACAATGCACCTGTTGCGCGCCATCCCGAACGCCGGCAAGTATCTGGAGTTCTCCATAGAAGGCGAGGACTACTATCCATGGCAACAAAACCTGTTCGTGGAAGACCCCTATACGATCGAGAATGGCCAGGCGACTGTGACGGAGGCGCCCGGCTGGGGCGTGGAGATCAATCCGGATTGGCTCGACAAGGCACAGTACCAGGTCAGCGAGGCTGCAGCATGAGCGCCAATCCACCCATTGACCTTGAGCGTTATCCACTGGACCGACCGGACACCCAGGCCTATGCGGCCCTGGTAACCAAAGCCAGGGCGGACATAGCTGCGACAGGTGCCTGTGTGCTGGATGGTTTCAGTCCTGCTGATGCTTTGCCGGGAATGGTCGCAGAAGTTTCGCCGCATCTTGGCAAGGCATTCTACAAGACCAAAACCCACAATGCCTGGCTGATTGAGGATGATCCGAGCGTGCCGGCCGACCATGCGCGGAACCAGAAGCAAACTACGACATCCGCCACGCTGGGCTACGACTGCATTCCGGACGAGTTCGGCCTCAATGCCATCTACGAATGGGCGCCGTTCCGCATTTCGTGGCAGATGTGCTTGGCTACGATACCCTTTATCCTTATGCCGATGCGCTGGCGCCAATTAACGTGCTGGTCTATGAGCCGGGCACTGAAACCGGTTGGCACTTTGATGGAGCGAAATTCACCATCACATTACTGTTGCAGGAACCTGAAAAAGGCGCTGCATTCGAATATGCGCCGTTTATTCGCGAAGCCCAAGATGACGGCTATTCAGAAGCTGGTCCAGTCATGGATGGCAGCTCGGAAAGACTGATCTCATTCAACCAGCATGCCGGTTGTCTTGTGCTGTTCCGCGGCTCGAAAACCTTGCACCGCGTAACACCAGTTCAAGGCAAGCGCACCCGGCTTGTAGCCGTTTTGTCCTATTCGCCAGAGCCTGGCACCCGACTCAACCCAGCGACCCAGCAAACGTTCTATGGCCGAACAGCCTGACGAACACAATTCAAGGAAAGCCGTCATGGCCAGCGCATCCGACGCCATCGCAACTCCGTTTTCTGATGAACGCAAGAAGGCCTATTTCAACCCGGCCGGCAAGGACAAGCCTCTCAAGTCGCCGATCCCGCGTGAAGTGCTGGAGCGTGCCCGCGTCTATCGTAAGCAACGCATGGTCGAATATATCAACAAGTACAACTGCGATGCCATCCTGCTGTATGATCCGCTCAATACCCGATATGTGTTCGACAGCCCCAACATGCAATTGTGGGCCACGCACAACCCGTTCCGTTATGCGCTGGTGTTTGCCGATGGCCACGCAATCGACTTCCAGTATCACGGCGCAGAGTTTCTCAATGACGGCAACAAACAGGTCAACGAGACGCGCACTGCAACAACATGGTTCTACATGGCAGCGGGCGGACGCACCGAAGAGCGCGTCAACAAGTGGGCTGACGAACTGGTCGCTGCATTGAAAGAACGCTGCGGCGGAAAATCGAAACTACGTATTGCGGTAGACAAGGTGGAGCATGAAGGTGCATTTGCGCTGAGCGAGCGTGGCGTTGAGCTGATCAATGGACAGGAATTGACCGAGCTTGCCCGCTCAATCAAGTCCGCCGACGAACTGGAGCTTATGAAGTGGACTGTGCGGGTGTGTGAGGCCGGGATGGCGCGCATATGGGAGAATTCGCTGCCCGGCAAGACCGAGCAAGAAATCTGGGCCGAGCTGCATTACGAGAACATCCGCTCCGGTGGAGAATGGATCGAAACCCGTCTTCTGGCTGTGGGCCAACACTCCAATCCCTGGTTTGCCGAGGCCTCTGATGTGGTGGCCGAAAAGGGCGACATCATTGCGTTCGATACTGACCTGATCGGCCCATACGGCTACTGCGCTGACATATCGCGCACCTGGACGATCGGCCATACACCGTTCACGCCAAAGCAGCGCGAACTTTACAAAGCAGCCATCGAGCAGATCCAGCATAACTCAGCGATCCTCAAGGCTGGAGTAACCCTGGCCGAATTCAACGAGAAGTCATGGCGCATTCCGGAAAAATATGTTGATCGGCGTTATTCCGTTGCGCTGCACGGGGTGGGCCTGTGCGACGAATGGCCGTCGGTACCGCTACACCCGGATTTCGGCAAGGCCTACGAAATGACCTTTGAGGAAAACATGGTGATTTGCGTCGAAAGCCTGATCGGCGAGGTGGGTGGCAAGGAATGCATCAAGCTGGAAACCCAGGTTGTTATCACCAAAAATGGCGTAGAGCGGCAGGACACATTTCCGTGGGAAGAGGTCTAGGCCCGCATTCACCAGGCGCCTGGTAAGGATTGCTTAAGTATTTGAAAACCTGTCGTTAACCCGACTCGCATCATCACTTTCTCCCATGAGTAAAGTGATTGAATTCGGGGCAAGAGCCCGTGAGCGTGACCTGTCGCGCCGCAAGTTGACAGAGCCACCTGCCGCTGTCGTGCTGCTGACGGAGGGCGGCAAGATTGCTGCCTGGGCGAACGGGCTGGGAGCAGACATGGACAATGTCTGGTTTGGCGAGGATCACGAGGTACAGTGGGAACCGTTTTCCGTTGCCCAGGAGTTTGCTGCACGGCTGCGCGCGCATCCTTCGGCGCAAGCAATGGCAAAAGCGGGCTTTCGCATTGAGGCCATCCGCATCTGAGCGCCCTGCTCTGGCAATGGCTATGAGATTCATTGGCCCACGCGTCAAATTCCTGAACCGGAACGCAAACACCGCCGGATTTCTCCGGCGGCGCAGATCATTCAGGTGATGCGTCCTGGGCTAATCAGAAACCGTGACGGGCCATGCAGCGCTCCCAGCGCCAAGTGTGACGGCCAAACCGGTAAGCACACTTGCGGGCAGTACGCTTGTAAGCACGGCGGTACCTCCAACGTTGGCCGCCATGGTAACGCCCACGGTCGTAATGACCGTGATTTGCGTGGGCAGCAGCGATACCGAATGCAGTAACAGCGCCAAGGCCGAGGAAGAATTTGCCCTTGTTGGACATCGCCTGAGCAGGTGATGCCATGGAAGCTGCTATAGCCAGTGCAGCGACAGCGGCGATTGCGGTTTTCTTGAACATTTCGGTTCTCCTTTGAACAGTTTCTGGTGGTCCTGATATTCAATGTCAGTACCCTATCCAAAACTTGCTGAAGTGAACCTGAACCTCGTGTTCATGTGGGGTTCATGTTTGCCGACCGTTACAGGCAGCACATAAAATAACTCGCAAATCAGCCAGAAACCACCGGCTATCAGATCAGTAGCGCTGGTTGTTTCACGTCACTGGTCCAGATGTAGGTGGCCAACATGGGTTGTGCGCCAATATTGGTCGCATGCGGAACAAAGGGCTCGTGCCAAATGGTTTCACCTGGTTCGCGCTGCTCGAATGGTTCGTCGCGCATGCGCCATTCACTTTGACCGGACAACAGCCAGTACAGCTCAGGTGCCGGATGGGCATGATTGGGATAGTTCAGACCCGGCCCCAGCAGGAACAAGCCAAACAGGAAGTCATCGCCCGGATAGATGCCATCGGGGCCGATGATTTCGGCATAGGCATAATTGTCCATGTAGTTTGGCTGCCCCATCGCCTCATTGGAATAATTCGGGTTCTGCTTCCAGCGCAGATCCTCCTCGATCGCCGCAAGCGAAGCCGCCACATCGGGAGCGACAAGAAGCGTTGACGCTACCACGTCCGGCAAGAAGCGGCAGGCAGGCAAGCGGCTGGATTTTACAGGCCGGCTGGCCGACGCGGAAGTGTCCTGCTGTGCGAGCCTGTCCAGAGCAATGTTGACCCCATCCTCGCCGGCATTGTTCGCTTCAAGCGTCGAGCGCACTGCCTTGATGTACCACTGCGCGGCATCATGTACATGTGTTGCCATGAAAGGAGTCCCCTGAATTGCCCGAGACAATCTAGCCGCTAGGACTGCAGCATTGCATCATCATTTCCTGAACAGTCTTAACACCGCGGCGCAGGGCGGGCGCCAATAACGTGCAATCGATGTCTGGCGCACAGTTTTGCTATACGATTTCCAGTGCTGCCTTGCGCCCTTCGTAAATCGCCATGTGGGCTTTCCTGGGAGCGTTACAATCTCCCACGACGTGAAATGGAGGGCAGTCGCCGAGCGCCACTATAGCGTCTGCAAACGTAGTGTCTGGTTCAGCAACAGTGGCCAGCACCAGCGCGTCAAAGTTGCGCGTAAACGGCTCACTCGTCAGCAGGTTTACAAGACATGCCTTTGAACCCTCGTTACCGGGTTCACCCCAAGACTGCAGCGCCGTATCGGTCAATGTCTGGCCACCGGAACGAGCAAAGCGGCCACGTGCGGCGCCATCAGCACCGGTACCGGCAAGTTCGGATGCGATGACCGGCTTTGAAGTCACTACCGTTACCTGGTGGCCGGATTCCTGAAGGAACATCGCCGTGCCGATGCCGCGCCAGGAGTGCAGGTCGTCCAGCAGCAGCACCCGTTCGCCAAACAGCTTGTTGCCTTTCAGCACGGCATGGTAGCTCAACACGTTGTGGTGCTCGCAACCAGGCAGGCTGTCATTCATCGGCAGTGCACGCTGGAAGCCGGAAGTTACAGGCATGATGCCGGTTGCGGCGATAATATGGTCAGGGTGAAGACGCCTTACTGTAAGCGGCGTTGCCTCTTCGCCCAACCTGACGTCCACTCCCAACCTGCGCAATTCGTTGCCATACCAAGCAATATGCAAGTTGATCCGTTCACGCGTCGGCTGGCGTGCGGCAAGGCGCCATTGGCCACCGATGCTCTCTTCGCGCTCGATGAGCGTAACCTTGTGACCAGCCTCGGCAGCTACACGTGCTGCTTCCAACCCGCCGGGGCCCGCCCCGACAACGAGCAGGCTGCGCTTGCGCTCCTGTTTGCTGATCCGGTCGCCGCGCCATTCCCATTCACGCCCGACTGACGGATTCACAAGACAGGATATCCAGTAGTCGCGATAGCGCCTGGCAATGCACTGCTGGTTGCAATGAATGCACGGGCGAATGCTGCTGCCTTCTGCGGCTTCCGCCTTCATTGCCAGATACGGATCAGCGATCTGGGCCCGTACCATCGAGCAAATATCCGCCTGGCCGGTTGCCACAATCTCTTCAGCCCTTTCGGGCGAGTGGATACCAGCTTCTGCCTGAACCCGGGCATGGCGCATCTCTGTTTTCAATCGATCAGCCAGCGCCGCACCTTCCAGGTCCTCGTGCATATGGGTTGGAATAATCGGCTGGTTGCGGAAATAACTGCCGGTGCCGCAGGTGAGATAGTCCATAAGGCCGCGCTCATCGTGCCATTTGGCTATCTCGGCCAGGGCTTCAAGCGACAGCGCAGGCTCGGCCAGCTGATCCACCGAACATGCAAGGCCGATGATGAAGTCTGGACCACAAGCCTTGCGGATACGATTGAGTATCTGGGATGAGAACCTCACACGGTTTTCCAGGCTGCCGCCCCAGCTGTCATCGCGCCTGTTTGACCAGGGGGTCCAGAACTGGTCAATCAGCGAATGATAGGCGGCAAAGATTTCGACCCCATCGAAACCTGCCTGCTTTGCCCGGTCTGCGGCCGCGACGAAGCTTTGGATCAACTCTTCTATCTCTGCTTCGGAAACCTTATGGCCGCCATCGGAATCGTGCAGCGATGGCATGCCTGATGCCGACCAGTTGGCGTGGAACGAGTTGGCACCGTCACCATGCTGACCGACATGATAGAGTTGCTGCACCATGACCGTGCCGTAATTGCTGCAGGCTTCGTTGATCTTGCGCAATGGTGCAATGATCATGTCGTCTTCGGCGCGAAAATTGCCTCGTGTCAGCACGCCCGACTTGTGAACCGGCACTGGCTCTACAACGATCATCGCTGCGCCACCCTTGGCGCGTTCGACATAATACGCCTTCGTTCGCCGGGATGGCAGGCCGTTTTCAGCCATGTTATTTGTATGCGCGCCGAAAACGATACGGTTCTTCAGCCGCTTGTGATTGAGTGTCACAGGCGTGAACAAGTGAGGATAGGGATGCCCCATAGCTCTATCCACAGAATTATAAATCTCCGCCCCGGTGACATACTTTCAAGAAAATGTTGTGATTTGGCCAGACCTGACTTTACGTTTTCACGAACTTTCCAACCAGGGTGGTTGTGGCCGGTACAGGTTTGCAATCCAGTCGACAAAGCTTCGCACCTTCAATGGCTCGTAGCGCTTGTCTATACTTATCGCGTAAACGCCGATCTCGCCGCCAGACCAACCCGGCAACACCCGGACAAGCCGGCCTGCTTCAATGTCTGGATTGGCGATGAAGCCGGGCTGGACCGCAATACCCTCGCCCGCCAGCACCATCGCCTGTATTGCATCGCCATTGTTGGCGAGCACGCGTGGTTCCACACGCACCGTTTCACGCTGACCGTCAGCTGCAATCAACGGCCACACATTGCCCTCATTGCCCAGCGAATAGCCGACACACCTGTGATGTGCGAGCCCGGCAGGACCCGGTGGTGGCGGGTAGCGCCACAGATAGTCCGGGCTGGCGCATAGAATCAACGATGTCGAAGCAATGCGACGTGCGACAAGTGTAGAGTCTGCCATCTGGCGAGTGATGCGGATGGCAACGTCAAACCCCTCTTCCACCAGATCGACTTGCCGGTCATTGAGATGCATGTCGACTTTCACATCCGGATTGGCAGCCGTGAACTGCGGCAGGTAAGGCGCAATATGGCGCGTGCCGAAAGACATCGGTGCAGAAAGAGACAAGCGGCCGGATGCGGTTTGCGTTTGTAAACCCGCATCGCGGTCAGCGTCCTCCAGGGCCGTCAGAATCTCGCGGGCAGATTCCAGATAAGCCGCCCCCGTGCTGGTCAGACTGAGAGAGCGGGTTGTCCGGTTAAGCAGGCGTGCGCCCAGATGCCTTTCGAGATCTGACACGTGGCGGGACGCCATGTTGCGCGAAATGCCGATTGCGTCTGCAGCGGCAGCAAAACTGCCCCTGTCGACAACTTCCATAAACACCTGCATCGCACGCAATCTATCCATTTACTATCTCCTTAAAGGGGATAACAAATCACATAATTACACGATTATCTCAATTCTTACTTGCAGTATGTTCGCAATCAGATTTCATAAAATGGAGAATGCAAATGACCAATGAACAAATGACGGCCAACGGCGCCACTCTTTTACGCATCGCACTTGGGGTTGCTGCGCTATCACATGGTCTGCTCAAAGTGTTCGTGTTTACCCTCGCCGGTGCAGCCGGCTTTTTCGAGTCCATTGGCCTGCCGGGTTTCCTTGCCTACGTTGTAACATTCGTCGAGATCATTTGCGGCGTGATGCTGATTGCCGGATTCCGGACACGCATTGCCGCTGCTGCCATGATCCCTGTACTGCTGGGCGCGGCGTGGGCGCACTCCGGCAATGGCTGGGTGTTCTCGAACCAGGGCGGCGGCTGGGAGTACCCTATATTCTGGGCTGTTGCACTGGCAGCTCAAGCTCTGCTCGGCGGGGGAGCCTACGCCCTGGACACACGCACCTCAGGCAACGCAAAATCCGCGTAGGCAGCGAACAGTGAGGAACCAGACACATGTTGCAAAGTTTACCTCCACAGCCAGCCCGGCCAATTGCGCCAGGAACGCGCATCGGTCATGTGCACCTGAAAGTGGCCGACATTGACCGGGCACTTGGCTTCTATATCGGCGTGTTGGGTTTCAGCCTGAAACAACGATACGGAACTCAGGCTGCATTCCTGTCTGCCGGTGCATATCACCATGACATCGGCCTCAACACCTGGTCCAGCAAGGGCGGCAAGCCACCCGCACCTGGCACCACGGGTCTGTTTCACATCGCCATCCTGTACCCGGAGCGGGCAGACCTGGCGGATGCGCTCAAGCGGGTTCTAGAGGCCGGGTATCAACTTGATGGCGCATCAGACCACGGCGTTTCGCAGGCGCTGTACCTGAACGATCCCGACGGCAACGGTGTTGAGCTGTATTGGGATCGCCCTGAGGCGCAATGGCCGGTCAAGGAAGATGGTACCCTGGAAATGATCACCGCACCGCTCGATCTTGAGGCTTTGCTGGCAGAAGCTGCCTGATCAGGCCGCTGTATGCTTGCGGAATATCCGATAGTGCCCTTCCACCGCGCCAGATGGCAAGGGCACTTCCTCAAACCCGGGCATATCCAACGGCAGATCGGACAGCACAAAACCACCGGACGCGATAGCCGGCGGAAGCTCGGCATTGATCAGCCTGGTCATGGTTTCGTTATGCCGCTTGGTGTACGAGCCAAGGTCGGAATTCGACAACACGACCTGGCCGGCATGGCGTGCCGCAAACTCGGGCAATGTCTGGGCCAACTCACCCTCTATGATGGAATCATCCGGTGGCCGACAGTCCTCGATTGGCACGATCTCGCGGTCAAAGGTCAAGATGCGGCGATTGCCCAAATGAAACCGCATGTGATCATAAGTGCGTCCACGGCCCAGCCCCAGCTCAAATACAAGCCCCGGCATGTCCTTGATCTGCCGGAACACCCAGCCCAGGCAGGCAATCTGGCTCTGCAATCGGGCAGATGTCTTTTCAAGACGACTGACATTTCGTTCTGCAAACTTGCTTTCCATCAACCGGAACTAAACCTCCATCGCCTTCTTGCGACCTTCATAAATCGCCATAACCGCTGATCGCGCCGCAACGCTGTCACCCACCTCAATCATCTCCAGCCCTGAACCATCAAGCTCGCGAGCCACCCAGTCATCGGCCTTGTTGCAGGCGGCGAGCACCAATGTATCGGCTTCGACAACCTGATCAGGCGATGCGAAATCGCTGATCACGGCGGCATTGCCCCGCCAGTCCTTTATCGCTGCATCAGTGAAGAATTTCACTCCAAGGCTTTTTAGCCGCTTGCGGATTGGGATGTCAGCAGATGTACGCTCCACCTCCTTCGCGACCATCCCCAGCGGCGTCACGACTGTAACCTCATGACCGATTTCCGCAAGATGAAGAGCGGTACCTGCACCCTTCCAGTTGCCGCCTTCATCCAGCAGCACAACTCGTTTGCCAGGCCGCGCCTGCCGGGCCATAACTTCTTCTGCCGAACAAACATTGCCATTCTCGATGCCAGGCAAGCGGTCATGATGTGGCAGCGCACGCTGGAAACCCTCGCCGGTGGGCTGCGAGCCGGTGGCCATGATGACCACATCAGCGCCAAACGCCTTTACCTCGTCGGCATCCATCAGTGCGTTGAGGCGCACCTCCACCTGCAGCCTGTTGAGCTGACGTTCCTGCCAGTCGATATAGTCGATAATCTGATGCCTGCGCGGTTGCATACCTGCCAGCCGGAACTGACCGCCCAGCTTGTCAGACGCTTCGGCCAGCGTGACGCGATGGCCGCGCTCGGCTGCCACGCGGGCGGCTTCAAGCCCTGCCGGACCGCCACCGACGACCAGCACTGTTCTTGGCTTGTCTGCGTGTGTAAAGCGGTCACCGCCCCATTCGAACTCGCGCCCGGCAGATGGATTGATAAGACAGGAAATCCAGTAGTCCCTGAACCGCCTGCCCCAGCACATCTGGTTGCATGAAAGGCAGGGACGGATGTCTTCTGCACGCCCTTCCTTCGCCTTGTTGGCAAGGTGGGGATCAGCAATCTGACCGCGCACAATCGACACTGTGTCGGCCTGGCCGGAAGAGATGACATATTCGGCATTCTCGGGCGTGCGGATGTGGCTTTCGGCCTGCACCTTGATATGCTTGCAAACAGTCTTGAGCGCCTCAGCGTAAGGCGCGCCCAGTTTGTCGGCAAAAAACACGGTCGGGATCAGGCCGGTGAAGTCGAAGTAGCTGCCGGTGCCGCAAGTCACATAATCAACCAGAGTGCGATCGTCGAGCCAGGAAATCACTTCCTGCGTGCCTTCAATTGATAGCGATGCCTCTATCTCTGGATGCAGGTTGATGGCCAACCCGATAATGAAATCATCACCTGCCATCTTGCGAATGCGGGTGGCGATTTCGGCAGCGAAACGGCACCGGTTCTCCAGGCTGCCTCCCCAGCGGTCATCGCGGCGGTTGTTGAACGGCGTCCAGAACTGGTCAATCAGCGCGTTATAGGCGGCAAACAGTTCAACGCCCTGGAAACCCGCGTCACGGGCACGTCGCGCAGCCTGCACAAAGCTTTCAATGACGGTCTCGATTTCGGCTTCGTTCATCTGATGCGAACCGTCGCTGTCATGGAATGATGGCAGGCCCGACGGCGACCAGTTGGGCTGAAACGAATTATCAAAATCGCCGTGTTGACCAACATGATAGAGCTGATTGCAGATCACCGCTCCTTCAGCCTTCACCGCCTCGGTAATCTTGCGGAAGTGCGGGATCACCTCGTCCGAGCCAGGACGGAAGTTGCCTCTGGTGAGCAAAGCAGTTTCGTGCACCGGCACCGGCTCCACCACGATCATGCCAGCCCCGCCCAGTGCCCGTTCCCGGTAATATCCAAGGTGACGTTCGCCAGGCAGGCCGTTCTCCGCCATGTTGGCGGTGTGCGAGCCGAACACGATGCGGTTGCGCAAGGTCGCGCCACGAATGGTGAGAGGTGAGAACAGATTGGGGAAAGCGGCACTCATAAACGGTCCAGTCAGTTTCAACCCTGCAATGCGTCAACAATGAACAACGCTGTGTAAAGGTCAAGATGCCCGCCGCCGCCATTCTTGTAGATGGTTATGTCTTTGAGTTTGCGTGCGCATTTGACCGCGCCTGAACACAGGCCATACAGGTCAGCCTCTATCTGGTCGAGCTTGATGATATTGCGGCGCAGCGGGTCGCAATAGTCTCCACAGGTATCAATGTTCCATTGCGCATCAACGAACAAGCGGCCCCGACGTATGGCATCGTCGTCCACCTCTCTCATCTGTGGGGTGAACCCCCCTACGAGATCAATGTGTGTACCAGGCCTGATCCACTCGCCCCGTACCAGCGGCTGTGTTGAGGCTGTGCAGCACGACACCAGGTCTGCCGCACGCACGGCAGACTCCAGATCGGAAGCAGGTTGTGCGTTGACGCCTTCAACCTGCAACTCTTCCGCCACAGCTTGTGCGCGCTCGCTGGTGCGGTTCCATACCAGAACACTGCTGATTGTCGGGCGCATTGCCATGTGCGCCCGGGCCAGCCATGGAGCCAATCCACCGGCACCTACCAGGAGCAGTGTCTCAACGTCATCGCGGGCCAGAAGCCTGGCCCCGAGTGCAGAGTCCGCCGCAGTTTTACGATAGGTCAGTGCAGTGCCATCAATCACAGCTTTGGGCGATCCGGTATCACCGTCAAACAATGTGTACAGCGCCTGGATGGCCGGAGTTCCTGGATGGCGCGTGACGTTGTCGGGGATGACAGTGATTATCTTCGAGCCGAATGCCACACCGGGAATCATGGCTGGCAGGTTTATGTAGGTTTGTGTTTGCCCGCGCACTTGTGCAGTTACGTGGACATTGTCAACCAAGGGCGGTGGCAACTTGTGCCCATTGTGCAAGGCAGACACCAATGCATCCCAACCACAAATGCCATGCACTTCTTCGGCAGAAACAATACGCATGCAGTCAAACCCCAAGGTCGAGAACGCACAGATCAGGACAAGCCCGGCCCGGTGATTTCCTTCAGCAGTTTGCGATAGATAGCCTCGCGGTATGCATCATAATCGTTTGCCGGCAGTACAAAGTGATACGGACCGCCGACAACTGACTTTCTGAAGTAAACGTCGAGGGTGGGCCATTCATTGAGGATGGCCAGGCCATTTATGGTAATTCCCCTGGAGGTCACTTCATCGCGGGCAAGGTCGACGATTTCACCACGATTGTTGCGGCCGTCAGAAGAAATGTCGATAACCTTTCGAATGGCCGTGAATGGAGCCGCGGTCAGGGCAGCTGCACCAAACAGGATTGCAGCTCCTATAGCCGTGCCGCCCTCAGCCAACTCACGCTCGATTGTGAACATCTTCTGGGCAAACGCATTTGCCGAGGCTGCGCCATCAATCACGGTCCAGGGCGTGGACAGCGACTGATTTTCCGCGTCAGACCACTGAAAAACTGTGACGGCAATACGGCCCAACGGTCCAGACTCTATGGCACGTTGTACTTCGCGGGTCTGAAATGCCTTACCGATGCCATCCATCTGCAAGCGGAACTCGCGGCTGTCGACAGAGTAAGAACAGTCCACCGCAAGCACCAATATGAGGTCAACCTCGCCGCCAACCTGGGCAGAAGACGGCCCGGCCAGAAGACCCGCTGCAGCAGCACCGGACAGAGCCAGCACCCGGCGGCGGTCAAATTTGTGCCGGATGCTCAGTTGTTTCATGGTGCTTGATGCCTTGCTCGATTAACCTGGTGACAATCCACGCAGACGTTCTGATCTACGGCGCAGCAGTTCAAGCGTGGTAAGCAGCAATATCGATATCGCAACCAGTACTGTAGCAACCGCCAGAATGGTCGGCGAAATCTGCTCGCGAATACCGGAGAACATCTGGCGCGGGATGGTGACCTGCGTAACATCAGCCAGGAAGATTACCGCTACCACTTCATCCAGCGACGTAATGAAGGCAAACAGTGCACCGGATATCATGCCGGGCAGAATCAAGGGCATGATCACACGGCGGAATGTGGTGAAGCCGTTTGCACCCAGCGAACGAGACGCGCGAATGAGCGAGTTGTCGAAGCCGGTCAGCGTGGCCGTGACGGTGATGATCACGAAAGGGACGCCCAGCGTGGCATGTGCCAGCACAATGCCTATGTCCTTGTTGATCAGGCCATCGGGGAAAAACGGGAAGAAGTCCTTCTTGGCATAGAAGAAGAACATACCAGTAGCCGTAATCACCAGCGGTACGATCATCGGTGAAATCAACAAACTGGTGATGGCTGAGCGCCACGGCATTTCAGGCCGCGACAAACCGAGCGCCGCCAGTGTGCCGAAGAAGGTCGCCAGCAGCGTGGAAAGCACCGCAAACTTGAACGAGTTGATGGCTGCGCCGACCCAGGTCGAGTTGTTCCACAGATCAGACCACCAGCCTTCAGTGCCGTTTGGCTTGAGCATGCCGAAGTACATAATATCCTTGTACCAGCGCAGCGAGAATGCGTTGGGGTCCAGCGACATCATCCCTTCAGTGAAGCTGAAATACGGCTCGGAGTTGAACGACAATGGCACGATAACCAGAACCGGCGTGATCAGAAAAATAAAGATGAGTGTACACACCAGCAGGAAAATGTAGCGGCCAAACTTTTCGTTCCACGTTGCGTAGGCCGGCAGCTCGTTCATCAGGAAGAGCGGGATGCCCGTGATGATGGCAAAACCGATCGCCGGACCAAGTGCACCCATGAAAATCCATGCCACCACGCAGACCAGCGCCCAAGCCAGGTATCCGGGAGAAATGTTCATGCCAGCAATAGTCATATTCGCCACCTCACCCGAACTTCAGTTTGTCGACGCCGACAAGCTTGTTGTAGATCCAGTAGAAGATCAGCACGACAGCAAGCAGGATCGCACCCAACGCAGAGCCTAACGACCAGTTCAGCGTCTTCTTGATGTGGTCAGCGATCAGGTTGGATATCAGCAGACCGTCACTGCCGCCTACCAGTGCCGGCGTGATGTAGTAACCCAACGCCAGAATGAACACGAGCAGAGTGCCTGCGGCGATGCCTGGAATGGTTTGCGGGAAGTACACCTTGATGAATGAATAGGTGCCGGATGCGCCGAGTGATCTTGCTGCGCGCATGTAGTACGGTGGTATGGTCTTCATCACCGAATACAACGGCAGGATCATGAACGGCAGCAGGATATGTACCATGGCGACGATCGTACCGGTCTGGTTGTAGATCATCTGGACCCGGTTTTCTTCCGAGATTATGTTTGCGAACACAAAGATATTGTTGATCACGCCTTCCTTCTGCAGCATTGCAATCCACGCGGTCGTACGCACCAGCAGTGAAGTCCAGAACGGCAGCAATACCAGAATCATCAACAGGTTTGACGTTCTCAGCGGCAGCGTTGCCAACAGATATGATACCGGATAGGCGATCAGCAGGCAGATGGCTGTTATCAGGGCAGACAGCCACAACGTCTTCCACAGGATGGGCAAGTAGATCTGATACAGAGGGTCTGCCATGACGACGTTGTCGTTCTCGTCATACTTCCTGTCAGTAGCGGCCAGGTAGAAGGACATCGTGTAATCCTGGGATACCCGCTTCAGGGTTTTCCAGACAAATGGATCAGCCCAGCGCTTGTCCATTTCCAGCAGGGCTTCCTTGTATGGCCCCTCGGTAATTTTCGTCACCTTCCGGGCAGAACTGGTGAACAAACTGCGCGAGCCGGGAATTTCATAATTCACCCGGGTGGCAAGATTGCCAACCGTGCTGCCGATATCATTGTTGGCCCGCGCTGCCACCATGTCCTTCACGAACACTTCGAAGGTTGCTTCAGGCGGTAAATCCTTGCCGTCCCAGTCCTGAATGACCTTGGCAAAATTCGGCAGAACGCTTGTTCCAACGGGGCTGTAAAATGACCGGAACAGCATTTCACCAATGGGCAATACAAATGCGATCAGCAAGAACAGCAGGAGCGGCAGAACCAGAATGAGCGCCTGAATGCGCTGACGCCTGGTTGCACGTGCCAGCGATTGCTTCAGCGGCACACCATCGCTGGTTGTGATTGGTCCGGCATCCTTGCCCGGCATAGCAGATGCTGTCACATCGGTCATGAAGCGCCCGTTCCCTGTCCCCGGCCGGTATCAATATGTCACCGGCAAAAGTTCATAAATTTCCAAATTATCCGGAAGGGTGAAATCCACCCCTCCGGACAGGCTAAATAAGCCTTACTGTGCGAGCCAGGCGTTGAAACGCTCGTTCAGCGCATCCTGGTTGTCTGCCCACCAGAGGAAGTCGTTCTGGACGGCATTCTTCAGGTTGTCCGGAGCAGTTGGCATATGGCCAGCCATTTCGGTCTTGCCGTCGTTGAACTTGCCAACCAGCGCACCGGAGGACTTGCGTGCAGGGCCGTAGGAAATCCAGCTGGCCTGTGCAGCAAGCTGCTCAGTTGCGGTAGAGAACTTCAGGAATTCCATGGCGTTGGCCATGTTTGGCGCACCCTTTGGAATTGCCCACAGGTCGAGGTCCCAAATCTGGCCGTCCCATACGATGACAAACGGCTTGTTTTCGCCAATGGCGGCGTTGAAGATACGACCGTTGTAAGCGGTGGTCATGATCACTTCACCGTCAGCCAGAAGCTGTGGAGGCTGAGCGCCTGCTTCCCACCAGACAACATCCTTCTTGATGGTGTCGAGCTTGGCGAATGCGCGGTCAATTGCTTCAGGCTTGGCCAGTTCGGCGTAAACGTCCTTGGCAGCAACACCTTCAGCGATCAGAGCAAACTCGAGGTTTGGCTTTGGACCCTTGCGCATGCCGCGCTTGCCGGCCCATGTCGCTGTGTCAAAGAAGTCAGCCATTGTAGCAGGCTTCTTGTCGCCGATCTTGGTGTCGTCATAAGCGTAAATTGTCGACCACACGATGTTGGCAACAGCACAATCATGCAGCGTGCCTGGCAGGAAATCGTCCTGGGCAGCGGTACCGTCAGCGCCGGCTGGCAGTGTTGAGGCGTCGATCTTTTCAAAGAGACCTTCGTCGCAGCCGCGAACAGCATCAGACAGTTCAACGTCTACTATGTCCCATGTCACGTTGCCAGCTTCAACCTGTGCCTTCACTTCGGCAATGCCGCCAGAGTAGTCAACAGAGTTGATGGTGATGCCGGTCTTCGCCGTGAATGGCTTGTGATAGGCTTCCACCTGGCTCTTCGTGTAGGCGCCGCCCCACGAAACAGCCGTAACTGAACCGTCAGCACTAGCAGCTGTAGACACAGCGGCAAGAGCAACAACTGACAGGCTTGTTGTAAAAAATTTCTTCATCCAGACTTACTCCCTTTGGGTATCAATGGCGGCTCAACAAAGCCCCCGGCAGCCACCCTGCGTTCACCATTGAGACAGGGCGGAATTCTTCAAAAGCTTATGCAACCATATCATCAAGCGCACGGCAATCTTCTGCCTGCCAGCCAACCGTTGTGGTCTGGCCCTTCTTCAGAACGTGATGGTCTGCATTGTTTGGCACCTTGACAATAAAGTCGGTGTGGCCGGCAACCGACATGCGGGTGCGGATATGGTCGCCCAGGTAGATCAGTTCTTCGATGCGGCCCTGCAAGGACACACCATTTTTCGACTTCGGCGCTCCAATTGTCACGCGCTCAGGACGCAGCGACAACAGCGTGCGGTCACCCTTGCCGGCCACGTTCACGGCCAGCGCCTTGACCACATCACCGGAGTCCAGCTTGACGGTCGCAACCTTGTCCTTGCCGATGTCCGCGATGGTGCCGCGCAGCTTGTTGTTCTCACCGATGAACTGCGCAACGAAAGAGTTCTGCGGGCGTTCGTAAAGCTCTTCCGGCGAGGAAAGCTGCTGAATAATCCCGTCTTCGAACACCGCCACCCGGTCTGACATGGTCAGCGCTTCGGACTGGTCGTGTGTCACATAAACCACGGTAACGCCGAGTGATTCATGGATGTGCTTGATCTCATACTGCATCTGCTCGCGCAACTGCTTGTCGAGAGCACCGAGCGGTTCATCCATCAGCACCAGATCAGGTTCGAACACCAGCGCGCGGGCAACGGCGATACGCTGCTGCTGGCCGCCTGACAGTTGTGCAGGCCGTCTGCCGGCCATCTGCGGCAGCTCAACCATTTCAAGCACTTTCTTTACGCGCTCTTCCTGCTCTGCCTTCGACTGGTTGCGAACCGCAAGCGGAAACGCCAGGTTCTCGGCAACAGTCATGTGGGGAAACAGGGCGTAATTCTGAAACACCATGCCGATGCCGCGCTTGTGCGGTGGCACATTGTTAATCGGCTGCCCATTAAGGAAAATCTCGCCGTGCGTTGCCGGTTCAAAACCCGCAAGCATCATCAAAGTGGTTGTCTTGCCGGAGCCCGAAGGGCCAAGCATCGTGACGAACTCGCCCTTGGCGATATCGATATTCAGGTCTTTGACGACAAGCGTTTCGCCGTCATAGCTTTTCTGAACATTCTGAAAGCGAACCATAGGTTCGCCAGAGTTAGCACCCTTAGCCATTCATCACCCCGAGAAACGTTCCACCCAGTCGACCAAACCGTTCAAGCAGCAGGTCTCTCTTATTGTTCAGGCACAGATAAGCATTTGCCCGACATTTATGCAACTGTGACAATTTTCTGATCAATATCAACACCCGAAGCGTCCATTTCGGGTCAAAACCCGACTTCATTTGCAAGTTGGTAAACACCAAGCAATCTGTATGCCAATTTCAAAGCAGCTGCTGGCGGACTATTCCACTGTGCGGCACACTGTTTCTCCAAAGCCCGATGTAGCTTGACGTCGAGCCCCGGCATCTCCAAATATGACGTCCATGAGCATGAGTACCAAAAGCCCGACCAATGCCGCGTCCGAGATGATCGACCCGTTCGGCCGTCATGTCAGTTATTTGCGGGTTTCCGTTACTGACCGCTGCGACTTCCGCTGTGTCTATTGCATGTCGGAAAACATGACGTTTTTACCCAAGAAGGACATACTGAGCCTGGAAGAGCTTGACAGGCTCTGCAGTGTGTTTGTCGAAAAGGGCGTGAAGAAACTTCGTCTGACCGGTGGTGAGCCACTGGTGCGGCGCAATATCATGTCACTTTTCGAGAATCTGTCTCGGCATTTGAAGTCTGGCGCGCTTGAAGAACTCACACTCACCACCAACGGCTCGCAGCTCGACAAGTACGCCGCAGAGCTGGCGCATCACGGCGTCAGGCGCATCAACGTGTCTATGGACACGATGGATGCAGACAAGTTCAAGGCGATCACCCGCTGGGGCTCGCTTGACAAGGTAATGGCCGGCATCAAGGCGGCTCAGGCAGCCGGCTTGCAGATCAAGATCAACATGGTGGCGCTGAAGAATTTCAACGAGGCCGAAATCGCGCCAATGATGGAATGGTGCCACGCAGAAGGCATGGACCTTACCCTGATCGAGACAATGCCGCTGGGCGAGATCGAGGAAGACCGAACTGATCAATATCTGCCGCTGTCGGTGGTGAGGGCCAGCCTGCTCGACAAATACTCACTGGAGGACATTCCTTACAAGACAGGCGGGCCAGCTCGGTATGTGAAGGTGAAGGAAACTGGCGGCAGGCTGGGCTTCATAACGCCCATGACCCACAACTTTTGTGAAAGCTGCAACCGCGTGCGCCTCACCTGCACCGGCATTTTGTATATGTGCCTCGGCCAGGATGATGCTGCAAACCTGTTGACGCCATTGCGCGCATCGGAAGGCAATGATCTGGTCGCCGCCGCCATCGACGAGGCCATTGGCCGCAAACCGAAGGGCCATGACTTCATTATAGACCGGCGCACCAAGGCGCCTGCCGTCACCCGCCACATGAGCGTGACGGGCGGATAACGCACAAACTCATTCGACCATGCCGCACTGCGTTTTTGCGGCCGCCTTTACCAATTGATTCTGTGACACAGCAAAGCCACCTCCCTTTCAGGAAGTGGCTGCCGTTTATTACTCGATTTGACGCCTTGTCGCCCGTTCTGCAAGCGACAAGACCTGTCAAAAGGTTATTGAGCTACCAGGCCAGTTGCTTTGTCGCCGATCAATTGATCGAGAGCAGCTCTGGCTTCCTCGCTAAGCGGGGCCTTGTTGGTAGCACTGTTTGCAGCATCAATGGCTTCCTGCTCTTCTGCAGCGGCGGTTGCCATTGCTCCTGCTGCCGCAGCCTCGGCTTCCTGGGCTGCGGTCAAGGCTGTGCCTGCTGCAGCGGTAGCATCAGACGCTGCAGTTTCTGCAGCGACGGCCTTCGCCTCTTGTGTCGCGGCCTGCTCTGCCAATGCAGCGTCGGTTGGATTTGACGCGGCCTGTGCAGCCAGATCATCAGCCAACTGCCGTTCAACGGTTGCAGTCTCCTGCAAGGAAGATGCCTGCATTGAAAGCTCCGTGCTCGTATCAACGAGCGTGGCAGCCTCTGAAGCCAGCGTTTCAGCAACTGCTGCTGCTGCGTCTGCTTCTGCATTGGCAATGGCGTAGGAACGTACGGCACCTACCCTCGAATTCGCGGACGCGTTGGCGAAAGCCTGAGCAGACGCATGCGCCGCATTGGCAGCCCCAAGCGCACTTGCAATGGCGCCGTGATTAAGGGGTTTCTGCTTGGCCTTCGTGTTTTCCGGCAAGGTTGGTGCTTCTGCGGGTACAGCATCCACCTGGACCGCTGCCTTGCGAGCGCTGTTTGAAGTTACACTACTAGGCTTTGCTGGCTTGGCTTTGGATGCCGATCTGGTGGTCTTCATTTCACTGGCTGTCTTGGATATCTGGCTCTTGCTTGCAGCACTCTTCTTGCTGCTGCTGCGACCAATACCTGCGTTGGCAGAACCACCGAAGTTGCCGTTGCCAACTGCACCGCCCTTACCGCCAGCATTACCGTTGCCACCAGCATTGCCGTTGCCGCCAGCGTTACCCTTGCCGCCAGCGTTACCGTTGCCGCCAGCGTTACCGTTGCCGCCGCCATTGCCGTTGCCGCCGCCATTGCCGTTACCGCCGCCATTGCCACCACCGTTGCCATTGCCTTTGGCGCTAGCTGTGTCATAGCCAAGGTCAAGCCCAGTTGATGCGGTAGTCACAGTCATGGGCGCAGCGACAAAAAACATCGCAAGGATGGAACAGGTCAGTGAATCACGAAGTTTCATGGCGCAATCTCTCCCAATGGCCAAGTTAACAAAGCGTTACCGACACTAAGT
The DNA here is from genome assembly GCA_963787895.1 of uncultured Alphaproteobacteria bacterium. Classification (GTDB taxonomy): domain Bacteria; phylum Pseudomonadota; class Alphaproteobacteria; order Rhizobiales; family Aestuariivirgaceae; genus Anderseniella. Next base: position 433,150 of record CAWBEX010000007.1, on the reverse strand, counting down.
CATTGCCATTTAAGAAAGTGTCAGCGGTTTAGGGAAAGTTTGATGAAAAGTTTCTGATAGGAGGCGCGCGTAGCTGTTCACCGGCCGCCCGCCACATCAAGCAGCGCTCCGTTGACATAGCTTGCCTTGTCCGACATCAGCCAGGCAACCGCCTCAGCCACCTCATCTGCCGCACCGCCGCGGCCCATGGGCACGAAGTGCTGCAATCGCTCCACCCGGTCCGGCTGGCCGGATGATGCGTGAATGTCCGTGTGGATCAAACCGGGGCGAACCGCGTTGACGCGGATCCCCTCATCGCCCACCTCCTTTGATAGCCCGAGCGTCATTGCATCAATCGCACCCTTGGATGCGGCATAGTCGACAAATTCGTTGGGTGAACCGAGCCGAGCCGCAGCCGACGACATATTGACAATCACGCCGCCATTTCCACCGCGCTTTGTGCTCAGCCTGCGAACGGCTTCCCTGGCACACATGAAACTGCCCGTGACGTTGACTCTCAAAGTATCGTTGATGCGGTCTGATCCCATCTCGTCAACGCGGGCCTTGTGAAACAGGATGCCGGCATTGTTCACCAATCCGGCCAGCGGCGGCATCTGGCGGTCAACCTGCTTGAACAGACCGATTACCTCAGCCTCGTATCCAATGTCAGCCTTTATGGCACAAGCCTCGCCTCCTGACGTCCTGATTTCGTTTACCAGTTGCTCAGCCATGGCGGCGGAACGGGCATAGTTGACCACTACAGCGAAACCGTCTCTCGCCAGCAGTCTGGAGCAGGCGGCACCAATGCCCCTGCTACCGCCGGTTACCAGCACTGTGCCTTTTGAGACCATCATTTTGCGCCCTGCAAAGCTTCAAGGAAAACATGGGATATCAGCAAAACTCCTCAAACACGACAAGAATACGCCGCAATCTGCGGTTCTAAGGCGTGCAGCCTACAAAAGGGGGACAACTCAGATGAACAAATATTTCCTTGCCGCAGCTGCAATTGCCGCGTGCGCAGCAGTGTTGCTAGCCATAGCCCCAGCCAATGCCAGTTCACAAACCGGCAAGGCGTCCTGGTACAAGATGGGCACCAAAACCGCCAACGGCGAGCGCTTCAATCCGGATGGCCTTACCGCAGCTCACCGCACATTGCCTTTCGGCACAAAGGTGCGGGTCAAGAACCTGCGCAATGGCAAGTCTGTTGTCGTGCGCATCAATGACCGCGGACCTTTCCACAAGTCTCGCATCATTGATGTATCCAGAGGCGCTGCCAAAAAAATCGGCCTGACAACTCAGGGTATCACTCGGGTTTCCATCCAGGTGCTGAATTAACTGTGGCAACGCAATAAGTTCTGGAAGTTTGCCGCCGGGGCAAATAAGTTGCCGGCATGTCGAAACAAATCGCCCAGTTGTCTGATGTGCCGGTGTTCGAGCCGGACCCAACCATTCCGCAGTCGCTGTTGGCCGCATGCCCTGCCTATGCGGTTACGCCACTATTCACCAAATTTGCACCCGGCGGGGGCACCATGCTGGTGAAAGACGAAACCAGCCGCATGAACCTCGGCGCGTTCAAGGCGCTGGGGGGTGTTTATGCCGTTGCGCGGTTTATTGACGAAGCATGGCAGGCGGCTGGCAACACCCCGCTCAAACCTCAAGACTACATGTTGGATGAAGTGAAGGCTTTCGCGGCCGGCATGACCTTCGTGTGCGCCAGTGCAGGCAATCACGGAATGGCTGTTGCAGCCGGAGCGCGAATCTTCGGTGCCAAGGCGCGCATCTTTCTTGCAGCCACAGTACCAGCAGGTTTCGAAACCCGGCTTCGCGACACCCAGGGCGCAGAAGTAGTGCGCGCAGGCAATGACTATGCCGCCAGCAATGCCGCAGCCATCCAGAACGCCAAAGAGACCAATGCAATTCTGCTGGCCGATGGATGTTGGGTCGGCTACTCCCGCTCACCTTTGATGATCATGGAAGGCTATACAGTCATTGCCGAGGAGTTGCGCGCCGAGTTTGAAAAGTCTGACGACTGGCCAACTCATGTATTCCTGCAGGCTGGTGTAGGTGGCATCGCAGGGGCTACAACGCACATGATCCGCAAGAACTGGAAGGTTCAACCCGAGATCATTATCGTCGAGCCGGACCGCGCTCCATGTCTGGTTGAAAGTGCAGCAGCAGGTTATCCGGTCCAGGTAACCGGAGCCGACTCAAACATGGGACGGCTCGATTGCAAGGAACCGTCATTGATCGCATTCGGCATATTCGAACGCACCGGCGTCAACTTCATGACTGTAACCGACGAGCAAGCCACAGATGCAGCAAACCGGATCACCGCGATGGGTATTGCCACGACACCGTCGGGCGCTGCAGGTTATGCAGCGTTGAAAATTTACGGCGATGCGGAGCGGCCATTGATCATTGTTACTGAAGGGGCAGTCTGATGGACGATGGCGCATTGAAGGGCAAGACGGCTCTGATTACAGGCGCATCGCGCGGGCTGGGCGCGGCGTTTGCTGTCACCCTGGCTGATGCAGGCTGCCATGTCATCATGACCGGGCGCCTGACCGAAGTGCTGGAAGGCACTGCCCAGTCGATACAGGTGCGCACCGGTGTTCAACCCGAAACCCACCTGCTTGACCTGGCTGACACGGGCCGCGTCAATGAGTTCGGCGAGGAAATGGCAGCGGCACACCCGAAACTCGACATTCTCATAAACAATGGCGCGCAATGGCTGGCTGGTGACATGGACGCGTATGATGCCTATTCGGTGATCAGCACGATCAACGCAGCCGCGAGCGGCACATTCCTTTTGACGCGCAAGCTGGTGCCGTCGCTCATTGCGTCCGGTGCCGGTGACATTCTCAACATCGTGTCCATATCAGGCATTCAGAACGGGCCGCTTCAGGAAGCTGCCATTCCGTTCAAGATGGGCAAGCACGCCCAGGCCGGCATGTCGGACGGGTTGCGGGAAGAACTAAAGGGCAAGCCGGTGCGCGTGCATGCACTGTATCCGCCAAACCTTGAGACCATCTCGCCGTTGAACGAAAAAGAGTGGAACAGGCAACGCGGTCCCGTCGCCATGGCCACCTCGCGCGATTGTGTCGAGGCAGGCATCTTTGCCCTCACCCGCCCGCGCCATGTCACCATGGCGTCCATCGTGATCGACAGCGATACCGGCGGAATGTTTGGGTAGAGCGGTCGCCTGGCAACATCAGTCAGCCATGATCAGCAACAGGCGCGTTCCGGCAACGCTGCGGGCACAATTAAGCGCCAGAATTGCCATGTACCATGATCAAGTGCGCCAGATCACATCTGGGTTCACATCACTCATGCGCGTGAGACCCATTTGCGAAAGAGCGATGCTGGCCTGCGCCCTGAAGCAGTCCGCCATTTCATTGACACCTGCTTCGCCGCGCGCAGCGCTGGCAAACAGGAATGCCCGGCCCGCCAGTACAAGGTTTGCGCCCATGGCGTAAGCCTTCACCACGTCTTCACCGGAACGGACGCCGGAGTCATAAATCAGGGTGAAGTCCTTGCCTACCGCCTTGCGAATTGCGGGCAACGCCAGAATTGGCGGAGGTGCCGCTTCAAGCTGGCGGCTGCCGTGGCTCGATACCTGCACCGCATCAACGCCAGCCTTCTTCATGCGAACCGCGTCGTCGGCATTCAGCACACCCTTGACCACCAGTTTGCCCTTCCACCTGTCACGCAGGCGGTCAAGGAAATCCCAGTCCGCGCCTGCGCGGCTGCTGTGGCGGTCGAACTCGCCGAAATCACCGCCAAAATTTGCCAGCTCAGGTTTGCCATTGATCAACGTAGAAATGGACCAGCGCGGGTGCATTGCAAAGTCCACGAACTGCGAGGGACCGATGCGGAAAGGTGCCTTGAAACCGCGGCGCAATTCGCGCGGCCTGTGACCTACTTCGGGCACGTCCACCGTCAGCACCAGCACTTCATATCCAGCCGCTGCCGCGCGATCCACCAGCCGCATCGCCGTACTCTCACCACCGCTGAAATACAGCTGAAACCAAGCATTACCCTCGGACCACTGCGCCATCTGCTCTAGCGATGTGGAGGCTGCGGTGGAAACTCCCACCGGCACCTTGTGCTTTGCTGCGAGACCGGCAAACGCCTTGTCGGTGCCATGACCGGACAAGTTGCAAAGACCCATCGGCGGTATGCCGAACGGCAGGCCTGCCCGTTTGCCGAACAGATTAACGGATAAATCCCGCTTTTCGACGTTCACCAGTGAGCGGGTACGCAGGCGGATATCGCGCAGCGCCGCAAGATTGGCCTGCTCGCCATGCCCATCACCTGCTGCCCCGTCAATATAGTCAAACACCATCCACGGCAGACGCTTGCGCGCTAGCAGTCGCGCATCACCAAAGCTGTGGATGGTATCATCAAACATGACCGGTCACGCGTTCTGGCGCTTCACCTCTTCCATGAAGCGGTGCTTGATGTATGGCGCATCATACTCGATGACCGGCACCTTGATGTTGCCGCTCTCGCATTTGCACACAATGATCGTCATCTTGTTCGAGGCAAGCGCTGCCTTCATCTCGTCAACAGCTTCCTCAGCCTGACATTCGACAACGTTGTCACAGCCGCATGCCCTTGCCACCGCCGTCAGCGATGTCTTGCGTCCGGCATAGGTTGGCTGGTCGCCGGTTGAGCCGTAACTGCCGTTGTCCACTATAAAGAGGATAAAGTTGTCGGCCACGTTGTTGGCAATTGTTGGCAGAGTTCCGAGGTTGGTCAGCACGGAACCATCACCGTCAATGGATATGACCTTGGCCCTTTGTGCCAACGCCAGACCAAGACCAATGGAGGAGGAAAGCCCCATGGTGCCAAGCATGTAAAAGTTGGATGGCTGATCATCCATCATGTGCAGTTCCTGGCTGGGCAAGCCGATGTTGCACACAACCAGATGCTTTGAAATAACCGGGATCAGGTTCTTGATGATTTCACTGCGGATCATGTCAGTACCCTCCCCAGAAATTGCTGTCGGTCAGAATGGCGGTTGGCTTGCGGCTCATGTAGGTGTGATTGAGAATGCTGTCGAGATCCTCAATGTCTTCATGCTTGTGGAAGTGGTAGGTCTGGATATGCAATTGATCCAGCAGCGCCTTTGTATGCACCGCCATCTCGACCTGGCACGCCACGCGTTCGCCGATCTCGCCGCGATAGCTGATCAGCATGGGCAACGGCATTGAGTAATACTGGATCAGGGTGGCCAATGTGTTCACTGTCACGCCAATCGCGGTGTTCTGCATGATAATGCACGGACGTTTGCCGCCCATCCAGGCACCAGCGCATAACCCCATGCCCTCGTCTTCCTTGTTGGATGGCACGTGCATGATGGCTGGATGGTTCTCGACACCCTCGATCACTTCTGCAAGCTGCTTGCAAGGTACGGTGGTAACGAACTCAACCTTGTTCCGAACAAGGCTCTCTACAATCTCTTCGCTGACAGACAAGACCTGGTACTCCTGATCAAAACTGGTTGGTGCGGACGGCGGGACTTGAACCCGCACAGCCTTTAAGGCCGAGGGATTTTAAGTCCCTTGCGTCTACCATTTCGCCACGTCCGCGTACTGAACCAATTAAAAGAGGTTTTGATACCAGTCCTCGTAGCCATGTGCACTATAACAGTGAGCCGCGTTCTTCAACCAGCCTTTGCGCGCCAGCGTAGTCAGCCTTGCCTGAACCCAGCACCGGAATGTGGTCCACTACAAGAAAAGCCTTGGGCACCCACAACTCGGGTACGCCTTCCTTCTTCGCATATGCCAGCATATCAGTGCGTCCGGCATTGTCCTGATCAGTCAGCAGCACGATGGCTTCGCCCTTGCGCCCATCATTGATCACGACAGCAATGTGAGAATGGTCCGGCCAGACACCCGACGCCAGCGCCTCGATGGCACCCAATGAGACCATTTCGCCGCCGAGCTTGGCGAAGCGCTTTGCCCTGCCCTTTATGGTGATGAAGCCGTCATCATCCATCTGGACTATGTCGCCGGTGTCATGCCAGCCGCCGTCCGGCGGGGTTAGCTTGCCGCCATCACCAGGCAGCAGGTAGCCAGCCATGACGTTGGGCCCGCGCACCACGAGACGGCCTCCTTCATTGATACCCTTCACCGGCTCCAGACGATACTCGATGCACGGCAACAACTGCCCAACCGAGCCGTGCCTGTTGGTCTCGGGTGTGTTGAGGGCCAGTACAGGCGCGCATTCGGTGGCGCCATACCCTTCGACAATCTCGGTGCCATGCCTTGCCCACAGATTGCGCGTTTCATCGCGCACCCGCTCTGCGCCAGCCACTATCATTTTGACTGAAGCAAGATCCTCAGCAGCAGCAGCCCTTGCGTAACCTGCAATGAACGTATCGGTGCCGAACAGCAGATCAGCCTGCACTTCGCCCACCAGCTTGGGAATTTCACGATAATGCAGCGGGCTGGGATACAGCACCACGCGGATGCCCTGGACGAGCGGTAACAACAAGCCGCCCGTCATGCCAACCGAATGAAACACCGGCAGCGGATTGAAGAACGTCTTGAACCGCGAAAGGTCTATGTGGGCGTCCACCTGCGCAATGTTGGCAAGGATGTTGGAATGGGTCAGAACCACGCCCTTTGGCTCTCCTTCCGACCCGGATGTGAAGAGAATGATCGCCGGATCAGACGGCTTCACCCCACTGGCAGCATGAATACGACTGGCACGCAGCTTGTCGATTACCCCGCGCAATTTGTCGAGCACGCCGAGTGACTTGCGTACATCCTCAAGGTAAACTACGCGGGCGACATCTTCGATCGCATCCACCACATCTTCTAGACCGGCCTTGGCAACGAACACTCGCGAAGTCAGGACCAACTTCATCTGCGCCGTTCTGCAGGCGGACAGGATGTTCTTCTGACCAGAGGAAAAGTTCAACATTGCCACGGTGCGCCCTCTCCAAAGCAGTGCAAAAATGGTTGCAGCAGTGGCATTTACGTTGGGAAGCAGCAGGCCGACGCGCTCACCCGGCGCCGTTTGACGCGCGAACACCCGGCCAAGAACCTGTGCACCAAGCAGAAGCCGGTCATAGGTCAACTTCACACGGGTTTGGTCTTCGATGATGGAGTATGACTTGCCATGGAGTGCAGCTGCCTCAAGCAGAGCCTGCGGCAGTGTTCTGGCGGAAAGCGCTTCAATATGGTTCATCGCAAAGGCATCCCCAACAGCACTCGCTCATATTATGCACTAGCACCGTCTCGAATTGGCGGCGCAAACTGCAATGTCAGATCCCAGGGCAGATAGATCCAAGTATCCTGGCTTACTTCGGTGACAAATGTATCCACCAGCGGCCTGCCGGACGGTTTCGCATAGACGGTTGCGAAATGGGCCTTCGGCAGCAAATCACGCACCGCCTTTGCCGTCTTGCCAGTGTCCACCAGGTCGTCAATGATCAAGACGCCCTTACCGCCGTCAATCGCAAGCTCCTGCTTGACCTCCTTGAGAACCTTCAGATCCCCCTGCTCGCCGTAATCATATGATGCCACACATATCGTGTCGATGACACGCACGCCCAACTCACGCGCCACGACCGCAGCCGGCACCAGCCCACCGCGCGTGATGGCCACTACTGCATGAAACGGCCCGAACTCATTCAGCCGCCAGGTCAGCGCGCGCGCATCACGATGAAACTGTTCCCATGACACCGGAAACGCCTTGTCATAGCGGGTATCGACATTGCCACCTTCAACCATTGTTTTCCACCTCATCTGGATTACCGCAATGCTCATGGCACAAGGCGCCCCTGCGTGCAACGCTATGGCATACTTCCGAGCAATGTCTTATTGCACCAGAAGGGTCCATTGTTAGATTGAAGCAGACGGCATGAGGGTTTCCAACGCTGAAAAGGATGCTAGCGGCGAAGCCATGCCGCCTGCGGTGCGTGGCGGTTCGTTGATGTCACTTGCCATGCTATGCTTCGTGTTGAACGACACCATCGCGAAGATGGTCGGCAACGGCATGGGCGCAGGCCAGTTCATCCTCGTGCGCGGCATGTTTGCCAGCGCCATCATCGCGGTGCTGGTAGTGCTTATGGGTCACGCGGGTGACATTTCCAAAGCGTTCTCACGTCAGATCATGTTGCGCACCTTGTTCGATGTCGTATCCACTTTCCTGTTCATCACTGCTCTGTTCCACCTGCCTTTGCCCAACATCACCGCCGTGCTTCAGGCCGTGCCGCTGGTGGTAACGCTTATGGCAATGGCCTTCCTGGGCGAACCGGTGGGCTGGAAGCGCATCAGCGCCATTCTGGTAGGCTTCCTGGGAGTACTGCTGATCATCAAGCCGGGCGGCGACGGATTTAACAGCTACACCTGGCTGGCGCTCGCGTGTGTTTTCACGGTGGCGTTGCGTGACCTCGCCACGAGAAGCCTTGCCACACATGTACCGTCAATAATCGTGGCATTCGCCAACTCTGTGTTTGTCATGCTGGCTGGACTGATATGGACATTGCTCGACGGTTTCACCGCTATAAAGACAGGAGAAATCAGCTGGATCATTCTCGGCTCGGTATTCCTGGTCGGCGGTTACCTGTTTACCGTCATGTCGCTGCGCGACACAGAAGTCGCCTACACTGCTCCGTTCCGCTACACATTGATCATATATGCACTCATTCTGGGTTATCTGGTCTTCGGCGACGTGCCAGACGGGTGGGCGCTACTAGGTATCGTGCTGATTGTCGGGTCCGGCCTGTTTACACTGTACCGTGAGCGGCAACTTAAAAAGCGGGTGGGCTTCGGCAAAAGGCTAGTGCGCTGAATGACGATGCGGTTGGAATACATTTATCGCTACCCGGTAAAGGGCATGCGTGCCGAGCGAATGCAGAGCGCGACACTGATGGCGGGTGCGGGCATCACCTTCGACCGTGCCTATGCCTTCACTTCCGGCAACCAGCCGCCACCGCCAGACGATAGCACCTGGACACCTGCCCGCAGTTTCATTCAGATGACGGTTTATCCGCAAATGGCCGGATTTTCCGCCAGCGTGAATACTGCTGACAACGAGCTCACCATCACTTCGCCTGACGATGCTACAGCCTCAGCCGGGCTGGATGGAGGGAGTGATGGCGCGGTCAATGCCCTGATGAACCATCACTTCAAGGCAGGCCCTGAAGCACCTATCGCCCTGCACAGGCTGCAGCAGGCGCGCGGTCACTGGGACTTTACCGACACAGGGTTGTCGATAGTCAATCTTGCCACGGTAGAGTGGCTGGAGTGGGTGTCGGGCCTGACCCTGTCGCACTTGCGATTTCGAGCCAACCTGTACATCACCGGGCTTCAGGCATTTGACGAGTTTGCACTTGCCGGGCAAACACTGCGCATTGGCAGCACCAAGCTTCGCATCCTGCGACCGGCAATGCGATGTGCAGCCACAGCCGCAGACCCCTGGAGCGGCGACACCAGCATCGACGTGGTGGACCTGTTGCGAACCTACACCGGCCACGCATTTTGCGGCATGTATGCGCAAGTCGCCGAGGGCGGTGATATCTACGAAGACGATCATTTGCGACCAGTTCCCGATGCCCCGGCCTTTGACCCAACCCATGTCCTGCCAGAGCGTACGCCCGACCCTTTGATCTGGCCCCGCCCGGCCATTGCCACGCGCACCGGCAATGCAACTATTGAATTTCGACCCGCAGGTGACAACTGGCTGTTCCTGCCAGCCAGTGCAGGAGCAAGGCTGATGCTGCACCCCGGCCTGGATTACTCACGCGAGCCTGTCCGCCTCAGCCTGATGGAACGTGGCCAGCGCGATTTCATTTCCGTTTCTGCGGAACACCTCGATGAAGTGCCCGATAGCGGCCGGGTGCTGATATCCGGCCCGATAGAGCGCACTTCGGGGCGCGCCTAGACCAAGGGCAAACGGATGTAACGACCCGGATTGTCCGGGTTGTGATATTTGTTCATTGCGCCATGATCGAGATAGTGCTGGTGCAGGTATTTCAGCTTTTCCTGTGACAGGGTCACACCAAGGCCCGGCCCTTCCGGCACCTTCACCACATTATTTTTCGGACGGAACGGACCTTCTTCTATCACATCATAAGGCTGCATTCTGAGCAGAGACTGGTTCGGCTTGGTAATCCAGCTCTGACTGGCGCACAGGTGCATGTAGGCAGCAGTTGCCACGCCGGTGTCACCGGAATAGCACCAGAAACCAATGCCCATCTGCTCGCACGCGCCAATGAATTTCAATGTGCGGGTGAACCCGCCATGGCCGGCGATGTTTGTCACGATACTGTCTGGCACCTTGAGCGCCGCGGCTTTTGGAAAGTCAATGTTGTGGGATGAAAAAGCCAGCCGCGTATGCGGCCGCAGCCGGGCCATGTCTTCATAAGTGCCGACCGGGTCTTCCCAGCAATCGATGCCCAGTTCCTCAAAGGCGGGCGCCATCATGCGCGCGGTGGCCACCGTGTAGGCGTGATTTGAGTCTGCCCGAAAGAGTGCACTGTCTCCGATGGCGCGGCGCACCGCTGTTGCCAAAGCAATAGCGTCCCTCGGCTCGGCATCGGATACCTTGCCTTCGAACATGGTTGAGCCGTGCTCCTGCTTCATGCGAGCGCAGTACTCAGCCACTTCAGTCGCGCTTTTCTCACCACCCTTGCCACCTTCTGCATTGCGATAGGCAAAGTATTCAGTGAAGGCGATGTCCTTGCGCACCGCGCCACCGAGCAACTGGTAGACTGGCTGGTTCCACGCCTTCCCCCGCAGGTCCCACAACGCCATCTCCACCCCGCCCCAGATGGCGGTCAAAGCCAGCTCCGAAACCGATTGTACGCCACGACTAGAGGGCAGGCAGCGAAGCTCACACCCTGTCATGTCTATAGGATCACATCCTTCAAGTGCTTGCGAGAAACGGCTGTTTACAACATCGGCCGCTGCCGCCGAGGGCGCTTCGCCAATGCCCGTGATGCCTTCGTCGGTTTCAACCTCGATAATGGTCTGAGTAAACCCCGGCAGAGCGCCGTAAGACCAGATGTAGGCAGCTTCCAACGGGACATTGACCGGGGTCGCCCTGACACGGGTTATTTTCATTGCTGCAGAATTCCTTTTGGCACAGGCCCGGCAAGGTGGCAGGCTGTATTAATCAGGTCAATTGGATTGAGTGAATGAAACAGATCCTGACAGGACTGGTCTTGCTACTGCTGGCCGCCATACCGGTAAAGGCGCAGGCTGTGTCCATAGAGCTGGTGCTTGCGGTGGACACATCGGCCAGCGTCAATGACATTGAGTACGCCTTGCAAATGCGCGGTATCGCAGCGGCCCTGGAGAGCGAGGAGATTGTTCAAATTATTGGCCAGCACAAGGACGGGGTGGCGATCGCGCTGTTGCACTGGAGTGGCGGTCTGATGGGCAAGGTGGCAGTGGACTGGACCATCGTATCAGAAGAGGCGTCGGTGCGCGCGCTGGCCCGGCAAGTGGCAGGCGCGCCAAGGTCAAATACCGGCAATTACACTGCCATAGGAAATGCCATTAGCCGATCCATGGAGATGATAGCGACCAACGGAATTGACGGTGAGTTTCTGCGCATCGACGTGTCAGGTGACGGGCGCAACAATTCTGGTGAGCATCCCTCGGTTGCCCGCAACCGCGCAATCAACAGCAACATCACAATAAATGGTTTGGCCATTCTTGACGGCGATGTGGGACTCGCGGCGTACTACAAGGCATTCGTGGCCGGGGGACCGGGATCGTTCGTGCTGTCTGCCAATGGCTTCGAGGATTTTGGCCAGGCAATGCGCAAGAAACTTGGCCGCGAACTCAGTATCAAGCTTTCATATAACCGCAACGAGGCAAACAATTGACACTCGATAAAAAGTTGACAAAGGACATCCTGGCAGCCGTGGAGGCCGGTTTTGAGGATCAAGTGTCGCTCACCGAAGAACTGATCAGGTTTCCGTCGCTACGAGGGCAGGAACATACCTGCCAGGACTTTCTTTTTTCAGAACTGAAGAAGCGCGGTCTCAGCATGGATCGCTGGGCCATTTCAGTGCCCGACATTGAGAACCACCCTGGCTTCTCACCTGTGAAGGTCGACTATTCAAATGCCATAAACGTTGTGGGTACGCTTCGGCCGCGCGAGGAAACCGGAAAGTCACTCATTCTCAATGGGCATGTCGACGTTGTGCCTGTTGGCCCGCTGGATATGTGGTCGAAACCACCGTTTGAGCCGTGGCGTGACGGCGACTGGTTGTATGGTCGTGGCGGAGCCGACATGAAGGCCGGCCTTGCAGCCAACATCGCCGCACTGGATGCGCTGAAATCAATCGGCTACCAACCTGCCGCCACCGTGCATGTGCAGTCAGTTACCGAGGAAGAGTGCACAGGCAACGGTGCACTATCTGCGCTGGTGCGCGGCTACCGGGCCGATGCTGCCATCATCCCGGAACCGGAAGATGACAAGCTGATCCGTGCCAATGTCGGTGTGATCTGGTTCCAGGTAAAGGTACGCGGGTTGCCGGTGCACGTGCGTGAGGCAGGCGCAGGCGCCAATGCCATAGAAGCAAGTTTTGCAATCATGCAGGGTCTTCGAAAGCTTGAAACTGAATGGAACTCGCGCCAGAAAGACCATCGCTATTTCGAGGACTACAATCACCCGATCAACTTCAACATTGGAAAGATCGCGGGCGGCGACTGGGCCTCATCAGTGCCTGCGTGGTGTACTTTCGACTGCCGGATTTCCATCTATCCCGGTATCGATCCGCGTGATGCCGCACGCGAAATCGAAGACTGTATTCGCAGCACTGCACTTGAGAATGCCTACCTGTCCAACAGCCCGCCGGAGGTTGAATTCAACGGCTTCTTTGCAGAAGGATATGTGCTGGAAGAAGGCTCTGAAGCGGAAGCCACGCTTGGGCGCGCGCATGCCAGTGCGTATGGCAAATCACTGGAAACCATGGTCACACCTGGTTACCTTGATGGTCGTGTGTTCGTGCTGTATGGCGACATCCCTTGCCTTGTCTATGGTCCATATTCGCAGAACATCCATGGCTTCGACGAACGGGTGTCCCTGACATCGGTAAAGCGGGTTACCGGGTCCATCGCGCTTTTCATTGCCGAATGGTGCGGACTTGAGAAGATCTGACGGCGTCTGCCTTGAGCAGCTTTGCAAGTGCTATGCAGGCAGCTTCCATCTCGTCTTCATCAAAACCGCAATATCCCATCAGCAAACCCTGCTCAGCTGGTTCCAGCGCACAGTACCTTGACAAGGCAGGCAATGTCAGCCCGGCGCCAGAGCCTGCTGCGGATACCTCAACATCACTCATGCGTGCCGACAGTGATGGGTCCATCCGCACAGTCAGGTGCATGCCGCCAGCTTCGGCTTCTGCGTGTAGCATGCCATTCAGATGAGTGTTCAGGCTGTTCAGCAATGCCTGCTGACGGGCGGCAAAAATGCGGCGCATTCGACGGATGTGTGTGCCGAAACGACCTGACTTGATGAATCGTGCCAGAGGTGCCTGGACGATGCTGGAGGCTTGAGTTCCGCGAGCCTCGAGGGCCCTACCGAAGTCTGCGACGAGGCCTTCGGGCACAACCAGATAACCAAGGCGCACAGACGGTGAAAACACCTGCGAGAACGAACCCATGTATATGACGCTTTCGCTATCACTCAGTCCCATCAAGGCCGGCAGCGGCGTGCCGCGGTAACGGTACTCACTGTCAAAGTCGTCCTCCACCACCAATGCATCGTGTGCCTTCGCCCAGGCCAGCAGGTCTAGCCGGCGGGCAAGCGGCATGGTTGTGCCCACCGGATAGTGCCGCGAGGGGGTGACGATCGCCATCCGCGCTGGAGGCAATGCGGCCGGATCAATTCCGACGTGATCGATCCTCTGATGCAGCGTCTTCACGCCTGACAGCGACAACTCATCCTTGAACAATGGATAGCCAGGGTCTTCCAAAACAACTTTCTCGCCGGCCAGGCGCAAGGCCCGCACCAGAAGACTGACAGCGTCGGCAGCTCCCGCCGTTACCAGGACCTGCTGCGGCTGACAACGAAGGCCGCGCCATTCATGCAGGTGCATTGCAACGGCTTCACGAAGATCCGCATTGCCGCAAGGGTTTGCCGAATCTTGCGCCATTGCAGCTTCACTTTGCCAGCATTTCTGCAGCAGCCTGGCCCACTCAGCATGCGGGAACAACCTTTGATCATGTGCCCCTGGCCTGAACGGCAGTTCTCGTCGCTGTGACCTGACGAGTTTGTCCAGTTTGATCGGTTGTGGCGCTGGGCTTGCTTTCAAGGCCGAGTCCGGCAGGTTCGGCTCCACGAACAGTCCGCGGCCATGCTCACCGCGCACGTAGCCTTCTGCGACAAGCTGATCCATCGAGGTGGTTACCGTCAGTCGAGACACGCCAAGATCAGCCGCAAGCGCCCTGCTGGATGGCAAGCGGGCACCAGGCCCGATGCGTCCGCTGAGAATGAGACTGCGGAGCTGCTGAGTGAGTTGCACATGCATCGGTGTCTCACTGTCGCGTGCCAGTGCGATGCTGGCCGCTGCTGCATCAAATAGTGGACTTGTTTGTTTTGTCATTATTGGCCATTTCGATAAAGCCACTTGTCCGATCTTGTAGAGCGACACCAGTTTGGCTTGCAAGGAGAAAGAGCTTGGCCCACCAAATCATCGCCCCATCACAGCGCACCCGCGTCAAGCGCTTGCATGAACGCGGCGCCTACGATGCACAAGCGATCCATGCTGTGCTGGATACCATGCCCCTGTGCCACGTAGGATATGCGGTTGACGGGAAGCCAGTGGTCACTCCCACACTGCAATGGCGCGAGAACGATCATGTTTACTGGCACGGTTCATCGGCCAGCCGCTTCCTGAGGAATGCACAGGGACATCAGGTGTGTCTCACCGTAACCATCTGGGACGGACTTGTCATGGCGCGCTCGGGGTTTCATCACTCGGCCAATTACCGGTCCTGCATGGTGTTTGGTGAGGCAGAAATCGTCGATGAAAGTCGCCACAAGCAAGCGAGCCTGAAAGCCATGTTCGACATATGGTTTCCAGGCCGCTGGGAAAGCTTGCGCACCATGACAGCCAAGGAATTGAAGGCCACGACGGTTCTTCGCTTGCCGCTTAACGAAGCATCTGTGAAAGTACGCTCCGGGCCTCCGGGTGACGATGAGGAGGACTATTCACTGCCTATCTGGGCCGGAGTAGTTCCGCTGTCCATTGTCACCGGCGAGCCAATTGATGATCCGCGCAATCTAGCTGGCATGTCACCACCTGATCACGCCAGGAATTTCAGGGCAGGCAGAAAGGTCTGAGCCATGCTGACAGACGAAATGATAAAACTGATCCGCACTCATACGGCAGGATTTGTTGCCACCTTGCGCGAAGACGGCACGCCCGCTGTATCACCCAAGGCGACCTTCTGCGTCCTCGACACCAAGACCATTGCATGCGGCAACATCCGCTCACCCGGCACAGCCAGACGCCTGCGGAACAACCCTGCGTGCGAAATCTGCTTCCTTGATCCACTGTCGCGCAAGGCGGTTCGGGTTTCTGCCAAAGGTCACATGAGCGGGAAAGCAGTTGCGGACAAGGCGTTGATTGCACTTTTTGAAGAATACTGGCCGGACTACCTGCAGCACATGACCGGGTTCATGGTGTTTGACCTTAAGTCGGCGGAACTTGTGCTTTCACCAGCCTATGACCACGGCCATACCGAGGCAGAACTTGTTGAGGTCAACAAGGCAAAGATGGCGGGCCTGTGAATGCCAAACATTGTCTATGCACGCGAAACCGCACGCGAGGAAGACTCCGGTGTACTAGTGGATGCGATGCGGTCCATCCAGTTTGCCGTCATTGTCACGGCAAAACCTGACGGAAGCTTGAAGGTATCGCACATGCCGCTGCTGGCTATGCCGCAGGCTGCTGGAAGCGTGAAACTGCTGGGCCATTTTGCACGCGCCAACGATCACTGGAAAATCATTCAAGAGGGCAATTCCTCAACCGTGGCCATTTTCCAGGGACCGCACACCTACATGTCACCGTCCAACTATGCGACAAAACAGGAAACCGGCAAAGTTGTGCCTACATGGACCTACATTGTTGTCCACGCACATGGAACTTCGACCACACATCATGATGCAGACTGGCTTCTGTCTCACGTTAACGCCCTCACGGATCGCAATGAGGCATACAGGCCAAATCCCTGGAAAGTGTCAGACGCACCGGACGACTACGTCGCGACCATGCTGCGCGGTATTGTCGGGTTCGAATTGCAGGTTCACACGCTGGAAGGTGTATGGAAACTAAACCAGCATCGCCCGGATGAGGACAAGGCGAGCATGGTTGGCGGCCTCTCGTCGTCGCAAGATCAACGCGAGCGGGAAATCGGCGCCATCATGCAGAAGGTCTTCAGCGGCTCTTCCTGATAAGTTCGACCATGAAGGCCGTCGACCAACCGAACATCAGAAATCCGTTGGCACCAATCAGTGCGGACAAAAGCCGCCATTCAATCGGCAGTGTGATGTCTCCGAACCCCAGTGTAGTAAAGCAAACAAGCGCGAAATAGACGGCAGGCTCCAGCCCGCTCACCGCGCCGGTTGCCAACAGCACAAATGCCCACAACCAAACCTCGATTGTCATCGTCGCCAGCACCATAAGCATGGCGAAGGTGATGAAGGCGGTGCCGGAAAACCGTCGGAACCTGGAGCGCGTCCAAGCCAGCACCGGCTCGTGCCGCCGCGTCATGAGCGCGAACATCTCAGCCTGAATTGCCACAGTGACAATGATGACGGTTGATCCGATTATCAGTTGCTTCAGCACGCGCAGACCGCCCCGGAAGTCATTTGGCCAATTCGCCAATGATGCGCACCCAACTCCTGATGCCCTTATGGAAGCACTTCATGTTGTATTTCTCGTTGGGTGAATGCAACGCATCGTCTGGCAAGCCGAACCCGACCAATAGCGATTTCATCCCGAGTATATCCTCAAACGACCGCACTACTGGGATGGACCCGCCACACCCCATCATAACAGCAGGTTTGCCCCACTCGGCTTCCAGCGCGCTTGCCGCCTTCTTCAAATGGGGGTTGTCTTCGGATATCTCGATTGCAGGTGAGCCTTCGGTCCGTCCGCGGAATTCGGCTTTGCAGCCATCTGGCAATCGGTCCAGCACGAACTTCTTGAAACTCTTCAGAACCTGATCAGGGTCCTGCTGACCGACCATGCGCATGGACACTTTAGCCGTCGCTTCAGACGGGATAACAGTCTTGGAACCGGCCTGCGTATAGCCGCCGAATATGCCGTTGACTTCAAGTGTCGGGCGCGACCAGGTCATCTCCAGCACGCTTCGCCCTGTCTCGCCTGCCGGAGAGGTCAGACCGACGTCGCCAAGGAACTTCGCCTCGTCAAACTGCAGGCCTTGCCACTGTTCTGCGGTTTGCGCCGGTAACTCGGGCACGCCATCATAAAAACCGGGAATGGCAATACTGCCATCATCGTTGCGCATGTCGGCCAGGATTTTCGTCAACACATGGATCGGATTGTATGCAGCGCCGCCATAGAAACCGGAGTGCAGGTCGATACGCGGTCCGACAATTGTCACTTCAGTGTGCGCAACGCCGCGCAGCCTTGTTGAAATTGCCGGTGTGTCCGGGTCCCACATGCCGGTGTCACATACCAGTGCAATTTCGCGGCTCAATTCAGCTGCATTTTCCCTCAGGAACGGCTCCAGCGACGGACTGCCGCTTTCTTCTTCGCCTTCACACAGCACGGTCACCGAGAATGGCAAACCGCCTGTTGTGTTGATCCAGGCCCGGCTGGCCTCTATGAAGGTCATGAGTTGGCCCTTGTCGTCATTGGCGCCACGGGCATAAATGCGCTCAACTCCATCGTCTCCCGTTACGCGCTTTGGCTCGAATGGCGGGGTATTCCATTTGTCCAGCGGATCGGCAGGCTGCACATCGTAATGACCATAAAACAGAACATGCGGAGAGCCTCCAGGTCCGGCATAGCGACCGACGACCATGGGGTGGCCCGGGGTATCGCGCAGCGAGGCGTCAAAACCCATGCCGGTGAGTTGATCTGCAAGCCATTGACCTGCCTTTCGGCATTCAGTCTTGTACTGCGGATCGGTAGATATGGAAGGAATGCGCAAGAGCTCGAAAAGCCTGTCCAGGCTGGCATTGAGCTGGTCGTCGGCATGATCAAGAATGGCATTGAGATTTGTCATTGCGGGCTGGTCCATCGCTTGCGAAATACTGTTGTGAATGAAACCGAGCCTGTCACAAGCACGACGGGACTCGCAAGGGACTTGGCATGAGCGATACAGCATTTCAACTGGCGCGAGACAGCCTTCAAGCTGACTATGGTGAACACCGGCTGCACAAGTTGCAGCGGCACGGTTATCAACGATGGATTCACATCAAGAACCAGGTCAATCTCTACTATTTCTGGGAGAAGCGCTGGTTTTTCATCGCCATCATGCTGGCGTTTGCCTTCATGCAAACGGGCCCCTATGAGGGACTTAGCCGTGAAGGTCAGATCGTGCTGACAATGTCGCTGTTTGCCACCATCCTGTTTATCACCGAGCCGGTGCCGCTGCCGACAGTGGCGTTGATGATTGTGGTTGGTCAGGTGGTTCTGCTGGGCATTGAATCAACCACTGTTGCCAAAAGCCTGATGACCGATTCCGTCCTGTTCATCATGGGAGCACTGATGCTTGCGGTGGCGGTTGTGAAACAGAAACTCGACCGGCGCATCGCATGGGCCATAGTGCAGGTCACCGGCACCAGCACCTTGCGCATAAGTTTCGGCATTACGCTGACTTGTGGCGTACTGGCTTCGTTCATCGGTGAGCATACCGTTGCCGCGATGATGCTGCCTGTTGGCATCACACTGATTTCGCTGACCTCGAACGATCCCAAAAAGGTCAAGAACCTTGCAGCCGTGCTGCTGTTGTCAATCTCCTACGGCTGCGCAATCGCCGGTATCGGTACGCCCTCCGGCGGTGCGCGCAACGCCATCATGATCGGATACTGGAAGGACTTCTTCTTCGACCCGACGAACCCGGCAACCAGCCGTTTCATCGTCGATTACGTCACATGGATGATGTACGCCTATCCAATGTTCCTGCTGCAGTTGCCGGTGGTGACCGCAATTCTATTCTGGACATTCAAACCGGAGTACTCGGACCTTTCGCGCGCTGTCACACGATTGCGCACGCAGGTCACGCTCGACGGCCCGATCCGTCCTGCCCAATGGATGTCCATCGCGGTGTTCATTGTCACGGTATTCGGATGGGTCTCGTTCTCCGAACAACTCGGCCTAGGCATTGTCGCAATAGCCGGTGCCATTGCCTTTCTGGTGTTCGGTCTGGTGCGCTGGGAAGACGTAAACTCCGGTGTGAACTGGGGGGTGGTACTGTTGTATGCAGCTGCCATCTCTCTTGGTGTGCAGATGAAGGACACAGGGGCGGCAGAATGGGTTGCCGGAAATTTCGTTGATATCCTGCGTCCTGTCGGCCTGGCAACGGGCAACGGGCTTGAAGCGGCTATCGCGGTGCTGACCACCTTCGTCACAAACACCATGACGGCCGGAGCCGCCGTGGCAGTGCTTGGCCCAATCGTGTTGAAAACCGCCACGGCGGGCGGGGCTGACCCGCTGACTGTTGGATTCATCACTGCCATATCGTCGGCGTTTGCCTACATAACCGCCGCCGCTCACCCGGCGTTCACCATCATCTACGCCTCGGGATATCTCACCGGAAAGGACTTCCTGAAAGCCGGCTGGCGCATGACCATTGCGTCACTGGTGCTCCTGCTGGTGTTTGCGTATCTCTATTGGCCACTACTGCGATAGGACTGGTCTCAAGCAATGAAACTGTTCAGAAAAAATGTGCTCAGTGACCGCGCCGAACGGGCGATGCAGAAAGCGCTGGCAAACGTCTATGCCCAGCGCCGGTCGCGCTTCCGTATCCTTGCGTGCATAGACGAGACTGAAGAATCCTTCGACACGGTACGAGTGGCTGCCCGGCTGGCCAAGACCGATGAGTGCGACATCATCGTGCTGTTCGTGCGCTCCATCGACCAGGGTCTTTGGTCGGGCGGCCTGCAGGTGCGGGTTGCCAGACAGAACATTCTCGATGCCGGCCTTGAAATGCCGGGCATCAACAAGCTCAAGCACACACTGGATATTCTCAAGGAAGAAGGCATCGACGCCAACGAATGGCCGCGCAAGGCTGGTCATCAGGATGCCTGGGGTGATCCGCTTGGAGACAACAAGGTGGAGTTTGTTTCCGAGACCGGCCGCTCCGTGGTGCTTAAACTCAAGACAGCACCAGAACCTGCTGCTGGCATTCTGGACCAGTATGAACTTGGACCCTACAACCTGATCATCATGGGCGAACCATCGCGCTGGCGCGGTGAGTTCCGGTCATTGTTCGATGCCGGCATTGTGCAGCAGGTGGCTGTTCATGCGCCCTGCTCCGTGATGGTGGTACGGCGGCCGCTGGACAGGACTGGCTTCTTCATCTGCACAGATGGCACATCACGGTCCATGCAAGCAGTGCGCCGGGCTGCGGTTCTAGCGCACACGGCCGGAGAGCCGATCACGCTGTTTTCCGCCTCTGCCACAGAGGCGGGGCTGGGTACTGCCGATGAGAATGTGAAGAATGCCCGCGCTTTACTGAAAGCCATGGGTATCAAGGTCAAGGACATCCGGACGGCAGTCGGGCCTGCTGCAAGGGAAATTGTGGAAGCCGGATCCCAGCACGCCGTCATTGTTGTAACTGACGAAGGCCGCTCCCGGCTGCAACGCGCCATTAAGGGTTCCACGGCAGTGGAGGTCATGCGCACAGCCAAGACCACCGTGCTGGATGTGCGTTAGCGCTTTGCTGATTTAAGCAAGCTGGCTCCGCAAAATCCTGGTCACTCCTGTACACCTGTATGACAGCAAAAAGGCTGCTCCGAAGAGCAGCCTCCTTGCAAATTCGCAGCTAGCTCGATGACCCGGTCAGGCAGTTGCCTTCATGGCGTCAAGGTATTCTTCTACATGCTCGACATTCTCAAAGCGCATCCAGCCTTCATCAGTCTCTGCCTCAACGGTTCCGTCTGACAGAAGACGTGCGGGGCGTTTTCGAATAGTGCGCTCCTCAACCACGAACAAGGCATCTTCTTGCGGCAGTGTCTCGCCGCCGGCTTCATCGGCAGCGTCGTCTGCAATCGCTTCAACTGCATCCTCTGCGGCGTCCGAAGTGTCCTCGGCTGCCTCACTCACGGCATCTGCTGCATCTTCGGCCATTTCGGCAACAGCGTCACCGGCATCGTCCAGATCAGACATCACTTCACTGGCAGCCTCCTCGGCAGCCTCGGCAACTGCATCACCGGCATCGTCCAAGTCACTTATCAAGTCGCTGGCAGTATCAGAGGCTGTATCGATTGGAGCGCCCAAGGCGTCATTGGCATCGGGTGCCTTGTCAAAGAGCGATGACAAATCGTCCTGAAAGTTGTCATCGCCGCTGGTTGCCTCTTCAGCAGCATCAACTGTTGCATCCATTGTATTAGATACAGACTGTGTTACCGCGTCTGCGGCATCATCCAGCGCGTGATCGTGCGTCTTTCCAAATGCCCCCCGTGCCGTGCCTGCGACAACGGCGCCAGCCGCGGCCGCACCAGCTGGAGCCATGAAATCCGGCAAATCACTGTTGGCTCGTGCATCCGGCGCGTCATTGTGCCCGGTGCTGCCCGTGTCACGCTGTGTCAGCAAGTCGGACAAATTGCCAGCAACCAATGACAGCCCCAACAGGACGCAACCACCGGTAAACAGTGTTGCTGCCACATCAAGATTTAGGCCCACCGTCACGGTGCCAGGTGAAAATACGTTCAACATACCAACCGCGACACCCGCCGCGATCAGAATGATGCCCAGCAAAAGTAGTAAAGTCTTCATGTCTCTATACCCCTCAGATCCGGCATTGACACCGCCTTCCAATGGCGAGACATGCACTGTCTGTAGTGATCCTCCGACTGTTGTCTCAAAGTCAGCGTCTCATACACATGGAATCAGTCCCCGTATGTCAATTTTGACCACGAATGCAGGACAATATCAAATCGTTAACCAATTCTGTAACGGCAAAACTCATGCAGAACCCTTGCCGTTTGCATCCGAATCCGAATCAGCAAAGCCCGGATCAGCATCGCCAGCCCCCTTTTCAAGTTCTGAAGGCTGGCCATCAGGCGCGATCTCGTCTCCTGCAATGTCAGCCACATCTTCTGCTGCTCCCTCCTCACCAGCATCGGCCAGAGCCGCCACCTTTTCGATTGTCTCTTCCAAAGACGCATAGCCCTTGCCAGGCATATAGCTGGAAACAACAGTGCCTGCCCGCATCGCCTTGTCAGTGTAATCAAGATCATAATCGTTCAAGCCGTCCAGGACTGCCAGCGCCGGATTGGTGGTCCAAAGCTTGCGCAGCGCGCGCTGACGCAATGCGCCGGGCACCCAGGACTTCATAAAAACCGTGAAGTCGTTGTCATAGTTGAGTGTGTCGATGTCGATTGCTTCGAGTTCCTCGATCCATTGCTGGCGTGTCTCCTCATCGGGCGGAGTGTCACGCTGATCACGATCTGGCTCGGTTGGCAGGGCGGCCTCACTGGCAGCCGGCACTTCAACTTCAGAAGATGGCGCAACAGCAGCCTCACGCTCATCTTCTTCCCGTACCTGTTGTTTCCGCCTCGCCCAGCGCGACAGGAACCCGTCTTCACCGCTGGTCAATGCATTTCTCCTTCAGGTCTTCCGGCAGCGAGCATTCTGGTTCGCAGCTCTACCAAACTCTCCTGACCGAACTTGTGCTCTTCCTGGTCAACACGGTCGCGCCGACGCTTCTTGAATTCCGTTTCCGTGTAGTGGGCAGCCACAAATGCTTCCAACCATTCAAGCAAATCACCTTGCAACTTCAGCTTGCCGATCAGAACATCATCACCTGACATGTACTCTTCCGCCTCGTAAGAGCTCATGGTGACCAGGTGCGTTCGCCAGGTCAATCCACCAGCAACAGGTTCTTCCCGCTCTTGTGCCACGGAATAGATGGAAGCTTGCGGTGATGTAAGATTGTAGACATAGGCATCAACATCGGTCCGGTGCAGGTCCAGCCGGGACGGTTCTCCCAGCCAGCGGGCAAAGGTTGCAGACTGTTCCATCAGGTGCGGTGGCCGGTTGGCGTCTGCATCAGCGACAGGCATGATGCCAACAACTTTCCATTCCCAGTCCAGCCAGGGATGGGAAGAAGCTGCCCGCTCAAAGATGAGCGACATGTATATCGACGTGCCATCAGCCAAAAATGTTCTCCCGCATTATGGATTTATGTACTGCTTAGCACAGCAAGAATAGGTTACATCTGACCATATCACATTGCGAAATACCGCAAGCGTGCAACCCAAGGCAGAAAATGAAACTGAACGGCTACGAAATCCTCATCTGTAATTGCGAGCGCAGTATGACGCTCGATGGCAAGAAGATTTGCAAGTCCACATCAGCAGATGAAGAACCCGAGGTCCATACCACCTTGTGCCGAAGCGAAGTTGGCCGGTTTGCTGACGCGCTGAAGAGCCATGACAAGGTACTGGTAGGGTGCACACAAGAAGCGCCACTGTTCAGCGAACTTGCGCAGGAACAGCAATACGAAGGTGAATTGCGCTTTGTAAACATCCGGGAGCGTAGCGGCTGGAGCGCTGACAAGGCGCCAGGGCATGCCAGGACTGCGGCGCTTCTTGCAGATGCTGCCCGCACCAACGAACCGGCAGGCTCGATCAACGTTTCGTCCAGTGGTCAATGCCTGGTCTATGGCAGCGGTCAGCAAGCGCTGGACACTGCCCGCAAGCTAAATACCCGGATACCTGTCACTCTGCTGTTGAGCGATGCAGATGGCATTGTACCGCCAGTCAGCGCCGATGTAGCCATTTTCAAAGGCAGCATCGCAAAGGCGACAGGCCGCCTGGGAGCATTCGAGATTGTTGTGGACGGCTATGCACCGCTGATGCCGTCTGCCAGACAGGAAGCCCAGTTCGTCATGTCGCGCGATGGTGCATCATCCAGCTGTGCGCTGATCCTCGACATGTCACAGGGACCAGCATTGTTCACGGGCCCACACCTTCGCGACGGATACAAGAAAGTGGACCCGGGCAATCCAGCACAGGTCATGGAGGCCGTATTCGAGTTGTCTGACATGGCGGGTGAATTCGAAAAACCGCTTTATGTCCGTTACGACCAGAGCATATGCGCTCATTCGCGATCCATGAAGACCGGCTGCACCCGCTGCCTGGACGTATGCCCGGCAGGTGCCATCATTTCGGCAGGTGATGGAGTAGCCTTTGATCCGGTGATTTGCGGCGGATGCGGATCATGCGCTGCTGTCTGCCCAACCGGTGCTGCATCATACCAGATGCCAAAGCGCACCGACCTGCTTGGGCGTATCAACACATTACTGTCTACCTACCTTTCAGCAGGTGGCAAGACGCCGGAGATACTCGTGCACGACAATTCGTTTGGCATGGAGTTGATATCCATGTCCGCGCGGTTCGGGCGCGGGTTACCGGCACATGTGCTGCCGCTAGGGGTCAACGAGGTTACCCAAACGGGACACGAAGCGTTGCTTGCCATGTTTGTTGCAGGCGCAAGTAAGGTGCATGTCATTGCCAATCCGGCAAAGCGGGATGAACTTGCCGGCTTACAGGTGCAAGCCGATCTGGCGCAAGCCTTCGCCAGCGGACTGGGGCTGGATTGCAGCGTCGCCATCATTTGCGAGACAGATCCGGATGCACTGGATACAGCATTGCGTACAGGAAAGACCGGAAACGGGCTCAAGGCCCATGCTGTGTCTGGCGTGGGTTCGAAGCGGGATGTGGTTCGCACAATGCTGGCGACACTGCACGCTGATGTGCGCGATGCACCTGAGGTGATCAAGCTGCCAGACACAGCGCCCTATGGCCAGATCATTGTTGACACAAAGGCCTGCACCCTGTGTCAGGCGTGTGTCGGTGCCTGCCCGGTCAACGCTATTTCCGACAACACTAACAAGCCACAGCTCAACTTTACCGAAGCAGCATGTGTTCAATGCGGTCTGTGCCGCACAACCTGTCCTGAAAATGCAATCTCACTGGAAACGCGCTACAACTTTTCAGCCGCTGCCCTATCGCCAGTCGTGAAGCACGAGGAAGAACCTTTTGCCTGCATCTCCTGCGGCAAGGAATTTGGCACAAGAAGCACCATCGAAAAGATCAGTGAGAAACTTGCCGGCAAGCATTCCATGTTTGGCGACGACGACGCGGCCAAGCTGATCAAGATGTGCGATACCTGCCGCATCGAGCATCAGGCAAACTCCAACAACGACCCGTTTCAGGCTGGTGAACGGCCGCGCATCCGCACCACCGCCGACTACCTCGCTGCCGAACGCAAGGGCACCAACGGCAAGGACCTCAGCGCCGACGACTTCCTGATGGATGATGATTGAGCCAGTTGATCTTGTGGCTCAACTATCTGGCGGAAACATGCCGGCGCAGGTTTGAACGGCGTTGGCCAGAAAATCATCATGCTTGGCCTGATCAATGACACCGTCACTCAACATGTTGGCAATGTCGGCAGAGCGCTTGTCGCGGCATTCCTGGAATTTCGGATTGCCTGACGGGTCCGTTACCCCGGTTGAACCGACGATCGTTCCACGGCCCGCAGTATCGGTCTGCTGTTGTGTATAGTAGGTCAGGGCGATGGCGCACAAAGCCAGCACACCGATCAGGCCGGCCAGAAAGCGTGCCCTGCCCTTATCAAGAAAATGCCGTCTGTCCATGCCTCTTCCTCCGCTGTTTGTAATGTAACTTTATTGCGTCATGAGCCGCGCTGCAACGGCATGTTCACCAGCAAGTTTTGCGGCTTCATTCTCAGCTTGCCGTCAGGCTGTTTACATATAGCCAGCCAGACTGGCCGCCCGCGAACCTTTTCCACCACATGTTGCTGATCAAGTATGTCCATCTTGAACAGACCAACGATGTTGAGCTCTTCTTCCAGTGTCAGTTCGTGGCCTTCATAGAGCTTGTTGAGTAGCCCGGTCGCTTCCGCGTCCAGACCAATGTGCCAGGTCCACCTCTCGTCATCGATGCGCTGCACAGGCTGCACCCTGACAGCAACTCCCAGAAAATGACCAATCCAGTGCTCTACTACGCGGGCAAAGGCGTCGTTCGCCGGTTGGGTGAATCGAAAATCGACAACCGTGTCGAAGCGCTCGGCACGCGACCAGTATGTATCCTTGTTGTCTTCATCGAGAACATCGAGCTGCACCTGCTTGAGCGGTGTTGCGGCCTCCATGACCAGCTGCCCCAATCCTCCCATGCCGCCGGTTTCTGCAAACATCTCGACGACTTCTTCATCGGCCAGCATCAACTGCCCCTCATCGGCTGACACGTTTTGCACCCGGAAGAACAGCTCGGCTGCGCGCCATCTCATCGGATCTTTCTGGCCGTGCAGAATACCGGCCATTATGGCGTGCACGATCTGCTCGACGAACAACGGCGGCACATTGCCCGCGTCACCACGCACAATTGAAAGGTATGCTTTTTCCACGGTTTTCGAGGCGACCAGAAGATCGCGGAAGGCAAGGAATATCCGGTAGTTTTCAGTAGCATCAGGGTCGGCAAAAGCCGCCAGCTGCTGTTCGGTTATTTCCAGGTACGGATCATCGACAAGACGCGCGTGCACATCGTGCTCTGCCGCGCAGCTTTCTTCCACCGGTGCAAGTTCAGGCCGGGCGAAGTACGCCCGCAGATAATCTGCCGTAACCTCAAGGCCACCGCGCCCAGGCAAGCGGTTCAGCAAGTATGCTCCCGAAGAATGCCAGGCACGTTCACTCATCGGCAACATCCCATATCCGTGTGTGCGGACGCTCCTGTCCGGGAGGGGACACCTCGCGGTACTCCTCATGGATCGCGCCGTCTTCGTTCAGCGTTCGGTGCACAGTCAGCAATGTGTTGAGCGGCTTGCCCTGTGCAAGTTCGCGCGCAAAGTCCAACTCTTCCAGGGCAGCCTGTCGGGCGGTGATCATGTCAGGGGCGCCATAGTCAGTAACCAGAAACCTTGCCAGCGCTTCAACCGCATCGGAGTACTCGATCTCGTCTGCCTCACCCACACTGACAAAAGTTGCACGGCCAAGACTGGGCAGCGCCAGAAAGCCGTTGGCAAATGCTTGTCGCGTCTTGCCACGTATTTCGTCGCGGTCAATGCTGGCAAAGGCAAATGCACCGGACAAAGCGATCTGATCAGAGCCCGCCGGTATCTCGAACACATGGTCGTCTGATTGATCGAACCTGATCGTGCGCAAAACCTTGCCCATCACATCTCAGTCCTGTTCAGCACTTCCAGCAAAGCCAGCCCCTGCACGCAATCAGAGTTGCAGCTGCGAAACAGTAGATTGCCTTCATCGTCCATTCCTGTCACTCGCCCACGCAAGGCTCTTCCGCAATGCTGGATGTCAATGTCACTTTCGATACCAGCAGCGCGACCCCACCAGTTCTTGTGCACAGCCTTGAACCCTTCATGGGTCCAGGTATCCAGCCATGTCAGAAAGTGGCGCGACACTGACTCAAGCAGCGCGACGCTGGTGATGTCTCCAGCACCTTCTTCATGCAATGTGGTGCGGTCCGGAAAGTCCCCTGGATCAGCGGCTGACAGGTCGAGTGAAACCGCAATATCCAACCCCAAAACCATTACGGACGGCAACTGCACAGCGGTTGCTGGCGCCGGAACCCACAAGGACACAGAGCCTACCTTGGCACCATTGACAAGGATGTCGCCGGGCCAGCGCACCTGTACCGCAATTTCCGGTGGTGCAATGGCGCCGAACGCATCGCCAAACGAGACCGCCATCAGGTGCAGCATTTGTGCAGCCCTTGCCAGAGGCACTTCCGGTTCCAGAACGATTGCGAGGTTCATCCTGTCTTGCGATTGCGACCAGAAGGTATCTCCAGCTGCGGACTTGCCGGCAGCAATCTGCAACAAGGCCACCCCGGCTGCGTCGACACCCGGCTCAACAGGCCGGCTGTTCAGCAGCGGAGGGAAAAGCGGCTCGTCGTGCTGCATCACCCCAGATCAATCTCGCCGGTAACCTCATGGTCAAGACCAACCTCCGCGCAAGTCAGTCTTGCGGTGACCGTCACCTTGCCCGAGGTCTTGCCGGACTTGCGTACGGCATCTTCAATTTTTTGTTGCGATGTCACGCCAACCTGTTTGAGGAACTTGCGCATCGACATGTTAAACTTGTCATCATCCATTTGCGGGTACTCCGTTGTATGTGCCGAGCCTTGAGACCGCCTCTACTGGCGCACGTTGTGTGACTGGAACACACGCTCTGAAGACATGTCCAGCGATTGCAGGACGAAGTGTGCTCCCACAGCGATGATAGCCATCGCCGCCACGGCTACTACAAAAGATTTCATGCTACTCCCCTTTCCTTGTCACGGCCGCATATCCGGCAGCCATTGTAATGGAGTGTTGTACTGATTGATTTAGGCGGTCGCCGCCATCTGCGCAACGTCAATTGCCCTAAATCCCGGTCATTGTCTTGCTGGTGGTGTCGTTTGTTGTTTCAGCCAGCTGATCATCGCGTCACGCTCCTGCTTGTTCGCCATTTTTTGCAACGGCATCTTGGTGCCTGGCACCAGATGCTGTGGTCCCTTTTCGAACAACTCGCCGATTGTCTGCTCATTCCAGACTATGGATGAGGTCAGCAACGCCTTGGAGTAGGCATACCCCGGCAGGGTGCCGGCCTTTCTGCCGAACACATTCCACAAGGTAGGGCCTGCCCGGTTAGCGTCATCTGCAGACAGCGTGTGACATACAGAACACTTGCGAGCAAACTGGCGCTCTCCAAGACTGATGCCTTCCGCCACCTGGAAGCGGCGAGGATACGTGCCGATTGCCGGCTCAAAGCTTCGACCGGGGCGGAACTGCCAATAGTGGACCAGATCATCAAGTCCGCCCATATACAGCCCGTCACCGTCATGTGAGAAGGCGAGCGCCCAGATCGGCCCGTATGGATTGTCGAGCAGCTTCACCGGTGTCCAGTCACTCATGTCGTGCACCGACACAATGCCATCTCCACCGCCCATGGCTATGAGATGGTGGGCTTCCGACACAGCCAACGAAAGGATGGGCCTGTCGCGTTGGGCCAGTTCATGGACAATTTCGCCGCTCCTGATATCGAGAACGGCGCCTGTTCCGTTCAACGCCCCGAACGCCAGTTGCTCACCACCGGGCAGGGCTGCCAAAACGTTCACGCCCCAACCGTGATTGTAGATAATGCGATCTTCCTGGCCGTCACTCATTCGCCATTCGCGGATCGTTCCGTCCGTACCGGTGGAGAACAGCTCCTTACCATCAACAGAGAACACTGCCGCGTTGACGGTATTGCGGTGACCCTTCAGGACGTACAGTTCTCTCTGGTCCGCCAGTGACCAGACACGCACCGTCCTGTCCCAGCTTGCGGTGGCGAACAGCTTTGCGTCGGCTGAAACGCTTAACCCGACAATCTTGTGCTCGTGACCCTTGAATGCGTGTACCACCTTGCCGCTGGACATGTCGACAAGGCGGGCTATGCCGTCATCACTTCCGGTGAGTGCATGTTTTCCATCGGGCAGGAAAGCCACGGCGTTGACGGCTCCGTCATGCTCACTGACCCTGTGCAGTTCCTGCGGCATGCCGGGCGTGGATACATTCCAGACCATCATGGAGTAATCAAAACTTCCCGATAGTACGACCTCGCCATCAACCGAGACGGCAAGAGCCTTTACCGGCCCGCCATGGCCTTCAAGGTCGCCAGAACCCTTTTGCTTCTGCTGGGCAATCCCTGGCATGAGGGTCAGCACAAGGGCAGCCAGACAGACGGCTATGGCAAGCAGAGCGCGGCCAGGCCTGAATTGCCTGTCCACCGCGTTGCCGTATACTTTCGCCAGAGCTTCCACGGGTGTTTCCGTTTTGCTGCAAGTGCCCTACTCGGCTGGATGATGCACGCCTGCTCCCGATGGCCTGGACTTCTGCTCAACTTCCTCCACCCAGAGATTGTGGTGCTCACGCGCCCAGTTGGTGTCAACTTCGCCTGAGCCCATGGCATCAAATGCACCTTCCATGCCTACCGACCCGATGTAGATATGGGCCAGGATTATGGTGATGAAGGCAACACCAACAATACCATGCCAGAGCTGGTTGAGTTGCTGTTCCTGCAATGGAGCAATGTCGGTTGGCAGGTTGAAGCCAAAATTGTTCAAGAAAGCAAAGGTCTTGGCCATAAACGCGGTTTCAAACGGAAACATCAACGCGATACCGGACAGTGACACTGAAATCGTCAACAATGTCACCAGCCAGAAGAGGATCTTCTGCCCTGCATTGAACTTGCGTGCTTCAGGATGCGAACCCCGCACGAACATACCACCGCCCTTGAGCAGCCATTTCAGATCAACAAGGCTCGGCAGGTTGTGCCTCACCCACACGACAAACGCGATTGCCACACCCGCCATGAACGCGAAGGCCAGATAATTGTGCAGATATTTGCCCCAAAGCGTGATGGTAGAGAAAAATTCCTTGCCGATAACCGGCATCAGTACATATCTGCCAAACAACATGTTCAGACCAGACAGCGCCAGGACGACAAACGATCCGGCCATGAGCCAGTGCCCAAAGCGCTCCAGCGAGTTGAACCTCTCGATTGTTACTCCGGATCGGCCATGATCAATCTTGATACGGCCGCGTAAAACAAAAAACAGCGACAGCAGCAACAACATGCCGAACAATGCATACGCTGAGTAGAGCTTCAGGGGTCCGTTGCGGAAGGCGCGAAAATCGTCACCTTCTGACTGGATCAGGGTTCCAGCCTTGCTGTCGGGAATGGAAACGTTTCCGGTTGTGCCCTTGCGGACAGCGCGCCACAGCGAGGCATCGGAGTCAGCGCCCTGAGCCTCGGTTTGCACATCAGCAAGCGGCTGTGCATTTTCCGGAGGGCGCACATTTTGCGCATTTGCTGCAGTGCTGAACTCACCGGCCATCAGCACCACAACGGCGAGTACTGCCAAAGCCCGAATGGGCAGCGCCCGGAAAATTTGCTGGAAGTTGCTCATTACGCTTGTCCCCTTTTCTGGTCCGCTTGCAGACTGTGTAGTCTGGACTTGCCGGTGACCATTCATTTAATGATCAGAGCCCGCCGCCCCGCTGAATATCCATGCGCGAGCGCAAGGCATCGCGTGCTTCATCGCTCAATTGTTCGTCGATCTTACCTTGATAGGTGCCCTTGTCATGCAACAAAGGACGGCCCGGCTCATCTTGCTGACAGCCAGTCAGCGCCAGGGAAATGCCGCCCAGCAACAACAGATTCAATAGACCGGTCGCCTGGTTCCTCAATGTCATTGTCAAAGCCAATCATCCTGTACCAAGAGCCTGTGGCAGGATTGACACGGGGCAGTGATCAATCACTGCCCCGCCCCAAAACTGAGAACCAGGGGCGCAGCCGTTGCCGGTTGCGCCCTTCTAGTTTGCGGTTATCAGGAACCCGACCCGGGATAGGCCTTGCCCCATCCCCAGGCACCGGAGCCGAAGCCGCGGGCTACAACACGCTCGCGGTAGATGTTCGACACCTGGTCGCCATCTCCAGCAAGCAGCGCCTTGGTCGAGCACATTTCCGCGCACAGCGGCAACTTGCCTTCAGCCAGACGGTTGCGGCCATACTTCTTGAACTCCACATCGGAGTTGGCTTCCTCGGGACCACCGGCACAGAAGGTACACTTGTCCATCTTGCCGCGCGAACCAAAGTTGCCAACCTGCGGGAACTGCGGCGCACCGAACGGACATGCGTAGAAGCAGTATCCACAGCCGATACACAGGTCCTTGTTGTGCAGAACCACGCCCTCGGCCGACTGATAGAAGCAGTCAACCGGGCACACGGCCATGCAAGGTGCATCCGAACAATGCATGCAGGCTACCGAGATGGAGCGCTCACCGGGCTTGCCGTCATTGATAGTGACAACACGGCGGCGGTTTACACCCCACGGTACCTCATGCTCGTTCTTGCACGCAGTGACACAGGCGTTGCATTCAATGCAACGTTCAGCATCACAAAGAAATTTCATGCGAGCCATATCTGTATCTCCTTATGCTTTTGCAATCTTGCAGAGGGTGGCCTTGGTCTCCTGCATCTGGGTGACCGAGTCATAGCCATAGGTTTGCGCCGTATTGGACGCTTCACCCAGGACATATGGATCGGCTCCAGCAGGATAATTGCCGCGCAGGTCTTCGCCCTGCATCTGGCCACCAAAGTGGAACGGCATGAAGGCAACGCCTTTTCCGACCCTTTCGGTAACCATGGCCATCACCTTGACCTTGCCCTTCTCAGGACCCTCTACCCAAACCGTATCACCGTTCCTGATGCCGAGATCGTTGGCATCAGTCGGGTTGATCTCGACAAACATGTCCTGCTGAAGTTCAGCAAGCCACGGGTTTGAGCGGCTTTCGTCGCCACCACCTTCATATTCAACAAGGCGGCCAGATGTCAGAATGATCGGATACTCTTTCGAGAAGTCATTCTTCTGGATCGATTCATACATGGTCGGCAGACGATGCATCTGACGGTCCTTGTATGTGGCGTACTTGTCGAGAAGGTCACGGCGCGGCGTGTACAGCGGCTCCCGGTGCAGCGGCACCGGATCCGGGAATGTCCACACCACGGTACGGGCCTTGGCGTTGCCGAACGGTGCACAGCCATGCTTGATGGCTACGCGCTGGATGCCGCCGGACAGGTCAACCTTCCAGTTCACCTTGTCAAGCTTCTCCATGTCGTCCTCAGTGCCGGCCACCTTCTTGATGGCAGCCAGTTCGTCTGCCGAAAGATCGCCATCCCAGCCGAGCTTGCGCAACATGCCGTAGGTGAATTCAGGGTAACCGTCCTGAATTTCAGAACCAACGGAATATGAGCCTTCTGCCAGCATGTTGGCACCACCCCACTCATCCGGTGCCTTGACACCGAAACGGGCGCGGAATGTGAGACCACCCTCTGCCACAGGCAGCGATGTGTCATACAGGTTCGGAGTGCCTGGATGCTTCATTTCCGGCGTGCCCCATGACGGCCATGGCAAACCATAATAGTCACCATCAGCCGGGCCACCATTTGCTCTCAACGTCGTCTTGTCGAAGGTTTGCTGGTTTTCCATGTGCATCTTCAAACGCTCAGGAGACTGGCCAGTATAGCCGATCGTCCACATGCCACGGTTGAATTCCCGTGTAATGTCTTCAATGAGCGGCTCCTTGACGTCCAGCGCACCGATCTTCTTGTCCTCAACCTTGATGTTGCGGAAAATACGATCAGCAAAACCGAACTTCTCGGAGAACATCTGCATGATGACGTGGTCGGGCAGGGATTCGAACAATGGATCGAACACCTTGTCACGCCACTGCAGCGAACGGTTGGATGCTGTAACCGAACCATAAGTCTCGAACTGGGTCGAGGCAGGCAACAGGTAGACGCCGTCCTTGCGGGTGTGCATCGCTGCCGACATGGTCGGATACGGATCGACCACAACCAGAAGGTCGAGCTTGGCCATGGCTTTCTGCATGTCAGGCAGACGGGTCTGCGAGTTGGGCGCGTGGCCCCAGAACACCATGCCCTTCACATTGTCAGGCTGGTCGATGTTCTCTTTCGCTTCAAGGACACCGTCGATCCAGCGCGAGACGGGAATACCCTTCTCGTTCATCATCGGCTTGTCCTTGCCATCCTTGTCCTTGATGGTTGCGAACCGGCCCTTCAGCCAGTCAAGCTCCTCATCCCAGACGCGGGCCCAGTGCGCCCACGAACCGGCTGCAAGGCCATAGTAGCCCGGCAGGGTATCCATCAAGACGCCAAGGTCAGTAGCACCCTGCACGTTGTCGTGGCCGCGGAAGATGTTTGCACCACCTCCGGCAGTGCCCATGTTGCCAAGAGCAAGCTGCAACACACAGTAGGCGCGAGTGTTGTTGTTGCCATTGGTGTGCTGGGTGCCACCCATGCACCACACGATGGTGCCGGGCTTGTTCTGGGCCAGAGTGCGTGCGACACGCTTCATTTGCGAGCCGGGAACGCCAGTTACCTTTTCAACCTCTTCCGGGTTCCACTTGGCAACTTCTTCCTTGATGTACTCCATGCCCCAGACGCGTCTGGAGATGAAGTCCTTGTCTTCCCAGCCGTTTTCGAAGATGTGGTACAAGATACCCCATATCAGCGCCACGTCCGAGCCAGACCGGAACCGGACATACTCTGACGCGTGTGCTGCGGTGCGGGTAAAGCGCGGATCACACACGATAAAGGCCGCGTTGTTTTCTTCCTTGGCCTTCAGCATGTGCAGCAGCGACACAGGGTGTGCTTCTGCCGGGTTGCCGCCGATCAGGAATATGGCCTTGGAGTTGTGCATGTCGTTGTACGAATTCGTCATCGCACCATAGCCCCAGGTGTTGGCAACACCTGCAACAGTGGTGGAGTGGCAAATACGCGCCTGATGGTCGACGTTGTTGGTGCCCCAGTAGCCAGCAAACTTGCGGAACAGGTATGCCTGCTCGTTGTTATGCTTGGCGGAACCGAGCCAGTAAACTGAATCCGGACCCGCTTCTTCGCGGATCTTCAGCATCTTGTCGCCAATTTCGTTGATTGCGTCTGCCCAGGACATCCGCACCCATTTGCCGTCTACCAGCTTGGTCGGATACTTCAGGCGGCGCTCACCGTGAGCGTGTTCACGCACTGCTGCACCCTTAGCGCAATGGGCGCCAAGGTTGAACGGGCTGTCGTAGCCGGGCTCCTGGCCCACCCAGACGCCGTTTACAGTTTCTGCGAGAACCGTGCAGCCGACCGAGCAGTGCGTACACACTGACTTCTTGATCTCAACTGCACCAGACACATTGGCTGCTTCAGCCTTCTGCACCATACCGGACTTCAATGTCGAAGCCGCCGCAAGGCCGCCTACTGCAAGTCCTGAACGGCGCAAGAATGTCCGCCTGTCAATCGCTCCACCGGTCAAATCGGTAAGGGCCGATGACAGTCGAGGGCCGAACGCAACCTCTCCCGTCTTCTTCCTGAGCATGATCTTCCTCCAAAGTACGCACCGGTTTCACGGTGCCTGATTGATTATTGTTTTTCCGCAATCAAGATTGTTTGAGCAACAACCTCAGAACGCGGCCAGCCTGTAGTATGTCTTGACGTGATCAGTTTCCTGATACCCGCCGGCACGGCCTTCTTGCGACGCTGCCTGAGCAGCGCCCGAGCCGACAGCAACAGCTGCCGTGCCCGTAACAGCAGTCAAACCAGCAAGCTTGAGGAAGTCACGACGGCCAGAGGCCGGCTGTTCCTTTTTGTTTGCCATTTTCCGCTCCTTCTGTTTGGGCAGCCTTTGCCGCCCGGTTCAGTTCGGGATCAGACCATTTCGAAGGCCTGATCCTCCACATCCATAAAAGCAACACCGAGCTGGCCAATACAGGCATAGAAGACCGAGGACTTCGCGCCTTCCAGATCAGTAAAGAAATGCCTGGCCCATGGTGCAATGTGCGCCCTGAAGAACGTCTTCTGCTCTTCCAGGCTCATGGCCGAATTGAAACTGCCGATGATGAGACCAGACATCATCTCACACACCGCTGCTATGTGATCTTCGGGCTCCGCCACGCCCTCGCTCCGCTGAATGCCGAGCCTAGCCATATCGTTGCGCAGTCGCGCCAGCGGCTTCTCGTTCAAAAAACCGGTGATGTAATATGAGCCGAACGGCACCAGCTCGCCGCGCCCAACGCCGATGAACAAATCGTGGAATTCGCGCTCAACCTCCTCGCTGGACGCTTTAGACGCGACACGGCAAAGAGCGCCAACCGCTCGTCCAATGGGTGTGTCATCACCGTGCATGGCAGCAAACTGCTGCAGCTCCTCGCGCGACGGCGCAGCTTTCAAGGCGTGCGCCAGCAACCTGTAAAGGTTTGCACGCAACATATCTTCTTCAGATACTGACAGCTCCTGCTTGGCCTCGCCCATTGTGTCTCGCGACTTTGCCCGTCTTACAGACGACGGGTCGTTCATTATGCAACTGCGCTATCCTGTCGCAAGCAAGGCATAGCGTGCAAGGATATTCGACCGGCAATGGGCAACCGTTTCACAATCTGGCAAAACCGAGTATTTTACTCAACAATAATCCTCGGTGCGGCGCGTTTTTGCCCCGCTGCGTCACCTTCAACAGATGCCCAGACAGCCGATGCAATGTCGCAATAGAGCTTTGCGTGCAGAGAATCAGGTGCTGAGGCAACTACCGGCTGACCGGCATCGGACCTGAACCGCAGATCCTTGTCCAAGGGCACCTCTCCCAGGAACGGCAACCCCAGTTTCTCGGCCTCGTTGCGGGCTCCGCCGTGGCCGAAAATCTCGTGCCTTTCACCACACTTGGTGCAGGTAAAATAGCTCATGTTTTCGACTATTCCGAGCACCGGAACGTTGACCCTCCTGAACATGTTCAGGCCTTTGCGCGCATCAATCAACGCCAAATCCTGCGGTGTTGAAACTATTACAGCGCCTGATAGCGGGGTCTGCTGGGCTAAAGTAAGTTGCGCATCGCCGGTGCCGGGCGGCATGTCAACGATCAGTGCGTCCAGGTCGCCCCAGGCCACCTCACGCAACATCTGCTGCAAGGCAGACATGACCATTGGCCCGCGCCAGATCATTGGTGTGTCCTCTTCCACCAGGAAGCCCATCGACATAGCCTTCAAACCAAAGCCCTCGAGCGGCTTCAGTGTTCGAGACCCTGGTGAAACCGGTTCCGGCCGGCCGGTGATTCCGAGCAGGCGCGGAACCGAGGGGCCATAAATATCGGCATCAAGGATGCCCACCTTAAGCCCGTTGGCCTGCAAACCCAACGCCAGGTTGACAGCAGTAGTGGATTTGCCGACGCCGCCCTTGCCGGACGCGACCGCGATGATGTGCCTGACGCCAGGCACTCCAGCCATGGTCTGCGCTGCTTGCGCCTTTGGTCCGGGACCACCCGCCATAGGCGGCGGTGGCGCCATGTTGGCCCCGGCTGGTGGCGGTGTGTTACCGGCCTGAGGGCGAGAGCCCGGCCTGACTTCCGCTGTCAGCGCAGCCATTACCCTGGCAACCCCGCTGACCTTGCCGACGGCCTTTTCTGCTGCCTGACGAAG
Source organism: uncultured Alphaproteobacteria bacterium (assembly GCA_963787895.1). Taxonomy (GTDB): domain Bacteria; phylum Pseudomonadota; class Alphaproteobacteria; order Rhizobiales; family Aestuariivirgaceae; genus Anderseniella. The sequence goes on along the minus strand of CAWBEX010000007.1, from coordinate 395,961 downwards.
CGGCTCAAGTTTGCTCGCCCGCGCTGCATCGACAGTAATCGCAAACATCACGTTGTCGCCCGAAATCACAACATCAGACACCAGGCCAAGTGATACCAGATCACCTTCCAGATCCGGACCGCGGACCTTTGAAAGTGCATCCATGACTGCTTGCTTGTCTACCATTTCGAATACCCTCTTGCGTTGGAAGCGCGGCCGCTTCCCTCGAATTTCAAGTCTTTTTGTAGATTGGATTCAACTACCTGGCGACACCCTGAGAACCACCCAATTCGCTGGTGATGTCGCTGGCAATCTTGCTGACATGGCCGCCAAGCGCGGCAATGCGCTGATCTGTCACCCGCGCTGTCGGGCCGGAAACAGATATTGCGCCAAGCGGTTCGCCGTGTTCATCGAAGATGGCTGCCGCCACACAACGCAACCCAATGGCGTTTTCCTCGTCGTCCACGGCATATCCGCGGCCCTGACAGATCTTGAGTTCATCGCACAGGGCTTCGATGCTGGTCAGTGTATGCTGCGTCTCGCGAACCAGCTCCCGGCCCTGCAGCAATTTGAGCACCTCGTCTTTCGGCAATTGGGACATGATCGCCTTGCCGACACCCGAACAGTGCAATTTGGCGCGGCCACCTGGCCCCGCGATTGCTCTCATCATCTTCTGGCATTCGACCTGTGCCAAGTAGACAACCTCGCCGCGGTCGGCGATGCCAAGGTTTACCGTTTCGCCGGACAGCTCCATCAGGCGGCGCATGTACGGCCGTGAAGATGTGACCAAATCACGGGAGCGCACAAATGCAGAACCCACCCGGAAAGCCTGCACGCCGATCATCCAGACCGAACGCTCACTTTCAAAACGAACGAAACGCTCATTTTGCAGGGTTGTGAGTAAGCGGTGAGCAGTTGAGTTTGGCAAGCCAACTTCCTGAGCGACTTCCGACAAAGACAGACCTGAGCCATGATAGGACAATGCGTTTAGCAGCTTGAGCGCACGTGACAACGACTGCACCTGACCTGATGCACGCAAAATTTCTTTGCTTGGAACCCGTAATTCCTGCCTCCGCGCGTTTTCCCTATCCTTGTCAGACAACTCGTTTTCCAGCATAGAAGTCCCTCGACCGATGCAAAAAGCTACATACATGTACGACACAACACATTCATGTGGATTGGTATCCACATTGCAGAAACAGGATTGAGGCGTCGTCAGATTATCAGGTGAGTGCGCCTGGATCTAACTTGCCTGTGTGCGTGAGCTGTCAAGCCAATCCACCTGACGAACAACTTGTCATAACCAGAATTGGAACGCAATTCCATATGTTGGATAGTCTAATCAACAATGCGTATTGGTTGCTGTTTGCCGGCACAGTGCTTGAGGGAGAAACCGCCCTGCTGCTCGCGTCCCTTGCAGCCAGCCAGGGTTTGCTGGAGTTGCCATTGGTGATAGCTACAGCCTTTGCTGGCGCCCTTGTTGGCGACCAGATCAGCTACCAGCTGTTCAGACGATTCGGCCCAGCAATGGTGGAGCATAACCCCACCCTGAAGCGGCGTTCTGAAAAGGCCCGCAAATGGCTGGCTGGCCACCCGGTAAAGTTCATCCTGCTGACCCGTTTCCTGTGGGGCTTGAGGTTTGCCTGCATGCTTGCAATGGCAGCATCAGATGTACGAACCCGCGTATTCGCACCAGTCAACCTGATTGCTTGCGCCATGTGGGCCAGTGCAGTTGGCACAGCAGGGTATTTTTTCAGCGGTTGGGTAGGCCAGGTGGTGGGAGCAATGGGCACAATATCTGGGCGCGCGCCAGCATTCCTTGCCGGCATGGCGGCATTCGTGCTGACAATCTATTTGTTGCGCAAGGCTGTGTTGCGCTTCTGGCGTTCGCGCGAAAGCCTCTGATCAGACAGTCATCTTCCCGAAACAGGAATTGCCACCGGTTGGCGATCCATCCAGCGCACAATGTCACGGTAGACGTTCTCGCGCTGCAGATCATGCATCAGCATATGGTAACCGGCATCGTACTCTATGATCTGCTTGCTGGCCGCAATCGATTTCATCACAAGGCGCGTTGGTTCCAAAGGCACAATCTCGTCCTTCAGGCCATAAAGATAGAGCACCGGCGTTGTAATGCGGGGTGCCGCAGCCGAGGCCTCGTCCATCAGGGTCACGAGACCATACAATGTATCGAACCTGCTCTGAGTTATATTGTGGCGGTCGCGCGAGTATTCACGCAGCCATTCAATGTTATCGCTTGGCCAAATTTCCAATGGCGAACCTGTGGCCGTACTGGCCGGAACCGTGTGGGCCGTCACCCAGAGGGCAGATTTCAGGATCGGGTTCATTGACCGCCAACCCCAAATGGCTGGGGCGACCAGCACCAGTCCGTCGGCATCCAGACCATATTCCACCGACGATTTCATTGTTACAGCACCTCCCATGGAGGTTCCAGCGACATAGACAGGCAGACCAGGGTTTTCTGCACGAACCAGCTCGACGAAGCGCGCCAGGTCAGCTGACATCGTGTCACCCCCAGCCCATCGCCCGCGCCGCGCAGTCGCCGTACGGCCAAACCCGCGTTGATCGAATCCAATGACTGAAATACCGCGTTGTGTAAACCAGGGGGCAGGCAGGCGGAAGTCTCCGGCATACTCATTGAAGCCATGTACCACGACCATGATTGCGCGCGGTGAACGTGCATGCCACCGGGACACCGCGAGTGCTTCTCCATCGTCGGTGAAGAAGCGGTCTGTGCTTAGTCGCGCAGCACCCACCGGCGGGCCAGTTACCAGCAACTCAGGTGTCGAACATCCTGCCAGCACCAGACAAAGCGCTGTTACAAAAGCGGCGGCGAATTTCCGGCAAACATTCATTGCTGTTCCAAATACTGTCGCGGCTCCCACTAACCCACAAGCGCGTTAACATCACCTTGCAAGGCTGGTAAAAGTTCTGATCCGAACCACGGGTTCTTCTTCAACCAGCCTGTATTTCGCCATGACGGATGTGGCATGGGAATGACGGAAACCGGACGCAGGCTCCGGTACTCACGCCACTGTGCCACAGTTTGCGTCAAACTGGATTCCTGGCTGCCGGCCAGGTGCCATTTTTGGGCATACATACCGATGGCCAACACCAGCGACACCTGCGGCATCGCCGCCATGATGCGAGCGCGCCACAGCGGAGCGCATTCCTTTCTCGGCGGCAAGTCGCCACCGCTGGCGTCAAGCCCTGGAAAGCAAAACCCCATTGGCAAGATCGCAACTTTTGAAGCATCGTAAAACGTTTCCGGCGAAACTCCCATCCAGTCGCGCAGACGGTCGCCCGAAGGGTCTGTGAACGGCCTGCCCGATGCATGTACACGGGTGCCCGGAGCCTGACCGGCAATGAGAATCCGCGCCGTTGCAGACAACTGCACAACTGGCCTTGGCTCATGCGGCAGCGGAAGTTTGCCAGGGCCAGGCGTATCGCGGCACACCCGGCAACCGGAGACTTCACGCTCCAGTGCTTGAAGCGCGCGGGCCATCATGCCTTTGCACTTGCACGCGCAGACACAGCCTCATGCCAGCGCTTCAGGTGGGTGTGATCATCTTTCATCGAAACCCGTGCCACCCGCATGAAGTCCACCGCGCAAAGTGCGTCAATGTCAGCTACTGAGTACTTCGCTCCGGCAACGAACTCGCGCTGCTTCAGCTCGATGTTCAGAAGATCCAGCATAGCCTCTATCCGCGGAACGTTAACCTCACCCCATTGCTTGACCTGCGGGACCTCAAGGTGGGCCATCTTCGGATGCGTGTGCCGGAAAGCAAAGCCTATCGGCTGCATCAACTGCAATTCGATGCGACGTTGCCACATCTCCACCTGACCCTTTTCCACCGCAGTTTGACCGAACAGGAATGGTTCGGGTTGCAAGGCATCGAAGTACCGGCAAATTGCCATGGCTTCAGCAATGCAAGTGCCGTCATCAAGCTCCAGAATAGGGATACGCATGAACGGATTTCGTTTCACCATATCCGGGGTCTTGTGCTCCTCGCTCATGATGTCGATGTGGCGACGCTCAACCTCGATGCCCTTCTCGGCCAGAAATATTCGCACTCTCCGGGGGTTCGGCGCGCGGTTGTCTTCAATCAGCAGCATGTTCAAGAAGTCCTCCCTATCGGTTGGAATACAACAAATTGCACCCAATAGCTTCGTGGTTTGATAACCAGTTCTGCAAGCCTGCCCTTAACGAGTTTCCATGACAATGGCGAGATCAATCAACCCGGCCCACTATTCATCGGCCGGAAAACCGAGCGATTTTGAAGAGTTTTGAAGCCGCAAACAGACATAGACCAGATGTCAGCTGCCAGCGCCAAGCCTGCAGCCAAGACGATATGGGAGCCGGACCTGCTGACCTTGTTCGTGAAGAACCAGATCAGGGTGAGCCTGGCCATGCCTATTCTGTGCGTGTTCATGATGCTGGCCATCCAGGTTTGGACCGGATGGCTGGTTGCTGCAAGCTGGTTCGGCAGTTGCCTTACCGCGCTAGCGATTCAGCACTATCTTTGCCGCCTGTTCGAGCAGAGCAACCGGGAAACCATTCAATCACGAGAATGGCTCGGCATGCTGTGCGCATCCGAAACCCTGATAGCAGTCTGCTGGGTCATTCCGCTGTTTGCCTACTGGGAACCCGGCAACCAGACGCAGCACATCTTTCTGATCTGCATCACGCTGGCAGCCATAGCTGCCCGGGCCATGACTTCCGGCAACTACATGCCGATTATCATGGCTGGCACCGGGATCATTGCGATGTCGGGAGTCGTACGTTGCCTGATGGAATCAGGACTGCTTTACACGACCCTGGGCACGGTAGTCGTGCTTGCCGAGATTTTCTTTGTGCAGCTTGTACGCCGCCTGCAGGGCACGGCGCGTGAAATGATGGTCTTCAAGGCAGAACGCGAGGCTCTGATCGGACAACTCGATGGTGCACTCAGTGCCGCTGAGGAAGCCCGATCAAAGGCGGAAGAAGCAAACAAGGCCAAATCACATTTCCTGGCCACAATGAGTCATGAACTTCGCACGCCGTTGAACGCCATCCTCGGGTTCTCGGAAATTCTGAGCAAGGAAATGATGGGGCCGCATACAGTGCCGGTCTACAAATCCTATTCGGATGATATCCATCATTCCGGCGACTACCTGTTGAAGCTGATAAACGACATACTCGACTTGTCGAGAATAGAAGCCAATCGGCACGATCTGGAGCTGGAGCCGGTTGATCCGTGCATCATTGCCCGTGACTGCCTTGATCTTCTGAAAGTCCAGTTTGATCGCAGACATCAGCACGTGGAGTGCAGTTTTCCCGGCAATCCAATTCGTGTCCTCGGTGACGTTCGGGCTCTGCGCCAGATCTGGCTCAACCTGCTTTCAAATGCGCTGAAGTTTGCGCCTGAGAACAGCGAAATTGCCGTGTGCGTCGAGCAGGGCAGAAACGGCTCGGTTATAATGAGTGTGACCGACAATGGACCGGGGCTGCAACGCGATGAACTGGCCGCAATGCGAGCCGCCTTTACACGTGGCAACTACGCCCAGAAAAAAGCAATTGAAGGTGCTGGCCTTGGCCTGTCCATCGTCAACGGACTAGCTGAGTTGCAGAACGCAAAGCTGGCACTTGGCAACAACAGTCCCACTGGCCTCGTGGTCAGCGTGGAGTTTCCGGCCGACCGGGTACTTGGTACTGTTCGTGCAACACTGGAAGACGCCAGCCGCACCATGCCGCGATCACAGCGCCGACTGATCCAACTCACCGCGAGCTAACCGGCCCGCCTGAACTGGTGCCAGATTGCACGCTGCTGGCTTCCAACACCTTCAACACCTGCATGACATGTGCCGTTGCGAATGCGGCAGCGGTGCCATCGTTGCCTTCATGGATCGCATCCAGCACCACCGGACAGCCACTGCTTGCGCACAACCTGGCAAAATCTGCATGATCATCGCGTGCTGCAACCGCACAGTGGGCAGCAGCGCCTGGCATCAGTTTTTCAAGCACGACGGCTGCGGCAACAGCTGCAGCACCGTCAAGGATGACCGGCACACGTTGCAGCCTCGCCGCCAGAATGGCACCCACTGCCGCCGCCGTTTCCCGCCCGCCAACGCGGCGCAACACCTCAAGTGGTGATGACAGGTGCGCGCAATGCACCTGCAAAGCTTCTAGCGTGGTAGCTGGGCATTCATCACCACGCCCAAGCAGGGCCGCTGCCAGCGCTGATACGCTGACTTCATCTCCTGCTGCAACAGCACGTACCGCGAGCAAATCACAGCCTTCGCCAGTCGCTTCCATGCCATAGGCAATGGTGGCGGCACAGTCTCTCTCTTCCAGTGCGGCACCGCGGGTCAGGTCGGCAACCGGCAGTTCCGGTGCCAGTTCGAATACTTTCAAACCCAGACCGAGTGCCGCACAGGCAATGGCTACAGGTGCCTGTTTTGCCTGTATTGCCCCAACCATTGCCACTATACCATCTGCACCGTTGCGGCCGGTCTGCTTCATCGCTACTTCGTGTGATGCGGCAAAAACTGTCACCACCGGGCGCCGGATCACAGGTGTTTCGCGCCCTGTCCAGCCGGCCAGCCAGCTTGCGGTTCGAGCTACAATTCCGGGGCCTGTGGGATGGTTGGCAAGACAACGTGCAGCAGCGTGTTCATCGCGCGCAGGCAGTTGTTCGAGCAACGCCCGAACATCATTGAACGGCAAAAGTTCTGGGGGTCTGGTCATCGACAATTACTCCCGAGCAACATCAATCAGCCGGTCCGCAGCTGCCAATGGCGCTCACAAATAGCCAATAGAGGGCCGGTCAGGTAGGACAAACTTTACCATCTTCTTTCACCGACTGTTTCTCTTGGCAACATAAGATCGGTCCGGTCCAAACGGGAGAGTTATGGCTATGCATGCGTGGATTGGTTTTATATTTAGCTGCCTGATGATTGTCATCGCAGCAGCAAGCAAGTCAGGGTATGACGTTTTGCCGGCAGGCTTGTCAGCCACGCCGTCTACCCAGTTCATGTTCCTAATCGGGTGTGCCGGGTTCGGCGGTGCGCTGGCGTTGCTAGCGCCAAACTATTCATCAGCCAGACTGGCATCAATCTGGTCATCGGCGGCTCTAGCGGTTGTAGTGGTTGTACTGAACCTTGACCATTTGCCAGGTGGCGCTGCAAGCAAAGCCAGCCAGGTAGAGCCACTGCCGACTGTGGCAGAACCTGTCGAGAAAGATCCGAACGCTGAAGAACCCAAAATCAACTTCGTTTTCAAGCGCACGACCAACGAAGGCGATTTCGTTCCATTTGAAGACTTTGAATACCGGGTTCGCAAAGCAGAACATGACCTGCCCGAACTGCCTGAGGAAAACGAATCGAACCAGGTTCTTCCGCCTCGCGAATAGGCTTGGCATCGGTTCGCAGCGCCGGTCACCGTGAAAATCCGCTGGTTGCAGCGCCGCCATCTTGAGGCAGCGTTTGCACAAACACCTGCTGGCGTGCTACGCGGCGTCTACCGGCCAACCCAACAAGCAAACATGCGCCACAAGAAATGACGGACCAGCCCACCCCGACAATCGCAACACCTTGCATCAAGCTGTGCGTCATTGAGCCTGACAGCGGCTATTGCATAGGCTGTGGGCGCACCCGCGATGAAATCGCCAGTTGGATCGGCATGAGGCCTGACAAGCGAAAGTCGGTCATGCTGGAACTGCCTGACAGGCTGGCCAATCTGACACGCAACAAGCGCCGCAAGGGTGGGCGAACAAACAGGCTGGCCCGCCCCTGATCACAAGCGAAGGACCCTTATCCATGCTGCCAAAACCACGTGCCGATCTGGTTCCCAACACGCCTGACTTTGAGCGCATGCCGCTGGTCAAGCCGACCGGTTTTCGCGAATACGACGCGCGCTGGCTGTTTGAGAAGGAGATCAACCTTTATGGCATCCAGGCGCTCGGCATGGGTCTGGGTACCTACCTGCACCAGCGCGGTGTAAAACCGCATATCGTCACCGGTCATGACTTCCGCAGCTATTCCAACTCCATCAAGCAAGCCTTGACCACCGGCCTGATGGCGACGGGCTGCACGGTTTACGACATTGGCCTGGCTCTGTCGCCGATGGCCTATTTCAGCCAGTTCGAGCTGGATGTGCCGGCAGTTGCCATGGTTACTGCCAGCCACAACGACAATGGCTGGACCGGGGTCAAGATGGGTTGCGACCGCCCCCTCACCTTCGGACCTGACGAGATGACTGCACTGAAAGACATCGTACTGGGTGGCAAGTGGCAGATGCGCGGTGGCGGGGGCCTGGTGCATGTAAGAGACTTAGAGGAGAAGTACATCGCCGATCTCGTCAAGGGCGGGCCGGTGAAACGCAAACTCAAGGTTGTGTGTGCCTGTGGCAACGGCACGGCAGGTGCGTTTGCGCCGAAGGTACTGGAGCGCATGGGGGTTGAGGTCATCCCGCTCGATTGTGAGCTGGATCATTCATTTCCGCGCTACAACCCGAACCCGGAAGACATGGAAATGCTGCACGCAATGCGGGACGCAGTGCTGGAAACCGGTGCCGACGTGGCGCTGGGCTTTGACGGCGATGGCGACCGCTGCGGCGTGGTGGACAACGAAGGCAATGAAATATTTGCCGACAAGGTCGGCGTGATGCTGGCCCGGTTCATGTCAGCCGAACACCCCGGCGCACAGTTCGTGGTCGATGTGAAGTCCACTGGTCTGTACATGACCGACCCTGTGCTTAAGGAGCAGGGTGCGCGCACCGACTACTGGAAAACCGGTCACTCCTACATGAAGCGGCGCACCAATGAGCTTGGTGCCATTGCAGGGTTTGAGAAGTCCGGACACTACTTCCTGCGCGAACCATACGGTTTGGGATACGACGATGGCCTGGCGTCTGCCATCGCCATTTTGCGCATGCTTGAGCGCCAGCCGGACAAGTCGATGGCGGACCTCTACCGGGATCTGCCAAAGACATGGGGATCACCCACCATGAGCCCGCATTGCCCGGATGAAGCCAAGTACGGCATCGTCGACAAGGCAGTTGCGCACTTCCAGAAAATCGCTGCGAACGGGGGGATGCTGGCTGGCCAGCCAATCCGGGAACTGGTGACTGTAAACGGCATTCGCATCGTGCTGCGGGACGGGACCTGGGGTCTTGTTCGTGCGTCATCCAACAAGCCGGAACTGGTGGTGGTATGTGAAAGCCCGACATCGGAAGAGATGATGAAAGCAATGTTCAAGGCCATCGACATGCACCTGTCCGACTACCCCGAAGTCGGCGAATACAATCAGAAAATCACCTGAACATGCCCTCCTCGTTTCAGCCTCCCGTTGTCCCTTTCATGGGAGCAAGTGCAGGTATCAATGTGAGCCATGCAGATGCTGTCATATTCGGCGCACCGCATGGAACACCTTACAATGGTATCGATAATGAACCTTACGCGCCGGCGCCGGATGCATTGCGCAAGGCGATGGAGGAAGACAGCCGCTGGCCGGACCACTGGGACTTCGATCTGGGCGGGCCGTTGCTAGATGACAGGCAGTACAAGCTGCATGATGCCGGCAACCTGCCCACCAGATCACATGACGGGCCAGGCAACAGGACGCTGATCCGAGATGCCACTGCAGAAATTGTGCAGGCTGGCGCGGTACCGATCATGCTGGGTGGTGATGATTCAACACCTATACCCTTTCTGGAAGGCCTTGCGGCGTTAGGCCCGCTTACGGTCATTCAGATTGATGCCCATATCGACTGGCGGGATGAGCGGCGCGGCGAACGGCTTGGCTTCTCCAGCACCATGCGCCGGGCTTCGGAAATGGCTCATGTTGAGAGAATTGTCCAGGTTGGCATACGCGGTCTTGGCTCGGCGCGGCGTGAAGAGGTCGAGATCGCCCACAAATGGGGCGCGCACATCCTGACTGCCCGCGAAGTTCACGAAGCCGGGATTGCGGCAGTGATGGCACATGTGCCTGCCGGAGCAAACTGTGTCATGACGCTGGACTGTGACGCGCTAAATTCCAGCATCATGCCCGCAGTCATGGCCCCCAGCCCCGGCGGGCTGAGCTACAACCAGACAATCGACCTGGTGACCGCGGTAACGGCAAAGGCACGACTGGCCGCGTTTGACATGATCGAGCTAGTACCCGACAGGGACACCACTGGCACGGCAGTATTTACCGCCGCACGTATCGTGACGAATGTGATCGGGCGGCTGGCCCGCTCTGGCAGGTAACCGATTCCAGAAACACCTGCGCGCTAATGCAGGATCTGGCTCAGGAACAGCTTGGTACGATCCGACTTCGGGTTGGTGAAGAAAGCTTCCGGCTCGTTCTGCTCTACAATCTGGCCCTCGTCCATGAAGATCACCCTGTCGGCAACCTGGCGGGCAAAGCCCATTTCGTGGGTCACGCACAGCATTGTCATGCCGGTCTCGGCAAGATCCACCATAACCTCCAGCACCTCCTTGATCATTTCAGGATCAAGGGCAGAGGTCGGCTCATCAAACAACATGATGCGCGGGTTCATGCAAAGGGAACGCGCAATGGCCACGCGCTGTTGCTGACCGCCGGACAACTGGCCCGGATATTTGTTTGCCTGCTCGGGGATTTTCACCTTCTTGAGGAATTCCATTGCAACTTCTTCGGCTTCCTTCTTCGGCATCTTGCGCACCCAAATCGGAGCGAGCGTACAGTTCTCCATTATGGTCAGGTGCGGAAACAGGTTGAAGTGCTGGAACACCATGCCCACTTCCCGGCGGATCTCATCGATCTTTTTCAGGTCGTCAGTCAACTCGATGCCGTCGACGATGATCTGACCTTTCTGGTGTTCTTCCAGGCGGTTGATACAACGTATCAGCGTGGACTTTCCCGATCCGGACGGTCCGCAGACGACGATCCGCTCGCCGCGGTAAACCGTCAGGTCAATATCGCGCAGCACGTGGAAATCGCCGTACCATTTGTTCATCTGCGAAATCTGGATGGCGACATCTTCGGTCTTTGTAGACCGGGCTGATGCGGCTTTCTTCTTGGTTGCAGTGGCCATGACGTTGTTTCCTGGTAATTGAATGAACTAGTTCTTGTGACCTGTATCGAGTTGCCGCTCCATGAACATGGAGTACCGCGACATGGCAAAACAGAATATCCAGAAGATCAGCGCTGCTGAAAACAGCCCGGTGGAATGGGTTTGCGGGGCAGCCCAGTTCTGGTCTGTGTTGGCGGTACCTATGATCAGCAGCAGGTCATACAACCCTATAATGCCTACCAGCGTGGTGTCCTTGAACAGGCCGATGAAGGTATTGACGATGCCGGGGATGACGAGCTTCAACGCCTGAGGCAGCGTGATCAACCCCATGTTCTGCCAGAAGGTCAGGCCAAGCGCCTGGGCAGCTTCGGTCTGGCCCTTTGGAATGGCTTGCAAGCCGCCTCGCACCACCTCAGCCATGTAGGCAGACGAAAACAGCGCCACGCCGACAAGCGCGCGCAGCAGCTTGTCAAAATTGGTACCGGGCGGCAGAAACAGTGGCAACACAACAGAAGCCATGAACAGAACTGTGATCAGTGGCACGCCGCGCCACAGTTCGATGAAGGCAACCGAGAACAGTTTCACCACCGGCATCTGCGAGCGTCTGCCCAGCGCCAGAAGAATGCCTATCGGCAGCGAAGCAACGATACCTGTCACAGCAACAACCAGCGTCACCAGCAGCCCGCCCCATTGTGACGTTTCGACGTACTTCAGGCCGAAGTTGATGGAAAACAGCAACAGCAGCAACGTAGTTATGGCGACTATGACAGCTGAAGAAATCAGTGCGATCTTGGGTTCGAGAATTTTCGCTATGAAGCCGAGAAACAGGATCGGAATGACCAGGACGGCGATAAACAGAGAGGCCGAGATCCAGGTGGATCCGTCAATGTTGAAGTTGCCACCGGTCAACAGGATCAAGGTCATGATCGGATAGATGGCAAGCAGGAAGATCGCATTGAGGCTCTTGTACGGCAACGAAGGCATCAACATGGGAACCAACGCCAGAACGCCGACGATGAACACAATATTGACCCGCCAGCGCTCTGCAAACGGATAGAACCCGTAAATCCATTGCCCGAAGCGGGCCGTGGCCATCGGCCAGCACGCGCCTTCCTGGTTGCCCTCACCACGGCATGCTTCGCCGCTATCGCCAGCGAACACCGCCTTGATGATGGCCCAGTCGGCAACCATCCATATAACGTAGGCTGCGAGCGCTGCCATGATCAGCGTCAGCACCGATTGCAGCGGCGCAGGAAACAGGTTCTCTCGCGCCCAGCCCTGCAAACCTGTGATGTTTGCAGGCGGCGGCGAAGGCGGCACGGTTTTAGTGCGGACATAAGCGATATCGTTCGTGGAGTTGGTCTTGGCCATGGCTTATCTCTCCACCAGTTTCATTTTCGAATTGAACCAGTTCATGAAGGCAGATGTCAGCAACGACAGTGTCAGATAGACCGCCATCCAGATGGCGATGATCTCGACCGCTTGACCGGACTGGTTGAGCACGGTGCCGCCTGCAGCCACGAGCTCGGGAAAACCGATAGCCACTGCCAGTGATGAGTTCTTGGTCAGATTCAGATACTGGCTGGCCAGCGGCGGAATGATTACCCGCATGGCCTGTGGAATAATGTTGAGACGCAATGTCTGACCGGGGCGCAGACCCAGTGCATAAGAAGCCTCCGTCTGCCCCTTGTTTACCGCCAGGATACCCGAGCGCACGATCTCTGCGATGAATGCTGCGGTGTAAATGGTAAGCGCTGCGAATAGTGCAGCAAACTCCGGCACCAGGCCAACGCCGCCCTTGAGGTTGAAGTTGCCCTGTTCAGGAAACTCAAAAGACAGCGGCCTTCCCGCTAGCAGATAAATCAACAATGGCAGGCCGATGATGAGGCCAAGCGATGTCAGAAACACCGGAAACTGCTGGCCAGTTGCTTCCTGCCGGGCTTTAGCCCAGCGGCGCACGAGCCAGGCTATCACCAGTGCGGCCAAAAAGCCCACGCCTATCAGCCATGCGCCCTCACCCCAGATAAACTTCGGTATGGTGATGCCGCGGTTTGACAGAAAGATCGTACCGCCCACCGACACGGCATCGCGCGGATGCGGTAATGCGGCCAATACCACTTTGTACCAGATGAAAATCTGGATCAGCAGCGGAATATTGCGCATGATTTCGATGTAGACTTCGGCCACTTTCGCGACCAGCCAGTTCTTCGACAAGCGCATTACACCAACAACAAAGCCGACAATCGTGGCAGCTATTACGCCACACACTGCCACCAGCAAGGTGTTCAAAATGCCCACCATGACCGCCTGGCCGTAGGTCGAGCTTTCGGAATACGGGATCAGCGTGAAGGAAAGGTCGAAGCCAGCCGTGGTATCAAGAAAACCAAACCCGGAAGCGATGTTTGCTTCGCGCAGGTTGGCTACCGTGTTGTTAAAAATGGTCCACGCAAAGTAGGCAACCACAAGGACCAGTATAGCCTGCACGCCAATTGAGCGCACCTTGGGGTCATTGAAAAACGCTACCTTGGGCGCAACTTCATGCCCAGTTGTTACACTCATTGCTCAGCCTCACCCTGCTTTGCAAACAGCCTGCCTGGGCGATGATCCGCCTTCTTTGGCTGGTTACAGTTTCCCTGACCCTCGCAGGCATGAATTGCCTTGCGCCCTTGCGGGTCTTCACACTTTCCCGGCTCGCCCTGGAAGAGTTACCTTGCCCAAATGCGGCGTTTGCCGGAAAAGTCATTATTCCAATATTGTCTAATGCTGCCCGGCAGACCCGAAGGCTGCCGGACAGTTTTGAATATCAACGCTTAGCGGACTGGAGGAGCATACTGGATGCCGCCCTTGTTCCACAGTGCGTTCACGCCGCGGGAAATTTTCAGGTTGGTGTTTGGACCAACATTGCGCTCGAAAATTTCGCCGTAGTTGCCAACAGCCTTAACAGCCTTGGCAGCCCAGTCGTTTTCAAGACCGATACCCTTGCCGAAGTCGCCTTCAACGCCCAACAGGCGGCGAATTTCAGGGTTGGTCGAGCTGGACATCATTTCACCGGCATTTGCAGCGGTAACACCCAATTCTTCAGCGTTGAGCAGTGCGTAATACGTCCACTTCACAACGTTGAACCAGGCATCGTCGCCCTGGCGTACAACCGGACCCAGAGGCTCCTTGGAGATGATTTCCGGCAGAACAACGTTTTCATCAGGGTTCTTCAGTTTCAGGCGCTCGGCATACAGGCCGGACTGGTCAGTCGTGAACACGTCACAACGGCCGGAGTCATATGCGCCGATAACTTCATCAGCCTTTTCGAAAGCAACAACTTCGTACTTCATGTTGTTGGCGCGAAAGTAGTCAGCGAGGTTCAACTCGGTGGTGGTGCCGGTTTGCGTGCAAACCGATGCGCCGTCGAGCTTCAGAGCTGAGTCAACGCCCAGAGCCTTCTTCACCATGAAGCCCTGACCATCGTAATAGGTCACGCCGGCGAACACGAGGCCGAGCGAGGTGTCGCGGCCCATGGTCCAGGTGGTGTTGCGCGACAGGATGTCGATTTCACCGGACTGCAGTGCGGTGAAACGCTCCTTGGCAGACAGCGGGGTGAACTTGACCTTTTCACCATCGCCGAAAACTGCAGCAGCGACTGCGCGGCAGAAGTCCACGTCGAGGCCTGTCCAGTTGTTCTTGTCATCCGGGTTCGAGAAACCGATCAGGCCCTGGCTTACACCACACTGCACAAAGCCCTTGGATTTTACGTCATCTAGTGTGCCAGCGGTTGCGGCAGTGATGCCGGCAACCGATACTGCAGCACCCAGAGCGAGCGAAAGCAACGTACGTTTCATCTTGTCTTTCCTTTGAGTTTGAAAATGCGACAGCTACTCTTGCAATCGACTACACAGGCGGGCAGCGTTGCATTCACAGCTTGCCGCGTGTTCTTGTTCGGATCAGCAATCGCTACCGTCCATGAGTATTTCAATGGTTACTCCCTGAACATCAGCCTACTGGCCAATGAACTTCTTATCCTGCCTAAATTGGTGCTATCGTCAAGCTGCTCAGCGAAAAAAAGCTGAAATTGCATCCCGCAAGGGCAACTTGCATGCCGGGCTTGCAAAGCTGGCTGCGCACACCAGATAAAGTGAAACAAAGATTTTTCCATAGCGAAGGACCAATTGATGGACTTGCTCAAAACCACAATATCTGTGGCCCTCGGCGCAGCAATTGCGGCATCAGTGTTTGTCATGCCGGCGGCTGCAGACGAGGACGATCCTCATCTGATATTCAAGAAGTCCACCGTATTCCGTTTGCTGTCTCCAAATGCGAAACTTGCGGTTTATGCACTGGATGACCCGCTGATCGAAGGTGTTGCTTGCCATTTCACCATACCGGAAATCGGCGGCTGGAAGGGATGGGCGGGATTTGCCGAAGAGCGTTCAGAGGTTTCACTTGCGTGCCGCCAGGTCGGTCCTGTCTCGTTCAAGGGCAAATTCGAACAAGGCGATGAGATGTATCAACAGCGCCGCTCTCTCTTCTTCAAGAAGATGCAAATCGTTCGTGGATGCGATGCTGAGCGCAATACACTTGTTTACCTGGTCTACTCTGACCGGATCATAGAAGGTTCTCCACAGAACTCCACGTCGACTGTGCCCATCATGCCATGGGGCAACAACCCCGCGCCAAAATGTGGGGAATTTCTGGAGAAGTAAGCCTGAAGGGGCGGTATCACTGCAGCGGATGCCCCTCACTGGAAATCCATGGACCGGACGCCTTCTCGAACGCCATTGCCGCCTGGAACACATCGGCATCACAATAAGTTCGCCCGACAATCTGCAACCCTGTTGGGACGGCGTTCTTTGCAAAGCCCGACGGCACTGAGATCACAGGGCATCGCGAGAGCATGTTGAAAGGGGTGGTCATCGCCCAGCCCAGCATCGGATTCACCTTTTTGCCGTTGATCCGGACCTTGTCCCTTGACTGGTCGTGATCGGCATTGACCGCGGCCAGTGCGTTGGTCGGGCAGATCAGCACGTTGTACTCCTCGAGCAATGGGCCCAAGGTGGCGTACATGCGATTGACCATCTCGAGGCTTGCCACGAAGTCTGTCGCTTTCGACCTTCTGCCTTTCCTGGCAAACGCGCGTGCATAGGTTGTCATTTGCTTGCCGTGTTCGTCCAACAGCCGGGACAAGTGTGCGCCAAACAGATGCTCCAGATAGGCCAACCCTGCATCCAGCACTTCGTGCGTCCAGTCCAGCTTCACTTCATGAACTTCTGCGCCAAGCGACCGGAACACATCCGCTGCAGCCAGCGTGTTCCTGCGTACGTGCTTGTTGACCTCAAAGAAGCCCAGGTCCATGGACAGCGCGATCTTCCAACCCTTTATCGGTTTGTAGCTGGTGGGTAGTTCAAGCTTGGGTCTCAGTGTTGAGATGTCCGTTGGGTGTGGTCCGCTCATAACGTTCTGCAACAAGACCGCATCGGACACGGTTCGCGCCAGAGGACCAGTGTGGCAATAGAAGTCCAGGTTGAAGGGAGGATCATCCGGATTGCGGCCGTAGGGCGGCTTGTAGCCGACAACGCCGCAGCACGAGGCGGGAATGCGGATCGAGCCGCCGATGTCCGACCCGGTGCCTATGCTCGATGTACCAGCCGCCAGCGAGGCTGCCGTGCCACCAGATGAACCTCCAGGCGTCTTCTTGAGGTTCCACGGGTTGCGCGTCACTCCCCACAATCTCGACCACGTATAGCCGGCACAGGAGAACTCCGGTGTGGCCGTTCGGGCATGAACAATGCCGCCAGCGTCTAGAATGCGCTGGTTCTGGGGCGACGTGTGGTCGCCGATGAAATCCTTCATGATCAGCGAGCCGTTCGATGTCGGCCTGTTCTTGATGGAGCTCTCATCCTTGATCGCCACAGGCAGCCCGTCGAGTGCTCCAATTGGCTCTCCCTTAGCCCAGCGCGCCTCCGCTGCCCTGGCCTCTTCCAGTGCTTCTTCGTAGTGCTTGAAAGTAAAGGCATTGATCTTCGGCTCGACCGCTTCTGCACGCGCGATGGTCGCCTGCATCAGTTCAACAGGCGACAATGACTTATCGGCAAACCGTTTCAACGCCTCGGTGGCGGACAGATAGCAAAGCTCGGTATCAGACATGTGGCAAGCCTCCTGGAGCAGACACAAAGACGGCCCGGAGGACAATTCGCCACCGGGCCGCAGTATTCGCAGAAATGAAAACCGCTTACTTGGTCAACTCGGTCCAGATAGCGGTGTACAGTTCAGTTGCTTCCGGCGGGCAGGTCTTGGCGACAAAGCCTGCGGACTGGAATTCGGCTGGAGTATTCACTTCCGGCGCGGTCTTCATGTCTTCAGGCATGAACGCTTCTGACCCCTCGATGCCGTTGGCATAGCGGGCGAACTCGGATATCAGTGCAGCGTTTTCAGGTGCCATGACGAAATTCTGGAACGACTTGGCATTGTCGACGTTTTTGGCATCCTTCAGCACGGCAACGTTGTCGGCCCAGATCGGATAACCTTCCTTGGGATAACCGTAGACGATGTCCTTGTTCTGCAGGCGCGCGCGGAATGAAGCACCGTTCCAGTACAGACCGGCAGAAATGTCACCTTTGGCGTACTTCTCAACAGTGCCGTAGTCGAGCGACAGCCACTTCGGCTTTGCCTCGACCAGCTTGTCACGCACCTTCTTGAGCAATTCCTTGTCGGTGGTGCACGGCTCACCGCCCAGGTACTTGATGGCGAGGCTCATCACGTCGTTCATTTCCGGCACGACGTTGATCTTGCCGACCAACTCGGCAGGCGGATCAAACACTATGGCAGAGGTGTTCGGATCACCCTTGTAGACGGAGGTGTTCACGGTCATGCCCACGGTGCCCCACTGCCATGGCACTGTGTACTTGCGGCCGGGGTCGAAGTCGGGATTTTTCCAACGCTCAGCAACGTGCTTGAAGTTTTCCATAGCGGACGGATCGGTCTCCATCAGCAGGCCTTCGCTAATCCAGATCTGATTATAGGTGGCTGATGGCACCACGATATCGAAGCCGTGGCCGCCGGCACGAACCTTGGCCAGCGCAGTATCATTCGAATCGTAATCGGTGATGGTCACCTTGACGTCGAATTCCTTTTCGAACTTCTCGACCAGTTTGGGATTGGTGTAATTGCCCCAGTTGTAGATGTTCAGTTCACCCGCGGCTATTGCGCCTGTCGTGGTGAATCCGATTGCCATGGCAGCAACTGCCAGTCCTGTAGTCAACTTGTACTTCATCTCCCGTTTCTCCTTTTTTTGATTGATACTCACTCTATTTCAATTCTTGCCACCCTTGCGGTTCAACACGAAGAACACCGTTACTACCGCCACCGAAATCGCCAGAAACACAGTCGAAATCGCGTTGATCTCGGGCGTGATTATGCGCCTCAGCTGGCCCAGCATGTACGTTGGAAGGGTATCTTGTCCACCCGACTTGACGAACTCGGTTATCACCACATCATCCAGTGAAATCACGAATGCCAGCATGGCACCGGCCATAATGCCAGGCAGCATGATGGGCAAGGTCACATGGCGGAACGTCTGCCAAGGGTTTGCGTACAGGTCAGCAGCTGCGCGCTCAAGCGACAAGTCCATGTTCTCAAGTCTTGCACGGATCGGCAGATATGCAAAGGGTATGCAGAAAGCGGTGTGGGCTATGATCAGGTAACCGAGGCCCTGATAGTCGATACCGAAGTACTTGTTAAGGTTGACCTTGATGATGGCAAAAAAGATCAACAATGCCACTGCAGTCACGATTTCCGGCACCATCAGGGGTTGGTTTATTGCGGCGTAGATGGCCGTCATGCCCCTGTACGGTTTGGTACGCGTGGTAGCCAGCGCCGCCAGCGTAGCCGCTATCGTTGCGATGAAAGCAGCAGACACGGCAATCTTGATGGAGGTCACAGACGCATCAATTACCCGCTCATTCTTCCAGGCAGCTTCATACCAGCGCCAGGAGAAGCCCTCCCAAATGGCAATGGATGTGCCTGCGTTAAATGAATACAGAACGAGTATCAGGATCGGGGCGTACAGCATGACGAAGCAGCATGCCGCAATGAACCCAAAGCCGGTCTGGCGTCTGATTGAGAACGGGCGACGGGCGGTTGTTGCATCAGCCATGTGACTGCACTCCGCCCTTTGATGCATTGCGCACATAGAACAGCAGAGCCACCATGACTACCACCAGCAGCGTGATGGAAAGCGCAGCACCGAGCGGCCAGTTGCGGCCCTGTCCGAATTGCAGCTCTATCAGGTTGCCAAGCATCATGTTGCGCCCGCCGCCGAGCACGCGTGGCGTCACGTACGCACCAAGAGATGGCACGAACACCAGAATTGATCCGGCAATGATGCCCGGCTTCACCAGTGGAATTATGATCTTGCGCAGCACCTGCCAGCGCGTGGCATACAGATCATAACCTGCTTCAACGAGGCGGAAGTCCAGCCGCTCCATCGCTGCGTAGAGCGGCAGTACCATAAGCGGCAGATACACGTAGGCCATACCCAGCAGGATGGCAAAATCGGTGAACAGCATCTGGATGGGTGAATCTATAACACCCACTTTCAAAAGCGCTGAGTTCACCACGCCTTCATTGCGGATCACTTCCATGATCGCAAATGTGCGGATGAGCAAGTTGGTCCAGAACGGAATGGTCACCAGGAACAGCCAGACTGCGCGCCACTTGGCTGGTTGTGTGGCGATGAAGTAGGCGGTTGGAAATCCAATCGCCAGGGTCAGCAATGTGGTCATCAGTGACAGCTTGATCGAGCGCCAGAAGATCAGCAGGTGCGCATCAGCAAAACCTAACGTGTCATCAAAGATATCCCGATTGAAAAAGACATTGAACCAGCCGTCGGCAGACAAATTCCAGATCACCCCGCCATAAGCGCCCTTTTGCAAGAGCGAATAAACCAGCATGATCAGCAGCGGTCCCAGTGCGGCAAAGAAGATGATGACCAAGGCAGGACTGGCCAGCAACCACTTGTTGCGAACATCCGTCTTGTTTGCCTGCTCTGCAGCGTTTGACATCAGTCCCTCAACACCTGAGCGGCGCCATTGTCCAGCGAGATGCCAACCTTGTCGCCGGTCTTGAAGGCTCCCAGTTGGCCACGCGCGTTCTGCAGCCGGACGATGAAATCTCCGCCGTTGTCGAGCGCCACGTGATAGTGGGTGTCTGTGCCGAAATAAACCACGTTGTCGAGTACACCCTGCAGCACCGATGAAGCTGCCGGTTTCGACAGGTTGGCGTGTTCGGGGCGAACAACTGCTGTGACTGGCCCCTTGGTAAATTCGCCTTCCGGCAGTGACGCATCAATTGTCTTGCCAGACGCCAGCTTGATTGAGGCTGTTGTTCCTTTCATTGATACAAGTTCAGCCTTGAGGAAGTTTGTCTCCCCTATGAAGTCGGCAACGAAACGCCGCGCCGGCCGGTCGTAGATGTCGCGCGGAGAGCCGACCTGCAGCACCTTGCCGGCGCTCATAACCGCAATGCGGTCGGACATGGTCAGCGCTTCTTCCTGATCATGGGTGACAAAAACGAACGTGATGCCAGTATCGTGCTGCAGTCGCTTCAATTCGATCTGCATTTCCTTGCGCAGTTTAAGATCGAGTGCTGAAAGCGGTTCGTCCAAGAGCAGCAGCTTGGGCTTTGGCGCCAGAGCACGCGCCAGCGCAACACGCTGCTGCTGGCCACCCGAAATCGCTGACGTTGATCGGTCGCGCATGGCTTCCATTTTGACCAGCTTCAGCATGTCATTCACGACACCGTCGATCTCAGCCTGCGGCTTGCCCTGCATTTTCAGTCCAAAGCCGATATTCTCGGCAACGGTCATGTGCGGAAAGAGTGCATAGGACTGGAAAACGGTGTTGACCGGGCGCTTGTAAGGGGGAAGGTAGGAGATGTCCTGTCCTTCAAGATCTATGCGCCCCTTGGTGGGGTGATCAAAACCGGCAATCAATCTCAACAGCGTGGTCTTGCCACACCCTGAAGGGCCGAGCAGCGTGAAAAACTCGTTTCGGAATATGTCCAGTGACACATCATCAAGTGCCACGACCTGGTCGGAACCAGAACCGAAAATCTTGGTAACCTGTCTTGTAGTTACCGCTGCTTCACTGTTCAATTTTGCCGGCAATGCGCCACCCTCACCCTGATTGTTCATCCCGCAACGGCCTTCGAAAATGTGCCTTTCAAGAGATGACCATTGGACGATAAGCTGAAACACAGACACATGCCAAGTACATTGATTGTGCAATCATTGACCGTTTTTCAGACAACAGCGGTCTGGCAAACTTTGCTCGGCGTTGGCGTGCTTCACTATTTGCCATACAAGCGGAACAGTTGATGCCATCGAACAGCATGAAAGGCATCGCATGACCAAACCAGACACCCTGCTTTCCAGGCATTCAGACGTGATCTGCTGCCAATTGTTCACAGCCGACGAGTGCGCCAGAATCCGGGAACTTGCAAGCAGCCTGCCCCAGGCAAGGGCGCAACCTGGAACATCACGGCTTCAAGCCCTCTTTCAGCGCAATTGCAAAGTGACCTTTGTCCCGCGAAACGACGATACAAAGTGGATCTATGAGCGGATTTTTCAGGCAGCCAATCAACACAATGACGAAGTGTGGAAGTTCGAACTCAATGAAGTCGAGACATTGCAACTGGTTTCGTATGGTTTCCTGAACCACTTTGCGCTGAGTGTGGTGGTCCCGGCAGGATTCGAACCTGCGACCATTCGCTTAGAAGGCGAGTGCTCTATCCAGCTGAGCTACGGGACCATGCGTCAGCGCAACAGACCCTGTTTGCCGCAACGCGCGCAGAGCTTCAACTGCAAAGATGATTTTTACTGTAGCGAAACCTCACCAGGTCACGACAAACGGCTTGCACTCGCTAGTGTGTCCAGTTGTCAGAGCGGCCCCAGCGAAAGTTGTCGGCATAAGACTTTGCCTTTGCCGATGGCTTCTTGGGCTCAATAACCTGATATGCCAGCCCTTTGCGGTTTGCATAGCTTTCCGCTTCTTCACGGCTGGCGAACTTGAGCTTGAGTTGCTGCTTCATGTCGCCGGACGAGGTCCAGCCCATCAGCGGGTCTGTCTCACGCGGGGCTTCTGCCTCAAATTCCAGCACCCAGTCATTCGACTTTGCCTTGCCTGACTGCATGGCATTGCGGCTTGGCTGATATATACGTGCCGGCATGTGTATAGCCCCGATTGGCGAGTATCCCGTTCCATCGCCAGAAAGTGGCCGGTGGTCGGAGCGGAGAGATTCGAACTCCCGACCCTCTGGTCCCAAACCAGATGCGCTACCAGGCTGCGCTACGCTCCGAATTCCGTTTTCCGGCAATCCACTATTGACTGGTGCAGCAGTGGTTACAGGAAAACTCCCCACTTCGGCAAGAACTTAAAACGGCTAGGAGCGACTAAAAAATCGATGGATGAGCCGGGAGCCAGGCACAATGTTGAATCTGGCTGCAATGCCAGCGTTGATCTCCATCACCGCCGATACAGGGCGGCCTGCTGAAATGATCTCCAAAGACTGCGGCACCGTGTTGGCTGCTACATGCACAACCGTCCCGTCCCGATCAACAAACAGCATGTCGAGCGGGATAAAGGTATTGCGCATCCACATTGAAACCGGCGACTGCTCTTGCCAGTAGAACAGCATGGCTTCACGCTCGCCAAGAGAGCGCCGGTGCATCAAACCGATGGATCTGTCTTCGTCATTCGTCGCCAGCTCTGTTGAAAAGGCCACTTCAGCAGCTCCGGTCGAAACGATCACCTGTTCGGAAGGAAGCCGGTTGGGTGCTTCTGATGCCTGCGCGATCACCATCAAGGCAACCAGCAGTGGTCCTATGCTGACGATCAGGAACGCGGCCCGCGCAGCAAGCGTCAGATAACGTGTCAGGGGCGAAGTCAATTTGTACCCGGCAATTTGCCGTCATCCAGTGACAACCTGACCTCTGCGGCCATCTTGCCTTTCGCGCCGTCGCCAAAACGCACGTATATCACCTGATCCGGTTCGATCTCGGAAATCGCCGTTTTGCGCAAAACTTCCATGTGAATGAAAATGTCCGGGTGGCCTTCACCTTCAGAGGCGAAACCAAACCCGCGAGTGCGGTTGAACCATTTGACCCTGACCCGCTTCCATTCCTGCGATGCTTCAACCTGATGATGGGTGCGAGCCGGACGCTCCACAGGATGGATTGCGGTTGAGTTGTCGACATCAAGCACACGCAAGCACTGGATACCCTTTTGACGCTGCACCGCCTCGCAAACAACGCGTGTGCCCTCAAGCGGTGCATCAAAGCCGTCACGCTTCAGACAACTCAGATGCAGCAGGACATCTGGAATTCCATTGTCAGGAATAATGAACCCGTAGCCACGAGCTACATCGAACCACTTTACAAAGCCCGAGATCTCAAAAATCTCTACATTCGATTCCAGTTCTGAAATCGAGACATGACGTTGTTGCCCCGTCCCGGGAGATCCATTGCCAGCTTTGAGCGCCTCGCCCCCTACCGGCTCGTCTTCACCAGCCATAAAACAACTCCTCACCTCTAACGCAAACGCCGCCGCATTGTGCTGCCTTGGGCCAAATGATGATCAACGAGACCTGATTTGTACAGCCAGTTCAGGCGAAGAAATGCGGATATTCACAAAAGCGGTTGACTGTTTGAGTACTCGACCAACTCGTGGTTGAACCTCCCCTGCGTTAACCTTTTGATAACCAACTTCTTTTGCGGAAGCTGCAGTGGCGCGACATATCAACAGGTGAATCATTTCTCATGCTGATAACTACGGTGATCATGTCCGCCAAACTAGCGCGCACCACACATCGGAGCCCAAATCTGGCCGAATCAGGTCGAAAATTGGTTCCCCATTCGCCGCGAAAGCTGCCACATGGGTGCCAGCAGGTCAGGTTGTGCAAGAAAGAAAGCATAATGCAATCAGAGGGCGAATTTCGCCCAGATATGCATCAAACTTACCGCAAACACCTGTTAACAAGTCGTTCTTGTTTCCCTTGGGCTGGACACATCACGTTAGGCTGACGTTCAGGCAAACAGAGGAGGGAACCTGTTATGGCAATAAAGCCGCCGTTTACCGAAGTTAATATTAAGAAGGCGCCAGGAGGCTTTTATGAAGGCTACAGCCTTCCGATTGCAGTCATCAGCAAGCTGACAATGGCCCTGCTGGTTATATGGGCCCTTGTGTGGCCAGCGAATGCAAATGGTACTTTGGGCAGTCTGAACTCCACTCTTTTGCAAGGCTTCAACGGATTCTACATCGTCATCGTTGGTTTCTTTGCACTCTTCCTGCTTGTGCTGGCAGTTCTGCCTCAAACTGGCAAGCGCCTGATGGGGACTGTCGGTGAAAAACCTGAGTTTTCAAATTTCTCGTGGTTCTCCATGATGTTTGGTGCCGGCCTCGGTGTTGGCCTCATGGTCTTCGCAACGGCTGAACCAATCGGCTTGTGGGGCTCCAACCCGGTTGTTGTTGCCGGCGAGGTTACAGGCAACACGCCTGAAGCATTGACGAGCGCCTACCGCTACACCTTTGCGCACTATGGCTTTCATGCCTGGGCAATCTATGTGGTCACCGGGCTTTCACTGGCCTACTACGCCTATACCCGCGATATGCCACTCACCATTCGTTCAGCATTGACGCCGTTGTTGGGCAAGCATGTGAACGGGCCGATTGGCCACGTCGTTGATGTGCTTGGTGTTGTTGCCACCATTCTCGGCGTGTCAGTGACCATTGGTTTCGGCGTCAGCCAGTTCATCGACGGTGTCTATGCAATTACCGGCATGCAGTGGATGATGGACATGACAGGCGATGCGCCAAAACCTGGCAGTGTCGGCCTTCTGGTCGGCCTGATCCTAATCATGGGCATGTCAATTATATCTGCGGTAACCGGTGTTGGACGCGGCGTGAAGTACCTGTCCAACCTCAATCTGGTTCTGTCTTTCATTCTGCTGCTCGTATTTGTGATCTTTGGTTCATTCCTGTTTGCGATGACCACTTATGGCAAGGCTCTGATCGACTACTTCATCCATTTCCTGCCACTTTCCTTCAACGCCCATGGTCCGCAGTCCGCTGCCGAGTTTGCAGCCATGCTTCCGGAAGAAGCCAAGGCACTGGCGGGGGACTTGTTTGCAGGCGCAACAAATGCCTGGGGTTCGTTCGACAGCTTCAAGGAAGGACTTTCCGGTGCTGCAGCAGCCCTGCCTGCCGAAACCCTTGCTGCAGTTTACGCTGCAGGCAATGAAGGGCGGCAGTTCGGCTGGCAGTCCGGCTGGACGACCTTCTACTGGGCATGGTGGATTGCGTTCTCGCCGTTCGTCGGCCTGTTCCTGGCGCGGATCTCAAAAGGCCGCACAGTACGGGAGTTCATTCTAGGCTGTGTAATCGCACCTGCGCTGGTTTGTTTTGCGTGGATGACCATCCTTGGCGCAACCGCGATCGACATGGAAATCACCGGAAATGCAAATGGCGCAATCATCGGTGCATCAAACACCGCCAAGCTGTTTGTCACGCTTGAACAGATGATTTCCGGACCGTTCCTGTCTCTCATTACCGTGATGTGTGTGGTGCTGATCATGACCTTCCTGGTCACATCTGCAGACTCAGGCATTCTGGTGATGAACACTATCATGTCTGGTGGCGAAGAAATTGCCGATAACAAGCATCGCGTCGTTTGGGGCGTCATTCTGACCCTGGTGATCGGCACATTGCTTGTTGCAGGCAGAACCAACTCCGGTGCAGACCCTATGGAGGCACTGAAGAGCGCCATGATCATCGGAGCGTTGCCGTTCACCATAGTGATGGGACTGATGTGTGTGTCACTTGCAAAGGCACTGTACCGTGATGGCTTGCGTGACAAGCACGGCAGATCAAGCAACCCTGCTTCACAGCCGGCTGAATGATACTGGCCTGACGGCAGACACAGAAAAACTACCCCCGCTGACCCAGGTCTGCGGGGGTTTTTCTTGTCGAAGCAGTTGCAGGGCAGCTAATTTTGCGTATGGGCAGGATTCGCGAAACAGAACTCTACGATCCGGTAAAGCGGTTACTTGAGAGCCAGGGCCACCAGGTCAAGGGCGAGGTTGGAGTTGCTGACATAGTGGCCAGGCGCGGTGACGAAGATCCGGTCATTGTCGAATTGAAGACAGCCTTCAGTCTGGCCCTGTTCCACCAGGCCATCACCCGCCAGTCCATCACCGATAATGTGTATATCGCGGTACCACGAGCAAGCGGGCGGGCGTTCCTCAAATCACTCAATCAGAACCGCAAGTTATGCCGCCGGCTTGGCCTGGGACTGATCACGGTGCGCCTTGATAACGGGTATGCTGAAATTCATCTCGATCCGGCACCATACAAACCACGCCAATTGAAATCGAAGAAGACCCGATTGCTCAAGGAGTTCGAAACCCTGGTGGGCGACCCCAACACGGGTGGTAGTACGCGAATGAAAATGATGACAGGCTACCGGCAGGATGCGCTGCGGTGCCTGGCTACGCTGCAAGCTTCCGGCCAGGCGAAGGCATCAAAGGTGGCCGAGGCAGCCCAGGTACCGCGGGCACGTGCCATCATGGCCGACAACCACTATGGCTGGTTCGAGCGCGTCGAACGCGGCATATACACATTGTCTCCAATGGGCGGCAAAGCAGCCATTGATCATGCAGAAGATATCAAAGCACTATCCGTCTGATCAGCCTTCTGCTGTTTATCTACAATGCACATCCCAACATCCTCTGCAGTGCTGAACAAAAGGGCTGACCAGAGCATTGGCATGATTGCTGGCGCTTTCAAACTCGGATGTGCCGGGCGGAACTTCCTTTGACCGACAACATCCGGAAAGACGTCCAATACGTCCAATCGGCAACAGCCCGCTCAATTTCCGCTGCAAGGTCCTCACTCAAACCTGCCCAGCACATCACCGATGTCATCATGTATCACCAGTTCGGCCCACCGGTCCGCCGGCGTTGGATCACGGTTGATGATCACAAGCGGAATGCCAAGTTCTGCAGCGAATACAGGAAAGCTCGCCGCAGGCTCAACCACCAGTGAAGACCCCACCACCAGAAACAGGTCGCACTGGCGCGTCATCGCCTTGGCCCGGCGCATTTCATCAACCGGCATCGGCTGGCCAAACGAAATCGTAGCCGTCTTGACTATGCCGCGACAGGCAGTGCATTCGGGCGCGCCGGGATGCGCGTCCAGCTCATTTGCAATCCAGTCCAGTTCATGGCGTTCGCCACAGTCGAGGCAATGCGCAAAAGTGCCGTTGCCATGCAACTCAACCACCCTTGATGCGGGCAATCCTGCTGCCTGATGCAAACCGTCAATGTTCTGGGTGATGACGCCTTCGAGCTTGCCCGCTTTGTGCCAGGCCGCAGTTGCCTTGTGCCCCCTGCCCGGTTTCACCGGCCCCACTTCGTCTCGAATCTTCAGGAACCTGCTCAACCCTTCGCGACGCGCCTGGGGAGAGGACATGAAAGTCTTGAAGTCCAACGGCTTTAACCTGGACCAGACACCGCCGGGTGAGCGGAAATCAGGAATGCCGCATTCGGTGGATATGCCTGCACCTGAAAAGACCACAATGCGGTTTGACGCTTGCACGAGGCTTGCAAGATGCATCCGTTTGTCGTTCAACTCATTCATCATCGTCCATCAGACTCAACACAATGCGGAGGCCTGCCATGAAATACCTGCACACCATGGTACGAGTTACAGACCTGGATGTATCAGTCAAATTTTTCACCGAGATTCTTGGTTTCAAGGAAACCCGTCGCTACGAGAGCGAACAGGGCCGTTTCACTCTGGTGTTCGTGGCGCCTGAAGAGTCACCCGATTGCCCGGTCGAGCTGACCTGGAACTGGGATCCGGAGGAGTATGGAGAAGGGCGAAACTTCGGGCACCTGGCCTATGCCGTCGACAACATCTACGAGTACTGCCAGTTGCTGATGGACAAGGGCGTTACAATTAACCGCCCGCCGCGTGATGGGCGCATGGCCTTCATCCGCACACCTGACAACATCTCCATAGAACTGTTGCAGAAAGGTGACAACCTGCCGATTCAGGAACCATGGAAGTCGATGCAGAACATCGGCAAGTGGTAACGACGGAAATTTGCTGCGATATCGTCTTGTTTCTGTGACCAATTACAGCGGAGCATTTTCATGACCATGCGGCCGGACAGTTACGACACCGTTTCGAAATGGCTGCACTGGTCAGCGGCTGGATTGCTCATCGCCGGCTTCATCATTGCTGAAAATACCTCGCACAGGTTTGTTGACGGCACCGGCTATGGCGTTCACGTCGTCATCGGGCTTGCCCTTCTGGCATTGACCATCTGGCGCATTGTGTGGCGGCTTAAGTTTGCCGCACCAGCTTACCCCGAAACCATGTCGGGCATCGAGAAAGCCGCAGCCAGCGCCACGAAACTTGCCTTTTATGTGGTGCTCATTGCGCTGCCACTGTCCGGGGTGGTGGTGCACGCCGACGAATTCCCTGCCGGCGGGGCAGTCTTCGGCTTGTTTCCCCTGCCCGTCCTGCCTGGCTGGTTGATGCTGGGTGAGGCGGAAGGCATGCACGAGTTCATGAGCCATGCGTGGATACCGCTGATGGGTGTACATGCAGCAGCAGCGCTTTGGCACCATTATATCCGCCGCGATAATGTGCTGAAAAGGATGCTGCCGGGCAACAATGCAGGTAGCATGCAGGGTCACACTCACAAATAGTCACCGGCCGTTGCCGGCGCGACTGCGGTACCTTCCTGAAAATGCTACCTTCAGCTATCCAGCGTGAGTGCAACAAAAGAGGGAAAAGGTGGTGGTACGCCCTAGGGGAATCGAACCCCTCTCTCCAGCGTGAAAGGCTAGTGTCCTAACCGATAGACGAAGGGCGCAAACCACCGGGGGTTCGTATAGTCGGCTTCTGCGGGAACTGCAAGCACCGTGTCGAAAAAACTGTGCACCTGCCTGCGTTATTTTGAATGCGGCACTTCAGCCACGTCATCAATGAAAATCTGGCCTTCACGCTTGCCGCCCCAATCATTGATGGAAAGCCTGCCTGCGATGTGAAGCGGCATCTGGCGTTCGGACAACAGCACTTCGCCCAGCTGCGTCCCCATTGCGCGGAATGCAATGGCTTTCACCCTCGTGCCATCACCCTGCACCAGGGTGCAGCGCACGTGGTCGGCACCTGCCAACGCAGCGTAAACCACCCTGTGAGAAGGTAGTGCAAAGCGTGGGCTTGAATTGCCTTGACCGAACGGGCCAGCGCGGTCGAGATCCTCAATCAAGGCAGGCGTCACAGCCGATGCTGCGATGGGTGCATCAATGTTCAAGTGGTCAATCTCACCTGCAGCGGTCACTTCCTCAGCCAGTGCGTCCTCGAGAAAACTCCGAAGTTCTTGCAGTTTTGCCGGCTCAACAGTCAGGCCCGCTGCCATGGCATGTCCGCCGCCACGCACTGCGATGTGCCTTTCTACAGCGGCTTTCACCGCTGCGCCAAGATCGGCGCCGGCGATAGAACGGCCAGAGCCAGGGGCAGGAGAGCCATCTTTCTGCAATCCTATGGCGAAGGCAGGCTTGTTGAACCGCTCTTTGAGGCGTGAGGCCACCAATCCAAGAACGCCCGGGTGCCAACCTTCACCTGCCACTACCAGCACCGGAAGACCCTCATGTGCGGCAATCATGTCTTGCGCCTGTGCGATGGCCTGATCGACGGTGGCCAACTCAATCTGCTGGCGCTTCTTGTTCATCTCTTCCAGAGCCTGGGCAAGTTGCATGGCGTGGCCCCTGTCTGAACTTGTAAGCAGCGCAAGCCCGTCCATCGCGGATCCAATTCGGCCCGCAGCATTCAGCCTTGGCCCCAGCACAAAGCCAAGCGCGTGGGCATCTGCCTTTCGTGACAACCTGGCCACATCAGCCAGCGCGGCAAGACCGGGCCGGTCCCGGCGTGACATTACCTTCAGGCCCTGGCGCACATATGCCCGGTTCAAACCCACCAACGGTACCACGTCGCACACGGTCCCCAGAGCCACCAGGTCCATCATTGCCATCAGATCCGGCTCTGGCCGCGCCTCGCTCCAATGACCGCGCGCGCGCAATTGTTTCAACGTCGCGCCGATCAGCACCATGGTGACACCCGCAGCGCACAAACTGCCCTGCCCTGAGGTATCGTCCAGCCGGTTTGGGTTGATGACCGCGACAGCATGGGGCAATTCCTTACCGGCCTGATGGTGGTCGACTATGAGGGTATCAAGACCAAGCTCCTGCGCCTTCAGCAGCGGGTCATGTGCCATCACTCCGCAATCAAGGGTGATCAGCAGTTGCACACCTGCGCGCTGATGATCTTCCACCGCCTCGACCGAAGGTCCATAGCCTTCATCAACCCGGTGCGGAATATGCACGCGTGGCGGCGCACCTGCGGCTGTCAAAAACTCAACCATCAAGGCTGATGACGTCATACCGTCGACGTCATAGTCGCCAATCAGACCGATATTCTTGCCGGAAATGATGGCTTCTGCCAGAAGCGCTGCTCCGGCATCAAGATCCTTCATGGCCGCTGCCGCAGGCATCAACTCACGCAGCGTCGGCTCCAAAAAGGCGGCTGCCGATTCCGGCAGAACACCGCGCGCGGCCAGCACGCGGCCCATGATCGGGCTTACATCGACAGCTTGTGAAATTGCATCTGCCAACCGGTCTGAAGCCAGCCTTGATACCCAGCGCCTGCCGGTAACCGAGCGCTCAACGCCGAGGAATGCCCTGGCCGGTCCGGTCACACTTTTCTGCGATTCTTTATCCAGCGCACTGTGCCTGTGGCTGAGCGCATCACAACAGTTTCAGTGGTGATGTGCGTGTGACCGAACTTGACGCCCTGCAACATGCCTCCATCGGTAACACCGGTGGCTGCGAACATTACGTCGCCCGATGCCATGTCCTTCATGTCCATCTTGGCGTCCGGGTCTTTCATGCCCATCTTGCGGGCGCGCTCACGGTCATCATGCTTGTGAAACACCAGCCGCCCTTGCATCTGACCGCCAATGCAACGCAGGGCAGCGGCTGCCAATACACCTTCGGGCGCACCGCCAATGCCCATATAGATATCGATACCAGTGGCCGGGTCGGTGGTGTGAATCACACCTGCAACATCACCATCCGTAATCAACCGCACGGCAGCGCCGGTCTCGCGCACGGCCGCAATCAACTCGGCGTGACGCGGTCTATCGAGGATGCACGCGGTAAGCTGGCCTGCGTCTACGCCCTTGGCCTTTGCCAGCGCCTTGATGTTGTCGCCAGCTTCTGCGTCCAGGTCAATAATACCTTCAGGATAGCCCGGCCCTATGGCGATCTTCGACATGTAACTGTCGGGCGCATGCAGCAGGCTGCCACCTTCTGCCATAGCGATCACGGCAAGTGAGTCCGGCATCGCCTTTGCGCACAGTGTGGTGCCTTCAAGTGGGTCCAACGCAATGTCGATCTTGGGGCCGGTGCCAGTGCCGACCTTCTCGCCGATATACAGCATCGGGGCTTCGTCGCGCTCGCCCTCACCTATCACCACCATACCATCCATTTCGATGGAATTGAGTGCAGTACGCATTGCGTCCACTGCCAACTGGTCGGCCTGTTTTTCGTTACCGCGGCCACGCAGTGTTGCAGCAGCAACAGCTGCTGCTTCAGTTACCCGGGCAATTTCAATTGTAAGTATACGGTTCAGCATTGTCGGCCCTTGTTTCCTCTTATGCCCTCATTTGGCAAGGTTTACCTTTGCGCCTTTTACAGGCGTTCTATCCTCACCATTCGCGGTCGGTCTGCGACATGGCGCGCAGCTTCAATCTTCTCCAACGCGGAACGCATGGCGCTTTCCAGCGTGTTGTGCGTGATCAGCACAAAAGGAGCAATTTCGGCACCAACTTTCGACCTGCTAACTGCCGGGCCACGCTGGATCACACTTTCAATGGAGATGCCTTCATCTGCAAAGACTTTTGCTACACCGGCCAACTCCCCTGGCCGGTCGAACATGTCCAAGGCGACGTAATAGCCTCCTTCGTGGGCACGCATTGCAGCGCGCTTGAACGGCTTCAGATGGCTTGCCGGTACGCCAAACACCGGCAGAACAATACCACGCGCAATGTCGCAAATGTCTGCCACAACAGATGATGCTGTTGGATGGCCACCAGCCCCCCTGCCTTCCAGGAACAACGTATCGGAGAAGTCACCTTGCAATTCCACGGCGTTAAACGCATCGCCAACCTCGGCAATCGGCGAACCCAGCGGCACCAGGGCCGGATGTACGCGCTGTTCAATACCGTCCTGCGTCTTGTTTGCCACGCCGAGCAGCTTGAACTTATAACCAAGTGAATGGGCGTTGCGGATATCTGCCAGCGTGATGTCCTCGATGCCTTCGATGTACATATCATCCAGCGCAACCTCAGTGCCAAACGCCAGCGAAGTCAGAATGGCCAGTTTATGGGCTGTATCAAACCCGCCGATATCGAAGGTAGGATCAGCTTCGGCATAGCCAAGGTCCTGGGCCTCTTTGAGTACATCGTCAAAGTCACGGCCCTCGGCTTCCATTTTGGTCAGAATGAAGTTGCAAGTGCCGTTGAGAATGCCAAACAGGCGGGTGACGGAGTTGCCCGCTAGATTTTCACGTACCGTCTTGATGACAGGAATTGCACCAGCAACCGCTGCTTCATAGTTTAGCGCAACACCGGCTGTTTCCGCCAGCCTCGCCAGCTCCACGCCGTGATGTGCCAGCAATGCCTTGTTGGCGGTTACCACGTGTTTGCCGGCCTTGAGAGCGGCTTCCACGGCTTCGCGGGCCGGGCCATCTTCTCCGCCGATCAGTTCGACCAGCACGTCGATCTTGTCACTAGCCGCCATGTCAGCCGGATTGTCGAACCACTGGAAAGCCGACATGTCATGACCACCGCGGTTCTTGCTCTTGGTCCGGGCACTGACGGCTGTCACCTCAATAGAGCGGGCGCAGCGAGCACTGAGCAGGTCGCGATGACGTGCGATTTCGTCCAGCACGCCGGTACCCACAGTACCCAGGCCTGCTATTCCTATACGCAAGGGAGTGCTCATCAACCGTTCAGCCCGCATCATTCGCATTCACTGGAAATCGAGCCTTCTATGCGCTGTTTGCTCACGGTTTTCAAGTCGGGCGGGCGCAGGGTCAACAGTTTCCCGCACGATGCATAATGCAACGGCACTTCTGTTCAGGTCGCGGCGATTTTCTCTGTTGGCGGAAGGCACTAATTTACCGTTTTCCAGCCAACGCAGACTTGTCATGCTGCGGCCTTACGCTAGTGTAGTCACAAACAGACTTTCAACACGGAATCAAAAACCCATGTCCAAGCCAGCAACAGAGTCAGGTCAGTTTGTCCTGCCGGACCCGATCAAGCTGATGGACAACATCTCCAAGTCATTGCAGATCGGCGCGGCAATTGCCCAGCAGATGGCCGAACAGAGCCAGGAAAAAACTCCGCTCGATGGCGACGATACGCCGTACAAGCCGATCGAGCCGGTCCTGAAAACCTTCACCGAAATTGCGCAGTCCTACGCTCAGCACCCGGACAAGTGGGCTGAGGCAAGCTTTCAGCTATGGCAGGGCTACTCCCAGCTTTGGCAGAACACATGGTCGCGGATGATGGGAGCGCCCAATGAACCAGTCATTACACCACAGCGCGGCGACAAGCGGTTTTCCGACCCGGACTGGTCGCAGAATCAGGTTTTCGATTTTTTCAAGCAAGCCTACCTGCTCACAGCGCGCTGGGCGCACGACACAATCACAGACACTCAGGACATCGATGATGCTACGCGACACAAGGCGAATTTCTATTTCGACCAGATAGCAAATGCGATGTCGCCCTCAAATTTCGCCGTGACCAATCCGGAAATCCTGAAACAGACCCTGGCCACCAACGGCGAAAACCTTCTGGCGGGGATGAAAAACCTGGCGCGTGATCTTGAAGCCGGCCACGGTTCGCTGAAGATCAAGCAGACCGACATGGACGCCTTCGCATTGGGCGAGAACATGGCGCTTACACCGGGCCAGGTGGTTTACCAGAACGAGCTGATGCAGCTCATCCAGTATGCGCCAGCGACAGAAAAGGTGCACCAGACACCGTTGCTGATCGTGCCGCCATGGATCAACAAGTTCTACATACTCGATCTCAATCCCAAGAAGTCATTCATCCGCTGGTGTGTCGAACAGGGATTAACGGTTTTCGTCATCTCCTGGGTGAACCCGGACAAGCGGTTGGCTGAGAAGGGTTTTTCCGACTACATGCGGCAAGGCATTCTGGACGCTTTGACCCAGATAGAAAAGCAGACTGGTGAGAAGCAGGCAAACGCAATTGGCTATTGCATTGGCGGCACCTTGCTGGCCGCCACATTGGGCTACATGGCTGCGAAGGGCAATGAGCGCATCAAGTCAGCCACGTTCTTCACAACACAGGTTGACTTCACCTATGCAGGCGATCTGAAGGTGTTTGCAGATGAAGGCCAGATCGAAATGGTTGAAAAGCGGATGCAGCGGGACGGCTTCCTGGATGGCAAGGAAATGTCCAATGCTTTCAACCTGCTGCGCTCCAACGATCTGATCTGGTCCTACGTAGTCAACAACTACCTCAAGGGCCGGGACCCGATGCCATTTGACCTGCTTTACTGGAATGCAGATCCAACGCGAATGCCTGCTGCAACGCACTCGTTCTACCTGCGTGAATGCTACCTCTACAATCATCTCAGCCAGGGCAAGATGACGTTGGATCAGGTGCGCATAGACCTCTCCAAGGTCAAGGTGCCGGTGTACAATCTGGCGACCCGGGAGGACCACATTGCGCCGCTGAAATCTGCGCGAAGGATTGGCGAGTTTCTGGGCGGCGAAACCCAACTTGTTGTCGCAGGCTCCGGCCACATTGCCGGCGTGGTCAATCCGCCAGAGGCCGGTAAGTACCAGTACTGGACCAACAAGAAAGGTGCGCCAACGCTCGACGAGTGGTTCAAGGGTGCGGAAGAACACCCCGGTTCCTGGTGGCCGCATTGGTATGAGTGGCTTGCCGAGAGATCAGGCAAGATGGTGCCTGCCCGCGACCCCGAGTTGGGCGCATTGAAGCCACTCGAGCCGGCGCCTGGTTCCTATGTAAAAGTGAAGTCAGGTTAGTCCTTTCGCAAACCCCGTGCATCAATGGAGCCACAGCATGCTGCCAAGACGCCGCTTCCATCCAGAAGGCCACCTGTCAATCGGCATTGCACTCAACCACAGTCATGGCCTTGTGTGCGGCGACATGATTTTCGTTGGCGGGCAAGCAGATATTGACGGCAACGCCCGTGTCACGCGTCCCAACGAACTTGCTGCACAGACCGCTATCGCCATGAATGGTGTGCTGCAGGTTCTTGAAGGACTTGGCGCGGATTCCGGCGATCTGGTCAAACTGACCGGCTTCTACATCCTGACCAGTGAAGATGACGAGACACTGATCCTAAATGAAATCGCCAGCAGACTTGGCGAAATTTCCGGCCCCGGTCCGGCAGTCACACTGGTGCCGATTGAAACAAACTGCTTTGACGGCCTGAGTATCGAGATCGAGGCAATTGCAATGCGCGGCCAGAACGGCGAGCGGCTGGCCCGCACCGCATCCTGGATCGCTGATGGACCGTGCCTGCCGCGTCCCCTCAGTCAGGCGATAAGATGCGGCAGGATGATTTTTACAAGCGGGCAAAGCGCAGAGAACCCCGATGGTTCAATCTCCGAAGCGGGCAGCCTGTTGCGTCAAGGCAGTCTGGTCATTGGTAAACTCGAGCGGCTGCTGCAAGGGTTGGGCGCGGACCTCAACGATGCAGTCAAGGCCAACATTTTCAACGTGGAACCCGGTGAGCAGGAAGACTGGAAGGAAGCTGCACTGTCGCGCGCCAGCCATTACCGGGAACCCGGTCCGGCTGCCACAGGAATATCGCTGCCGCGATTGCACCGGGAAGGCTTGAAGATACGCAAGGACATCATCGCAATGCGCGAATTGGACGGTACACGCCTGCCACGCGAGACCGTGTGGCCAACCGGCCATTGGGACTGGCCGGTGCACCTTCCCTATCGCCACGGCCTTAAGGTTGGAGACTTCGTGTTCATCGGCGGACAAGTATCGCTGGATACTCACGGCGGGGTCCTCGACCCGGGCAAAATTGAGCCGCAGACCCGCACCTCAATGGACAACATTGGACGAGTGCTGGCCGACTTCGGAATGGACTTTCAAAACCTTGTGAAAATCAACACCTTCTATGCCGGCAGCAAGGGGCAGCAGGATCTGCTGGCGAACGCCTCGGTGCGTTCAGGCTACTACAAGGACCCCGGACCGGTTTCCACCGGCATTCCATTTCCCTATCTCGCCTATCGGGACATGCTGATCGAGATAGATTGCATCGCGATGGTCTAAAGAATGCCTGCCTCGGCTTCCTCGACAGAGATACCCAACTTGTCGAGCCCCTCCTCCAGATAATCGGATAGAAGCGGCACCCCAAGCAGGTAGTCCTCTGTCTTGTTGACGCGTTCGGAACGGGCAGTTTCCAGCGCCTCTTCCAGATCATCGGCATCGAATGTGCCGCGGCCGACCCACATCAGCGCGACCAGCGATACTTGCTCGTCGATGTTCATGTCTGCGATGAAACCGCGCAACTCTGCCTCCAGCGGATCATTGGCGCGCACTTCAAGAATAGCTTCGGGGTCGTCTTCATCAATGTCGCCACCCCATGCGTCCACTTTCGCGTCAAGCTCTCTTGCCAGAACAACAATGTGGGCAACCTTTTCCGGGGCGATTTCGAGCATGGCTGGCGTTCTCCTTTGCGTCACCTGACACATTGAAGGAAATTGCAGCCTGGCTCTTTGATTCAGCGCAAACCGGCTTAGGGGAACAACGCCACCTGCTTGAGGCCGGTGGTTTCGTCGAAGCCAAACATCAGGTTGAAGTTCTGCAACGCCTGACCGGCAGAACCTTTCACCAGATTGTCCAATGTTGACATCAAGATCACACGGCCCGGCACGCGGTCAGCCACAACGCCCAGCATTACCCGGTTTGACCCGCGCACATACTGTGTGGCCGGTAAAACCCCCTTCGGCGCCATGTTGACGAACGGTTCATCCTTGTAGCACGTGGTCAGAACCGCCTCGCAATCCGCAGCGGATTTTCCCTCGGCAAGCTTTGCATACGCGGTGACGAATTCTCCCCGGCTCATGGGAACTAGATGCGGCGTGAAATTGACAATCACGTCCTTGCCTGCCACCAGACTGATCTCCTGTTCAATCTCGGGCGCGTGGCGATGCTTGCCCACCGAGTATGGCCCCATGCCCTCGCCTGTCTCACAAAACAGCGTGTTCTGCTTCAGCGATCTGCCAGCGCCAGAGACACCGGACTTCGCGTCGATCACCAGGTCCGAAGCATCAATCAAGCCAGCCTTGACCAGCGGCAGCAGCAATGTCAGCACACCTGTCGGATAGCACCCCGGGCAAGCCACCAGCCGGGTCGTCTTGATAGCGTCGCGATAGTGCTCGGTAAGGCCATAAACAGCCACCTTTTGAAGCTCGGGAGCGATATGCTCATTGCCGTACCATTGCTTGTAGGTATCGGGATTACGCAGCCGGAAGTCAGCTGACATGTCGATTACCTTCACATGCTCCGGCAGACTGACGATGACTTCCTGACTGGTTGCGTGCGGCAGACCACAGAACGCTGCATCAACTTTGCTCCAGTCAACTTCGTCGTTCTTCACCATCGCCGGAAGGCCAAGACCTGTCAGATGCGGATACACTGTTTCAACAGGCTGACCGGCGTGCGAGTTGGCAGTCAGTGCAACGATCTCGATATTGGGATGATCACAAGCCAGACGCACAAGATCAGCCCCCGTGTAACCGGATGCTCCAATAACCGCGATGCGGACTTTCTTTGTGCTGCTCATGGGACTATCACTCCTGGCAAAATCAATCGGACCTGCAATAGCGTGTTTGAGGCATTTGCGCAAAGCACTGTTTGTGCCTAGACAGTCCCGGTTCGCAATCTTCGCCACGCCCCCTTGAGAGGAAAGCTGCATGCGCCTGTTGTTCGTCAGCTCCGCGCGCCATTTCGGCGGCACCGAACGATGGGCGACCATGGCTATTGCCGAACTGGAGCGGCGCGGCCATGCGGTGTGGATGGCGTGCCCGGATGTACCGCACGCGACGAATTTCACCCGCCGCGAGAATTTGCTCGGCTGGGTACCTTCGTCGCTATGGGACAGGGCAGCATGGGCGCGGATGGAACAAGTGTGCCGGGATCAAGGGATCGAAGCCATCATTCCGGTCAGTCAGATGATGTACTTTCCGGCAGGTCAGCTCGCCCGTAAGCTGAACATTGCCATGGTGCTGCGGCTCGGCATTGTTCGGCTGCCCTGGCGTCCCGTAATTGACTGGTATGGTTACGGCATCTACCCGGATGCAATTATCGTCAATACACAGCGGATCAAGCAGATTCTGGCAATCGCCCCGTTCGTGAGAAAGGAACGCATTCACGTCATCTACAACGGCATAGTAGAGCGTCACGCAACGCCAATACCGCGCCGTGACGACCGTTTCACCATCACCAGCACTGGCACCCTGTCCTGGCGCAAAGGCATGAAACACCTGATTGAGGCGGTTTCTGTGCTGCCGGTTGAGCTTCGCCGAAAAGTTCACGTCAAACTCATCGGCGACGGCCCTGCCAGGAACAGCATAGAGCGCCAGGTAGCGCGCCTGGGCCTGACCGGACAGGTGGAATTGACCGGGCATGTAGGCAACCCTGCCGATCATGTCTCGGCAAGTGATCTGTTTGTGCTGCTATCAGTGCAAGAAGGAATATCCAATGCCGTACTTGAAGCAATGGCGGCAGGGGTTCCAGCATTGGTCACGCTGGTTGGCGGGCACGGTGAATTCATTCGCCACGGCGAAACCGGCTATGCCGCAGCATCACGAAATCCAAAGCGTGTCGCGCAGCAGCTGGCTATGATCCTGACAGATGCCAGCCGCGCCAAAATCGGAGCTGCCGGGCGGGCGGTCGTTCGGAAAATGTTCTCCATGGAAGCCATGGGAGATCGCCTGGAGCAGGTACTTCAACAGGCCATCAAAAGCAAAAAGGCCTGAAGGGACTGCTCCCTCCAGGCCTGAACTCATACCAATCTGGTCAGATTACTGAGCCAGAGTAGCGAATTCGTCAGCGTTCAGCTGGCCGTCAGCATCAGCGTCGGCAGCCTTGAATGCATCTTCAGTTGTGTCAGGCATAGCTGCGGTCAGTTCTTCCATGGAAACTGTGCCGTTGCCGTCGGTGTCAACGTCAGCAAGTTCTGCAGCGTGAACAGCGGTGGTGGCGAGCAGAGAAACAGCGAGAGCTGCGAGAAGCTTTTTCATGTGAGTAGGACTCCAGAGAAATGTGAAGCCAACGATCTTGCCGGAAAACCGGGGATGGAAGAGGACGGCTTTTTGTAACCTCGACTGACGCGGTTCATGCTATGCGGCCGCGGTTTTTTTTGGGCAACTTCCTTCGCTTGCATGTCTAAGTGAAGGCGTTTTTGCGGCAGTTTGCATGAAAGCGACATGCGCAGGATTGCATGTCGTTTTCGGTACAAACCGGGGGCTGAAATAAAAAACCCGCCGGACGAACCGGCGGGGTAACAAGTTGGCTAAGCAGGGTAAAACGCTTCGGTTGACGAAGCGTCAGTAGGTATCAACCATTGATGGCGGTGAACTCTTCTGCACTCAGTTCACCGTTCTGATCGCCGTCTGCAGCCTTGAATGCGTCATCCGACAACTCAGGCATGGCAGCTTTGGCTTCTTCCATGGACACTGAACCGTTCTGGTCAGCGTCAACTGCGGTGAAGTCAGCAGCCAGCGCTGCGGTTGAAGCAAAACCGGTTGCGAGCAGGATTGCGAGAAACTTTTTCATGTTGAACTCTCCGTTAGACATTGTTTCGTCTCCCTTGCGGCTCAGACTGCTTTTCGCGAGAGCTGCAGGAAACGTGTGGATGCCGTCCACACCCGGAAAGGTGACCTGCCAATGAGGCGCACACAGGCAGGTGAAAAGGTAATGTCTGGACCAATTTGTGATGGAATGTGGCGTGGAAAGTCTACTGAGCCGACATTCGCTTTGCTCCGATGATCGCTAGGCTAACCAACAGTTTCAAGGAATGAACTGATCCGGGCCACAGCGAGGTGCGGGTTCTTATTGCTGAAACTGTGGTCGCGGCGGAACCGCTTGTTCAACTTGTAGTGCAACTTATAGAAGGGAAAGAATGCCCGCTGGAATCGCGGTGAAGTTCTCACAAACTCCTCTATCTGCGCCCGCAACTCGCCCGCTGGTCTGCAATCATTGGCTCCTGCAATATTCCACCTGAAGCTGTAGTCACTTTGCTGCACGTCCGGCTGTGCAGATCCGCTGGTTTTCTTCCTACTCCTCGCCATGACGTAGAGCGGGGTGGCTGAGTTTATT
The DNA here is from genome assembly GCA_963787895.1 of uncultured Alphaproteobacteria bacterium. Classification (GTDB taxonomy): domain Bacteria; phylum Pseudomonadota; class Alphaproteobacteria; order Rhizobiales; family Aestuariivirgaceae; genus Anderseniella. The sequence continues at coordinate 355,430 of CAWBEX010000007.1, read as the reverse complement.
ATTGCCCGTTGACCGCCTTGCGGCCTCCTGACTTGTGCCCAATGCTTGAAGTTCGTTTTGTCGGCAACAAAAACCTCTGTTTGCTCATAGCCATTTTCCGCAAAATACAGACTGAAAAACAGCTCGGGTGAAAACTGCCAAAAGCCATGACCACAAAGATTATTTGAGGGTGAAATATGCACTATCTGCCCGCCAGGTTTGCAAAGGGCGGAACAGTTAGCGAGTGCTTCGGACACATTGTATATGTGCTCGGTTGTACCGCTATCTATTACCGTGTCATATTTCGATTTCATGTCTTCCGGAATCTGCCTGTTCATATCGTGAATATGCGATGCGCCTTCAAAATCTGAATTGTCCACCGAATCCACGTTAGTGGCAGACATATGCGACATGAGCAGCTGTTCGCAGTAGCGTGCGTGCGTGTATGGACCGCTGATTTTAAGGCGATCGCGGACAATCGATTCTGCACAGGACAGATTTTGCCGTCCCAAAGTTACGACATTTCCCAGCTTCTGCTTCTTCGAGACGTACAATAGGAAATGAAAAGGATGATGACTGATGCCCATGCTATGCCCCCGAAGTATCTTAAACTTTGATTGACTCTGTCTTCAAGAGTTCATCTGCATCTAGATTGTGCGTAGCAAAGACCGGAGCAGTACGCGTGAGAACTGGCGCGCAAAATGCCAGTGACATCGTTTGAATCCCCTGGTGGACGATGGCTAGGCATATCCACGGTTAGTCGCTAAAAGACACATGAATGGAAGTCCGCCGAGCGGCAAATTGTATTTTTAAAACCGTCGGCACTCACACACCCGAGGAACACATGAGACTCAAAGACAAATTGCTAAGAGCCTTGCTAGGGCGCCACCACGAAAAGTTGTACTGGAGAAAGATCTACAAGAACAAGGAATACATCAACAACAAACTTGATGATCTTGGACTAAAAAGTGGAGATGTCGTTCTTGACCTCGGCGCAAACATTGGCTTGTTCAGTGAGTGCTGTCTTGATCGAGGGGCCAGGGTGTATGCATTTGAACCCAATCCCCTTGCTGCTGCTGAACTGATCCGGCGGATCGGCGACAATCCCAACCTAGTGTTTCGTCCATCAGCTGTCAGCAACAAGAACTGCAAGATGAAATTGTACTTTCACAAGCACCACGCAACACACCCGCTGCACATGTCCGAGTCTTCTTCGCTTTTTGGCGACAAGGTCAATGTATCAGGCGACCACCAAGAAGTGGATTGCATTGGAATCGATGACGTGCTGCGCCCACTAGATCATATCAGGTTGATCAAGGTGGATGTCGAAGGTGCCGAATATGATCTGACTGAAGGAATCATCAAGAACCTCGGCAAGATCGACCAGGTCGTGATGGAAACCCATGCTGCACGTATCCCTTCACTCGCCAAGCGGCACGAAGAGTTGGTGGCGCGCGTCGATGCTGATCCGGTGTTGAAACAGAAAATGCTGCTCGACTGGATGTAAAGTACACCCACCTCAAAACTCCAGCGGCATCAGCTTGTAGCCCTGGTCGGTGCGATAGCCGAAACCGTCATGGCGGGTGCGGTAGCAGACTTCCTTGCCAATCTTGCGCTGGAAGATCCGCGCGCAGATGCTGTTGCTGTTCTCGTCAATGCGCCACTTGCCGAATACCGGCATGCCCGACCGGCCTTGCATGCGCATTTCACCGGACTCGCTATAAATGATTGTACCGCTGCGCTTGCCGCGGAATGACAGCTCGGTGCCAACAAGCTCACGCATGATATCAGTGCTCGACATCCACTCGGCCGCGCCTGCCTTCACTGGCAGCACCAGCATTGCAACACTCATCGCAATCAACAATGACTTATTCATTTTCCAAGGCTCCCCAGCCTGTCGTTTGAGGCACCTTCCGGATCAATCATTCAGTCTTCTTGTTTTCGTATGCGTGCTCCGGTCAGGCGCGGTTAAGTATTCTCCTTCAATCAAAACAGACCATTGTGCATGCGTCGGTGCATTTGCTCACAATGGCCAAACAGAGCTGGTCAAGTGTATTGATCAGCCCGCAGGCACGGCAGGTACATTTGGAAACAAGTTGCACCCCCGCAGGACCAACCCTGTGATCCTGATCCGATGATCCGACCGGCAGAGTTAACAAACCCCTAACCGGCGGAACCCAAGCCCCTGATTGCCCCCGCTAGTTGCCTTGTTGCGGGGCCAGTGCAATCACAGGCAAGTTTACAGCCGATTCGAACGGCAGTGCAATGCATGTGCAGGGATTACATAGACGATGTGTGGTAAAACTCGAAAGCTGACCCGCGCAGCCCGCAAATGGGTACCGGATTCATAACGCTGAACTGGCGGCACAGGCATAGCGGTTGGCACCGACACCCGGCAGCGCCGGATCCCAGATGTCGGGCTGGATGAAGCACACAAACACTTTGTGGAGACGCGTTTGAAGCGGTTACTCAGCCTGTTCCCTGGCCTTCAGGAACCTGTGGAGCCAAGCATCTAATATCCTTTTCGGCATATCTACCGGCTTTTTCATCAGTCTACTTCCATTTGCTCAGCGCGCGCGGGCAAGGGCCGCCGGTGGCCCAGTCGAGAAGCTCTGCAGTGTGCACCACAGGCACGCCGGTTCCCGAACCGATCTGCATCATGCACCCGATATTGCCGGCGGCAATGACATCAGGTGTCAGGGCCTCAAGCGTCCTTACCTTACGGTCCTTCAACTGGCTGGAGATTTCAGGCTGCATCATGTTGTAGGTGCCCGCCGAGCCGCAGCACAGGTGCGGGTCTGCCGGTTCCAGCACGGTAAAACCGGCCTTCGCCAGCAACGTCTTGGGGTGGGTCTTGATCTGCTGGCCATGTTGCAGCGAGCACGCAGCATGGTAGCCGATCTTGAGCTTCGGCACCTTTGGCGCATCAAGGCCAAGGTCGACCATCACCTCCGAGATATCCCTGGCAAGGCCCGCGATCGTCTTGGCGTCTCCGGCCAGCGGGTCGCCCTCGAACATGTGGCCATAGTCCTTCACCGTGGTGCCGCAGCCGGATGTGTTGATGACCACAGCGTCCAGCCCCTGCCCGCGATACTCCTTCATCCAGGCACGGATGTTGGCAGCGGCCGATGCGTGGCTTTGCCCGGTCTTGCCCATGTGATGGGTCAGCGCACCGCAGCAACCCATGCCTTCGGCGACAACAACTTCGCAGCCATGACGCGTAAGAAGGCGAATGGTGGCCTCGTTGATGTCTGTGTTCAGCGCGCGCTGGGCACACCCGGTGAGCAGCGCCACGCGCTTGCGGCGCTCGCCTTCAGCCTTGAACACCTGCGGCATGTCCATCGGGCTGGGGCCTGGCATGGATGACGGCGCAAGTTCGACCATCGCCTTCAGGCGGCCGGGAAGATAGCGTGCAAACGGCTTGGCAAATTTTGCCCCGAACATGGCCAGCCTGAAACGGTTTGGATAAGGGATGATGTGGCTCAGCAGCCAGCGCAGCATCCGCTCCGGCAGGGGGCGGGAATAGGTCTGCTCGATGTATTCGCGGGCATGGTCAACCAGGTGCATATAATGCACACCCGAAGGACACGTCGACATGCAGGCAAGGCACGACAGGCAGCGGTCAATGTGCTTGACGGTTTCCTTGTCTGCCGGGCGGCCTTTTTCAAGCATGTCCTTGATCAGGTAAATGCGCCCGCGCGGTGAGTCCAACTCATCGCCCAGTATCTGGTAGGTGGGGCAAGTCGCAGTGCAGAAGCCGCAGTGAACGCACGTGCGCAGCACCTTGTTCGACCGCTTGATCAGCGGGTCGCGCATCTGTTCGTCGGTAAAATTGGTCTGCATATGTCGATTATCCCATTCGGCCGGGGTTCAGAATGCCGGCGGGGTCAAACTTCGCCCGCAGACCCCTGGAAATGGCAGACAGCGCAGCCTGTTCCGGCTGGAACACGCCGAGCTTGTTCTTGGTGGCCTCATCGGCGCGGATGATTGTCGCGTGACCCTCAATGGCCTGGATCGAACCGCGCACGTCAGTGCCTGCCGGCACCCGCGCCCAGACCAGCCCGCCGCCCCAGTCCATCTGACACACGGCAGCGGCAGGCAATGCGGCTATCACGGCTGGTCCGTCTGACGGCCTTACCGAAATGCGCCAGACGTCTCCTTGCCCGCCTGCCACCAGCTTAACGTCGCGCACATCTGCCCAGACCTGCTGGTTGGTCTCGTGGTTGAGACTTACCTCCACCTCGCCGAACCGGGAAAGCAGGTCCTTCAGCCGTCCTGAGCGGTACTTGACCGAGCCCTCGAAACCTTCCAGACGGATCATGGTGCACCGTTCCCGACTGGCCCGATGAGCGGCTGCAGACACATCGAATGGCGAGGTCAGCGCAGCGCTCATTGCCTCCACTGCACGGGCAGGATCAAGCTGCGTGACCGAAACCAGTGCAGAGGTTTCCGGCATAGGCAAGACCTTGAAAGCCACCTGGGTCAGCACGCCCAGCGTGCCATGAGATCCGCACATCAGTTTTACCAGGTCATAGCCGGTGACGTTCTTCATTACCCGGCCGCCATTCTTGATGACGGTTCCCTCACCATTGACGAAGCGCACGCCGATCAAGCTGTCGCGGCACGAGCCCGCCTGAATACGGCGGGGGCCAGACACGTTTGCCGCCACCACGCCGCCTATGGTTGACTTGCCGTTACTGCCATACACCGCGCGGTGATCCATTGGTTCGAAGGCGAGGCGCTGACCTTCCTTCGCCAGGGTTTTCTCTATCGTTTCAAGCGGGGTGCCCGCAGCAGCGACGATGGTCAATGCGCCGGGTTCATACAAGGACACGCCCTTCAAGCCGCTGGTGTTCAACATCTCACCTGTTACGCCGTGGCCCAGGCCTGCTCGCGTGCCGCCGCCCACGATGTGCAATCGTGCTTTCTTAGCCGCCGCTGTCTTGACGGTTTCAGCAAGGCTACTTTCGGTTTTCGGGGTCATGCGGCGCGGCGCTCCTTCGTGGTCACCAACGGGAACACCTTGGCCGGGTTCAGCAGCCATTTGCTGTCGAACACATCCTTCACCCGCACCTGGGCCTCGATGTCACCCTCATTGTACTGGGTCAGCATCAGATCGCGCTTTTCCACCCCGACACCATGCTCGCCGGTCAGGCAACCGCCCACCTCGACACACAGTTTGAGAATTTCAGCTCCCATTTCCTCGCAGGTTTCCAGATCGCCCGGCTTGTTGGCATCGAACAGGATCAGCGGGTGCAGGTTGCCGTCACCAGCGTGGAACACGTTGGCGACATCAAGGCCGTATTCAGCGGACAGTTCTTCCATGCGCCGCAGAACCAGCGGCAACTGGCTGACCGGGATCGTTCCATCGAGACAGATGTAATCGTTGATCTGGCCCATGGCTCCAAAGGCAGCCTTGCGCCCCTTCCAGATGGCTGCGGACTGCTCCGGCCCGGTGCTTTCGCGCAGCTCGGCTGGATTGTGCCTCATGGCAATGGCGTTGATCTTGTCCAGCTGCTCACGAATTTCGGCTTCAGAGCCTTCCACCTCCACGATGAGCAATGCCTCTACATCGGGATATCCGGCCTTGGCGAAATCTTCCGTGGCCCGGATACAGGGGCGGTCCATGAACTCGATAGCCACCGGCAGCACTCCTGCCTTGATGATGTCGGCGACGCATTCCCCGGCTACTTCTGACGAGTCAAACCCCATGAGCACAGGGCGTGCGCCCTCCGGCTTGGGAAGAATGCGCAAGGTGGCCTCAGTCACTATGCCAAGCTGGCCTTCCGAACCGCAGACAACGCCGAGCAGATCATAGACAGCTGCATCTAGGTGTGCGCCGCCAATGTCCACAATGTCGCCCTGCATGGTCACCATGCGCACACCCATCAGGTTGTTGGTTGTCACTCCGTATTTGAGGCAATGTGCACCGCCGGAGTTCATGGCTATGTTGCCGGCAATGGCACAGGCAAGCTGGCTGGACGGATCCGGCGCATAGAAGAAGCCGTCGGCCTCAACCGCGCCGGTGACAGACAAGTTGGTGCGCCCGGTCTGTACCCGGATGTAGCGGTTCGCGTAGTTGGTCTCCAGCACCGCGCTCATTCGGCTTACACCCAGAACAATACTGTCTGCAGTCGGCAGCGAACCGCCAGCCAGCGAGGTGCCTGCGCCCCTTGGCACAACCGGCAGACCCTCGGCATGGCAATACCGCAGGATAGCTGCGACTTCCTCTGTCGTTGCCGGTAGAACCACTGCAAGCGGCTGGCAGCGATAGGCCGTCAGTGCATCACATTCGTAGGCACGCGTCTCGTTGGGGTCTGAAATCACCGCCTCGGTTTCAGGCAATATGGCGTTCAGACTTGCCACAATGACCGATTTCCGGGCCAGAATTGCTTCATTTGGAATCGGCATTTCCATGACAAACATCCTTTCGCACTAAATTGGTAAAAAGTTTTTACCAATTTTTCCGCTGCTTGAATACCCCATATTTGCGATATTTGGTCAGGCCCGTCCAATATCTGCTCAATCAGCAAACATGATGGCCGGCAGCCAGGTCGCAATCTGAGGCACAAACCAGATGATCGCCACACCCACGGCCTGCAAACCAATGAACGGAATGACACCGCGATAAATATCACCCGTTGTAATCTCAGGAGGTGCAGCCCCACGCAGGTAAAACAAAGAAAACCCAAAAGGAGGCGTCAGAAAGCTGGTCTGCAAGTTGATGGCGATCAGCACAGCCAGCCAGATCGGATCATGCCCCATGATGATCAATGCGGGCGTAACTATGGGGAGCAGGATCACCGATATTTCGACAAAGTCGAGAATGAAGCCAAGCAAGAATATCAGCACCATTACAAATATCAGCGCGCCCATTGCCCCGCCTGGCATGTTCTCGACCAGATGCTCAATGCGCTTGTCTCCACCCAGCCCCCGGAACACCAGCGAGAAAATACTAGCGCCGATGATGGTGCCGAAAATCATGGAACTCACCGACATGGTGCGGGTATTGACCTCGCCCAGATAGCCCTCTCGCCACGAATGGGCAATTGCGCGCCAGATACCCCATGCTGTGGCAGCCACCAACGCAGCACCGATTGCGGCCAGCAGGTATATGCCCGCTCCCGTGTCCGAGCGCTGCAATCTGATCGACGTTGATGAAGCCAACACCACGATTGCCAGCAATGCTGCTATGGCAATCAGACTTGATGTGCGCGCCTTCGGGTCACGCCGGTAAGCGGCAAGCAACAAGGCACCTACTGCGCCAACGCTGGCGGCCTCGGTAGGCGTCGCTACACCGCCAACAATTGAACCGAGAACAGCAAATATCAGGAAAACAGGCGGTACAAGCACCCGTACAAGCTGGCGTGGATCAACCTTTGCACCTGTCTCACGCGGCATGGCTGGCGCGCGCTCAGGGCTGATCCAGGCAAGTCCCAGCACATAGGTGATGTAAATCGCAACCAACAGCAAACCAGGCAACAATGCTGCAGCAAAGGTCTGTCCCACGCTGATTGTTTCGACGGAAAACTTGCCCTGCTGAAACTGCGCCTGTTGGTAGGCAGACGACATGACCTCGGACAGTATGATCAACAACGTGGAAGGCGGGATGATCTGTCCCAGCGTGCCTGCTGTGCAAACGGTGCCGGCTGCAAGACGCTTTGAGTAGCCGTTGCGCAACATGGCAGGTAGCGCGATCAGGGCCATGGTGATGACCGTTGCCCCAACGATGCCTGTCGAGGCAGCCAGCAACGCACCCACGATGATGACGGATACAGCCAGTCCACCACGCATGCTGCCAAACAGTCGGCCCATTTCCTCCAGAAGCTCTTCGGCCAGCTGGCTGCGCTCAAGCACTATTCCCATGAATACAAAGAGTGGAATGGCGATCAGCACTTCATTTGTCATGATGCCAAACAGCCGTTGCGCCAGCGCACCCAGCAACCCGGCATCAAAAGCGCCGAGCATTGCACCAATACCAGCGAAAATGGCCGCCACACCCGCCAACGTGAATGTCACCGGGTAACCTCGCAACAAGGCGATAGCCAGTACGATGAACATCAGGATATCCAGGTTTTGAGTAATCAAGCTCATGGTTCCTGCCTCAACCGGGCAAGATCACGCAGCAGGCAGGCAAGACCCTGCACAATCAGCAGTATGCAGAAAGCGGGGATGAGTGACTTCAAGAGAAACGATGCAGGAAGACCGCCAACCGAAATCGGACCTTCCAGTATCGTCCAGCTATTGCGAACGAACGGCCAGCTTATCCATGCGACCATCGCCATGGGCGGGAGCAGAAGAAGTGCAGCACCGGCGGCGTTGATCCGTGCCTTTCCTCGTTCGTTTTTGTCCGTGTAGAAAATATCTACACGCACATGCTCGTCCACCAGCAAGGTGTATCCTGCGCCCAGCATGAAGAGCGCAGCATGCATATAGAGGACACCCTCGCCCAGAAAAACGAAACTTACGCCAAACAAATAGCGCATTACGACGATGGCGAACTGCAACAGAACCATTGCGAGCGCCAGCCAGCGCACGCCCAGTCCCACTGCATGGTTTATGCGGTCCAGCCGGTCTGCCCATCGCACTAGCATCTAAACTGTCCCTACCCCCTTGAGTTGGACCGGCAGAACACCATTGTCTGCCGGCCCATTGTTACAAGGTAGATCAACCGCCGTATTTATAGTCCATCGCACGGGCATTCATCTGCCCATTGTCGGCATAGACCATGTAGTCCGACACCGACTTGCGGTATGTCAGGAAGCTCTCCGTAATCCGCTTCACCAGTTCATCACTGTCGGCGCGCAGTTCGCCAATTACCTCACCCGCAGCGTTACCCATCGCCTTGATGACGTCTTCCGGCAGCATCTTTACCTGCACACCGTGCTCGGCCACCATTTGCTTCAATGCAGCGGCGTGCTTGGTGGTGTACTCCGTCCAAACTGGATTATAGAGCGACTCGCAGGCAAAGCTAACAGCCTGTTTCAAATCGTCGGGGAGACCCTCGTAGGCTGCCTTGTTGATCGCGCATTCTTCTGCACTCGAAGGCTCGCCAACACCTGGCCAATAGTAGTTCTTGGCAATCTGGTAGAAACCTAGCGCCGAGTCTGTCCACGGTCCGATGAATTCACCTGCGTCAATGGTGCCGGACTGCATGGCCTGGAACATGTCACGTCCACCCATCGCCTGCACAGCCATCCCCAGCTTGGAACACATTTCAGATGCCAGGCCAGTGGTGCGGAAGCGCAGGCCCTTCAGGTCATCGACCGAGTTGATTTCCTTCGCGAACCAACCCGCCCACTGCGGCCCTGAGTTGCCACACAGGAATGGTTTCAGGTTGAAGCGGCCATACATTTCATCGTACAGCGCCTGACCGCCACCATGATTGAGCCAACCGATCTGCTCATCAGCGCGAAGGCCAAACGGCTGCGAACCAAACAAAAGTATGCCCTTCGATTTGGACCCCCAATAGGCCGGTACGGCGTGATACAGCTCCGCTGTGCCTTCCGACACGGCGTCGAACACGCCACGGCCTGGAACCAGTTCGCCCGCAGCATACAGCTCAACCTCGATACGCCCGCCGGAAGCAGCAGTAATGCGGTCAGCCAACATTTGCGCAGCCACGCCGGGGCCTGGCAGATTTTTCGGCCACGCGGTGACCATTTTCCACTTGCGCTTTTCCTGTGCAATTGCAGGCGTAGCCAATGTTGTGGCAGCAACACCAGCAACGGCGGAATTTTTCAGAAAGTCGCGTCTTTTCATTAGTTTACTCCTCCTTTGTCGTCCCTTTTCAGAAATCAATTGCCGAGTATGCCCGGCAGCTTCAGGCCGTGCTGTTTCGCACAGTCGATTGCAATGTCGTAGCCTGCATCAGCGTGGCGCATGACGCCGGTTGCAGGATCGTTCCACAGCACCCTTTCAAGACGGCGCGCGGCATCGTCGGTACCATCGGCAACGATAACCATGCCGGAGTGCTGTGAATACCCCATGCCCACACCGCCACCATGATGCAGCGACACCCATGTCGCACCGGAAGCAGTATTCAACAATGCATTGAGCAATGGCCAGTCCGACACTGCATCCGATCCGTCCTTCATGGCTTCCGTCTCGCGGTTGGGCGAGGCGACAGAACCTGAGTCAAGATGATCACGGCCGATCACGACCGGCGCCTTCAGTTCGCCAGACTTCACCATTTCGTTGAAAGCAAGGCCCGCCCGGTGCCGGTCACCAAGCCCGATCCAGCAAATGCGCGCCGGCAACCCCTGAAACGCGATGCGCTCACGCGCCATGTCGAGCCACTGGTGCAGGTGAGCATTGTCGGGGAACAGCTCCTTCATTTTCGCGTCAGTTTTGTATATGTCCTCCGGGTCGCCCGACAGCGCACACCAGCGGAACGGACCGATGCCACGGCAGAACAGCGGGCGAATGTAGGCCGGCACGAACCCTGGAAAAGCGAAGGCATTTTCCAGGCCCTCATCCTTGGCCACCTGGCGGATGTTGTTGCCATAGTCGAGCGTCGGCACACCTGCATTCCAGAAATCCACCATCGCCTTGACGTGGACCTTCATGCTGGCACGCGCAGCCTTCTCGACCGACGCCGGGTCACTCTCGCGCTTGTCTCGCCACTCTGCCAGCGTCCAGCCTTGCGGCAGGTAGCCGTTGATGGGGTCATGCGCCGATGTCTGGTCGGTCACGATGTCAGGACGCACGCCGCGTTTGACGAGTTCGGCAAACACATCCGCTGCATTGCCCAGCAAGCCAACAGACCTGGCCTCGCCGGCCTTGGTCCAGCGCTCGATCATCGCAAGCGCTTCATCAAGTGACGTGGCTTTCTCATCGACGTATTTCGTTCGAATGCGGAAGTCGATACGGGTCTCGTCACACTCCACCGCCAGGCAGCATGCACCGGCAAACACCGCCGCCAGAGGCTGTGCTCCGCCCATGCCCCCAAGCCCGGCAGTAAGGATCCACTTGCCGGTCAGGTTGCCGTCATAGTGCTGGCGGCCTGCTTCGGCGAATGTCTCGTAGGTGCCCTGCACGATGCCTTGGGTGCCAATATAGATCCACGAACCCGCCGTCATCTGGCCGTACATCATCAGGCCCTTGCGATCGAGCTCGTTGAAATGCTTCCAGTTGGCCCATTCCGGCACCAGATTGGAATTTGCGATCAGCACCCGCGGGGCATCCGTGTGCGTCTTGAACACGCCAACCGGCTTGCCTGATTGCACCAGCAGCGTCTCATCATTATTGAGCGTCTTGAGCGAGGCAACTATGCGATCAAAGTCGTCCCAGGTGCGGGCAGCACGGCCAATACCACCATAGACCACCAGCTCGTGCGGATTCTCCGCGACGTCGGGATGGAGGTTGTTCATCAGCATCCGCATCGGTGCTTCGGTCACCCAGTGCCTGGCGGTGATCTCCGGCCCTGTCGGCGGATAGACGTCACGCATATTGTGGCGGGGGTTGCTGGTCATGTCACATACTCCAGTCGATCAAATGGTCCAAGCCAGTTGCCCGCACTACTTCAGCGGAAGCAACGAGGTCGGCGGCGGTCTTCATTTCGGTGGCCATGTAACGATCCTGGCCGAGCGAGGGCACGTCGGCACGCAGTCGTGCCATCACCTTCTGCAGCGCCGGACTGGTCGCCAGCGGTGCACGACACTCGATGCCCTGGGCTGCACACAGCAGCTCCACACCAAGAATACTGGCCAGATTGGGTGTCATGCGCATCAATCTGCGGGCGCCGTGGGCAGCCATCGACACGTGATCCTCCTGGTTGGCGGAGGTAGGTGTTGAATCGGTCGAACACGGGTTGGCCAGATGCTTGTTCTCACTCATCAGCGCTGCAGTCGTAACTTCGGCGATCATGTAGCCGGAGTTGAGGCCAGGATCAGGTGTGAGGAATGGCGGCAAGTCGAAGCTCAGAGCCGGGTCCACCATCATGGCAATGCGGCGCTGTGCAATTGCGCCGATCTCGGCAATGGCAAGTGCCAGTTGATCTGCAGCAAAGGCTACTGGCTCGGCGTGGAAATTGCCGCCCGACACGATGATCCCTGCCCCTGCCAGTACAAGTGGATTGTCAGTGACGGCGTTAGCCTCGATCTCCAGCGTCCTGCCGACGTGACGGATCAGGTCGATGGCGGCACCTGTCACTTGCGGCTGGCAGCGGATACAATAAGGGTCCTGTACGCGGGTGTCGCCTTCGCGGTGGCTTTCGCGAATGTCTGAGGCTTCCATCAGCAATCGCATTGCGGCTGCCACATCAATCTGGCCGCGATGGCCGCGCAATTCGTGAATTTCAGGTTGCAAAGGTGCGGTTGAACCCATGATTGCGTCGGTAGACAGGCACGAAGTGACGATTGCCGCTTCGGCCAGCCTGCGCGCCTCGAACAGGGCCGCCAGCGCGTAAGCGGTTGAAAACTGCGTTCCGTTGATCAGCGCCAGTCCTTCCTTGGCGGTGAGCGAAATGGGTTCCATCCTTGCTGCCTTCAAAGCGGCGGCACCTGGCATCACCTTGCCCTGATACTCCGCCTCGCCTTCGCCCAGCATCACCGCAGACATATGAGCCAACGGCGCGAGGTCGCCCGAAGCTCCCACAGAGCCCTGGCCTGGCACAACGGGCGTCACGCCGTTGGCAAGCATTGCCTGGATCTGCTCAATTACCAGCCACCTGACCCCGGAAGCACCGCGGCCCAGTGACAGCAGCTTCAGTGCCATCATGAGCCGGGTGATGCGGGGGGGCACCGGATCACCGACACCGGCGCAATGCGACAGGATAAGGTTGCGTTGAAGCGTTGCGGTATCCTCTGGCTTTATCTTGACCGAGGCGAGCTTGCCGAAACCGGTGTTGACGCCATAAACCGCATCAGACCCTTGCGCGGCTGTGGCCACCTGTTTTGCTGCTCGCTCGACATCAGGCCGGACACCCTCGTCCAGCCGGGCGGACAAGCCGGCACGGTATAGCTGGAGAAGCTCGTTCAGCGTTGTCTTGCCAGGAACCAGCGTGATCATGCTCATGCAACACCTGCAAAAATCCGCTCATGGAGCGGGTTGAAACCGATACGGTACGATAGTTCGGCGGGATGTTCGATGTTCCACACAGCCAGATCAGCCCGCTTGCCTTGCTCGATTGTACCGCAATCCTGAAGTCCCAGTGCGCGGGCTGCATTGCGGGTGACCCCAGAAAGGGCCTCTTCTGGAGTCATGCGGAACAGTGTGCACGCCATGTTCATTGTCAGCAGCAGCGAGGTCAAAGGCGACGAGCCAGGGTTACAGTCGGTCGCCACGGCCATGGGCACGCTGTATTTGCGCAACAGATCTATGGGCGGCAATTGGGTTTCACGCAGTGTGTAGAATGCGCCAGGCAGGATCACTGCGACCGTGCCGGCTTGCGCCATCGCCTTCACGCCTGCTTCATCCAGATGTTCGAGATGGTCCGCCGACAGAGCGCCGTATCGAGCCGCCAACCGAGCCCCGCCCAGATTGGACAGTTGCTCTGCATGGAGCTTTACCGGCAGCCCGAGCCTGCCCGCCGTTGCGAATACGCGTTCAATCTGTTCCGGCGAAAATGCGATGCCCTCGCAGAACCCATCTACCGCATCCACCAGTCCTTCGGAGTTGGCAGATTCCAGCGCTGGAATGCACACCTCGTCGATATAGGCGTCTGCCCGGTCCTTATAGTCAGCTGGCACGGCGTGGGCACCAAGGAAGCTGGTCTTCACCCGCACCGGACGTTCATCGGCAATGCGGCGCGCGGCGCGCAACATGTTCATCTCGGTTTCGCGATCAAGTCCATAACCGGACTTGATTTCCAGAACGGTTACGCCCTCGGCCAACAGATGATCCACCCGTGGCAAGGCACCTTGCACCAGTTCGTCAACTGTTGATGTTCGTGTCGCGTATACAGTCGAGACGATACCGCCGCCTGCCCGGGCTACCTCTTCGTACGTCGCACCCTGCAGACGCATTTCAAATTCGCGCGCGCGGTTGCCGCCGAAAACAATGTGGGTATGACAATCAATCGGCGCTGGCGTCACAAGCCTGCCGCCGAGGTCCACTGACGCATACTGGTGCCAATCAGACGGCAGATCGTTGCGCGCTCCTGCCCACATGATGCGCCCGGCCTGCACGGCAATCGCTGCATCCTCCACCAGTGCATAGGGGACTGCATCAGGCGCCATGGCGGCCAACCTGAGGTTTGAATACAATTTTCCGCTGCCAGCCACGCGACAAGGTCCTTGCAAGTTTCCGATGACGCGATAATATGTGCAGACATATTAATGAGTCAATTGTGGAATGTAGTCATGCAACAAATTTGGGCAACTCATGCGCTGACGGAAGACGGGTGGGAGCAGAATGTTCTGGTCACCCTCAATGAAAGCGGAGTGATTTCTTCGGTGGAACCGGGGGCCAAGCCAGCCGGACAACGCACCAGCCTATTGTTGCCAGCACCAGTCAATCTGCACAGCCACGCATTCCAGCGGGCGATGGCCGGATTGACCGAGCAGCGCGGGCCTGACGCGATGGACAGCTTCTGGACCTGGCGCAAACTGATGTACCGGTTTCTAGAGCAACTCACGCCGGAGCACGTCGAAGCCATCTCTGCCTTTGTGCAGATGGAAACTCTTGAGGCGGGTTTCGGGTCGATCGCCGAGTTTCACTATTTGCACCACCAGGCGGATGGCACGCCGTATGATGACCTGGCAGAGCTTTCAGCGCGGATTTCTGCCGCTGCAGATACAACGGGCATCGGGCTGACACTATTACCGGTACTGTATGAACGAGGCGGCTGCGACGGCCGGCCGCTGGGGCCGGGGCAGGTTCGCTTTGGCAATGATCCGCAGCGATTTGGCAAGTTGTGGGAAGGTGCGCGAGGCGCGCTGAAGTCATTGCCGGCAGATGCAAACATCGGGGTGGCGCCGCATTCCCTGCGCGCTGTAAGCCCCGATGGTTTGAAGTTCGCGGAGACGCTCGCACCGGCCAACCCTATCCACCTGCATCTTGCTGAACAGGTTGCTGAAGTGTCAGAAGTGGAGGTGCATCTGGGTAAGCGGCCGATTGAGTGGCTTTTGTCTGCACATAATATCAATGAGCGATGGTGCCTCATTCACTGCACCCAGTCGACACCGGACGAGACCATTGCACTGGCTCAATCCCGTGCGGTAGCAGGCCTGTGCCCCATCACCGAATCCAGCCTGGGCGATGGCATATTCGATGGAAACCGCTTTGTAGAGGCAAATGGCGCGTTCGGAGTGGGGTCTGATTCGAACGTCCGAATTTCGCTGGCAGAAGAGCTACGCACCCTGGAGTATTCACAACGGCTGCGGGACAAGGGCCGCGCCATGCTGGCCAGCAAAGAAAAGTCCACGGGCCGTGCACTGTACGAATCCGTGTGTGCCGGTGGCGCACAGGCGGCAGGGCGAAAGACAGGCCGCATCAAGCCGGGCATGCTGGGCGACCTCGTTGCACTCGATATGACCAGCCCGCACATGGTCGGCCGCAAAGGCGACCAACTGCTGGACAGCTTCGTGTTTGCAGGCGATTCAAGCCTCGTCACTGACGTGTGGAGTGCGGGGCGGCACATGGTTCAGGAAGGCAAACATTTGCGCAGAGATGCGATTATTGACTCTTATTTTGATACAATATCTGAATTGATGAATGATTGATGATTTATTCTGATACAAATTCTTGGCAAGGCATCCAGACAGAGGTGATGCGACGGATTGCTTCGCGTGAGTGGAAGCCGGGCGATCTTATCCCCGGCGAGGCGGAACTGGCCGGTGAATTCGGCTGCGCACGCACGACAGTCAACCGGGCGCTACGAGAACTGGCTGAGACCGGGCTGCTGGAGCGCCGGCGCAAGCGCGGCACGCGCGTTGCGCGGCATCCAGTGCGCAAGGCAACTGTCGAAATTCCCATAATCCGGCAAGATGTGGAAGCGCGTGGCGCCACGTACAGCTTCGAATTGCTGCAGGTGAAGGACATGACGCCGTCACCTGCCCTGCAATCCAGCTATGGATTGGCTAGGGGAACACCCCTGCGGGGCCTGTGGTCGCTGCATCTGGCAGACGATGCGCCGTTTGCCTTTGAGGAGCGCTGGGTCAATCTGGTGGTTGTACCGGAAATATTGCAGGCAGACATGCAAATGGTAAGCGCCAATGAATGGCTGGTCAATCACATTCCGCTGTCGCGCGGCGATTTCAGCTTCTCGGCCAGCAATGCCAGCGCCTCCGAGGCAAAATTCTTGAAGTGTGCCGAGGGTGCTGCAGTTTTCACTGTCAATCGCACCACTTGGGCCGGTGACGAGCCGATAACCGCTGTAAGGCTGGTGTATGCACCAGGTTATTCCATGGAAACGGTGGTCTGATTTTTGCTCTCAACCGCGTGGGCGCGGAGCCATCGGGGAATCCAGTAGCGAGAGCTGAAACAGGTCACGCCAGCCCAACGTTCCGCTTTACCAGCGCCGCATATAGCTCCCGGATGCGCATGGTCACCGGCCCAGCCCCGTCATGTTCACCGATCTTCACACCGTCCAGCGAGGCGACCGGTGTTTGCGCGCCGAATGTGCCTGTGAGAAACGCCTCGTCCGCAGCGTAGGTGTCAAACAACGAATAGTTGCGTTCAAACACTGGAATCGCGTTATCGCGGCACAGGTTGATGACGTTCTGACGGGTGACGCCGTTCATGCAATAGTCGCCGGTTGAGGTCCAGACCTGACCCTTCTTGACGATGAAGAAATTGCAGGCGTTCGTTGTGTTTACAAAGCCGTGCGGATCAAGCATCAACCCCTCGTCTGCGCCCATGCGCTCTGCATGAAGGCACGCCAGCACGCAATTGAGCTTGGAGTGCGAGTTGTATTTGGCGTCCTGCGCCATAGGCATGCCGCGCACCTGAGGCACAGTCACCAGCCTCACGCCACCTTTCTGGACATCCTTCTTTGGAACCGAGTGTTCCATGAGTATAACAATGGTTGGTCCGGTTGTTGACAGCTTGGGATGCTGGAATGGCTTGTCCTTGATGCCGCGCGTTACCATCAGGCGCACATGCGCGTCGCTAGTCATGCCATTGGCTTTTGCAGTTTCGCCAAGCGCCGCCAGCATCTCGTCGCGGGTCATGCCTATGTCGATGCCTGTCGCCTTGCACGAGCCATAGAGCCTGTCCATGTGTTCGTCGAAAAATGCCCACTTGCCCCCATAAAGCCGGATACCTTCCCACATTCCGTCACCGAGCATGAAACCGGCATCATAGACCGATACCTTGGCTTCGTCGCGGTGGACCAGATCACCGTTTATCCAGATCTTTATGTCCCGGTTGCGTGCGTCTTCCTCGGTTGCGTGAGTGTGGGTAGCGTGTGACTTTTCATTCATGATCTTGTCCTGCCAACTGGATTGCGGCACACACTAGATCATGGAAAATCCAACGCAATACCTTGATGCGCAAATCGCACAACTGCATGCCAACGGCCGGTTGCGGGTATGGTCATTGATCATCACGTTTTTCGGTGATGCCGTGGCGTTGCGCGGCGGGCGGGTTGGTCTGTCCGTGCTACAAGATGCCATGGACCTGCTCAAAATTGAGCCAGGTGCAGTGCGCACCGCCATGTCGCGGCTGACCAAGGACAGCTGGGTGGTGCGTGAACGCGAAGGCCGGTTGAGCTTCTACAAGCTGACACCGCAAGGCCGCTATGCCTTTGATGAAGCTACCAGGCGCATCTATTCACCCGGACCACCAGACTGGACAGGTGACTGGACTATCGCCATCACGCATGGGGACCACGCAGGTAATCTCGCAGCTAAAGGCTTCATGCCGCTTGGTGGACCAGCCTGGATAAAACCCGGATCGGAGACAGGCGATCCGCCATCAGATGTGCTGGTCATTCGCGGGCAAGGCACACCGTTCCCCCCACAGCTTTCAAGCATCTGGAACCTTGAAGGGTTGGAGGCGCACTACTCACAGTTCATTGCAAACTGGCAAGGTTTCAAGACCCATGGCCTGACCGCTGCACAGGCAATGGCAGCTCGCACACTGCTGATGCATGACTGGCGGCGCATCGTGCTGCGTGATCCGGACCTGCCCGCAACTCTTTTGCCTGCAAACTGGCCCGGTACCAAGGCACTTGATCTGGTGCGCCGGATTTACGCCGAATTGGCACATCAGAGTGAGGCTTGGCTGGATGGGACCAGCCTGCCACCTGCGACCGACAAGGGCAAATTGCTGTCCCGCTTTATCGTGTTACGAAATATTGCAAATTGATCTAATTTTTGTTACGCTTTTGCCAGAACATGGAGGAAGCCAATGTACTCGCAAGGGCTTATCGGCGCAGACTCGGCTACCGAAGAAACGCAAGAGTTTCTCGACCGCTTTCAGGCACGCATTGATGCGGAAGAAAAAATTGAACCCAACGATCAGATGCCAGAGGGCTATCGCCGCACGCTGGTCCGCATGATCGGACAGCATGCGCACTCGGAAATCGTCGGCATGTTGCCGGAGGGCAACTGGATCACCCGTGCACCTTCGCTAAAACGCAAGATTGCGTTGCTTGCCAAGGTGCAAGACGAAGGCGGCCACGGCCTCTACCTGTATTCAGCAGCTGAAACCCTTGGTGTAAGCCGCGAGCAGATGACCGAGGAGCTACTTGCAGGCAAGGCAAAGTACTCGTCCATCTTCAACTACCCCACACCAACATGGGCCGACATCGGCGCCATCGGGTGGCTGGTAGATGGAGCGGCGATCATGAACCAGATCCCGCTGTGCCGTACGTCCTACGGGCCATATGCGCGCGCCATGATCCGCGTTTGCAAGGAAGAGAGCTTTCACCAGCGACAGGGCTACGAAATCATGATGACGCTGGCGCGCGGCACACAAGCGCAGAAGGACATGGCCCAGGATGCGTTGAAACGCTGGTGGTGGCCATCACTTATGATGTTTGGCCCCCACGATTCCGACAGTCAGCATGGCGACCAGTCAATGAAATGGAAGATCAAGCGCTTCACCAACGATGAGCTGCGCCAGAAATTTGTAGACGCTACCGTGCCACAAGCCGAATTCATCGGGCTGAAAATGCCCGATCCGGACCTCAAGTGGAACGATGAACGCGGCCACTATGACTTCGGCAAGATCAACTGGGACGAGTTCTGGCGAGTGGTCAAGGGTGGCGGCGTAATGAACCGCGACCGTATTACCGCACGCAAGAAGGCGTGGGATGATGGCGCGTGGGTGCGTGAGGCAGCACTTGCCCATGCCGAAAAACGGCAGGCACGCAAAATGGCAGCGGAGTAAAAAACATGACAACCAACACGCCACTTTGGGAAGTATTCATCCGACCACGCAACGGCTTGCATCACAAGCATGTGGGTTCACTGCACGCAGCGGATGCACAACTTGCGCTGCAGTCAGCGCGTGATGTCTACACGCGCCGCGGTGAGGGCAATTCCATCTGGGTGGTGCCATCTGCACAAATCACCGCGTCCGACCCAAGCTCTGGCAAGGAAATGTTCGACCCTGCCGATGACAAAGTCTACCGGCACCCGACATTCTATGACATTCCCGACGAAGTGGGACACATGTAATGACTACCAGCAATGACCTATTCGATGCGCTGCTGCAGTTGGCGGATGATCACCTCATCCTTGGTCACCGTTTGTCCGAATGGACAGGCCATGCACCAATGCTGGAGGAAGACCTTGGGCTATCAAATCTGGCGCTGGACCTGCTGGGCCAGGCGCGTGCGCTCTATGCTTATGCCGGCGAGGTTGAGGGCAAAGACCGCGATGAGGACAAGCTGGCGTTCCTGCGGCTGGAAGGTGAATACCAGAACTGCCTCCTGGTTGAACGTCCCAATGGTGACTTTGCACATACGATCCTGCGCCAGTTCTATTTTGCTGCGTTCATGCATCCGTTCTGGCAGTGGGTCAGCGCCAAATCCAGCGACGAGACGCTGAAGGGTGTTGCCGGCAAGGCGGAAAAGGAAATGGCCTATCACATCCGCCATTGTGGCGAGTGGGTTGTCAGGCTCGGTGATGGTAGCGAAGAAAGCGCTGTCCGAATGCGCACTGCAGTTGATGCGCTACACCGCTACACCGGTGAACTGTTTATCGATTCGCCTGCATTTGCAGCCTGCGCCAACGCCGGCATCCTGCCCGCGCGAGAGACTTTAAAGGAAGCGTGGCAGGCAATGGTAAGGATGGTCTTCGATGAAGCGCAGCTTGAAGTGCCATCGGTCGAGTATCCTGTCAAAGGCGGCCGACTTGGCCAGCACGGGGAGGAGATGGGTCACCTGCTGGCCGAACTGCAATACATGCAGCGCACCTATCCCGACATGACATGGTGATGACCTCGCCCTCCCCTATAGCATCCCTCGATCAGGCCCGCGCCTGGGCAGTGGCGTCTAGCGTGCCGGATCCGGAAGTGCCATGCGTTACTGTGGCGGACCTCGGTATCTTGCGCGGTGTGACGCTGGAAAATGGCATGGCAGTTGCCCATGTCACACCAACATATTCTGGGTGCCCGGCCGTGATTGCCATAGAGCTGGCGATCGAGACAGCGCTGCTTGAGGCAGGCTTTGAAGCGCGTATAGAGCGTGTCATGTCTCCCGCCTGGACGACCGACTGGATCAGTGCGGAGGGCCGTGAAAAACTGCGTGCATATGGTATTGCGCCTCCGGTCAAGAGCAGTAACTCCAAGATGGCGCTGTTTGGCGAGACTATTGTCAACTGCCCCCGCTGCGCCTCGTCTGACACACACAAGGTTTCCGAGTTCGGCTCAACTGCATGCAAGGCACATTATACCTGCAAAACGTGTGCAGAGCCGTTTGACTATTTCAAATGTATCTGAGGTGAGCCTGATGGCCGAGCAACAGTTTCATACGCTGACGGTGTCTCACGTGTACGCCCAGACGGCGAAAGCAAAGGTGATCCGCTTCGATCTACCCGATACCCTAAAGGGCGAATTTGCTTTCAAGCCAGGTCAATACCTGACGTTGCGCGCAATACTTGATGGCGAAAACGTACGCCGCAGCTATTCGATCTGCAGCGCGCCCGGCGAAGCACTGGAAATCGGGGTGAAACATGTCGAGGGCGGGGCATTTTCAAGCTTTGCCCACAACCTGAAATGCGGCGACAGCGTTGAGGTCGCCGCGCCGGGTGGCAGATTCATTGCCGAGCCAGGCAATGACTGGCACTTCTTGATGATTGCAGCGGGTTCCGGCATCACGCCGGTGCTTTCCATCGTCAAGTCAGTGCTGGCCGGCAATCCGGCCTCGCAGATCACGTTGATCTATGGCAACCGCAATGTAGACAGCGTGATGTTCAGGGCAGAGCTGGATGCGCTCAAAGACACTCATCTGACCCGGTTCAACCTGCTGCACGTACTGTCTGAGGAAGACGAGGACAGCGACATCCTGTCTGGCCGCATTGATGCAGACAAGCTCACCGAGATGCAAGCCCACAAGCTGATTGAAGTTGCACGCTATGACGCGGCTTATCTGTGTGGTCCGGCGCCAATGATCAAGGTACTCAGGAAGGCGCTTACAGACCTTGGCATGCCACTGGAGAAAATCCGCTTCGAGATATTCACTCCGACGCCCTATGGCAAATCCAGTGGCGAACACGCGCAGGTAAAGCCCGCCATTGCAGGCGCCGACGTAGAGGTCATTCTTGATGGCACCCGGCGCAAACTGAAGGTCGATCCAGCCAATCAAACGGTGCTAGCTGCAGCCCGACGCGACGGCGTGGAAATTCCCTACTCGTGTGCCGGCGGCATGTGCTGCACCTGCCGCTGCAAGGTGCTTGAAGGCAGGGCCAGCATGGACCAGAACTGGTCATTGCAGCCGTGGGAACTGGAGGCCGGTTTCATCCTGGCTTGCCAGGCGCGGCCCGAGACAGACAAGCTGGTACTGGATTTCGACGCCCAGTGAGCCAGCAGCAACCGTTGGCAGCCTTAAACAGCAGGCCATGAAAGATTGTCCGCAACGAGATCAAATAGACCCTTAGTACTGTCCGCATTGACTAGGCCAATCACGCTTTCTCGCAATGCGCCTGCGCGCTCATCTCCTAGCACCGGTAGCGTGAGGCTGAGGAACTTTTGCCAGACCACCTCATCCGAGAGCCTGTCCTCCGGGTCACCTTTCGCCTCGACCGGGCCGGAGTCGAATTCGCGACCGTCGTGCAAGCGCACCTTTGCGCTGGCGAAGCGGCGCGCGGGAAAGGCCTCATTATGCGCGTCACTCTCTGTTATCTCGATCATCTGAGAAATGCGCCGGATTTCGACGTCTTGCAAACCTGTGCCGGCAACCTCGTCCACGCCCAACGCTCCACGCACCAGCGCTGCAGCTACTGGAAATGGCAGTGAATATTGTGCCTGCTCTGTAGTATCAGGGATAACTGCCAAACGCCTGGCTTCGTGGAAAGTGTCGATACTGATCGCTGCAACGTTGCTCGCGCCAAATCCGTGCAACTGCTTGAGCGCCAACACGGCCTCAACTGCCGGCTGAGCCCAGCGGCATACGGGATACAATTTGATGTATTGTTGGGCGACATACCAGTTGCTGCCGAGGTCAGACCAGATGTCGGCAAGACTATCGTCCTCCATGGTAATGGCTGGTGCACCTGTAAAACCGTCAGCCGCCAGGTAAGCTGCAGATACACCCGCCATTGCGCCCCAACCGGAACCATCCTTGAGCATTGTGGGATGATCAATGCAGCGCATCATCTGACTTCGTGGCCCATGATACTCAGCGATGCCAACAGCTTCTCGCGTTTGTGCCTTAGTGAGCCCAAGCTGACGTGCGCCTAGCGCGGCCGTTGCCAGCGCGATCCATGCGCCCGAAGTGTGATAGTCGCTGGCGCTTGCATGCAGCGCAATACCGGCCCGTGTGCCTATTTCATAGCCGATGACAAGACTAGTCAACAGCTCCCTGGGGCAGCACTTCGCCTCTTGCTGCATAACTGCAACAAGACCTGGAACAACACCGCAGCCAACATGACCCTTGGTGAGTTTGTGGCCGTCATGAGCATCCAGTGAATCAATCGTCATGGCGTTTGCAAGCGCAGCGCCTGCCGGGCTCACCTGGCGGCCATCCCACCAGATGTGGGCGCAGCCGCCTCCAAACTGGCTTGCCGCGTGATTGCTGATTATGCGTGACAAAGTCGTGCGACTGCCACCTGCCGCAACACCCAACGTATCACCCAGGCACCTTACTGCGTCCTTTACCCGTTCCGCGGGCAGACTATCAAAAGTTGTGTCGTGTATGAAGTCTATGATTGCAGACAAGGTACACCTTCTGAGCCGGCCAGAATAAACCGGGTTCAAGGCATAGCTGATCAAATATAAGTCGAGCCTGTCAAACGGTTTGATACGCCGGCATCAACCGTTCGCCTTGAGCCATTGCGACACGGTATCAAGTTTGTTCCGCAGGTGCGTCTTGAGAATTTCACCGAGCGCTGCGCCATCGCGCCTTTCCAGGGCAGCCAGAATATCTTCATGCTCGGCTACTGCCTTTTCCCAGCGTTCACGTGTCATATTGGCTAGGTAACGCGCACGGCGAACTCTGGTTGAAAGCATGTTGTGCTGCGCTGACAGGGTATCATTTTGTGCAGCTGTCAAAATGGCTGAATGAATTGCCTCATTCGCCTTGAAATACTCCGGCAGGCGTTTGGCCTTGTAATGGCCGATCATGTCTTGATGCAACTTGCGTACGGCAGCGATCTCCTCATCGGTAATCTTTTCGCAGGCCAGCTCACCAGACAACGCTTCCAGCGCGCCCATGACCGGAAACACCTCCTGCAGGTCTTCCACAGTTACCGCCGTCACTGATGATCCCCGGTTAGGTGTCAGGGTCACAAGACCCGCATTGGCGAGAACTTTCAAAGCCTCGCGCATGGGCGTGCGCGACACGTTGAACCGTTCGCATAATTCCTTTTCAGGTACCTTTTCGCCGGGCGTCAGTTCGCCTTCGATGATCAGCCGTTGCAGGCGTTCGACCAGTTCATCATGCAGCGAACGGCGAATGATGGCGTCATCAGTTCTGACGTTCATTTACCTGCTCCTTCATCCAGTGCCATTTCAAGCACGCGCGCCACGTGGATTGCCTCGCGCCCTGCACCATCGGCAATCTGATGGCGGCACGATGTGCCATCGGCCACGACAAGTGTATCTGATTCTGCTGCACGCACTGCAGGCAACAAGGACAATTCGCCCATGGCCTGTGAAACCTCGTAGGTCTCTGCCTGATAGCCAAACGCACCCGCCATGCCGCAGCACGAGCTTTCAACCGCTTCAACCTCAAGGCCCGGCACCAGCTTTAGCACAGCCGTGACACTGCCCATCACATTATGCGCTTTCTGGTGACAGTGGCCATGCAGCAAGGCCTTTTTTTCCATCGACCTGAACAAAAAACGCCCGGCATTGGCGTCGATAAATTCCTCAAACATCATCGCCGCCGCGCTAATCTCCTCTGCTTCCACTCCCAGCTTCAGCACCGTCAGTTCATCGCGCAAGGTCAACAGGCAGGATGGTTCCAGCCCGACGATCTTGGCTCCCTGACGCACCAGAGGCAAATAAGCGGTGATCAACCGCCGAGCCTCCTCGCGCGCTTCGTCCACGAGCCCGGCTGCCAGATAGGTCCGCCCGCAGCATGGCGGCCGGGTTGATCCACTGGGCAATGGTGAGTGAACCCGAAAGCCACCTGCCAAAAGCACATGCCTCGCAGCGTGCAGGTTCTCACTTTCGAAATACGTGTTGAAGGTGTCGCCAAACAGGATCACCGGCGTGGCATCAGCGCCACCAACCGCATGGCCGTGAGTGTAGGTATCATTTCGCCAGCTGGGCAGTGCGCGGTGCTTCGACAGGCCTGCGAGCGCCTCGCTCAATGCTGCCAGCCCTGGCACCGTATCGCGCGCATTGGCCAGCCACGGAACCCGCGCCAGATACGGCGCGTAGCGCGGCATGTGTGCAACAAGCCTGTCACGCAAACCCAAGCCCGATTTGGCAACGCGCTGTGCTGCAACCTCGATTTTCATGCGCGCCATGTCGACACCGGTGGGGCATTCACGCTTACACGCCTTGCAGCCAACACACAGTTTCATGGCATCGGCCATGGCATCGCTGGTCAGTGCTGACGGCCCCAACTGGCCAGAAATGGCAAGGCGCAAACTGTTGGCGCGCCCGCGTGTCAAATGCTGTTCGTCCCTCGTTACCCGGTAACTTGGACACATGGCGCCGCCTGCAAGTTTGCGGCAGGCGCCATTGTTGTTGCACATCTCCACAGCGCCCTGAAAGCCACCAGCGCCCCCCGGCCAGCCGGACCAGTCAAGTGCGGTATTGAAGTCTGCAACCTTGTAATCCGGCTTGAAGCGAAACAACGACCGGTCATCCATTTTCGGCGCATCTACAATCTTGCCGGGATTGAAAACACCTTGCGGGTCAAACAGCTTCTTCACTTGCCGGAAGCTTGCCATCATGCGCTTGCCGAACATCACCTCGTTGAATTCGGACCGCACAATGCCATCGCCATGTTCGCCGGAATGTGAGCCCTTGTACTCCCGCACCAGCTCGAACGCCTCTTCCGCCACGGCGCGCAAGGTCTTCACATCGTTGTCAAGTTTCAGGTTCAAGACCGGGCGGACATGCAGGCAACCCACGGACGCATGTGCATACCAGGTGCCAGGTGTACCGTGCCTTTCGAACACCTCAGTCAGTCTTGCCGTGTACGCGGCCAGATCTTTCAGCTCAACCGCGCAATCTTCAACGACTGACACAGGTTTGCCTTCAGCACGCATGGACATCATGATGTTGAGGCCGGATTTGCGCACCTCTGCCAGATCGCCCTGCAGCTTTGGATCGTTGACCTCGACCACCCCACCGTAGTGGACACCAGGGCGTGACCAGTCAAAGCCAAGATCGCCAATAACCTCGTGCAGCCGCTTCAGGCGGCGCAGATTCTCGTCCCAGCCATCCTCCGCAAAATCCACCAGCAGCAGCGCATCGGGTTCGCCGCGCACGACCTTGTCGATGGTCGGGCGAAAAATGTCTATGTCACGCGCCAACTCGATCATCGTGCGATCCACCAGTTCCACCGCTACCGGGTCCAGCTTGACGATGTGCTGGGCGGCATCCATGGCAGCATGGAATGTCGGGAAGTGGCAAACCCCCATAGCCTTGCGCGCAGGCAGCGGTGAAAGTCTCAAAGTGATGCGATCAGACCAGGCAAGCGTGCCTTCCGAACCAACCAGCAACGATGCAAGGTTCACCGGTCCGGCCTTGTTCGGCACCAGCGCATCAATATTGTAACCACCTACCCGGCGCATCACCTTTGGAAAGCGGGCAGCGATTTCAGCCTGTTCACGCACACCCAGCGCCAGCAGATCAGTCATGAATGCCGGGCCGGCAGCAGAGCCAAACGCCGCCTTGCTTCCATCGGCCAGGAACGCATCAATCGACAACACGTTATTGCGCATCATGCCATAGCGGATGGACCGCCCGCCGCACGAATTATTGCCTGCCATGCCGCCAATCGTGGCGCGCGAGGCTGTGGACACATCAACCGGAAACCACAGTCCGTGCTGCTTCAGTTGCCGGTTCAGTTCATCCAGCACCATGCCCGGCTCGACCACACAGGTGCGCGCAGCAACATTCAGCTCCAACAGACGGTTAAGGTGTTTCGTGGTGTCGATGACAATGAACTCGTTGACAGTCTGTCCGCACTGTGACGTGCCGCCGCCGCGCGGCAGCACGGTCGTGCCCTGCTCGCGGGCCACCGCTATCGTGTTACGGACATCCTCAGAAGACTTTGGAATCACCACGGCACGCGGCATGATCTGGTAGATCGAGGCATCAGTTGCGTAGCGCCCACGCGTGAAGACATCATCCATCACTTCGCCTTGCACACCGTTGCGCAAACGTCTGGTCAATGAGGATGTGGAGAGTGTCGTCACGGAAAAACCTTGACATAATTTTGAATGCAAAATTAAATATACGTATTCAAAGCATGCTGGCAAGCCCGTAGAAGGCTCGATCAGCACACAGGGTTTCAGGCATCAAAGGACAATCCCATGCACGCACCCGGGCGCCATTTTCTGCAGATTCCAGGCCCGACAAACGTGCCGGACCGGGTGCTGCGCGCCATGGATTATCCGACAATTGATCACCGTGGACCAGACTTCGGTTCGATCGGCAAGAAGTGCCTGGACGGGATGAAGTCTATCTTCAAGACCAAAGCCGATGTAGTGATATACCCTGCCTCTGGAACAGGCGCGTGGGAGGCAGCGCTGGTCAACACACTTTCGCCAGGCGACAAGATCCTGATGTGCGAGACAGGCCACTTTGCATCCTTGTGGTGCAAGCTTGCCAGACGCCTTGGCCTTCAGCCTGTCCTGATCGAAACCGACTGGCGCCGCGGTGCAGTGCCGGAAGCTATTGGTGAAGCACTGGACAAAGACAAGGCTCACGAGATCAAGGCAGTCTGCGTCGTCCACAATGAAACGTCGACCGGATCCACTTCGCGCATCGGTGATGTGCGCAAGGCCATGGACATGGCCAACCACCCGGCCCTGCTCATGGCAGATACAATCTCGTCTCTGGCCTCGATTGATTTCCGCCATGATGAATGGGGCGTCGATGTCACTGTCGCAGGCTCGCAAAAGGGCCTGATGCTGCCACCGGGCCTCAGCTTCAACGCCATCAGCGAAAGGGCAATGGCTGCCTCGAAGTCGGCCAAACTGATCAAGTCCTATTGGGCATGGGATGAGATGCTAGAGCCAAACAAGACCGGCTACTTCCCCTACACGCCAGCTACAAACCTCTTGTATGGCCTAGCTGAAGCAATCGAAATGCTGCACGAGGAGGGCCTCGACAATGTGTTTGCGCGCCACAAGCGTCATTCGGAAGCAACCCGGCGTGCGGTTCAGGCATGGGGACTGGAGGTTTTGTGCAAAGAGCCAAAAGACTATTCTCACGCCTTGACCGCTGTCATGCTGCCGGACGGCCATGACGCTGATGCGTTCCGAGCGAGCACCCTGAAACACTTCAACATGTCATTGGGCAACGGCCTTTCACGCCTTGCCGGCAAGGTGTTTCGCATCGGGCATCTGGGTGATTTCAACGACTTGATGTTGATGGGCACATTGTCAGGTGTTGAGATGGGCCTCGGGGTTGCCGGTGTGCCGCACCAGTCAGGCGGCGCACAACGTGCCATGGAGTATCTGAAATCTGCCGCTACAGGTGAAAGCAGTGCCGTTGCGGCTGAATGAGACATAAACTGCGAAATTCCTTTGGGAGGAAAACACAATGAAAAACCTGATCAAGGCACTTGCCTTCTCAACTGCACTTGCTGCAATGGCGACAAGTGCCAGCGCCGAAAAGTTGACCCTCAAGTTTGGTCACGTCGGCGAACCCGGTTCACTTTTTGCAGCGTCGGTTGATGAATTCGCCAAGCGCGCAAACGCAGCCCTTGGCGACAAGGCAGAGGTGCAGGCATTCGGATCTTCACAGCTCGGCAAGGACAAGGAACTGCTGCAGAAACTGAAGCTTGGCCAGATCACCTTCTCACTGCCTTCATCCGCCATGTCATCGGTTGCTGATGAGTTCGGCGTATTTGAAATGCCTTACATCATCAAGGACCGCGAGCACATGAAGCGTGTGCAGGCGTCTGTGGGCGATGTGTTCCAGGCCGCTGCGAAGGGCAAGGGTTACCGCATTCTCACGTATTTCGAAAACGGCTTCCGCCACATCACCAACAACGTCAAGCCAATCAACAAGCCGGAAGACCTTGCTGGCATCAAGCTGCGCACACCCAAGGGCGCATGGCGCGTAAAGATGTTCCAGCTCTATGGTGCAAATCCAACACCAATGGCATTTTCCGACGTGTTCACGGCACTGAAGACAGGCGTGATTGACGGTCAGGAAAACCCGTATGCGCAGATCTGGTCAGCCAAGTTCCAGGAAGTGCAGAAGTATCTCTCGATTACCGGACACGTCTACACGCCAGCTTACGTGCTGGTGTCTGACGAACACTTCGCAAAACTGCCGGAAGATGTACAGAAAATCCTGCAGGACGTCGCCAACGACACCCAAGGTTATGTGTACGAAGAAGCAGCAAGGCTTGAAACCGACCTTCTTGAAAAGTTGAAGGCAGGTGGCATTGCCGTCAACGAAGCTGACAAGGATGCCTTCATTGCAGCCTCGAAGCCGGTTTATGACGAGTTCTCGAGCTCTGTCGAGGGCGGCAAGGAACTGATCGAAAAGGTCCAGGCTGAGGCGACAGGCTCGTAAGGCAAGCAACTTTCAAGGCGGGAGCAAACACTCCCGCCTGTCAAACTTTCGCTTCCACACATTTGCGAGAAAGCAATCTTCTCATGACGGACGTATTGGGCCGTGGGCTTGGCCGCACTCTTGAATTGATACTCATTACCTTGATGGTGACGCTGACGAGTATCGTGATCGTGGCTGTCGTCTATCGCAAACTCGGTTCATCGCTGTCCTGGTACGATGAAGTTGCCTCCATTGTACTGGCCTGGATTACCTACTATGGCGCAGCGCTTGCCGCGCTCAGGCGCAAGCATATCGGCTTTGACAGCGTGTTGCTGGCCATCCCAATGCCATTGCGCATGTGGGTAGTCGCCTTCGCCGAGTTTGTTGTAATCGGTTTCTTCCTACTGATGGCGTGGGCGGGATTGAAAGTGCTGGATGTGCTGCGGGGCGACACACTGGACGCACTCACATGGGTACCTGTGCAATTCACTCAGTCCGTCATTCCCATCGGTGCAGTGCTATTCATCATCTGCGAACTCGTCAGCCTGCCGGCCTACTGGAAGCAAGTCGCTTCCGGTCAATCGTCAGATCATTGATGGGGAACAGCTGACATGGTGGTTCTCATCATCTTTCTCATCCTTGTTGCGTTAATCTGCATCAATGTGCCGATTGCCGTTGCACTGGCTGTTGCCGGCGTCTTTGGACTGCTGATAAGCGAGGGAACGGGTTCACTCGTCACCGTCGCACTCGACATGTATGACGGTTCCACCAAGTTTTCACTGATCGCCATCCCGATGTTCGTGCTGGCTGGCGCCATCATGAACGCCGCAGGCATCACCTACCGGTTGATCAACTTCATTACCGCATTGATCGGCTTCGTGCGCGGTGGTCTTGCCATGGTGAACATCGGCGTTTCGCTGTTCTTTGCCGAGATATCCGGCTCCGCGGTGGCCGATGTGGCCGCCATGGGATCCATCATGATCCCGGAGATGAAAAAGCGCGGTTATTCTGCGCCGTTCGCCGCAGCCGTAACGTCATCTTCGGCCTCGCTCGCGATCATCATTCCGCCCTCGATACCGATGATTCTATACGCATCACAGGCCAATACATCGGTTCGAGCAATTGTTCGTGGCAGGCTTCATCCCCGGCCTCATTGGTGCGCTGGGCATGATGGCTGTCGCCTATGGTTTTGCACGCAAGTACAACTTCCCGGTAGAAGAAGCCTTCAACCTTAAGCGATTGAAGGAAACCTTCATTGAAGCGCTGCCGACCTTCCTGCTGCCGGTCATCATCCTGGGCGGCATCTTCGGTGGCATCGTCACGGCAACCGAGGCGGCCGGCCTTGCGGTGCTGGTGTCCATCGCCATCGGCATCTGGTACCGCGAGACCAACCTGAAGGAACTGTACCACGCCATGCTGGATGGCGGCATGCAAACCGCTGTCGTGATGGTTCTGGTGGCAGCGTCAGTGCTGATGGGCGGCTTCCTGACCCGCGCCCAGGTTCCGCAGGAACTGGCAGCTCAGCTGCTGTCCATCACCGACAACAAGTACGTGATCCTGCTGATCCTCAATCTGTTCTTCCTGATCATAGGATTTTTTCTTCATTCGGCTGCCGCCATCATTCTGGTGGTACCGATTGTTGTACCGCTGATCGAGCAGGCGGGCATTGACCCTGTGCATTTCGGTCTCGTGGTCACTCTCAACCTGGCGATCGGACAACAGACGCCACCGGTGGCATCAGTGCTGATCACCGCCTGCTCGATCGCCCGGGCTAATATCTGGGATGTAACACGGGTGAATATCTGGTTTATTGGCGTACTGCTCGTTGTGCTGTTGATGTGCACCTATATTCCGGCCATACCCATGTTCCTCGTTGAATATTTCTACAGGAGCTGATGGCTCAAAATGAGTGAAACAGAAGACCTGCTTTGGCAGCAGGACAATGGTATCGGAATCATCACGCTGAACCGGCCGCAGGCGCGCAACGCGCTGACGTTTGCCATGTACCAGCGGCTGCAGGAAATCTGCGAAACTGTTGCTCCTGACGGGCCCTTGCGAGCTATCATCATAACGGGCGCTGGAGACAAGGCGTTTGCAGCGGGCACTGACATCGCCGCCTTTCGTGACTTTTCGGTTGCGCAGGATGCCCTCGACTATGAACAGCGAATGGACAATGTGCTCGGTGCGCTGGAAGCAGTTCCGGTGCCGACCATCGCAGCCATTGCAGGTGCGTGCACCGGGGGTGGCGCGGCCATTGCAGCAACTTGCGACCTGCGCATTGGAAGCCGAGACATGCGTTTCGGCTTTCCCATTGCGCGCACCCTGGGCAACTGCCTTTCCAATTCCAATCTTGCCCGGTTATCAGCCATAATCGGCGCCCACCGCGTGAAGGAGATCATCTTTACATCACGGCTGATTGAAGCAGATGAAGCGCTGGCGCTGGGGCTTGTATCTGAACTGCACGGCGACAGGGATGCGGTCTACATGCGCGCCCTGCAAATTGCAGAAACACTGAAAGGTCATGCTCCGCTGACTATGCGCGCCACCAAGGAAGCGCTGCGCCGGCTGCGGATGGGCGAACCTGACAACGACAAGGATCTGATCGTCCAGTGCTACATGTCTGAAGACTTCCGCGAAGGCATGGAAGCTTTTCTGGCCAAGCGCAAGCCAGACTGGAAGGGCCGCTAGACCTGCCATGACGAGCGTCCCCAATACCGGCCCGTTGAAGGGCATGAAGGTCATAGAACTGGCGCACATCATGGCTGGTCCCGTCGCGGGTCTCATGCTGGCCGACATGGGTGCAGATGTCATCAAGGTGGAACGGCCGCAGGGCGATGACACCCGCCGCTTCCTGCCGCCTGACATCAACGGCGAATCTGCTGCCTTCATGATGATGAACCGCAACAAGCGCGGCATCAAACTCGACCTCAAGACCGCCGCCGGCAAGCGCGCGCTCATCCGGCTGGTCGAGCAGGCAGACTGCCTGATCGAGAATTACCGCCACGATACCATGCAGAAGATGGGTCTGGGCTACGACGAGCTGAAGAAGATCAATCCTGGTCTCATCTATTGCGAAATCTCGGGCTTTGGCCGCACCGGCCCCTATGCCGAGCGAGGTGGGTTTGACCTGATCGCGCAAGGCATGTCTGGCCTGATGTCGATTACCGGTGAAGCACCGGGTCGCCCGCCAGTAAAGGTCGGAGCGCCTGTGTCTGACATTACCGCCGGCATCCTTGGCGCAATGGGTTGCGCGGCAGCTTATGCGCACAAGCTCAAGACCGGCGAGGGCCAGCGCGTTGACACCTCGCTGTTTGAGGCCGGCATCACCCACACTTACTGGCAATCAGCGATCTGCTTCGCTACCGGTGTCGCCCCCGGTCCGATGGGGTCTGCCCATCCATTGAACGCTCCTTATGAAGCGTTCCAGACGTCAGACGGCTGGCTCAACCTGGGTGCGGCCAACCAGACCAATTGGGAGCGCATGCTGAAGGTAATAGACGGGGAACAGCTGGCCGAGGATCCTCGCTTCAAGACCAACCGCACCCGCATGGAGAACCGTGCCGCGCTGGCTGAGGCGCTGGCACCTTACTTCACACCCCTTTCCACCAGGCACTGGCTCGAAATGCTGGAGGCTGCTGGCGTTCCGGCGGGCCCGGTTCTTTCAATCGACGAGATGCATGCTGATCCGCAAACCATCGCCCGTGACATGGTGCCGGAAGTTGACCATCCATTGGCAGGCAAGGTGAAAACCATTGGTGCGCCGGTCAAGTTTCATTCAACGCCTGGCGGCGTGAAGCGCCCTGCTCCGCTGTTGGGGGAACATACCGAAGAGGTATTGCGTGAAGCCGGGCTTTCGGAAGATGAAATTGCTCAGATAGTCAAACTGCCCCGGGCCTGATCCAGCGCCAGATCAAACCATTTGGCACGAGCCGGGAAACGGCGCCAAATCGGACACAGAACTCCGTTGATGTGACACTGGCACCAAATCCTCTTTTGACTGGCGCTAGCGCGTAGTCTGCCAAAAAGCTGTAAGGTGCCCCGTATGAACGAGACCTTCAAAGGCAGTTTTACTCAGCAGGAGCCAATCCCCGAAGACGCTATTCAACGCGCCGTCGAGATCATGCGTTCCGGCCGTCTGCATCGCTACAACACGGCGCCGGATGAGACCGCCGAAGTGCCACTGCTGGAGCAGGAATACGCCGACTACATGGGAACCAAATACTGCCTGGCGGTCACTTCAGGCGGCTATGCACTAACCACCGCCTTGCGCGCCTTCGGGTTGCAGGCGGGCGAACCTGTTCTCACCAATGGCTTCACGCTGGCTCCAGTGCCGGGCGCCATAGCAGGCGCTGGCGGAAGGCCTGTGCTGGTAGAAGTTACAAAAGACCTTTTGATTGACCTTGACGATCTGGCTGCAAAGATCACTTCCAGCAAGGCACGTGTACTGCTGCTGTCGCACATGCGCGGTCACATTGCAGACATGGACGCCCTGATGACGCTCTGCAGCAAAGCGGGCATTGCTGTCATTGAGGACTGCGCCCACACCATGGGCGCGTCGTGGCGGGACACACTATCTGGCAAGCACGGGTTGGCGGCGTGTTACTCCACACAAACCTACAAGCACATGAATTCGGGCGAAGGCGGCTTCCTCATCAGTGACGATGCAGAGCTGATGGCGCGCGCCACCATCCTTTCCGGTTCCTATATGCTCTATGGCAAGCACATCGCCTCACCACCTGAGGAAGTATTCCGCAAAATCCGTCTCGAAACACCAAACTGTTCTGGCCGCATGGACAATTTGCGCGCGGCTATCCTGCGCCCACAATTGAAACTGCTTGATGAAAATTGCCGCCGCTGGAACGCACAGTACGATGCAGTTGCGCACGAGCTTGCCAATGTACCCGCGATCCGCCTGCCGCACCGGCCGGATGAAGAGCATTATGTCGCGAGTTCTTTCCAGTTCAATCTGCCGGATTTTTCCGAAGCTCAGATCAAGGGGTTTCTCGACAGTGCCAAGGCTCGTGGTGTCGAGCTGAAATGGTTTGGTGCTGCCGAACCAGTCGCCTTCACTTCCAGGCACGAATCCTGGACATATGCCGGGCGCCAGCATCTGCCGCAAACCGACAGCGTGCTATCAACACTTATTGACATGCGCCTGCCGCTGACCTTTTCCATAAATGACTGCAAACTCATTGGCCGCATCATCCGCGATTGCGTGCTGACCACTCGATAGAACACAACAAGGAGCCTCATCGCCATGGCCATTACATACTTGAAAAAGGCCCCGAAAACATCTGCAACCGGAGAGGGCGACGTCCGGGATATCGTGAACAAGATGCTGGCCGAACTTGAAGAAGGTGGCGATGAACGCGCCATCAAATACGCCCGCGAGCTTGACAAGTGGGATGGCGATATTGTCATAACGCCTGAAATCCGCGAACGCGCCAGACAACTGGTGCCCAGAAAGCTGCAGGACGATATCCGGTTTGCCCATGACAATGTGCGCCGGTTTGCCGAGGCGCAGCGTGCCTCCATCCAGGATATCGAGACTGAAATCCTGCCCGGGCTCATTGCAGGTCATCGCAATATCCCGCTTCAAACTGCAGGGTGTTATGTGCCGGGCGGGCGCTATGCACACATCGCATCTGCCATTATGACAGCGACCACGGCCAAGGCTGCCGGGGTGGACAATGTGATAGCGTGCTCTCCGCCGCGGGGCGAAACAGGCGCCCATCCGGCTGTTATTTTCGCGCTGGATGTGTGCGGTGCCGATACGATACTGAACCTGGGTGGCGTGCAAGGCATTGGCGCACTGGCGTTCGGCCTTTTTGGCGGCAAGCCTGCCGATATTCTTGTTGGCCCCGGCAACCAGTTCGTGGCCGAAGCCAAGCGCACGCTGTATGGCCGTGTGTCGATTGACATGTTTGCAGGACCCACTGAAAGCGCGGTCATTGCCGACCACACCGCCGATGCAGAGATTGTGGCGACCGATCTGGTTGGGCAGGCAGAACATGGCTACAACTCGCCTGTCTGGCTGATGACAACTGACCGCGCGCTGGCTGAGCGCGTGATGGAAATCGTGCCGGGCATGATCGACACACTGCCCGAGCCAAACCGCCAAAGCGCGACAGATGCATGGCGCGATTACGCCGAGGTTGTCGTGTGCGATACCCGCGAGGAAGTCGTTGAGGTGTCGGATCAGTATGCGTCTGAGCATTTGCAAGTCATGTGCGAAGACCTCAACTGGTGGCATGATAATCTGCGCAATTATGGCTCGCTGTTTCTGGGCGAGGAAACCAACGTATCCTTCGGTGACAAGGTGTCCGGCCCGAACCATGTACTGCCAACCAAACAGGCTGCACGCTATACAGGCGGGCTGTTTGTCGGCAAGTTCCTGAAAACCGTGACCTGGCAGCGCATGACGCGCGAAGCCAACAAGGCCATCGGCCCGGCATGCGCGCGTATTTCGAGGCTTGAAGGTATGGAAGCCCATGCCCGTTCTGCCGACGTCCGTCTTGCCAAGTGGTTCCCGCAGGACAACTTCGACCTGTCAGCCGAGGACTGATCGCGTGGCACTAAAACGCTTTGCCATGGAGTTCGGCATGGGCACCGACCTGCACGGAGCCGACTACACCAAGGCTGCCGTGCGGGCGTTGCGGGATGCGTTGTGGCACAATTCACTGTCGATGGCGGATGCGTTCGGTTTCCCGCGTGATGCCATGCAGGTGGACGTACTTGTCGGGGTGGCGAAACCTGACAGGGTAGACACTGGCGAAGTTGCAGCCGTACTGCCCTATGGCCGGGCAAGGGTCACCGTCGAGGAAGGCGGGCTCGACATTGAAAAGGACAATGGCGACACCACAATCATGGCAAATGCCGCTGTGGTGGTCTACTTCGACGTTGAGGACACGCAAGGGCCGGTGCAATGACCGACAAGCGCCTGATTCTAGAAATGGGGACCGGCAACGACCTTTATGGCGAGGACTACACGAAGGCTGCAATCCGCGCGGTCAATGACGCCATGCGTCATTCATCACTTTCCTTGTACTGGTCCCTGGGGCTGGATCCTGCTGCCATGCAGGTCAATGTCACAATCGGCGTACAACAGCCTGATCAGGTAGACACTGCTCGAGTGGCAGAAATATTGCCATATGGCAAGGTCACCGTACGGGCTGTAAAGGGCGGGCTCAATGTGCCGGACGAGGCACGCGGCAACACAACAATTGTCGCCGCCGCTGCGATCGAGGCCCGCTATGACATACCCGAAGGTCGATTCAAGCTGTCTAGACGTTGACAAGAAAAATCGCGCCCTGCGGTGGAAGCAAGGCGCGATCAGCTATACCGAAAACCTTGGCCACTACTCCTTGGGCGCGCGGAAGTCTTCGTGACAACCCTTGCAGGACCCGCCTACCCCACCCATCGCACCCTTCAGTGCATCAAGGCCGCCACCAGCAGCTTCTGCCATCTTTGTTGTGGCCTCTACCAATGCATCATGCTTCTTCGTAACTTCCGGATAGGTGTCCCAGGCTGCCTTCTTTGCCCAGGTCTTGCCTTTCATTCCTTCGTCTTCCATTGCAGTGCCCTGTGGCCACATGCCTTCCTGGCTGAGCGCCGCTACGGCCTTAAGGTCCGCTGCAAACTTTCCCGCCTTGTCAGCATCATACTCAGCGTCACCCTTTACCATGGCGCCGAGGTTGCCAAGGTTGAAGGCCAGCAATTGCATCAACGACTGACGCGCCTTAATCGCCTTGTCTTCGGCCTCGCCAGACATGGCGCTTACGGAACCGGCCAACATCGCAACCGCAACAAATCCAGACACAAGAACACGCTTCATATTCCAAACTCCCTCTACTGGAACAGCTTTTCATTATCTGCCGCGAAGTCTAGACTGTGCGCAGGAGAGCATGAATTCCCAAAAACAGCACGAAAGGTGTGCGTACATGCACAGGCTGGACTGGAGCGATCTGCAGTACATTCTCGCTGTGGCCAACCATGGCTCCCTGGCGGCGGCGGCGCGCGCGCTGGGTGTCAATCATTCCACAGTGCAACGCCGCATTACTTCATTCGAGGAGCTGCATTCGACCACGATTTTCGATCGCCGCCCGGATGGTTACAAGCTTACAGAGGAAGGCCATCTGCTGCTTGAAGCGGCGCGGGCGGTTGAAAGTGCCGTGTGGAGCCTTGAACGCAAGATCACCGGGAAGGACCTGCGGCTGGAAGGCGAAATTCGACTGACCACAACTGATACCTTGCTGCACACAATAGTGGGTCAGGAGATCAAGCGCTTCCACCAGTACTATCCGGGCATACAGTTTCAAGTGTCGACGACCAACTCGATATTATCAATCTCACGCAGGGACGCTGATGTTGCAATTCGCCCTTCACCTTCGCCGCCCGATTCGCTGGTTGGAGAGCAAGCAGGCAGTTTCAATTTCCATATCTATGCAAGCCCGGAGTTCGCCGACCGCAATACCGGGGTAGCAGTTGAGAATCTCGAC
Source organism: uncultured Alphaproteobacteria bacterium (assembly GCA_963787895.1). Classification (GTDB taxonomy): domain Bacteria; phylum Pseudomonadota; class Alphaproteobacteria; order Rhizobiales; family Aestuariivirgaceae; genus Anderseniella. The sequence goes on along the minus strand of CAWBEX010000007.1, from coordinate 317,709 downwards.
TGGCTTGCGCCTGACTACACAATGGCAGATTCCACGCCGGGCAAGTGGATGCAACAGTCGCTGCCACGCGCGCGCGTGATCTTGACTGCTGACAATCTTAGCGGACTTGCCAGCGCGGCTGCTTTCGGGCTGGGGGCTGTCCTGTTACCTTGCTACCTGGGGGACCGTCGCCCTGATCTGGTGCGTCTGGAAAGCGACCTGGAGACACCGTCAAACAGCCTGTGGCTGCTCACCCATCCCGACCTGTCCAATGCCACCCGCATTCACACCTTCATGGACTATATGGTCCGGGCCATGAAACAGCATCTCAACGGCTGATCAGAGTCTAAATTCGACGTAATTCGTGACGAATTTGCGACAGCTATTTACAGCGACTCATGACAAATATGATTCATTCCGGTTCGAAGCTTGCGCAACCGGTAGAAAATTGTCGAAGAAGGACAAGACACAAATGGCCAAGACTCCATCCAAACCCGCTGCAAAACCTGCTGGAAAGCCAAAGGGCAAGTAAACGGTACTACGATATTTCTTCTCGACTGAAGACACCCGGCACAATCCCCCGCGCCGGGTGTTCCTTTTGATGCATCCGGCTGCTCGCTTGAGGTGCAATCAGAATGCCAGTGCCAACGCCCACGAGCTGACGAGGATAAAAACTGTCAGCTTCAGGGCCTCAATCTGCCGGACACCATTGGCGAACCATTCCCGCTCCTTGCGCGACAACAGCCAGCCACCTGCAATGCCAGCTGCAAAGCCCAGCACATGGGCTCCATAGTCCACATTTCCAGTGCCAAAACCGAGAAACACCATCAGCATCAAGCCGCCCCCCAAGGGCGCCCAGTAGCGCAATGATGCCTTGGGCGGACGCCACTGATGCCGCAGTGCTGCAAGCAGGCCAATGGCGCCAAACACAGCCGTGGAAGCGCCAATCGAGGTATGGGTAGGGCTTTGCCACATGGCATTCGCCAAATTGCCTGCAGCGCCGGCAAACAGAACGGACAACCAGGAAATGCCGCTGCCCACCTGTTTGGCCAACAACCATACGAAGACAATCCCAAAGGCTAGATTTGCCGCCAAATGGGCTGGATCAAGATGCAACAAGAGTGCAGTAACCGTGCGCCACAATTGCAGGTCCGAAATAACGTGGTAGGCCACCATTGCCCCTTCCCCGGCCCAGTCAATTTCAAGCCAATTTTGCCTGGCAGCGCCAAAGAAGAACGTCAACACTGCGGCATAGGCGAGAGCAGTGACCATAAAAGAGACCGAGACAACAGGCGGGTCCTGGTGGCGGGCCGGGGCCTCAGCGGTATTGTTTTCAGCGTCGTACTGGTCCAGTTCCCAACCTGCCCGCAAAACGTCTGCGGGTGTGACATACACGCCGAACCCGCCCTCTTCAGTTGAGATCAGCGCATTCATATCCATCGCTGTGAGCGTCAATGCGTAAGCCTTGGCAAGCTCCGCGTCAGTTGTCAGGCGAACCCGGACAGGGCTATCGCTCTGGTTGATACCGGTCAACCGCTACCACCTTCTGTTACGACATTGTGCAATTGAACTTGCCGCCATTCGTAATAGGTCTGCAATAACGCAAAGGCATAAACTTGCAAACGAATATAGTTAACAATTCCGTGGATTGGCTTCAATTTGAACATATTGCGGCCGTCATTCTTCCACACCACCGCAAAAATTCATCTGTAGACTTATAAACATGGTGGACGGCAAAGCGGCGAGGTTCTTGAACCGGCATGGTCGCGTACCACTGTGGTGTGCGTATATTTTGTCCGGTTTGGTTCGCTGCTTCAACAAACTTGTTGGAGTTGTCCTATTGCGTAAGCTGCGTACTGCCATTCTCGCATTCGTTTCCACAATTATTCTTCTAAATGCGCCGCCGTCTATGGCGGAACAACTGCCTGCTGCCCACAATGAGCGGATCGAGACCGTAAACAACGGCACCATCGGACTTATCTCGGGTGGTGTCAGTGGCACCTACATCCAGATTGCTGCGGACATTCAAGCAGTTCTGGATCAGGATGATGGTCTGCGGGTGCTGCCCATTGTCGGCAAGGGTTCGGTTCAGAATATTACTGACCTGTTGTACCTGCGAGGCATCGACGTTGCCATTGTGCAGTCGGATGTCCTGACCTACCTCAGGAATCAGAACATCTACCCGGATCTTGATAACCGGATTTCCTACATCACCAAGCTTTACAACGAGGAATTTCATCTCGTCGCCAGGCGCGACATAAAGGATGTCAATGATCTCGCCGGAAAGATAGTGAACTTTGGTCCATCAGGCTCCGGCACGGCAATGACAGCGCAGACGGTTTTCGACGCATTGAAAATACAGGTCACCCCTGCAAGCGAGAACTATGCTGACGCACTGCAGAAAGTTAAGACGGGCGAGATTGCCGCCATGGTTTATGTCGCCGGCAAACCGGCCAGCATATTCTCGGAGATCAAACCAGAAGACGGCCTGCACATTGTGCCTGTCGCATATGCCGGTGAGCTGCAAAACAGCTACCTGCCAGCAAGCGTTGCCTCCGACGATTACGCCGGCCTGGTTGAACCGGGACAAACGGTGGATACGATTTCAGTTGGTGCTGTTATGGCAGTCTTCAACTGGAAAAAACGTACTGGCAGATATTATCCAGCCAAACGCTTTATCGAGAGCTTCTTCAGCAATTTCCCCAGCTTCCTGAAGGAACCACGGCACCCGAAGTGGAAAGAGGTCAATCTTGCTGCCACGCTGCCGGGCTGGACGCGTTATCCGGTAGCCGAAGACTGGTTGCGCAAGAACCAGATTTCCCAGGTAGACCAGCAAGCCGCCAAAAAGGAAGAACTGCTGGCTTCGTTCACAGCCTATCTCAAGAACCAGAGTGAAACGGGAAACATGTCCGACAAGGAACGGAAGGAGCTGTTCCAGCAATTCAGGAGCTGGGCGCAATCAGAGGCTGCTGCCAACTGACGGCCAGAATGTTCGCGCGTTGACCGAAACCAGAAGCACACCTTGCAAGAGGCCCGAGTGTGCCACGGTCAGCGCCAGTAAGTGAGGAGTAACAGGGAGTTGAGCAATGACGCATATAGTGCGCGCAGTTGACCCTTATGAGGTTTTTGAAGGGCGTGACGAGAACCCGCACACAGCGGAGCATTCTGATCAAACCGAACGCAATGGTGCAAATCAAAGCACCAATGAAATGCCGGAAGGCGCTTCGCCTCATCAGTCTGACGACGCAGACCAGGCCAGCGCAGCTGGTGCCAATTTCCGCGAGTCCGTCGGCCAGACCTACGATGAATGGGTGGAGGCCCGCCGGGCAGAGAAGGAAGAGCGGTCGCGCGCATTCTATGCACACCGTGCAACCGTAGCTGCAAAGCGGCGCCGCAAAACGAGACGCCTCATGCTCGCGACTGCGGCTGTCTTGAGTCTTGCTGTAGCGATCGGTGCATCACCGGTTCTGCTGAACGAATTTGCACATTTCGAAGTCAAGGAAACGCAAACCTCGCACGATGGTTCGCGTATAGTGGTGGCCAGCAACCAATACGAACAGTACAGTTCGTACTACAGGATCGTGCCGCAGGAAGAAGCGGCACAAAGCAGCCAAGCAGCAACAAATGGCGCCTCGCTGACAAACCTGCCCGCACCCACCATTGCAATTGCGCCTACGCCCAAAAAGCTGCCGCAAGACGTGCCAAAAATCATCGCGGCATCTTCGACCATTGCGATGGCAGGCATACCGGAACTTGAGCCGGATGAACCAGCCGTTGCAATTGAGCGCAAGACCAGCCCGCCTGCTGTAGCAAACAATACGAAGGTCGCTTCACTGGAGCCAGATCTTCAGTTGCCGAAAACCGAGCCCGACGCCATGATTGCACCAAAACCCGACCCTGCACTTGTCGATGCCGCCAGCAAGCTGTTGAAACACGGGGACAGGTTGATGCTGTTAGGCGACATAACCTCAGCGCGTGCACTTTACCAGCGAGCCTTGAAGTTCGATCAAACTGCAGCGGCTCAAAAGCTGGGATCAACCTATGATCCTCTCATCTTCAACAGGCTCGGCGTCAGGGGGCTGACGCCCGATGCTGAAACAGCAATGAAGTGGTATCAAAGTGCTGCGAGAAACGGCAACACAGATGCCCGGGATGCAATTACTTCTCTGCAGCGCGCCGGTATCCGTTAAAGGTGCGAATTGCAGCGAAGCCAGCTGTCCGGGCAATTCGGCACTACCCGTGAACTTCAAACTGGCCTATATGGCCGGTGATGAAACACAACGAGCAACAGCACGACCTGGAACTGGCCGACGCCTATAATGAAGCGCTGGCATTGGAGAAAGCCGGCAAACTGGAGGCTGCTGCCGAGGCTTACCGCAAGGTGCTGAAACTTGACGTTGAAGACCGGGGTGGTGCCGCAGTACGGCTGGCGGCGATAGGTTTTGGTGATACCCCGGAACGTGCGCCAGAGGCTTACGTCGAAATGCTGTTCGACCAGCATGCTGACGCGTTCGAGGACATTCTAGTCACCCAGCTTGGTTATCACGTGCCGTTGATACTGGCTGAACGGCTTGGCGAATTGCGCCCTGGCCCCCACGAGCGCATGCTCGACCTTGGCTGCGGCACCGGCCTCGCCGCCATTGCACTGACATCAGTTACAAACCACCGCACCGGCATTGACCTGTCCGCCAACATGGTAGACATCGCCGGGGACAGTGACATGTATGATGATCTCTACGTGGGGGACGCGATTGCCTTCGTGCAAGAGATTGACGAAACTCCATGGGACCTCGTGGTGGCAACCGATGTCTTGCCCTACATGGGAGATGTGACAGCATTCTTTGCAGGCGTAGCAAGGATCACGAATGCTGGTGGGGTATTTGGCTTTTCAACCGAAATGCTGCTGCACGACAACGGCGGCGGGCGTGACTTCATGGTGGGACCGCACCAGCGCTTCCTGCATGCCCTGGACTATGTCAGGCGCTCGCTCGACACCGCGGGCTTGCATTTGATCCATTGCAGCACCATTACCGTGCGCCACGAGGAGGGTCAGCCCCAACCCGGCCATCTGGTGTTGGCGGAGAAGGCCTGAGCAATGGCAGTCAAACAGCAGCGTGGAAGCAATCTGGCCGAAGATCTTGACCTGTTTCTGGCCGAACTGGCGGATAAATGGAACTATGTCAACGACCTGACTGGAGATGAAATCATTGCGGGCAAATCGCCGATCACGGCGCTGGATTTCACCCGCATGGTTCTTGTTGCAGATGGTCTGAAACCCGATAACGAACCCAATCTGGTACGCCAGATCAAACGCAAGTTCATCCAACGCTATGGCCTGCAAGTTACTCCTGAAACCTATTTTCCATGAAAGTGCTGACAATGCTCGATGAAGCCCGCGCTCGCACCGCCGAATTTCAGACCCGCATGCAGGATGCTGGCCTGGAAATCGCCTTGCTCACTGACGAAAGCACCATCGCGTATTTTGCCGGGTTCTGGGGCTATCTATCAGTTGAGTTTGGCCGGCCTACTTTCTTGATCATTCGCGCACATGATGCACCTATCGTTGTCACTCCGCTTATGGAAAGCGAGATGGTCGGCGCCATGACATGGGTGGACGACGTGCGCACCTGGGAAGATGCTGGCGAAAACCGCTGGGAGAAGGTGCTGGCGAAAACACTGGGCACTTCGCACAAGGCAATTGGCGTGGAACGCAACGGCATCCCTATCATCGTGCGCAACTGGATAGATGATCAGCTAAAGGGCGTCGAACTGAAAGATGTATCGTCTCTTGTCGGAGCCATGCGCATGATCAAGTCGCCAATGGAGATCGAGGTGATGAAGCAAGCTGGCCAGATCGCCGGTGCGATGATGACTGCGGCCCACGGCGCACTAGCTGAAGGCGCGCCGGAGTACGAAGCAGCCCTTGCCGTTATCAATGCCGGCACCCGCAAGGCGGCAGGATTTCTGACCGACAAGGGGTGGGAACAGTTCGTCTCGCCGATGATCCACAATTTGCAGGTCATGCAATCTGGCCGCGACACCTCAATGGTGCACCGCCGCGCCAGCGTCAAACTGCTTGAACGTGGTGATCCGGTGTACTTCTGCTTTTGCAACATGGCCCAGTTCAAGCAGTACAAGCTTGGCTTTGACAGGATGTTCCACATTCTCGAAATTTCCGATGAAGCCGCCAGAGTGCAGCAGGCAGCAATTGACGCACAACAAGCAGCCATCGCCGCCATCCGACCCGGTGTCACTGCACAGTCTATCGCCCAGGCTGCCGACAGGGTCTATGCCGAGCGCGGCTATGCTACCGGTTACCGCACAGGGCGCTCAATCGGCATGTCATATCTGGAGAGCCCCGAACTCAAGCACGGCGACATGACCGTTCTCAAACCCGGAATGACCTTCGCCGTCGATGGCGGCATCTCGGTTGATGGCGAGTTCGGAGGGCGGATTGGCGACTCCGTTGTCGTCACTGAAACCGGCTGCGAGTACCTGACCGAATACCCACGCCAACTGTTCATTGTGGAGCGCTAGGAGCACATGAAAGCGGGGGTCTACCAATGTGACGGCGCCGGACTGACACCGCCCCAGCGGCTGGAAAAACTCGCTGCTGCAGTCGATGGCAAGGGTCTGGACCTTGTTGTATGCCCCGAATTGTTCCTGACCGGATACAACGTTGGTGCTGAGCTGCATTCACAGGCCGAAGCGGCCAATGGTGAGTTGGCGGGGCAGTTGTGCGCCAAAGCGCGCGCACTCCGGTGCGCCATAGTTGCAGGCTTACCCGAAATCGAAGGTAGAACGGTATACAACAGCGCCATCTGTGTTGATGCAGAGGGCAAGTCACTGGCGCGCCACAGAAAGCTGGCAATCCCGCCAGGTTTCGAGCGAGACTGGTTCACCGCCGGGAGCGAAGTGACCATGTTCATGCTTGCAGGCATCAAGTGCGCGCTGCTCATCTGCTACGATATTGAATTTCCTGAAACCGTGCGCGCAGCCTGCCTGGCAGGTGCTGAAGTCGTAATCGCGCCTACCGCACTGGGCAAACAATGGGATCAGGTGGCGACAAAGGTAGTACCGTCACGTGCCTTCGAGAATGGCTGCTACATGCTGTATGCCAATCATGCGGGCAGCGAGGCTGATCTGACCTATGCCGGATTGAGCTGCATTGTAGGCCCAGATGGACGCGACATTGCGCGCGCTGACGAGCGTGAACAACTGATTTGCGCCACAGTGGATGCCGCAAAGGTTCTGGCAGCGCGCCAGCGCCTGCCCTATCTCGCAGAACTGACCTGCCTTAAGCCCAAACTTGCCTGATTTTTGCGCGCCACAGCGCAGAAAATGCCCAAAATCTCGAGTGGACAGTTGTCATAATCCGCTTTGTCATTATGGTGCGCGAACACTAGAGTTCCGGTTCAATTGTGTAGTTCAGGGAGACAACAATGACCATTTTTGACAGACGTAAGTTTATGGCACTGACAGGAGCGTCAGCTGCCGCTGCTGCACTGCTTTCGAAGGCTGCTATCGCACAAGAGCCACTCAAGATCGGTTTTGTCTATGTTGGTCCTGTGGGCGACCATGGCTGGACCTATGCCCACGATCAAGGCCGCCTGATGATCGAGAAGGAACTCGGCGACAAGGTGAAAACCACCTTCGTTGAAAGCGTCAAGGAAGGGCCTGATGCCGAGCGCGTCATTCGCCAATTGGCGCAGGATGGCAACAAGCTGATATTCACCACCTCATTTGGTTTCATGGACCCTACGTTGAAGGTGGCCAAACAGTTTCCGGACGTGAGATTCGAACATGCCACAGGCTTCAAACAGGCCGACAACATGTCGATCTACAATGCGCGCTTTTATGAGGGGCGTGCAGTGATCGGCACCATTGCCGGCCACATGTCCAAATCAGGATCAGCTGGTTACATCGCCTCGTTCCCGATCCCGGAAGTGGTCATGGGTATCAATGCGTTTACACTGGCTGCACAGAAGGTGAACCCGGACTTCCAGACCAAGGTTGTTTGGGTATCAAGCTGGTATGATCCGCCGAAGGAAGCCGATGCTGCCAATGCACTTATGGCGCAGGGCGTGGATATCATTACCCAGCACACAGACTCGCCCGCTGCCCTGCAGGCCGCCGAGCAGAAAGGCGTGTTTGCATTCGGCCAGGCATCCGACATGTCGAAGTTTGCACCGAAGGCGCACCTGACCGCCATTCTCGACAACTGGGGTCCGTACTACGTCAAGCGGGCCCAGGAAGTCATGGACGGCAGCTGGAAATCGGAAAGCTTCTGGGGCGGTTTCAAGGAAGGCGAAGTGGCCCTGTCGCCCTACAACGAGGTGATACCGGCTGATGTCGTGGAAGCTGCAGAAGCTGTGCGCAAAGGCATCATTGATGGCTCAATACACCCGTTCAGCGGCCCGATCATGGATCAAGCCGGAGCGGAGAAATATGGCGCCGGTGCCACTGCAACGGATGAGGAAATGCTGAAAATGGACTGGTACGTGAAGGGCGTTCAGAGCTAGTCCTCTAGTTCGCGCAAAGACAATCATGCCCGAAGTGGAAAAATCGCTTCGGGCATTCAGGTTTTCTGAGTGTCAGCCGGTACTCATGCAGTGCCGTACTTCAGGTCTTTGTCTTATTCTGCTGCTGCAGGAACAACATCACCTGATTGTTTCGGCTCAAGTTCTTCCGCCAACCTTTTTTCTATCGCCCCACGCGGCTTGGTGAACCGGGCCAGCAGATCATACAGCACAGGCGTCAGGAACAGCGTGAGCACCCCGGCCGCGGCCAGCCCGCCAATTATAACTGTGCCGATGGCAATACGGCTCTCAGCGCCGGCACCTGTTGCAAGCACCAGAGGCACGGCACCCAGCATCGTGGAGACAACTGTCATGACGATCGGGCGGACGCGCAGCACCGATGCCTCGATCACCGCTTCGCGCACGGCCAGACCTTCATCACGCAACTGGTTGGCAAATTCAACAATCAGGATGCCGTTCTTGGCCATCAGACCGATAAGCAGAATGATGCCGATTTGCGAATAGATGTTCAGGCTAATTCCAGCGAACCATAGAGAATAAAGCGCACCGGCGACAGCCAGTGGCACCGAGAGCATGATGATCAGCGGGTGCATGAAACTTTCGAACTGCCCGGCCAGCACAAGAAACACAATCAGCAGCGCCAGGGTGAATGTTACGGCTACCCCTGATGAGGTTTCCAGATACTGTTGCGACTGCCCGTCAAAGCTCAACGATGCTTCCGGTGGCAAACTGGTTGCAGCCTCGTTGCGGATGAACTCAATTGCAGAGCCCAGCGAATAGTTGTCGCTCAGGGCTGCAGTAAGCTTGATCGAGGGCAATCGGTTGAAGCGGTTGAGCGATGGAGCCTCCGAGCCCTCCTGAATCGAGACGATTGAAGACAACGGCACCAATGTTTTCTGATCATCGGAGCGGATGAACAGCGCGCTGATATCGTCCGGTGTGTCGCGATCAACACTTCCTGCCTGCACGATAACAGGATACTCCCGGCCCCGGTCGATGTAGGTAGTGATCTCGCGAGACGCCAACATTGTCTGCAAAGTTGTGGCAATCGTTCCAACCGAAATGCCAAGATCATCGGCACGCTTCCTGTCCACGACGAGGCGGAACTGCCCCTGGTTCTCCTCAAAGTCAATATCGACATTCTGCAGGCCAGGATTCGCCTCGGCCTTTTCCTTCAAATCATTTGCCCATTTCTGGACTGTCTTGTAATCCGGCCCGCCGATGACCGCCTGCAAGGGCGTTGAGTTGCCGCGCAGGCCAAGTCCCGACGGCATCACCGGAAAACCCTTGGCGCCGGTTATGGCTGAGACCATCGGGATAAGCTGCGCACGTGCTGCAGCTACAGGTATCTTGCGTTCGTCCCAGGGCTTGAACCGCAGCACAATGAACGACCGGTAGGGCCGGCCCCGAAATCCGGTGAAAGAATAAATGATGTCAATTTCCAGCTTGTCCTTGACTGCCACAAGGTTCGCCTCAAGCTTGCGCACTTGCTCATCAGTGAAGGCCAGAGTTGATCCTTGTGGAGCGGCCATCGGGACAAAGATCAGACTGCGGTCTTCACTTGGTGTGAGCTCACTTTGGGTGTTGATCAATGCCAGATAACTTGCACCGGAAAACACCAGGCACAACGCAATGACTATCAGCGGTGCGCCAATTGCGGCTTTCACGGCAGACCTGTACCAGCGGTACGCGCGCCCTTCAGGCACCGCATGTTCGTCCGCCGACACTCCGGCACGTGGTTTCAGTATTTTCGAAGCCAGCGCGGGACATGCAGACAACGCCACAAAGGTTGAAATGGTCACTGCGCTTGCCAGCACAAAACCGAACTCGGTGAACAGCTGGCCTGCGGCACCCTGCAGGAACGATATCGGGATGAACACAGCTATCAGCGTCACGGACGTTGCGAGGATGGCAAACGTCACCTGCCGCGAACCGCGCACCGCTGCCTGTAGCCGGGTCTCCCCATTGGCAAGTCGGCGTTCGATGTTTTCCAGCATGACTATGGCATCGTCCACCACCAGACCAATGGCGAGCAGCAACGCCAGCAACGTCAGTACGTTGAGCGAGAAGCCGAGCAAGTAGATCAGGAAAAAACAGCCGATCAGTGAGACCGGTATGGTGATTGCAGGTATCAGTGTGGCTCTGACCGAGCGCAGGAACAGCAGGATGACCAGCACCACCAGCACCAGCGAAAGGCCCAGCGCAATCAGCACTTCCTTGATGGATGCCTTGACGAACACCGCATCGTCAGAACCAACGAATATTTTCATGCCTTCCGGCAATTGCGGATTCAGCCGATCAAGTTCAGCGCGCACCGCATTTGAAATGGCGATGGTGTTGGACTGTGACTGGCGCAACACGGATATACCAATCGCATTCAAACCATTGGCGCGCACGATGGTTGAGTCATCCCCGACACCTTTTTCCACCCTGGCAATTTGACCAAGCCTGACAGGATAGCCACCCAGATCGCTGACCACGATATCGCGAAATTCCTCAGGCGTTGAGAGCCGGGAATCCAGCCTGACCGAAAACTGCCTGGTCCGGCTCTCGATCTCGCCGGCCGGCAATTCGATGTTGTTGCGTGTCAGGGCAGCTGTCACATCCGCAACGGTGAGCTGGCGCGCAGCCATTTCACGGCGATCAAGCCAGATCCGGATTGCGGCACGGCGGTCTCCATAAATGCTGACACTGGCGACGCCATCAATGGTTGTCAGGCGATCCTTTATGAAGCGCTCCAAGTAGTCCGTCACCTCTTCTGGTGACTGCCTGTCGGAATACACCGCAAGACGCATGACGGGGTCTGCATCAGAGTCGTTCTTCACCACCTGCGGTTCATCTGCCTCTCCTGGCAGATCGCTACGCACCCGCGCCACGGCAGAACGCACATCGTTTGCAGCTTCGTCGATGTTGCGGCCTAACTCGAATTCTATGGTTGTTGTGGATCGGCCACGTTGACTCGAAGAGCTGATCGTCTTGACACCGGGCACACTCGCAACAGCACTATCAATTACCTCGGTCACATCGGTGTCAATCACATTTGGGGCTGCTCCAGTGTAAGTCGTCGTCACCGAGACAACCGACGCGTCAACGTCGGGCAACTCGCGCAACGGAATTTTGCTGAGCGCCGCAATGCCAGCCACAATGATCAGGAGTGATACCACTGCTGCAAGTACCGGCCTGCGAATGGACAACTCCGAAAGATTCATTGCCGCGGCTCATCTTCTGAGGTGACAATTTTGACACTGGCGCCATTCCTGATCTTGGAGACACCAGATGACACGACGTTGTCGCCAGGTGACAACCCGCTGGAAATGGCCACAAAGCCGGGCTCCCTGGCTCCGGTCTGCACATCGCGCCGCGTCGCCTTGTCGTCTGCCACCACGTACACAAAGGTCTTGCTGCCATCAACCACCACAGCTTCTTCCGGCACCATCACAAGGGCTTCGGTTTCCAACGTCAGAACGACCTGCATGAACATGCCCTGCACCAGCGCATTGTCCTGATTGTCAATGCTGGCGCGCGCACGAAACACTCTTGAAACCGGATCTACGCGAGTGTCGATCTCGTTGAGAATCGCCGTGAATTCACGCCCGGGCCATGCAGCACTTGTGGCAACCACCTCAAGACCCGTGCGAGCAGCTGCATAGAACTGTTCAGGAATGGCGAACTCCACCTGAATCTGCGAAAGGTCGTCCAGAGTTGTCAACACATCGGTAGTTTCGACCTGGGCACCAACATCGTATTGTTTCAATCTGGTTGTTCCGGCGAATGGCGCCTTGATTATCCGGTCCGCCAATCGACGTTCCGCCCGCGCCACACTGGCTTTTGCGGTAGCCAGTGCTGCTTCCAGTTCCTCGACAGAAGCTTGTGTCGCAATACTCGACTTCTTAAGGGTTTTGGCACGCTGCAATGCCAGGTTGGCCAAATCAAGATCGGCAACAGCCTGGGCGAAATCTGCCCTTTGAATATCATCATCCAGAAGGAACAACACCTCACCTTCGGATACCCGTGCACCGGGCGCAAAACCGATCTTGATAATCCTGCCGTCTGACTGCGGCTTGATGTCCACGGTTCGCAATGCCAGCGCAGTGCCAATCGCCTCAACCTGACGTGACATGGAGCGCTGCTCGGCTGCAGTAATCTCCACGTTAGTGGCACGTGCACCACGCCCGCCACTTTGGGCCGCAGGCATAGCGCCGCCGGACTGCTTGCCCGCGTCTGGAGAAATTGCTGCCAATCCGGTTCTCCAGTGATCGTAGGCTGCATAGCCGCCATAAGCCACGGCAGTGAGCGCAATCAAAACAAGAATTTGACGGAATAGGGACAACCGGCTTCGCCTTTCAAGATCGCCATGTACTTGACGCGTTGACGCCGACGTTTCCGGCGCACTGCTTTATCCAACTTGTACGATATACTCTTGATCGGGGATGACTTCCAAAAGTTATATTACAATCGCCTTCTTCAGCAACACGGGCCGCATTGAGCTGGAATACGAATGCAAATCATCCGGCTGCCTTGTGATGCAGCCGGATGATTTGTCTTTGCAAGTGAGGGCGGCGAGCCGGAAAACCGGCCTCAGGCCGCGCTTTCATCCCACCCGGTTATGGCCTTGACTTCAAGGAAATCATGCAGGCCCCAGTCACCACCTTCACGGCCATTGCCGGACATCTTGTAGCCACCGAACGGGCTGCCGCCGGGGCGAAGCTGACCATTCAGCAGTACCATGCCGGCTTGCAGTTCACGCGCGACGCGCTGTGCCTTGGCCTGATCGCCGGACTGCACATAAGCTGCAAGTCCATAGTCTGTATCGTTGGCAATCTCGATGGCTTGCTCTTCAGTCTCAAAAGGGATCATGGTCAAAACAGGTCCAAAGATTTCTTCGCGCGCGATGACCATATCGTTGTTCACATCAGCAAACACAGTCGGGCGCACATAGTATCCGCGGTTGAAGCCGTCAGGGCGGCCGGTGCCGCCAGCAACGAGACGGGCGCCCTCATCTACGCCTTTCTGAATCAAGGTTTGCACCTTGTCGAACTGCATTTGCGAGATCAGCGGGCCAATATGATTGCCTTCCTCGGCAGGATTGCCAACCTTGCAACCGTTTGCTGCTTCAGCTGCAACCTCGACCGCCTGATCGTAGACCGAGCGTTCAACCAGCATGCGGGTTGGCGCATTGCAAGACTGCCCGGTATTGTTCATCACATGCAGCGTGCCGCGCTTGACCGCCTTTGGTATGTCTGCATCAGCGAACACGATGTTCGGGGACTTGCCGCCCAGTTCGAGCGTCACGCGCTTGACTGTCTCGGCAGCAGCTTTTTGCACGGCAATGCCGGCGCGCGTTGAGCCGGTGAACGACATCATTGCAATGTCCTTGTGGCGAGACATGGCCTCACCCACAGTCGGCCCGTCGCCATTGACCAGGTTAAACACACCAGCAGGAAAACCTGCTTCATCCATGATTTCAGCGAACACCACACCAGACAACGGCGAGATTTCCGACGGCTTGAGCACGCATGTGCAACCAGCTGCAATCGCGGGAACAACCTTCAATGCGATCTGATTCATCGGCCAGTTCCATGGCGTGATCAGCCCGCATACACCAATCGGCTCAAGCGCAATGTGCTCGGATCGCACATTGTCGTGCAATGGAGCATCAAACTCGAAGCTTTTCAAGCTGCGGATAAACGACTTTATGTGACCGCTGCCTGCGCCAACCTGTTGCTGGGTGGACATGGTTATCGGTGCGCCAACTTCCATCGAAATGGTCTTGGCCATATCACCAACGCGCTTCTCATATACGGCCAACAACTTCTCAAGGTAGCCGACGCGTTCCTCGCGGGTTGTCTTGCTCCAGGTCTTGAACGCCCGCTTGGCTGCAGCCACGGCGGCATCAACATCTTCTTGCGCACCCAGCGAGATCACTGCAAATGCAGTCTCGTCGGCAGGGTTGATAACCTCCAGCTCACGCGCCTTGACCGGAGCTACCCATTTGCCGTCGATGTAGAAATCAGTCTTTCGGAGCATGAAGCCACCTCATTTGCAGTGTTTGAATTTGAACTCAGGATTGATAGCGCCATACGTAGCGCCGGTCGCTGCCTCTTACAAGTCCCGGCTTGTCATTGCACAATCGCATGTGTTGGCGCTCAGGCTCGCCCTGTTAACCGGATACGGGCGAGTTTCAACCAATGCGCAGGTCCGTCAAAGACCGATGATTTGCCTAAGGATCTGTCCTGATGGAGTGATTGCGTTGGGTCCTGCTGCACACCATACTTGGAGTAGACATGTTTCAGCAGATCGGGCTGGCGATCATACATATGCACTATGGGGCAGGGCCTGGCGCCAGGGCGCGAGATCATTGCCTCTGCGGTTATCTCCATGGCCGTTTCGCGGTAGATGTTGGCCACGATCTCATGGTTTGCCACCTTGGCAGCATCGCCAGCCAGACCGGTATGCGCGATCACATTGGTGGTAATGTTGTCCAGGCCGGTTGTGTGTTTGGTCCATTCGCCGGTCTGAAGTGCAATGTCCAGCTTTGCCCGGCACATCCGCGCAATGCCCGCACAGTTCCCGGCAATCACACCGCCATTGACAATTGGTTTGCCTATGAGTGCTGCACGCATTTTCGCGGGCAACATGGCCCAGGCCCAGCGGCCATTGGTAGTGGACAAGGTCCAGCTTGAGGTGTCGTTATTCTCGGCAAAAAAGATCAGATCCGCTTTTGGCAATTTTTCAAATGGATCTGCCTGAAAGATCACGTCACGGCTGTCGACCAGCAACAATTTCTCGATCTCGCTCGGCAAACCAGCAAGTATCTCGAGGTAATATTCAATGCGGGCCAGCGCCGGATATGGCCGGTAACCCTCAGATGGTTTGACAAGGAAAATCGTGACATCATCGCTGGCAAACTCAGTTGCCAGGTCATTGTTCTCATTGGCGGCGATGATAAGGTGAGCGTTTGTATGCTTGCGCAGCGACCGTACCAGCGGTTTCAGCATGTTTGCTGGATAGCCGGTCGCAACCGTGATTACGCAGTGTCTGCTGGTGCCCACCGGGAGGCATTTGCCTGCTTCTCGCGGTGCGCTGATTTTCGCAACCCACCCGCGGAAGTCTACGGTGGCAAATCCAGCTGACATAAAAAGCTCCCGTTACCCTCCCCCAAGGAATGCAGCAGCCATTTACGACTTCTGCTCACAACGCGTCAACAGGTGGCACAGGCGATCCTTGCCAGGGGCAAACCACCCTGCCGGCGGCGGCATTACCGCCATGGAATGCGGCTCAGCGCCATGTACTTGAGGGCAACTAGAATTTATGCTGCATGCTTTGAAAGGGCAGTTCCTGCTGTCGTCCGCACGCGACAACCTCAGAGCTGCAACACAGGGAAGAGACACATGCCAGCCAGCCTTTCGCCAACCCAGACCGCCGCCTATGCCCGCGACGGCTTTCTGTTTCCAATCGACGTCATGGACGCTGCCGAAGCCGTACAATGGCAAACCCGCATCGAGGCACTGGAAGCTGAATATCCCGATGGCTCGCTGCCGCAGCCGCTCAACCAGTATTTCCGCATCAATGGCCAGGTGGTGCTGCCCCTGATGGCCGAGATCGCCCGGCACCGGGGCGTACTTGATGCAGTTCAGTCAATCCTCGGGCCGGACCTGCTGGTGTGGTCGTGCGAGTTGTTCATTAAGGAGCCTCGCACGCCAAAGATCGTATCCTGGCACCAGGACCTGACCTACTGGGGCCTGGGCGAAACCGATGAACAGGTGACCGCCTGGATTGCGTTGTCACCTGCCACACCGCAATCCGGATGCATGAAGTTCGTGGCCGGTTCGCACAACAACCGGATCGTTGAGCACCGCGATACGTTCAGCGCTGACAACCTGTTGTCGCGCGGGCAGGAAATTGCCGTCGAGGTGGACGAGGCCGACGCTTGTGACGTGGTGCTGCAGCCGGGCCAGATGTCACTGCATCATGGGCGCATGTTCCATGCATCGGGCCCCAATCTGTCGGACAACCGGCGCATCGGTTGTGCCGTCCGCTATGTAACACCGGGGGTGAGGCAGCTTGTGGGTGAACGTGACTACGCCATGTTGGTTCGCGGGAGCGATACCATGCGCAACTGGATCAACGTGGCCCCACCTGCGGCTGCCTTCGACGCCGACGCCTTGACACTTTACAACCGCATCATGCTGGACCAGTCTACCGCCCTGACAGCAGGTGCGACGCAGACAGTCGGCCTGTATGCTGGCAGCGAGCAAAGGATCTGAAACCATGAACGAACACTCCAAGACAGTGTCTTTCACCCAGATGAAGGACGGCACGCGCGACGACTACCTGATGCTGCGCGAGAAGGAGGAGCCGTTCGTGAAGATGACACCGGACCGCATCCTGAAAGCGATGCGTGACCAGGAGGACGAAACACTGGAAGGATACAAGGTCACCCGGCTCGAACACGGCCTGCAATCGGCGACCCGGGCATGGCGCGACGGTGCTGATATCGACTGGGTGGTGGGCACACTGCTGCACGATATTGGCGACGGGCTGGCGCCACAAAACCATGACGAGTTCGCCGCGGCCATCATCCGGCCCTACATGCGCGAAGAGGTGGTCTGGGCCGTTCAGCACCACGCTGCGTTCCAGATGTACTACTATGCCCATCACTATGGCTGGAATCAGAACGAGCGCGAGAAGTTTGCCGAAAGCCCCTACTATCAATCGTGCGCCGATTTCTGCGAGTACTGGGACCAGGCCAGCTTCGATCCCGACTATGAAACGCTGCCGCTGGATTTCTTCGAACCGATGGTGCGCGAGGTGTTTGCCCGCCACCCCTACAAACCCGAAACACTGCAGGCCGGCGTTCGTGTGGCGCTTCGCAACCCTGAGGTGGCGGCGACGCGCACGGCGTGATATTGCCTACTCGCATGACAGACAGTATCACTCACCTCGACAAGCTCATCTCGTTCAACACTGTCAGCCGCGAAAGCAATCTTGCGCTGATAGACCATGCAGCCGGGCTGCTGGAGCCGTTGGGCTTCCGCATCCTGCGCGCACCCTCGCAGGATGGTCGCAAGGCCAATCTGTATGCCTCTATCGGGCCCGAGGATGTGCCCGGCGTGGTTTTGTCCGGTCACACCGACGTAGTTCCAACAGAAGGCCAGAACTGGTCGTCTGACCCGTTCGTCATGCGCCGCGACGGCGGAAAGCTCTATGGCCGCGGCACCGCGGACATGAAGGGATTTATTGCCTGCTGCCTGGCAATGGCACCTCGCGCGGCAGAATTGAAAGACAAGCTGTCTGCTCCCATTCATTTCGCCTTTTCCTATGATGAGGAAATCGGCTGCGTCGGCGTGCGCCGATTGATCGAGTTGCTTGAACCAGTCACCCCTAAGCCGCGCTGCTGCATCATCGGCGAACCCACCCTCATGCAAGTGGTTACGGCGCACAAGGGCAAGGCGGGCGAGCGCGTCACCTGCACCGGACTTGAAGCACATTCAAGTCTTGCACCCACCGCCATCAACGCCGTTCATCTGGCCATCGATCTGATCAACGAGATTCGCCGCCTGCAGGTCGAAGTTTCTGAAACCGGCGCGCGCGATGGCGACTATGATGTAGCATACACCACACTGCACGCAGGCAACCTGCACGGTGGCGAGACGCTGAATATCGTGCCCAACCTCGCCTCTTTCGAATACGAGATCCGCCACCTGCCGGCGGACGACCCGCAACCGCTGGTGACACGCATTCACAAGAAGGCCGAAGAACTTGTAACGCAAGCGCGCAAGGTGTTTCCGGGTGCGGACATAACCTTTAAGCCGGGCACCCAGTATCCAGCGCTCGATACCCCGCCTGACAGTGACGTGGTCAATTATGTGAAGTCGCTAACGGGAGGAAACTCAACTGGCAAAATCACTTTTGGCACTGAGGGCGGGCTGTTTCAGAACCGGCTTGGCATTCCAACCGTGGTGTGCGGGCCAGGGTCCATTGCGGTTGCCCACAAACCGGATGAGTACATCGCGGATAGCGAAATGGCCGCGTGCGACAAGATGCTGGCGAAACTAGTGTCAAACCTGACATCGTGACCCGGACGCCGGAATCCGAAGGTCGCTTCCGGTCCGGCCAAACTACCGCCTGCATCAGGTGATGCGTTAACCATGTCCAGATGTTGCCGCAATGGCTCCCTGTCTTCTTCACAAACAAGGACGAGCATATCGATACGGACGGTGGCGACCCTCAACAGGGAGGTTAGTTATGTTGCGTATCCCCTCAACTGCACTGGCTGTTGCGCTAGTGCTACCCTGCCTTGCCGCAAGCCCGGCGCGCTCTGCAGATTTGCACTGGTTCTACGATGGTGAAAGCCAGAACCGCTACGAAGACAATGAATACAACAATGGACGTAACAGCGACCGCCGTCGTATTCCCGAGCCGGATTATTCGGTTTATCAGCCCGACGACGATAGCGCCTACGGGCAAAATCGGAATGGTTACGGTTCACGCCGCTATCATCAAAGCTTCTCTTGCCTGCAGGGCGTGGAAAACCTGAAGCAGGCGGGATTTCACTACATCGAGGTGGTGGACTGCTCCAATGGAACATATGTCTACGATGCCGTGCGCCAGCGGCTGCCGTGGCGCAT
This sequence comes from uncultured Alphaproteobacteria bacterium, assembly GCA_963787895.1. Classification (GTDB taxonomy): domain Bacteria; phylum Pseudomonadota; class Alphaproteobacteria; order Rhizobiales; family Aestuariivirgaceae; genus Anderseniella. The sequence continues at coordinate 298,559 of CAWBEX010000007.1, read as the reverse complement.
AGAAGTAAGCAACGCGTCGGGAGAAATTCTCGGGGTGGATCCGCTGGGTCAGTAGCAAGCCTGCAGATGCTTGTTCTGCAACATCTTCCTCCACCACGGAGGAAGTACATCTTCTTGTTGCTTGCTGAACCAGGCGGCGTGCATCCAGCTTGGTTATGAAGTTCCGTGCCAGCGGAGGCCCTACTCGTCACCCGGCACACCGTAACTTGGCGCGACGGACGGGTTGAGCGCCCGGTCCAGATATGCCTGCATTTCCGGCTGATACCGGACCCACAGCCCGCGCAATTTTGCTATCGGGTCTTCGTCGTCCCAGTCGCAGCGCAATGAAACCAGCGGGAATCTGGTGGTGCCTGCCACAAGCAAAGCAGCCGAATGCACCGGGCCTTCCTCTCCGCCGGCAGCAACGCCTGCCTCAATTGCCAGCAGCAGCCGTTCAGCCAAGTGCTCGTTGCCATGCTTGGCGAATGCATTCGTCATTGCGCCGGGCACCGCCTTGCTGGACAACAGATTGCCCGCCGCCATGCAATCAACACCTTCCGACACCGCGTTTGTGCCAAGTATGTTCGCCCCGGTAAAGTGTCCGACGGTGCCGTTCACATCCACTGCCAGAAGCTGGCGATAGGCAATATGTTCTCGATCTGCCGTGACGCTGGCAATGGCATCGGCGGCACTGGCACCCTGCTCCATAAGATCGAGTACCTCAGGGCCCAGATTGGGGTCTGTCACGTTCTGGGTGGCGACGGCCCCCACCCCTGCCCTGACATGCGGGCACCTGGCGCCCACACAGATGGAGGACGTGGTGATGACAACGCCGAACTGTCCTGTCCGGCGGCAAAAACCTGCAACTGAAAACGTCATTCGGCGGCTACCTTGTTTTTTGTGGCGCTGGCCGGGCGATACTTGCCAGCCAGATATTTCTGGAAGTCATGGATTTCGCGTTCCAGCCAGTTCAGCGGGCCGGCTTGCGCCAAAGCGCCATGGGCACCCTTGAAGATGCCTTCTACAACGGCACGGTCTTCCTCGTTGACATGGTCGAAAAAGCTGATCAGGTCCTTCAGGGCAGCATGCTTGTTCGGAAAGGCGTCAAGCCTCTCCGGGGCCAGCGCAACACCAAAGCGGACATGCACTTCACCGACACCTTTGGGACGCAGAGACAGATACCAGACATGGTCAGGTGCTAGAATATACATGTGGGCGGGAAACACAGTTGGCATGAAGGTTGTGTAACGCCAGCGACCTTCAAGGTAGTCATTGCCTTCTGCCGCCCTGCCATAGGTTGCGGTCTCGTCCTTGGTAAAGGTTTGCCACGTATAGTGGGGGCTGGCCCCTTCGGGGAAGACCGTGTCTTCAAGACCGAACCACTTGCCGACGGTTGACTTGTGCGCAACCGGCAAGTGATACCCTTCCATGAAATTTTCCACCAGCAGCTTCCAGTTTGTCTGCCAGACATGGTCTTGCGTGACACACGGCACGTAGCGGTCCATGCGGAATTGCGCCACCTCGTCATTGATGGGTGCCAGCATCTGTGCCACCGGCAGCGCATTCTTGTTAAGGGTAATGTATATCCAGCCATTCCAGAGTTCAGTGCGGACTTCCGGCAGGCAAAACGCCTGCTTGTCGAAGTCCCTGGCCTTGTCCATGCGTGGCGCACCGCGCAAGGTTCCATCGTGATTGTAACTCCATGCATGATACGGGCAAACGATGACCTTGGTGTTGCCGCTGCCTTCCAGCAGCTGCATCATGCGATGGCGGCAGACATTCGAAAATGAACGCACCGAGCCGTCTCTCTGGCGCATGGAAAAGACTTGCTGCGCGCCAATTGAGAAGGTGATGTAGTCACCTGCTTCGGGAATATCGGCAGCCAGCCCCGGACAATGCCATTCCTTCTCGAAGATGTCATGGATTTCAGTTTCCAGAAGTTCGGAGCTTGTATAAATCTCCGGGGGCGAGCTGTAAGCCTTCTCAAGCGGTCCGGCTGCGGTGATTTCAAGTTTCTCCAGCGCATCATGCAATGGCATGTCGTTATCCTCACATCAGTCAGGAATGACTGCGGTTACCTCAATCTCGACCACCCATTCAGGCCTGGCAAGTGCAGGCACGACAAGGCCGGTGGAACAGGGAAAAACACCTTTGAGCCACTTGCCCATTTCCTGATAGACCGCCTCGCGATAACGGATATCTGTCACGTAGACCACGATGCGACAGATGTGGGCAAGTTCGGAGCCCGCTTCCTGCAGCAGCATATTGATGTTTTCCATGGCCTTTGCAGTCTGCTTGCCGGCATCGCCAACGTGCAGGCTTTCACGGGTTTCCAGGTCCTGGGCAACCTGGCCACGCAGGAAAACCATGGTACCACGGGCCACCACTCCTTGAGAAAGATCGTTGGACAGTTTCTGCTCGGGATAGGTGTCTTTCGTGTTGAATGGACGAAGCCGTTTGTGGACTGGCATGATTTGGGTTCTCCGTGTTGGTCTTTCAGTCTATTTGTGCTGCAAACTCTATAGTCGGCAAGCATGAAATACAGAACCATTGATACCCAAATGATCAAGCCAGACACTCCCTCCAAGCACGTTTCCATAATCGGCGCAGGCATCATCGGTATGTCGGCGGCGGTGTATCTGCAGCGTGAAGGGTTTACAGTCACGATCATTGACAAGGTGCCGCCGGGCGAAGGCGCTTCATTCGGCAATGCAGGTGGTGTCGTTGTTTCCTCAGTTGTGCCAGCTGTTCATCCCCACATGCTGCTCAAGATTCCAGGCTGGCTGCTTGATCCACGCGGACCGGTCACGGTGCGCCTGCGACACTTGCCAAAGGCCTTGCCTTGGTTGCTGGCATTGGGCCGCAATGCATTGCCCGACCGGGTTCAAAAAATTGCTGCGGCCCGGGCGCAATTGTGTTTGCGGGCACTTGAAGACCACAAGAGTGTCCTGAAACATTGCGGCGCGCTTGACCTGCTTGCCCTGGATGATGGCCTGAACATTTATGGTACCCGCAAGGAGTATGAAAGTAATGCGCACTGGCGCGCCATGCGTGAGCAATATGGCTACAAGGGCCGCGAACTGAGCGGCGATGAAGCACGTGAAATCGAACCTGATCTGACCAACGAAATCTACCGGGCGGAGTTCTGGGACGGCTGGCACCGCATAAGGAACCCGCACACAATGGTTGTCAGGCTGGCCGAACAAGTGGTGCGTGATGGCGGAACAATCATTCAGGATGAGGTCATGGGTATTGACCATGACGGCGAGAAGGCAACAGCGTTGCACCTGAAAACAGTCGGCGCGCACAAGCTGGAGAATCTGTGTATCTGCGCTGGAGCATGGTCGCACGAGCTGGCTCGGATGCTGGGATCGAAGGTGCTGCTGGAAGCAGAACGCGGATATCATTTGATAATGCAGAACTCTGGTGTAACGCTTGGCCGTGCCATCACTCATGCTGCACAGCCTGGTGCAGTCACGCCGCACGAAGGCGGCATCAAGCTGGCTGGCACGGACGAAATTGCAGGCAATGACGCACCGCCTGACTGGCGCCGCGCCGACCAGTTGCATGTTTACGGAAAGCGGCTTTTTCCCAGGTTGCGCGCGCTGGACGGCACTGAAAGCAAGTGGATGGGACGCAGGCCCGGCACGCCAGACAGCCTGCCGGTGATTTCTCCGTCACCCAAGCTTGTCAATGTGTGGTATGGATTCGGACATGGCCATCTCGGGCTTAGTTGGGGACCAACCACCGGCAGACTGCTTGCCGAGCTGATTTCTGGCCATGGTCACAATAGCGATCTGGCAGCATTTAAAATCGACCGACCAATGTAGAGACAAGATGCGCACTGACACTCCACCGACGATCCGCCTGAAAGACTACAAGCCGTCCGATTACCTGATCAGCCATGTGTCGCTGGATGTGGACCTGCATCCAGAGCGAACCCGCGTTGTATCCAGGTTGACGTTGAGACCGAACCCTGCCTCCAAACTGGTCAATGCGCCTGTCAAACTGGATGGGGAAGCCATTGAACTGAAATCCGTGGCAATCAATGGCGAAGTGCTCGGAGGCAACAGCTACTCGGTGGTCGACGAACAACTGGTTATAAATGAAGTACCGGCAGGTGAGTTCGAGCTGACGGTCGAAACCATCTGCAACCCGGATGCAAATACTGCACTTTCCGGCCTGTATCGCTCCAATGGCGTATTTTGCACTCAATGCGAGGCAGAGGGGTTTCGCCGCATTACCTATTTCATCGACCGTCCGGACGTATTGTCAACGTATGAGGTACGCCTGGAAGCCGACAAGTCGTCGGTACCAGTATTGCTGGCTAACGGAAACCCGGTGGAAACGGGGGATGCTGAAGACGGTCGCCACTATGCCGTTTGGCAAGATCCGTGGCCAAAACCCTCCTACCTGTTTGCCCTGGTGGCCGGAGACCTGGCAATGGTGAGTGATCATTTCATCACCATGTCTGGTCGTTCCGTGGAGCTGCGCATCTATGTGGAGAAAGGCAAGGATGACCGATGCGACTGGGCGATGGAAAGCCTGAAGGCTTCGATGCGCTGGGACGAAACAGCGTTCGGGCGTGAGTATGATCTCGATATCTTCATGATCGTCGCGGTTTCCGACTTCAACATGGGCGCGATGGAGAACAAGGGACTGAATGTGTTCAACGACAAGTACATTCTCGCCCGGCCCGACACCGCGACAGACCAGGACTACGTGAACATTGAGGCAATCATCGCGCACGAGTATTTTCACAACTGGACCGGTAACCGCATAACATGCCGCGACTGGTTCCAACTGTGCCTGAAGGAAGGGCTTACGGTGTTCCGCGACCAGGAGTTCACTTCCGACATGCGCTCTCGCGCAGTCAAACGCATTCAGGATGTTCGTACATTGCGTTCACACCAATTTCCCGAAGATGCTGGCCCGCTGGCCCACCCCGTCAGGCCGCAGTCATATGTGGAGATCAACAACTTCTACACTGCCACGGTCTATGAAAAGGGCGCAGAGATTGTGCGCATGTACAAGACGCTGTTGGGGCAGGAGAAGTTTGCCCGCGCGCTGGACATCTATTTCGAGCGCCATGATGGTGATGCTGCGACAGTGGAAGACTTCGCACTATGCATGGAAGAAGCCTCAGGCCGGGATTTGTCACAGTTTTTCAACTGGTACAACCATGCTGGCACGCCAACAATTGAGCCGCGGATTGAATGGGACGAAAACGCACAAACGGCAACGCTGACCGTGTCACAATCGCTTAATCCCACACCAGGCCAACAAGACAAGCCCGACATGCATATTCCGCTTGCAACCGGACTGATTGGCGAGGATGGCAGGGACTTTCCACTCATCACAGATACCGGACAAGCGTTTCAGAACGGCCTGCTGGAAATGCGCGAACGCCAGCAAAGCTGGACGTTTACGGGCATCACGTCAAAACCGTCCCTGTCAATCAATCGGGGGTTTTCAGCGCCGGTAACATTGGTCACAAGCCAACAGAATGACGAATTGATGTTTCTGATGGCCCATGACTCGGACACTTTCAACCGGTGGGAAGCAGGCCAAACGCTTGCGCGCTTCATCATCATCGACCGCATGCGGGCAATCAGTCAGGCAAGCAAGCCTCCATCAGTTGACGGATATGCCGCAGCCCTCGGCACTGCGCTGCAGGCAGATTCGCTGGAGCCCGCACTCAAGGCCCAGATGCTGGCACTGCCCGGTGAAGCCGATATTGCCAACATGCTGGGTCACAACGTTGATCCGGAACTGGTGGCCCGCGCGCGGGACGAGGTTCGCGCAGAGACATCAAGATCACTTGCCGAACTGCTGACAGGGATGGCTGGCAACACTCCTGCGGGCCCCTATTCTGCAAGTGCGCAGGACTCAGGGCTGCGTGCGCAGGCCCACGCGGCACTTTCATTGTATTCTGCAGGCAACACGACGGCAGCCGCGAGCCTTGCCATGGAGCAGTTCGAGGCGGCAAAGCATATGTCGGACATTATGGGCCCGTTGGTTGTGCTGGCCAGCCTTGATGTACCTGAACGGGATGCGGCCCTCGAGGCTTTTCACGAGCGCTTCAAGTCTGACCACCTGATCGTCGACAAATGGTTTACCCTTCACGCCATGCGCACCGGGCCGGAGGCTCCTGCACATGTGCACATGCTCATGCAACACAAGGACTTCAGCCTGGCCCGCCCAAACCGGGTGCGTGCACTCATTGGCGCTTTTGCCGGAATGAACCAGACTGGCTTCAACGCCGGCTCCGGTGAAGGCTACGATCTGGTAGCGGATGTCATAGTGCAGCTGGACGCACGCAATCCGCAGGTTGCAGCGCGCATGGCCGGCACCTTCCGTTCCTATCAGTTGATGGAGCCGGTACGGCGAGGCAAGGCCATTGCTGCCCTGTCTGTGATCCGCTCAAAGCAGGGGTTGTCGTCAGATACACTTGAGATGGTTACGCGGATGCTGGATGACGGCCCGGTGTGACAACTCATGTGTCTGGGTGCTGCGTACGGACCAATTCAGAACAAATTATGCGCTTTTGCTGACCTCAGCCTTGCCAAATCAGTTGGACTTTGAATCTATAGAACAGAGTGATTCTATCGGTTTTCGGGGCAAACGTGGTTACCCCGCATGCGTACTGTCAGGGGCGGCAGCCATCGCAAGACCAGAAGATGTTGCCTGGGCGGCCGTTGTCAATTCGAACAATGGGCCAGAACTGAGGATATTGACGTGTCCAAGGCAAAACTTGGGGAACTGTTTTTCAAGGATCGGGCACTGCGCGTCGGTGTCGGATCTGCCCGGGTTCCCCAGATTGCCATTTCAGAACGCATCCTGCGCAATCTGATTACTGGACTGATCCTGCTGTTTCTGACCACCTTGGCGACCGCACTTTATTTGCAGTTATCCGCCAGCCGTGAACGGTCAATCGAAGCTTCGAACAATCACACCCAACTCGTGCTGCGTGCAGCAGCAAGCGATCTGAGTGCTGCTCTCGGGGGCGGTCTGGCGCAACGTGGACTGCAATCGGAAGATCTGGCTGAAGTCCTGCTGCACAGCAGCGGCACAAAAGGCCGCTTGTTCATTGTGGCCGATGACAATGGCAATGTGCAAACAAGCTTTCCGCTCGACGAGGGCCTTGCAGGCACCAACATTTCAACCGTCTTCGGCCAGGAAGGCATTCTGGCTGCATCGCAGAAACTTGGAACTCCGGCTCTCGCCATAACTCCGGCAAACGAGAACATATACATTGCGCTCAGATCGCTGACGCCTTTCGCAGGACAGATCCTGGTAGTGCACCCAAGGGCGGCAGTGCTGAAGGACTGGCGCGCAGACGTTGCGCAAATCTCTACATTGTTCATTGTGACGCTGGGGGTGCTGGTGCTGCTGGGCACAGCTTTCCACTGGCAGGCATCGCGCGCGGCAGAAGCTGACCAGACGCTCGCCATCGCGACGGAGCGGATGGACAAGGCACTGGACCGCGGCCATTGCGGTTTGTGGGACTGGGACATCGCCCGCGGGCGAATTTTCTGGTCCAAGTCGATGTATGACATTCTTGGTCTGGATACCAAGGGGGAATTCCTGTCCTACGGCGAAGTCGCCGAGAGGCTGCATCCTGACGATGAGCCGATTGATCAGCTTGTAGACATCATGTTGCGTGGAGGACGGCCAGCAGTCGATCAGGAATTCCGTATGAAGCATGCGGAAGGCCATTGGGTCTGGTTGAGAGCGAGGGCGGAACTGTCACAGGCGCCGGGGCAGGACTCTCCCAACCTCGTCGGCATTGCAATCGACATCACAGAGCAAAAGCGCCTCGACAAGCTGAACCAGGAAGCGGAACTGCGGTTGAAGGACGCTATTGAAAATGTCTCCGAAGCGTTTGTCCTGTGGGATGCCGACAACAAGCTGGTGATGTGCAATTCGAAGTATCAGCAGTTGCACAACCTGCCGGCAAGCGTATGCCGCCCGGGCTCGTCATATGAAGACGTGACACGCGTCGCACGTGAACCTGTTGTGAGACAACGATCTGCCGTTTCGGTTGAGACTGCAGCACTCACCACCCTTCCCGAAGGCAGCGATGGCAACACATTTGAAGTGCAGCTGGAAGACGGGCGATGGCTGCAAATCAACGAACGGCGCACCAAGGATGGCGGGTTCGTATCGGTCGGCACGGACATTTCCAACCTGAAGATGCACGAAGAGAAACTGCTTGAATCAGAGCGCGAGCTGATGAACACGGTGCGCGACCTGCAGAAATCCCGAATGGAGCTGGAGCAGCAATCCCAAAGGCTTGCCGAGCTGGCAGAGAAATACTCCCGTGAGAAGACCCGTGCGGAAGCCGCTAACCGGTCGAAGTCCGAGTTCCTGGCAAACATGAGCCATGAGTTGCGTACGCCGTTGAATGCGATAATCGGGTTCTCTGAAGTCATCGAGAAGGAATTGTTTGGTCAGGTGGCCGTTCCGAAATATCTCGACTACGCGCACGACATCCACAGCTCTGGCCAATACCTGCTGGACGTCATCAATGACATCCTCGACATGTCAAAGATCGAGGCAGGGCGCATAACGCTTGAAATAGAAAAATGCAATGTACCGAGCGTCATCGACGAAGCGCTTCGCATTGTTTCCAGCCGTGCGCATGAGGGCGGCGTAATGATACGCAAGGACTTGCCTGCCTCTCTGCACGCCCTGGCCGATGTGCGATCATTGAAGCAGGTTCTGATCAACATCCTGGCCAACGGAGTGAAATTCACCCCAAAAAACGGAACACTGACAATTTCGGCAAGCCATACCGGAAAGGTGGCGGAAATTGTTATAGCCGACACAGGAATCGGCATCCCCGAAAACCAGATTTCCAAACTTGGGCGGCCGTTTGAACAGGTTGAAAACCAGTTGACCAAGACCAAGGCAGGTTCCGGGTTGGGATTGGCCATTTCGAACTCCCTTATCCGGCTGAACAACGGAAGCCTTCATATTGCGAGCAAGGAAGGCAAGGGAACGACGGTTACAATCACGTTGCCCATAGCCAAAAAGGGCAAACAGGAAAAGCGGGTGATAGAGTCTGAAGCGGTAATCGTACCCATCTCGACCAGCGCCGACACTTGAAAATCAGCAATCTGAAGCGACTGTGAACCTAGTCGTCGCGTTCGCTTTGCCGCGCACGCCACTGTCTGTGTGACATTGTCTTGCGCTCGATCTGATCTGCCATGAGCTTGCGCTCCTGCGGAGTAAGGCGGGCGAAGAAATTGACCGCGATGCTGCGACCTTTCGCCAGCATCTGACGCGATCCTGCCTCATAATTGGCCATGGCCATATCCACCGCGCCAGCGTCATATGGCTCAGCACGCAGCGCAGTTGCAAGTTCGCGCCCAAGTTCCCGCAACTGCTGCCGCAATTGTCTGTACTCACCGCGATGCGGCCTGAAGTCAGCCATCAGTTCAATACGGCGCTGTTTGTCGAGTCCTCTGAAAAAGGCGCGCGGCAGCACCTGGGTGAAACTCGGGCCTGTAATGCGACTATGCCTGCCGTAACCCCGGCTTTCATGTGTCAACACCGCCGCAACTACGGCCAGGTTCAAGGACAGCGATACAGCAAGCGCAGCCCACAGCCACGACCAACGCCGCTTACGCACTACTGGCTCTTTGTCAGACTGCGTCAAAGAATGCCTCCATCGTCGCCTTCAGTGAGAAGCACTGTGTCGACAATATCGTCCGGCAGGGGCGACAACTGCAGAATGTCGGCAAGGGCGAAGCCTGTATCTGCATCAGCCCCGGCAACGATGCCTGCAATGATGCCTACCACCAGCACACTGGCGGTAAACAGTGCCTGAGGCTGGAACATGTCCCGCCACGAGAACCGCACCCCGGCAGATGCGCGGCCATCACCGGCAATCCGTGCCTGTGCAGCCACCTTCTGCAACAGCCTCGCCTGTGCTCCCTGCGGCTCCGGCACTGCGCTGGGGCCAGCGCGGTCAAGCAACTTGTCCAGTGTGTCAGCTTCAGCAGCAATATCTGCAGGCAGCTCTGCCGGCGACCTTAGCAACCCGGCAAAACGAACCCGGTCGCGTTCCGGCCAGCGCAGCGGATTGCGCCCATAGGCGTCAAGCACCTGCCGCAACCTGTCCTGCTCTTGTGGCTGCATTTTCATTTCAATTGCTCCAGTTCAACAACCAGCTCTGTCCACACATGATCAAGATCGACCTTCAGCTTGCGGCGCGCGCGAGATAACAATGATTCAACAGCTTCCACACTTATGTCCATCATCGATGCGGTGTCCTGATTGCCCAAACCTTCGAAGTAGGTCAACTGCAATGCCGTCCGTTGCCGTTCAGGCAGACGCGCCATCGCATCCGAAACCCGTGTTGCTGCTTGACCATGGCGCATCTGACCATCCGGTGCTGTAGAGCCATCCACCAGCAGTTCCAGCTCGCTGTCGCTGCCCGGCCGCCTCTGGCGCAACCTGTCAATCGCCAGGTTTCTGCCCACACGCATGATCCAGGCTCGCAAGGCACCCCCGTCCCGCAGCTGAGGCGGATTGTTCCACAGTTTCACGAATGCCTCTTGCACAACATCTTCGGCATCAGCTGCATTTCCAAGCACCCGGGCGCAAAGCCGAAACGCAAGCGAGTAATGCCGCGTGACCAATTCGTTGAAAGCCGGCTCATCGCGCTCGTGAACACGCTCAAGCAAAACGGCATCAACCGCCGCAGCTGACGCTGCAGCGGAGTGCCCGGTGGATTTTTCTTCACCTGTTCCGGCCATGCCCCAAGGCGGGCTCACTACGGCGGAGTTCATCGCCAGCCCGTCATTGCTGACCTGCTGACACCGCCTTGCGTGCCGCTCTTCCAAGTTTGCGTCTGACGACTAGATAATCACGCGACTCCTGCAATGTCACGCCGCCAGACTTGTCGGCATCAGCGGCACCAAACTCCTTTGAGATATATGATCGCAGTTCATCCCTGCTAACCGATGCATCACCGTCACCATCCATGCGTGAAAGAATGCGGTCTATGCGCCGCTTGGCGATCGCATGCAGCCAGTTTTCCATTTCAGTGCGCGACACAGCGTCGTTCTTGTCTGCGTCAAGGCGCATGAAGCGGCCAACGGAGCGGGCTTCCAGCTCTTCCAGAGCCAGATTGCCGTCCTTGTTCTTATCCAGTTGTTCAAATGTTCGTTCGCCCCGGGGCATGTTTGGTTCTCGCGCCTGAGCTGGTTGTTCGGCCATTGCCACAAGGCTCAACACCCCAACCAGAGCGGTAAATCTGTAGAGTTCTTTCACGTTCTTAGCTCCCGACTATTCTGTCATGTTGATTGCTAGTTCCAAGGCGTGAGTTGGCCAACGCACATGAACAAGACGGGAACAAGTTTCAGATTCCGTCGCAAAAAGATTCAGGAATGTGTGATGTTGTGGTTTCTGACAATCAGCCGGTCAAAAATTGCAGAAACACTCGCGTGCGCATCCTGCAGCTGGGCTTCAAGCGTTGCCATGTCGGGCGCAGCCGCGCCGCGCAACAACAGGTTCTTAAGTCCCGGCGGAGCGGCTGCCGGGTCAAACCTTGCATCAGTGCACAGCCTGAGAATGTGTGTCAGGCTTTGATAAAGACTGGCTGCGGATGCCAGAACATCGTGGTCTGCAGCCTCCAGAATGCCTTCATCACGAAGTGCCTGCAGCGCATCGAGGGTGTTTTTCTGCAAAACCTGCGGCTTGTCGTGAGCATGAACCAGTTGCAACCCCTGAGCAATAAACTCGATGTCGACCAGTCCACCCCGCACCAGCTTGAGGTCCCAATGGCTTGAATCACCAGCGTTATCGAGCATGCGGGCGCGCATCTCGGCAACGTCAACCAGGGTCTGGTTACTATCCCTGCTGGCGCACAGGACATCACGAATGATTTGCTCCGTTCGTTTTTGCAAGTGTGTGTCACCAGCAATGACGCGCGCCCTGGTCAGCGCCATCTTTTCCCACGTCCAGGCCTCGGTTGCCTGGTAATTCTCAAATCCATCCACATGCGTTGCAACTGGGCCCTTGTTGCCCGATGGGCGCAACCGCATGTCAACTTCATACAAGTCACCTTCTGCCGTTTTCGATGTGATCGCGGTTACGAGCCTCTGGGTGAGACGTGCAAAATACTGTGAAGGTGCAAGTGGCTTTTCACCATCGGAGGTTTCTGCAGCCTTGGCAAAATCATACAGAAAGATCAGGTCGAGATCAGAGGCCGCCGTCATTTCCTGACCCCCGAGTTTACCCATTGCGACAACGACGAGGGCTTGTTCGCCAACCTGGCCGTGGCGAGCCGCGATGTCGCGCCGGACAACCTCAAGCATGCATTGCAGTACTGCATCTGCCAGGTTCGAGTAGGCAAGCCCGGCCTGACGCGAACTTACAGTTTCAGAAAGAATGCGAATGCCGATGCGCAACGCCTTCTCCCGTGCCTCCACGCGTGCAGCGTCCAGTATCTCTTCCAGCGTTGCCTGTGGAGCGCTAAGTGCTTCGAATGCGGCTGTCAGTTCAGCAGCGGACGGCATTGACTCAAAAAACGACGGGTCCAGTACCGCCTCAAGCTGACGCGGCCTTCTGGACAGGCTCTGTGCAAGGCGCGGTGCAGTGCCCAGAACGGTTGCGACCAGATCAAGCAGAAACGGGTTCGCCTTGAACATCGAAAACAACTGCACTCCGGCTGGCAGCCCGGCAATGAAACGATCGAACGCAATAAACGCATGATCAGGATGACCTGACTTTGCAAGTGCCGTTAGCAGCGCTGGCATCAACTCAGTCAGGCGCTCACGCGCAGCTGCAGAGCGCGTTGCCGGATAGCGTCCGAAGTGCCAGCCGCGGATGGTTGCTGAAACTTCGGCAACCTGTTCAAAACCCATGCCCGTGAGCGTGTGCAATGTCTCGGGGTCGTCTTCACCGCCAGTAAACACAAGATTGCCTGTTCCGCTCGCCAGCTCAGGTGCTTCTTCAAACAGCTCAGCGTAATGACCCTGCACAATCTGCAATGTCCGGGTAATCTCGTCTGTCAGGATTTGCGGGTTGCCGTACCCGCAAAACAACGCAAATCTGGCAAACTGCTGAGGACTTTCCGGCAAGGTCTGGGTTTGCTCGTCGGCAACCATCTGGAGGCGGTGCTCGAGCGTGCGCAATAAGACATAGGCGGTGCGAAGCTGGTCACACGCTTCTTGTTGCAGCCATTGTGCGGCAACCAGATCTTGCAGAGTTTGCAGAGTGCGGTTGCCTCTGAGGTTCGGGTTGCGGCCACCAGCAATCAACTGCTGGGTCTGCACAAAGAATTCAATCTCGCGAATACCGCCGCGACCCAGCTTGATGTTGTGTCCAAGCACCGCGATCTGCGCATGACCCTTATGGGCGTGCATCTGGCGTTTCAGGGACTGAACATCTGCAATTGCAGCAAAGTCGAGATATTTGCGCCAGACAAAGGGGACCAGATGGCGCAAGAACTCCTCGCCCAGGCGCATATCTCCAGCGACCGGGCGCGCCTTGATCATGGCTGCACGTTCCCAGTTCTGGCCCATCGACTCATAATAATTGCAGGCAGCCGTGAACCCGATCGCAATCTGGGTTGCGCGTGGGTCTGGCCGAAGACGAAGATCAACACGGAACACGTATCCGTCTGCCGTTCTGTCCTGCAGGATTGCCACAAGCTGGCGGGTCAGGCGAACGTAGAACTGGGCAGCGTCATTCGGATCCTTGAGAGGTGCCTTTTCGGGGTCATAGAGGACGATGAGGTCAATATCGGAGGAGTAATTCAGTTCGCCGGCACCATGCTTGCCCATTGCCAGAACAACATAACCATCGCTCGACGATTGCTTTTTGCGCGGTTTGAGCTTTCCGCTTTCCACGGCATCCTCGAGCAACCAGTTGGTCGCGCAGGACACAGCACCATCAGCAAAGCTAGTCAGTGCCGCCGTCACGGCGTCGCAATCCCAAACACCTGAAATGTCCGCCACCGCCACCAGCAAGGCGGTATGGCTGCGAGCCACTCTCAGCCTGCTCATCAGCTCTGGCTGCGATTGTGCCCCTGCCGCATCTTGCAGCGCTGAACCGCAAATATCCGCAAACACTTCTGCAGGTGGCCTCGTCAGAGCATCATGTGTGAATGCAGGGTAGCGGCGCACCAGGCTTGCCAGAAACGGCGAACCGGAAGCGATATGGGCAATCAGTTGCCGTGATGCAACCGATTGTTTCACCAGATCGGCCAGATCAGTGCCTAGTTCTACCAGATCAGAAATCAACTGATCGCTGTCCGGCAACGCCGGCAGGTTCAAGTCTAAGGTGGAGACAGTCAGGGACATGGATGGCACCAGCAGGGGGAGGCTTTGGCCAAAGCCTACTGCTTTGACAGTTGTGCGCCAAGACTAAGCTGCGGGAGCAGGAAACCAAAGCCTGGCCAGCAACCCCGGCTGCGAGTCTTCAAGTGTGAAACGTCCGCCATGTAGCTTCATTACGCTTTCAACCAGCGCCAGGCCCAATCCATTGCCCGGCTGCGACCGGCTCTTGTCCAGCCGCACGAACCTGCCCTTCACGTGTTCGCGGTCAGCAGCGGCAATGCCGTTGCCCTTGTCGCCGACACTGACAACCCAACCGCCCGCATCTGCCTTTTCAACGTTGAGTGAAATTGAAGGTACCCCGGTTTTTGCATCAGCGCCGTATTTCACAGCGTTGTCGAGCAGATTGGTCAGCGCCTGGGCAACCAGTTGCCGGTCTGCACGGACTGTCGCGTTGCCGGGAGACGACAACGTCAAGGTGCCGCCTGCTTCTTCCGCGATCGGCTCATACAGTTCGGCAAGATCATTGAGCAAGGAATGCAGATCGGTGTCCTGCAACCCTTCCCGCATCTGTCCGGCTTCCGCACGGGCGATCGACAACAGTGCATTGAACGTGGTCAAAAGAGCGTCAGCTTCTGCAATGTTGGCTTCCAGCGCTGCCTTGTGGCCGGCGGGGTCTTGCGAGCGCAAGGCGTCTTCCGCGCGTGCGCGCAACCTGGTCAAAGGCGTGCGCAAATCATGCGCGACATTGGAAGAGACTTCCTTCATGCCATTCATCAACCTGCTGATCTGATCCAGCATGGCGTTGAGGCTTTCGGACAGCCTGTCCAGTTCGTCACCGGTGCCGGAAACAGGCATTCGCTCTCCAAGATCACCTGCCATGATCGCCCTGCCTGCATCATTTATCTGGTCAACCCGGCGCAGGAAATTGCGGCTCATCAACAAACCACCCCCCACACCCAGAACCAGCGTCAGACCCAGCGCCCACAGCAGCGAAGTTCGAATGATGCGGTTGAATTGCTGGCGTTCTTCAATGTCGCGGCCAACAACCAGTTGCAGACCGCCCGGAAGGCGGATGAAAAACGCGCGTGCAGTATGTTCAAGCAATCCGCGGCCGGTATCATAGGGATACTTGAAATCGATTGTGCCGCGCTCACCTACGGCTTCTGCAGGCAGCGCACCCAGGTTACCCGCCAGACGGCGGCCTATCGAGTTTGTGAGAATGTAGACGGCGCCATCGGCTTCGCGGCTGCGGTCATTAATGATCTGCAACAGGCCCTGTGACCCACGCAACTTGTACTGTTCTGCAAGACCCTGAACTTCAGCTTCAATGGTGTCATGCGTCTGACGCTCCAGCAAGATTGCTGTGTTCCAGTAAATATAACCCAGGATGGCCGCGACGGAGATGGCGAACACGGTCAGATAGGCCGCACCCAAGCGGAACGTCGAGGTTCTGAAAAGTTTAAGAGCCGGCGGCACGGATTGTGTAACCTGCGCCTCGCACGGTGTGCAAAAGCGGCTCATCAAATTCCTTGTCGATCTTTCCGCGCAATCTGGAAATGTGAACGTCAATCACATTGGTCTGCGGATCGAAATGATAGTTCCAGACATTTTCAAGCAGCATTGTACGCGTAACCACGCTGCCAGCATTGCGCATTAGGTACTCCAGCAGCTTGAATTCCCTTGGCTGAAGAAGAATGTTCTCGCCGGCGCGCCTTGCAGTGCGTGCAAGCAGGTCTATCTCAAGATCGGCAACCTTGAGTCTGGTCTCATTGGCCGCCGTTGTCTGGCGCCTGCGCAGGGTTTCCACCCGCGCGACCAGCTCGGTGAAGGCAAATGGCTTGGCAAGATAATCATCACCACCGGCACGCAAGCCTGCTACCTTGTCGTCCACTTCACCAAGTGCCGACAACACGAGCACCGGGGTGGTCATGTTTTCACTACGCAATGTCTTGATGATGGACAGGCCGTCTATTCCAGGCAGCATGCGGTCCATGATAATCACGTCATGGCTCTGCTCAAGGGCCAGTTCGAGGCCCTTGTTTCCATCGTGGGCAAGGTCAACAACATGGCCGTGCTCACTAAGCCCCTTCTGGAGCCACTTGGCCGCTTCCTTGTCGTCTTCAACAACCAGTATCTTCATTTTTTCTCCGCTACAGGCTGGATGCTTCGGCACTTAGAACCAGCAAACAGGGAACCTCCGTGCGACTGGCGTTCTGGGTGACCATAGCAGGGGGGCGGGGGTCGACCCAAAATCTGATTCCAGCGCACGAAGGCCCATACGGCGGTGTGGGTACAGAGGGGGCAGAGTCACACCGCCGTTGTGTATATAGTATCAACCCTTGGCGGTTTTAAGTGCAATGAAGCGTTGGCCCTGCCGATTTTTCACAAGCAGCAATATCGGATCCGCACCAGCCTGCCTTGTTGACTGCCTGATGGCGGCTTCGGCGGCTTCAGGTTGATCAACGTGAGCACCGTTTACCTCGAGTATGATGTCGCCTTTCTGAATGCCGTGTTCAGCAGCAGGCGACCCTTCCAAAACGTCCACTACCGCCACACCGTCGCCATCAGCAGATGGCGCCAGCGCCAGCCCAAGTTGCGGTTCTTCCGTTGGGCTGTCGCCCTTCGGAGTGTCAGATACTGCTGCCACTTCGTTTGGCATGACACCAATGTTGACCTGAATGTCAGTTTCCTTGCCCTTTCGGAACACAGTGAACGCTACCTGTGTTCCAGGCTTGATCGAAGCCACTTCACGCGACAGGCCTTTTGGATCAGCAATTTCCTTGCCGTTCACCTTGAGGATAGTGTCGCCCGTACGCAGACCAGCCGCCTTTGCAGGCGAACCGTCAGTGACCGCAGCGACCAAAGTTCCTGTAGGTTTGCTCAACCCAAGACCGGCTGCAAGTTCTTCGGTTACGGGCTGAATTTGCACTCCTAGCCAGCCACGAGTGACATTGCCGTCGTCTTTCAGGTCAGCAATGATGTTTTCAGCGGTGCTTGCGGGAATGGCAAAACCAATTCCTACGCTGCCGCCTGAAGGCGAGTAGATGGCCGTGTTGACGCCCACAACTTCACCCTTGAGGTTGAAAGCAGGTCCGCCAGAGTTACCTCGGTTGATGGGCGCATCGATCTGCAGGAAGTCGTCATAAGGACCTGCACCAATGTCACGCCCGGCAGCGGAAATAATGCCCGTGGTTACAGTTCCACCAAGTCCGAATGGATTGCCGACAGCCAGCACCCAGTCACCCACACGCGGTTTGCCCTTTGCAAACTGAACCGGTTTGAAGGTGTCTTTTCCGTCGATCTTGAGCAGTGCAAGGTCGGTCTTGGAATCAGAACCGATAACCTTGGCATTGTACTCCCGGCCATCGGAAAACTTCACGCTGACCTCTGTTGCGTCCTTGATCACGTGGTTGTTGGTTACGGCGTAACCATCGGCAGAGATGATGAACCCGGATCCCTGAGCGACGCTACTACCGCGCTGGCCTGGAGCAGGTGCCTGCTCACCGTTCGGGCTGTTGCGGAAAAAGCGTTCAAACGGCGAGCCGGGCGGGAAACCAAACTGAAACTGTTCACCATTTCCGCGCCAGTTGTTTTCACCTTCCGCAACAGCGGGCGTGAACTTGCTCTGGATCGAAACGACCGAAGGCATAACTGTTTCCACCAGGTCGGCAAAGCCTTCAGCAGGCGCATTGTTGAGCGACAACTGGGTATTGGCAGCCTGAAGGGTGACAGGGTATCCGGTAACACCGGCGATTGCTGTGGCCCCAAGAAGTCCGGCTATCATCAGCGAAAAGATTGAGTTGCGGCGGGTCGCTTTCGCCTTGTTTGTCATTTGCATTTCATCAGTCTCCGATTGCAGGGGGGCCAAAGCCTCCGGTGCAAACAGATATAGTGAGTGTCACATTACGTCATGGTGTCCGGTCGGTTAAACCTTGTTAATGTCACCCGGCCCTGCTCACCCTTGTCACCACTACTGCTTCAGCCTCCAGGGTACGGTGAACCGGACACTTGCCTGCAATCTCCTCAAGTTTGTCCTGCAGGTCCGGAGATATCTCACCTTCAACTGTAATGACCCGCTCGAAGCGGTCAATCTTGCCGGTCCTGCCTTCGCCACAGTCGGCGCAATCATCAGCATGAATTTTGCCATGCGAGACATCCACCGACACGCGGCCCAGCTTCAGCTTCTTGAAGTCGGCATACATGCGCAATGTCATGGATGTGCAGGCGCCCAGAGCAATCGACAAGTAGTCATAGGGTGATGGTCCGGTGCCATCGCCTCCGAATGAGGCCGGTTCGTCAGCCACCAATTCATGATCGTTCACCAGCACATCTTGCTGAAACTTGCCCGCGCCGGTTTCGGTTACCCGCACAATTCCGGCATCAGGTGTCGAAGCCTTCTTCTGAGCAGGAACAACGCGCTCTGCCCATGCTGCAAGAACCCCTGCCACAAAAATGGCGTCTTCACGCCTGGTGAGCAGGTGGTCGGCGCCATCAAGCGAAACAAAGCTCTTCGGGTGTTTCGCTGCTGAAAAAATGGCGGATGCGTTTTCAATACCCACTGTCTGATCCAGTGGCGCGTGAAACACCACCAAAGTCCGCTTGAGTCTGGCAATCGCATCAGTCAGCCTGGCAGTACGGACGTCGTCAAGAAATTGCTTGCGGATCGTGAACTTGCGGCCAGCCAGATCAACCTCGGCAGCACCCTGCTCCTCGATCGTATCCAGATTGGCATGAAAGTTGTGAACCACATGGTCAGCGTCTGCGGGTGCGCCTATGGTGGCTACCAGCTTTGCTTCCGGTACCTGGTTTGCCGCAGCCAGTACCGCGGCTCCACCGAGACTGTGACCGATCAACAAAACAGGTGCTGCATGATTGGCGCGCAGCCAATCTGCCGCTGCTACAAGGTCTGCAATATTGGAAGAGAAATTGGTGTTGGCAAACTCACCCTCGCTGGCACCGAGCCCGGTGAAATCAAACCGCAAGGTTGCGATCCCGTGTTCTGCCAGGGCTGCTGCTATCCGGCTTGCTGCAAAGACGTCCTTCGAGCATGTGAAGCAATGCGCAAACAGCGCAAATCCGCGCACCTTGCCACCAGGCATGTCGAGCCTCGCCGCCAATTTACCTCCCTGAGAACCAGGAAACTCAACGCGACTGGTTCGTATTGCCATATTTCCTGTTCCTTCCTGGTGATGATCTCCAGCACAACAAACACTGAGGCGGGGGAAACTGTGGAACACGACGGCTATGTCTGTGCCGATTTGATACCCGCATGAAGCCTGATCAGGTGCCGTCTTTGAGAATTCTTTTGAGTTGCTTGCGCTCTTCATCGGTAAGGGTCGTTTCAGGCGCGGATACCGGTGAACTGCGGCGATTGCGCCAGAGCATCAAGCCGCCAATCAACAAGATGGCGAACGGCCCAGCCCACAAAATCATTGTCTGCACGGTAAAACGTGGTTTCAGCAGCACGAATTCACCATATCGCGACACCAAATAGTCAACCACCTGGTCGTTGCTGTCGCCGTTTGTCAGGCGCTCGCGAATGAGTACGCGCAAATCCTTTGCAAGAGGCGCATCGCTGTCGTCAATGGACTGGTTCTGGCACACCAGACAGCGCATCTGGGCAGACAACTCGCGCGCGCGCGCTTCCAGTGCAGGATCATTCAGGACCTCGTCCGGCTGTACGGCCAGCGCCTGCGGGATCATGGCGGCAAACAGCAGCCCAATCAGCAATATGCGACGCAAAAATATCATGCTGGTTCACTCCGCTGGTTGCACTGAAGCCGATGCAGCCTTCTTGGGTGCACCCACACGGTAGCGGCGATCAAAGATTGATACCGCACCACCAAGAAACATGAGCGCGGCACCAAGCCAGATCATCCAGACCAGCGGGTGGAAATATGATCGCACCGTACGGCCATCCGCACCTGCCTTGTCGCCAATCACCACATAGACATCACCGGTCAGGAACGGCTGGATGCCGACCTCTGTTGTGGGCTGGTTGGAAGGCTTGAAAATACGTCGCTCCGACCAGATTTCCGACACAACGTCATCGCCAGAGGTTATCTTGAAACGGGCGCGATCAGCGGTATAGTTCGGACCTGTCACTGGGCTCTCACCCACAAAGGTGACCGATTTGCCACCCACCTGCATGGACTGACCGGGCTTGAGAACCGTCACGATTTCCTGTTTCCACGCCGTGATCGAAACCACCCCGATGACCAGCACACCGACGCCAGCATGGGCCAGCATCATGCCCCAGGCCGCACCGGGCAAGCCCTTCGTGCGCGCCCAGGAAACGTTCAATGGTGCTGAGGCAAGTTTTGTGCGTGAAACAAGCTCCTGAACGCTAGCTGCAACCAGCCACGCTCCCAGGGCTGCACCAAACGGAGCAAGCCACGGACCGCGCCACTGCCAGGCCATAGCCATTACCCCAACCGCCAAAGCAACCACAGCAGCCACCCACAGCCTTTGCATCGCAGCGTACATGTCGGCCCGTTTCCACGACATCAAGGGCCCAAGCGGCACAAGCAGCAGCAGCGGAACAACGAGTGGTCCGAAAGTCAGATTGAAATAGGGTGGGCCTACGGAAATCTTGGCCCCGGTAATCGATTCCAGCAGCAACGGATATAGTGTGCCTATGAACACCGACGCACAGGCAGCGGTCAGCAGAAGGTTGTTGAGAACCAGCGCACCTTCGCGGCTGATCGGTGCAAACAGGCCACCGGTCTTTATGGTCGGCGCACGCCACGCGTACAGCGACAGTGCACCACCAATGAACACGCACAAGATACCCAGCACATAAACACCGCGTGCCGGATCCACAGCGAAGGCATGTACTGAAGTCAATACTCCTGAACGCACCAGGAATGTGCCCACCAGCGACAGTGAAAATGCCAGAATGGCAAGCAAAATAGTCCATACTTTCAATGCATTGCGCTTTTCCACAACGATAGCCGAGTGAAGCAATGCAGTGGCGACAAGCCATGGCATGAAGGAAGCGTTTTCAACCGGGTCCCAGAACCACCAGCCGCCCCAGCCCAGTTCATAGTAAGCCCACCAGGAACCAAGCACGATGCCTGCGGTGAGGAACATCCAGGCCGCCAGCGTCCAGGGTCGTACCCACCTGGCCCAGGCAGCATCCACCTTGCCTTCAATCAAAGCAGCAACGGCAAATGAAAAGGCAATGGACAGGCCGACATAGCCAGCATACAGCAGCGGCGGGTGAATGGCGAGCGCCGGGTCCTGAAGGATCGGATTCAATCCCCTGCCTTCTATTGGTGCCGGGTCCAGCCGCGCGAACGGGTTGGAAGTGAACAAAATGAAAGACAGAAATGCTATTGAGATGGAACCTTGCACCGCAATCACGCGCGCCTTCAGGCTTGGTGGTAGATTACCGCCAAACACCGCCACCGCCGCGCCAAAAGCCGCCAGCATGCCAACCCAAAGGAGCATTGATCCTTCGTGGTTACCCCAGACACCGGAGATCTTGTAGATCAACGGCTTGTCGGAATGTGAATTGCGAAACACGTTCTCAACCGAGAAGTCGGACGTCAGGTAAGACCAGGTGAGACACCCGAACGCCAGCGCGATAAGGGCAAACTGCAACCCGGCGGCGGGGGCAGCAACAGCCATCAGCCGGCTGTCATTGCGCCATGCACCGTACATCGGTACTGCGAACTGATAGACAGCGGTAGCAAAGGCAAGGATAATTGCGAACTGGCCAATTTCTGGAATCATTGTGCGGCACTCGCTGGCTTGCCCTGACCCTCTTTCCAGACACCCTTGGCCTTTAGTGCATCTGCCACTTCGCGCGGCATATAGTTCTCATCATGTTTCGCAAGCACGGTGTCAGCAACAAACATTCCATCCGGGCGCAAGGTGCCTTCCGCGATCACACCCTGACCTTCACGAAACAGGTCAGGCAATATTCCTTCATAGCTGACAGGCAGGGTTTGTGAGGTATCAGTCACCTTGAAGGATACAACTTTGCCAACACCACGGACCACTGAACCGTCTTCCACCAATCCGCCAAGCCTGAACCTGGTGCCAGCCGAAACGCCTTTTTCAGCGATATCTGAAGGGGTGTAAAAGAAGGTTATCGTGTCGGATAGCGCATACAGGATGAGCCCGGCAGCGATGCCCAGTGCACCGAGCCCTGCCCCGATCAGCAGTCCTCTTTGCTTCTTGCGTGTCATTGCCATTTCAATAGCATCCTATCATTAAAACCCCAAAGCCTTGCGAGTTTCTTCAAGCTGAGTGATCGCCTCCGGCTTGTCCTGCAAAATCTCGCTTGCCCGGTTCAGTGCATCAAGTGCCTTGTCCTTTTCACCCAACACCACACGAGCACGCACCAGCCGCAGCCAGCCGTCAAGATCGGAACCGTTGGCAGACAGGCGTTCGTCCAGCCTCTGGACCATATTGCGAATCATGACAGTCCGGTCTTGCGCACTCATCTGCTGGCCAGCCTGCATCTGTTCTTCGGTGAGTTGCGGGCCCTTTGGCAGTTCACCCCCTGCGGCGGCAATTCGCTGTTGCACCACCTGGCGCCATGGCGCATCCGCAGGACTATCCTTCAGCATTGCTTTCCAGCTGGCCAAAGCCTGAGATGTATTGCCTTCCTGCTGCTGAGCCAATGCCAGGTAGAATCGCGTCTTCATGTGGCCGGCATCAGCCTTGAGCACGGCCTGCAAGACATCTTGCGCTTCCTTGGAGACAACACCATTGTTAGCCAGCACCAGCGTCTCGGCAAGATCGCTCATCAAGTCGGTATCCGGCCCACCCAACGAAATTGCCTTGCGATAAGCATTGGCAGAGTCATCAAACCGGCCCATGCGCTTGTACACCGGCGCAAGCACTGCCCAGCCGCGAGGATCATTGGGAGATGTCTCGAGGTGTTTTTCCACCTGACGGACCATGGCTGCCATGTCCTGGCTCTCGACACTTCTTGCCATACGCTCCTGAAGCGGCTGCGCAGGCAGGTCAGGCCGGCCCACATACAGATATGCACCAATGGCTATGGCAGGCACAGAAAGCGCAGTGGCAACCGGCAACCAGGCTGGCACAGGCTTTTCGGCCTTGTGGCCCTTTTCCAGTTCCGCTTGGGCTTGGAGAATTCGCCGCGACACCTCGTTGCGCGCAGCCTCAGCCTCAGCAGAAGCAATAAGGCCAGCATTTTCGTCGCGCTCGAGCTCGGTGAGCTGATCACGATACACTGTCAAATCAAACGACGCCCGCTGCGCTGCTGCTGCAGCCGGGCGGCCACGCAATGGCAACAACAGTGCGCAAAGCACAATGGCCGTCAATACCGCGAATGAAATCCACAAAACCATGACATCACTTAGCAACCGGCAAGCACAACATTCAACTTACATCTCAGTCAGAATAGCGTTACCACCAGCAATGTTGCCATGCAGCAGTGTCGCAGTTTCTGGTCTGAACGTCGCAATCAATTGGTGAACCAGCAAGTTCTTTGATAGATTGCGCAGCGGTTAATCCGGCTCACCGTCTGGTGAATTCCGCTTGGAAAGAGCGACTATGAAACGTTATTCAATTTTCTCCCTGGCACGAAATGCCCTCAATTACCACAAGGACTGGGAGCGCGTCTGGCGCAGCCCCGACCCGAAGCCGGAATATGATGTGGTCATCGTGGGTGCCGGCGGACATGGGCTTGCGACCGCTTACTACCTCGCGAAAAACCACGGCATTACCAATATGGCAGTGGTTGAAAAGGGCTGGCTAGGCGGCGGCAATACGGGGCGCAACACTACCATTATCCGCTCCAACTACCTGCAAGACCCCTCGATGGCGATCTATGAACTGTCGCGATCACTGTATGAGACGTTGTCGCAGGAGTTGAACTACAATCTGATGTTCAGCCCGCGCGGCGTGCTTATGTTATGCCAGACCGAGCATGAGTTTCGCGCCTTCAAGCGGACTGCTCATGCCAACAGGCTGGCCGGACTTGACTGCCGCATGGTGGACGCGCGCGAAGTCAAGCGCATCGTGCCGATCATCAATGACTCGCCTGATGCCCGTTACCCGATCCTGGGTGCGTACTATCAGCCGCGCGGCGGCACCGGACGCCACGATGCTCTTGCCTGGGGTTATGCACGCGCCATTGACGCCATGGGTGTGGATGTCATCCAGAACTGCGAAGTTACAGGTATGATCCGCAAGGGTGCTGCCATTGGCGGCATCGAAACCAATCGGGGCACCATCCGCGCCAAAAAAGTGGCCGTGGTTACATCGGGCCACACTTCAAACCTCATGGAAATGGCTGACGTGCGGATGCCCATGGAAAGCGTCTGTCTTCAGGCCCTTGTGTCTGAGCCGATCAAGCCGGTGATCGACTGCGTTGTCATGGCAAATACCGTACACGGTTACATGAGCCAGTCAGACAAGGGCGAACTGGTTATCGGCGGTGGCGCTGACCCCTACAACAATTATTCGCAGCGTGGATCATTCCCGGCGATTGAGCACACGGTCACTGCTCTGGTGGAGACCTTCCCGATCATCTCAAGGCTCAGAATGCTGCGCCAGTGGGGAGGCATTGTCGACATGACCGGCGACCGATCACCAATCATCGGCCTCACCGACATCAAGGGACTCTATGTAAATTGCGGCTGGGGCACCGGAGGCTGGAAAGCCATTCCCGGTTCTGGCTGGGTGTTTGCCGATACCGTCGCCAACGACCGGCCACACGAAATTGCTGCACCGTTCGGGCTCAACCGGTTCCGCGAAGGACGCTTCATTGATGAAAGCGTCGCCGCGGCCGTGGCACACTAGGGGAACAGGACCATGCTTACGATCCAATGCCCTGTCTGCGGGATTGAGGGTGACGAAACGGATTTCCATTGCGGCGGTCAGGCGCACATAGAGCGCCCGGCAACAAATGATCCGCACAATATCACCGACGAACAGCAACGCGACTATCTGTTCATGCGATTCAATCCGAAGGGGCTGCATTTTGAACGCTGGCGCTGCGACCGCGGGTGCGGCAAGTGGTTTCATGCTGCGCGCGATACCGTGACGCTGAATTTCAAGGCTTATTACGGCATCACCGAACTACCGCCGGCAGACCTGATGAAGCAGGCCACTGGACAGTGGGCAGATTTCTTCAAGCGGAAGAGTGCATCCGGCACCAATACCAAGGCCGCAGCACGGAAAACCGCCGCTGCGGCCAAGTCATCAATCCGCAAGAGCGTCAAAAAGGGAGCTAAGAAGGCATGACTGGCAGACCTTACAGACTCCCGGAAACCGCTGCGAAAGGGTCACGCATTGACCGTTCACAGCCGGTTTCGTTCAGCTTCGATGGCGTGAAACTGGCTGGTTATGTAGGTGATACAGTCGCCTCGGCCGTGCTTGCGTCTGGCCGCAAGGTAATGGGCCGCAGCTTCAAATATCACCGCCCTCGCGGTGTGATCGGACTTGGCTCGGAGGAGATGAACGCACTGGTCACCGTTGGTGAGAAGGGCAAGGTAGAGCCTAACCTTCGTGCAACGCAGGTTGAGCTTTATGACGGCCTCACCGCCGCCAGCCAGAACCGCTGGCCCAGCCTCGATTTCGACATTGGCATCATCAACAACAAGATGTCGCGGCTGTTCCCCGGCGGCTTCTACTACAAGACCTTTATGTGGCCGCGTTCGTTCTGGGAAAGCGTGTATGAGCCTTTCATCCGCAATGCTGCTGGCCTAGGCAATGCCGCAAGAGAAGCAGACCCTGACACTTATGAACAGATGCACGTGCATGTGGATGTGCTCGTAGTCGGTGGGGGCGTGACAGGAATAGCTGCGGCACAAGCTGCTGCAGCGTCAGGCAAGCGCGTCATGTTGGCAGACGAGAACCCGGTCCTCGGCGGTCTGGCTGATGTGTCTGAAGGCAAGCTTGATGGTGCGAGCCAGATGGCCTGGGTGGCGGCACGTCAGGCAGAGTTCGCCAGGGCAGGCAACGTGCATGTGCTTACCCGCACTACCGTGGTTGGACACTATCACCACAACTATGTTCTGGCTGCAGAGCGAGTTGCCGATCATGATCCGACACTGGCTGCCGGCGGTGCGCCCCGGCAACGTCTGTGGAAAATCCGGGCAGGACAGGTGATCGTCGCCTCCGGCGCGCTGGAAAGACCAATTGCATTCGCCAACAATGACTGCCCCGGCATCATGATAGCAACTGCGGCGCGCGGCATGGTCGAGCGTTACGCAACTGCACCGGGAATGAACGGGGTCATATTCACCAACAATGACGATGGCTACCTGACTGCGCTGAGCCTGCAAAAGGCAGGTATTGGTGTCAGTAGGATTATCGATGTACGCGCTTCTGTCAGCGGAGCGCTGCACGAAGCTGCAGACAAGGCCGGCATCTCCATTCAAACCGGCGCAGCAATCGCGGGGGTCGAATCCCGCGCGGGCGGCAAGGAACTGACCGGCGTAAAGGTTGCCCCCTATGCTGCCGGGCGAGGGCGGGTGGTGAATGAAGAGAAGGTCGACTGTGATTTTGTTGCAGTCTCCGGCGGCTACAACCCGGTCGTGCATCTGTGGTGCCATAATGGCGGCAAGCTGAAATTCGATGATACCATCCAGAGCTTCCGCCCCGACCGGCATGGTGATGCGATTATGGTCGCTGGCAGCGCAAACGGAACGTTCGACCTGAAGGGTTGCATCGACGAGGGCCATGCGGCAGGCGAGACTGCGGTGAAGGCCACCGGTGGCAAATCCGGCAAAGCAGTCAGCAAACCAGCGGTCACTTCAGTCAAGACCGGCCCGCTGCAAGCTATATGGTTTGCCCCGGCAACCGGCAAGTACAACGAAGGCAACAAGCACTTCATTGACTTCCAGAATGACGTGACAGCGGCCGACCTGGAACTTGCGCAACGCGAAGGGTACGAGTCGGTAGAGCACACCAAGCGCTACACAACGCTTGGCATGGCGACCGACCAGGGCAAGACATCCAACATTAACGGGCTAGGCGTGATTTCCGACGCCACCGGAAAGCGCATCCCTGAAATCGGGACCACAACTTTCCGCCCGCCATACACGCCCTACTCATTCGGCTCGATTGCCGGCACCAAGCGCGGCGAGCTGTTTCTACCAATAAGACGCACCAGCATCTATGACTGGCATCTGGCAAATGGTGCCACATGGGAGCCCATTGGCCAGTGGCGCCGTGCATACTGCTATCCTCAAGCTGGGGAAAACAAGCAAGATGCAATCAACCGGGAAATTCTCGCGGTGCGCAAGAAAGTTGGCCTGCTCGATGCGTCAACGCTGGGCAAGATCGAGATCAAGGGCCCGGATGCCGGAAAGTTCCTGGACCTCGTCTACACCAACATGTTCTCGAATCTGAAAGTCGGCAAGGCACGATACGGCCTGATGATGAACGAGATGGGTTTCCTGATGGACGATGGTGTTACCGTGCGTCTGGGAGAAGACCACTTCCTTATGCATACGACATCGGGTGGTGCTGATCGAATTGCCCAGTGGCTTGAAGAATGGCTGCAGACCGAATGGACCGAACTTAAAGTGTTTGTCACTCCAGTAACCGAGCAGTGGGCCCAGTTTGCCATTGCAGGACCAAATGCACGCAAGGTGCTGGAGAAACTTGACAGCGACATCGACTTTTCCGGTGAAGCCTTCGAGTTCATGTCGTACCGGGAAGGCAGGCTGGCCAACTATCCAGTGCGCGTGTTCCGCATCAGTTTCTCAGGCGAACTGTCCTATGAAATTGCCACGCCAAGCGGCTACGGACGCGGCCTCTGGGACACGCTCATCAATGCCGGAACGAGCGAAGGCATAACGGCCTACGGGACCGAAGCGCTGCACGTCCTGCGCGCGGAAAAGGGTTTCATCGTTATCGGTGATGAAACCGACGGTACGGTTACACCATATGACGTCAACATGGGTTGGGCAGTGTCGAAGAAGAAGGACGATTTCATCGGCAAGCGCTCGTTGAGCCAGTCTTACCTGGCATCTGAAGGACGCAAACAACTCGTCGGTCTGTTGACCGATGATGCAGCCGAAGTGCTGCCAGACGGGGCATATGCGGTCGCCGAAGTCAAACCCAATCCGCCAATGAAAATGATCGGCCAGGTGACGTCCAGCTACTACAGCCCAACTCTGGACCGATCGATCGCCATGGCGCTGATTGAGGGCGGCCTGGACATGATGGGGCAGACCATCTCGTTCCCGCTGGAAGGGAACAGGGTTGTCACCGCGAAAATCGTTTCACCAGTGTTCCTCGACACAGAAGGAGAAAGACAAAATGTCTGATCCAGCTTTCAACAGCCCGCTTTCGCATCGCAGCGACCATGACGGGGCTGACGGTTTGAGCATCAAGCTCAGTGAAGTCAGTGACCGCGGCATGATTGACCTGCGTGGCGAAGCCGGTTCGGCAAAGTTCAAGAGTGCAGCAAAGTCTGTTCTTGGAGTTGACCTGCCGTTGAAGCCGCGCACCAGCAGCAGCAATGGCAAGATCAGCGTTTTGTGGCTGTCTGTCGACCAGTGGCTTGTGCTGTGCCCTCGAGGCAGTGCGCCCGATCTTGCAGCGAAACTCAGCAAGGCGCTGGAAAATGTTCACAGCCTGGCAGTCGATGTGAGCGACATGCGCGCGATCTTCCGGCTACAGGGCGAAGCAGCGCGTGAGGTGCTGATGAAGGGGGCCTCGATTGACTTCACCATGCCTGATTACAAGGCTGGATATGTGCGCCGGCTGATATTCGCAGAAATTGCGGCTCTTGCCCACATCGTGTCGGACAAGCCCTGTACAGTGGATATCTACGTTTTCCGTTCCTATGCCGACTACACATGGAAGTGGTTACTGTCGACAGCACACCCGGGTGCCGCCATCAACCTGTTCAACAAGGCTGGTTGACGGGCGATCACTCAATTCAGACAAAACAGCCCGGACCATTTGGCCCAGGCTTTTCATTTGATATTGCGGCAATCCTAGTTCTGAAGGGTCTTCATCCAGTCAAACAGTTTGTCAAAACCACCGAATGGATACATGTGCGGCCCCATGATCTTGAGTTCCGGTTGCTCAACATGGATTTGCGCCAGATCTGCCATTAACTTGTCCGGTGCCGATACCGACAGAAGCTTGGTGACATTGAGTGCCTGCTTTCGGATGAAGCGGGCAGAGTTGCCAACGCCACAAACAGCTGCATATTTCACCAGTGTCTTGATTGAGGCTGGCCCTGGAATGCCGATATAGGCAGGCAGGTCTATGCCGTTGGCGCGCAGTGACTTGGCCCAGGCCTCCACAGGCTTGGCTTCAAACAGAAACTGGGTGGAAATGAAACCTTCCATGCCCGCCTGCCTGATATATGCCTGCTTGTCCTTAAGCGCCTGCAGCAGCATTGCTTCACCGTGGATTTTGGTGATGTCGGCATTGCCTTCCGGGTGGCCTGCAACCCCCAGCGCCTTGGCGCCATTTGCTTCAAACACACCAGTCTCCATCAACTGCAGTGCACAATGATAGCTGCCGACCGGTTCCGGCGCGCCGCCGCCCAACACCAGATAGCGCGTTACCTTGCCTGCCTTCGCAAGCTTCTCGACGCGGCTCTTCAGGTCATCTGCGTCCTTTACGAAGCGGGCTGGAATGTGCGGCACCGGTTCCAGGCCCATGGCTCGGATTTCAGCGACTGCGGCAAATTGATCTTCCAGATGGGACGGATCGACCAAGGCCACAAATACACTGGTTCCCGGAGCGACGTTCTGGGCGATAAGTGGCAGTTTTTCAGTCTGACGCGGCGTTATTTCCAGTGTCATATTCTTCATGAAGGCAGGCAGCATGGCTGTGTCCCGAGCAGGTGATTTAGTAAAAGCAGAAGTGATGCCCATTGACGTATCTCCGATAAGCAGATAGCGCAGACAATGGCTGATTGATCAGTGTGAGGCGATATACTTTGCGACCTTGGCGTGACAGATGCGACGCAATGGCTCAATATTGGGGGCAAGTGGTCTGCATGATGCTGCATATTGAGCAAGCAGCAATGTGCGGCACCGGGCCAGCGCACAGTTGCAAGCTGAAGAAAGTCGGCAAGCATGTTTGGTGACAAGCCAAGAGACCTGCCAATGCGCGTAGCACTTATCCTGTTGCCGGAGTTCACTCTACTGCCGGTTACCTCGGTAATTGATCCGATGCGGCTGGCAAACAGGCAAAGTGAAGAGGAACTGTATCACTGGACCACACATTCAGTGGACGGCAAACCAGTCACCGCTTCCAACGGCATCACACTTATGCCGGATGGCAACCTCGATCGCATCCATGAGCATGCAACGGTCATTGTCTGCAGCGGAACCAATGTACAGAAATACGAAGACAAGACGCTTTTCAACTGGCTGAGAAAGGCGGCTCGCAGGGGTGCGAGCCTGGGGGCTGTTTGCACAGGGGCGCAGCTGCTCGCTTCGTCAGGGTTGCTCAATGGCTACACCTGCACGATCCACTGGGAGAACCAGCCGGGCTTCAATGAGCAGTTTCCCGACATCAACGTCACTTCGAGCCTTTACGAGATTGACCGTGACCGCTTCACCAGTGCTGGTGGAACATCAGCCTTGGACATGATGCTGGCAATGATCGCTTCCCAGCATGGGGCAGCGCTGGCCTCGCTGGTGGCCGAGGAGATGCTGCACTCACCCATTCGCCAACCTGACGAACACCAGCGTATGTCGCTGCCGGCGCGGATCGGTGCACGTCACCCGAAGATGGTTGGCATCATCGAGCAGATGGAAAAGAACCTGGAAGACCCGCTTCCACCCAGCGTTCTGGCGCAGCAGGCGGACCTGTCCACCAGGCAGCTCGAACGGCTGTTCAGGCGGTATCTCGACAGATCTCCCAAGCGATATTATCTCGAGTTGCGGCTGAAGAAGGCGCGGTCGCTGCTGCTTCAAACCAACATGTCAGTCATCAATGTGGCTCTGGCGTGCGGGTTTTCCTCGCCGTCGCATTTCTCCAAATGCTACCGCACTTTCTACTCGCGCACGCCCTACCGGGAAAGAGGCCTGCCAAACAACGCCGAGCCGAACGCACCGTTCAATCAGGCCTGATCAGCGCCCCGTAGCAGGTAACACCAAGACTGCTTCAAGCCCGCCAAGTTCGCTTCTGCCCAGTTTGAGGGCGCCTCCATACATGGCTGCTGTCTCGCTGACAATAGACAGACCAAGACCCGAACCGGGTTTGGCTTCGTCGAGCCTCTTTCCTCTTTCGAGAGCCAGCTCAGCGCCTCCGTCCGGCAGACCGGGTCCGTTGTCTTCGACAAAAATGTCCAACCAGGCAATGCGGGTATCGGGCGGAGCTGTTGACTTTCGAACACCAACCGCAATTTCGCCGGCAGACCATTTGAAAGCATTGTCCAGCAGATTGCCTACCATCTCTTCCAGGTCCTGCTGTTCACCGCGAAACCTCAGGGATGCATCGTAGGATGTGTTGACCTTGAAGGACCTTTCCCGGTTGATCCGTTCGAGCGTCCTGACCAGCGCCTTGATCACCTTGTTGACATCGGTCGAAGAGCCAATTGTCTTGGCCCGTGCTGCGCGGCGCGCCCGGTCGAGATACATGGACACCTGATCACGCATGATGCCGGTTTGTTCCGAAACCTTCTTGCCAAGAGCACCGCCGTGGATGCCTGCTTCGTTGACAAGCACACTGAGCGGCGTCTTTAGCGCATGCGCCAGATTGCCGACCTGCGTTCTGGCCCGTTCAATGACCTCGGTGTTCGCCTGCAGCAGCAAATTCAGCTCGTCGGTAACGGTCTGTATTTCGTCGGGGTATTTGTCTTCGATGTTCTTCTGCTTGCCTTCGCGTATGCCGGCAAGCTCACCCTGGAGGCCTTCGAGAGGCCTTAGACCATACCTGACTTGAACCAGGATGGCTGCCACCAGCCCCGCGCCCAACAAACCCAGAACTGCAATGAGCGCGCCATTGAATGCCGATACCTCTGCCTGTAGTTCGTCAAAGTTGCCGGCAACCAGGAACGAGTACCGGTCGGAACTGCCAAAAAGTGTGAAGCGCTGTTCGATGGCACGCAGGTTGTTGCCGGATCTGTCTGTCATGTAACCGCCCTGCCTGGCTCCCGGCTGACGACCCTCGACATTAAACGGATCCAATGGCAGGCGCTCATCCAAAAGGGATGAAGAAGCAAGCTGTCTGTTCTTGTCACCATCCAGCGAGGAAATCTGCCAGTACCAACCGGCCAGAGGCAACTCGAACCTGGTATCAGCGAGTTTTCGGTTGATGCTAGGCACTCCGTCCTGCAGCTCGACGGTCGCAAGCAACCCGTCCATCACCGCCTGCAAACGTGCATCCAGACTACGCTCGACAGCACCTGCAAAAAGCGAACTCAACAACAGGCCCGCTGCAATCAGCAGTATGATGCTGACGAGCGCCGCCGATGCTATGAGGCGGTATGCTAGCGAGCTACGCCTGATCATCCGGTTCTGACATACAATAGCCGAGGCCGCGCACGGTCTTCAGCACATCAATTCCAAGCTTCTTGCGAAGCCTGCCTACGAACACCTCAATTGTGTTCGAGTCCCGGTCAAAATCCTGATCATAAAGATGCTCTACAAGCTCTGTCCGGGAAATGACCTTGCCCTTGTGATGCATCATGTAGCTGAGCAGCCGAAACTCCAGCGAGGTGAGCTTGATCGCTGTACCGTCAACCGCGACCCTGGCGCTGCTTGTATCAAGCGTCAGATCCCCGCAAACCAGTTCCGATGATGCATTGCCCGACGCACGGCGCAGCAGAGCGCGCACCCGGGCCAGCACCTCCTCCATGTGAAATGGCTTGGCGACATAATCGTCGGCGCCGGCATCAAAGCCAGCTACCTTGTCGCTCCAGCGGTCGCGGGCAGTCAGGATGAGCACCGGCATGTTGCGACCTTCCCGACGCCAGGCTTCCAGAACGCTCACACCATCCATGACCGGCAATCCTATATCCAGGATAACCGCATCATATGGTTCTGTATCGCCAAGAAAGTGACCTTCTTCGCCATCACTGGCCGTGTCGACGGCGTAGCCTGCATCGCCAAGTGCCTCTACAAGCTGCCGGTTCAAATCCGGATCGTCTTCAACTACCAGTATGCGCACATCATCCTCGCTTCAACCATTAGCGCGCCATTCTAGTTGCAGCCAAGCACACGTCCACTGTCTGCGTCTACGAGGCACCGAACGGCGCTGCCCCCGGCAACAACTGTTACAATGAACTTGTTGCCCTTCTTTTGCACATTCACAGCCCGTCCCTGGGCAAAACCTTCTGCAGCACGCACCGCTTCTGCCGGGCCTGCCACATGTACGACAGAAGGAACGCCAGCGTCCAGCTGTCTACCAACGGAAGGCGCATTCATTTGCAGCATGGCTGCGACAGATGCAGCCCGCACCGGCGCAGTCCATGACAACACGCTTGCCACAAGGCACAATGATATCGCAAGCCGTTTTGACAATCGGTTCATCTCACATAGTTCCCCGGTTTGATGGCGGCACAATGCTACATCTCACATGAACGCGTGATGAACACAGGCCGTGGATCGCCTAGAAACCGGAAAAACGGCTGAATTCCGAAACGTCAGCACGATCCGTCTTCAGGATATTGATGGGCGCGGCCGGATCGGGGTGGCCTAGTGCTATGCCACAAAACAGCATCCAATTTTCGGGAACAGAAGTGTAGCGGGCGACAATACTGTGCCGTCCAGCCAGGCCATATGAAATTGTGGTCCGCGCAATTCTTCAGGATCTTCGGCCGAGAACAAATGTGCAGTTGCTCCGTTCGGCCAGCAGATCATTCGCCTCGAGCTGATGAATGCAGGTCGCAAGTCGTGCCAGTTCAGTGACATCAACCCCGACGTGCCCTCCACCATCACTTCGCGCGCTTCGGCGTAACTGGGTCCAATCAGCGCAATGCGCAAAGGCTGCTCGATAGAACATGCACGTACTTCGGCACGTACCCATTCAGCGCCTGCTCTGGTCTTGCCGGAACCTCGCCCGCCCAGTATCAGCCAGCTTGCCCATATCCTTTCAGGGTTAGTCCAGTGAGGCGGCAACTGCTGCTCGTGCGCCCAGGTTGACCAATCATCCAGGACAAATTCCAGTTCAGGGGTTTGCAGTTGACCCAAGACCCGGACCTGTTCTTCGTTGCTTTCGCAAGCCATCAACGCGGTCAGCAATCTTCTTGCGCATCTCGTCATCAGGCATTCCGGCCCTTCCTTCACGAGTGTCAGCCTGCTTGCGCAGCTCAGCGAGGCGTTGATCGAGCGCAACCACGCCTTCCAGAAGTTTGAGTAGCCCGGTCAGCGCCTTGAGAAACTTTTCATGTTCGGCGAGCGTCAGTTCCCGCATGCCGGCACCACAGTGTTCTTCAAGTGCAGCAAGTTGCCTGGCCGCCATTACCTGCAACCTGTCGAGCCGCAGTTGGAAGTTGTCATCACCATTGCGATTGGAACGAGGCTTCCACTGTTCCTTGTTTATGCGATTGTAGATGGAACTGCTCGCAATGCTGAAACGTGCAGCAATCTGATCGACGGTCTCAGGTCCTTCTTCATACGCCTTGCGGACCGAGGACCAATCAATTGTCTTCAATTTTTCACCCGGCGATGCGCGGCACAATCCAACCCAGACCCATTGACTGCCTGCTACTGCTGCAACCGGTCAGGTCCCTTAGTTCCCATTTCCTGGAGTG
Source organism: uncultured Alphaproteobacteria bacterium (assembly GCA_963787895.1). Classification (GTDB taxonomy): domain Bacteria; phylum Pseudomonadota; class Alphaproteobacteria; order Rhizobiales; family Aestuariivirgaceae; genus Anderseniella. The sequence continues at coordinate 263,621 of CAWBEX010000007.1, read as the reverse complement.
TGCCGTTTATAGCCCAAACACCGTGACGATGTCAAGCATAAAATCATATCAAAGGTATATTTTCTTATTTACCAGACCAGTCCCGAATGTGCGACGGCAGATCCTCGATATCCACAAGGTCTTCGCTTGTGACCTTGCCACGCACGGAGACACCGGCGTCGTGAACCGATTTTCGGTTGCCGGAGACCAGAGGATGCCAGGGCGCAAGCGGCTTGTCCTCCCATACCAAGCGGTAAGCGCAAGTTGCAGGCAACCAGCCAAGCTCGGTCACATTACCAGGATCAAGCTTTATGCAATCATCGACGATGGAATGCCGGTTTGCGTAGTTCTTGCAGCGGCATGTTTCAGTATTCAACAGCTTGCAGCTGACGTCAGTCGTGTAGATGTCACCGGTATCCTCATCCTCAAGTTTCACCAGGCAGCACTTGCCGCAGCCATCACACAGCGATTCCCATTCGCCCACTGACATTTCGTGCAGCTTTTTGGTTTCCCAGAATGGAGGAGCAATTTTCGTCATTCGGAACTCTGACTCCGGACGCAATTGGCAAGTTGTTCAGACATCTTGTTTAGATTACCTATATAGGGGAAGTTAAGAGTACCGAACACCATCACGCCTTGAATGGCGCATTTGTTACAGCGCCCGATATGTCGGTCTGAAGTTGTTGCAGTAATCGGTACTAGAAAAGACACAAACTTCGGCAGACTGGAACAAGTTTCCTCAATGAGAGCCATATTAAATTTCTTTCTTGGGCTGGATGGCGCAATTTCCAGCATGGTGTTTGAAGCCTGGGACGGCTTGAGACGCTTCTGGCTCGCCTATTCTGCCTGGCTTCTGCGCTTTCGCATAACCGGGCTGAAGCGCATATTTGTCGATTTGGTTGATGATGCAGCAACCTTCGGCACCGTAATTGCCCTGGGCATCATTACTGTTGCCCTGCCAACACTCAACGAGACCGATGATATCTGGAATTCCGGCAGGCAGTACGCTGTTACCTTTACAGACAGCAGCGGCGAGATCATCGGCAAAAGAGGTGTGCTGCAGGATGACGCAATTCCGCTGGAAGAGATTCCACCGCACCTGGTAAAGGCAGTCCTTGCAACCGAAGACATCCGTTTCTTTCATCATTTCGGCGTCGATGTTCTGGGCACGATGCGTGCAATGGTGGCCAATGCCAAGGCGCAGGATGTGGTGCAAGGTGGTTCAACACTTACCCAACAGCTTGCCAAAAACCTGTTTCTTTCGCCCGAACGCTCGTTGCGCCGAAAGGTGCATGAAGCATTTCTTGCCTTGTGGATAGAAGCACGCCTTTCAAAACCCGAGATCCTGAAAATGTATCTCGATCGGACTTATCTCGGGGGTGGCACCTACGGAATGGAGGCCGCGGCCCAGTTCTATTTCGGCAAGTCAATCCGCGACGTCAACCTGCCCGAAGCAGCCATTTTGGCTGGCCTATTCAAGGCGCCTTCATCTTATGCACCGCACGTAAACCCGGAAGCGGCGAAAGCCCGGGCAAATGTCGTGCTTGGCCGAATGCTGGAAGTTGGATACATCAATCAGGGAGAATTGCTGGAAGCGACGCAGAACCCGGCAAAGACCGTCATCCACGACAACTATGCCAGCCCGGACTACTTCCTTGACTGGGCCTACAAGGAAACCCTTGCCCTGATCGAGCAGCAAGGCCTGAGCGATGACTACGTTGTCGAAGTCAAGACAACCATTGATCTCAACATGCAAAAGGCTGCCAGAGAAGAAATCAACAAGGTATTGGAAACCGAGGGACCAAAATATAATGCTACCCAGGCGGCGCTTGTATCAATGACGCCAGACGGTGCCGTTCAAGCCATCATCGGTGGGCGCGACTACGAGGAAAGCCAGTTCAACCGGGCCACTGATGCCTTGCGTCAGCCGGGTTCAAGCTTCAAGCCATTTGTCTATCTGGCAGCGCTGCTCGAAGGTATGCGTCCTGACACACCCATCGTTGATGGGCCCATCACCATTGGCAACTGGTCTCCCAGAAACTATTCGCTGCGATATGCCGGGCGTACAAATCTAAGGACGGCTCTGGCCAAATCCTACAACACAGTACCAGTCCGCTTGATGGCGCAAATTGGTCGCAAAAAAATTATCGATGCAACCCATCTGGTCGGCGTCCAGTCGGAAATACAGTCTGTACCTTCAATGGTTCTCGGCGCCAGCGGCATGACGGTTCTGGACATCACAACCGGGTATGCCACATTTGCGAATGGCGGCAAGCTCAGCCGTCCACATACAGTTCTCGAAATACGCCGCACGTCGGGTGAATTAATCTACTCACGCGAAAGGAATTCGCTTGCAGCCAAACAGGTAATTCCGGAGCGGGTTGCTGCAGATCTCAACAGTATGCTTGGAGAGGTGGTTACCGCCGGAACCGCAAGGCGGGCTGATCTGGGCTATACGCCGGTCGCAGGCAAGACGGGTACCACGCAGAGTTATCGCGATGCCTGGTTCGTAGGGTTCACAGGCAAGTATGTGACCGGTGTCTGGTATGGCAACGACGACTACTCGCCAACCAACCGTGCTACAGGCGGATCAATACCGGCAATGACATGGAAGGCTTTCATGCTGCGTGCCGACCGCGCCAAGGCTCCAGTGTCCATCGTCGGATTGCCGGCAACAGAACAACATGCCGAGTTCTTGCGTAACAACCGCAACGTCCTGGACAACATTGGTAGCCCAGAGGTGCAGGTTGCGGCTACCAGCTCGGATGAAGAAGCTGGGCCGGATGGCAGCCTGGTGAAACCGAATGACGATGCAGTTATCAGTGTTCTGCGAGACATGTTCACCCTTTTCAATACCAAGGAAAAGAAAGTGCGGGTTGTGCGGCCAACAACCAACGGCAGCAGAAGGATCCGGCTGGATGCTGAAAACAACCCCAGGCGAACTAGATTGATTTCACAAACGCGTAATAGCGGCACCGCAAAACGCAACCGCAACGCGCGCAGACTTAGGCAAATTCTGAACTCTCGATAACTCGCCGCGGCCTTCTTCATGCAAAGCGCGCTTGCTCGCGTCTTGCTGCACCTGCTACGATCAAAAATCGAGTGCCGCAGCTCAACACAGATGCGTCACCAGACTTCTGACCACCCCAGTTAGTTCGCCCATGAGCCCATCTATCAGATTTGCCCTCAGTTTGCTTGTTGGTGTTGCCGTAGGAGTAGGTAGCGCCAGTTATCTGACAGGCGGGCGCAGTTCACTGTTTGCAGAGCAGCTTGAGAACTGGCAATTCTGGCCGGTTTCAGGAGCCCCCAACAGCAATCCCTACACTATCGCGCGTTACCACAATGCCGGTTTGCTGCCTGAGCACTTTGGCGAAGTACTTACCTTTTATCGCAGCCGGGATGATGGCGGCAGTAAATTGTCGCCAGATTGCACCTACATGCTGGAAATGCCGCGGCCTTCTGCGAGACGCTGGGTCGTGTCAGTGCCGACAGGAGACGATGAGAGTCCGCAGTTGCTGACACAAGACACAACTTTTGCCGAAAAGGGCACGATCAAAATCAGCCTGTCAACAACTCCACAATCTGGCAACTGGCTCAAATGGTCCACTACGGAAGTTCCAAAGATTGTTCTACGCATGTATGACGGCGACACCATCGTGTCGCAGAGTACGGAGCAACAGGAAAAGCTGAGCTTACCCAGTACCAGGCTCGTGGTGTGTTCATGAGTTCAACGCGGGTATTCTGGGGAATTTTTACGGCGCTAACCGCAATAGCTGCCCACCTGTGTTATGTCCTGTTCGTGCCCTCGAGCCAATTGCAATCAAGGCTTGATGCAATAATTTCGGAGACTGGCATCAATACGTTGACCATCGCCCGCAAGGAAAGAGCATCGTTCAGCATGGCCGAGTTTCCAGCCGAACTGGTGTACGCCGTGTGTCCATTCGATCTTGAAAATGGGAGCCTGCGTCTGCTTGCACTGATTCCGGATCAGTACTGGGCCTTTGAGGTTTTTGATGGCAGAGGCAACGCAATCTACACCCTGAATGACCAGCAGGCACCGCGGCGGAACCTGCAAATATTCCTGCACAATGAAGATCCCGGACCGCAAGCTATTGTCGAAGCGGCCAATGCAATTGGAAACAAAGGGGATTCAATTGCTGTTTTGACCGGCAGCAGAACCGGCGTGATCGTCCTTCGTACTGCAGGAGCGACAACACTGGAAAGAACTCGCGCCCATGCAGCGTTGAGCGGTTCCAGTTGCGCGCTCGTTTCCGGGTGAAGACAGCGCGATGTAACGTTCTTAACGGCAGACTGTCAGTGCTTCCGACCGCCTTCGTATTCAACGGCCTGGTTGGTCATGACATCCCACCTCTCCCTGCGTACACCTGGAAAGATTACGACTTCGCAAGTCTGTCCGCTGGGAATCCTGTCGATTGGATTCGCCCTTAATGCAGATTGCAAGCTCACAACATTTGACATTCACCCGGCACCCCAAGGCCATCTGTTTACATGGTCGTGCAATTAGGCAGGTGGTATGGTTAAAAATTGACTAATTACAGCCGCTACAAAGGCGTTGTTGTGAACAATTCGATGTTGGTTCACCGCAAGAAGGCCGTTCCATCACGGTCTTCCACTTCAATGACCCAGATGTCCGCATCAAAATCTGCCTGCCGGGCAATATAGGCATCTGCTTCACGCTGGGTGACAGCCTTCGGCATTCGAGGTTCAAATATCCGCTCGCCGATATCATCGAGAGTTGGTCCCGGTGGCGGACCCATGATCCAGACTTCCTGCTCGCTGATGCGAATGCACACGAAAATTGCACCAGCTTCCGCAGCCCCCTTTCGCACTACCGTACATGGCAATGCATTGATATTGCAGCGGCGGATGTAAGCAGAAGTCCAGATACTACTTGTTACAGACATGACGCCACAACCTGTTTGCGACTGCGTCAGCCATTCAATTCTTTCAAAAGCGCAGGCGATGGTTCACCCGTAATAGGCCATCCGCGATCTGCTTCGAACATACGAATTGCCGCCCTGGTCTCCTCGTTGGCACTGCCATCGCTCGGGCCCGGTGAGTACCCCAGCTTTGCCAACCCCTCCTGAACCTGGTACATCTCGACACTTGTCTGTCCAGCTTGCACAAATTTACCGGCCATCTGGATATGATCAAGAAGCGGGCGTGTAACGATACCTGTTACAGCCAGCCCATTGATGGCCTGGTACTTGCGGATCGCTTCACGGGTGTCAGCGCCGGGCAGGCCGTCAACCGTTCCATCGAAAAGCTGCAACCGGGCCAGTTCAGTTTGCGCGGTCAGCACCAGCGATGGCTCTGCTGAAGTGGTGACGGGCATGTCACCACCGGGTTCGGACCCCGTCTGCAATATGAGCTGTCCTAGGGGATCAGATTCTCGTTCATAGGCGGCACTGGGTGCAATCTCGACATTCACATGTGCAACAGGAAACTTGTTGGTAGTGGCTGCGGCTGACTGTTCGAGTCCCTCGGGTGACTCACTGGTTGCAACAACGGGAGCAGGCGCTCTTTCCTGGCGCGGCACAGGCAGATGATCTCCGAACAACAGATTTGTCCATACAAGGCCAACCATTGCCAGCGCCAGCCCTGATCCTGTTAGAAGCACGCCAACTCCTGGGCCCTGGGTATGTTCTGAGAACAATGGTTCCTCGTTCATGGTCTCTCCAGCCAATTCTGGCAAGCTTTTTTCGGTTTCCAGAACACTGTCATATCTGAGTTAACACCACCTTGCTCCAAGCTTGAAAAGTGTTTGCACCCGCTTGCGGGAAACCGCAGAAGTCCGCCATTGACCCGCCCCGTTCTCTGATATTCAGTAAAATTTTAATCAAAGTTACCGCAAATACTAATCGAATTCTCGGTCGTTGTTTTAGCCAGAAAAAGTACATCTAACCCATATTGAAAAATAGTATTTGGAAAAACCAAAACAAATGGGGTTTGAGATGGGTGTCATGAAGTATCTTTTCATTGGAGGAGTTGCCCTGCTTCTTGCTCCAATGCCTCCAGAAGACATGCAAAGCAAATTTTCGGCTCAACCGGTGTCGGCCGTTCAGACGCACGAGTTTGTGTCGGTGGCCATTGGCATATTTGCAGACGCTGCTTCGTTCTGTCAGCGCCAACCGCAGGCATGCGAGGTGCTGGGGGAAGTTGCCAATGCTGCCGAGGTCAAGGCGAAGTATTCTATCAGATTGCTGTATGAATGGGCCGGCGCCGAGCAGAGCGGACACGATAGTGTCGAACCTGCACTCAAGGGCACGCTGACACCGACTTCACCGCAGTTGAATCTGCAACCGCCGGCACAATCAGATGCCAATGCAGTTCAACCTGCAGCATTGCAACACTTGATGTATGCACAAGCTACCGCCGTTGACAGCATTGTCACGGGCTCAAACAGCAAGCCAACAAGCCAACAGGCCGGTAATGTCAACACCCTCAAAATTGAGGACCTGGTGCCTGTATGGCGCGGACCAGCGTCACGCAACCAGGGTTAGCACCTAACCTACCAGAATACCCCACCCGGCACCCACCGGGTCACTGGGCCGCAATGTACCCCTGCCCTTCGTGCATTGCGGCCATTTTCTTGGCCAGCTTTGATAGTTTCCTGGATCATCCGCGACTCACTGCCTTGTTGCCGGCGCATCTCAGGCGCGCTATCGGAAGGGGCACTGATTGTCCTAACGCCGCAAGGAGACTCCGTTTGGCCACCCCAGACTTCAACCAGTTGCTGGATGATTTTGAATTCCTGGATGATTGGGAAGAACGCTACAAATATGTCATCGAATTGGGCCGGATGCTGCCGCCGATCGACGACCGCTTCCGCACCCCTGAATACAAGGTGCAAGGGTGCGCAAGCCAGGTCTGGCTGATATCGAACATGGACAGCACAGGTCCAGAGCCGACATTGGTGTTCGAAGGCGACAGTGATGCGCTCATTGTGAAGGGCCTTATTGCCATATTGAGGATCCTGCTTTCGGGCAAGCAGCCCGCCGATATCCTCAACATTGATGTTCAGGCAAAATTGGAGCAGCTTGGCCTTCATGAGGCTCTGACACCGCAGCGATCGAATGGTCTTGCTTCAATGATCCGGCGCATCAAGACTGATGCTGCGCGAATGACTGGCTAACTCTCCGGTTGGCTCAGGTGACCCAACAACTCCGGCCGGTAGTCCGTTAGCCCCCACGACCTGCATGCGTGGCTGGTGCGGCTCTTGGGAACCAGTCCATAGTGGTCTGCCAGCCTGTCCAATGCCAGCACGAGCACAAGTTTGGCCGAGCGCTTCGGCCACTTCAAGTGCCTTTCTGCTGTTTCCAGCCCACTTGCAAGGCAACACACCTCGAGCAGGATTGAAGACAACCCCGGTCCAGCAGACTGCAACGCCTTCCAAACTCGTTGACGAGCCGCCAGTGCAGCTTCACTTGCCGTGAGGCCACTGTTGGACACCCCGGATCTGCCACTTGCACCGGACGCAATGGATGCCTCCCACGAAGCAGTGACCCGCGCGCCCATCTGGCCCAGCTCGAAATCATTGCGCAACCTTTCGCCTGCATCAAACATGGCCTGTGTTAGAATTGGCCGACCATCAGGGTCATTGCGGGTTGCAAGCCAGGCCAGCGGACTTTCTCCATCGTTCACCCGTACCTGTTGCGTCACAGTTGAAGTACGGGCGGCTGAGGGTTTTCGCTTTCCATTGGCTCGCGCCGCTGGCATCGATTTGCCGCCTTGCGACCCTGATCCGTTGGTTTGCAACCATGAAAGGCCACTGCTGGAGATCGTCAATCGCCCCAGCGGGTCACTCTCCAGCAATCCATGGTCAGTCAGCATTCTGGCAAAACCGGAATCAACCCAGTCAACGGGTCTGGCATACTGGTTTCGTGCTACGAGAACGCCCCATTTTTCCGCTTGCTGGTGTGCCTGGCTTATGTAACTGCCCGCGGGCAGCAATCTACGCAGCACGATGACTGCGTTGGCTCTGTATTGATGTCTTGAGATGTTGGCGTTCAAACTCGTGCTCCCAATCTGCGATTGAAAACACAATATACATATTTTCCTATTTGTCAATAAGATCGTAAAATTTGCTACGCCATAGCAACGCCACTAGCAATCCGCACATCGTCGTGAACATCAAACCCCAATCCAACCGAAGGCAGACACGTATCAAAACCCAACAGCTGTTTTACGCATCCTTCTGAATCGACGAATGGCAGCCTCAGCCAGAATTGAACCAGATGATCTTTGGTGATGCGCGGCGAACGCATGGCACCTTGTGCCGGGAGCAAATTCGCAACCACGGTTGAGCATGCACGTTGCCAGTATCCTGAATTGGAGACACGCTCCAATTCAGCCACTGTCATGCCAGTTATCTCGCGGTCAAAAACATCCCGCAGCCGCGTACCGGCCAGACGAACACGAAACTCTCCTTCCGGCTCGACATCTATCAGGCTGATGAAAGGCAGCAATCGAGGTATCGCGGCAGGAGAAAATGCCTCCCTGGACGGCATGGCGCCGTCTAAACCGCAAGAAATCCAGTAATCAAATAGCTGCCTTTGTTCGGGCACCATCAATTGCACCCGAAAGGCATCCATGTCGCCGCCCAACTTAACTTCCCCTTAGTTAGCCTGCAATCCTGCGACGCATTATTGAATAAGCGCAGACTGATCCGCAAGGCCCAAGGGCAGCTTACTTCGGTTGATTCAGCGTTTGGCGCGCCCGCGGCCAAGCCCGATCTTCTTTGCCAACTTGGAACGCTCTGCAGCATAATTGGGTGCGACCATCGGATAGTCAGCCTTCAGACCCCACTTCTCCCGATATTCTTCTGGAGAAATTCCATATGAAGTGCGCAAGTGACGCTTGAGCGACTTGAACTTCTTGCCGTCTTCCAGACAGATTAGATAATCAGGGGTAATTGACCGGCTGACCGAAACTGCCGGTTCAGGTGCAGGCAAGTTTTCCGCTGAACTTGCATTGGCTGCTTCAGAAAGAGCGCCATGCACCTGCTTTATCAACGCCGGGATTTCCGAAGCTGGAACCGCGTTGTTACCAACATAAGCACACACTATCTCTGTGGTCAGCTCGACGAAAGTTGTTTCATTTCCATCAGTTTCGGACATTTCACACCTGTTTCTTGATTTGGCAATTAAAAGTTGCCAAGACAATTCTTAGAGCTTGTTTCTATAAAATAACCTAAGGTCGATATCAAGAAAAACATTATTACAGCACAAATTTCACTGCACGAATTGTTTTTGCGAGAAATAATGAATGTTTCATCATTACCGACAGGTATACCATAAAACTTGACATTTCCCCATGCCTGCACTTGCGACATCAGTTTGTGGCAAGATCGGTAAACGGGCCGGCCTCTCTCGAGGCCCAATCCCAATAGGCGATCAACATACGCGCCTTGTTAAAGGACATGCTGTCAAACTGGGCATGCAGTTCAACCAACCGCTCTTCGCCACTAATCTTGCAATTGTCCGACTTGATCCAGCGTTGTATCGCTCGGGCCATGGTCATGCGCGATTGGGCCAGGCATTTGAATGCGACGGTAAGCGGCTCACCGCCAGGATCATCCACGATCCGGGCAGCGGTTTCAGGGGATATCTTGCACACTCTCGACAGAGTTTCGGCAGCCCTCGGATTCCCGGTCTCAATCTGGGAGACGATGTCCTCGATATCGGTTGCTGATGCCTGGCTACCTAGCGGCGGCAAAGCGCCTGCGGCCATGGCAATTTCAATAACCTTGCCCAGAGCAGAAGACTCCGTAAGAAACCTGGTAAGCAGGTACCTTCTCAGATTGCGGTTCACCTGCCAGAACAGCAACAATCCTACAGCTTGTGGAATGTCGGCGCGATTGCACAGCGCAGACTCCAAATCCTTGTTGCCAATGCATATCTGTGCCAGCCGGTCAAAGGCATTGGCAGACAGCTCAGCCTGCGGATTGCGCAGCAGATCCAGTATTGCGGTCTTGTTGCCTGTATCGACTATTGCGTTGCTGACAATCATGCCGACATGTCTGCGCCGTGCGATTAAGCGCAACTGTTGCTCACTCGCCAGAGGCACCAGACGCAACAGATCTTCATCAGACACATTTTGCGCATCCTTCAACATGCGCCCGGATATGGCGGCATCCTTGTTCAAAACCAGAAAAGTGCGCAATTTGGCAGATACCTGATCAAGCCGGGCAACCGTGCGTGTCAGTTTGATCAGGTCGGCAGGCTGCAAATGCGGCAGAATTCCAACAAGTGCATCACCGGCAAACAGACGCTCCTGAGGCTGTGCTTGCCCGGATGGCAACGTCATAATCTTTACGAGATCGCGGCTGGCGTCGGCAACAGACTGGGTCCCCAATATGGCGGGCGGTGCGACGTGATCTTCCGGTTCACTTGCCAGGCTTCCCACAAGCAACTCGACCGAACTTTCCGGCGGCATTTCGATAGCAAACTCTGCCGCAATCGCATCGGGCAGCGTGAAACCAGCGACAATGGAAAACAGCGCCAGATCGGGCCCGCTGTCTGGCAGGCTCGCATCATCGGCCACGGAAAGCAATTTGTCGCGGGCAAGGCTTAACTGGGTAGCCAATACGGGTTCCCAATGCCCGCGAAAAGTCGCTGCACCGGCTATTTCGCCCTCACCTGCCACAAATCAACCCACTAACTATCTTCGCCCAACTCAACCTACAGAAAACACCAAAAATGGTGTAGACCGACTTAACAATGAGCGAGTTTTTGGTTCCCAGGTCATAAGGCGCCCAATATGCTATTCTTGGAAACACCCGCGCAGCTTGCCGGGCACGCCGGTAAGACAATTGGCCCGAGCCGCTGGCTGGAGGTGCCGCAACAACGTATTGCAGCGTTTGCAGAAGCAACCGATGACTATCAGTGGATCCATCTCGACGACGTGCGTGCACAGCAGGTGCTCGGCCATGCACCAGTGGCACACGGCTATCTGACCTTGTCACTTCTTGCACCGATTTCTTACGAACTAATTCAGATTGAACAAGTCGGCAAGATGATCAATTACGGGTTGAACAAGCTGCGCTTCATAACACCGGTGCTTGCTGGTGACAGGGTGCGCGCCAGCATGACAATTGCGCGCGCTTCTGTTGAAGACGGATTTGTCCGGGCAATCTATGATGTGACCATGGACGTTGAAGGAAAGGACAAGCCTGCCCTGGCTGCCCAATCCATCATATTGTATTTCGACAAGGAGTGACTGGTGATGAGTGATGCAAAGACGATATCTGATGAAGAGTGGCGCGAACAACTCAGCACAGAACAGTATCGCGTGCTGCGACGTCACGGTACCGAGAGAGCCTTTTCGCATCCCTACCACAACAGCAAGCAAGACGGCACATACCATTGTGCTGGTTGCGGGGCCGAATTGTTCGCCTCAGACACAAAGTTTAATTCCGGAACTGGCTGGCCCAGTTTCTTCAAACCAGCGAGCGAGAATGCCGTGACCGAGCACTCCGATCGGTCATTGTTCATGACCCGAACAGAAGTGCGGTGCGCAAATTGTGATGGCCATCTCGGGCATGTCTTTCCTGATGGCCCAGCCCCCACCGGTCAGCGCTACTGCATGAACGGCGCAGCCCTCAAGTTCGAGGAAAATTGAACAAACCGCCCCTTACGACAAGCAGTCGGAGGTATATGGCCCGAACTGGCAGGGTCTGATATAGGACCACTGCGGATATGATTGCAGTCGCTACAAATTTTCAAAAACCCGGACAGTTTTAATGACAAAGATGCCGCCAAGAGCAGAAAAAAGGCCTGTTATCAGAGAGTTTCACGGCCACCAGATCACTGATGACTACGGTTGGCTGCGCGCGGATAACTGGCAAGAGGTCATGCGGGACCCCTCGTTGCTTTCAAGCGATATCCGTACACATCTTGAAGCCGAAAACGGTTTCGTCGAGCAGAAAATGCAGCCGACAAAAGCACTGCAAGACAAGTTGTTCGCGGAAATGAAAGGCCGTATCAAGGCCGACGATTCCTCGGTGCCTTCGCCAGATGGACCTTACTCCTACGGGGTAAAATTCATAACCGACGGGCAACAGCCATTGTTTGTGCGCACACCGCGAGACGGCGGCAGCGAGCATGTATTGGTAGACGGAAACAGGGAAGCGGATGGCAAGGAATACTTCCGTTTTGGCGGGGCGTCCCACTCACCTGACCACAAGCTTGTGGCGTTCGGTTCAGATGACAAGGGTTCGGAATACTTCACCCTGATTCTACGTGATGCTGAAACCGGTGAAAACCTGCCTGACGCAATTGCTGACAGCAGCGGCAGCGCCGTATGGTCAGCCGACAGCAGTTGCATCTTTTATGTCCGGCTTGACGAAAATCACCGCCCTTCGAAACTGTTCCGTCACGAGCTTGGCACACCGGTTGAACAAGACGTTCTGGTGCATGAAGAGACCGATCCTGGGTTCTTCATGTCATGTGGGAAATCGCAATCAGGTGAATGGATAGTAATCGACTGTCACGACCACCAGACCTCCGAATGCTGGCTGATTCAGGCCGGTAATCCAGGCGCACAACCGCGACTGATCTCGGCGCGCGAAACTGGCCACGAGTATTCCGCCGATGAGGCGAATGGAACTCTCTACATACTGACCAACTCAGATAATGCGGAAGATTTCCGGATTGTCACCGCGCCGGTGGGAAACCCTGAGCGTGCGAATTGGAAAGACCTGGTGCCGCATCGGGCGGGCACGCTTATTATCGATATAGCCGTGTTTTCAGGCCACCTCGCCCGGCTTGAGCGTGCGCAAGGGCTGCCCCGCATCATCATCCGCGACCTCAAGACTGGCGAGGAACACGCCATTGCGTTTGACGAGGAAGCATATTCCCTCGGCATGTCAGCTGGATACGAATTCGACACGACCAATCTTCGTTTTACCTATTCGTCGATGACAACGCCAAGCCAGGTGTTCGACTACGATATGGCGACCCGCGAACGCACACTTCGCAAGACGCAGGAAGTGCCATCAGGACACAACCCGGATGACTATGTCACCCGCCGCATAATGGCCCCTGCCGCCGATGGCGAGCTGGTACCAATTTCACTGCTCTATCGCACATCAACACCGCTTGATGGCAGCGCACCTGTCTGGCTTTACGGATATGGCTCATACGGCATTGCCATGCCAGCAGGCTTCAATACCAACATCCTGTCGCTGGTGGACCGCGGCTTCATTTATGCCATTGCCCACATTCGCGGTGGCAAGGACAAGGGGTATGGCTGGTACAAGGCCGGCAAAATGATGACCAAGAAGAACACCTTCGAAGACTTCATTGCTGCCGGAAGCCATCTCGTGGCGGAAGGTTTCACCACCCAAGGCAACATCGTTGCGCAGGGCGGCAGTGCTGGCGGCATGCTGATGGGGGCTGTCGCCAACATGGCACCAGACCTTTTCCGGGGAATTATTGCCGAGGTTCCGTTCGTAGATGTACTGAACACGATGCTCGACGACACGCTGCCGCTGACCCCACCGGAGTGGAACGAGTGGGGCAATCCACTGGCCAGCAAGGAAGCCTTTGAGTACATGCGCTCATACAGCCCCTATGACAACGTGGTGGCGAAAGACTATCCAAACCTGCTGGCAGTTGGCGGGTTGACAGACCCGCGCGTGACATACTGGGAACCCGCAAAATGGGTGGCTAAGCTTCGTGAACTCAAGACTGATGACAACCTCTTGCTGTTCAAGACGCAAATGGGCGCAGGCCACGGCGGCGCATCCGGTCGCTTCGACCGGTTGAAGGAAGTCGCGCTGGTTTATGCCTTCGGGCTGCTGGTGGCGGGAAGCTGAATGCGCTCCATGCAAAGGAATTGTGCACCAGCAAACCTTGCAACGCGCTGCGTTCCGGCGCACATTGCCGCGCAAAACTGACATCAGGAAACCTGGAGGCCCGAAATGGCTGACACTGCCCACAATATTTCAGCAAAACCATCGCTGGTAGCCGAGTTCAATTGGGAAGACCCGCTAGACCTTGAAAGCCACCTGACAGAAGAAGAGCGCATGATCCGCGACAGCGTGCGCGACTTCTGTCAGGACAAGCTGATGAGCCGGGTAAAGAGTGCGTTTCGCGATGAACGCTTCGACCGCGAGATCATGAACGAGGCCGGCGAGCTGGGTCTTATGGGCATTATGACCGACCCCAAATATGGTGGCGCTGGCTTGGGATACGTGGCGTACGGACTGATCGCACGCGAAATCGAGCGAGTTGATTCAGGCTACAGGTCTGCCATCTCGGTACAGAACTCACTCGTCATGCACCCGATCGAGGCCTATGGCTCAGAAGCACAGAAGAAAAAGTATCTGCCAAAGCTCGCCACTGGCGAGATGGTCGGCTGTTTCGGACTGACGGAACCCGATGCAGGTTCTGACCCCGGTGGCATGAAAACCCGCGCCAAGCGCACCTCCAGCGGCTATCTGCTCAACGGTGCCAAGATGTGGATCACCAATTCTCCCATCGCCGACATTGCCATCATCTGGGCCAAGCTTGAAGACGAAGGCATTCACGGCTTCATTGTGGAGCGCGGCACAAAGGGCTTCTCCACCCCGAAGATCGAAGGCAAGTTCTCGCTTCGCGCTTCGGTGACCGGTGAGATTGTGCTGGAAGATGTGGAAGTGCCCGAAGACGCACTGATGCCGAACACTCGCGGGCTATCCGGTCCGTTTGGCTGCCTCAACAAGGCTCGCTACGGCATTGCGTGGGGAGCAGTTGGAGCAGCTGAAGACTGCTGGCACCGGGCACGGCAATACACTCTTGACCGCAAGCAGTTCGGCCGCCCACTGGCCGCCACGCAGCTTGTGCAGAAGAAGCTCGCCGACATGCAAACTGAAATCACGCTTGGCCTGCATGGCTGCCTGTCTCTGGGCCGCGGGCTTGAATCCGGGACTGTGTCACCTGTCGCGATCTCGATCATGAAGCGGAACAATTGCGGCAAGGCATTGGACATTGCCCGCATGGCGCGCGACATGCACGGCGGCAACGGCATTTCTGACGAGTATCACGTCATTCGTCACATGGTGAATCTGGAAACAGTGAACACCTATGAAGGCGCGCATGATGTTCATGCGCTGATCCTGGGCCGCGCACAGACCGGTATTCAGGCATTTTTCTGAACCAGGGCGCCCTAGGTGCGTTATAAATACAACAACAGCAAAACCAAACCGGAGGCTATTGAAATGGCTCTTGAACTTCCTGATCTTCCCTATTCCCATGATGCACTTGGACCATACATGTCCAAGGAAACGCTCGAGTTTCACCACGACAAGCATCACCAGGCCTATGTCACCAACGGCAATAACCTGCTGAAGGATTCGCCACTTGCGAGCAAATCAATCGAAGACATTTGCAAGGCAGCCTTTGCTGAAAAGAATGCCGGGCTCGTCAACAATGTCGGCCAGCACTACAACCACATGCACTTCTGGAAATGGATGAAACCCAACGGCGGCGGCAAGAAGCTGCCCGGCGCCCTTCAGAAGGCGGTCGACAGCGATCTTGGCGGCTATGACAAGATGCGCGCTGACTTCATCAACGCAGGCGTTACGCAGTTTGGCTCCGGCTGGGCGTGGCTGGCCGTCAAGGATGGCAAGCTTGCCGTTATGAAAACCGCCAATGGCGAAAACCCGCTGATGCATGGCGCGATGCCTATCCTGGGCTGTGATGTGTGGGAGCACTCCTACTACATCGACTACCGCAATGCCCGCCCGAAGTACCTCGAAGCCTGGTTCGACAGCCTGGTGAACTGGGAACACGTGGAAAAGATGCACTCTGCTGCTGCATAGATTCAGCTGCAGACACTAAATATGAGATATGAGCGGGGTCCCTCGGGGCCCCGTTTTTGTTTGCTGGCTCGGAATCGAGATGGCGGCTTTGAGCCCTTCCCGGTCGTTCGAGTAGTCTCGATTGAACGGCAGGTTCACCCTTGGAAATTGCCGTTGTCGCAAAGGCGATTTTTGACCTAGCGCGGAGGTCAGAAGAACCTTCAATACCAAGGTCGCCGATCTCCACTCCTGAACAAAACCTGAAGTCGGCGAGACGCCTGTCGGCGTCGCAAATGGAATGGTCAGTGTGTTTGGTTCACGTAAGACTTTGTTATTCTTCAGCCACAATGTTTGATCGGCGAACATGGGCCTTGTCGGAGCCATATATGCGTCATCCGCATTACTTGTCGATCTGCTTTGCCGTCTTTCTGGCAGCCGGGGCCTGGGGCTTGTACTGGCTACCGCAACGCGCGTTGCTCGAGGCTGGCATGACGGGCGGTTGGGGAACCGTCGCACAGTACGTCATTTCGTTTGTCGTTCTCCTGCCGGTCGCGGTGTGGCGCGTTTTGAATGGCAAGGAAATTGGACTACGCCATTGGGCCTGTGGATTACTCCTGGGCAGCGGGGCAATCTTCTACGCGAACTCTGTTCTAGTAACGGACGTCATCCGGGCACTGGTGTTCTTTTATCTGACCCCGTTCTGGGCTTCGCTGATTGAGGTCGCCTATCTCAAAAGGCGTCTGGGCTGGTCGCGGATTGTCACGGTCAGCCTAGCGCTTGCAGGTGTCTGGATTGCGGTTGGAACGGAGGCCGGCGGACCAATTCCAATCTATCTCGGTGACTGGTTTGGATTACTGGCCGGATTCTTGATCGCGGCGGGCGCTGCACGGACAGAGGTAGAAAAACCCAAGGGCGTTTTCCCGCTGCTCTTTCCTGTAATCATCTTCGGACTATTCGCGACGATCTATCAATACCCAATGCTGGCCGGGTCCGTCGGGAACATTCCGACGCTGGACAATGCCCTATCCAGCCTCCCGTTATTGCTCGCGATTTCATTGTTGTTCGTTCTGCCGACAACGGCGTTGATATTCTGGTCTCCGTCAAAAATCGGGACTGGTGTGTTCGGCATTCTGATTCTGTCTGAACTTGTCGTCGGCGTCATCAGCGCAGCATTGCTGACGGAAGAAACGTTCGATTGGCCGCAGGCCGTTGGAACCTCGTTGATCGTCTTTGCGGGTATAATTGAAGTCGCGCTCAACAATTCACCGCCATCAGAATCGCCCACGTCGGTTTGACCGAAACGTCGCCTTTTTGCACTTGGGACTCATGCGCTCTGCGTGAAATGTTTCCGCATTGCCAGCAAGAGCGAACGTTCAGCGTCCACCCAGGTCTGGTCGAAAGGTCCGCTTTGCTGACCTGCGACCCACTCCCAAATGAGGACTCGCCACACTCCTTTAGCCCTGCTAAAGGTTTCCCCATGAAACTCGTCGACTGGCTAAAGCAGGCTGACACGACCAAGGCGGAATTTGCCCGGAACCTGGGCATATCCGCTGGCCGCGTGTCGCAGTTGTTATCCGGCGACACGCCCTCGCTGGAGCTTGCCTTGAAGATCCAGCGCCTAACCAGAGACAAGGTCAAGCCGGGCGATCTGTCGCCTGCACTTGCGGGAAAAGATGACATGACAGACAAGCTCGATTCGGTTGCCAGTGCGATTGCCGCCATCAAGGCGGGTGAAATGGTTGTCGTGGTCGATGATGATGACCGGGAGAACGAAGGTGACCTGATTGCCGCTGCTTCCAAGGTCACCAATGAACAGATGGCGATGATGGTGCGCCACGGCTCCGGCATCGTTTGCGCACCGATGACGCGTGAGGATGCACGCCGGCTGAAGCTTGACCCGATGGTATCTGACAATGATGCACCGCTGGGAACCGCCTTCACTGTGTCCATCGACTACAAGGTGGGCCTGACCACTGGCATCTCCGCCAAGGAACGCAGCGCAACCGTGCATGCGCTGGCCAATGCCAATGTGCACGCCGAAGACTTCGTGCGTCCTGGCCATGTGTTTCCGCTGATTGCCAAGCGCGGCGGCGTCTTGATGCGCTCTGGCCACACCGAGGCTGCGGTCGATCTTGCGCGCCTTGCCGGTGAACCGCCAGTAGGCGTGATCTGCGAACTGGTAAATGATGATGGCACAGTAAAGCGCGGCCAGCAGGTAATGGATTTTGCCCGCGAACACGGCTTCAAGATCATTTCCGTTGCCGACCTCATTTCCTACCGTCAGCAGCGCGAACGCCTGGTGGAACGCGATGGCGAATTCAATGTGACAACACCTGCAGGCGAGGCGACCGGCATCGCCTATTCCACTCACTTCGATCCGGTTCAGCACCTGGCGCTGGTGTATGGTGACGTCTCTTCCGGCAAGGACATTCCTGTGCGGCTGCATCGTCAGAACCTGGTTGAGGACGTCCTTGGAAACCGCGATACGCTGAACACCGTCTATGACATATTCAAGAAGGAAGGCCGGGGCATTCTGGTGTATCTGCGCGAGGGCGTGGCCGGTGTGCCTGCTTCAAGGCTCGGCAAACCGCAATCTGATGAAGACACGCAATCTGCCCGCACGCGGGAAGAGCAGTGGCATGAAATCGGCCTTGGCGCGCAAATCCTGCGCGACCTTTCGGTCAACTCAATACGCCTGATCGCCAGCAAGCCACGCTACTATGTCGGCTTGTCCGGCTTTGACATTGAAATCGCCGACACGATCATCGTGGAAAGCTGAAGGCCCTATCGCTTCAACATACTGCCCAGAATACCCCGGATGATCGCACCTGAATTGCGTACAAGCATATTGCCGAGTTGGCGCCCGACGGAGCTTGCCACGTTCTTGACCAACCGGTCTGTAGCGCTGTCGGTGCGGCGCGACGAGCCTCGGGAGGCTGCCTTTTCCTGCTTGGCTGCAATTTCGGCTTCTGCCGCCACCTTGGCCTGTTTTGCTGCCCTTTCGCCTTTCATTTGCAGCCTTTCATAGGCCGATTCACGATCCACCGCGTCGTCGTAAAGGCCGAGAACAGGACTGTTCCTTACAAGGTTCTTGCGCTCGTCTGGCGTGATCGGTCCAAGCTGGCCAGATGGAGGACGCACGAGCGTGCGTGCTACCATGGAAGGCACGCCCTTGGCGTCGAGTGTTGAAATCAGTGCCTCACCAACACCCAACTGGGTAATCACTTCCTCGGTGTTGAATGTCGGATTCTGCCGGAATGTCGTGGCCGCCGCCTTGACTGCCTTCTGATCGCGCGGGGTGAAGGCGCGAAGCGCGTGCTGCACACGGTTGCCAAGCTGTGCCAGCACCGTGTCGGGCACATCAAGCGGGTTTTGCGTAACAAAATAGATGCCGACACCCTTCGACCGGATCAGGCGAACCACCTGTTCGACCTTGGTGAGCAAGCTTGCAGGAGCCTCGTTGAAAAGCAGATGCGCCTCGTCAAAGAAAAACACCAGCTTTGGTTTGTCCGGGTCACCTACTTCCGGCAACTCCTCAAACAACTCAGACATCAGCCACAGCAGAAAAGTTGCATATAGCTGCGGCGACCGCATCAGTTCATCTGCTGCCAGGATGTTGATGTATCCGCGACCATCACGAGTCGTACGCATCAAGTCGCTCAACTCAAGTGCCGGCTCACCGAAGAAATTTTCTCCACCCTGCTCCTCGAGCACGATCAAGCGGCGCTGTATGGCTCCAATTGTACGCCTGTCTACATTGCCATAGTCTGTCGAGAGGGTGCCGCCTCGACCGGCCAGATCGGAAAGCATGGACCTCAGATCCTTCAGATCAAGCAGCAACAGTCCTTCTTCATCGGCGATGCGAAACGCAATGTTGAGCGCACCTTCCTGGGCTTCGGTAAGCCCCATGAGCCGCGAAATCAGTAACGGCCCCATCTCGGAAATCGTGGTGCGTATCGGATGCCCCTGCTTGCCGAACAAGTCCCAGAAGATTGTCGGATAAGCCTCGAAACCATAATCATCGAAACCAATCGTTTTGGCCCGTTTGAGCAGAAAGTCCTTCGGTTCGCCCTCTTTCGCGACACCAGACAAGTCCCCCTTGATGTCCGCGGCAAACACCGGCACCCCGGCTGCGGAAAATCCTTCCGCCAGGATTTGGAGTGTCACAGTTTTACCTGTGCCGGTAGCCCCGGTTATCAGGCCATGCCTGTTGGCCAGCTTGAGCAGCAGTTCCTCGCGCTTCTCGCTTTGCCCGATATAGACCGCACCTTCACCCATGTTCCCTGCCTTGTCATTCGAGACTGTTGGTAAGACTGGAAATTGCTATACAACATCAACACATGAAATGAACAGGCTTGGACAAGTTGGAGTTCGCAGAACATGCAAGAGTTGATTGACCGGATAGTGGTCAAAACTGGTCTCTCACCAGACAAGGCGGAGAAGGCTATCGGCATCATGTTGTCGCTGGTGAAATCACAGGGCGATAAATCCAAGGTGCAGCAATTGTTTGATGCAGTGCCTGGCGCAGATGCGCTGGCAAGCACCCATGGCAGCGGCGCGGGGAAGACTGGTGGCTTTTTGAGCATGCTCGGTGGCGGGATGATGGGTGGTCCACTGGCTGCGATTTCCAAATTGCAGTCAATCGGCCTCAACATGGATCAGGTCAAGGTGCTCGGCAAGGAAACCCTGGGCTATGCCAAGGAAAAGGCCGGCGATGACCTGGTCAGGGATGTGGCAAGTTCCATTCCGGGCATTTCCAGCTACCTGTAATTTCAACCAAAGTCGGTTTGCAGCAGGCGTCTGCTTGGGGTACAAATTTTGTGCATTGCAACATGACCGTACAATCGAGCGCACAATGGCCGATCTGAAACTAGCCTCCGAGTTCCCAGCTGTCAGCCACGATGACTGGCTGGCGCTGGTTGAAGCGAGCCTGAAAGGCAAGAGCGTCGAAACACTGCGCTCACGCACGGCAGACGGCATTGCCATAGAACCGGTCTACGGACCGGCTAAAGCTGCTGCGACGATGGCGCGGCCGGCACGCAACAATCCGGAAAGCTGGACACTTACGCAACGGGCAGACATGCCAGACATCGCTGCAGCCAATGTGCAAATGCTCGATGATCTGGAAAATGGTGCTACCGGCATTTCGCTGGTGTTGCCTGGCACTGTTTCCGCCAGCAGCGGTGGACTGGCCATCACCGATGCGCGCAGTGTCGAACGGTTGTTCGAGGGTGTCGAACTTGACCTCATTTCGTTGCGGCTTGATGGTGGGCGCAATGGCCGTGATCTCGCGCTACTTGTGCTGGAAGAATACAAGCGCCGCCGCCTCGACCTTGGTCGCTGTGCCCTCAATCTCGGCCTTGATCCCCTGGGGGCATTTGCGTACGGCGGAAAGCTGACCGCCCGCGCAGAGCTTACACGTCGATTTGGCGACATGTTCAGACTGGCAACCGAAGCAGATCACGGCGGCCCGGTCGCCCAGGCCGATGCTCGCGTGTATCACGGCGCTGGCTGTTCCGAAGCACAAGAGCTTGGTTTCGCGCTGGCAACATCCGTCGAATATCTGCGCATGCTTGAAGAAGGTGGCATTGATCCGGCAGGCTCGGCCAGGCGCGTTTCCATGCTGCTGAGCGCTGATGCCGATCAGTTTCTGACCATCGCCAAATTGCGTGCGGCGCGACTTTTATGGGCTCGAATGCTGGAGGTCGCAGGCATTGATCCGGCGCCGCTTGAGCTTCACGTGGAAACGGCGGCACGCATGATGAGTCGCCGCGATTCACACGTAAACTTGCTGCGCACCACAAGCGCCGCATTCGCAGCAGGCGTTGGCGGGGCAGACAGCGTCACCGTGCTACCGTTTACCAATGCATTGGGGTTGCCGGACAGTTTTGCCCGGCGCATGTCCCGCAACATCCAGTCGCTGCTGCTTGAAGAATCCCGGGTTGGCCGGGTGTGGGATGCCGCCAAAGGGTCTGGTCATGTGGAAGCCCTGACTCAGGAACTGGCTCATGCAGGATGGAGCGTGTTCCAGCAGATCGAGCGCGTTGGCGCCATGATGACAGCACTTGTGCAAGGCGTGCCCCAGAAATTGATTGCGGATATCCACACGGCTCGCGACAAAGCGGTTGCCAGTCGAAAGATTCCGCTCACCGGCGTTTCCGAGTTTCCAGACCTGTCGGAAGCCCCGGCAAAAGCACTGGACATGACTGTTCCTGCAGGCTGGTCTATCGGTGAGGCTTGGCCTGGGCAGATGGAAACCTGCGAACCCCTCGTTCAGCACAGGCTTGGTGAAGGGTTTGAAACGTTGCGTTGCCTGTCCGACCAACATTTGAAAACCACTGGAAAGCGCCCGCAAGTGTTTCTGGCCACTCTCGGCCTTCCGGGTGACTATAGCGTCCGTGCCGCGTGGATAAAAAACCTTCTGGAGGCTGGCGGCTTGGAGACCGTCTCTGGCGGAATTGATGAGTTTGAGGCCAGTGGCTTGAAAACAGCCTGCATCTGTTCCTCCGATGGCATTTACGCGACCGAAGGTGAAGCCAGCGCGAAAACACTTGGCCGTCTTGGCGCAAGTCACATCATGCTGGCAGGCAAGCCGGGTAATATCGAAAGCCTGCTGTCAAACGCCGGGATTAAGCAGTTCGTTCATAGCGGGCAAAATGTCCTGGAGTTTCTGAGCAACCTGTCAGCCATGGTGCGGGGAGAAACCTCATGAGCAAACTGCCTGACTTTTCAAGGCTGGACTATGCAACGCCTGCAAACATGACCGTTCACGGCGGGCAAACCTACCACACGCCGGAAGGGATCGAGATCAAGTCTGCCTACAGCGCTGATGACGTTCAAGGTCTTGACTTCCTCAACACTTGGCCGGGAATGACGCCGTACCTGCGTGGACCTTACCCTGCCATGTACGTAAACCAGCCGTGGACAATCCGGCAGTATGCAGGCTTTTCCACAGCTGAAGACTCCAATGCGTTCTACCGGCGCAACCTTGCTGCCGGCCAGAAAGGCCTGTCCATCGCTTTCGATCTTGCCACCCATCGCGGCTATGACAGTGACCATCCTCGCGTCGCCGGCGATGTTGGCATGGCTGGCGTGGCCATAGATTCCATCTATCGACATGCGTACGCTGTTTGACCGGATTCCGCTCGACCAGATGTCCGTATCCATGACAATGAACGGCGCGGTTCTGCCGATACTTGCGCTTTATATCGTGGCAGCGGAAGAACAAGGAGTGTCGCCGGAGAGGCTGACTGGAACAATTCAGAATGACATTCTGAAAGAGTTCATGGTGCGCAACACCTACATCTACCCTCCAAAGCACTCGATGAAGATCATCTCGGACATCTTTGCCTACACTTCGCAAAACATGCCGAAGTTCAACTCGATCTCGATTTCGGGTTACCACATGCAGGAAGCCGGTGCGACGGCAGACCTGGAACTGGCCTATACGCTGGCGGACGGCGTCGAGTATGCGCGCGCGGGTGTTGCAGCGGGCTTGCCCATCGACAGGTTTGCACCAAGGTTGTCGTTTTTCTGGGCCATTGGAATGAATTTCTTCATGGAGATTGCCAAAATGCGTGCGGCGCGCATGCTTTGGGCAAAGCTGATGAAGGATTTCAACCCAAAATCAGACAAGTCACTGTCACTGCGCACACACTGCCAGACTTCCGGCTGGTCACTTACCGCACAGGATGTTTTCAACAATGTAGGCCGCACCTGCATTGAAGCCATGGCGGCAACGCAAGGTCACACCCAGTCACTGCACACCAACGCCTTGGATGAAGCCCTGGCATTGCCAACCGACTTTTCCGCCCGCATCGCCCGCAACACGCAGTTGTTCCTGCAGCAGGAAGCAGGCACGTGCCGTGTGGCTGACCCCTGGGGCGGCAGCTACTTTGTCGAGCGGCTGACTGCCGACCTTGCAGAAAAGGCGTGGGCGCACATTCAGGAGATAGATGCGCTGGGCGGCATGGCGGAAGCCATTTCGCAAGGCATTCCCAAACTGCGTATTGAAGAAGCAGCGGCCCGGACGCAGGCCCGCATCGACTCCGGTGACCAGACCATAGTCGGCGTAAACAAATACATCGCAAACCACGAAACCGAGATCGACATCCTGAAGGTGGACAACTCGTCTGTCCGCTCCCAGCAGCTCGAAAAGCTGAAACGGCTCAGAGCCGAGCGAAGCCAGTCCGAGGTTGACGAGAAGCTAGACGTGTTGACATCCATTGCAAAAACCGGCGACGGCAACCTGCTCGCAGCCGCCGTCGATGCAGCCCGTGCCAAGGCAACGGTGGGCGAGATATCTGCGGCTCTTGAAAAGATATGGAACCGGCATGTCGCCAGGACACATGTCGTTGAAGGCGTGTATCGCAAGGAAGTTGGCGCAAAATCTGACCGGGTGGTCAAGGCTCAGGCCATGGTCGATGCGTTTGAAGAGTTTGACGGCCGCAAGCCACGCATACTTGTCGCGAAGATGGGACAGGACGGGCACGACCGTGGACAGAAGGTCATTGCCTCAGCGTTTGCCGACATCGGATTTCAGGTGGACATAGGCCCGCTTTTTGCCACACCGGAAGAAGTCGCACGCCAGGCAGTCGAGAACAACGTGCATGTAGTCGGCGTGTCATCACTTGCTGCTGGCCACCTGACGCTGATACCGGCGTTGAAGGCAGCGCTTGAGGCTGAAGGGCGAAACGACATTATGATCGCTGTCGGCGGGGTCGTGCCACCACAGGATTTCCAGACGCTCCTCGATATGGGTGCTGCGATCATCTTTCCGCCGGGCACGGTTATCCCTGATGCGGCCATGCGCCTGCTGACCAAACTCAACGCCAAACTTGGCTATTCGCAGGAAGCAGCGGAGTAACCAGACTATGGGTTCAACCCTTCTGGTTCCGCAGGATTTCACGGCTCACATACCATGAAACCGGCAACGCCAATATCACACCGGCAATTGCGGCCAGCAGCAGCCAGCTTGCCTGGTAGTCCCGCACTGTCAGAACTCCAATCACAAATGAGCCTGATAAAACCGGCATAGCCAGTACGTAGATGTAAATCATTAGCCTGTTCATGGATCACCCTCCACACGAATTTGGGGTAAGACATGACACAATCAGCGCTTTCCAGCGTTGATTCAGCGCAAACGCACCCGCCTACCTGTCGCGGCCATGATCTCTCAGCCTTGCCTGCGCCAATGCTGCAATTTCATTATCGCCACAATCAAGCGCGTAAACATAGGCGTGAGTATAAAAGAAACACGCAGCGTCAACGTCACCCTGTCCAGCGCGCATTTGCGCCGCCTCGAGGTAGAGCACCGGCAACGAACTCTTGTCATCTGCCTCATGCGCCATCAGCATGTCGCGCTGTAACGCCTCTTCAGACCTCATACGCTGGCAAACCGTTTTGCCACCCACTCGTGGAACAAGTGCGTTGGGTTGTCCATAACCGGAGAGAACTTGCCACCATCATAGAGTGATGCAGACCGGCCACGCTGCATGCCTTCAACCACAAAGATGTCTTCAACAAAGATGTCTTTCCACATCTTTGCATTCTTGTGCCGCAGGTCAGCCATTTCAGGCCCGCACATCTCAGGTGAAGTATAGTAGATTTCAACACGCTCAACGGTTTTGCTGTTGCTGACAGGATCAAGCAGAATGGCAAAGAAGTGATCGCGGTGAATGCCGAGCAGAACATTGGGATACAGTGATACATATTCTGCGCCGGTATCCCATTTGGGCGTCAGGCCGTCAAAGTTGGCAAAGGCACGGCCTGTGTCATCGAGCTTCGGATTGTAAACCACGGTGCCCTGGCCGGAATAGTTGCCAGGCTGTTCGATGTGGTAGTGATCTTCAAGCCGCGAGTATGAGTTGAGCCCCGGGTGGATCCACGGCAGGTGGTAGCTCTCGCAGTAGTTTTCTACCGCCAGCTTCCAGTTGCAATTCACTTCAAGGGTAAACGATGAGTCCTCTCCGCCGTGATATAGCGGTCGGTCGACGAACTCTTTCCATTGATCCAGCAGCTTGGCAGCGTGAACCTCGAATGTTGGTGCCCTGCCATCCAGATTGACGAAAATCATGCCCATGAAAACGTGACTGCGCACTTCAATTAGGCCAAGCTCTTCGCGCTTTACGCAATCATGCAGGTTCTTGCCCGGTCCGCCGACATGCGGAGTGGTGCGCAATGAGCCGTCGAAATTGTAGCACCAGGAATGATAGGGGCAGCGAATCGTCGAACGCAGCGTGGTCTTTTCCTCGACCAGGATCATGCCACGATGACGGCAGACGTTCTGGAAGACTCTTACATTTCCATCTTCGCCACGCACTGCCAGCAGCGGTTGACCCAGGAACGTGACCGGATTTGCATCACCCTTGCCAGGTGTGTCTTTGGCAAAGCCAAGGCAGGCCCATGTCGAGCCAAACAGAACACGCTTTTCGGCATCGAACACGTCAGGGTCCGTGTAAAATGCGTTGGGCAGACCATTTGCGATTTCAATTGGTTGCATCACTCTTGAAAGCATTTTCTGGTCGAGAACAGTCATGGAAGTGCCTTTGCAAGCGTTGAACATTCCAGCATTTGAGCGCCAAACGGTGCATAAACCTATTCAATTTACGCCAGAAATCCAGCTGAATGCGCCATAAGTGGTACGGAAATTGCTGTGTAACCTGCACAGCTGCCAGCCAGTGCCATTCAGGGATCGTTTGGACATGAGCATGACCCGCCGATCAGTTTTTGGCGCAACCATAGCCGCAGGGGCCACTCTGGCTGCTACCGCCACACCAGTGCACGCGGCAGTGAGCGGCGGCATGCTGTCAGCCAGTCAGCTTGGCGTTGTGACCAATGGCGAACGCGACCAATCCGCAGAGCTGCAATATGCTCTCGACCAGGCTGCGGCGCGCGGTGGTTATCTGTTACTGGAACCTGGTCTCTACATTGCGTCGGGCTTGCGCATTCGCTCAAGCCTCAACCTGATCGGAGCACCGGGACATAGCCGCATCGTGCAGGCAGGTCTTGCCCCGGTCATCATCGCAGAAGGAACAAGCGGCGTCCGGCTGGAAGGTCTTGTTATCGACGGGCAGTTGCGCACCCTGCCTTCGGATTCAGCCGGCCTCATCGAAGCCAGTCGTGTCAGGGACCTGGTGATTGCTGATTGTCTCGTTGCCAACAGTTCTGCCATCGGCATCCGGATGACGGGCTCATCCGGCGCCATCATTGGGACAACCGTTGAGAACTGCATCAACGCTGGCATTTCGGTGTTGGACGCAAGGGGACTGCGTATTGACGGCAACCTGATCACCGGCATGGGCGACAACGGCATTCTCGTCTGGCAGTCCGCCAAGCAGCCGGACGGCACCATCGTCACCGGCAATCGCATAGAGCAGATTTCAGCCCGCTCCGGTGGAGAAGGCCAGAACGGCAACGGGATAAACATTTACAGGGCCGGCAATGTTATGGTGGCCAACAATCAGATTTCTGATTGCGCCTTCACAGCGGTGAGGAACAATTCCGGATCAGATGTACAGATCATCGCCAACAATTGTTCGCGTCTTGGCGAGGTAGCAATCTACTCGGAGTTTTCCGTCGAAGGCTCGATCATCGCCAACAACATGATCGACACATCTGCAACCGGAATCTCCATAACCAATTTCAACGAAGGCGGCCGGCTGGCAGTATGCCAGGGCAACCTGGTGCGCAATCTCAACCTGCGCGATCATCCTGTAGACAAGCGCGGTGTAGGCATAGCGGTGGAAGCCGACACCGCAGTAAGCGGCAACGTTATCGAGAACGCCCCAACAGCCGGAATCTGGTTGGGCTGGGGCAGGTATTTCCGAAATGTATCAGCCACCGGCAATGTTATCCGCAAATGCGCTATCGGCATATCGGCTTCAGTGGCGGCGGGCGCAGAAAACGGGCTCATCGCCAACAATCTTATTTCAGGCGCGGACCGCGGCGCCATTCTCGGCATGGACCATAACACCCCTGCCACAAAGGATCTGGCGGTTGCCGGCGTTACGCCGCCGGAAACGCTGAGCGTCAGCGGCAATGTGGTGAGTTAGCTTTGCGATAATTTGTTCGCTGTCAGCGCGGTTTCCTAACGCACCGATCTGATATCACCGGTTTCAATGCCGCGCCAGTTGGTGACTGTTTTGTGTGTCATGCCTTCAATAGATGTGCGCTCTTCAGCTGTCCAGCAATCAAGCTCCGCCAACACCCTTGCCAGCAGAACCTCAACAGCTCGGCCCGCGCCATCATCACACTTCATCGCTATGCCGAGGCGCGCATGAGGAACGGTCGCGCAGTAAACTGCCTCCGCACCAACCTTGGCAAACACACGTGGCACGGCAACCATCAGGTCAGTGCAGAAGCGATTACTCCCCGCCACCATGAACGGATGTGCGCGGACGGCTGAAATGATGCGTGCACAGGCGACCTTGCGCGCTTCACTCAAGCCATCACCGGAACCAAAGCGCTGAAAACCCAGAGCGATATTGCGCAACGGGATAGCCCACGTCGGGACCGAACACCCGTCAATGCCGCATGACGTTGAACCAAGATCATAGTCACAAAGTTCTGTGACGACCTTCTCGATAGCCTGCTGCACCGGGTGATCGCGCCTTACATAGCCTGCGTGGTCAACCCCCAGCACTTTCGCAAATGCCAGCATGAACGCGTGTTTGCCTGAACAATTGTTGTGAACCTGCCGTGCTTCGCCGCCGGTTCTGGCAAGGTCGCGCGCGCTTTCCGAATGGGACGGCCAATGTGAACCGCATTCATAAACGGCTTCGTCAACACCTGCCTTGAAAAGTGCCGAACGGGCTACCCTGACATGCTCCGGTTCGCCACCATGGGACGCGCACGCCAACGCGACCTCCTCATCATTCATCGCAAATGCTTCAATAACACCTGCCTCCACCGCCGGAAGGCACTGGAAGGCCTTGATTGCCGAGCGTGGAAAGACCGGCGTATCAATGTCGCCGCTTGAAGCGATCAACTGACCGCCTTCACCGACAACAGCATAGGCTCCGGTATGGCGGCTCTCGACAATTCCTGCGCGCATGACCTCAACCAAAACGCCATTGCTCATGCTGGTTTTCTCCTGAGGACAGATGCGGGAACCTTCAACAAAAACCAGATCATGGCCAATACCTGCAACGCAAGACACATTCCGAATGAAACATAATAGGCCTGTGGCTGGTATCCGCCGGCAGCTGTTTCAGGCCACTGATTGATGATTGCACCAATGGCATACTGCGATGCGAAGGCAGTACCGAACACCAGTGTATTGATGCAACCGTTGGACCGTCCGGCAAGATCAGAACCAAAATATTGCGCCAGCCACGGATAGGCAAGAATGCCAGCCTGGCCAAACATGCCGAACGCAAACCAGGTGATTTGTGTGACACCAACCGGTTCGAACAGGATCACCAGCTGGATCGTCATGAAGGCGGCAATGAAGCCGGTCATGGTGGTCAGGAGACCAACACCCTTGCGGCCCAACCAGTCCGCGACGTAACCGGTCAGCAGTGTACCGACCAGAAAACCCATTGCCTGCAAGCCCAGCACCTGAGCAACGCCAGCCCGGTCATACCCCGCTACATCGCGAATCCAGGGTCCAGCCCACAGTGTCTGTATGCCGATGTGACAGCCTGCAGTCAGTGCCACGAACGGAGCTATGCGCCAGAACACCGGATCAGAATAGATGGTCATGACCGAGCGCAACATTCCGCCAGCAGCGGCGGACGATGCAGCCTTCGCCGCCGGTCGTTCCGGCACGATGACATAGAGAAAACAGGCTACGGCAATCGTAATGGCTGCCAGACCCAGGAACATGCCACGCCAGCCAAACTCGGCCGTCGCCCATTCGGTCGGCACGGTGGCCGTGAGTATTCCAAGACCCCCGACAGCCATGATGCATGCATTGGCAAGCGCACGGCGCGTCTCGGGAACCCAGATACTGATTGCCTTGAATCCGGCCATTAAACCACCTGCAGAGCCAATGCCGATCAGCATCCGTCCTGCACCCAGTCCCCACTTGGATGCAGCCCAGGCAAACAAAACCGCACCCAACGCGCCAACACACAACAGGATGGCTTGCACCTTGCGTGGTCCAAAGCGGTCAAGCAACAAACCGAGGGGAATTTGAAACCCGGCAAATCCAATCAGATAGGCAGCCGTGAGCAGGCCAAGCTCGCTCGCATCGAGGCCAATGTCAGAGACCAGGTTTGGCGCAATGACGGCATTCACCGCCCTGTACAGATAGGAGAGAAAATAGCACAGCGAGAAGGGCAGCAGAATTGACAACACCAGCCGGGGCAGCGAAAAACCAGAGCCTGTGAGATCAGCAGATGACATGGTGCCCGGGTGTCCGCGTTAGCGCACCATTGCACGCTGTGAAAGCAAATTGGCTGGGGCGGCAGGATTCGAACCTGCGTATGGCGGCATCAAAAGCCGCTGCCTTACCACTTGGCGACGCCCCAGCAATGCAAAACCGAGTCGCCAGACCCGGTTGGAATTGGTCGCAACATACTCATTCAATCCCCGCCCTGCAACGGCGGAAATGACCAAAGACGATCTCTTGATGGGCCCGTCATCTGGCGCTATAAGGCGCCGCGTACCAGCATGGTCGGAGTGTAGCGCAGCCTGGTAGCGCACCTGCTTCGGGAGCAGGGGGTCGTGAGTTCGAATCTCGCCACTCCGACCAACCACGCCTGAATGCTCGCCTTCAAATGCACTGCTTGAAGAGCGCAGTGACGTTTTCAGTGGTCAGCTTGACCGGATTACCACCGGCTGATGGATCTTCAAGCGCCATGGCCGTCATCTCAGCAATGCGATCTGATCCCGCACCCATGTCTGACAATTTCTTCGGAATATTGAGTTCAGCATTGAGGCCGTCGACGAACTTCGCGAAGCCATCGAACCCGCCCTTGATGCCTAGATAGGCAGCAGCGGCGTTTATGCGATCTTCTATAACCGGCCGATTGAGCTGCAGCACTGCCGGGATGCACACCGCATTGGTCGTGCCGTGATGTGTGTTGTAGACAGCGCCGATCGGATGGGACAGCGCATGTACCGCGCCCAGACCTTTCTGGAATGCGGTTGCGCCCATGGAAGCTGCAATCAACATCTGGGCACGTGCCTCCAGATCCTTGCCGTCATGGAAAGCGCGTGGCAGATATTCCTTAACCAGCCGCATGCCTTCCAGCGCGATGCCTTGTGACATTGGGTGGAAGAACGGACTGGAATAGGCTTCAAGGCAATGGGCAAATGCATCCATACCAGTGCCTGCTGTAATGGCAGGCGGCATACCAACAGTCAGTTCCGGATCGGCTATAACAACGGAAGGCATTACCTTCGGGTGAAAGATAATCTTTTTCACATGAGTCTTTGAATTGGTGATGACGCTGGCGCGGCCAACCTCTGACCCCGTGCCTGCAGTAGTCGGCACCGCAACAATGGGAGCAATCGCATCAGCATTGGCACGAGTCCACCAGTCGCCGATGTCTTCAAAGTCCCAAACCGGGCGCGTCTGGCCCGCCATGAAGGCAACCATCTTGCCCAGGTCCAGCCCCGAGCCGCCACCAAAGGCAATCACACCATCATGTCCGCCATCGCGGTAATATTTCAGACCGGCTTCTAGATTGATCTCGTTAGGATTGGGATCTACATCGGCAAACATGGCGCGGCCAAGACCCGCCCTTTCCATGAGGTCCAGAGTCTGTCTGGTAATTGGCAAATCACGCAGGCCCCTGTCAGTAACAAGCAGCGGTTTGTTGATACCTGCCGCGGCGCACGCCTCACCAATTTCAGATATACGCCCTGCACCGAAACGGATGGCAGTCGGGTAAGACCAGTTGGCTACCAAGTTCATCGTGTTCAACCTTTTCGCAAATGATATGATTTCGGACGCGTCAGCGCCTGGATGCCAAGGATGGATAAGCCGGCACCGCGCCCGGTGTCCTTGCAACCCGTCCAGCACAAGGCCGGATCCAGATAGTCGCACCGGTTCATGAACACTGTGCCTGTCTCGATCCTGTCGCCGATTTCTTCTGCCTTTGCAGCGTCCGCCGTCCAGATCGAGGCTGTCAGGCCGAATTGGCAATCGTTCATCAGCGCAATCGCCTCTTCGTCGTCTGCGACCGGCATAATGCCGACGACCGGACCGAAGCTCTCATCGCGCATGACCCGCATTTTGTGGTTCACATTGGTGAGTATTTGCGGTGTCAGATAGGTTCCACCATCATCAGCTGCCATCGTTGCAATGTGTGCCACCGCCCCATCGGCCACAGCTTCTTCAATCTGCGCGCGTACTTCCCTGGCGAACCGGACGTTCGCCATCGGCCCTATGGTTGTTTCCCCGTCCAGCGGATTACCAAGTTTCATTCCGCTGTTGACCCAACTGACAGCCTTTTCAACGAATGCATCATAGAGGCTTTCATGCACATAGATGCGCTCGATGCCACAGCAGCACTGACCTGAGTTGAACATCGCGCCGTCCATCAGCGTATCAACCGCCTTGTCGAGGTCGGCGTCAGCGCGCACGTAGCCTGGGTCCTTGCCGCCCAGTTCGGTCGATACCGGAATGAAAGTGCCCGCAGCAGCGCGCTCCATCGCCTGCCCGCCGCCTACCGATCCGGTAAAGTTGACAAAATCTACAGCGCGCTGAGCGATCAGGTCCGATGTGGTGTCGTGGTCAAGAACAACATTCTGGAACACGTCCGCAGGCACACCCGCGGCTGCAAAGGCCTCTGCCAGATGCTCGCCCACCTTCAAGGTCTGCGCTGCATGCTTCAGTATTACCGAGTTGCCGGCCAGCAGCGCTGGTGCAATCGTGTTTATGGCTGTCATGTAAGGGTAATTCCAAGGTGCCACCACCATGACAACACCATGCGCGATGCGCTTGATCTGGCGTTTGAAGGCATTGCTGTCCTCGACAACAATTGGCGCCAAGGCGCTTTCGGCAATGTCGGCCATGTAGCGCACACGCTCGTTGAAGCCGCCATACTCGCCGCCATAGCGTACCGGTCTGCCCATCTGGTGAGCCAGTTCCTCTGCCATTCTCGCGGTTTGCTGGCCTATGATCTCGTTGGCGCGCATGACCAGACTGATGCGTTCCTGCATTGGCCGCGCCGCCCAGGCAGCTTGCGCGGCGCGGGCACGCCTTGCCGCAGTGAAGGCCTCGTCACGCGTCAGGCAATCGCGCTCAATGTAAACCGACCCATCAATTGGAGAGATCAACTTTACTGTCTTGTTCATGGATTTTCTCAGGACCTCTCAAAGCCGCGTGCAATTTCCCAGTCGGTTACACGTCGGTCATACTCAAACTGTTCCCATTCGGCTGCATGCACGTAGTGTTCGACAACATCATCGCCCATGGCGGAACGCAGCATTTTCGACTTCTTTAGCGCAATCGCAGCGTCGCGCAAGGTGCGCGGTATCTCACGTGCTTTTTTTGCAGCATAAGCGTCGCCGCGGAACTCAGGCTCCAGAGCCAGCTTGTTCTCAATACCGGAAATTCCTGCTGCAATTTGTGCTGCGAATGCCAGATAAGGGTTCAGATCAGCTCCACCGACACGGCACTCTATGCGTACGCCCTTTGTGTCCAAACCACAGATGCGATAGCCAGCCGTGCGGTTGTCGCGTGACCAGATCGCCTTGGTAGGGGCAAAGGTGCCCGCCTGAAATCGCTTGTATGAGTTGATGTTGGGCGCAAGAAAATATGTGAAGTCGGCAGCGTGTGTGAGGAGCCCCGCCAGATAGTGCCGCATCAATTCAGACATTCCATCCTGCGCGCCTGCATCAAAGAACTTCGGTGTCTTGCCGTCCTTCGACCACAGCGACTGATGCACGTGCGATGACGAACCTGCGGCTTCATAATTCCATTTCGCCATGAATGTAACTGCACGCCCTTGCACCCAGGCGATTTCCTTCACCGCGTTCTTGGTAACGACGTGATTGTCAGCTGCCGTCAGTGCATCAGCGTACCTGACGTTGATTTCCTCCTGGCCCGCCCATGCCTCACCCTTGGAGCATTCAACCGGGATACCGGCCCCATAGAGACCGTTGCGTACAGCGCGCAATACGTCCTCTTCCTTGGTGGTCTGGAAAATATGGTAATCTTCGTTATAGGCGCTCGACAGTTTCAGATCGCGGTAGCCGAGTTCACTGGCTTCTTCGAAGCTCTCTTCAAACAGAAAGAACTCAAGTTCCGATGCCATCATCGCCGACAGGCCCATTTTCTCCAGACGGGCAAGTTGCTTCTTGAGCACCGCGCGCGGCGACATGACGATGTCATGTTCACCGTGATGATCCTTGACGTCGCACAGCACCATGGCTGTGCCTTCCAACCACGGCAACCGGCGCAATGTTGCCATGTCTGGCTTCATCACATAGTCACCGTATCCCTGTTCCCAACTTGCCGACTTGTACCCTGGCACCGGTTCCATCTCCATGTCCACGGTGAGCAGATAGTTGCAGCTGTGGGTCTCTTTGTGGGCAGTATCAAGGAAATTCTGCGCATGAAAGCGCTTGCCCATCAGGCGGCCCTGCATGTCGGTTTGCGCCATGATGACGGTGTCTATTTCACCCTGCGCAACGGCCTTTTTCAAATCAGCAAATGAGAGTGACGGCGTCATTAAAGTACCCTTGTAATGTCTGAAATTACGGCAGCCCCGACGTGAACCGGGGCTGCACTCAAGCTCCGGCAGTCAACCGAAGGTGTATGGAGGTCCAGCTTTGGAGATCACATTGTTGTAATCCTGGAATATCTTGACCAGCTTTGCTGCCGTTTCACCAGTTTGCGCAATTTCATCCCAGAATTTCAGGGCTGCATCCTCAACGGTTTTCCATTCTTCTGCAGGTATCGAAGTCAACTTCAACTTGTCACCTGTTGCGCGAAGTTTCGCCTCGCCGCCCCAGTACCACTGGTTGCGGTAGGTATGGCTGGCTTCAATCCCGGCCATCACGATCTGCTTGAGGTGATCAGGCAGATCTGCCCAGCGCTTCTGGTTGACATAGAAAGACCCGATCCACGCACCTGAAATATTGTTGGTCAGGAAGTAGTTGGTCACATTCGCCCAGCCCACCGTGTAGTCCTCGGTGATGCCCGACCATGCCATGCCGTCAAGTTCGCCAGTCTGAACGGCCACTTCAGCATCTTCATAAGGAATGTTGACAGGTACGACACCAAACTGCGCCAGGAACTGGCCGGCAGTCGGGAAGGTGTAGAGCTTCAGCCCTTGCATGTCCTTCAAGCTGGTAATCGGCTTCTTGGTGTTGAAGTTGCAAGGGTCCTGACCTGCTGCAGACAGCCATGTAACGCCAACCTTGTCATACTGTTCACGCCAGATGTCGGCGAGGCCGTACTGGTTGAACAGCACCGGCACATCCAGAGCGTGCTTGGTGGCCAACGGGAAATACCCGCCGAACTGACGCACATCGGTTGGAGACGCCATAGAGTCATCATCGGAATGAACTGCATCGATGGTGCCACGCTGCAGAGCCTGGAAAAGCTCGCCAGTAGGCACGATCTGGTCGGCGAAGAACAACTCAATCTCGAGTTCTCCATTGGCTGCCTTGTTGATGTAGTCAACAGCCGGCTGGGTTACTTCCTTGCCCAGCGCACCACCTGCATAGGTCTGCATGCGCCACTTGATAGGGTCTGCAGCACGCGCAATGGAAGGTGCAGCCAGCGCTGCGGCACCCGCCACGCCAGCTCCCTGGATAAACTTGCGTCTTGTTGTCATGTCGAACTCCTCACTTTGGTTTTAGTTGCACTTCAGTCGTTTCCCCCGGAGAAAGCTCATTTTGTGTAAATGTAATCAGGCAGCCACAATGCGATTTGCGGAAACATCATAACCAGTATGAGCGCAAGCACCATCACCCCCACGAACGGAATGATCGAAGTATAGATGTCTGTGATCGAGATTTCCGGAGGCGCCATGGCCCGCATCAGAAAGAGGTTGTAGCCAAACGGCGGCGTCATATAGGCGATCTGACAGGTGATGGTGTAAAGGACGCCATACCAGATCAGATCAAAGCCAAGCGCTCCGACCAGCGGCACATAAAGCGGTGCAACAATAACCAGCATTGCAGTGTCATCAAGGAAGGTTCCCATCAGCAGAAAACTGAGTTGCATCAGGATCAGGATTACCCAGGGGTTGAGGCCGAGCTGCTCGGTGAACAGACCCTCGATAGCCTTCACCGCGCCCAAACCGTCGAACACTGCGCCAAAGGCAAGTGCAGCAAGAATGATCCACATAAACATGCAAGTGATGGCAAGCGTCTGCCGCACCGAATTCTCGAAAACCTCGCGCGTCATGCGCCCTTTGATAACGGCTGCCATGAAGGCAGCAATTGCACCAAGTGCCGAGCTTTCGACCAATGATGTCCAGCCATTCACGAACGGGATCATCATTATAAAGAAAACACCAAACGGCAGCAGGCCTGCACGCAGCAGGCGCAACTTCTCGGGCCAGCCGACATTGCGCTCTTCAAACGACAAGACAGGTCCAAGAGCCGGATTCAGCTTGCAACGGACGGCAATGTAAATGATGAACATGGCAGCCATCATCAACCCTGGAAAAACACCCGCCAGCCACAACTGACCTACCGGCTGGCGAGCAATCATGGCGTACAAGACCAAGACCACCGAAGGCGGCACAAGAATGCCGAGTGAACTGCCAGCCTGGATGACGCCTGTCACCATTCGCTTGTCATAACCGCGCTTCAGCAGTTCAGGCAGCGCAATGGTTGCGCCAATTGCCATACCGGCAACTGAAAGGCCGTTCATTGCAGATATCAGGACCATCAGTACTATCGTGCCAATGGCAAGACCGCCGCGCAAACCTCCCATCCAGACATGAAACATCTTGTACAGGTCATCGGCAATTCTTGATTCCGACATGACGTAGCCCATGAAAATGAACATTGGCAGCGTCAGCAGCGGATACCACTTCATGAGCTTTATGGCGGCTGAAAAGCCGATGTCATAACCGCCCTTGTCACCCCACAGCAGCATTGCCGAAACCACTGCCACAAAACCGATAGCGGCAAAGACACGCTGGCCTGTCAGCAACATCAACATCATGGACGAGAACATCAAGATGGCAATCAGCTCGTAACTCATAGTCAGATGTCCTCACCGCGAAGGCGCAAAATGTCTTTGAAGAGTTCCGAGATGGCTTGCAGCAGCATCAGAAAAATGCCCGCCACCATGACGCACTTTACCGGCCACAGATATGGCCGCCAGGCAGTAGGGCTACGCTCTCCGCCGTACTGGAACGAATAAATGGTGCTTTCGACGCCGCCCCAGAGCAGGACCGCGAGATAAAAGATCAAGAAGAATACAGTGATCGCATCGATCGATGCCTTCTTGCGATTGCTCCACTCGCCATAGAACAGATCCATGCGGACGTTTGCACCTAGCTGGATCGAGTACGGCCCGCCAAGAACGTAGTACCCGACCATGACGAACTGGGCCATTTCCAGCGTCCACAGTTTTGGCAAGAAGAAGGTCTTGTTGATCGAGGAATAAAGCAGGATGCCCATTAGCACGAAGATACCGTACATGATAACCCGGCCCATACGGCGGTTAAACCCGTCAACATTCTTCACATAGGATTGCATGAAGGACTGCATCAACGCTGACCCTTCGCAGCATCCACGCCAAGAGAGCCAGTCGCGGCCAGCAAGAGACCTGACAGCATGGACGCGACAGCTTGCTGCGTGTCTTCAGCGGCAATCAGGTCATTGCGGATTTCCAACATGACATTGAGCAGTCCGGAACCGGTTGCGTGTTCCCGCAAGGTGTGGGTAACACCGTCGCTTGCGGCATATGGTTCATTCCGCCGGACATCAAGATCAGTGAAACGGCCGGCTTCCTGCAAGATGGCGTCTGCCAACCTGGCGTCTTCATCGTGCAGAATGCCGAGTTGCACATTGCGCATCTTGCCATAGTAAACAGGTGTGAAGGAATGAACCGTAACGAGGACTGGCGTGACCGGCTTTGAGGCAATTGCAGCAGCAAGGGCTGCGCGGAAAGGTTCATAAACCAGTTCAATCCTTTGCTGCCGCTGGTTGCGCGACAAATCTACATTGCCTGGTATCTCAAAACCCTCGCCGCGCGCGACAATGGCATCTGTTGCATCCGTTGGGCGATTGCAGTCATAAACCATCCGGGACACCTGCGCTGCCACCAGGGTTGCATCCAGTCGGGTGCCCATTGCCTCGGCAACAACCATTGCGCCGGGATCCCAGGCCCAATGCCCATCGAGATGCTCGGCATCAAGGCCAAGTCCAAACAATTCTGGTGGCATGAAACGTGAGGCGTGCTCGCACACAATTACGATCGGCGAAGTTGCCTCAGCGTTCACAACCAGTGGTGCTGGAGCAGTGAACGCTGGTTCCAGCTTCTTCAATGCCAACTCTGTCAACGAACTTGCCTCCCTCTGCCTGAAAAGAATTTTACAAAAGACACCATTGTGTCAATAGAGTTTCTGAGATTATTCCTTCAATCCCGCATTGCATGTGTTTATCGTTTCTAAAATGGGGATATGAAACTTGGACAATTCAACTGTCACCGTTCTGGAACGCCTGCAGGACAGCTTTGACAGCCTGACCCGGGCTGAAAGGCAGCTTGCGTCAAGTCTAAAGGAAAACTACCCCGTTTCCGGGCTTGGCAGCATTACTACCGTTGCTGAAAAGGCTAGTGTATCTGCGCCTACGGTGGCGCGACTTGTCCAGAAACTCGGCTTCGGTGGTTTTGCAGAGTTTCAGGCTGCGTTGCGCGACGAGCTTGAAGCGCGCATTACCAACCCCATTGCAAAACACGACAACTGGGCCGGAAAAGCCCCGACCGAGCACATCCTCAACCGGTTTACCGAAGCCGTGCTCGACAACATCAGACAGTCGCTGGCTCAGATTGACCACAAGGCGTTCGACGCGACATGCGATCTTCTGGCCGATACGGACCGGCATTTGTTCATTGCTGGCGGACGCATAACCCGCATGGTTGCCGATTACCTGTTCCTGCACATGCAGGTCATCCGGCCGAACGTAACCAACATCCAGTCCATATCCAATGCCTGGCCGCACTATCTGCTGAACATGAAACAGGATGACGTGCTGGCGATATTCGATATTCGCCGCTATGAAAACTCCACGTTGCGCCTTGCCGAGATGGCCAGGGAGCGAGGGGCAACGATTATCCTGTTTACGGATCAGTGGCATTCGCCGGTCGACAAGATGGCGGATCATACTTTTGGCGTTCACATTGAAGTGCCATCCGCCTGGGATTCGTCGGCT
Organism: uncultured Alphaproteobacteria bacterium; assembly: GCA_963787895.1. Classification (GTDB taxonomy): domain Bacteria; phylum Pseudomonadota; class Alphaproteobacteria; order Rhizobiales; family Aestuariivirgaceae; genus Anderseniella. Next base: position 224,539 of record CAWBEX010000007.1, on the reverse strand, counting down.
GCCACAGTCTTGCTGATAGAGACAATCATCGCCGCCGTAGAAACCCGCACCTGGGGCGATACCAAGGAGCGCATGCAGACGCTGGAAGGCATGTTCGACCAGACCCGTCTGTTCCGCAAGTTCAAGTAGGCTGGTTCAGACCCGCTCGATAACGCAGGCAATCCCCTGGCCTACTCCAATGCACATGGTAGCCAGTGCAAGCCTGCCGCCGCGTTCGTGAAGTTCCAGTGCAGCGCTGCCAGCAATGCGCGTGCCGGACATACCCAGCGGATGACCAAGTGCAATCGCCCCGCCGTTGGGATTTATGTGTTCGCCGTCATCCGGCAGACCAAGCTGGCGCAACACCGCCAACCCTTGTGCTGCAAATGCCTCGTTCAATTCCACCACATCAAAATCCGATGGTTTCAACCCCAGGCGTGCGCACAGCTTCTGGCTGGCAGGCACCGGTCCAATCCCCATGATGCGTGGTGCCACACCTGCCGTTGCTCCGCCCAGGATGCGAGCAATCGGGGTTAAGCCGTGTTTGCGCACAGCGTCTTGCGACGCGATAATCATTGCGGCAGCACCATCATTTACACCCGATGCATTGCCTGCTGTAACACTACCGCCGTCGCGAAACGGCGTTTTCAACTTTGCAAGCTGTTCTGGTGTCGTGTCAGGACGTGGATGCTCGTCCGTATCGATGATCGTATCACCCTTGCGGCCTGGAATGGTTACGGCTGTAATTTCCTTCGCCAGCCTGCCGGACGCCATTGCAGCCCCGGCCTTGCTCTGGGAGCGAAGCGCAAAGGCGTCCTGGTCATCACGACTGATCTGATAGTCCTCGGCAACGTTCTCTGCAGTCTCGGGCATGGAGTCGACCCCATACTGTTGCTGCATCAGCTTGTTGACGAAGCGCCAGCCAATTGTGGTGTCGAAAATTTCCGCTTTGCGTGAGAAAGCCGTATCGGCCTTGGGCATGACGAAAGGCGCCCGGCTCATGCTCTCAACTCCACCTGCCAGCATCAGGTCAGCTTCACCCGCCTTGATTGCGCGCGCAGCGGTGAGGATTGCATCCATGCCCGAACCGCAGAGGCGGTTTATGGTCGCTCCGGGTACAGCTTTCGGCAAGCCAGCCAGCAACAGGGCCATGCGCGCAACATTCCGGTTGTCCTCACCTGCCTGATTAGCACATCCATAGATGCAGTCATCAATGGCCGCCCAGTCCACCGCTGCATTGCGTGCAACAAGGGCTTTGAGCGGAATGGCTGCAAGGTCATCTGCACGCACGCCGGAAAGTGCGCCGCCGAAACGGCCTATGGGGGTGCGGATATAGTCACAAATGAAGGCTTCAGGCATTGCAAGTATCAGGCTTTCCTGTTGAGCCACTTCCAGGTGGCCGGGAACACGATGGCTGCCAAAAGCACCTTGACCATGTCACCGGGAATAAACGGGTAAAGCCCGAAGGTAAGCGCCTTATCGATACCGATAAGCGAGGCCAGATAACCGACGCCGCAAACGTAAATTACAATTGTGCCCGCCAGCATGGCCGCGACTGTGCTGAGAAAATTGCGGTCAAAGCCCTTTTCAGCAAGCCAACCCGTCACACCCGCTGCCAGCACAAAACCTGCAAGATAGCCGCCTGTCGGACCCGCCATGTAGGCAAGACCAATACCCTTTTCAGGTGTTCCGGCAAAAACCGGCAACCCCATTGCGCCTTCCAGCAGATAGAGAACCACGGTTGCCATGCCGAGGCGCCAGCCGAATGCCGCGCCCAGACCAAGAACCACGAATGGCTGCATCGTCATTGGCACTGGCCAGAACGGCACCTGTACCTTTGCCGATGCCCACAACAGCAGCGAACCAGTGATCGCCAACAGCGCGGACCGAACAATATCAAGGCGGCCGTTATTGCCCAGCAAGGTAGCCGCAAGGGTTGTAGGCATGTTCATTAGTGTGAATCCTCAAGAGAGTTTGACGGAAGGAAACTAGTGGTCCATGGGTATATTGGCGTTTGCGATACATCGCAACTGGCCAAAAGCATATCAGACCGGCGAGCACATACCCATGAGTGAACTCTCCTTTGAGCAGGAGTTTGAAGCGTGCCACGGCGAAGCCGTCGAAGTCAGCCCGATGGTGCGCCGCATCACATGCAACAACCCAGGACCGTTTACGTTCAAAGGCACCAATAGCTATGTCGTGGGGCGTGGCAAGGTAGCGATCATCGACCCGGGGCCGGAAGATGAGGATCACTTTGCCACAATTCTTGATGCTGTGCGTGGTGAAACCGTTTCCCATATCGTGATAACACACACACATCGCGATCATTCGCCGCTGACGCACCGACTGCAACAAGCTACGGGCGCCAAGACCTATGGTTACGGACCACATGGCTCAGGCCGTCCAGCGAAGGCAGTCACTTCTGGTGATGTGACACTGGATGCGGCAGGTGATCATGCGTTCAAGCCTAACGTAAGGGTGGATCATGGTGACGTGATCGACGGTGAAGGCTGGTCGTTGGAAGCCGTGTTTACGCCCGGTCACTGTTCCAACCACCTCGCATTTGCCTTGCAGGAGGAATCTGTCCTGTTCAGCGGTGATCATGTGATGGCCTGGGCAACGTCGGTCATTGCCCCGCCGGACGGGCACATGGCAGATTATTTTGCTTCGCTGCGCACACTTGTGTCGCGCGATCAGGACAAGGTCTACCTGCCGGGTCACGGACCTGCCAAGCGGCAACCTCAAAGGTTTTCACGTGCATTTCTCACGCACCGCCAGATGCGTGAGAAAGCCGTGCTACAGCACATTCAATCAGGCGAACGCCGCATCACGGACGTGGTAAAGAAGGTTTATGCGGGCATTGACGAACGTCTATACACTGCGGCTGCATTGTCTACTCTGGCTCATGTGGAACACCTTATTGAGCAGAACCTGGTGAGGGCGCACGGCGAGCTGTCACTTGAAACCGAGTACGAAGCGGTGTGACGTCAGGTGGTACGGTCAATGCGGCGCATCATCGAAACCTTGCACTCAACTTCGGTGACATGATCCATCGCGGCAATCTCATCCCTGATTGCCTGCAGGCGCACCGTTGTCGGCACCTGCACAAGCACGATCATGTCAGGCTTGCCAGATATCGAGTCCAGCATTTTGACTTCGGCGTAGCGGGAAATGACCGGCGCAAGCTTTGCGCAATTGGGGATGTCGGTTGTGACATGAATGTAGGCATGGATCATGCTGCCTCGATCGGGCCTGCGAATGGTGAAGCCAAGTATATCGCCTTCGGCCTTTAATCTTGCCAGCCGCTCCTGCACGGCAGACGTCGACAGCCCGACCTCGGCACCAAGTGCTTTCAACGGCAAGCGGCCATCTGCTTCCAGAAGCGCCAGAAGCTTTTCGTCGATCCCGTCAAGATTGCGCGCCATAGATACCTGCTTCGCCACCGGAAAACTTCCGGCCAAACCGGATTCACACCGGATGCAAACCTCACCAGAGCCAGTATTGTCAATCACCAACAACTCAAATGAAAGGCAAACCGAATGTCACAACCATCACTCAAGGATGCCATCAACGAGACCTGCCCATGGTCCGGCAACCCCATATCGGCAGACGCACTCACAACCTACAAGGGCCATGTCGTGGGCTTCTGCAATACCGGTTGCCGGGATAAGTTTGAAAAGGCCACAGTCATGTTTGACGCTGCCATCAGGCAGTAGGCAACACGTAATCCTTGAGTTGCTCACGAAGTGTCAGCTTGGAAATCTTGCCGGTTGCCGTGTGCGGAATCTCGTCCACAAAGATGACGTCGTCCGGCATTGCCCACTTGGCGGTCTTGCCCTTCATGTGCTCGAGCACCTGTTCCCTGGTGACTTCGGAATTCTTCTTCCTGACAATGACCAGCACCGGGCGCTCGTCCCATTTAGGGTGTGGCATGCCAATGGCTGCAGCCTCGGCAACGCCGGCGCAACCGGTTGCGGCATTTTCCAGGTCGATGGATGATATCCATTCGCCACCAGACTTGATGACGTCCTTGGACCGGTCGGTGATTTGCATGTAGCCATATTGATCCAGCGTTGAGACATCGCCGGTGTCGAACCAGCCTTTATCATCAAATGCATCTGCCCCGTCGCCCTTGGCATAGGACCTGGCGATGCTGGGGCCCCTCACCTTCAGGCGGCCAAAGCTCTTGCCATCATGCGGCATGTCCTTGCCCGCATCATCGGTAATCTTCATTTCAACTGAATAGGCTGGTCTGCCCTGCTTCAGCTTGACTTGCCACCACTCATCATCGCCCAGGTGTTCAAGACCACCCTTGCGGGTGCCGAGCGATCCAAGCGGTGACATTTCCGTCATGCCCCAGGCATGGATAACCTGTGAGTCGTACTTGTCTTCGAAAGCCTTCATCATGCTTTCCGGGCATGCGGCGCCACCAATCACCACCTTTTGCAGGTAGGGCAGTTTCAGGTCCGGGTTCTGCTCCAGATATTGCAACAGCATCAGCCACACAGTTGGCACGGCAGCAGTTGCCGTGACCTTTTCAGTGTCCAGCATCTCATAGATCGCCTCGCCATCCATGCGCGGGCCTGGCATCACCATCTTCGCACCGGACATGGGTACAGAAAACGCCAGCGACCAGGCATTGGCATGGAACATGGGCACCACTGGCATCCAGACATCCCTGCTGGCCATGCACAGCGCATCCCCACCGGAGCTGACCAGGGCGTGAAGAACATTGGAACGGTGAGAATACATCACACCTTTTGGATTGCCTGTCGTGCCGGAGGTGTAGCACATGCCACAGGCGGTGTTTTCATCAAACGAAGGCCAGGTAAAACCGGCATCGCCCTCACCTATGAGATCCTCATAATTGATCACGTTTTTCAGTGTCGTAGAGGCCGGCATCGCGACGCCATCAGTCATGACAACAAAGCCCTTTACCTTGGGCAGCTTGTCCTGGACACCTTCAAGTATCGGCACGAAGGTGGCATCGAGGAATATCCATTTCCCCTCGCCATGGTTGATAACATACTGAAGCTGGTCAGCAAAAAGGCGAGGGTTCAGCGTGTGCACCACACACCCCAACCCCATGATGCCATACCAGGTTTCCAGGTGACGGTATCCGTTCCACGACATGGTGCAAACGACATCGCCCAGCTTGATACCCAGGCGTCCTTGCGCAGCAGACGCAAGCGCGCGTGCGCGTCTGTCCAGTTCACGATAATTGGTGCGCGAGATGTCACCCTCGACCCGGCGTGACACGATTTCCCTGTCGCCATGCCAGCGCGCCGCGTGGTCAAGAATGGTATGAACCAGCAGTGGCCAGTCCTGCATCAAACCTTGCATTCGATTTCCTCCGGTGCGCCCCTTGATTTACCAGGGCATTGTTCTTCTTTCTTTTGAACCTTATAGCGGTTCAGCTGCGTGGATCAATCGGCACCAGGCTGGTCAGGCCCAGAATACCTTCAAGCAATTTGCCGCCCGCCAGAACCTGCCCGTCACAATTGGGCCGCCCCACAATCTGCACCCCGACGGGCAGATTTTCACTGGTAAAGCCCGCCGGAATGCTCATGGCGGGAGCGCAGACATTGGTAATCGCGTAAACAATGCCCAGCCATTCAATGTAATTGCTGAACTTGTGGCCATTACATTCTTCGACAAACCGGTTTTCAACCGGGAACGGCGGAACAATGGTTGCCGGGCACAGCAACAGGTCATAGCTGTCGAAGAACTCAAGCGTGCGCTGGAACATTTCGGCGCGTTGATGCTCGGCCCTGATCACATCATCCGCTGTCAGCGCCAGACCCGCCTCGATGTTCCAGATAACATCGGGCTTCAACTTGTCGCGATGTGCCTCCAACAGAGGCTTCATGCCGGTGGCAAAGGCTAGCGCGCGCAGCACATGGAAACATTCGTGGGCTTCAGACAGGTCAGGGTGGGCGTCCTCGACGACTACGCCGACATCTTCCAGCCCCGCGCTGCTTTTTCGACAATCTGCGCCACTTCTGGATCAACTGGCGTGATGCCCAGATCCCTGGAAAATGCGACCCGCTTGGGCTTCCAGCCCGATCTCGCCTGATCCAGAAAGCTGGTCGGCTGGCGTGGCTTGGATACCGGGTCGGCGGGCTCTTCGCCGCACATGGCATCAAACAACAGCGCAAGGTCTTCAACATTGCGCGCCATTGGCCCTTCCAGGCCGAGATTGCCATCCACCTTGCCGCCGCGCGAAGTTGCCACCCTGCCCGGTGACGGACGCATACCGCAGATTGAGTTGAACGATGCAGGATTTCGCAGCGACCCCCCCATATCAGAGCCATGCGCAACCCAAGCCATGCCGGTGGCCAGCGCCACTGCTGCGCCGCCGGATGAACCCGCCGCCGAGCGTGTTGTGTTCCACGGGTTCAACGTGCGTCCGAAAACTTCATTGAAGGTGTTGGCGCCTGCGCCAAATTCAGGCGTATTGGACTTGGCGTATACAATGGCACCTTCGCCTTCAAGATGGGTTACCAGCACATCAGAAGTATCCGGTACGTGGTCCTTGAAGATCAATGAGCCCTGAGTAGACCTGACACCTGCAACGTCACACAAATCCTTGATCGGCACCGGTAACCCTGCAAGCAGGCCGCGTTCTGCCACGGGCCTTTTCATCAGCGCATCTGCGTGTTGGCGCGCCCGGTCAAAACACAGTGTCGGCAGCGCATTTACCTTGCCATCCACCACGGCAATTCGGGCTTCCAACGCATCCAAGAGATCATGCGGGGTGACATCGCCGGTTCGCAACCTGGATACCAGATTGACAGCAGTTTCGGAGACCAGGGGGTTTTGGGCAGTCATTCGATCAACTCCTGAACCGGGAATATGGCTTGCAGGAATTGGCGTATCAGAGGTACACATTGTTGGCAACGAGTAGGTCCGACTGCTGGATCCGGCACACTGCTCACCATCGATGAGGAACTGGTCATGAACGTAAAGCCGTCAGCAAATACACCTGTGAAAACTGTCACCGAAGATCTGCTTGAGCGCCGCACCAAGGCGGTCGCACGCGGTATCGGCATGGCAGCACCGGTCATTGCACAGCGCGCCGAAGATTCTGAAATATGGGATGTTGAAGGCAAGCGCTTCATCGATTTCGGCGGCGGTATTGCCGTGCTGAACACCGGACACAGGCACCCTGCAGTAATGAAACGGGTTCAGGAGCAGATCAACCAGTTCCACCATACCTGCTTTATGGTCATGCCATATGCGCCGTTTATCGAACTGGCTGAAAAGCTTAACGAGCTTGCACCCATTTCGGGCCCGAAGAAGTCGATGTTCGTCACAACCGGTGCCGAAGCGGTTGAAAACTCGATCAAGATTGCACGTGCCGCGACCGGGCGCAGCGATGTCATCGTGTTCAACGGCTCATTCCATGGCCGCACTCTGCTGACAATGGCAATGACCGGCAAGGTTGTTCCCTACAAGACAGGTTTTGGCCCGTTCCCTGGCGGCATCTGGCGCGTGCCGTTCCCGATTCCGCACAAGGGTATTTCGGTTCAGGACACAATGGACGCCCTGACATGGCTGTTCAAAGTCGATGTCGATCCCAAAAATGTTGCAGCCATCGTCATTGAGCCCGTACAAGGCGAAGGCGGGTTTTACGCAGCACCGAAGGAACTGATGCAAAACCTCCGCAAGCTGTGCGACGAGCATGGCATTGTCATGGTGGCAGACGAAATCCAGTCCGGCTTCGGACGCACGGGCAAATGGTTTGCCATGGAGCATTACGACGTCGAGCCGGACCTCATGACCGTTGCCAAGAGCCTTGCGGGTGGATTTCCGCTGGCCGGCGTTGTTGGCCGCGCCAAGCTGATGGATGCACCCGAGCCGGGTGGTCTTGGTGGCACGTATGCCGGCAACCCAATTGCATGCGCTGCAGCACTTGGCGTGATCGAGGCATTCGAGCAGGACAAGCTGCTGGAAAAGGCTGTCAAACAGGGCGAGACCATGATTTCCCGCCTCAACTCTATCAAGGCGAAGAAATCCGGCATGCCAATCGGGCAGATCCGCAATCTGGGTGCAATGATCGCCTTTGAACTGGTCACCGAACACGGCGGCGACAAGCCGGACGCAGCAGGTGCCAAGGCGCTTGCGGCCAAGTGTCTTGAGCGTGGCCTGCTGATTCTCACCTGTGGCGTGTGGGGCGACACTGTTCGCCTGCTCTGCCCGTTGACAGCATCGGATGAAATCATCAAAGAAGGCCTCGACATTCTTGAGGCCTCAATCCTCGGCAACTGACGGAGACACCTGACATGAAGCCGCTCAGCAATCTTGCCGTTCGCGACATCGAGACCCTGATCCATCCGTACACCAACTTGTCGGCGTTTCGCCAAACAGGACCGGTGGTAATCGAGGATGGCAAGGGCATCTACGTTCACGACAGCGAAGGCAAACAATATATCGAAGGTCTTGCAGGTCTTTGGTGCACTTCCTTGGGCTACGGCAACGAGGAACTTGTAGACACGGCAGCCGAGCAAATGCGCAAACTGCCCTACAGTCATGTTTTCGCGGGCAAATCGCATGACAAAGCCATTGAGCTGGCGGAAATGCTGAAAGAGGTTGTGCCGTGCGAAACCTCAAAAATCCTGTTCGGCTCGTCGGGTTCTGATGCCAACGACATGCAGATCAAGCTGACCTGGTATTACAACAATGCCAAAGGGCGTCCGAAAAAGAAAAAGCTGATCAGCCGCATCAAAGCCTATCATGGTGTAACCGTGGCCAGTGGTTCACTGACTGGCTTGCCGCCCGTGCATGCCGACTTCGATCTACCGATCAACAATATCATGCACACTTCGTGCCCGCACTATTACCGCTTCGGCAAGGATGGCGAAACGGAAGACGAGTTTTCCACCCGCATGGCCACAGACCTGGAAGACATGATCATCCGGGAAGGCCCTGACACGGTTGCCGGGTTCTTCGCCGAGCCAATCATGGGTGCCGGTGGGGTGCTCATTCCGCCGCAGGGCTACTACCAGAAAATCCAGACCGTTCTTGAAAAATATGACGTGCGGTTCATAGGTGATGAGGTGATTTGCGGATTTGGCCGGACAGGCAAATGGTTTGGTTCTGAGGCCATGGGCATGAAACCTCATTCCATTTCCATGGCAAAGGCCATCACTTCTGCCTATTTGCCTTTGTCGGCGATCACCATCGAGGAAGACCTGTATCAGGCCATGTTGGCCGAATCCGAAAAGATCGGCGTGTTCGGCCACGGCTACACTTATACCGCGCACCCGGTTGCTGCTGCAGTGGCCATCAAGACACTGGAAATCTACAAGCGCGACCGCATCATTGAGCATGCCGCTGCCATGACGCCCGTGTTCGAAGCCCGCTTCAATGCGCTGAAGGATCATGAACTGATCGGTGACGTGCGTGCCAAAGGACTGATTGGCGCCGCAGAAATTGTCCAGAACAAGTCCACCAAAGCTTCGTTTGACCCGAAGAAAATGGTCGGCCCAACGATGATGAAGTTTGCCGAGGCACGCGGCTTGATGGTGCGCGCCATGGTCGACTCAATTGCTCTGTGCCCGCCGCTGATCATCACCGAGAGCGAGATCAACGAAATGTTCGACCGCTATGAAGGCGCGCTTGATGACACCGCAGCGTGGATCAAGAAGGAAGGCCTGCGCGGCTGACCTGAGCCCTCACGGGATTACAATCGAACCCTTCTTCTGGCCGGTGGCAAACTCAAGCCGCCGGTCTTTTTCATTCAGCGTGACGGGTGACGTAATCTTGCCGCCCGCATCTACGCGCGCGACCTCACTGAACTTGCCGCCTTTCAACACAATGAATGCGATCTCTTCATAGCCCGGCGTCGGGATGGCAAGAGCAGTTCTGCCGTCGGACAACTTCACAATTTCTGTCATGTCCTGAACACGGGAATGGATCTCGTGGTTGGAAAATCCTTCGATAGTCGCAACCTGAGTAAGCTTGCCACCGGCATAACGCCAGGCCTGCAGTTCACGAGCCAGGTGCGGTTTCCACACGGCGGTAATCTCGATGCGGCCATCGCCATCCAGATCAGCGAACTCGGCCGGGTTGAGCCAGCGGTTGGAACGGCCAATGTGCGGGGTTTGCGCCAGCTTGACGATCTTGCCGTCACGAAGGCCGTACACTGCCAGCGCGCTTCCCTCAGCCAGGCTGGTAAGAACCACCACAATCTCATCGCGGCCGTCCTCGTCCAGATCATGCAGGCGAGCTTGCCGGTCTTCGAACACGAACTCCTCAGGCAATTCCAGTTCGACCAGTTCGCCGTCCCTCGTCTTCATTGAAAGGCCACCTGCTTCTACGGCATCACCAAGGATAGCGTGCGGGTAACGCCCGGTGGGTCGGGTCAGCCAGACCTGGGCAATGTCCTTCGTGCCTGAAGTCACTATGCCATCAGGCAGCTTGACTGATTCACCAGCAAGAACCGGGCAAGCAAGCCCCAAAACCAGTGTTACCAGCAGGCAATGCTTCATATTTTTGACAGTGCCCGTTCCAGATCAGCGATCAGATCGTCAGGCGCCTCGATACCAACAGATATACGCACCAGATTGTCAGGAATCGGGCTGTCTTTACCCTCGATCACCTTGCGGTGTTCAGCAAGGCTCTCTACACCACCCAGCGATGTAGCTGGCAGGAACAGTTGCAGCGCTCGCACGAAGCGTCCGGTTTCCGCCATGCCGCCTTTCACGCATACTGACAGCATGCCGCCAAATCCACTGCCCATCTGACGCCGGGCGATCTCGTGGCCGGGGTGAGACTGCAAGCCGGGGTAGAGTACCCGTTCCACCTTGGAGTGGTGCTCCAGATGCCGGGCAATGGTGAGTGCGTTTTCGCTTGCCTGGCGTACCCGCACAAACAAAGTGCGCATGCCGCGGATCAGCAGCCAACTTTCAAACGGCGCTAGAATACCGCCGGTAATGCCGCGCACATATTTTGCCGCTTGCCATTGCGGGCCGTCCTCGCGAGCAACAAGGGCGCCGCCGAGCACGTCGGAATGGCCGTTGAGGTATTTCGTCACCGAATGGAACACGAAGTCTGCACCATGCTCCAGCGGTCGCGTAACCACCGGACTGGCAGCAGTGGAGTCAACGGCGAGGATTGCACCGGACGCGTGCGCAATGTCCGCCAATGCGCGGATATCGACCACGTCCCATGTCGGATTGACCGGCGTCTCCATCCACACAAGTTCCGCGCCCTGGGCTGCAGTCTTGACGGCGAGAGCATCGGTCATATCGACATATTCAACTGCAATCCGCCCCGTGCGTGTCATGTGGTTCAACAGGTCGCGGCTACCCCAGTAGAAAATATCCGGCGCAATCACCTTGGCGCCGGGTTGCAACGTTTCAAGTAGTCCGGCAATACCAGCAAGTCCCGACGCATAGACCATGGCTGCATGACCGCCTTCCAGGCTGGCAATAATGCGTTCGGCATGATCTATCGTTTCGTTGCCATAGCGCGAATAGAGATGCTTCCCGATGAGCTGATAGTCAGCATCACGGGCATAAGTGGTGGCTGCATGCAGCGGCGGCACGACAGCGCCGGTGGCAGCATCCACACCATCTAGCGCCTGGGCGGCAATGGTTTCAGGCCGGCGCCCGCTGCCATCAGACATGCTGCCCGCCATTGATGTGCAACTCGGCACCAGTCACATAGGAGGAAGCCTCAGTGCACAGGAAATAAATCGCCTTGGCCACCTCTTCCGGTTGGCCGAGACGGCGCAGCGGAATTTGCGGAATTATCTTTTCGGTGCCCGGCGACAGGATAGAGGTTTCTATTTCACCCGGCGAAATGGCGTTCACACGCACGCCTAGCGGGCCAAAGTCATTGGCCATTTCACGGGTCAGCGAGGCCAGTGCCGCCTTGGACGTGGAATAGGCTGCACCAGCGAACGGGTGCACAGCCGATCCGGCAATCGAGGTTACATTCACTACTGACCCTTGTCCGGCCTTGAGTTCTTCGACCAGCCCGCGAGCCAGCATCACCGGTGCAAAGAAATTGACGTTGAATACGTGCAGCCAGTCTGCCGCACTGGTGTCAAACGTGTTCATGCGCGTACCACCATCCAGCTTGGGTGAGATGGCAGCATTGTTGACCAGCGCGTTGAGGCGCGAACCCTGGTCCTTGAGGCGCTCACGCATTTCGCTCACGCCACGCGCCACATCAGCCATGTCTGACAGATCGATCTGGATGTGGTCTTCCGGGCCCATTTCCCAGGGGCAATTTTCGGGGAAGGGATGGCGCGAGCAAGTGATCACCCGCCATCCCGCAGAGGAAAACCGCTTCACCGTGGAGTGGCCAATACCTCGCGATGCACCTGTGAGGATCAACGTCTTTCGGTCAGCGTTGTCTGTTTGATTAGCGGGCATGAACAACTCCCATTGAGGCCAATGCAATCTATACGGCAATCGCCACTATGGATAAAGTCGTGTCTTGCCCCACGCTCGCGCCTCGCCGTCACGGCGAAACACCACCCGGTCGTGCAGGCGAAATGCACCATCTTTCCAAAACTCGATATAGGTGGGTTTAATGCGAAAACCCGACCAGTATGGCGGCCTCGGCACATTGCCAATGGCATATTTGGCAGCATACTTCGCTACCGCCTTCTCCAGTGCAAAGCGGCTTTCCAGCGGGCGCGATTGCTTTGAAGCCCAGGCACCGATGCGGCTGTCGCGCGGGCGTGACGCAAAATACAGATCCGCTTCTTCATCCGACACTACTTCCACGGGACCACGCACGCGTACCTGACGGCGCAGTGACTTCCAGTGAAAACCGATCGCGGCGCGTGGTTGTCCCAAGAGCTCGACGCCCTTCTGGCTTTCAAAGTTGGTGTAGAAAACAAATCCGCGCTCATCAAACCCCTTGAGCAACACCATCCGCACATCAGGCAGGCCATCGCCATCCACCGTAGCCAGGCTCATTGCCGTAGGATCATTGATTTCGCTGGCGGTGGCCTCATCCAGCCATTCGGCAAACAGCTGCAATGGCTCCTCACGCAAGGTGAAATCGGCTTCCTGTGTCTGTGATGTGCTCATGCGAACTCCAGTTGCGCGACTATCGTTAGGCCTCAATATGATACGGGTTTGCCCCCACAGCCAGTTCTTTTCCCCTTGTGTGTTGTTTCAGGTAGACCAGTGCCTGCTTTTCGTGCAAATACGTGACACTTCCGGGATATTGTAGTTGAAAAGGGTGTTTTCATGGCCCAAGCGGGACAGATCATGGCTGGCAAGCGCGGCCTGGTAATGGGCGTTGCCAACAATCGCTCAATCGCTTGGGGCATCGCAAAGGCTGCGCATGAACATGGCGCAGAACTTGCGTTCACCTATCAAGGCGACGCACTTGGAAAGCGGGTCAAGCCGCTTGCTCAAGAACTCGGTTCCGACATTGTTCTGGCATGCGATGTCACAGACACACAATCGATGGATGCGGTATTCGCCGAGCTGGAGAAGCGCTGGGGCAAGCTGGATTTCGTGGTTCATGCCATCGCTTTTGCCGACAAGGACGAGCTCACCGGTCGCTATGTCGACACTTCAGAAGAAAACTTCAACAAATCGCTGAACATCTCCTGCTATTCGTTCACTGCCGTTTGCGCTCGTGCTGAGAAACTCATGACCGACGGTGGCTCGCTGCTGACACTGACATACTACGGTGCCGAAAAGTGGATGCCGCACTACAATGTCATGGGCGTTGCCAAAGCAGCACTTGAGGCATCTGTACGTTATCTGGCGGCAGACCTTGGCCCGAAAAACATTCGCGTGAATGCGATTTCTGCCGGACCCATCAAGACGCTGGCCGCCTCAGGTATCGGTGACTTCCGGTACATTCTGAAATGGAACGAGTTCAACTCGCCAATGCGCCGCACCGTGACCATCGACGAAGTTGGCCAGTCAGGCGCATATCTCCTGTCAGAAATGAGCCGAGGCGTAACCGGTGAAGTTCATCACGTCGACAGTGGTTATCACGTGGTCGGTATGAAAAACCCGTACGCACCGGATATGAGCCTTGAGCCAAGTGAAGATTCCTGAGCTGTGGTTCATCCGGCACGGTGAAACCGACTGGAACAAATCCAGACGTGTGCAAGGTCAGACCGACATTCCTCTGAACGAAACCGGGCACGCACAGGCAGCGGCAATTGCAAGTACGCTGGCCGGCCTGCATGACAACCTCGAAGGCTTCGACCTGCACGTCAGTCCGCTAAAGCGCCCACGCCAGACCATGCAGGCGATCGTGGATCATTTCGACGTTGACTGGAAAAGCATCCACGTTGACGACCGCATCAGCGAAATCTGCTTCGGCGAAATGGAAGGCAAAACCTGGCCCGAATTGAACGCACAAGGCATCAAACCCGAGCTGGACCCGGAAGGATTTCACGGATGGCGGCCCACTGGCGGCGAGAGTTATGCCGATGCCACTGTCCGGGTGCGCAACTGGTTGAGCACGCTGTCCCAGCCTACGATTGCGGTGGCACACGGAGGGGTCAGCCGGATTATTCGCGGCCTCGTGCTCGGTCTGCCACTGAGGGAAATACCATTCCTGCCAAACCCGCAGTGGAAGTTCTACCGGCTTCGCGATGGCGGAATTGACTGGTTCAGGGCGGAACGCCCAGCAGCAAGATCATGAGCAAACGCTGGCGGGCAGTATTGGCCGCCGGCACATTGTGCATCGTGTTGGGTTCGGTGCATGCCTTCTCGGTCCTGATCGCGACGATGGAAGCGACCTATGCCTCATCGCGCGCCAATATCAGCCTGACATACTCGATTGCGCTTTTGATGATCACCGCCGCAGTGTTCCTGGGTCCGCGCCTGTACCGGCTTGCCAATGCACGGGTGATCTTTGCCCTGTCAGGATGCCTGGCCGCCGCCGGGGTCCTCGTTGCTGCCCTGGGATCAAGCCTGGCAACCGCCTGGCTTGGCTATGGCATTGTGTTTGGAGCCGCCAATGGCATTGGATACGGCTTTGGATTGCAGTTCGCTGCTCGCGCCAACCAGGGGCACGAAGGCCTCGCAATGGGGCTGGTCACGGCCTGCTACGCTTTGGGCGCGATTGCCGCACCAGTGCTGTTTGAAGTTGCGCTGGCTGCCGGCGGGCTGAAAACGGCACTGACACATCTTGCAATAACGTTGTTGGCAGCTACAGTTCTGGCGGTTGCCCTGGCTCCTTCTGACAAGCTGTACGATGGAGCGCCGGAAAAAAATTCCAACGCTACAACACCTTCGTCCCTTGAGATGACACGGCTTTGGTTGGGCTATACCAGCGCTGTCTTCGCCGGGCTCATGGTGATTGGGCACTCGGCCGAAATCGCCAGATGGGCAGGAATTCATGACAACTTGTGGATCGCACCAGCGCTACTGGCCTGTCTCAACCTGGCTGGCAGCACAGCGGGCGGCCTGCTGAGCGACCGCACGAGAACGGCAACCCTGCTAACTTTCATTCCAGTAGCCAGTGCAGCTGCAATTGCTCTGGCGGCTTCTGCACAACCCGTGCTGACGCTGGCAGGTCTCGCCGGTGCAGGCTTCTGCTATGGTGCCACCATTTCAATTTATCCGGCCCTTATCGCCAAGCACTACGGCATGGAAATGGGACCGAAGGTTTATGGCAGGGTATTCACCGGCTGGGGTCTGGCAGGACTCACCGGCCCCTGGCTGGCCGGATCGACGTTTGACGCCTTCAACTCCTACAGCCCGGCCCTGTGGATTGCAGCTGGCCTGAGTGTGATCTCAGCTTTGGCATGGCGTTTACGGTCTGGCTCAGTTTGAACAAATGAATGCCAGACATCTGCATCTGCAGAACGGGTTCATTCAAGGCCGCTTCATGGCAATCGTCAGCCCGTCACCCATGGGCAGCATGGTCATGGTCACCCGATCATCGCGTGCCATGGTTTCGTTCAACCGCCTGATTGCCGCTGTTGCCTTGCGCTGGTTACTTTCATCAACAACAGCTCCAGCCCAAAAGACATTGTCGATCAGCACCAGCCCACCGGGTCTGACCAACTCAAGACAACCCTCGTAATACTCAGGGTAGAGCCGCTTGTCAGCATCGATGAAGGCTGCATCAAAGTCTCCTGCGCGGCCTGAATTCAACAAGCTGGCAATGACCTCTTCGGCCGGCGACAAATGAAGGTCGATCTTTTCCGCGACATCAGCCTGCCGCCAGTATGGCTTGCCCCTGTTTGCATACTCGCCGTCTATGTCACAGGTGACCATCTCGCCGTCATCTGGCAAAGCCAGGGCCATCATCAAGGTGCCGTATCCGGTGAAGGTACCAAGCTCGAGGCAGCGGCGTGCGCCAGCAATCTGCAACAACAGGGCGATGAACTGCGCCTGCTCCGGCGAGGTCTGCCATGAACCATGTTCCAGACTTTCGGTTTCCAGGCGCAGTTGCCTGGCTACTTCTGGTTCGTGCAGAGAATGGGATCTGATGTAAGCAAGCAGTTTGCTGTCCAGAGCGGTAAACTGCATTGCCATGATTGATCACCAGACCTTGGTTATGAGGTGGGTTGCAGAACTCAAGCGTGGCTGAGGTGGGCCTGTCGCAACAATATACGTGCACAGACCAGAACCGGCTGATTGTTGTCAACCAACGAATGTTCACGATTTACTTGATTGGCAGCAAAGGCAAGCACGTGCTCCTGATGAACCCGGCCAGGTTTCATCTGCATTCAAGGTGGGTTTGACGCCCACGGCGTTCAGCCGTAAGAGTTTCATTCAGCAAGGGCACATCATATCATGTCATACAACTCTTTCGGTCACCTGTTCCGCATCACCACCTTCGGCGAGTCGCACGGTGTTGCGCTCGGCTGCGTGGTGGACGGTTGTCCTCCCGGCATCAAATTGACAGAGGCTGACATTCAGGGCTTCCTCGACAAGCGCAAGCCAGGCACCTCCCGCTTTACCACCCAGCGCCGCGAACCGGACCAGGTGAAAATCCTGTCCGGGGTGTTCGAAGATGACCGCACCGGCGGGCAAGTGACAACCGGTACCCCAATAGCGCTGATGATTGAAAACATCGACCAGCGCTCAAAGGATTATTCCGAAATCCGCGATAAATACCGCCCCGGCCATGCTGACTACACATACACGGAAAAGTACGGCGTGCGCGACTATCGCGGTGGTGGAAGGTCATCAGCGCGCGAAACTGCAGCACGGGTTGCCGCTGGAGCCATCGCCCGCAAGGTCATACCCCAGGTCGAAGTGCGTGGCGCACTTGTCCAGATCGGCCCACACAAAATCAACCGCGATAGCTGGGACTGGAATCAGGTCAACGAAAACCCGTTCTTCTGCCCGGACTCAGAGGCTGCAAAGGCCTGGGAAAGCTATCTTGATGGCATCCGCAAGGCTGGCTCGTCGTGCGGCGCGGTGATTGAAGTTGTCGCGTCCGGCGTGCCTGCAGGCTGGGGTGCACCAGTCTACGGCAAGCTCGACCAGGACATTGCATCGGCAATGATGAGCATTAATGCAGTCAAGGGTGTAGAGATTGGCAATGGATTCAACGCTGCTGGCATCACAGGTGAAGAGAACGCCGACGAAATCCGAATGAAAGGCAACAAGCCGGAATTTCTGTCCAACAATGCTGGCGGCATTCTTGGCGGCATTTCTTCCGGCCAGGATGTTGTTTGTCGGTTTGCCGTCAAGCCTACATCGTCGATACTGACCCCGCGCAAGACCGTGGACAGACAGGGCAACGACACAGAGATTGTCACAAAGGGTCGCCATGATCCTTGTGTGGGCATCCGTGCGGTGCCAGTTGGCGAAGCAATGATGGCCATTGTGCTGGCGGATCATTTCCTGCGTCACCGGGGGCAGAACGGCTAGATCACCATGCCAACCGGATATGAAATCAAGGCACTGCTGTTTGATGTGTTCGGCACCGTTGTAGACTGGCGTTCCGGCATTATACGTGAGCTGGAAGCCTGGGGCACACAACGAGGCGTTATCGCCGACTGGCCTGCAATGGCAGATACATGGCGAGGGTTATACCAACCTGCCATGCAGCGTATCCGGTCCGGCAACCGGGGGTTCGTGCGCCTCGATATCCTGCACCAGGAGAACCTGAACGAAGTTGCCCGGCAGTTTGGTCTGCAGGATTCCATCAGCCCGGACTTGCACCGACTGGTTACAGCGTGGCACCGCCTTGACCCGTGGCCAGACGCAGTCAGCGGCCTGACTCGCCTCAAAGCGAAGTTCATTGTCGCGCCGTGCTCAAACGGCAACATCGCGCTCATCACCAACATGGCAAAGCGAGCTGGCCTGCCTTGGGACGTAGTGCTGGGCGCTGAAGTGGCACAGGCCTACAAGCCGCATCCACAGGCGTATCTGGGGTCCGCAGATGCGCTGGGTCTGAAACCGGAAGAGTGCATGATGGTGGCTGCACACCTCGATGACCTGGAGGCTGCGGCAGAACTTGGCCTCGCTACGGCATACGTCCCACGCCCTGATGAGTTTGGCAAAGGCCATGGCGCCGCCACACCGGCAGATGGCGCGACTAACTTCGTGGCGACAGACTTCAACAATCTGGCGTGCCAGCTTGGCAGTTAAGCGTGCTTCAGCAAGACAAACTCATCACATGCCTTGCGTAGAGACTTGGATGCTTTTGTCTCACCCATAACAGTGGTCCGGCATTCCAACGCCTTGAGTTGACGCACAAGCGGGAGGAAGTCAGTATCACTAGACACGATACACACATGGCTGACCTGATGGCGCAACACATAGACCATCGCGTCCAGCATGAGCGTCATGTCAACGCAATTGGGTTTGCCGGTTTTTAGCGGGGTTGTGCGGCGGGGCTTGTGCTTTTCGAGAGATTTCATCCAGCCTTTGCAGGTTGCCTTGTTGCCATAGGCTCTGAACTGGACTGCACCTCCTATAGACCGCACAGCGGTGATGACAGTATCCGCGTATTTCCATGACACGTTTTCAGCATCAATCAGAATCGCAGTTCTGGGTGCAAATTCGCTCATGGTAATCTCCGCATATAACAAGAAGTGTTCATGCACCGAAAGCCACCGTCAAAGAAAACTGGCGAACAGGACTAATTATCCCTTATTCAGATTTGTCGCATACTACGAGCTTTGACAGGAAAACCGCACGACTTTCGACATGAGTCAGGCCGGCTTCGTTAAAAATGGTGGCCAGGTCTTCCTTGATGTAGCTGCCATAATACGGCTCATGGAAATTCACCGGGAACGACTGCAACATGCCGTCAAAACCTGCGGCATCACCAAGTTGCAGGCTGTCCATGAAAACAAGTCTGCCGCCTGGTTTCAGCACGCGGGCAAATTCCGCCGCGATGATGCGGCGCACCTTGGGTGGCACTTCATGAAACAGGTAAATCGATGTAACCACATCAAGGGAGCCATCTTCAAATGGCAGCTTTTCAGCATTGGCAGCATGAAAATCCACCCCTGAATAGCCTTTCAGGTGGCGCTCAGCCTCGCCCAGATAAGCAGCCGACAGGTCTGACAATGTGAGGTTTATACGCGGATAGGCCTGCTTGATGAAACGGCCAAACCGGCCCGTGCCGCAGGCAATGTCAGCCACCATCACCTTGCGCTGGTCCTTGCCCTTCATGTAGTGCGCGAGCGGCACGAGACATTCCCGGCGCATGGCATTGGTAGAACCGGAAAACAGCACCTCAGTCTGCATGTCATAAATTTCAGCAGAGTCTTCGGTCAGGTAACCGCCGGTCTGATAGTGAAAGTTCTGCAGGAAGTAGGCCGGCAATTCCTCCGCCTTGTCTGGCGAATAAACTTCGGTGCCCCCACCTTTAGCCTTGCGTTCAGCAGCAACGGGCACATCGGCCAGAAAGGCACGGGAGGTTTTCAACAAGCGTGCCGGCGAACCATCAGCATCGCGTGGTAACGGGTAATGCCCGGCCGCCACATTGTCGAGGTCGCGCTGAAAGGTGTTGGCAAGTTCGCGCAGCAAACGCTCAAGGCCAGGCCCCTTTTCGCGGGGACGTTCCCGCGCTGTTTCCGAAGTGCCCGGCTTGGTCTGGCGGAACTGTCCTGCGGCAAGTCCATGACCCATGTACCAGGCCACGCGAGCACCCTGCCGAGCCATATAGGCAATCTTATCGAGTCTGTTCACCATAGACGCCAATACGCACCGCCATTTCGCTCAGTTCAATCCACATCCAATGGCTCAGTGCCCCCAACCGCCCCGTCCTTCTTCAACGTGATCTTTTCAATTCGCGCTTCTGCCGCCTTGAGCAGTTTGTCGCAATGGCCTTTCAGCTTCTCGCCGCGTTCATAAATCGCAATAGAGTCTTCCAGCGAAACCTTGCCGGCCTCAAGCTGCTCGACGATGCCTTCCAACTCAGCCAACGCAGCTTCGAATGTCATCTCCGATATGGCGGGTGCCTTGTCAGTCATCAGTATTCATCCTCGTCAACCGGTTGTGCGGCCTCGCCAGTGCCGTGCATCAATGCCTTTACATGAACACCTACAGAGCTGGACAGTCCGGCCAGATCATAGCCGCCTTCCAGCATGGAGACGATACGTCCATCACAATGCTTTGCAGCCAGATCCATCAGGCGCAAGGTAGCCCAGGCAAAATCTTCCTCGGTGAGGTTCAATGAGCCGAGTGGATCGCGATGATGGGCATCGAAGCCAGCAGAGATCAGCAGCAGTTCCGGCTGGAATGCATCGAGCGCCGGAAAAATGCGCGACAGCATTGCCTCGCGGAACATGTCGCCACCGTCACCTGCACTAAGTGGCGCATTGAAAATGTTGCCCTCTCCAGTTTCCGATACAGCACCTGAGCCCGGAAACAACGGCATTTGGTGGGTGGAGCCGAAGAACAGGTCTTCATCAGACCAGAATATGTCTTGTGTGCCATTGCCGTGATGCACGTCGAAATCCACCACCGCGACGCGCTCAAGCCCGTAAGTTTCACGGGCATAGTTTGCAGCGATAGCGATGGAGCTGAACAGGCAAAACCCCATGGCTCGGTTCGCTTCAGCGTGGTGGCCTGGCGGGCGTACCGCACAGAACGCGTTGTGCACCTCCAAGTTAAGCACTGCATCCACGGCACGGGTGCCCGCGCCAACAGCGCGGTAGGCGGCCTCCAGCGATGAAGGGTTCATCCATGTATCCGGATCTATTGCCACTTCGCCTTCAGCCGGGCTGGATTGCTCTATCGAATGAACATAATCCTCAGAATGCACAAGCAGAGCGTGTTCACGCTGCCCCATCGGAGCATCTTCGCGCCGCAAATCTTCAAAGTGCGGATGTGACAGAATGCGCTCAACAGCACGCATGCGGTCGGCGCGCTCCGGATGACCTTCGGGTGGCTCATGCTCGGTGAAGACGTCATGGTGCAGAAGCAGGGTACTCATCAAATCTCCGGCGGGGGAATGGTATCGTCAGGTGATTGTGACGGCATTCATGACACACAATCAAGCCTGCATGCCGGTTTTCCTTTCAGGTGATGTTGGTTGTTGACAGTTTCTGCGGCCGCGGTCTAATGGCGCCGCTGCACAGTTGACGGATGCAGTGATACTTGCCCGGTGCTGTTCAATGCACATGGGAAAGTCCTTTTTCAGACAGAGTTGAACTTGGCATCAATTGCTTTTCCTTCGCGCGACCCGCGTGCAGACCGGCGCGCCGCATATGCAGAAGGGCTGGCTGAGGCTGGTGATCTGGACGCGGCAATAGAGGTATTTACCGGTGCCCTTGAACTGACACCCGACTGGGCGGCTGGCTGGTTCCGCCTCGGTGAACTGCTACAACTTGCTAACAACACAGACGGCGCCGCGCAAGCATGGGACCGCTCTGTAATGGTTGACCCAACGGACCCATTGGGAGCTGGCCTGAAACGTGATCTGCTGCTTGCAACCGGGATACATGACACCATGCCGACCCGGTTCGTTGAAAACCTGTTCGACCAGTACGCTCCGCATTTCGAAGAATCGCTGGTTGAAAAGCTCAACTACCGGGGTCCTGAGATCATTTTGCAGGCTCTGTTGGAACAGGGCTTCAGCCACGCCCGGCTTGGGCTTGATCTTGGCTGCGGTACCGGGCTGATGGGCGTTGCTATCCGGCCGTTCTGCGACCGGCTGGAAGGCTACGACATTTCAGCGGGGATGCTGGCGCAGGCGCGGCGGAAGAACATCTATGATGCGCTGTCAAAACAAGACATTGCCCAGTTGCAGGTCGGCAGCTCAGGCTATGATCTTATCGTGGCAGCTGACGTGTTCATGTACCTCGGCGCACTTGAGCGCATCGTTGGATGGTGCAAAAACTCAATGTCTCAGCACGGCATACTTGGTTTTACCGTTGAGACCGGAGATCACCCGGTCGAACTTCGCGATAGCAGACGATTTGCCCACTCGCAAAACTACATTGAGACGCTGCTGATGGAGGCCGGCTTTAGCGGCATCAGAATTACACCATGCACGTTGCGGCAGGACCGAGGTGAAGACGTCGCTGCATTGTGCGTTGTCGCAACGCACAACTCTTTCAGGCATGACCGGGAGCCGGACACAGAAGTTTTCGCGCTGGTATAGTTTGCATCTGCAGCTACTGCGCTAAAAGCACGCCTTCATCAATATCGGCAATTACTGCGGCGCCGTGTGCAACAATGTTGCCAAGGGCTGCTACCTGCGGCAGGTGCAGTTTCGAAAAATAATCGAACATCTTTGCCTTTTGAGCTGCATCGGGTGCATTGCGGCCGCGCGCAGCAAGCGCTGCCTTGCCCAGTCCATATGCGCCAATCGTCAAGCCGCACAGCCTGAGGTAAGGCGTAGCCGCAGCAATGGCGCGCTCGTCACCGGCCCTTAGCCAGTCACCAACGTGACGCGATGTGCTGCCCATTGCTTCAGTGGCCTGATGAAGTTCAGACCCCACAGCGCCGAGCTCACTTGCAAGCTGGGTGATATCGCCCAGCAAGGTCTTCAGCGTTTCGCCGTCTTCAAGCGGCAACTTGCGGGTGACCAGATCAAGCGCCTGAATGCCATTGGTGCCTTCGTAGATCGGTGTTATGCGCGCATCGCGCAAATGCTGAGCAGCGCCGGTTTCTTCAATGTAGCCCATACCACCATGGACCTGCACACCTTCAGATGCCACCTCAACTCCTATGTCGGTGCTGAAGGCCTTGGCAACGGGGGTCAGCAACGCCGCCAGGTTTGCATTGGCATGACGTTCACTTTCACTGCTTGAACAGCGCGACAAGTCAGTAGCGCAGGCGGTCAGATAACAGATGCTGCGGGCCGCTTGCGTTTTCACCTTCATGTCCATGAGCATACGGCGCACGTCTGGATGCTCGATAATCGGCATGGCTTCAACGCTACCCTTGCGGCGGCCCTGCCGGCGTTCCTGGGCAAACCCAAGCGCTTGTTGATATGCGCGTTCAGCAATGGCTACGCCCTGCATGCCAACATGGAGGCGAGCGTTGTTCATCATCGTGAACATGCAATTGAGCCCGCGCCCTTCTTCACCGATAAGCCAGCCAACAGCACCACCTTCATCGCCATAGCGCATCGTGCAGGTCGGTGAGCCGTGGATGCCCAGCTTGTGCTCCAGCCCAATGCAATTTACGTCATTGCGCTTGCCCGGCGAGCCATCTCCATTCAGCAGGAATTTTGGCACCAGGAACATGGAAATGCCGCGAGTGCCTTCTGCTGCTCCCGGCAGTCGCGCCAGCACAAGATGAACAATGTTGTCCGTCAGATCATGTTCTCCATATGTAATGAAGATTTTCGTGCCTGAAACGGAATAGGTGCCGTCACCGTTGGGTCTGGCCTGCGCCTTGACGCCAGATAGATCGGACCCTGCCTGTGATTCTGTCAGGTTCATGGTGCCGGTCCATTCACCTGACACCATTTTCGGCAGATAGATTGACTTCAAATCATCCGACGCGTACGTCTCGATCGCCTCGACAGCGCCTTGCGTGAGCAGTGTTCCGATACCATAAGCATTGCAGGCAGTGTTCCATAATTCCTGTACGGCCAGCGACACCATGGTCGGCAAGCCCTGCCCGCCATGTTCGTGTGTGCAGGGAAGTGACGCCCAGCCCGCATCGCACCATTGCCTGTAGGCTTCACGCCAGCCCGGTGCGGTGGCAACAGCGTGGGTTTGCGGATCCAGCCTGCAGCCATGCCTGTCGCCCTGCTGGTTGAGTGGAGCGATGACAGCGCCTGCAAAACGGCCCGCTTCCTCGATAATCTGGAAGATCACGTCCTCACTCAAGTCGCCAAAAATGCCAGCATCCAGCAACCCGGGCAACCCGGCTGTATCGTTGAGAGTACCCATCAGGGCGGCGGTTTGCGGCTTGAACATGAACCCTCCAGAAAATTGTTGTCTTGACGGCGCAGGCCCAGACGCTGCAAGCCATGCGCTGATTGCAACTGATCACATACAGATAGCGCCGGGAATGAGCCAAGTCACGAAAGACATCACAGCTGCTGCTGCTGCCCTCAGGGAGGGCAAGCTGGTGGCATTCGCCACCGAGACTGTTTATGGCCTCGGTGCCGATGCGCTAAACGGCAAGGCTGTTGCTGCAGTGTATGAAGCCAAGGGCCGTCCCTCGTTCAACCCGCTGATCGTGCACGTCACCTCGCTGGCCGAGGCTGAAAAACTCGGTGTATTGAATGACGATGCCCGCAAGCTGGCCGAAGCGCTGTGGCCCGGACCGCTGACCCTGGTTGTTGAACGCACTGTAGACTGCCCTGTCAGCAAGCTGGCCAGCGCAGGTCTTTCATCCATTGCCATCCGGGTGCCGTCACATGAGCAGGCACGCGAACTGCTGCTACTTGCCGGCCGCCCTGTCGTCGCACCGAGCGCCAATATTTCCGGTCACATCAGCCCAACCAGATCGGAGCATGTTCTCGCCGGGCTGGGTGAAAGTATTTGGGGTGTGCTTGACGGAGGCGCTTGCGAAATCGGTCTTGAATCAACCATCGTCGGATGTCTCGATGGTGAACCGATCCTGCTGCGGCCCGGCGGCATCACCGCCGAACGGGTGTACGAAGTGCTGGGCAGGAAGATCGCCGTGTATTCAGGCTCGACAAATGATCCCATCTCACCAGGCCAGCTTGCAAGCCACTATGCACCCAACGCCACAGTGCGGCTGAACATCAAGGAGCCGCTGCCGGGTGAAGCTTATCTTGCGTTCGGCAAGAAGGAACCGGAAGCCTACATACTGCGCAACCTATCACGCACCAAGGACCTGCGTGAGGCCGCTGGCAACCTGTTTGCAATGTTACATACCCTGGATATGCTTGGTGCAGACAGCATCGCTGTTGCGCCAATTCCCGAAGAAGGCCTGGGGATTGCCATAAATGACCGGCTGAGACGTGCCGCTGCTCCCCGAGATACGGAATGAACCAGGAACTGCACAACAAGTTCATCGCTATCGTTGGGGACAGCAACGCTATTGCCAGCGAAGCGGAAATGCAGCCCTACCTGCAGGAACCACGTGGCAAATTCATCGGCTCTTCGCCGCTAGTCTTGAAGCCGGGCACACCCGGCCAAGTCGGCCAAATACTGAGCCTGGCCAACGAGACTGGCACCGGAATTGTTCCTCAAGGTGGCAACACCGGGCTGGTTGGCGGGCAGATACCCGCGGGCGAAGTGATTGTCTCGCTTGCAAGGTTGAACCGAATTCGCAGGCTGGACGAAGCCGATCAGTGCATCACTCTGGAAGCCGGCGTCACGCTCCAGGCCGCTCAGGATGCAGCCCTAGCCAAAGATCTGATGTTTCCCTTGTGGATTGCCTCGCAAGGCACCTGCCAGGTCGGCGGCAACCTGGCCACCAATGCCGGTGGTATCAACGTGCTGGCGTACGGCACCACTCGCGACCTGTGCCTTGGCCTTGAGGTGGCACTGCCCTCTGGTGAGGTCTGGAACGGCCTAAAGTGCCTGCGCAAGGACAACACGGGCTATGACCTGAAGCACCTGTTCATCGGCTCGGAAGGCACATTGGGGATCATCACGGCCGCCTCAATGAAGCTGCTGCCAGCTGCGTCCGACCGTGCCACTGTATTTGGTGCAGTGCCAGATCCGGCAGCCGCACTGGAGCTTCTGTCACTTGCCAAGCGAATGAGCGGGGGCAATGTCGTCGCTTTCGAGATCATGCCGCGCAACGGAGTTGAGATGACCCTCAAGCATGCTGGCTGCCGCGATCCACTGGATGCGCCGGCAAACTGGTATGTGCTCTTGGAGCTTGCCGGATATGGCGAGGCTGGGGCATTGGACGCCACCGCCACGCACATGATGGAGGCCGCTTTTGAAGAAGGTTTACTCGTGGATGCAACAATTGCACCCAATTCTCAAGCTGCACGGGATCTTTGGCGTATTCGTGAAGCGATGTCAGAAGTGCAGCGACTGGAAGGTGGTTCAATCAAGCACGATGTAGCAGTGCCTGTCTCCAGGGTGCCGGATTTCATCGGCGCTGCGTCGGAACTGGTTGAAAGGATGATCCCGGGTTGCCGTCCGGTCCCGTTCGGCCACATCGGTGATGGTAACATTCACTTCAACATCTCCCAGCCCACAGATGCCGACAAAGAGGCATTCCTGGCCCAATGGGAGGCGGTCAGCGCTAAGGTACACGATATCGTGCGTGATTTGGGCGGCTCGATCAGCGCCGAACACGGCATAGGCACTTTGAAGCGCGATGAAATGGCGGCCACCAAACAACCGGTTGAGCTTGCCATGATGCGCGGGGTCAAACAGCTTATTGATCCCAACGGCATCATGAACCCCGGCAAGGTGCTTTGATCATGGCGGCGCTGGAGTTCAGACCTGTTGGTGACGGCGAAGTAAACAGCCTGATTGATCTGTGGAAGTCGTGCGACCTGACCAAACCCTGGAATGACCCAGAGAAGGACATTGCGTTTGCGCGCTTGGGGCCGGCATCGGAAGTGCTCGTGGCGGTTGATGGAGAAACGGTCATTGCCTCGGTAATGACTGGCCATGATGGGCACCGCGGCATTGTCTACTATGTGGCGTGCCACCCGAACTATCGGGGTAAAGGACTTGGAAGTGCTGCGATGCGTGCCGCCGAGCACTGGTTGAAAGACAAGGGTGTCTGGAAGCTGAATTTGCTGGTGCGTGCCGACAATGAGGGCGTTCGTACATTCTATGAAAAGCTTGGCTATGAAGTTGAACCGAGATTGTGCATGGCACGCAAGCTCATTTCTGAATGAGCTAGAATAGCTTCATTTGGTCATCCGGTTTCTTCACTGGCTCAGGCTTTGGTTTGCGTACGGGACGTGGCATCTCCGTTTCCAGTGCCATGAAATACCCGTCTTCCACAGGTTGCATCAAGGCCTGAACCGACTTTCCGTCTGGCCTTGAATGATCGAGCCATGCAGTGAAATTCTCAGGATTGATGACCACCGGCATGCGGGTGTGGATCCTGGCTATCATGGCATTGGGTTCGGTTGTCAAAATGGCAGCACTTTCCAGTTCCGATCCATCCGGTGAGGTCCAATGTTCCCAGATGCCACCGAAAGCAAACAAGCCGTCATCGGGTCTGGTAATGTGAAACGGTTGTTTGCGACCTGGTATATCGCCTTTCCATTCGTAGAAGCCATCTGCAGGGATGAGACACCGGCGACGCCTGATGGCATGACGAAATGATGGTTTTTCATACACGGTTTCAGAGCGTGCATTGATCAATGGCTTGCTGGATTTCATTTCCTTTGTCCACGAAGGCACAAAACCCCAGCGCACCAGTGCAAAGTGACGCTCATCACCCTCGCCGCGGACTATTGCAATGGGCTGGCCAGGGGCGACATGATCACGCGGCGGAAAATTCGGCTGTTCGGGATATCCGAACATTGCCTTGACCTCTTCAGGCGATTTGCGAAAGCTGTAAAGACCACACATGAGTTCAATTATCGCATGACTGTTATCAAGGTAAAACCCCAACCAGGCGTCTCTGTCATGACGCTTCGGGATGGCAAAGTGCTGTTGGCGAGACGAGCCAACAGGGCCGGGCATGGATTGTGGAGCCTGCCTGGTGGTCACATTGAAAGTGGCGAGCGATTGCGCGATGCCGCCCTGCGCGAACTGCTGGAAGAGACCGGTGTTACCGCGCGTCTCGAAAAGCTGATCGATTGCATGGACATCATACACCGCAATGGTGATGGCAATGTCGAGTTTCACTACATTGTCTCGGTTTTCCTGGGCCACTGGATCTCAGGCGAGGCCGTCGCTGGCAGTGATGCGTCACAAATCATGTGGGCGGATGTCCACGACCTCGACAGTCTGACAATGACCGACAATACAGCCGCACTGATCAGGCGCGCACTCGAAAGCCTCACACAAATCTGATTGGTCATGGCGTACTGCTTGCTTCAAACTCCTGAATCATGAAAGCACTGGTGAAAGCATTTCTGCTGTTGATCGCACTGGTCTTGCCCGCACAGGCGGAAAGCCAGGTAGGCCAGTTCATCAAGATGGCATGGCCGAAAACGGATTTCAGCAAGGCAAATGTTGACCTGAGTGAAGTCCGATCCGGCGGCCCGCCGCGTGACGGCATTCCGCCAATCGACCATCCGGCGTTTCAGCCTGCGGGCAACGAAACTTCGCTGAGCGCACGTGACCCTGTTATTTCGCTGGAGATTGAGGGGGATGCACGGGCCTACCCGCTGCGTATCCTTATCTGGCACGAAATTGTCAACGACACGGTGGGGGGCAAACCTGTTGCTGTAACCTATTGCCCGCTTTGCAATGCAGCCATCGTGTTTGACCGAACACTCGACGGGCAAGTGCTGGATTTCGGTACCTCCGGCCTGCTGCGGCACTCGGACCTTGTCATGTATGACCGCCAGACCGATAGCTGGTGGCAGCAGTTTACCGGCATGGGTATTGCTGGTGCATATACGGGCAAGACTCTGGCCTACCTGCCAGCGCGGCTGGAGAGCTGGTCGGACTTCACGGCACGGTTTCCTGACGGCAAGGTATTGGTGCCAAACAACCCTGATCTGCGCAACTATGGCAAGAACCCATATGTTGGCTATGACAGCTCTGCCGCACCGTTCCTGTATAGCGGCAAAATGCCGGACAACATCAACCCGATGGAACGGGTTGTCGTCTACCGCGTAAACGGCAAGGTTCATGCCGTCGCATTGACCATGCTTAACAAGTCGACGGAGTTGATGCATGGCGACATCACGCTGAAGTGGAAGCCCGGTCAGGCATCAGCGCTGGATGCGGCCAAAATCTCAGATGGCCGCGATGTAGGCAGTATCATCGTGCAGAAGAAGACGGCGAATGGCGTGTATGAAGACATACCCTACGACGTCACCTTTGCCTTCGTCGTCGAGGCCTTCGCGCCAGGCAGCAAGATAATGAAGTAGCTGGAAAACAGCCACTTCCTGCGAAACAATCCTGCAACCGCTGCGCGTTAACCTTTTGGAGAGGTTGCACGTGTGCCGTGCGCTACAGATGCTAGTGTCCGAAGTTGAAGCAGCACGGATTTGCCCTCATTGGTTGATCTGATTCTGCCGGGTGGGACCTATGAAGAAACGGGACGACAAGGTGAAGCAATCACCGGATTTCCGCTTGCCGGAAGAAGACAATGGCGAGGATGCCCAGCGTAACCGTCAGGCTGCGCTGAGATACATCCTCGATGCTTGGGAAGAAGCCGTTTACGACGGCCTGGAGCCCGACTGCGTTGCAACAGCTGCAATCTTCGCGGCGCTCTCAGACATGATTGCCACCTACGGCGAAGAGCCGGTTGCCGTTATGACCGAGCGTCTGTCAGAACGCATCCGCAAGGGCGAATTCACCATCATCCGCACCTTGCAATAAAGCTCGCATCTGCCAGTTACTTGGCAATATCCACCACGACCCTGCCGCGCACCTTTCCTGCCATGATGTCTGCGCCAGTTGCGATGACATCATCGAGCTTGATGTGAGTGGTCAATGCGTCCAGCTTCGACATGTCAAGATCCTTCGCAAGACGTGCCCAAGCCAGTTCACGGCGCGGTTTTGGACACATCACTGAATCGACACCAATCAACTTCACTCCACGCAGAATGAACGGCATGACGAACGTCGGCAGGTCAGCCCCCTGTGCGAGACCACAAGCTGCAACTACTCCACCATAATTCATCTGCGCCAGAACATTTGCCAGGGTTGTCGAGCCCACTGCGTCCACACAGCCAGCCCAGCGAGACTTTGCAAGTGGCTTGGGTGGAGCATTGAACTCTTCGCGGTTTACGATGTTTGCAGCACCCAGATCCCTTAAAAAGGCTTCTTCAGCAGTGCGCCCGGTCGAAGCGGTAACAGAATATCCCAGCTTGGACAGAATGGCGATCGCCACAGACCCCACACCCCCGGCTGCACCGGTCACCAGTATTTCGCCTGAGGCCGGTGTGATGCCTTGATCTTCCAATGCCATGACACACAGCATGGATGTGTAACCCGCTGTGCCGATGGCCATAGCGTGAGCGGCATCAATGCCCTCTGGCATCTTCACAAGCCAGTCGCCTTTGACCCGTGCACGCTCTGCAAAACCGCCTGAATGGCCTTCGCCAACACCCCAACCATTCAGAATGACGGCATCGCCAACCTTGAACTCGGGATTGTCCGAGGCCGAGACGGTACCTGCGAAATCAATGCCGGGAATGAGTGGAAATTTTCTGATGATCGGTGCCTTGCCGGTCAGGGCCAGGCCATCCTTGTAGTTCACGGTAGAATGACTGACATCGACGGTTACATCTCCGTCCATGAGATCTGCGTCAGTTAAATTGGTCAATTCGACGGACTGCTTGTCATCGACCTTGTTGATTTGAATGGCGCGGAAAGTGGCGGACATGAAATCCCTCCTTTAGAATGGTAGCCACCCGTCAAGATGGTGGCTTGAATGTGAGTTCTGGCTTACGTAAATCTGAACCTACACACAAGCACTGGAAACGAAGTTGATGCAACTTTCAATCGCACACCTGCCGGACAGGGCGGTCATCAGGATCACGGGAGTTGAGGCGCTCACCTTTCTGCAGGATCTGATCACCGCGGATGTGGAACAACTCAAGGTCGGCGAAGCGGCGCACGGCGGTCTGCTGACCCCGCAGGGAAAGATACTTTTCGACTTTTTCGTGCTGGCTCAGGAAGATGGAGTGCTGCTCGATTGCGCAGCTGACACCGCACCTGGCCTGCTACAGCGGCTCACAATGTACAAACTGCGCAAAGCCCTGACAATTGAAGTGGTAGATACGTTGGGCGTGGCCACAGCCTGGGGCCGCAGCGATGCGTACGAGGCAATCGGCGGTTACAGGTTCACCGACCCGCGTCTTGCAGAACTTGGCATACGTGTCATCGCTTCGCCAACCACCCTCAAGGCCATTGCGAATGAAAACCCCGATGCCTACCGGAGCCACCGCTACAGTCTTGGCATAGCTGACAGCGCAGAGATCGGTTCAAGCGAACTGTTTCCGCATGAGGCCTGTTATGATCAGCTCAATTCGGTTGGTTTTCACAAGGGATGCTATGTGGGCCAGGAGGTGGTGTCACGAATGCAACATCGCGGCACCGCCAGGTCACGCATTGTGTCAGTCACATCCAGCACGTCGTTACCCGGGCCCGGCACCACAATAATTGCCGGGGACAAGCCTGCCGGCACACTGCTGGGTTCACTGGACAGATCGGGACTAGCACTCATCCGCCTTGACCGGGCTGCAAGAGTTGACAACAAGGTGTCAGTTGACGGTCAACCCATCACCATGCACAAGCCAACATGGGCGAAATGGAAAGACCCGGACACAAGTGCGGCGGACGAGGGATAGATGGGCTGGGAACACTCGATGATCACCCACGAAGATGGCGTTCACCGCTGTGGCTGGTGCGGCGTTGACGAGGACTATGTTGCCTACCACGATACCGAGTGGGGTGTGCCTGAGTATGACAGCCGGGCGCTGTTCGAAAAGCTGCTGCTGGATGGCTTTCAGGCAGGGTTGTCCTGGATCACCATCTTGCGCAAGCGTGATGCCTATCGCATTGCCTATGACGGCTTCGATGCTCACAAAATGGCACGATATGACAGCTCGAAACAGACTGAACTGATGCAGAATGCCGGCATCGTGCGTAACCGGCTCAAGATTGCTGCGTCCATCACCAATGCGCAGGCATATATCGCTATTGAAGAAAACCAGGGCTTCTCAGACTATTTGTGGGATTTCATGGATGGCAAGCCGCTGGTCAACCAATTCACGCATCTTGATCAGGTTCCTGCAGCAACACCACTTGCTGAGACCATCTCAAAGGACTTGAAGAAGCGGGGGTTTCGCTTCGTCGGCCCAACAATCGTATACGCATTCATGCAGGCAGTAGGCATGATCAATGATCACCTCGTAGACTGCCACCGGCACGAGCCAGTTATCAAGCTGGCGCGCTGATTAGATGGCAAGACGGCCGAAACAAACCGAAGCGCCTCGTGCATGGCAACGCATGCTGTCAGGCCGCAGGCTTGATTTACTGGAGCCATCCCCGCTTGATGTGGAGATAGAAGACATAGCTCACGGTCTTGCACGTGTCGCCCGCTGGAACGGTCAGACTCGCGGATCTCACGCGTTCTCCGTCGCCCAGCACTGCGTTCTGGTGGAGCAGCTTTTGGTTAGGTTCCACCCTGGAATTGACCCTCGATGGCGACTGGCGGCATTGCTGCACGATGCGTCGGAATATGTGATAGGTGACATGATCTCGCCGTTCAAGGCAGCTCTTGGCCTGGACTACAAGGCGTTCGAGGGACGGTTGATGGAAGCAGTGCACCTGCGTTTCGGCTTGCCCGCCCACCTGTCCGAAGCAGTCGAAGCCCAGATCAAGCGGGCCGACAAGGCATCAGCTTTTTTCGAGGCGACCATACTGGCCGGCTTCGAAGATGCAGAGGCTGCTAGATTTTTCGGCCGCCCGCGCGGGCTGGATGTGGCAACCATTGAAGAGTTGAAGCAGCTCAAACCCTTGACGGCCGAGCGGGCAGGAGCTGCCTACATGAAGAAGTTTTCCCAGCTCAAACTCTAGGGTTTGCCCGAGGAGTGGGCGTAGTTCCAGTAAAGTTTGCGCGCGCGTGCATACACCGGGCCGGGCTGCAAATCGCGGGTCTCAACGCGAGTTACGGGCGCGACCTTGGCCCAGTTGCCGGTCGAGAATACCTCATCGGCTTCGCAGAAGTCTCTCCACTTTAGCGATGCCTCATGCACTTTGAGACCATCTTCCTTGAGCAGCGCAATGACGCGCTGCCGGGTGATGCCATTGAGGAAGGTGCCATTGGGAACCGGAGTGAACACTTCGCCGCCTCGAGCAAACCAGATATTGGCAGTTGCCAGTTCAGACACATTGGAAAGTGGATCCAGCATCACCGCATTGTCGAAACCACGTGCGCGAGCCTCGCGCAAGGCGCGGGCAGAATTTGGGTAGTGGCAGGCAGCCTTGGCATCGGTTGGAGCGTATTCGAGAGACGGGCGGCGAAACGGCGAGCAGGTGACGGAGAACCCCTTCGCTTCCGGCATTGGCGCATCATAGACAGCCAGGCAGAAACGGGTCGAGTCCGGCTCCACGTCAACGAACCCCTCCTCCGCCCAGTACATTGGCCGAATATAGAGCTCTGCTTGAGGCCCAAACTTCGCAATCCCCTGCCGCGCCAATGTATGGATCTCGCTGGCATCATGCATTGGCTTGAGGCCGAATGTCTTGGCCGAATTATAGATTCTCTGGCAATGCAGCAACAAGTCAGGCGCGGTTCCCTCGAAGGCACGCGCACCATCAAATACACACGAGCCCAGCCACAAGGCATGGGTCATGGGACTTGCAACCATTGGCGGTTCGTCGTGCCACTTGCCATCCATCCATGTCCACGTCGCCATGGCCCCACCTCCATTGATATTCCTGTGCCGGTCCATGCTGCGCCAAAACAAAAAACCCCGCAAGGCATGCGAGGCTGTTGGGCATCAATTCAGTCAATACGCGGCTAACTATCTTTATAAAAGATATGGCGGCCGATCTTGATTAGTCGCTTCATTGCGCCTGACCAGCGCGGGTTCACATAGTCGGCGTGATAATGCGTGGCCGTCGAGACAACGCGCACATATGCATCGCCGGACATTGCCCTGGACGCAATGCGCCTCGACTGCGACCACATCTTGGCGTTCTTTGGCACATCCTGTTTGCCATCACAGGCAAATGAAAACTGGCATGAGTTCAAACGATGCGCCCCGTCATACACAACGCCGCAAATGGTATTTGGGTATGCGCTGGACTTCACCCTGTTCAAGATCACGTTGGCGACTGCGATCTGGCCGGCCTCGGGTTCGGACCGTGACTCGAAGTAGATGGCACGGGCTAGGCAGTCTGCTTCCGCCAAGCGCGTATCGCGCTGCTTGAGCACCTTACGCTTTTCGTCGCGAGCAAGACGGAAACTGTTTTCCAGCTTCGAAATCGTTGGTGATGGCGGGATGGAAACAAGTTGCACCATCGGCTTGGCAGCACCTTGAGGCGACAATGCCGGCACAGCCTCGGCAGCTGGCTGAAGTACCACGTCTTCACTGACAAAATCCGACTTGCCATAACTGGCCACCCTGACCTGGTTGTCAGCGGGTACAATGCGGAATTCTTCTCGCGCCGGCACATCGAGCAGCGAGCCCTTGGCGGCAATGGTGGTTGCAGGAGAAACTACGTCACTCCACTGGCCTGCGGCTGATGCGCTTGCAAGATTGATGGTTGTCACGCCTTGTTCAGGTGCCTGATGCGCGTCGGCCATGGACATGTAGTGGCCCGCAAACGCAACCGCACCGACCAGAGCAAAGCCAGCCAGTGCAAATGACGCAATCTCCGGCAGCCCCAAACCCTGATCCATGTCGAGGGATCGGGTACGGCTTCCTTGACGCATCCGTCTGTGCTTTTCTACCAAGTTCAAATTGGCGGGCCTTTCCCTGCAAGGTCCGTTACACTACTCATTCCCCACGATAGTGCTTCTGCGTTTATCATAGGTTAACCATGCAATCAAGTTAAGCTGAAAGCTTTTCAGGTGGCATTTCAAATCTTGTGACAATCGCAAAGGTTGCAATCAAGCCGGGACTTCAAGCATCCTTAATAGCTGCCTGCGCTGCCGCCAGCCTGGCAATTGGCACACGAAACGGCGAACATGAGACATAGTCGAGCCCGACCCGGTGACAAAACTCTATGCTTGCGGGGTCACCGCCATGTTCTCCACAAATGCCAAGTTTGATGTCCGGGCGTGTTTTGCGGCCTCTTTCGACACCCATTTCCACCAACTCGCCGACGCCATCCACGTCAATTGAAACAAATGGGTCACGTTCCAGAATCCCCTTGCGGGTATAGTCGTCCATGAAGCGGGCCGAGTCGTCGCGACTGATCCCGAACGCTGTTTGAGTAAGGTCATTGGTGCCGAATGAAAAGAATTCCGCCGCTTCTGCGATTTCAGCAGCCCTCAAGCATGCGCGCGGCAGCTCGATCATTGTGCCACACAGGTACTTGATCTTCTGACCCGTTTCCGCCTCCACCTCAGCATGAACTCGCGATATGATGCCCGCAACCAGATCATATTCAGGTTTGCCGGTGATAAGTGGAATCATGACTTCCGGTATCGGCGCTTCGGCTGGGCCCTTGGCTGCCTCTACGACTGCCTCGAAGATGGCGCGGGCCTGCATCTCGGCGATTTCCGGATAGCTTACAGCCAGGCGGCAGCCACGATGACCCAGCATCGGGTTGAACTCGTCAAGTTCCACCACGCGTGCACGCAGTAGCTCGACGTCAACATCCATGTTGTCGGCCACTTCAATGATCTCTTCTTCACCGTGCGGCAGGAACTCATGCAAAGGCGGATCAAGCAAGCGGATGGTCACTGGCATACCTGCCATGATTTCAAACAGCTCGACAAAGTCGGCGCGTTGCATCGGCAACAACTTGGCAAGCGCCTTGCGCCGTTGCCCTTCCGAGTCCGACAGGATCATCTCGCGCACTGCAGCAATGCGTTGCGTATCAAAGAACATGTGCTCGGTGCGGCACAGGCCTATGCCCTCAGCTCCGAACTCCTTTGCCATTCGCGCATCAGCGGGCGTGTCGGCATTGGCACGCACGCCGAGTTTGCGCACCTCGTCAGCCCATTCCATGATCCGGCCAAAATCACCAGACAGTTCTGGCTTGATGGTGGGGATTTCACCACGCATGACCTGCCCGGTGCCGCCATCAATGGTGATGATATCGCCAGCATTGAAGACCTGACCCATGACAGAAAAGCTGCCGTCTGCGTAGTTTACATGGATGGAGCCGGCTCCCGAGACACACGGCTTTCCCATGCCACGGGCGACAACGGCTGCGTGCGAGGTCATGCCGCCACGGGTGGTCAGTATGCCTTCTGCGGCATGCATGCCGTGAATGTCTTCCGGGCTTGTCTCTATTCGCACCAGGATGACCTTGCGGCCTTGCGCCTTGGCTTCTTCTGCTTCGTCGCTGTCGAAGATAATCTGACCGCAAGCTGCGCCGGGAGACGCAGGCAGGCCGGTGGCAATAATGTCACGTTTTGCATTGGGGTCGAGCGTCGGATGAAGCAACTGGTCCAGCGAGGCCGGCTCAATTCGCGCTACCGCCTCGGACCTGGTGATCAGCCCCTCTTCAGCCATGTCGACGGCAATCTTGAGGGCCGCGTGTGCTGTGCGCTTGCCGGAGCGGGTTTGCAACATCCACAGCTTGCCGTCCTGAATGGTGAACTCCAGATCCTGCATGTCGCGATAGTGCGTCTCAAGCCGATCGAAGATGGCTGTCAATTCCACGAAAGTGTCCGGCATCAGGCTTTCCAGCGAGGATTCCTTCATGCCCGCCTCAATACGCGCCTTCTCGGTGATGTTTTGCGGCGTACGGATGCCGGCCACAACATCTTCACCTTGCGCATTGACCAAAAACTCGCCGTACAGCTCTTTCGCGCCAGTGGAAGGGTTGCGGGTAAACGCCACACCGGTGGCGGATGTGTCGCCCATGTTGCCAAACACCATGGCCTGCACATTGACGGCTGTGCCCCAATTGTCGGGGATGTCGTGCAGTCTGCGGTAGGTTATGGCACGTGCGGACTGCCACGAATCAAACACTGCACCGATGGCACCCCAGAGCTGCGCATGCACATCCTGTGGAAACGGTTCATCGATCTGCTCTTCCACGTGCGACTTGTAGCGCTTGATCAATTCAACCCACTGATCCGCAGTAATGTCGGTGTCGAGCTCGTGACCGTTTTCTTCCTTGAACTCCCCCAGCATGTCCTCAAAATCGTGATGGTCCACGCCCAGCACGACGTCGGCATACATCTGGATGAAGCGGCGGTAGCTGTCGTATGCAAAGCGGCGGTCGCCGGAGCGGCTTGCCAGGCCTTCAACAGTCTCGTCGTTCAGGCCAAGGTTGAGTACGGTGTCCATCATGCCGGGCATCGACACCCGCGCACCGGAGCGAACCGACACCAGCAGCGGATTGGCGCTGTCACCGAAACCCGCGCCGACCTTGGTGCCGATCCATTCAACGGCGGCGGTCAGGTCAGCTTCAAGACCATCGGGATAGTTGCGATCATTGTCGTAGAATGCTGTGCAAATTTGCGTGGTGATGGTGAACCCGGGGGGCACAGGAACGCCCAAACCACACATCTCAGCGAGGTTCGCCCCCTTGCCGCCAAGCAACTGCTTGTCTTTCGCGCTGCCTTCGGCGGTACCGTCGCCGAAGCGATAGACCATCTTGGAGGTTGAGGTGCTCATGTGTGACCGGCTCCGATTCCATATGGTGGGATGGACGATGGCTGTGTAAGGCCACACTGGCGCAGGTTTTTCAAGTGGCGTCACGACGCACTGAACAGATTTGCGACGGGGCAGTGCGGCGCAAGCTGGGTGCAAGCTTCAGTCCCTTGCCCAATCCGCAACATATCGGACAGGAAGGGACGTCAGCCTTCGATCTTTGAGAAGTCGGCCACAGCCAGCGTCGCCTCGCGGATCCGGTTTAGCAGCTTCAACCGGTTTTCACGGAAGGTCGGATCGTTGTCATTCACCGTCACCTCGTTGAAGAATTTGTCCACCGGTTCACGCAGCCTGGCGATATGGCTCATCGCAGCGGTGAAATCTTCCGCTTCAACGGCCCGCTTTGCGTTGGCTTCTGCCTGTGATACGGCACGATGCAAGTCCTTTTCCTCACCTTGCACCAGCAGCTTGGCATCGGGTGAGCCGGTGTAGGGCTTGCCGTCCTTCTTTTCTTCAATCTTGAGAATGTTGGAGGCGCGCTTGACGCCTGCGAGCAGGTTCTTGCCGTCGTCTGTATCGAGAAACGCCGACAAAGCTTCGACGCGCTTGACGATCATCAGCAGGTCATCCTGATTGCCGAGCGAGAAAACAGCATCGATCAGGTCGTGGCGGGCACCGGCGTCACGCAGGTAGACTTTCAGCCGGTCGGCGAAGAAGCCGAGGAGGTCAGATAGCCGCTCGTCGTCAAATCGCGCGCGAACTGCATCATCAATTGAATCGACATCTTCGACGGGCTTCAAATCAACTGGAAACCTCAATCTTGCCTCTTGAATAATGCCGGACAAACGCACCCTCAATTCACCTTCCAACACGATGCGGATAACGCCCAGCGCGGCTCGTCTTAGTGCATACGGATCTTTCGATCCGGTGGGCTTTTCATCAATGGCCCAGAAGCCGACGAGGGTATCGATCTTGTCGGCCAGCGCCACGGCCTGTGCCACCTTGCCCGCAGGCACCTCATCGGACGGGCCTTGCGGCTTGTAATGATCGCGGATTGCAGTCTGCACATCTTCGGGCAAGCCTTCAGCCTTGGCATAATAGCTGCCCATCAGACCCTGAAGCTCCGGGAACTCGCCGACCATTGACGTCACCAGATCGGCCTTGGCCAGTTTCGCGGCAACAATTGCTTCGGCCTCATCTGCGCCAACAATCCGGGCGATCTTGCCGGCCAGCGCCTCGATGCGGGCAACGCGCTCACGTTGTGTACCCAGCTTCGCGTGGAACGTGATCTTCTCAAGTTGATCGAGCCGGTCTTCCAGCCTGACCTTCCTGTCCTGGTCCCAGAAGAACTTGGCGTCCGACAACCGGGCAGCGATGACCTTGTTGTTGCCCCGCACAATCCTGCCACCACCGTCCTTGGCAATCAGGTTGGATACCAGCAGATACTGGTTGGATAGCTCACCCTGCTTGTCGCGCAGCGCAAAGCACTTCTGGTGGCTCTTGATCGAGGTGACGATGACCTCCGGCGGCACCTCGAGGAAGTCGGCATCAAATTCGCCCATCAGCACAACCGGCCATTCGACCAGACCCGCTGTCTCAGCCAACAGCGCTTCGTCCTCGATCAGTTCAAGCCCCTTGGCGAACGCCAGGTCCCTGGCGCTTGCTCTGATCGAGTCCATGCGTTCATCTGTGCGCAACATGACGTGCGCAGCCTTGAGTTTCGTCTCGTAGTCCTCGAAGTCAGACACAGTGAAAGCGGCAGGTGCCATGAAGCGATGACCTGAGGTGACGTTGCCAGCCTCGATACCTTGCACACCAAATGGCACCACTTCACCGTCGAAAAGACACAGGATTGATTGCAGCGGGCGCACCCAGCGCAGGCTGCCTGAACCCCAGCGCATGGACTTGGGCCACGGAAATTTGCGGATGACGTCCGGCACCAGCGTAGCGACGACCTCAGCGGTGTCCTGACCAGGCTTTTCGATGCGGGCAACGTAGAACGCGCCCTTCTTGTCTTCCACGATGGCGCACTGCTCCAAGCTCACTCCAGCTGACTTCAGGAACCCCTGAATGGCCTGTTCTGGTGCGTCTGTGCGCGGACCCTTGCGCTCGTCCTTGATGTCGGGCGTGCTCGTCTGCAGGCCTGACACACAAAGCGCCAGCCGGCGCGGAGTGACATGTGCCTCGGCGCCTTCATAGGTCAGGCCCGCCTCGACCAGCCCATCGGTGACGAGTTTCTTCAGGTCGTCGGCAGCACGCATCTGCATACGAGCCGGAATTTCCTCGGAAAACAATTCAAGCAGGAGTTCAGCCATTATTGCGCGCTCCCGCCAGCCGTCTTTGCCCAGGCCTCGCAACATCCCTTCGCCAGGTCGCGCACCCGCAGGATATATGCCTGCCGCTCGGTAACTGAGATCACGCCGCGGGCGTCCAGCAGGTTGAACACATGGCTCGCCTTGATGCACTGGTCATAGGCAGGTAGCGCCATGAGGTGCTTGTCGCCCTGCTCGCCAGCAGCCAGCAGTGCCTTGCACTCTGCCTCCGCAGCCTCAAACTCCTTTGACAGCTTGTCTGTATCAGCGTGTTCAAAATTGTGACGTGAGTATTCCTGCTCGGCCTGCAGGAACACATCACCATAGGACACCCGCTCAGCCCCATCCCGGCCGTTGAAGTTGAGGTCATAGACATTGTCGACGCCTTGCACATACATGGCAAGGCGCTCAAGCCCGTAGGTCAGCTCACCAGACACCGGGTTGCAGTCAATGCCACCGACCTGCTGGAAATAGGTAAATTGCGAAACTTCCATGCCGTCGCACCAGACTTCCCAGCCAAGCCCCCAGGCGCCCAGTGTCGGGCTTTCCCAGTCGTCCTCGACAAAGCGGATATCGTGGTTGTCCTTGTCGATCCCAATGGCATAGAGCGAGCCAAGGTAGAGGTCCTGCAAGTCGTTCGGCGAAGGCTTCAGGAAAACCTGATACTGGTAGTAATGCTGCAGCCGGTTCGGGTTCTCACCGTAACGCCCGTCTTTGGGTCGGCGTGACGGCTGCACATAAGCAGCCTTCCAGGGATTGGGACCGACCGAACGCAGTGTCGTTGCCGGGTGAAACGTGCCCGCACCAACTTCCATGTCGTAAGGCTGCAACACTACGCAGCCCTTGGCGGCCCAGTAGTTGTGCAATGTCAGGATCAGATCCTGAAACGATTTTTTCGGATTAAGGCCAGCCGGCGCAGTCATCATCGCAATGCTTTGAAAGGCTTCATTCAGAAGCTGTGAATCGCTGGCGGCAACCTATTGCCCCCGCCACTGCTGGTCAAGCAGGCAGGCGCGCACTGACATCAAGTACCAGCGCGACTAGTCTTCCGGGTAATAGATGCCAGTTTCAGGATCCTGCCGCAGGCGGCCATTGCGGGCATCGCCCTGCTCACGGGTCTTTACCCGAACCTTCTGTGCTGCTTGCGCTTCAGACAGTTTGCGGGCAACCATGTAAGACAAAGCCAGACCCGCTCCCGCAACAAGTAACTTGTAGATCATCTGTGTTCTACTTTCCTCGCTGTGGCGGCGCCAAGGCCCACCACCTAGATTACAGACCGTAACGAGACCACAAAGCGCGTTCTTCTGCAAGCACAAGTGCGTGAGCGGCTGCACCTTGGCCTGCAGCCCTCGCGGCACCATCAAAAGATGCCTGTGCGCCGCCGGGCATGAGCAGTTTGCGCAATGACAGGCCCGAGCCTTCATCTATCGTCTTGATAATGACATCTGCGCCAAATTTTTTCTGTAGAACTTCGTGCAAGGAGCCGAGGCCATCTACAAGGCCACGCTC
Source organism: uncultured Alphaproteobacteria bacterium (assembly GCA_963787895.1). Lineage (GTDB taxonomy): Bacteria > Pseudomonadota > Alphaproteobacteria > Rhizobiales > Aestuariivirgaceae > Anderseniella. The sequence continues at coordinate 183,053 of CAWBEX010000007.1, read as the reverse complement.
CAGCGCCTTGTCACCCGCCCAGAACAGCCCGGAAAACAGCTCTTTCTCGTTACCCTTCAAGAGCTTTTCGCGACGCGATCGCACAATGTCCTTGAATGCTTCATGGATATCCAGTTGCAGAGACTTCAGGTGGACGACGTCTTCCTTCTTTTCTGGCAGGAACGGGTCGAGCACCGATTTGTTGCTGCCAGCAGTGTAAACGCGGCGTTCAACGCCGAGTTTCTTGATTGCCGCAGCAAAGCCGAACCCGGCAGATATAACTCCGATGGAACCGACAATCGACGACCTGTCCGCGAAGATTTCGTCGCCGGACACAGCGAGCAGGTAACCACCTGATGCTGCCACATCCTCACAGAACACCAGCACCTTGACATCGTGTTTGGCGGCAAGCTGCCGGATGCGATTGAAGATGAGTGTTGACTGCACCGGAGAGCCACCCGGTGAATTTATCGAGATGGCAACTGCAGCAATGCCAGGAATGGCGAACGCAGTTTCCAGCGTCTGTTCAGCCCCTGCCATGGTAATTGAACGGCTCAGCGGCCCATCGATCCCGATGGCCCCTTTCAATCTGACATGTGAGACGAACTTGCGCTTTCCCCTGATCAGCCGCGTCAACCAGCCGGGCTTCTTTTTTTTCTTCTTGTTGGAAACTCGACTGGTCATGTCACGGTACACCTTGTTGATTTGAACACTGCAGACTTCGGCCATCAACATGGTGCAGCTGATCCTCAACCTCAAGAGGCAGCATCATCGAGACCTATCGCCCAAGCTCAAGTGCCCGGCCGTTTCGCAGCACATCATCCGCTGCGGCCACAAATGCACCAGATTCAGCGCCATGCAGTGCAAGACCGGCACACAACCGAAGTGGTGCCTTCGATCCCTTGACCCCGCGCACAATGATGCGGGAGGCGTCCTCGCCCGGCCTGGAAAACAATGGGAAAACAGTCAACCCGCCAAGGCGAGGCGCCATGGCCTGCAACAAGGCATACAGCGAACTTGCGGGGTGAATGAGGGTCAGCGTGCCGCGCGGCTTTAAAAGGCTTGCCATGACACGAACCCATGCTTCCAGTTCTCCTGGTTTGAGCAGGTGTGCCTGTGCCCGAAGGCTGTCGGCGGGCTTTTGAACACTGCCCTCCTCGAAGAATGGCGGATTGGCAAAAGCATGCGAGAAAGTTGCCGGGCCGGGCCAGTCCACCTGGCCATGCCGCATCGAATCCAGTAAATCACCCTTGAGTATGTGCACCGCATCTTGCAGAGCGTTCCGGCGGGCATTCTCTTCTGCAATCATCACATGGCGCGACGCGGCTTCAATGCCGGTCACGACGACGCCCGGCACCCTCTTTGCAAGACACAGCGCAGCCACTCCGGTTCCCAATCCGGCCTCAAAAACTGCTTCGCCGGCCGTCGCCGGCACTGAAGCGGCGAGCAACACGGCATCGGTGCCCGCACGGTAGCCCTTTTCAGGCTGCAGGATATTGAGTTTGCCACCAAGGAACTGATCGTCAGTCAACCCCGCCTTTGCGCCATCGGTTACGTGGGGGTCCTCTTCAAAACCGTCTGTACCAACCATTGCAACCGCCCTCCCAGGATAATGCGCGGTTTCACACCGCGCTCAATTGTGCCCGTAAACCTGCTTCGTTGAGAATTCGGCGAGCGCGCTGTTCCTGGCCATGTTCAACCATAACCCGGCGGGGAAACGCCCCGATGGACCCCTCCACCATGCTGATGTGATCATCAAACACGATGGTTTCCACACCTGCCTGTGCCAGAAGATCGGTGACATAGGAGAGCAGGACCACATCATTTGACCGCAACAGTTCGCGCATAGCTCCTAGCCCTTGCCGATGCTGTTTCAACTCCCCCTGATCCGGCATTGTAGAACACATACCCACCTGCGGCCATAGTGCTCTTGCTGGCTTGCAGTGCGCGGCTTATGGTTGTTTTATAAACATTTAACATAGCGGCGGAGATGGTCACGTTGGGTGTAGTCGTTCCCCTCAGTGCAACAGAGGCAAAGGAAGCCAGCCTTGGGCCCTTGCTCAATCTCGTTTCGAAAGACATGGAGCGGGTCAACAGCCAGATCCTGTCACACGCGCATTCGCATGTAGAGCTGATACCCGAGCTTGCACAGCACCTCATTTCATCAGGCGGAAAGCGCTTGCGTCCAATGCTGACAATCGCAGCAGCGCGGATGTGCGGCTATCAAGGCTCGCACCATATTGACCTGGCGACGGCAGTGGAATTCATGCATACGGCCACCTTGTTGCATGACGACGTAGTTGATGAGAGCGACCTGCGCCGCGGCCGACGCACCGCCCGTCTCATTTGGGGCAATCAGGCAAGCGTTCTGGTTGGGGACTACCTGCTCGGACAAGCATTCCGCATCATGGTGACAACCGGATCTCTGCCGGCGCTGAAGGTGCTTGCAGACTCGGCTGCAATCATAGCCGAAGGTGAAGTCATGCAGCTTGCCGCCGCGCACAACACCGCGACAACCGAAGACGCCTATTTGAAGGTGATCATAGCGAAGACGGCTGCATTGTTTTCAGCCGCCGGCGAAGTAGGCGCAATAATAGCCGGGCGTGCAGACGACGAGCGCGAGGCGCTGGAATCCTATGGCCGCAATCTTGGCATCGCCTTTCAGCTTGTAGACGATGCGCTGGATTACTCCGGTAAACAGGCACAACTTGGCAAGAGCGTCGGCGATGACTTCCGCGAAGGCAAGATAACACTGCCCGTTGTACTGTCGTACCGCCGCGGAGACGACAAGCAGCGCGCATTCTGGAAACGGGTCATGGAAAGCGGAGATCAACAGGATGGCGATCTAGCCCATGCCATATCACTTATGCAGCAGCATGGCGCAATTGAGGACACAATTGAGCGGGCCCGGCACTATGGTGCGATTGCTCGCGACGCCATGGAAATTTTCCCCGACGGCGAATACAAATCTGCCCTGCTTGACGCAATAGGTTTCTCAGTTGGTCGTGCGCATTAGTCCGATCGGCTACTTCAACGCAGTCATTGCCACCCACCATCCACCGTGCTGTGCCTGAATTTGCCTTGCTGCTGCCGAGGCTGCTGTTGCATCGTCAAACAGTGCAAAGCAGGTTGCACCTGAGCCACTCATGCGGGCCAGCGCACAGCCCGGCTGAGCCGTCATGGCCCCCAACACCGCATCAATCTGCGGCTGCAGCTGGCGCGCAGCAGGTTCGAGATCATTGCGGCACTGCTTCAGCCAATCAATGCAAGTTCGCCGTGTCATCACCTTGTGCAAAACCGCGATCTGCAATTGGCTCATGGGTGGCGCTGCCCGCCTCACGCTGCAGAGACCTGAAAACTGCGGCGGTGGATACGCCAACCAGCGGATTGACCAGAACGGCATGAAACTGCGGTGGTCCATGCCATGCATCAATCACCTCGCCAATGCCGCGCATGCGGCAGGCCACTGAGGAAAGACATACTGGCACATCCGCACCAAGTGTCAGCGCCAAAGCGCTCAAATCATCTTCGCCCAACACCAGGCTGTTCATGCGCATGATGCCGCGAAGAGCCGCAGCTGCATCTGCCGAACCGCCGCCTATGCCGGATGCTACAGGCAGGTTCTTGGTCAGCGTGAAGGAACAGGCCTGTACCTGACCGGGAAAGCGCCGCGCCAATGCAGCGTGCGCCTGCAGAACCAGGTTGCGCGTGTCGCACTCCAGCCCTTGTGAGAACGGCCCGTCGACTGCAAGCGAAGTCGTCTCGGCAGGTTTCAACGCCAGCCGGTCGCCGGCGTCAGCGGCAAACATGACTGCGCTGTCGAGCAGGTGGTAGCCATCTTGCCGCTTGCCCGTTACATGCAGCGCAAGATTGAGCTTTGCAGGAGCGAATTCTGCAATCATCAGCTTTTCCCGAAACACTGCGTCAGGATTTGTTGGGGTCTTCAGAACCAGAAGCTGTGGGAGGTGCCGACTTTGGCAAATCTGGCAAACCTTCCTTCAGCTTCGTGCGGATCTTTGATGCATCCTGTTCGGTTGGGCTTGAATCAAGTGCATATTGCCACTGGAATTTGGCTTCCAGCCTGCGCCCGACCCGCCAGAGAGCATCGCCCAGGTGATCATTTATGACCGGATCTTCCGGGCGCAAACCCGCTGCCCGTTCAAGCAGCTTCGCAGCCTCCTCGTAGCGGCCCAGCTGATAGTGTCCCCAGCCGAGGCTATCCACGATGTATCCGTCATTGGGGCGCAGCGCCACCGCCTGTTCAACCATTGAGAAGGCTTCTACTATGTTGATGCGCTTTTCGATCAGGGAGTAGCCAAGATAGTTCAGGACGGACGCCTGCTCCGGCTGATAGCGAAGTGCCTTGCGGAAATCCGGTTCTGCGTTTTCCCATCGCCCTGCCCGCTCGTATGCGATGCCCCGGAAGTAATATACCGACCAATGCTGAGCTCCAGGCTCCTCAACTCGCGCCAGTGCCCTGGTGTATGCATCTGCTGCATCCAGCCATTTTTCGTTCAGGCGATAGAGATTACCAAGCGACAACAGCGCATTGTAGTTTTCCGGCTCCTTGGCAATGAGGGCTTTGAGCACACTCTCGGCTTCGGCAAATTTGCCGAGTTGGTTGAGGTTGGTCGCTATCTGTATATCTGCGCTTGAGCGCAATACAGTGCCATTGGCAATCTCCTGATATGCGGCGATTGCCTGTTCGTGCAGATTCATCTGTGCATAGATTTCTCCAAGCAGCGTCTGGCCTTCGGAGAAGTCCGGATAATTGGCCAGGGCAAGGCGCGCATAAACCAGGGCAATGTCAATCGAGCGCTCATCCGTAAGAGCCCCGGCAATCGAGTACAATGATTCAGCTACTCCAGCACTTTCTGTTGCCACGAATGCCTCGGCGGTCACCCCTGCATTCAGTTTTTCGAGCGCTTCAGCCACAAGCGGGTTCGGTTGGCCCGTATTGAGGAACAATCGATAGACATCCGCAGCCTTGTCACGGCGACCTGTCCGCTCAAGGTAATTTCCAAAAGCCTGCACGACACGCAGCGATGTTCCTGCTTTCGAGTAAGCAGACTGGTAAAACGCTTCGGCGCGGTTGCGGTCATTGCTCATGTCTGCAATTAGCGCGGAATGAAACACTCTGAAATTCTCGAATGCCTGGTTGCGTTTCAGGTCGTCCAGCGCGGAAAGAGCGCGAGGCAGATCGCGGACTGAAGCATACGACCATGCCGTCAGCAGGCCCGCAGTCAGTTCACCGATTGGAGTGTAGGCTGACTTCTTGAAATGCTCGCGTGCCAGCGCAGGCTTACCTTCACGCATGGCCTTCAGGCCAAGCACCAGTGAGGACAAACGATGCTGGCTGTTGAATTCCAGTACACGCGCTGCAAATCGTTCAGCCGCAGGCACGTTGCCGGACGACACTTCCAGCGTAAACGCCCGCTCGATGAGAAGCGGATTGTTCGGGTCGGTCTCAAGCGCACGGGCGATATAGCGTGCGGCAATACCTGTATCGCGCTGACGGCTGGCATAGCGTCCTGCGAGGTAACTGCCTGAAGGAGAAGCCTCGTCAATGCGCAGATCGGCGTATGGGTCCTGCTCTCCAGATTGGGCAGCGTGGGCGGGAGACATTGCAGCTGTGGCAGCTATCAAGATTGCAGCACTGAAGGCCCTGTTGAATGATTTCATGATCAATGTATCCGGGTTCCGGGAAATACTGTCTGGGGTTGCGAGCAACGACAAATTCTCATGTGGTTATCGCAACTGCTGTTCGTTGCTCAATGTGATGGTTTTTCATGCGAACCGCAAGCAACACAAAGGTCACACTTGTGGCATTCGTCGAATTCACCACATGCACACATGCGCGCATCCCCAATTTTGCAGTGCCTGTCTCTTGTAACGACGCTGGAGTGCCCGCATCATTGCACGCATGTTGAAAAAAATGATTCGATTTTGTCTTCCCCTCGCTGCCGCAACCGGCATCGCGGCTGCTGCGGGGCTATACTCTGGTTCTGCCGACGCTATCGAGGCTTCGTCAAGTTACAAGCGCAATGCAGAAAAAGCGTTTGCCACATACTTTGAAAGCTTGTGGCCAGAGGCAAGTACACGCGGCATTTCACGGCAAGTGTTTGACGATTCACGCAAACGGATATCCTTGCAATGGGACATCCCGGATCTTGCACCGCCGAAGATCAATGGTGAACAACCATCCGCGTCACGAAAGCGTCAGGCCGAGTTCGGTTCTCCAGGGCGCTATTTTCAGGAAAAGTCCATGGCCAACATGGCAGCCACAGGCCGCCGCAAGATTAGCGAACTTGCCAGCACATTTGAGCGCATCGAGCGTCAAACCGGTGTTGACAAGGAGGTGCTTGCCGCAATTTGGGGCCGGGAAACGGCCTTTTCCGGTGCCAGGATCCCGCATGATGCAATGTCGGTGCTGGCAACACAGGCGTTTCTTGGCAGACGCCCGGACTTCTTCAAACCGGAACTGCTTGCAATCATGGAAGTGGCGCAGCGCCGCGTAGTATCCGTCTCGAGCCTGAAAAGCTCGTGGGCTGGAGCCATGGGACACACACAGATGCTGCCCGGCCTTTATCTGAAATATGCCAGCGACGGCGATGGTGACGGCAAGTCCGACATCTGGAATTCCATTCCCGATGCACTTGCAACAACCGCCACGTTTCTCAAGGCAAGCGGATGGAAGCCCGGCATGAGCTGGGCTTACGAAGTGGAACCTTCCGGTTCCCTGGATTGCACACTTGAGGGACCAGATGCGGGGCAACCTGTTTCACAATGGATTACAGCAGGAGCTACCCGCGTCGCCGGGCGCAAATGGTCACAATCACTCAACAACGTGACTGGATACCTGATCATGCCGGCTGGCCGTTACGGGCCTGCATTCATTGCCACTGACAATTACTATGCCCTCAAGAACTACAACGAGTCCGACCTTTACGTGCTGTATGTCGGCAACCTGGCAGACCGCATTGCCGGGGGCGGTAGCTTCAAGACGAGTTGGCGAGACGTCGACACCTTCACACGGCCTGCCATGCAGAAAGTGCAGCACCAGATGGTCGCACTAGGTTACAATGTGGGCGACACAATTGACGGGCTGATAGGATTTCGCACCCGGACCGCAACAGGCATGCACCAGAAAAAACTGGGGCTGCCTGTAGACTGCTGGCCTAACCGGAGTTTCATTGCCCGGTTGAAGTGACACGCTGCTTCGGAACTGTTCCACCTGCTGTCTTCAACGCCGCAATACGCTTGGCAATTGCAGGGCGGTAATTGTTGGCCACCGCTTCGCGCATCCGCTTTGCCTGATCATCTGGAGAATGCGGATACAACGCGAACAACCGGTCAAAGAACGCACGTGTATTATCGCTGCAATCCAGTAGAACCTGATCTACCAGCACATCAACTGGTGCCCCCGACTGTACACCGACACGATCTGACGTGTCTCTGTAGCAGGTGAACATCTCTTCTTTGGAAAGCTCCAGTTGCACGTTTGCCGGAACCGGCAACGGCGACTGTGCAGCAAGCGCATCGGATCCGGACGTCGTCGAAAGCGCATTCGCGGAAACAGCCGCTGGCGCGGGTTGTGCTGGTGCAGGTTGCGCTGGCGCCTGTTTTTCCAGCGCGGCAACGCGCTGTTCATCGCGCACTTTCAAAACAGCCTCACGTACAGCAGGCACAAAAGTTGAACCGGTCAGTTCCTTGGCAATCTTGTTTGACTTGGCGTTGCCGAAACGCTCGGCCAACGAATTTGACATTGAAGCAAATTCTCCATTGCAGTCAGTCTTGATGGCTTTTGCTACAATTGACCGCAGATTGACCTTGGGAATAGCCTGAGCTTGCTGTCGGGCGTAAACTGCAATGCAGTTGCTGAACGAGAAAACCTTTGGATTGCCGGTATCAGTCCACCACTTTGCTTCACTGACGCCGCCGCCGTCAGAGCCACTCGATTCTGTTCTGGTGGCCGCTTTGACAGGCTTGCTAACAGCTCTGGTTTGAGCCGGAGCCTGTGGCTGAGGTTGAGGCGCAGCCTGTTGGATCGGCTGAGCGGATTGTACTTCAACACCGTCAGGCACAGTTGGCTGCGCAATGTTTATGGCTGTGTTGCCAACTGTCGTCTTTGTTTGCACAGCCCGTACCTGATTGGCAGCAGAGGCTGGTTCACCCGTGATGATTCCAGTAACCGTTTTGGCCGGCTTCCTGAAGGTAACATCACGGTTCCTGTCATTCTGTTCAGCACTTACCTGCCCAGCCGACAGCAACACCGTCGTTGCAGCAGTGGCAAGTAAAATTCGCAGCATTCTCATCAAGGAGCCTCCCTGTTGGCACCCAGCACATTCAGCATGACCAAAAAACAGGCAAGAAAATGACGTCATTTTGGTTATCGCCATGAAATCCATAAATGCGTTCAATACTTTACGTCACCCATATACAATGATGTGGCGGTTCAACGCTTAAGGTCGAAATGCTGAAAATGCAAATTTCTAGCTTTTCAGGGTCGACATGAAGCGGGCAAACCTGAGCGTGCCTTCTGGCCATGGCCCGTGTCCTGATGCGGTATTTATCTGGCCGGATTCACCGGCATCCAGCAGCAGTGCTCCCCAGCTTTCCGCCAGTTTTCCCGAATGCTCATAGCTGGCTGTGGGGTCGTTGCGACTGGCAACGAGATTGGCGGGACATGGCAATGCGTTAGTTGAAACGTCTGCAAAGGCGTCGTCAATGTCTGGCTCATTCCTGATCCAGTCACCATCTGGCGGGGCTACCAGAAAGGCACCAGCGGGCTTGCCCAATCTGCCCTGATCCAGCGCATGGACTACGGCGAGAACTCCCAGGCCATGCGCTACCAGTACAACCGGCCGGTTCGCATTTTCTGCTGCACGTTCCAGAGCATCGATCCAAGGTACCAGCCTTGGCGCATCCCAATCAGGCATGTTGACCCGTTTGGCCGTCTTGATGCCGTTTTGCCAGCGAGTCTGCCAATGTGCTGGTCCGGAGCCTGTATAGCCCGGCACAAAAAGAATGTCCGCTTCAGATGCCTTCACAGCGTTTGGCCACGATCACATGTTCGGATAGTTCGGGCCTTCGCCGCCTTGCGGCACTGTCCAGTTGATATTCTGCGACGGGTCCTTGATATCGCAAGTCTTGCAATGCACGCAGTTCTGGAAGTTGATCTGGAACTTGTCATTGCCTGCATCATCTTTAAGAAACTCGTAGACGCCTGCCGGGCAATAACGGGAAGAAGGTCCACCATACTGCAGCAGGTCCACATTGACCGCTATGGCGGCGTCCTTCAGCTTGAGATGGGCAGGCTGGTTTTCATCGTGGTTGGTTGCGGCATAAGCCACATTTGTCAAACGATCGAACGACAGAACGCCATCCGGCTTGGGATAGTCAATCGGCTTGTGGTCAGCCGCTTTGCCAGTGGATTCTGCGTCGGTCTTGTCGTGCTTGATAGTGCCGAAGAACGAAAACCCAAACAGCTGGTTGGTCCACATGTCCAGGCCGCCCAGCGCCAAACCGCCGATCAGACCGAACTTCGACCACAGCGGCTTTACATTGCGCACCTTCTTCAAATCATCGGCAATCGGTGATTTTTCCCAAGCCAGCTGGTATTCTGTCAGCTCGTCGCCTGCGCGGTCAGCGGCGATCGCTGATGCTGCTGCTTCAGCGGCCAGCATGCCGGACATCATGGCGTTGTGGCTACCCTTGATGCGGGGAACATTCACCATGCCCGCAGAACAACCGATCAGCACACCTCCGGGGAATGACAGCTTGGGCACCGCCTGATATCCGCCTTCGGTAATAGCGCGAGCGCCATATGCCACGCGACGTCCACCCTCCAACACTTCAGCGATCAAGGGGTGATGCTTGAAGCGCTGAAACTCCATGTACGGAAACAGATACGGGTTCTTGTAGTTGAGATGCACAACAAAACCGATCGAGACCAGATTGTCTTCAATATGATACATGAAGGAACCGCCTCCAGTCTTCGTATTCAGCGGCCATCCCATGGTGTGGGTTACCTGCCCCTGCCGATGCTTTTCGGGCTTTACTTCCCATAGTTCCTTCATGCCGATACCGAACTTCTGCGGGCTCCGTCCCTCCGAAAGGTGAAACTTCTCGATAAGCACCTTGGCCAGGGAACCGCGCACGCCCTCACCGATCATCACATACTTGCCATGCAGCTCCATGCCTGGCTGATAGTCCGGGCCAGGCTTGCCATCCTTGCCGATGCCAAAAACGCCCGCAACTACACCCTTCACAGATCCATCTTCACGATAGACCAGCTCGGAGCAGGCAAAACCTGGGTAGATTTCCACGCCAAGCCCTTCTGCTTGCTCAGCCAGCCAACGGCAAACATTGCCCAGTGAAACGGCGTAGTTGCCATGATTGTTCATCAATGGCGGCATCAGGAAGTTTGGCAGACGCAACGCGCCAGCCTTGCCAAGCATGTAGAAGCGGTCTTCCTTCACTTCGGTTTTCAGCGGTGCGCCCTTTTCCTTCCAGTCAGGAATGAGCTTGTTGAGGGCCACCGGGTCGATGACGGCACCGGACAGAATATGTGCGCCTACTTCGGAACCCTTTTCCAGCACACAAACCGAAATTTCAGAACCGGTTTCAGCAGCAATTTGCTTGAGCCGGATCGCAGCGGATAGCCCCGCAGGGCCTGCGCCAACGATCACCACATCAAACTCCATGGCTTCGCGTTCCATCGTCGCTTGTTCGCTCATGTCGCCAATTACTCCCGTGAATCCATTTCTGTGCTTATCCGCTAGAGGTGTTATAGTGTTCCTGATCGGGGACGCAAACCGTTCTATTAGGGTCATTCTCAAGTTGGTTAGCGACACAGTGGAAAATTCTGTTCAGGCTGCGGCGGCACTGCTCGGCTGGTACCACAACATGGGCGCAGACGAAGTGCTGGCAGATGAGGCAATCGACCGGTTCGCCGAATCCGCTGCGTTGAGCAAATTGCAGGAAGCCAACAAACCAGCCGCTGCTGCCAACTATAATAAACCTGCGCAAAAGTTACCCAGCGGCAAAAGAGCTCTGAACACAGCTGCAATCAGGCAGTTTGCAGAACCACCCGCCACACAGGCACCGCGCCAACCGGCCCCCGCTGCCAGCCTTGCCCAGGCCGAAATTGAAGCACTCGCACAGTCCTGCACATCGCTGAACGAGCTGGCCCACACATTGGACAGTTTTGATGCGTGTCCCCTGAAGCGCACTGCCAGCAAGTTGTGTTTTGCAGACGGACTGCCTGGTGCACATGTAATGGTGATTGGCGAGGTTCCGGGACGCGAGGAAGATGAGCAGGGGCGTCCGTTTGCAGGCAAATCAGGTCAATTGCTCGACCAGATGCTGTCGTGTATTGGCCTGAACCGGGAAAGCGACGATCCTTCCAGTTCGGTTTTCATCAGTAATGTTGTGTTCTGGCGGCCACCTGGCAACCGCAAGCCATCACCTGCAGAGATGAAGATGTGCCTGCCGTTCCTGAAGCGCGCCATAGAACTTGCCGGCCCGCGTGTGGTCGTTGCTGCAGGTGCCATGGCAGCCGAAGTGCTTCTGGACACCAAAACCAGCATGACCCGCCTGCGTGGAAACTGGAAAACCATCGTCATCGGCAAAGCCGAACTGCCGTTGCTGCTGATGCTGCATCCGTCCGACCTTTTGCGCCGGCCGGAAACCAAAAAAGACGCTTGGGCAGACCTTCTTTCGCTCAAACAGAAATTGACCGATGGCATTTAAATTACCCTACGTCTAAATTGACTTTTTTGCTTATATACAAGTCTTTCTTACATTTAAAGAATGCGGCATCTCTGCAGACGAAACTAAATATTTATCGTTTATATAAAGTAAGCAAATAGAAACCAAATACTACAAAACGACGAAACAAGATTAGAAATTTATGCATATTTATCAGATATTTACTGCAAATTTCCGTTGAAATTCATCTTTGATCCAGTTTATTCATTCTCGTTCTGCTAGCTCGCTGGGCACAAACTGCCCGAAAAACATGAACCTCAATTGGCGACCATCTCATGTCCAGAATTGATGAAACCCGGCCGTTCATACCAGTCAAGATTGCGATCCTGACAGTATCTGACACGCGCACCTTTGAGACAGACAAGTCCGGTAGCACCCTGAGCGATCTGGTAAGCGAAGCAGGTCACAAGTTGTCAGCTCGCACGATCTGTCACGATGATATTCGGTCCATTCGTTCCACTTTGCGCAAATGGCTCAAGCGCGATGACACCGACATCATACTGACGACCGGTGGCACCGGATTGACGGGACGAGACGTAACGATCGAGGCCGTACGTCCAATGCTGGAAAAGGAAGCCGATGGCTTTGCCACAGCATTCCACATGATTTCATTCGGCAAAATTGGTACGTCAACCGTGCAGTCCAGGGCCATGGGCGGAGTGGCAAAAGGCAAGTTCATATTCTGTTTGCCGGGTTCACCTGGTGCGTGCAAAGACGCCTGGAACGAAATCTTGATCAAGCAGTTCGACTATCGCCACATGCCATGCAATTTTGTGGAGATCATGCCACGGCTAGAAGAGCATCTGCGCAGAAAGTAAACGATTGCTGCGCCAGCATATGCATCTCCTCATCAATACATTGTGATCTTGTCGCCATAACTTCGTTACAGTGAACGGGCACGCATGCCTGGCGCGTCACAATCCACAAGATGCAAAGGTTCACAGACAATGAGCAGCCACACACCCAATATCAATCGTCGCACACTACTTGCTGGCGCTGCCGTCTCGGCCGCAGCGGTACCGCTTTCAACCGGCTTGAAGACGACTTCTGCCAATGCGAAAGCACCAATGCAGGAGATTGACCGCCCAACGCACCGCCGCTTCAAGCTGGGCAACTTCACCATTACGACGATCAATGATGGTGCAATCTCCCTGGAAGGCCCGCAAACCATTTTCGGCACCAACGCCTCAAAGGAAGAATTCGAAGCGCAGGCTAAGGCAAACTTCCTTCCTACCGACAAGCTGGAGATCAGCTTTACACCAGTGATTGTCAACACAGGCAATGAACTCGTCCTGTTTGACACCGGCAACGGCGATGCCCGCATGCCTGCTGCCGGCCATCTGATGCATCACACCTTGAAGGCGGCCGGCTATAGCGCTGATCAAGTCGACAAGGTGGTGCTTACCCACTACCATCCCGACCATATCGGCGGGCTGATGATGGGCGGAAAACCGGCTTTCCCGAACGCCACCTACGTTGCTGCCGCCACTGAACACGACTTCTGGTCTGCGCCAGAGCGCATGTCAGGCGGCACCGAGCGTGTGGCCAAGCTGACCGAAAGCAATATCAAGCCACTCGCTGAAAGGATAACCTTCATCAAAGACGGCGACGACGTTGCCTCGGGCATACGCGCGATGGCAGCCAATGGCCACACACCCGGTCACACAGCCTATCTCATCGAAAGCGCGGGCAAACAGATTGTGGTAGGTGGAGACTTCGCCAATCAGCCGTATCTGTCAATTGCCAAGCCGGAATGGCACGTCAAGTTCGATATGGACAAGGATGCCGCCGTGGCCACCCGCAAGAAGGTGCTGGACATGCTGGCGAGCGAGCGCATTCCATTCACCAGCTACCACATGCCGTTCCCCGCTGTCGGATTCATAGACAAGCGCGGTGACGGCTCATACCACTACGTACCGGTGAGCTATCAGCTCGACGTATAAGGATTCCTGATCCAGTCCCGGTAGCTTGCGGCGTCATCAACGTCTGCCAGCTGCCGGAGCATCGCCGTTGAAGCGCCGCCCAGATTTGTCATCGTGTCTGCCAGGGCGTGTTCACTTGACCACCGCACATTGTCAAAAATCTGCAGCACATTGCGCTTGCGAGACTGGCCGACCAGCCAAAAGCCACCATCGGGGGCTGGGCCGAAAACAGTGTCATGAGCACCCAAGGCCTTGAATGCTGCAGCGATGTCTGTACGCGTGATGCCGGGAATATCACTTCCGATGATCACCACAGAACCGCGTGGCAACGTATCAAACATGCGCTGCATTCTGTCACCCAGGTCACCGGTTCCCTGATCCACCACATTCACGCTTTTTGGCCAGATGCCTGCATGCAGTTCTTGCACCCCGGACACTGCAACCCAGGTGCACCAGCGCGGATCTCCGGCCAGTTGCCGCAATGTGCCAGCCAGCACGGTGCGATAGGTGCGCGTTGCTTCCATCGCGCCAATGTCTGCGCCGAGACGGGTCTTTACACGGCCGATCCGTGGTTGCTTGGCCATGACAACGAGGTGTTGCGCTGACGTTCTCATGAATAGATTTTCGCAATACGCTGCGGCGATACCCCCAGAGCCCAGAGAGACAAGCAAAGCAGGTTGCGCGCCACTCGCCTTGCGTAGCCCTCCTGCCGGTATCGGCTGGCCGAGGTTATCGCCGGCACATCCAGGAAAACCAGCCGCTTTCGCCCGATGCGCCGGATCAGGTCAACGTCCTCCATCAGCGGTACAGGCTTGAAGCCACCCACCTCATCATACAGCGTGCGCAAGATCAGCAAGCCCTGATCGCCATAGGGCAGCGCCAACAAGCGGCAGCGCCAACGCACAACAGCCTCCAGCGCGCGGGCCTTGTAACCTTCATCATCGAGCGCAAACCGAAATGCGGCAGCTTGATTGGATGACCTTACATGTGCCTGTACCGCGTCAGCCCAACCTTCACCCAGTAGTGTATCTGCGTGCAGGAACAACAGCCAGTCTCCCTTGGCATGCAGGGCGCCTGCTTCCAGCTGCACACCACGCCCCGGCGCACTGGTGATAACTTTGACTCGGGGAAAACCCGCCTCAAGCGGTTTGGCTTGGGGTTGCCGAGCCGAACCGCCATCTGCAACGATGATCTCGCCAATATCTGCTGCGCGCGCGCCGGCACGCAAATGGTCAAGTGTGTCTGCCAGAGTGGCATCTGCGTTAAGTGTTGGAATAATGACAGTCAGCATGGTGGGCGGCAGGATAGCGGTCAAAATAAACCGAGGGAACACATGTTGGCATGAATTTTGTTCTTGTTATGTTCTAATTTTCAGGATAACATTTCCTGCATGAACATGAGTGTACATACTTCCCGGTTGGACTTTTCAAGCGCGCGGCTGGCACACCCGGTTGCACCACAGGCAAACCCGCGCGGGCGTGGCGTGAGTTCCAACCAGAGCGGGCGGTTCGAGGCCTTCAAGCGGGCTGAATTCGACGATGGCTGGGCACGTGAAGACGAAGACCTGCCTACTGTGAAAACCCATGTATCGGAAGAGGCTGCGCGTACAATCATTGCCCGCAACACTTCGCCCGACATTTCGTTCGACAGGTCAATCAATCCATACCGTGGCTGTGAGCATGGCTGTTCCTACTGCTATGCGCGGCCAAGCCATGCCTATCTGGGGCTGTCTGCTGGGCTCGATTTCGAAAGCCGTCTGTTTGCCAAGACAAACGCAGTGGAGCTTCTGCGCAAGGAACTTGGCGCCAGGGGCTATGAGCCTGCAACCATTGCACTAGGCGCCAACACTGATCCGTATCAGCCGATTGAACGGCAATACCGCCTGACACGAGACATTCTCAAAGTGCTGGAGGAGACCAATCATCCGGTTGGAATCGTCACAAAGTCGGCTTTGGTGACGCGTGACATCGACATATTGAAGCCGATGGCACAGAAGGGGCTAGTGAAAGTGGCGCTGTCGATCACCACTCTGGACCACAAGCTGTCGCGCCAGATGGAGCCGCGTGCTTCGGCTCCGGGCAAGCGTCTGCAGGCGCTTGAGCTGCTTTCCGCTGCCGGGATTCCGACCGTGGTGATGACTGCGCCAATCATCCCTGCGATCAACGACATGGATATCGAGAAAATACTTGGCGCTGCTCAGGCTGCAGGCGCGCGTGAGGCTGGTTATGTTCTGTTGCGCCTGCCGCATGAGTTACGTGAGCTGTTTACACAATGGCTTGAGCGCGAGTTCCCTGACCGGGCCCGGCACGTCATGAATCTGGTGCGCGATATCCGTGGTGGCCGTGAAAATGACCCACAGTTCGGTTCGCGCATGACCGGGCACGGACCTTATGCATGGCAGATCGGGCGTCGGTTCGAACTTGCGTGCAAGCGCCTCGGGCTCAACAAGCAGAAGCTCAAGCTGGACGCAAACCTGTTCAAAAGGCCGGTACAACCGGGTGAACAGCTTTCACTGCTGTAGGGCAATTGGCTATGGTTTGCTGACCATGCCGATTCGAACCACGAAAACACCTGACTTCACCCTTGAACGCGCAGCCATCAAGGCCGGTGCCAACGCTGTTTGCGGCGTGGATGAGGCTGGGCGCGGACCATTGGCCGGGCCCGTTGTCGCTGCTGCCGTTATCCTCAACCCCGATAAAATTCCAGTAGGCCTGAATGATTCAAAGAAGCTTACAGAGCATCAAAGAAACGCACTGTTTGCAGAAATCCTTGCCACGGCTGAAGTCGGGGTTGGTCTTGCAGATGTGGCACGCATTGACGAGATGAACATTCTTCATGCTTCCATGTGGGCCATGGCGCAGGCCATCGCAGACCTGCCGGTCGCTGCTGATCATGCCCTGATCGACGGCAACCGCACGCCTGATACTGCCGTCACCTGCCAGCCTGTAGTGGGCGGAGATGGGCTCAGTGTGTCAATTGCTGCGGCTTCCATTGTCGCCAAGGTTACCCGCGACCGCATAATGATGGCACTGGACTTCAAGGAACCGGACTATGGCTTTGCGCAACACAAGGGGTATCCAACGCCTCATCACATTGAAATGATTGACAAACTTGGCCCATGTGGACACCATCGCAAGTCCTTTGCCCCGGTGCGGGACGCGCTGGCCAGGCTCCACCGTTAACCATTTGTTAAGATTTCGATTCACGCGGAGTCCTGCCTGATTCAACATGGCCTGAAGCATTGGCAAAAGGGTGCGTTACGTCACCTGATCAATGCGCCGGCGCACCGCGTTCGTGTGCGTCTGTCAGTAATGCGTCAAAACAGGTCATGCGTAAAATGGGTATTGCTTCCAAGCCGGACATCGCTCCGCTGCTGAACTCGATTCTAGCCGGTGATTGCATAGAGGAATTGCGCAAGATCCCTTCAGCCAGCGTCGATGTGGTGTTTGCGGACCCTCCCTATAACTTACAGCTCGGAGGCGGCCTGACGAGGCCCGACCAGAGCAAGGTCGCAGGTGTTGATGATGACTGGGACAAATTCTCTTCGTTTGCCGCATATGACGAGTTCACACGTCAGTGGATGAAGGAATGCAGGCGCGTTCTGAAGCCAACCGGAACAATCTGGGTCATTGGATCGTATCACAACATCTTCCGCGTCGGCACCGTACTGCAGGACCTGGGGTACTGGGTGCTCAATGACATTGTGTGGCGCAAGACCAACCCGATGCCGAATTTCCGCGGCACCCGTTTTGCCAACGCACACGAGACGATGATCTGGGCTTCGCGCTCTGACGACCAGAAGACCTACACATTCAACTATGAAGCGCTGAAAGCATTCAACGAAGACCTGCAGATGCGGTCTGACTGGTTGCTGCCTATTTGCAATGGCGCCGAGCGCATCAAGGGCAGTGACGGCAAAAAGGCACATCCGACGCAAAAGCCCGAGAGCCTGTTGCACCGGGTCATTCTGGCTTCGACCAATCCCGGTGATGTCATTCTTGATCCGTTTTTCGGCACAGGCACCACTGGCGCTGTCGCCAAACGCCTGGGCCGCAACTTCGTGGGCATCGAACGCGATGAAGCATACATCGCAGTGGCGCAACAACGCATTGCCGCCATCGAGCCGGGTGACGATGAAGTGCTAAAGGTATCAACGGGCAAGCGCGCCGAACCACGCATTCCGTTTGGCACACTGGTAGAACGCGGTCTACTCAACCCCGGCGACACACTGTTCGACCCGGCCCAGCGCAATGCAGCCAGAGTGCGCGCCGACGGCTCGCTGGTGTTGAAAGATGCCACCGGCTCTATCCACAAGATGGGCGCACACGTGATGGGAGCGGAGGCCTGCAACGGCTGGACGTTCTGGCATTTCCGAAAGGGCGGCAAGTTGGTTTCGATCGATGTGCTGCGCCAGAAAGTGCGTTCGGAACTAAAGGCGGTTTAAGCCAATGGGCCTCACTGTCCGGCCTGCGACCAGCCGTGATGCGGCCGGTATATGCCGGGTTTACAACCAGGGCATCGAAGAGCGCATCGCGACATTTGAAACGCGCCTGCGCTCCCCGCAAGACATTGAGCACTGGTTTGATGCACTGCATCCGGTGATGGTGGCTGTGGACGAAGCCGGTCAGGTAGCGGGATTTGCATCGACCAGCGCCTACAGCTCGCGGGTGTGCTATGCTGGTGTATTCGAATTCTCCATCTACGTTGCCCGTGAAGCCCGGCGCAACGGCATTGCCCGTATGCTGCTCATTTCGCTGTTCGATGCTGCAGCAAAAACAGGAGCATGGAAAATCACATCGCGCATCTTTCCCGAAAATACTGCAAGCCTCGCATTGTGCCAGTCGCTCGGTTTTCGCGTTGTCGGCACGAACGTCCGCCACGCGCGGCTGGATGGTGAGTGGCGCAATGTAGTAACTGTTGAACGCTTGCTTGATGAATAGCCAGCTAGCGCACTTTCTTGAGCGCATCAGGTCCCAATACTGCCGTGGCCACTTTTTTCATGGCGGTTGGCAGAGCCTCACCTGCCAGATCATATGGCGCAATCCAACGCCAGCCTTCACCGTGACCCGGCGCTGCATCAAACACTTCTAAGGAGGTCATCACATCAAGCACCAGATGAAAGTGGGTGAAGGTGTGTTCAGCCCGTTTGCCAGTCATTTGCCAGTCGGAGCAGTAGGGCGGGTCTGCGTCCGCCACGTGACCTGTGTCCCATCCGGTCGAAGGAAATTCCAACATACCACCCAGCAGCCCCTTGTCAGGCCGACGGCGCATCAACACTGCACCATCTGACCGCTCAACCCAGAAAACCCGAGCCCGACGCGTCGGGCGGTGCTTTTTCGGCGCCTTGACCGGCAGAGTTTCAGCAATGCTCAATTCGCGCGCCTTGCAATGATCCCGCCATGGGCAAATCCGGCAGTTGGGCTTGCCTGGCGTGCAGATGGTGGCCCCGAGATCCATCAAGGCCTGGGCAAAATCTCCTGGCCGGTGCTCAGGCACAAGAGCCGCCGTTCGCTGTTTGATTTCGGGTTTGGAACCGGGTAACGGGTCAGAAATTGCAAACACCCGCGAAATCACCCGTTCAACATTGGCATCGACTGCCGCAGCAGGGCGGTTGAAGGCGATGGCCGCGATGGCCGCAGCCGTATAGGGTCCAATACCAGGCAGTGCGGCAAGCCCTGCCTCGGTGTCGGGAAAATTGGCCCCGTAATCAACAGTGATCGTTTGCGCACATGCGTGCAGGTTGCGGGCCCGGGCGTAGTAACCCAGGCCCGCCCACTCACGCAGAATGTCATCCAGTTCTGCATCAGCCAGCGCCTTGATGGTGGGCCACCGGCCGATAAAGGCCTCAAAATATCTGCCCACGGCCGCAACCGTGGTCTGCTGAAGCATGATTTCCGACAACCAGACGAAATACGGGTCCTGCTGCTGACCTGCTGGAGCACGCCATGGCAGTGCACGGGCATGTAGGTCGTACCAGGCCAGCAGCTCCTCACTCATGCGGGGCACTTTTCCGGCCTTCTTCTGATCATTAATTTGCTGCAACGTCACGCACATGTGATAACCGGGTCAAACCTTGAAGATATCATTCAGCCACAGTTCATGCATGCAAGGCTAAAACTGAACTTATGAAAAGCTTGGATTCCATCGCCCGACCCATCATGCAGCCCGCCTTTGAGCGTTATGGCTTCGCACATGCGGAACTCGTGGCTCAGTGGGCCGCCATTGTGGGGCAAGACATCGCTGAGAAGTGTTCGCCGGAGCGCCTCAAATGGCCATCAACAAGAGACACTGCAAAGCGCCATGCCGAGGGAGCCATCCTAGTGATAAGGGCAGATCAGGGTGAAGGCCTGGCTTTGAGTTACGAGGCCGACACCATTACAACGCGGATCAATGGCTTTTTCGGGTATCAGGCTGTCACGACCGTCAAGTTTGTCCAGGGTGATCGCCGCCGTCCCGGTCCCGTCAGACCCAGGCCAACAACACCAGACGCCGACACAATCAAGGAGGTTGCCGGCAAGACAGACAAGATAGCCGACATTGGCCTGAAAGGCGCTCTGACCAGGCTCGGCCAGGCGGCCCTTTCGCAAACCAGCAAAAAGCCCTGACGCGACAATTGAGCAAAGTTCTCCACAGCCGGTTTTCCCACTCGCAAACAACTCCAACAAGCATTAGGTAGTAGCTATGACAACAATGAACAGACGCACATTCTCCCGCTCACTGGCGATTGCTGCAATGGCATGTACGGCCGTTTCCACTTTTGGTACGGCGGCATATGCGCAAAGCTTTTCAGCCGATGAACTGCATGCTGCTCCCTCAATTGGGGACAGAGCGATGGGCGACAAGTCCGCGCCTGTGACCATGGTTGAGTATGCATCTGCCACCTGCCCGCATTGCGCAGCGTTTCACATCGGTGTCCTGCAGGAAGTGAAAAAAGAATTCATTGATACCGGCAAGGTCTATTTCATCAGCCGTGAATTTCCGCTGGATGACCTGGCGCTGGCCGCATTCATGGTGGCGCGCTGTGTGCCGGACGACAAGTATTTCGGCATGCTGGACCTGATTTACGAACAGCAACGCACATGGGCGGGCAAGAATGCGCGCCAGGAGCTGCTCAAGATGGCCAAGCTTGCAGGCTTGAGCGAGGCAGACTTCGAAGCGTGCCTGAAGAATGAGGATCTTGCCAAGGGTATCCTGGCGATACGCAAGGACGGTGCAGAGAAGTTTGGTGTGGATGCCACTCCTACAATCTACATCAATGGCAAGAAGATGGAAGGTGACCGGAGTATTGATGGCTTCCGAAAGGCTATCGAAGCTGCTTCGGCAGCCTGAGTTTTCGGCGGATAACCAGCAGGCTTTTGTTCACCTCATTAACGAATCAGGCGATTTTCGCCTAAATTGGTAGTCTTTCTGCGCTTGCGTACCCTTGCGCGGAAATTGATGGGGTGAGGGTGTAGATAGCCATGAAGTTCTCAAAGCTGCGGCTGTCCGGCTTCAAATCGTTTGTTGAGCCGACCGAACTGGAGATCCGACCCGGGCTTACCGGTGTGGTCGGCCCCAATGGCTGTGGCAAGTCCAACCTGCTTGAAGCGCTGCGCTGGGTCATGGGCGAAAGCTCGTACAAATCGATGCGCGGTTCGGGAATGGAAGATGTCATCTTTTCCGGCACCACCAACCGGCCGTCGCGCAATATGGCCGAAGTCATGCTGACCCTGGACAACAGCCAGCGCGACGCACCACCTCAGTTCAATGAATTTGAAAGCCTCGAGATATCACGGCGAATCGAGCGCGATGCAGGCTCGGCATACCGGATCAACGGCAACGATGTACGCGCCCGCGACGTGCAGCTTTTGTTTGCCGATGCATCAACGGGTGCGCGCTCACCAGCTCTGGTCAAGCAAGGCCAGATCGGCGAGATCATTTCTTCAAAACCACAGGCCCGCCGCCGCATTCTGGAAGAAGCGGCCGGCATAACCGGTCTGCATACCAGACGCCATGAGGCTGAGTTGAAGCTGAAGGCAGCCGAGACCAATCTGGAACGGCTGGAAGATGTGCTGGCTCAGCTTGAAGGGCAACTGCAGAACCTCAAACGGCAAGCCAGACAGGCGATACGTTACAAGGAGCTTTCGGCTGAAATCCGCCGACTTGAAGCCGCCGGGCTGTATTTGGCCTGGAAGGACGCTTGCGCTGCCGTTGAGCAAGAAAACAGAAGCCTTTCGGAACTGACCCGCGTGCTGGGCGACCAGACCAGAGCCGTTTCCGAGATGACCCGCATGCGCGATCAGGCATCAGAAACACTGCCGAAACTGCGTGAGACTGAGGCCGTGCGGGCTGCGGTTCTACAGCGTGTCACACTCGAACTGGAGGGCCTGGAGCGCGAGGAGAAACTGTCTGTAGAACGCCGCACCGAGATTGAAGGCCGGGTTGAACAGATAAACCGCGACCTGAGCCGCGAAAAGGAACTGCTCGGCGACACCGATGGCGTCATGAAGCGACTAGATGAAGAGCAGGCAACGCTTGAGGCGGCAACAAGTAATGATGGCGAAGCCCGCGCCAATGCGGCAAAGGCGCTGCAGGCCGAGGCTGAAAAGCTCTCCCAAGCACAAACCAGGGCTGATGAAGCAAACGCAAAGCTGTCTGAGCTGGTGGCTCGTCACAACGCCATCGCCCGTCAGATTTCAGAGCTCGATGCGCGCATAGCCCGCGATGAGGCTGACCTTGCAAACACCCGCGAAAAGCACGCCGTCATCATGGCGGAAACAGGCGGTGACGACGTTACCGCCTCTTTGAGCGGATCAATTGAACATGCGGTTGCCCATGCCGCGGCCTCCGAAGCTGCTGCAACCACAGCGGAAACCGGCCTGCAAGGTGCTCGGACCAGACAAGCCGAACTGCATCAAGCCTATGACGAAGCTCGCCGAACATCGGAAGCCCTCACCACTGAAGTGCGCACACTAACCAAGCTGCTGCACGTTTCCGACGATGAACTTTGGCCGCCGCTGATTGATGCCCTGAAGGTGCAGACCGGGTTTGAAACAGCGCTTGGCGCAGCACTTGGCGACGACATTGATGCACCTGCTGATGAAGCAGCGCCTGTGCACTGGCGCTCTTTGCCGGACATGCATGACGTGCCGCCGCTACCAGCAGGACTGAAGAAACTGTCCGATGTAGTGAAAGCACCGGTAGCCCTGTCACGCAGGCTTCAAATGGTTGCCGTGGTAGACAAGGCCCAAGGAGCCCGGCTTCAGGGCGATCTCAAGCCTGGTCAGCGGCTGGTCTCGGTGGAAGGCGACTTGTGGCGCTGGGACGGCTTCACCGCTGCAGCAGACGCACCAACCGCTGCGGCAAAGCGGCTGGCTGAACGCAACCGGCTTGTAGCGCTGCAGGACGAAAGCGCCACCGCATCGGCGGCTACCGAGAAAGCGCGCGCCAAGCTCGACGAAGCGCGTGAAGCGGTCAAGCAGGCAGAGATGGCCGAGCGTGACAGCCGTCAGACATGGCGTGAGTCCACCGCAGCAGTTGAAGTTGCCCGCAAGGCACTATCTGACCACGAGAGGCAGACCGGCGAGCGGATGCGCCAGGCCTCTGTTCTGGAAGAAACCGCAAAGCGTATAGAAACCCAGATCGGTGAGGCACGCACAACACTTGAACAGGTCAGGCAGGAAAAGTCCGGGCTGGCAGCAACAGATGGTGCTGAAGATGAACTGCGCGGGCTGCGTTCAACGGTAGATATCCAGCGTGCTGCATACGCTGAAGCACGCGCAGCGCATGACGGTATTGAACGCGAAGCAAAATTGCGCAGTCAGCGGCTTGCTGCAATTGCCCAGGAACGCAGCCAATGGACCGAGCGCTCAAAGCGGGCATCCGTGCAGATTGATGAGTTGGAGAAGCGCATCAGCTCATTGCGTGAGGATCTGGCAGCACTGGCTGATCTGCCTGCACAATTCACGGCCAGGCGCACCAAGTTGATGAACGCCAGCAATGAGGCAGAGAAAGAGCGCAAGCTTGCTGCCGACGCACTCAGTGAGGCGGAAAACAATCTGCGCGCACGCGATATGGAGCTGCGCGAAGCCGCAGAGGCGCTGGCCAATACCCGTGAAGAACATGCCCGCCTCGGTGCACGATCGGAAGCCGCGGAAGCGCGCGTCACCGAAGCATCGCAACGCATAGCCGAGGCCCTGCAATGCAAACCTGAAGAGGTGACAAGCAAGGCAGGTCTTGAGGCCGGCAAGATGCCGTCGAGCGAAGACACCGAGCGCAAGCTTTCAACGCTGAAGGACCAGCGTGAGCGCTTGGGGGCTGTCAACCTGCGGGCTGAAGACGAAGCAACGGAAATATCGACTCAGGTCGAAACCATGATCACCGAACGTGATGATCTGGTGCAGGCCATTGCCAAGCTGCGCTCAGGCATTTCCAGCCTGAACAAGGAAGGCCGTATCCGTCTGCTGGAAGCTTTCGAGCGGGTCAATGCGAATTTCTCATCCTTGTTTGAGACGCTGTTTGGTGGTGGCAAGGCAGAGCTCAAGCTGGTTGAGTCCGATGACCCACTTGAAGCAGGACTTGAGCTGATTGCAAACCCGCCGGGCAAGAAGCCAACTGTACTGTCCCTGCTGTCGGGCGGTGAACAGGCGTTGACCGCCATGGCTCTGATTTTCGCGGTATTCATGACAAATCCATCGCCAATCTGTGTGCTGGATGAAGTGGATGCGCCTCTGGACGATCACAATGTTGAACGCTTCTGCAACCTGCTTGATGCGATGCTCGAGCGCACAGACACGCGATTCCTGATCATCACGCACCATGGCCTGACCATGGCGAGGATGAACCGACTGTTCGGCGTGACAATGATGGAACGCGGTGTGAGCCAACTCGTATCGGTAGACCTTGAGACCGCTGAAGGGCTGCGCGAAGCAAGCTGATTGCCTTCCGGCGCCGCTCAAACCCGATTCACAATCGCGACATTTGCTCTGTGTTTCACGGATAGCTTCAGAATTTGTTGCGCGAGGCATAAAAGGCGAATTGCCGCATCTGCAATCGTTTCCAATTATTCATTTTATTTCAGGAGCTTAACTTGCTGTTCCACGGCTTGACAGCGTACCGGGGCAAAACTATTATCCGGCCCGGTTTTAGGCGTTTTGTGACCCTGGAACTGCCTCAATCTCGAGGAGGAGCAAGCTGATGGCCGGTGACGACAAAACACCAAGTGCCGGCAGGCTTGAGAAGCTAGGAGACCGCCTGAAACAAGCGCAAGCGTCTGTGGACGAACGCGTCAGGCCCCGTGAAAGGCAACCCAACGCAATGGGGTTTGCCTTCAGGATTACTACCGAGCTTGTTGCAGCGGTAGTGGTTGGGGTCGCTGCAGGGTGGGCTCTTGATTTGTGGCTTGGCAGCAAGCCATGGTTTCTCATCTTATTCTTCTTCCTGGGTGTTGCTGCTGGCGTTCTAAACGTCTATAGGGTCACGCAATCAAGCGGTGGTGACGGACCTGTTCCCAGGTCGCAGTTGCCAACGGTCAAAGAAGATGATGACGATGATTGATCTTTGCAAACGGGTTGTTGCAAGTCGGTCAGGTGTCAATCAAATGGCAAAGAGGGGCTGGGCGCGTGGCCAGTAATACGTCTCATGGAAGCGAGGGCGGTCTTGCACTCGATCCTATGCATCAGTTCGAGATTTCCCGCATCATTCCGATCAAGTTTGGTAGCATTGATGCATCGTTCACCAACTCCAGCCTTTGGATGGTCCTGACTGTTGCAGCTGTGGCCGCATTATTGCTTCTTGGCAGCAAGCGAATTGTGCCAGGCAGGCTGCAGTCGGTCGGGGAATTGATCTACGAATTCATTTCAAACATGGTGCGCGACACCATGGGTGAAGAAGGCCGCAAATTCTTCCCGTTTATCCTGACGCTGTTCTGTTTCATTCTCGGGTCAAACATGCTCGGCTTGTTTACCCTGCCGGTTGTGCTGCACCCGTTCACCGTCACAAGCCACATCATCGTCACCTTTGCACTTGCTGCAATGGTCTGGCTTGGAGCGACCGCATATGGCTTCTACAAGAATGGCCTGGGCTATCTGAAGCTCTTCGCCCCTTCAGGCACGCCGGCGCTGATGCTGCCGCTTCTGGTGCCTATCGAAATCATTTCATACCTGTCCCGCCCGGTCAGCCTGTCTGTGCGTCTGTTTGCCAACATGATGGCCGGACACACCATGCTGAAGGTGTTTGCCGCGTTCGTGGTCGCACTTGGCTGGGCTGGCGTTGTGCCGCTGGCCGTCATGGTCGGCTTCACCGGATTGGAGTTTCTGGTCGCGTTCCTGCAGGCCTTTATCTTCTCAATCCTTTCATGCATGTACATCAACGATGCGATGCACCCAAGTCACTGATTCACTACTATTCTGAGTATCCAACCTACATTCAACGGGAGTTATCAAAATGGAAGCAGATGCAGCAAAATTGATCGGCGCAGGTATCGCCGCCGTAGCCATGGCCGGTGCCGGTGTTGGTATCGGTAACATCTTCGGCAGCTACCTGCAGGGCGCTCTGCGCAATCCTGCAGCAGCAGACAGTCAGCGCACCAACCTGTTCATCGGCTTTGCGCTTGCTGAAGCAACCGGCCTGTTCGGCCTGCTGATCAGCTTTATCCTGCTGTTCGGCGTCTAATAGCCCGCATACCCGTTGTGCCGGACACTGGTTGTAGTGAATACGCCAAGTGTCTGGCAGCCTTTCGCAGCAGACAAAGGCAGACAACATAGCCTGCAAGCCTTGCTCGCAGGGCTACAACGCAACAGGAGACCGGCGGCATGCCGCAGTTGATTCCAGCAGACTTCATGCCCCAGCTTATCTGGCTGGCGATAACCTTTGGCGCGCTTTATTTTATCATTGCACGCTTTGCGGTGCCCAAAATTGGCAGCGCTATCGAGCAGCGTCATGGCCGCATTGCGACTGACCTCGCCGAAGCAGCCCGCCTCAAGGATGATACCGAGAAGGCAATTGCGTCATATGAAGCCGCACTTGCTGAGGCGAGATCAAACGCTCACGCCATCATCAGCGAAAACCGGACACAGATGAACGACATGCTCGCGCGCGAATCGTCCGCATTCCAGGCCGACTTGTCGAAGAAGCTGGCAAGTGCCGAAGCCCAGATTAACAAGACGCGCGATGCCGCAATGTCGCAGGTTTCCGGCATCGCCGGTGAAACTGCGGAAGCCATCGTTTCTGAACTGCTCGGCAGCAAGCCAGCCAAATCAGCGGTAAGCAAGGCAGTGTCTGCTGCCAATCTTGGTTAGAGGTACGGACATGCATTATTTGAGTGAACCGGATTTCTGGGTTGGCGTATCGTTCGTCCTGTTTCTGGCGCTGCTGGCATACCTCAAGGTACCGGGCATGGTCGCCAAGGCACTGGATGACCGTGCCGCCGGCATTCAGAAGGAACTTGATGAAGCACGCAGGTTGCGTGAGGAGGCTCAGACAATTCTTGCCGACTATGAGCGCAAGAAGAATGAAGCCGCAGCAGACGCAGAAAATATCATCGCTCAGGCAAAGCATGAAGCTGAGTCCTACGCCAAGGAAGCTCGT
This sequence comes from uncultured Alphaproteobacteria bacterium, assembly GCA_963787895.1. GTDB lineage: Bacteria > Pseudomonadota > Alphaproteobacteria > Rhizobiales > Aestuariivirgaceae > Anderseniella. Next base: position 155,814 of record CAWBEX010000007.1, on the reverse strand, counting down.
GTGAAGATGCAGGAGCAGATTGCCCGCCGCACCAGGCTGGCCGAACAGAAAATCTCCCAAGCCGAGGCGTCTGCCATCAAGGACGTGCGCTCAAGGGCCGCGGACATCGCTATTGAAGCAGCAACTGCTATAATTGGTTCTGAGGTCAAGGGTGCCAAGTCGGCGAGCCTGATAGACGAGTCCATTTCAGCTGTCCGCAAGCAGCTCAACTAATCCTGCACGGCTCGTTTCGCTATTGTTGGAGCGACCGGTAGGGCCACCTTCTGAGCGGCTATACTGTCTGTGCCAGGCAGCCGACGAATGCGGACAGCTTAACGCTGTACATGCGGCGAGAGTGAAACTTGACAACCGAGCGCATGATCTCCCATGTACCAGTTGAAAATTCAACAGACCTGCAATGGAGCCATCAGATTATGGCCAATCAGCTTCCCGAACTCACAATTCTGCTGGCGGCGCCGCGCGGTTTTTGCGCTGGGGTAGTACGAGCCATCGATATCGTTGAACGCGCACTCGAGTTGCATGGCAAACCTGTATACGTGCGTCACGAGATAGTTCACAACAAGTATGTGGTGGAAGACCTGAAGCAGAAGGGCGCCATCTTCGTCGAAGAGCTTGATGAAGTGCCCGAAGGCGACCGCCCGGTTATCTTTTCAGCGCATGGTGTGCCAAAGTCGGTTCCCGAAGCTGCGAAAAGCCGCAATATGTTTTTCCTGGATGCTACTTGCCCGCTGGTCTCCAAGGTCCACATGGAGGCTGCCCGGCACCATCAGGACGGCTATGAAATTGTTCTGATCGGACATGAAGGGCACCCTGAAGTCATCGGCACAATGGGTCAGTTGCCTGACGGTGCCATAACGCTTGTGGAAGACGAGAACGACGTCGCGGCATTTGAACCAAGTGATGCTGAAAAGCTGGCATACATCACCCAAACCACCCTTTCGGTAGATGACACTCGCGGCATCATCGAGGCTCTGGAGAAGAAGTTCCCAAAGATCCACGGTCCTCACAAGGAAGACATCTGCTACGCTACCACCAACCGTCAGGAATCAGTGAAGTCGATTGCCGACAAGTGCGACATGGTTCTGGTGGTGGGTGCACCGAACTCCTCCAACTCGCAGCGGCTGGTCGAGGTTGCCAAGACGTCTGGTTGCAGCAAGTCAATGCTGGTGCAGCGCGCCACGGAAATCGATTGGTCCTTAATGCAGGGCATCTCCACTCTGGGCATTACGGCGGGCGCATCAGCTCCTGAGGTTCTCGTGAACGAAGTGGTCGACGCATTTCGTGAGCGTTTCAGCGTCAAAGTCGAAACCGTCAAGACCAAAGACGAAAATGTGGAGTTCAAGCTGCCACGTCAACTTCGACGCGCAGGCGAACCTGGCGCTCCTGTCCAGGAAGCGTCCTGACGGGTCAGGCAAGCTTTGTCACAGGTAACGATCTATACAGACGGCGCCTGCTCGGGCAATCCGGGACCAGGCGGCTGGGGAGTCATTTTGCTGTATGGCGGCAACCGCAAGGAACTGTCAGGGGGCGAGGCAAGCACCACCAACAACCGGATGGAGCTGTTGGCTGCAATTGAGGCACTCAATGCGCTCAAGCGGCCCTGCAACGTTGATCTGTTCACCGACTCAGTCTACGTGCGCGACGGCATCACCAAATGGATACATGGGTGGCTTCGCAATGGCTGGAAGACTGCCGCCAAAAAGCCGGTCAAGAATGCGGAGCTGTGGCAAGCTTTGCAGGAGGCCCGCAAACGCCACGAGATCAACTGGCACTGGGTCAAGGGGCATGCAGGTCACCCGGAAAACGAACGGGCTGACGAACTGGCGCGAGAAGGCATGGCGCCGTACAAACAGGCGTAAGGTAGGCCTGCAAAACCATGTTGGATGTTGCAGGCCTGATGCAGTTGAAACAGCGCTTAGACTTCGCAAGCCGTTACAAGTCTGACTTTTGACAATCAAAGAGCGCTTAGTATCTTTTCCGCGCTGGACACCTCGGCGGAACTTGGCGCCTCTTCCTCGTTCACCAGTTTGACGACGCCGTCTTCCACAAGCATCGCATAGCGCTTTGACCTGACACCCATTCCAAAGCCCGAGGCATCAAGTTCCATACCTATGGCTTTGGTGAATTCAGCACTTCCGTCAGCCAGGAAAGTAACAGCAGGCTTGGCACCGGACTGCTCTGCCCATGCATTCATCACAAACACATCATTGACAGAAAGGCAGGCAATGGTGTCCACACCTTTGGCTTTCAGTGCAGCTGCGTGAGTGACAAATCCCGGCAGATGCTTCATGTGGCAGGTCGGCGTGAAAGCTCCCGGTACTGCGAAAAGCACAACCTTGCGCCCAGCAAACACCTCGTCCGTCGTCAACTGTGTCGGACCTTCCGCAGTCATGGTCGTAAACGTAGCTTTGGGCAGTTTTTCACCAACAGAAATGCTCATAATAGGAACTCACTTTGATATCTTGTGGTAGCGGAATCTTGCTGCTGATTGTTTACTTGAGCACTTCTTCATGCACAAGACCGATCTCCCCGTCAGCAATTGTGAGGCGAACCAGTTTACCTGCGAGTTCGGGCGGCTTTCCGTAGCCATCTGCTACGAGTTGCCAAACAGTTGTACGGTCTTTGCTTTGCATCAGCCTTGGCTTGCGGAAATAGACATTCCCCTCAGTTTCGACAAAAATATCGGCAGCTTCAGGGTCAGACAAATCCTCCAGAGAAACCTCTATCACGGGCATACCGTCGACAGGTTCGAGCCGTCGCACAGAGTTAACCTTTACTCCACTTACATTGGAAGCGATGTTCTGAGGCACCTGCTTGGTGGCCTGCATGATGCGAAACTGCTGCGATGCCGAAAAGCTGGCATCATCCAGCGTTTGCTGCAACTCAGCCTGTACCGGGACACAAATATCGTTGCACACGGCATAAAACATTTTCAGGGATAGCCGCACAGGCTTCGCCGGGTCCTTGGGCAGAATGTCGACAGGGAACACGATTGTCGTCTTGTAACCAATGCCTTCACCATTCTCATCAGAAAAGCGGTGCGGCAGAGGCATGGCCACATTCGCAGCTTGAAGATTGTCTGAACCGGACCAGTCAAACGCCGGAGGTACCCCACCATCGCCTGGCACGCGCCAATAGGTTTTCCAGCCTGCTTGCATGGTGATGTGCAGACCCACTTGCCAGGCCGCATTCCGCCTGCCGCCATTCAGCAACCGCAAAGTCGTGTAAGGTGATGTAAATTCACTCGAAACCGAAGTCTCACCAGCAACAGCGCTTGCGTTGGGCGAGGCTATGGCCAACAACGCTGCAACTGCAACTGCGATCGGAAATCTCATTATGCATGTCATGCAGTTACGCTAGCAGAAGCCAGCCAAAGATTGCACTCAATACCACTTCAATTTTATGCGATGCAGCATGCACACGGATTTGCCCAATGATAGCGCATGATGCTAAGCTTGAAGTGAGTACTATTGGCGTCTTGTGGTTGATCGTGAGGCGAACACACGAATGAACGAGACCTATTTAAGCGGCAAGATACTGATCGCCATGCCAAGCATTGGCGACGAGCGCTTTGAGCGTGCAGTGATCTACATCTGTGCCCACTCCAACGAAGGGGCCATGGGGCTGGTGATCAATCACCGGTTCGAAGAGCTTTCCTTTGGCAAACTGCTGAAACAGCTTGATCTGTTCGATGACAGGGAAGCGATCCGGCTGCCGGAGGGCGTTGACGGCATCCAGGTCCTGCACGGTGGCCCGGTGGAGACAAGCCGCGGATTTGTGCTGCACTCGCGTGACTATTTCAGCGACGAGTGCACCTTGGGCGTCGATGAGGATGTGGGTCTTACCGCAACCCTCGACGTGTTGCGGGCAATTGCTGAAGGCAGAGGGCCATACAAGTCGCTACTTGCGCTCGGCTACGCTGGTTGGGGGCCGGGCCAGCTTGAAAGCGAAATCCGAAACAATGGCTGGCTGCATTGCGAAGCGGATAGCAAGTTGCTGTTCGAGTTGGATTTGTCGGAAAAGTACAGTTATGCGCTTTCGTGTATCGGCATCACCGAGACTGTACTGGCCGGAGGGCATTTCGGCAACGCATAGCCGCGCAGGAACACCTCGCAATAGTCACACGGTCGGTTGACGATTTGATTTGGCAGCCGGCTTGCGCTTCTTCGCCTCGCGGGGTTTCTTGACAGCAGGTTTGCTGCGTTTTCGCGCCGCCTTGCCAGACTTCGGTTTCGCCTTGGATCTCGCTGAAGTTTTGGTTTTGGTGCTGGGCGCACCGGCCTCGACTTCATCTGTCGCACCTTCTTCTGCACCTGGCTTGTCAACGCTTTCAACAGCCGCAACACCAGTGTCTGCCTCATCATCATTGGTGCCAGCATCATCTGACGTATCTACCGCTGCGCCAGTCACCTCTACGGCCGGAACATCAGGAGTGTTCAAGTCCGCATCAGCTGTCGCTGTATCAGCATCAATCTGTCGTCGTGCATCGAATGCCTCGACAAGTTCCGCCCGCCTGATTTCTTCTCTTATACGGCTGGAGACCTCATCGAGACTTGTCTCCAATTCTACCTCATACTGCTGCTCCGTCTCCGCAGCGATTGCATCATGCTCACGGGTGGCTCTGCCATCAGACTGATGATCATTCCCACTACGCGCCTCCAGTGCAGCCGATGCGGCCATGGCAGCAGCAGCGACCCTTGGCGCCCAAGGCGCTGGATGGAAATCATAGGGCGACCAAGGCTCCAGCGGATCCGCGTCTGCGTCTGGCTGCGGCTCCAGCACGACCGGCGGCGGCGGCGGCGCCGGCTTCTTGCGCGAAAGGCGGTTCCACAAGGCCGTCACACCTGAGCTACTACCTGCCGGCTCTCTCGATGGTGCCCCAAGAGCTGTGAGAACGTGCTGCGCGTCGATTGGTTCGCCGATCAGGAAACCTTGAGCCAGATCGCACTCCAGCGTGACAAGATGGTCCAGCTGCTCTTGTGACTCCACGCCTTCGGCAACCACCTGCAAACCAAGATCATGGGCCAGCAGAATAATAGCGTCCAGCACGACGGACCCTCGCTCGTCGGTGATGGCCGCAAGGAAAGACTTGTCCACCTTCAAGGTATCGAAGGGCAGCCGCCGCAGATAAGACAGGGAAGAATATCCGGTACCGAAATCATCGCAGGACAGCCCGATGCCAAGTGACTTGAGGCGCTCCAGCACCTGTATGGAAAGTTCCGGATTTTCCATGACCAGAGTTTCTGTCAACTCCAGTTTCAGACTGCCCGGCACCAGTTCCTCACGAGCCAGTACGGTGCGCGCGACATGGAGCAACTGCGGGCCGGACAACTGGGCCGACGACACGTTCACGGAAACGAATACCGGCTCTGCTGGGGTATACATGCGCTGCCATACACCCAATTGCCGGGCTGCCTCTGACAGAGCAAACGCGCCAATGTCGCCGATTATGCCGCATCTTTCGGCCAGCGGCAGAAAACTGGAAGGCTCAAGGACAGCACCATCACGGCGGCGCAACCTTACGAGCGCCTCGAAGCCCGCAAGTTGGCGGTCCGATAACCGCATTATTGGCTGATACACCAGCTCCAGCCGCCGTTCATGCACCGCGCTCTGGATGTCTTCGGCACTGAGGCCCGGCATATCAGGTTCAACACGCATGCCCGGTTTATAGAATGAGACCTTGTCCTTACCGCGCTTCTTTGCGTCGAACAATGCAATCTCGGCGCTGCGCTGCAAGACCACAGCCGTTTCCATGTGCGGGTCCCATAACGCGACGCCCACGCAACATGTGAGGTAAATCTCGTTGGGCGGAACACGCACCGGCTGACTCACCGCATGGCGCAGTTTGTCGACAAACACAATCATGTTTTCCAGATGGTCAGTTGCCCCATCCGGTTCACAAATGATTGCGAACTGATCACCCGGCAAGCGGGCAAGACTTGCCTTTTCCGGCAACAGTTTCTCTATGCGTTTGGCTATGGTTCGAAGCAGACTGTCACCAATTTCCTGACCGAGCCTGCTGTTGACCACTCTGAAACGGTCGATATCTATGATCAGTACGCTGAGGCCGCGGGATGAATCCATGCCACTCCTGGCAACAGCCTGCGCCGCCCGGTCCAGATACAACGCATAGTTTGGCAGGCCGGTGACAACATCATACAGGGCATCATTCAGCATTCTCTCCTGCGTGCTTCTCTGCTGCGATGCATCAGACAAAATGCCACTCAGCCGAACGCCGGTCTCTGACGCATCACGCAACGAACTCCCTTTCAGAGTGAACCAGCGGTAACGGCCATCAGCATGGCGCAACCTGAGTTGTTGCTCGAACGGCTGATTGCCACGTTGCCGCGCCGCTTCCAGAGTTGCCATAAAGGCTGCGTGATCATTGGGGTGAAGCAGATCAATCCAGGCCTGCATGCTCGAATTATCGGTATTGTTCTCATCATAACCCAGCAACCTTGTCAGTTGCGGGCCCACGAAGAATGATCCGTCGCCGGGTTGAAAATCCCAAACAATCTGGGCAGCGCTCGCCAGCGCGAGTGAGTTGCGTTGCGCTTCAAGCGTGTTCATCTTGGGATTCAATGCACTGGAGAACGCGAAATAGGCCAGCACAAAGGCAAGCGCCACCAGCACCAAAGCCAATCCGCCAACCAGCACTGGTGATGCCAACTCGCTTGGCGGCCTGACAATGGCTATGTAGCCTGCGGCCACCGTCCATATGGCAAGCATCACCCAAACCAGCAAAGAAGACCTGGCGCGCACACCTCCGCGACTGGCCAGAACCATTGCCGAAAGGAGTACAACCCCAACGCCTGCGGCAAAGGCCCAACGCGATAGCTGCTTCACCAGCACCGGCTCAAACACCGCATAAATCGCCAACGCGAGCCCGGCACCTCCTGCCACCATGAGTGTCCCGCCGATGACCGGCATTTGCCTCCGTGTGCGCATGATGGTCACGCCCATCAGCATAACCCCAGTCATCATCAAGGCTTCAATAATGGCACTGAGGACGTCCGTAGACGGTATCTCGAAGGGGGCGATTGCCTTCAGGGCCCCTTCCAGTTGCCCGGTTTCCAGGGTGATGAACCCCACCGCCGGCCATGCAAATATCATGGACAGTGGAAAAATCATCTGTGGCGAGAGTACAACCAGGCAGGTAATCACGATGACCGCAAGCATGGCCATACCCAAGACAATTCCACGGTACAACGCCTGCCTGAGGGCATTCCTGTCGAAAGCGGTGCGCTGCCACAACCGCACGCCCGAGACACCTACCTCCGACAACTCAAGAGCGACTGTCAGGCTTGAGTCGGCCGGTATCGTGAGCGCAAAAGCGTCCCTGTCCGGCGTGGCAAGGCGGCGTAAAGGAACGGGCTGCGTGGAGGTGCCCGCGGTAATCCGGCTGCTGGAATAGGTCGGCGTTGTAACGCCGGAACCCGGGAATGACTGACGCGCAGCATCAATGATCAACTCGCGTGCATTTTTCGTCGGATTAGCCGCAGTAAATACTGCCCAACGGAAAGTTGGTCCTTTGCCGGCAGACTGCAGGGTCATCGTTGTCGTGAGATCAGGTGAAGCAGAGGGAATCTTCACCACGACCTGAGGTTGGTCGCTTTGCACCGCTCCCAGAAATGGTACGATATCAACGTAAGCACTAGTGAAATCGGCTCGCACAATTTTGCCGGGGTCTTGGGCATGAGCCGGTAGCGCCAGCAACAAACTTGCTGCGAGCCATAACCAAACCATCCTCAAATACCGCATCGTCGGCATTGCGCAACCTTCTCTCGAGAGTTTGGCCTTGCGCGAAACCCCACTGCCCCGGTAACTTCTTCAGTGTACCCGTGTTTACGCGTTGTCCAAAGCCCGACGCATCTGTTTCTGGGGATATCCACGATTTAGCCGGTTAAGAATTACCCCGGAGGATCGGTATCTAGTTGTGCGAACAACAAGTGATCCTGCCACCTGCCGTTGATTTTCAAGTACTTGCGCGCATAGCCCTCTTCAGTAAATCCGCACCGTAACAGCAATGCGCGGGAGGCAGTATTCTCCGGCAGGCAAGCTGCCTCAACCCGGTGTAAACGCAAATTGTCAAAGGCGAAATCCACTGCCGCAGCAACAGCCGAGGTCATATAGCCCTGGCGCGCAAATGGCTGTCCAACCCAGTAGCCGAGAGTACAGCTCTGTGCCACACCGCGGCGGACATTGGATATGGTCAGGCCACCGGCAATCCTGTGAGCATGCGTACAAAATACGAAAAAAGCATAAGCATAGTCATTTCGCATATCGCGGTCGTATCTTCTGACGCGATACCGGAATGCTGCCTTGCTCAGGTCGTCCCTGGGCCATGTTGGTTCCCATGGCTCCAGAAAACTGCGGCTGACCGAACGCAGTTGAGCCCATTCAGCATAGTCAGACATCACCGGCGGGCGCAGTATGACCTTGCTGGTGTGGATGACCGGATCGGCATCCAGAAAAGCGTATGTTCTCAGAAACGCCATGCTTGACTATTGTTGCCGTAGGGCTGTTTGCTTATTTTGCGAACTTTGCAGCAATATCGGCGGGGTTGGCAAGCTGTGACGTCTTGCCAACCGTTGCAATTGACAAGATGGCCTTGTTAAACGTTGCTGCCGCAACGCGAGAAACATCATCGACGGTAACAGCGTCAACTCTTGCCAGAAGTTCGCGAACCACCGGCACACGCCCGTATGCAAGGTGCTGGCGGGCAATCTGATCTGCCCGCGATGATGGACTTTCCAGGCTTATTACCAGCGATGCCTTGAGCTGGGCGCGGGCACGATCCAGCTCTGGCTGTTCAATACAGTCAGCCGACCCCAACAAAACATCCGTTGCCACGTTGCAGAACTCATCAGAGTCGCCGGGTGAAGTTGCGCCATACACCTGCAAGAGGCCCGCATCGGCGAATGCGGCTATATGGGCGAAGGTGGAATAGCACAGCCCCCGCTTTTCCCGAACTTCCTGGAACAAGCGGGAGGACATTCCCCCGCCAAGAATTGCCGAAAGCAGGTGAAAGGCATAAATGTCCTGATGCAGATAGCCAGGCGTTGCAAATGCCATCACCTGATGAACCTGATCGAGTGGCTTTTTCCGGCTAGCAAATCCGCCCTTGTATGCAGGCTGCGAGCGGATAACAGGCTGGCCTTCTGGAATGTCGCGCAGCAATTCACCCGCAGCTTCTAAGAGCTGAGCGTGATCTATTCGGCCAGCAGCACCGACCACCATGCGTGAACCGCAATAGTTTTGTAACCTGTAATTCATCAGATTTTCAGCGTCAAAGGCCGAAACGGTCTTTGCGGTACCCAGAATATCGCGCCCCAGCGCATGGTCGGGCCAAGCCTTGGCCTGGACCAAATCGAAAACCAGATCATCCGGCGTATCACCCGCGGCAGCAATCTCTTGCAGGATGACGCCCTTTTCAAGCGCAAGATCGTCGACTGCAAAGACAGGGTCTGTAACTATGTCTGCTATGACACTGAGTGCCAGCTTCCAGTCATTTCGAAGTACCCTTGCATAGTAAGCCGTGGTTTCCATCGACGTTGAAGCGTTCATGTCTCCGCCAGCAGCTTCGATCTCTGCAGCAATATCAAATGCGGTACGCTTGGTCGTTCCCTTGAACGCCATATGTTCGAGCAGGTGGGCCAGACCGTTTTGTGCAGCGGATTCATCGCGTGAACCGGCTTTGGCCCAGATACCGATTGCGACAGTTTCAACATACGGCATGTTGTGGGAGACAATAGTCAGGCCATTGTCCAGCACCGTGGTTTCAACCGTCATGTGTTGGCGCCTGCAGCCCGGGTGCGGCCGGAAATATAGTCCTTCAAAACAGGCAGGTCATTGGCCAGCACATCAAAACGTTCCCGTCTGCTCATCAGGTTCCCCAACCTTTGAGGCAAGGCCGGGCGAACGCCAATGGCTGCTTCAACCGCGTCAGGAAACTTTGCGGGGTGTGCAGTTGCCAAAGTAACCATCGGCGTGCCGCTTTGCGCCAACTGCCTTGCCACATGATAACCTACTGCGGTGTGCGTATCGAGCAACTCACCCGTCCCGGCATATGTGGAGCGAATGGTTGCGGCGGTCTCTGCCTCATCACATCGGCCCGAACTGAAGCCGGCACGAATGCAGCTGAGCATCTTTTCAGTCAAGGTGAAGCTTCCGGACTGCTTCAACCCGGCCATCAAGGAGGTGATAGTGTCGGCATCCTTGCCTGATGCTTCAAACAGCAGGCGTTCAAAGTTGCTTGAAACCTGGATGTCCATTGACGGGCTTTGGGTCGCCGAAACGCCCGTCACTTCATAGCGGCCTGTCTGCATTGTCCTGTGCAGTATATCGTTCACATTGGTGGCCATGACCAGTGTGTCCACCGGCAAACCCATGTGACGGGCCACGTGACCGGCAAATATATCGCCAAAATTTCCAGTGGGCACACAGAAACTGACCTTGCGCTCTGGTGCACCCAGTGCAATCGCGGCAGTGAAGTAGTAAACCGCCTGAGCCATGATGCGGGCCCAATTTATAGAATTGACGCCAGACAACAGCACCTTGTTGCGAAATACTTCGTCAGCAAACATCGCTTTGACGTGAGCCTGTGCATCATCAAATGTCCCCTCAAGAGCAATGTTGTGCACGTTGGGCTTGTCAACTGTAGTCATCTGGCGTCGCTGCACATCAGACACCCGCCCATGCGGATGCAGGATGAAAATATCGGTGCGCGTCGAGGCTGAGAATGCGTCTATGGCTGCGCTACCGGTATCGCCGGAAGTTGCTCCAACTATGGTTGCCCGACTGCCGTTGCATTCCAGTGCATGATCCATCAACCGGGCCAGCAGTTGCATGGCCACATCCTTGAAGGCCAGGGTCGGTCCGTGAAACAACTCCATCAGCCAGTGGTTTGCATCCAGCTGCTTTAACGGCGCCCGTGCCTTGTGGGCAAATGTGGCGTAGGCCTCGTCGATCATGCGTTTCAGGTCAGCATCGCCGATTTCACCGCCGATAAACCGCGAGACAATGGCAAAAGCCACATCCTCATAAGGTTTGCCGCGCAACTGCCTGATCTCATCATGACTGATCTGAGGCCAGGTTTCAGGCAAGTAGAGACCGCCATCAGCAGCAAGCCCGGCCAGCAGCGCACCTGTAAAGCCAAGCGCAGGTGCCCGGCCGCGTGTAGAAATATACTTCATGGCTCCTGTCGCCCTTCGATTTCCATCACTTCAGCCTTGCGCCGACGGATGAACAACCAGCTCATCACCGCCAGCACAAATGCCAGCGAGTACCACGTCAAGGCGTATTGCAGATGATTGTTGGGCAGTTCAACCTTTAAATCCTCAGGATCGGGCCACTTGCCGTTGCCCGGCTCTCCGCCCTGCTCCAGCTGTACAAACAAGGCAGAGGTAATCGGGTCCGGCCCCTCATAGCCATCCAGCAGGTTTTCCGGCATGGAAGCAGCTATGCCGGGCAGGTCATACCAATACCAAATGTTGTTTGCCGTATCGGGGTCCGGGGTGAACATGTTTCGGTCATTTGCGCGGTTGCGCGTGACACCGGTCAAGGTGATCTCACCTTCAGGCTGTCGGGTGTCGCCCTCTATTGGTGCTGCCAGCATACGTTGATCAATGAAACCACGGTCGACAAGAGCCACGAAACCCGAACTATCTATGAACGGTGTGATAACCTGATAGCCAGGCCATGCGCCGCGTGGTCGATACACAAAACGAGTAGCTTCGTGCCGGTAGCGCCCACTAAGCCGCACCTTGAGAAAGTCGACATCGTAGCCATGTTCCAGGCCGGCTTCGATATCATAGATTGTGACTGGATTGCCGCTTAATGATGCGGTGCGCTTGTCGATCAGGTCCAGCTTCCACTGCAACCGGAAGAGTTGCCAACTGCCCAGCGCGAGCAGGATCGCAATTCCAATCACCGCAGCAATTGCGACGTGGAAATTCGACTTGCCAGCAACAGACACTTTCGCAGTCACTTGTTTTCAAGCCTGCCTTCTTGCGCAGCGGTGGCATACTGCTGATTGAGTAGAATGCCCTTCACCGGCCTTAGCATCAGCAGAGGCAACCCGACTGCAAGTGGTAACGCAACCAGAACATGGACCCACCAATCCGGTTTCCAGGTTAGTTCGACAATGACTGCACCAGCCATGGCAAGCGTGCCTGCTATCAACATGACAAACCAGGATGCGCCGTCGCCGCTGTCGGAGAATGAGAAATCGAGGCCGCAGTTACCACATGCGGCAGGCACACTGAGATAACCATCGAAAAGTTTGCCCTGACCGCAGCGCGGACACAGGCCCTTGATCCCGTTGCTGATTGGGGACTGGGGTGGATAGTAGGTCTGTTGGTTCATCGTACTCGTACCGGTTGAAACCAAAAAGGCCGCGGGAGTGGTGCCCACCCCTCGCGGCCCAGATTGCGGGTCAGTATGGCCTGATCAGTGGGTCGCGATAATGGCGCCGACGCTGCCCCAGACATAAATGCAGGCAAACAGGAACAGCCACACAACGTCAACGAAGTGCCAGTACCAAGCGGCCGCTTCGAAACCAAAGTGCTTTTCCGGTGTGAAATGACCGGCCAGCGCCCGGAACAGGCAAACGATCAGGAAAATCGTGCCGATCAGAACATGGAAGCCGTGGAAGCCTGTGGCCATGAAGAAGGTGGAGCTGTAGATGTTACCACCGTTTTCCGATTTGAATGCAAATGCCGCGTGAGCGTACTCATAGGCTTGGACACATGTGAACAGCGCGCCCAATACAACCGTGCAAATCAGGCCCCATTTCAGGCCTTTGCGATCATTGTTGATCAAGGCATGGTGCGCCCAGGTCACCGTAGTGCCCGACAGAAGCAGGATGAGCGTATTGAGCAGCGGCAGGTGCCAGGGGTCAAAAACCTCCACCCCTGCTGGCGGCCAGATACCCTGAGTCAACTCTACCCGAGAAGCCTGAATTGCTGAGTCAGTGTATAGCGACGCCTCGAAGAACGCCCAGAACCATGCCACGAAGAACATCACCTCCGAGGCGATGAACATCAACATGCCGTAGCGCAGATGCAGTTGTACCACCGGAGTGTGATCGCCCTGGTGACTTTCCTTCACAATATCGCGCCACCACATGAACATGGTGTACAGCACAACAGCAGTGCCAAGCAGGAAAGCCCAGGAAACATTCCAGGTCTGGCCAGAATGCATCCAGTACACAGCACCCAATGCCATGGTGAGTGCCCCGATGGAGCCAATGAATGGCCAGGGACTCGGGTCCACCAGATGATAGTCGTGATTTTTTGCGTGGCTATCTGCCATTGCCCTCTTCTCCCGCTCTTTTCCAGTCCTCACACTCCGCTTCCGGAGCCGGACCAAACCTAATCAATTAACCTTGTTTTCTACCGCCATGGCAGGAACCAGAGACGTTTTCACCGGCTCCTTGTCCACAGCAAAGAATGTATATGAAAGCGTGATCGTATCGATCGACTTCAAATCCGGATCGTTGACGATGTCCGGATCAATGAAAAACGAAACCGGCATGTCCACCGACTGACCTGCCTGCAATGTCTGCTCCGTGAAACAGAAGCACTCAATCTTTGAGAAGTACGCCCCTGCCTGTGGCGGACTGACATTGAAAGTGGCCGTACCAGTCACTGTTTCATTCGAAGTATTGGACGCCTTGTAAAACGCCAGAGACTGCTCGCCAATCCGGATGGTCTGGCTGGTCTGCACTGGCTTGAACTGCCAGCTCAATCCGGCATTCACATTGGCGTCGAAGGCGACAGTTACCTTGCGGTCCAGAATCTGCAGCGGTGCGGCGTCAGCGCGCTGAGTTGTGCCACCAAAACCAGTTGCCTGACAGAACAGCTGATACAGAGGTACAGAAGCATAAGCTACTGCGACCATGCCAATCGCTACGCCACCGGCCATTACAGCAACACGCAAATTCGAACTTTTCAATGCAGGATCTGGCTCGGTCATATCAGCCTCCCGCCACATTGGCGCCCAGGCGGACGATCGTTGTCACGAAGAAAACTACCGCAAGAGCAACGAGCGACCACGCAATCGCAAGCGAGCGCCTGCGCTGTCTGGCCAATTCTTCAGGTGTCGGGGTGTATGTCTCGATTTCAGAAGCCATGCGCTTACACCAATCCTGTAATTGCCAGTGCCGCGCGATCTGCCAGCATGGCCAGGAACATCGCAAACAAATAGATGATCGAATATCTGAACAAGGCGCGCGGGGCCGGACCAATCTGGTCGCCCTTAACTGAATACACCTTCCAGGCATACCAGATGAAAACGCCTGTCAACACGGCGGCGGCACAAGCATAGACCATACCTGATACACCGAACACGACCGGAAGCGCTGCAACTGGAAGCAGGCTGAGCGAGTACCACCAAATCTGCTGCTTGGTGGCTTCTACACCTGCAACATTTGGCAACATGGGTACGCCAGCAGTTTCATAGTCACCAAAGCGGAACAGCGCCAGCGCCCAGAAATGCGGTGGCGTCCAGATGAAGATGACAAGGAAGAGCGACAAGCTTGCAATATCCATAGAACCGGTAACAGCTGTCCAGGCCACCATGGGAGGAAACGCACCGGCTGCACCACCGATAACGATGTTCTGTGGCGTGGAGCGCTTAAGCCACATCGTGTAGATGACGACGTAGAAGAAAATCGTAAAAGCCAGAAAGGCTGCCGCCATCCAATTGACGGCCAAACCCATTAAAGCAACCGATGCGACAGACAGGGCGGTGCCAAAAATGTATGCCTCGCCCGGCTCGATCGCCCCGCGCGGTATGGGACGCTTGGAAGTCCGTCCCATGAGAGCGTCAATATCGGCGTCATAGGCCATGTTGAGCGCACCTGATGCGCCCGCACCAATGGCTATGCACAAAATGGCAATGAACGCAGTCCAGGGGTGGATGTGACCGGGAGCCAGCACCAGCCCGCAGATGGCGGTGAAGATCACCAGCGACATGACGCGCGGCTTGAGCAGAGCCCAATAGTCCTCGACAGCGCCATTGCCGCCCAGTCCATAGGCTGCCGGCTGGCCTTGCTGCATCAGATCTGCTCGAATGTCTGTCATCTCAAACCAGAATTAAGTGTCATTTGTCAGTTCCGGTCCGCAAACCAATTACAGTCTGCGGACCAGTGTCTTTGTTCAACCTAGCGGATTACCGGCAAGGTCGAGAATTGGTGGAATGGCGGAGGTGAAGACAACGTCCATTCCAGTGTGGTGGCTGATTCACCCCATGGATTGTCGCCAGCAACGCGCTTCTTCATGAAGGCTTCGATGACACACCACAGGAATATCAGGATCGAGAAAGCCGAGATGTACGAGCCTATGGATGAAACATAGTTCCAGCCAGCAAACACTTCAGGATAGTCGATGTAGCGGCGCGGCATGCCGGCCAGACCAAGGAAGTGCTGCGGGAAGAACAGCAGGTTCACACCAATGAACTGTATCCAGAAATGGGCCCGAGCCAATGTCGAGTTGTACATGTAGCCAAACATTTTCGGGAACCAGTAGTACCAGCCACCAAAGATCGAGAATACGGCACCCAGTGACAGCACATAGTGGAAGTGAGCAACCACATAGTATGTGTCATGCAGCGACCGGTCGACGCCAGCATTGGCCAGAACCACGCCCGTCACACCACCAACGGTGAACAGGAAGATGAAGCCAATTGCCCAAAGCATTGGTGCGCGGAACTCGATGGAACCGCCCCACATGGTGGCAATCCACGAGAATATCTTGACGCCTGTCGGCACCGCAATGACCATGGTGGCAGCCACGAAGTAGGCTTGCGTGTCCACATCCATACCGACTGTGTACATGTGGTGCGCCCACACGATGAAGCCGACAAGGCCGATGGCAACCATGGCGTAGGCCATGCCCAGATACCCGAACACAGGCTTCTTGGAGAACGTCGAGACGATCTGCGAGACAATGCCGAAACCGGGCAGAATTAGGATGTAAACCTCAGGATGAGCGAAGAACCAGAATAGGTGCTGATACAGGATCGGGTCACCACCGCCTTCTGGACGATAGAACGAGGTGCCAAAGTTACGGTCAGTCAGCAGCATGGTTATCGCACCGGCGAAAACCGGCAGTGACAACAGCAGCAGGAATACGGTCACCAGCACCGACCAGACAAACAGCGGCATTTTGTGCAAGGTCATGCCCGGTGCACGCATGTTGAAAATGGTGGTGATGAAGTTGATGGCGCCAAGAATGGAGGACGCGCCGGCAATGTGCATGGACAAGATTGCCAGGTCGACAGCGGGGCCAGGCTGGCCGCTGGTGGAATAAGGCGGATACAATGTCCACCCGCCACCAACACCCCAGGTGCCCGGTGAACCTTCAACAAACATTGAAGTAACCAGCAGGATGAGTGCCGGAGGCAGCAGCCAGAAGGAAATGTTGTTCATGCGCGGAAACGCCATGTCAGGCGCAC
Source organism: uncultured Alphaproteobacteria bacterium (assembly GCA_963787895.1). Lineage (GTDB taxonomy): Bacteria > Pseudomonadota > Alphaproteobacteria > Rhizobiales > Aestuariivirgaceae > Anderseniella. Next base: position 139,356 of record CAWBEX010000007.1, on the reverse strand, counting down.
CGATCATGATTGGTACAAACCAGTTGCCGAAACCGCCGATCATGGCCGGCATGACCATGAAGAAGATCATCAGCAGTCCATGAGCGGTGACGAAAACATTGAACATGTTCTTGCCCGCGTCTATGGCATCAGCGGAGCTGTCACCCACACCATAGACCATATGCGCCAAACCATGGAAAATCTGGATACCAGGTTCCATGAGCTCCCAGCGCATCATGATTGACATGAAACCGCCGACAAGGCCGGAGAAAATCGCGAACCACAGATACATCATGCCGATGTCCTTGTGGTTTGTGGAATATACGTAACGGCGCCAACCTGTCGGGTGGTGCTCGTGGTCGTCATGCGCTGTTGCTGCGTATGCCATCAGGCTTTACCTCGCTGTAAGCAATCAATTCGGGTTGGCGAACTTGGCTGCTGCGTTGAGCGCCAATTTGCCTCTTGTGGACAGGATGGATGCAAGATGCTTCTGGGCCTCGCCAACGCCTGCTGTCTTGGCCTTGGCCAGCCAGGCGTTGTATTCGTCCTCAGATACCACCCGTACGCTGATCGGCATGTAGGCGTGATCCTTGCCGCAAAGCTCCGAGCACTGGCCGAAATACAGGCCCTCCTTGGTCGCCTTGAACCATGTCTCGTTCAGGCGCCCTGGAACCGCATCGATCTTCGACCCGAAAGAAGGGATCGTCCATGCATGCAGGACGTCGTTCGCCGTTACAATGACACGGACCACCTTGTTTGCCGGCACCACGACTTCAGTATCGGTCGCCAGCAAATACATCTCGCCGTCCTTCAGTTCGTCCTTTGGCTTGAGATACTGATCAAAGGATACGTCCTGCCCCGGATATTCGTACGACCAGTACCACTGGTTGCCGATGGCCTTGATGGTCATATCGGCTGGCGGCGGGTCGCGCTGCAGATACAGGAGCCTGAATGAAGGAATGGCGATGCCAATCAGGATCAGGATGGGAACAACCGTCCAGACCACTTCAACAAAGGTGTTGTGGGTGGTGCGTGATGGAACAGGGTTGCTTCGAGCGTTAAACTTGACACAGACCAGCACCAGCAAGGCCAGCACAAACAGACTGATCAAGGTGATCACAATCAACAAGCCGTTATGAAAGCTGTGGATAAAATCCATTACCGGAGTAGCTGAAGCCTGCAAGCCAAGCTGCCATTCCACAGGCCTGCCAAGCTCCGCAGCCATTGCGGAAGGTGCTGCCGACATTCCGGCGCCAATTGCCGCTGCATTCGCAAATATCTTGCGCATAGTTCCCTCTTGTATACCCGCCAGCCGTTGCCAATGTTCAACCAGCGCCATGACCCTCATTCACAGATGCCAAAAATGAATCCCAGCTTCTGCCGTGAGCACTATCAACCATAACAAATGCTGCCCCGCAACTTAAATGGGGCGCGTCAAAGTTGCGCGGTACGCACATGCCTTCGTCCGTTTTGGAGGTTGGCAAAACCGCAATAATGCCTCAATTGCACCCGAAGAGTGCCTTCGGCAATTGTCACAGCATACTTTTAGACAGCTAATCGTGCGCAAGGTGGGTTGCTTAATCAACACGCCGTCTGGCATATACCATAGGAATACCGGGACGAGCGGCAGCCCCAGATCGCGAAAAAACACCACGGAGACAACGCCCAGTGGCCAATACACTCGACAAGATTCGCAAGCCATTCAGCGCGCTTGCAGCAATCGTGCTGGCAGCTACCCTAGCCGGGGTTGCCCATGCACAGCAGACGGTTCCTGCATCTCCCAAGCAGTTTGGCCCCAGGGTCAACGCACCGGAGGGTGCTGCACCCAATCGCCCAGCGCCGGAAACCATTGCCGAAAACGGCAGTTGGAAGGTGCAATGTGAAACCCGTCCTGCCGGCAAGGATGCGAACGGGAAGGACGTTCCCGCTGCGCGGGCTTGTGCCATGGTGCAGATAAGCCGTGATGCCAAGCGGCCGCAGGTGGCACTGTCGCTTATCATGCGACACCAGAAACAAGGTGGCAAAGAAGCCACCATGATGCAGATTATGGCGCCGATCGGTGTATTCCTGCCAACCGGAATTGCACTGGAAATAGATGGTGCTGCGGTTGGACGGGTGCCGTTCATCAGATGCCTGCCGCAAACCCGGGTGTCCCCCGGGCTGTGCACAGCCACAGCAGAAGCTCAGGCTGCCACACTGGCCAAAATGAAGGCTGGCAGCACAGCGAACTTCATTATTTACGAAGCGCCCGGCGCAGCTATCAAGATGCCAATTTCTCTGGACGGCTTTACCGCATCGCTGAAAGCACTAATGGACAACAGTTAACAAGCACATTTTTCGGGGCCAGCAGTGGCACAAAATGCACAAGCCGATGAAATCCTGCTTGGCGGCACCGGCCTGGACCGGAGCCGCACAAACCGCCTACTGGACAATGCGCTTTCCACAAGCGATGACGGCGAACTGTTCCTTGAGTATCGGCAGTCGGAGAATTTGGTTTTCGATGACGGGCAGCTCAGAACCGCGAGCTTTGATGTAAACCAGGGCTTCGGTCTGCGCTCTGTATGCGGCGAAGCGTCGTCCTATGCCCACAGTTCCGAACTGAGCGAAGAAGCACTCAATCGCGCTGCCGATGCCGTTCGCAGCGCCCAGTCTGGAACCCTTGCGCTGGCGCCTGGGCCATCGGCGACCAATGTCAAACTTTATGGGGATGATAACCCGGTTCAGGAATTGGGTTTCGAAACCAAGGTTTCGCTGCTGCAGGCAGCTGACGCCTTTGCCCGGCAACTGGACGAGCGCGTACGCCAGGTAACAATATCATTGTCGGGCGAGTGGCAAGCGGTCGACATCATGCGCCCTGGCGGCCAGCTGATTCGTGACAGGCGCCCGCTGGTTCGCTTCAATGTGAGCGTAGTAACCGGCAGCCACGGCAAACAGGGAACCGGCAGCCACGGCACAGGCGGGCGCTGCGAGTATGCCGCCTTCATCGGCAATGAGGAAGACTGGCAATCAGCGGTGCGCGAGGCCCTGCGCCAGAGCCTGGTGTCATTGGAGGCTGAAGATGCGCCGGCAGGTGAAATGGACGTGGTGCTGGGCGCCGGTTGGCCTGGCATTCTGCTGCACGAGGCCATAGGTCATGGTCTTGAAGGCGATTTCAACCGCAAGAAGACATCAGCATTCGCCGGATTGATGGGCCAGCGCATCGCCAGCCCCGGTGTGACCGTTGTCGATGACGGGACATTGGCAAACCGTCGCGGGTCGTTGAGTGTGGACGATGAAGGCACCCCGGCCCAACGCACCACGCTAATCGAAGACGGTATCCTGGTCGGTTACATGCAGGACCGCCAGAACGCACGGCTCATGGGCACACAGTCCACTGGCAATGGAAGACGGCAGTCCTATGCCCATATTCCCATGCCGCGCATGACCAACACCGTCATGATGAACGGTGACAGGGAACCAGGAGAAATCATCGCATCTGTGAAGAAGGGTCTCTATGCCGTTTCATTCGGTGGGGGCCAGGTTGACATTACCTCCGGCAAGTTCGTGTTTTCGTGCACCGAAGCCTATCGCATCGAAGACGGCAAAATTGGAGCGCCAGTGAAAGGCGCGACGCTGATCGGCAACGGCCCTGATGCACTCACTCGCATTTCCATGATCGGCAACGATATGGCGCTGGATCCGGGCATTGGCACCTGCGGCAAACAGGGTCAGGGCGTGCCGGTTGGAGTTGGCCAACCCACCATCCGACTGGACCGCATCACAGTCGGCGGCACTGCCTAGGCATGGCTGTTACAGCAATCATTTCCGATTTCGACGGAGTGCTTTCGGAGTATGACGTCGGCAAGCGCCTGGAAGTCATCTCCAGTCAAACCGGCCTCGACAAAACTGAGATACTGAACCGGATATGGACTTCCGGTTTCGAAGACCTGGCCGACACAGGCGGTGCGGGCAATGCGCAGGAGTATCTGCAAGACTTCGGCAAGCGAGTTGATTGTCCGATCAGCCCAGAGGACTGGTTGACGGCACGTGCTGCCGGGATGCAGCATAAACCTCGCATGCACTCCCTTCTGCGCCAGTTGGCCTCTCGATACACAATTGCCATGCTGACCAACAACGGACCGCTGATGCGTGACTGCTTCAATGAGCTGGCACCGGAAACCAAAGCGCTGTTCGGCAACCGGACGTTTTTTTCCTGTGACTTCGGCACCAAGAAACCTGATCCTGCCATCTTCGAACGAGTTGCTGGCCTGATTGGCGTCAAGCCGGCGAACTGCGTGTTTATTGACGACAAGCAGCGCCATGTTGAAGGAGCGCGGACCTCCGGCATGAAAGCTATCCAATTCATGGACACCGACCAATTGACCTGCGACCTCGCCAGGCTAGGCGTTGTTGCGCCCGCGCAATGAGTGCGGCTGGCGCAAGTGCAGGTTCGCGGAAGAAGGTAGGGGCGCGGTTTACTACCGGCTCCACCATGGGCCATGTCGTGGTAATGACACTCACCGGCGCGATCGGCTTGATGGCCATGTTCATGGTCGATCTGGCAGACCTCTGGTTCCTGACGCTTCTAGACAATGTGGATATCACTGCCGCGATCGGCTTTGCAGGCACAATCGTTTTCTCCAATCTGTCGGTGGGCCTGGGTCTTTCGATTGCCGCCGGTGCGCTGGTTGCGCAGGCGCTGGGGCGCGGGGATGAAGACCGGGCGCGGCGCACCGCGTCTTCAGCGTTGGTTCTGTCGCTGGCCGCCGGAATAATTCTTGCCGTGCTACTGGTCATTTTTGCGCAACCCCTGCTGGCGCTGTTGGGGGCAAGCGGAGCGCCACAAGACATCGCCCAGTCATATCTGTTAACCGTAGCACCCGGGTTTGCTCTACTGGCAGGCGCGATAACACTGAGCTTCATATTGCGTGCCATCGGCGACCCGAAACGGGCCATGTACGTTACCCTGTCGGCGGCCTTCGCCAATGCGATCCTGGACCCCGTGTTCATTTTCGGGTTTGGCCTGGGCGTTCAAGGCGCAGCACTAGCCACGGTGTGTGCGAACCTGGTCTCCTTCCTGATAGGCTTGCATGCATTGCATACACATCACGGATTCCTCGAACGGCCAGCGATGAGCGCAATCCGGGAAAGTTTGCGGCCCATGTCGCGCATAGCCCTGCCGGCCATCGCTACCCAGCTGGCAACACCGTTCTCCATCGCCTACCTGACGGCTGTTACTGCCCAGTTTGGTACTGAAGCCGTTGCGTCCATCGCTGTCATCAACAGGCTTGTGCCCGTTGCCTTTGGAATCATCTTTTCGCTGTCTGGTGCGGTTGGTCCGATCATCGGCCAGAACTACGGGTCACGCCAGTTTGACAGGGTTCGCCAGACATTGCTGGACGGTTTCAAATTTTCGACAGCTTACACATTGGTCATCTGCCTGCTGATGGCGCCCCTCTCACATTATCTGCCTGCCTGGTTCAACATTACGGGCGAAGCAGGTAACTACATCACGTTCTACTACACATTTATCGGCTTCACCTGGGCCTTTGCCGGGGCGCAATATGTGGCTCAGGCCACGTTCAACAACCTGGACAGGCCAGCCTGGTCGATGTGGTTCAACTGGGGCAAGGCAACCATCGGCACCATTCCGTTGCTGCACATCGGTGCTGCGCTGGCAGGCGCCAAAGGCACGCTGGTGGCGATGGGAGCCGCCAACATCATTTTCGGGCTTGCAGCAGCCGCTACGGCTCTGGCACTCGTAAAGGCTCTCGAGAACAGGGCAGATACAACTGGAGCCGCTACATGACACAATCCGACCAGCTGGAACTTGTCGACATTGTGCTGGCATCAAATGACGGCAAGACAGCCGGTGCACTTGCCATGGCTGGCGGCTTCAGTGCCGATGCTGCAGACAAGGCGTTGAGAACGCAGATCCGTGAAATCGGATCACGCATGGCTATCAGGGCGCGCGACCCGGAAGAGCTTCAGCTCTTGCTGGACGTCATAGAGGCAGGAGAGCATGACGACTACCTGAACGAAGTCGACGCGATCCTGTCTCGCGAAGCAATCGAAGAAGGCGAAGAGATTCTTGCCCATGTCTACGGCACGGTAGAGCGGGCGCGGACAATTTCGCGGTCATTGCGCAAACCACACGGCATCAATGCAGAACAGTTTGAGCGCCTTATGAGTGTTACCGCCACACTATGCGTGGCGGCGCTGGTCAGGCGCGGCCAACAGACCTGGCTGCCAGCGGTCGGCGTGGAGAGCGCCGCCTCGACATTCTGGTCGGAACTGGTCGGGGCGGTTATCAAGGGAGTTACCCACGTACCGGCGAAACGGCGGCGCAGGCGCAGCCGCGCAACCTATGCCAATTCGTACAAGCGTTCAAAAAAACGCACCCGGCAACGCAACAAGTCCCGGCGCAAGACAACACCGAACCTCGGTGATATATTTGGCGAATTGCTGAAACGCGCTATATAGAGAAAACATGCAAAGCAATAGTGAGTAACCCCCATGAATATCGTTGAAATGATCGCCCGCTCCCACAATGGCCATGGTCTTGATGTGCTGGGCCAGCAATTTGGCCTGACGCGCGAACAAACGTTGAAGGCCGTTGCGGAACTTGCCCCCGTGGTGACGGCCGGGGTGCGGCAGAACACCCGTCAGGACGATGGCATGGCCTCGCTGCTTGAAGCATTGAGTGGTGGCAGGCATGAGCGCTATCTCGATGATGCGCAGGCCGTGCAATATGACAATGTCCGCGATGATGGCAACGGCATCCTCGGACATCTGTTTGGAAACAAGCAGGTAAGCCGTGAAGTGACCATGCAGGCGGCGGGTTCAACCGGTATTGGAGGAGCCATCCTGCGCAAGATGCTGCCTGTCATAGCATCCATGGTCATTGGCGCCATTTTCAAGCAGATGACCGGTGGTGGCCAGGCGCAAACGCGCCAGCCGCGCGGTGGTCAGGGCGATGGTGGCCTCGGTGACATTCTCGGCGACATTCTGGGTGGCGGTCAGGCGCAACAACGCGCGCCGTCGCCGCAGCCTTCACCTCAGGGCGGCCAAGGTGGTGGACTTGATGATCTGTTGCGTGACGTTCTCGGTGGCGGACGCGGGCAGCCCTCGCCGCAACCGCGCCAACGCCAGCCACAAGGCGGTGGACTTGATGATCTGCTGCGTGAAATCCTCGGCGGTGGCCAGCGCCCGCAAGGCAATGGCGAGGTAGTCAGCCGGGGTCGCGAAAGCCTGGACGAGATCATAGCAGGTGACACCAAAACAGGCTCGGGCAACGCCGCGGATGATTTGCTTGAGTCGGTTAACCGGAGGCTGGGTTACAGGTAGTACTTCATGGCGAGGTGGTGCGGCTTTCATTGAACACCACGACACGCGTAGCACATGCGTCGTTCGTGCCGGCCGCTAAGGGTACGCGAGAACTATTTCTTTGAGGATGGGCCCGGACCAAATAGTGTCGTCACACTCAAAGTTGCGGTTTCAGACTTCAGACGTCGTGTCGACACCATCCAGCCGAGTTGATACATGAAGCAAGTGAAACGGTGTCTGGGAAATTTCCCTCCGGGCGGGCTGTTATCCAACTACCGCAACCGCGAAGCAACCGAACGCAACATGTTTCTTGCCGCGCGAGCCTGCCTTGCCTTTCGCACCATGGACGCCACGATTGCCGCCCGTCTGGCCAGGTCATGGTTTTTGCTGCCGGGCTACCTGGTGGCTGATGTGCTGATGCCATGGCTGAAGTACAGCGGTGCTTCACAGCGCACCTACGGCCATTCCCGAATCAAGCAGTTGCTTGAAGTGGCAATTGCCGCCCACACTGCCATGTCGAAACACACTGTCTGCGGCTGGGATATTGCCGTAACAGAAGAAGGCCCCGTTATCGTCGAGTGCAATGACATACCGGGGTGCCCAGTGCCCGGGCAGCGGCCCAACGGATTTTATGGCACTGACTTTTCACAGCTGCTTCGCGGGGAAATTCTAAGCTTCCTTGACCAGCTCGAACCGGAACACTCCAGGTTCCGCATTCAAGCTGGCCAGAAATAGCGCTTCAGTTTGCTAAGCGGCGCGCTCGTGACGGCGGCGGAAGGCTGCTGTCTCCAGCTCCAGAGCCGCGTTTGTGCTGAGCGGCAAATAGGATGCCCAGATCACTTCGTCGCGGCGGACGCCAATGTCCGTCAGCATCCGGTCATCGAGGTCCAGCATGTTGCGGATTTTCGAGCGCGCCTTCCAGTTGCGAAACAGTGTAGCCAGCGAAAAACCCTTGTTGGCGCTGGTGCCAGAACGAACGTCTTGTACGGTGCAATCAGTCATTGTCGTGTTCTCCTCGTTTGGTGTGACCTGAATATGCGCCTTGACTAACCATCAATCCAACGAATAGTATTTATCACAATCATCAACAATTCTGATGGAATGAAATCATGCTGCCGAACCTTGACGTGGACCTTTTGCGCACCTTCGCCATATTGGCCGAAACCGGCAATTTCACCCGCACCGCAGAAGAGGTAGGCCGAACCCAGTCTGCCGTTTCCATGCAGGTGAAACGGCTTGAGGACCTGGTCGGCAAGCCGCTGGTACAGCGCGATGGCCGCACCAACACCGTGACGCCTGACGGCCAACTGATCCTGGAATATGCCCGCCGCATGATACAATTGAATGACGAGGTGATGACCGCTTTCACAAGGCCAGAGGTGGCCGGCCACATCCGCTTTGGCACGCCGGATGACTACGCAGACCGCATACTGCCGGACGTATTGGCGAGGTTTGCCCGCACTCATTGCAAGGTGTCGGTGGATGTTGACTGCCAGCCCAGCCACAAACTCATTGCTGCGGTCAAGGCTGGTGAAATCGACCTTGCCATGATCACCTGCCAGACTGATGTGCCGGAAGCAGAAATCGTGCGGTCTGAAAAGCTGCTGTGGGTAGCATCCAGCCGTCACAGCGTGCATAGGGACGAGGTGCTGCCAGTTGCGTTGTCACAACATGGCTGTGCCTGGCGGCAGATGGCGATTGACTCACTGGCCGCCATGAAGCGGCAATACCGCCTGGCCTATTCCAGCGCAAATTCCGTGGCCATCAATGCAGCCGTTCTGTCCGGACTTGCCATTGGTGCCATTCCGGAAATCTGCATGCGGCCTGGCATGAGAATACTTACCGAATCAGATGGTTTTCCGCCGCTGGGTTCGTTCGATATCGGCATGGTGAAGGGGTCCGACAGAAATCAGGCGGTCAATGCACTTGCGGCTCATATAACTGATGCCATGTGTTGTCTGACGCCGGCAGCAATGGGTGTTGCGGCCGAATGAGTTTCGCCCAAACCTGCGGGATCATACCACCGCGCCAAACATGGTCCCGACCAGCGCTGTGACGGCCATGGCCACCACACCCCAGAAGGTCACGCGGACGGTGCCGCGCAGCAGGTCTGCACCGCCGGCCCTGGCTCCCATTGCACCAAGCAACGCAAGAAATACCACCGTGGAAAGCGGTACTGCATACAGCAGCGCAACTGCGGGTGACATCAGCACGACCACAAGCGGCAATGCCGCACCGATGGCGAAGGTCGTTGCTGAAGTGGCAGCTGCCTGTACCGGCCGTGCGGTGGTGATCTCTGATATGCCCAGTTCCTCGCGTGCATGCGCGGCAAGCCCGTCTTTGGCAGTCAATTCCCTTGCCACCTGCAGGGCGGTTTTTGCAGTGACCCCTCGAGCTTCAAACGACTGAGCCAGCTCGCTCAATTCAAACTCCGGCTGCTGCTCCAGCTCCAATGTCTCGCGGGCGAGATCAGCGGACTCGGTGTCGGATTGCGAGCTTACAGACACATACTCGCCAGCCGCCATCGACATGGCACCTGCTACCAGCCCGGCCGTTCCCGCAATCAGAATTTGCCCTGACGGCGCGTGAGCCGCAGCTACGCCGACGATCAGGCTGGCCGTCGACACAAGCCCGTCGTTGGCTCCCAATACCGCCGCGCGCAACCACCCGACCCTGTGGGCGGCATGGGTTTCAATATGAAGCCTGCTCATGTGACAACCCCATTATTCCTTAAAACTTTTCACTTGCCATTGACCTGGAATACACTCGGCCAACACTCGTCAGACCCATAATGCAGGCAATTGTGCCCTCAAGCCATGATCCAGGACAAATCCGTTGATGCTTGATGCACTAAAGAGATGGGCAAGCGCCCTAAAGCTGGAACTGGTGGCGATTTACCTTGCCGCGCGTGATCCTCGAACTCCCTGGCCTGCACGCTGCCTTGCCGTTCTCGTGACAGTTTATGCACTCAGTCCGATTGACCTGATCCCGGACTTTATTCCAATTATCGGGTATCTGGACGACCTGATACTTGTTCCCCTGGGAATATGGCTGGCAGTTCGCCTTATCCCGGCAGACATGATGGTGCAGTTCAGGCGTGCAGCTCGCAGCAGAACCAGCTTGCCCGCCAGCCGGATCGGGGCAGCCATGATCATTCTTGCCTGGCTAGTGGTAATTTTTGTATTTGCTGCGCCCTACCTGGCCAAACTGTGACTCTGCCATTCGCCAACCTCGGCGTAATATCGCCTGCCAAGGTGCCGGCAACCGCGCGGGTGTGCATCACTGATTGCATTTGCATCAACGCAATCGTTCTGTTCCTTTCAGTGAGGACGCGAAGACAGAGAACCATTCAGCGCACCAGGTGAGTTCCGCCTGCTTCCTCGCCACTGTGTTTTACCGCCCCGGCGGCACGACCTCATAGCCCTTTTCTTCCGGCTCATCGTCAACCAGCTCAGCCGGAAAACCATCTGCAAGAATAGACAGTCCGGTAGCTTCTTCCAGCCGTCTTATGATGTCGTCGGAGTTGGCCCGCTCGCCATAGCGCTTCTGGCCATCCTTCATGATGTCGATGATCATTGGCGAGATTTCCAGTGGCACGTTGTTGCGCTCGGCTATGGTCTGGAACAGGCCGATGTCCTTGAGCACCAGGTCAATGGTGAAATTCACATCGCGCGACCCATTGAGGATGAGCTGGCTTTCGGTTTCGTGCACAAAGCTGGTGCCAGATGAAATCTTCATCGCTTCATAGGTGGTGGCAAGGTCCATTCCCGCCGCCTTCATGGTGACCAGCGCCTCGCAACAGGTCAGCAAATTGGCAGTGGCTAGATAGTTTGTCATCACTTTCAACGTGGAGGCTGACCCCAGTGGTCCGGTGTGCAGCACACGGCGGCCCAGCGTTGTGGTCAGCGGCAATACCTTTTCAAAGGTTTCGCGGTCGCCGCCAACGAAGATCGAGATGTTGCCGGTGTCTGCCCGGTGACAACCACCTGACACGGGGCACTCGGCTGGGAACGCGCCTTTGGCGCGCACCAGTTCTCCCATACGCTTGACCTCGGCTTCGTCGGTGGTGGACATTTCCATCCACACCTTGCCCGCTGACAGGCCGTGAATGATGCCGTTTTCACCTTCCATCACCTCCGAGCAGGCTTTGGGTGATGGCAGGCAGGTAATGACCACGTCACACATTTCAGCCATCTGCTTCGGGCTGTCAGCCCATGCAGCGCCGCGATCAATGAACTTCTGCGCCGTCTCACGCTTGAGATCATGCACCACCGTGTCAAACCCGTTTCTGACAAGGCTGCCGGCCAGCTTGCCACCGACATTGCCCAGCCCGATAAAGCCAACTTTCATTTTTGTTTTTCCCTTGGGGTTAGTCATTCCACGATGCAGGCTCTTCGCCCGGCGCAATATGCAAGTCATCCATGTCAGTCAATGGGTGGGCCAGCGCCACTTCCTCGTTCAACTCCACACCAAGGCCAGGCGCTGTTGGAGGGACAACGAAACCATCTTCAAACTGCATCGGCTTGATGAGAATGTCGGAATGAAAGCCGTCCCATTCCTCGATGCTTTCAAGGATCAGGAAGTTGGGCGAACAGGTTGATATCTGTACGTTGGCCGCACCTTCGATCGGGCCGCAGTAAAGATGTGGTGCAATCTGCGCATAATGTGCTTCTGCCATGCCTGCGATCTTCTTGGCTTCCAGCAATCCACCTACCCGGCCCAGTGCCATCTGCAGGATTGAGGCAGCACCAGCCTGCAGCACCCGGGCAAACTCGTACTTTGTTGTCAGCCGTTCGCCCGTGGCAATCGGGATCTTCGTGGAACGCGCGATCCTGGCCATTTCTTCGGGCATCTCGGGCGGGCACGGTTCTTCAAACCACAACGGGTCATAAGCTTCGAGCCTGCGCGCAAGCCTGATCGCACCGGAGGTGGTGAACTGCCCGTGAGTGCCGAACAGCAAGTCGGCCTTGTTGCCAACCGCCTCGCGGATGCGCCTGCAGAACTGCTCTGACAACTCCATCCGCTCGAGGCTCGGCATGTGCGGATCAAACGCGGTGTAAGGCCCGGCCGGGTCGAACTTTACGGCAGTGAACCCAAGGTTCACATAATGCAGGGCACGTTCAGCTGCGGCATCAGGATCGTAGTACACCTTGTTGCCCGCGTCAGTGTAGGCATAGGCGTCGACGTCGGCTGGAGCATACAGATAAGTGTAGGAACGCAGCCGGTCATGTACACGGCCTCCCAACAGCTCATACACAGGCTTTTCCACAGCTTTTCCACAGATGTCCCACAGGGCCATCTCGATTCCGGACATGACGCCCATGAGCGTGATGTCTGGGCGCATGGAGTAGCCACGCGAATAAGCTCTGCGCCAGAAACGTTCAATATGGAAAGGGTCGGTTCCCTCAACATTACGCTGAAATACATCCTCGATCATCTTGACGATGACATGTGGAGCGAAAGTAGCGTTGTAAACCTCCCCGACACCTTCAATGCCGTTGTCGGTGACGAGCTTCAGGAAGATAAAATAGCGCCCGCCGCGTCGTGGTGGCGGATTGGCCACAACAAAGGTCTTGAGGCCGGAAATTTTCATGCAGCTACTCCAAGGATTGACAACTTTTCCTGACAGTATTCTAGAAAGCAAAGTCCCGGTAGACGCGTTTTACGTCGCCGGCCCACTGCGTTTCGTAAAGGTTCAACAGGTCATCTGCAGCCGAGTTGCCGGATTGGGCAATCTCGTCGAGAACGTCAATGAATTTGGCTTCGGTCTTCTCGCCTGGTCCCACCACGGCGCGTGCATCCAGGCCCGCGCGGGCAATGGCCAGCACGTCAATCGCCACATCCTGCAGCCTGCGCCCTGCGATGATTGCGTTCAGACCATCAACAGGCACTGCATCACGCAGATCCTGTCGTTGTTTTGCATTCCAGTCCTTGCAAAGATCCCAGGCGGCATCCAGCGATGACTGGTCGTACAGCAACCCCGTGAAAAACGCCGGCAACGCGCACAGGCGGCGCCACGCGCCTGCATCCGCTCCGCGCTGTTCGATGAATTTCTTCAACCGGACCTCTGGGAAAATCGTGGTTAGGTGATCGGCCCAATCCTTCATGGTCGGCTTTTCGCCAGGCAACTTTGGCATGGTGCCTGCCATGAATGCGCGGAAGCTTTCACCGGAACAATCGATGTACTTGCCACCGCGATTTACGAAATACATCGGCACGTCAATGGCATAGTCGACATACTGCTCAAACCCGAATCCCTCGTCGAACACGAACGGCAACATGCCAGTACGGTCAGGGTCTGTGTCACGCCAGATTTCAGACCGGAACGACCTGAACCCGTTGGGCTTGCCTTCGGTAAACGGCGAACAAGCAAACAATGCTGTTGCCACCGGTTGCAACGCCAGCGACACACGCATTTTCTGCACCATGTCAGCTTCCGAAGAGAAATCCTGATTCACCTGAACCGTGCAAGAGCGAAGCATCATGTCCCGGCCCAGGCTGCCTTTCTTGCCCATGTATTCACGCATGATCTTGTAACGGCCCTTGGGCATGACAGGAATGTCTTCACGCTTCCACAGCGGGTTGAAGCCCAGCCCAAGAAAACCGATGCCAAGCTCATCCCCCACCTCACGTACCTGCATCAGATGCTCGTGCACCTCCTGACAGGTCTGGAAGATGTTCTCCAGCGGCGCACCTGACAACTCGAACTGACCGCCTGGCTCAAGCGAAACATTGCCACCTGTCGCCGGGTCGGTAAGGCCAATAATATGTTCACCCTCCATGGCCGGGGTCCAGCCAAACCGGGTAGCCAGACCCTCAAGAAGCGCCTTGATGGAGCGGTCGCCAAAATACGGCACAGGCTCCAGCGTGTCTGTCAGGAAAGCAAACTTCTCGTGCTCGGTGCCAATGCGCCAATGTTCCTTGGGCTTGCAGCCTGCTTCCAGGTAGCTGACCAGCTGAGCCTTGTCTTCAATGATGGCGCGGGTCTCTGCTGTATCGGGTACTGCGACGCTCATGCGAACTACTTTCCAAGTCAACGAGTTTGCAAAACCACTAGCCCGAGCCTCTGGCCAAGAGCAAGCCAAAGATTCCCTGCCAAGTGTTTGTTGATTTGTCGAACCAACCTGATGCGCCGCGAGACAGTCACCGACAAAGCGCATCTCCCCTAAGGAAGGCTCAGGCAGTTTTATAATCGCCTTCAATGGTGACCGGGCAGCTTTATTGCCATTGACCGGAGGCGGCATGAAGGCAAGGTAAGAGCGCAGGATTTAACAAACGGAGGAGCAGCAGATGAAGGTTGGCCTGATCGGCGCCGGTTTAATGGGCCACGGCATGGGCGTGAACCTGCTGACAAGCGGTCATGAACTTCACGTTCTTGCTCACAGAAACCGCGCTCCGGTTGAAGACCTCGTGGCGAGGGGCGCGATTGAAGCGGCATCACTTGCTGCGATTGCGAGCACTGCGGAGGTCATCGTCATGTGCGTCACAGGCACCGCGGTTGCGCAACAGATCGTCAAGGAACTTGCGCCATCCCTGCGCGCCGGCACCATCATCATCGACACCACGACCAACAAGGCCGGCGGGCCGGAAAGCTTCAATGATATACTGAAACCACTGGGAGTGAGCTATGTAGAAGCTCCGGTGACGGGTGGCGCACAACAGGCGGAGCAAGGCGTTTTGGGAGCAATCGTCGGCTGCGATGGCGAGATTGCGGACAAGGCACGCAAAGTGCTCTCCTGTTTTTGCAGCCGCATCGAGCACTTCGGCCCGGTTGGATCCGGCGCACGTGCCAAACTGGTCAGCAATTTTCTGGCTCTTGGCACCGCTGCTCTCGCCATCGAAACATTCCAGAATGCAAGGGCGTTGGGGGTGGACTGGCGCAAACTCTATGATCTGGCCTTACTTGGCTCAGGGAAGTCGGCAGGTCTTGAACGCATCGTCGGCAATGCGCTGGAAGGCAACTTTGAAGGCTACAAATTCAGCGTCGGAAACAGCGTGAAGGACCTTGGCTACCTCGAAGAACTGGCTAGGGAAAGCGGCTGTCATTCCAGCCTGCTGTCAGCCCTGTTGGAGAAGTATCGCGACGCGGCAGAGGCCGGCCTGACTGACAGAGTGATCAGCGAATTACTGGACCCTGAGCTGCCGGTTTGACCATCTGGCCCGTCAGCAATCCAGAACTTCCACCGACAAAATTGTGGGTAAATGCCTGGCAATTTCATGCCAGCTGTCGCCTTCATCCAGGCTGCTGAATACAGAGCCTGAATTGGTGCCAAAATAAACCCCCGGACATTCACGTTCGTCACGGGCCATGGATTGCCGCAGAACGGTGAAGAAGCAGCTGTCTTGCGGCAACCCGGCGCGCATGTCCTGCCAGGTCTCTCCGCCGTCGCGAGACCGCCACACAGCGCATGCAGCGTCAGGCGGGTAGCGGCCTGCGCTATCTCCATTCAACGGCATTGTCCAGATCGTGCGGGCATCATGTGGATGGACACAGATTGGAAACCCGAATGTTGATGGCAGCCCGGCGGTAATGTCATCCCAGCTTCTTCCACCGTCGGCGGAGCGCCATACTCCATGATGGTTCTGCTGATACAGCACATCAACAGGTCCGGCGGCCCGCATCATGTTGTGCACGCAGTGTCCGGTTTCACCATTACGCGGAGCTGCGGGGTGTGGATGGTCTTCGCAAGCTTCTGCATTGGATAACCGGTTGCGCCTTTCCCAGCTCTTGCCGCCGTCCTCGGTAGCAAAGACTCCGGCAGCCGAAATGCCGACCCACAATTTCTTGCTCTCACCCGGATCTGACACAATCGTGTGC
Organism: uncultured Alphaproteobacteria bacterium; assembly: GCA_963787895.1. Lineage (GTDB taxonomy): Bacteria > Pseudomonadota > Alphaproteobacteria > Rhizobiales > Aestuariivirgaceae > Anderseniella. The sequence goes on along the minus strand of CAWBEX010000007.1, from coordinate 123,254 downwards.
AGGACAAGCCCTGCTGCGCCAGGGTTCCAGCTTTGTGCTGACGGGTGATCAGTCAGGCTTTGCACTTTCTCCCAGGTCTCGCCACCATCAGCGCTCTTGAGCAGGTTTGCCGGTTTGGTGCCTGCGTAAAGCATGCCGTGGGCAAATCCGAGAGACCAGATTTGCGAAAACGTCTTGTCGAACGGTCGGGGTGCATCCGACCATTTGATCATGGCTGCGAAATCTGCGTCGTTTGCAGCCCACTCATCCATGGTGCCGCTAGTCAGTTTTGCCAGCTGCCACGTCTGACCAGTATCAGCTGACCGCCATACTCCAGCGCCGTGCCAGTCACCTCCGCCGCCGGCCCAGATGACACCAGTGGCAGGGTCGCCAATGACATGATTGACCGGCCAGCCGTCGCAGAACGGGCCCTTCACCTTCCAGCCAGTGCGATCCTCGCCACCGTCAACAAGGAAAGCACCCTTTGTCGTTCCAAGCAGAATTTGAAGTCTTGATGCGCTCACGATGCAAATATTCCTAGCTTAGATCTGCTGATTGTAACTCGGATATTGTTGCTTTTCGATGGCATTGCGGTAGCCATGCCAGTGCTCCAGGTAGAGGCAGCTTTCAATCAGTTTGCCCAAGGGACAGCAATTCATGCGCCAGGCTTGCCCGCATCTTTGCGATAGCGGCTTATCCACTCGGCGCTGATGTCATCGGCAAGCTTCGCAACACCAGGGCTCACCTGCTTGCAGCTTGCACCAGCCACACCAAGCGCCTTGCAAATGCCCGCAAGCGTGGCGGCAGGCTCGGCCGACAGGGTTTCATACTCGACCCGGAGCGCTTCAATGCCCTGCTGCTCGAACCATTTTACCCAGCACTTGTCATGGCTTTCCAGCCTGACCAGTTCAGACCGGATTTGCTGAAAATCATATTTGGGGTCGGCAGGTGGTGCGAGGCGCTCAACCTCGGTCCCGTCGGGCGCAACATGCCAAAGTCCGGTCTGTTTCGCCTTTACCAGAGAAACAGCCTGAGCCAGCTTGTCAGCCCGGAACAAATGCACGAACAACACTCTGCCGAACGCCGCTTCAAGCCGGGCTTCGTCTGAAACAAGACCGCGAAACAACTGGTCCAGAACTACGCAAAGTTCAGCGAGATTTTCCTGCATCAATCGCAAGCCGAAAATGCTTGTGCCTGCTTTGCCTGCCTTGATCGCCGCTGCCAGATAGGCCTCGTTGAATGCTTGCTTGGTCATGGTTTTACGGTCCGCAAGCCCCCATTGGCTGGCCCACCAATCGACAAACTTTCGCCCGTAGTAAGAGTCTGGTTCACCGGTAGACCCGGTGGAGGCCAACAGGTCACACAACAATGTGCTGCCGGACCTGGGTGTGGCGCAAATGATGTACCCATCGTACATGGCTGAGTGTTCTCCGGCTAAGCCCAATCACCCAGCGTTGCCTGAACAAGCGCCATGACCGCCACAGCAGCGGTGTCAGCGCGCATGATGCGCGGCCCCAGTGACAACGCCACCACACCAGGCACCGAACAGATCAACTGGCGTTCTTCATCTGAGAACCCGCCCTCAGGGCCCAGCAGGACTGCCAGCGGCCCCGGCCTCACCTGCTGCAACACCTCTACCGGGTTTGCCAGCGCTGCTGTCTCGTCGCAAAATACAAGCGTGCGCGCTTCGTCCCATTCGGCAAGCAGATTCACCAGTTTCACCGGCTCCAGCACATCTGGCACATAAACCATATTGCATTGTTCCGCGGCCTCAATGGCATTGGCACACATCCTGTCGATGTTGACCTTATCGGCAATTGTGTGCCGGGTTATGACGGGCTGGATGGTGCGCGCGCCCATTTCGGTGGCCTTCTGAACCAGATAGTCGAGCCGGGCAGATTTCAGGGGGGCAAACAAATAGTCGATGTCGGGCGGCGGGGTCGCATCTCGCAAATGCTCCACACAATTCACCTTGGCGGCCTTGCGGTTGGCCATGGCAATTGCACAACGCCATTCCCCATCAATGGAATTGAACAAACGCACTTCATCGTCCTGCCCCAGCCGCATCACAGTAACCAGGTAGTGCGAAGCCTCACGTGAGAGCGTGATACTGCCCTCCCCGCTCAACGTCTCCGCACAATACAATCTCGGCACGCGCCCTTGTGATTTTGCCATGGTTGATAGCTATCGCGGCAACATGACCTGATGCAATGCCAAATCAATGTTTGCCGCGCTTGCTTATTGCGCTAACACTCATGTCCACATGATCAACCCTGCCGAAAATGATGGCCGCGTCGCCGATGCCCTGCACGAACACTGGGCTGACAGACTGTTACCATCCGCATTGCGTCCGTTTGCCCGTCTGGCCAGGCTGGAACGACCCATTGGCTGGTGGTTGCTGCTGCTGCCTGGATGGTGGGCCATTGCCATGGCGCAGATCGCTGCCGGGGGTGGACTTGCCAACGTCTGGTATCTGGTGCTGTTCCTGATCGGCGCTGTGGTTATGCGAGGTGCCGGTTGCACTTTCAACGACATCGTCGACCGCGACTTTGACGGCTCGGTCGCCCGCACCCGTTCGCGCCCCATCCCGTCCGGCCAGGTCAGCGTTGGGCAGGCAAAAGCCTTCATGATTGGATTGTCACTGACCGGCTTTCTCGTCCTGATCCAGTTCAACTGGTACGCCATCGCGCTTGGCGTACTTTCGCTGGCCACTGTTGTTGTCTATCCGTTCATGAAGCGCTTTACCTACTGGCCACAGGTGTTCCTGGGCATTGCCTTCAACTGGGGTGCCTTGCTTGGCTGGGCGGCGGTGCGCGGGCAACTCGAGTGGCCTGCCATCCTCATGTATTTCGGCGGCATATCCTGGACACTTGCCTACGACACCATCTACGCACATCAGGACAAGGAAGACGACCTGGCCATCGGCATCAAATCCACGGCATTGAAATTCGGCGCAACCACGCCCAAATGGCTGGCATTCTTCTTTGCGTTGTGTTTCGTGCTGCTGTTTGCCTCCGGCTTCTTGGCAGGGGCCGGCATCCTTTACTACACCGGGTTGGCCGGTGCTGCTCTGCATGCCGTCTGGCAGCTTGTTCGTCTTGACATCGACAACCCGGAGCGTTGCCTCATGCTGTTTCGTTCCAATCGAAATCTGGGACTGATCGTGTTTGCCGGAATCATGTTTGACAGCCTATTGAAGAGTGCATCATGACCGCAAAGAACATGACTGAGCAGGCCGAGCAATTTCTGCATTTCGCCAGAAAGGCCGGGGCAGACGCAGCTGACGCTCTTGCCGTGGCCGGGCAGTCAGTCCGGGTCAACGTATTGAATGCGGCTGTTGAGAATATTGAGCGATCCGAATCCACAGATTTTGGGCTGAGGGTATTCGTCAACGGATCAACTGCCATTGTCTCAGGCACTGCAGACACTTCACACGATTTCGAAACACTGGCTGAGCGTGCGGTTGCAATGGCGAAAGCCGCACCGCCCGATCCTTCGGCAGCACTGCTTGACACTTCTGGTAATGTTCGCCAGCCGGCCAGCCTGGAACTTTTTGATCCAACGAATGTCAGCGTAGAACAACTGCAGACACTTGCGATGGAAGCTGAAGCGGCGGCGCGTGAGGTAAAGGGAGTGACCAAGTCAGACCTGACCTCGGCCAGCGCAGGCAAACGCGAGATTGCGGTAGTCACGACAAATGGGTTTTGCGGTCATTACCAGCGAACCGGCTTCACCATCTCTGCCTCAGCGGTTGCCGGCGAGGGCACCACTATGGAGCGGGAATCTGACTATTGCTCACGCGTGCAATTTGAGGATCTCGATTCCCCCGCCAGCATTGGCCGCAAGGCCGGCGAACGCGCGGTTCGGGCGCTTAACCCGCGAAAGATGAAATCGCAAAAATGCCCAATCGTGTTCGAGGCCCGGCTGGCAAGCTCATTCGCGTCATTGCTGGCGAGTGCCGTGAACGGCTCCGGCGTTGTACGCGGCACGAGTTTTCTCAAGGAAAAGCTTGGACAACAGGTGTTCGCGCCCGGCATCACCATAACCGATGATCCGTTACTGGTACGTGGAGTCATGTCGAGGCCGTTTGACGTAGAGGGCATGATGTGCGCTGCGTTCAACCTTGTTGAAGACGGTGTCCTGACCAACTGGCTACTGGACGGGCGTACGGCGAAAAAGCTGGGCCTTGTCAGCAATGCGCGAGCGACACGTTCTACCGGTGGACAACCGTCGCCATCATCAACAAATTTATGGCTGACCAACGGCACAGCTTCGCCTGAGGATATGATCGGCAGCATCAAGTCTGGTCTACTAGTTACCTCGATGTTCACCTCCGGCGTCAACATGATCACCGGCGACTATTCGCGCGGATGCGCCGGCATTCGCATCGAGAACGGAGAACTGACCCACCCGGTTTCCGAGATAACCATGGCGGGAAACCTGAGCGACATGTTCGCAAAACTCACCCCCGCCAACGATCTGAAGATCAAGGACGGCAGCAATGCACCCACCTGCCTTGTGGAAGGGATGACCATTGCAGGCGCTTGATGAAGTCGTTGATTATTCGATCGAGGCAGACCACGAACTGTTGCGCCAGGCCGTGCAAGAGGCGGGCAAGCTTGCACTGAAGATGTTTCAGGCTGGTGTTGATACATGGGACAAGAAGGACGGAACTCCAGTTTCGGATGCGGATCTCGCGGTTGATCGTTTATTGGCCGATGGCCTCACAAGTGCCAGACCCGACTATGGCTGGCTATCGGAGGAAACCGCGCGCGATGAAACCACTCGCAACCGTGCCAAGGTCTGGGTAGTTGACCCAATCGATGGCACATCTTCGTTCGTTGCCGGAACCAAGCAATGGTGCATCGGCGCCTGCCTTTTGAACAACGGCAGGCCTGTGGCTGCTGTGGCCTACGCGCCTGCCCAGAATCGCATGTACGAAGCGCTGCTTGGCGGCGGCGCACGTCTGAATGGCGAGGTAATTTCCGTGTCTGGCCGGGAAAGTCTGGATGGCGCCAGTTTTGTGGCTCACAAGTCTGCCATCAATGCCAGCAGGTGGCGAGCCCCGTTGCCTGCAATACGCTGCGCCATGACTACCTCACTCATCCTGCGCCACTGCCTGGTTGCCACGGGAGAGTATGATGGTGCCATAGCTTTCGGCAAGAAGCACGACTGGGACCTGGCACCGGGCGACCTCATCGTTCACGAGGCCGGCGGACGGTCGCTAGACCTTTCTGGTAGGGAGTTCGTCTACAACCGGGCCGTGACTCGCCAGAATGGCATGATGGCGGGCTCTCGTGCCATGCTTGACGAAATCGGCGAACGCTTGCATACGGACACAATCTGAATTTCTGCAGTGGAGACACCTTGATGTCAGGCAAACAAAGCAAGCCCGAACAACTCCTTCACCTGGTATTTGGCGGCGAATTGGAAAGTCTTGACGGTGTCACCTTCAAGGATCTGGACAAGCTGGATATCGTCGGCATCTACCCTAACTATGCCGAAGCCCACAAGGTGTGGCAGCACAAGGCCCGTTCCACTATCGACATTGCTCAAATGCGCTACTTCATAGTGCACATGCACCGGCTGCTGGAACCTGAGGAACAGGATCAAGCATAGCGCGACCGCACTTCACAATCTAGCTGCAAGCAGGCTGCAATTGTTCATAGAGCCTGCCTGAAAGTTGGCCCTGCATCAGTGGCAATTTCGAAGTTTCGGGCAAGGCATCAAGCACTTTGCGAATGGTGTCGCAATCGGTGTTCATTTGCGTCACAAGCGCCTGAAGATCCGCGAATTTCTGGTCCGGCCGCACCATGGTAACAAACTCGACAGCCAGCTCGTGGCCGTACAAGTCACCGTCAAAATCAAGCAGATATACTTCCAAAAAAACACGGTTGGTATCGAATGTGGGGCGCCAGCCAAAATAGGCTGCCCCCATCTCGACCTTTGACCTGTCCGCCGTAAGATCACGCACGCGGACCGCATATATGCCGTGACAGGGCTCCATTCCAGGGTCAAGCATGATGTTCACCGTGGGAAAGCCAATGGTGCGGCCGCGCCGGTCACCTTCCACCACCTCGCCAATCACGGTCCAGCGGTAGCCAAGCTGGGCATTGGCCTGCTCAATGTTGCCCGCATGAAGCGCAGCTCTGATTGAAGATGATGAATAAGGTGAAGTACCGTCTTCACGGGTGACCTGATCAACAATGGTAACGTCGAAGTCGTGCAGCTTGCCGAGTTGTTGCAATAATGCCGGCGACCCGCGCCTGCCTTTGCCAAAGTGAAAATCATAGCCGGATACGATATGGCTGATGGACAGTGCATCAACCAGGTAGCGTTCCACGAAGTCTTCAGCCTCAACAGCGGCCAACCCCCGGTCGAACGGAATGGCAGCGCAAAAATCCATACCAAGAGTTCTTGCCAACGCAGCTTTCAGTCGCGGTGAAGTGAGACGGAACAGGGGTTGTTCCGGCTGGAACACGGACTTGGGATGAGGTTCGAACGTGACCAGGCCGCTAGGCGAGCCGGAAGGCCTTGCTTCAGACATGGCAGTGGCGGCCAACGACTGGTGCCCCAGATGCAATCCGTCGAAATTACCAATGGCCACACACGCGCCTTTGAGCGAGCCGGGCACCTCAATATGATCAGCCAATTCAATCATGCGTCGTGAGCATCCAGTCCCGGCGTTGTTCTGTCGGCGCGCAACCTGCCACCAATTGATGCCAATTACCAGACTAGCGCCGCTGCCACTGCGGCCACAGTCAAGCCGGGAAAGCTGTTGCGAAGCCCGGCAGCGATGTCATGCGCGTGGTTGCCAGCATGATCGGCAGCGTGAATGCCGCCTGTAATGAAATGAATGGCGATGTCGTTGCACTTGGCGCCCTCAACGTCGGTTGGGAGACCGTCTCCGATTGCCAGCACTTCACTGCGTTGAACCTCGCGGCCAAGCATTTCGCCGGCTCTTTGCAGCGCCACATCGTAGATCGGTGCATAGGGCTTTCCTGCCATCTCAACGACGCCACCTTCTGCTTCGCAGATATCTGCAAGTGCACCAGCGCACGGAAACAGCTTGCCGCCCACACCCACAACACGGTCAGGATTGGCGCAGATGAACGGCAACCCGCGCGCTGCAATGTCCTTCAACATCGGCCGGTAATCTTCCGGTTGCTCCGCCTTGCCGCCATCGCGGCCGTCGTGGTTGAGGCCGGTAGCCAGCACCGCGTGGGCGTCTTCAAGCCCTGTCCAGTTGACGGGCAACCCTTCCAGCAGCTCACTGTCTTCCCGAGGCCCCAGATGAAACACATTCTGGCCGGCCCGGCGGCGCACCAGTTCGCACGTCACATCGCCGGAGCTCACCAAGTCGTCCCACGCACCATCCGGCACACCGAAGCGTTGCATCTGCGGCACAATAACGTGACGCGGGCGCGGCGCATTGGTGATCAAAACTACACACCCGCCATTGCTGCGGTGTTTGGCAAGCGCCTCAGCAGCTTTGGGAAAAACCGTCTTGCCATCGTGCAACACCCCCCAGACATCACACAGCCAAACCTTGTAGAGACTGCTCAACCTGCTGCCGGGCAGACTTGATTGGTGGTTGGAAGACATGGCGGCTAATTCGGGCATCAGGCTGCGTTTGCGGCAGCGGAGCGTGGTTCCGCTTGCTGGCGTACCGGCCTTGGCAATGCATAAGCCGGTCCGCAGCCAAGTGTTGCAATCCAGGAGACTTGCCCCGCCTGTTCGACGGTGTGAAGACCAGAGGCTATCACAGCAATCTTGTGCGTCTGAACCGCTTGCTGCAGTGCTGAGCCATCGCCAGGATGCGGCGAGCTGAGCCTGTCCACGGGCACATCTATGAAAGCAAAACCAAGCTCGGAAAGCGCCTTCAAGTCGTTGCCGCGAATGTCATTGGCGCTCAAGGACATGGTGGCTCCAAGGCTCGCGAGCCAGGCAAGGCCATGCATGCCGGCCTCACTGAGACCTGAAAGGCCAGCGTGATTCATGTCGAGCACAATGCCAGCGGCTGCATCGGGGTTGGCTTGCAGCAGTGCTACACACTTGCGCAAGGCATTTTCATCTTCCAGCGTGCCATTGCTGATTGGGCAGAAAACGCCTGTGCCGGCCTGGCGTTCATGAAGCTTCTGCAATAGTGGCAACGTCTGCTGCAACAACTGCAAATCCAGCATCGGCTCCCATTGCGAGCGGGCACCAGGCGGCATCGGCAAGGCTGACGAGACAATCACATTGCCTGGGCCGCGACCATCGCGCCAGGCCTGCAAAGTTGCCTTGTAGTAGGCTGTCTTGCCTTCGGAAATTCGAACCACTGGTTCCAGATACAACTGCGTGCGCGGCGCGACAGAAGTTGTTGTTCCGGCTACGGGCCGGCCAATGGGGCGCTCTTGCAGGTTTGAACCGGGGAAATGACCTGCCATGGATGTTTGCGGATGAAACTGAGCCGGTTGACTGCCAGCACCAGCGGTAGCCACAGGCGTAACTGCACCAGAAAGTTCCGCCAACTTCTGTGCCTGATCGCGTTGCTTGCGGATCAGGTTTTCAATATCTGCATCGGTCTTGGAAATGCGTTGCGCCAGCGATGTCATGCGCGCATCGTCAATTTCATGCGGGTGGCGATCAATGATCTGGGCCACAATTTGCGCACCGGCCAAAAGCGCAACCGCTGTTATCACCGCAAGGTCGTATCTGTTCAGAACAAGAGCCAGCAAGCCGGCTGCAACCGGGGCGCTCAGACTAAGACACCAGATGAGCATCTTCATTCGATAAACCTGCCCCCGGACACCCATTTCGAATCCCAATGCCACCTCGCAGAATGTTAGAGCAATCAGCGGCTTTTCTCAACACAACTGCACAAACACACCAAGAAAGTTGATTTGCCAACTTGCCGCACCTTGCACATTGCGTCAAAATTCCCCATTATGGTCACGGTGAGCAGTGGGCGGACAAATACGTCGCAAAAGCTGAGAGTGCCAGCGTATTTGCCTTGAACTCTTGACAGACAGGAAACTTCACCATGCGTTTTATTAAATTCTTCACTCTGGCCATCGCGATTGCCGGGGTGCAGGCCATTTCAGCAGATCCGGCCCAGGCCAAGAATTGCGGACATGAATGGGCCGAACCGGGAACATATGTTGTATCCGGCAACTTTCGTGGCAAGCCTGAAAAGGCCGGTGCCGAACTGACCCGTGATTGCAGGGTGGTTCTGAAAATCCCTGGCGTTACCACAAGCACCAAAGCCAAACTCAAGGGTAATTGTCTTTTGTTTTCGTTCAAAGTGGACAAGCAAGGCGTATTCAAAGGCAGTTGGTGCGATGATTACGCCGTAGTGCCGTGGGGCGGCCAAAGTGTACGCGCTGATGTGCGCAAGGTTGGCTATAAGTAAGTTTTCTATCTCCCCATGTCTCACATATCTGATTTGCCCCGACGCGCCGCGCCGGGGTTTTTCCTTCGTGGAACAATGGATGCTGCGAGAATGCACAGCCAACCAAAAATTCCCAGGAAGTGACTCGACAGGCTCTGTTTACCGGAAAAGACCAGCACGCGGAACAACTGGACAATGTCGGGAGGTTCTCCAACGACAATCTGCCATGGCAAGGCTTCGAAAGTGAGCAGGTAGTAAGCATAGTAGGCCTGCGGGCTTAGCCAGGAAAACGCCCAGAAAACAGCCAATCCAAGCGCCGGTCGTGCTATTTCAGGTACGGCCGCTGCCAACCGGTAGATGACATAAAGAGTGAGCAACGCGAGCATCACTGAAAGTACGACCAAACCAGCGCGTTCGGCCGACCCAAGTGTGAAGAATGAATCACCTTCGTACATGTCGGTTTGGCTGCCTTTTCATGGGCTGTAACGCCTGCCTGAGCGGTTTCTCCAGTTAACCATAAGGGCCTACAACTGATGCCTGTATGAAATAAATGTTTAACCAACTCTTGACGTAGGCACAGCCTCACCCTAAATCCTCGTCATCTGCTAGCACTCTCCAGGGGGGAGTGCCAGCTGATCGGCTCGGGTAGCGCGGGCAACTGCGCACTTCGAACCGTACAAATCAAAAACAGTCATTCAACGAAGTTATCAAGGAGAAGCGTAGATGAATTTCCGTCCTCTGCACGACCGCGTGGTCGTCCGCCGGGTCGAGGAAGATACCAAGACCAAGGGTGGTATCATCATACCTGAAACCGCACAGGAAAAGCCGATGCAGGGCGAAGTTGTAGCCGTAGGCGCCGGCGCGCGCGATGATTCAGGCAAGCTGATTGCACCTGATGTCAAGGCTGGAGACCATGTCCTGTTTGGCAAATGGTCCGGGACCGAAGTCAAGATCGACGGCGAAGAGCTGCTGATCATGAAGGAAAGCGACATCATGGGCGTGCTGGAATCCAAGAAGGCCAGCAAGAAGGCCGCCTAAGGGCAACCTGTCCAATCAAATTTGCACGTAATCATTATTGAAGGGAGCCTTAATCGTGGCTGCTAAAGAAGTAAAATTTTCCGCCGATGCGCGTGAGCGCATGATGCGAGGCGTAGACATTCTCGCCAATGCTGTAAGGGTAACGCTCGGCCCCAAAGGTCGTAACGTTGTCATCGACAAATCGTTTGGCGCTCCACGCACCACCAAGGACGGCGTGACCGTTGCCAAGGAAATCGAACTGGAAGACAAGTTCGAGAACATGGGCGCACAGATGGTGCGCGAAGTTGCTTCCAAGACCAACGACCTGGCTGGCGACGGCACTACCACTGCAACCGTTCTGGCGCAGGCAATTGTTCGTGAAGGCCACAAGTTCGTTTCTGCCGGCATGAACCCGATGGATCTGAAGCGCGGCGTTGATATGGCTGTTGCTGCTGCAATTGCAGACCTGATGAAGCGTTCGAAGAAGATCAAAACCACTGAAGAAGTCGCACAGGTTGGCACTATCTCCGCCAACGGCGAGTCCGAAATTGGCCAGATGATCGCCAAGGCCATGCAGAAGGTTGGCAATGAAGGTGTGATCACGGTTGAGGAAGCCAAGACCGCAGAAACCGAGCTCGATGTTGTCGAAGGCATGCAGTTCGACCGTGGCTACCTGTCGCCATACTTCATCACCAATGCAGACAAGATGATCACCGAAATGGATGATCCATACATCCTGCTGCATGAGAAGAAGCTGTCCAACCTGCAGGCAATGCTGCCTATCCTGGAAGCAACTGTTCAGTCTTCACGCCCGCTGCTGATCATTGCAGAAGACGTTGAAGGCGAAGCACTGGCAACTCTGGTTGTGAACAAGCTGCGTGGCGGCCTCAAGGTTGCTGCAGTCAAGGCACCAGGCTTCGGCGACCGCCGCAAGGCCATGCTTGAAGACATCGCAGTTCTCACTGGCGGCCAGGTGATTTCCGAAGACCTCGGCATCAAGCTGGAAAATGTCACGCTCGACATGCTGGGCCGTGCAAAGCGCGTTTCCATCGACAAGGAAAACACCACAATCGTCGACGGCGCCGGCAAGAAGACCGATATCCAGGCCCGTTGCGGTCAGATCCGCAAGCAGGTCGAAGATACCTCGTCTGACTATGACCGCGAGAAGCTGCAGGAACGTCTGGCGAAGCTCGCCGGCGGTGTTGCCGTAATCAAGGTTGGCGGTGTGACCGAGATCGAAGTCAAGGAGCGCAAGGACCGCGTTGATGACGCTCTGAACGCCACCCGTGCGGCTGTTGAAGAAGGTATCGTGCCCGGCGGTGGCGTAGCTCTGCTGCGCGCAAAGAAGGCCGTCGAGGCCCTGTCTGACAGCAATCCAGACATTGCAGCCGGCCTGAAGATCGTGGCCAGGGCACTTGAGGCCCCGATCCGCCAGATCGCCCAGAACGCGGGCGTAGAAGGCTCCATCGTGGTTGGCAAGGTGCTGGAAAAGACCGGGAACTTTGGCTTCAATGCGCAGACTGAACAGTATGTGGACATGGTTGCCGAAGGCATCATGGACCCCACCAAGGTTGTTCGCATTGCACTTCAGGACGCAGCTTCGGTTGCTGCTCTGTTGATTACTACCGAAGCCATGATCGCAGAAGCTCCGAAAAAGGAGTCCGGCGGCATGCCAGCAATGCCTGGCGGCGGCGGCATGGGCGGCATGGGTGGCATGGACTTCTAAGTCCACTACCAGGCTTGAATGCAAAACGGCGGTCCGCACGGGCCGCCGTTTTCGTTTGCCAGCGGTCTCGCCTTGTAATTGCCTTCTACTAGGTCCATATAGGCGGCACATACAAAGCGCATGTTTGGGTAACCCGGCATATCCGGTATCCCCGAGTAGAATGGTTTTCTCCTTACATGGTGGACGATGTACAGGCTGAACTGCCCGCACAGTGCGGTGTCAGTAGGCCTCTTCCTTGGAAGGGAAAAACTATGCCAACAGGTACCGTAAAATTCTTCAATACTACAAAAGGCTTCGGTTTCATCGAGCCTGAAGACGGTTCGAAAGATGCATTCGTGCATATCTCTGCGGTTGAGCGCGCCGGAATGGGCACACTCAACGAAGGTCAGAAGGTCAAGTATGAGCTCGTCTCCGACGCTCGTAGCGGCAAGATGTCAGCCGACAATCTTCAGAGCGCAGACTGATCATTTCGCAATCCACGCAAAGTAAACTTTGCGGAAGATTGGCGCTCATGATGAGCGCAGCAGAAGTTGATATTACTAGAGGCGGGTCAGATGGCCCGCCTTTTTCGTTGCCCTCGCACGTATTAAGCACGCCTGCGTGCAAATATTTGCCGTTTCCACGCCAAGATAGCTAAAACTTTACAAATTACTGTCACCTTGGATTGAGAACTGCAGCTTACCATACGTTGGTTAGCAGACAGTAGATACCGGGGACAGCCATGCCACGTTTCATCAGAACTGCCATTCTTGCCATCGCGACATTGTCTATGATGGCCGTGTCAGCAATTGCAGCTGACTGGACCGCCGTCCGCGTAGGGCAGCCGGCGTTCTTTGCCACCGACAGCAAGACCTGGGTGCCGCTAAGAGCCGGCCAACAGGTGCCAGTTGCCAGCTGGATCAGAACCGGCAGCAGCGGGCGGGTGATGCTGCAACGCGATAAAGATACGATAGTCTTCCAACCCAATACGCTGACTGCGGTAACAGGCACGAAGAATTCGGACGCTCGCACAACGCTGCGGCATGAGTTTGGTGAAGTACTGCTCGAGGTCAACAAGAGCCAGACGCGACGCACCCGCGTAATCACCCGTCATCTTACGGCGGTCGTAAAAGGGACCCGATTTTCGGTCAAGGCCGGCAAGACAGGCTCGACCGTCAATGTCAGCCGGGGGCTAGTCGGCGTTGCGGACAGGAATTCCGGCAAGTCGGCAAATGTCGGCGCAGGTCAGTCAGCTTCCTCGAACGGTTCAGGCGGCTTCAGCAGCGGGCCTAGCGGTGCAGCAGCCACATCCAGCGCTGCGAATACATCCAGCGCGGCAAATGCATCAACCTCAGCCAACAACGGCAACAAGGGCAACAAGGGCAACAACGGCAACCACAATGGCAATGGTGGGAATAACAAAGGTGGTAACGGCAACGGCCAAGGCAACGGCAACGGCAACGGTAACGGCAACGGCAACGGCAACGGCAATGGTAATGGCAATGGTCATGGGCACGGGCACGGGCACGGGCACGGCAATAATGACGACGGCGATGATGATGACCAAGGCGAAAATGAAGACGACTAGACCAGCGTTGTCTGACAAAGCCGCGACTGGTCTGAGCGATGCCTGATGCGCAAGGAGTGCGCCGCGTTAGTTGAGCAAGCCGATTTGGGCCGGATACGGAGATGAAGGGAACTGGCATTTGGACAACGGTCCATTGCGCCAGGCGGGAGGTGGGATGGACTTTCTGAGATCAGGGCTTGTGAAGGCGTTACTCATTTGCATCGCCGTGCTGGCTGCTGCTGGCGCTGCGCGCGACAGCGCATTTGTCACATCATTGCAACATGAGCTGACCGAAGCTCGCCAAAACCTGATTTCTCGGCCCGCGACCGGTGAAATCGTATTCGTCGCCATAGATAAGCAGGCTCTGGACTATGTCGGCGTATGGCCATGGCCTCGCCGGGTGCACGCAAACATCATTGACCGGCTTATCAATGCAGGTGCCAGACAAATCGCTTTCGATATCGACTTCAGCCATGCGTCAAACGAGCACGACGACAAACTGCTCGCTGAGGCGCTCGACAGGGCCGGCGGATCGGTAGTCCTGGCATCGTTCCGGCAGAACCTGAGCATTGCAGACGACAACACTGAGATTGCTTCAAGCACACCGATAAACCTGCTCTTACAACGGGCGTGGCCTGCATCGGTGAACGTACTTGCAGATCAAGATGGCGTAGTACGCGGATTTCCGTTCGGCCAGAACATTGCCGGTGAGTTCGTGCCGGCCCTGGCTGCCATGCTGGCCGGCGGTGCCGGCAATTCGGATGGCCATGTCTACATCGATTTCTCCATTGATCCCGCCAGCATTCCCAAATTTTCAGTGAAGGCACTCTTGCAGGGTCAGATCGCTCCGGACGCGCTGAAGGGCAAGACAGTCGTTGTTGGCAGCAGCGCCGTAGAACTGGGCGACACACTTGCAGTACCTGTGCACGGGTTATTGAGCGGCGCCATGGTACAAATCCTTGGCGCAGAAAGCCTGCTGCAAAAACGTAACCTTGTACCGACCAACAATGTCGCCAACACCATCATGAGCCTTCTCGCTCTGTGCCTTGTGTTCCTTCTGCGGCAGCGGTTGAACTTCACCAGGTGTTTGCTTGCACTCGCCGCCACGATGGTGCTGTTGGAAGTCGGCGCCACCGCGGCTCAGTACTTCACGGCAATAAATGCCGAAACCGCCACCTTGCACCTGTTGCTTGGTTGCACATTGACAGTCGCCACAGGGTCGGAGCTGGTCAGGCGCAGGCTCAGGATGATCCGAACCGAACTTATGGCTGGCAATTACCTTCGCGTGCTTGAACAAACCTTCGCCGACAGCTCGGATGCAGTGCTGTACGCCACCAAGGACGAGGTCGTCCGTTTTGCCAGCAGCAAGGCCCAACGCCTGTTTGGCAGAAGCGGAACGGAAATCAGGAACGGGACAGAGCTGCAATCCATTCTTCCTGCTGCCATGCTTCAGGATGTCAGGATGGTTCTATCTTCCCTTGAAAGCGGCAGCGGTGACAGGCGTCCTTCAACATGGTCGAACGGTAAGACGGGCGTGAACCGGCAAGACATTGAATACATGATCTCGCCGTCACGCTTTGACGAAAGTGACAAGAACCGCTCGTCCGGGGCTGCAGACAGCGGGGCAGTCTGCATTACTGCACGCGATGTCACGAGCGAGCGGACACGGCTTGAACAAATTGATCATCTTTCCAGGCACGACGCCCTGACCGGTATGTTGCGCCGGCACGAATTCGTGCATCGACTTGAACAGTCGATTGAAGACAAGTCGCCGATGTCCGGCCATACCGAGATGGCCGTTGTTGCCTTCGACATTTTCAACTTCTCTCTTTTCAACAACATGTTTGGCCGTAACATCGGTGATGCCATCCTTGTGGAAACGGGGAACAAGGCAAAGGAGATCGCCGGCATACAAGGACTAGTGGCGCGAACTGACAGCAACACGTTTGTCGTCGCATCCACCAATTGCCCGGAAGGACCTGATGCTTTCGCGGAGCGGTTGCTGGCGGCGGTTCAGGGCCAGATGCATGTGAGGGGCCACCATATCAGGCTCAAGGTCAATGCGGGCGGTGTGGTGTTACCTAAGCACGTCTCGAGCGCCTCTGCGGCCATCGCGGCAAGTGAGATGGCGCTCGACCAGAGCAAGAAGGCAAGTGATGCGACCATACAATGGTTTGAACCATCGCTCGGATCAGACGTTTCGCGTGCCTTGAAGATCGAAACCTACCTCTGGGACGCGCTGGAGAACGGCGAATTATCTGTACTGTTTCAGCCCCAGGTCAAACTCAAGGACGGCAGTACTACAGGAGCCGAAGCCTTGTTGCGGTGGTACAATGCAGAATTGGGACAGGTCTCGCCGGTCGAATTCATTCCCATTGCAGAACGCAGCGGCGCAATTGATGCGATCGGCAACTTCGTGTTGCGCGCAGCATGCCGCACAGCTGCGATGTGGCCGGATAATCTGTCGGTTGCAGTCAACGTATCGCCTGTCCAGCTGTCTCACATGGACATGCTGCAGGAAGTTCGCCAGGTGCTGGCAGAAACAGGTCTGCGTCCCGACCGGCTTTGTCTGGAAATTACCGAAACCGCCCTGCTCGAGCCGACGCATGACGCGGTTGATCAACTCAAGAAGCTGCGCAGTGCGGGTGTGAAGATTGCCATTGATGATTTCGGCACCGGACACGCCTCATTTGGTTACATATCCCGGTTGCCTATCGACAAGATCAAGATTGACAGGAGTTTCGTCAGCACGATGCAAACTGAGCCAAGGTCGCTCAAGATCATCCATTCCATGCTCATGCTGGCCAGGGAGCTGGATTTCCAGTCGGTATGCGAGGGTATTGAAGATGCCGAGAGCAGCAATCTCCTGCGTCTGGCCGGCGGAGATTCTGGGCAGGGATACCACTTTGGCCGTCCACTTACGGCTTCCGATTTCCTGGCGTTCGTTGCGAGAAAGGATCAGATCCATCATGCGAATGCTGGTGCAGATGATGCACTCCAAAGTGCGGCTGCGCCGGCCTGAAGCCGAGTTCAGCCCCTCACACACGCATACTGCACAACCTGGAAGTTCGCTTGTGTAGCCTCGTAGTCGCGAGCGATCTGCAGCGCTACTGTTTCGCAGGTAGCAATGCTGTTCACATACACCGGAGACATGGGAATCCGGTACTCCTGTGCCTGCCCGCCAACCAGAGCCATCATTACAAGCAGGAACTTCATTTTCATCGCCTCACGCTGTTGCATCATCTTGTGTCAAACCGGGACAACGGCCCTGTTTCGCAACATCGAAATTGCAAGTAACGAACCACACCAGAGATAATTTACTTATCAATCAGCCCTATTTGTGCTAATTAAGCTGCCGCGAGACTTGTTTGAAGCTATCTGAACGACCCCGGTACTACCGAGCTGCCAGTGAACTCCTAACAATGTAGAGCACTTCCGGCCTGTCCACCTTGCAAGAGGCAGCGTGGGGGCCAACAAACGCATTGGATAAGGAATCCACGCATGACTATCGGTACCGTCAAATTTTTCAACGCAACCAAAGGCTATGGCTTCATACAGCCTGACGATGGCACTAACGATGCTTTCGTTCACATCTCAGCGGTTGAGCGCGCCGGCATGGCGACACTGAACGAAGGCCAGAAAGTCGAGTATGAACTCGTAGCTGACCGCCGCTCAGGCAAGATGGCTGCAGACAACCTCAAGGCTGTCTAGTTCAGACACCTGGTTTTTGACCAGATACACCGGCCTGTCAGTGGTTTCAAACCGCCGGCAGGCCGTTTGTGTTTTGACAATCCAAACATGGTTGCAGTTTCCAATTGAATTCACGCGATCAAGCGCGGCATCGCAAGGATTCACTGCGACGCATCATGTTCATGTTTTGATCTTCCGTGCAGGTCGAATCAAGGTATGCTGTCTGGATGAGTTTTTCAGACACAGCATTCCTCGCCGGGCAAACTGCCATCAGCTACGGTCAATTGGCGCTCGCGGCGGTGTGCCTTGCCATGCTGCTGCTCATTGCAGCCGTGATATTGGCGTGGCGGGCGGCCAGTGGAAGCGGAACACAGACCGTGGAAACAATGCGCCGGGCAGGCGAGCTTGAAGTAAAGCTTGCCGAAATGTCGGGACAGTTGCGCGGACTGGCAGAGACATCCGCTTCATCGCAGGCACATCTCAGCCAAACCCTTGATGCCCGGCTTGATCAGGTCTCTCAACGGCTGGGAGCGGGCCTTAACGAAACCAGTCAGCGCACCAGCCAGTCTCTACAGCAGCTGAATGAGAGGCTCGCTGTCATTGACACAGCCCAGAACAAGCTGACCAGCCTTTCGGCTGAAATGCTCAGCCTGCGGGACATTCTGGCCAACAAGCAGTCCCGCGGAGCCTATGGACAGGGCAGAATGGAGGCAATTATCCGCGATGGCCTGCATTCATCGGCCTATTCATTCCAGACAACACTGTCCAACGGCACACGGCCAGATTGCCTGATACGCCTGCCGGAAAACGAAATGGCGTTGGTGATTGATGCCAAGTTTCCACTGGAGGGTTTCAACGCCATCAAACAAGCAAAGACAGATGACGATATGAAGCCGCTGGCCCAACGCTTCAGGGCCGATGTCATGAAACATGTCAGGGACATATCAGAAAAATACCTGATAAAGGGCGAAACCCACGAAACAGCTATCATGTTCGTTCCATCAGAAGCCATCTATGCCGACCTGCATGAGAACTTTGAGGATATCATCCAGAAGGCGCACCGACTTCGCGTGATCGTGGCATCGCCAAATGTGCTGATGTTGCTGGTGCAGACCATGCAAGCTGTGTTCAAGGACGCGCGAATGCGCGAACAAGCGGTGGTCATTCAGCAGGAGGTTGTCCGGTTGATGGAAGATGTCGAACGCATGCATGGCAGGGTGCTCGACCTGCAGCGGCACTTTGGCCAGGCTGGCAAGGACATTGAGCGGATTGTCGTGTCTTCGGAGAAGATCAGCAGACGCGGAACGAAAATCGAACAGGTCGAGTTCTCTGATGCCAGCGAAAACCAAGAGGAAGCCCGATCACCCAGGCTTGTTGCGGGAGAATGAAGAGACCCGCCACCAGCTAGGGGGAGAGATGGTGACGGGTCTGCTGCGGGACCATCCTGAGTAAAAATTCACGCTTCGGGGCGCAACAGGAATGATCGAGTCTATTCAGACAGATAGATTGCTGTTGCTATCTGGCGCTGAATTTCTTCAAAGGCCTTTGTGAGATCATTGCCATCTTCGGCTTCAAAAAAGTGCCTGTCCGGATCAGTGGCGCAGTTGCGAAGACGATTTTCGGTGGCAGTATCACTCAATGCAAAAGCTATCGTGATAACAGTAATGTTGCCAGCCGATTTGATGTTGTCACACAGGCTCGCCAAATTGTTTCCTCCATTTGGCACCGTGCGCGATGCGCCATTGCCAAATGCCGGAGTGGTCTGTTCGCCATCTGTCAGCACAACCAGGAATTTCTTGTTCTCTGTATCAGCGAACGACCGGGCCGCAAATGGAGCACCTGGCTCCAGCAGATGCCATCCGAATTCAGTCCCCAGCGAGATGTTGGTGTAGCCATAGGGACGCATCGCCTGAAGCTGTGAAATAGTGTCCGAATGAGACGAACTCAGTTCCCGAACCTCCAGATTGTTTGCCTGATAGCCATTGCCGTCATGGTTCTTGCCATCGCAGTGGTGCTTACCCTGATCGTCGCCTGGAGGAAAACTTGGGGCCGGTTGACCCCATTTGGTTGCATTGGATGCAGTAGGCTCAGCAGCAGTGGTGTTGTGAGGATACATGCGGTCGTAAGTGCATCCAGTCCATGTACTGCCTGTGGCTCCGACAACAAAATTGGCTGGCAATTGTGTGAATACGTTGTGGGAAAACGGTACAAGTCCGAACCTGATCTCACTGTTTGTTCCGTTGTCCGTGAGGCCATTGACCATGTCGATGGCCGCATTGCGCATGGTTACATACTTCTGGCTGCCCGCGGACATCCAGCCCATTGAGCCGGAATAGTCGAGAACCATGGCGATCTCCGCTCTTCCGGGCCGGTTCATGGTTGCAGTTGAGGTCGCCGAGACGTTGAACTCGTCGAAACCGCCAAGGCGCAGGAGCGTTGTTGGCAGGCCACCATGATATGCGACGGTAATGCGGCCATCATTGAAACTGACAACCGGGCCACCGGTCAGCTTCGGCGCAAAACCACCTTCAAGATTGGCGTTGAAAGCGTCCAGTGCGAATTGACGGCGCTCATCATCGGTAGAGGAAGGACTGGCTGCGGCACCCGCCAGTGCGCTCGCATCAAGGGCAGCCTGGACCTCTGCGGTTGCAGACCCTACCCGGACATAATCCAGTGCAGCGCCGGCCGCCAGGATCATTGGAACTGCGGCAAGGCCAAACACCAGTGCAATGGCACCATCTGTGTCCTGTTTGAAGTCGCCAGTCAGCTTCCTGGTGAAGCTGTTGAGTTTCTTGAGCCTTGAGATCATCACCGTTCTCCGTTGTACAGTCCGACACGCCTTGTGAACTTTCTGCCCGTTGGATTGTCCAAATCCGGGACAGCTTCCATTGACATGCCAACATCACAGCAATCCGCGCGCCGTGGCGCCGGATTTGGCAGTAAGGCCCGTTTGAAACAGGAAATGAGGGTTTACAGAGTGTTAATGAGGTGTCTCGGTGATTCACCGATTTTGGCAGAATACTGCAATTTACAGATAAATCAGATTGACCGGCGCGCCTTGACGGCCGCTGCAAGTGTGCCTTCGTCAAGATAGTCCAGCTCGCCCCCAACTGGAACACCGTGTGCCAACCTGGTCACTTCGGCACCGGTACCTTCAAGCTGTTCCATAATGTAATGGGCCGTGGTTTGACCATCCACGGTGGCGTTCACTGCGATCATCACTTCCTTGACATGGCCGCTGGAAACCCGTTCCACCAGCGATGCAATCTTCAAGTCCTGCGGGGTGACCCCTTCAATTGCAGACAGTGTGCCGCCAAGCACATGATAGACGCCGCTGATGGCACCAGCGCGTTCCAGCGCCCAAAGGTCTGCAACTTCCTCCACTACGCAGATCAAACTGCGGTCGCGACGCGGATCAGAACACAAGGTGCAGGGGTTCACCACATCCACATTACTGCAGATACCGCATTCGGAAACCTTCTCGAGAACGTCTGACAGTGCGATGCCCAGAGGTTGCATAAGTTTCTCCCGGTTCTTGACCAGGTGAAGTGCCGCGCGGCGGGCCGAACGCGGGCCCAGCCCGGGCAAACGGGACAGGAGCTGTATAAGGCGCTCGATTTCCACACCAACGGCATTGCGGCTCATGGTGTTTCACGACCTCCGGTGCATGACAGATTCACAAGCACGGATCATTACAGGCCCGGAAAATTCATGCCGGGCGGCAGCGGCAAGCCACCGGTAATTTCCTTCATCTGTTCCGCCACCAGCTTGTCCACCTTGGCGCGGGCCTCGTTGTAGGCCGCCATCAACAGATCCTCCAGAATGTCCTTCTCCTGCGGCTTCATCAGGCTGTCGTCAAGCTCGACAGACTGCATCAGGTTCTTGCCGTTCAAAGTGATCTTGACCATCCCTGCCCCGGCCTGGCCTGTCACGGTCATTTCATCGAGGCGGGCCTGCATGTCAGCCATCTTGGCCTGCATTTCCTGCACCTGCTTCATCATGTTACCGAGATTTTTCATCTCTTCTCACCTCAAAGTGTTCAAAAAAACTGTTTCCGCCAGACGTCTCAATCAACCGATGAACCGTTGTCATCTTCTCCGTCGGGCGGCTGTTCGCTGGCCAAAGCCGAAAGATCCCGCACTTCAACTATCTCCGCGCCAGGAAACCCTTCAAGAATGGCTTGCACCTGCGGGTGCTTGCGTACTTCACGCAGTACGCCATCACGTCGTTCGCGGCGTTGTTCAGCCAGCGATTGACCCGCACCCTTGTTGGACGAAACGGACACAATCCAGCGCTTGCCAGTCCAGGCTTCAAGGCGCCGTGAAAGGTCATTTGCAATTGTGGCAGGCGCATCAGGCAACAGATGAAGTTCCAGCCGGCCATCTGCCATCGATATAGGCAGTACGTGACGTTCCAATGTTCGCGCCAGCATGACGTCGCGCTTTTGCGCAACAAATTCAACCAGCTCCTCGAAGTTTGCAAAACCTGTCGCCGCAAAGGGCGGTGAACTGCCGATGGCGGAACTATCGTCTGCGATCTCATCAGGTATCGCAATTGCTTTGGCCTGGGCGCTTGTCTGGCCGGAGCCGGTCGTCTGGCCGGCATCCAATACGGGCGCCAGTACCGATGACGGTTGCGTCACTGAACCAGCGGGCGCAGGTGCTGGTTCCGCCTGTCCACGCGCAGGTGAGGCATCCTTCGCGCCATCGGCCATACGAGCAAGTTTCTCGGGTGTAGGCAGGTCGGCAACATAGGCCAGCCGGATCAACAGCATCTCTGCTGCCATCAGTGCATTTCCCGATCGCGAGACCTCATCGATCCCCTTGAGAAGCATCTGCCAGGCGCGCGCCAGAACAGGCATTGCCAGTTTGCCTGCAAACTCCTCGCCGCGGGTGCGTTCCTGTTCGGTAACAGCGGCCGCTCGGGTAGCGTGCTGTGAAACCTTGAGTTTTGTAACCCAGTGCACGAAGGAAGCCAGATCGGTGAGGATTACCTCCGGATCAGCACCAAGCGCGTGCTGGGCTTCAAGTTCCTCGATAGCTGCGGCTGCATCCCCCCGCATCACCGCGTCAAACAGGTCGATGATCCTCGTCCTATCCGACAGACCAAGCATTGCCTGGACATCGGCTGCCAGAACCTGGTTGCTGCCATAGGCAATGGCCTGATCCAGAAGCGAGAGGGCGTCGCGCACGGATCCTTCTGCGGCTCGGGCAATCATGCGCAGCGCTTCTGTTTCGACCTTAACGTCTTCCAGTCCAGCTATTCGCTCCAGATGACCGGTCAAAAGGTCAGCATCCAGCCGCCGCAGGTCGAAACGCTGGCAGCGCGACAAGACCGTGACAGGGACTTTGCGGATTTCGGTGGTGGCGAAGATAAACTTCACATGCGGCGGCGGTTCTTCAAGCGTCTTCAACAGCGCATTGAACGCAGGCGTGGACAGCATGTGGACTTCATCGATGATGTAGACCTTGTACCGCGCCGATGCCGGCTTGTACTTCACCGCATCATTGATCTCGCGCACATTGTCGACACCTGTGTGCGAAGCTGCGTCCATCTCGATCACGTCTACGTGGCGCGATTCAAGGATGGCTTCGCAATGCCTGCCCTTGCCTGACAGATCCACCGATGGTCCATTGTCTTCGCCTTCACCAGCGTAGTTCAGTGCCCGCGCGATCAGACGCGCGGTTGTCGTCTTGCCGATACCGCGAACACCGGTAAGCATGTAAGCTTGCGCAATGCGGCCTGATGCAAAGGCATTGGTGAGCGTTCTCACCATGGCTTCCTGCCCGATCAGATCTTCGAAGGTTTGCGGACGGTACTTGCGAGCCAGCACCCGATACGGGGTCTGAAGGCTTGGAGTATGTTCGCTGATATCAGACATTGCCCGCGCAAAGAAATAATGTTGGTTGGCACCCGGCTGAGGCAAAGTGGTGCAGAAGTGGGAGGCTGGACGGGCAACCCGAACCGAACTCACGAGGGCTGCTTCCTTCCGGACCTGACCCGGTTGGCGAGCGATACGTCTGCTGCCAACCTCCCAGACCCTATATCGGACGTAATTGCTGCCGATGCAAGACCATTGCCGTCAGTTTCGAGCAAAACACTTGCCGGCAAAGGCTGAGACATGGCACACGGAGTGCCTCATCTGGCTGCAAACAAGCCGAAGTTTTACAGAAAAGGCGGCAAACGTGAAACGTACTGCGCCCGCGTTCATGGCCGGAAAGCTTGACCGGCAATCCGGCAGACGCAATGAGCCCGGCTTCTTCGAGGCCATGGTTTCTGCACCAAATGCCCGGTTTGCGCTATTTGCTGCGGACAGACTGGTGACAGGTTCACACGCAGGTGAAGGCATTGGCTGGATGGAGCGCGGCGAACTGCCGGCGTTGCATGTGAGCATTGAACCGGTACTGCTTGGCGTTGATGCTGCGGGTTGCCCATGTTTCGCCGTGATGGCAGCAGATGCCGAATTTGAGCCTGACAAGCAGCGATTGGCACTGGATCTGCGATCACTTGCGTTGCAGGGTTTGCTTGATGAAGGCGACCTTGGCACCGCAGCGCAGGCGCGCGCGCTTCTGCACTGGCATTCGAAACACCGGTTCTGTGCCAATTGCGGCGGCGCAACAATTGCGGCAGATGCAGGTTACAAGCGAGTGTGCGGAAGCTGTTCAGCAGAGCACTTTCCGCGCACGGATGCTGTCGCCATCATTGCTGTGGTGCGCAAGGACAAGATGTTGCTCGGGCGCTCAGCGCGGTTTGCATCAGGCATGTATTCCACGCTGGCAGGCTTCGTTGAACCTGGCGAGACCGCCGAAGACGCTGCCCGGCGCGAGGTTTTTGAGGAATCAGGGGTGCATGTCGGCGAGGTGCAATATGTGCTGAGCCAGCCATGGCCGTTTCCGGCAAACCTGATGCTCGGCATGGTAGGTGTCGCTACCAGCGAGGCAATAACGATTGACCCTGAAGAGCTGGATGATGCGCGCTGGTTCAGTATGGATGAAGTCCGCTTGATGGCGAAGGACAACCATCCCAATGGCCTCAGGATGCCCCCGGACATCTCGATAGCTCATCACCTCATACAGCATGTGCTGAAACTGCAGGGATAATGTTCAGGCAGAAGTGTCCAGCTCTTCGCGGCGGCGCGCCAGCTCTGCGCGATGCGGCGAGGCTCTGTAAATCCCCAACACCCGCAGGTGCGTTGTGAAAAAATCCAACTCCTCCAGTGCCAGGCGCACTGGTCGCTGCTGTGGATGACCTTCGATGTCGGCATAAAACTGTGCCACGTTGAACGAGCCGTCCACATAGGACTCCAGCTTGGTCATGTTCACACCATTGGTGGCAAATCCGCCCATCGCCTTGTAGAGCGCTGCCGGCACGTTGCGGACAGTAAAGATGAATGAGGTGATGACAGGCGCATCTTCCGGTGCGGCGTCATCAGGCTGGGCTGAGAGAACTACGAACCGTGTTGTGTTGTGGTCTTCATCCTCGATGTCTGATTGCAGCACCTCGAGGCCGTAAATCTCCGCTGCCTTCTGGGTTGCTATAACGGCGGTACTCCGGTCGCCTGATCTGGCCAGATCGGCCGCGGCACCGGCAGTGTCGACCGCAGCCACGGCATCAAGCCCGAGTTCTGCGATGATTCTGCGGCATTGACCCAAGGCATGTGTATGACTGGTGATTCGTTTGAGTTGCGAAACGTCCGTGCCCGGCAGGACCAGCAACTGATGGCGAACCCTGAGGAAATGCTCGCCTACAATATACAAGTCAGATGCCGGCATCAGGTGGTGAATGTCAGCCACCCGGCCAGCCACCGTGTTGTCAATCGGGATCATCGCAAGTTCGGCATCGCCGCTGGCAACCGCTGCAAAGGCGTCTTCAAACGTGCGACATGCCATGGCTTCGCAAGCAGGAAACATCTCAAGACACGCAATGTGCGAGTTGGCTCCAGGTTCGCCCTGATAGGCAACTTTTGTGTTGGCTGTTAGCATTCGCAAAAACTACCCCGTTGCACCCTGACGTCTCATCGTGACCATATCCACAGGCGGCGCGGCATATGGACACTTGCCGCCTTATAAGTGTTGCGCGGCAAATGAGAAACAACTAGTTTCCGCGCGATTTCAAGAGTCCGGTGTTGCGCCGGACCAACATACTGGCAGAACAGACAATATCTCGAGGGTGCACATGTTCGGAATGGACACAATGACGTTCAACAAAATTGCTGGCGCCGTTCTGGGTGCCGGGCTTTTTGTTATGGGGCTCAATATCGTTTCTGACACAATCTATCACGCCGAGAAGCCGGAAGAAGCGGCCATCAACATCGAAGTTGCAGAAGCTGAAACAGATACTGCAGCAAAGGACGCAGCACCTGCTGTGTCTCTGGCCAGTCTGATGGCATCAGCGGACGCCGCCAAAGGCGAAACAAACTTCAGGGCCTGCGCAGCTTGCCACACGGCTGAAGAAGGCGGGGCCAACAAGGTTGGACCCAATCTTTACGGGATCGTCGGGGCCAAGAAGGCACACCTGGACAACTACGCGTATTCTCCAGCCCTCAAGGAGCGCCATGCCGAAGACTGGAGCTTTGAGAACCTGGATGCCTTCCTGAAGAGCCCGAAAGGCTACCTCAAGGGCACCAAGATGGGCTTTGGCGGCTTGAAGGACGATGCCAAGCGGGCAGACCTGCTAGCCTATCTGCGCACCTTGTCCGCCACCCCAGCTCCGCTGCCGGTGGCTGAGGCTGCGCCTGCAGCAGAGGGCACGGCAATGGCGGCAACTACCACCGAAGCCGCAACAGCACCTGCTGCACCAGCTGCAGAGAGCACGGCAACTGCGACCACGACCGCTGAAACCGCAACAGCAACTGGTGGAGATGCTGCCAAGGGCGAAGCGGCATTCCGGGCCTGCAAGGCCTGCCACTCAGGTGAAAAAGGTGGCCCCAACAAAGTTGGACCGCATCTTTGGGATGTCGTAAACAGGCAGATTGCCAGCGTTTCCGACTATTCCTATAACGATGCCTTGAAGACGAAGTCGTCCGAAAAATGGACCCTGGAAAACCTGAACGGCTTTATCACGAACCCGAAGCAGTTCGCTCCTGGCACGAAAATGACCTTCGGCGGCATCAAGGACGATGGCAAACGGGCGGACCTGATCGCTTATCTGCGCACGCTGTCTGACAATCCGCAATAGAGTCCGGCAAGCCGACTGGCGGCCATCACAAATTGATTACCAAGTTTTCACACCGGCGGGCGACTGCCGGTGTTTTCATTTGTGCTCCAACTACCTAGACTTGATCATGCGGTTGTGCACCTGCGCAACCAGACAAACAATGCGAGGACCAGACCTTGATCGACCGCCGCAAGCTGCTTCAGCTGACCGCCGCCGCCGGCACTGCCGGACTGCCAATCATAAAGTCAATGCAACCGGCACATGCCGTCGAAGATCAATGGCACCACGGCTTGTCGCTGTTTGGCGACCTGAAGTACCCAGTTGGGTTTGAAGCGTTTGATTACGTAAATGCTGATGCACCGAAGGGCGGAAGGGCCAGACTTTCCGCCGTCGGTTCGTTCGACAGCCTCAACCCGTTCACATTCAAGGGCAATGCAGCAGGTATTGTCGGTCAAACCGTGGATACGCTGATGACCAGCGCGCTGGATGAGGCGGGGTCAGAATATGGGCTGATTGCTGAAGCCGTCAGGAATCCGCCAGATTATGCCTCGGTCACCTTCAGGTTGCGGAAAGAAGCCAGGTTCCATGACGGGTCACCCGTTACGCCGGAAGATGTGATTTGGTCGATGACCGCCCTGAAAGAGGCCCATCCCGCCTACAATTTCTACTACAAGAATGTCGTTTCCGGCGAGAATACCGGCGAAAATGAAGTGACGTTCAATTTCTCTGAAAAGGGCAACCGAGAGCTGCCGCAAATAGTCGGGCAACTGCCTGTCTTGTCCAAAGCCTGGTGGACCAGCAAGGACAGCAAAGGAGAAACCCGCAAGCTGACGGAAACGACACTTGAGCCACCACTTGGCAATGGAGCCTACCGGATCTCACAGGTAAAGCCCGGCAACTACATTTATCTTGAGCTGGTTGAAGACTATTGGGGCAAGGACCTTCCGGTTAATCGCGGCACCGCCAATTTTGCCGAGTTGCAGGTGGTGTACTACCGCGACAGCACCGTCGCTCTGGAAGGGTTCAAGGGAGACCTTTACGATTTTCGCCTGGAAAGTTCATCGAAAGACTGGGCGACCGGCTACGAATTTCCAGCTGTGCAGCGCGGTGACGTAATCAGGGATGAGATCAGGTTGAAGAATTCCGAAGGCATGCAGTCGTATGCCTTCAACACCCGGCGCGAAAAGTTTTCAGATCCGCGCGTACGCCGTGCTTTCAATTTTGCCTTTGACTTTGAATGGGCCAACGAGAACCTGTTCTTTGGCCAGTATGTGCGCACCAACAGCTATTTTTCCAATTCGGAACTGGCGGCAACAGGTTTGCCGGGAGCAGATGAGCTTGCCATTCTGGAGCCCCTGAAAGACAAGCTGCCACCTGAAGTCTTCACCAGTGAATACACCAACCCAACCTATGCCAGCCCAAAGGACAAGCGGAACAACCTGCGGATGGCCGCCACGTTGTTGTCGGAGGCGGGCTGGAAAGTCGGCCCTGACAGGGTCTTGCGCAACGACAAGGGCGAAGCGTTCAGCATAGAGTTCCTGCTGGTATCTCCGTTGTTCGAGCGCATCGTGCTACCCTACACGCAGCAACTCAAACTCCTTGGCATTCAGGCCACCGTGCGCACCGTGGACGACAGCCAGTACACGCGCCGTACCCAGTCATTTGACTTTGACTGCATCGTCGGAAGCTGGGGTCAGTCGCTATCGCCCGGCAACGAGCAACGCGATTTCTGGGGGTCCGAGTCAGCTGACCGCGATGGCAGCCGCAACCTCATCGGCATCAAGGATGAAGCCATCGACGCGTTGATCAACAAGGTAATCTTTGCAACCAGCCGGGCAGAACTTGTGGCTTCAACCAGGGCGCTGGACCGGGCACTGCTATGGAATCACTACGTGGTACCCATGTGGCACATTCCATATGAACGGGTTGCCTATTGGAACCGGTTCGGGAGGCCGGAGGTTCAACCCGACTTCTCCGTCGGCTTTCCTGCCATATGGTGGTACGATGAAGCCAAAGCTGCGAAGGTCAAGAGTTGATGCAGAGGTGGCTGATCGGCATCACATGCTCGCTTTTGCTGAGCAACGCTGTCCAGGCAGAACCAAGCCACGGCCTGTCGGCGTTCGGCGACCTTGCACTGCCGGCAGACTTCACCCACCTGCCGTACGTGAACCCTGACGCACCAAAGGGCGGCCGCATTGTAACGCTGGGAACCGAAGGCCGTATCACATTCGACAGTCTCAATGGCTATATTCTGAAAGGTGAAGTCGGCGCAAAAGCTTGATCTGCTATTTGACACCTTGATGGTGCGTAATGAAGATGAACCAGATGCGGTGTATGGACTGGTGGCAAAAACCGCTGAAGTGGCAGAAGACAGGAAGAGCGTGAGCTTTACGCTCAATCCGGCCGCAACATTCGCTGACGACAGCAAGCTGACCGGTGAAGACGTATGCGCCAGTTTCAACTTGCTCAAGAAGGACGGTCATCCCAGCTACCAGATATCGCTTCAGGATGTCGAGGCGTGCAAGGTGAATTCACCAGATAGTGTCACCTACACTTTCAAGGGCGAAAACATTCGCGACCTGCCACTTACCGTGGCGGTGCTGCCGATTTTCTCCAAGGCCTATTACGAGGCGAACGATTTCACCAAGACGACGCTGGAGCCACCACTGGGATCAGGTCCTTACCGGGTGAAAAATCACAAACAGGGCAGCTTTATCACCTATGAACGGCGCCAGGCCTATTGGGCAAAGGATTTGCCGGTAAACCGTGGCCGATACAATTTTGATGAAATCAAGCTGTTGTACTTTCGCGACCGCACGACCGAGCTTGAGGCCATCAAGGCAGGCAACCTCGACTTGCGTGAGGAGTTCACCTCCAAGGACTGGGCAACCAGCTACGACATTCCGGCAGTTACCGAAGGGCGCCTGATCAAGGAGACCATGCCTGATATGAGTGCATCAGGTGCGCAAGGGTTCTTTCTCAACATGCGCCGGCCCAAGTTTGCTGACACGCGGGTTCGCGCGGCTCTGGACATGGCTTTCGACTTTGAATGGACAAACAAGAACCTGTTTTTTGATGCCTACAAGCGCACGGGGTCATATTTCGAGAATTCGGCGATGCGCGCCAGAGGCAAGCCCGATGCAGATGAATTGCAACTGCTCGAATTGCTGCGCGGCAAGCTGCCTGAAGCGGTGTTCAGTGAAGCCTATGAACCACCTGTTTCCAACGGTAAGGGTCAAGACAGAGAATTGCTGGCAAGGGCAGCAAATCTGCTGGATGAATCAGGTTGGGCCATAAAGGGCACTGGCCGCCAAAACAGCAAGGGTGAGCCTCTGGCGATTGAGTTCCTCATGTTCTCGCCTACCTTCGAGCGGGTCATTGCGCCCTATGTGCGCAATCTGAAACTGCTCGGCATTGACGCGTCAATCCGGCAAGTTGAGGCGGCGCAGTATCAGGAACGGTTGAAGAACTTCGACTTCGACATCCTGACGCAGCGGTTTTCCATGTCACAGACGCCGGGCGTGGAACTGCGGGCCTTCTTCGGATCCACCACCGCCGATACGCCGGGCAGCTACAATCTGGCCGGCATCAAGAGCGCAGGTGTCGACGCCCTGATCGACAGAATTATCCAAGCCAAGGACCGGCAATCGCTGACCGTAGCTGCGCGGGCGCTGGACCGGACCTTGCGCGCCGAACAGTTCTGGGTGCCACAGTGGTACAACGACAACCACAGGATGGTGTATTGGAATATCTTTGGCAAACCACCAGCCAAGCCGCAGTTCGGACGCGGCGTGTTTGACACATGGTGGATTGATGCTGCCAAGGAAGCTACTGTGAAGCGTGGTCCTTAGTGGCGAATCAGTCTACCGCCCTTGAGCAGACCTGCGGTAGCAACCTGACCGGAAAAATGCATGGGCGCTTATATTGCCAAACGGCTACTACTGATGATCCCGACACTGTTCGGCATCATGCTCATTTCGTTTGCGATCATACAGTTTGCGCCGGGCGGCCCGGTAGAGCGCGTTCTTGCACAGCTCCAGGGCACTGACGTCGGTGCCACTGCACGTATCGGAGGAGGCTCTGGCGGCGGCGAGGTAGGCGGTGGAGCTGCCGCAGGTGCTGGAGCGGGCGAAAGCACCTTCAAATATCGAGGTGCGCAGGGGCTTGATCCCGAGTTCATCAAGAAGCTTGAAGTGCAATTCGGTTTCGACAAGCCTGCACATGAGCGCTTTTTCATCATGCTGAGCAACTATGCCACTTTCAATTTTGGGCAGAGCTACTTCCGCGATGTGCCGGTGCTGCAACTGGTAAAGGAAAAGCTGCCGGTTTCAGTTTCCCTGGGATTGTGGCTCACCTTCGTCTCCTACGCCATTTCCATTCCATTGGGCGTAGCCAAGGCAGTGCGTGATGGTTCGAAGTTTGATGTCTGGACATCTGCCGTGATCATTGTCGGATATGCCATCCCGTCGTTCCTGTTTGCCATCCTGCTGGTGGTCCTGTTCGCCGGGGGATCGTTTTGGAACATCTTTCCATTGCGAGGGCTGGTGTCAGACAATTTTGCTGATCTGTCCTGGTGGGAAAAGTTTGTTGACTATGCCTGGCATCTTGTACTGCCGCTAACCGCGCTGGCCGTTTCATCCTTTGCCACGATGACGCTGCTGACAAAGAACTCGTTCCTGGATGAGATCAAGAAACAGTACGTGATGACGGCACGAGCGAAGGGTTTGACAGAGAACCGCGTGCTGTACGGTCATGTTTTCCGCAATGCCATGTTGATTGTCATTGCAGGCTTTCCGGGAGCCTTTATCGGTGCATTCTTCGCAGGTTCGCTGCTGATCGAACAGATTTTCTCCCTGGATGGATTAGGGCTGCTCGGCTTTGAGGCAGCAGTCAACCGCGACTACCCGGTAGTGTTCGCCACGCTCTACATCTTCTCGCTGTTGGGCCTTGTGATGAACCTGATAACCGACCTGATCTACACCTGGATAGATCCGCGCATCGATTTCGAATCAAGGCAGGTGTAGGCGATGGATGCACCAGTCAAGGTAGACGAGATCGATCTTGCTCCGACAAGAGCGTCGCGTTTGTCAGGGATAAACCAGCGCCGCCTTGCGCTGTTCAAAGCCAACAAGCGCGGCTACTGGTCGTTCTGGATCTTCCTGTTTCTGTTCTTTGCATCGCTGGGTGCGGAGCTGATCTCCAACGACCGGCCGATCATTGCAAGTTACAAGGGCGAGATACTGCTGCCGATATTCAACCAGTATCCAGAATCCAAGTTTGGCGGCTTTCTCGCCACCACAGACTTTCGTGACCCCTTCATCCAGGAGGAAGTCAACAACAATGGCTGGATGATCTGGCCGGCTATCCGCTACAGTTACCAGACAGTGAACAACGAACTGCCGAGCCCTGCCCCATCACCGCCTGCCATATCCTTGAGCAAAGAAGAAGCCTGCGTCCGCTATGAGAAGGGCGTGGAAGACATTAATTGCACATTCGGCAACATGAACTGGCTTGGCACAGATGATCAGGGCCGCGATGTCATTGCGCGCCTCATTTACGGTTTTCGCATCTCGGTTTTATTTGGCCTTATCCTTACCCTGCTTTCCTCTTTGATGGGCGTCGCAGCAGGAGCGGTGCAGGGCTATTTCGGTGGTTGGATAGACTTGTTGTTCCAACGCTTCATCGAGATCTGGACGTCAATCCCCACGCTTTACCTGCTGATTATCCTGGCAGCATTCCTGACACCAAACTTCTGGTTGCTGCTGGGCATCATGCTGTTGTTCTCATGGACTGCGCTGGTTGGCGTTGTGCGAGCAGAGTTTCTTCGCGGGCGCAATTTCGAGTATGTCCGGGCAGCGCGTGCGCTGGGCTTAAGTGACCGCAAGATCATGTTCAAGCATTTGCTGCCCAATGCGATGGTCGCAACGGTGACTTTTATGCCGTTCATCCTGTCTGGCTCGGTTACCACGCTGACCGCACTGGACTTTCTCGGTTTCGGCCTGCCGCCAGGGTCAGCCTCGCTTGGAGAGCTTCTCGCCCAGGGCAAGGCCAATCTCCAGGCACCCTGGCTAGGCCTAACCGGCTTTGCCGTCGTTTCCGTCATGCTGTCACTGCTGGTATTCATCGGAGAGGCAGTGCGTGATGCATTTGATCCACGGAAGACATTTACATGAAGCCTGACACGCCAATGCTGAGCGTCAGAAATCTGTCGGTCGACTTCCGTCAGGCTGAAAAGGTGACGCACGCAGTCAAGGGGGTTTCGTTCGACGTTCATCGTGGCGAAACACTGGCTCTGGTGGGGGAATCCGGGTCCGGCAAATCGGTTACAGCTTTGTCCATTCTCAAGCTGTTGCCGTACCCGGCCGCACATCATCCTTCCGGCACCGTAATGTTCAAGGGGGAAGACCTGCTCGACAATGACGAGAAAGATCTTCGCCGGGTGCGCGGCAACGACATCACCATGATCTTCCAGGAGCCTATGACCTCCCTCAACCCGCTGCACACCATTGAGCGGCAGATCGGCGAGATACTCGAAGTTCACCAGGGAATGGGCGAAGCAAAGGCCCGTGAGCGCACGCTTGAATTACTCGCCAAGGTCGGCATTCGCGATGCGCAAGAACGCCTCGGCGCCTATCCGCACCAGCTGTCAGGCGGGCAGCGCCAGCGTGTCATGATTGCCATGGCATTGGCCAACAACCCGGAACTGCTTATTGCAGACGAACCGACAACGGCACTGGACGTGACCGTTCAGGCGCAAATACTCGAACTTCTGCGCGAGCTGCAGAAAGAGTTCGGTATGGCGATCATACTGATCACCCACGATTTGGGCATTGTGCGCAATGTATCTGATACAGTGTGCGTTATGCGGCACGGCGAGATTGTCGAGGCTGGCCCCTCAAAGACGCTGTTTGCCAATCCGAAGCATGCCTATACAAAAATGCTTCTTGAGGCTGAACCAAAGGGCAAACCACCTGCCGCAGATGACAAGGCACCCGTTGTCCTGCAGAGCAAGGATCTCAAGGTCTGGTTTCCGATCAAGCGTGGTTTCTTCCGCAAGACCGTGGGCTACGTCAAGGCTTGCAACGAAGTTTCCGTGACGGTACGCGCAGGGCAAACACTTGGTATCGTCGGTGAATCCGGATCCGGCAAGACAACACTGGGTCTGGCACTTCTGCGGCTGATCAGTTCGCAAGGCGAGATCGTCTATCTAGGCAATCGCATCGACGGAAGGACAGAACGTGACATGCGCCCGCTCAGGCGGGACATGCAGGTCGTGTTTCAAGACCCATACGGCTCGCTTTCTCCCAGAATGTCGATCCGTCAGATTGTTGAAGAAGGGTTGCTAATCCAACAACCTGAACTCAGCTATGACCAGCGCACCGAACGCGTCGCGAAAGCGCTGGAAGAGGTTGCTGTTCCAGCGGAGGCAATGGAACGCTATCCGCATGAATTTTCGGGCGGCCAGCGTCAGCGCATCGCCATTGCGCGTGCCATGGTCCTTGAACCCAAATTTGTGATGCTGGATGAACCTACCAGTGCACTCGACATGTCTGTGCAGGCGCAGATCGTCGACCTGTTGCGCAAGCTGCAAGAGGACCACGATCTTGCATACATGTTCATCAGCCACGACCTTAAAGTGGTGCGCGCGCTGGCCAATGATGTTGTTGTCATGCGCAATGGGGTCGTCGTCGAGCAGGGGCCGGCTCGTCAGATATTCGAGAAACCGTCAACAGACTACACCAAGGCATTGCTGGCAGCGGCCTTCAACCTGAAGGCGGAGAAAAACGCCGGAATCGCGCAGTAGCATGACAAGTCTGGCACTGATCATATCACGTTGGGACACGCAACCATGGCTTGATCACTTCGCCAAGCAGGCACCAGAACTCGACGTTTTCGTGTGGAACAACAATACCGTTGAGCCTGAAAGCGTTGACTATGCGCTTGTGTGGCTCCCGCCTGATGGAGTACTGGCTGGCTTTGCCAATCTCAAGGCGATTTTCTCGCTGGGGGCCGGCGTGGATCATGTCATGCGTGACCCCGCGCTGCCGGATGTGCCACTGGTACGAGTGGTCGACCCCGACTTGACGATGCGAATGAGCGAATATGTGTGCCTGCACGTACTTATGTATCATCGCCAACAGCGCCTGCTTGATGAAGATCAGGCAAAATGCATCTGGAACAACCGGCCGCAATGGGCTGCTTCGGCCATGCGGGTAGGCATCATGGGACTGGGCGAACTGGGACGTGATGCTGCGGCCAAACTGGCGCATATGGGGTTCAAGGTGAGCGGCTGGAGCAACTCGCGCAAGAGCATCCCTGGCATCACCGCCTACGCCGGCCAGGACGAGCTTGATGAATTTCTGGGCCAGACCGACATACTTGTGTGCCTGTTGCCGCACACACCGGCAACCAATGGCATCCTGAACCGTGCGTTGTTGCGCAAGCTATCGAGTGACGGGCCACTGGGTGCACCCGTTCTCATCAATGCAGGGCGGGGCAAGCTGCAAGTGGAAGCTGACATAGTCGCCAGTCTTGATGCAGGTGAGCTTGGCGCAGCAACACTGGATGTGTTTGAAACTGAACCCCTGCCCTCGATCAGTCCGTTGTGGACCCATCCCAAGGTGACGCTGACGCCGCATAATGCGGCTGATACGGACCCGGAAGCAATTTGCGCCTACATCCTTCAGCAGATCAAGAATCATCAGTCGGGCAAGCCGCTGCTCAACCTTGTGAACAAAAGCACCGGTTACTGAGCAGCCGCACTACCATTGTCCTGAGCCTGTTCGAACATCTCTGGAACGCGTGACACGCCCGTTACCTGTCCAAAAAGTGAGGCAATCCGCTTTATTGCCTGTGACAACGGTTCCATCACGACCTGCATGTGATATCCATTGGCGTGCACCAGGTTGGAGCCATCGAGCATCATGCCAACGTGACCCTTCCAGAACACCATATCGTTGCGCGCAAGCTTCAAGGTGCGGTCCTGTTTCAGCGGCACGCCAAATCCACGCTGAATCATGTCGGAATCGCGCGGGCAGTCAAAACCGCAAGCCTGCCAGGCAAGCTGAACCAGCCCTGAGCAGTCGATACCGGCGAATGTTTTGCCACCCCACAGATAAGGTGTGTTCACAAATGCCTCAGCGACGGTTGCCGGGTCGTCCCAATGACTCTCCACAGGCTTGAGATGGCGCGCCCAAACAAAATGGTGATCTTTCAGTCGCGCATAGTTGTCTTCTATCTTCGCTACCGAAACCATTGAGTTCATGTAAACAGGTTGGACCGGGTTGGATTTGAAATCCTGCTTCACGTACAGCAGCGTGGAAGGAACGGCGATGCGGTGTGTCGGGGTTTGCACCTGCATTGTCAGGCAACGCGCCGGGACATAACCGACATAACTGTCGAGCACCAGTTGCACAAACGCCCAACCGTCCTTCACCTGGAAAACATTCACCGGCTCCCCCAGCAAGGCTTCCGTCATGCGGACAGAATCGATGCGTGGCTCGCCATGGACACCGGTTACGGACACGGACACTTGCCGCAATTCGGGCTTGACGAACCGGAGCGCCTCAACACGGCCACGCAGAGCAATGTCCGCCAGATCGTCCCGGTAAGCGTGGAGGCGCGGATCAAGGGACATCAACCTGCATCCAACTCCCGTGCCCTGTAGGCGATGGTATCGGCCAAACGCTCCACAAACAGCGCACCTTCCACTGTGCGCTGTATCAAAACATTGCGCCGGTCTGCCTCGTCCCTGCGCCTTGTTACCAGGTTCAATTTACCCATTGTGTCCAACGCCCTCGTAATAACCGGTTTGGTTACGGCCAATCGTGCAGCAAGGTCTCGCACAGTATGTGGCGGCGCCTCCAAATAAATGGTCAACAGGATGGCTATTTGCCGGGCTGACAAATCCGGCTCGTCGTCCTTGACCAGCTCCAGATGCACATTGTGCCATAGAGACAAGACCTCTGCGGTACTCAATTGAAATCCCACACGCACACCAACAGATTATTTGTTACGGTACCGTTCCATTTAATCCTGAAACAGGCGCTGCAACAAGGCCTATTTTTTTGTTCGATAGCGCGAAACCAAATAACTGAAAATCGCCCTGGCAGCCTGCGGCTCACCTCCAACCGGGCGGCCGGGGCGGGCTTGCGGCACCCATCCATAGATATCGAAATGGACATAGGACTTGGCATTCTCCACAAACCGCTTGAGAAACAGCGCGGCGGTTATGGATCCGGCAAAGCCGCCGGTGCCAGCATTGTTGATGTCTGCAATCTTGCTGGAAAACATGCTGTTGTAGCGGCTCCAGAAAGGCATTCGCCATACCGGATCGTGACTGGCCACCGATTGCTCCTGAAGCATGCCTGCAAGTGCATCGTCATCAGTATAGAAAGGCGGCAAGTCCGGCCCAAGCGCAACACGCGCTGCACCAGTGAGTGTTGCCATGTCTATCAGCAGATCGGGCTTTTCCTCGTCGGCAAGGGCAAGGGCATCAGCCAGCACCAGCCTGCCTTCAGCATCGGTATTACCTATTTCCACTGCCAGCCCCTTGCGCGATCTCAGCACATCACCGGGACGAAAAGCATTTCCAGCAACAGCGTTTTCCACCGCAGGAACAAGAACGCGCAAGCGCACATCAAGCTTTGCCGACATAATCATGAAGGCCAATGAAAGCACGGCTGCAGCCCCGCCCATGTCCTTCTTCATCAACAGCATGCCGGCGGAAGGTTTCAGATCCAGTCCGCCGGTGTCAAAACACACGCCCTTGCCAACCAGTGTGACTTTCGGAGCACGGACGGAACCCCACCTCATGTCAATGAGGCGTGGGGCGTCGTCGCTGGCACGCCCGACGGCATGGATGAGTGGAAACCCCTTTTCAAGCGCTGCGGCACTAATGACACTTACCTTTGCCTTGTGGGTCCTCGCCAGGGTGCGAACCGCTGCTTCAAGCTCGGAAGGTCCCATATCCTCAGCCGGAGTATTGATCAGATCGCGGCCGAGCATCACTGCATCTGCCTCAGCCAGCAGACTGGTCAATTCGCAACCTGACGGACACACCAGTTGAGCGGTCTTGCCTTCAGATCCCTTGCCATTCACAGTCAGGTAGCGGGAGAACTTGTAGCTGTGCAAAACCCAGCCTAGCGCAGCAAGACGTGGATCGGCAAAACCATCAGAAAACCGGTAGACGCCGGCAGGAAGGCGTTCAGCCAGTTCACCGGGCGCAAAAGGGTCTGCGTCTCCGGCAGTGGGCACGCCGTAGAGAACCCTGACCAGATTGCCGCCGGCATCAGCCAGACACAGATGCGCACCTGGCCCGGCCTCAAAGTGATTGCTACGCACCCATGCCTGCTGGGCGGGCGACAAGCTGCTCAGCACGTCGGCAAGGGTATCAGGTGTTGTGGCAGTGATCTCGATGGACCTGGCTGTTGAACGGGGACTTAGAAGGGTCTTGCTGGCCTGCGGCATGAAACACCAATGCGAAGAGAATTGTCGGGCGGGAAGAGATTGCACAAGATGACTTGTGCTCGGTCAGCCGTCAATCATGGTTAACAGTTTATTGAGAGTTGGCGGACCAAACTGCCGCCCAGAGAGCCTGAATCAACAATTGATTCCACGGGCAGGGGTAACGATATGCACAAGAACCTTTCAACTTCCGTCAGCAGAAAAGCCTTGGTTGCAGTGGCTATTCTAAGCATGGCTGGACTTGCAGGATGTGCCGGAAATCAAGGGCTATCATCTGAATCTTCAGATCCGGTTGTAACGGGTTCGGTCGACCAACCGTCCATCAGGGCCACGGCCGAGGCTGCCCAGGCCTGGCGCGAGAAGCCGCAAAGTGTCCGCCGAGCCGTTGAATATGCGCGGCTGCTCGAAGCATCTGGCAACAAGCAAGCGCTGATACAGGTGCTTGAGATAACGGTGACCCACAATCCCCAGGATGCCAAGCTGATCGCCTATCTAGGCAAGGAACTGATCCTGTCGGGCCGCGCCAAGGCCGGCATAGAGCAATTGCAAAAGGCAATATCGGCTGGCGAGAACAACTGGAAGGTCTACTCGGCAATGGGTTCGGGCTATGATCAAATTGGACAGCACGCAAAAGCGCGTGAAGCATACAATCAGGCGCTCGCCCAAAACCCCCAGGAAGTGGCCATCCACAACAATATCGGGATGTCCTACATTCTCGAGGGTGACCTCGAAACTGCGGAGAAATCGCTGCGCGCAGCACAGAAACTGCCCGATGGCGAATTCAACCAGACGCTGCGCCAGAACCTGGCGCTGTCAGTCGGTTTGCAGGGTCGGTTCAACGAGGCCAGCGAAATTGCCAGCCGGGACCTGCCGCCGGAACAGGTTGAACAGAACCTGACGTTCCTGAAGAGCATGCTCAATCAAAAAAGCACCTGGCAACAGATGAAAGCCGCCGGCTGACAAAGTTCAAACTTTCAATAAGCTGCCGGGGTTGTATTTTTTCGACCTGCCTGCCCTGGCGGACAAATCGTCAATCAACCATATCCAAAATCAAAAACCCGCCGACGGAATACCTTCTTCCGCAGCGGGTTTTTTGAATTGATACAAGGGCCAATCCTGAGCGGTGCCCTTTTGCGCCTGCCCTAGCCGAATGCGAGAATGCCGGCGGGACCAAGCAGGACCACGAAGATTACCGGCAGGAAGAAGCCAACCATCGGCACAGTCAGTTTCGGTGGCAACGCAGCGGCCTTCTTCTCAGCCATAGCCATGCGGTCATCGCGGTTTTCCTGGGCAAGCACACGCAGCGCCACGCCGATCGGCGTACCATAACGTTCTGACTGGACAAGACTGGTAACCACAGACTTGACCGTGCCCATCCCGGTACGGGCGGCGAGGTTCTCAAAGGCCTTGCTGCGGTCGCCGATGAATGACAGTTCGGCAATTGTCAACGTCAATTCTTCTGCGAGCGGCACGGACTGGGAACCGATTTCCTGTGATACCCGGCCCAGCGCAGCTTCAACCGACATACCAGCCTCGACGCAGATCAGCAGCAGGTCAAGTGCATCCGACCATGCGCGTTGAATGGATTGCTGACGGCGCTTGATGATGTTGGTCAGGAACAGGTTAGGCAGGTAGAACCCGGCTACGGCCCCGATAAGCGCGGTGGTGATGCGCATCGAACCGGTTACCTGGTCAGCGAACACTGTGGCCGAGTAAATGAACACAATGACACCGGCAATGATCGGTGCAATGGCCCGGGCTGCAAGATAGGTAACCAGATGCTTTTCAGCGCGCAGGCCCGCTTGCCGCAACCTTGCACGGGAGGTCTCTGCTTCAAGAAACTTCTTGAGGTTGAGCGCATCAACAATCTGTGCCGCAGCACCCTTCGGGGTACCATCGCGCAGTCTGCGACTATCTTTGTCCTGCAGGGCTTGCCGGTTCTGGGAACGCAATTTGTCGCGTTCAACGGCGAGCGTCTTCATGCGGGCCTGCATCTTGTCGCCCTGGAGCAGAGGTGCAGTCAAGGTGACAACGGTTGCGAAGGCTGACAGCGCCACCAGAATGGTGATCAGATTGCGCGGTTCGAGCAGGGAGTAGATAAAGTCAATCATGAGGGGTCAGCTTCCTGTTCGATCAGAAATCAAAGTTGATCATCTTGCGCATCACAAGAACGCCGCAAGTCATCCACAGGCCGGAACCGAGCAACATCACGTTGCCGAGCTTGGTTTCAAACAGCGGGTTCAGATAAGTGGGGTTGAGCACCATCATTGCTCCACCGATACAGAACGGCAGGGCACCGATGATCATCGCAGAAGCCTTGGCTTCCTGTGATACAGAATCGATCTTCTGTTTCATCTTTTTGCGGTCACGCAACACCCGAGACAGGTTGCCCAAAGCTTCAGCCAGGTTACCACCTGTCTTCGCCTGAATGGCCATAACGATGGCGAGGAAGTTCACTTCAGCAAGCGGCATGCGTTCGAACATGCGCTCCAGGCCCTGGTCGATAGTGATGCCAATGCGCTGACCTTCCACCACTTCTGCAAATTCCGGCCCCACTGGCGCCGGGGTTTCCTTGGCAATTACCTTCAAGGCATCCGAAACCGGCAGGCCGGCCTTGATGCCACGAACCATCACGTCGATGGCATCCGCGAACTCGCGCAGAAAGGTCTCTTTACGCCGTTTGATCAATACCTTCAGGAACCAGCGCGGCAGGCCAAACGCACCTACAATTGCGGCAACAGCAGCAACATAGATCGGAACTCCCGCAATCATCGAACCTATGAAGAAAGCTGCGCCAACGACAAGAGAGGCAATGATGAACACGTTCATCGATATTTCCAGACCAGCTTGCGAGATCATCTGGCGCACAGTGAGCTTTTTTCTGCGCTTCTTTTCGGCTTCTTCGAATTGCTTGAGAGTTTCCTGAATGTGTTTGCGCCGGGCGGCAGACTTGTCCTTGCCAACAACACCCTTCTTGCCTGCCCCGCTTCCTGATGTCACTTGGCGGGCACGGGTTGTCCTGTCAGCTTCACCAGAAAAGTACGGAAACAAAACAGCAATGGCGAGACCGCCAACACTTAGTGCTGCAAAGACAATAAACGCCAGCTTTGTCAGTTCCGGACTAATTTCCATTTCAGTTCAAACCTCATGCACACTTGGCTTGATCAGCCGTTGTATTCTTCGTCAGCAACTTCGGCATTCTCAAGCGCCTTGGCCAGACGGGCTTCCTCGCCATAATAGCGGGCGCGGTCCCAGAAGTTTGGCCGTGCAATGCCGGTCGAACGATGCCTGCCGATAATCTTCCCGTTCGCGTCTTCGCCCACGATCTCGTAGACAAACAGGTCCTGGGTGATGATGACATCACCTTCCATACCGACCACCTCTGTAACGTGA
The DNA here is from genome assembly GCA_963787895.1 of uncultured Alphaproteobacteria bacterium. GTDB lineage: Bacteria > Pseudomonadota > Alphaproteobacteria > Rhizobiales > Aestuariivirgaceae > Anderseniella. The sequence continues at coordinate 81,908 of CAWBEX010000007.1, read as the reverse complement.
GTGATGCGGCGCGAACCATCGCGAAGGCGGGCAGCCTGCACGATTACGTCGATCGAACCGGTGATCATCTCCTTGATCGTCTTTGATGGCAGTGAAAAGCCACCCATGGTGATCATGGACTCAAGACGCGACAGGGCTTCGCGGGGTGAGTTTGCGTGCAACGTGCCCATGGACCCATCGTGGCCGGTGTTCATGGCCTGAAGGAGGTCGAATGCCTCCGGGCCACGCACTTCACCAACGATGATGCGTTCAGGGCGCATGCGCAGGCAGTTCTTGACAAGATCACGCATGGTGATTTCGCCTTCACCTTCAAGGTTTGGCGGACGGGTTTCAAGGCGAACCACGTGAGGCTGCTGAAGCTGCAGTTCGGCGGCGTCTTCGCAAGTGATGACGCGTTCTTCCTCGTCGACGAAACCTGTCAGGCAGTTGAGCAAGGTGGTCTTACCCGAACCGGTACCGCCCGACACCAGCACGTTACAGCGCACCCGGCCGATGATCTGCAGTATTTCCGCCCCATCCTTGGTAATGGAGCCGAACTTGACCAGATCATTCAAACGCAAGCGATCCTTCTTGAACTTACGAATGGTGAGAGCGGCACCGTCGATCGCCAGCGGCGGAGCAATCACGTTGACACGAGACCCATCCATGAGACGGGCGTCACAAATGGGGCTTGCTTCGTCAACACGCCGGCCTACCTGGCTCACGATGCGCTGACAAATGTTCAGCAATTGGGCATTGTCACGGAACCGAATGCCGGCATCGAGCATTTTACCGTCGACTTCGATGAAACACATGCTGGCCCCATTGACCATGATGTCAGCGATGTCGTCGCGGGCAAGCAATGGCTCCAGAGGTCCATAGCCCAGCACGTCGTTGCAAATGTCTTCGAGCAGTTCTTCCTGCTCGGCGATCGACATCGCCACATCTTTAAGCGAAATGATTTCGTTGACGATGTCGCGGATTTCGTCGCGCGCAGCGTCCCGGTCCAGCTGGCCCAGCTGGGTCAGGTCAATGGCGTCGATCAGCGCATTGAAGATGCTTGTCTTGATGTCGTAATAGTTTTCCGACCGCCCGGCACGACCTGTGACGGCAGGTTTCGCCTGCGGCTGTCTTGCAGGCAAAGAGTCAGGAGCCGGCGCAACCGGAGCCGTTTGCTGCGGTACGGCAGCGGGTGTGTCATTACCAAGGTCCAGACCGGGTATGACCTGGGCCTGCGTAGCTGCTGGCGGCGCGTGCGGTGCCGGTTGTGCAGCAGGCAGCGCCGGCTGGGCTGCCGGCTGTTGTGTTGGTGTATCTCCCCGCTTTCCAAACATTATTTTTTCCTCAACATCGGCAACAACTTGGCAAGTGCGGAACCGCCGCCCTTGGATTCAACTAACTTGGGACCCTTGCCGATCAGCATGTTTGCAAGCATCGAGATCTGCTCGGCGGGTTTTGTCTTGGGACCAACGTCTCCAATCATCTGGCCGTTGCTGGCGGCGGTACCAAACACATGAGCGTCAAACGGGATGACAATCGCCGGCTCGATCCCGATCGCCTTGGCGAATTCCGCCACAGGTATCTCTGGCCGCTTTTGAACGCCAACCTGGTTGAGGACAATCAATGGTGCCTTGTCGTTTGGCCGCGCACTGGTCAGGAAATCAAACAGGTTCTTGGCATTGCGCAGAGCTGCCAGGTCCGGCGTCACCGTGATGATCACGTCGTCTGCGTTGACAAGCACATGCTTGGACCAGGCAGTCCAGATATTGGGAACATCGAGAATGATCAACGGAGCGCTGGTGCGGATAGCATCAATAATCGGCTCGAGGTTGTCGGTATCAATACCCAGTGCCTTCTCAACCTGAGCAGGTGACGACAGCAAGCTCAACCGGTCGCTGCACCTGGTGAGCAGGCGCTCGAGCATGGTCTGGTCAAGACGGTCAGCTGAACCAAGAGCTTCGGCGACACCGTGGCTCGGATCCTGATTGAAGTTCAAACCAGCGGTGCCGAAAGCCAGATCCAGATCAGTAACAATAGTGTCCACCTTGTACTCATTGGCGGCAATCGATGCGATGTTATGGGCAATTGTGCTCGAACCCACACCACCTTTGGCGCCTACGAAAGCTACAAGCCGGCCGATAGGCTCTGCTCCCGGTTCGTTGAACAAGGTACTGACCGCATCAATGACCTGCAGCTGGTGGACCGGTGCAACCAGATACTCGCTCAGACCCTGGCGGATCAGTTCGCGGTAAAGGATGACGTCATTGACGTGGCCAATGAGAATAACCTTGGTAGCCGGGTCGCAAACCTGGGCAAGCTGGCTGAGCTCGGAAAGCACTTGATCACGATACCCTTCGGTTTCGAGAATCAGGACGTCTGGCGTCGTGCTTTGCGAGAAGGCCTGGGCGGCAGCCATGATGCCGCCGTTCTTGACCTCGACGTGGGCTCGGCTCATGCGCCGGTCAGCAACAACCTGCTGCATTGCGCTGGTTGTGGCCTGCGTCGTGCAGAACACGGCGATGTTGATGCGTGGTACTGCAGCAACGACCGGATCCGCCGGGGCAGCTGCAAATGCTTTTGGTTCACTTTTGGTCATGTTGCTCACTCGTCAAATGGATTAATCAGAACCGCTTTCGCTGGCCTTCACCTTGCTCTGCTTAGCTTCCTGAGCAGTGGTGTCCTGACCGGTTATGTACTTCTGAAGCACTACGTTGCGTCTGGCGGCACTGGCTGACGTTGTCGTACGCGGTGTCTCGATGTCTTGCGGGTTGGCAACCATCGCCGCGAGATTGTGCTGCTGCGAGCAGCCAAAGTTGGCGTAGTTCTGGTTGGATGTAGTGTCGGCAAGGTTGTCGCCCCAGTCACCACACTCACTGGTCACTGCAAACTTTCTGGAGAAAGAAAGCGTGACAGGCGAATGTGCGCCACCCTTGTAAGAGGAATGCTTGACCCTGTGCGGCAGAACACCTTCGCGTTCCATCAACTGGACAATGCGGCCAGCGATGGCGTTGCCTACCATTCCACCAGCCGGACGCTGAACGTATACTTCAACAGCGTCAGTCTCGATAGCTTGCTGCGCAAAACGCCGGATAGCGTCTTCTTCCCTGGCATTCAGCTTGGCCGATTTGGTCGGCACCTGCAGCTTCACAGTGCCCTTGGCAACCTGGATCGGGTGGCGCTCATAGTGCATCTGAGGCATATAGATGTCGTCGACTCCGCCAGACATCTGGTGTTGGCAAGCCGTCAGCGCTACGAGGGCAACGGCTGGGGCCAGGGTGCGCAACAGCGTGCGGGACTTTGATACAAACTTGGTCATGACTTTTCTCCGTGGCACTAGCGTTATTCGACGATGAAGCCGACGTTGCCGTGATAGGTTGAACCCTTGCCGGTGCCCGATCCTTGAGCGCCGTATACCTTGTTGAGGCGTCCAAACAGGATGGTCTGGCGGTCGGTCGCAACTGACAATTTCTCGACCGGATTGGACAGCTCGCGTTCGTTCACAGCCTTCACGATGAACGGTGTGACCATGACAGTCAGCTCAGTCTGGCTCTGCTTGAAGTCCCGGCTGCGGAACATCTGTCCAAGAATGGGCAGATCTTTTGCGCCAGGGACCCCGTTGATGGCCTGACGTGTGTCTTCCTGGATCAAACCAGCCATGATCATCGAGCCACCGGATGGAATTTCCACTGTTGTTTCAGCCTTGCGAGACTTCAAACCGGTGATGCCTGCCAGGCCAGCGGCTACGTCAGGCTCGGATACTTCAGTGTTGATCTTCATGCTGATACGGCCTGCTGAAAGCACCACTGGCGAGAAGCCAAGGCCGACACCGAATTCCTTGAACTCGATTGTACGTGTCCGGGTCACCGGATCTATTGCCGTGACGATCGGGAATTCACCACCCGCCAGGAACTTTGCGCTTTCTCCGGAAATCGCCGTCAGCGTCGGTTCGGCCAGGGTGCGCAGCAATCCATCACGCTCCATGGCCTGGATGAATGAATCTATGCTGTCGCCATATTGCAAGCGCGCTCCACGGTCTGTGCCAGCCCCAAGGCCCGAGATGGGATTGCTCGGGAACGTTGTACCGCTAGCGAGAATGCCATTCAGCGAGAACGGGTTGCCAGTAAGCATGCCGGCCGAGAAACTACCCGTCGCAAATGCAGTGTTGTAGTCCACGCCGAGCTGCTTGAGAACGTCACGCTGAACTTCTGCAATGCGTACACGCAGGGTGACCTGTTCGCGCGCTGCAATGGTCATTGCAGAGACAACCTTGGCTGCACCTTCCTCCAAACTTCCACCGACGAAGCGCGCAGAAATGTCTGCCGCCTGCTTGGCTTCACCAGCGGACTGGGCCACGCCGCGCAAGATCACATTGTCACCCACAGTGTCGATGGTGATCTGATTTTCGGGCAGAGTCCGGTCAAGCAGCTGCTTGAGCGCCCTGGTATCAACAGCTACATCAATATCAAGATTGAGAATCTGTCTGCCCTGGTCGTCAAAGAAGAAGACGTTGGTTTGACCGTTCGCCTTGGCAAACAAATAGGCTGTAGTGCGGGTGCGAACAACCGCATCCACAACTGCCGGGTTGCCAACGAGGACATCCTTGGCAGCAACCGGCAACCTGATGGCCACCGACTTGTTCAAGCCCATGCGCAGGAAACGTGAACCATCATCTGCGCTGGCTTGTGAAGTTGAAGTCGCCAGAATCATGATTGACATCGCGAACGCGGCCACCAGTGAGACAAGGGCGGTGTAGAAAGTCTTTGCGCCCATGTCGAGCCTGGGCATGCTGAGGAGTGAGGGGTACATAACTTGTCTGCCTTAGTTTGAGTTCGCGACCTGATTCACAACGCCATAGCGGTATTGCTTGATCGTTGCCTTCGAACCACGTGCGTATTCTTCCGAGATGCGCGGCCCGTCATCGCCCAGTTCACGGTCACCAGCATCCGCGAGGGAGCGGAGCGCCAATGACAGCTGGCCGGAACTTTCTACGAGTGCGAGCACTTCAGACTGCTTCGGTTCAAGTTCTAGAGTTGCCGTCTTGCCAACGATGACTTGCGAACCGTCATCGGTCGTCTTGATCTGCTGGTCGATCGCGAGAACACGGACGTTGGTCAAAACCGTGTCCGATACATCGCGGTTTCCGGCAATCTTGCGTGTCAGGATCACGTCAACACGGTCATTCGGGAGAATGAAACCACCGGCGCCTGTTTCAGCAGATACACGGATGGAAATTGCGCGCATGCCTTTCGGAAGAACAGCAGCCATGAAGCCGCTGTCGCCAACTTCCACAATGCGCCGCTTGTTGACAGGTTCGCCTTCAAACAGACCGGCGCGAGCGCGGGCACCCTTGAGTTCTTCAAATATGTCCTTTGTAGAATCCTTGGTGACCATGAAGCGGCCGATCTTGTCAGATGGCCAGTCCTTCCAGCCCAGGTTCGAAGCATCAAGGATGTCGCCGACCCGAACATCTTTAAGGGTCACAAGAACAGCTGTCATGGACACCTTGTTGACCTCAACGACTTCCTGCTTGGGAGGCTGGCCGAGGAACCCGTTAGCGAGATAGGCTGCTGCTCCTGCAGCGACGAGTGCCACGCCCATGACGTAGAAACGCGATTTACTCATTAGATGACTCTCCAGTGAAAGCGGACGTTCGTTTGGATATGTTGCGATCAGGATGAGGGGGAAACGTCAAATTATGGTTAATTGTGGCTAAACATTCTTCGCAAAGTCACAAAATCCCCATTTCACAGCCACAAACGAAAACCGCCCGCATTGAGCGGGCGGTCAGGCGGTTAACCTAGCAATTGCCTGGCGGCCGGCTCGAACCACCAACTGTCTCGAAACGCGTAAAGCGCGCCTGCCGCTATTGCTATGCCATAGGGTAACTGGATTGATGATTTGATCATTGATTTGATGCGATCAAAACCGCGCAGCTCAGACTCAAGCCGGATCCACCACCAGAATTTCATGATGATTGCAAGTGCACCTCCAGCCAGCGCCATAATTACCAGGAACTGGATCAGCTGGCTCAATCCCAACCAAAGGGCGGCAACCGTTACAAGCTTCGCATCACCGCCGCCAATATAACCTAGGCTGAACAAGGTAAAGCCGATGGCCAGCATGATTGCACCGGCTGCGACATGCCAACCGAGCGTCTCAAGCGGCATTCCGACAAGCAGCGCAACGGCGAAGAACGAGAGGCCGATGAGGCCGTTAAGCCAGTTCGGGATCTTCATTGTCAGACAATCACCGATACCCGCAGCCAGCATCATGGCCGGAAATAGTGTAAACACGATAAGCTCGGTCATGGTCGCGCATTCTCCCCTGTGCTTGTTCAGTCGGTTAGCCAGGCTATGTCACTAGCCCTGGCCTGAGGAAGCACTGTCTCATGCGTTCGGTAAAGGCACGGTTAAGTGCCAGCAAAGCTGAAGGCCAGTGCGTGGCACAAAACAAAAGCCGCTGGTGCAAGACCAGCGGCTTTCGGAGCCTCCCTTTAGAATAGTTACCGCTGGCGAAGGCTCTGATCGCCAGCGGTGCCGTTCGGGTCTTACTTCAGAGCGCCGTCGATGCTCTGCAGTGTGGTGGTCAGGTTACCCTTGATCGAAGGCATAACAGCAACCAGGGCAAGGCCCGTAGCAGCGGCAATAAGGCCGTATTCGATAGCGGTAGCACCAGACTCGTCATTCATGAAACGTGCAAACATAACTCTCTCCTTAGATTTTTTACTCACAGTTTACAGCACTGGAACAAACTTCCCGTTGTGGGTTCCCCCTAGGGGGTATGTCGTCTGAACCGAGGACCAACCTAGGCCTCAGCTCTTAACATCAAGTAAACACCCAAACAAAAGCAACCGATCACTAGCCAATGTCCGTTGAATGGAAAACAAATCATTACTCTTAAAATTAAAATACAATTTTATTAAAATTGATAAAGTATACAATTCTGTTTCTGCTTGATTATCTAGCCTCGCAGGCACAATTTCATTCAGTACCAAGAAAAGCACATGGATATCCTGATCAATGACCCGCGAAGCACCCAGCGCCAGCTGCCTGCAAGTGCCCCGGCATCGTAGCCGCTGATCTATATATTATAATGTCTGTTACCGCTTCGACGGGCGGCTGGCGCAACTGAATCACCCTTGGGTAAGGGTTCATTCACCATTTTCAGGTGTTATGTCAGACAACAAAGGGCGCCATTAAAAATGCGTCTTTCACCAGATCATGCAACAAGGACTTGTAGGTTCATGAGCTTCATAGCAACAGCACGCACCAGCATCATAGGCACCACAATGGGTCTTGCCGCCCTTGTTGCCGCCAGCAACTCCACACTTGCAGGACCTACTATCAATATTGAAGTGGATGACGCTCGCCTCGTTGCACTCGCCGGCAGGGCAACCACTGTGGTTGTTTCAAACCCGATGTTTGCCGACGCGAGCATCGAGGGCAACAAGCTGGTGCTGATCGGCAAGAATACCGGGCGCACCAAGGTTATCGTTCTCGACAACAACGGTGATCAGCTTGCCAACGTAATGGTCAAGGTTCAACGCGCCGAGACCGAAGTCGTCAGCGTGTACAAGGGCGGCAATCGTTACACGATGAATTGCGAACCATTCTGCGACCAACCTCTTACAGTCAATGACGAACAGACTCGGTACAAGGAACAAAGTGAGCAGATTATCCTCAAGACAGGCACGTCGACAGGTGCCGCAAGCACTGGCGCCGGCAGCGCGCAGTAACAACGCGAACACTTTTCAGCACTTCGAGGAACCGGGCAGATCGTATGATCTGCCTGGCTCTTTGCGTTCAGCAGCCTGACCTTGGCAACATTCATGGTGAACAAACCACTAACGAAACCCATCGCATTTGATACGTGTTTTTTAGAAGTTGTAAGTGCACTTCCTGTAGATTCGAGATGTGCGAAAGCATTTGCAGACAATGCTCGCGACAAATTTAAACTGCTTAGGCAGGGCTTCAATTCAGATTTCGGCAAGCAACCGATCTGAGTGAGTTCGGGAGAGTGGCATGATCTTGAAACTACACAAGTCGTTCAGACGGTTGAGAAATCGCTTCCGCAAGGACGACGACGGCGCAACCGCCATCGAATTTGCGTTCGTTGGGGCACCTTTTCTGTTCTTGCTGATTGCCACTTTGGAAACAGGTCTCACGTTCTTTTCCGAGTATGCTGTTCAAAGTGCGACGACAACCGCGTCCCGCCTGATCCGCACCGGCCAAGCCCAGGACAACGGCTTTTCCGCGGCAGAATTCAAGACCGCACTTTGCGCTAACCTGCCGAGCATCGTTGATTGCGGCAAGGTTTATATAAACGTTGAAGTGCGCAATTCATTTTCTGCTACCGCCAATCGGGCCGGGGCCAGCAATGGTCAGCTCGACAGCAGTATTACCGACGGTGGCGCATTCGATCCTGGCAGCGCCGGCGATATCGTTGTCGTAGAAACCTTCTACGAGTGGGAGCTTTTCACACCGTTCATCATGCAGCTTCTGGACCAGGTTGGCACCACAACGCCGGCTCCTCATTGGCTGGCCAATCACGGGGCCGACAAGCGTCTGGTCCGCGGTGTAGCCGTCTTCCAGAACGAGCCGTTCAACTGATCCAGCAGCCACCTGACGCAAGCGCAAACCCATCGGGACTTGAAAGACATGAAAACCGAAATCCATAGCAAGACCATGCATACCGGCCTCATTTCAAAGCTGGCCAGCTTTGGTCGCAAGAAAGACGGTGTGGTCAGCATCGAGGCAGCGTTTCTGTTTCCGTTCATGATCTTGCTGTTTCTCGGCATGATCGACCTGACTGCCGTCATTACGCTGAAGCGCAAGGTTACGGTCGCTGCGAGTGCTGTAGTCGACCTGGCAACGCAGCAGACAGCAAATGTGACGCCAGCTCAGCTGGATGACTTCATCCTGGCTGCAGATGCCATTCTGAAGCCGTTTCCTGCTGCAAAGACGAAGGTTGAACTGATCAATTTCCGCCGCAACGGCAGCAATGTCACGCAGGAATGGTCGCATTCCCGCGGCGGATGTGGCGGCACTCCTTCAAGCATGTCGGGTACAACCCTTGGCAAACTCACGGAAGAAGACAATGACATCCTGGTTGGCCGCGTTTGCATCGAATTCCAACCCGCCATTGGTTATATCATCGGCAGCAGTGGCTGGAAGGTTGAAGAAACCGTCGCCCAGCGCCCCCGCCAGGGTTTGACGCTGAACTGCGATGATTGCTAACCGACGAGCATATTCCCTCTCTTGAGGAACCAAATGCTGAGATTTCGAGACCCCGCAACCAATGGCTGCGGGGTCTTTTGTCTATGCCGCGGGCAATTGATTGTGCTAGGCACTCGATCAGGCAGGGCATCAGACTCAAGTGAATGGCCCGATCAGCAGAGCCGTTAGTGGACACAAGCAAAACAAACCAGCATCAGCATAATAATCCGGTGCAAACCCATTCCACGGCACTCGCTTTGCTGATCTGGTCGCTGAGTGCGCTTGCCTTCGGTTTTGCATTCTTTCAACGTGTCGCACCAAGCGTCATGGTGCAGGATCTGATGGCCGAATTTGCGGTTTCCGGCGCGGTGATGGGCCAGCTTTCTGCGTTGTATTTCTATCCGTATGCCGCCATGCAGTTGCCCATCGGAGCCTTGCTTGACAGGTATGGCGCAAGACTTCTGTTGACTGTAGCTCTCCTGCTGGCCGCCGCCGGAAGTGTGGCGTTCGGCCTTGCCGGGTCAGTGACACAAGCCTATGCGGGCAGATTCATGATCGGGGCTGGTTCGGCCGTCGGTTTCATTGCAAGCATGGCGCTGGCTGGAAAGTGGTTCCACGCGCGCCATTTCGCTCTCCTTACCGGCATGTCAATGTTTTTTGCGATGATGTGCGGCATGGCTGGCCAGGCACCTCTGGCATTTGCAGTCGAAACAATGGGTTGGCGCAATACCATGATCTGGTCAGGCGCATTTGCGGCTGCCCTTGCATTGGCAACAGCCATCATTGTTCGAAATTCCCCGTACCCCGACACCGGTGAGCACACCAGCGATATACAGTGGTCAGCAATCTGGAGCGGTTTGAAAACAACTCTGAAGCGCCGGGAAATATGGCAGCTGGCGCTGGTTGCGATGGCGATGTCAGGCCCAATGCTGGCGCTGGGCGGGCTATGGGGTGTTCCTTTCCTGGCCAGCACCTACGGATTGAGCAGGCCAGAGAGTGCGTTTTACACCTCCCTGTCGCTGCTTGGCTGGGCATTTGGAGCACCGTTCGCTGGCTGGTTGTCCGACAGGATCGGACGACGAAAGCTGCCACTGGTCATTGGCACAGGCCTGAATGCTGCTCTGTTGGCATTCATAGCGTTGGTGCCGGGGCAGAGTCTGGCAGCAGTTGCGACCGCGCTGTTCCTGTCAGGCTTTAGCGGAGGATGTATGGTCATCACATTTGCGCTTGCCAGGGAAGTGTCAGCAAGGCGATCACATGGCACCGTTACTGGTCTTGTGAACGGCTGCACCGTTGCCGCGGGAGCCTTGTTGCAACCGATTATCGGTTGGTTGCTGGACATGGCATGGGACGGGCGCATGGAAGCTGGCGCGAGGGTCTACCAGGAGACTGACTACCGTACTGCATTCATTTGCCTTGTTGGATGGTCCGGCGCGGGTTTTTTGTTGAGCCTTGGATTGCGCGAGACCTATTGCAAGAAACAGGTATGACCACAGCAATCCTTATTCAGTCCAGCGTTTGACAGGCAGTCCGCGTTTCAGCCAGCCAGGCCCTGCTGCTGACCCGAACATGCCTTCAGACACATCTTGCACATTGGTAAAGCCGGCGGTTCGCAATACCTGGCTCATATGGTTCGTCCGCCCTCCAACGGCGCAAATGATGGCAACTGGTCTGGTTCTGTCACCGCCAAGCGCATCGGCAAGTTTACGGATGAAGCCTGCTTCATGCATGGAGATGGCGAGCGCAGGCTCAGCAAGGCCGGACTGCAACCACTCGCCTCGGGTGCGAATGTCCACCAGAACGATCTCGCCTTTGCGCGCAGCAGCCAGCACATCCGGCGCCGACATTTTGCCCGACGCGGCAACAGACGCCATCGCACCGGAACAAGCCGTCACAGTAGCAACAGTCAGGCCCAGGAATTTTCGGCGAGTTAATTTCATGACTGTCATATGCCCAGTTGATTCACTCAACTACAAATCAAACATCTGCGATCACCTGCATAAAGTGGCGTGACAGGTGACCAACAATGGCCGGTGATCGAAATAAGGGCCCGTTGCGCTTTGTGCTTCTGCATGCAGATCCTGTTTCCAAAAGAATGGAAATCCTCATACCAGTTCATTGCGAAAGCAATTTCCCCATCCGATCCAAAGCTTCGCTGATTTCAGCCATTCCGGCCGCATAGGAAAGCCGCAAGTAACCCTTGCCGTTTGATCCGAAGCTGTCTCCCGGGATCAGGGCCACAAATGCTTCAGTCAGCAGCCTGTCCGCCAGTTGCTTCGAACCAAACCCGGTGCCTGTAACATTCGGGAACGCATAGAACGCGCCACCCGGCACACGGCATGACACGCCAGGCAATGCATTCAACCCCTCGACAACTGCGTCCCGGCGCGCTGCAAACTTGTTGCGCATTGCATCTACCTCATCCATCGGCCCTGTTATTGCGGCAAATGCTGCTCTCTGCGCGGCGACGTTGACGCACGAATGGTCTACTGTGATGAGGCCGCGCACGGTCTCTACAAGCTCCTTCGGCCATATCCCGTAGCCCATGCGCCAGCCGGTCATTGCAAAGGTCTTCGACCAGCCGTCAAGCAGGATGACCCTGTCCTGCAAAGCTGGGTATTGCAACAACGACCGGAAACCGGCTCCCTCAAAAACCAGATGCGAGTAGATCTCGTCAGAGAGGATAGCGACTTGAGGGTGCGCCTCGAGCCCGCTGGCCAACTTGTCCAGTTCACCTTGATCAACAACGCCGCCGGTCGGATTTGCCGGTGAATTGATGATTATCAACCGGGTGGACGGTGTAATTTGCGACAATACTTCATCGGCATCGAAACCGAAGTTCCTGTCTTCGCGAATGGCGTAGGCAACAGGTTTTGCGGAAGCCGCCTTTATGGCTTCCCGGTATGGGGGAAAACCCGGATCGGGATACAGGATTTCCGCCCCCAATCCTCCAAAAACCATGCAGGCGAAGAAAATTGTGACCTTGCCACCCGGCACTATAACCACCTGGTCGTGATCGACAGGCAATGCGTATCGGGCCGAAACACTGGCAGCCACCGCCTCGCGCAAATCCGGCATGCCAACAGGTGAGGTGTAGCCGTGCGGGCCGTCGCGAACTGCTTTCATGGCTGCTTCTAGAACATGTTGCGGCGGAGAGAAGTCGGGCTGGCCAATGCCAAGATTTATTACGGGTTTACCTTGGGCCTTGAGCCTCAGCGCCTTGTCCAGAACGAAGAAGGCCCCCTCTTCCTCAAGGGCCGCAACGGCAGGGTTTATGATTAACTGCGTCATCACCTGGACTTCCGAATGAGTGCCTGCTCTCGATAATAGACATATAACCCACTTGCGACCACAATGCCTGCGCCGAGAACCGTCCAGCCATCAGGCACATCATTGAAAAATATATAGCCTACAAGGATCATCCATATCATCTGGGTGTATATGAATGGCGCAAGAGTGGGTGCAGGCGCAATGGTGTGTGCCTTTATAAGTAGGTGATGAGCAAGACCGCCCGACAATCCCATCAGCAGCATGATTGCCAGAAGTCCGACAGTCGGCGTCTGCCATTGCGCCACTCCCAGAGGAGCAGAAGCAACTGCGCCTACACCAGATGCCAGCAACAGTGACACCAGTGCCGGGTCCTTGCCACCGATCTTGCGGGTTGTAATCTGATACAGCGCCGCAATAATGGCTACGGCAAGCGACAACAGCATCGCCCAATGGAAGCTGTCTCCACCCGGGCGAATGATTGTCAGCACGCCAAAAAACCCGACAATTACGGCCGCCCAGCGCCTTGGACCGACCCTTTCACCGAGCAACAGTGGAGACAAGGCACAGACCCACAGCGGATTTGAAAAGAATATCGCCGCGGTCTGGTCGAGGCGCAAATACTGCAGGGCAATGAAATTCATCACCGTCGTTGACAGCAACATGGCACCGCGCAGAAACTGCAACCAGGGGTGGTTGGAGCGAAAGCTTAAGGTGCCAGTCCACCACATGAGACCAATCACATAAATCATGGACAGGCCGTAACGCGCCGCAACGACCAGCATGGGTGGCAGTTGACCCACCAGATACTTTGCACATCCGTCTATTACGGCAAACATGAACACCGTTGCCAGCATCATGAGGATGCCTGCCGTGACATTTTCCGCATGCGACGGCTTAGGCGACTGAAGGCTGGCAGGCAAAGCCATGAGGCTGGTCCGGACTGGTAATACTTGCATCCAGCCGTACAGCCGGAGTTGGCGAAGGTCCAGCGCAGAAACGCATCGCAGCCATGTGCAAATAACCGAGTTGCAGGAAAACTTGCACGGACCATTGGAACAGCGGTGTTACATAACCTAAGCTGTTGCAATTAAATGCATATGGCCTGACAGGAGACCCCCATGCCTTTCGTGACGCAGAGTGACGGATGCCGTATCTTTTGCAGGGTAGAAGGACCGGTGGGTGCACCAGCTATCATATTCTCCAATTCGCTGGGCTGCGACCACCTTATGTGGCAGCCGCAGGCCGAAGCGCTGAAGCACAATTATCGTGTGGTGCGATATGATCAGCGAGGCCATGGCGCATCGGACGTGCCGGACGGCATGTATCCGCTGGAGCGGCTGGGAGCTGATGTCATCGCAATCGCCGATCAACTGGGACTGGAGACATTTCATTTTTGCGGCCTGTCAATGGGCGGGCTGACAGGACAATGGCTCGGTGTACATGAAGCAGAACGGCTTATCACCCTGACACTGGCCAACACTTCTGCGCACTTTCCACCGCCTGAAATGTGGGACCAGCGCATGAGCCTCATTCGCGATGGCGGCATGAGTGCAGTTTCCGACATGGTGCTTGGCCGGTTCTTCACGGAGAGCTTTCACAAATCTACGCCCGGAACGGTGAGCGATTTCCGCAACGTCCTGGAACAGACCAGCCAGCAAGGTTATCTCGGCTGCTCAATGATGTTGAAGCAAGCCGACATGCTGGGGCAATTGAAACAGATAGCTACGCCAACCCTTGTCATCTCCGGGCGCCATGATCAGTCAACTCCACCGCAACGGGGTGAAATGATTGCGGCTCAGATCAATGGTGCCATGCACGTGGTGCTGGATAGCGCACACATTTCCAACTTTGAACGGCCTGAAGATTTCACGCGAGCGCTGACAAGCCTGACAGGAAGCTCCGTACTGCCAAACGACAATAGATTCTTGTCCGGAATGAACCGCAGAAGAGCTGCACTCGGCGATGATTATGTCGATGCATCGATTCGGAAGCGAACTGACTTCAACAGCGATTTCCAGGACCTTATCACGCGCTATGCATGGGGTGAAATCTGGACCAGGCCGGGGCTGGATGAGACTACTAGGCGGATGCTCGTACTGGCGATTTGCGCGTCGCTGTCACGGTGGGAGGAGTTCGATTTGCATCTGGCAGCAGCGGTTCGCGCCGGGGTATCCAGTGAAACCATCCGGGAGGTGTTGATGCAGACGGCAATCTATGCCGGTGTTCCCGCTGCCAATACAGCATTCGCGCGTGCGATGGATGTTGTCGAGAAAGGCGCTTAGAAAACGTCAAAATATTCACGATGTTCCCAGTCGGTGACCTCTGAGAGGAAGCGGGAAATCTCGGCACGTTTGATGCGGACGAGATAATCAATGAACGCATCGCCCATCTTTTCGCGAAACAACCGTGAACCCTCAAGTGCGCTAACCGCGTCCATAAGGTTGGTGGGCAGCATTGGTGCAGACGTCTCGTAAGGCGTATCGGCAGGCGGGCCGGGATCGAGCTTGCGGTCAATGCCGTCCAGGCCGGCCCAGATCTGTGCGGCCAGATGCGTATAGGGATTGGCGGCGGAACTCGGCTGCCCGGTTCTCGATGCGGGTTGCCGGATCGCCGTGTCCACCAATGGCACGGATCATGGCGCCTTTGTTGTCCCGGCCCCAGATGGCCCGGTCGGGGGCAAGCTGGAACGATTTGTAGCGCTTGTAGCCATTGATGGTGGGCGCGGCGAAAACAGATGCCTCAACAGCATGTGCCAGCAAGCCGCCGGTAAAGTGCAGGGCGAGTTCAGACAAGAGCGGGCCCTTTTTGTCGGGCATGAACAGGTTGGTTCGCGACTTTACATCGATCAGCGACTGGTGCACATGCCAACCGGAAGCAAACAGGTTTGGCACCTGAGGCAGGCACATGAAAGTCGCGTGCAGACCCTGGCGCCGGCATACCTGCTTTGTCATGGAGCGGAACAGAACCATCGCGTCGGCTGCCTCGACGGCGGCCATAGGCGCAAATGTGAATTCGACTTGAGACGGGCCGAATTCACACTCGATGGAACGCAGCGGCAAACCCAGCGCGAGACAGCCCTTGCGCAGAATTTCAGTGACTGGTTCCATCTCGTCGGCGCGAGTTTCGGTGAGGTATTGATAACCATGCGTCATCAGCGAAACTTCCGGCACTGCGCCGGGCCAGGCGGCGTCTTCGGGACGCTTGTTCCAGTTGTCGACCTTGAGAATGTGAAACTCCGCCTCCAGACCAATGCGGGTTTCGATATTGCGCCTTGCCAGCTCCGCTTCCGCGTCCTGAAGTTTGCCGCGCACCGAGAAAGGAACCGGGGCGCCAGTTGGAAAATAGAGATCGCATAACAACCAGCCGCAACTGTCCAGCCACGGCAGGATGCAAAAGGTGGCTGGGTCGGGCAACATCACGAAATCACCGGCCCCTTCCATTTCGGGCATGTCGAGACCTGCGCCAGACTGCCAGACAGGAAATACGGTGCGGTGTGAGGTGTCCTTGGCCAGCAATGTCGAGGTCATTGAGCAGCCATTGGCGAGCAGATCGCGGGCCTGTGCTGCTATCAGCGTCTTGCCGCGCAACACGCCGTGCTGGTCAGCAAAGGCAAGGCGAATGGTTTCCAGGCTATGGCGTTCAATTGCATCCAACACATTCTGGCAGGCATCGCGCCGTTGTGCGTCGTCAACTCCCGCCATTGCAGCAAGGCCGTCGCGCCCCACGCCGGTCATTGTGCAGCGCTCCATGGGCACGCGGCACGGCGTTCACGATCGCGCTTGCGCCAGACACCTTGCCAGTCTCCATCAGGAGCAATGGCATCAACCGCAACAGGGCCTGACAGATCAAGCCGCTTACCGTTGGGCAGGCCGGGCAGTTGCGAACCATCGTTCACTTCGGCCAATGCCTTTCTCAGCATGCGGCGGTAGGCAACAATGGCTTTGTCAGAGGTGGCAAGATGCTCCTTGGTGCGGTCAAAAATAGGCCCGGGACTTTCCACAGCCCACTGATCGTGGACGTTGATGTCCAGTCCCATCCCGGTATAGGTCTCATCCGTCTGTTCCGCCGGATTGTAGCCATAGTTGTTGCGCTTGTTCTTAAGAGGGGCGTAATCCGGCAGGCGGTGCTCCTTAAGGCGCTGCTCGCGCATCACCGGCTTGTTCACCGGCTCACCAAACGAAGTGAACATGGAATACCAGTAGCAATGGGTATCATCTATGGGCACGTGCCACTGGGTGATGGTCATCTCGTTCGACATTGGTATGCAGATGGCTTCTGGAAAGATCTGGTTGGTGACGCGCACGTGCGTGCGACCATCATCCAGATGGCGCAGTGCTATCAGCCGCAAGCCATAGTCCGTCTCTTCGACACTGATTTCAGGGCGCGGATACTCTCGCAGAAGCTGTGTCATCGGGATGTCCGTATTGGCTGCACGGTCCCGGAACTGCTTGCCATAGCCTTCGGCCGGATCCTCGTCCTGAAGGAAGCGGTGCAGGAAAGATGCATGGACTGGATCGATGCCAACCTCCATCGCCTGCAGCCAGTTGCACTCCCACAGCCCCTTGAACGCAAACACATGGCTTTCAGGTGCAGTGAAACAATCAAAATCGGGGAAGGCCGGTGGCTCGCCCTCACCCATAAAGGTAAACACGACACCGTTTCTCTCCAGCACCGGATATGACACCGTCTTTATCTGCTCGTGCATGGTGCTGCCAAGCGGCTCGCCCGGCTGCTCAACGCACTGGCCAGAGCGGTCAAAGTGCCAGCCGTGAAACGGGCATCGCAAGCCATTGTCTTCGCGCCTGCCGTGGCAAAGGTCTGCACCGCGATGCGGGCAATGCCTGCCGATCAGGCCAAGCTTGCCCTCGTTATCGCGAAACAGCACGAGGTCTTCACCCAGCAAACGCACAGGCACAACCGGACGCGGGGCGGACAGTTCATCGCTCAAGGCTGCCGGCTGCCAGTACTGTCGCATGAGATTGCCGCAGGCGGTGTCTTTGCCGGTGCGGGTGATGAGGTCGTTGATGTCCTTGGAGAGCATAGGTTCCGTGTGCCTGGTTTCAGCTGTCCGGCAGGTTAGGCGCGACAGCTCCGGCAGGCAAGGATTTCACTGATGTGAATGATATTTCAGTCTGCAAGTGCTGGAAGTCTGCGATCATTGCCTCTATCGTTCATTGCAATTGCACGTCTGGAGCAACCGGGACGGCACAAACAGAACCAACCAGGGAGGAATAACAATGCTCAAGAGGACAGGACTTGCTGCACTCGCCATGGTGCTCATGGCGACAACCACGCTGGCAGCTGATATCAAGATCGGATACGTAACGACGCTGACAACGCCTGCAGCGGTCATAGGCAACGACATGAAGGATGCCGTGGACCTGGCCATGGAGCAGCTCGGCGGCATGATGGGCGGCAAGTCGGTTGAGATCATCTTCGAGGACGATGGGTTCAAGCCAGACATCGGCAAGCAGAAAACCGACAAGCTGGTGCAGCAGGACAACGTGCCGATTGTTGCCGGCTATATCTGGTCCAATGTGCTGCTGGCCTCGATGAAGACTGTTTTCGACAATGGAAGATTTCTGATTTCGTCCAATGCCGGGCCTTCGCAGATTGCCGGCAAACAATGCAACGAGAATTTCTTCTCCACGTCATGGCAGAACGATCAGACTCCGATGGCGATGGGCGAAGTGCTGAACCAGCAGGGCGTTAAATCGCTTTACCTGATGGGCCCCAACTATGCTGCGGGCAAGGACATGCTTGCCGGTGTGCAGCGCACCTTCAAGGGCGAGATCAAGGGACAGGATCTGACCAAGTGGCCTGATCAACTCGACTTCTCGGCTGAGCTGGCCAAGGCCAAATCGTCAGGCGCCGAAGCCATTTTCGTGTTCTACCCTGGCAAAGCGGGCGGGGCTTTCATCAAGCAATACCAGCAGGCAGGTCTGAAAGGTACGATGGACCTTTACTCGGTGTTCACGGTGGACGCGATCTCGCTGCCAAAGTTGCAGGCTGGCAAGCTGGAAGGCGTACTCGGTTCGAAGATGACGCAGGAATGGGACCCGACCCTGGACAATGAAGCCAACAAGACTTTCGTTTCCAGCTTCCGGGAAAAATACAAGCGGTATCCGTCATTCTATGCGGCACAGGCCTACGACACCATAAACCTGATCAACTCTGCAGTAACGGCTGTTGGCGGTGACATTAGCAAGACCGACGATCTGCGTGCAGCCTTCGTGAAGGCGGACTACGCATCAGTGCGGGGCAAATACACCGTTGGCAAGAATCACATGCCTGTACAGAACTTTTACCTGCGCGAAGTGGTGACTGATGCCGATGGCAACTGGACGACCAAAGTGATCAAGACGGTGTTTGAGAACCACGTCGACCCATATGTGAGCGAATGCCCCATGGCGCAATAGCCAGACAGGCAAGACACTAAGAGACTGGGGAGAACTGAACGTTCTCCCCGTTTCCGGATCGGGATATGCTGTAAAAGCGAGGGACAGACAGCGTATACCGCTAAAGAAAACGCTGGCAAAACCGGCACTTGGGTGGCAAGGGGACATGAACGCACTATTTTTCATCCAGTTGATGAACGGACTGCAGCTGGGCGTGTTGCTATTCCTGCTGGCAGCCGGGCTGACTTTGGTGTTCGGCATCATGGATTTCGTCAATCTGGCGCATGGGTCACTTTACATGATCGGCGCATTCTTCTGCGCCACTTTGACGTTCTGGACCGGCAATTTCATATGGGGTGCCCTGCTGGCGATACCGCTTACAGCCTTGGTGGGGCTGGTGCTGGAGGTGGGCGTCATCCGACATCTGTACGCCCGTGACCATCTGGACCATGTGCTGGCGACTTTCGGCTTCATCCTGATTGCCGATACACTGGTGCAGCTGATCTGGGGACCGGAAGGCATTGCCATTCCGTTGCCCGAAGCATTGCGTGAACCGATGCTGATCATGCCCGGAGTCCTGATACCGTCATTCCGGCTAGTGATCATCAGCGTCGGCCTGCTGATTGCCATAGGTCTGTACCTGCTGATCAGCCACACCAGGCTGGGCATGCTGATCCGCGCAGGCGCTTCAAACCGGACGATGGTGTCGGCGCTTGGCATCGACATCAAGACTTTATTCACTGCCGTATTTGCGCTGGGCGCTGTGCTGGCAGGCATTGCAGGAATGCTGATCGCACCGATTACTGAGGCCTCAATCGGGATGGGAAATGACATCATCATCACCGCCTTCGTGGTTATCATTGTGGGGGGTATCGGGTCGATGAAGGGAGCCTTCATCGCTGCTTTGCTGATCGGCCTGATTGATACACTTGGACGGTCGTATCTGGATGATATCCTGAAAGCCTTCATACCGGTGAATGCTGCGGAAACCGCAGGTCCTGCGATCGCATCAATGCTGATCTACATCATCATGGCAGCTGTGCTGGCTCTGCGTCCGCAGGGCCTGTTTCCACCCAAGGTGAGATAGATGAGCGATACCTCCGCAATCCTCGCCACGCACCTTCGCGCACCCGGCCTTTTCGACAACCGCAATGCCCGTGTCATCACGATTATCTTCATGGTGCTGCTGCTGGTGCTGCCCTTGATAGCCTACTTCACGGACAACCGGTTCTATCTCGACTTCGCCACCCGCATTGTGTGTCTTTCCATCGCCGCGGTGAGCCTCAACATGATCCTGGGCTTCGGCGGCATGATCTCATTTGGACACGCAGCTTTTGTCGGCATCGGCGCCTATTGCGTGGGCATACCCGCCTATTATGGCTACGAGTCCGGGTGGCTGCATTTTCCGCTGGCAATCCTGGCATCGGCATGTTTTGCGCTGATCACTGGCGCCATCTCGCTGCGCACAAAGGGTGTCTATTTCATCATGATCACCATGGCGTTCGCGCAGATGGGGTACTATTTCTTCCTGTCGCTCGACGAGTATGGCGGCGATGACGGGTTGACCATCTACAACCGCTCGGTGCTCGACTTCATCGACATCGAAAACAAGCTCGTGTTGTTCGCCCTGTGTTACACGGTACTGCTGGCTACCATCTATGGGGTTTACCGGATGGTGAATTCGCGCTTCGGCATGGTGGTGCGGGGGTGCAAGTCGAACGAAGCCCGCATGAAGGCACTGGGCTACAATACCTATGCCTACAAGCTCGCAGCCTATGTATTGGCTGGTGCGATATGCGGACTGGCTGGTGCATTGCTGGGCAACTTCCAAAGCTTCATTTCTCCTGACATGATGAGTTGGACCCGGTCTGGCGAGCTCATGTTCATGGTAATCCTCGGCGGCACAGGTTCGCTGTTTGGCCCGGTATTCGGCGCAGTTACATTTCTGGTGATTGAGGAAATCCTGTCAGCCTACACAACCTATTGGGCATTGCCCTTCGGCATCCTGCTCATCTTGTCGGTGCTGTTCGTCAAGGGTGGCCTGAACGGACTCGTTCAGCGGGGGTGGACCCGTGACTGAGGCAGTGCTCGACATCCGGAAACTGCAAAAGTCATTCGGTGGTGTTACAGCCACGGATAACGTAACACTGAGTATCGAAAAGGGTGAGCTGCATGCGGTCATCGGGCCAAATGGCGCCGGCAAGACTACGCTGATTGCGCAGCTTTCGGGCGACCTGGCGCCTGACCGGGGCAGTATAGTTTTCAACGGCCGCGATATTACGCAATTGCCAACGCACAGGCGCTCGCACTACGGCATGGCCCGGTCTTTCCAAATCACGTCGGTATTCATGGAACTCAGCGTCATAGACAATGTCTCGCTGGCCGTGCAGGCGCATGACGGGCATTCGTTCCGGTTCTGGGAGTTTGCCTCGTCGCAAAGGCGGCTGCGGGAACCCGCGATGGCCGTGCTGGAAAAAGTCGGGCTGGCAGACCGCGCCGGTACTGTCGCCTCTGCCATGAGCCACGGCGAGCGGCGTCAACTCGAAATTGCCATGGCACTGGCAACAAAGCCTTCTTTCATGCTGCTGGATGAACCGATGGCCGGCATGGGCGTGGAAGAAAGTGCTGCCATGGTCGAGATCCTGAAAGGCCTCAAGGGTGACAAGACGATTTTGCTGGTAGAGCACGACATGGATGCGGTGTTTGCCCTGGCTGACCGGATTTCCGTGCTGGTGTACGGCCGCATCATCGCCACCGGAAAGCCTGACGAAATCCGCAAGGACAAGGCCGTTCGCGACGCCTACCTGGGGGAGGACTGATACGATGCTGGAAGTCTCAGGCCTGCAAACCCACTACGGAACAAGCCAGGCGTTGTTCGGCATGGATTTTAGCGTGCAGGCCGGTGAGGTGGTGACGCTGATGGGCCGAAACGGCATGGGTAAAACCACGACGATCAACTCTGTACTGGGCATCGTAAAACCAACGGCCGGGTCAATTCTGTTCGAGGGCCAGGAAGTCTCGAGGCTGCCTTCGTTCAAGACCGCCAATTTGGGCATCGGACTGGTACCGGAAGGCCGTCAGGTTTTCCCCAATTTGTCAGTTCGCGAAAACCTGGTAGCAACATCTTCCAACCATCTGAAGCATCCAGATCCGTGGACGCTGGAAAAGGTTTTCGCCATGTTCCCGGAGCTTCAGGCGCGCGCCACCTCCATGGCCAATCTGCTGTCTGGTGGCGAGCAACAGATGCTGGCCATTGGCCGGGCACTCATGACTAACCCGAAACTGCTTGTACTGGACGAGGCAACGGAAGGCCTCGCGCCATTGATCCGCGACAAGATCTGGTCCGCACTTGCAGACTTGCGCAAGTCCGGCCTTTCGATACTGGTGGTGGACAAAAACCTGAAAGACCTGCTGAAGCTTGCTGACCGGCATTTCATCGTGGAGAAGGGTCAGGTTGTGTGGTCCGGCACTTCCGCGCAGCTAAAAAAGAGTGAAGAGGTGCAGCACCGGTTTCTGGGTGTGTGAGCGCACGTCAAAGATGAGCCGCAATTGAAGGTTCATTTGTCGATCATGTTCGGGCGACTTCTCAAATTGCTACTTTGCGCGGTCTTCTTGCTGATCGTGCTGCCAATAGCAACTGGTGCGGCACTATCCTATTCAAAGGGCTGGGCACCGGGGTGGCGGTCTGCGGACTGGTCATCAGCCGGCATCCTGCCAGCTGCCTCCCAGGATCAACCTGCTGCAATTTACGTCATGGCTGCACGCTCAGGACGCTGGAAAGGCATCTTTGCGGTGCACCACTGGATCGTGGTGAAACCAAAGGGCGCACTGAAATACGACCGCTTCGAGGTTGTCGGGTGGGGAATGCCGGTGCGCCACAATGCCTATGCCCCCGATGGGCGGTGGTATTCCTCAGAACCGGAAATTGTCCGCGAACTGCATGGTGACAAGGCAGAACGAGCAATCCCGAAAATTATCGCCAAGGTGCAGGCCTATAGATGGTCGGCGCGCGGCGATTATGTCGTGTGGCCCGGCCCAAACTCCAACACTTTTGTTGCCACTATTGCACGCGAGGTACCGGAGCTTGGTGTAGAGCTTGATGCCACAGGCGTCGGCAAGGACTGGCTGGGACCGGGCTTGCGCCTCGCGCCAATGCCATCTGGCACCGGCTATCAGGTGTCATTGGGTGGGTATATTGGTGCAGGTGTTGCGTTGCGCGAAGGCGTGGAGCTGCACTTTCTGGGCGCAACCATCGGGGTGGACTTTGATGACCTCGCCATCAAGCTTCCCGCCATAGGAAAGATCGGTGTAGGCAGTTAATGGCTGCCTATCCATATCCCTGCCAGAAATACGATAAAGCCACCAAGAGCGATCTGGAATGCAGCGCGCAGAAAAGGCGTATCCATGTACTTGTAGCGGATGTACGAGATTGCCCAAAGCTCAATGAACACAATCAACACGGCCAGGATCGTGGCGGTCCAGAAATCATTGATCAGGTATGGCAACGTGTGACCGAGACCACCGATGGCAGTCATTATTCCGGCAGCTGATCCGCGAATATACGGGTGACCGCGTCCGGTCAGTTCGCCGTCGTCAGACAAGGCCTCGGCAAAACCCATCGAGATGCCTGCGCCTATTGAAGCGGCGGTTCCAACGAGGAATGTCTGCCAGGTGTCATGGGTAGCAAACGCGGCGGCGAACAGTGGTGCCAGCGTCGACACCGACCCGTCCATCAACCCGAGCAGACCGGGCTGCACCACCTGCAGCAGGAACAGCTGCTTTTCAGCGTCAGCTTCCTCCAGCTTTGTGTCGGCATCCAGGTGCTTTTCCGACAGCTTGGCAGCCAGGTTCTCGTGGCCCTTTTCTTCTTCGGCCAAATCAAGCAGCAGTTTCCTTACATCATCATCTGAACTGCGCTCGGCCGCCTGCTTGTAGAAGCGGTAGTTCTCCAGTTCCATCACTTCGGCGCGCTGGCGCACAGTATCGAGCGAGAGTTTCTGCATCAGCCAGGCAGGCTTGTGCTTGACGAAGCCCGCCACGTCTGAGCGGCGAATGAGGGGGATGAAGTCGCCAAATTTCTTTTGAAACAACTCGGTCAATCTGCGCCGGTGCTCGTGCTCTTCTTCTGCCATCTCGACAAACACGCGCGCCGATGCCGGATACTGCTCCTGCAACGAGTTGGCAAACGCCGTATAGGTGCGCGCATCATCGTCTTCGCTGGAAATGGCAAGGGCCAGAATTTCCTTTTCGCTGAGTTCGGCAAACGGTTTCACGGTCAGAGACTCTTGTTGAATTTGATGCAGGGTGAATATGTGATTTGTTTAGAATAATTCCAAACTCTAGTCCAGTCCTGCACCGCGCGATTTGTCAGCTTGACGGAACCCCGCACTGCTGCCAAACACCCCGCCCATGACAGACACTTCCCACATCCGCAATTTTTCCATCGTTGCACACATTGACCACGGCAAATCGACACTGGCAGACCGGCTGATTCAGGTGTGCGGTGGGTTGAGCGAACGTGAGATGAAAGAGCAGGTGCTCGATTCCATGGATATCGAGCGTGAGCGCGGCATTACCGTGAAGGCACAGACAGTTCGCCTCGATTACACCGCCGACAATGGCGAGACTTATGAGCTGAACCTGATCGACACACCCGGCCACGTGGACTTTGCCTACGAGGTGAACAGGTCACTCGCCGCGGTGGAAGGCTCATTGCTGGTCGTGGATGCTGCACAGGGCGTAGAAGCGCAGACATTGGCCAACGTGTACCAGGCCATCGACAACAATCACGAGATCGTTCCGGTGCTCAACAAGATCGACCTGCCGGCGGCAGAACCGGACCGGGTAAAGCAGCAGATCGAGGACGTTATCGGGCTGGATGCATCCGAGGCACTTGAGATTTCTGCCAAGACGGGCATCGGCATCAAGGAAGTGCTGGAAGCCGTCGTGCACCGGCTACCGGCTCCTGTCGGTGACGCTGACAAGCCGCTAAAGGCGCTGCTGGTTGATAGCTGGTACGACGCCTACCTCGGCGTCATTGTGCTCGTGCGCATTATCGACGGCAAAATGAAAAAGGGCATGCGCATCAAACTCATGTCCACTGATGCCAACCATCTTGTAGACCGGGTCGGCGTGTTCCGGCCGAAGCAGGAGATGGTGGAAGATCTGACTCCTGGCGAGATCGGTTTCTTTACCGCGCAGATCAAGGAAGTGGCCGACACCCGTGTAGGTGATACGGTAACGGAGGAAAAGCGCCCATGCGACAAGGCGCTGCCCGGATTCAAGCCCGCCCAGCCGGTGGTATTTGCCGGGTTCTTCCCCGTGGACACTGCAGAGTTCGAGGACCTTCGCGAGGCCATGGGCAAGCTGCGCCTCAACGATGCGAGCTTCTCGTACGAGATGGAGACATCTGCTGCGCTTGGCTTCGGTTTCCGGTGCGGCTTCCTCGGGCTGCTGCATCTGGAGATTATCCGCGACCGGCTTGAGCGCGAGTTCAATATTGATCTTATCACCACGGCACCATCGGTGATCTACCACATCCATCCGATCAAGGGTGAGATGCAGGAATTACACAACCCGGCTGACATGCCCGAGCCCAACTTTATCGAGAGCATCGATGAACCATGGATTCAGGCAACCATCCTGGTGCCGGACGAATACCTTGGCGCAGTGCTGAAACTTTGCGAGGACCGTCGCGGCAGGCAGAAAGAACTGACGTACGCGGGCGCGCGCGCCATGCTGATCTATGAATTGCCGCTCAATGAGGTGGTGTTCGATTTCTACGACCGGTTGAAATCTGTGACGCGCGGTTACGCCAGCTTCGACTACAAAATGGTAGACTACGAGCCGGGCGACCTGGTGCGCATGCACATCCTGGTCAATGAAGAACCGGTCGACGCATTGGCAATCATCGTGCACCGGGCGCGCGCTGAACAGCGCGGTCGGGTGATGGTGGAAAAGCTCAAGGAGCTGATCCCGCGGCATATGTTCAAGATTCCCATTCAGGCAGCTATCGGCGGGCGGGTGATTGCCCGCGAAACATTGTCTGCCATGCGCAAGGACGTGACCGCGAAGTGTTATGGCGGCGATGCCACGCGCAAGCGCAAGCTTCTGGACAAGCAGAAAGAAGGCAAAAAGCGCATGCGCCAGTTCGGCCGTGTGGAAATTCCGCAAGAAGCTTTTATTGCTGCGCTAAAGATGGACGAGAACTGAACATGATTTAAGGGGTAGATCCTGGTGAACAATCCCAAGCGTGACTATTCCGGCCCTGCAATACTGAACGGCGGCTTCAGGCCATTCTTTCTTGCCGGCGCCATCTATAGCGCGCTGATTATGGTACTGTGGCTGCCGGTTGTTTCCGGCACGCTCAATCTGCCAAGCGTCATGCCGGGCATCGACTGGCATATCCATGAAATACTGTTTGGTTATCTGGCTGCCATCCTTACCGGGTTTCTGTTTACCGCCATTCCCAACTGGACCGGCAGACTGCCGGTGCGCGGAATGCCGCTAATGGGGCTGGTGCTGGTGTGGCTGGCCGGGCGGCTGGCGATTACATTTTCAACCGTCATTGGCTGGCTGCCAACGTTGTTGATTGACTGCAGTTTCCTGGCACTGATTGTTGCTGTCGCGGGCAATGAGATTTGCAAGGGGCGCAATTGGCGCAACCTCAAAGTGCTGATCCCTGTTGGCGTGTTGCTGGCGGCCAATGTTGGATACCATTTTGAGGTACACAACTGGGGCAGCAGCGACTATGCGCGCCGGGCGGGTTTTCTGGCAGCTGTCACATTGATCATGCTGATCGGCGGCAGGATTATTCCGAGCTTTACCCGCAACTGGCTGAATCACAACAATCCCGGCCGGTTGCCTGCACCGTTTGGCAAGGCAGACGGTGTTGCGATATTGCTTGGCGTTATTGCTCTGGCGCTGTGGACGGTGTGGCCCGATGCAGCAGTGTCAGGATGGGCGTTGGGTCTTGCAGCTTTGGCGCACATCGTTCGGCTGGCGCGTTGGGTGGGGTTTCGATGCAGAGGCGAAATCCTGATCCTCATGCTGCACATTGCCTATGCATTTGTACCACTGGGTTTCTGCTTGTTGGCATGGTCGATTTTGTTACCTGCCTCTGCCTCCCAGGCAGCCGGGCTGCATGCATTTGGTGCAGGTGCCATTGGCACAATGACGCTGGTCGTTATGGTGCGAGCCACCCTGGGCCATACCGGCAGGAAGCTAACAGCAAACACTGGCATGAAGGCGATGTTTGCGTTTGCAGGTACAGCCGCGCTATTGCGGATTGCTACGGGACTGGACCTGATTGAACAAGACACCGGTCTTGCCGCTTCAGCCATCGCATGGGTCCTGGCGTTTGCCGGGTTTGTTTTTCTGCTCGGGCCTGCGCTGGTCAAACAGCGACGCCAAGCCACGGAAGCTTAATGAAAATGGCCGAGGTATCAGTCCCTGAATTCAGTGTTATATTGTGAGCTAACCTGAACCGAAGATGATCAGCGTGAAAGTCGATGCTCAGGAAAGATGCACTCAGGAGCAGCCAAGCGCTCAAGCCTGAAACGGCTTGAAGTGTTTTGACAGTTTCAGACCCTGCTTCTGGTAGTTGGAGCCGATGCCCTGGCCGTAGACACTTGCCGGTGGTTCGCTGAGCGGTTCATACACCAGCCTGCCAATGGTCTGGCCATCCTCCAGGATGAATGGCACCTCGTGGCTGCGCACTTCCAGCACAGCCCTTGAGCCTTCGCCACCGCCTGACACATCGCCGAAACCGGGATCAAAAAACCCTGCATAGTGCACCCTGAACTCGCCCACCAACGGATTGAACGGCACCATTTCCGCTGCATAGGTCGGTGGCACACGAACCGCTTCCTTGGAAGCCAGAATGTAGAATTGATCCGGATCGAGGATAAGTGAGCCCTGTTGCCAGATGGGATCCCAGTAGTCGAGAACTTCCAGCGCAGCCTTGCGATCCACATCAACCAGGCCGGAGTGACGCTTGGCACGGAAGCCGACCGGGTGATCCTTGCCGAAGCTCGACAGATCGATGGACAAGGCAATGCCGTTGTCGATGGAAACCTCACCAGAAGTAACCAGAGGCCGCTCGGCATGCAGCTGGTGGATCAGTTCGTCGCTTGGTGCCACGTCGCCCTGGCGGAAGCGGATTTGCGAAAGGCGTGAGCCCGTGCGCGCCAGAATGGGAAATGTGCGCGGCGATATTTCGGCATACAGCGGGCCCTTGTAGCCGGCCGGCACCTTGTCAAACTCAGACGCGTTGTCGGCGATAACGCGGGTAAAGATGTCCAGCCTGCCAGTCGAGCTCTTCGGATTGGCAGCAGCCGAAACCGAACTCTCGAGATCCAGTGATTCCAGCAACCTCACAATATACACGCAGCCAACTTCCAGAACGGCACCCTGCGACAGGTCAATCTTGTGCAGGGCCAGTTTGTCCAACCGGTCAGAAACCGTGTTGTGCCGCCCCGGCATGAACGAGGCGCGCACGCGCCAGGCAGTCTCGCCCAGACGCAGATCAAGGCTGGCCGGCTGTATCTGGTCGGCGTCCAGCTTGCTTGCGGCCGAAATGTGGCCCTGCTCGAGCATTTGCCGTATAATATGGGCAGGTGCAATGCCGTTGGCGGCAGACGTGGTCATCCGTTCCGATCCCGCTTGCGTTTCATTTGGTATATTTAGCACATCGTATTTTGGCTGTCGGCGTTGTTACGGTGATACATGGGCGCATCCTACTGTTTGTCGTGGATAAACAGATAAACCTTTGCCTTTGAAAGGGGACGAGGCGGAGGTTGTGCGATTGAAGGACGGTAAAGGCGAATCATGAGTACCTATCAAAAGATCACACATGGCATCCAGATTTCGGTGTTGCCCCAATATCTGGATGACCGATCCGATCCGTCAGACGACTATTTCGTGTGGTCCTACACCATAACAATCGAGAACCAGTCACAGCAAACCGTGACATTGCTAACGCGGCATTGGGAGATTATCGATGCCAATGGCCAGCGCCAGCAGGTTGACGGGGATGGCGTGGTCGGCAAACAGCCGACGCTGGGCCCTGGAGAGCGCTTCGAGTATACTTCCGGCTGTCCGCTTTCAACGCCCAGTGGATTCATGGCCGGGTTCTATACGATGACAAGCGACAACGGTGACATGTTGCGCGTGGATGTGCCGGCTTTTTCACTGGACTCCCCGCAGGCCGGTCTTACCATCAACTAGACGAACTGCTGTATCCGGAGAGTTGCAATTGACAGCCCCTGCCCTTCAATCTTCTGCCTCGCTACTGAAGCGGTTGATCAGCTTTGACACAACGTCGCACAATTCAAACCTGCCGCTGATTGAGTTTGCCGAGGATTTTCTGAAAGGTCTGGGTGTTGAAACGGTGCGCGCCAACTATGCGCCTGGCAAGACAAACCTTATTGCCCACATCGGCCCGAAGCAGGATGGCGGGGTAGTTCTTTCCGGTCACACCGACACTGTGCCTGTCGCCGGACAGGATTGGAGCAGCAATCCGTTCTTGCTGACAGACAGGCAGGGCGCACTGCATGGCCGGGGAACCTGCGACATGAAGGGCTTTCTGGCCTGCTGTCTCTCTGCCGTGCCGCGGCTAAAGACGCAAGCGCTGCAGCGGCCGGTGCAACTGGTGCTTTCATGCGACGAAGAGTTGACTTGTGAAGGCGTGCTACCAGCGATCCGCGCATTGGGCGGCGATATGCCCAAACCTGCCATCTGCATCGTCGGTGAACCGACCATGATGGACGTTGTGATCGGGCATAAGGCCTGCCAGGCCTTTGTAACAAAGGTCAAAGGTGCTGATGCGCATTCAAGCAACCCTTCGCTGGGCTGGAGCGCACTCAACGAAGCAGTGCTGGTGATCAACGAGATCAATGCAATCGCGGAAGAGATGCGCACGAGGGACAACCCCGAATGTGAGTTTGACCCGGCATTCACCACTGTGCACGTGGGCGCACTGCACTCCGGCACAGCGGTGAACATAGTGCCGAACGAGGCCACGATCTCATGGGAAGCGCGGTTACTGCCAGACCAGGACGAAGACGAAATCCGCGATCGGGTACAACGCTTTGTGGACGCGCGTAACGGTGTCATCCGGCAGGCTTACCCGCTGTGCGGCATCGAAACAGACAACTATGTCAATGTACCGGGCCTGGCACCTGAGCCGGAAGGTTTGGCCAAGCCACTTGCCATGCGGTTGACAGGCTCCAACCGCACCAGCGTGGTTTCCTATGGCACCGAGGCCGGCCACTTTCAGGCGGCAGGTATTTCGACAGTGATCTGCGGCCCAGGCAGCATCAACCAGGCGCACAAGCCAGATGAGTTCATCGCCACAAGCCAGCTTGATGCATGTGACAGGTTTCTCGATCGGCTGGGAGAAGAGTTGAGCATCAACTAGTCTTCAGGTCCTAGTCGCCAGCAATCTCGGTTTCAGCAAAGTCATACTTCGCAGAACAGAACTCGCAGGTCACCTCTATCTGGCCTTCCGCTGCCATGTGCTGCTTGTCGTCCAGCGGCATTCGCTGAAGAATGTCCTGCAAGCGTTGGCGCGAGCACGAACAGTAGCGTTCCAGTTTCAATTCAGGAAAAACGGTTACGCCGTCTTCATGAAACAACCGGTAGAGGACGCGCTGCGAGGACAGTAACGGGTCGATCAACTCATGGTTCTCGATTGTGTCAAGCAGGAGCCTGGCCTTGACCCAATTGTCATCCTCGCTGACCAAAGGCAGTCCTGCACCGGATGGATCATCGCCGGAGTGCACCTGCATCGGGCTGATGCCACCCTCTTCCGGCAAGTGCTGGATCATTATGGCGCCGGCGCGCCAGCTGTCTGGTCTACCACCACGACCAACCAGCGGGCCTGCTGCCATCTTCAAAAGAGTAGGTATCTGCTCAGACTGGCGGAAGTAGTCATGGGCGGCATCGCTCAAGGTCGCGTCCTGCAACCCGACAATGCCCTGGTAACGCTCCATGTCGGCACCCTGGTCCACTGTCATGGCAAGATGGCCGTTTCCAATGATCGATTGCTGAGTAAGGTTGCCGGCTGCCTCAAGTGCAGTCAGCGACTGCACATCCACCTTGGCATAAGCCCTGATCAGGTTTGGCGATACGAAATCGGCCACTATCATCGACACCGGCCCGTCGGTTGAGGTCTGAAGAATGAACTTGCCATCGAACTTCAACATCGACCCGAACAGCGCAACAAGTGCTGCGGCTTCAGCAACGATGGCAGAGACGGCCATCGGATAGTCATGCCTGGCGATAATGCCATCGAGCAACGTTCCGAGGCGCACCATGCGGCCACGTACTCCAAGGGGCTTGATGCTGAATGGCAGCACGGCGTCTTCAACCGAAATGGCGGCGGTTATGTCCAGCGTTTTGGCGTCGGTCACGAGTTGTTCCTGTCAGGGCCTAGAGTTTACCGGTACACCAGCGCAGAATTGCCTTTTGCGCATGAATACGGTTTTCAGCCTCGTCAAAGACCACTGATTGCGGACCGTCAATAACGGAAGCTGTCACCTCCTCACCGCGATGCGCCGGCAGGCAATGCATGAAGATTGCGTCCTTGCCTGCCTTTGCCATAAGTGCATCGTTCACCTGATAGGCTCTGAGCAGATTGTGCCGGTCGGTGGCATCATCATTCATCGACACCCAGGTATCTGTCAGCACGCAATCTGCGCCGCTAACTGCATCACCTGGGTCCGTTGTAACATGAATGCGCGCGCCCTGAGCCTTGGCCCACTCCAGCGCTTTTGCATCGGGCGCCAATTCAGGGGGAGTGGCAATACGTAGTTCGAAGTCCAATCGGCCGGCGGCCTGTATCCAGGAAGTGAGAACATTGTTGCCGTCACCAACCCAGGCAACTGACTTGCCATCGATTGATCCCTTGTGCTCCTGAAGCGTCAGAATGTCTGCCATGATCTGGCATGGGTGTGAACTGTCAGTCAAACCGTTTATCACCGGCACTGTGGCCTCGGCAGCCAGCTCCCGCAGCTTTTCCTCGCCATGGGTGCGCAGCATGATGACATCAACCATGCGAGACAAAACTCGGGCTGTGTCTGCAATGGTTTCGCCGCGGCCAAGCTGCAGTTCAGCAGCCGACAGCATGATGGTTTCACCACCAAGCTGGCGCATCGCGATGTCAAACGACACGCGTGTACGTGTTGAAGGCTTCTCAAAAATCATCGCAAGTACATGACCGTCCAGCGGACGCTGCCCGTCAACGGTGCCCCTCGTCTCGCCCTTGCGAGCAAGTTTGGCCGCCAGTGCGCTTGCCAGCATTGTCTGCAACTCGGCGGTGGAAAGCTCCGAGATATCCAGAAACGACTTCGCTGCATCAGACACTTTCATGTCAGATCCCCTTGGATGTATGTGTTCGCCGCGCCTTGCCGCCTTACGATGCCTTGACAGTTTCAGTCGAGGCAGCAGAGCGAACTGTGGCGCATGCCGCTTCAAGGCGCTCAACAGCTGCTGATACTTCTTTTGACGTAATATTCAGCGGCGGCAAAAGCCTCAGCACATTGTCGCCCGCAACAACACTCAACAAACCAGCATCAACAGCGGCCTTTTGAAGCTCGGTATTGGGCACCTTGCACTTGAGGCCAAGAATCAGACCCTGCCCGCGGGTGCCTTCGACGATTTCGGGAAATTCATCGCACAATCCTGCCAGCCTCTGAGCAAGCAGCAGCGCGGTCTGATTAACCTGATCGAGAAACCCATCTGCGAGCACAATATCAAGAACGGCGTTGCCGATGGCCATGGCCATGGGATTGCCGCCGTAAGTGGAGCCATGACTACCGGCAACCATGCCTTGGGCAGCCTGTTCGGTTGCCAGGCAAGCCCCCAGCGGGAAACCGCCGCCGATACCCTTGGCAGAAGCCATGATGTCCGGCGCAATGCCTGCATATTCATGGGCAAACAGTTTACCGGTACGGCCCATGCCACATTGAACCTCGTCGAACACCAGCAACAGACCATGCCTGTCGCAAAGTTCACGCAGGCCCTTGAGGCACTTTGCCGGCAGCGGGCGCACGCCGCCCTCGCCCTGCACAGGTTCTACGAGGATGCCCGCAGTTTCAGGTGTGATCGCCCTTTCGACGGCTTCATGGTCTGCAAACGGCACCTGATCAAAGCCCTGAACGGCGGGCCCGAATCCGTCGATATATTTTTGCTGGCCGCCTGCGGCAATTGTCGCCAGGGTGCGACCGTGAAACGCGCCTTCAAAGGTGATCAGTCTGTACTTCTCGGGATGGCCGATTGCTGCGTGATATTTGCGAGCAGTCTTGATGGCGCACTCCATTGCCTCGGCGCCGGAATTGGTGAAGAAGACCCGGTCCGCAAAGGTTGCCGCACAAAGCCGCTCGGCAAACCGTTCGGCGTCCGGGTTGGAATACAGGTTTGAGCAATGCCACAACTTGTCAGCCTGTGTTTTCATTGTCTCAACCAGGTGTGGATGGCAATGACCAAGCAGATTGACGGCAATGCCGGAGCCAAAATCCAGCAGGTCCCGGCCGTCGCTGGTTTTTACCCAGGCACCCTTGCCGCTTTCGATCGAAAACGGTGTCCTGTTGTAGGTCGGCATAATGGCAGAGGGCATCGCAAACACTCCAGCAAACAATAAGCGCCACCGTGGGGCGGCGGCGCAATTTGATTCAGACCACATTATATTGCGAATTGCAGACCATGGCAACGCGCTCTGCCCCTGCGCGGGCTGCCGGTCGCGAAGCACCTGAATTTGCCTTAATTCGCCCGCCTGAGTCAGAACGTCGCATCGACCTGACACATTCCTGTTGATTAACTTGTCATTAACCATGCTTCCAGTGCCGAAACTGGGGAAAACCAGCGAAATCAACCTCCGGACTCTTGCGTCAGATTCAGCCTATTTAGTAGTGTCCGGCTCAACAAACTACGAAATGTAGCGATACCAGTCCGTACATATGCGTTCAGCGCCGCACCAATACCGGTCCGGCGAACGATGAAGGATTCTGCCAAGTGAGCGAAGTGCAAAACCAGTCTGAAACGCCGCAAAAGCTGCCCTGGACAGATGATCGTGTGGAATTACTCAAGAAGCTTTGGGCTGAAGGTCTGAGCGCCAGCCAGATTGCCACCAAGCTCGCAGGCGGCGTTACGCGCAATGCCGTCATCGGCAAGGTTCATCGCATGGGGCTGTCCGGCCGAGTGACCAGAACCCGCGTTTCAACACCGCGCACCCGCAAGACGCGCGAACCGAGCCACCCCGGAAGACCAAGCGGGTCTGCCACTCGCAGTGCGATGACGGTGGGCAACAACGCACTCAAGCCTCTATCCGAGTCAAAACCTGACCCGATTGTCGAGCCGGTGCCGATCCATATTGCCGACATCCCCGAAGGCGAACGAGTGACGATCCTCATGTTGTCTGACAAGACCTGCCGCTGGCCATTGGGCGACCCGGGCAGCGAAGACTTCTGCTTCTGCGGCAAGCCACCGAAAGAGGGCGCGCCCTACTGCCCTGGTCACGCGCAGATCGCCTATCAGCCCCATCGTGAGCGCGGCCGCCGGTCCGGCACCTGAGCTTGAATGCTTGAAGTTGATTTGACGGGACGGTGGAGGGCAAACTCAAACCGGTCCATTCCATAGGTGTGTGCGAACTAGAGCAAGTCAGGAATCCGACCTGCCGAAGCGTTCATCGAACGAGTAGCCCATGCCGCGAACCGTGCGGATGGGGTTCGTCTCACGAGAACGGCTGATCGCCTTGCGCAAGCGCCCGACATGCACATCAACTGTGCGTTCATCGACATAGACATTCCTGCCCCATACTGCGTCGAGTAACTGCGACCGGCTGTAGACACGCCCCGGCGCCTGCATCATGTGCTCCAACAACCGGAACTCGGTTGGAGACAAATCAATGTCTCGCCCGGCCCGTCGCACCCGCCTTGTAAGGCGATCGAGCGACAAGTCTCCGGCAGACAGCACATCAGCCACCGCTTCCGGGCTGGCCCGGCGCAACAATGACTTTGCCCTGGCCAGCAACTCCGGCACCGAAAATGGCTTAACTACGTAATCGTCAGCTCCTGTTGCCAGGCCGCGCACGCGCTCGGCTTCTTCTCCACGTGCCGTAAGCATTATAATGGGGATGTCGCGGGTTTCCGGCCGCGCACGCAGCAGCCGGCAAATCTCGATGCCAGACAGAGTTGGCAGCATCCAGTCCAGAAGTATCAGGTCGGGCAGATCACAGAGGATGTCACGCACAACATCTTCATTGCCGTCAAGAGCACGCACCCGGAAGCCTTCAGCCTCAAAGTTATAGGCAAGCAGCTCCTGAATGGGCGCTTCGTCTTCCACGATGAGTATGGTTGCGGTCATTGGACACCTCCAGCAAGTAGCAGGCTAACTTCCAGCGGGCGCATCGACCGGGGTCATCGAAGTACTGTCTTCCTTGGGGCGCGGCCCATCCAGCGTGCCACCGGTCACCAGGTAATGGATGTTCTCTGCAATGTTGGTCGTGTGATCGCCGATGCGCTCAATGTTCTTGGCGCCAAACAGCAAATGGGTACACATGCCGATCGTACGGGCATCTTCCATCATGTAGGTCAGCAATTCGCGAAACACCGAATTGTACAATGCATCTATGCGGGCGTCATGGTTCCATACGTCGGCGGCCTTTTGCGTATCGAGAGTGGCATAGGCATCCAGAACACCAGACAGTTGCTCAAGCGCCATCTCTGCCATGCGGTTAAACCCAACATTCAAGGAGCGCGGCAAGGGCTCGTTCACCGCCAGAGTGCGCTTGGCAATGTTTTTGGAAAGATCCCCGATGCGTTCAAGATCGGATGCAATGCGGATGGCGACCACAATGGCGCGAAGGTCTGTGGCCATGGGCTGGCGCATGGCGATCAGCTTTATCGCGTTTTCCTCGACACCCTTTTCTAGTTCGTCAACTTTGTCGTCTTCGAGTATCACACGCTCGGCCAGCACGCGGTCAGACTTTGACAACGCCTCGATGGATTTGCTGAATTGATCTTCGCAAAGTCCGCCCATCTGCGAAATGAGCTTGCGCAGCTTGGCAAGATCCTGATCGAAGGCGGTGACAATATGGCTGCTCATTTGATTTCAACCTTTCAAGGATGGGAAGCTCGGATGCACGAAGGTCAACCGAAACGCCCCATAATGTAGTCCTGTGTACGGCGCTCCTGGGGGTTGGTGAAAATCGCTTCCGTGTCGCCAACCTCAACCAAGGTTCCGAGGTGAAAGAAAGCAGTCATCTGGGACACGCGCGCTGCTTGCTGCATGGAGTGGGTAACAATGACGATACAATAGTTTTCGCGCAATTCGTCGATCAGCTCCTCGATGCGGGCTGTGGCAATCGGGTCAAGCGCCGAACACGGTTCGTCCATCAGGATGACTTCCGGGTTCACGGCAATGGCGCGGGCAATACAAAGCCGCTGCTGCTGGCCACCGGACAGACCAGTGCCAGGCGCATCAAGACGGTCCTTCACCTCTTCGAACAGACCAGCGCGCTTCAGTGATCCAACGACAATCTCTTCCAGGTCGGACTTGTTCTTGGCCAGGCCGTGAATGCGCGGACCATAGGCAACGTTTTCGAAAATCGATTTCGGGAACGGGTTTGGCTTCTGGAACACCATGCCGACGCGGGCGCGAAGCTGAACCACGTCAAGGTCCGGGTCATAGATGTCGGCACCGTCAATGGTTATGTGTCCACCAACTCGGCAAATCGGAATGGTGTCGTTCATGCGATTCATGCAGCGCAAAAAGGTTGACTTGCCGCAGCCGGACGGACCAATGAACGCAGACACCGCACGATCAGGAATCTTGATGTCGAGCGGGAAAATTGCCTGTTTGTTGCCGTAATGCACGATAACGTCATTGGCGACAATCTTTGGCTTGTGTTCCTTCATGACAACCGGTTCAACCGGCGTCATGATCGCCTTGAACTTTTCCGGCCCAGCAATGACGGTTGCGTCCATAACTTTCTCCAGACAATAACCAGCCGCCTACCAGCGGCGTTCGAAGCGGCGGCGCAACACTACAGCAACCGCATTCATGATAAACAGGAACCCCAAGAGCACCATTATGGCGCCGGCAGTCTTGGCCTGGAATGCAGCCTCTGGAAGGTCGGACCAGAGATAAATCTGAACTGGCAAGACAGTGGCCGCATCGGCAAAACCTGAGGGCACATCCACGATAAATGCAACCATGCCAATCATCAGCAATGGTGCAGTTTCTCCCAAGGCCTGGGCCATACCAATAATTGTACCGGTGAAGATGCCAGGCATGGCGAGAGGCAATACATGATGAAACACCGCCTGTTGTCTGGACGCACCAACCCCTAGCGCGCCTTCGCGGATCGACGGAGGTACAGCGCGAATTGCTGCGCGCGCTGCAATGATGATTGTCGGCAAAGTCATCAGCGCAAGCACCATGCCGCCAACGAGCGCAGAGGACCGGGGCAGACCGAAGAAGTTCAGAAACACTGCCAGACCCAGCAGGCCGAACACGATAGAAGGCACTGCTGCAAGGTTGTTGATGTTGACTTCGATGAAGCTGGTCAGGCGATTTTTCGGGGCGAATTCTTCCAGGTACACTGCCGCAGAAACGCCAATCGGTAGCGCCAGCAGCAGGGTTACGATCAAAGTCAATGCAGAGCCGACAACACCGCCAAGCAAGCCTGCAACTTCTGCCTCACGGCTATCTCCGCGCTGGAAGAAATTCCAGTTGAAACCGCTCTTAACCAAACCCCGGTCACGCAGGCTCATCAACCAGATAGCTTCCCTGTCCGAAAGGCGCCGATCGGCTTCAGGCTGGGTCAGCTCGACAAGGGACCATGCGCCGGCAGGGACTTCACCGGTTACAGGTACGCTCATGTAAGCCTCGGCGGTGGCCTTGCCTGTCTCGATCTCAAGCAACTTCAACATACCCCCGTCAGGCAGCCCGACGAAGAAAGACGGCATGGTTGCCTCCAGTTTCTCAGGTGCGAGCTTGTCCGACGTCCTGGCAGTCAGGGAGGCAACCTCTTCTGAGAGCCTCCCCAAAGCTGTTGAAACACTATCGAAATCAGACTGGGCCTTTGCCAGCCGCAGGCGGGCCGGATGGTCAACTGGTGCAGCCTCGCCGCCAGCTTCATTCAATGCGGCCTGCGACAGCGCCAACCCGGACCTGAGACCTTCCAGGACACGCTCCAGCCTGGAGGCCTCAATGGCCTGCTTGGCTCTGCGTTCCTCCAGGTACAACTTTACGCGCGCCAACACGGCAGCAAAATCATCACTGCTGGAATTCAATGAGTAAGTGCCATCCTGATCGACTGCGCCAAGAGCGCCCCTGGTCGCCAGCGCTACCTCATCAGAGACGATCCCCTGATAAAACAGGTCGGCGTCATCAGACATCTTGAGATTGAGCTGGACAGTTGATCCGATAAGTGCGGGATTGACCTCAACTGCCTTGCGCACATCGTCAACAGCGGATAGCGAAAGAAGTTTCGGAAGTGCACGCCGGTCATTGCGCGAAGTCACCGCCGGAAATTTTTCACGGATGGCTGAGGCGACAATGGAGTTGTAGCTCCCGGCTGCCAGATTTGCCGGGTCAACAGCATCCCGGCCGATGGTGACATCCAGCTTGACCGTGTTTGTCTGAAATGCCGGCAGTCCGCGCAATATGATGTCACCCAGCAGGAAAGCCAGAAACGCACACGCAAACATGATTGCCGCAATTCCGTACCACCGGAAGCGTTTCTCGGCGCGATAGCGCTTGCGAAGGCGAGCCAGATCATACTCGCGTACGGCTCCTATGGCCTGCTTCGCAGCACGGGTTGTTTCAGCGTGTTCAGTCATACTGTTCCTTGAAACGCGTAACGACGCGCAAGGCGATCATGTTGAGCAAAAGGGTGAAGAAAAACAGTACAAAGCCAAGAGCGAATGCTGACAGTGTCTTGGCGCTTTCAAACTCCTGGTCGCCGACCAACAATGTCGCAATCTGGACAGTCACTGTCGTCACTGCCTGCAGTGGATTAAAGGTCTCAGCCAGGTTCCAGCTAACAGCGTGAGCGCCAAGACCAGCAGCCATGACCACGATCATGGTTTCGCCAACAGCGCGAGAAATCGACAGCATGAATGCCGAAACGATACCAGGTAGCGCAGCGGGAAGAATGACCTTCTTGACCGTTTCGGACTTGGTTGCGCCCATGGCATAAGAGCCATCGCGCAAAGACTGCGGTACGGCATTGATAACGTCATCTGACAAAGACGACATGAATGGAATGATCATCACGCCCATGACTATGCCGGCAGCAAGTGCGCTCTCGGAAGCCACGTCCAGGCCCATAAAATCGCCCCAACGGCGGATCAAAGGCGCGACAGTGAGTGCAGCAAAAAAGCCGAATACAACAGTCGGAATGCCCGCCAGAACCTCCAGCAACGGCTTTGCCACAGACCGCGTTTTCGGAGTGGCATACTCTGCCATGAAAATGGCGGCGAACAATCCAATCGGGCCAGCAACGCACATCGCGATGAACATTATGAGGGTAGTCCCGATGAACAGCGGTACTGCTCCAAACGCACCGGAGGAGCCAACTTGGTCAGATCGCAACGCTGTCTGCGGGCTCCACTGCGTTCCGAACAGAAATTCGGTCACAGGGACCTTGGCAAAGAACCGCATGGTTTCAAACACGACCGAAAACACAATGCCTATGGTAGTGAGAATGGCAATGGCCGAACACGCCATGAGAGCGCCCAGGACGATGCGCTCCACAGCATTTCGTGCGCGGAACCTGCCCCTTATCAGACGGGACGCTAGAACTGCAGCCATGAGCGCTGCAACAAGGCCGAGGGCCAATTGAAGCCAGCCTGAAGTCTGTCGCAGGCTTGCCATCTTGACGCCAGCTTCGCGCACGGCAGCTGGAAACGCCGACATGCGGTCTGAATCCGCGATCGAACCCGATGCTACGACTTCGATGTCACGCATGACTGCGTCACGTTGAAGGGTGTTCTGGGGCTGGAGTTCCGCCGGCAACAGAGACAGCGTACTGCTCTCAATGTAACTGCTTGACACCATCGGCCACGCAACGCTGATGAGCAAAAGCGGACCGGCAACTGCCAGGGCAAGGAAGTAGCCATGATAGGACGGCAGCGAATGCAGCGAGCCGTATCCCAAATTGAGGGCAGCAGCCTTTGAGCGCCCATAAAGATATGCCATCACGACAAGGACAGCGGTCAAAATGAGCATGGTGGCACCAGCTGGTTCAGAAAATTCCTCAAAGTGTGTCTCTATGTCCAAATGAGTGCCGGCGGCTCAGGAAAACTCTGAACCACCGGCTGTCGCAAGCAACTACATGCTCAAGTCGATGCCGGTCTTTACAACTTCGCGGATCTTGGCCAACTCGTCAGCTGGCAATGGAATAAGGCCTTTGGCCACCAGGTAGCCATCCTCGCCCATGGCATTTTCCGAAACAAACTCATCCATGAAGTTCTGCATGCCGGGGATTACGCCGATATGCTGTTTCTTGGCGTAGACATACAACGGGCGTGAAACCTTGTACTCACCTGAAGCGATGACATCGAAGTTTGGTTCAACGCCGTCAACCTTGGCCCCCTTGATCTTGTCCTGGTTCTCTTCGAGGAAGGAGTAACCGAAAATGCCGAATGCGTCAGGATTGGCTTCCAGCTTTTGCACGATCAGGTTGTCGTTTTCGCCGGCTTCGACATAGCCACCGTCTTCACGCATGGAACCGAAAACGGTCTTGAACGCCATGCTGTCCTCTTTGGCCAGTTTTGCGAGACTTTCAATTGCCGCGGCACCCGGCTCCATGACCAGTTCCACGAAAGCATCACGCGTGCCGGACGTCGGCGGCGGGCCAAGCACTTCGATCTTGTTTGCCGGTAGCGCCGGGTCAACATCAGACCACAGCTTGTATGGATTTGCGATCAACTTGCCATCCGGACCGGGCACTTGCTTGGCGAGAGCAAGGAAAAGCTGGGTCTTGGTGAAATTCACCTCGGAAGCGCTCTTGGCGTGCGAAACAGTGATGCCGTCAAAGCCGATCTTGATCTCGACGATTTCTTTGACACCGTTCTGCTGACACATGTCAAACTCGGACTTCTTGATGGCGCGTGAAGCATTGGTAAGGTCGGGATACTCGGCGCCGACACCGGCACAAAACAGTTTCATGCCGCCACCAGTGCCGGTTGATTCAACGACAGGGGTCTTGCCTGTGGTCTTGCCGAACTGCTCGGCTACCGCAGTAGTAAACGGGTAAACTGTGGATGAACCGACAACGCGGATCTGGTCACGGGCCTGCACAGCGCCAGTTACAGCCAGCGATGCGATTGCTACTGTAGCGGTTAAAAGGGTGCGTTTGAACATCTATGAATTCCCTGCTTCATTGCTAGGTGAGGATTAAGGGAGCCCATATCGCGAGCGCCCAACGTTTCAGTTTCGAACAAGCTCATACCTAGCGGCTGACTTATGCAGTTTTGTGACACTTACATGACAACTGAATGAAGGGCTAATTATTTGATTTACAACATATTATCAGGAACTTCCCAATTCGGCAGGAACCGCAGGAAGGTCCAGTGTAAAGGTACTACCCTTTCCCTCGACAGACCTGACATCGAGCCGGCCGCGGTGGCGCAGGGCAATGTGCTTTACTATGGCTAGTCCGAGCCCGGTGCCGCCGGTTGACCGGCTGGCCTGCGTGTTTACGCGATAGAACCGCTCTGTAAGGCGAGGCAGATGCTGCGCAGAGATGCCGACACCTGTGTCAATGACACTCAACTCTATGCGGTTGCCCTGGGCATTGCGCTTCACTTTGACATCAATGCCTCGGTCACTTGAGCCATATTTCAGGGCATTTTCCAAAAGGTTGTGACATACCTGCACCAGTTGGTCGCGATCCCCCGCAACCATCAGGCCGGAGGGCGCCTCAATTCGAATTTCGCACCCGGCCTGTTGAGCCTGATTGCTCAGCAACTCGCCGGAGTAGCGGGCGACGTCGGACATATCCACTGGATCAGACGGACTGAGATGAAGGTTCATTTCAATGCTCGAAAGCGACAGCAGGTCGTCGATTAACCGACGCATTCGATGGGCCTGCTCGAGCATGCATGCAAGAAATTTATCGCGCGCGGCAACATCTTCCCGAGCCGGGCCCTGCAGGGTTTCAATGTACCCCGTCAAAGAGGTCAGCGGCGTGCGCAGTTCGTGGCTTGCATTGGCAACAAAGTCGACACGCATGCGCTCCAGATTGTTTTGTGCAGTAAGATCCCGCAGGAAAACCGCGATAGCAGGTGTGCCTGGCGCGCCGCGCGCAATAGGGCCAATGCCAATTAGCGTTACCTTGACATTGAACAGGCGCGGTGCGCCGGTACGGCGTTCATAAGACACTTCCTGGTCATGACCGGTTTCAACGGCCGCGGAAATTGCCTGCAACACCTGCGGTGCACGGATGTACTGAGACAAGTGCTCACCGACTGAAACCCTGCCCAAAACAACAGCAGCAGGATCGTTGACGGTGATCACGTTGCCAGCTGCGTCAAGCACGACGAATGGATCCGGCACAGCGCGTGCCATAGCACTGATCGCGGCTGCAATATCAGGTTGCAGTCGGCCTTCGCCCGCCTCACTATCGGCAGGTTGGTTTCCGGCCTCGCCGGCAGCAGTCTGACGGTTCCAAATCATCGTGGCGAACATGATCTGTTATGAATAGCTTGGCAATATGACATTCCCGCAATACGACCCCCGATCAGCTCCGGATGAACCCGGCATACTGAAATTCATGGCAATCGGTGCCGGTTTTTACCCGGACGATGCAACGGCAATGACGTTGACCGAACAGCGCCAGTGCTACGGCAGGTTGTGCAAGCATTTTCATGCCGGCAGACCAGCAAGCATTGTGGTTCGTGACCTCAATTGCCCCGGTCCGGCGGGACCCGTGCCGCTGAGGCAGTACGTGCCTGACGGATGGCAGGCACCTGGCCCCGGCATGGTGTACATGCATGGCGGCGGATACATTCTCGGTGACCTCGACAGCCACGATGACATCTGCTGCGGCATTGCGCAAACGGCGGGTGTTATGGTGGTCGCTGTCGACTACCGGCTGGCACCGGAGCATGTGTTTCCAGCGGCATTTGAGGATTGCACGGCTGCGGTTGACTGGGTGTTTGCCAACCATGATGCACTTGGGCTGGACAAGAGCCGTATCGCTGTTGGCGGCGACTCGGCAGGAGGCAACCTGAGTGCCGCTGTGTGTCTGAAACGGCGCGACGACGGCTCTGCCATGCCGTCGGGCCAGATACTGATCTATCCGGCTTTCGGTGGTGACAAGACCAAAGGGTCTTACGTTGTACGCGCCAATGCGCCCGGGCTGACGACAACCGACATGAAGTACTACGACCGGATGTATATGGGACCGGATGAAAGCCCGCATCGCGGCAGCAAGTATCGCGCGCCGCTGTTCGAAACCAATTTTTCCGGCCTGCCGCAGGCCTTTCTGGTTGCTTGTGAATGGGACCCGCTGAGGGACGATAGCTTCGAGTATGCGCAGGCGCTGACCGCTGCCGGAGTGGGCGCAAATGTGCGGCATGAGTCCGAGCTGATACATGCCTGCTTGCGGGCGCGGCACGTTTCACCGGCGGCGATGGCGATGTTTTCGGCGATAACCGAAGCTGTGAAGGTGCTTACCAAATGACCGCGGTAGTAGACCAATATCCACGCCCAGTACGCGAGATCGAGAACGAGTGGATCACACTCGGCGACGGAACGAGGCTGGCGGCGCGCATCTGGCTTCCAAGCGATGCTGAAACTGATCCGGTTCCCGCAATCCTGGAGTTTCTGCCTTATCGCAAACGGGACGGCACCATGGTGCGCGATCAGCTGACCCATCCATATTTTGCCGGGCACGGATATGCCTGCATTCGCGTTGACATGCGCGGCTGCGGCGAGTCCGAAGGGACACTGGTAGATGAATACTCGCAGCA
This sequence comes from uncultured Alphaproteobacteria bacterium, assembly GCA_963787895.1. GTDB lineage: Bacteria > Pseudomonadota > Alphaproteobacteria > Rhizobiales > Aestuariivirgaceae > Anderseniella. Next base: position 38,063 of record CAWBEX010000007.1, on the reverse strand, counting down.
GGAACTGAATGACGGATATGAACTGATCAACTGGATAGCCCAGCAACCATGGTGTACGGGCAAAGTCGGCATGATGGGCATTTCATGGGGCGGGTTCAACAGCCTGCAGATCGCTGCGATGCAGCCTGAACCACTGAAGGCCATCATTACGCTGTGTTCCACCGATGACCGATATTGCGATGACATTCACTACAAGGGAGGTTGCCTGCTGAGCGAGAACCTCGGTTGGGGCGCTACCATGCTTTGCTATTCGTCGCGCCCGCCAGACCCCGCGCTGGCTGGTGAAAACTGGAAGCAAATGTGGCTTGAAAGGCTAGAACAGGAACCGTTTCTGTCAGCACGCTGGCTAACGCATCAGCGCCGTGACGGGTACTGGAAACATGGCTCAGTGTGCGAAAACCATGAGAGCATAGAGGCGGCGGTTCTGGCCGTTGGCGGATGGAACGACGCCTACTCCAACGCGATCTTCCGGATGGTACAGAACCTGAAGTCGCCGGTGAAGGCAATCATTGGGCCTTGGGCACACAAGTACCCGCATTTCGCGGTGCCTGGCCCACGCATCGGTTTTCTGCAGGAGGCGCTCAGGTGGTGGGATTTCTGGCTCAAGGGAGAGGCAACAGGGGTGCTGCGCGAACCTGTGATACGCGCTTATGTCATGGACACATTCTCACCGGAAGACGGCTTGCCAAAGCACATTGGCGGCAAGTGGATTGGTGAACACTCGTGGCCATGCGCCAGCAACGAACCCAACCGGTTGTATTTGACCCTTGATGGCCTGAGCGCCACAGCTGGTGAAGAACAAGGCATCACAATCGAGTCGCCGCAAACTACTGGCCGTGATGGCGGCGAATTCTGCGTTATCTGGTTGGGCCCTGAGTTTGCCGGCGACCAAAAGCGCGATGATGAAGGCTCACTGGTGTTTGACAGTGCTGTGCTTGGTGTTGACATGGAGCTTGTCGGCCAGTGCGAGTTGGAACTGGAATTCTCGAGTGACAGGCCGGTGGCAAAGCTTGCGGCGCGGTTGAATGATGTGTCGCCGGACGGCAGCGTGTCGCGAATAACCTACGCACTTCTAAACCTGACCCACATAGTCAGCCATGAACACCCTGAAGCGCTGCAGCCCGGCGAGCGGTATTTCTGCCGCATAAAATTTGATGACATTGCCCGCACGCTGCCGAAGGGACACAAACTCAGGCTGTCGCTGTCCACCGCCTATTGGCCGATCATGTGGCCTGCGCCGGAGCCGGTAAGAATTGAAGTATTCACTTCCAAATCGTGGCTAACGCTGCCAGTGCGCGCTGCGGAACCAGGCGAAAAGCCACCAACGTTCCCTAACGCAGTGTCCGCACCACCGCTCGAGCTTGTCGTCTTACGGCCGGAGACTCATCGACGCGAACAAACCGAAGATGAACTAACCGGTGAGGTGACCATCGAGATCGTTGACGACTTCGGGCTGCATGAAGACCCCCATCATGGGCTGGTAAGCGGCGAAATCGGGCGCGAAACACATATCATTAACCCGACTGACCCCACATCTGCACAGATGATGACACACTGGACCAGCGAGATGCAGCGTGATGATGTCCACACCAGAACAGAGACCTGGTCGACGATGCAATCTACCGGCAAACATCACATACTGACGGCGCGTATCGAAGCCTGGCTTAACGGTGAGCAGATCTTTGAACGTGATTTCAAGGAGCAGATTGAACGGGACCTGAATTGACCGGAGCGCAATCGCTACTACTTGGCCAACGCTTCGTCGATGATGGCGTTGAGCTTGTCAGGTGCCAGAAGCACCAATCCGCCCCTGGTCTTTTCAACAATCTGCTTGCGGCCCAGAGAAGCCAGCTCGCGGGTGACAACCTCACGCTGGGTTGAAATGCGATCTGCCAGCTCCCGTTGCAATGGGGGTGGTGAAATAATGCGCTGACCCTCCTGCCCCATGCGTGGACGCGACAGGCGCAGCAACTCGGCACACAGGCGCTGCTTTGCAGTTAGAAAGGCATACTCGCTGAGCCGCTGGTTCAAGGTACGCACTCTGTCGGCCAACATTTTCATCACCGAAAGCCCGACAGCCGGAATCGAAGTGCAGGCATCGCGGAACACCTGATCCGGCATGGCACAGATGCGGGTTTTCTCCAGCGCCGTGACATTGGCCGAGCGCGGCAAACCGTCGATGGCCGCCATCTCGCCAAAGTAACGCCCGCCCTGCATATCGTCCAGAATGACTTCCCTTCCCGCCGCCGTGCGCAAAAGAATGCGCACACGTCCGTCGACGACAAACAGCACTTCGGCAGTGTCGTCCTCATAATCAATGATCAGCTCGTGCTCCGCTACTGAACGCCACACGCAATGCACCGCCAGACGGCGCGCATCGCCATCACTCAGGTTGGAGAACAAGGGGATGTCTCTAATCTCATCCATGGGACAATGATGTGCTGTTGCGAAGAATTTTTCAACCACAACCGCTGATCGATAAAGAAGACCATCGGCGTGTGCATTCCAGCACATCCAGACGATGGCCGCTAAACCTATTGTGGCAATCACGATAGAACATCAGCTACTGGTGGAAGAAGGACCGTCAAAGCACAGCTGCGATGCACTGATGCCACCAGTTACGGGATGCAGGGTAACCACCCCCGGGCCCTGCATCCCAACTCGGTCCGATCTACAGTCAATCCAGCCGTTCAGCCTGCACGAGCGTGAATGAAACGTGCTGCAGCATCTGCTGCAGCTGTCCAGTTATCATCGGCTGTCAGCCCGGATCTGGCCGACGGTACCAAATCATGGTTCCCAGCAACAGCCCAGTGCAGTTCAACCGATTGCGGCAGGGCGTACTGCGCAACATCAGCCATTGTGCCAAATGGATCACGCTCGCCTTGCATAACCAACATGGGGCAGGTAACGGCGTCGAGATGTGAGGTGCGCAGCTTGTCCGGTTTTCCGGGCGGGTGGAATGGATATCCGAAACACAGCACGCCACGCAGTTCTTCCGCCAGGACCTGTTCAGCCGCAAGCATGCTTGCTACCCGTCCACCCAATGACTTGCCGCCGACAAAAATTGGTGTCCTTCGATAGGGAGCAAGTAAATCGCGAAACTCCGCAATCAGCGCTGGAACCGCTGCAGGCGGACGTTTCGAACCGCCAGTTCTGCGGCCTGCCATGTAGGAAAACTCGAAACGAACCACGCGCACCCCGCGCTCAGCAAGCAGGCTTGCCATGGCGCACATGAAAGCAGAATCCATTGGCGCACCAGCGCCATGGGCCATTACAAGTTGTGGCGCACCATCTGGACCAGTGACGAGTGTGTCTGGTGAAGCTGTCGCCATCTCAATACGGAGACTGAGGGAAAAAGCGGCTGTAGACGGTCTCGAAACGGCCTTTCGTCTGAAGCCTGTCCAGTCCCAGATCCAGCACTTTGCGCAGGTCGGTATCCTCTCGCCGAACGGCATAGGCCAAGCCTTGTGAGAAACTGTCCCTGTCCAGATAGCCGCGCCCGATGAAGTGGCAACAACCGCGCGAACTGTTTCCCTGAAGCCAGAACATCAGGCGGAACGCATCGGAAAATACAATGTCCACCTGACCGGTTCTCACCGCCTCGTACAGCGCTTCGTAACTGTCAAGCGGCACAAGCAGGGATCGAGGGAAGTTGCGCTCGATAAACCCGGCATGGCTGGTGCCGGCGCGCGCACCAATACGCTTGCCCGCCAGCGACCTCACGTCGGTCTGTTCAATCGGACTTCCCGTGCGTCCGGCAAAGCGGCCGAACGGCAACAGGAAGGGCCTGGTGAAGTCGAGTTTTTCGTAATCCAGCGGGTCGGTGTTTTTCAGATAGACTCCGGCGTCCACCTGTCTGGATGTCAGGGCCGTCTCCAAGTCTGTACTGCTCACATTGACGTACTCGCAGGTAACTCGAAGTTCTGTGCAGATGCTGTCTGCCAGCAGGGGCAACAGCCCGGTCAAAGCCCCGGCGGAATTCTTGTAGGCGAAAGGCGGAAACTGCTCGTCGATGGCAAAGCGGATGCGGCGCACTTTGCGCAAACTGGCGGTCGCCTCAGTAGAATTCACCTGACGGAACTGCGGTAATTCTTCGGCAACTGATGCAGGCGTACCTGCTGCATGCATCAAGCCCAAGCATGCCAACCACACACACCGACAAAAGCATGTGCGGATACGAATGAGTGTCAATGCATGAACTGGCATCTGGTCTCCGGCGGTTCACGTGGTCGGCCGCGGCTGGCCCGCAAAGCAGTAACGAATTTGGGTTGGCACATAAAGACCTGTCGTGTTTTACTTCGCAACAAAGCTGAAATTGTGTGTGTTGCAGACACAGGGGACAGCGGGGGAATGCATAGCGGGGGACTTGCGCGCAGTATCCATGAGCGCGATCAATTCAACGGGCCTGGCGTCCGTGAGTTGGATCAACACGAAACCGAACAGGCAGTGCGGGCTCTTGACAGCAACGGCCTGGCGCTTGCGTTACGCCAGGGCTGGCTGGCATTTCATCTCGACAACGGGCACGCCGGGCATGCGGCCACAAGCACTATGGCTGCAATAGCCTGCGAGCGCGCGGGCCACGCCGTTACTGCAAGAATAGACAAACAACACCTTGCGGATGCAATACGACGCGTTCATTCGGCGACATTTGCACGGCACGCCTCGCTGGGACTGGCAGAAAAACACCCGCAATTGTCGGCCCACAAAGTCATAACCAGAGCGCAGTGCCTAGTACTGGGAATGCTTGCAGCAGGCTTGGTGACAGCACTCGTAATTGCGCCTGTCGGTGCTCGGTTTGTCATGTTTACCGCATTCAGCCTGCTTTATGGCTGTGTCAGCGCGCTAAAGCTGGCCAGTCTGACTGTTCCAACTTTGCCACATGGATCAAATCGCATCAGTTTGGGCGACGCTGACTTGCCTATTTATACCGTTCTGGTGCCGTTGTTCCGAGAGACAGCAATCCTGCGCCAGACCATCTCTGCTCTTAAACAGATTAGCTACCCGGCTGACAGACTCGATGTGAAGATCATCGTTGAAGAAAGTGATCGTGACACCTGCGCAATGGCGGCCAACCTTGTACCGGGCACCGGGTTCGAAATCATCGTCGTCCCTCGCGGCCTGCCGCAGACGAAACCGCGCGCGTTGAACTTCGCATTGTTGTTTGCCAAGGGCGACCTGGTAACAATCTTCGATGCCGAGGACGTGCCGCAGCCGATGCAGCTGCGCATGGCAGCACAACGGTTTCACGACGCTGGACCGGACCTAGCGTGTCTTCAGGCTCGCCTTTCCTACTACAACAGCGATGAAAACTGGCTGACCCGACAGTTCACAATAGAGTATGCAGCACTGTTCGACCTGATGCTGCCGATGCTGGCACGGTACAAGCTGCCGCTGCCGTTAGGGGGCACTTCCAATCACTTCAGGTTGACTGCGCTGCGGCAGTCCGGCGGATGGGATGCATGGAACGTGACCGAGGATGCAGACCTGGGATTGCGGCTGGCCAGGCTAGGTTACAAGCTCGACGTCCTGGCTTCCACCACGTTTGAGGAAGCAAACTGCCAGCTTGGCAATTGGCTGCAACAACGCGCAAGGTGGCTAAAAGGGTGGATGCAGACCTGGCTGGTGCACATGCGCAATCCGGTGCGGACCTGGCGCGAGCTGGGCACGGCAGGCTTTCTTGTTGCCCAGGTGCTGATGGCCGGAATTGTCGCAAGTGCACTGCTCCACCCGTTCTTCCTGGTGTTGTTCTTTATCGACATTGCCAGCCTGCTCAACGACAAGCAGGCGCCAGCGCAAGCGGCATATGCCTATGGCGGACTGGCAGTGCTGGTTGTGGGCTATGGAGCTGCAATGGCGGCTGGGTTCAAGGCCTTGCGAGTTAGGATGCTACACAAACTGCTACCATCCGTAGCGGGAATGCCGGTGTATTGGTTGCTGATTTCAGTCGGTGGCTGGCTGGCTCTGTGGCAGTTGGTGCGATCACCGTTCCACTGGAACAAGACCTCGCACGGCATAAGCCGCATATACACGCAAGGCAGCTGAACCGCCCCAGCACAACCCAATTGTGGAGCGGGTGAAGGGAATCGAACCCTCGTCTTAAGCTTGGGAAGCTTCTGCTCTACCATTGAGCTACACCCGCGTTGCCTTTTCATTGAACACCAGCAAACCGGGTTTGTGTCAATCACCGATCACGCGAACCTAATATCTTTGTGAGCACTGGTTTTCGCCATGGCGCAAACAGCACGATGACGGTAAGTTCTACGCCATCATGAATGAGATATCCAATTTGCTGGAAGCGGACTTCACTCCAATCGATCCGCGCAAGTTCAAGAATCCGAACGTTACGGCCAAGGGAGAAACGCGCGCAAGCGTTGCCCTCGATGCGCTGAAGACTTTGTGGATCAATACCGGAACACTGTGCAATATCACCTGCACCAATTGCTACATAGAGTCATCGCCTACAAATGACCGGCTGGAGTATTTCAGCCTCGATGATACTTCGGCATTGCTCGAAGAAATTGCAATCCTGAAGCTCGGCACGCGCGAAATCGCATTTACCGGTGGCGAACCATTCATGAACCCGCAGATGCTGGACATGATGCAGGCGGCACTTGAGCGCGGGCACGACGTGCTGGTGCTGACCAATGCCATGCAGCCGATGCAGCGGCCAAAGATCAAGAGCAAGTTGCTGGAACTGAACCAGGCTTATGGCAAGCGCATAACATTGCGCATCAGCCTTGATCATCACAGTCGTGAATTACATGAGGCCGAGCGCGGCCCCAAAACCTGGAACAAGGCGATTGAAGGTCTGGACTGGTTGAATGCCAATGGCTTTAACATTGCCATTGCAGGGCGTACATGCTGGGGCGAAACCGACGCACAGTCGCGTAGCGGCTATCGTTTGCTGATTGCCAGGCATGGTTGGCGCATCGATGCAATGAACATGGCCCAACTAGTGCTGTTTCCCGAGATGAACGAAAAGGCGGACGTGCCTGAAATCACCACGGCTTGCTGGGATATCCTGAAAAAACGGCCAGAAGAGCTCATGTGCGCGACGAGCCGGATGGTGGTCAAGCGCAAGGGCGCTGAACGGCCCGCAGTGATGCCCTGCACATTGCTTCCATATGACGAGAGTTTCGACATGGGGCCGGATTTGGCTTCATCGCTGAAAGCCGACAACGGAAACTTCCGCTGTGGAGCAGTAAAACTGAATCACCCGCATTGTGCCAAATTCTGTGTATTGGGCGGTGCGAGCTGCTCGACCTGAGGTCCGCTCAGGCTATTTCCCACTTGGTGACCTTCAAATGTGGCGAGAACTGTTTCACCCGGCCTGCAAGTTGCGCGCTGGTGAGAAGACCGGTCTGGGTGTCTACATGGCTGACCACTGAACCGGCATTGCAGGTTGCCGACTTGAGGGCATCCTCAATCGACGCGCCGGAACTAATCATGGCGGCAAAGGTGGAGGCAAAGGCATCGCCTGCGCCTGCAGTACCGGCGACTTCGACCCGCGGCACATTACAATGCCAGATCGCCTCACGGTTGCCGACATAGGCTCCATCGGCACCATTTGTGACCAGCAGCATCTCAACGCCGAGCGAGGTCATGGCGCGGACACAGGAATCGAAAGCAAGATGAAACCCGCCTGCGCGCAGGCCGCTGTCTACAAGGGTATCAGGGTTGCCGGCGGGCTTTAGCACGGTGCGCTGATCCGCAGTGCCAGAGGCAACAAGGCGTGGAACCAATTGTTCAGTTTCAACACGGTTGAGGGTGAGTATGGAGATCTTGCTGAGGCAGGCAAAAAATTCATCGGCGCGGGAAGATAGTTGCCGGATACCGGGGTTGGTGGCCACCCGGGCGCCTGCAGCATGAGCCATGCTCACCACCTGCTGAAAGCAATCAGCGGATTCATTCGACAACCCTGATATGAACACCAGGTCGCGCTCAAAGGCGGCTTTTTGCAGATCGGCAGGAACAAGCGTCGTATTTGCTCCGCGAGCGGTGAAGATGCCAGCATTTCTTTCATGCGAAGACAACAGCACGGAAGAACCCGTGGCAAGCTCGTCATCAACGGCAAGGTAGCTGCGCGAAACACCTTCCTGTAGCAGCCGCTCGCGAACATCCTCAGCATTTCGGTCATTGCCGGTCTTGACCAGCGCGGCCGTGTCAAAACCAAGCCGGGCCAGCGAGACGGCCGTGTTTACGCCACCGCCACCAATATGCCGTGTGATGCTTTCTGCATCCACCTTGCGCCCCTGCTCGACCAGCAGAAATGCCGTATCGGCATTGCGCATCTCCATGTGTTCGATACGGTCTGGCGAAATCGTGACTATGATGTCGATGACAGCAGAACCGAGAGTTAGCGCCTTCAATTTCATGAAGCTATTCTACCACAATCGCACGAAAATCATTGACGTTGGTCAGTGTGGGACCGGTCATGACAAGATCACCGGTTGCGGCGAAAAAGCCGTAGGCATCATTGTTGGCCAGCATGACGGCTGGGTCGATGCCCAGTGCAGCGGCACGAGCCAGCACATCTGGCGTCACTCGCGCGCCTGCATTGTCCTCAGAACCGTCGATACCGTCGGTGTCTATTGCTACGGCTGAGATATTGGGCGCAGCATCAAGACCGATTGCAAGAGCAAGGGCATACTCTGCGTTGCGCCCGCCTCGACCGTTGCCCTTCAGCGTGACAGTGGTTTCACCACCGGACAGGATGACGGCCGGACCCCTGGTCTCAAGCGCCAGCTTGGCGTGAGCTGCACCGATGTCGCGGGCTTCACCTTCCAGATCATCACCCATGTCGATCACATTAAAGCCTGCGTCGCGGGCAATTCTTGCGGCGGCATCTATGGACAGTTTGGGGGTCGCAATCATGCGGGTTTCGGCGTTGGCAAACACCTCATCGCCAGGTTTGGGTGTTTCAGACGCTGTTGAATTGAGAAAGGTACGCACCGAGGGTGCTACGCCGAGCTTGTACTTGTCGAGAATGGCCAGCGCCTGTTGCCGCGTGGTCGGGTCCGGCACGGTAGGGCCAGACGCCACGGTAGAGGGGTCATCGCCCGGTACATCAGAGATCAGTAACGAGACAATCCGGGCAGGATAGGCTGCGGCAGCGAGACGCCCTCCCTTGATTGCCGACAAATGCTTGCGCAGGCAGTTCATCTCGCCAATGGGCGCACCCGACGCCAGCAAAGCCTTGTTGACCGCCTGCTTTTCCTCAAGCGTGATGCCTTCAGCAGGAGCAGTGAGCAAGGCCGAACCGCCACCTGATATCAGGCAGAGAACCAGGTCATCAGGGGTCAAGCCTTGCACCATATCGTGGATGCGGGCAGCTGCATCAAAACCTGCCTTGTCCGGCACAGGATGGGAGGCTTCTACAATTTCAATGTATTTGCATGGGCAGCCATGACCGTAACGGGTCAGCACAAGACCTTCGAGCGCGCCGCCTTGCCAATTGGCCTCGACGGCTGCGGCCATGGCAGCAGATGCCTTGCCGGCACCGACCACGATGGTTCTGCCCTCAGACGCCTGGGGTAGATGTACTGGCAGGCAAAGCGATGGTTGAGCCGCAGCAATTGCAGCTTCATACAAGCGCTTCAGCAGGTCAGCGGCCTGCATCTATGCCGCGGCCTTTTTCGCTGGAACGACACGGCGGCGGCGCTGCGACCAGAACACAAGGCCAAGCAGCAAAAGCGCTGGAATATAGAACACCTCTTTGGCAATTCTCTCGGCAGGCATTTCCACCTTGGAGATGGTCACCGGTTTGTCGGCATAGAAATCGAACATGCGGAAACGGGTAAAGAAGGGTGTTCCTGCAATGGGCTCTTCGAGCTTGGCGATGTCGCCCTCAGGCGCGACGATCAGGCCACCGCTCTCAAGGCGCGCAGCGCCTTCACCCTCTGCCCCCAGATTGACCATCACGGTGGTTTTTGAGGTCTTGTCCGGATTGTCGAAGTCAGGGCCTTCAACCACAAGTCTCAACCGGGCATCAGCTGGTTGCTTTGCTGCAAGCTCTACCGCTTCTATGCCTGATTTCTCATCGTACGGCGGCACCACCTGATCCAGCCAGAAGCCGGGGCGGAACAAGGTCAGCGCAATCAACAGCAATGCAGCCGACTCCCACAGCTTGTTCTTTACAAACCAGAATCCCTGAGTGGCCGCAGCAAACAACATCATGGCCGCAGTTGCGACAACGAACACAAAGATGGCCTTGGCAAAGCTTACATTGATCAAAAGCAGCTCTGTATTGAAGATGAACAGGAACGGCAGAAGCGCTGTTCGGATATCGTAGGCAAAGCCCTGAATACCGGTCTTGATCGGATCGCCGCCGGATATCGCAGCCGCCGCAAAGGCGGCCAGACCCACGGGCGGCGTATCGTCCGCAAGAATACCGAAATAGAACACGAACAGATGCACGGCAACCAGCGGCACAATGAGTCCGGACTGGGCACCCACAGTTACAATCACCGGAGCCATCAGCGAGGATACCACGATATAGTTGGCAGTGGTTGGCAGGCCCATGCCGAGTACAAGGCTCATGACAGCAACCAGGATCAGCATGACCATCAGGTTGCCGCCAGAGAGAAACTCGATGAGTTCGCCAATGACCTGGTGAAAACCGGTGAGTGATATGGAACCGATGATGACACCGGCAACGCCGGTTGCCACGCCGATTGCAATCATGTTGCGGGCACCGGCAATCATGCCTTCCCAGAAATCGTGCATGCCGTGCTTCAGGTCAGCAACGAGATATGGCGTGCCTCGGAACAGGGACTTCAGCGCATGCTGTGTCAGCACCACAAAGATCATCGCCATCGTAGCCCAGAAGGCAGACGTTGCAGGCGAGAGGCCTTCATGCAGGATAGACCACAGCAACACCACGATTGGCAGCAGGAAATGCAGTCCCGTCAACGCAACTTCGCCCGGGCGCGGCAGCACCAGCATGGGAGCATTTGGATCATCCATCTCCAGGTCGGGGCGCCTGGATGCGATCCAGACCAGCACCAGATATGCGGCAAGGAAGATGGCCGAGCCTGCCCACACTGTCATGTCCGGGAAAGCCACCTTGACCCAGCCAAGAATGTAATTGACGAACAGGGCCAGCACGCACATCAGCAAAAAGCCGAATGCAACCCCCATAAGTTTTTGTGCAAGTGTGAGCCTTGATGACGGCCTTTCCAGACCCTTGAGGCCCATTTTCATGGCTTCTAGATGAACAATGTAAACCAGCGCGATGTACGATATAAGTGCCGGCAGAATGGCATTCTTCATGAGTTCCGGATAGGAAACGCCGACGAACTCGGTGATCAGAAACGCTGCTGCGCCCATGACAGGCGGTGTGAGCTGGCCATTGGTGGACGATGCCACTTCAACCGCGCCAGCTTTTTCAGCAGAAAACCCTGTCCGCTTCATCAGCGGAATGGTGAATGTACCGGTGGTGACAACGTTGGAAATTGACGAACCGGAGTAAAGCCCGGACATGGCGGAAGCAACCACCGCCGCCTTGGCGGGGCCACCGCGCATGTGGCCCAGAAGACCAAATGCCAGCTTGATGAAGTAGTTGCCTGCACCGGCCTTCTCCAGCAGCGAGCCAAACAGTACGAAGAGGAAGATGATCGACGCTGACACGCCAAGTGCAAGCCCGAACACGCCCTCGGTCTGCATCCAGTAGTGCCACAGTGCCTTGGAGAACGATGCCCCTTTCCACTGAACAACCGACGGAAGCCACGAGGCATCGCCAAAGAACACGTACATGACAAATACGCTGGCCACGATCAGCATTGGCAGGCCAAGCGACCGGTAAACTGCAATAGCCAGCATGGACAGGCCAAGTGCCGATGCCACGATATCGCTCTGTGTCGGCAGGCCGGCGCGTGCGGCAATTTCGTTGCGAAAAGCCAGCAGGTACAGGCAGCAGCCTGCCCCGACTATTGCCAGAATCCAGTCATACCAGGGGATGGTGTGGCGCGCTGCCCCCTTGAAAAGCGGGAACGAAAACATTGCCAGCGCCAAGGCAAAGGCCAGATGCACGATACGCGTCTGGCCGTCATTGAACACGAACGGCAGGCTTGTAAGTTCGGTGAGGAAATAAGGAACACCTGAAGCGGTGTAGAGCTGGAAACACGACCAGACAAAAGCAAGAGTTGCGACAAACGCCGCCAGCTGCCCTGTCAGCTTTCGCCCGCCTGTATCAGATGCTGCGGCGATGTCTTCTGCGGAAACTGCTTGTTTGTCCGTCTGTTGCGCACCCATTGTACTTCCCCTCATGCCCCTGGTTCCGTGCAAACTGCTTGCACGTCAAGTCCGGTCTCCGCCGGTTCAAAATCAACAAAAAAATAAAAAGATTCAGATATTCAAGCGCGGGAGACCCGATGGTCTCCCGCTGCCAACAGCGTTAAATCAGATGCGATTACTGCATCCAGCCGCGTTCCTTGTAGTATTTTACCGCGCCAGGATGCAGAGGAGCGGACAAACCGTCCTTGATCATTTCAGCTTCGGACAGATTGCCGAACGCTGGGTGCAGTTTCTTGAAGTCGTCGAAGTTGTCGAACACGGCCTTTACAACTGTGTAAACAACATCGTCAGGCACATCGGCGGAGCTCACAAAGGTTGCGCCCACACCGAACGTTGGGGTCGGGTTTGGGTTGCCCTTGTACATGCCGCCAGGAATGGTCGCCTTGCGGTAGTAGGCATTGTCGGCAACCAGCTTGTCGATCTCTGGTCCTTCGACCGGGATCATCTCGATGTCGCAGGTCGTAGCGGCTTCGGTGATGGCAGCAGCAGGGTGACCCACTGTGTACATCATCACGTCGATCTTGCCGTCGCAAAGAGCCTGAGCCATTTCAGAACCCTTGAGCTCAGCAGCCAGCGCCAGGTCGGACATCTGGATGCCGAAAGCGTTCATGACTACTTCCATGGTATCGCGTTGACCAGAACCAGGGTTACCAACGTTGACGCGTTTGCCCTTGATGTCAGCAAACTTCTTGACGTCGCCACCAGCCTTGCCAATCAAGGTGAAAGGCTCGGGATGGACGGAGAATACTGCGCGCAGCTTCTCGTCGGGACCAGCATCCGCGAACTTGCCGATGCCTTTGTAGGCATTGTCCTGGATGTCCGACTGGGCAACACCGAACTCCAGTTCGCCAGCGCGAACCGTGTTGACGTTGTAAACGGACCCGCCGGTTGATTCCACCGAGCAGCGGATGCCGTGAGTCTTGCGTTCCTTGTTCACCAGACGGCAAATGGCACCTCCGGTCGGGTAGTAAACCCCGGTTACACCGCCCGTACCGATCGAAATGAATTTCTGGTCGGCTGCACTTGCAATCGATGCCAAGCCAACAATGGCAGCTGTAGCGATCGAGTATTTTAAGATTGATTTCATTGGCTTTTCACTCCCTGTTACAAACCTTGTAGGCAAAGACTATGCAAGATAGCTAACCGAGTCTACCGAACATTTACAACAGGGAGAAATTGCGACCGCGACTTTACACAACCTTGCAATGCACGTCGCCGACCCCTTCGACATGGCCGTGCATCACGTCGCCCTTTTCAACGGGGCCAACGCCTGCCGGTGTGCCAGACATGATAACGTCGCCCGGCGCCAGCTCGAACAGCCCGGAAAGATAGGAGATCATCTCCGGAACCTTCCAGATCAACTGGTTCAGGTCGCCGAGTTGGCGGCGCTCTCCGTTCACGTCAAGCCAGATGGCGCCATTGTCCGGGTGTCCGATCTGCGACGCCGGCACCAATTCCGAACACGGAGCAGACTGCTCAAATGCCTTGCCGATCTCCCAGGGCCTGCCCATCTTCTTGCATTCTCCCTGCAGATCGCGCCGCGTCATGTCTAGTCCGACGCCGTAGCCCCACACACAATTCATGGCATTTTCAAGTGATATGTCACGCCCGCCCTTGTGCAGCGCAACCAGCATCTCGATCTCAAAGTGCACATCGCTGGATTTGTCCGGATAAGGGAAGTCCGCACCCCCCACCACGACATTGTCCGGATTTTTCTGGAAGAAAAACGGTGGCTCGCGATCCGGATCACCACCCATTTCAATGGCGTGTGCTGCATAGTTGCGCCCGACACAATAGATGCGGTGGATCGGAAACACCGATTGTGAACCGCGTACTGGCAGCCAGGCCTGCTGCGGCGGCTTGATGACATATTCCATAGTTCAGTCTCCGTTTGTAACAAGCGTTCTTGTGTTGGTTGATGGAATGACGGGTCAATGGCCGTGCGTCAACGGGCAGCAGCGTAGAAAGCCACCTTTCGCTCAAGCCAGGCAAGGATTTCGGAAATTGTGAATGCCAGAGAAAACAGGACAAGCAGAACAGCCCAGAAGTGCGACATCAGAAAGTTGCTCGAGTACAATTCGAACAAGGCTCCAAAACCAACGATGGAAACCAGAAGCTGTCCGATAATGACTCCCTTCACCGCTCGAATGATGCCGATGCGGATGCCGCCCAGAATTTCAGGCAGCGCGGCCCAGAAATAGACTTTCGTGAATGCATCCAGAGGGCTTGCGCCAAAGCTCCTGGCCATCTCGCTGAGCGAACGGTTCATCTGCATGACACCGGCGCGGGAATTGAGGATGATGATCCAGATGGCAAACAACGTCGTGGTTATGATTATTGACGTCATGCCGAAGCCAAACAGCACCATCAGAACTGGTACGAGCGCAGTGAGCGGGGCTGAAAGGAAGATGTTTACCCAGGGCAGAAGCAGCTCGTCGAGCAGCCGGCTCTTGCCCATGAATATCCCCACTGGCACGCCAATCAACACTGCGAACAGCACTCCCATGGTGAACGCATAGGCCGTCTCGGCAAGAGCCTTTTGAAAGGCTGCAGTACCTACGATGTTGAACAAAGTGACGACAACTTCCGACAGCGGGGGTACAAAAAAGGTCAAGCCTAGCTGGCCGACGACTTCCCACAACAATCCCCACACCAGCAGTGACGACATGCCTGGCAACCTGTAACCGAACACCTTCATGCCGCCTACTCCACATATGCCCTGAGAGAGGCCCAAATTCGGTCTACGATATCCAGGTACTCGCTATCGCGGCGGATGTTGTCGACAGACTTGTGGCGGAAGCCCCCGGGGCGGATCACTTCGGAGACACGGCTGGGGCGAGGCAGCAATATGGCGATCTGGTCGGACACATAGACAGCTTCCTCTATCGAGTGCGTGACGAAGATGAACGTCTTGTTCTCGTTCTGAACCAGGGAAAGCAGGTCTTCCTGAAACTTGCGGCGTGTCTGTTCATCGACTGCAGAGAACGGCTCGTCCATCAAGACGACATCTGCGTCAACCGAAAGAGCGCGAGCGAGGCCGACGCGCTGACGCATGCCACCTGACAATTCATGCGGATAACTTTCTTCAAAACCCTGCAAACCCACCTGTTTGATAAAGCGGCGTGCCGTTTCTTCTCGCTCGGGCCTCGATGCGCCGCGCAATTCCAGCCCGAATGCAACGTTGCGCAGAACATTGGCCCACGGCAGGAGCGCAAAATCCTGAAACACAAATGAACGGTCTGGCCCCGGACCGGTGACCGCCTTGCCATCAACCTGAACCTCGCCGGAATCAGCGCTGAGCAGGCCCGCTATGATCTTCAACAAGGTTGTCTTGCCACAGCCGGACGGGCCAAGCAGCGAGGTGAGTTCGCCACGCGGAAACTCGAGCGACAAATCCCGCAGCGCTTCCACAGTCCCGTAGGACTTGGATACGCTGGTTACGGTCACAGCATTGTCGGCGCCCTGCACCCCATGTGCATCCACGGGCTTCAGGTTAGTCTGAGGCATAACCACGGTTGTTCCCCTTGAAGAGGTGCAGCTCGATCTTTTCCAGAACATTCAGGAAAAGCACGGCGAGCAGGATGATTGAAAAGATGGCGGCATACATCGAGGCATAATCGGCGATAGAGCGACTGTACGTTATAATGTCGCCAACCCCGGTCGGGGTGATCTTGAGCTCCGAAAGAATAGCGCCGATGAAGCCTGCAGAGATGCCCAGCCGCAGCCCGGAAAAGATCAGTGGAGAAGCAGCAGGTACGACTATCTTGGTGATGATTTCACGCTCAGAGGCAAGGAACGAACGAGCCATTTCCCTCATGGAGGCAGGTGTATTGCGCACCGCACTGGCAGTGTTAAGCACTATGACCGGCATGGCCATGATGCATACCACAAACACCTTCGAGGTTATTCCGATACCGTAGATCATGACCAGCAACGGGATCAGGGCTGCCAGAGGCGCGGTTTGCATGACAATGAAAATTGGCGAGAACAGCCAGTCAAACCGCTCACTCAAGCCAATCCATAACCCCATGCCGATACCCAGCACAGCGGAGATGGCAACGCCGATCACGAGAGGGCGCAAGGTTTCGGCATATGCCTTCAAGAGACTGCCGTCGAGGGCCATCGTGAACAACGCCGACATGGACTCGAAGAACGTTGGAAAGGCATAACTGACCGGGATCCGGCCAGCAATCTCCCAGGCTCCGAACACAATAAGTGCCGACACAAGTTTCAATATCAGTGACCTGTAGGGCATCGCTCTACTTTCAACGGTAACCGCGGCTGGGTGACGGCCCCCTCCTGCCCGGCAAAACCGAACAAAGAAGGAGGCCTGATGTCGTGCTTACTGCGCGCTCTCGAGCGGCTTGAGATACCAGAAATCCTCAACCTTCAATGACGCAAGGTCGCCGGTTAGCTGACCGGCACGCGAGTACCATTCAAGATCAGCGTTGGCCGCCTTCATGCCGCCACCGTTGGGATCATACAGACCGCCTTCGACTGCATCGGCATAGAACTGATCCAGACTGTCCAAAATCTCCTTGGGAAGCTGGCCTATTGGCCCGTCCGGATCGGTTTCCTTGCGTACCATGGTGGAATCCTTCGCCATATCACGATAAACACTGAGCAAGGCCTTGACGAAGATGTCGACAGAATCCTCGTTAGCCTTGATCCAGTCGAGGTTGGCAAACAGGGCCTCGTCGCTAGCGTCCACTTCAAACATCGGCAGGACATTGAATTTGTCGCCTGCGATCTTCATCAGCTTGTTCTTGTTCGACAGGTCGATGATGGTTGCATCGGTCTGACCAGCCATGAGCGCTGCCACACGGTTGGATGAGCCTGGGACATACGAGCGGTCACCAAACTTGATGCCAACCTTTTCCTCAATCACATTGGCGATGGAGTCTGTACCGCCACCGCGCGAATGCAGCATGATCGGTTGACCATCCATCTCTTTCAGGTCTGAAAACTTCTTGGTGGTGACCGGAAAGAACTTCAGCTTGGAAAGCTGAAAAATGATGCGGATGGGCGCCTTCGACTTCTGCATCGCCGCATATGGCGTGCCAAAGCCGATATCCATCTGGCCGCTGAGCACAGCCTGAATGGCAAGCTCTTCGTCTGAGAAGGCCGTCCATTCGTATTCAAGGCCATTCTTCTTGGCGCGATCGAGCGCGACAAAAAATGCGGCAAGTTCATCTGATGGCGTTTCAGCAAGCGCGATGCGGATTTTTTTCGCCTCCGCACCAGTCGCTGCCAGCCCCGCGGCCATTGCAACGACCACAAGTAACACGCCAATTCTGCGCAAAAACGAAAGCATGTTGTTTCTCCCTAACTGGTTTTTTGCATTCTGCATTTTCTTGTGCACTTGAACCGCAGCGTCAGGCGCCCCGGTTGATGCCTTCTTGTGTTGTCGGTCAGGTCTCCTCGAACAAGCGAGCAGAAACTGAACCGAGATGTTGGCGCATCGCATCATGTGCTGCTGCGGGATCGCGATCCTGGATGGCTGACGCGATCAGACGATGCTGTTCGAAACTTGGATGGTCGCGCGGTGGCCGGCTGCTGCTGCGCACCACGTTACCCCATGCCACCGCCCGGCGCACCTGATTGAGGTGATCGAAAAGCGCGAGCAGCAGGATATTGTCCGCCGCTTCAGCCACGGCGCGATGAAAAAGATCATCCTGGGTTTCGTACTCGCGCCAAGTTGATGCTGCTTCGGAACGATCAAGAACCAGATTCATCCGGTTGATAGCCTCTCGCGATGCATTCTTTGCTGCTTCACGAGAGATAGCCGCCTCAATGCATACACGTGCCTGCATCATGCGCACTGGCGTGATCTGATCGCTGAGACCGGTAATTTCGCCTGCTGTCACGCCATCATTGCCGGCAAAAAAGGTGCCCTTGCCGACATGTCGCCAGATAATGCCATCTCTCTCCAATACATCAAAAGCGCGGCGCAACGCACCCCGGCCCAGACCGAGACGGCCGGTTAGTTCCCGCTCCGGCGGCAACCTGTCACCAGCCACGTAGCCTTCACCGGCAATCAGGTCACGGACCAGATTCACCGTCTGCTGAAGCTCCATCCTGTCTGGCCTTGTCAGCATACCAATATCCAAAATTGGTTGACCAATATGATCTTACATGAGCTAGATTGTGCCGATCGATTGAGAGAGTCAATGCAGATTCGATCTAAAAAGCAAATTGGTTCTGATTGGTTTGGCTCAACGGGCATGCCAACACCGGGATCGAGGCACAGCTGTGCATTGGGCAAAGAGGGCAATTGCCCCCGATGCCTGCCTCAGCCGGCTGCGGCGCCGGAACTATGAAAATAGATGGTACAGGCGGATGGGTTTGAACCAACGACCTCCGGATCCACAATCCGGCGCTCTAACCAACTGAGCTACGCCTGCACAAAAAGAGCTTGTCAGCGAGCGGCAAACTATGCTGGCGGCCCCGATATTGCAAGCTTCATGGCATGAGTTTTTACAATGCATGCAAAACAAGTCATGGACGGCAGCTGCAATCCATCCTAAGCTTCAATCAGATGCGGCAGGCAGGTCTCGCGGGTGGCTAATCGCGGGCAGGTCTGAATTCACTAGACGGCAAAAAACCTGGGGGGCATATGCAGCGGCAAAAAACCGATGTGTAGGCTCAGGGGAGAGTTTTGACGATACTGACCGCACCATCCCTCGACGATGTAAGTCGCATGTCTGCGCCCGCCTGGCTGTGGGACGCTGCCCGTATGCGTATTGTATGGGCCAACCCGGCAGGCGTAGCCTATTTTGGTTGCGACAGCCTGTTCGACCTCATTGACCTGCCATTCGAAGAGGCCGATCCAGGAGTAGCCAGGGTCCACGAACTTGCATCGGCGGTGCGGCGCGGCGAAGGCTGGCAGGAGATGATCGAGTTTGCCTCAGCCGAGCACGAAGGTCTGCTCTCAGTCAGCATCCACGTGCACGTACTTGCTGACGGTCGAAATGGTTTGCTGCTCATAGGCGACCAGCAGTCACAGGACGATTGGCCTGCAGATGCGGCCGGCATGTCAGCCGGTTCAGCGCACGAATTACTCGAGAGCCTGCCCGTCGCTACGCTGTTGTGCAAGGAAGACG
This sequence comes from uncultured Alphaproteobacteria bacterium, assembly GCA_963787895.1. Classification (GTDB taxonomy): domain Bacteria; phylum Pseudomonadota; class Alphaproteobacteria; order Rhizobiales; family Aestuariivirgaceae; genus Anderseniella. The sequence goes on along the minus strand of CAWBEX010000007.1, from coordinate 18,666 downwards.
GACACATCAGCTATGCCAACCCGGCCTCCAGGCAGTTGATGGGTGAGCCCATGCCAACATCCATCAGCGAGACGGTTGAAGAGGGCAAACTGGATGAACTCTTGCGGCGTGCCCGCAAGGCGGGACTGAGCAGGATGTCGCTTCAACTGAAAACCGGCTACGGCACACGTCTCATCCGTTGCACCGTTAAACCCATTGGCGTTTCGAACGATTTCTCCATGGTGTTGGAAGACCTTACCGACCGGCACGCACTGCAGCAGGGGCTGGCACCGGCAATTGCACCGGAGAGCAACAGGCCCGACGCGATACCGGCTGCAGAACAGGTTCAAAAACCCAGTCACAAGACAATGGCCAACATCAAGCAGGCCATCGAAACAGCGGTAGTGAAAACCAGGCCCAATGCACGGACAGGCAGCAACGCACCTGCACTGGGCACGGCACCGGAAATCAACCCAGCACCCAAGCCTGCAGGTGGATTCGACGTTGCAGAAATTGTCCGCCGAGCCTTGTCGCGGCTGGAACGGCCAATAGTTTTGTACCGTGCAGGGCGGCTGATCTATGCCAACCAGTCGGCTGCCAGCGCGCTTGGCTACAAAGACGAGGACGACATGTCAGGCCGGCATGATATCGCTTCGGCGCTCGGAACGCTGGCCAGGAGTTCGGGCCGGATCATCGTGCAAACAAGAGACGGCACGGACATGGAATTGCGCGCTGACAAGTCGACATTCCCTTGGAATGATGGCGCAATCCCCATGGCCGTTCTGGAAAAAACCGAAGGTGCGATCAAACACACCTCTGCACACAACTTGGAACGTGCGATCGGCAAATCCCCGTCGACCGGCGCAGGTGAAAACCATTACCATGCAGATGCACCGGAAACGTCCTATGCCTTTGGCGCCGGGGCCGACCCTGCCCCGGCGAACGCAGGCAACGCAGATTTTGATGTAGTTGCCAGGCAAGACCTGAGCCAGCAGCCACATCTGACAATGCATTCGCTGCTGTCCGTGCTCGACACTGCCAGTGACGGCATCGTGTTCCTGTCCGACAAGGGCGACATCACCCACATGAGCGCCGGTGCACAAGCCCTGTTCGGTGTTCACGCGGCGAGTGTAATCGATAAGCCGCTGGCCGAACTGTTCGATGACAAGAGCGCCAAGGTGCTGCGCGATTATGTGGCGGCACTGGGCAATAGCGGGTTGACCACGGTGTTCAATGGCGGGCGAGAGGTGTCTGCCTCCATGAAAGACGGAGGCGAGGTGCCGCTGTTCATCACAATGCGGCGTTTCAATGAACCTGTGGAGGGCCTGCCAGCATCTGCTTATTGCGCAGTGCTGCGCGACATCACCCAGTGGAAAAAGACCGAAGACAGTCTGCGCAAGGCACGTGACAGTGCGGAAAATTCCAGCAAGCAGAAGTCGGAGTTCCTGGCCCGGATCAGTCATGAGCTGCGCACGCCACTGAACGCCATACTCGGGTTCTCCGACGTCATGCGCAAGGGCCAGTTTGGCAAGCTCGGGTCGGAACGTTACGAAGGCTATGCCAACGACATCCACACGTCTGGACAGTACCTGCTTTCGCTGGTGAACGATTTGCTCGATCTGGCCAAAGTTGAAGCCGGTAAACTTGAACTGAACTTTATCTCGGTCGATCTTGGACAGGCCATTGATGCTTCAATCAGGCTGATGCAGGATGAAGCAACGGCGGCGCGGGTAGTGTTGCGCAAATCAATATCACCAGACCTGCCGCATGTTGTGGCCGATGCGCGCTCGATCAAGCAAGTGCTGCTCAACCTGATCGGCAATGCAATCAAATTTACCGACCCCGGCGGCCAGGTTATCATATCTGCCAAGTCCGCAAAGAACGGCGGGCTGGTGCTGAGCGTCACGGATACTGGCGTGGGCATGAACGAACAGCAACTGACACGGGCTATGGAACCGTTTCACCGGATTGAGATTGCCGGACGCGCGGAGGTACAAGGCACCGGGCTTGGCTTGCCGCTGACCAAGGCACTTGTAGAAGCGAACCGGGCGCATTTCTCCATAGCCAGCGAACCGCGCAAGGGCACCAAGGTGGAAATCACCTTCCCGACAACCAGGGTGCTGGCCGGTTAGTGCGTAACCAGGCACCGCAAGTTTGCCTGTCCTGAAGTGATGGAGTTGCTCGCTCAGGTCGCGTTCTAGGTATTCAACTCCGGCAGACCCTTGAACAGCTCAAGAGCTTCAGGATTGGCGAGAGCCTCGACGTTTTTCACTGGCCTGCCATGCACAAGGTCTCGCACCGCAAGCTCGGTGATCTTGCCGGACTTGGTGCGAGGAATATCGGCAACAGCAATGATCTTTTCCGGCACATGGCGCGGCGAGGCGCCAGCGCGTATCTGGGTGCGGATCTGACGGGTCAGATGATCATCCAGTTGAACTCCTGCAGCCAATCTGACAAACAGCACAATACGCACATCATTGTCCCAGTTCTGGCCAATTGCCAGAGCCTCAATCACCTGTGGAATCTGCTCAACCTGCGCATAGATTTCAGCGGTGCCGATGCGTACCCCGCCGGGGTTCAATGTCGCATCCGAGCGACCGTGAATGATCATGCCGCCATTTTCAGTCCATTCGGCAAAGTCGCCCTGACACCAGATGTTGGCATACCGGGAAAAGTAGGCTTCGTGGTACTTTTGTCCGTCATCGTCGTTCCAGAAACCAAGCGGCATTGAGGGAAACGCGTTAATGTTCACCAGCTCGCCCTTGCCCCGCTTCACGGGGTTGGCGTCATCGTCCAGAACCTGTATCTCCTGACCCAGGCTGGCTGCCTGGATTTCACCCGACCAGACAGGACCAAACGGATTTGAACTAACCAGACAACCGCACAAGTCCGTGCCGCCGGACATCGAAGCCAGGTGAACATCCGGCTTTATGGCTTCATACACAAACTCGAAGCTTTCAGGCACGAGGGTGGAGCCGGTCGATAGAATCGTATGGATAGTTTTTAGCGAATGGGTATCGCTTGGGCGCCAACCTGTCTTTTTTACCGCATCGATGAACTTCGCCGACGTTCCGAAAATTGCAAAACCCTCCTGGTCGGCATAATCGAACAGCACCTTTTCATCAGGGGCGAAGGGCGATCCGTCGTAGAGCATCAAGGCTGCCTGCGAGGCAAGAGCTGAAACCAGCCAGTTCCACATCATCCAGCCGCAGGTCGTGAAATAGAACAACCGGTCGCCCGGGTTTACCCCGCAATGCAACTGATGCTCACTCAGGTGCTTCAGCAAGACTCCGCCGGCGCGGTGGACAATGCACTTTGGCACGCCAGTGGTCCCTGACGAAAACAGGATGTAAAGCGGGTGGTCAAAAGGCAGAATTTCAAAGTCAACGGGGCCAGGTGCATAGTGGCCTGCAAACTCATCCAGGGTGACGGCGTTTGGCAGTTTGCGGGCAATCTCTGCTGCCTTGCCGATATAGTCTACAACAACGATCCTTTCCAACGCCGGTAACCGGGCAGCAACATGAGCGACTTTTTCGGAAATGTCGAAGATCTTGCCATTGTAGTAGTAGCCGTCGCAGACGATGAGAATGCGCGGGTTGATCTGGCCGAAACGATCAAGGATGCCGCGCTCGCCAAAGTCCGGCGAGCAGGATGACCAGATGGCTCCAACCGAATTGGCGCCGAGAAATGCCATGATGGTTTCAGGCATGTTGGGCATGACGGCGCAAACCCTGTCGCCTGCAGTGATTCCGGCCGCGCGGTACGCCTGATTGAGACGGGAGGTCTGCTGGTTTAGCGTACGCCAGCTGACAGTGCTCGCAACCTTGTCTTCACCCCTGAAAACCATCGCTGTAGAATTGTCGTCACGGCGCAACAGGTTCTGGGCGAAGTTAAGCCGTGCTTCCGGGAAGAACCGGGCACCAGGCATCTTGCCGGGATCCTGGACAACATCGCCATCGCCGGGTTCGCCAACCACGCCGCAAAAATCCCACACGTGGCGCCAAAACCTGCCCGAGCCATCAATCGAAAAACGGTGAATGTCATCGTAACCAGACAGGTTCATATCTTCGGCTTTGTTTACGTGCCGGATGAAGCTGTTGAGACGGTGTGATGCGACGCGCCGTGCGGACGGGGTCCAAAGCAGTTTCGAAGTCATGTCGAAGTATGATCCTTGCAGCATCCGAAAGGCCGGACAATACCGTCAGCGCCCGTACAGACAAACAATTTTCTGACACTTTTTGCGTGTTTTCAGGGACAAGGAGGGGGCGCGGCGATAAAAGGAACACCTATGAAACGATTCGCCCTGAGCCTGCTTGCACTGGGACTGCTGGCTGTGGCGGCAATGGCCGCCCTGCCACTTATGGTCAACGGCGATTTTGCGGCTGCGCAATTGAGCGAACGCATGCAGCAAGCCACCGGGCGCAAGCTGACGTTGCTGAAGCCGCCGCATCTGAAATTCTGGCCGGAACTTGTGCTGGAAGCTGAGGGAGCCGGCGTCTCGAACCCTTCAGGCATGTTTGACGGCACGCTGGTGTCGGCCAACAAGCTGAGAGTGCGCGTGTCATTGTATGATCTGTTGGCGAGACGTTTCAATGTGCGCGAGGTAGTGCTGATCGAACCGAGGCTGACGCTGGTTATAGACAAGCAAGGCAAAGCCAACTGGAGTTTTGCTGACACGCCTTCCGGCACAGGAAACCCGGCCAGCCAGAGCCAGGATATATTGAGCGATGCCAGCTTTGCACCTGTACAGATAAGCGATGGCACGCTGGTGTTTTCGGATGAGCGCACAGGCACGTCATTCATGGCCAGCAAAATCAACGGCACACTGAAAATGCAAGGACCGGATACACCAGCGGACTTTGACGGGCACCTGGAATGGAATGGTCAGCGCGCTGATCTGCAGGTGTTCGTGAAGGCCCCTGGCAGGCTGGCAAGTCAGGGCTCACCAGTGGACCTCGGCTTGCAATCGCGCTCACTGAAGGCCGCTTATTCCGGCCTGGCCCGGCTCAATAACGGCCTGAACCTTGCCGGAACAATAGATGCAACATCTCCCGACCTCAGGGACCTTGCGTCGTGGGCCGGCTTCAAGATTTCCGGCGACAAAGGACTGAAAAACTTCTCAGCACGGGCCGGCCTCGATCTGACTGGCCGCGTTGCGCAGATGAAGGATGCGGTTTTGCAGCTGGACGACATGAATGCCCAAGGTACTGCCAGCCTTGAGCTTGGCGCCGAGCGACCTTTGATCAAGGCAAACATCGGCATCGATCAGCTAAACACCAATGTCTACACAGGCAACACGAAAGACACTGAAAGCGCCGCGCAACAAGCCGGCGCAGGGTGGAGCGAGGAGCCGATTGACCTGACCGGCCTGGACAATCTGGATGCCAGCCTGAAACTGCGCGCCGGGCGCGTGGTTCATGGCGGTGTGATACTTGGGGAAACACGCCTCGACATTGAAATTGCGGAGGGCAAGCTGTCGGCAACCCTCAAAAAGGCTGAAGTTTATGGGGGAAATGGCAGCGGCAGCGTCTCAATTGACGCAGATGGCACAAAGGCGACAGTAACGAGCAAGCTGATGATCAGCGATGCTGATGCCCGTCCGTTGTTGCAGGACGCGGCAGGCTTTTCACGGTTTGAAGGTAAGCTGGCGGTTTCTCTCGACCTTTCCGGCACTGGCACCTCGCAGGCGGATATCATTTCCAGGCTCGCCGGTAACGCCAGGATCGACCTTTCCAGCGGCCTGGTACGCGGCATAGACCTTTCGTCCATGGTCAAGGATGTGCAGGCCAGCATTCTGGGGGGCTGGGACAAGACCAGCGCCGATGGTACAAGGTTTGACACGGTCGGGGCCGGGTTTGTGTTCAAGGACGGCATTGGCCGCAACGACGATTTGAGCATCGATGGTCCTGAGGTAAAGGTTTCAGGTGCCGGTGAGGTGGACTTGTTGAGCAGGCGATTGAACTACAAGGTCAATCCCGAAGTGGCACTGTCTGTTGGCCAGTTTACCGCAGTAGCAGTGCCAATTGTCGTGCAGGGGCCATGGGCAGAACCGAGGATCTACCCGGATGTGAAAGGCATACTTGAAGACCCACAAGCTGCGTTTGATACTCTGTCACGCCTTGGCGTTGCCATCGGCAAGGCGGGCGAACCTGCTTCGGAAGAGAAGTTGGTGAAAGAGACTGAAAAACAACTGGAAAAAGTTCTGGGCAAGGACGGTGCGCAGAAGGCTGTTGAGAGTGGCGGTAAACTGCTCAACAAACTGCTTCAGAGCGGCAGCGAGTGAGGGACAACGGATGATCCGTGTGCAAGCAGAGCCTTTTGACATCGCACAGGAATTGCGAGGTATCCGTGCGGACAACCATCGCATTGGCGGAACGGCAGTGTTTGCCGGATCAGTGCGCGATCTGAATCTAGGTGAGAGTGTCTCGGCAATGACGCTGGAGCATTATCCAGGCATGACCGAGAAGGCACTTGAAAAAATTGAACGCGAGGCGAACGAACGCTGGCCGCTTGAGGCGAGCCTCATTGTGCATCGGTATGGCAGGATGGAGCCCGGAGAGGACATTGTGCTGGTGATTACCTGTTCGGCCCACCGAGAGGCAGCCTTTGAGGCTTGCCAGTTCCTGATGGACTGGCTCAAAACCAGAGCGCCGTTCTGGAAGCTCGAAGAAGGCGGCGGCAGGGACGCAGTCAAATGGGTGGACGCCAGAGAGAGCGATGATGCGGCAGCCGCGCGCTGGCGCAAGGCGGGTGAATGAGCCGGAGAGTGGGCTGGCGAAGCCGCCCCTTATGGCGCAAGGTTGCCGATATTGCCGTGGTAGTGGTGATCACGGTCGTCATTGCGGGCGGGCTCGAGCTTCTGCCCGGCAGCCTGACCAGCGGCAACATGATCGTAGTTGATGGTGACAGCCTGCGGCCGCGCGATGGCAGCAGCGACATCAGGCTGGAAGGCATCGATGCACCGGAACTTGGCCAGCAGTGCCGCAATGCGGCTGGCAAGACCTACAGATGCGGGCGTGAAGCGCGCGACCATCTGAGAGCGCTGATTGCAGACAATGAGGTCAAGTGCAGGGTGCGCGACGTTGACCGCTACGAACGATCTGTCGCGGTGTGCACCGCCGGGGAGAACCAACTCAACAGCCGCATGGTAGAGGACGGCTGGGCTTTGTCTTATCGAACTGGCGAATTTGGCTCACAACAGCGCAACGCAAAACAATCTCGCAAAGGGTTGTGGCAGGGAGAATTCGAGCTGCCGGAGGTCTGGCGCAGCGTGAACCGGTCAGACGCCAGCGGAAGCGGAGCAGAACCGGACTGAGCCGCCAGCTGCTAGCGCCAGAAAGAGCGGCTGATCACCACAAGAACAGTGAAAAACTCCAGCCGCCCAAGCAACATGGCGATTGTGAGCAGGACCTTTGCGCCTGAATCAAGGTTGGCATAGCTACCCGCAGGCCCGACTATCTCTCCTAACCCGGGACCAACATTGGTGATTGCCGCAGTGGCACCGGACAGGGCTGTCACGAGGTCGAGGTTGAAAAACGACAAGGCAATGGTGAACACCATGACCGAAAGAAACATGACCGTGACATAAGCCAGAACCGAAGTGGCAATTTCAGACGTGATGCGGGAGCGATTGAAGGTGAGCACAACCATCCGGTTGGGGCTGAGCAGTTGCCTGACATAGCCGGAGGCAGTCATCATCATGACCTGCAGGCGAAAGGTCTTCAATCCACCTGTGGTGGAGCCTGTACACCCGCCGAGGAACATCAAGGCAAAGAATATACCCATGATTCCGCTGCCCCAGTTGGTGTAGTCGCCGTAGGCATAACCGGTTGTGGATATTATGGAGATCACGTTGAAGGCAACCCGGCGCAGGACATCAAGGAAAGGCTCATCATGGCGGACATAATACCACAAGGTGACAGTGAACACGGCCAGACCGGCGATCTGCAGGAACCCGCGGACCTGAGCGTCATTCCAGACTGCAAGCGACTGGGATCTGACCATTTTCACGTACAACACCAACGGCATGCACGACGCAAGCATGAACAGGATGGCTATCCAGTGAATTGCCGGATTGTCCTCAAAGTGAGCAAACGACCTGTCGTGAGTGGAAAAACCGGCCGTCGACACGGTGGTCATGGCGTGGTTCAGCGCATCAAACGCAGTCATGCCGGCGAGGAAATAGGCAACACCGCAAGCTACGGTGAGCACGAGGTAAGTCACAGCAATCAGGCTTATGACCTCGCCGACACGGGGAATGAACTTGTCGGAGCGGTCAGAGCTTTCAGTGCGGAACAGCTGCATACCGCCAACGCGCAGGAACGGCAGCATGACCAACGCCATGACCACGATACCGACGCCGCCGATCCACTGCAGGATCGAGCGCCACAGCAACATGCCCGGTGGCAAATTGTCCAACCCGGTCAAGACCGTTGCTCCAGTGGCGGTCAAGCCCGAAACAGCCTCGAACAGGGCATTCGCTACGCTGGCATTGCGACCCAGAAACATGAATGGAATGGAGGCCATGATGCATAGAACCACCCAGCTCAGCACCGTCAGGATGAAGCCTTCCTTCAGAGACACATAACTGGACCAGCCATCGCGGCTGACCAGAACAAGCATCAACCCCAGAAAGCCGGTCACAAAGGCGGAGGCGGCAAAGATGTGCCAGTCATCATTTTGTGCGACCAGATCAGTGATTGTTGGCGGCAGCATGAACACCGTAAGCACCAGCAACATCATGCCGATTACAAAGAAGATGCGCGGCAAGTCTATTGTCCGGCGGTCTAGTTTGTGCTGCTTCATGTCAGTTGAGGCCATTGGACCGCCAATCGGGATCATGGTGTGACAAATCAACTGGCTACTGACCGTCTGCGAGTTGGACAGATTGCAATGGTGCTGCCGCGGGGAATTGAACCCCGGACCTCTCCCTTACCAAGGGAGTGCTCTACCCCTGAGCTACGGCAGCAAATAGCCATGCAAACCATGTACAATGTGGCAGGCGTAATGCCACAGCCAAGATAAGTGTGCAAGCACGATTGAACCTGAATGACAGGTTGTGGAACAGTGTAAGCGCCAAGGTTTCAAGATTTGGTAACTGCGGAGATAGCCAATGGCCAAACAAGGCACACCAGACAAGCAGGAAAGGCTGGCGCAGGCTTTGCGCAAAAACCTTGCGCGCAGAAAGCATCAAGCGCGCAATCAGACGCAAAAACCGCAGGATACAGCAAGCGATGCCGACGAGGAGAAGCAGTAACACGCGCGCAGTTGCTGCTGCGGCATAAGCCCCCTTGCCCCAGACCGGTGTTTGCGTGCATGAAAGTGCCACAAAGTCACGCCATTGCATTCTCTCTTGGCAACGACAAATGAAAGATACCTTGCGACCATGGACCGGATAAGAATTGCTGGCGGCAACAAACTGAACGGCGAAATCAGCATTTCTGGGGCCAAGAATGCGGCACTGCCGCTGATGATCGCCAGCCTGCTGACGCCTGAAACGCTGACTCTCAGCAATTTGCCGAGGCTGGCCGACGTGCAGTTGCTGAAGCGAATACTGCACAATCATGGTGTCGACCACCGTGTAGACGGCAAACGACCCGGCGAGGACGGCAAATCAGGCGAACGCGTACACTTCAAGGCCGGAGAAATCGTTGACACCGTGGCACCATACAATCTTGTGTCACGTATGCGGGCCAGTTTCTGGGTTCTCGGGCCGCTGCTGGCGCGGTGTCACGATACAAGGGTTTCTTTGCCAGGCGGCTGTGCCATCGGAACCCGGCCAGTGGACCTTTATCTCAGCGCCCTCAAGGCGATGGGCGCCGAGCTGGAAATCGACAACGGTTACGTGGTCGCTAAGGCGGCAGGAGGGTTGAAAGGGAACCGCATCGTGTTTCCGAAGGTTTCGGTCGGGGCCACGCACACCACCTTGATGGCGGCGACGCTGGCCAAAGGACAGACGGTGATTGAGAATGCTGCAAGGGAGCCAGAAGTTACTGACGTAGCCGAGTGCCTGGTCAAAATGGGCGCCAAAATTGACGGCATCGGCACTTCGACACTGACAATTGAAGGCGTGGACCAGCTGCACGGTGCGCAACATGAAGTTCTGGCCGACCGCATTGAAACCGGCACCTATGCCATGGCAGTAGGGATGACCGGCGGTGACGTGCTGCTCAGGGGTGGGCGATCTGACAATCTCGATGCGGCAATCGATGTGCTGCTCCAGGCTGGTGTCGAGGTGACCGCCTGTGACGAAGGTCTTAGGGTTGCGCGCAACGGCAATGGGCTACAGCCCGTGCATGTCGAAACCCAGCCCTACCCCGGATTTCCAACCGATCTGCAAGCCCAGCTCATGGCCTTGATGACACGCTCTAACGGCACTTCGATCATTCGCGAAACCATTTTTGAAAACCGCTTCATGCATGTTCAGGAGCTTGCGCGTCTGGGCGCCGACATCGGGCTCAGTGGCGATACGGCTACAGTGCGCGGCGTTACGCAATTGCACGGTGCTGAAGTGATGGCCACCGACCTGCGCGCCTCGGTTTCACTGGTGATTGCGGCATTGGCTGCAAGCGGCGAGAGCATGCTGCACCGTGTCTACCATCTCGACCGTGGTTTCGAGACCCTTGAAGACAAGTTGAGTGCATGCGGTGCCGACATTTCACGCATCTCAGATTAGGCCCATGTCAGACAAACTTCCCGTAAAAATCGCTGCCCTGGATGAAGACGATCTGGCTGTAATCTCCGCCCTTGCTCAAGATGCAATATTACGGGTAGGTGATATCCGTTGGCTGAAACCACAGAGCAAGCTGGCACTGGTAGCCAACAGGTTTGACCACAGTTCAGGCAATTCCGGAGAACGGCGTCACTGCGGTCTGCAGATTTCGCGGGTCAGTAAAGTTTCATCGCGCAACATCAACATGAGTGACGCTACAGCCGTACTTTCGCTGCTTGCCATTTCATTTGAAACAGACGCAACACCACCTGCGGGTCATGTTGAACTGATTTTTGCCGGTGGAGGTGTCCTGCGGGCTGATGTTGAATGCATCGAAGTTGCAATAAGCGACCTGAGCGGACCGTGGCCCGCAGTAGCCCGGCCCGACCACGACAAACCTGACGCCCTGGCAGGGGATGCCAAGGCATGACCCGGATCCTAGATAGAACCGATGCCGACTTTGACGCTGCTTTCGAGAGGCTGCTGGGCGACAAGCGGGAACAGTCGGCCGATGTGAACGATGCGGTTGCGGCCATCATTGGCGACGTTCGCAAACGCGGCGACGAAGCGGTTCGCGATTACACCTTGCGGTTTGACAGGTTCGAACTTCCCGCTGGCGGTGCGCGGATGACACAAGAGACCATTGCCAGATACGCCAGTCAGTGTGATCCAGATGTTGAGCAGGCACTCCAATCAGCTGCGGCGCGCATTCGCTCCTATCATGAGAGGCAACTTCCAGCCAGCGAGAGATATACCGATGAAGCCGGGGTAGAGCTGGGGCACCGCTGGACGGCTGTCGAAGCGGCCGGGCTTTATGTGCCCGGCGGACTGGCGGCCTATCCGTCTTCGGTGCTGATGAACGCCATTCCAGCACGCGTTGCCGGGGTGGACCGGCTGGTGATGGTTGTTCCGACACCGGACGGTACCATAAACCCACAGGTAATGGCGGCAGCATGCATTGCCGGCATTGACGAAATACACACAATCGGTGGTGCGCAAGCGGTGGCGGCACTGGCTTTTGGTACTGAAACCATTAGCCCGGTGGCAAAAATCGTGGGCCCTGGCAACGCCTTTGTGGCAGCCGCAAAGCGACAGGTGTTCGGCACAGTCGGCATAGACATGATTGCCGGGCCGTCCGAAGTGCTCATCATGGCCGATGACAGCGCCAACGCAGGCTGGATTGCAGCGGACCTGCTGGCACAGGCAGAGCACGATCCATCTGCTCAATCGATATTGGTATGCAACAGTGCTGCGCTGGCACAAGAGGTGATGACGGCAGTTGACACCCAGCTTGCGACTTTGCCCAAGGCAGACATTGCAGGGGCAAGCTGGCAAAACTTCGGCTGCATCATCATTGTTGAAGACCTGATGAGTGCAGTTGCACTGATTGACCGGCTGGCGCCGGAACATCTGGAAATCGTGTGTCGAGATGAAGACGCGGTGGCAGGTGCGGTGCGAAATGCCGGAGCAATCTTCCTTGGCGCGTTTTCACCTGAGGCGGTTGGAGACTATGTAGCCGGGCCCAACCACGTGTTGCCCACTGCCCGCAGCGCACGCTATTCATCAGGTCTGAACGTGCTCGATTTCATGAAACGGACCTCAATACTGAAGTGCAGCGCAGACGCGTTGCGGTTGATCGGTCCCGCTGCTGTTACACTGGGGCGGGCCGAAGGTCTGGAAGCACACGCACGCTCGGTCGCCATGCGGTTAAACCTACCGTGAAAGCCGGGTTGTGCAATGCCGCTGGTATTGTAGTTTATTTCAAGGCAACACGCCCGCCGGATACCGTAAACAATGGAAAACATTTCCAACAAACTCGTGGAAGTCATTCTGGATGACACATTGTCCAGAGCCTTCTCTGCTGATGTTGACCATGAGCGGAAGGTGGCGATTTATGACTTGCTGGAGGACAACTCATTTGAGGTGGTTGATCGGGTGGGTGGACCATATGTGCTGAAACTGTCGATCGACGGAACCAAGCTGGTGTTCCACGTCTCGGGCAAGAATGGCGAAATGGTCAGCATAATCGCGCTTGCGCTGTCGCCACTGCGACGCATTGTGAAAGACTACTATGGCATCTGCGAGAGTTACTACCAGGCCATCCGGACCGCCACACCGAGCCAGATTGAGACCATCGACATGGCACGGCGCGGCCTCCACAACGAGGGCAGCCAGGTGTTGCTGGACCGGCTGGAAGGCAAGATCAAGGTCGACTTCGACACAGCCCGGCGGTTGTTCACGCTGGTCTGCGTTTTGCACTGGCGCGGTTGACCATGGCTGGGGATCTGCCAGGTGCAGTGCTGTTTGCCTGCTCGCAGAACTCAATCAGGTCGCCAATGGCCGAGGCTATCATGAAGCACTATTTCGGCCACAGAGTGTTTGTCGACAGTTGCGGAGTGCGCACCGGCGAGCGGGACGCTTTTATTGTCGAGGTGCTGGATGAGATTGGCGTTGATGTTTCGCGACACGTTGCAAAATCGTTTGATGACCTGACTGATTCCAGTTTCGACATGGTTGTATCGCTGTCGCCTGAAGCCCACCACAAGGCGATGGAAATGACCCGGACAAATGCCATCGAGGTCATGTACTGGCCAACGCTGGACCCTTCGGTTATCAGCGGCAGCCGGGAGCAGATTATCGACGGATACCGGGCGTGCCGCGACGGCCTGATCAAGCGGATGCGTGCGCAATTCGGAGATACCGGCCTGCCTACCATCAGGCAAGGTGGATGATTGGCGCTGCGGCGCTGGACAACACATGGCAAACTGTAGCAAAACCCCTTGCATTGCGAATGCTGGAGGCGCCGCGTTGAATAATGGCTGACATTGGTGCGAAACTTGTGCTGGCGAGTGCATCGCCGCGCCGCCTGGCCCTGATCGAACAGGTTGGAATCAGCCCGGACCTGCTCAACCCGGTCGATATTGACGAGACACAGCTCAAACGCGAACATCCAAGGGCCCTGTCGTTGCGGCTGGCGAAGGAAAAGGCACGAGCAGCGCGCACTGCACCCCTGGTGCGCAATCTTGGGGAAGGCTGCTTCATTCTAGCAGCAGACACGGTTGTCAGCGTCGGCCGGCGGGTGGTTGAAAAACCGGAATCGGCTGATGAGGCGCGCGAGGCGCTGCGGCTGTTGTCAGGACGTTCACACCGGGTCTTCACGTCCATTGCGTTGATTTCTCCTGATGGCAAGGAGCGTTCACGCGTAGTGGACACAAAGGTACGGTTCAAGCGGTTGACGCGTGCTGACATTGATGCCTATCTGATGAGCGACGAGTGGCGCGGCAAAGCGGGCGGTTACGCCATTCAGGGCCGGGCTTCTGCGTTTGTGCGGTGGCTGAGCGGGTCGTACAGCTGTGTCGTTGGCCTGCCGCTTCATGACACGGTGCAGATGCTGCAAACTGCCGGATACCCGGTTTATGAGAACTGGCTGCCGGAGGCCTAAAGCACATGGCAGACCAACCCGGCAGCAAACCACCGCCCCCGCCCGTCAGGCTTCGAAAGCGCCGGCCGTGTCCGCTATGCGAACAGCCGTCGAAACAGAAATACCATCCGTTCTGTTCCGCCAGGTGCGCCGACATTGACCTGCACAAATGGCTCGGCGGACATTACGCCATTCCAGCCAGCGATCCGCCGGATTTTGAAGATGATGGCTCAGGTTCCGACCCTTCCGAGGTGGGTGAAGAGTGATCAGCAGACACCACCTGCAAGACCTGCTGCAGACACCGGCGCGCGGATGGCTTGTTGATGAAATTTCCATGCGGGTTGCGCTGGACAGGTGCCGGGTGATCACCTATAAACCGCTGCGGTCGCGCCGGACTCTTCCGGCAGGCGGTGAGATGCCCAGGTAGCTCAGTTGGTAGAGCAGCGGATTGAAAATCCGCGTGTCGCTGGTTCGATTCCGGCCCTGGGCACCATTCTTTTCAATGACTTAGCTGAAATCCGCCTAGAGGCTTAGTCTCTTCTTAGTCTCTTTTTGTGCGGAGATCACAGATGCTGATCGGAAGCGCAGCGCACTTCCCGATACTTTGTCTCTGATGCTAGCCTCAGATTGTCCCAAGGGAATTTGTCAAACCTGGGCATCTCGAGATGCTCCCAAATCGGGAGAAATCGAGATGAGGATCTTGTCAAAGCGGCAATTGAAGGAGCTTGTTCTGTACTCACCGCAACACGTCGCTCGCCTGGAGGCGGCAGGCCAATTCCCCAAGCGGGTACAGCTGGGCCCCAACAGGGTGGGATGGGTTGAGGATGAAATACTGGATTGGCTCAAACAGCGAATTGACCGTCGCGTCTGACCTGCACGACACTCCTGCATAGGAGCAGAGGCGGCTTGGGTGCACACCAGGTCGCCTCTTTCGTCAAGGCGCGGGTTTCGACAATCCATGGTAGAATTGGTCGATGACAACCCGAGTGTTCAAACCGCGCAAATTCGAGCAAGTCCAAGACCAGCCTGATCTTGTATGGGAGCCAGTCCGACCGATTGGGCTATGTCTCCTTTCGGCAACGCTGAGCGCAAGTCAGGATAAAATTGCTACGATTGAATGGTGATCCCGTGATCATCCGGATCTGGCTCTGCAATCGGGTAAATATGGGCGGGAAGTGGTCATTCACCGCAACTGCGCAGAGGTACGGTCAATTTCGGTAAAGCGGACATCCATCCGACGGAGCTTCTATGCGTGATGCTGCGTCGCCGCATGACAGCTTGGAGCCCGTTGTTGACCTCCAAGCATCAGTCGATCTGTTTAAGCAGTGACAGAACCTGAAGCTCGCAAGAATGATCAGAGCAATGTCAAATTACCGGATAATTGAACTTGCAAAGCTCTTAACTAACCAAAAGTGGTGTCAATCCCTATGGATGAAATGAGCTGGTAGTAGCCAAAAATCACCACCAGAAAAAACGCCAATAGAACAAGCTCAAATTTGAAATGATGAGAATGAAAAAATGCTCGGTCATGATGGTGAACGACATCCATCAATTCGTCACCGAATTTGATCGACATGAATGTTCCCAATCCCGACAGGATTATCACTGCCCAGTAAGGCACAGGGGTTGTCAAAATCTCATGCAAGAGACGGGTAAGTACAGTGGTTTCATAGTATCCTGGTTCATAGAGGAGAACCAATCCATTAAGGCCTAGAGCGATGGCCCACACTGCGATTTCTGAGATCACCATCCTGATACCAAGGAGTAATCTTAGTGGGAAATCAAGCAGGAACCCTGCATCTGCAACGGGGGTGCAGAGAACAAAGAAGCTCCAGGTCAGGAGGGCTGCTACGCCACCTGTTCCGACATCGTACTGATATACCAGATAGCCAAAATAGCCAACCAGAAGGCCCACAAGTAGCAGAAACTTGACGAAAACCTGCGCCCTCGGTTTTGTAGTCATTCCCTACAGCTTTCTAAGGATGCAACGTATTATGGTGGAGGTGTAAACATGTAATCTCTACTCCATAGTACGTCTATGTAGAAATGATGCGTTGCGACACAACAACCGAAAGGCAGCATTGTCCGCTCCGCGGACATCCATCTACCCAGTAAACGTGTGACGCATGCTGCAATGCGGGAAACTTCCGCTTAGAGCGGACATTCGGCCATCTCGGCATTAAGGTGCACATCAAGACCGTTCGTCTGCAACAAAGTGAAATCCTATGCAATCGAAGAAAGAACTGCTCAAGAAGCTCCTGAAGGGCATTGAAACCGGAGACCCGGAAGCTGCGACCGTGGTCAACGAAGCAAAATACATTCAGCATAACCCGCAGACCTATGAGGGCAGCGAGGGCTTGGCTGAGTTGTTTGCGCGGCTGTCAAAGACTAGTCCGCGAGTTACTTTCATGCGCGTCTTTGAGGATGGTGATTTTGCGTTCGCGCACAACGAGTACGACTTCTCCAGCCTAAGGGTTGCGTTCGAAGTCTTCCGGTTCGAGGATGGCAAGGCGGTCGAGCACTGGGACAACATTCAGCCACGCAAAGGTCCCAATCCGTCGGGTCGCAGCATGTTGGACGGCAGCACGGAGATCATCGATCTGGACAAGACCGAAGCCAACCGGGGACTGGCGCGACTGTTTGCGGAACAGGTTCTTGTCGAAGGTCAAATTGGTCTACTCGACACTTATGTCCATCGCCATCTGATCCAGCACAGCCCAGGTTTGGCGGACGGTATCGAAGCATTCCGATCGGCATTGACCGCTACAATGAATGGCGGGCGTCAGATCCAATACTTCGAAGTCCATCGAGTGTTGGCCGAAGGCAGCTTTGTCCTTTCCATGTGCGAAGGCAACAAAGACGGCATCCATTCGAGTTTCTATGATCTGTTTCGCTTCCAAGACGGGATGATTGTCGAGCACTGGGATACGATCGAAGCCATAGCGCCACGCAATGAATGGAAGAACGAGAACGGGAAGTTTTGAGGATAAGCCATCAGGTGGGGATTATTCGCTCGATGTCCGCATTGTCTGCGCTGCTGACGGTTTGGACATCGTGCACGCCTGCGGCGCTGCCGCAGGTCCGTTCTGAGCCCTGTCTAGCCATCGCTGCAGTAGGTTTGAATGTCCGGTTACCGGAGAATGCAACGCAGATAAATGGAAGCCTATCCGCACGTGTCGGTTGCTTGGGGAATGAGAAACCGGTCCTCACTGCTAGATTGATCGCGATCAAATCGCATTTCACCGGCAACTGTAAGCTGTAAGCGCGGATGGACTATTTCACGCGGTCCATTCCAAAGTGAAAGAGACTAGAGTTGGCTGACACTGACCAAAATGGCTGGGACGCCATCATCGTCGGCTCCGGTATGGGCGGCATGGCCGCAGCCGCCGCGCTGTCGAAGCTCGGGCACAAGGTACTTCTGTTGGAGCAGTACCAGACGCTCGGCGGCCTGACCCACAGCTTCTCCATGGAGGGGTTCTCCTGGGATGCGGGCATCCACTACCTCAACTGCGTCGCCCCGGATGATCGGGAGCGCCACATGCTCGACTGGCTGTCGGACACGCCGATCAAGTTCATCTCCATGGGTTCCATCTATGACAACCTGCATATCGGCGACGCCACGCCGTTGTCCCTGTCGCGCCCCTATGAGGCGCAAGAGCGTGATCTCAAAGATCGGTTTCCGGACGAAGCCAAGGCCATCGAGGCCTGGATCGCGGCGCTCAGGGAAGGCAGGCAGGCGTCTTTCACGATCACCTCGAATCGCTCGTGCGATGCCCGAGATCATTGGCTCGGCGATGAAGTGGTGGCATAGCCACGCCATCAAACGCTGGTGCGTGCGGACGACGCAGGAGGTGATTGACGAGATCACCGACAACCCCGACCTCGCCGCCGCCTTCGCCGCGCAGTGGTTCGACCACGGCGGCAGGCCGAGCAAGGCAAGCTTCGCCATGCATGCCTTGATCACCGGGTCCTACCTGGAAAGCGGCGCCTGGTATCCGGCGGGCGGGGGCGCAGCCTTTGCCGACCACATTCTGCCGACGATCACGAAGGCGGGGGGCGAAGCGCGGGCGGACACCAAGGTCGAGACGCTGCTGATCGAGGACGACCGGGTTGTTGGCGTGCGGACGGCGCAGGGGGAGGACATACGCGCGATTACGGTGATCTCAGATATCGGGGCACGCGAGACCGTGAACCATCTTCTGCCAAAGGGTTGCGGGCACCAGGACTGGATCGACGAGATCAACGCCCTGCCGCACTCAGTCGCCCATTTTAGCCTGTTCATGGGCTTCGAGGGCGATATCGAAGATGCCGGCGCGACCCGCTCGAACCACTGGATCTACCCGAACTCGGAAAGTGGATGTCATCTGGACCGACGCGCCCGAAAACCCGCCTCCGGGCATGTTCGTCTCGTTCGCCTCGCTCAAGGACAGCACGCACGATCCTGGCCCCTCGCGGAAATACGCCGGGGAAATCGTGGCATGGACCGACTGGACTGTGGTGGAAAAATGGGCCAATCTAGAGCCTGGTGCGCGAGGCGAGGACTACCGGGAATTCA
>CAWBEX010000006.1:0-168869 GCA_963787895.1 uncultured Alphaproteobacteria bacterium | reverse complement strand
ATCCTGCTGACCATCATCATTCTGGTGCTGCTTGCAGAGATCGGCTCCGGGTGGCTGCGGCGCAAGATCAGCACAATGCGGTAAGTTCCTCGTGGCCGCCTTGCCGCGAAGCGGTCAGGTTGGTGGTTGCCGATTAGATCGAGAACTTCGTGACCACCCCTTCAGACATGGTCAATGTGACCGTGTAACAGGATGTGATGTAAATCTTCGAATAGAATCTGTCCCGGAAAATGGTCACACTGTAACAAGTACTCGCAATGGCTTTTGATTGACGCTAGACTTTGATCCGTTGCTGGAGCCCAGCCGGCGCAAAAGCAGAGTAACAACTTGGGCGAGGAGGTATCAATGGCACACAAGTACAGCGGCGGCTGCAAACACGTGCACACACATGCAGATGCTCAGCCAATTGACAATCACACCTGTCATTGCTCGGTTTGCAAGGCGGTTACCGGTCAGCCAACAACTCACGTTGTGTTCTTTGGCCACGACGACCTGAAGGTCGATAACATGAAGGGACTGAAGCGCCAGCCATTCAACGCCAAGAATCCTGACGGGCCTTTGGAACTGTGCGTATGTGGCGAGTGCGGAACGCCTATCATGCTGGATGACAAGCAAAACCGGATCCGGGTGATTGTACCCAATCTGATGGGGTACGATGCCGACAAGTTGCCTGCAACTTATCATGCGTTCTACGACCCTTCGACAGGTGTTCCCAAGCCGAATGATGGAAGGCCAGTGTATGAAGGCCTGCGTCCGGAATTCGTCTGGCCAAAGGGCAGCTAACGAAACACCAGTTTGTCAAACGCATTGCGTTGACACATTGAGCGGGTGCTTCAAGTCATGACCTTGCAGAAAGCAGCTAAAAAGCAGGGCTTGATGGCACCCGCCAAATCAATCGACAGTTTGGCTTTTGCGTCTGGCTGCCGTCAGAACTTCCGTGTTGGTTGTCTCTGCCTCGATCACTGAACAGTGCTGAATGGCTGCAGCTGCCCGCACTGATTCACGCCGCAGCAGAGGCAGGATTCGATCCTGGATCAGGTTTCTGGTGCGGCTTTCCGGCCCGATGATACCCAGTGCAAAAATTGACCCCAGCTTGTCGACCATGATCGGCACGGCAATGCTGGTAACACCTGCTTCCATTTCACCATCGCTGATGGCGTAACCATCACGCCTTACCTTGTCATATTCGCGCCGAAGCTCATCGGGGCTGACAATCGTGCGTTCATTGTAGCGAATTGGATGGGCATCGTGCATTGCTTCACTCAATGACGGATCGATGAAGGCAGTAATGACCTTGCCAGATGCACAGGCATGGGCTGGCCGCTGCCCCAGGCCCGGATAGATATAGGAAACCGCGGGGTCATTTGGTGTCACCACATGGATCAGTTCGACCCTGCCGCCGCGATAGCGGGCCAGGAATGCAGTTTCGACCAGGCTGCGCACGGTTTTCTGCATCATCGGCGCTACAGCGTTTATGACGTGGGAATCCGACTTGCCGGTCAGTGCAATCTTTACGAAACGCATGCCCAGGACATAGCGGTTGCCCGGTTCAGCTTCCTCGACCAGGCCGGTCTGCAGCAGCGCAGAGATGTTGCGATAGATGCTGGTTCTTGGAAAGCCGGTGATATTGATCAGGTCTTGCACGCTTACTGGGGTGCTTGATGAAGAAATTGCTTCAAGCAGCTGGATCAGTCGTTCATGCATTGTAAGTTATCCTGTTTCGAATTCTGTCGCCCGTGTTTAGGCCTCTAGACCATATGATTGCCAATCGTCAAACCCAATTGGCCTGAATCCATTGCTCATGTTAACGCATATGGTTTCATACACCAGTAAAACCAGCTGGCACTATTGCGCCGTTTTTGAAACCTGAGCGACCAGTTGTCCGGTTTGCGGCCCGCCTCAGAGCGTTATTTGGTAATTGCGGTTTTGAGATTGTCGGCGCTGTCCATGAGATTGCTCTGGTCTGCGTCCTTGAGATTGATCAAACGTGTTGAGGAGACATCGGCCTTGTTGAAGTTGGCTCCCTTGACCCTGGCATCTGTCAGGTCTGCGCCGCCAAGTTCGGCGCGCATCAAATTGGCCCCCTCAAGATTGACTCCTCTCATTTTCGCGAACTCAAAATTGGCCCGCGACAAGTTGGCGTTTGTAAAGTCGGCGCCCTCAAGGTTTGCCGACTTCAATACCCCCCGCATCAGGCCCATGGACTGGTTGCGCATGTCTGCCCCAAGATTTGCGCCGACAAACTTTGCCCCCTTCAGGCTTGCTCCTGTAAGGTCGCTGGCGACCACCGCTCCGGATAGATCTGACCCGTCCATGTTTGCTTTCAACAACTGCGCCTGAAAGAGGTTGGCTTTCGTAAGGTTGGCGTTGGTGAGGTTTGCGCCCAGCATCCAGGCTTGATCCAGAATGGCACCGGACAGGTTTGCATTGGAGAGGTTGGTGTTGTTCAGGCGGGCAGAGCGGAAACTGGCCTGCTTGAAATCGATGCCCGACAAATCAAGCCCGGACAATTTCTTGCTGGTGAAATCGGCGGGTTTGTCAGGTGTGGATGCAGACAGCATTGCCAGAACATCGTCTCGCGTCAGCTCAGCTTGTGTCATGTCAGGTGAATTGAGGTCGACGTGATCAAGCGGGCTCTGCGCCATTGACGGCAGGCACGCTCCAACAAGCAGCCAGACAGCAGCTATCATTGTTTTCAAGGGTGACAAATTATCCTCCCGGCATGATTGGCTGGTATTGAAACCGCTGGTCCGCCGGGAGTCCAATCTCGAGTTCGTGAACGTTGCGTTGCCGTCACCGATGACAACGCAATAAACACACGGTCAATAGACAACCACGGCGCGGATTGATTCACCGGAGTGCATCAGGTCGAAGCCCTTGTTGATGTCCTCGAGCTTCAGGGTGTGGGTGATCATCGGGTCGATGTCGATCTTGCCGTCCATGTACCAGTCGACGATCTTCGGCACGTCGGTGCGCCCGCGTGCCCCGCCAAACGCCGTGCCGCGCCATGACCGGCCGGTGACCAGCTGGAACGGACGGGTGGAGATCTCCTGGCCTGCTCCGGCCACGCCGATGATGATGCTCTCGCCCCAGCCCTTGTGCGCGCACTCCAGCGCCATGCGCATGAGTTTCACGTTGCCGACACACTCGAACGAGTAGTCCGCACCACCGCCTGTCAGTTCAACCAGATGGGCGACAAGGTCACCATCAACCTTCTTCGGGTTGACGAAATGGGTCATGCCGAACTTGCGGCCCCATTCTTCCTTGCCGTCGTTCAGGTCCACCCCGACAATCATGTTGGCGCCGGCAAGACGTGCACCCTGGATGACATTGAGGCCGATGCCGCCAAGCCCGAACACCACCACGTTGGAGCCGATCTCCACCTTGGCCGTGTTGATCACGGCACCGATGCCGGTGGTCACGCCGCAGCCGATGTAGCAGATCTTGTCGAACGGGGCCTTCTTGTTGACCTTGGCCAGCGAAATCTCCGGCAGCACCGTGTGGTTGGCAAACGTCGAGCAGCCCATGTAGTGCAGCACCTTCTGGCCCTTGTAGGAGAACCGGCTGGTGCCGTCAGGCATCACGCCCTGGCCCTGCGTGGTGCGGATCTTCTGGCACAGGTTTGTCTTCGGGTTGAGGCAGTATTCGCACTCGCGGCACTCAGGCGTATAAAGCGGGATGACGTGATCGCCCGGCTTGAGCGAGGTGACGCCGGGGCCAACCTCCAGCACGACACCTGCGCCCTCATGGCCCAGGATGGCCGGAAATGCACCTTCAGGGTCATCGCCGGAGCGGGTGAACTCATCCGTGTGGCAAATCCCTGTCGCCTTGATCTCGACCAGCACCTCGCCGGCCTTCGGGCCCTCAAGATCGACCTCGACAATCTCCAGCGGCTTGCCTGCCTCAAATGCGACTGCTGCACGGGTTTTCATTGTTGTGTTGCTCCCTGTTCTGGCCTGGTTCAGATTGTGATTTCAATGAAGTTCGCTGCTGTAGGTAAGTGCCGAACCATGCAGCTGCGATTACATGACCGGTGGAATGCCACTTGTTATTGGTTCCATTTTTGCGCCAATGTGACCGTAAAGCAATAGCCAAGCTTCCGTGAACCCAAACTTTACAATAGCAATCAGCTAGCCCTGTGCAGTTTCGGACATTTTTTCCGCATGGCGGACAAAATATGTTGAAGCGCGGGCTGCAACTACCTCATACTCGCACAAGCTTCAGTGGAGGAATATGGCTTGGCGGAAAGCGCGCAAACTGCGGGTGCTTCAGGGCAGTGGAGGTTGGTCCGGCCGGTTATCATGGCCATGGTTATCCTTGTTGCCCTTGCGGTTGGACTTGCCGGCTGGCGCTGGCAACTGGCCATGGCAACGCCCGCACAAGACATTCAATCCGGGCGCTACGAAGCGGCGTTTGGCAAGTTGATGCCGAACGCGGAGCAAGGTGATCTGTGGTCGCAAAACCAGCTCGGCAATTTGTATCTGCTGGGGTTGGGCGTGGACGCCAACATGGATGAAGCGTTCAAATGGTACATGCGTGCGGCCCTCAGCAACTGGGCTGATGCACAGATCAATGTTGCCATGATGTATCACTACGGGCGCGGCGTAGACATCAACATGATACGAGCATGGGCATGGCAGCGTCATGCGCGTTCGAACGGCAAGGAAATCGCAGAAACCTACATGAGCTGGATGGCAGGCAGTCTGACCCTAACCCCGTCGCAGATGCAGTTGTCAAAGGAGCTCTACTTCGACATCGAGGCATTGCGCCCTGAAGGTTTCAAATAGCCATGATCTGGAAAGCGCGAGACCAGATTTTCCTGCAGGCATGGCTGTTGCTTGCCGGTCTGATCCTGGTCGCCAGTTACGTTGCATTTGATCTCGATTACTTCAATCAGGTTTTGGAAGGTGACCAAAGCCGCCTGACTATCCTGATTGGCGGTTTGTTTCTCATTGCTACTGCGCATTCGGCATGGCACGTTGTGCGCGTGTCACGCCAGATTGATGCTGCACGGCGCTTGTTGAACGAGCGCCCGGCTTCCAAGGGCCGTGCGGTTGTGCGGCCAGCCGATACGGCTTTTTCCACGCCGGCACAATTCGTCGCCGGCTATCTGGAAGATGTGGTTGAATCACGCAAGGCTGCTGGCCGCAAATCAGGCGAGCAACCGCTGGTCCTTGAAATCTATGCAGACCGGCTGCGCTCTTCGGTCGACATCGGCTGGTATCTGGTGGACATATTGATCCGCCTAGGTCTGATCGGAACGATTATCGGTTTCATCCTCATTCTCGGTACATTGTCCTCTGGCCCTTCACCTACCCCGGAGAATATCCAGACCCTGCTGATCTCGATGAGCGGCGGCATGGGTACAGCCCTTTACACAACCCTTGCCGGTCTGGTCACCGCCATGGCGCTGGGCGCGCAATACATGGTGCTGGGCCGCGGCACGGAAGAACTGATAGCGCTGCTTGTCAAAATTCGTGACACGACAGGCTCGCCATGACCATCAGTCTGGGCACATCCGGTGGCCGGGGCAACGGCCGGCAGGCGGCGGATGCTTTCACAGACCTGTTGTTCAACACGCTCATCGGCTTCGTGCTGCTGTTTTTCATTGCGGTGATTTTCATCAGCCCTGCCAAGGACACCGGCAAGATTGTTCTGGATGCGCAGTATCTGATTGTGGTCACCTGGCCCGATGGCAGCAAGGAAGATATCGATACCTGGGTGGAAGACCCCAAGGGGAACCTGACCTGGTTCCGTAATCGTTCGGCGGGCCTTGTGCATCTAGACCGTGACGACAGGGGGATGCTGAACGACACCATGGAAGTCGATGGCCAGACCATCAAAAACCCTCTCAACCAGGAA
The DNA here is from genome assembly GCA_963787895.1 of uncultured Alphaproteobacteria bacterium. Classification (GTDB taxonomy): domain Bacteria; phylum Pseudomonadota; class Alphaproteobacteria; order Rhizobiales; family Aestuariivirgaceae; genus Anderseniella. The sequence continues at coordinate 163,007 of CAWBEX010000006.1, read as the reverse complement.
GTGGCGACCATTCGCGGTCAGGTGCCCGGTGAATATGTGGTCAACCTGCACTATTATGAGAGTGACACGGAAACCACTGTGCCGGTGGCGGTGCGCGTTGCCAAGGTCAACCCCGTCTACACCGTGGTTTTCAACGACACCATCCAGATGAAGCGAAAAGGCGAAGAGCGCACGGCGCTTCGCTTCACAATATTGCGTGATGGCTCGGTTGGCCGCATCAACCGGCTTGAGAAGAAGCTGGTTCAATTCTAGTGCAACGAAGGAGCTGATCAGGGATGTTCGAACTTGGTTTAGGAGGCCTGATTGGTGCGTACATACTGATTGCAATCATCCTTGTGAGTTTGCATCTGTATTCGAGGTGGCATCCCGTCATCAAGGCTGTGGTGACCGCGTTGGCTTGCCTGTTCATGGTGGTAACATACAAGTCGTTGCCGGGGCTGCAGGGCTGGCCGCTGAACACTGACAGGCTGCCGTCACGCCTTTATCTGCTGGCGGTCGAGGTTTCTGAACCCAACAACATTTATTTGTGGGCGCGGGATATGGATGAAGGGGCAACGACCCTGGTTCGTCCTCGTGCCTATGAGTTGCCGTACTCAACCAAGCTGCACGAGCAAGCCATACAATCAGGGCGCAAACTGCGCCGCAACATTGCTCAGGTTGTTGAGATTGATCCCAGCACCCAGACTGTCAAGGTGCCCGGGTCAAGCGAAGTGCCGGTGAAGCAGTCAGTGATCCGCTTCATCGATGCGCCACAGGGCCTTTTGCCGCCCAAGGAGTGAGCCGCCCACCGCAGTATCAGCGCCTCAGGCTTTGCGGAACTTTTCGAATTCGCTCACCAATGCAGTTGCGGATGCTTCGATAAGCCGCTTGCCGTCTTCGGGTCTGGCCAGGCTTGAATTTGCACCCTTGCGGCCATCAGGGTAACGGCGGCGGAAGTCATGTGCATCACTGAAGCCGCCATCAGGTGCAACTACCGGATCAAGCTGGGCCGTCTTTATGGCATGTGGAAAGAGGTGCTGCGTCATGGCCACTTCCGAAGGTGTGGCGTGTGAGCCGTGACCTGATGGATACATTTCCCGCAACAGGTCACGTATACCCGGCAGGTCAAACCAGGAGCGCAACGAGATGTTGAGGGGCTTGCCGGCAGTTGCTGCCGAGCGCTCCGCGTGGATTTCCGAGAACGCGGTGGTCAGCGTTGCAATGTTTCCGCCATGTCCGTTGAGAAACAGGATGTGCGTGAAGCCAGCTATCTCAAGCGATGAAACCACGTCCTTGACGAACGCGATCAGCGTGCTGGGTTTCAGGGATATTGTGCCGGGGAAGGCGAGATGTGATTGCGCCATTCCAATAGGCAAGGTGGGGCCGACAAGGATGTCTGACAACTCACCTGCACGCGCCGCCACAGCTTCTGCGCACATGGCGTCGGTGCCGATCAGACCCATCGGTCCATGCTGTTCAACCGAGCCGATGGGAACAATTATGGCGGTGTCGCCGTGCAAACGGGATTCCACCTCGGGCCATGTCATTTCCACTAGTAGCATGAAGTGCTCCTGCTGCTGAGTTACCCACAAAGGCGGGGATGGACTCCAGATTGACGTGACACACAACGGACTGTTATGTTCCGTGGATCGGACACATTAACCGTCGAAAGACTTATGTACTTGCAGCACAAGGCAGCGTGAGCCGTCAATTGAGGAAAGCTCATTCCATGAAGAAACTTCTTTGCCGTGGTCTTGTGGCCACATCGCTTTTGGCATTTGCGGCGGTTCCGGCCATTTCGGGTGAGTTGACCTGGGCAGATTTGAAACCCTCGGTCTATGGCGATCGGCTGATTGCCGTTGACGCCAGTGTGGTGAAGCTTGATGTGCCGTACCGGGCCGTGGACGACCGCCAGGTGCCGGTGTCTGTGCAGGCCAAATTGCCGGGCGGTGCCAGTATCAAGGCTGTCACTTTCATCATTGATGAAAACCCGATGCCGGTATCCCTGTCACTGCAACCACAGCAGAAACGATCAGAAGTCTGGTTGTCTGCGAACATGCGCTTCAATGGACCCTCGCCAATTCGTGCGGTGGTGGAAGCAGACGACGGCCGCCTGTTCATGAGCGAGGCTTACGTCAAAACTGTCGGGCTGGGTGCATGTGCATCTCCGCCTGTGACGGGAAGGGATGCCGCGATTGCGTCTATGGGGAAAATGCAATTGTCACCATTGACGACACCGATGAGTGTTTCAGCCCTGGCGGAAAGAAAGCAGCGCGTCCGGCTGGACATTTCGCACCCGAACCTGACGGGCCTGCAACTGGACCAGATTACCCTTCGCTATATTCTGCCCCGTTACCTGGACAAGTTCGAGGTCATGCAAGGCAATCAGTCCGTCGCGACCATGGAAGCAGGCATATCGCTTTCGGAAAATCCGTCGATTTCCTTCGACTATGTCACCAATGGTGCAACGCAGATGACCATCACTGCTGTTGATACCGATGAAACGGTGTTCACACACACGCTGCCACTCGGCCCGGGCAGTTGATGTCCTAATTTGCGATCAGACGCCAGCGCCGATACGCCGGTAGGTGAAGTCATCTGCCGGCGCTTGCTTGTCCTGTGTCTGACCGGCAATCTCCAACATGGTTTGATGCAGGGGTGAAAGCGAACAGGCTGGATCTGTTGCAGCAGCATCGCCGGCGATTGCCATCGCCTGACAGCGGCAGCCGCCGAAGTCCTGGTCGCGGCGCTCACATGATCTGCATGGTTCCTGCATCCAGCCGGTGCCGCGATAGGCCTCAAATGCCGGTGAGGCGTCCCAGATCTCAGCAAGGTGCTTGTCCTTCACGTTGTCAAACGTCAGGTGCGGGATGGTGTGGGCTGCATGACACGGCATGGCTGTTCCATCCGGCCCAATCATGAAGGCGTCATTGGCCCAACCGCCCATGCAGGGTTTTGGAAACTGCGCATAGTAGTCGGGCGTGACAAAATCAATGAGCAGCCTGCCGCGCAATTCTTCGCGGGCCGCCTCGACCAGATCGACCTGGGCCATGACATCGTCCCGGGCTGGCATCAATTGGGTCCGGTTTATCAGCGCCCAACCGTAATACTGCACATTTGCAATCTCCAGCCGGTCGGCATCCAGTGCGAGCGCGAGGTTTATGAAGTCCTCGACCTGATGGATGTTGTGGCGGTGGATGGGTGCGTTAAGGGTGAGCGGCAGGCCGGCCTTGCGCACTTCGCGCGCTGTTTCCAGTTTCTGTTCGTGAGCGCCCTTCATGTTGCCGATCAGCGCGGTCACTTCCGGCGTGGCGCCCTGCACAGACAGTTGAACGTGGTCCAGGCCACGCTCCTTGAGGGAGGCGATGCGGCCGGGTTTCACGTTGATGCCGGCGGTGATCAGGTTGGTGTAGACGCCGCGGGCAGACAGACCAGCTACAATGTCTTCGAGATCCGGCCGCAGCGTAGGCTCGCCGCCGGACAGGTGAACCTGCAGGATGCCGAGATCGGCAGCTTCGTTGAATACGCGCAGCCACGTCGCGGTATCCAGCTCGGTGTTGGCCTTGAGCAGCTTTGCAGGGTTGGAGCAGTAAGGGCATTGCAACGGGCAACGGTGTGTCAACTCTGCCAGAATGCCAATTGGATAGCCGGGTGCACTCATGCCGTCACCAGCCGCCGGTCGGCCCAGGTTTGCAGGAACTCCATTACGTCAATCCGGATCTTCTCTGGCTCGGCGTCATATTCGTGGGCCAGGGCCGTGACAATGCCTGCCGTGGTAGTGTTGCCATCACAGCGGCGCAGAATGTCGAGGCTGATCTCGTCAGGCCACATCACCTTTTCAGGCGACAGCAGCGCCCACGCATCACGCACACGATCATGCTGCAGGCGTACCCACGACGGAAATCGCGGCGTTGTGGCCTCGTCTATGATCAGTCTTTGCCTGCTCGTCTTGATGGCCATGGCTATTTCCGGTCGTCTGGTATGAAAGCGCCGGGTGGAATGAAGCCCGGCTCTACATAGGCAAAATACAGTGCATCAAGCTGCGCCCACAGCATGCTCGTCTTGAAGAACACGGCATCCATCACGCGGCGCTGCTTGTCGCCATTGTCGGCCTGGGTCAGCACGTACTCGAGACCGAATTTGACATCGCGCGGGGCTTCGTCCAGCCGCTTCTGGAAGTATGACAGGGTCTGCTGGTTGGCGAAGTCATAGTGTTCGAGCAGGCCGGCGATGCGTGACTTGTGAATGGCTGGGGCGAACAGCTCTGTCAGTGATGAGGCGATGGCATCAAGCAGCGGCATGTTGCGGGTGAAGTTGACATAGGCTTCGCAGGCAAACTTTGTGGCGGGCAGGGCACCTTCGCTCGACATCACATAATCGCGGTCCAGCCCAACGCCTTCAGCCAGTACCATCCAGCGTTCGATGCCGCCGGGTACGGTTGCGCTTCCGTCGTGATCCTCGATACGGTGGCGCCATTCCCGGCGTAGCTCGCGGTCAGTGGTCTTGGCCAGAATGTTGGCGTCCTTGCGAGGAATCGCGGATTGGTAGCAATACCGGTTGAGCACCCAGGCCTGCACCTGGCCTTTGGTGCATTTGCCGCCATGCAGCATGTGATGGAACGGGTGTTTGTCGTGGTAGCGTTCTTCGCCGATCTTGTGCAGCTCTTGCTCGAACTCCTCGCGCCCCAGACCCTGTTTCGGAATGTCGCGGTACTGAACGCTCATAGCTCAATCTCCTGACCGTCGCAGCCGATCTCCCATCCCGCCGCTTCAGTAATCTTGCGCTCGCTGGATGTAGGGTCAAGCACAGGGTTGGTATTGTTGATGTGCACGAATATGCGCCGCCCCAGTGGCGTACCGGCAAACGCCGCGATGGAGCCTTCGCTACCTGACAGCGCGATGTGCCCCATGCGTTGACCTGTTTTGGTGCCAATGCCGGCGTCAGGCATTTCGGTGTCAGTGAACACGGTTCCGTCGAACATCAGACAACCGCAACCCGCAACACGCTTTGTCAGCTCATCGGTGACGCGGGCACAGCCGGGAATATAATGGGCGTGTCGAGCAGGCAGGCGCGCCGGGCGTACAGATGCGCACGCCTATTGTATCGCCGTCCTCCGATCCATAATTGACCGGGTCGGACCCATCTTCCAGAAACAGCGCAATTTTGCCGGGTACGATGTAGGTCTCGATTTCGATGCCCAGAGAGCCATCCGGGCCTTGCAGTGTTGTTGTGCCACCCATTGGCAGCTCGATGCGGTTGACCAACTCAGTGTCCAGAACGTTGAAAACCGGGTTGGCTGCCAGCACGTCCAGAATACGACGCGACGCATACAGGTTGAAGGGTTGCTTTTCGCGCAGTGTCAGCAGACCTGCTATGTGATCCACATCTGCATTGGTCAACACCACCGCCTTGATGGGCGAGTTGCGCAATGGCCCGTCGGCGCGTGGCTGCAACACGTCGTTGCGGGCAATCTGTTCGCGAATGTCGGGAGAAGCGTTGAACAAGGCCCAGTCAATGCCGTCTGCTGAAGCAGCAATCGAAGATTGGGTACGTGGTTCGAGTCCGCCATCACCCCTTCGAGCCAGACGGCTCAGGCGATAATTGCAGTTCCATTGCGGAAAACCACCACCCGCTGCTGATCCGACAATTCTGACTTTCACTGTTACTCAATCGGCATTGGAGAAACCGACGACCCTAAAACAAACGCGCGACCCGCTCGCTGCGGATGCGCGCGTTCAGTGTTGTCAGCAGAAACCACCCACCAGCCTGAGATATCAGGAGAAGGGTGGCTTCGCTGGAGTTACTTGCTGACTTCGGCCGGCAGATACCGGGAAATTTCAAAGCCTGCTTCTACCTGGCACATTGCAGGCTTGGACCAAACTTTCTTCATTTTGAAGACCTCCGTAGTGTGTTTTGAAGAGAGATTACACTCCCAACGAAAGGCAGATTAACAAATCGGCACGCATTCTCAAAATCTTATTTTTCTCTAATTATTTGATCTTTATAGAGTTTTTTGGTTTCACTCCCATTCCAGCTCAGCAAAGGCTGCAGATACATTGCGGGCATTGAACTCTTTGAACAATGCCCAGGCCTGCTCTTCGGTCTTGCCAACTTCCTTTGCAGCCTCCGCCAGAGTGCGCCCTTGTTCAATATACTCGCGAATTTCTCCTGCAATAGCATTCAGATAACGCAATTGTGCAGTCAGCGCCTCTGGCCAGCCCATGCCAGCCGGTCCATGTCCGGGGACAACCAGTTTCAGTTTCCTGGCAGACAGTTCCTGCATAAGTGCCAGCCAACCCTTTATGGAGCCATCAACAACGGGGATGTGACCGGAAAACAGAAGGTCGCCCATGAACAGTGTGCTGGTGCGTTCGTCGTAGACGGTCAGATCGTTGTCGGTGTGGGCAGTCGGGTGCGCTTCGATCACCAGCTTGCGCCCGCCAAGGTCAATACTGTACCGATCCATGACCGGCACTGTCGGAAGTATGATCTCCACGCCATCAAAAGCAGCGCCGAGCAACGGCTTGTTGGCAGTCATGTACTGCTCGCGGCGCGAAACGAGTGCGCGGGTCAATTTGTGATGTCCGATGAACTCAGGCCCCAAACCCTTGAACGCGGCGTTACCGAACACATGATCGGGATGCATGTGTGTATTTATGACAAAACGAATGGGCAGACTTGTATGACTGCGCACCGCAGCCAATAACTGTTCGCCGAACTTCCGGCTGCCGCCGGTGTCCACAATTGCAACAAACTCATTGCCTATGATGAAGCCTGCATTGGATATGGCCCCCTGGTTCTCGGGCGTGAAAAGTTCGTGTGCGCCCTGAAACACAAATATACCTGAAGCAATTTCACGAACCGGGGCAGATGTACTGGGATCTGCCTTACTTTGTCCGCTTGTGAAGACTAGGGTCATTGTCACCATCAACACTATGGCACTCAGGCGGATTGCCATAAGGGTAGATGATTTTCCCGTTTTTCGGGTTGCCTGGTCTGTATCCCGGTCTTGCGTCATTCTGAACCGTTTGCGCCGGCAGCAGAAGCTGCTGATCAAGACTGATAGATAAGTGTGTTCAGAATGCACGCTATTCATGGTTTTTATTGAAGCTTTCGGATTTTATTTTCGAGATATATAGTATAGTCTTGAAAATTTGCGAACAACTTCACGAAATTTGGCAAATATTCAATGGAATACACGATCTTTTTCGCAGTTGCGAAAGAGGCGGATGGCTGTCGAATTGTATCCGGATTTTGTGAACTTGGCCAGATTATCCTACAATCCGGGATTGTTGACTTCAAATTCCTGTTGCGCTTTCTTCAGATTCGCGTTTCAATTTGAATCCGAGGTTTATGCTGCCGCCCGGTTCGGGTTCGGTTGCCGGCCTCGGTAAAGGATGGGATGAAAAGCGAGGTTGTCCCGCGATGCGGACAGATTGGCAAATATCGGGGTCCCGTTAATACAATAAGATACTTGAAGGCATGAGCTGGATAGGGTCGATAAATGGAGGATTGTTAAACATGCGAAAGTTTTTAGTTGGAGCTGTGGCCCTGTCTGCACTTGCTGCCGCAGGAGCTGCTCAAGCCAATGATGGCTTGATGGAAAGCATCAAGGATTCCAAGAACTGGGCAATTCAGACCGGTGACTACTCTAACCACCGTTATTCTGAGCTGAGCCAGATCAACAAGGACAATGTGAAGGACCTCAAGGTAGCCTGGACCTTCTCGACCGGTGTGCTTCGCGGCCACGAAGGCTCGCCGCTTGTCATCGGCAACATGATGTACGTTCACACACCATTCCCGAACAACGTGTACGCACTCGATCTCGACAAGGGCGGAGAGATAGTCTGGACCTACGAACCAAAGCAGGATCCAAACGTCATTCCGGTAATGTGCTGTGACACCGTGCATCGTGGTCTTGCTACCGCAGACGGCATGATCTTCCTGCATCAGGCAGACACCACACTGGTGGCACTTGACGCAAAGACCGGCGAAGTGAAGTGGTCGGTGGTCAACGGTGATCCTGCCAAGGGCGAAACCAACACCGCAACTGTGATGCCGGTTAAAGACAAGGTCATCGTCGGTATTTCCGGTGGTGAGTTTGGCGTGCGCGGGCACGTGACCGCCTACAACATGAAGGACGGTTCGCTGGCATGGCGCGGCTACTCGATGGGTCCGGACAGCGATACACTGATTGATCCGGAAAAGACCACCCACCTGGGTCAGCCGGTTGGTGCGGACTCCGGCACCAACACCTGGGAAGGTGACCAGTGGAAGATCGGTGGCGGTACAACGTGGGGCTGGTATTCCTACGATGCAGAGGCCAACCTGATTTATTACGGATCGGGCAACCCATCGACCTGGAACCCCAAGCAGCGCCCTGGCGACAACCGCTGGTCAATGACCATTTTCGCCCGTGATGCTGACACTGGCGTGGCCAAGTGGGTGTATCAGATGACCCCTCACGACGAGTGGGATTTTGATGGCATCAACGAAATGATCCTCGCCGACATCAAGGTGAAGGGTGAAGACCGCAAGGCGCTGGTGCACTTTGACCGTAACGGTTTTGGCTACACCATGGACCGTATTTCCGGTGAATTGCTTGTTGCTGAAAAGTTTGACCCGAAAGTCAACTGGGCAACACATGTCGACATGAAGACCGGTCGTCCACAGGTCGTTGCCGAATATTCGACCGAGCAGAACGGCGAAGATGTCAACTCGAAGGGCATTTGCCCGGCTGCACTTGGTTCCAAGGACCAGCAACCGGCTGCCTTCTCACCGAAGACACAGATGTTCTATGTGCCGACAAACCATGTGTGCATGGACTATGAACCGTTCCGTGTAAGCTACACCGCAGGTCAGCCATATGTTGGCGCAACCTTGTCGATGTATCCTGCACCTGACAGCCATGGTGGCATGGGCAACTTCATTGCCTGGGATGCGGGTGAAGGCAAGATCAAGTGGTCGAAGCCCGAGCCGTTCTCGGTATGGTCAGGCGCACTGGCCACTGCTGGCGATGTTGTGTTCTACGGTACGCTGGAAGGCTATCTGAAGGCTGTCGACGCCAATACCGGTGATGAACTGTACAAGTTCAAGACGCCGTCCGGCATCATCGGCAACGTGATGACCTACGAACACGGTGGCAAGCAGTACATTGGCGTGCTGTCCGGCATCGGTGGCTGGGCAGGCATTGGTCTGGCTGCTGGCCTCACCGATCCTCAGGCAGGTCTGGGTGCTGTGGGCGGTTATGCTGCCCTCAAGAACTACACCCGTCTGGGTGGTCAGCTGACAGTGTTCGAACTGCCAAACTAAGGCAGCTCGTTCAAGCCTAACAACAATTGCAGCCCGGCGAGTGGATGTGTCCGCCGCCGGGTTGACTTGTCAGAGCAGGCGGCGTGTCCTGTTCAAGTGTTTCAAGATTGAGGATGTTATCCATGCGACCCGTGCAGCTGATGGTCACTTTGCTGACCGCCGTATTTCTGGCCCTTTACTCGACGATTGCCGTAGCCGACAAGCGGGAGGAAGACGGCAAATGGCTCAATGAGGACGATACAATCACATACAATGTGCAGGAAGACGGCACTGTAGACTGGTTTACCTACAATGGTTTTCGCCGCTATCACAGCGAGTGTCACGTGTGCCACGGTCCAGACGGACTGGGCAGCACCTATGCACCGGCGCTGGCGGATTCGGTGAAGAAGCTGGACTACTACGGATTTGCCGAGACCGTGATGAGCGGCCGCAAGGTTCACAAGGCCGATGGTTCGGAAAGTGTCATGCCGGAATTCGGCACCAACATGAACATCGCGTGTTACGTCGAGGATATTTACGCATACCTCAAGGCCCGTTCTGACGGCGCATTGGCGCGTGGCCGGCCCGCCAAACGTGCGGACAAACCTGAAAGCGCGAAGGAAGCCGAGAGTGCTTGCCGATAGACAGAGCCGGCAACCCGGCATTGCGAGAGCGGGCGTACGGATTGCGGCAATTGCCGGATATCTGCTGTGTGGCCTGGGCGCGGCCGCGCAAACGACTGACCTGGTGGACAGGTCTTCGTTGCGCGTATGTTCTGATCCGGCCAACCTTCCGATGTCGAACGAGAAGCGCCAGGGCTTCGAGAACAAGATCGCAACCCTGTTGGGCAAAACGCTGGATGTGCCTGTGATCTATGAATGGTTTCCCCAGGTAACCGGGTTTGTCAGGCAGACACTCAATGCGAAAAAGTGCGACCTGATAATGGGTTTTGCCCAAGGTGATGAGCTGGTTCAGAACACCAATCATTATTACCGTTCAATCTATGTGCTGTTCCACAAGGGGGGGGGAGATCTGGACGGCGTGACTTCGCTGGACGACCCCAGGCTGAAAGGCAAGCACATAGGTGTAACCGCTGGTACACCGCCGGCCACCATACTTGCACTCAACGGCCTGATCGGTGATGCCGTGCCGTTCAATCTGACTGTTGACCGGCGCTATGAATCGCCAGCCGAACAGATGATTGAACAGGTGAACAGCGGCAAGATCGATGCCGGGATTCTGTGGGGGCCGATTGGTGGTCCGCTGATCAAGCAGCAGGCACCTGACCTGATCGTGGTGCCGCTGAACAAGGAAACCAAGGGGCCGCACATGTCCTACCGGATTACCATGGGTGTGCGCCCAAACGAGCCGGAGTGGAAGCACCAGCTCAACAATTTCATCAAGGCGCATCAGCAGGAGTTGAACCAGATTCTGCTGGAAGCCGGGGTTCCGATCGTGGACGAGAAAGACCAACTGATCACAAAATGAACCAGCAAGCCAATTGCCCGAATGCCGGAAGGCGTATGCAGCGTGCGTGCAAGGCGCTCATGCGGGGGACTTCTGGTTGCGCTGCTATGTATGCCTGCTGCGGCGCTGGCTGGTGATGGTGATGTGGCAGAACCGGCCGACTACCGGATGGACCACTTTCGCTCACCGGTTCCGGCAACGCTGAACGGGTCGGCAGTGGTTGATACCGAGGCCGCATACAAACTCTGGCAGGCCGGCAATACGGTTTTTATTGATGTTCTGCCGCAAGCGCCAAAGCCTGAAACGCTGCCGAGCAGTGTCATCTGGCGCGACAAGCCGCGTGACACCATTAAGGGTGCGACGTGGCTGCCCAATGTCGGTTTCGGCAAGCTGCATCCTGACATGCAGGCGTTCTTCAAGGAAAATCTGGAAAAACTGACCGGCAACGACAAGGCTAAGGCTGTGCTGTTCTTCTGCCTTCAGGATTGCTGGATGTCATGGAACGCTGCCAAGCGGGCGATGGAGTATGGCTACAGCAATGTCACATGGTATCCGGAAGGAACTGATGGCTGGGCATTCCAGGACTATCCGCAGGAAACCGTGAAGCCGCTGTTTCCAAAGCCGAAGGATGGCAGCTGACTGACCGCTATTGCCACGCGTGTTAAATCAGGACGGCAGGTGGTTTGCTATTTCACGGCTTATAAGAAACAGGCGTTGCTCAAGCAGGGTTGGCACTTCGCAGACATACTTGGTTGATTTCTCGCGATCGTCAAATATGCGGGTTTGCCAGGATAGCCGGGTTTCGATTTCGCGCAGGGCCGTCATCTGTTCATCCGTCGGATTTTCAACAGCCAACGCTGCTTCCTGCTCCTGACGAACCTTTCGCACATCATCTGCCAATTGCCTCTGACGTTTTGTAAAACGCTCAATGCCTGACATCACCTCATGGCGTTCCACGCTGACATAGTGGAATGATGCTGCAAACAGGCGGGTCAATTCGGTTGTCCTGGATGCGTCGTCCAGTCCGTCGGCAAACTGCTTAATAAACGCTGCCACTTCCTCGTCAGTGTAGCGCCTGATGGTCAGCTTCTTGCCAAGTTGAGCTGCCTTCGGGCTTTTGCGCCAGTCTGTATTCGCGCCGTCAACGGCTGGGCCAGCCCACATCATGCCCGGGCTCAACTCGGGTACCTTGACCTGAACGCAAGGCCAGTCCTTCTTTGGTTCATAGGCTTGTGAATTGCCAATTGTCAGCGGCAATGCAGCGATCAGGGTCAGTGTCAACAGCAGCTTGTTCATTAACGGCTTCCTCCGGGACCGCCGCGACGCGCGATCAGACCCTTTGACGGATTATAGGCGAATACGGCCAGGGACAGGAATACAATGGTACATCCCACTGCCACTGCCAGCGAGAACCAGTCGACCTCCAGATAGAGAGCGAACCGGATCAGTTCCACGGCGTAGGTGAACGGGTTCAGTTGGCAGATCAGGTAGAGCAGCGGGCTGGATTCCTTCATGCGCCACAGCGGGTACAGCGCAGATGACAGGAAGAACATCGGGAAGATGACGAAGTTCATGACACCGGCAAAATTCTCCAGCTGCTTGATGACGGAAGACAGCATCAGCCCAAGGCTGCCCAGCATCAGCCCGGAAATGATCAGGGCAGGCAGTACCGCAAGATAGCCTGCTATGGGGGGTTCAACTTCCCAGAACCAGGCGATGAGCAGGAAAACGTAAACCTGAAGAATGGAAACCGCGACCCCGCCAACCAGTTTCGACGTCAACAGAAACCAGCGCGGAAACGGGCTTACCAGCAGCGAGCGCATGGTGCCGACTTCGCGATCATAGACCATGGTCAATGACGACTGCATGCCGTTGAAAAGCTGGATCATGCCAATCAGACCAGGGGTGATGTAGACCTCGTAAAGGACGTAGGTGGTGTAGGGTGGTATGATCGAGACGCCGAGAACCGAGCGGAAGCCGGCAGCGAAAATGAACAGCCAGACCAGCGGCCGCACAAGCGCTGCGATAAAGCGGCCACGCTGCTGCACAAACCTCAGCGCCTCACGCCAGACGATGCCGGAGAGACAGCGCGCATATTCGATGACGCCAAGTGAGCGGGTCACGCGCTCGGGAAACGAAGTGCTCATGCCGCAACACTCCCGGCGCGCTCGCCTGTCAGGTTGGTGAACGCCTCAGACAGGCTTTTGGCACCGGCCTGGGCAACCACTTCAGGGGTCGTGCCATTGGCCAGCATCTTGCCGTGATGCAGCACAAAGACCGTGTCACCAGAGTAGACTTCGTCCATCAGGTGGGTGGCCCACAACACGCCAAGTCCATCCTCTCGTATCAATTTGCGGACATGGTCCTGGATATCCTTGCGAGACCCGACATCAAGGCCGATGGTCGGTTCATCGAGCAGCAGAAGTCCTGGCTGGTGAACAAGTGCGCGAGCAATTTCCACCCGCCGTGCCTGGCCGCCGGACAGGTTGCGAACCTTGTCACCGGCCCTGTCTGCCAGTCCAATGCGGGTTAGCTCTTCCATTGCGCGTTCACGGCCGTGCCTGCCTGACATGCCATGCAGTGCTGCGTGGTAGGTAAGGTTTTGAAGCACTGTCAGGTCTGTGTCGACGGTGCGGTTCTGGAACACTACACCAAGATGCTGAAGTGCCTTTACTGGCTGGCGCCGCACATCATGGCCCATCACCTCGATAGAGCCGGAGACATTGTCGTACAGCCTGGTGATGAGCGAAAACAGCGTAGTCTTGCCGGCGCCATTGAGGCCCAGCAATGCGCAGAACTGCCCGCGTGCAACCGTCAGTTGGATATTGTCCAACGCCTTGCGGGTGCCGAAAGAGTGAGAGACCCCTTCAATCTTCAGGGCAGGTGTCATGAATGACGGCTTCCTATTTGACAGTGATGGTACCTGTCATACCACGGTCTTCGAGGCCTTCCACCCACCATTTGTAGGTGCCGGGCCGGACTGTTGTGAATTGCACCTGAATGGTGCCTTCATCATCAAACTCGAGCCACGCAGGTGCACCTGCCATGTGAACTTCAAGGTCCGAGATCACGATCTGGTTCATCCAGACTTCGCGCCACAGATCGGTTTTGAACTTGTACTCAAGCTCACCGGCTGCGGAGATTTTCCAGCGGTAACCCTGCGGCGAAATCAGAGTGAAATCCTTCTGGTTGACGGCAAACTGATCACCTTCCTTGCCAAGCATCAGGTCCGGCACATTCTGGCTGGACCGGGTTGGTTTCTGGTCGTCGTCATCTGCCAGGGCTGGCGCAGCGGCAAGACTTGCTGCAAATGCAGCGGCGAGAACAAACATTGAGCGCATAGTGTTTCTCCAGGTGCAGGTGAGTTGATGATGGGATCAGGAGGGCTTGTCCGGTGAGACTACAACACCCCAGGGCAGGCGACCTACTGGCACTGACTTGACTGCCTTGCCGCTGTCCACCTCTATGAAGGTCACATCGTTCGAGTTGCCGTTGGTGGAGATGATGTATTTCTCGTCGGGTGTGAAGGCCAGTTGCCAGACCCGCTGGCCGACCAGGATATACTTCTCTACCTCGTACGTTGCAGCGTTGACCATGGCGACCCGGTTGGATGGTCCCAGCGCAACGAACGCTTTCTTGCCATCCTTGGTAATGCGTACGCCAACCGGTTGAATGGCCTCTGAAACCACGCCTTGAATTGCAAACGAGATCTTGTGCTTTATCTCTCGGGTAGCCTCGTCGATCACGCTAACCGTTCCGCCGATTTCCGAAGACACCCACACCTCGGTGCCGTCGCTCTTGTATTCGGCAAAACGGGGGCGTGCGTCGACCAGTACATTGTGCGTGATCTCGAAACTCTCAGAGTCGATGAAGTGCGCCATGTTGGTTGTTTCAGACGTGTTGACAACCGTCTTGCCGTCCGGAGAAATACCCATGCCTTCCGGCTCCACTCCAACCGGGATCTCGTTCACCACGGTGTTGTCTTCGAGGTTGATGACAGTAACGAGATTGTCGTCTTCATTGGCGACGAAGAGGCGTTTGCCGTCCGGCGAAAGAATGAACAGTTCAGGGTCCGGACCTGAGGGCAGGGAGCCGACGATCTCGTGGGTGCTGGTGTCGATAACCTCGATAGTGTCGTCGTCACTGGCGCAAACATAAAGGAACTTGCCATCGCCGGTTATGGTGATGCCGCGTGGCCTGTTGCCTGTCTCGATGGTTTTGACCACCTCCATCGTGTCGGTATCGATGACGGTGACAGAGTTGCCCTTTTCATTTGAGACGTAAGCCAGGTAGGCCAGGGCAGGCATAGTACCCGACACCAGGAAACCAAGTGTGACAGAGAGTAGCAGTGCGGACTTCTTCATCGGTAATGTGCTCCGGTGGCTCGCTGTTCAGTCGAGCTTGCATGTGGATTCTGGCTTGTCGTAGCCCAGGGTATCGAGTTCGGAAAACTGGTGCAGAAAACCTTCTTGCGGCGAGATTGACACCACGTTGACACCGTCAGCCAAAAGAACGGGCTGGCGCAGTTGCAGGTCCCATGGCCGCAATGTAACCTTCTGGCCCTTGAAGGCTGCTATGGAAAATTCGGGGTCCTTGATGAATGCCGAAATCTTGACCGGGTCGCCTGACTTGGTGCGCGTCGCCGCCTCGCCGACCATGCGCACCGCCGTCCAGGCCTGCATGTCGAGGCTGGCCATGCGGCGCCCTGCCGCCTTTTCAAAGCGGTTCTGAATTTGTGCTGCGCCCCAGCCTTCAAACGAGGGGTGCCAGCTCAACATGCGCAGACCTGCAGATCCTGCAACCGGTCTTGGCAGCCAGGTGCGATAGGGAAGGTAGGTGGCGAACACTTCGCTTTCATCAGCGGCAACAAGGATGTCGTAGTCTTCGGTGTCCTGGGTGAATGCGGGCATCTGTTTCTGCACCTGCACGTGGCCGGAGTCTGACTGCCGGCCGCCGCCTGTGTCCTCGTAAACTTTCTCTGCAACGATCTTTGCGCCAAAGCGTTTTGCGGAACGGCGCAGCGCGTCGGCCAGCGCTTTGTCAGCCGGATTGGAACCAAGGATAAGGAACCAGTTGCGCCATTGTTTCCAGATCAGGTACTGGGCCAGACCGTCTGCCAGGATGGCGCGGCTTGGAGCTGTGTGGATGACGTTGGAACGGCAATCATCATTGCGCAGGCGGTCATCCTGTGCGCCTGCATTGAACAGCAAAACATCCTTGCCCTTGAAGTGGTCAGCCGCCTTCAGGAGATCATCTGCTGAAACGTCGAGCACAAGGAAACGGAAACCTTGCTCGTACAGCCCGCTGACGGCCGGGATGATCTGTGCGCCGGGCTTCAACCGTACGTCCTGGAGAGCAAACTCCTGTCCGATAAACCGGCCAGTTGTATTGTTGTCATTCACTCCGACCACGGCACCTGCAACCCCCAGGTTTTCTGGTGACTGGTCAAGAACGGATATGGTGACGCGACCTTTTTCAAATGTGTGCACGTAGCCGATGCCGATTTTCTCGGCAGCGTCTGCAGGGGGCGCAAGCAGCATGACAAATGCTGCCGCAAACAGCGCCAGGCGCTGTGCTGACCGGGCTGTGAAATGGGTTGGTATTTGGGTTTCCTCCGTTCTTATTATATTATTATAATACAATATTTTTAATGTGTTAGATGAATTGTTGTCATCATAAGATCAGACTGTCAATAGATTGAATGTAACCTTGCGAATGTGCAATAATTGATTTCTGAAAATACATTCATGCCCGGCAGGAGGGCCGCAAAGTGCTACTCAGAATTGCCGCAGTCAGCTTCTCATGGAGGTCGTTTTGCATCATGGCAATTGCCGTGCTGGTGGTGGCTTCGGGATGCCTGACCAGGCCCGGGCCCGCCAGGGCAGAACCGGTGATCACGGCGGGCGTGTTGAAGTTTGGAACGGTAAACTGGCTGCTGGACACTGTTCAGCATCACCGCCTCGACAGGAAGGAAGGCTACAAGCTGGAGCAGCTTGAACTGGCCCGGCGTGATGCAACTTCTGTGGCATTGCTGGCTGGTGAGGTTGACACCATCGTGGCTGACTGGCTGTGGGCGTTGCGGGAACGCAGTGCCGGTGAGCCACTGGTGTTCTACCCGTACTCCAGGACATTGGGTGCACTGATCGTGAGGCCGGACGGGAGTGTGCGAAACCTGGAGAATCTCAAGGGCAAGAAAATTGGTGTTGCTGGCGGACCGCTGGACAAGAGCTGGCTTTTGCTGAGGGCCTGGGGGCGGCAGCAAGGCATCGGCGACTTGCAGCAATCAGCGCAACCGGTTTTCGCGGCGCCGCCTCTGCTGGCGGAGAAGATGCGGACAGGTGAGCTGGATGCCGTGCTGATCTATTGGCACTATGCAGCCAGGCTTGAGGCGGCGGGCTTCAAGCAGCTGCATGGAGTGGATGATTTCATGCGCGGTCTTGGCGTGGGAAATCCGCCACCGCTTATCGGTTTTCTGTTTCGCAAACCCAAGGACGAAGGTGACCGGCAGAAATGGGCAGGCTTCATGCGGTCATTGCAGGCGGCGTCACAGATGCTGATTGCCGATGATGGAGAATGGGACCGACTGCGCCCCAAGATGGGCGTGGTCAATGATGACGAGTTCAGGCAGTTGCGCGACCGGTTTCGAGAAGGGCGGCTGGACACCCGGGATCCAACAGGAGCTGGTAGTGCGGAAAAGCTGTTTGAGATACTTGTGCGAGCCGGTGGCGACAAGGTAACAGGCCCGGGAGTGCAGTTTGACGCGGCCGTGTTTGAAACCGGGCTGCCGCAGTGAGCCGGTCCGGCGAGACTTCGGTTGTGCAGCGTGCCGGCTGGACGTCGGCGTCGTTGCTAAGCCTGCTGGTCATATGGTGGCTGGCGGCGGGTTTTGTGGACAGCCGATATCTTCCAGGGCCTTTGGCGGTGTTCGCTGCGATGGGCAGGGAGGCCAGTTCTGGAGAGCTGTGGTTTCACGTTGGCGTAACATTGCTGCGCGTGGCCGTAGCCTTCGTGCTGGCCATGGCCATTGGTTCCGTCATAGGTATCGTCATGGGACGGCGGCAACTGGTGGATCGCATCCTTGACGGCTGGCTGATGTTCTTTCTCAACCTCCCGGCGCTTGTTACCATAGTGCTGTGCTTTATCTGGTTCGGTTTGAGCGAAGTGGCAACGGTGCTTGCCGTCGCGATCAACAAGATTCCCAATGTCGCGGTAACTCTGAGAGAGGGTGCTCGCTCACTTGATGCTGACTACCAGCAACTGGCCAGGGCTTACCGGTTTGGCGGATGGAAGACACTGCGCCATGTGGTGTTGCCGCAGCTTGGGCCATACTTTGCCGCCGCGGCACGCTCCGGTCTGGCGTTGATCTGGAAGATTGTCCTTGTCGTGGAATTGCTTGGACGCAGCAATGGCGTGGGGTTCCAGATACACCTTTACTTCCAGCTCTTCGATGTCACCACCATTCTCGCCTACGCAGTGGCGTTCATCATTGTTGTGCAACTGATTGAGTTTCTCGTCCTGCAACCCTGGCAGCATGCGGCTACGCGGTGGCGGCAATGAGCGCGCTTGAAATCAACATACGGCGCAAGGCCTTCGCTCGCGATGGCGGGGAACTAGAGGTGTTGCGTGACTTTCATCTGTCCGTTGAACAGGGTGAGTTTGTTGCAGTGCTGGGCCCGTCGGGATGTGGCAAGTCAACAATGCTGCAGATCGCTGCCGGACTGGATGCCGATTTTGACGGGTCGCTGACATATGGCTCCGGCATCGAGGCCGGGATGGCTTATGTGTTTCAACAGCCGCGGCTGCTGCCATGGCGCACTGTGCAGCAGAACATTGAACTGGTGTTTGATGACCCGGCATCGAAGCACGAGGAAATAGCGCAGGTGCTGTCTTCGGTGGGACTTGCAGAATGTGAGAATTTGTACCCAGGAGAGATGTCGTTGGGCATGCAGCGCCGTGCTGCGCTGGCCCGTGCGTTTGTGCTGAAGCCAGCCTTGCTGTTGATGGATGAGCCGTTTGTTTCGCTTGATGCTGCACTGGGAAGACGGCTTCGCGACCTGCTTCGTGAGCTGCTAGAGCAGCAACCCACGGCAGTGGTGTTCGTCACCCATGATTGGCGTGAAGCTGTCAGTCTTGCTGACAGGATGGTTCTGTTGAGCGCGGGACCTGCCTCGATCAGGGGGCAGGTTGAGGTGTCGGTCCCTGCTGGCCAGCGGGAAAATGCAGATGCCCTGCAGGAATTCCGTGATCGCAATCTGACTTTGCTGTCAGATGATGACCATGCTGGCGCGAGGTAACGAGTGTTTGATATGCAAGGACCCGTAATCCGGTTATAGTGTCCGCAATCAGGCCTTGGGTTCATCGGTTCAGGGTCGGTAAGCTATGGAGGAACGCAATGCGAAAACTGGCTTTACTTGCTTTCATGGTTGTTATCGCGACGACAGCCGGGTTCACCATGCGCGCAGGTGCAGGAGAGCAGCCATCAGAAGCGACATGGCAATCCATTCAGGGCGACATATTCTCCAACAAGACATTTCTGAACGGCGAGGATTTGATGATCCTGGATGTGCCGTACCGGGCAGAAGATGCTGCTATCGTTCCGGTATCAGTTAAGGTTAAGCCCGGCAGCGGCATTCGCAAGCTTACTCTGGTGATCGACGAAAACCCCGCTCCAATGGCTGCACAATTTACCTTCGGTCCTGCCGCAGCGAACGCTTCAGTGTCTTCGCGCTACCGCGTAAACAATTACTCCTGGATACGTGCGATCGGCGAAACCGAAGACGGCAGGCAGTTCATGGTCAAGCAATACGTGAAGGCGTCTGGTGGCTGTTCGGCTCCGGCATCGAAGGATGCCGATGCAGCCAAGGCTGAAATGGGCAAGATGCGCTTGAGAATTCTCCAAGCCGGTGAAACCAAAAGCCTGGAGCAATCAACGGGCGTGCGTGAAGCCCAGATCATGATCCGCCACCCCAACAATTCCGGTCTGCAGATGGACCAGGTGACAATGCTCTACATACCGGCGCACTTCGTTGACGAGATCGAGGTGATGCGCGGAAAGGAACTTGTCATGAAGGTTGAAGGCGGCATTTCACTTAGTGAAAATCCAAATATCCGATTTCAGTACAAGACCACCGGGTCGGGAGATTTCACGGTCAAGGCGTCTGATACTGACGGTCAGGTGTTCACCAGCAGCTGGCCTGCGGACGAGGGCAGTTCAGGCTGATTGAGATACACCGGTGAGCTGAACACCGGTTTTACACTGCGTTGAAGCCGCCTGCTCAGAAGCAGCGAACTTCGGCTTCAGCTTGCGCTCGGCGGAGCAGGTCAACCTTGTTGCGCATCAACGGCGAGGTCCTGAATATCGAAGTGTTCTCGCCGCCCTTCTGTTCAACCATCAGCACGGTCTCGGCATTGACATACTCGTCGTAGGGCAGGATCGAGGCTATCAGGTCTATCGAACAGGAACACTGCTCCAGCGCTTGGCGGGTGTCGCCGTTCACAGCCATGCAGCCAAACACATAGTCGGCTCTTGTTGTTGTTGGATAGTCATTGATGAAGCCATCGGATTGTTGAGCGGCTGCGGCGCCTGCCGTCAACATTGGGAACGCTGCCAGCAACGCGGCTGCCAGCCAATGTGAGCCAACGGTCATTGCGCTACCTTCCGTGCAGAAAAAATCATGTCTTGTTGCTTGAGCGGCCGGTCGGTGTTGTTTGCATCGTGAATGATGCTGGATACCCGGTAGATGCCGCCTGGCACAGCGTCGGCCACTACAAATTCGTAGACGGTGCTTGCGAACTCCGGCACGCGAGACATGTTTGGATCGTCCTTGAACGGTTCAATGATGATCTTGTGACCGTCGATTGTCTTGCCAGCGAATTCGAATGATGTCTTCTCGACACGGGCGGCGTCTCGCATGGCGGCTCTGATCTTGTTGCGGAAATAGGCTGGCTGGCCTCCGACGTGGCGCTGAAGCTCATATGTGTCCTGCTCAAGTACAATCATTACTGCCGGATTACCTGTCGCATTCACGAAGGGTCCGAGATCTCTCTGGCGAGGTCCGGTATAGATGTGGAGCATGGCGGTCCGCTTGGCGCTGTCCGCCTTGTTTGGCTGGATTTCCAGCCTGATCGTATCATTCAGCTTCTGGCCATAGCGGCTTTCGTCTACGGTCTCCCGCTTGAACTCGTAGACCAGTATATCTTTCGTATCCAGACTAGTGAGATAGGGAGTGGAAAACAAAAGGGTTGTTGCTGTCGGTTCATCCGCAGCTTTTGCCTGTGGCAGGGCAAGCGCGCCTGCCAGCAGCATGAAACACATCCCGATACGAACTTTTACACCAGACATACTGAACTTTCCTTTGACCTTCATCGTACCACACAGGTGAACACAAGTGGAAATTTGCTTCAAGGCAATCTACTGTTTTGAGATGACAATTCGTAACGGTTGTTTCAGGCAACCGTTGTAGTGCGAGGGTGGCCTACAACTATGGGCGAAGCATGACCAGTTTGTCCACGATCGTTGCAGAACTGATTGTGGCAGCCAGCACGAGCTTCGGGCAACCGGGACTGCCGGTGCCTGCAATCAAACCGGTCATTCAACAGCTTCAGCCTGATGACCTGCAACAAAGGGTTTGCGGAAAACCGTGCAGGGTCCTGGCCTGGTTTTCTCCTGACGGTATCATCTACATCGATGCACGGATGAACCCGATTTCCAACATTGCCGCACGCGGTGTTCTGCTGCACGAGATCGTGCACCACTTGCAGCGCCATTCACTTGGAACCGATGCCCAATCCTGCAAGGAGTGGTTGCGCAGGGAGCGCCAGGCTTACGAGATCCAGGCACACTGGCTGTACCAACGGGGCATCGATCCTACTGCATTGATGTGGCAAGTGCGCACAATGCAATGTCACCCTCTGGCATTTGGCCAGGGGCAGGCTGTCAAGGCACTGCCGGGCAAGTCACCCAATGAATGACGGCATCAGGCGGGTCGCCAAACCAACTGCCGCAGGTCATGGGGCAGTGAACATGAACCCCTTGCCTCGAACGGTGCGGATGGCGGCTCTTGCTTCGGGCGACAATGTGCTGAGCTTGCGGCGCAGGTAGCCCATGTAGACGTCTACCACATTCAATGCCACACCTCCTTGAGATTGCCACAGGGCGTCAAAGATTGTCTGGCGGCTCTGCGATACACCTTCGCTGCGCATGAGATAGAGGAGCAGGTCAGCTTCTCGCTCGGTAAGCATGGCCGCGGCATCGCCAAATCTCACCTCGCGTATTTCAGGGTCATAGATGAGCCGGCCTGCGGACATCAGACCGCTGTCAATGTCACCATCTTCTGTCTGGCGGCGGCGCTGCTGCGCGTTGATGCGTGCCAGCAACTCCTCGAATGCGAACGGCTTGACCAGATAGTCGTCGGCCCCGGCAGACAGTCCATCCACTCTGTCATTTATGGTGTCGCGTGCAGAAAGCATGATGATCGTTGATGAATGGTTCTGCTTGCGCAGCATCCTGCAGACTTCGATGCCGGAAATGCCCGGCAGCATGACATCCAGGACCACTACCGAAAACTTGTGGTTGCGCACCGCTTCAATGGCAGCTTCACCTGAGGCGGCATGCACGGTTGCAAGACCTTCAGCCTGAAAGTTGCGTTCCAGCAGCGATGCAATATCAGGGTCATCCTCGACGATCAGCACATTCATTCAGTATGACTCCCTATGTATCGGCAGGTGCAAGGGGCAGCATGATGATCACTGTCAACCCGGGCGCGGGTTCGTTGTTGCGCATTGAAATGCTGCCTGCATGTTCTTCAATCACCCATTTGGCAAGGTGAAGGCCGATGCCAAATCCGTCGCTGCCCGATGTGTTGCTGGCCTGTACAAAGCGATCAAATATGCGCGGTATTTCATCGCCGCCGATGCCCGGGCCCTGATCGGCCACCTCGACGATTGCCTGGTTGGCATCTCGACGTGCGCGGACCTCGATGGATTTGCTGTCAGGCGCATACTTCAAGGCGTTCATGATGAGGCCGGAAATGACCTGCCGCAGCCAGTCCTGATCGCCATTTACAGGCAGTGGTTCACCGGACGGCACGAAGCGCAGTTTCATATGCCGGCGGCTGGTGGTGTGGCTTTCACCATCTACTGCGTTTGCTGCAATTTCCGCCAGGTCGACCAGGCTATGATCGAGGTCTAGCCTGCCGCTTTCCGACCGGGCAACGCGGATCATGTCGTCCACTCGTCTTCGCAGTTCGCGTGCGCGCACCAGGATGGTCTGGAATGACTTGCGCATCTGCGATGGCTTGAGGCGAACTTTTTCGTTCAGGTTAAACTCGGCTTCGCCTTGTACAACCGTCAGCGGAGTGCGCAATTCGTGGCTGACATCGGCGAAGAATTTTCTCCGGTTGGCGTCAATGGTTTCCAGCCTGTTGTTGACTTGCCGGAGGTCGGCGGTTTGCCGGTCAACGGTTTCCTGCAGGCTGGCCTGGGCTGTGCGCAGTTCTGCTTCGCGGCTCGCCAGGTTGTCGGACATGGTGTTGAAACGCTGCATGAGCCGGGTCAGCTCGTCATTGCCTGTGGGCACCAGCCGGCTGGACAGTTCACCCGCTGCTATGGCTTCGGCACCATGGATGGTTTCATCGATGCGGCGCAACAGGGGGCGCCCGGCAGCAAAGAAGATGGCTATAAATGCGAGCAAGGCGATGGCGGCTGCGGCCAGTGCGATAAGGATCAGGCGCTTGCGAAGTTGCGCAATCTGCTGGTGCGTGAGCGTGGTGAGATGGCGCTCGTCCTCTATGGTTTGCAGTAACATGGGTGAGACGGTCACCCCAAAGGCATTGAGCGCACCGCCACCGGTGATCTGTGCCTGGGGGCTTTCATCCAGGCCGGACAAGGAGCGGTGCAGGGTGTCGAATTGCGCTTTCATGCGAGACAGGATTACGCCCTTCGCAATTGCCTTGCTCAGATCATCGCCGGAAGCGGTGTCCACCTCCTCGACATTCAGTGACAACAGCCTGGTAAAGGCCTGGCGGACCGGTTCGACCTGTTGTCGCAGCTGCAGCTTTTCCCTGTTGTTCAAACCGCCGGCATTCAGCATGGCTTCAGTTGCCGTGCGGTATTCGCTGAGTTGGCTGGCGAGCACAATGAAGCTTTCAATGCGAACTTGCGCGGACTGGGATTTGTCAATCAGCTTTTGAGAACTCGACAGCCCGTAGAACAACAGGCCCGCCGACAATGCGGCTATGGCAGCTGCTGTGGATAGAAGCGCGATTATGCGAAATCGCAAGGATCCGAAGAACGGTACTTTGGCAGCCGTCATTTCACCGGCCCTGCTGCAATGAAGTTGCCAAAGGCGCGTGGTCCGTCGCCAACGCTGGCTTCACCGGTGATCTCAAGGGTGGTCGCATCAATGCGCGAAAGCGTGTTGTCAAACCAGTTCGCCACCAGAACAGCGTTGCCGTTGGAAGTCGTTGCTATGCCTTCAGGGTATTCACCGGTTTCCAGCACTTTCATAACTTTCCAGCTTGCAACGCTGAACACCGAGACCGAGTTGCCATACTGGTTGGTGACGAAGCCCTTGTCGTGTGCGAAGGCGACTGCGTAGGGGCGTTCGCCAACTGCAATGGTTGCAGTGACGCTAGAGCTTGCCATGTCGATAATGGAAACACTGTTGCTGCCGACATTTGCCGTGGCGAGGTATTTGCCATCAGGCGTGAAGGTCACGCCAAATGGGCGCTGACCGGTTTTGATCGCCGCTTGCCTTTTGCCTGAAGCGGCGTCGAAGAGGGAAACCTGGTGGCTGTCGCGGTCTGCGCTGGCAAGCAGTTTGCCGTCAGGCGAGACGGCAAGGCCGGATGGCGAAAGCCCGGTTTTCCAGGTGGCCGTGACTTTGCGTGCTGTGACATCAACAACGAAAATCTGGTGCTCATACCAGTCGGCCACATAAACCGGGGCGCCGGAGGGGTGGACCGCAACGCCTAGCGGGCCACCGGTAAGCGGGACGCGATATGCCACCTTGGAAGTTGTTGCATCAATGACCGTCAGGTACTTGCCTTCAGGGCTGGTGACATAAGCAGCGCGACCATCGCCAGACACAGCAATGCCGGCAGGTTTGCCACCGATTTCCATAGTGCTCACCACTGACATGGACTCCAGATCGACAACCGAAACCGTGTCGTCCGACTGGTTGGTCACAAACGCCCGATCTCCCGCAAGCGCACCCGGTGCGCCATGCAGGAGTGCGGCAAACATGGCCAGTGCGGCTGTTGCGCCGGGCAGGTGCTGTTTCGTCACTGGTCAGCTTCCGCCTTTTTCCACTTCCTGTTTCAGGTGGTCCAGTCCGGCGCGATATACACCACCAACCGCCTTGATGGCAGCTTCCTCGTTCAACTCCGGCGGTGGGTCATTGTTCGGGTAACCGCGGTAAAAGGCGCCACGCCATTCGACCAGCGACTTGGTGTCGTCGATCGCCTTGACGGTCAGATGCGAGGAATAGTTGGTAACCGGCAAAACCTTCACATCGACATTCGTGATGCGATACGAGTAGGTCATCTTCTCTGCGTCATATTTGTACAGAACTTCATCGATGACCGCCTTGCCTTCATCATCAAGTATCAGACGGCGCGTGGCATCAACGTCGTTGCCGCCGGTGCCCTCGGATTTCTTCACGGCTGGGTGCCACGACATGTCCTGGAAATTGCCAATACGCTCCCAGACCTTGGCGGCTGGTGCGTTGATTTCCACGGTCTCGGTGTGCTTCTGCCGGGTTGGCCCGTGCGACAGGGCTGCACTGGCACCCATGCATGCCATAAGTGCTACCAGCACGGTGCGTCTTGCGTACATATTTGTTCCTCCCATTGTTGTGTTCTTTGCGTCGTTGAAGCCGGGGACAGCGGATGTTTGCTGACTTGGATCCCGGATCTGAAAATTGTTTTACCGCAAACCGGACAGATTGACCAAGTACTAAGGTTGCCGCGATGTCTGTGCTTGAAAGACACCGTGATCAATTCTGATTTTCAACCGCTGCAATGCAGCCTCATCTGCGGCGAGATGGTAGGGCTTCGACCAGGCCGGCGCAGACTATAAGTGCAGCGCCCAGACCCTGACGCCAGCCGAATGGTTCACCTGCCCACAGGGCGGCGGTAACACTGCCGGCCAGCACTTCGGTCATCATCAGGATGCCAACGCGGGCAGAATCAATTCGTTGAGCCGCCCAGACAACCAGAAAGTTTGTCGGCACGAATATCAGTATGCCCATCAGGATGATCCATGGGACCACCTCAGTGGCATTGTCGAGGCGCACCAGCGCGGGGTCGTGTGTGCCGGACCAGAAAAGTATGACGATGGATGACACGAGCCCGCAAAGGGCAAAGCTGAACACTGGGAGTACGATGTTGGTGGCAGGCGATGCATGGCTGCGCAAGGTGCCTGCTGCCCACGACAGGCCACTCAGCAAGGCTACCCAGTCGCCCGCGTTCTGTGGCACGGGCAGGCCGTCGCCGGTGCCCAATATTGCCAGCATGCCGGAAATACCCAGTGCAATGGAAATGGCGCGGACCGGGGTGAGGCGCCGCTTGTAAATTGTTACATCGGCAATCGTGCTCCACACCGGTGTCATGTAGAACAGCAATATGGCCCGCACCACATCCGTCATTACGAGACTGACGGTATAAAGGGCAAAGGCTGTGCCCAGCAGCAAGCCGGTGAACAGTGCATTGGGGACGTTGCCGCTCCAGACGCGGCGATTGAACAGCCATGGCAGGGGCGCTGCAGTTGCAGCGGCAAACAGCAGTACGCTGGTCCAGGCCCCCCCAACACCAGCGTCTTCAATCAGCCTGACTGGAAGCCAGAAAATGCCCCACGCCAGTCCGCACAAGGTGACGGCGATTGCCGGCAGCAACTGGCCTGTGCTGGTCGATAGTTTGCCGGACTGCGTGTCATGCATTGTTGAATGCCTGTGGGTCTGGATGAAGGTGCCGCGCGTGCTCGCGGTTGGCTGTTGAATTGTGTTGACTACGTTATCATCAGTTTGATTAGATGGTCATCCAATAAATTGGAGTAGATTCTATTTTTTTGAATGTGCGCCGCTCACTGCTTGTGACAATCGAAACAGATGAGGGATTTCATCGATGAAGATGAAGGCCGTTGTAACGACAAGGCTCGGCGGGCCGGAAGTACTGCAGATGCAGGATGTCGAACTCGCCTGGCCGCAGGGGCAGCACGATGTGCTGGTCGAACTGCGGTATGCTGCGTTGAATCCGGCAGACTCATTCTTTCGCCAGCTTGGCGGCTATGTCAGCAGCGATACACCTTTTGTGCTTGGCCACGATGGCATGGGTGTCGTGAAGGAGGTCGGCTCCGCAGTCACCAGTGTGGCGCCCGGTGATCGGGTGTGCTTCTGCAATGGTGGTATAGGCGGCGTTATGGGCACCTATGCCGAAGCGGCAGTTGTGCCAGAAGGTCAGTTGGCAAAGATTCCTGATGGTGTGGACGATGTTACGGCTGCTTCGATGCCATTGGTTGCCATTACCGGCTGGGAGGCGATGCATGAGCGCGCTGATGTGCGCGAGGGCGAGTGTGTGCTGGTGCATGGCGGTGCTGGCGGGACGGGGCATGTGGCGATACAGCTTGCCCGACTGCGTGGTGCGCGTGTAGCAGCGACTGTAAGCAGCGCGGAAAAGGCAGAGGTGGCCGCAGATCTCGGGGCCGAGCTCACTATCAATTACCGTGAAACAGATTTCGTTGCAGCAGCACTGGACTGGTCGGGCGGGTTGCAGGTCGGCTTCGACAATGCAGGCCCGGAGGTTTTGCAGCGGACATTTGCGGCCATGGCACCCTATGGCCGGGTGGTTACCTTGATGGGGCTTGCGCCTGACGATGATGATCAGACGGCCTATAATCTCAATCTGACGGTGCACAATGTGATGATGCTGACGCCTATGTGGAAAGGCATGCAAACGCGGTTGAACGAGCAGGCCGCGATAGTGCGCCAGGCGCTTGATCTTGTTGCCGCAGGCAAACTCTCCATTCGCCAGGCCGCAACTTTTCCATTGGCGAAGGCCGGCGAGGCGCATCAGTTCCTCGAGCAAGGCAAAGCCATCGGCAAGGTCACCCTTGAAATCAGCTAACGCGAACCAGGCAACCCGCAACCATGATGGTCAACCAGACATATGCAACTCATTCGTACAAGTATTGAAGCCGTTCGCCGCCGGGACCTGATCGAGGCTGCCTATCTGACTTTTCTCGAACACGGGCTTTCGGGAATGACCATGGCGCGCATCGGTGAGAAGGCCGGCATGTCGCATGGCATTGCAAACTACTATTTCAAGGGCAAGGACGAGTTGCTCAGCGCGGTGGTGCGCAAGGCCAATTTCCTGATCATGGAGGAAACTGCCCGCTTGCTGCGGCAGGCAGAAACCCCGCGCCAGCGGGTTACAGCCATCATCAGGGCAAATTTCCGGCCTGATCTGTACACGCGTGAAACAAGCAGGGCCTGGGTGAGTTACTATGCCGTCATTGCCCAGAACCCGGACTTCGAGCGGCTGCAAGCCGTGGTCGACCGGCGTATGCGCTCCAACCTGATGCATGCCTTGCGGCAACTGATGCCTGCGCAGGAGGCCGCTACTCTTGCTACCGGCATCGCAGTGCTGATTGACGGTCACTGGTTGCGCCATGCCAAGTCCGGCGAGCCTGTGGAAGCCGATCGGGCGTTCGATTTTATCGAAAGCCATGTGGACCGCGAACTCGAACGCTTGAGTGCATTGAACAAGAATTATTCGCCGACTTGAGATCAGAAATCAGCGCCTCAGGTAAACCTGACTGCGCACCCTGCAACGGAGTGAACAATGGACCAGATTAGAAAACGGCCTGACGTCAGCACCGATCAATTCAGCAGTGACGCGGGCAAGTCTTACACAATACCGGCACGTATTTACCGCGACCCGCAGTTCCTGGAAGATGAAAAGCAGCAGATATTCTGGAAGTCGTGGATGTTCGCAGGCCACGTGAGCGAGCTTTCCAAACCAGGTGACTATGTGACGGCGGAGTTTACCGGCCAGCGGCTGTTCGTGATCCGCACTGCAGATGGCGAGCTCAAGGCTTTTTTCAATGTCTGCCAGCACCGTGGCCATTCGCTGTTGCGTGGCAAGGGATCAGCGCGCACCCCGATCGTGTGTCCCTATCATGCGTGGGCGTATGATCATGAGGGCGCGCTTGTGGCGGCGCGCAACTGTGACCAGATTGAAGGCTTTGAGCGTGATGAATTCGCGCTGGCGGGAATTCGGGTGGAGCAGTTGGGTGGCTTCGTGTTCGTCAACCTTGACCCGGACGCCAGGGCGATGAGCGAAATCTATACCGGAGCCGGCGAGGCGCTTGCGCAATTTTGCGGTGATACATCGGCGCTTGGTGCCCGTTGCAACGTGATGTTCGACATCAAGGGCAACTGGAAGAATGTCGCTGACAACCTGCTCGAATGTTATCACTGCTCTGCGGCGCACAAGGCGTTCGTCGACATGGTTAGGATGGATACATACAAGGTTGAACTGCATGAACACTGGTCGGTCCAGCACGGGCTGTGCCGCGCCAGCAACACTGCCTACGACTTTGCGAAAGGCAGTGATGACCGTTTCATGACGCTGTATCTGTGGCCTGCCGTGGCCTTTGTCCGATTGCCAGCAGCGCGCGGGGTGAATGTGTTTTCGTTTCACCCGCTGGATGCAGAAAGCACCCGGCAAGACTTTACATATTTCCACCCTGGCGGCGAGTTGACCAAGACCGAAGAGGCGTCGTTCAAATACTTCGAGGACGTGCTGGGGCCGGAGGATGTCGATCTGGTGGAGGACGTTCAGGTAGGGTTGCATTCACTGGGTTATCACCAGGGCCGGATCATGGTCGATCCGCAACGTTCTGAGATCAGCGAGCACGCCTTGCATCATTTCCAGAATCTGGTGATGCGCGAAATGAAGGAATTCACTTAACTGCATGCTGACATTCCAGCTTGACTAGCCGAGAAGGCAGCCCCTAGGATTTGATGCCACAATAATTGCGGGCTGAGGGCAGGTGCGACGAAGATGATGTCGCAGCGCGTTAAGGCCGAAATAAAAACAGCTCAATCGGGAGGAAGTGACGTTCATGGCCAAGTTCAAGTCGGGAATTTTTAAACTCAGTGGAGTAGCGGTTGTCGCCGCGGGGCTCATGTTTGCCGGGACCCATGCGCAAGCTGCTGAATTGGGTGACACCGAAACGGCAATCAAGATTCCAATCAATGAATGGACCGGTCAGCACCTGTCTGCGCATCTGCTGGGCCAGTTGTTGAACAAAGTTGGCTACAAGACCGAATATGTAACTGCTGGTGCAGTGCCGCAGTTTGCGGCAATGGCGCAGGGCGATCTGCATGTGCAACCGGAGACCTGGGAAAACAATGTTGGCGATATCTATCCCAAGGCCGTTGAGTCCGGTGATCTGCTGATTGTCGGAGACGCAGGTCTTTCAGCACGCGAGGGCTGGATCTATCCACCTTACATGAAGGAAAAGTGCCCGGGTCTGCCAGACTGGAAAGCGCTTTACGATTGCGCCCAGGCATTTGGTACGCCTGAAACGTTTCCAAAGGGACGGCTGGTAACCTATCCGGCTGACTGGGGTACGCGTTCAAAAGACCTGGTTGAGCAAATCAAGCTGCCGTTTGTTCCGATCGCCGGGGGCAGTGAAGGCGCCATGGTTGCCGAGATCAAGGCTGCCTATGATGCCAAGCAGCCCATGTTGATGATGTTCTGGCAGCCGCACTGGCTCTTTGCTGATTACAAGTTCGACTGGGTTGAATGGCCGAAGGACGCCAAGGAGTGCGAAGAAAAGGCCGGGCTTGCAGCTGGTACGATGACGGAGTGCGGCTTCCAGCAGGCCAAGGTTCTCAAGGTGACCAACAAGGACTTCAAGACCAAGTGGCCTGCCGCGCAGGTGCTGTTGGAGAATTATACCTTCACCAATGATCAGCAAAACCCGCTTATTGCCGAGGTTGATAGCAAGGGACGCAAGCTGGAAGAAGTTGTTGCTGAATGGCTGTCCAACAACGAGGCGATCTGGAAACCCTGGGTCGACGCAGCCAAAAACTAGGCCTGTTGCTTGCAATACGCTATTCGCGGAAACCCTTGCCCGGACAACCGGGCAAGGGTACGCGACTTTGAGGGTGTTCAAACGTGAAGGCTGATAACAACGGCAAGCAGGCCATTCTCAGCTGCCGAAATGTCTGGAAGGTTTATGGCGCTGACGCGGACCGCTTCTTCACAGACGGTGTGAAGTCTGCTGAGTCGGGCGCACTTATTGAACGGATCAGGCAGGCCGCATGCATGCCCGCCTGCGCTGACGTCTCGTTCGATGTTCACAAGGGCGAGATATTCGTCATCATGGGCCTGTCGGGGTCGGGGAAATCGACCATCGTGCGGTGCCTGTCCCGCCTGATAGATGCCACGCACGGCGAGATTACCTTCGAAGGTGAGGATCTGCTGTCGATGTCAGCCAAGCGGCTGATCGACATTCGGCGGCACAAGATCGGCATGGTGTTCCAGAGCTTCGGGCTCATGCCGCATCTCAATGTGATCGACAATGTCTGCTTTCCGCTCAAGCTTCAGGGCATGCCCATTGAAGAACAGCGCGCGCGCGCGGGCCGGGTCATTGAGCTGGTCGGGCTGGAAGGGCGT
This sequence comes from uncultured Alphaproteobacteria bacterium, assembly GCA_963787895.1. Taxonomy (GTDB): domain Bacteria; phylum Pseudomonadota; class Alphaproteobacteria; order Rhizobiales; family Aestuariivirgaceae; genus Anderseniella. Next base: position 131,586 of record CAWBEX010000006.1, on the reverse strand, counting down.
GAGCACAATTTCCCCCGCGAGTTGTCTGGCGGTCAGCAGCAGCGGGTAGGCATTGCGCGATCATTGGCGGTCGAGCCTGACCTGTGGTTGCTCGATGAACCGTTTTCGGCGCTTGACCCGCTTATTCGCCGTCAGATGCAAGACGAGTTTCTGCGCATACAACGGCTGCTGAAGAAGTCGATTGTTTTCATTACCCATGATTTTCTGGAAGCTCTCAGGATTGCCGACCGGATGGCTATCATGCGGGACGGCAAGATTGTGCAGATCGGCACCCCGGCAGAACTGGTGGTCAATCCGGCAGATGATTATGTCGCTGACTTCTCCCGTGATGTGCCGTTGGCGCGGGTGCTGACCGCGAAGGATTGTCTTGCGAACGGCGCTGCCCCGGCGCGTCTGTCGGCCAAGGCATCAGTGCCGGCGACGATGAGCGTCGAGGACCTGTTGCCCTTGCTGGCGGCACACCCCGGGGGCCTCCTTGTAGCCGGTGCCAAAGGACGCAAGGGCGGGCATCTGAATTCGTCCAGTGTCGTGTCTGCCCTGGCCCGCAATGCCGGCCGGGATGAAGCAGCGGGTGCTGGAAAATCCGGTTCGACCAAATGAACATCACCCGCGATGACATGCAGTGGCTGGCGGTTATCGCATTCACGCTGGTTTGCATCGCACTCAAACCTCAACTGGCGGTGCTTGCAGCATTCCCGGTAGATTGGCAATTGCCCGTTTCTGACTGGTTCAACGCGGGTATGCGAGTGTTCCTCGATGCCTTCGGCGGGGCGTTCTACAAAGGCTTCAGAGGGTTGTCGTGGCTGATCGGATTTCCGGTAGACTGGGTGCGCAGGCTGTTGCAATGGACGCCATGGTCGGTGCTGGTGGCGCTTATAACCATTGTTGCCTACTACGCGCGCGGCTGGCGGCTTGCGGTGTTTGCGCTGCTGTCGATGGTCTATATGCTTGTTATCGGGTACTGGCCAGAGACCATGAACTCGCTGGCACTGGTGGCGCTCAGTGTGCCAATGGCGGTGCTTCTAGGTTTTCTGCTTGGCGTACTGGGCTTCCTGTCGAAGCGCGTGGAGCGGGTGCTGAACCCGACGCTCGATCTGCTGCAGACGGTGCCGGCTTTCGCCTACCTCATACCGATTATCATCCTGTTCGGCTTCGGCCCCGTGGTCGGCTTGATTGCCAGTGTGCTCTATGCCGTAGCGCCCATGGTCAGAAACACTATACTGGGTCTGCGGTCGGTGCCGGCGGAGATTATCGAATCCGGTCTGATGTCCGGTGCCACGCCGCTGCAGCTGTTCTTCCAGGTGAGGGTGCCGTCAGCCCTGAAGGTGTTGCTGCTGGGGGTCAACCAGACCACGATGGCGGCTTTCACCATGGTGATCATCGCATCGATAATCGGCGGCACCGATGATATTGGCTGGGAGGTGTTGTCAACCATCCGCAAGGCATTGTTTGGCGAGAGCCTGCTTGCGGGCCTGGTGATTGCGCTGATGGCGATGATCATGGACCGGATTACAGCGGGGCTGGCCAACCGGTCTTCAGACATCAACTATCATGAGGGCAGCTTTCTGCAGCGCCATTCAACGCTGGTTCTGGCGCTTGTCGTTGCGGTTGTGTTGTGGCTGGCATCGCTGGCAATCCCTGCGCTCGGCAGCTTTCCCGAGGGCTGGCAGTGGAGCCCCGCCAGGTGGATGAACGAGGTCGTCGCATGGGTGGTGTTGAACTGGCGTGTGGCAATTGAAACCATCAAGACGGTCGCCTTCTTCTACCTGATGCTGCCGATGAAGATTGGCCTTGCCCAGACAATTTCACCCTATTCATGGGGTTTCGATTTCACAGCCTGGCATGCGGCGGCATTTTGCGGGCTTGGGCTGGCGGGCGTTGCCGCAATATGGTGCTGGCTGTCGGGACCGGCGGCCATCACGTTTGCGCTGCTGGCGCTGGTGTACGGGTTCGGCATTCTCAATCTGCCGTGGCCTGCCGTATTGGCAGTGGCGGGTCTTCTGGCGTGGCAGACGGGTGGCGCGCGATTGACAGCGGGTGTGCTGGCCGGGTTGGCGTTCATGCTGGCAGCGGGGGTCTGGCAGGAGGCCATGTTGTCGGTTTACCTGTGCGGCATCGCGGTACTGATCTGCGTTGTATTGGGAGGCACGATTGGCGCCTTTGCCGCGCAGAACGACCGGGTTTCCAACCTGATCCGCCCGGTCAATGACACGCTTCAGACAATGCCGCTGTTCGTGCTGCTGATTCCGGCTGTGATGCTTTTCAAGCTGGGCGACTTTACCGCGGTCATTGCGGTTGTGCTGTATGCCATTGTGCCGATGATCCGCTACACCGAGCACGGCCTCAGGAGTGTGCCGGCCGACGTTGTGGAGGCCGCCCAGTCGATGGGGGCCACTGCCATGCAGATGCTGTTTCAGGTGAAATTGCCGCAAGCGCTGCCGGTTATCATGCTGGGGCTCAACCAGACAGTTCTGTATGGCATTTCCATGCTGGTCATCACAGCGCTGGTAGGCACCAGTGATCTTGGGCAAAGGGTGTATATCGGCCTTGGAGACGGCAATTTTGGCGTTGGCATGGTAGCCGGGCTGGGCATGGCGTTTCTAGCCATGATCGCGGACCGCATCATCCAGGCGGCATCGCGGGCCAGGCAACTGGCATTGGGCCAGGCACAGGAGGCTGTGCAATGAAGCTGGAGGTCGCCGGAACCTGGTATGAAACCAAGAGTGTGTCAGATGGCATAACCTTGATCAGCGAGGTTCACGTTGCAAGCTGGCTGCGCTGCAACATCTGGCATGTGCGCGGGCGTGATCGCGACTTGATCATCGACACCGGCATGGGGCTCAGGCCATTGGTGCGCGAAGTTGCATGTCTTGCCGAGCGGCCGGTTATTGCATTGATGACACACAGCCATTTCGATCATGCAGGTGGCATGCACCAGTTTGACTGCCGGTGCGGGCATCATGTGGAAGCGGAGATCATGCGTCAGCCCAACGCCTTCAACACGGTTGCAGACACCGGGTTTATACGGGCAGATACTTTCACTGCGTTGCCCGATGAAGACTTCGACTACCGCAACTACCAGGTCAGGCCTGCACCCCTTACGCGTCTTGTCGATGAAGGTGATGTAGTGGATCTTGGCGACCGCGTATTCAGCGTGTTTCACCTGCCAGGCCATTCACCCGGGTCAATCGCGCTGCATGAGCCAGCAACGGGAACACTGTTCAGCGGTGATGTGATCTATGATGGAGCGCTGCTCGACAATCTGTATCACTCCGATCCGCAGCAGCTGGAGCATTCCCTGCGCAGGCTGCAGGAATTGCCGGTCAACACGATTCATGGCGGGCACTACCGTTCATTCGGCCGTGACAGGATGCTGGTTCTGATTGATCGGTATCTTGCCGGGGGCAACCGGATTGGCGATGTAGACAGCTGGATATCCCAGAGCGAGGCTGGTTGAAATGTCTGCCGGAAAGGCCAAACAACGCCTTGCACAACTGGATAATTGATCAACTGCAAAACTGGATGTAGCGTTGCAAGCAGCTATAACGGCAGGTGCTGACATGATGCATGAGCTGAATACCAAGATTTCCATTGTTTCTGCCGGGCACGACAAGGCCGGCGCATTCGCCGAAGTTGGTTGGGACAACGGGTGCACAGCCCGGTTCCATGCCATCTGGCTGCGCGACAATGCGCTCGACGCCGAAACCCGATCGCCGTCCAACGGCCAGCGGCTGATTACCATTGGCGACATTGCACCTGACATCAGGATTGCAAGTGTGCACCACGATGGCAACGCATTGCGGGTCAGCTTCAGCCACAGCGATGTGGTGTATCGTTATCCGGCAGGCTGGCTGATGGCCAATGCCTATGATGCGGGGCAGGACGTTGCGCCGGGATGGGTGAGTGGCGATGTGCATCTGTGGGATCATACCCAGGACGCGAGTGAGGTTACGGCCAGCTACATGGATGCGAGCCGGGACAATCAGGCTCTGGCGCGATGGCTCGGACATGTGCGGCGCCTGGGGTTTGCCGTGTTGAAAGATTGCCCGGTCGCAAGCGGCAGTTTGCTGGACGTCGTAAAACTCTTCGGGTACGTGCGCGAGACGAACTACGGCAAGTGGTTTGAGGTGCGCACGGAGGTCAATCCTACCAACCTTGCCTATACCGGCCTGTCGTTGCAGGCACACACGGACAATCCCTACCGTGACCCGGTGCCAACGCTACAGGTTTTGTATTGCCTTGAGAATTCTGCCGAAGGCGGGGCAAACAGTGTGGTGGACGGATTTGCGGCGGCGCGGCGGCTGCTTGATGAAAACCCGGAGGCTTTCAGGCTATTGAGCAGATATTGCGCGCGGTTTGAGTATCGCGGCAACGGCGGGGTATGTCTTACAAGCCACAAACCAATGATCGAGTTGTCTGCAGAAGGTGAGCTTGTCGCCGTTCGGTTCAACAATCGCAGTGCAGCGCCTGTAACTTCGGTTCCGTTTGATCTGATGCCGGCTTACTACGCGGCGTACCGGAGGTTTGCCGAGATTATCGATGATGTCGGCATGGCGGTGCAGTTCAAGCTGAAGCCGGGGGAGTGCTTCATTGTTGACAACACCCGGGTGCTGCACGGGCGTACCGGGTATGGCGGTAAGTCCGGGTCACGCTGGCTGCAGGGGTGCTACGCAGACCGCGATGGCCTTCTGTCGACACTTGCAGTGCTGGAACAGGAAAGCGCGCCGCTTCAGGAGGCAGGATGAGCAATGTTGTGCAAGACAGTTTGAATGCCGGCAACATCGTTGCTCTGCTGGGCGACATTTTCGAACGCCGTGGCGGTGAGGAGTATCTTGGTGAACCGGTGACAATGGCCGAGCACATGCTGCAAGGTGCCCATTTTGCCGAACAGCGGGGTGAACGCGAAGAGATCATCGTTGCAGCATTGCTGCATGACATAGGTCATTTCACCAGCGAGTTCGGTTCGTTCACCATGGATGACACCGAAGACCGCTACCACGAAGATGCGGGCGCGCAGTTGCTGGAGCGGTTCTTTCCGTCGCTGGTTGTTGATTGTGTTCGCTATCACGTGCTGGCCAAGCGCTACCTGTGCGCTGTCAATGCACAGTATCTCGGACGATTGTCAGAAGCTTCGCAACATTCGCTGAAGCTTCAGGGCGGGCCTCTGAAAACGGACGAAGTAGCGGCTTTCGAGACCAATCCCAATCTGCAGGATATCGTTTCGGTTCGGTTGCTGGATGATGAAGGCAAGGTGCCCGGACTGAAAACGCCCGGATTTGCCCACTATGCTCCAATGGTGCAACGGGTGGTCGATGCCCACTGCAGGACGGCGGGATGAATGAACCAGGCAAAGCACGTTGACTATAAGCAAAACCCTTTGTTGCATCATTATTATCGATTTCATTTATTTGTCACATGACGCAAACATGGTGTCAGCGGCCTTGGTTAGACAAGGGTAGTCTTGAACGAGAATAGATGGTTCAATCAGAAAACAAGATAACAAGGAGGATTCAATGCTGAAAAAAATTCTAGGTGGTTTGCTGACGGGTGTTGCCGCAGGTGCTATTTCAATGTCTGCAGCGATGGCAGCAGAACTGACAGTCTACACGGCAATCGAGGCTGAAGACCTGCAGAAATATGCAGATGCTTTCAATGCCGATCACCCGGACATCAAGATCAACTGGGTGCGCGATTCAACCGGCGTGGTCACTGCAAAACTGCTGGCGGAAAAGAACAACCCGCAGGCTGATGTGATATGGGGCCTTGCTGCAACCTCGCTGTTGCTGCTCAAGTCGGAAGGCATGCTGGAAGCATATGCACCCAATGGCGTTGAGAACCTCGACAAGAAGTTCGTTGACAAGTCTAGCCCGCCAACATGGACAGGGATGGACGCCTGGGTGGCATCTATCTGTTTCAACACGGTTGAAGGCGGCAAGCTGAACCTGACACCACCGAAGACGTGGAAGGATCTGACGAATGCCGAGTACAAGGGCCATGTAATCATGCCGAACCCGAATTCGTCCGGCACCGGTTTCCTTGACGTATCGAGCTGGCTTCAGATGTTTGGTGAGGAAGAAGGCTGGAAGTTCATGGATGGCCTGCATGAGAACATTGCAGCCTACACACACTCCGGTTCCAAGCCTTGCAAGATGGCAGCTGCTGGTGAAATTCCAATTGGGGTGTCATTTGCGTTCCGTGGTGCCAAGTCCAAGGCAGAAGGCGCGCCAATTGACATTATCGTGCCGGAAGAGGGCGTTGGTTGGGACATGGAAGCCACGGCAATAGTTGCCGGCACCGATGACATGGAGGCCGCCAAGACGCTTGTAGACTGGACCATCACCAAGAAGGCCAACGAGATGTATAACTCCGGTTATGCCGTTGTTGCCTATCCTGGCGTGGCAAAGCCGGTTGAGCATTTCCCGCCGAACCTTCTGGAAAAGATGATCGAAAACGACTTCGAATGGGCGGCCAACAACCGCAAGGCAATTCTTGATGAGTGGCAGAAGCGTTACGATTCCAAGTCTGAGCCCAAAGGCTAACAAGCAGACAAATCAGGCGGGCGCCGGCCTTCAGGCCGGCTCCCGATGTTGCTTTGCGAACAATCGAAGTGTGGCTGGCGCTGACCGCAGTCCAGTGAAGGGGTGGTATGTCTAAAACGCTAGAGGACGGTGCCTATCTGCGCGTCCGGAATCTCTTCAAGGCATTTGGAGATTTCTATGCGCTGAAGGATATTTCGCTTGATATCAAGCACGGCGAGTTCGTCTGCTTTCTGGGGCCGTCGGGCTGCGGCAAGACGACCTTGCTGCGGGCAATCGCCGGACTTGATCTGCAGACAGCAGGTAGCATCGAACAGGACGGAAACGACATCTCGCTGTTGCCGCCGGCAGAGCGGGACTTCGGCATCGTGTTTCAGTCGTATGCACTGTTTCCCAATCTGACCGTGGAAAAGAACATTGCCTTCGGGCTCGAAAATGCAGGTCTGGAGCGCAAGGCGATCAATGCCCGCGTGAGCGAACTGCTTGATCTTGTCGGGCTGCCTGAACAGGCGAAGAAGTACCCGGCTCAACTGTCAGGTGGTCAGCAGCAGCGCATTGCCCTGGCGCGAGCCATTGCCATGTCACCCGGTCTGCTGCTGCTTGACGAACCATTGTCGGCGCTCGATGCCAAGGTGAGGGTGCATCTTCGCCATGAAGTCAAGGATTTGCAGCGCAAGCTTGGCGTGACCACGATCATGGTGACCCATGACCAGGAAGAAGCCCTGGCCATGGCAGATCGCATCGTGGTGATGAACCATGGTGTCATCGAACAGGTGGGTGAACCCACCGAGGTCTACCGCGAACCGATTTCCCTGTTCGTGGCAGACTTCATCGGCGAGATGAACAAGATCCACGGCGAGGCGACTGGCAAGGACACCTGCAAGCTTGGCAAGATGAACCTGAAATGCCGTGAGCATGGTCTTGCCAGGGGGGCGGCAGCAATTATTGCGCTGCGCCCGGAAGACATCATTCCGACGTCGAAAGAGAGCGCAGCGAAAAAGCGGCAAGCCAGCGGCAACAGCCTGCCGGTGAAAATCGGCGACATGGAATTTCTTGGCTCGTTCTGGCGCACAACCCTGTCCGGCGGTGCATTGGGTAATGTTGAACTTACTGCGCAGTTTTCAATCAATGCAGTGCGGCGGCTGGGGCTGGCGGCAGGTGAGGAGATCACCATAGAATTGCCTGCCGACCGCATCCGCATCTTTGCCGCCGGAGGTAAGGCGGGCACGCATGAGCACTAGTGCTGCAAAGGTAATACCATTGCCTGAGGGCCCGGCCCTGAAGGCGCGCATGTCGCGCGATGACTGGGTGATGCGCGGCTACATGATCGTGCATTGCCATCTACCTGATCGTTGCGCTGGCGTTGCCATTGTACGCCATGTTGTCGAAGGCATTCGAGACCAGCCGTTATGATCTTGCGCAATTTCAGGTGCAGGCAAGTGATGAGGCCGGTGCATTCAATACCCCGCCGGTGACGCTGGAACAGCTCAATGCCGATACCGTCAAACTGTAGTGAGGCGGACCTTGCGACCAGCTCCGACGGACGGTTGGCGCTGACACAATTCTTTCCCGACTTCAGTTTTCGCGGTCCGGTGAAGTACCGGTTGATTCCGGCCGAGGGACGATGCAGTCTATCTGGTCGGGTCGGAACGGCGCACCGGGCCGGAAGTGGCGGAGTTTGATTCAAACACCTTCCGCAAGGTGGTGATCAGGCCGTGCAGGACACGGACTGGGCAATTTCGCCAGTCCTACTTTTCCACCCCGGCGCTGTTTCGCTCGATCCAGAACTCACTGTTCATCGCGATCGTCTCCACGCATCATCACGGTGTCCCTGGCGTTCGGGTTTGCCTATGCGTTGTGCCGCAGTTGCATGCCATTCAAGGGGGTGTTCAGGGTGATTGCGATGGCACCGATCCTTGTGCCGTCGCTGTTGCCGGGCATTGCGTTGGTCTATCTGTTCGGCAATCAGGGTTTCCTGAAAGAGTTTCTGATGGGTGAGAGCGATCTACGGGCCGATCGGCATCGTGATCGGGCTCGGTGTTCTTCACCTTTCCCGCATGCCATGATCATCATCCTCATCGCCCTGTCGATTTCCGATGCGCGGCTGTACGAGGCGGCACGTGTCGCTGCGCGCCAGCAAATGGCGCACATTCTGGACGGTGACCATTCCCGGTGCACGCTATGGACTGATCTCGGCAGCTTTCGTGGTGTTCAATCTGGTGATCACCGATTTCGGTCTGCCGAAGGTGATCGGCGGCCAGTACAACATGCTGGCGGTGGATATCTACAAGCAGGTGATCGGCCAGCAGAACTTCCAGATGGGCGCGGTGGTTTCCGTGGTGCTGTTGATCCCGGCGACTGATTGCCTACATCGTCGACCGTCAGGTACAGAAAAAGCAGGTCTCGCTGCTGTCTGCACGCTCGGTGGTCTATCAGCCCCAGCCGTCGCAGCGGTTTGACTGGACCTGTCTGGCCTATTGCGTCGCTGGTGGCATTGTTCATCATCACCATACTTGGTATTTGCCAGTATGCGGCTATCGTGAAGTTCTGGCCTTATGATCTGTCATTCAGCCTGAAGAATTATGACTTCGACCGCATGGATGGCGGAGGCTGGGAGGCGTACCGCAACTCGATACGTCTGGCACTGCTGACGGCTGTTATCGGAACCGCGATCATCTTTACCGGCGCCTACATGGTGGAGAAGTCACGCGGTTTCCAGGCCGGGCGGTCGCTGTTTCAGTTTCTCGCCATGCTGCCGATGGCAATTCCGGGCATGGTGCTTGGTCTGGCATACATCTTCTTCTTCAACGATCCGCAAAACCCGTTGAACCCGATCTATGGCACGATGACCATTCTTGTTATCTGCACCATTACCCACTTTTACACCGTGTCGCATCTGACCGCAGTGACGGCGCTCAAGCAGATTGACGGTGAGTTTGAGTCTGTTGCGGCGTCTTTGAAGCAACCGTTCTGGCGGCTTTTCGGACGGGTCACCGTGCCCGTATGCCTGCCGGCAATTCTGGACATTGCGATCTACATGTTCGTGAATGCCATGACTACGGTTTCGGCAGTGGTGTTCCTGTATTCAACCAAGACTACGCTGGCCTCGGTTGCCGTGTTGAACATGGATGATGCCGGTGACGTGGCTCCTGCGGCTGCAATGGGGATGATGATCTTCTACACCAATGTGGTTGCCAGGCTGTTGCATGCCGGCGTGTCGCGCTGGATGCTGGCACGAACCCAGGGATGGCGGGCCCGCTAGCCTGCGACGCGTCAGGGCAGGGTGGTGATATCCTGGCGGGCAATGGCCATGAAAGTACGGATTGCCTTGCTGTCGCTGCGCTCACGCAGGCAGATGATTGCTTCATCCATGACTATGTTGGCATCGGTAATGTGCAGTTTGGCCAGCCTCTTGTCATTGCCGAACTCCGCCTCCGAGACGAAGCCAATGCCGCCGCCGGCTGCAACAATTTCCTGAACCGCTTCGCGGCCTTCAGCTTGAATGACGTTGTCGAGCTTTATGCCAGCAGCAGCGATGGCAGCTTCAAGCAGGGCGCGCGTGCGTGAACCTTCTTCGCGCAGTACCAGTGGCTGTTGGCAAAGCTCGCGCAGTGACAATTTGCCGACCTTGGCCAACGGATTGCTGCGCGGCACGAAAGCGATGATCGGGGACCTGCTGAGCGCCACAACCTCGAACTCGCGGTTATTGGGAATTTCACCCACCACGCCGATGTCAGCGTCATAGGTTTGCAGCCGCTCCGTCACGCTGGCGGTGTTGCCAGTGCTGACGATAACCGATACCGCAGGATGGGCGCGGCGGAACCTCGCCAGAACATGGAGAATGTGATGTGCGGAATCAGCCACAAGCTTAAGTGAGCCTGTGCGTAAGGCGCGGGTTTCCGAAAGCAGTTCCAGAGCCTGCTCCTCTATCTCGAACAGGCGGTTTGTAATGTCAAAAAGCTGCCTGCCTGAGTCGGTGAGCCGGATCTGCTTCTTCTGCCGGTCGAACAGGCGGATGTCATACTCAGACTCCAGTTTGCGCACCTGATCCGATACCGCCGGCTGTGTCAGGCCAAGCGCTTCGGCCGCTTTGGAAAAACCGCCGTGCACGGCAACATTGTGAAATGCGCGCAATTGAACATACCGCATGGCGGGCCATCTCTTTTTTCATCAATAAAATCAATGTATGGATAAAAACTATCGTTTTGATCTATGTATTGCAAACGATGAGACTCAACGTGTCGGGATGCACTGACACAAGTTTTCCATTTGGCCGGTCCGCCAGTCTAGCGGCAGGTCAAACCAGCGCTGGTGACTATGGATCTATCTGTTTTCCTACTTAGTCTTGCAGGTGCCGTTTTGCTGTTATTGTACTCTACCCGCATGGTGCGCACCGGGGTGGAGCGGGCGCTTGGCAACAATCTGCGCAATGTGTTCATGGCCACACGCCACAGCGTGACTGCGAATGCCCTGGCCGGCATGATCTCCGCAGCATTGCTGCAAAGCTCCACGGCGGTGGTGCTGCTGGTGTCGGGGTTTACTGCTGCCGGTGTGATGGGGGTGACGGGTTCGCTGGCGACGGTGCTCGGCGCTGACCTGGGCACGGCGATTGCGGTCAATTTTCTGTCGCTGGATATTGGCTGGCTCATTCCGCTGTTGCTGGTGGCAGGTGGTATTCTTTTCCTGAAGTTTCAGGCGCGGGTGTTGAAGCAGGCAGGACGCATACTGCTTGGCATTGCACTCATCCTGATCGCGCTGCGCATGATTGGCGAGGCCACTGCGCCCTTGCGCGAAAGCCGCGGATTGTTGTTGGTTGTCGAGTATCTGGCAACGGACACCGTGGCGGCGTTCATTGGCGGTGCAGTCATCACATTTCTGTTTCATTCCAGTGTTGCAGCGATCTTGATGTTTGCGGCGTTCGCTGCGCAGGGCCTGCTACCGATCGAAGCCGGCCTTCCACTTGTGCTGGGGGCCAATCTCGGGGGAGGGTTGATCGGCTTGTGGCTGACCCGCGCGCTGCACGTCAAGGCGCGCCGGGTAGCGGTAGGCAATCTTGTCATCCGTCTGATTGGAACGGTGGCGGGGCTTGTGCTGGTGAGCAAGGTTGCGGTGCCGGTCGACATGCTGGGATCGCAGGAAGTGCGCCAACTCGTGGGCTTTCACGTGGTTTTCAACCTGCTGCTTGTGCTTGTGTGGCTGCCGCTTGTCATTCCGCTGGCGAACATCACCAAAAAACTCCTGCCAGACGAAGCGCCGGAGGATGCGCCGTTGCTTCCGGTTTCAGCGCTGGACAGAAAGGTGCTGAAGTCACCTCAACTGGCGCTGGCCAGCGCCACGCGCGAGGTCTTGCGAATGGGTGAGCAGGTTGAGTTGATGCTGCTGCCTGCGATGGATCATTTCGTTGCGAAAAACGCCATTCCGACAGCCCGCATCGCTACTCTGGAAAGCTCGATCAACGACGCCCAAACCGACATCAAGCTGTACCTGGCGGACATGAACCAGGGGGAGTTGACCTCGGAACAGGCAGGCCGGTCGATGGAGCTCACCAGTGTGGCGATTGGGCTGGAGCGTATCGGTGACATCATTACTAAGGACCTGCTGCGGCTGGCGCAGCTGACGCAGAGCAAGAGCCTGTCGTTTTCCAGGGACGGATGGAGCGAATTGACAGCCATGCATGCTCGCGTTCTGGCCAACATGCAGCTGACCATGAACGTGTTGTTGTCAGATGATCTGAGTTCTGCAACCGAATTGGTGAAGGAAAAGTCTGTGGTGCGCTCCATGGAGCAGCAAAGCCACGACAAACACCTCGCGAGATTGTCGGCTGCATCTGCTGCCAGCATCGCCACAAGCGACATTCATCTGGACATTCTGCGATCACTCAAGGAAATAAATTCCACGCTGGTGTCGTTTGCCTATCCCTTGCTGAAACGCCACGGATTGTTGCGGGAAAGCCGTTTGTCACTGAGTGATTGAGTGATAGAAAAATTTATAAATCGATATGATTTATCGATTTTTCAAATGCATGTGAACTGCATAAAGTCTCTGCGAATTTCTCTGATCGCAAGGCTTTGGCGAGGATGATCCCATGAATGCAGATCCGGACTTCCGGTTTGAGGACAAGTTGGAACCACCGCGTCTTGGCGAGCCTTACCTGCTCACTCCAGGGCCGTTGACCACCGCGTATTCGGTCAAGGAGAGTATGCTGCGCGACTGGGGTTCGTGGGACGGTGATTTCCGCGCCATGACCGCCACCTTGCGGGCTGAACTGCTGGCCATGCTTGGCGAGGCGGCGAGTGAATACGACTGTGTGCCGATGCAGGGCAGCGGAACGTTCGTCGTCGAGGCAATGCTGGGTTCGCTGATCCCGCGTGACGGCAAGGTGCTGGTGTTGATGAATGGTGCTTATGGCCAACGCATTGCCAGGACGCTTGATTATATCGGGCGGGCGCATACTGACATTGACAAGGGCGACTACCTGCCGCCACGCGCCGAGGAAATATCGGCAGCGCTGGAAGCTGACCCTGCAATAACCCATGTGGTGGCGGTCCATTGCGAAACCTCGTCGGGTATTCTCAATCCGATCAAGGAAATTTCCGATGCAACCTATGCTGCAGGACGCAAGCTGCTGATCGACTCCATGAGTGCCTTTGGCGCTGTGGACATCAATCCGCGTGAGGTACGCTTCGAGGCGATCGTATCTTCAGCCAACAAGTGCATTGAAGGTGTGCCGGGGTTCGGTTTTATCATTGTGCGCAAGAGCGTGCTGGAAGCTGCCAAGGGCAATTCCCATTCGCTGAGCCTGGATATCCATGACCAGTGGGTGAACATGGAAAAGTCTGGTCAATGGCGCTTCACGCCGCCTACCCACGTAGTGGCTGCGTTTATGGAAGCGTTGCGCCTGCACCGTGCGGAGGGTGGCGTTGCCGGGCGAGGTGCCCGCTACGTCAGAAACCGTGATGTGCTGGTCGAGGGCATGCGGGAGCTTGGCTTCGAAACCCTGCTGCGAGACCACTGGCTGTCGCCGATTATCGTTACCTTCTTCAATCCGGCAGATGCGAAGTTCGAGTTTTCCAGGTTCTATGATTTGATGAAGCAGAAGGGCTTTATTGTGTATCCGGGCAAACTTACGGTTGTCGACAGCTTTCGTGTCGGCTGTATTGGCCAGATGGATCATCATGTGATGCGGGCAGTGGTTGATGCAGCCCGCCAATCTCTGGACGAGATGGGGGTTACAAGTGCGGCTCCTCCGAAATCTGCATTGAATGAGCGGCAAAGACTTACCGCCTGACAAGGAACGGAAAGACTGAACAATGAATGACATGACGCCTGGAAATGTAACAGTAAACGGACGTACCTACGCAGAACCGAAGACTTGCGCCATAGCAATTTGCCTGGATGGCTGTGAGCCTGCCTATCTCGATGCTGCAATTGCTGATGGGCTTATGCCCACGCTGGCGCGTATCCGCAAGACGGGTACGGACCGGCTGGCACATTCGGTGATTCCGAGTTTTACCAATCCAAACAACATGTCGATTGCGACAGGACGTCCGCCAGCGGTTCACGGCATCTGTGGCAATTACCTCTATGACCCGGATACGGGTGAAGAGGTGATGATGAACGACCCGAAGTTCCTGCGCGCGCCGACCATTTTTTCCGGTTACTACAACGCCGGCAAGAAGGTCGCCATAGTGACCGCCAAGGACAAGTTGCGCGCGCTGCTGGGGCATGGGCTGAAGTTTGATGAGGGCAGGGCGATCTGCTTCTCGTCGGAACGTTCGGACACCACGACCAAGGCGGAGCACGGTATCGACAATGCGTCGAAGTGGCTGGGCCGCGAGGTACCTGAAGTCTACTCTGCAGAGCTGTCAGAGTTTGTGTTCGCGGCGGGTGTGAAGCTGCTCAAGGAATTTCACCCGGATGTCATGTACCTGACAACGACGGACTATGTGCAGCACAAATATGCGCCTGAAGACGCGGAGGCCAAAGCCTTCTACGCCATGTTCGACAAGTACCTGACGGAGCTTGACGCAATGGGAGCTGCCATCGTGGTGACAGCGGACCATGGCATGAAGCCGAAGCATCTGGCTGATGGCTCGCCAGCTGTGATTTATGTGCAGGACCTGCTTGACGAGTGGCTGGGCAAGGACGCTGCCCGCGTTATCCTGCCGATCACGGATCCATATGTGGTGCACCATGGTGCACTTGGCTCGTTCGCAACTGCTTATCTGCCCAGGGGCACAGACGTGGCGGATATCCTGAAGCGGTTGGGTGCTTTGCCCGAGATCATCGTTGCCATCGACAAGGCGGAAGCCTGCAAACGCTTCGAACTGCCGGCAGACCGCATAGGTGACATCGTGCTGGTGTCCGGTGAGAACATGACCATCGGCACGAGTGCGCACCGGCATGACCTGGCAGCCCTCAATGAACCGTTGCGCAGCCATGGCGGGCTGACAGAGCAGCAGGTGCCGTTTATCGTCAACCGGGTAATGCCGGATTTGCCCGCCGCGCCTGAGCTGCGCAATTTCGATGCTTTCTTCCATGCGGCACGTGCCGCTGCTGCCGTTAGTTCGTAAAGGAGCTTTCAGGACATGAACATCATGCAGAATCATACCGTCCGCCATGAGGCCATGCGTATTGGCGGCGAAAGGGTGACTACCAGGGATGTGGTTGAAGTGCTCTACCCATATACTGATGAAGTCATCGGCACTGTACCGGCAGGCACGGCTGAACATGCGGCCCGTGCCTTCGAGATTGCTGCCAACTACAAGCCAAAGCTGACCCGCTATGAACGCCAGCAGATATTGTTTCGCGCAGCTGAACTGATCCGCAAACGGCGCGAGGAAATTGCCCATTGGCTGACACTGGAGCTTGGCATCTGCAAGCAGCATTCGCTGTATGAGACGGGACGGTCCTACGATGTGTTCATGCTGGCTGGCCAGCTTGCCATTCTTGATGACGGGCAAATTTTTTCTTGCGACCTGACGCCCCAGGGCAAGGACCGCAAAATCTACACCAAGCGTGAGCCTGTGCGCGCCATCTCGGCAATCACGCCGTTCAACCATCCGCTCAACATGGTGGCGCACAAGATCGCGCCGTCGATTGCCACCAACAATTGCATGGTGTGCAAGCCGACCGAGCTTACCCCGCTGACTGCCATCACCTTGGCCGACATATTGTATGAAGCGGGCCTGCCGCCAGAGATGTTCCAGATCGTTACCGGGTGGCCAAAGGACATCGGCGACGAGATGATCACCAACGAACACATCGACATCATTACCTTCACTGGTGGCGTGCCGGTGGGCAAGATGATTGCCGGCAAGGCAGGCTACAAGCGTACAGCTCTTGAACTTGGCGGCAATGATCCACTGATCGTGTTGAACGACCTGGACGATGCAGATCTTCAAAAGGCGGCGGCGCTTGCGTGTGCGGGTGCAACGGGCAATTCCGGCCAGCGCTGCACCGCGATCAAGCGTATCCTGGTGCAGGAATCAGTGGCCGACAGGTTCGTGCCGCTGGTGCTGGAGAATGCCAAGAAGATCAAGTTTGGCGACCCGATGGACCCGGATACCCAGTTGGGCTGTGTCATCCATTCAAAGGCGGCGGAGATATTCGAAAACCGTGTGTTTGCTGCCGAGAAGCAGGGTGCGAAAATTCTGTATCATCCAGAACGCAAGGGCGCGCTGTTGCCGCCGATCGTGGTAGACCACGTGCCGCATGAATCGGAACTGGTTTACGAGGAAACCTTTGGGCCAATCGTGCCGATCGTGCGGGTGCCGGACAACGATGCGGAAGTGATGAAGATTTCCAATTCGACGCCTTTCGGCCTGTCATCAGGTGTATGCACCAACGACTTCCGCCGCATGCATGCCTTCATCGAAGGGTTGGACGTCGGCACGGTCAACATCTGGGAGCAGCCGGGTTACCGCATTGAGATGAGCCCGTTTGGCGGTATCAAGGACTCAGGCAACGGCGTCAAGGAAGGTGTGCTTGAAGCGATGAAGTTCTTCACCAACGTGAAAACGTATTCGCTGCCCTGGCCACGGTAGGAATGGCTCTGCTGCACAAGATTGTCTGGATTACTGATACACATCTGACAGCCAGCGGGCAGGTAGAGGGTGTAGCCTGCCGGGCGCGCCTCAAGCAAACCGTGCAGCAGATCGGGCGCCATCATGGTGATGCAGCAGTGTGCATTGGCACGGGCGATCTGACCGACACCGGTGCGGTCGAGGAGTATGCTGCCGTGTCCCGGCTGCTTGAAGACCTGCCGATGCCATTCCTGCCGTTGATTGGCAATCATGACAAGCGGCCGGCTTTCAGGGCGGCCTTTCCGCCGCCAGGGCAGGCGATGGATCAGTTCCAGCAGTTCCGGTGGGATATGGGTGACCTGACACTGCTGTGCCTCGATACGCACAGCCCTGGCGAAGATGGCGGTCGCTTCTGTGGCGACAGGCTGGCCTGGGTTGAAACGCAACTGGCTGATTGCAAGGGGCGCCGGGTGCTTGTGTTCATGCATCACCCGCCCGGACCGCTTTGGCTGGGTATTCTGGACACAATTCCGTTGCACGACGACATCGCGCTGATAGAGCTGCTGGCCGGCGCGACCAATGTCGAATACCTGTTTTGTGGCCACGTGCATCGCCCCGTGTCCGGTGTCATCAGTGGCCTGCCGTTTACGACATTGCGTTCAACTGCTCACCAGGTGCGGCCCGGCCACACCTTGAGCGACTGGAATGATTTCGTACAGCTTGAGGAGCGCCCGCAATACGGACTTATCCTGGTGGCGTCTGACAGGGTGGTTGTGCAGGGTATTGATCTGGAGGACCCTGCCTGATGCGTCATACTGAAGGTGAATCAAACACGTCGACGGCGCGAGCCAGCTGGGCTTCCAGCAATACCGGCGACAAGTCTGCGCCGCTGCTGAAGCGCGATGCGGATGCCTTCATGCACCAGTCGCTGTCGAGCCCGTGTGTCAGCACGATTGCCAAGGCGGAAGGCATCTGGATCGAGGATCTGGATGGCCGCCGCTACATGGATTTTCATGGCAACTCGGTGCACCACATTGGTTACGGCCATCCGCGGCTTGTGGCAGCCATCAAACAGCAACTGGACAACCTCAGCTTTTCGCCTCGCCGCTTCACGAATGAGGTGTCGGTTGAACTGGCTGAGCGGTTGGGCAAGCTGGCGCCGGAAGACCTCAACCGCGTTCTTTTCACCACTGGAGGATCTGATGCGGTCGAAGTCGCGCTTAAGATCGCACGAGCAGCGACCGGGCGGTTCAAGACGCTGTCGTTCTGGGATTCGTTTCATGGGGCCGGATTTGGGGCATCCTCAGTGGGAGGCGAAGAAACGTTCCGCTCTCACATTGCGGGCCCGTTGATACCTGGGGCGGAACACGTTGCACCGTTTGCATGTTATCGCTGCCCTTATGGTCACCCCGGGCCAGAGAATTGCGGGCTGGCATGCGCCAACATGGTGGACTACGTGCTTGGCCGTGAAGGCGATGTGGCGGCCGTTATTGCCGAGCCGATGCGGGCGGTGCCGCAGGTGCCTCCGCCGGGTTTCTGGAAACAGGTGCGCGAGGCATGCAACCGGCACGGTGCACTGCTCATTCTTGATGAGATTCCAACCGGGCTTGGCAAGACCGGAAAGTTCTTTTCGTTCGAGCATGACGAAGTGGTGCCGGACATCGTGGTCATGGGCAAGGCGCTGGGCGGGGGTATCTTGCCCATTGCGGCTGTCGTGGCACGCGATGAGTTGAATGTGTGTGGCGAGTTTGCCATTGGCCACTATACCCATGAAAAGAACCCGGTGACTGCGCGCGCTGCATTGACGACGCTTGATATCATCGAGGATGAAGGGCTGGTGCAGCGTTCAGCGGAGTTGGGTGCCTATGCGCTTGATCGGCTACGTGAATTCAGCCGTGCAAAGCCGATTGTTGGTGATGTGCGCGGGCGCGGGCTGATGTTTGGTGTCGAGATCGTGTCAGACGGGAAACTGCGTACACCTGCGCCAGAACTGGCGGAACGCATCTACTACAAGTGTCTTGAAGCCGGACTGAGTTTCAAGATTTCAGGTGGATGCACACTGACCCTTTCACCACCGCTTACGATATCTCGCCCTGATCTGGACCAGGCGCTGACCATTGTTGAGACGGCGATCTCGGAGGTTTGCTGAGGGCATGGCCGGGATCAAGGTGGTCAGGACCGATAGTGAGCTGGAGTGTCCAGAGATAGACCGGGTACTGCGCGCGCGCGGCTGCGAGCTTGTATTGCTGCCGGAAACCATCAGCGAGGATGAGCTGGCAGCAGAGGTCCGCGACGCGCATCTTCTGCTGATGTGCTATACGCCTGTTACCGCGAAGGTCATAAACAACGCTGCGCGGCTCAAGGGCATTGTAAAGTATGGAGTTGGTATCGACGCCATAGACATTGACGCGGCCAAGGCGCGCGGCATTCCTGTTGTGAACGTGCCGGAGTATGCCGAGGAAACCGTGGCAGAGGGCGCGTTTGCGCTGATGATCGCACTGGCCAAGCGGCTCAAACCGCTGCACGGAGCGATGCAACGCCATGGCTGGGTGTGGCCGGTAGCTGAATGGCGCGCCAGCGACATTGCCGGGAAGACCGTCGGGCTGGTTGGTGCGGGGCGTATCGGGCGATCCATGGCGCGGATGGCAGGTGCCGGGTTTCGCGCTGAAGTACTCGGGTATGATCCAAACGTTTCAGCAACGGACATGGCCGCTGCAGGCATTGCCAAAGTGGATGGGCTGAAGGACATGCTGGCGCAGTGCGATTTCGTGTCCATTCATTGTGTGCTCAACGCGCAAACGCATCACCTGATCGGTACCGATGAGCTGGCCGTGATGAAGCAGTCGGCCTATCTGATCAATGTGTCGCGCGGTGCGCTGGTGGATGAATTGGCGTTGCTCACGTCTTTGAAGGCAGGGCGGATTGCCGGCGCGGGGCTTGATGTGTTTTCGCAGGAGCCATTGAATCGCGAAACGCATCCGCTGCGTGAGCTTTATGACATGGACAATGTCATCCTGTCGCCGCACCTGACCTTCTTTACCAACGAAGCCATGACGCGGCTGGAAGAGGACACACTGGCGCGCTGCCTGGAGCTTCTGGATGGCACACCGGTGCTGGTCAAGTCCGGTGATCCGCGGTTGACATCGCAGCTTTCCGGTGTCCGGTTTCCGGGTTCTGCTGAATGAGTTCTCCGTCCCTGTATGTGATTGCACTGGTGCTGGTTGCCGCACTGCTGCACGCCACCTGGAATGCCATCGTCAAGGGATCGGGCGACCGATTGCTGGCGCTGGCACTGGTCAATGCCGGTCACATCATGACCGGGCTGGTGCTGGTTGTGCTTTATGCGCCGCCGGCGCGTGAAGCGTGGGGCTTCATTGCAGCATCGACCTTCATTCACTTCTTCTACTATGCCTTCTTGCTGATGGCATATCGTCTGGGTGATTTCAGCCAGGTTTATCCGATTGCGCGCGGGGTCGCGCCGGTGCTGGTGGCGCTGGGGGCGTGGGGGGTTGCCGGAGAGGTGCTGCCGCTTCAGGCTTGGGTGGCGATCCTTGTAATTTCGGGTGCCATTGCCGCACAGGCGTTTGGCCGCCGCAAGGTCGACATTAACACCGGGGCGGTTGTCGCGGCGCTGCTGACCGGACTGACAATTGCCGCCTATACAGTGGCAGACGGGCTGGGGGTCAGAGCCTCGGGCAATGCGCTTGGTTACATTGGCTGGTTGTTCATGCTGGAAGGGTTTTCCATCATTGTTCTTTTCTGGCTGGGCCGGGAAAGAGTGCGCACGTTGCCCATGCGAAGCTGGGTTATCGGCATCACAGGTGGCCTGCTTTCGTCGCTGGCTTATGGACTGGCAATCTACGCCAAGAGCCTGACCACGCTGGGAAGTGTCTCTGCAATTCGCGAGACCAGCGTAGTGATGGCGGCGCTTATCGGTATCATCTGGTTTGGTGAGCGGCCCTGGAAATTGCGCATTGCATCTGCTGCAATTGTCGTCGCAGGCATCATAATGCTGGCTCTGGCATAAAAAGTCCTCGCATCGGCTGGCATTATCAGGTGACGCGCAGCAGTTGTGCGGTTATGAATGTCGGTGCAGGCTGCTTGTCGGTCGCAAAATCAGAAGATTGAAGGGGTCGGCTGCGGTGTTTGAATCGGCAGCTGGCGGGCAAGGAGGCAACGGGTGATGAAACTGGGAACCCCGAGAGAGCGGGCTTCGGGCGAGGCAAGAGTTGCCATGACGCCGGAAAGCGTGGGTTTTTTGCAGAAGCTTGGCTACGAGTGCCTTGTGGAAGCAGGTGCGGGCGAGGCTGCGGGTTTCTCCGACCAGACCTACAAGAACGCCGGTGCGAAAGTTGTGAAGACAGCGGCTGCGCTTTGGAAAGAGGCAGACATCGTTGCCAAGGTGCGCCAGCCCCAAAAGGCTGAGCTCAAGCATCTGCGAAAGGGCCAGACGCTGATATCGTTTTTCAACCCTGCAGCCAACAAGGAAGGCATGGATGCGGCAAAGAAGGCCGGCACCAATGTCATCGCCATGGAAATGGTGCCGCGCATTTCGCGCGCCCAGAAAATGGATGCGCTGTCTTCGATGGCCAACATTGCCGGCTACCGCGCGGTCATTGAGGCTGGCAACAATTTCGGCCGCTTCTTTACCGGGCAAGTCACCGCAGCCGGCAAGGTGCCGCCTGCCAAGGTGCTGGTTGTAGGCGCAGGTGTGGCAGGTCTCGCTGCCATCGGCACTTCCACCAGCCTTGGTGCCATCACCTATGCCTTCGACGTGCGCCCTGAAGTGGCTGAACAGGTCGAGTCGATGGGAGCGCAGTTTGTCTATCTCGATTTTGCCGGGGAACAACAGGACGGCGCGGCCACGGGGGGATATGCCTCGGTGTCCAGCCCGGAGTTCCGCGAAGCCCAGCTTGCCAAGTTCCGCGAACTGGCACCGGACATGGACATTGTCATTACCACGGCGCTGATACCCAATCGCGAGGCGCCAGAGTTGTGGACCAAGGACATGGTCGAAGCCATGAAACCGGGCTCGGTCATCGTTGACCTGGCTGCGGAGAAGGGCGGCAACTGCAAGCTGACCAGGAAAGACCAGAAGATCGTCACCGACAACGGCGTGACGATTATCGGCTACACTGATTTTCCGTCGCGCATGGCTGCCCAGTCCTCGTCGCTCTACGCCAACAACATCCGCCACATGATGACAGACCTGACGCCGGAAAAGGACGGCAAGGTCGTGCACGACATGCAGGACGATGTCATTCGTGGGTCGACGGTGGCGTTTGAGGGCGAGATCACCTATCCGCCACCACCACCAAAGGTGCAGGCGATTGCCGCCAAGCCCAAGGAGAAGGTGAAGGAGCTGACACCTGAAGAACGGCGCGCTGCAGAGGTTGCCGCGTTCAAGGCGCAGACCAGGCAACAGGTCACGCTGCTGGCGGTTGGCGGCGCACTCATGCTGCTGGCCGGTTTGTACACACCGGCGAGCTTCATGCAGCACTTCATAGTGTTTGTGCTGTCAGTGTTTATCGGTTTCCAGGTGATCTGGAACGTGTCGCATTCGCTGCATACGCCGTTGATGGCGGTCACCAATGCTATCTCTTCAATCATCATTCTTGGTGCGTTGATGCAGATCGGTTCAGGTTCGTGGCTGGTTATCATTCTTGCTGCGCTGTCGGTGTTCATGGCTGGCATAAACATTTTCGGTGGCTTCCTTGTCACCAGGCGCATGCTTGCCATGTTCCAGAAATCATAACGGAGCGGGGCAATGGAATTCGGATTCACCACTGCGGCCTATGTAGTAGCCGCTGTCTTGTTCATCCTGTCGCTGGGCGGTCTGTCGGGTCAGGAAAGCGCCAAGCGGGCTGTCTGGTATGGCATTGTCGGCATGGCACTGGCCGTCATTGCGACGCTTATCGGCCCAGGCTCCGGCCTGTGGCTTTTGTCACTCATCCTGATAACGGCCGGCGGCATAGTCGGCTATTATGTTGCGCAGCGCGTGCAAATGACAGAAATGCCGCAACTTGTGGCGGCAATGCACTCTCTGGTGGGGCTTGCAGCAGTATTCGTCGGCTACAATGCGCACATTGAGCTGGGTAATGTGCTGGCGATGGACGACGCTGCGCGCCAGAGTCTGCACGGATTTGCCGAGATTCTCGCCCACAAGTCGGTCGTGGAGCAGAACATCCTCCGGGTCGAGCTTTTCCTGGGAGTCTTGATCGGTGCTGTAACATTCACCGGTTCGGTGATTGCATATGGCAAGCTGGCAGGCAAGGTGACGTCGAAGGCGGAGAAGCTGCCTGGCGGGCATATGCTCAACGCAGCTGCGGCCGCGGTTTCAGTGCTGTGCCTGTTCTGGTATGTGGGCTCGGGCAGTGTGCTGCCGCTGCTGATCATGACAGTTGCAGCGTTGTTCATCGGCTATCACCTGATCATGGGCATCGGTGGTGCTGACATGCCGGTCGTTGTGTCGATGCTCAACTCATATTCAGGCTGGGCGGCAGCGGCTATTGGTTTCAGCCTTGGCAATGACCTGCTGATCGTGGTTGGTGCGCTTGTCGGTTCTTCCGGCGCCATTCTGTCCTACATCATGTGCAAGGCGATGAACCGCAGCTTCGTCTCGGTGATTTTGGGCGGGTTTGGCAACACCACCGGCCCGGCTCAGGAAATTGAGGGTGAGCAGATCGCCATTGATGCTGACGGCGTGGCGGCATCGCTGAATGATGCTGACAGCGTCGTCATCGTTCCCGGCTACGGCATGGCCGTTGCACAGGCGCAGCAGAACGTGGCTGAGCTGACACGCCGCCTGCGGGCCAAGGGAAAGGAAGTTCGCTTCGCCATTCATCCTGTGGCGGGCAGACTGCCGGGGCACATGAACGTACTGTTGGCCGAGGCCAGGGTGCCGTACGACATCGTGCTCGAAATGGACGAGATCAATGATGACTTCCCGCGCACTGACGTGGTCATCGTCATAGGCTCCAACGACATCGTGAACCCGGCGGCGCAGGAGGATCCGAACTCGCCGATTGCCGGCATGCCGGTGCTGGAAGTGTGGAAGGCCAAGCAGGTGTTCGTGTCCAAGCGCGGGCAGGGCACCGGATATTCAGGTATCGAGAATCCGCTGTTCTACAAGGAGAACACGCGCATGTTCTACGGTGACGCCAAGGCCTCGCTCGATCAACTTCTGGCCTTGATGACCTGATCCGCTTGTGTATGCCGGTTGTAGTGGCGGCTTTTTAGCCTGATGGGTGTTGTGCATGCGCACAGCGTTAACCCGTACCTAAAAAATCTTCCAGCAGGGCATTGAAAAGAGACGGCTTTTCCAGGTGGACGGCATGTGCGCAGCCGGGCACCACAGCCAGGCTTGCAGCCGGAATTGTGCGCCATAGTTGTTCGATCTGTGACCACTGATAGCTGCGGTCATGCTGACCCCAAATGATCAGCGTCGGGCTGTTGATGGCGGCCAGGTTTTCAACCCGCGACCAGTTGCCGAAGGCATCAATTCCGGCGTGGATGGCTTGCAGGCTGGCCATCTCGGCAATCTTCGCGCAGGCTTCATATGCCGGTGCCTGGGTGCCATTGACAAACCATGTGGCGGCGATGCGTCGTGCCGTTGCTGAAGCGCCATCATGGTCGGCGCGGCGCTTGCTTTCTTCATAGGTTTCGAACCGTCCGGCCGGGTTGCTGCATGCGCCTGTGCCGTACAGCACCAGCTTGCGAACCCGATCTGGCGCAAGTGCGGTCATCTCCTGCACGATCATGCCGCCCATGGAATGGCCCAGCAGATCGAAGCTGTTGACGCCCTGTTCGGCAAGTTTGTCGAGGACGAAGTGTGCATGGTCAGCGATTGTGTGGGGCGAGAGGGCGGCGTGGTTGGCGCCAAAGCCCGGCAAGTCGACGGCAATGACCTTGCTGCCGCCGCCATGCAAACGCTGTTGGCCGCTCCATTGCGCGCTGCCGCCCATGAAGCCATGTACCAGTACCAGCGGGGTCACTTGCCTGCTCCGATGGAACTGCGGGTGCGGGGCATGATTTCAGGGGCGACTGACACGGGTTTTTCTCCAGCGGGAAGATGCGAGGCCAAATTGCCCCACTGTGGAGTGATTGCAAAACGAAAATTCAGTTACCCGGAATCCGTCAACAGTGCATTCCTGCCGATGAAGGTCTCTAGCGGGCTGCATCGGCGGGAGAATGTTATCCGTAGTGCGGTTGTTCGGGCCATGCGATCGCGTCTACCAATGGGCGCACCTCAAGACCCGTCAATGCATAATCGCGCTGGTAGGTTGCCGGAAACTGGGTTGCCTGGCGCAGCCATACTTCTTCTGGAAAGCGGTCTGATACCTCCAGGCTATCGATGCCCGACTGCAGCATGAAACCGTACTGGTCGGGCAGGAAGTTGCCACGCGCCCGGATGGTGCCGCCAAAGCGGTGGGTGGTGCGGATAGAGCGGGCTTGCGAGAATGCACGTCCATCGGCAAAGGAAGGGAAATTGACGGCCACAATGTCGAAGCGGGACAGGTGTGGTGAGAGTGTGCCAAGCTGGACATCATTTGGCAGGTCAACGCCCAGTCCGCGATGGCCTTCGGGCCATTGCATCAGCACCTCGTCGAGGCGGGCGAAGGGTACGATGATCATCGATCGGTCACGTGCGCTTTCGTCAGCTTCAAGATAGCTCCAAACATCATATGCAAGTCTGTTGTTTTCAATCAACGGCATTGTAAAGCGCCTCCTTGAAAGGTGCCGCGCCCAGGCGGCGATATGTTTGAAGAAACTCTTCGCCCGGTTGACGGGCCTTGAGATATGTTTCGACGACTGTTTCCACAGCATCGGCAATTTCGTCTGCGCCGAAGCCGGGGCCGAGTATCTTGCCGATTGATGCTGCATTGGCAGACGAACCGCCCAGAGTGATCTGGTAAAATTCCTTGCCCTTCTTGTCGACGCCGAGAATACCAATGTGGCCGACATGGTGATGGCCGCAGGCGTTGATGCAGCCTGAAATGTTCAGCTTCAGGGGGCCGACATCGTGTTGGCGGGTGATGTCGGCGAAGCGCGCGGATATCTGCTGTGCAACGGGGATTGAGCGGGCTGTCGCCAGCGAACAATAATCCAGGCCAGGACAGGCGATGATGTCGCCGATGAGGCCGATGTTGGCATGTGCCAGATCATGGGCCTTCAGCGTGTCGTAAACCTCGATGAGGTCCACGAGACGAACGTGGGGAAGTGTCAGGTTCTGGGCGTGTGTCACCCGGACTTCGTTGAAGGAATGTTGTTCTGCAAGGCTGGCTACTGCGCGCATTTGAGCACTGGTTGCGTCACCGGGGATGCCGCCTGCCGGCTTGAACGAGGCATTGACGATGATGTAGCCGGGCTGTTTGTGGGTGAACGTGTTGGAGCTGATCCACTGGCGGAACTCGCGGTCGGCCAGCTTCCTCTCCTCGATTTCCGGCACGAAATTCTCAAGTGTCTGGAACGCTGGCGGTGTGAAGCAGGCCGATATGCGCTCAAGCTCACGTGCATCAATCTGTGCAGTTTGTCTGGGCGCTGCGGCAAACTCTCTTTCCACTTCAGCGGCAAAGGCAACTTTGCCCATTTCGTGCACCAGTATCTTGATGCGCGCCTTGTATTTGTTGTCCCGGCGGCCGGTCAGGTTGTAGACGCGCATGATCGCTGCAAGGTAGGGCAGCAGATCGGCCTCGGGCAGCCATTGGCGTATGGTGACGGCGATGATCGGGGTTCTGCCCTGGCCTCCGCCGACCAACACTTCCCAGCCGCGTTCGCCGCTTTCATTGAGGTGCATTCTCAGGCCGATGTCGTGCACCGCTACGGCCGCCCTGTCATTTGGTGAACCGGTCACGGCAACCTTGAACTTGCGCGGCAGGTAGGTGAACTCCGGGTGCAGGCTGGACCATTGCCGGATGAGTTCACACACCGGGCGCGGGTCAGCCAGCTCATCAGCCGCAGCCCCGGCATACTGGTCTGTCGTGGTGTTGCGGATGCAGTTGCCCGAGGTCTGGATGGCATGCATCTCCACGCTGGCGAGATCTGCCAGAATGTCCGCCGTCTCTTCCAGTTTCACCCAGTTGAACTGGATGTTCTGCCGGGTGGTCCAATGGCCGTAGCCACGGTCATACTTGTCGGCAATGTCGGCCAGCATGTGGAGCTGTGATGCCGACATGGTGCCGTAGGGCACAGCCACGCGCAGCATGTAGGCGTGGAGCTGGTGATACAGGCCGTTCATCAGCCGCATGGGCTTGAACTCATCCTCGGTGATCTCGCCCTTCAGACGGCGCTCAACCTGGTCGCGAAACTGGGCCACGCGCGCCGCGACAAAACGATGATCGAACTCGTCATAGCGGTATATGCGGGGCTCTTCGGTGCTGTTGCCTGTCAGGTGCATGTTCATTGGTCCACAACCTCCGAAACTGAAAACCCGTCTGCCTTGTTGGCGAGGTCAGGCCGCACTGTCGGTCCAAGTGCGCGAATGCGTTCACGAATATGCACAGGGCGCACATGGCCGGTTTCACGACTGACTTCGACCAGGTAGAGCCCCATCACCTTGTTGGCCTTGACGTCTGCCTCGGCATAGCCAAGCGCGACAAACCCTGAGTCCTGACACACCAGCACTTCTGCTTCGTCCAGGGCGCGGGTCCATCTGGAGCCGGGTGCGCGAAACAGGGTGTCGCCGGACAATACATCGCTGGCAGTCACTACGTACTCGCTGCAGTCTTCTGTCGTGTCATTCATGATGCGAGCCTCTCAGTGTCGCGGGCGGCCGTTGCCTCGGCGGCAAGTACATCGGAGCGCGCAGGATCCAGCCCCACATAGATGATGGCCGGGCCATTGATGGCATTCACGCCAAGTGTTTTCGTCAATGTGGCAATGGTGCCCAGTGCGGTCTTCTGGCCTGGCAATGTTCCCTTTTCCACCACGACAACCGGGGTGTCAGTCGCGATACCGGCTTTCAGCAGTTGCGCCTGGATGTGGGCTGCCTGGCGCACACCCATGTATATGGAGAATGCAGTGCCGGGCCGTGCAAGCGCCTTCCAGTCATGTTCGGCTGCGCCATCACCGGCAGTGCCGGTCAGCATGGAGAACGACCGGTTTTCGCCGCGCCATGTCAGGGGCAGGCGGATCGCGGCAGCGCAAGCCACCGCTGCCGTGATTCCGGGCACCACCTCGATCGGGATGCCTGCTTCAAGCAGGGCTTGCTGCTCTTCGCCGCCGCGGCCAAAAACGTAAGGATCGCCTCCCTTTAGCCGCACCACCTTGTTGCCGGCGCGGGCGCGTTCCAGCAGTATATCGTTGATGCGGGCCTGGCTGACCGAGGGCTTGCCGGGTTCCTTGCCGACATAAATTCGCACGGCGTCGCGGCGGGCATATTCAAGCACTGCATCGCTGACCAGTTTGTCATAGACAATCACATCTGCTTCCTGCAAGCGCCGCTGCGCCTTCAAGGTCAACAGGTCTGGGTCACCGGGGCCAGCACCAACCAGCGCTACCGACCCCTCACGAACGTATTGTTCTTTTATAAGAACGGCATCTACTGATCTTTCAAAAGCGGCCTTGTCTCCGCGTTCGTGCGCGTTGCGTATGTCTCCAAAAAAGAAAGACCGCCAGAAGTCGCGCCGTGCAGCGCCCCTGGCCAGTTTGCTGGCGACACGCGGGCGCAGTGCTTTTCCGGCATGAACCAGCTCAACCATTGAAGGCGGCAGCATGGTTTCGAGTTGTGCCTTGATGCCTTGCGCAAGGACCGGCGCCGCACCTTCGGTCGCGATGGCAATTGTCAGCGCCCCACGGTCGACGATTGCGGGCGTGATGAACGAGCACTTGTCCTGTTTGTCGACAACATTTACCGGAATATCGCGCAACTTTGCCGCTTCCACTACGGCGTCTTCTTCAACTTCATCCAATCCGCAGGCAAAAACCATTGCTGCGCCATGAAGATCATCGGCGTCGAACTCGCGCGGGATGATGCAAGCACCGCATGCATCGGCCTGAAGTGACAGCTCTTGCCCCGCGAATTCGGTTATGATGACCAGCCGGGCAGGCGTCTTGGCCATCAACCGGAGCTTCTGGGCGGCTTCCTCGCCACCTCCGACGATGACAACGGTCCTGCCTTCAAGGTCCAGAAACACAGGGTAGTAACGCATGGCCAACTCCAGTTGGAAACATGATCAACTGGGCTTCAGTATATATCGTTCTATAAAAAGAACAACAAGTTCTTGCAATAGACCGGACAAATTTGCAGCAGACCGCAAAGCGCGGGCAATACTGGCCGCACTCCCTGGTTTTCCCGAGCGTAGCGTGCTCAGGCTTTGGCAGGATGGAGGGGAACCCGGATAAGGTCAGTTTTCGCGAAGGGCTTCGCTGCTGATCTTGTTGACCGGCTTCAGCAGGTAGTCGAGAACTGTCTTGTCGCCCGTCAGAATGTCCACTGTTGCCTGCATGCCGGGGATGACTGGCAGCTTCTTGCCGGCATGGACGAGATGGGTTTCCGGGGTGCTGACCAAGACGCTGTAAAATGCATCACCGTTCGGGTCCTGGATGGTGTCGGCGCTGATGCGTTCTATGCGTCCTTCAAGGGCGCCGTAGATGGTGTAGTCGTAGGCGGTGAGCTTGATGCTGACTTTGTGGCCGGGCCGTATGAAGGCAACATCCTTGGGCCTGACGCGGGCTTCGATCTGAAGGTTGTCTTCTATTGGAACAATGGAAATGATGTCCTGACCAGGTTGCACCACCGCTCCAAGCGACCGGACCGTGATTTTGTTGACAACTCCGCGCACCGGCGCGCGAAGCGACGTTCGCGCGACCTGATCGTCGGTGTCGCGTTCACTCTCGGCAAGAATGGCGAGGTCGTTTCTGGCCACCGTCAGTTTTTTCAGCACATCTGACCTGAACACCTGTGTTGCCACAGACAAGCGCTCTTCGGCTTCGGAAATTGCTGACTGGGCCCGCGGCAGGGACGATGCCACGATGTCGAGTTGACCTTTGACGTCCTGCTGCTCACGTTCAAGCCGCAGCACATCGATCTCCGGCACAAAGCCGCGCTGGTTGAGGTTGCGTGTAAGTTTCAGTTCCTTGTTCAGCGGCACCATTGTCGATTTCAGCTTCTGCTCGGTTGCCTCCAGTTCCTTCAGCTCCTGTTTGCGCTGTTCAATCTGACGGGAAAGAATCTGGCGTTCGCTTTCAAGTTTCTGCAAGTCAGAGTCCAGCGCGGCCTGCTCGGAGGCGAAGCTACGGCTCAATTCCTCGCTGGCACCGGCTGGAAGTTTGATAGTGGCCTCCAGTTTCTCAGCCGCCTGAAGCCGCGCTATCGTGGCGGTCAGTGCATAGCGCTTCTGGCGGATTTCGCCGGCCCGAGACAGCTGCGAGGTGTTGTTCACCTGCATGAGGACCTGATCCTTTTCGACGATATCGCCTTCGCGAACCGTGATGGAACTGATGATGCCGGGCTCGAGTGTCTGCACCACCTGAAGCTGTGATGAAGGCACCACCTTGCCTGTGGCATGGGTTACCTCGTCTACGCGGGCAATGGCTGCCCACGCGATCGCAGAGGCCACGAGCAGGCCGATGGCGATGGTTTGCACCCAGGCAGCCCAGGGCGTCCGCTCCAGCACCGCTGCGCGCGCATCATTGGCAAAATCAAATTCGGCACGCGAACTCATGACGTGCCAATCCTGTTCACAGGGGTTGCCTGCTTGTTCTTGTCGCCGAGTTGCCGCAGATATTGCAGCACCTGATCCTTGGGGCCGTCGGCCGCAACCTGACCGTTCTCGATGACGATGAGCCGCTCAACCAGCGCGAACATCGAGCCGCGATGTGTTGCAACAATCAGTGTTTTGCCGCGCGCAGCCCAGTCCAGCAATGCAGCACCCAGATTGGCCTCGGTAACACCGTCCATGGCACTGGAGCTTTCATCGAGAAACAGGATGCCCGGGTCGCGCAACAGTATGCGTGCCAGTGCCACCGCCTGCCGCTGTCCGCCTGACAGGGCGCGGCCGCGCTCGCCAACTTCCAGACCAAGGCCGTTGGGGTTGTCGGCGATGAAGCGGTCTATGCCGGCAATTCGGATGGCTTCCATCAGCTCGTCACTGGTGGTTTCCGGCTTGCCCATGACGATGTTGTCGCGGATGGTGCCGCTGTACAATTCCGGATCCTGCGGCACATAACCGATGGCAGAGCGCACATCGGCTATGTCGAAGGAGCGCAGGTCGAGACCGCCCAGGCATACATTGCCCTTTGTGGGTTCGTAGAACCCGGCGAGCAGCTTGCCGAGGGTGGATTTGCCTGAACCCACTCGCCCTACGATGCCCACCCGTTCGCCTTCAGTGATTGATATGTTTATGTCTTTCAGAGCAGCGGCATGGGCGCCATCATAGGCAAACGACAGATTGTCGATGCGGATGTCCCGGTTGGTCAGCTCCTGTCCGCTGCGGGCGCCTGTGCTGCGCTCGCTTGGCAGTTGCATGATGGTGTTGATGTCTTTCATGGCAGCAAAGGCCTGGTGTGCCCGGGCAAGGGTTGCAGCTATGCCAGACAGCGGGGCGAGTGCACGGCCGCTGAGTATCGAGGTGGCAATCAATGCGCCAATGGTGATGCTGCCGTCGAGGATGAGGAAAACACCCCAGACGATGACCGCGATGGAAGATGCCTGCTGCACCGACGAAGTCAGGTTGGTGACCCAGTTGGACCAGAAGCGGCTGCGCGAATTTGCCCTTGCTGTGGCGGCAATGGCGTCCTCCCACTTGCGCTGCATGGTGCCTTCTGCGCCCGCAGCCTTGATGCTTTCAATGCCGACAAGGCTTTCGATCAGGATAGAGTGGCGCTGCGATGCCTCTTTCATGCTTTGCGCAACTGAGCGGCCAATCGGCACCTGAAATACCAGGCTTATGGTAAGCACCAGTACCACTGTAATGATCGGCACCAGACACAATGGGCCGACCAGAAACCAGATTGCACCCAGGAACACGCTGATGAACAGAAAGTCGGTGAGCGCAATCAGGCTTGAGGATGTGAAGAACTCGCGGATTGCCTCGAACTCGCGGATGTTGTTGGCAAGCGAGCCTGCTGTCATGCGCCGGTGTGTGGTTGAAATGGCCAGTGCGTGCTCGAACAGTTCACTTGCCACGGACATGTCCACCCGCCTGCCGGTCCAGTCCAGCACGATGGCGCGGAGCTGTCTCAGGATCAGGTCGAACAATAGTGCAATCGCAACGCCTGCCGACAATGCCCAAAGCGTTGGTATGGCCAGGTTTGGCACGACCCTGTCGTACACATTCATGATGAATAGCGGTGTTGCCAGACCGATGATGTTCACGACCAGTGCCGCGACAACGATGTTGAACCAGCTCGGCATGTAGGTGAGCATTGGCGACCAGAACCAGTGCCGCTTCCGGTTTTGCCCGGTCTTCCTGTCGGAACTGTCTGCAACAAATTCCCGCGTGACATAGACAACGTGGCCGGTTGTCCGCTTCTGCAACCAGGCGAAAGATACGGAGTGGCTGTTTCTTGAGCTTGCCGGGAACACCAGGGTCAATGATTTGGACTTGCGGTCAATAGAGGTCACGACCGCAGCTTCGCCATCTTTCAGCAATGCAATGTAAGGTACCACCATCGGTGCAACGGACGTTGGCTTCTTGCGCACCACGCTGCCGGTCAGGCCGCTGCGGGTGGCGGCGCGGGCAAACTGTTTGAGAGGCAAGCGGCCCGCTTCATCCAGCGGTATGCCCGCTACTGCGCCTTGTCGGGAGAAGGGCATGGCGAATATCGAGGTGATGTATTCCAGGCACGACAACAAGGGATCGTAAGCCGCGACGGTGGCGGCAGTGGATTGGCCACGCTTGACTGGCCGAACTGGCGCGGTCTGAGCCGGAGTATGTTGAACCTTCGTGTCCATTTTCGAGTGCAGTCAGTTGGCCTTGCACCGTTCAGCGAAAACCGGACACAGCCGAAAGGCGCGTGTCCGATGTTACTGGAGCGGGTCTAGCGAGATATTGAAGACGCCTTGCTCTTGAGCCTGCGTGCGCACGCCGCCTGTGGACTGAGCCGGTTGTCTCAGGTTGAAGTGAGGCAACAGCATGCCCATGCTGGCGAGCGTCTGGTATGCCGCAAACACATAGAGCGAATATGCGTTTGTCCACTGGAAGCGAGAGTTGAACAACGCTGCTTCCGAATCAAGCAGATCGAGCAGCGAACGCTTTGACAGCTTGTATTCCTCAATGTAGGCGGCAACGACGCGCTTGTTTGCGTTCACTTCGTTGTTGAGAATGTCGGCGCGTTTGCGCCCAAAGGTAAATCCGTTGTGGGCGCGTTCCACAGCTTCGCCAATCTGGCGTACCTGGAGCGCATAATTGTATTCGGCTTCAGAGACGCGCGCCTGCAACTCCTTGACACGGTTGTCCTTGATGTTGCCGTTGTACAGGTTCCAGCTCAAGGTGACTTTGCCGGTCAAATCGCGGTTGTCACCGCGCACCCCGTCAATATCTTCGCCGTAGGTACCGTTGGCTTGCAGCGCGATAACCGGCGCATAGGCGCTCTTGCTCTGTTCTGCACTGAACTCTACAGCCTCGATATCGACCCTGGCAGCGAGAAGCTGCGGATTGTGCTTTTCGGCTACCCTTACGGCTTCGCGGGGGCTGCCGGGAATGTTGGCCGGCAAACGGACACGGTCAATCCTGCCGGGCGCGATGCCAACAGCCTGCTTGAACTTGGCTTGAGTGTCAGCCAGCAAACGTTCGATCTGGGTCGCGGTGGCGCGAGCTGCTGCCAGGCGCTGTTCTGCCTGGGCTATGTCGGACCTTGGTGCCTTGCCCCCGGCAACTACCGAACGAACTGTGGAAAGAATGTCCCGGTGACGCGTCACATTACTGCGCGCCAAGCCCAGGACCACTGTGTGGCGGCGCATGTCGATGTAGGCCTCAACAGCCTGCAGGGCCCGAAACTCGCTGGCCTGCAATACCCGCAGCGTAGCGGCGTCGAAACGAGAAGCGCGTGCATACAGGTCGTTGTCGCGGTCTGCACCGTCATAGATGATCTGGCCGACAGTCAGGCCGACCTGACGGCGTGGCAGCCACGTGCGGTTTGCAGGTGGGGGGCTGCCTGGCTTGTGGATGATTTGACCGCCAATTTCTGCGCTCAGGTCTACAGTGGGCAGAAACCTGCCTTGCGCCTGCAGAACCTCGTATCCGATAGCGGATCGGTTGGATAACGCAGCGCCAACCGCAGGATGTTCCATGGTTGCCCGATGCACGGCATCTTTCAGTGAAAGTGCCATTGCCGAAGTCGCCGCACAGCACACTACCGCCGCTGCACAAATTGGTGCCAGTACCTTCATCAACGCTCAGCCCCTGCTGACAGACAATCTGTTGCTTGCCGGTGATTTTGGCCGGCGATTTTTGTAGTTGAGCAAAGCAGACTGTTACTCTTGTCTGTATACTTCCCGTAGGGTAGGCTGCCTTTGCGGAAAGTTCAACCTGTTATGGGCGCTGAGTTCAAATTATCGCGAATTGTTGAGAAGGTTGGTAAACGAAACGTGCGTCCCGGAGAGGTGGAGTTTCGATAAAGCATTGATAATGAAAGATTTATGATACCCCGAGTCTGGGGGAACAAAAGATGGCGCATTGGCTTCCAGCAGTCTTGAAGCGCCACAAACAACACTATTAAGGGTTTGGCGACTGGATGGCGATAGATCTGAAGGAAATTGGTGGGTCACTTCCCCGCATGCATGTTATTGATGCAGCAGGAGATTATGTGGCTGTGCCTGACGCGCATGCATTGCTCAATGGAAGTTATTCCAGAGCTCAGGATGCGCTTGTAATCGAACTGCCTGATGGCACGTCCTACTTTATCTCAGGGTATTTTTCTGGTGATTCGCCGCCTGCGTTGATCGCACCCAACGGAATCGTGGTGTCGGCAGAGGTTGCGGCGCAGCTTGCCGGGCCTTCGCATCCCGGTCAATACGCGCAAGCGTCGGGAGCAAATGGTGCAAAGCCCATCGGGCAGGTTGTATCGGTTGATGGAACTGTCACGGTGCAGCGCGCCGATGGCACTGTTGTTACGCTGAGCAGCCGTGATTTCGTGTTCGTCGATGATGTAATCGTCACTGCGGCCAATTCGAGCGTCGCGATCACATTTACAGATGACAGCGTGTTGAGGCTGTCGGCCGATGCGCGCATGATTCTTGATCAATACGTGTATTCGCCACAGGAGCAAACCGGCAATACGGCAGTTTTCAACCTGCTTTCAGGGGCTGTCGGCGCCGTTAGCGGCCTTATTGCGCCTAGCGGCAACATGCTGGTCAACACGCCGTCTGCGACGCTTGCGATTCGTGGCACATCGGTGCTCATCGAGGCTACGGCGAACGAGACGCGGGTCAACATTCTCGTCGACATCAAGGACGGTCAGGGGGGGCTCGTCGAAATTGTCAATCCTGCCAACCCGCAGGAGATTTACCAATCTGTCACGGTGAACAATATCGGTCAGGTTGTGTCGGTAATTGGCGGCAGCGGCACAATTACTGTCAGCCAGCTGTCGGCAGCAGATCAGGCTGCGCTGACGTCGGTGGTGTCTGTGCTGACCGGGTCTTATTCAGCTTCACAGGAGTCTTCGCTCGAGATCAACGCACCGCCTACTGATAATGCAGACGACGCTGGCGACAATGATGCAGGCGAAGGCGGAACGGAAGGTCAGGGGCAGGAGCAGCAACCTGATGGCCAGCAGGAAGGTGCGCCTGGTGACGCGGCTCCTGAACAGGGTGGCGAGGAAGACAGCGGAGAGCTCAACAATCAAGGGCAGGAAATCCAGATTGCACTGGACGATGGCTCCGGAGAACAGGGTGGTGATGTCACATCTGGTGCTGGAGATGTTGGCAGCACTGCACCGCCGGCCGTTCAATCGCCTCTGACGGGTGGCGCAGGCGGTACCCAGAGCGGAAGTGGCGGCAATACACCGCCTCCGGTTACCACGCCGCAGATAACGCTGCCAAGCGCGCCAACAATCAATGAAGATGCCAGCGGTATCGCGCTCAATGGCTTCAACGTATCCACTGGCGGCACCGCGCCGGTGACGGTCTCCCTGTCAGCGTTCTCTACAATCACGATTACCAACACCACCGGTCTTACGCTGGTTTCCGGCAGTTTTACCGATGCAGAGAACGTGGTCTTTACCGGCTCGCCGCAAAATGTAACCAACGCCCTGAACAGTATTCTGTATACGCCCACTGCCGACAATGACCAGACCGGCGGGTTTGCCATATCGGTCAGTGACGGCACCAGCGTCCAGACCGCGACACTGACCGTGCCTTTGACCGGACAACCGGATGCGCCGGTGGTGAATGCAGGTATTTCCGGTCAGACGGCGGTTGAAGAGACCGCGTTTTCCTTCACCGTTCCTGGCAATGCTTTCCGCGACCCGGATTCTGGAGACACGCTCAGCCTGACAGCTACGTTACCCGGCGGGTCGCCGCTGCCGGCTTGGCTGAATTTTGATGGCACCACATTCACTGGCACACCAGATGATCCTGATGTCGGCACCATCACGGTTGAGGTAACGGCCAGTGATACGCAGGCCGGGACGGCGGATGTATCGACGACATTCACGCTTCAGGTCACGCCGGTTAATGATGCGGCGGTGATCACGGGCGACGTGTCGGGCAGCATGCTTGAGGATGATGAAGGCACCTCCGGCAACCTAGATCATACTGACGCCGATAATGCCGATGATGTGTGGGTCGCGACAAGCGTCAACGGCTCGTTCGGCACGCTCACGATCGATGCAGGCGGGGTATGGGAGTACTCACCGACCACGAACTTCGATTCGCTGTCCGATGGCGAGACCTTGACGGACACCATTACGGTGGCCACCGAGGACGGCACCGATCAGGACATCACCATCACCATTACCGGTGAGAACGATGCGGCGGTAATCACGGGCGACGTGTCGGGTACAGCGTTCGAGGATGGCGCGAACGCCACTGGTGACCTTGATTACACGGACGTTGACGGCCCCGGCGCGGATGATGCGTGGAGCACCAGTGTAGTGACCCAGGGCCAGTATGGCACGCTGAGCATCACGAATGCGGGTGCGTGGACGTATGTGGTCGATAACGGCAATGTTGATGTTGACCAACTGGGCAATTTGGGCGGGACTGATGTCGATACGCTACTCGACACAGTAACCGTCGCGACTGTTGACGGCACTACTCAAGACATCCAGATCACCATCACGGGTTACGATGATCCTCCAATTTTTTCGGGCGATATAAGTGGTGTGCTGAGCGGTACAGCGGAAGATGTATCCGGAAATGTAGACTACACCGATCCGGACAATGAAGACGACGATTGGAGTGAAACAGTTGTTGCCCAGGGTGCCCTTGGCGTAGCCAGCATAACCAATGACGGTGCCTGGGTCTATGAAGCCAATGTTGTGGAGCGTCAGGCGCTTGGTGCTGGCGAGACCGCTGTCGATAGCTTCACGGTGGGGACGCCGGATGGCCCAACACAGGATATCGAGATCACGATTGTCGGCGACAATGACGCAGCGCAGGTTTCGGGCGACACGACGGGTGAAGCCGACGAAGATTCCGTCATTGATGCGACGGGTGACCTGAACAGCACCGACGTTGACAACAACGATGCGGATGATGCGTGGAGCACCAGTGTAGTGACCCAGGGCCAGTATGGCACGCTGAGCATCACGGCTGCGGGCGTGTGGGCCTATGTGGTAGACAATGCCAATCCTGCTGTTGATGCTCTGGCCAATGACGGGTTCACGTTTGTCGACACGCTGATCGATACCGTGACTGTGGCCACCGAGGACGGCACCGAGCAGGACATCACCATCACCATTACCGGTGAGAACGATGCGGCGGTAATCACGGGCGACGTGTCGGGCAGCATGCTTGAGGATGATGAAGGCACCTCCGGCAACCTAGATCATACTGACGCCGATAATGCCGATGATGTGTGGGTCGCGACAAGCGTCAACGGCTCGTTCGGCACGCTCACGATCGATGCAGGCGGGGTATGGGAGTACTCACCGACCACGAACTTCGATTCGCTGTCCGATGGCGAGACCTTGACGGACACCATTACGGTGGCCACCGAGGACGGCACCGAGCAGGACATCACCATCACCATTACCGGTGAGAACGATGCGGCGGTGATCACGGGCGACGTGTCTGGCAGCATGCTTGAGGATGATGAAGGCACCTCCGGCAACCTCGATCATACTGACGCCGATAATGCCGATGATGTGTGGGTTGCGACAAGCGTCAACGGCTCGTTCGGCACGCTCACGATCGATGCAGGCGGGGTATGGGAGTACTCACCTACCACGAACTTCGATTCGCTGTCCGATGGCGAGACCTTGACGGACACCATTACGGTGGCCACCGAGGACGGCACCACTCAGGACATCACCATCACCATTACCGGCGAGAACGATGCGGCGGTGATCACGGGCAATGTGTCTGGCAGCATGCTTGAGGATGATGAAGGCACCTCCGGCAACCTCGATCATACTGACGCCGATAATGCCGATGATGTGTGGGTGCGACAAGCGTCAACGGCTCGTTCGGCACGCTCACGATCGATGCAGGCGGGGTATGGGAGTACTCACCTACCACGAACTTCGATTGAGCCACAGATGACCTCAGCACTACCTTACCCGAACGATACGTAATCCGGGTGATGCGTCGGATACAGCGTCTGCCTGTGACCTTGATTCACGGACGTTGACGCCCCGGCTGATGCGTGGAGCACCAGTGTGTGTACCCACGTTGATGCGCTGGTCGATGACGAGTTACCGTGTTGAACGCTGACACCCGTACGGTGGCCACCGAGGACGGCACCACTCAGGCATCACCATCACCATTACCGGCGAGAACGATGCGGCGGTGATCACGGGTGATGTGTCGGGTACGGTAACTGAAGACTCCGGCACACCCGCAACAGGGGATCTTGATCATACCGACGTCGACAACACGAACGACGAGTGGAACACAACTGTCACCACACAAGGCACTTATGGTGCCCTCACGATAGACGCAGCGGGTGCGTGGTCGTATGCACTAAATGATGCGAACGCGACGGTTGACGATCTCAGTGCTGGTGAAACGCTGACCGATCTGGTGACAGTTGAAACCGGAGACGGTACCCAACAGGTTATCACCATCACCATAAATGGTGCATCTGATGGCATCATCGGCACCACCGGAGACGACGTCCTTGACGGCACACCCGGCAATGACGTGATCCAGCCGCTGACGGCGACAGGCAATCCGGGCGATCTGATCAATGCATCTGCAGGCGATGACGAGATCGTCTTCACAGGTGCAACACCGGGTTTCTACACCGTTGATTACAGCGCGCTTGGTGAAAACATTGATGCCACCATTACCGGCACAACGGGCACTGTCATCAAGGGTGCGCTTGGCACTGATACGCTGACGGACATCGACGACGTCGAAGCTTCTGGCGGCGGCTTCCAGCTGATTACCGGGGCCGGCGACGATGTAGTCGCCATCAATCCAGGTTTGACGGGAATCTTCTACCTGCAGTCCGGGTTGGGTACGGATGTTGTAACCAACACCAGCGGTACGCAATTCCTGCGGGTTGATACCATCAGTTATCAGGGCGTAATGGTTAGCGGCAATGTTGCCTGGAATCTCGGCAGCAGCTCAACCAGTCCCGATACCATCACGGCCATTGGAAATGTTACCGAGTGGGGCGGCACGAGCTTCAACGACTGGATCGAGGCTGGGACCGGGACCGTCAACCTTCTGGGCAGGGACGGGGACGACATCCTGATCGGCAATTCAGGCGTCCAGGAAATCTTTGATGGAAACGGCGACGACATCATCATTGGCGGTGGCGGCAATGACTTCATCCGCAGCGCAGGAGGGACAGGCAGCGACCTGTTCGTTCACAGGGTTGGCGACGGCCAGGATACAATCAGCGGTTTCAACTATAACGCTGGAGACCGAATTCACCTAGGTGACCATGGTCTGTCCACGGTTGCTGGAATAATGACATTCAGCGGTGGCAACACCATAATTCAGATTGACGGGTCGAACAGCATCACGGTCGAAGGCGTGGACCTGACCGGGCTTGGCGACGCGCCGTTTATTCTGGACGGTGAGGTTTTGCTCGGCACCTCGGGTGATGACACTTTCAACGGCACATTTGGCGATGACCTGATACTGCCGGGAGATTCCGATCCGGACTTTGGTGACGTGATCTACTATTCCGATGGTGATGACACGATCAATTTCACTGGCGCTTATGCCAGCTTTGCCGACCTGAGATACAACAATCTTGAGGGCAACCTGACGGTCGACATTACCGGAACAACCGGCACAATCGACAAGGATGGCAGTGGTGTTGACACGCTGGTAAATCTCGACGCGTTGGGCAGCACCGGACTGGCCGGTCTGGTCATCCGCTCGAGCTTTGGCGACGATGTGTTCAATGTAGATACTTCCGACGTGGGCTGGCTATCGCTGCGCGTTGGAACCGGCAGTGATGACGTTCTGCATTCCGGCACCGGTTTCCTGCGTATTGATCTGCGCGGCTATAATGGAGTTGATCTGGACGCCGCGGCAGGTACCGCAACAGAACTGAATGGCGGAACATCCAATCTTGATGTTCTGGCCGGAAGTGTGGCTATCAACGAATGGGCTGCGTCCAGTTGGGATGACATTATCAATGGCTCCGCCGCTGACGAGCGGTTCATCACCGGACAGGGCAATGACACTATCGACGGCAAGGGCGGCACTGACACACTGCGCTATGACCGGTTCTACTATGACGGTTTCGGCGGTGTAACTGGCCTCAACGTTACCTATACGTCGCAAGGTGCCGGTATTGCGTCCGGCTTGTGGTACGGGCTTGCCTTCACCGACACGTTCCAGAACATTGAGGTTGTGCGTGGTGCACAGGCCGGGGTCAATCTGTTCAACGGTTCCGCGGGCAATGAAACCTTCGTGGCGTTTGGCGGTGCCAACCTGTTTGATGGGCAGGGCGGCACAGACACCTTCAAGGCATCGGGTGAGTTCAACCTGTTCCGTTTTGATGGCAATCCAGGCTCCACGACCATCGAGAACTTCATCATCGGGCGCGATCAGATTGCGCTCGCCCCCGGCTTTGGCGCATCAAGCACCGGGCAGTTTGACGGCTTCACCTTCAGCGGTGGCAACACGATCATCACCGAAGGGTCGTCAACCATCACGATCGTCGGGGTGGATCTGACAACCGCCAACCCGGACGATGTGTTCGTGTTCAACTTCATCAACGGCACCACTGGTGCTGACGTAATTAATGGTACATCCGGCAATGACTACATTGACGGTCTTGCAGGCGACGACGAACTGTTTGGCGGCGCCGGCAACGACGTGCTGGTTGCCGGCGAAGGTGTCCTCGACTGGTTCAGCGATGGACAATTGCTGGATGGCGGCAGCGGTAATGACACGCTCATTGCCAGCGAAGGCTGGGTCAGGCTGCGTGGCGGAGAAGGCAATGACACCCTGGTGTTCACCCAGACCCATTACGATGACTATCTGAGTTATTTCGACTGGGCCTGGGCTGACTACTCTACATCGACTTCCGGCATCGTGGTGAACTTCTCCACGCAAGATCTCGGCGGGCTGACATTCGGCCAGGTATCAGACGGACTTGGTGGGATCGACACGGTGCAAGGCGTGCACGTTGTAGTCGATAGTGCGCATAATGATGCTGTCTATGTGGACAGTGCATGGCAGAACAGCTTTGGCAATTTCCTGGAAGTGCGCTTGAGCGGCGGCGATGATGTGGTCAACTTTGATCCGGACTTTGTTCAAGGTGGCGGTAGTGCGCGGATCAGCTATCAGCTTGCTGGTGATGGTGTCTTTGCAAGCCTGGCAACCGGCTCGGCGATTGACAACAATTTCGAAAATGGCGACCAGATCGGCTCTGATACGTTTTTCAATGCCAACTCCTTGCGCGGGTCGAATTACGACGACCATCTTGTGGGTGACAGCGACAGCAATTCGTTGCGCGGGTCCCGTGGCAACGACATTCTTGACGGCGGCGGCGGCTTCAATGACAACGCCAATTATGGCAATTCCTACGAAGGCGTGATCGTTGATCTGTCTCAGGGAACGGCGTTTGACGATGGCTTTGGCGGACGCGATGTTCTGATCGACATTGATGACCTGTCCGGAGGCTTGGGTGACGACATCCTGTCGGGGGATGACCAGAACAACAGATTGTCCGGCAACACCGGCGATGACGTGCTGATTGGTGGTGATGGCAACGATTTCCTGCGTGGCGGGTCTGGTAATATATTCCAGGCGAGCGGCGACCTGCTGGATGGTGATGACATACTCATCGGTGGCGATGGTGAGGACACGTTGCGCGGTGGTGAGGGTGCGGACACATTTGTCATGTTGCCAACTGGTGCAGCGTCTGCCGGAAGTGGATACCATTCAGGACTTCAACTTTGGAGATGGGTGACCGCATTGATCTTCGTGCATTTGACGGGATCACCAGCACTGGTGATCTGTCAGTATCTCGTACAACCCGACCTTCAACAACACGTTCATCAACATCGATGGTGTTGATCAGATCAGGCTGGACGGGAGTCGACCTGCCATCCTTGCTGGGAGCAGCATAGATATGCTTTCATCTTTGACGGCTCTGCCAACAAGGAAATTGGCACGCAGGGCGACGAAACCATCAACGGCACGAGCGGCAATGACTTCATCGCGCCGGGCAATTCGTCCAGTTTCGATGGTGATGTGATCAATGGCTCGACTGGCAATGATACCATTGAATTCCTCGGCACCATAAACGGCTTCTACACGCTGAATTACGGCTTTGGTGTAGGCGCGATTGACGTAAACCTGGGTGCAACATCCGGAACGATTGTCAAAGGCGCAGGTGGTGTAAACGGCACTGACACCTTGCTGAACGTTGACATGATCAACGGCATAGAAGGCGGGTTGCAGATACGCGGCAGCAACGCTGATGACACTTTCACCGTCGATGCATCCGGTGTCGAATGGCTGGCCATTCGAGGTGGTGCTGATTTTGGTGACGACACAATCAACCGGGTTGGCACAGACGGCACCATCAGGGTTGATCTGCGCGACTTTGAAGGTGTCAACGTAAACGCTGCCACGGGCAATGTGGTTGAATTGTTTGCCGCTGGTCCGCAAGCAACCTTGACTGTTACCGACAACAATGGCGGCGTTGGCTTCATCGATGAATGGCGCGGCAGCTTCTACGACGATATTTTTGTCGGGTCAGCAGGCAATGATCGGTTCATTACCGAGACCGGCAACGACAATGTGGATGGTGGCGGCGGCATTGACACTGTGCGGTACAATCGCTCCGGCGTCGGCAATCTTGCGGTGGTCTATTCGTCGCCGATGTCTGCGGTTGTGGCCGGCACGTGGTTCGGGGTGGCGTTCATGGACAACCTCACCAGCATCGAGCGGATCATCGGGTCCGATCAGGGTGTGGACCAGTTCGTGGGTGCTGCGGGCAACGAGATATTCGAGGGCCGTGGCGGTGCAGGCTACTTCAATGCAGGCGGCGGTGATGACCTGTTGAAGGCCAGTGGCGACGCCGATCTGTTCATCATTGGCCCCGGCAACGGCAATGATGTGATCCGCAATTTCATGATTGGCGAAGACATGATCGACCTGTCGCAACTCGGCCTTGCCGGTTCGACAGCATTCATCGGGTACACATTCGATGGCGATGACACGCTGATTGACTTTGGTGGCGGCAATACGCTCACGGTTGAAGGCGTCGATCTGACCGACAATGCCGACAGTGATGCCTACATATTCACGGCCATCAATGGTACTGCGGGCAACGACACCTTGACTGGATTTGGTGCCAACGAGCGGCTCGACGGTCTTGGCGGCAATGACATTATCAATGCCGGTGGCGGTAATGACGTGCTTCTGTCGGGCGGATCAGTGCTCGATTTCGATGGTGTCGACCGTCTCTACGGCGAAGCCGGCGATGACGTCCTGATTGCTGAGGGCGGTCGTGCAGTCTTGCAGGGCGGGCAGGGCAATGACCTGCTGTTTGCACTCAGCCCCGATGATCCGGACTATGCCGGTGATGCAGACTTTGACAGCGTCAGGGCTGACTATGCCGATGCACCCGCGGGCATCGTTGCCAACCTTACTGGTGGCGCGGGGGCGGGCGCGGCTGCGGGGCTTGATGCCTATCAGATTGCCGACGGCCATACCACAGTGGACACGATCGGCTCCGGTGTG
This sequence comes from uncultured Alphaproteobacteria bacterium, assembly GCA_963787895.1. Taxonomy (GTDB): domain Bacteria; phylum Pseudomonadota; class Alphaproteobacteria; order Rhizobiales; family Aestuariivirgaceae; genus Anderseniella. The sequence continues at coordinate 87,757 of CAWBEX010000006.1, read as the reverse complement.
CGGGTTATCGGTGACAGCGATCACAACGACATATTCTTCATTGACAACAGTTTCAACAACGGTCTGGTTGAAGTGCGGTTGAGCGAAGGTGACGACACCGTCAACTTCCTTAGCGGATCTGGTGGCCGTCGCATCAGCTACAAGAATGCCTCTGATGGCGTGGATGCAAATCTGGCGACAGGAACGGCGACCGACAACAATGCGAGCGGCAACGGCGTTGATGATATCGGAACTGACAACTTTATGGGCGCCAACCAGCTGCGTGGCTCAGACTTTAGCGACACCCTGACCGGCGATGGTAACAACAATCGGTTCCGTGGTTCCGGCGGCGATGACACGATCGATGGCGGCGGCGGCATTGATACGGTTGATTATCAGGATTCACCAACGGGAATTTCTGTCGGAATGTCGGTCAACTCCTACGCAGACGGCTTTGGCAACAATGACAGCGTGTCCAACGTCGAGAACGTGATCGGCAGTTACTTTGATGACGGGATAAGCGGTGATGCCTTCGACAACGTGATCTACGGGTTACTGGGTCAGGACAACATTTCTGGCAATGGCGGAGCAGACCGCATCAACGGTGGCAAGGGCGCAGATATTCTCGGCGGAGGTTCAGGCGCTGATACGTTCGAATTTGACACACTGGACGGGACTGTCGACACGGTAACGGATTTCAGCCCGGTTGAAGACGTGTTTGACCTGTCGGCCATTCTTGATGATGCGTTTGCGCCGGGTTCACCGGACTCGTTTGTCGAGGTCGTGGTTTCTGGCGGCAATGCAACCGTGAGAGTTGATACCAACGATGTGGCGGGCAGCAACATGACTGACATTGCCACGCTCACTGGTGTGACTTCGGGTACATTCAACTTTGTCTATGATGACAACAACAACTCAGCGTCGGTAATAATCGCCTAGGCAACCAGGCCGTTGCTGGTCAGAAGTACAGCGGCAAATATCGACACAAGACCGTAGATCGAGAAAGCAGCCAAGGTGCGGTCGACCGCGCTCATGGTTGAGGTTGCGCTGCCCGCAAGTTCGCGGTGCGTGCGGGCAATCAGATATTGTTCCGCCGATTCAAGCGCTTGAAGCTGCTCAAGCAGACTGCTGGTGTCAATCTTGTTCATGGTGCTCTCTCCCTGTTGCACCATGTCACTATGCCAGCGAGTTCAGAAAAATCTGCTAGCGCAAACACTAAAATCCGAAGCATCGCGGGAAGGTAAGTTTAGGATGCCTGGAACTGCCAGGTGTCGTTGACACCACTCCAGTTTTTGCCGGGAGGTGCTACGGCGTATTGTTTTGCGCGCGTCGCATACACTTCGTAAAGCTCCGGGATTTCATACGGTTGCGCCAGCTTCATGCATTTTGCTGTTAGCTTGCGAACGGCTTTCCAGTCTTGTCCGAAATAGGCATCCAGCAACAAGGCGTGGTTGTCAGCGAGTTCCAGGAAATGGGCGCTTTGAGCAACTTCCTCATTGCCAACCACAGCATAAATTTCTTCAGGTTCCTTTTTGCCTTTCACCCTCACCCGGTCGAGCCGCAGAATTGCGATCTTGCCGGCTACCGCGGAGGCGGTGCCTTCGCCTATGATGATCTGCACACCGTAGGACTTGGTCTGGCCTTCAAGGCGTGAGGCAAGGTTTACCGCGTCGCCAAGCACTGTGTAGTCAAAACGCAGATTGGACCCCATGTTGCCAACCACGCATTCGCCGGTATTGATGCCAACGCCGATTTCCAGCGGGATTTCATTGTTGGCACGGCGTTCCTCATTCAGCTTGTTGAGACGGCTGGACATTTCCAGCGCCGCAAGACAGGCATGCTGCGCATGATCATCGTCTGGCAGCGGCGCATTCCAGAACGCCATGATGTTGTCGCCCATGTATTTGTCGATGGTGCCTTTGTTTGACACCACTGCTTCCGACAGGGGGGTCAACAACGAATTGATCAGCATTGTCAGGCCTTGCGGGTTTTCCTTGTAGGTCTCGGAAATGGTAGTGAAGCCGCGAACATCGGAGAACAGAATGGTCATCGGCTTGGTCTCGCCGCCGAGAGTAAGTTGATCCGGGTTGTCGGCAAGTTTGGCCACCATGTCCTGTGAAAGATACTGGCCGAAGGCGGTTCTGATGCGGCGCCTGTCGATTTCCTCGTTCAGGTAGCCCAGAATGATCAGCAGCCCGGTGACCGCAAGCGAAGTGAACAGCGGAAACGCATAGTCGAGAATGAGCCCGCGAGATGCGAATGCCCACCAGCAGGCGGCAATTACCGATGCGGCAATCAGGCCGCCGGCGGTGATGGTCAGCATTGCACCCAGGCGCGGCAGCAGAGCAATCAGCAACAGCCCGATCAGCAGCGCAAGGATGAGTTCGGTTCCATCAGCCCAGACCGGGCGTTGAAGCAGGCTCTGGCTCAATACCGCGTTGATCAGCTGGGCGTGTATTTCCACCCCCGGCATGACCGGGTCAACCGGCGTTGCCTTGATGTCGAACAGGCCGGTCGCAGAGGTGCCGATCAGGACAATGCGGCCCTTGAAGACTTCGGGTGCAACCTTGCCTTCCAGCACGTCAGCTGCAGAAAAGAAGATGTTGGGATTATGCGGCCGGAAATGCACCCATGCCTTGGCGTTTCGGTCAGCAGGCATGCGTACACCTGCCAGGTCGACCGATGTGACGCCGTGTTCACTGCTTCTGACCAGGACGGTGGGCTGTCCGGTTGCCAGCCGTAACAGTTCCAGCCCGAACGCCGGCAGGACCAGGTCCTGCGCCTTCATCAGGAACGGCAGCTTGCGCACAACGCCGTCTTTCTCCGGTCTGATAGTGACCATGCCCCGGCCTTTCGCGCCGGCCTCCAGCTCCGGGACATTGCGCACCAGGCCGGGATAAGTGTCTAGGAACCTGTCGGGTAAAGGTCCGAGCGTTGCCAGCGCAGATGTCTCGATGGCTCCGGCGTGCCATTGAGTAATCCTGGTATGATGGCCTGATTGGCCAAGCACCACGCGCGCTGCGGCCATGGCGTCGGACAGCGCCTGGTCATTGGATTTCATGGCGCGCAGCTTCTTTGCCGTTTCCGGATCGTAATCTTCAACGGTGCTGGCGATGTTTGCCGGTGATGTGCGGTCGTGTTCAAGAAAAAGAATATCAAAGCCGATGGCTGCTGCGCCCGCGCCGCCTGCAATGTTGACGAGACTAGCAAGGGTTGTCCTTGGCCACGGCCACTGGCCCAGCTTGTTCATGCTGTTTTCGTCGATGTCTATGATGACGACCTGCTCAGGCCCTGGCTTCGGCTTGATGACGGTCTGGTAGAAATCGAAGGTCTTGAGCCGCAGGATCTCAAGTGGCGTCGGATCAGCAAAGCGTAGTGCCAGCAGCATTACCAGCAGGCCAAGTGCAAGGAGCCGGCTGACGCCTGATCTTCTGAACTGTCCAGCCAATGCCGCCGCCTCCCAGTCTTTGCATGAACTTTCTTGTCAATGTCAGTTTAGCCAAATAAGTTCGCAATGACAGCCTGTTGCTGGTTTCAAGATCAGTTGTCCGGGTGTGAAATGAAGCAAACAAATTTGGCAAGGGAGATTTGAGCATGAATCCGATGACAGCAGGTGTAACTGGTGCCGGAGAAGGCATAGATGGCATCGCATGGAATATCCTGGGTCAGACCTATGTGCCCAAGCACCTGTGCGAAAGCTCCTTCTCGTGGCATGCAACTTTTCCTGATGGTACGTTCGTGCCGCCGCACATTCATCCGGATCAGGATGAATTCATCTATGTGCTGAACGGCCGTTTTGATCTGTTCCTGGACGGCAAGGATGCAGTAGCGACCTCGGGCGACCTGATCCGTCTTCCGCGCGGTATTGCGCATGGCATTTTCAACAAGTCGGGTGCTGATACCACATGTGTGTTCTGGGTCTCTCCGACGCAGAAGCTGTGGGAGCTGTTCCAGAAAATTCACAACGTGCCGGACCCGGCTGAAGTGGTGCGCCTTGCAGGTGAGCACAATGTGCAGTTCCTGCCACCGCCGGCCGGGTGAAGGTTACAGTGACCTTGCAATATTGGTGCTGCGGGCCTGTTGCCCGGCCCTCACGGTAACGCGGCTTTAATGGCGTGACAGCCAAGTGTTACCTGTTCACCGCTTCCTTGTCGAAACCAGCGGTCTTCTGATAGCCGCGCACGACAGCTTCGAGTTCTTCGTGCGTGGCGACATCTTCCAGCCTGGCAAACCCATCGGGTGCTCGTTGCTCTACCAGGTCAATCACCCGTTCCGGGCCGCCGCCCCTGTTCTGCTGCACGATCGTTGCCGTGGCTGGCAGGCGTTCGGCTTCATATGCTTTCAATGCAGCTTCGACACCTGACACATCTGCCAGTTTGTCGGCCAGGCAGCGGGCGTCGAGGATGGCTTGCGACGCTCCGTTTGATCCAACCGGGTACATCGGGTGCGCTGAATCTCCCAGCAATGTGATGCGGCCAATGCTCCACTGGTTTACCGGATCGCGGTCGCACATCGGGTATTCGTAGAAGGTGCCGGTTGCCCTGATCAAAGCCAGCGGATCGAGCACGTCGAGGTGGAAGGTGTTTTCGACAAAGGGCAGCAGCTCCTGCATTTTGCCTTCCCGGTTCCAGTCCTCGCGCCGCGGCATCGGCGTGCCGGCATCGCCCAGCTTTGCAGCGACGGCCCAGTTCATCAACACCTTGCCATCTTCGCGGCCATCGTCAGCTATCGGGTAAAGTACCAGCTTGGCTGACATGCCGCCAGCTATCACCATCGACCTGCCGGTTTGAAACGGTTGCCAGTGGGTGGCGCCGCGCCACAGCATGATGCCGTTCCATGCGGGCGTGCCCTGGTCGGGGTAGAACTGCTGACGGATAACCGAGTGAATGCCGTCTGCACCAATGACTGCATCTGCACTGACGCGCCTGGTTTCGCTGCTGCCGTGAAGCTGGAATATCGCTGTTGCCGATTTGCCATCCTGCTCAACGCTGGTGCACATATGGCCGGTCTTTATGGCTCCGGGTCCAAGACGTTCGGCAACGGCGTCGCGCAAAACGCCCTGCAACCGCCCGCGATGGATAGAGAATTGCGGCATGTCTAGCCCTGCGTGCAGGCCGCGCAACTCATGCCACACGGTCTGGCCGTGGCGGTTCTGGTAGGTCAGTTCATAGGTTCGGATGGCAACACGGTCGAGTGCGCCCAGCAGGCCGATCCGTTCAAGTTCCTTGATGGCGTGGGGCAGGGTGTTGATGCCAACCCCCATTTCGCGGATTTCCGGTGAGCGCTCGTAGACTTCTGCCTCAATGCCCCTGTCGTGCAACATCAGGGCTGTTGCCAGCCCGCCAATGCCGCCGCCTGCGATGATCACTTTCATTTCATCTGCTCCGAATAAAAAACCCGTCCTCAAGTTTGCTTGAAGACGGGTCTGAATGTCCAGCACACCAGGTGTGCATTACTTCATCGGGCAGTCCTTGGCGTGGTCGTCGCCGGTCATTTCATAAACCGTTGCTTCGGTTTTGAAGGTCCACTGACCGTCAGCACCTTCCACGACCTTGCGCAGATAGTAGTTCTGCACCGGGAAGTGGTTGTTGCCATAAGAGTACTTGCCGCGCACTGAATCGTAGTTGGCCTTCTTCAGGGCAGCGCGGAAGGCGTCCTTGTCTTCAGGCTTCCCACCGGTTTCAACCATCGCAGAGTTGATCAGGTTGATCGCGTCATAGGCCTGTGCAGCATAGAATGAAGGGTAGCGGCCGTGCTTTTCGCGGAACTTTGCGACAAATGCCTTGTTCGCTTCATTGTCCAGGTCCGGGCTCCACTGCATGGTGTCCAGCGCGCCGAGCACACCTTCCATCTTGGCAGCCTGCAATTTCGGCAGTGACAAGCCGTCAATGGTGAAGACGTTGTAGAACTGCATCTTGCCAACCAGTCCGGCCTGGCCGAACTGCTTCAGGAATGCACCACCAGCCTTGCCGGGGTAGAACACGAAGATGGCTTCGGCGCCGGAAGCTGATGCCTTGGCGAGTTCGGCGGAGAAATCAAGCTGGGCTTCCTTGCCCCACTTGGTCAAATCCTCGCCCTTGACCTCGCCCTTGAACGAGCTTTTCACGCCGGCGACCATGTCTTTTCCGGCAGCATAGTTTGGGGCCATGATGTAGACGGACTTGACGCCACGCTGGTTCAGAACCTCACCAAGTGCCTTGGGCACCATGTCGTTCTGCCAGGAGGTTGAGAAGAAGTTCTGATCGCATTCAGCACCGGCAACATTGGATGTACCGGCATTGGCGCCGATGAGGAACTTGCCTGCATCCAGGATCGGCTTTTTCACCGCCAACAGCGTGTTCGACCAGATCACGCCAGTCACGATGTCTACGTTGTCCTGATCAACCAGCTTGTCGGCCTTTTGCTTACCGATGTCGGGCTTGAAACCGTCATCTTCAGCGATGATTTCAACCGGCACTCCGGCCATTTTGCCACCAAGATTTTCCATGGCCAGGTTGATGCCGTTCATTTGTTCTTCGCCGAGCACTGCGGCCGGTGTCGTCAGTGTGGTGATGACGCCTATCTTGAGTTTGTCGGCAGCCATTGCTGCGGTTGCGGAAACAGAAATGCCTAGCGCCAGCGCGCTGGCGAGAATTTTGCGGATCATATGATTACTCCCTGATCAGTCTGAATATTTACCGGTTGCCCCGGTTACAAGACCTCGCACGGCATGTTAGTCCGCCGGGTCGGAATACTGCAAGCGCTGTTTCAACCGCTGTTCGGTTTGGTTACCCGCCAAGCTCGGATTTATGAGCATGGACCAGATCAGCCATTGAATTGAAACGAAAATCAACGGATGGCATATCGCCGGGGTTCATGGTGGCGCCGAACCCCTGGTCCGCGTGCCGGCGGTAGATCCAGCAGTTCGCCAGCCCGTGCCGGTTGGCCGGGCCATGATCGTGAAACATGCTTTCGGCGGTATGCAGAATGTCACGCTTCTCGATGCCGACGGTCTTCAGTTTTTCCAGCATATAGTCGAAATTGCGGTCTGACGGCTTGTAGGAGCCGATATCCTCGGCGGTGTAGATTGCATCAAACTCGACGCCGAGCCTTGCGTTGCTGCCGGCGAACCCGGCGTTGTTGACGTTGGACAGGATGACCAGCTTGAAGTGCTGCTTTAGATAGCTCAAAGCCTCTGCCGAATCTTCAAAGGCAGGCCAGTCTTTCACGCTGTTCCCGTACGTTGTGCACTCTTCGGGCGTGGTGGCGACGCTCCATTCTTCCGCCAGACGCTTGTAGACGATGGCGAGCAGCGCATCGTAGCGCATTGCCGGCGTCCACGCCTGCTGCGAACTTTCATGGCGAGCATGCGCCTCGAGAATGTCATTGCGCGAGAGTTTGCGGCTGGTGCGCGAGGTCAGTGGCTGGAGGCCCTCCACCATACCGGATTCCCAGTCGATCAGGGTGCCGTAGCAGTCAAAAGTGAGTGCCTTGAAGTCAGTCAGCTTCATCTGGATGTCCGCTTCTTGTTGTTGTCCAGTGTTCAGTGCTTTTCACCATGAGTTGAACTGTGCAAGTCAGTTGTTCTGATACTTGGTTCAATGTGCGTCATGATGACGTTTCCAGCGCTCTGAATGCCGGATTTTCGTGTGGATAGCAATCGGGGTTACGGCTAGAACATGCGGGCTTTCAAGGAGTCTCTTCGATGTTTACGATCTTTCCGTCTGCCCGTCTTCGCCCGTCGCCGTTCTTCGATGCCACCGTGGCAGACGGCGTGAAGAGTTTCACAACCTACAACCACATGCTGATGCCAACGGGTTATGGCAAGCCGGAAGAAGAGTACTGGCGCATTATAAATGGCGTTTCCATGTGGGACGTGGCGGTGGAGCGGCAGGTGCAGCTTAAGGGTCCGGATGCGGGCAAGCTGGCGCAGGTGCTGTGCACACGTGACCTGAGCAAGTGCAAGGTCGGGCAGGGCAAGTATGTTGCGATTTGCAATCACAAGGGTTCGATCATCAATGACCCGATCCTGCTGAAGCTGGAAGATGACCTTTACTGGCTGTCGATTGCCGACTCCAACATATGGTTCTGGGCCAGTGCCATTGCAGCCGAGCGCGGACTGGACGTCGAAGTATCTGAGCCGGACGTGTCTCCTTTGGCAGTGCAGGGGCCAAAGGGTGAGGATGTAGTCGCTTCCATGTTCGGTGACTGGATACGTGACCTGAAGTATTTCTGGTTCAAGGAAACCAGCATCGAAGGTATTCCCGTGGCAGTGGCACGCTCGGGCTGGTCAAAGCAGGGCGGGTTTGAGCTCTACCTGATGGATGGCTCAAAAGGCACGCAATTGTGGAACCTCGTGAAGGAAGCCGGCAAGGCATGGGACATCGGCCCCGGCAATCCGAACGCATGTGAACGCGTGGAAAGTGGTCTGCTGTCGTTCGGTGGTGACACGAATGAGGACACCAACCCGTTTGAAGTGCGCATGGAAAAATATATCGACCTTGATGTGGCTGATGACGTGGTCGGCATAAAGGCGCTGCGCAAGATCAAGGCAGATGGTGTCAAGCGGCACCAGCTTGGAATCAAACTTGAAGGCGCCGACCCCATCATGACGGCGTTTACCTGGTTCGACATCATGCGCGGCAACAACAAGATCGGTGACATGACCAATATCGTGTGGTCGTACCGGCTCAAGCAGAACATCGGCTTTGCGCTGGTGTCGGTGGAGGCCCGCCCCGGCGATGAGGTGTCAGTGATGAAGGACGGCAAACAGATCAGGGCGACATTGTGCGAACTGCCGTTTCTGTGACAGTGTTGCGCCAGGGAGTGCTTGATCGCCAATGCTGCACGCGTTGAATTTGCAATTGACCAGAACCGCTGGCTGGCTAGGCTTTTACGGGCTTGTGCTGTGTGCGTGGATTGCCGCGGCATACATGGCTGCCCGAGTGCCGGGCGCGCAATTCGTCGGGCTGGATGGGGTGAACTTGTGGGATGCGCTGTGCGCCAGTGCAGCCAACGCGGAGCCGCTGGCTCTCTATGCCATGTGGGTTCTGATGAGTGCGGCCATGATGGCGCCAACTTTTGTGCCGGCACTGAAAACATATACGGAACTGGGCGACTGCGGAGCATCGGACGGTGCCGGTTTTGCCGGGCTTGTAACGGGATACATGGCTGTTTGGCTGATCTTTGCTGCTTTCGGGGCTGCGGCACAGTATGCTTTGTCTTCCGCGCAACTGGTGGCACCTGACGGGTCAAGCCGGTCATTGTGGCTGACGGCAACCTTGCTGGCGCTGGCAGGTGGTTATCAGTTTTCGTCACTCAAGGACGCCTGCCTCAGCAAATGCCGCGCTCCTTTGACGTTTTTCATGCAGCACTGGCAGCCGGGGCCGGTTGCGGCGCTGCGCATGGGCGCGCAACTGGGCATCACGTGTCTGGGGTGTTGCTGGGCTTTGATGCTGCTGGGTTTTGCAGGCGGAACAATGAATCTTGCGTGGATGGGGCTGGCAACCGTCTTCATGACGCTGGAAAAGCTGCCCGAGGTCGGGCGCTGGTTGACACGGCCCGCTGGTTGGGTGCTGACCACAAGCGCGATGTCGGTGGCGGTTTTCGCTGCCGGGCGTGCATTGGGATACTGATTGAAAGGGAGATTGAAATGGCGAACGACTTACCAGAGTGGAAGATCAAGGGTGAACTGATATTGAACTGCAACTGCACGGTGTTTTGTCCGTGTGTTGTCAGCCTGGGCAAGCATCCGCCTACGGAGGGCTATTGTCAGGCCTGGGTGGGTATCCGCATTGATGAAGGCCACTATGATGGCGAAAACCTGGGCGGCCTCAATGTCGGAATGCTGATGGATATCCCCGGCAATATGGGCCGCGGCAACTGGAAGGCTGCGGCGTTCTTCGATGAGCGGGCCAGCGAAAAGGCATATGCCGGGCTGGGGAAAATCTTCTCCGGTGCCGCGCGAGGTACCACAGGGCTTTTCTCGATGCTGGTTGGCGAGTTTCTGGGTGCCGAGCGCGCGCCCGTTACTTTTGAAACCGAAGGCAAGAAGCGCCGCCTGACAGTTGGCCGCATGATCCAGGGCGAGATCGAGCCGATCGGCGGTCAGGACGATGGCAAGGACGTCGTGGTTTCCAACACAGGTTACTGGATGGGTCCGGATATCACCGTTGCCACCGCCAACAAGGGGCGGGTCCGGGCATATGGCCGGGTATGGGATTTTGACGGGCGCTCGGCAGAAATCTGCCAGATCGACTGGCACGGCCCGAAATAACTAATGCTTGGACAGCGGCTGGTTCCTGTCATGCACTGCGCTGCAGGGCGAGCCGCTGTTTGAGGGCCTTTGCGGCGCGGGTGTAGCCACCGTCTGCGCCGTCGATGAAGTGGACATGGCGCGATTGTGCAAGATCGAACAGCAGGCAGGTCATCAAGGCCGCGTCCGAGCGCGAGGTGCCATACAGCAGGGCATTTGATGTGTAGCCTTCTTCGAGCCGGGCCTCCAGTGCATCAGCCTGGCTGGTGGTGATGTCCAGCACCATTCGTAATGCTCCGTCGAACTTGCGAAAGTCGGTGTTCGCCTTCAATTCCGTGCGATAGCGCTTTGCGTCATAATTGCCCACGGTGGTGGCTTTCGCTTCGGCATAGCGTTGGCAAAGCCCGGTCAACAGTGTCCAGAACATGCCGGCATAACGCCCGCGCGTGGATTTCAGGCCGGAGCGTTCCAGCGCGAATGCCCGCGAAAGAATGCCTTCGAGCTTCAGGTTTGCGTCCTGTACCGGGGCGAATTCGGTGACTGGCTTTCCCAGAATTCCGGCGATGGTCCTGTTGAGCGTGCTGGCGGTGGTGCTGCCGGTTGCCTGGATGATAACAGTGAGGATTGTACCGTTGAGTGATGTCAGCGGTTGCCAGCGGCAGGAAAGACCTTCGAGGTCCAGGGCATTGCCGCCGTCTTCCGGTTTGAGGTGGTACGGCCCGTCCTCGCTGGCCTTGAGCCACTGTTCGGCAAGGTCAAGGCCGCCTCCAGCGAACATGGCAAGGTGATTGCCGCCGGTCAGCGCAAACCGTGCAACTCGAACGTCACGGCCGGCCTCTCTGATGTCGGCGACCGGAACTGCGGCAGCCCGCAACTGCAGCCCGTACAGGTCCGGGCATTTGTCGCGCAAGGTTGCAAGGCGGGTCTTGGCTGCCTCAAGCCAGCGTGGCGGTACCGCGACCACACCTCCATCGCCGCCGAACATGAACGGTACGTCTTCACCCTGACACGCGTTCAATACAGCTATTATCGATGCCGCGCCCACCATGTTGACGGCCTTGTAGTTTCCGCGCTCGACGGCGCCGGTGGAATTCACAACATCGGAAACCAGCACAGTCCAGCTGTCAGGCAGCGCGCTGAAGCCCTTGCCATCAGACATGGTATCGAAATCCGTGATGACCGGAAGGCGTGCGTAGAACTCGGTTTCGCTGGTCTTGTGCATGTGGTGTCCGGGTGATGCTGGTACATGTTGAGTTTGCACACTATACAATGCAGATCATAGTCTTGACCTTCGAAGTTTGAGCGGCCTGTGCGCATCAGTTTTTACGCAACAATGAAACCAACAGATGATCCGGTACCTTCAGGTGACCGGACAATGGCGCGGCAATTAATCAAGGCGCTGCAGCTGGCTGGTCATGAAGTCGACCTGATGTCCCGGTTCAAGTGCCGCCTGAAGTCGCCCGGTGGACTAGCTGCCACAAAGGCGCAGGCAGAAGCTGAGGTGGAGGCGATTGCAGGTGAATGGCAGCGTTCGGGTGTGCCTGACCTCGTGGTTGTTTATCACGTTTATTACAAGTCGCCCGACCTGATAGGGGCGGCGCTGGCCCAGCGGTTTGGCGTGCCATATGTAACGGTTGAAGCATCCTACGCAGGCAAGCGCGACAAGGATGAATGGAGTCAGGCACAGGCTGTTTCCACTGCCGCTATCAGGCAGGCGCAGTTGAACATCTGCCTTACACCCCGCGATGCAGAAGGCATTGCCAGGCTTGTGCCCAGGCGGCGTGTGGCGATGTTGGCGCCGTTTGTGGATCTGGATGGATTTGACCAGGTCACGTACCGCGAGGTGCATGGCGGGCCGGTTGAGCTGATCACTGTTGCCATGATGTCAAAAGGAAACAAGATCAACAGTTTCAATATGTTGGCCAAATCTCTCAAACACTTGAGTCAGGCGAACTGGCGCTTGACCATAGTTGGAGACGGCCCGGTGCGCGATGACGTGGAAGCTCTGTTTGATGGCATGGTGAATGTGCGCTTTGCAGGTCAGATGGACCGGTCTGCGGTTGTTGGATATCTGTCGCACAGTGATGTTTTCGTGTGGCCGGGTTACCGGGAAGCATTCGGCCTTGCCTATCTGGAAGCGCAGGCGATGGGACTGCCGGTGGCGGCGATGCGGTCGGGCGGCGTTGCATCGGTGGTGGAAGACGGGCGTACCGGCATACTTGTGGACGAAGGAGATGAAGTGGCTCTGGCAAATGCATTGGACCGGCTGATTGCGGATGAAGGCATGCGGAAAAGTCTTGGCCGGCAGGCGCGGGCGTTCGTGCATGGTGAGCGAAGCCTGGTCAATGCGGCTAGGCAGTTGGACGTCAAGTTGCGGGAGGTTGCGGGCAAGTGAACGGGGATGCATTGCAGGATGAAATCTCGCGGTGGCTTGAGTCCGGCAAGTCACCACATGTCTGGTGGCGCGATGATGATGCCATTGCGGTTACGCCAGCACTTGAACGGCTTGCTGCGGTGGCTGGGGCGCATGACGCTCATGTTCTTCTGGCGGTGATCCCGGCGCATGCGCAATCCGAACTGGCCAGCTATGTTGCGCAGCACCAGCACTTGTCTGCCTGTGTGCATGGCTGGTCGCACACCAATCTTGAGCCGGTGACTGAGAAGAAGTGTGAGTTGGGCTTACATCGCAGCCTGGAAGACGTCGTGGCGGATGTCCGGCGCGGCAGTGCGCGGCTGGACGAGTTGTTTGACGGGCAGTTGGTCCCGGTGCTGGTGCCGCCCTGGAACCGGATGCGGGAAGACCTTATTCCCCATCTGGAGGCAGCCGGGTTGCGATCTCTTTCAATGTTTGGCCACAAGCTGCTGCGTGAGCACGGCCAGGTGAACACACATGTTGATGTGATGGACTGGAAGGCACCGCAAGGCGCGCGCGGCAAGTCGGTGGAAACCGTGCGCAGCGAATTAGCCGATGCGCTTGGCGTTGCACGGCAGAGCGAGGGTGGACCGGTCGGAATTCTCACCCATCATCTGGTGCATGATGAAGCCGCCTGGGATGCGATAGCTTCCGTTGTCGCAGAACCTGGACTGAAATGGACGCCGTTTCCTATGCCAGCACGACAAGTTCGCTGACACCGGGCAGTGTCGACTTGCGGACAGCCTTCTTGCCGGCGGGTTTGTAGCCTTGCTCCAGCGCAACCTGGTAGGTGTGCATGTCTGAAAGTGCACGGGTCCGGGTGGTCTTGTTGTGTTTCTCCAGCTTGGCGGACAGGTTCGCAGCTGAGCCAATGACAGTGAATTCCAGCCTGGTGTCATCGCCAATTGTGCCGAACACGATGGGTCCGGCCACAACGGCGGCATTGACCTTGGATCCGGCAAACGGCTTCAGCACCGGATCAGAATTCCAGTCCTGTGTTTCAGCCGCGATCTCATCTATCGCGCGCATTGCATCGGCAGCGTAGGTTTCGCTGGGCCGGGTTGCGCCGAAGGTGGCCATGATGCCGTCTCCCATGAACTTGTCTATCGAGCCGCCATGGGCCTGGATGATGCTGACTATGCGCCTCTGGTAGGCGATCAGGAGGCCGAGGACCTGCTGGGCGTCTTTTCTGGCCGCATATTTTGTGAACCCGCGCAAATCCACGTTGACGATTGCTGCATCAACCCGCATGCCTTCGCCGGGCGCGCTGGCCTGTTCGGCATTGCGGATGTTGGTGGCAATGTCGCGGTCGAAAAAGCGCGACAGGTTGCTGGCGGCGTGGGCGTCCGTTGTGGCCCTGATCAGCAGATCATTGGCACGCAGCAGGGCCACCGCAATGATGCCGGCGACCATGATGATGGTGATTGTCTTGTCAAATTCGGCCCCTAACAGAATTTCATTGCCGGTCAGGTAGGCAACATAGTCTCGCGTGGTCGCCATGCCTTCGGCTGAGTTGATGGCGTATGCGACAAGCACCAGCCATCCCAGGGCCGCGGCCAGCCCGGCAAATATGACGAATCGTGCCTGAAACCGCAGTGCACGCAACGCAATGAAGATGAAGACATACAACAAGGTTGGTGTTTTGAGGTAGAAAGATGGAGGTTGCCCGTACTGGATGTGGAAGCTCCAGATGAGCACCATGAGGATTGCCATGTCGAAGATGATCGAGAAATACACGGCCCAGTTCGGCAGGCCGCTGCGGCGTGCCCAGATAAGGCCAATGACATTCAAGGTGAAATAAATGGCGAGAGCCCATGTGACCGGAGTGAAGGCCGTGCCGGCACTGGTTTTCGGTGAAAGTGTATAAAGAACCGCCCATATGCTCACGATGACGAGCTGCACGATCTTGATCAGCACTTCACTCGACTGGTCATGCTTGGTGATCGCCTGCTGCACGCGTTCGGACAGTTGACGGCCGTTGCCGGTTTGCGGCACAAGCCGCAGAAAGCCGCGCCATGTCTGTTGCGAAGGTTCATCCCGGCCGTCTGGCAGGGTTTGCACTCTGGCGGGTGTCGATTTGGTCATTGGTCGAGTAGCCTGAATTTGTTTGTCTGTGCAAAAATACACGTTACGGGACTATCCTGACAGGCCAACATGGTTCAAAGTATTTCACGCAGGGGTCACAGGTTCGCGCAATGGCGGCGCAGCGTGTGTGCAAGGGGGCGAGGCTGTTTCACCCGGAATACCCGCGTTGGTTATCATCTGGTGCTCAACTGGGTGCAGTGATGGCGTGTAATAGTGAGGGAAAGTGATTGCCGGGTTCAACTAGTGAATTCCATGACTTGCTGAGGATTGAAGATCTTCATATCAGCTTCCAGTTGCATAACTCCACTTTGGAGGCTGTAAAGGGAGTGAGCTTCAGAATCGCGCCGGGCAAGGTTACAGCACTTGTCGGTGAGTCGGGCTCCGGTAAATCGGTGACCGGTCAGGCGATCATGGGCATTTTGCCGCGCGTTGGCTCGATAACCGGCGGTTCGATCACCTTTCATGATCCCAAATCACCTGACAAGCCGGTGGCCATCCATGAACTGCTGCCGTCCGGTCCGGAAATGCGCAATCTGCGCGGTGGTCGCATTGCAATGATCTTCCAGGAGCCGATGACTTCGTTGTCTCCGCTGCACACCATAGGCAACCAGATCGAGGAAGCGCTGCTGCTGCACCAGGTTGTGGACAAGACCACGGCACGTGTGCGGACCGAAGAGATGCTGGGGCTTGTCGGCTTTCCTGACCCGCAGCGCGCCTACGACATGTACTCGTTTGAATTGTCCGGCGGTTTGAGGCAGCGGGCGATGATTGCCATGGCGCTGATCTGCAGGCCCGCCTTGCTGATTGCAGATGAACCTACGACAGCACTTGATGTGACCATTCAAGCCCAGATCCTCAAGTTGTTGAAGGACCTGCAGGAACGTCTCAACATGGCAATCCTGCTGATCACCCATGATCTTGGCGTGGTTGCGAACATGGCTGATGAAGTCGTGGTGATCTATCACGGCGAGATAGTCGAAGCGGGGCAGGTTTCGCACATCTTCCGGTCAGCAAAACACCCGTACCTGAAGGCACTGATGAAGGCGGTGCCTCACTTCGACATGAAGCCGGGGGAGCGTCTGGTGTCTTTGCGCGACGTCGAGGTCGATTCTGCCGCATTGCTTGGCGGACCGGAACCCGAGCTGAGGGTTTCGCAAACCGCAGAAGATCAAACCCAGGACACACCGCTGCTAAGCGTCCGCAATCTGCAGAAGAATTTTGTCACCAGGAGCGCGGGGTGGTTTTCCAGCGGCAGCGAGAACATCATCAAGGCGGTGGATGGTGTCAGCCTTGATATCAGGCGTGGCGAGTGCCTTGGGCTGGTTGGCGAGTCGGGATGTGGCAAGACAACGGTCGCCAAGCTGATCATGCGTGCTTTGACGCCCGATGCCGGTGAGATCATCTATTCCGACCCCGGTCATGCACCCATCGACATTGCAAGCGCTGGTTCGGCGCAGTTGGGAACCTTGCGCAAGCGCATTCAAATGGTGTTTCAGGACCCCTTTTCATCGCTCAATCCACGCATGACGGTGTCCAACATTCTCACCGAACCAATGGAGATACACAACATCGGCAATTCGGCCAGCCGGCGCACGCACGCTGCCAGCCTGATGCAGGCTGTTGGCCTCGACCCGAGGTTTCTCAACCGCTATCCGCACAGCTTTTCAGGGGGGCAGCGCCAGAGGATAGGCATTGCCCGTGCGCTTGCTCTCAATCCGGGGCTGCTGATATGTGATGAGCCGGTGTCGGCGCTGGATGTTTCGGTGCAGGCGCAGGTTCTGAACCTGCTGAAAGACCTGCAGTCGGAACTCAAGCTGACCTACCTGTTCGTGTCGCACAACCTTGCCGTGATTGATTACATGGCAGACAGGATTGCGGTCATGTGCCGTGGCCGGATTGTCGAGATGGCCAGCCGCGAAAAGATCTTCCGCGATCCGGTTCACCCCTATACGCGTTCACTGCTGGCGGCAGTACCGTTTCCTGATCTCGACAGGCCGCTGGACTACGACACGCTTTCGCTGTCCGGTGCTTCGGACGACAAGAGCTGGCCGGTTGCCTTCAAGCTGCAAAGCGGGGGCGGTGGCATGGCTTCGATTGATGTTGGTGACGGGCATGTGGTGCTGGCCAATGCGCAGGCAAGCGTGAAGGAGCTTAGAACCCAATGAGAGCTTTGCTGGCAATCGTTTGCGGTTTGGCATTGCTGTTTGCAAGCCATGTCAATGCTTTGGCGCTTGAGCTGCAGGAAACGCCGTACTTCGGCCACATGATCGAGGCGGGCAAGATGGACCCGGTTGAAAAACGGCTGCCTGGTGTTCCGCGTATCATTGATATGGAAAAGGCCGGCAAGCAGCCGGGCAAGCACGGCGGAATAATGCGTATGTTGATGGCGTCGGCCAAGGACGTGCGCATCATGATCTACTACGGCTACTCGCGGCTTGTCGGCTATGATACGAGCTACAAGCTGCAGCCTGACATTCTTCAAAGTTACGAGGTCATTGATGACCGCATCTTCACATTCCATCTCCGGCCCGGCCACCGCTGGTCGGACGGTGCGCCCTTTACTGCCGAGGACTTCCGGTTCGCACTTGAAGATGTGATGCTGAACGAGAAACTGTCCAAGGGCGGGCTTCCAATTGACATGCTGGTAGACGGCCAGGGGCCGCAGTTGACCGTTATTGATGAACAAACGGTGCGATATGAGTGGGCGAAACCGAACCCCAAATTTCTACCGGCGCTGGCGGCGCCGCTGCCTTTATACATTACCTATCCTGCGCACTACATGAAGACGCTGCATGCCAAGTACATAGGCAAGGAAGCGGCAGAAGCGCTGGCAAAAAAACGCAAGTACAAGAACTGGGGCGCGATGTTCATCAAGCTTGGCAGGCAAAACCGGCCTGAGAACCCTGAGCTGCCATCGCTGGAGCCATGGGTCAACACGATCGCGCCGCCGTCAGAGCAGTTCGTGTTCATTCGCAATCCGTATTTTCATCGCGTGGACAATTACGGCCGCCAGCTTCCCTACATTGATCAGGTGACCATGAACATTTCGTCTTCCGGCCTGATCCCGGCAAAGGCTGGTTCAGGTGAGACTGATCTTCAGGGCCGTTATATCAGCTTTGAAGACTACACCTTCCTGAAGGAGAACGAGCAGCACCAGAACTACAGGGTCTTGTTGTGGAAATCCGCGCTCGGATCGAAGGTCTCTATCAGGCCCAATCTCAACTTCAAGGACGATGCCTGGCGCGCTGTGTTGCAGGATGTCCGGTTCCGTCGTGCATTGTCACTGGGGCTGAACAGGCATGAGATCAACATGGTCACGTTCTTTGGCCTGGGCAAGGAGGTGGCGGACTCGCCGTTGCCGCAAAGCCCGCTGTACCGTGAAAAATATGCCAAGGCGTGGGCTTCGCATGACCCGGTGCTGGCGAACCGGCTGCTTGATCAGGCCGGACTGGACAAGCGCGATGATGATGGCATCAGGCTGTTGCCCGATGGGCGCAGGGCCGAACTGATCATCGAAGCCTCGGGTGAAAGCAGCGTTGAGGCAGATGTACTGCAACTCGTGTCCGACCATTGGAGCGAACTGGGCATCAAGGTATTCACACGCGCCACCCAGAGAGATATTTTCCGGTCGCGTCTGACAGCCGGCAACACAATGATGAGTGTGTGGACGGGGCTTGATAATGCCATTCCGAATGCATCGATGTCGCCTGCGGAGCTGGCTCCGACAGACGATGCCCAGACACAGTGGCCCAACTGGGGGCTTTACGGTCTCAGCGATGGTGAATCTGGCTCGAAGCCGGATATGCCTGAGGTCAATCAACTTGTAGACCTTCTGGGCAAGTGGCAGCTGGCAGGCAACGAAGCCGAACAGACCGAGATATGGCACGAAATGCTGGAAAACTATACGGACAACGTCTTTTCCATCGGCACCGCAAATTCGACATTGCAGCCAATCGTCGTCAACAAGAAGCTGCGCAATGTGCCGGAAGTCGAGATGTTCAGCTTTCAGCCGGGCAGCTATTTCGGTGTCTTCATGATGGACACGTTCTGGTTTGACCGGACCACAGGGAGCAGCAGCTAGATCATGTTGAGATACCTTGCATGGCGAATTGCAGTAATGGTGCCAACGCTGCTGATTATCTCGGCGCTGGTGTTCACCATCATTGAGTTGCCGCCGGGCGACTACTTTGAAAGCTACGTGGCCGAACTGCAGGCGCAAGGCGAGTCGGTCGATGTGAAGGCCATTGAGGCGCTGAAGGAACAATACGGCTTCGACAAGCCGCCGGTGGAGCGGTATTTCCACTGGGTATGGGGTATGCTGCACGGCGACTTCGGCTACTCATTCGAGTATGAAAAGCCGGTCACCGACATTGTTGGAGACCGGCTGTGGCTGACCATGCTGGTGTCATTCGTGACAATCTTCGTGACGTGGATCATAGCATTCCCGATTGGCATCTACTCGGCAACGCATCAGTACTCCTGGGGTGACTATGGCTTGACGTTCGTCGGCTTGTTGGGGCTGGCCACACCGAACTTCCTGCTGGCGCTGATTTTCATGTATCTGGCGAATATCTGGTTCGGCACCTCGATTGGGCACCTGATGGATGCCAAGTATTTCAACCAGGCCATGAGCTGGGACAAGTTCAAGTCGATACTGGAGCACCTTGTCATCCCTGTCATAATCATCGGCACTGCGGGCACAGCTGGCATGATCCGGCGTATCCGGGCAAACCTGCTCGATGAACTGCAGAAGCAATATGTAGTGACCGCGCATGCGAAGGGGCTGCATCCATTGAAGGCGCTGATCAAGTATCCGTTCCGCATGTCGATGAACTTCTTCATCGCGGATATCGGCTCCATTCTGCCGGCGATCATCTCCGGCGCAGAGATAACGGCCATCGTGTTGTCGCTGGAGACCACGGGGCCGCTGTTGATCAGGGCGTTGCAAGCTCAAGACATGTATCTGGCAGGCTCGTTTTTGATGTTCCTTGCCATCCTGTCGGTCATCGGGGTTCTGGTTTCCGACATAGCGCTGGCACTGCTTGATCCGCGCATACGTCTGCAGGGGTCGCATACCAAATGAAGATGACTTCACCACTTCCACCACCCGGCAAGGAGCTGGGACACTACGTTTCCGAGGCGCCGTTCGACGTAATGTCGATCGAGAAGATCTCGCCTGAGCAGGAAAAGGTGTTTCTCGCACCGCAATGGAAGTTGATGTGGTGGAAGTTCCGCAAGCACCGCATTGCCGTGTGGTGCGGGGTGTTTCTGGGTGTTCTTTATGCCTCGATCCTGTTCAGTGAATTTCTTTCGCCCTACAACATGCAGTCGCGGCATGTGGACCACATCTATTCACCGCCCCAACGCGTGCATCTGTTCCACGAGGGCAAGTTCATCGGGCCGTTCGTCTATCGACAGCAATACAACCTCAATATGGAAACGCTGAAGCGCGAATACACCGAGGACAGAAGCCAGCCTGACAAGATGCGGTTCCTGTGTGAAGGTGACACCTATTACTGGTGGGGCTTCGTCGAGATGGACACCCACCTGTTCTGTCCTGCACATGGCGGACAATTGTTCATGCTGGGCACGGACCGGCTGGGCAGGGACATGCTGTCACGCATCATCAATGGCGCGCGAATATCTCTGACAATCGGTTTGCTGGGCGTCATGGTGTCGTTCCTGCTGGGTATCGTGATTGGAGGTATGGCGGGATATTATGGCGGCTGGGTTGACATGATCGTGCAGCGCATGATCGAGGTATTGCAGGCGCTGCCGTCAATTCCCTTGTGGCTGGCGCTGGCGGCGATCATGCCGATTACCTGGTCGCCTCTGGTGGTTTATTTCGGCATCACTGTCATTCTGGGGCTGCTCGACTGGACAGGCCTTGCGCGTGCCGTGCGCTCGAAACTGTTTGCGTTGCGTGAAGAAGACTACGTCATGGCCGCCCAGTTGATGGGAGCCAAACCTTCCCGCATCATCTCGCTGCATCTTGTGCCCGGCTTCATGTCGCATCTGATTGCAACAGCGACAATCGCAATACCCTCCATGATACTGGGCGAAACTGCACTCAGTTTCCTGGGGTTAGGCCTGCGGCCGCCAATTACATCATGGGGAGTGCTGCTGATCGAAGCGCAGAATATTTCCGTTGTTGCGCTTTATCCCTGGTTGATGCTGCCTGTGGTTCCTGTGATCCTGGTCATCCTGGCGTTCAACTTCCTGGGGGATGGACTTCGCGACGCCGCTGACCCATATAAGTAAGCGCGTGGGGTCGAGTTTGGCGGATGAGCTTGATCAAGTACCAAACTCGAGGAGGGCCAGCATGAAGCGCCTCGGTAATGTTCATATACTGATGTACAGTCATGACACGTTCGGGCTGGGACATTTGCGGCGATGCCGGGCAATCGCCCACTCTCTGGTGGAGAATTTCAAGGGAGTTAGCGTCCTCATTGTCACCGGTTCGCAGATTGCCGGTGCCTTCAACTTCTCGGCACGCGTGGACTTCGTGAAAATCCCATCGGTCATCAAGCTGTACAATGGCGAGTACACTTCGATCGACAAACATATTGATCTGACAGAAACGCTGCAGATGCGGCAGTCGATTATCCAGCATACGGCGGAGTCGTTTCAGCCGGACATCCTGATTGTCGACAAGGAGCCGTTGGGCTTGCGGGGTGAAATGCTGCCGACGCTGGAATATCTGCAGCAGCAGGGATGCCGGCTTGTTCTCGGGCTGCGCGATGTCATGGATTCGTCTGACAAGCTGCGGGCTGAGTGGGCCAGGAATGACGTCATTGCGCAGATTGAGCGGCTTTATGACGAGATATGGATTTACGGGCCACGCGAATTCTGGGATCCGTTGCAGGGCCTCGACATTAGCGGGTCACTGCGTGAGCGGATGAATTTTCTCGGGTTTTTGCGCCGCACGCGCTCATCTACCAGAGGCAGCATGAACCGTCCAAGCGGCGATTATGTGCTGGTAACCGGCGGCGGAGGTGGCGACGGAGCGCAAATGATGTTCCAGGTGCTCAGGGCATACAGCGAAGGCGGCGAGACATTGCCGAGGGCGTTGTTCGTGCTGGGACCGCTGATGTCCAATGAAGAGCGCAGTGAACTGTTCCGTATGGCCGCGAAGACGGACCGGGTGGATGTCATTGAGTTCGACAACAACATGGAAGAGCTGATCGAGGGCGCGTCTGCAGTTGTTGGCATGGGCGGATACAACACCTTCTGCGAGGTCTTATCGTTCAACAAGCCGGGGATGATTGTGCCACGCACCCATCCGCGCGAAGAACAGCTTATCCGCGCTGTCAGGGCGGCGGAACTTGGACTTATTGATTTCATGTTGCCGGAAGAGGCGGATGACCCGGTGGCGCTGGCCCGCAGGCTCAGGGCATTGCCGCAGCGGGCCTTGCCTGAGGAAGCTGGCGGAGCAAAAATGCTCGACGGTCTGGAGAGTATCCGCAAGTCGATCAGCGGCTGGGCGGAGAAGCGTCCGGCTGCGGACCTGTATTCCATTGTCGGTGCAAGCTAGGGCTGTTTCCACACTCATGTCAAAGCCTGTAGCATTTGTGCTGAAGGGGTATCCGCGGCTGTCGGAAACATTCATAGCCCAGGAAATTCTGGGGCTGGAACGGGCTGGTCTTGCGCTGGAAATCGTGTCCTTGCGCCATCCTACCGACAAGAAGCGGCACAAGGTGCACGATGAAATTGGCGCAGTTGTAACGTATCTGCCGGAATACGTGCATGAGGAGGCGGGCCGGTGTTTCCGGGCCTGGCTAAAAGCGCGCAAGCTGCCGGGTTACAAGGCCGCATTTCACGGCTTTCTCGACGACTTGAAACGTGACAGGACGCGCAACAGGGTGCGCCGCTTTGCCCAGGCGGTAGTGCTGGCAGCCGAGCGTGGCCACGCCATCAAGGCGTTGCATTCGCACTTCATTCATACACCGGCTTCGGTGACGCGCTATGCAGCCATGATGTTGCAGCTTCCGTGGTCGTGTTCAGCCCATGCCAAGGACATATGGACCAGTGCAGACTGGGACCTGACAGAAAAACTGCGCGAGGCAAGCTGGACCGTTACCTGCACCAGCCATGGGCACGAAAAGCTCAAGTCACTGGGTGGCGAACAGGCCCGTGTGCACCTGTCCTATCATGGTCTGGATCTTGCGCGGTTTCCAACGGCGGGCAGGCATATTGGAAAGCGGCGCGGGAATGATGCAGCGGATCCGGTGCGGCTGGTGAGTGTTGGCCGGGCAGTGGAGAAAAAGGGTTACGACACTTTGATGCAGGCACTCGCGCTGTTGCCGAAAGACGTACACTGGCGGTTTGATCATGCAGGTGGAG
The DNA here is from genome assembly GCA_963787895.1 of uncultured Alphaproteobacteria bacterium. GTDB lineage: Bacteria > Pseudomonadota > Alphaproteobacteria > Rhizobiales > Aestuariivirgaceae > Anderseniella. The sequence continues at coordinate 64,703 of CAWBEX010000006.1, read as the reverse complement.
GTGATCTGCTGGGTGCTCTAAAGGCGCAAGCAGGCGCGCTTGGCATTTCAGACCGCATCACCTGGCACGGATCACTGGCGCAACATGATGTGCTGGCGCTCTACCGGCAGTCGGACATTTTCGTGCTGCCGTGCAGAATTGCCGGAGATGGCGACAGGGACGGCTTGCCAAACGTGCTGGTTGAGGCGGCAAGCCAGGCGCTGGCCTGTGTCTCGACAACGGTTTCGGGCGTGCCTGAGTTGATTGACAGCACCCACAACGGTTTGCTGGTGCCGCCCGATGATGCGGATGCGCTGGCGCAGGCTCTTGCAAGGCTGATCGGTGATCCGGCAAGCCGTCATGCGCTTGGGCTTGCTGCGGAAGTGCGTGTGCGCAGCGAATTCGACCATGTCACCTCCGTTGCCCAGCTCATGCAATTGTTTGATGAAGCCCCGGCAGGCAAGCAAGCATGAAGGTAATGTTTTATGTGCAGCATCTGCTCGGTATTGGCCACCTCGTGAGGGCCAGCCGCGTGGCTTCGGCCCTTGCCGCACAAGGCGACGAAACGGTTATGGTCAGTGGCGGACTGCCGGTTGCCGGGTTTCCACCTGAAAATGTGCGGTGTATGCAGTTGCCGCCCTTGCGAAGTGTGGATGAAGCCTTCTCCGGGCTGGCCGATGCATCTGGAAAGCCGGTTGCAGAGGCCTTTCTGACAGAGCGGAAGGCGGCCTTGATGCAGGCATTTCAAGAAATTGCGCCAGATGTGCTGATCATCGAGGCATTTCCGTTTGCGCGGCGGCAGATGCGGTTTGAGCTAATGCCGTTGCTTGACCGGATAAAGGCCATGCCGGCAGGCGAGCGCCCCTTTCTGGTGAGTTCGATACGCGACCTGTTGCAGCCCAAATCGCTCCAGCGCGATGAAGCCACAGCAGACCTGGTGAATGATTATTTCAACCTTGTGATGGTACATGCGGATGAGAGCTTCGCCACACTGGGCGAGACGTTTTCAGCCGCGGACAGAATTGCGGACAAGGTTGTCTACACCGGCATGGTGGGTCCGTCCGGCGAGGCGCGCAAAGATGACCGGCAGTTTGACGTGGTTGTCTCCGCAGGTGGTGGAGCAGTTGGCGGGAAGCTGCTCGCAGCGGCAATCCAGGCATCGGCCAGCGATGCCTTGTCCAGCATGAGTTGGCTCTGCCTGACCGGACCCAATCTCCAAGACACGGCTTTTGCCCGGTTGCGCGCACAAGCCGGTTCAAATGTTGAGGTGGCTCGGTTCGAGCCGGCACTGGCAGCGCTTCTAAAGCATGCCAGAGTTTCGATCTCACAGGCAGGTTACAACACTGTTGCCGACATTCTCGCCGCCGGTTGCGCCAGCGTACTGGTGCCCTTTGCCGAGCGGGGCGAAAAAGAGCAGGCGCTGCGGGCCGGAAAATTGGCCAGCCGGAACAGGGCGGTTGTTTTGCCGGATGAAGATCTGTCTGCTCACTCGCTGTGCAAGGCCATTGATGAGGCGCTGGCGATGGCGGCAAAACACCGCCCATCAGATGGTGGCCATGACGGAGCCCGGCGCAGCGCTGAGCTGGTTGCAAGCCGCTTTGCCCAACACAAGCGCGAGCTTCGTGGCGGCTGAGACAGCTGGTTGTCTCATGGCCGGTTAGTCAATTGCCCGGGATTGTTTCTCTCGACAGTTGGCATACCAATCAAATGCTGGCTAGTATGGGGCCAATACACGGCGAACAGGAAACAGGATTTGAGTGGGGTGGGATTGCGGGCCAGATTTGCAACCTTGATCCGGGCGGAACATCAGGTGATCCATTGGTCACGAGAATCCGCCGCGAGGCCTGACTATGCTTGACCGCAACATCCTCAGGTTCACGTGGGCATACTCCAAGCGTTCGCAGTTCTGGATTCTGGCAATTGTCTTGCTGTCAATGCCGACCTACTTCATGTCGCTTGACCTGCCCAAGCAGATCGTCAACGGCCCGATACTTGGGGGCGGATTCGAACAGGCCGGCAGCAGCCAGACATTCTTGCGGCTTGCATGGACGATTGCCGGTGAGGAATGGGTGCTGTTTCCCGGCATCGAGTTTGAGCGCCTGGGCACGCTGTTTGCCCTTTCAGGGCTGTTCCTGACGCTGATCATCATCAACGGGCTGTTCAAGTTCTACATCAACACCTACAAGGGCAGGCTCGGTGAGCGCATGTTGCGGCGCATCCGGTTTCAGCTCGTCGACAGGCTGTTGCGATTTCCGATGCGCGCGTTTCGCAGGGTCAAATCCTCCGAGATGGCCAGCATGGTCAAGGACGAGGTGGAGCCCATAGGCGGCTTCATGGGCGATGCATTCGTGCAGCCATTGCTGCTCGGCGGCCAGGCGTTGACCGCAATGGTTTTCATCATGGTGCAGAACGTGCTTCTGGGGATGATTGCGGTTTTCATGATCGCCATCCAGTTCATCATCATTCCCCGCATGCGCAGGCATCTGATCCGGTTGGGCAAGGAGCGCCAGATCACGGCTCGCCAGCTTGCCGGCAGGGTGGGTGAGATCGTCGATGGCATCGGCCACGTGCACGTCAACGACACCTCGCACTTCGAACGGGCGGACATTTCGGCGCGCCTGGCCAAGATTTTCTACATCCGTTACGAGCTGTTTCAGCGGAAGTTCTTCACCAAGTTCCTGAACAACCTGCTGGCTCAGATCACGCCGTTTCTGTTCTACGTTGTTGGCGGTTACTTTGCCTTGCAGGGCAGGATCGACGTAGGCCAGCTGGTTGCAGTGATTGCTGCCTACAAAGACCTCCCGTCACCCATCAAGGAGCTGATTGACTGGGACCAGCAGCGGCTTGATGTGGAAGTGAAGTTTGCGCAGGTGGTTGACCAGTTTGACATCGAAGGCATGCTGGCCGAGCATTTGCAGGTCGTGCCTGAAGGCCCCGTGCCAGCCTTGGCATTCCCGATCGAGGTCTCCAACCTGACCGTCAACGATGATACTGGCACGACCTTGTTGAACAGCGCACGGCTGACGCTTGCAGGCAGCACCAGTCTGGCGCTTGTCGGGGCGGCCAACTCCGGTGCAGACGTGCTCGCCGACGCGCTGGTGCGGCTTCATGAACCAGCAGCAGGCAGCGTCAGTTATGGTGGCAGCGATCTTGCTGCACTGCCGGAAAGCGTCATTGGCCGCCGGGTCGGGTATGCAGGCAGTGACATCTTTCTGCCGCAAGGAACATTGCGCGATGCGCTGCTCTACGCATTGAAACACCAGCCGGTTGGCGACAAGGAATATGAAGGTGCTGAAGCCGATAAACGTGATGACTTCATTGAAGAAGCGGGCATAACCGCCAACTCGGACCTTGACATAAACTCGGACTGGCTGGATGGCGGCAGGGCGGAAATTCACAACCGGCTTGTTGGCATTCTCAAGACGGTTGAGTTTGAGGATGATGTGTTCAATTTCGGCCTTCGCGGCAAGGTCGACCCGGATGCAAATCCGGATTTTGCCAGCAAAATTCTGGAGGCCCGGCAAGCATTGCGTGAAAGCGTCGATGAGTTGGGCATTGGCGGCCTCATAGAGGTGTTTGATCCGTCCAGGTTCTCGATGCAGGCAACGCTTGGCGAAAACCTGCTGTTCGGAACGCCGGTGGGCGACACATTTGCTGAGGAAAACCTTGGTTCCAACCCTCATCTTCGGTCCGTGTTGCGAGACGAGGGTCTGGAAGACATTCTGTTGGCAAAGGGTATAGAACTGGCTGAAACCACCATCGGGCTGTTTCAGGATCTGCCGCCGGATCATGAGTTTTTCAACCAGATCACCTTCATGAATGCAGACCAGTTGCCGGAAATAGCGACCTTGCTCAAGCGGGCTGGTCAGGCGGGGGCGGCCTCACTGAGCGAGGAAGAACGCTATCAGTTCATTGAGATGACCTTCTCATATGTTGAGCCTCAGTTGCGCATGGGCCTTGTGGATGATGCACTCAAGCAGAAGGTGCTTGCAGCTCGCGAGCGATTCAAACAGTCGCTGCCCGCAGACATGGCCGATGCAATCAGTTTCTATGATACGGGCACCTACAACGCAGCTGCATCGGTGCAGGACAATTTGCTCATGGGGCGCGTGACCTACGGGGTGGCGCGCGGACCGCAACGGGTGCAGGAGGCGATGTCGGGCATTTTGCACAAGATGAACCTCAGAAAAGAAGTGCTGGATATTGGTCTTGAATTTGATGTTGGTGCAGCCGGCAAGCGGTTGAGCGCGGTTCAGCGGCAAAAAACCGGGCTTGTGCGAGCGCTCATCAAGCAGCCGGATTTGCTGGTGCTGAACCGGCCGCTGAGCAGTCTCGACGGGCGCCAGCAGGCGGGTATTGCTCAAAACCTGATGAAATACATCGGCGGACTTGATAGCAAGCCGGCAGTGGTGTGGGTATTGTCCGACGTCAATGCGGCGAAGTATTTTGACGAGGTTTGTGTTCTTGACGGCGGCAGGGTTATCGAGAGTGGAGAAACTGGCAGGCTGATGAATGGTAATGGAGCCTATGCGAAGATGCTGGCAAGCGTTGCCTGAACCGGTGCTGATCAGGGAGGTATGAAATGCTGCTGAATGATGAAGTGGAGTTGCTTGGAAAGGTGTCGCTGTTCTGCGGTCTGCAGCCCAGTCAGCTGAAGCTGCTGGCGTTCACTTCGCAACGGCTGACATTTGAAGAAGGTGACATGCTGTTTGAGCAGAACGACCCTGGCGATTCAGCCTATGTCGTCTTGTCCGGCTCAGCTGAGGTGATTGTCGACAACAATGGAGTGAATGTCGTTGTTGCCACCCTGGAGAAGAACTCCATTATCGGCGAGATCGCCATATTGTGTGATGTTCCCAGAACTGCCGGTGTGCGCGCAGCAAGCAAGCTTGAGACCTTGTGCATCAGCAAGGAACAATTGCTGAAGCTGTTGCAGGAATTTCCGACCATGGCCATCCAGCTGATGAAGGTGCTGGCTTCACGACTGACCACGACAACTGCCGATCTTTCAGCAGCAAGAGCCGAGCTGCAACGCGCCTCGACAAAGAAATAGGCGATGCGGATTATCATATCAGGTGCGGGGCCGGCGGGACTTTATGCAGGTATTGCGTTGCGGCAGGCCCGGCCAGATGTGGAAGTCACTATCTACGAGCAAAACAGTGCTGCTGCGACCTTTGGTTTCGGAGTGGTGTTTTCCGATCAGGCGCTTGCTTTTCTGGCTGAAGATGACCCGCAGACCGTGGCACTTGTCGAGCCGCACATGCAACGCTGGAACGACATTGCTGTTGTTCACAAGCGCCAGCGCATCATCATTGACGGCGTAGGGTTTGCTGCCATCGGCCGGTTGGAGCTGTTGGGCTTGCTGCAATCCCGCGCTGCCAAACTTGGTGTTGAGCCAATCTACAATTCGCGTCTCGAGCGGTTGCCGGACGCAGACCTCATCATCGGTGCGGACGGGTTGAACTCTTGGGTGCGAAATTCTGCGGCACAGGGCTTCGGAGCCCAGCTGGGCAAGTTGCAAAACAGGTTCATATGGTACGGCGCATCACGTGAATTCGATGCTCTGACGCAGACTTTCATAGAAACGCCAATGGGCCGGTTCAATGCCCATCACTACCGCTACGGACCGGGTCGTAGCACATTCATCATTGAAGCAACGGATGCTGTCTGGCGTGCTGCCGGCTTTGCTGAAATGGATGACGAGCAGTGCCGCGCGGTGTGTGAAGAATTGTTTGCGGACACACTGGAAGGTGCACCGCTGATCAGCAACAAGTCTGAGTGGAGGCAGTTTCCTCAATTGTGGTGCGAACGCTTTCATCATGAGAACCGGGTGCTTGTCGGTGATGCACTGCATACGGCGCACTTTTCGATAGGCTCCGGCACCCGGCTTGCGCTGGAGGATGTTGCGGCACTTGTCGGCGCGCTCAAGCAGAATGACTGGAAGGTGTCTCAGGCATTGCCTGCTTACCAGTTGGCGCGGGAGGAGGCCTTGCGCAAGATCGTGTCTGCCGCTTGCGCTTCGGCTAACTGGTACGAGCAGTTCGATCGTCACATGGAGCTGGAACCATGGCCGTTTGCGCTGAGCTACATTGGCCGGGCCGGGCGTATGGGGGCGGACAAGCTGCGCAGGTTCGCGCCGGGTTTTGCGAGGCAGCTTGAAGCGAACGGCGTTTCGCTGTCTATTTGATACATAAACTGAAGCCGGAGACCGTACGATGAGCCAGGCTGCACCCGTCAATACGCAACAGCGAGAAGCGTTTTACAAGGCCATTGAGCCGGAGAGCATGCGCGCCCTGTGGTCAGTGATGGGAGCAATCATCACACCGGAGCCAAAGAGCGCTTGTCAGCCGGTGATGTGGAAATATGACTCGGTGCGTGCGCGGCTGATTGAGGCGGCAGGATTGATCACTGCCAAGGAGGCAGAGCGTAGGGTGCTGATCCTGGAAAACCCCGGCCTGAAAGGCACGTCCAAGTGCACCACCTCGCTCTACTGCGGAGTGCAACTCGTGATGCCGGGCGAGGTGGCGCCAGCGCACCGGCATACCCAGTCGGCACTGCGGTTTGTGCTGGAAGCGTCCGGCGGGCACACTGCGGTGGGTGGCGAGCGCACCGACCATGCATTATGGCGACTTTGTCATCACGCCAAACTGGCAATGGCATGACCATGGCAATACCTCGGATGATCCGGTGCTGTGGCTGGACGGGCTGGATATTCCCCTGGTGCAGTTTCTGGATGCCTCGTTTGCCGAAGGGTTTGGTGACGACGAACAGCCGATCAACAAACCGACTGGAGACAGCAATGCGCGCTACGGTGCCAACATGCTGCCGCTGGGATATGAAAAGCAAACTGTCACGTCGCCGATCTTCAACTACCCGTATGAACGATCGCGCGAGGCGCTGGAGCAGATGCGCCGTCAGGAAGAATGGGACCCGTGTCACGGCCTGAAGATGCGTTACATCAACCCGGTTGATGGCGGCTGGGCGATGCCGACAATTGGCACGTGCCTGCAACTGCTGCCCAAGGGCTTCAAGACCGCTCGCTATCAGTCAACCGACGCAACGGTGTTCACCGGGGTCGAGGGTAGTGGGCGTTCCACTGTTGATGGCCAGGTGTTCGAGTGGGGCCCGCGTGATGTGTTTGTGGTGCCATCGTGGAAGGAAGTTGTGCACGAAACCAGCGAGGACGCGGTTCTGTTCAGCTATTCCGACCGGCCAGTACAGGAAAAGTGCGGGCTATTCCGGGAACGCCGCGGTAACGCCTAATGCATGGTGAGTTGTGTCATGATGTACAAGCTTTACTACTCCTTGGCCAGCGCCTCGATGGGCGTGCGGGTGTTGCTGGAGGAAATTGGCGCACCTTACGAGTTGATACACACCACTATTGATCGCAGCAAACCGCGCCCACCTGAGCAGATGGCACTCAACCCCAACGGCTGGGTGCCGGTTCTGATCTGGGACGACAACGCCATGTACGAGTGCGCAGCCATCACCGTGTTCCTGTGCGACCGCCATGCGGATGCAGGACTGGCGCCTGCTGCCGATGAGGTGGAACGGGGGCTGTTTCTGCAAACGCTGGTTTACTTTTCGAGCTCGGTGCAGACTGCCTTTCAGCTTACTTATCGCCCGGATCGGTTTGCTGATACTCCCGAAGATGAGCCGAGTGCGCAGCGGCGGGGTATACGGCGGCTTCGGGAGACCTGGAAAGTCATCGACGATCAGATCGGGCGCAACAAATGGTTGCTGGGTGACAGGTTCAGCGCGGCTGACATCTATCTTTTCATGTTGACGACCTGGTTGATATCATCGCGCGGACACCCGTCTACGGACGAGTTTCCAAATGTGAAGCGGATCGCGGATGCTGTAGTGCAACGGCCAAGTGTGCAATTGGTGTATGAAGGCTGGATTGCGGAGCGCAGTACACTCTAGACCAGCTTCCGCTTCAGTTTTTCCAGCATGTCCAGGCACTGGTCGAGCTGATCGATCTCAATATACTCGTCGGGTTTGTGGGCCTGCTCGATGGAGCCGGGACCGCACACGACGGTAGGGATGCCGATTTTCTGAAACAGCCCGGCTTCGGTGCCAAAGCAAACCACATCAGTGCCGTTGGCACCGGTCAGTTCCGCGACAAGTTTCAGGGCTTCGCTTTCGGGCATGGGTTCAAGACCGACCACTTCGCCGAGCACATTGGTGATGATATCGGCGTCAGGGTGGACAGCTCGCATCGCGGGCAACAGATCGCGCGCCACATAAGCCCCGATGCTGGATTTGACAAAGTCAGCATCGGATACCTGCACAGGCCGCATTTCCCATTCCACCTGGCATTTGTCGGCGATGACATTGGTGGCGATGCCGCCTGAAACCCGGCCGATCTGCAGCGTCGTGTAAGGCGGTTCAAAAGGTGATCCGTCCGGGCAGCGGGCGACCAGTTCGGGCCGCAGTGACATCAGGTGACTGACATAGCGCACGGCATATTCTACCGCACTGACACCAGCATCTGGAACAGAGCCGTGGCCTGCCAGCCCGGTAAATTCGACCGAATATTCATAGCATCCCTTGTGACCTTCGATGATGCGCATGGAGGTTGGTTCGCCGATGATGCAGGCCGAAGGCTTCATGCCGATGTGCTTGAGTTCTTCCATCAGGGCGCGCGCACCGATGCAGCCGATTTCCTCATCATGGGTAAACGCAAAATGCACCGGGCGCTTGAGGTCCATGCCTGCATAGTCCTGTGCCATGGCGAGGCTGGCTGCTATGAAACCCTTCATGTCGCATGTGCCGCGTCCATACAGCTTGCCGCTGTCTTCGTGCATCCGGAACGGGTCCGCCGTCCAGTCCTGGCCTTCCACCGGCACTACGTCGGAATGGCCTGAAAGTACAATTCCACCGTCAACTTCCGGCCCGAGCGTAGCAAAGAGGTTGGCCTTGTTGCCTGTCCCGTCCGGCGAGATTTTGACTTTTGCGCCAATGGCTTGCAGGAAATTGGCAGCAAAGTGAATCAACTCTGTATTGCTGTCTGCCGAGATTGTCGGGTACGCGATCAACCGGTCTAGCAGGCTTGTTGTGCAATCAAGCTGGGGGTGAGGCATGGTCAGATCATTTCACGTTCGCGGTTGAGTTGCATCGGTCAACATGACAGCATTGGCCGACGTCGTGTCAAACGCGAAAAGAGAGGCGAACCGTTCATGGGCAATATTGATTTCACTTATCTTTTTACGTCAGCTGATGGGCGCCTTAACCGGCAGCAATGGTGGATCGGTGTAGGTATTCTGCTTGCCATATCTTTGGTGAGCACTCTGCTCTTCGGCAGTGACGGTCTTGTTCAGTTTGTCATCGGCATCCTGACGCTGATTGCAGGCATCATGCTGCACATCAAGCGTTGCCACGATCGCGGCAAGTCCGGTTGGTGGTGCCTGCTGCTGCTGGTTCCGTTTGTCGGGTTGATGTGGGCGATTATCGACCTGGGCATATTGCCGGGTACCGTGGGTGACAACGAGTACGGACCGGATCCGCTTGCTGCCTGACCGGAGCCGGGGTGCGCGGGCATTGACAAATATCTCCATATCACATTAATATAACGTACGTTCATTTAATTAGTGGAAGACACGGTGGCACGCACGGTTGGCAGTGTTGGTATTGAGACGGCGCAACGGATCCGCGAGTGCGCTGAGCGCCTGTTTGCCGCACACGGGTTTGCGGCCGTCTCCATGCGCCAGATTGCGGCTGATGTGGGCGTGCAGGCAGCCGCACTCTATAATCACTTTCCCAACAAGCAGGCGTTGCTTGAAGATCTGCTGGTCAGCCATATGGAAGGCTTGATTGCGGCGTGGAAAATCGAAGCCGAGCGGGAGCAAAGCGCCATTGGCGCGCTTGAACAGTTTGCACGGTTCCACATCCGCTATCATGCAGGCCGCTCAGACGCGGTGTTCATCTCCTACATGGAGTTGCGCAACCTGGAACCAGAAAGCTTCAAGCGGGTGGAGAAACTGCGAAAGCAATATGAGGGCTTTGTAACCGCCATTCTTGAACATGGACGGGTGACGGGCGAGCTGGATATTGCCGACACGCGCATTGCCGGTATGGCGATCATCGCCATGCTGACTGGCGTCAATACCTGGTACCGCCAGCGCGGGCGGCTGTCTCTGGTTGAAATCGAGGATATCTACATCACAATGGTATTGCGCAGTGCAGGGGCTGACCTCAAGGAGAGAGCATGTTTGGCAGCGGAATGAATTTCGGGCTCGGTGAGGAAATCGATGCCTTGCGGGAAACCGTGCAACGCTGGGCGCAAGATAAACTGGCACCCATTGCGGCAGACATTGACCGCGATAACGACATGCCGCGTGATCTGTGGGCGCAGATGGGTGAGCTTGGTCTGCTGGGCATGACGGCTGACCCGGACTTTGGCGGGTCGGGGTTCGGCTATTTGGCGCACACTGTTGCCATGGAAGAGGTTAGCCGGGCCTCCGCTTCTGTCGGGTTGAGCTACGGTGCGCATTCCAACCTGTGCGTCAACCAGATCAATCGCTGGGGAAACGCCGGGCAAAAGGCGAAGTATCTGCCGAAACTGTGCTCGGGAGAGAATGTCGGTTCGCTGGCCATGTCGGAGCCGGGGTCAGGGTCCGATGTCGTTTCGATGAAGCTCAAGGCCGACAAGCGCAATGATCGTTATGTCCTGAACGGCAACAAGATGTGGATCACCAACGGGCCGGATGCGGATACGTTGGTCGTGTATGCCAAGACGGACATGAATGCCGGGGCAAAGGGCATCACGGCGTTCCTGATCGAGCGCGGCATGACGGGGTTTTCAACGGCGCAGAAGCTCGACAAGCTGGGAATGCGCGGGTCCAACACCTGCGAGCTGGTGTTTGAGGACTGCGAGGTACCATACGACAACGTGCTGGGTGAAGAGGGCCAGGGCGTCAGGATACTGATGTCAGGTCTCGACTACGAGCGCGTGGTGCTGTCGGGCGGTCCGCTGGGCATTATGGCGGCTTGCATGGATGTAGTTGTGCCTTACGTGCATGAGCGCAAGCAGTTCGGCAAATCCATTGGCGAGTTCCAGTTGATGCAGGGCAAGCTGGCAGACATGTACACCACCATGAACGCCTGCCGCGCCTACGTGTATGCGGTGGCAGCAGCGTGTGACCGTGGCGAGACGACGCGCAAGGATGCGGCCGGGTGCATTCTCTATTCAGCGGAAAAAGCCACATGGTGCGCACTGGAGGCAATTCAGGCACTGGGCGGCAACGGATATATCAACGACTACCCGACCGGCCGGTTATTGCGTGACGCCAAGCTGTACGAGATCGGCGCAGGCACGTCGGAAATCCGGCGCATGCTGATCGGGCGCGAGATGTTTCAGGAAACCGCCTGATGAGCATTCTTAAGTCGGCCGTGGCAACGCGCGGTGAAGCCTATGATGCGAACCGCAAGGCAATGCTTGGTGCGCTAGGTGAGGTTCAGGACGCCGTCAAGGCAGCGCTTGATGGAGGTGGCGAGGCCGCGCGCGAGCGCCATGTGAGCCGTGGCAAGGTGTTGCCGCGCGAGCGTGTCGCCCGGCTGCTTGATCCCGGCTCGCCGTTTCTTGAAGTTGGCGCCACGGCAGCGCATGGACTGTATGACGGTGCTGCACCATGCGCGGGCATGATTGCAGGCGTTGGCCGGGTGATGGGCCGCGAAGTCATGATTGTCGCCAACGATGCCACCGTAAAGGGTGGCACCTATTATCCGATGACGGTGAAGAAGCATCTACGCGCCCAGGAAATTGCGCAAGGCTGCAATTTGCCCTGCATTTACCTGGTGGATTCTGGTGGTGCGAACCTGCCGCAGCAGGATGAGGTGTTTCCCGACCGTGACCACTTCGGCCGCATCTTCTTCAATCAGGCCAATATGAGCGCCAGAGGCATAGCGCAGATTGCAGTGGTCATGGGTTCCTGCACGGCAGGCGGTGCCTATGTGCCGGCCATGTCCGACGAGTCGATCATCGTCAAGGGGCAGGGCACCATCTTCCTTGCCGGGCCTCCGCTGGTGAAGGCGGCCACTGGAGAGGTGGTGACGGCAGAAGAGCTTGGCGGCGCGGACGTGCACACCCGGCTTTCCGGTGTTGCCGATCACATGGCAATGGATGACGGCCACGCGCTTGAACTTGCACGGCGGGCGGTCGCCAATCTGAATGCAGTCAAGCAATGGCCGGTGACGCTGCAAGCCCCGGAAGACCCGCTTTATGACCCGGACGAGATCATGGGGGTGGTGCCGGGCGACCTGAAGACGCCTTACGACATTCGCGAGGTGCTGGCGCGGGTGGTGGACGGCTCGCGGTTTGACGAGTTCAAGGCCCGGTTCGGTCCGACACTGGTCACGGGCTTTGCCCACATTCACGGCATCCCGTGCGGTATCATTGCCAACAATGGCGTGTTGTTTTCCGAAAGCGCGGTCAAGGGCACGCATTTTGTGGAGCTGTGCTCACAGCGCAGGATTCCGCTGGTGTTTCTGCAGAACATAACCGGGTTCATGGTCGGCAAGGCCTATGAGGCAGACGGCATCGCCAAGGACGGGGCCAAGCTTGTAACTGCGGTTTCAACCACTTCGGTGCCGAAGGTGACGATGATGGTTGGCGGGTCGTTTGGTGCCGGCAACTACGGCATGTCGGGGCGTGCCTATGACCCGCGCTTCCTGTGGACGTGGCCCAACAGCCGCATATCGGTCATGGGCGGTGAGCAGGCGGCAGGTGTGCTGGCCACTGTCAGGCGCGACGGCATAGAGCGCAAGGGCGGCACCTGGAGCGCAGAGGAAGAGGCGGCCTTCCGCAAGCCGATTGCTGCTCAGTTCGAGCGCGAGGGTCATCCGCTTTATGCATCTGCAAGGCTGTGGGACGATGGCTGCATCGACCCGCGCAAGACCCGCGACGTGCTTGGCCTGTCATTGTCGGCAGCGCTGAATGCACCGATTGAAGACACACGCTTTGGCGTGTTCAGGATGTGAGGATTTCAGTATGCTCACCAAATCCAACTTTCTAACCTTTGCTCCAATTGTTCTGCTTACTCTTGGCTATGCATATCTCAGTGGATTTTTGTTTTTTATAAATTCGAGCTTAATATATTTTCTCTCATATAAAGATTTTCTAATTTCATTTATTTTTATTTCGCCACTTTTTGTCATTATTTTCACAATTTATATGTTTTCTGAAAATGATTTTGAGAGAATAAAATATGGATTCGTTTTTAAATTTCTTCTTCTATTGATTTCAGGTTTAGTTTTTATTTTTTTATACAGAGTGGATTATTTGCCTTTAGGGGCTTGGTTGTCTGCTTTGGGTTTTCTGATCCCCTATACTGTGCTGTGGATAGTCCCGCGGGTGATGAAAAATACAATCGGCTCAGAGGCTATTAGAGTAGCAGTCTTTTATTTGCTAGCTCTACTCGCGGCATTTTTGCTCGGAATATCGAGTTGGAACGCTTCAAGCAATCGCTCGGCAGGTACGACTATGTCGGTAGGTGGACATAAGGACTGCATCCTAATCGCTGCGTTCTCAGACTTCGCCATTTTGCGCAGCAAGGAAAGTGGCGCGATCAAGAAGCGGCTTTTGATCGTTCCACTGAAAGATGGCTATCAGATCAAGCATGATCCAGTTACGAAAGCCGACCATCTAAATGATACGTGTGGAGACGGCGGTGCAGGTTGATGTTTAGCAAAATCCTCATAGCCAACCGGGGTGAGATTGCAGTGCGTGTCATGCGCACGGCAAAACGGCTCGGCATCGCTACGGTGGCGGTATATTCCGACGCGGATGCTGGCGCGATGCACGTGGCCGAGGCAGATGAGGCAGTGCGCGTTGGCCCTGCGCCAGCGACGGAGAGTTACCTGAATGGTGAAGCGATCATTGCCGCGGCAACGCGGACCGGCGCTGAAGCCATTCACCCGGGCTATGGCTTCCTGTCGGAAAACCCGGACTTTGTGGAACAGGTAGTCAACGCAGGCCTGATCTTTATCGGGCCATCCGCCAAGGCAATCCGCGCCATGGGTTTAAAGGATGCTGCCAAGGTATTGATGGAGAAGGCGGGTGTGCCGGTGGTGCCCGGCTACCACGGCGACAGGCAGGATTCGGACTTCCTGGCAGGGCAAGCAGATGACATTGGCTATCCGGTGCTTATCAAGGCGCGCGCTGGCGGCGGCGGCAAGGGCATGCGCAAGGTGTGAGCGGCGACAGGATTTTGCTGACGCGCTGGCCGGTGCCCAGCGGGAGGGCAAGGCAAGCTTTGGCGATGATCGTGTCCTGATCGAAAAATATGTCACCGCACCCCGTCACATAGAGATACAGGTTTTTGGCGACAATCATGGCAATGCGGTGCACCTGTTTGAGCGGGATTGCTCGTTGCAGCGGCGTCACCAGAAGGTGATCGAGGAAGCTCCGGCACCAGGTATGCCGGAAGACATGCGTGCGGCCATGGGCCAGGCAGCGGTTACAGCGGCGAAGGCCATCGGGTATTCGGGTGCGGGCACCATTGAGTTCATCGTTGACGGATCGGACGGGCTGAAAGCGGACCGCTTCTGGTTCATGGAAATGAACACACGGCTGCAGGTGGAACATCCTGTAACGGAAGCCATTACCGGGCTTGATCTTGTGGAGCTGCAATTGCGCGTGGCTGCTGGTGAGCCTCTGCCGTTCGAGCAACACGACCTTGCCATTGACGGCCATGCCTTCGAGGCGCGCCTTTATGCGGAAGATGTGCCGAAGGGCTTCCTGCCGGCGATCGGCAAGCTGGAGTATCTGAAGTTCTCCGCCAGCGCGCGCAATGACACCGGCGTGCGCGAGGGAGATGAGATTAGCCCGCACTATGACCCGATGATTGCCAAGGTGATCACCTTTGGTCAGACACGTGATGAGGCGCTGGCAAAGATGCGCGCCGCATTGGCCGACACCTTCATTGCTGGCACAGTGACCAACAAGGCGTTCCTGTCTGCCTTGTGCCGGCACGCTGGTTTCGCCCGGGGTGAGGTTGATACAGGCCTGATAGAGCGCGACCTCGACGACTTGGTCAAACACGGTGAACCACCCTTGCTGGCGCAGGCAGTGGCAGCGATTGCAGCATTGGGGCTTGCCCAGCCACGCGGCAAAGATGATCCATGGACATCTTTGGCCGCCTGGCGGCTGTGGGGTGCAGCGCAGCATTTCGTGCGGCTGACAAGCAATGAAACACTCATCGACTTGCGGGTAACGATGCGCAACGCGCATGACTTCAAGGTTGCATCCGGCAGCAACAGTTTGAACATCTCGCTTGTTGACGGCGCACCGGACAAGATGATTGTTGATGGCCACAGTCAGCCATTGCGCTTTGCGGTGTCGCAGGCTGCCGGCGTGGAAACGCGGGTCACCGTGTTCCTGGATGGTGAGACATATGTCATGTTGGTGCCGGACGGCACCACGGATGCCGATGATGCGGCATCGGGCGATGATGTGCGTGCGCCGATGCCCGGCCTCGTCAAGCAGGTGCACGCTGCAGCAGGTGCAAACGTTGCCAAGGGTGATGCGCTGCTGGTGCTGGAAGCCATGAAAATGGAGCACACGCTCCGGGCTGTGCGTGATGGCAGGATTGCCGACGTACATGCAGCAGAGGGCGATCAGGTGGGCGATGGCGATTTGCTGGTTTCACTGAAACCGGAAAAGGAATAGCGTTCAGGGGTCAGGAGAGTTTGCCTCATGAACATTCAAAAGCCAAAGCGATCAGGTCGGCGTGGCCATGCTGCCGACGCGGCCGTCAGACTGGTGAACTACCGCAGGCTGGAAAACCCGTTTCCGCCGCAACTGCTTTATTCGGACGACCAGATCGAGCAAATCCACGCCACTGCCAAACAGGTGCTTGGTGAAATCGGCGTCAGGGTCTTGTTGCCGCGCGCACGTGACTTGTATCGCAAGGCGGGTTGTGTCGTAGACGACGACACCATGATAGTGCGCATCGGCGATGATGTCATCGAAGCGTGCATTGCCAGCGCACCACGCGAGTTCGAGATTGTCGCCAGCAACCCTGACAACTCAGTGCATCTTGGCGGCAAGAGCCTCAATTTCATGCCGGTGGGCGGGCCGCCCGGCTTCTCCGATATTGACCGTGGAAAGCAGACGGGTACGCGCGCAGCGGCACAGAATTTTATGAAGCTTTGCCAGCATTTTGACGTGATGCATGTGGCCGGACCTTGTGTGGAGGCGCAGGATCTGGCGTTGAACGAGCGGCATTTGTGGATCAAGCTTGATCACCTGACGCTTACAAACAAGGCGATTTTCACCTGGGCGCGTGGCACACCTCAATCGCTCGACGGTTTCGAGATGATCCGGATCGGGCGTGGACAGACCCATGATGAGTTCAAGGCACGTCAGAACACCTACACCGTGATCAACACGAACTCGCCGCTGCAACTCGACATTCCGATGCTCAACGGGTTGATGGATTTTGCCGAGTGGAACCAGGTCGTGATCATTACGCCGTTTACGCTGGCCGGGGCCATGGCACCTGTGACCATCACCGGTGCGCTTGTACAGCAGCATGCCGAGTTTCTGTCAGCGCTGGTGATCAATCAGCTGGTGCGCCCGGGCGCACCGGTTGTCTATGGTGCGTTTACCTCCAATGTGGACATGCGTTCCGGCTCGCCTGCCTTTGGTACGCCAGAGTATGTGCGGGCTTCCTGGGGGGCAGGCCAGCTTGCCCGCAAGCTGGGCTTGCCATGGCGGTCCTCGGCTCCAACTGCATCCAATGCGCCAGACGCGCAAGGGGCATATGAAACCCAGCTTTCACTTTGGGGCGCAATTCAGGGCGGGTCCAACATCATCGCCCATACGGCCGGCTGGCTGGAAGGCGGCCTGACGGCTTCGTTCGAGAAGTTCATTCTGGATATTGAAGTGTTGCAGATGGTGGCCGAGCTATGCGCGCCGCAAAAGTTTGATGAAGGCGAGTTGGCGCTTGATGCCATTCGCGAGGTGGGGCCGGGAGGTCATTACTTCGGCTGCGGTCACACCATGGAGCGGTATGCGACGGCTTTCTACACGCCGCTGGTGTCTGACTGGTCGAATTTTGGCCAATGGACAGAGAACGGGTCTCTCACCGCAACGCAACGCGCCAACAGGATATGGAAGAAGATTGTGGCGGAGTCTGAACCTCCAGTGCTTGATGAATGCATTCGCGAGGAGCTCGAAGCCTACGTGGCGAGGCGCATCGAGCAAGGCGGCGCGCTGCCGGAATCATGAGGCGGGCAGGTGACATTCCCCTGCCGCTGCATGTTCATGTTCCCGGTTCAGGTAGCGTGCCTGACATGGGGCCCCTTGAACTGGGCAAGGCGTATGCGCCTTCACTGACGACGGCTTGTGGATGGCAGGACAACCTCGCCTACCTTTACGGGCACGACCTGCTGGATGCCGGCTTCAACTGGGAAGCACACGAAGTATGGGAAGTTGTGTGGTTGGCAGCGCCCGCCAATTCCGCCGAAAGGGTCTTGCTGCAAGCCCTCATCCAGCTTGCCAATGCCCGGTTGAAGCTGAGCATGGGCCGGGAGAACGCCTGCAGACGGCTGCTGGACCAGGTTGAAGACTTGCGCCAGGACCTTGTGGCGAGGCTCGGAGGAGCTGCTCAGCCATTCATGGGCGTCAACACAGCATCCATTTTTTGAATTATAATGCATTTTTATGATTTCATGCGGCACTTTAACGCATATTTTTATTGACCTCTCGCGGGTTCCTGCTCGATAGTTCGGCCAACCAGAGGCAGGGGAAAGCGTAAGTCATGACCCGTATCAATTTCGAGACGTCGCCTAAAGCATACCGTCATTGGAAAATCGAAACGGACGGCGAAGTTGCACGTGTCATCATGGATGTTGACGAGAACGGCGGCTTGTTCGACGGGTATGAGCTTAAGCTCAACTCGTATGATCTGGGCGTCGACATCGAATTGGCTGACGTAATCCAGCGGCTGCGCTTCGAGCATCCTGAAGTCAAAACGGTGGTGATGGCTTCGGGCAAGGACAAGGTATTTTGTGCTGGTGCCAACATCCGCATGCTTGGCGGTGCGGCGCACACCCACAAGGTCAATTTCTGCAAGTTCACCAACGAGACACGCAATTCGATAGAGGATGCCACGGACAATTCACATCAGACCTGGCTTTGTGCGGTGTCTGGTGCGTGTGCCGGTGGTGGCTACGAGCTGGCATTGGCGTGTGACGAAATCATTCTCACTGATGACGGAACCTCGACCGTTGCGCTGCCGGAAGTGCCGCTGCTGGCGGTGTTGCCGGGCACTGGCGGGCTGACCCGCGTTACCGACAAGCGCAAGGTGCGCCGCGACCGGGCGGACATCTTCTGCTCGCTGGAAGAAGGCATTCGCGGCAAGAAGGCGGTAGACTGGCGATTGGTGGACAAGGTTGCACCGGCATCGAAATTCAATGACGTCGTAAACGCTCGTGCGAAAGAAATGGCTGCCAGGTCAGACCGGCCATCGGATGGCAAAGGGGTGTCACTGAGCGCGCTCGAAAAAACACTGAGCGAAAATGCGATTACCTATTCCAGTGTGGGCGTCGAACTGGACCGGTCAGGACGCGTCGCCACCGTCACCATCAAGGGGCCGGATGCAGAACCACCAGCAGACATGGCTTCGGTGGAGACGCAGGGTGACAGCTTCTGGCCGCTCCGGCTTGCGCGCGAACTGGACGATGCACTGCTGGAAATCCGTTTCAATGAACTGGAAATGGCGGTTGTTCAATTCAAGTCTGCCGGGGACCCTGCTGCCGTGCTGGCGTTTGATGCCTTCATGCAGGCAAATGAGAGCCACTGGCTGATGCGCGAAATCCTGCTGTACTGGCGGCGGGTGCTGAAGCGGGTGGATCTCACATCGCGAACCATTGCGGTGATGGCTGAACCGGGATCATGTTTTGCCGGCACGCTGGCTGAACTGTTGTTTGCCGCTGACCGCTCATACATGGCCGATGGCCAGTTTGAAGGAGACAACCGTCCGGAGGCGCGCATAGCCTTGTCGGGTCTCAATTTTGGCGCTTACACAATGTCGAACGGATTGACCCGTCTCCAGACCCGGTTCCTGGGTGAACCGGAGGCGGTGGACAAGGCGCGTGAACAGGTTGGTCAGCAGCTTGACGCGGCCAGCGCCGACGAACTTGGCCTGGTGACCTTTGCCTATGACGATATTGACTGGGAAGACGAGGTGCGCATTTTCCTGGAAGAGCGCGCCAGCTTCTCGCCGGATGCGCTGACCGGCATGGAAGCGAACTTGCGCTTTGCCGGCCCGGAGACGATGGAGACCCGCATTTTCGGCCGTTTGACCGCCTGGCAGAACTGGATATTCCAGCGCCCCAATGCCGTGGGGGCAGATGGCGCGCTGAAGCGGTACGGCACCGGCAAACGGGCTGATTTCAATATGGAACGTGTGTAAGAGGACCCTGGAACAATGGCTGATCTCGTCAACGTCGACTACAACACCTCGATTCCAAACAATGTGAATCTGGCCGATGACCGGCGGGTGTTGAAAGCCCTGGAAAAGTGGCATCCGGGTTATCTGAACTGGTGGAACAACATGGGGCCGGACGGTTTTCAGGAATCACAGGTGTATCTGCGGACTGCCGTCTCGGTTGATCCGAAAGGCTGGGCCAAATTCGGCTATGTGAGAATGCCGGAATACCGCTGGGGCATTTTGCTTGCGCCCCAGGAAGAGGGCCGCACCATTCCGTGCGGCGAACATGCCGGACTACCAGCCTGGCAGGAAGTGCCGGGTGAATATCGTGCCCTGCTGCGCCGGCTTATCGTGATCCAGGGCGACACCGAGCCTGCGTCGGTTGAGCAGCAACGCTATCTGGGCAAGACAGCTCCGTCACTTTACGACTTGCGCAACCTGTTCCAGGTGAACGTTGAGGAGGGCCGGCACCTTTGGGCCATGGTCTATCTGTTGCAGAAATATTTTGGTGCTGACGGGCGCGATGAGGCTGACCAGCTGCTGTATCGCCAGTCGGGCAACGAAGACCATCCTCGCATGCTGGGTGCATTCAACGAGGCGACGCCGGACTGGTTGTCGTTTTTCATGTTCACCTACTTCACCGACCGTGACGGCAAGATGCAGCTTGAAGCCCTGGCCCAGTCCGGTTTCGATCCGCTGTCGCGCACCTGCCGGTTCATGCTGACCGAGGAAGCCCATCATATGTTCGTGGGTGAAACCGGGGTAGGCCGCACCATTCAGCGCACATGCGAGGCCATGAAGCAGGCAGGCATAACCGACCCGTATGACATCAACGCGGTGCGCGCGCTTGGCGTCATTGACCTGCCCACCATCCAGAAAAAAGCCAACATGCATTATTCGCTGTCGCTTGATCTGTTCGGTTCCGAGATATCCACCAACGCTGCCAATGCTTTCAACTCCGGCATCAAGGGCCGGTACAAGGAAGCCAAGATTGAAGACGATCACAAGCTTGACCGCGACACCTATCCGGTCATGCGTCTGATAGATGGCAAGGTTGTAACCTCCGAGGAACCGGCGCTGTCGGCCATCAACATGCGCTTGCGCGATGATTACGTGAAAGATGCAACAGGCGGGGTGAACCGGTGGAACAACATCATCAAGAAGGAAGGCATCGAGTTTGAAATCTCTTTGCCGCACGTGACCTTCCATCGCCACCAGGGCGAGTTCTCGTCGATCCATGCTGATCCTTTGGGCAAACTGCTGGGCGATGAGGAATGGACGAAGCGGCGCGATGAGTGGCTGCCGTCGAAGGCTGATGGCGATTACATCGACAGCCTGATGAAGCCGCAGTGGGAACCAGGCAAATATGCCGGTTGGATATCGCCACCCAAGGTGGGCATCGACAACAAGCCGGGTGATTTTGAGTATGTCAAACTCGAAGGTGTTGCGGCAAACGCATGAATTCGCTTGTCAAACAGCATCTGATCGATCCCGAAATCTGCATTCGCTGCTACACCTGCGAAGAGCACTGTCCGATTGATGCCATTACCCACGACGACAACAATGTCGTTGTGGATGTGAGCAAGTGCAATTTCTGCATGGACTGCATCAGTCCCTGTCCGACAGGGTCTATCGACAACTGGCGGGTGGTAAGGACGCCATACACTCTGGAAGAGCAGTTCGAGATGTTGGAATTGCCTGCTCAGCAAGACGATCTTGCGGACAGTGGAGACGGCACTGGCTCGCTGGAAGCACTGGAAGACGAGATCGAGGCGTTGTTGTTCAAAGCCCATGAAGGCACAGGCGGCAAACCGATAGCACCAAGCTCGGCCTCCAAGCCTTCGGTCAACCTGTTCAACCGGGCAAAGCCGGCGAAGGCAGTGGTGCAAGGTAACTTCCGCCTGACTGACGCGAACGCCGACAACGATGTTCGCCATATTATCCTGAATCTCGGAGACCAGGTTTTCCCGGTGCTTGAAGGTCAGAGCATAGGTGTGATCGTGCCGGGCACTGACGAGAACGGGCGCGCGCATGACCTGCGGCTGTACTCGGTAGCCAGCCCGCGTGATGGCGAAAGGCCCAATGCCAACAACATTGCGTTGACGGTCAAGCGAGAGCCGGAAGGATTGGCGTCCAACTATTTGTGCGATCTTGATAAGGGGGCAGAGATTGATGTGACTGGCCCGTTTGGCGCAACGTTTCTTTTGCCCAATGATCCGCAGGCAAACATCATGATGATCTGCACAGGCACGGGTTCAGCGCCGTTTCGCGGCTTCACCGAGCGCCGGCGCCGGACCATGCCGGATGTGACCGGCAAGCTGCATCTCTACTTTGGTGCACGCCGGGCCGAAGAGTTGCCCTATTTCGGGCCATTGAAAAAGGTGCCGGAAGCGCTGCTGCACAAGGAGTTCTGCTATTCGCGCGCCGAAGGCGAGAGGAAAGTCTACGTTCAGGACCGCATGCGTGAGCGCGCAGACAGCCTTGTGCCGCTGTTGAGGGACGACAAGACCCATATCTACATTTGCGGGTTGAAGGGGATGGAAACAGGTGTTGACGAGGCGCTGGCGGACGTGTGCCGCGGCGCCGGGCTGGACTGGTCGCAAATCAAGCCTGTCATGCGGCGGTCAGGACGGTACCACGTTGAAACATACTGATGGCACGGATATGCATCGTGGCGCAAACGCCACCCACAAGCCGCGCACGGTTCCTGACGGGCGCCGCGATTCTGAAGCCTATCTTGTCGGGCTCGGCGCACGTGTGCGCGAGGAGCGCAAGACGCGCGGTCTGACCCGCAAGGTATTGTCCGAGCTGTCAGGCGTGTCAGAACGCTATCTGGCCCAGCTTGAATCGGGCAGTGGCAACGTTTCTATCATTCTGCTGCGTGACATCGCGATGTCGCTCGGCTTGCAACTTGAGCATCTGGTCAGTGAGCAGGGGCCGATTGGTGTTGATGCCGTGTCACATCGCCAACAGCGTTTTGCTCTTGTTGGTCTTCGCGGGGCAGGCAAGTCGACGCTGGGGTTTGGGCTGGCGCGCGCGCTGGACTACCCCTTCGTGGAGTTGAATGACGAGATCGAGCGCTTGAGCAGCCTGCCTGTGCCGGAGATTTTCAACCTCTACGGGCCGGATGGCTATCGCCGCTTTGAAGCAGATGCGCTTGAAGCTGTCGCCGACCGCCATACGCGGGTGGTTCTGGCGGTGGCAGGCGGCATTGTTGCCGACAGCGAAGTCTATCATTCGTTGTTGCGTGACTTCCATACTGTCTGGCTCAAGGCATCGGCAGACGAGCACATGGCGCGTGTGCGTGCCCAGGGCGACTTGCGGCCGATGAATGGAAAACCCGCAGCCATGAACGAGTTGCGCCGCTTGCTTGATGCGCGGAATGCAGACTACGCGCGTGCACACTTCAAGCTGGATACATCCGGGCGCAGTCATGACGCGGCGCTTGAGGATCTCGTATCACTTGTCCACCAACAGGTCCCCGGCAGGTAGGGTCTTGCCGGGCTTGTGCACCGGCAATGCCGCACTATGATGGTTTTGCATGCTCGCTCCTGAAAGGGGGCCGCCAGCATGTACTTGCCGACCGGGGCGAGTTCTGGTTGCGTTGTCAGCCTGGCAAATTTGCGCCACGAGTTTGAGTTTATGCTGTGAACATGAAGTTGTTACAGATCATATTGTTGTCGCTTGTATTGTGTGTGCCGGCCTCCGCTCAGGATATAAGTGGCAAGCAGTTGTTCATGCGCAACTGGACAAGCGCCGAAACCTCTACAGACGGTCTGGGGCCACTGTACAACGAAGCCTCTTGTCATGCCTGCCACTGGTTTGGCCGCGGTGCGCGCATAAGTGTCCGCAAGGGCGGTGAAGTTGCGGCTGCGGGCGTGCTGTTGCGCAATACCTTTGTGGATGGCCGGCCGGACCCACACTATGGCTATCAGTTGCAGAACAAGGCGGTTGCCGGCCTTCAACCGGAAGGCGTGGCAGACGTAGTTGCATTGCCCGCGCCGGGCGGTCTGACAAGGTTCAGCGCCAGTGTCCGGTATGCAAGCGGGCCGGGGCGCACGCCAGGCAGTGTCCTGTCGTTGCGTGCCGCGCCTGCGCTTGACGCATCTGGCCTTGTATCGCAGATTTCCCCGGCAGCAATTGCCCAGAATGCCGACCCTGACGACAAGGACGGTGATGGTGTTTCCGGCCGCATGCATGTGCTGAAGGATGGAAGCACCGGCCGGTTCAACTGGAAGTCTACGATGGCGCGCATTGATGACCAGATTGCCACCGCGCTCTGGTTCGACATGGGTTTGACGTCATCTGCCCGCCCGCAGCCTTATGGCGAATGTACGCGGCGGCAGGCAGATTGCCTGGTTCGTTCCGGAAGCCAGTTGGCATCCCTGCCGCTGGATGTGGATGATGATGAGGTCGCCAGAATGGCGGCTTTTGTCAGTACACTTGGCGAAGCCCCGGACGCAGCAAGGTTGCCGGTTGCGCCGGAGAGTTTTGCAGCGGCAGGGTGTGCTGTCTGCCATGTGCCAGAGATGCAGTCGGTTGATGGCAGAGCTGTAGCGCTGTTTTCGGACCTGTTGCTGCATGACATGGGCGAGGGGTTGACCTCCTATGGCAGCGAAGGCGACGCTGACCCCAGCGAATGGCGCACCACACCGCTGATAGGTTTTCGTGGACACATTGGCGGGCATCGTTATCTGCATGATGGGCGCGCTGCCAACATTGACGAAGCCATTCGATGGCATGGTGGCGAAGCGCAAGCAGCACGCGAAGCCTACATCGCGTTGCCAGCGATAGAACGCCTGCGTCTGACAATTTATGTTCAGTTACTGTTGAGCGCGATGGCGCTGCCTGAACCGGGTAAGTGAAGTCCGCTACACTCAGGCAGACACCAGCTGGTTGACCGGTTCGATCGCTTCAATCTGACTTTTCGTGTACAGCCAGTTGCCAACCTCGATGACGACGTGCTGACTGGAGTTTGTTCTCAAGGCTTCTGCCAGGTGCCAGTCGTTGCCTCCGGAGGTAATCTTGTCGCCGATGAACGTAATTGCCGAATTGCCATGGCGTTCGAGAATTGGCGCGATGACGCGTGCCTTGTTCCATCCGGCTGGAGAAATGTCGATGCTGATTTCACCGCCAGCTGATGCTTCATAGTCGGGAAAACGGATTGCGACTTGTTTACACAGTCGCGCGCGCTCGTGATTGATGCTGTCCCACAGATTATAGGCTTTGCGTTGCGCCTTTGTTGCGCTGCGTCCGACGACGGAGGTGTTTATCTGGCCGGTGCGGTATTCAATATGACGGCCATAACGGTCGAGGTAGGCGCTGCTGGCTATCTGCTCATCCAGCCAGTCGACCAGCTCGTCAGGAAATTCGTGGTCATGGTTGTATATGCGCTTGCCGCCGGCCTCGAAGACCGAACCAGCGCAGGTGAATATGCCGGTGCATGCCTGGCGCACGGTCGCTGGTACCTGCAATTCCATCTTGGTTTGATCAGACCCAGTGGCAAGGTAGACAACGTTGTGCCGGCAGAACGTCGCGAACTGTTCTGCAAACTCGCCGTTCATTGGCTCACGCGGAGGCGTGAGTGTCCCGTCGATATCAAAAATGTAGATCATTTTTGCCGATTTCCCGAATGGTCACGCTGTTCTGCAATTGCATGACCAATGCCTGCGCAGGCAAATTCTGGCAGGTGGGTTAACAAAAAGTTAAAGCTGCGTCTTAATTGTCAGTGTTCTGCATTTTTTTGAACTGCGCACAGTGATCCGTAACGTCAAATCGGGGTGTTATGAAGGTGTAGTGGTGAGTTTTGTTCGGCAACATTGCGTTTGTCAGGTCTGAAGTTGCCTCCATGAAGGCCAAAGACAGAACGCCATTTGATTCGTCCGCAGACAGAATTGCTCCCACACCCCAGTCCAGCCTGGTGTGGCCGGCACCTGCGATCAACACCGCACCATCGGTGTTGGCGGGGTCCAGCAGTGCCTTCGCCATGGTGAAATCGCGGGCGCGCTGAATGTCTGCCATGCGTGGCAGGATGCTTTCCGGCATCATGTTGCAGTGACCTTCGGCAATGGTCTGCAACAGATCTTCGTTGCTTTTTGCTGCCAGCGGCTTGTCCAGGCCGAGAGCTGCGCGCTCAGCGCTGTCCAGGGGCGCACCTTCGCGTCCGCCCAGTCTGCGGACGGTGGAACGCTCCAGGTTGCCGGCGCGCAACTTCAAACCGTTTTTCAGGGCGATCTCGAACAGCGGGCGGTACATGGCAAAGTCAGGCCAACCGGTTTCGCTCCATTCGAGCATGCCAGCGATCTGGTTCAGGTCTGCGGGAGGTTTGGCGGAAATGGCATCCAGCACCGGCTGTTGGGCGCGAGTGGCCATTTCAAAAACGATTGCCGGCTTGCGGCCGTTGTCGAGCATGTGTTGCAGGATCTGAGCCTGCAGGCGGTGATGGTCCGGGTTCGGATGTATTTCGCCAATCAGCACGTACTTTGCTTGTACAGCCCGTTGCAGGATGTCATCGAATGCTGCCTGCCGGGTGCCGTCAATGGCAAATGCCTTGCCGACCAGTGGATTGTCCGCAAAATGCGGAGATACCCATTGGCTGTCTTGCGCGTTCACACCGGCGCTCATGATGGCGATACCAGCCATTGCAGCCAGCAGGGCATGTGCCGTCTTCATGTATGCTCTCCATTGGAATTCGAAATATAGCTCTGACATAAGTTGAAATAGTGGACAACAAATGACAGGCTAAATATCAGAGCTGTCGATCATTCATACTAGGGGACACTATGCTTGGATCAAACCAGAAGACCAACCGGGACAGGTTGTGGGACATGCTCATGGAAATGGCCAGGATCGGGCCCGGTGTTGCTGGCGGCAACAACCGTCAGACACTGACTGATGATGACAGGAAAGGCCGCGACCTGTTTGCCGGCTGGTGCAAGGATGCGGGTCTTTCGATGAGTGTGGACAGCATGGGCAACATGTTTGCCCGGCGAGCAGGCAGCGATGACAGTTTGCCTCCGGTGATGATGGGGTCACACCTCGACACACAACCAACAGGCGGCAAGTATGATGGCGTTTTGGGTGTGCTGGCAGGGCTGGAGGTCGTGCGCACGATGAACGAGCTCGGCATCAAGACAAAACACCCCGTCGAGGTGGTAAACTGGACCAATGAGGAAGGGGCGAGGTTTGCGCCTGCAATGGTGTCTTCAGGTGTCTTTGCCGGGGTGCACTCTGTCCATGAAGCGTATGAGCTGACAGACGACGAGGGCAAGAAGTTTGGCGAAGAGCTGGCACGCATCGGGTACAAGGGAAGTGAGCCTGTCGGGTCTCGACAACTGAAAGCGATGTTCGAGCTGCACATCGAGCAAGGCCCGATACTGGAAGCCGAAGGCATTGACGTTGGCGTGGTTGCCCACGGCCAGGGGCTGCGCTGGATCGAGTTTACACTGACGGGCTATGAAAGCCACACAGGCACAACTCCGATGCCGGTTCGCCGCAATGCCTTGTTGGGCGCTGCGCGCGCTGTAGAACTGGTCAACAAGATTGCCTTTGATTTTGAACCCAATGCAGTGGCAACAGTTGGCTACATGCATGTGTCGCCAAACTCCCGAAACATCATTCCAGGTGAAGTGGTTTTCTGCGTTGATCTGCGCAATCCATCGCTTGATGATCTCAAAGACATGGAAACCGCCATTGTTGAAGGCATTGAGGAGATTGCTGAGAAAATCGGGCTTGAATGCGTATCGGAAGAAGTTGGTGCCTATGACCCGGTGGCCTTTGACCGCGACTGTGTGGCGGCGGTTCGAAACGCGGCTGAGCGTCTGGGATACTCGCACAAGGACATGGTGTCCGGCGCCGGTCACGATGCGTGCCATATCGCCAAGGTTGCGCCGACAGCGATGATCTTCTGCCCGTGCGTTGGTGGCATCAGCCACAATGAGGCTGAAGAAATTACACCGGAATGGGCGGCTGCTGGTGCCGATGTGTTGTTCCATGCAGTTGTTGAAACAGCTGGCATAGTCGAGGATTGATAGAGCCATGAAAGTGGTACGCAGCGATGATCATTTGAAGCATTTTCCCAAGGGCGAACTGGCCGGCGGGGTGCTCGTACGACCGTTTGAATGTCCCGAGCGCTGGCAACACATCATGGACCGTCTGGGCGAGCGCGGCTTCAAGGATTTCGTTGATCCGGCAAAACTGGACATCGGGCCAGTAAAGCAAATCCATGACGCAGGCTTTCTGGAATTTCTGGAAACGATTTGGGGCAAGTGGGTTGCCGCCGGGTACAAGGGAGAGGTTCTGGCAACCTGTTTTCCGGCCCGTCGCATGCAAGTGCGCAAGCCTAAACAGGTGGACGGGCTGGTTGGTTACTACGCGCTGGCCATTGAAACCGCCATCACGTCCGGCACCTGGGAAGCCACGCAGGCAAGTGCTGCAATTGCCCAGACAGCGCAGCGGCTGGT
The DNA here is from genome assembly GCA_963787895.1 of uncultured Alphaproteobacteria bacterium. GTDB lineage: Bacteria > Pseudomonadota > Alphaproteobacteria > Rhizobiales > Aestuariivirgaceae > Anderseniella. The sequence goes on along the minus strand of CAWBEX010000006.1, from coordinate 36,823 downwards.
GTCTGGCGGTGAGGCATCGGCGTTTGCGTTGTGCCGTCCGCCGGGCCATCATGCGGCAAAGGATATGTATGGCGGGTACTGCTTTCTCAACAATGCTGCCATTGCTGCGCAGATGTTCCTGAATGACGGGGCAAAGCGTGTCGCCATTCTTGATCCGGATTTCCATCACGGCAACGGCACTCAGGACATTTTCTATGACCGTGATGACGTTCTGTTCCTGTCATTGCACGGGGCGCCGGAATATGCGTTTCCGCATTTTCTTGGCTATGAGGACGAAACCGGTGCCGGCAAGGGCGAAGGCTTCAACGTGAATTATTCGATGCCGCCCAAGACTGGCTATGACGTTTGGGGCGAAGCGATGGATGATGCCATAAAGCGGATCAGGCAGTATTCGCCTGATGCGCTTGTAGTGTCACTGGGTGTGGACACATTCGAGCGTGATCCGATCAGCTTTTTCAAGCTCAAATCAGATGATTTCACTGACTATGGCAGCAAGATTTCCAGCTTGAAACTGCCGACGCTGTTTTGCATGGAGGGCGGCTATGCAGTGCAGGAAATCGGCATCAATACTGTCAATGTGCTGGAAGGGTTCATGAATGGCTGAGGTGCACAACCAGGAGCTTGACGATCAATTGGTGCGTTCATTGATGCGCCCGGCTGACCAGGTGATGCGCCTTGCACGAATGGGTGCGGCACACCAGACGAGGTTGTCGTTCATGCGCGCCATCCTGCGCCGGGTCAAGGCGGAAGGCTGGCAGGTCAGGCGCACGGTATGGGACGTGGACAATAACGGCGTGGGCGTCGGGGTTTATCAGGCGGTCGGGCCTGAAAGAACCTATTCGCTTATCTGTTATGCCAATGACCTGCCGCCGGAAAAGCGCTCTGACCGGGTGATCGCTACTGAGTGGGATGCAACGTTCACGCTGTTTGACGGAGTGCCGGACACAGCGGACATCGAACGGCTCCGGCACAATGTACCCAGACAGGAAGCGGGCAGATGCTCGGCAACCGAGCTTGTGCTGTCGCGGGCCAACCGGTCAGTTCGATTGTTTGATCACGTGGTGGAAAGGCTTGCCGCAGGTGAGCAGCCTGACCGCGCAGAACTCGACAGTGTCGGCTATCTGATGCGTACCACGGCGGTATATGGCAATGGCAAGTTTGGCCTGTCGGACCGCACCAGATATGCCGGTCGTGCGGAAGCGGGCGGACCGTTCCGGGTGGAGTTGCTGGCGGTATGGCTGATCCGCTCATTCACAGTCGACATTGCCGAGCATATGGCGAAGGTCAGGGGCGGTAGCAAGGCTGTGCGTATCGATAGGGATTTGCGGCGGCGGCTGGGCGTTGGCAACTCGACCGGGCTTGGCATGGCGCCGTTCGTGGTCAATCACCCGGCACTGCTCAATGCCTGGATGGTGGCTCGCGAAACCGCGCTTGCGCGAGTGCGGGCACTGCCTTTGGCAACGCCTGATACTGTTATCCGTTTCACCGCATTGCTTGAAAGAGCTGCTGCCGGGCTGCTGCGTTGGCGCACGCCGGACGAGCGGCAGGCCGGGCGGGTTTGCGAGCTGGCAGGCGACTTCGCCAAGGTGAAGGCGCATCTGACGGGCCCGGTTCTGTCGGGCCCCCAGCCGTGGAACGCGCTTTATGAATGGGCCGAAGACAACCTGACGCTTGAGGGGGCCGAGGCAATCGTGTCGCTGGTCATTGAGCCGCACGGGCATCTTGTGGACGAGCTTGCTGGCCAAATGGCGGCGGACGAAAGCCGCCTTCACCCGATAGACGGGCGGATGAACGTTGGCCGCCTGATCGGACTTGCGCGCAAGCACTTCGAGTGGGCGTTGGGACTGGATTTCTCCAGCCGCGAAGAGACGGCCCGGTTCTGGTACGTTTCGGAAGAGAAGCTCGAGCCGCGACTTGGTGAGCGCTATGAGGAAGATGGTGCCGAGCTGGAACAGCGTCTGGGTATCGGGCGCGAGGTTTCAGCCATGCTGCAGGCGCTTGATGACGAGGAAAAGGACACGCTCGTTGCGGACTTCCTGTTGCGCCATCCCGAACACAGGCATGCGGCACGCCGGGTGCAGCTTGCAGAAGGGCTGCCGTACTCGGAAATCCATGACAACGTCTTGTCGTCTACGATGATGCCGATCGACATTCTCAGGTGCAAACTGGCCTTCTTTGGCGCTTCGCGTTTTGATCCCAAGTCAGACCGGTGGGTGCGAATTACCATGTATGCTGATGCGCCGTTCCCGGATGAGATTGACGCCATGGATGCTGATGACTGGGCCTGGCCACCTCTCGATGATCAGCGGCCGCCTGCATGATTGTTTCACTGAATGAAGTTGAAGGCATGGCCGCCAAGGCGTTTTCCGGAGCTGGGCGTCCATGGGGGCTTGCGCAGGAAGCGGGCTGGGCGGTGGCACAGCTTGAGGCAACTGGTGGGCACGGTGCAGCGTCACTTGTGGCATTGTTGCGCGCAGTAGATGGAATTCCCTGTGATCGGTTGCGGCCAGACTCTACTGCGGCAGATACGTGGCGGTGCGAGGGATCGCTGTGCCCGGTCACCGCAGGGGTATTCATCGCTGACCGCGGCGGTATCAGTCAGCCTCTGGCGCTCATAAACGTTCATGTGCCGCGATTGCTGAGGCCGTTCGTGGGTGGCTGTGAAATGAGTGGGGATCTGGACAGTGCGATTTGCCCTGTACTGACCATCACTGCCGGCAGGCCTGTTGGAGCCGTTGCAGGTTCAGGCCCCGTAGACATTGCAGATGAAATATGGGAAGCCCTGTGCGCCTATGCGCATCGTACCTATGTGCCCGCCACGGAACAGTCGCGGCTCAAGGGTGCGGGCGCCGGGTTGACCGATAACGACTGACCCAACCGGCTTTCATCATGGCGCAACCGCCGCTTCTGACATTGCAGAATATCACCTTGACCTTTGGCGGCAGGCCGCTGCTGGCAGGGGCTGACCTTGCTGCAAGTGCGGGCGAGCGGATTTGCCTTGTCGGGCGGAACGGTTCGGGCAAGTCCACGCTGCTGAAAATTGCGGCAGGCGACATTGAAGCCGACAGCGGCGAGCGCTTCCTGCAACCAGGAGCCACTGTCAGATACCTTTTGCAAGAACCTGATTTCACAGGATATTCTACGGTACGCTCTTATGTTGAATCAGGTTTGACGCCGGGTGATGACGCATACCGGGCGGATTATCTGCTGGAACAGCTGTCGCTCACCGGGCACGAGGACACCCGGCACCTGTCTGGCGGAGAGGCGCGGCGTGCTGCACTTGCGCAGGTGCTGGCACCGGAGCCGGACATGCTGTTGCTGGACGAGCCGACAAACCATCTGGACCTGCCCGCTATCGAATGGTTGGAAGCGGAGTTGAAATCCCTCAAGTCGGCCATCGTTCTGATCTCACATGACCGGCGGTTTCTGGAAAACCTCTCACAGGCAACTGTGTGGCTGGACCGGGGCCGGGCGCGGCGCATGGACCGGGGCTTTGCGCACTTTGAACAATGGCGCGACGGCGTACTTGAAGAAGAAGAGCGCGAACAGCACAAGCTCGACCGGAAGATCGTCGCGGAGGAGCACTGGTTGCGTTACGGCGTCACCGCGCGGCGCAAGCGCAATGTGCGCCGCCTGGGCGAGCTGCATGCGTTGCGTGACAAGCGCCGGACCCACAACCACGCGCAGGGCAATGTATCATTGGCAGCCGGTGATGCGGAGGCGTCCGGCAAGCAGGTGATCGAGGCCAGGGGCCTGACGAAATCCTACGGTGAGCGCGCCATTGTCAAGGACCTGAGCTTGCGGGTGCTGCGAGGTGACCGCATAGCCATCACCGGACCGAACGGTGCCGGCAAAACCACGCTGGTGCGGTTGATAACAGGTGCGCTTGAGGCTGATGCAGGCACGGTGAAGCTTGGCACCAATCTGGAGCTGGTATCATTGGAGCAGGACCGGACCTCGCTTGCCGCTGGCACAAGCCTGAAGGACGCGCTAACCGGGGGCGGGTCTGATCAGGTCATTGTAAACGGCGAGGCGCGCCACGTCATTGCCTGGATGAAGGATTTTCTGTTCCGGCCCGAACAGGCGGGAACACCCGTTGACGTGCTGTCTGGGGGAGAGCGCGGGCGAATCATGCTGGCGCGTGCCCTGTCGAAGCCGTCCAACCTGATGATCCTCGACGAACCTACAAACGATCTCGACCTTGAAACGCTGGATCTGCTGCAGGAGCTGTTGGCTGCATACCTGGGCACCGTGCTGCTGGTCAGCCATGACCGAGACTTCATAGACCGCATTGCCACCTCCACGCTGGCGTTTGAAGGCAACGGTGTGTGGCGGGAGTATCCCGGCGGCTACACGGACATGATGCGGCAGGCTGGAGAAGCGCGCGCGGAAGTGAAGCAGGCGACTGCAACCAAACAGCAGACGCCTAAGTCAGCGGTTTTGACGCCGCGAGCAGGCGGTTCAACACAAGGCAACGGACAAAAGCGCAAGATGTCATTCAAGGACAAGCACGCCCTTGAGACACTGCCCGTTGAAATCGACAAAACAACCGCTTCCATCGCCGCGTTGCAGGAAAAAATCGCTGATCCTGGCCTTTACGCTCGAGATCCTGCCGGTTTTGACAAGGCAGCGGGTGAACTACAGGTTATGCAGGAAAGGCTCGCAGCAGCTGAAGCCACGTGGTTGGAGCTGGAATTGCTGCGTGAAGAAATTGAGGGCTGACGCGCTGTATGACTGAAACATCATATTTCATCGGGGTGGATACTGGCGGCACGTACACTGATGCTGCGGTACTGGATGCCGAAAGTCACAAGGTTCTGACATCTGCCAAGGCGCTGACCACGCGTGGCGACCTGGCTGTTGGCGTGTGCGAAGCAATGCAGCGTGCACTTGCCGAACTGCCTGTGGGCTCAGGATCCAGAGTAAAGCTCGTGTCGGTTTCTACCACTCTCGCCACCAATGCTGTTGTGGAAGGCCATGGATCGCCGGTATGTGTGGTTCTGATCGGATTTGACGACACCATGGTTGAGCGCTCCGGCCTGACAACCGCGTTTCCGGGTCTGGTGGTTGAGCGAATTGCAGGTGGTCATGACCACAATGGCGGCGAAGCGGCCAAGCTCGACATGGACGCGCTGGCTGGCGTGGTAAAGCGCCATGCCGCAGATGTGGAAGCATTTGCCGTGGCCTCGCAGTTTGCGGTGCGCAACCCGGCGCATGAGCATGTTGCGCGAGAATTCATTACCTCGAAGACATCAATGCCGGTGACAGTTTCCACCGAGCTTGCGTCTGCACTGGATGCGCCGCGCAGGGCGCTGACAGCGGCGTTGAATGCGCGGTTGATTTCGCGCATCTCGCTGCTCATCACAGCGGTCGAAAAAGCCATGCAACAGTTCGGCATTGTTGCGCCATTGATGATTACCAAGGGAGACGGGTCGCTGGCGAGGGCGGCAAGCGTTGCGCAACGGCCAATCGAAACCGTCTTGTCAGGTCCGGCGGCCAGTCTCGTTGGGGCAGCGACACTGTCCGGTCTCAACGACTTCATCCTGTCTGACATGGGCGGCACCACGACTGATCTCGGGGTGCTGGAAAAGGGCCGGCCGCAGGTCAACGAACAAGGTGCTGACGTCGGCGGCTGGCGCACCATGGTGCAGGCGATTGACGTGCGCACAATTGGCCTTGGCGGTGACAGCGAAGTATCATTCGACATAAAAGGCACACCAAAAGTTGGCCCTCGGCGCTCGGTTCCGGTTTCCCTCATTGCAGAAAGATTTCCTGCGGTAATCCAGATGCTTGAGGATGATCTCTCAAATCCTGAATCAGGCTCTTCAGCCGGTCAGTTCGTCATGTTGCCGTTGGGCAGGGAAGCTGGCGGCGCAGACCCGGCAGGCCTGTCGCAGCGAGAGCGGGACATGCTCGCCCACGTAACAGCCGAACCCCTTCCGCTGCGCCGTTTGCCTGGTGCTTCGGGCAGTCAGCGCACACTGGATGCATTGTCGCGCAAGGGCTGTGTTCAGGTTGCCGGTTTCACGCCTTCAGACGCTGCGCATGTGCTCGGCCTGCAGGATAACTGGTCGCGCAAGGGTGCGGAGCTGGCGGCGAAACTGCTGGTGCGACACATCTACATGCGGGCGCCGGATGACGAGCGGGTGGAACAGATCTGCCAGTCGGTTTGGGAAGAAACCGTCCGGCTGACTGCGCGCGCCGTTCTGGAAACAGCACTTGGTCATCATACAATCGAACCCGGCAGGTCCGGCGGGTTGCTGGATTCGGTTTGCCGCGGGCTTGGCGCGGTGTCACTGGCACGTGTGTCGATCTCGCCGACTGTACCGGTTGTCGCTGTTGGCGGGCCGGTGAGGGTTTACTACCAGGAAGCCGGCAAGCGGTTGCAATGCGAGATGGTGTTTCCAACCTCGTGCGAAGTGGCCAATGCCGTTGGTGCCGCCACAGGCATGATAGCGCGAACAGTGACCGTCGAAGTGAATGGAAACGGGGCAGGTGTATTTCGCGTGCACGGGCCGGAACAGGTGAGCCAGTTTGGCGAAGCAGGAGCCGCGGTTGCTCAGGCACTGGACCTTGCGCGCGGCGCGGCCGGTGCGGCGGTGGCAGAGATGGGCGGCGGTGATGTGCAGTTTGAAGAGAGCGTGGAGCGGTTCCTGCTGCCTGATGCTGTCGACGAGAATGGATTGCTGCGGGCTGTTGTCAAGGTGGAAGCCACTGCGCGGCCGGCTATTTGAGAGCCGGGTTTCGTCGGCTATAATTCATGGCCATGGATCACAAGCGACTTGTAGCAGGACTGAACAAGCAACAACGCATGCAGCTTACCGCGCTCAGCGATGGGCCGGGCCTGTTCAAGCTGGCGCAGCACATCACAATTGTCGCGCTTTTGGGCTGGCTGATTGCAAGAGGCGTTTCCGGCTGGCAGGTATTGATGGTGGTGCAAGGCATCGTGCTGGTGTTCTTGTTCACCTTGCTGCATGAGGCGGCACACCAAACGCTGTTCAAAAGCGTCTGGATCAACAAGGCCGTGTCATGGGTGTGCGGGCTTGTGCTGTTCCTTCCGCCGGAATGGTTCAGGTATTTTCATTTTGCGCACCATCGCTTTACGCAAGATCCTGAAAATGATCCCGAGCTTGCTTCGCCAAAACCGGACACCATCGGGCAGTACATCTTGCATGTTTCGGGTCTGCCGGTGTGGCGCGGCAACCTGAAGGTCACATTCAACAATGCGATCTGGCCCAGCACCGAAGCTTTTGTTCCCGAACGCAGCAGGGCAAAGCTGAAAACCGAAGCCCGGATCATGTGGGTTGTGTACGCTGCGTCACTGGCAGCGTCGGTGTTTGCAGGCTCTGCGCTGCTGGTATGGGTGTGGCTGTTGCCGGTGCTTCTGGGCCAGCCTTTCCTCAGGCTGTATTTGCTTGCTGAACATGGCCGGTGCCCGCTGGTCGCCAACATGCTGGAAAACTCACGCACGACATTTACCAGTGCAATAGTACGCTGGCTTGCCTGGAACATGCCGTATCACGCCGAGCATCACGTTTATCCGGCAGTGCCCTATCACAAACTGCCTGAGTTTCATCAGCTCGTGCGCAGTCATCTGAAGGTGACACAAAACGGCTATGCGCGTTTCAATGCCGGGTATGTTCAATCGCTTGAGCGCTAGTCTTCAGCAAGAATCAATCTGGCGCCGATGATGGCCAGAAAACCTGCCATCGCCCGATCAATCCACGTCTTGGCGCGACTGTAGGCATTTCGCGATTTCTGTGCCGAGAACGCAAGTGCGACAAAGCTGTACCAGCCGATTTCGTTTACAAAAACAATGACAACGGCAGCGGCATACACCCATGCGGGTGAGTTGGCGGGCAGCAGCGCTACAAATATCGAGCCGAAGAATACGATGACCTTTGGGTTGGCCAGTTGGGTTATCAGGCCAAGCACGAAGGCGGGCCAGGGCTTCATCTGCTTTTGTTTGTTTGTGTCCAGTTCTATCGGGTCCTTTGCATGCGTCCACATCTTGAATGAGAGGAACAAAAGATAGAGCCCGCCTGCGATCTTGAAGGCGGTGTAGGCCCAGGCGGCTTGTTTCAGCAGCACTGCAACACCGAGGATGGCTGCGCTGGACCAGATGATGGTGCCAACGCCCAGCCCCATAACAGCGGCCAGCGCTACGGGGCGTGGACTTGAAAGCCCCAGTTTCGAGATCAGCACAAATGACTGGCCCGGGCTGATAGCCGCCAGAAGCTGGACAGCCCACAGGCTGAAAATAGGCAACAGGAATTCCATGGGTGACATTGATATTTATGAAGACTAAAACTGCAAGCCCGAAACCCGACCTGACAGACCAATGACCGGATTTGACAAAGCCGCTGCCACCTACGACCGATCGCGCCGTGCGATGATCCCGGATTATGCTGCCCTGTATGGCGCTGCTGTTGAGGCTCTGGCGCTGCATGGTACGGATGCGCCACGAGTGCTTGACCTTGGTTCGGGCACCGGCGGGTTTGCGGTGGAAGTGGCCAACGCCCATCCATCTGCGCGTATTGAGCTTACTGACATATCAAGGCCCATGCTGGCTCAGGCGCGGCAAAAGCTTTCCGCAAACACGCACTTTTCTTTCAGGGAGCTTGATATCGTCGATGGCGATTTTGGCGAGGGCTGGGACCGGATCATGTCTTCGTTCGTGATCCATCATCTGGAGCATGAAGACAAACGCAATGTGTTTGCCAAGGTGGTCGCCGCTCTCAAGCCGGGTGGCATATTCGTCAACGTGGACCAGGTACAGGCGTGTTCGCAGGCAGTGCAGGACATTCATTTCAGGCTGTGGAAGAAGGATGCGCTGGCCGCTGGCGCTTTGGAGCAGGACATTGAAGACGGCGTTGCCCGGATGAAGGCGATGGACATCAATGCTGATCTTGATGATCAGGTGCTGTGGCTGGAACAGGCTGGTCTTGGCGAGGTTGAGGTTGTGTACCGCAACTATTTCTGGGCTGTGTTCGTTGCCCGCAAGGCCGCATGAATGAATATCCCGCCACTTGTGCGCAATCTGGTGCTGGCTGTCATCGCCATCGGCGGAGGGGTGCTGGGTTACCAGCAGATTTCAGCCAGCGCACCGGAATATGTGCTGGCGGCCAGCTGGCAGCCGGCATTCTGTGAAGGCCGTTCGCGGTTGCCGGAGTGCCGGTCGCAAACACCCGGCCGTTATGATGCCGTGAATTTCACCTTGCATGGTCTGTGGCCGCAGCCGCGCGCAAGAGCCTATTGCGGTGTCGATGATACGACCATCACACTGGACAAGAAGCGGCGCTGGCAGGATTTGCCGTGGCAACGGCTTGACGATGCCACATGGCGCCGCTTGCAGGAGGTGATGCCGGGCACGCGTTCGGGCCTGCACAAGCATGAATGGATCAAGCACGGCACCTGTTATGGCGGCGAAGGCGAGGGCGAGTTCTTTCGCGATGCCTTGCTGCTGATGGATCAACTCAATGCATCTCCAGTTCGTGACCTGTTTGCCTCGCGGATCGGCCAGGAGGTAACGGGTAGGGAGATACGCGCCGCATTCGATGAGAGCTTCGGGCAAGATGCTGGCCAACGTTTGCGCATTGCTTGCAAGAATGACGGTGGGCGGCGGTTGATAGTGGAACTGACCATCGGTCTTTCCGGCGACATTGCACCAGCCAGCCGGATGGCTGACCTGATCGCGGCAGCGACAGTTACGGAACCGGGCTGTCCATCCGGCGTTGTCGATCCTGTGGGGTTACAGTAAGTTGTATTCAAGGTCCCGATTCCCGTTGGGCTCACTGCCGGAGCGTAAGTATGCTTGAACTTTTCACCCTTCAGAACCTCTTCACGCTTTTGGTGCTCACCGCGCTGGAAACCGTTCTCGGTTTTGACAATCTTCTCTACATCTCCATAGAAGCCAAGCGTGTAGCGCCCGAGAAGCAGCGGTATGTCCGCCGGGTCGGCATCATACTGGCCATAGCACTGCGCATCCTGCTGCTGTTCGTTGTGCTACAGATGATCGAGACGTTTCAGTCATCGCTGTTCAAGTTCGACCTGCCGTTTGTGCATGCCGACGTGAACGGACACGCCATCATCGTGCTGCTGGGCGGTGTATTCCTGATCTACACGGCTTTGAAAGAAATATTCCACATGCTGGTGGTGCATGATCTGCATGGCGAGAATGGCAAGGCGAATGGAGTGGCCAAACGCACGGTCGGTTCGGCGCTTGTCTGGATACTCATCATGAATATCGTGTTCTCATTCGACACGGTCCTGTCGGCTATCGCCCTTACCCATGTGTTCTGGGTCATGGCACTGGCTATCATCATTTCAGGCATTCTGATGGTGGTGATGGCGGAACATGTTGCCCGCTTCCTGGAGCGCAACCGGATGTATGAAGTGCTTGGCCTGTTTGTGCTGCTGCTGGTCGGTGTCATGTTGATGAGCGAGGGCGGCCATCTGGCTCATCTCAGTTTCTTTGGCTACGAAATCGAGGCCATGAGCAAGGCAACATTCTACTTCGTGCTGGTCACGCTGGTGCTGGTCGATATCGTCCAGAGCCAGTACCAGAAGAAGATCATGGCCGAGCAGGCAGCGCAGAAGTCTGCGCTGGAACACGCAGCCAGGGGACCCGCGCCCGGTTAGCTGGCTCACGTGCTTGTGCAGCTATTGCAGCCTGTGCGTGACTCTCGGCGCGAATCATCGCTTGATGACCTTCAGGCAGCAACCGTGAAGGGAATGACGGCGATGGCAGACGTGAAGACTGAATACTATCAGGATAAAAAGGGTGAGTGGCGCTGGCGCAAGACTCACAAGAACGGCGAGATCATCGGAGCCTCGTCGGAAGGCTACAAGGAAAAGAAGGATTGCCAGTCAAACGCCAATCGCGGCAGCAAGGCGGGCGACAAATGGGAATTCTACAAGGACAAGAAGGGTGAGCACCGTTGGAGGCAGTTTGCCTCTAATGGCCGGCAGGTAGGCCGGGCCACCGAAGGATACAAGGCCAAGAAGTCGGCCGAGAACAACGCCATGGCGAATGGCTGGCCTGGCAAGGGCTAGACAGTCTCAAACGCAGGTATGACAAGGCCCGGTGCTGTGATGCAGCGCCGGGTTTTTCGTTGGTGCAAGGGCCACGCTGAAGCCCGGCGCATCGTGGCGTGCGGCTTATGCTGATGCTGTGCGCCTTTCTTCTTCGTCGCACCACCGGGTTGATGACAGTTGCGTTCATCGCCTTCGTTCGAGTAGAACCCGGCATCAGCATTCCACAAATTACATAGCAAGAGGCACGAGCCCGATATGGCGCGGCAATTTATTTATCACATGCAGGGCATGACCAAGTCCTACTCCGGCGGCAAAAAGGTGCTGGAGGACATTCACCTGTCGTTCTACCCCGACGCCAAAATCGGTGTGCTCGGCCCCAACGGCGCGGGCAAGTCGACGCTGCTTCGCATCATGGCTGGCATCGACAAGGAGTTCTCCGGCGAAGCCTGGCTGGCGGACGGTGCGACAAGTGGATACCTGCCGCAGGAACCGAAGCTTGACGAGAGCAAGGACGTGATGGGCAATGTCATGGAAGGGGTGGCTGACAAGCAGGCAATCCTTGACCGGTACAACGAACTGGCGATGAACTATTCCGACGAAACCGCCGACGAGATGACCAGGCTGCAGGATCAGATTGACGCGCTGAACCTTTGGGATCTGGAGAGCCAGGTTGAGCAGGCCATGGACGCATTGCGTTGCCCGCCCGGCGATGCGGATGTATCCAAACTGTCAGGCGGTGAGCGCCGCCGTGTGGCATTGACTCAACTGCTGTTGCGCAAGCCTGATTTGCTGCTGCTCGACGAACCAACCAACCACCTTGATGCGGAAAGCGTGAACTGGCTGGAGCATCATCTGCGCGAGTATCCCGGTGCGATCCTGATCATCACCCATGATCGCTACTTCCTCGACAACGTGACGGGGTGGATTCTCGAGCTCGATCGGGGCAGGGGCATACCATACGAAGGCAACTATTCGGCATATCTCGGCCAGAAGGCCAAGCGCTTTGCCCAGGAAAAGCGCGAGGACCAGTCCCGCCAGAAGGCACTCGAGGCGGAACAGGAATGGATTGCCGCGTCTCCCAAGGCGCGTCAGGCCAAGTCCAAGGCGCGTATCAAGGCCTATGACGAGCTGGTCAAGGCCAATGACAACCGTCTCAAGTCGACCTCGGCACAGATCGTCATTCCACCGGGCGAGCGCCTTGGCGATGTGGTGATTGAATGTGAAGGGCTGTCGAAAGGCTATGGAGACCGGTTGTTGATTGACGGGCTGGAATTCAAGCTGCCGCCGGGCGGTATCGTCGGCATCATTGGTGCCAACGGCGCGGGCAAGACCACGCTGTTTAGAATGATCACCGGGCAGGAACAGCCTGATGACGGTTCAATCCGTGTTGGTGAAACCGTGCAGCTCGGCTATGTGGATCAGAGCCGTGATCAGCTTGATGCGAACAAGACGGTATGGGAAGAGATTTCCGAGGGAAACGAGATTTTCTATCTCGGCAAGCGCGAGCAGAACTCACGCGCCTATTGCTCTGCGTTCAATTTCAAGGGCGGCGACCAACAGCAGAAGGTCGGCTCATTGTCCGGCGGCCAACGCAACCGGGTGCATCTGGCCAAGATGCTGAAGAAGGGCTCCAACGTATTGCTGCTCGATGAACCGACCAATGACCTCGACACCGAAACACTGGCGGCATTGGAAGAGGCGCTGGAAAGCTACGCCGGGTGCGCAGTGGTCATCAGCCATGACCGCATGTTCCTTGACCGTCTTGCCACGCATATCCTTGCGTTCGAGGGTAATAGCCACGTGGAATGGTTCGAGGGCAACTTCGCAGACTACGAGGAAGACAAGAAGCGACGGCTTGGCGAAGACTCGATCATGCCGAAGCGGATCAAGTACAAGCAGTTTTCGCGCACCTGATCTGAGGGAAGCAGCCATGCCAACTGCTGTAAATGACGGTGTGGTAATTCACTACACTGATACCGGCAAGCCAGGACCAGTGATCGTGTTCGTGCATGAATATGCCGGCGATCATCGCTCATGGGCGGGGCAAGTGGCGGCGCTGAAGAGCGGTTACCGATGCATTGCAGTTTGCGCCAGAGGCTATCCGCCGTCAGATTGCCCGGATGATCCGGCGGCCTATTCACAGGCCTTGATGAATGGCGATGTGCTTGCGGTGCTGGATGCGGTTGGCGTCAGGAAGGCCCACATTGTCGGCCTTTCGATGGGCGCGTTCACGGCGCTGCAACTGGCACAGTTCCATTCGGAACGGGTGTTGTCAGTAACGGCTGCGGCGGGTGGTTCCGGTTCCTCGCAAGACACTGCGGCGCGTGAAGGCTTCGTCACCGAGGCGCTCGCGCTTGCGGCCATGATGGAAAAGCAGCAGGCAGTTCCTGCGCAAGCCATGTGCATGGGGCCGACGCGCATTCAGTTGCGAGCCAAGGACCAGGCCGCATGGCAGTTGAGTGTTGAACATCTTGCTTCACACCCCTGGCGCGCTGCATCGCATATCCTGCGCGGGGTGCAGGTGGGTAGACCCTCTCTGCGTGATCAGGAAGGCACCCTTGCCCGCGTTGAAGTGCCAGTCCTGCTGATGGTGGGCGATGAGGATACATCCTGCCTGCATGTCAACATCTGGCTGAAAGAGATCATGCCGGCGGCGAGACTCGTGGTGTTCCCGGCGTCCGGTCACGCGATCAATCTTGAAGAGCCTGTAATGTTCAACCAGCGGCTTGAGAACTTTCTCGAACTTGTTGAGGCGGGTGTCTGGCAACCGCGTGACCCGCGCACCATGCCTAAGGCCGGTGTGCACACTGCACTTGGGCTAGGTGGTGACATTCAGGACTGATCATGGCCAACTGCCCGGCCTTGACGTTAAGCCGGGTGAATTGTTTCTATGTGGTCCGGAGCGCTCTCACGGAGGCACACGGGCCTTATGCCGTATAATTCAAAGGGACATTACGTTGCCTGGGGGCCATGGCTGCGATGGAGGCGTGCGCGGCTGGTGCAGCGTGTCGGTGAAAAGCTGTTGCGCGGTTTGCAGCGGGTGTTTTATTCCCAGTCGCTGGTCGGTCAGGATGCCATTCTGGACAATGCAGACTTCCCCTTTCTCGAAGGCTTCGAGAAAAACTGGCGGGCCATTGAAGCTGAGGTTCGCAAGATACTGGAACACCGGGACGCGGTGCCCCTGTTCCACGAAGTGTCGCCCGACCAGGCAATGATCTCGAAGGGAAGCAACTGGCGCACTTTCATCCTGTATGGTTTTGGAACCAAGCTGCAGCGCAATTGCGTGCAGGCGCCTGTGACGGCCAGCCTGCTCGACAAGGTGCCCAACATTCAGACAGCTTGGTTTTCCATCCTGTCGCCGGGCTATCACATTCCTTCACATAAGGGCGTGACGTCGGGCATTTTGAGGTCGCATCTTGGCTTGATCGTGCCAAAGCAGCAGGAGAAGTGCCGAATGCAGGTTGGCGACAACACCTGCGTCTGGCGGCCCGGCGAGATATTCGTTTTTGATGACACTTACCAGCACGAAGTGTGGAACGACACCGACGAGGAACGGGTGATCCTGATTTTCGATTTCGACAGACCGATGCGGTTGTGGGGCCGCGTTCTCAACGGACTGTTTATCCGTCTGATCAAGTTCACCGCGTACTACAAGGAACCGGCCAAACGCATGGCCGCGTACGAAGAAAGGTTCGAGGCAGCAGTCAGGCGAGCTGACGAGACGGTGGAAAAGCTCAGCGATATTGGCCGCTGATACACAGACCTTCCCTGTTCAGGCCGCATGTCAGTGTGTCCGGTTGACGCTCGCGTGGGCAAGCACCCGCAGCAGTTCATCCCAGGGCCCGGGTGTGACCACGAGTGCATCCAGGCTGCAGCGCAGGTCGATATGCAGCCTTGCCGGGTCTGCTGACATGCCAATTATGTGGATTGCCTGTTCGGCAGTCTCATTGATAAATTTCACCAGTGGCTGAAGGTTTGCACCGGCGTGATCAAGGTTGACGATCATTGCGCCGGGCGGGCACTCGAGCGCTGCATCGCGTGCTTCCTCAACGGTCTTGCAGATAGTCACTGCATAGCCGCGGCTTTCCAGCTTTACGGACTGGTGGGCGGCTGCATCACTGTCCGCACTCACGATCATGACTGCTGCTTCGGTTTGCACGTGCGGTTCAGCCGTTGGCTGAGCTGCCAGTACAGGCTCATCGCCAAAGCTTGATGCAGCAGGGTCCACACTAAGGCTCACAGTGAAGGTGGAACCCTCTCCCGGTACACTGGCAGCGCTGATCGTGCCACCCATCAGGCTCACGATTTCCTGGCAGATAGCCAGGCCCAGGCCGGTGCCGGATGCAGCGAGGTCTGCAGGTTGAGCAGCTTGTGCGAACCTGTCGAATATGCGCGGCAGTGATGTTTCATCAATACCACTGCCGGTATCCGCGACCTGCAGCTTCAGGCCGACTTTGCCAGTGACGACATCGATCTGGCTGGCGCACGCGCTAACGGTCACGCTGCCCTGATCGGTATATTTGATCGCATTGGAGATCAGGTTGGTCAAAACCTGACGCAGGCGAACAGGGTCAATGACGACCTGAGAGGGAACATTGCTGGATATTTCGCATACGATTGCGATGTTTTTTTCTGCGGCCCGGCCACGAAAAAGACTGGTGCATTCCTGCAGCACATGGCGCAGGTTGCATGGTTCATTGGAAATGGACATGCGCCCGGCATCGATTTTTGAAAGATCCAGGGAGTCATTCAACAAGCCGATCAACGCGTGACCTGACGTGGCGATCATGCGTGCGAAGCCTCTGTTGGTGCTGTCGTTGATATTTTCGCTGAGCATGTCTGCCATGCCAACTATACCACTCAGCGGTGTACGGATTTCGTGGCTCATGGTTGCCAGGAAGCCGCTTTTCGCCGCGTTGGCCTGCTCTGCGGTCAATGCAGCTGCCTGGGCGACCTGCATGGCGTCGCGTGCATCCTGTTCGGCGCGCTGGCGCCTCAACATCTCGCGCTCGATGAACATTGTGTGGGACAGGAAGTTGAAAACGATCGCAATCGACAACCCGCAAAGCAATGCCACGAGTGCAACGCGTATGAAGATGCGATATGTGGATTGCAGAGCCTGGTCCGAATGGATGATTGACAGTATGAAGCCATCGCGCATGGCAGTCTCGACAGTGAGGTCGCCGCTGTCGGCGCCGCATACTGCAGATCTGCTGGAAACAGCGATGGTTGTGCCAGTGGGAGTGCGCAACCTGGCGCACTGAACCGCAGCGTCCGCGGTAAGCGAACCCAGCATTTTCCGATAGATGGTTTCGGTGTTGGCCATGCCGGCAGGCAGTGTGGCGATACTGTCCACCATTTGACTCGAGGCGGCCGAGATGTCTGCTCGTTGCTGCTGTTGAGCCTGATTCTGGTGCTGCATCATGATCCAGATCAGCATTGCTGCTGCCAGAACGACTGCAATTGGCACAAGAATGTGCACGTATTTGTGAAAGTCTCTGATCGCCGGTTTCGCGAACCGGGCAATCAGGGCTGTTGTTGTGGCGCCCATGGTAGCAACTTTTCTGCTTCTCGTGTCTCCCATGGTTATTGATATCAGAAGGGTGTTGGCGCGCTCTTAGCAGGCCAGCTTGCATTCGCGCTTTCGTGGTAATCGTTGCTTAACTCTCAGCGCACTTCAGCCATAGTCGCGATGGCCACAACACCCAGCATTGCCAACGCCATGAAAATGTTTATGGCGCGCTGCACCTGGGCGGGCAGATCGAGCTGCTTGATATACACACCTGTGCCTAGCCACAGGAAATGGATGGGTATCCATAATGCGTTTAATATCAATATTTTAACGAAAACTTCTGCGACGTAACTTGCAGGATGGAAGGCAAACCCCGTGAACAGCAAAGTGTTGACCGCGTAGGCTTTCGGATTGATGAATTGCAAGGTAAAGCCGTTCCAGAATCCGGGGGCACGGCCGGGCGCTGCAAACGCGACCTTGCTGCCGGCCAGCGCAATCTTGGCGGCCAGATATGTCAGGTAGGCAATGGCTGCGACCAGCAGAACGGTGCGTACGTATGGGATTGAGAATATCAGCGCTGACAGGCCCGTTGCCACGGCAAGGCCGACAAGAAAGTTGCCGCTGAACAGACCCCACAGATACTTCGAGCCGGCCTTTACGCCGAAGCCTGCGCCGACACCGGCAACACTCAGCACTCCTGGCCCTGGTGTGATCAACAGGAAAAAGCAGGCAGTTGCGAATTCCAGCATCAGGCGTGGTGTTTCGGGCTGGCAATGAGGCGCTGCCAGGTCTTGCGGGTTGTGTGTTTTTCGTACCACACGCCAAGAGCCGGTGTGGTCTGAAGAAGTTCCTCGAGGGTGATGGTGGCAAGGTAGTTGTGCACAATCGGCAGCAGCCATATATCGGCAAGGGTGAAGCTGCGCCCGACCAGCCAAGGGGTGCTGCCAATGTTCTCACTCAATTTGTGCAGGCAGTCCTGGGTGCGCTCACATGTAGACCATGTTTCCGGATACCGGTTGCGCAGCAGGTGGCCGAGGCGGTTCTGGATCAGGAATATCCATTGTTCAACTTCTGCGCCCCTGATTGTTTCGGTGGGTAGAAGCATCCTGCCATTGAACCGGTTATCGACATAATGGCTGATGGCGCGGGCATTGAACAATCGTACCTTGCCGTGACGCATTGCAGGCAGGGAACCAAAAATGTTCTCCCGGTTCGCAGCCCGAGACCCGCGCTGCACTTCCCTGAACTTGTGAAGAACACCTTTTTCCAGACAGACCAGCCTGCAGATGCGAACACTCACATCATCTGCGGGGCCTATTATCTCCAACTCTGCCATCTCACACTCACTCTGCCTGCCGTTGCTATTGCCATACCAAAAGCAACTGCGCAACCTAGCTGTTTAATGCGGATTATGCCATAGATGTCCCTACGGCAATATCGATGCTTGGCAGATGCGGTTTTATGTCCAGCAATGGAGTGTTGTCCAGAGCGTCCGTGGCATTTATGTCGATGCGCCCCATCTCCACGTCCAGTGCGGTTATCTGCACCAGTGCAAGAGCGATCGGATTTGGCCTGACTGGTGAACGTAAGGCAAATGTTCCAGTGGCGGTGTCGCGGTGGCGTGGCTTTTGCCTGATCAGATCACGGCGGGCCTCATGCATCCAGTACAGCAAGTGTACATGGTCTCCCTGTGCAAGGCCTTCCAGCCCGTCACGCCACGGTTCATCAATCTCCAGCCAGCAGCCGCCGGATTGCACTTCCAGCGCCTGGCGCATGTTTTTCGGGCATTGTTCGCGCGTGTGCCAGGGCGATCTTATCCGGCCAATGAATACCACAGAGGCATCTCCGGGCTCGAGGGCCGGGTCGCGGCTTGCTGTGACTTCGCCTTCTCGGCGTTCGTAGCTCATGAAGCACTCATGGGGTTGCACCGGATTTCAGATAATCAAGCAATGCGTTGATGTCGCCATTGGCCTGTTGCAGCAGTTGGTCATAGCTCTTGCGCAAGGTGATGGCGAGCCAGAACCCCTGAACGCGGATATCAGCAATGCGTGCATCTTTGGTGCGGAACTCCAGCTTGGTGCGCGTGTCCTGACGGTGCCGGATGTAGCCTTGCACAATACCGCCGCGTGAACCGGTGACCACAAATGCCTCTCCCCGGATCCGCCCGCCATGTTTGACGAGGGCGTTGATGATCATCTCGCGAAACAAGGTGATATAGGTTTGCTGCTGTTGTGCTTTCAGGCGCCGGCGATGTTTGCCCAGGGCAAACAGTGCGATGTGTTCCAGTGACACATACTCGCTGAGAACTTTTTCGATATCGGCGCGCTGGTTGCCGTTTGCGATGGTTTGCAGCATGGCGTTTGCTGCGGCGTCCACCAGCTGCTCTTCTGCATTGTTGCGCGCAAGGGCAACAGGGCAGGCGGCAAAGGCCAGCATGGCGCCAGCGAGGCGCCAGCGACACCAGTACAAAATCGACGCCGGTGCGGGTTTGAACAGGTCATGGTGATCAATATGCCCAATTCAGCCTGCAACAGGCAAGATGCCTGCAACGTCATTCCAGGCTGCTTGCAAACTGCTGCGTGGCGGTGCAGCCTCGTCTTCATGACAAGCACGATCAATACCGTTTCAGTTTCACGCAACAATGGAATTGCCGTGGTTCGCTACGAGCGAGGCAGCAAGGCCAATGCCATGTCTTTTGCCATCATGAACGAACTGGCGGAGGTGGCATTGGGGTTCGCCGATGACACCCGGCTGCGCTGTGTGGTGCTGACCGGTTCGCAGAAGATATTTTCAGCTGGCATGGATCTGGGTGATCCGGTGTTCGACCGGATGGCAGCGATGCCGCTTGAGGAAAAGCGCTACTACAGCGAACGTGGCCCTCGTGTTGCCCGGGCATGGGCCGCAGTTGAGGTTCCGGTCATTTGCGCTGTTGAAGGCGCGTGCCTTGGCGGTGGGTTCGCACTTGCCTCCATGTGCGATTTTCGTATCGCTTCGGCATCGGCGCTTTTTGGTGCGCCGGAGGTTGAGGTTGCCCACAATATGGGATGGCATTCGGTTCCGCGGCTGATTTCGCTTGTGGGAGTGCAGGCAACAAGGCGCGTGCTGCTGGCGGGTGAACGCTGGGACGCTGCCGAAGCACGCCGGCTGGGATTTGCCGACAATACGTGCGAGCAGGGAGAGGCACTTTCACACGCCATGGAAATGGCTGAACGGATTGCGTCTTATCCCGGCCTGGCGGTGCGCATGATAAAGCGGCAGATCGATGCTTCAGCGCATGCGTTGGAGTTTGCCACCAGTGCCTATGACAAGGACCAGCAGCTGGTTGCGTGGATGTCGGAAGATTTTCAGACAGCGCGTTTGAAGTTCAAGGCTTGAACCTGCCGGTGTCGTGAAGCGCAAGCTTGAATGTGCAGTCGATTCAAGCTGAATTGTGCTGGCGGGCTAACGGTTCAAGGTGTTGACCAGTTCCTTGACCGCCCTGGCGTTGCCGCCCTTCTTGACAAGGAATTTCTGGAAGATGCCGCGCTGCTGATAGGTCAGCGAGACAAAACCCAATACCGGCACCGACACTTTCACATCAGTAATCTTGAATGATTTGCCAGCAGGGCGCATGAGAAACTGCACGGTGTATTTTTCACCGGTGCGCAAAGTCACCAATGTGTTTACCGCAATGTCAGAGCCAGCCTGCTTGGCGTCGACGACATCGGCCTTGGCTACGCGGTACTGGCGGGTCTGGTCTGCGAAGTACCGGGCCATGAACGCGGTGACGCCGTTGTAGTAGCGGTTTTTGTCGCCGCTTTGCAGCAGTGAGCGATAGTTGCCAAGTGAATAGGTGGAGATACCGGCAATGTCGGCATGGCGGCGCAGTACGCGCGAGAAACTTGTGATGGTGCCGGCCCTGTTGGCCGCCAACAGGTCGTTTGCCACACTTCTTGCATATGTCACGGCTGGGTGATCTGCAGCATGGGCAGAAGGCGCCAGGGACGCTGCCAGAACAAGTCCGGCCAGCGCGGCAGTCACTGCAAACGATCGACGGTTCATCTTCCAGGTGTCCTTTGACGTTTCGATGGGGGCAGCGTATCGCTTCGGTATGGCGCTTCGCAAATCAGTTGTACAACAAGTAAAGCGGTTTACTTGCTGGCGTCAAGAATGTCGCTGCGAAAGTGGAGGCTTGCATGATGCTCTGGTGGCACGCTAAGGCTTGTGGGTAACGGTGAATTGAACGATGGATGATCCGGCGCGGGCATGAATGATTGACCAATTGCTCTCAGGGCTGCGTGCAGCAGGAGAAGAGACTCGGCTGCGGCTGCTTTTCATCCTGTCTCGCGGCGAGTTTAACGTCTCGGAACTGACTACGATTCTCGGTCAGAGCCAGCCGCGTGTCTCGCGCCATCTGAAGCTGCTGGTCGAGGCCGGGCTGGTTTCACGCTACCGCGAAGGCGCGTGGATGCTGTTCAGGTCGAATGCAGGCTCGACGAACTCTGATCTGGCGGCTGCGCTTGTCAATTTCATGGATGAAGACGACCCGCAGTTTGCCCGAGATCTTGATCAGATTTCCCAGGTAAAGGCGCAGCGGCAGGCGGACGCGCAAGCCTACTTTGCCCAAAATGCCGAGAACTGGGCTGCCATCCGCGCCTATCACGTTGCCGAAGAACAGACCGAGGCCGCGATCAGGCGGCTTGCGGGCAGCAGTCACAACAAGATGTTCGTTGATCTGGGAACCGGCACGGGCCGCATGCTGGAGTTGTTTGCGCCGGCTGCCGATGAGGCAATTGGAATCGACCTTTCGCGCGAGATGTTGAGCTTTGCCCGGGCTGAACTGGGCAGGGCAGGGCTTGACCATGTGCAGGTTCGCCAGGGCGATATCGCAAACCTTGGTCTGCCAGACGACAGCGCTGACCTGGTTACGCTGCATCAGGTGCTGCACTTTTTGTCCGACCCGGCCAGGGCAATAGCTGAAGCGGTGCGTGTGCTAAAACCCGGCGGGCGGCTTGTTATTGCGGATTTCGCGCCACACAATCTGGAATTTCTGCGCGAAGAGTTTGCCCATCGCAGGCTCGGCATCGCGCACTACGACATGAAGGAGTGGGCCAGGGCTGCAGGTGGCAGGGTGAAAACCCACGAACAGCTGAGCCCTCCGGCACATCTGGCTCAACAGGGGTTGTCGGTGGTATTCTGGGTCATAGAGAAGGGCTGACGCTGCCGTGCCCGGCGCAACTGGCAGGTCAGAATTCATGCCTACCAGAGTTTGTGAAACGCGTTGGCCCGCTGCACGTAGTCCAGTTCTGCAACCTTCGCGCACGCGGCCGCCAGCCTGGGGCAGGCTTTCTTGAGGCCGGCTACATCGGGGTGCCAGCTTGCCAGCATCGCCATGTAGATGTCGGCGGCGCTCATGTGCTCACCGGCAAGCCAGGCGGTTGATGCCAGCCGGGCGTCCAGAATGGCAAAGGCATCGTCCATTTGTTGCTTGGCGCGCTGTTTGACAGCACCTGCGCCTGCCGGGTCAGTGGTATATCGGTCGCCGTAGAAGTGGCGCAGATCAGCCTCGTAAACCACCGCCGACAGATACACCATCCAGCGCAGATAGGCTGCACGAGCCGGGTCAGAAACCGCTGGCGCCAACCCTGTTTCAGGGAATGCGTCACCCAGATACAGGCACATAGCAGCTGATTCACTCATCATTTCACCGGAAGGCAGCTTCAGCGCGGGCACCTGACCAGCCGGATTGAGCGCCAGAAACTCCGCTGTCTTGTGCTCACCGCGTGATGTGTCGGTTATGTGGCGCTGCCATTTGGCGCTACCAGCTTCAAGCATTGCTTCAACGGCAAAA
This sequence comes from uncultured Alphaproteobacteria bacterium, assembly GCA_963787895.1. Taxonomy (GTDB): domain Bacteria; phylum Pseudomonadota; class Alphaproteobacteria; order Rhizobiales; family Aestuariivirgaceae; genus Anderseniella. Next base: position 14,444 of record CAWBEX010000006.1, on the reverse strand, counting down.
GCGCCGGTGCCGGGCGCGGTGAAAATGGTGTACATGAAAAATTCCTGCGGATGTTGGGTCGGTTATCAGGCGTTAACCACGCTGACGTAGTTTGACCTTTCTTGCAATCCATTCGTGGGGGATGAAGGTGCGCAAATCTGCCATAGCTGCAATGTTCCTGACAATGGCTGTGCTGGCTGCCTGTTCCGGCAAGCCGGAGCTCACCAGCGACTTTACTACCGTCGGGGTGCGCACGCCGTCAGGACAATGCGCGGTAAACCCTTCTTCTATCGCCGATGCGACATCGCTTGGCAGTGTCGAAGGCAAGGGAGCTTGCGGCATCAACAATGCCTGGGAAGTGCGTTCGGTCGATGGCGTTGCATTTTCAACGCCGGCAAAGCTTGAGTGCCAGATGGTCGGTGCCACACACAACTGGATTGGTGCAGTGCTGCAGCCGGCTGCGCAATCCGCGTTTGGTGAGCGCGTGGTGTCATTGCGCATTGCCGCTTCCTATGCCTGCCGTGCCCGCAACAATCAGCGCGGCGCCAAGATTTCCGAACACAGTTTCGGCAACGCGCTGGATGTCTCCGCATTCACACTGGAATCGGGCAAGGTCATCACGGTGGAGGGCGACTGGGGAAGCTGGGGCGGTGAAAGCTCATTCCTGAAGCAGGTGCACGGGCAGGCCTGTGGCACTTTTACCACCGTACTTGGTCCAAAGGCTGACCGCCATCACCACAACCATTTCCACTTCGATCTGGGCAAACATGGCCGCTCCGGCACCGGCACCTACTGCCGTTAGCCATGCACCGGGCGAGGAGTGCCCATGTCGCAGATTTGATAGACACTGCGTAAGGTCTCACCTCAAATCGCACCATGAAGGGGCGTTCGCACAAATCAGCAAGACAGGACAGTTTCAGCTATCCCGCCGGAGTCATCATGGTGGCGCTGGCCGGGGTGTGCTGGTCGACCATTCCACTTGGCATCCGCATGATCGAGAGCGGCACGGTCTGGCAGATCCTGTTCTACCGTTCGCTCGGCATGGTGCCGATGGTGTTTCTGCTGATGACGTGGCGCTCTGGCGGCAGACCGTTCGCACTCATTCTGGATACTGGCGTGCCTGGTGTTCTGGGTGGGCTGGCGTTGATCATGGCTTATGCCGGCGGCATCGGGGCAATCCAGCTTACAAGTGTGGCCAACGCTGCCTTTCTGTTTGCCACGGCGCCGTTCATGGCGGCGCTGCTCAGCTTTTTGCTGCTGGGTGAAAGTGTTCGCCCGGCAACGTGGGTCGCGATGCTGGTCGGCCTTGCCGGTATCGCCTTCATGGTGGCCGACAGCTTTACCACCGGCAATTGGGCGGGCGACGGCGTGGCGCTGTTTTCCGCATTCGGGTTTGCGCTGTTCACGGTTGCACTGCGTTGGGGCAAGTCCGGCGACATGCTGCCGGTAATCTTTCTGGGCGGTGTATTCGCAATCGAACTTTCGGGGCTGATGTTATGGGGGACAGGCCAGGGGTTCTACCTGCCGCTGAACGAGGTGCTGATCGCGCTGGTCCTGGGGTTTGCCGCGCTTGGAATGGGCATGGTGCTGTACACGCTTGGGTCGCGCGTGGTGCCCGGAGCCGAGCTTGCCTTGCTGGCCATGACGGAAGTGGTGCTGGGGCCGATCTGGGTATGGATATTTCTGGGTGAGACCGCCAAAGTTGCAACACTGACAGGCGGAGCCATCCTGATGACTGCGCTGATTTTCAATGCGCTGTCGGGCCTGAGGCGCAAACCGGTGCCGGTGACGTTTTGATGCTTGCTAGCCGAAAAACACCTGTCCAAGCAGACGGCCGGGTACCACAGTGAATGCACCGGCTCCAGCCAAGGCACCGAACATGGTGCAGAGCATGGCATATTTGTGGGCCCTGACATTGCCGTGCCTGACGGCCCATATGGCATAGATCAGGCCGCAGGGAGTACCAGCCGAAAGAACGTGTATCCAGCTGTAGTGACCGTTGTTCAACTCGGTTATCCAGAATGACGATATGCAGATGATAGCCAACATCAACACCCAGCTTCGCCCGGTCCAACGGTGGAAAGGTGTGCCCTTGCGAGCAGCCAGCAACATGATGGAAAGGCCGATTGCCAGTGCGGCTGCTGCCACATGCATCTGGACTGCAGGGCCAGCAGCTATCAATGGGTTGAAGTTCATGTGACAATCCTTCAGTTAGTGCATGTTGCCAATGCATGAAGGGATAATCTGCGGCGGGCGACGGATGAAGCAGTGTTGCGTGAAACAGGGCGAGGGATGCGTGAAACGATCAGTATGGCAACTCACGCTTCGCGAAATGCAGATGCTCTTGGGCGAAAGACGCCTCTGGATTGCCTTTGGTGCGATCGTTGCCCTGTTCGTTTTCACCGGACCCTTCGGCACATTTGATCAACTGGGATTTGCCGAGCGGCTGGGCTTCTGGCTCACCATTCATGCTGCCACCTGGTTGATCGCGCTTGCAGGCATTGCGCTGGTCAGCGCGTGGCATGGTGAAGGCAACAGGATCGGTCTGCCGCAGACGGTGATCGGGTGTTGCCTCGCATCGCCATTCATCGGCCTCGCAGTTGAGATCATCAAGGCGGTGTTTCTGGGCATTCAGCTGACATTGACCGGCGTGCTATGGCAGGCAATTCAAACTTTGCCGGTTGCCATTGTGATCGGTCTTGTAGCCTATTTCTTCTTCCAATCAGGCTCTGCGGCTGACAAACCTCGTGTGCCGGGAGCGCCTGTTAACCGGCTGATGCTGCGCCTGCCTCCTGAAAAGCGTGGACGCCTGCTGCATATGTCGATGCAGGATCATTATGTTGAGGTCGTCACTGACAAGGGCAGCGAGTTGCTGCTGCTGCGTCTGGCTGATGCCATCGCCGAAGCAGGTGACGCAGCGGGCCAACAAATTCATCGCTCTCACTGGGTCGAGCGGAACGCCGTTGCATCTGTAGATCGCACAGATGGCAAGGTTTCTGTGCTGACCACGGCAGGCGCGCGCCTGCCCGTAAGCCGGACATATGTGCCAGCATTGAAAAAAGCCGGTCTGCTGCGCTGATGGGGGGCTATCATGCTGTCTGGAAATGCCAATTCCGTTGTACAAACTTCTCAGGCTAGATCAGCATGACCGAAGACGAGACAACAATCGCAGTCTACGACACCAGGGCCGACGACTATGCCAAGGCGTTTGCGGAGGCTGAAAATGAACCTGGCTTGCTCCGTTTCATGAGCAGATTGCCAAAAGGGGCGGCGGTGCTGGATCTGGGGTGCGGGCCGGGCGCTCATTCAGCCGCCATGCACGCTTGCGGGTTTCGGGTCACGGCAACGGATGCGTCCGCTGCCATGGTAAAAACAGCGCGCGCCCATGAGGGTGTTGTTGTGCGGCATGCAAGTTTCAGCGATCTGCGCGAACAGGGCGCCTTTGATGGCGTCTGGGCCAATTTCAGCCTGTTGCACGCCACGCGTGCCGACTTCCCCGGTCATCTGTCACGCATTGCTGCCGCGCTCAAACCCGGCGGTGTTTTCCATATCGGCATGAAGACGGGCGAGGGAGAGCGGCGTGACGACCTCGGTCGGTTTTATACGTTCTATGCGGTCGATGAGTTGCGTGACCTTCTCAAGGCCTCCGGCTTTGAGGTGGTCGCGGAGACAGAAGGCGAAGGCGCCGGACTGGCCGGAACGGTCGACCCGTGGGTGGAGATGCTGGCGCTGTTGTCACGCCGTTCATAGCCCTCACCCCTTGCCATAGCCTCCGCCGGTCGGGGTCTGGATGATGATGGCGTCGCCAGCCGAAACCCTTGTCTGGTCGCAAGCCTTCAGCTCTTCCAGTGTGCCGTCAGCGCGGCGGCACCAATTATGGCCAACTTCGCCCGGTTCACCGCCTTCCAGCCCGAATGGCGGCACGCGCCGATGGCCGGTCAGCAGCGACACGTCCATCTGCTCCAAAAATCGCACTGTGCGCCTGATGCCGCCGCCGCCGGACCATTTGCCATGCCCGCCAGCGTTGCGGCGGATGTGGAAGTCTTCCAGCACAACGGGATAGCGGAATTCGAGGATTTCAGGGTCGGTCAGCCGGGTGTTGGTCATGTGGGTGTGCACGGCGGGCGTGCCGTCGTAACCGGGGCCTGCGCCCGTACCGGAGCAGATTGTCTCGTAGTACTGGTACTTTGCGTTGCCGAAGTTGAAGTTGTTCATGGTGGACTGGCTGGCAGCAACGGCCTTCAGCGCACCGAACAGACAACTGGTCACGGCCTGGCTGACCTCCACGTTGCCTGCCACAACGGCGGCAGGGTATTCCGGCGACAGCATGGTGCGTGATGGAGTGATAATGGTGATGGGTTTCAGGCAGCCCGCGTTCATGGGGATGTTGTCGGCCACCATGCAGCGGAATACATACAGCACGGCGGCATTGGTGACCGGCCGGGGCGCGTTGAAATTGCTGGATTGCTGCTCGCTGGTGCCGGTGAAATCTACTGTTGCGGAGCGGGTGTTGCGGTCCACGGTGATCTTCACCCGGATGTGCTGGCCTGCATCCATTTCGTAGTCGTACTCACAGTCATGCAGCGCACCGATGACCCGGCGAACGCTTTCCTCGGCGTTGTCCTGCACGTGGTTCATGTAGGCCTGCACCACGTCAAGGCTGAACTGCCTGACCATCTTGCGCAGTTCCTGCACGCCCTTCTCGTTGGCCGCGACCTGGGCTTTCAGATCGGCAATATTCTGGCCCGGATTGCGGCAGGGAAATTCACCGCCGGTAAGCAGTTTCAGTGTGTCCGCCTCCAGGAAGGTGCCCTTGTCGACCATCTTGAAGTTGTCGATGACGACGCCTTCTTCGTGGATCGTCGTTGCCAATGGTGTCATTGAGCCCGGTGCCATGCCGCCAACGTCCGCGTGGTGACCACGGCTGGCGGTGTAAAACAGGATGGTCGTGCCGTCGGTATCGAACACCGGTGTCACTACCGTGATGTCGGGCAGGTGGGTGCCGCCATTGTAGGGGGCATTCAGCATGAATACATCACCGGGGTGCATAACCGGATTGTTGGCAATGATGGTCTCGACCGACTTGTCCATGGAGCCCAGATGCACCGGCATGTGCGGCGCATTGGCGACAAGCTGGCCTTGCGCGTTGAACACCGCGCAGGAGAAGTCGAGCCGCTCCTTGATGTTGACCGAATAGGCGGTCTTTTCCAGCGTGACGCCCATCTGTTCGGCGATCGACATGAACAGGTTGTTGAACACTTCCAGCATCACAGGATCAGCCGTGGTGCCGATAGCGAAATCGCGCGTCGCCGCCACCGCGCGGGTCAGCACCATGTGATCCAGCGTGGAGATGCTTGCCTGCCAGCCGGGTTCGACGACCGTGGTGTTGTGGGCCTCGATTATCAGGGCAGGGCCTGTCACGGTCATGCCGGGTTTCAGCAATGCGCGATCATACAACGGTGCTTCGTGCCATGCGCCGCTGGCGTACATGCGGGTTGTGTCCATTGGCGTTGCGGTGCCGCCTGCAACGGGCAGCTCCTGCTCGGTTGAATCCGATCCGCCACCCACAGATTCCACCGTCACAGCTTCGACAATGATGTCGGTGCCGGGCGAGGTGAAACCAAACTGTGCCTTGTGCGTGGCCTCGAAACTGGTGCGCATCCTGTCAGCGGTGTCGAGGTCAATGTCGAGGGCGGAATCCGTGCCCTTGTAGCGCAACAATGTGCGTGGATGGGTGGTGATGCCAGTTGCCGGGACGCCCTGGCCGGAAAGCTCATTTTCCGAGTCTTCTGAAAGGCTTGCGGCAATTTCCTTGAGGCGTGATTCAAGATTTTGGGCAAGTGTTTCCTCTACTGCAAGCTGGCGGTGGGCGCGAATGTCGGCAAGCCCCATTCCATAGGCCGATAGCACCCCGGCGAACGGGTGGATGTAGACCGTTTTCATGCCGAGAGTGTCGGCGATCAGGCATGCATGCTGCGCGCCAGCACCCCCGAAGCAGTTCAGTGCATATCCCTGAACATCGTAGCCTCGCTGCACGGAAATCTTCTTGATGGCGTTGGCCATGTTTTCCACTGCAATGCGGATGAACCCTTCGGCTACGTCTTCCGGGGTTTTGCCACCGCCGATTTCATTCGCCAGTGCGGTGAAACTCTTGCGCACGGCGCTGTCATCCAGCGGTTCGTTTCCATTGGGGCCGAACACCTTGGGGAAATGCGCAGGGTTCAACTTGCCAAGCATGACGTTTGCATCAGACACGGCAAGCGGGCCGCCACGGCGATAACACGCAGGGCCGGGGTTGGCACCGGCGCTGTCTGGCCCAACGCGAAACCGTGCGCCGTCATAGTGCAGGATCGATCCGCCACCGGCGGCGACCGTGTGAATGCGCATCATCGGCGCGCGCATGCGTACGCCTGCAACTTCGGTTTCGAAGGCGCGCTCGAACTCACCATCGAAATGCGCAACATCCGTGGAGGTGCCGCCCATGTCAAAGCCGATCAGCTTTTCAAAGCCCGCCATGCGGCCCGTCTCGACCATGCCGACAACGCCGCCGGCAGGCCCCGACAGGATGGCATCCTTGCCCTGGAACAGGTTTGCCGCGGTCAGTCCGCCGGACGATTGCATGAACATCAGGCGGCAGCCGGTACCTTCGGTGCCAAGTTCTGATGCTACCTGATCCACATAGCGGCGCAGGATGGGTGACAGGTAGGCATCGACCACGGTCGTGTCGCCACGCCCTACAAGTTTCATCAACGGTGACACTTCGTGGCTGATGGAAACCTGTGTGAAGCCGACTTCGCGGGCTATTTCGCCAGCGCGCTTTTCGTGTTCCGTATAGCGGTAACCGTGCATGAACACGATTGCCACGGCGCGAATGCCTGCATCAAAAGCTGCCTGCAATGCTTCACGTGCTTCGTTTTCTGCAAGTGGCACTTCAACCGTGCCGTCGGCCAGTACGCGCTCTTCAACCTCTGAAACCCGTTCATAGAGCAGTTCAGGCTTGATGATGTTGAGCGCGAAGATGTCGGGCCGGGCTTGATAACCGATTTCCAGCGCGTCACGAAATCCGCGCGTGGTCAGCAGCAATGTGCGATCACCCTTGCGCTCCAGCAACGCGTTGGTGGCAACGGTGGTGCCCATCTTGACGGTGTTGATCTGATCGGCGGGGATGCGCTCGTTCTTGCCTACTTTCATCAGATCCCGGATGCCCTGAATGGCAGCGTCCTTGTAGTTTTCCGGGTTCTCAGACAGCAGTTTGTGGGCTTGCAGCGTGCCGTCAGGCTTGCGCGCCACGAGATCAGTGAAGGTGCCGCCACGATCAATCCAGAAATCCCAGCCAGACATGTTGCGTGCTCCAGTTGCTGTATTGGACATCTTGCCAACGTCTACAAATTATCTATAAAATGTCAATATGACTGATGAAAAGCATCGCAAGCTCGGCCCGATCGTCTCCTCCTCGTACCTGGCACAAGGGGCGATGCCGACGCTGTCGGAATTCGAGTTCGGCCTGATCATGGCGTCGCATGCGTTCCAGCGCTGGATGGTTCGCTGCATGACTGCAGCTGGTATTGCCGGTTTGGCACCGCTGGATGTCCTGGTGCTGTTTTCGGTGCATCACCGCACCAAAGCAAAGCGGCTGGCCGACATCTGCCTGGTCTTGAACATCGAGGATACGCACCTGGTTACATATTCCATCCGCAAGCTGGAGGCGGCAGGGCTGGTGAAATCCGGCAAGGCCGGCAAGGAGAAAACCGTGACCTTGACCGAGCAAGGCGAGCAGGCCTGCATCAACTACCGTGAAGTACGCGAAAGCCTGCTGGTTGAGACGATAAAGTCGCTCGGCCTGAAGCCCGAGACGGCCAGTGAGCTGGCGCGTGAACTCAGGGTGCTGTCCGGTCACTACGACCAGGCGGCGCGCGCGGCGGCTTCATTATGAACGGCGCGGTCGAATTGTTCGGCGCGCCCTACAGCGTCTACGTCCGCATCTGCCGCATCGCGTTGGCTGAGAAGGGGGTTGGCTACAAATTGCATCCGGTAGACGTGTTCGCCGAAGCCGGCCCCGGCGCTGAATACATGGAAATGAACCCGTTCGGGCGCATTCCAGCACTGCGCCATGGCTCGTTCGAGTTGTACGAGACAGATGCCATCACTGCCTACATCAATGACGCATTTGAAGGTCCGGCCCTGATGCCACACGACGTGCAGGGCCGTGCCCGGGCCAGGCAGATCATGCGGCTGGCAGATGCAGAGGTGTACAAGCACCTCGTGTGGGGCGTGTACGTGCCCTGGAAAGACGGCAAGCCGCTTGCCGGTCTCGACAAGGCAGATATCATCCTGGGCGAACTGGCTCGGCTGAAGTTGGCTGAATTCCTTGCCGGAGACGGCTTCAGCCTTGCTGACGCCTACGTCTTTGCAATGCTGAAATACTTTTCAATGGTGCCAGAGGGCACCGGCAGCTTGCAGAAATCCCCCGGCCTTGTGGCCTGGATGGCCCGCGTGGAGCAGCTGGAAAGTGTCAGTTCCACGCGGTTCCCCATTGAAGTTGACTGATCCGGCTCAAAATAATCCGCCGCGTTCATTGAATCTTCATAATTAACCCCCATATTACGAACCATAGACGCTGAGGCCGGATGTACGCCCAGCGGTTTGGAAAGCGATCTGGTTGTGGCAATCGTCACTAACTTGATCGCTTTTTTGATTTTTGCCACACAGATTGACCGCGTATGCGCATTCTCTCATAGTCAGGTCATGATCAGAGTTGCCTTCTTGCCATTGCTGCTTGCCCTGTTTGGGCTTCCTGCCGCTGCCGGAGGCAGCTCGGTAGCCGGATCCGAGTGGGGGCTTGGTGGCAGCGACCCTCGATATATTCAGTTCGGCCCTGGCGGCAAGGCATCAGGTGATGCCGGGTGCAACCGCTTTACGGCTATATATCTGCGCACCACTTCAAAGCTGCGTTTTGGGCCTGTTGCCAGCACGCGCAAACTGTGTCCACCCGCACAGATGCAAATGGAACAGGAATGGCTGGGAATTCTTGCACGCGTGCGCAGCTTTGAAATGACCCACCTGAAACTGACCTTGTATGGCCCGAAGCGCACAAGGCTTGTTGTGCTGCAGCGGCGGGACTGGGATTAGGAGTTGACCTGATGGATTATGTGAAACTCGGCGGTGCCGGGGTGAAGGTGTCGCGGCTGTGCCTCGGCATGATGAGTTATGGCACTGCAGGCTGGCCGCATCACCCGTGGGTGCTGGGCGAGAAGGATGCGCAACCGTTCCTGAAAGGGGCGCTGGATGCCGGCATCAATTTTTTCGACACGGCGGATTTCTATTCCGTCGGGGCCAGCGAGGAAATTCTCGGCAATTTCGTCAAGTCCAACATGACGCGCTCTGACGCTGTCATTGCCACCAAGGTGGGCCTGACAATGGGTGACGGGGCGAACCAGAAAGGCCTTTCCCGCAAGCACATACTTGAAGGTATTGATGCATCTCTCAAGCGGCTGAAAACAGACTATGTCGACCTTTTGTACATACACCGGCTGGACCCGGATACGCCGATGGAAGAGATGGCCGAAGCGCTCAACGATGTGGTGCGCTCGGGGCGTGCCACCTATATCGGGGCATCGTCCATGTGGGCGTGGCAGTTTGCCAAGCTGCGCGAAGTGCAGAAAGCGTGCGGCTGGGCGCAGTTTGCCGTCATGCAGAATTTCTACAACCTCTGCTACCGCGAGGAGGAGCGCGAGATGATCCCGTACTGCAAGTCGGAAGGCGTGGCGCTGGTGCCGTGGTCGCCAATGGCGCGCGGGTTTCTGGCTGGCAACACTCCGAAAGACGGCAAGGGCAAGACGGCGCGCGGCGAGACCGACAAAATTGCTCAAGGATATTTCGGGACGAAACAGGACTACGCAGTGCTGGCGCGGGTTGAGAAGCTGGCCGGCAAGCTCGGTGTGAAGCCGGCGCAGGTTGCGCTCGCCTGGGTGCTGGCAAAAGACATCACATCGCCCATCATCGGGGCCACCAAGGCGCATCACTTGTCGGATGCCGTTGCAGCACTCGACATCGGGCTGACAGATGCGCAGATAGCCTCGCTGGAAGCACCCTATGCGCCGCGCCCGGTTCAGGGGCACTCGTGACGAAGCGTCTGCTCATAGTCGCCCACGCGCCTTCGCCCAACACGGCGGCCCTTCGTGACGCGGCAGTGCGCGGTGCCTCATCGCCTGATGTTTCTGGCGTGGAAGTCGTCAGCAAGACACCGTTTGAAGCTGGCGTTGAAGACGTGCTGGCGTGTGACGGCATCATTCTCGGCACCACGGAAAACCTCGGCTACATGTCGGGCGCGCTGAAAGACTTTTTCGACCGCACCTACTATGGTGTCATCGAGCAAAAACAGGGCCTGCCGCTTGGCGTCTATATTCGCGCCGGCCTTGACGGAACCGGCACGCGCCGCGCCATCGAAAGCATCACCGGTGGCTTGCGCTGGAAGCTGGTGCAGGCGCCGATGGTCCTGCATGGCGAATGGCAGGACGGGTTTACCGGCCAGGTTGAAGAGCTGGGCCTTGCCATGGCGGCAGGCCTTGAGGCCGGGGTGTTTTAAAGGGACCATGAGGCATGAGCGGTGAGACAAATCTGGACAAGCTGATTGCGTCCATGTCAGCCAGCCTTGTGGATGGGCTCTACGTGTTTGTCACGCTTGGTGATGGTGCCACGCCTGCAGGCATCAGGCCACGCATGATGTTTCAAGAGGCGGAAGGCACCACGCTGGTCATGCTGAAGTCCGAAGCCGAGGCGCATGGGCTGGGTTACGAGTTTCCCTGCCGCATGATCACCCTCAACATTCATTCGTCACTGGAAGCAGTGGGTTTCATGGCGCGGATCGCAACCGAACTCGCCGGGCATGACATGGGGGTCAACCCTGTGTCCGGCTTTTATCATGACCACCTGTTCGTGCCCGATGGCCGGGAGCTTGATGCAATGAAGGTTCTCGGGCAGATGGCAGGCGGCGGGGCCTGAGGCCGGGGAGTGTTGGGGTGCGGCCTCTGGCGCTGTTATTCCTCACGCCAGCCTGGAGCCAATTTTGGATTTTCGGGTGGCGAATTACATCTGCCGCCAACTGCCCATGGCGGTCATTCGAGTGTCGTGCAGCGAACGGCAACTCCGAGCCCTCAACGGTCATCCCGCTGCAGTGCAACTAATGCCTGCTTCGAGCCCACTTTGACCGATGCTGCACAATGCACGAATGTCTGCAATTAATAGCGAGACCCAACAACACTGCGAGACCTCGCCAGTATTAACTGAGTGCTGCCATTTTGTTCATCAGAAATGATTTTTCTTGTTTATTGCCAGATAGGCGTATTGCAGTTTCGAAGCAGGTCTTGGCTTCTGACAGCTTGCCGATCCTTGCAAGAAGCTCAGCTCTAGCAGCGTAATAAGGTTGATAGTTATCCAATTCGCCACCATTTGCGCATTCGTCGAGCATCTTGATCGCGCGGGGTAACGAGTGCGCAAAGGATACCGCAACGGCTTGATTGATGCGAACAACCGAGGAAGGTTGGAGACTGTAGAGTACTTCATAAAGAGCTGCAATTTCAGACCAATCTGTGCTGGACCAAGATGAGCTATGCGCGTGAACAGAGCTGATGGCTGCTTGCAACTGGAAAGGGCCAACCCGTCCTTTCGGCAACGTATCTTCAAGGATGGCATGGCCCTCTGCGATTTTTGCTTTGTCCCATCGTGCTCGGTTCTGCTTCTCAAGTTGGATCATTTCACCGTCCTTGCCGACCCGAGCGTGACGACGTGAATCGTGTATCAACATGAGCGCAAGGAGACCGGCTACTTCGGTTTCTTCGGGCAACAATTGACCTACAATGCGCGCGAGCCGAACCGCTTCGTCAGACAATTCGACACGTGTTAGGGTGTCGCCTGAGGACGCGGAGTAGCCCTCATTGAAGATAAGATAAATGACGTGAAGAACCGACGAAATCCGCTCTGGCAAAACATCCCGATCTGGAATTTCGAAAGGAATTCCGGCAAGTGCAATTTTCTTTTTCGCCCGCGTGAGCCGCTGTTGCATCGCGTCCGGCTTGTCGAGAAATGCATGGGCGATTTCGTGCGTTGAAAGCCCGCCGATCAGGCGAAGCGTCAGTGCGATCTGGGTTTTCTCCTCTAATGCTGGATGACAGCAGATGAAAACCATCTCCAACCGTTTGTCGGGGATCACGTCTGTTTCTTTCTCGTCGGTTGATTGATTTTCCAAATCCAAAAGATACGCGATATCGTTCTGTTTGCTCGCAAAGTTCTTGTCTTTTCTGAGCCGGTCGATCGCTTTGCGCCGAGCGGTCGTGATCAGCCATGCGGCAGGAGACTTGGGGAGGCCATTCTTTCGCCAGTGTGTCATTGCTGAGACGACCGCATCCTGAAGGCAATCTTCGGCCAACTGAATATTACCGAGCGTCTTGGTCAGGGATGCCAGAATGCGCCCCCATTCTTCCCGAACGGTTTTGTCGATAGCGTTCTCAAGTGTCAAAAGTGGAAGCATAACTCGCCTCAGGCAATCACGACTACAAGCCGCCGGAAACCATGGTTCCCGGTAGCTCAATCAGCGACTAGGTTAATATCGCATATGCCGTCAAGACAGCCAGAATGACATTCATCAAGAACGCTGCCACATAGGTGATGGTTCTCGGGCCACCTGCAACTTTGCCAACGCCGCTATAGTAGACCACCCAATAGACGATACGAAGGACGACATGCAGCCCAACCAACCAGTTGACGGCCATGACGCCGACGCCCGCCAAAATGGCAAGAAAGGTCGTCGTAACGAAGACCGAGAAGTTTTCAGTTGAGTTTGCGTAGGTTCTTAGGATGCGAAAACTCGCGTCAGAGTGTGTGCCCTTCAGTGGAAGGCCCGGCACTTCTTCACTTTTTCCAAGCCCGAGCACTCCAGCCAGAAAGCTCTGAATCAGAACAACCAGACACAGCACAATCAACCAAAGAAACGCAGGTTGGTACGGCGCGAGCAGCGGTAGACTTTGAATCATAGAGTCCATGAGATTTCTCCCTCACTTCCAAATTTGATACCCGGCGCTATTTGATTTTGCACAGGCAACCGGACCTCAGACCTCTTCGATCTGAGGAGCAGGTCGGATTGCCATTCCGTGCAAATCCGAAACGCGTCAAGTCGCAGTTTACTGGTCGTCGAAGATCACAACCGGCCGCACTTCGATGCGACCATACGCGGCCGTCGGGATCATCGCCGCGTATTTGATGGCCTCATCAAGGTCGGTGCATTCCAGCAGGTAGTAGCCGCCAAGCTGTTCTTTGGTTTCGGCAAATGGGCCGTCCATGGTTTCAATCTTGCCCCCTCGAACCGAGACTGTGGTCGCTGTCGAAACGGATTGCAGCGCATCGCCGGCAACGAACTTGCCGTCGGCTTTCGCGGTCTGGGTAAAATCCATGTAGCTCTTAATAAAAGGGCCGAACTCTGGCGTTCCTGGTTGTGGACCTGAGCCATCCGTCGAGTAGATAAGACACATATATTGCATTCGATTTCTCCTTGTCTTGAACGAGAAGTTTTTTGCTTCTGTACTTACCAGACGAATGGCACATCTAGAAACCGACATCGCCATGTTAAAAAATCTTAAATGGGGAAAATTCTGACGTGACCTGTTTCGGCCAAGATTAACTATTGCTCTGGTCGCAACCTTCCAAAACTGCCTTTGGGAATGTAAGGGCCAAAGGCTGCTTTGTCCGCGTTGCCGATATTCGCTGAATATCGCCAGATGACTGTATTTTGCCCAACGCAGTCATCCATCGTTGCTTGAGCGGGACGATAAATTGCACATTTGACAACAAGTATTTGCAGCCTGCATGCTCCAGCTTGAAAATCGCGCTGGAACGACCAAGGATATTTTCATGTTTAGAACATCAAACCGAAGTGAAGCACATGATTTTCTAAGCGGACTTGCTCTTGGATTTTCTGCGGACCCATTCATGCGTTGGCTGTATCCTAAACCTGGCGAATTTCTTACCCACTTCCCGCGGGTTATGGACTTCTTTGGAGGGCGAGCATTTGAACACGGCAGCGCGTTTCGAAACGATGATTTCACAGCTGGCGCACTTTGGCTTCCGCCAAGCATTCACCCTGACGAAGAACAGCTTGTTGCCTGTTTTGAGCAGACTGTCGCAACAAAAAAGCATGATGCATTGTTCGAAACCTTCGGGCAGATGGACAAATATCATCCCGATGAGGAATGCTGGCATTTAGCTTTCATTGCGGTCGATCCATTTCGCCAAGGAAATGGGTTGGGTTCCGCGTTACTTGAATCCTGCCTCAAACGTTGTGACGAAGATGGAAGACCTGCTTATTTAGAATCGACAAATCCCGCAAATCTGCCGCTGTATAAACGCTATGGCTTCCAAGAAATGGGCCTGATTAAAGCTGACCAGGCCCCTCCACTGTTTCCGATGTTTTGGCC
>CAWBEX010000005.1:0-118666 GCA_963787895.1 uncultured Alphaproteobacteria bacterium | reverse complement strand
CAATTTCGGTAAAGCGGACATCCATCCGACGGAGCTTCTATGCGTGATGCTGCGTCGCCGCATGACAGCTTCGAGCCCGTTGTTGACCTCCAAGCATCAGTCGATCTGTTTAAGCAGTGACAGAACCTGAAGCTCGCAAGAATGATCAGAGCAATGTCAAATTACCGGATAATTGAACTTGCAAAGCTCTTAACTAACCAAAAGTGGTGTCAATCCCTATGGATGAAATGAGCTGGTAGTAGCCAAAAATCACCACCAGAAAAAACGCCAATAGAACAAGCTCAAATTTGAAATGATGAGAATGAAAAAATGCTCGGTCATGATGGTGAACGACATCCATCAATTCGTCACCGAATCTGATCGACATGAATGTTCCCAATCCCGACAGGATTATCACTGCCCAGTAAGGCACAGGGGTTGTCAAAATCTCATGCAAGAGACGGGTAAGTACAGTGGTTTCATAGTATCCTGGTTCATAGAGGAGAACCAATCCATTAAGGCCTAGAGCGATGGCCCACACTGCGATTTCTGAGATCACCATCCTGATACCAAGGAGTAATCTTAGTGGGAAATCAAGCAGGAACCCTGCATCTGCAACGGGGGTGCAGAGAACAAAGAAGCTCCAGGTCAGGAGGGCTGCTACGCCACCTGTTCCGACATCGTACTGATATACCAGATAGCCAAAATAGCCAACCAGAAGGCCCACAAGTAGCAGAAACTTGACGAAAACCTGCGCCCTCGGTTTTGTAGTCATTCCCTACAGCTTTCTAAGGATGCAACGTATTATGGTGGAGGTGTAAACATGTAATCTCTACTCCATAGTACGTCTATGTAGAAATGATGCGTTGCGACACAACAACCGAAAGGCAGCATTGTCCGCTCCGCGGACATCCATCTACCCAGTAAACGTGTGACGCATGCTGCAATGCGGGAAACTTCCGCTTAGAGCGGACATTCGGCCATCTCGGCATTAAGGTGCACATCAAGACCGTTCGTCTGCAACAAAGTGAAATCCTATGCAATCGAAGAAAGAACTGCTCAAGAAGCTCCTGAAGGGCATTGAAACCGGAGACCCGGAAGCTGCGACCGTGGTCAACGAAGCAAAATACATTCAGCATAACCCGCAGACCTATGAGGGCAGCGAGGGCTTGGCTGAGTTGTTTGCGCGGCTGTCAAAGACTAGTCCGCGAGTTACTTTCATGCGCGTCTTTGAGGATGGTGATTTTGCGTTCGCGCACAACGAGTACGACTTCTCCAGCCTAAGGGTTGCGTTCGAAGTCTTCCGGTTCGAGGATGGCAAGGCGGTCGAGCACTGGGACAACATTCAGCCACGCAAAGGTCCCAATCCGTCGGGTCGCAGCATGTTGGACGGCAGCACGGAGATCATCGATCTGGACAAGACCGAAGCCAACCGGGGACTGGCGCGACTGTTTGCGGAACAGGTTCTTGTCGAAGGTCAAATTGGTCTACTCGACACTTATGTCCATCGCCATCTGATCCAGCACAGCCCAGGTTTGGCGGACGGTATCGAAGCATTCCGATCGGCATTGACCGCTACAATGAATGGCGGGCGTCAGATCCAATACTTCGAAGTCCATCGAGTGTTGGCCGAAGGCAGCTTTGTCCTTTCCATGTGCGAAGGCAACAAAGACGGCATCCATTCGAGTTTCTATGATCTGTTTCGCTTCCAAGACGGGATGATTGTCGAGCACTGGGATACGATCGAAGCCATAGCGCCACGCAATGAATGGAAGAACGAGAACGGGAAGTTTTGAGGATAAGCCATCAGGTGGGGATTATTCGCTCGATGTCCGCATTGTCTGCGCTGCTGACGGTTTGGACATCGTGCACGCCTGCGGCGCTGCCGCAGGTCCGTTCTGAGCCCTGTCTAGCCATCGCTGCAGTAGGTTTGAATGTCCGGTTACCGGAGAATGCAACGCAGATAAATGGAAGCCTATCCGCACGTGTCGGTTGCTTGGGGAATGAGAAACCGGTCCTCACTGCTAGATTGATCGCGATCAAATCGCATTTCACCGGCAACTGTAAGCTGTAAGCGCGGATGGACTATTTCACGCGGTCCATTCCAAAGTGAAAGAGACTAGAGTTGGCTGACACTGACCAAAATGGCTGGGACGCCATCATCGTCGGCTCCGGTATGGGCGGCATGGCCGCAGCCGCCGCGCTGTCGAAGCTCGGGCACAAGGTACTTCTGTTGGAGCAGTACCAGACGCTCGGCGGCCTGACCCACAGCTTCTCCATGGAGGGGTTCTCCTGGGATGCGGGCATCCACTACCTCAACTGCGTCGCCCCGGATGATCGGGAGCGCCACATGCTCGACTGGCTGTCGGACACGCCGATCAAGTTCATCTCCATGGGTTCCATCTATGACAACCTGCATATCGGCGACGCCACGCCGTTGTCCCTGTCGCGCCCCTATGAGGCGCAAGAGCGTGATCTCAAAGATCGGTTTCCGGACGAAGCCAAGGCCATCGAGGCCTGGATCGCGGCGCTCAGGGAAGGCAGGCAGGCGTCTTTCACGATCACCTCGACTCGTGCGATGCCCGAGATCATTGGCTCGGCGATGAAGTGGTGGCATAGCCACGCCATCAAACGCTGGTGCGTGCGG
Organism: uncultured Alphaproteobacteria bacterium; assembly: GCA_963787895.1. Lineage (GTDB taxonomy): Bacteria > Pseudomonadota > Alphaproteobacteria > Rhizobiales > Aestuariivirgaceae > Anderseniella. Next base: position 116,040 of record CAWBEX010000005.1, on the reverse strand, counting down.
ACGACGCAGGAGGTGATTGACGAGATCACCGACAACCCCGACCTCGCCGCCGCCTTCGCCGCGCAGTGGTTCGACCACGGCGGCAGGCCGAGCAAGGCAAGCTTCGCCATGCATGCCTTGATCACCGGGTCCTACCTGGAAAGCGGCGCCTGGTATCCGGCGGGCGGGGGCGCAGCCTTTGCCGACCACATTCTGCCGACGATCACGAAGGCGGGGGGCGAAGCGCGGGCGGACACCAAGGTCGAGACGCTGCTGATCGAGGACGACCGGGTTGTTGGCGTGCGGACGGCGCAGGGGGAGGACATACGCGCGATTACGGTGATCTCAGATATCGGGGCACGCGAGACCGTGAACCATCTTCTGCCAAAGGGTTGCGGGCACCAGGACTGGATCGACGAGATCAACGCCCTGCCGCACTCAGTCGCCCATTTTAGCCTGTTCATGGGCTTCGAGGGCGATATCGAAGATGCCGGCGCGACCCGCTCGAACCACTGGATCTACCCGACTCGGAAAGTGGATGTCATCTGGACCGACGCGCCCGAAAACCCGCCTCCGGGCATGTTCGTCTCGTTCGCCTCGCTCAAGGACAGCACGCACGATCCTGGCCCCTCGCGGAAATACGCCGGGGAAATCGTGGCATGGACCGACTGGACTGTGGTGGAAAAATGGGCCAATCTAGAGCCTGGTGCGCGAGGCGAGGACTACCGGGAATTCAAGTCAACGGTCGAGGAAGTCCTCTTCGCACAATTCGAAAAATACTTCCCGGACCTCGCCAAGCTCGTGGTGTTCCGCAATCTCTCAACGCCGCTTTCCACCGAGGCGATCACGGGACATCATCATGGCGGGTTCTACGGCATCGATGTCACGCCCGAACGCGTGCTTAGCGACGCGCTCCAGGCAAGGACGCCGGTACCAGGCCTCATCCTCGCAGGCCAGGACGTAATGAGCCCAGGTATTCCCGGTGCCCTCTGGGGTGGGATATTCGCCGCGGCTAGCGTCGATCCGAAGGTTTGGCGCAAACTCCCAGGTTAGAACGTGATTTAAGTTGGGACGTTACTGTCCGACGCTCGTCACAGCGGACTTTCAATCGGCCAAACCGAATCCCCGCTTCCTCCCGCGTTGCGGTCATCCACTATCCCCAGAAACCGTGTGAACCATGTTGCAAAGCGGTAAACTTCAGCTTGGAACCCTTAGCGGACCTTTCGTTGGCGTTTCATCTCACTTTCAGATAGCTTAACAATCAGCCACGACTGAACGCGGCGGGGCTGACAACAATTTGTCGAGATGTTTGGGTCTAAATCCAGCTCGACGGACCCATTGACCAAGCTGCATCGTATAGCTGCCAACACACTCGCGTCGATCACGATCCAGGGCAAGTCGCGATGGAGCTTGCTGTCGGCGAATTGCGCCGCGTAAATCTTCTTGAAAGCTTGATCGGCCTGTCAAGCAGGAGACTTACATTGAAAGACGCTTGGATTGAAACTTTACCCGTGATGAAAGACTTTTCTCGGGTGAGCGATCCTTCACAGTACCGATCTCTGCCGGACAATTGGCATATTGGGATTTCTGATGTCGTGAACTCGACCAAAGCAATCGAGTTGGGAAATTATAAGGCCGTAAATCTTGCCGGGGCAGGCACCATAAGTGCTTTGGCAAATGAAATCGGGGACGAACTTCGGCTGTTCCTCTTTGGGGGCGACGGCGCCCGGTTTGCGGTTCCGGCCGCACAAGCAAGACGCGCCGCCAAAGCGTTGTCACGTGTTGCCATGTGGGTAAAACGCGACCTTGACCTTGAATTGCGAGTGGGGATGGTCAGCGTAGCAGAGATCCGCGCAGCAGGGTTAGATGTTCGATCAGCATTCTGGCAAGCGTCAGACCACGTTCGCTATGCGATGTTCATGGGTGGCGGGCTTGAGTGGGCTGAAGCGCAGATCAAGGCTGGTTCATTTTGTCTTCAGCCAGCAGATCCGGGTGACGAACCAAATCTAGCTGGGTTGTCATGTCAGTGGGGACCAATTCGGGCAAGAAACGGCAAGATCGTCTCGTTGATCGTTAGACCGGTCGAAGGGATATCGGCTGCGCGCTTCTCAGACATAGTCTCTAAGGTTGTGGAGTTACTCAGAGAGACAACGGATCCAAACCCTGTACCGCCGGATGGTCCAGATGTTCGCTGGCCGGCCCGCGCCATTGGACTGCAGTCCCGGATAGCGAACATGGGAAAGACGGTCTGGTTGAGGCGCTTACACGTTCTATGTGCTACAGCGTTTGCCTGGTTGATTTTCAAGCTTGGTATTCGAATTGCAAAATTCGATCCATCACAGTATCGCCGCGAAATCGCAGTCAATACGGATTTCCGCAAGTTCGACGATGCCTTGATGATGACCGTCGATTGCGCAACAGATGTGATTGCGGCACTACGCGAGTTGCTTGACAAAGCCGTAGAAGACGGAACAGTTCACTACGGCCTGTATACGCAGAACGAAGCCTTGTTAACGTGCGTGGTGCCATCAGTAAGGAACTCTGATCACATGCACTTCGTCGATGGTGGAGACGGGGGATATACCGCTGCCGCTCGACAACTACACCAACAGAGGGAAACGATCCAAAGCTAAGAAGCAAGATGTGTCCCAGGATCGCAACAATATTACCCGCCTTGCGCCCCTGCTGAGCACATGTCCGCTACGGCAAGCTGCAAGCTGGCACGAGTTGCGCCTAAGGCTGCTGCGAGCCCCTAGCAGACCGTCTTCAAACTTCGTCAGTCTTGCTGAGTACTTTTACTCTTGGCCACTTTGTTCGCCAGTTCTTGGCCTCAATGCGTGCGTGAAATGACGTAATCTTGTGTGGCACCGCGGACGTGGGCCGCAGGATCAGCCGGTCCAAGTCGGAGAGCCCAAACGGCGCGATGATGATACAATCGTTGCCAGAACGCATTGCAGCCACAGCCGTGGCGGTTTCAGGCCAAAAGCGCATAGCGTCTTCGACCGAAGTGTATGCCACATCATTATTGCGCAAGTGCATTCTGGCCTGGTTTCTGACCGACCAACTAAGGTCTGGTGCGTTTTCGCGGAGGATAGCTTCGATCTCTGCGTCATATGCTGCATCGATGATAGACTTGTCATAAAACAGGACGTCAAGGTCTTCCTTGCGGCAGTCACGGGCATCTCCGTGAAAATTATCCCAGACAAGGTTGCGGACGAATCCAGCACCTATGCACCCTTGTGGCAGGTCGAGAGCTTCAACTAGTCCCAATGCGTGCCACCGAATGTGGTCACGCTTCAACAGGTTGGTGATGTGATATGTATCTGCGGCCGACATCTGTCGATCATGGCGGAGACGACGACGCCAAGCAACGGCAGCTTTTTTCCCGCAGAGCGGCCATTGGCGTTTAAAGAACACTGCGCGGAAAGCGAATGTCACCTTACAGGAAGTTGCAGCGCAGCATGACACGACATCGAGAAGGTCGGCTGAAGGCCGAAAGCGACAATGGCTACTCAGGGCGGAGAGCCGACCTTCGCTGCAGTTGCGAAACAATGACCGCTTTCGGGGGTGCTGTGGACATTCTTGGCGCCAATCGAAACCGGCAGGTTTCGACCCTGGCTCGGTCATTCACATCTCCTCAGATAAGGCCGTCTTGCAAGCTGTCAACGGGCAACAGGGTACCAAAGTCCCTGCAGTGTCGGATATCAGTCTGCTGCATTCGCCATGATTGCTTATCAGCAAAATCATTCAATTCCGAAGCCGAGGGCCAAAATCACTTGATTCCATTGTCATATGACAGCAATCTTTCAGCACTAAGCGGCACAGACCGCGCCGCCTTGCACAAGCAGTGGGGGGCGGACGAAAACTGACACAGGGAGCCTTTCATGAAACGTTTGTTATTGCTCGCAGCCGTCCTGCTCGCATTCACGATGCCGGCCAGTGCCGAGTTCAAGCTTGACTCGCGCTACCAGGATGCAGATGGCGACCTGATCGCCGACACGCCGACCGATGCCACGCAGCAGGTCGATCCCGTCAACCCTGATCTTTGCCTACACCCCGGTCGAAGATCCGGCTGTCTACGCCGAGGTATGGGAAGGCTTCCTCAAGCACATGGAAGAAAAGACCGGCAAGAAGGTGCAATTCTTCCCCGTACAGTCGAACGCCGCCCAGATCGAGGCGATGCGTGCCGGCCGCCTTCACATTGCCGGTTTCAACACCGGGTCCAATCCGCTCGCGGTGGCCTGCGCCGGGTTCAGCCCTTTCACGATGATGGCGTCAGGGCGACGGTTCCTTCGGCTACGAAATGGAGATCATCACCTATCCGGATTCGGGCATCGAGAAAGTCGAGGACATCAAGGGCAAGAAGCTGGCCTTCACATCAGAAACTTCAAACTCGGGTTTCAAGGCACCATCGGCCATCCTTAAGGCCGACTATGGACATGGTGGCCGGCACCGACTTCGAGCCGGTGTTCTCTGGTAAGCATGACAATTCGATCCTAGGTGTGGCCAACAAGGACTATCCGGCCGCTGCCGTTGCCAACTCGGTCCTCAAGCGCATGCTCGCAGCGCGATGTGGTCAAGGCCGAACAACTCGAAGTCGCTCTACAAGTCGCAAACATTCCCGACGACCGGCTATGGCCTCGTCTACAACTTGAAGCCTGATCTGCAGGAGAAGATAAAGGAAGCATTCTTTTCGTATCCATGGGAAGGCTCGGCCCTGCTGGAGGAGTTCTCCAAGTCCGGCGAGGCGCAGTTCATTCCGATCACCTTCAAGGAGCATCTGGGCCGTCATCCGCAAGATCGACGAGGCCAACGGCGTATCCTACGACTGCAAATAAATTTCACTTGCAGTAACCTGTGCGGAGGCAGCCCCTTCGGCTGCCTCCTGCTTCATCTACAGGGGATTGGGGAACAATCGTGCTATCCGTACGCAAACTGACCAAGACCTATCGCACCGGCGACCAGGCGCTGAAGGGTGTCAGTTTCGACGTAGATCCCGGCCAGTTGGTAGGGCTCATCGGTCCGTCGGGCGCCGGCAAGTCGACGCTGATAAGATGCGTCAATCGCCTGGTCGACCCCACCAGCGGCAGCATCTATCTGGGCAATGAGGAACTCACCCGACTGTCCGGTTCACGGCTGCGCACGGCACGTCGGCGCATCGGCATGATCTTCCAGGAATACGCGCTGGTTGAGCGGCTGTCCGTAATGGAAAACGTGCTTTCGGGACGGCTGGGCTACGTTCCGTTCTGGCGCAGTTTCACCCGCCGGTTCCCGCAGGCCGATATCGACAAGGCGTTCGCTGCTGCTCGAACGGGTGGGGCTGACCGACCACGCCGACAAACGCGCCGATGCCCTGTCTGGCGGCCAGCGCCAGCGCGTCGGCATCGCTCGTGCGCTGGAACAGGATCCGGAACTGCTGCTGATCGATGAGCCAACGGCGAGTCTCGATCCCAAGACATCCCGCCAGATCATGCGTCTAATCCAGGACATCTGTGCCGAACGCAACCTGCCGGCGATCATCAACATACACGACGTAGTGCTGGCTCAGGCCTTCACCCAGCGGATCATCGGTCTGCAGGCTGGAGAGGTGGTTTTTGACGGACCGCCTGAAAAGCTCGACGACGGTGCCCTGACCCGCATCTACGGTGAAGAAGACTGGACCACGATGCGCACTGCGAAACCGGACGAGGAAGACGAGCGGCGAACATGACGATGAAGAACCTATTGCAGGTCTCGTTTGATGAGCGGCGTTTCCTCCGGGCCAAAGCAGTGGACGCGACCGCCAGTCTTAATCAAGAACAATCGCCTGCGCTGGTCGATCTATGCCGGGGCATTGATTTATCTGATGCTGGCGGTTTCCAGCGTCGATATCAACCTGACTCGAATCTACGAGGGGCTTGATCGGGGCTGGCGCTTTATTCAGGGCTTCCTGGTACCAGACTTCACCAGCCGGTGGAGCGATATTCAGCAAGGCTTCATCGAAAGCCTCACCATGACCCTGACGGCTACCGTTGCCGGAGTTGCGATCTCGGTCCCGATCGGCATCGGCGCTGCCCGCAACATATCCCCAACTGCGATCTATTTAGTGTGCCGGGCCATCATTGCAGTGTCGCGCAGTCTGCAGGAGATCATCGTTGCAATCCTGTTTGTCGCAATGTTCGGCTTCGGTCCGTTTGCCGGGTTCCTGACACTGAGCTTTGCCACCATCGGCTTCCTGGCCAAGCTGCTGGCGGAAGACATTGAGGACATCGACGAAAGCCAGACCGAGGCCATCCGCGCCACCGGTGCCAGTTGGATGCAACTCGTCAATTATGCTGTGCAGCCACAAGTGATGCCGCGGCTGATCGGGTTGTCGCTGTACCGCCTCGACATCAACTTCCGCGAGTCCGCCGTGATCGGCATCGTCGGCGCAGGCGGGATTGGGGCCACTTTGAACACCGCCATTGACCGCTATGAGTACGATTCAGCTGGCGCAATCCTGATCCTGATCATCCTGATAGTCATGGTTACGGAGTATTCCAGCGGCTACGTGCGCAAGTGGGTACAGTGATGCCAGTCAATGTTGATGGAAACGGCAAGACCTGGCAGAAGCGCACATCCGCGCGCCAACGGACGATTTGGCTTGGCTGGTTGTTGCTGACCGCTCTGACCGTGTACTGTTGGCAAGTTATGACGAAGGATACCATCTGGGCCTTCGTGCAGGACGCGCCCCGTCAGGCCGCGGACCTCGCCAGCCGCATGGTGCCCCCGCGCTGGTCGTACATTGACAAGCTGCTTTGGCCGCTATGGGACACCATGAATATTGCCACGCTAGGTACTTTGCTTGGCATTTTGTTCGCCGTGCCAGTGGCCTTCCTGGCAGCTCGAAATACAACGCCCAGCCGCACCCTGGTGCGCCCGGTCGCGCTGTTCATCATAGTGGCGTCGCGCTCGATCAACTCGCTGATCTGGGCACTGCTGCTTGTCGCGGTAATCGGCCCCGGCGTGCTGGCTGGTATACTTGCCATTGGCTTCCGGTCCATCGGATTTGTGGCCAAGCTTCTGTACGAGGCGATCGAGGAGATAGACGAGACCCAGGTCGAGGCGATTTCAGCCACTGGCGCAAGCCGTGCTCAAGTCATCGATTATGCGATTGTGCCCCAAGTGCTGCCCGCATTCTGCGGCATCTCCGTATTCCGCTGGGACATCAACATCCGCGAGTCTACCATTCTTGGTCTGGTCGGAGCCGGCGGCATCGGCTTGCAGTTGCAGGCATCACTGAACGTCCTCGCATGGCCGCAGGTGACGCTGATCTTCCTCGTTATCCTGGCAACCGTCTTCGTTTCGGAATGGGTGTCGGCAAAGGTGCGTCAGGCAATCATATGACCCAACCGATGTTGGCCGTTGAGTTTGGCCCGCAGTGGGCTTTCGAACGATATGAAGAAATCCGCTCACGCCTGCCATCTGCCCGGTTTGCAGCTACTTCGAAGCACTGCGGCTCGCTTTCTGAACTGATAGACCGGTATGATGCCTTCTTGTTTGACTCGTTTGGCGTGCTCAATGTCGGCGACGTGCCAATTTCCGGAGCTGCCGCTTGCATCGGCGAATTGCGGCGTGCGGGCAAGCAAGTCATGGTTTTGACCAATGCAGCCAGTGGCAGCATCGCCTCGCTTCCCGGCAAGTACAGTCGGCTGGGTTTCGACTTCATCAGCGAAGAGATTGTCAGCAGCCGGGAAGTTCTGGCCATGTCGCTGGCTCATCCTTCTCTAGCTGGTCTACGGTGGGCAGTAGCTGCACCGAGTAGTGCGGATATCAAAAAGATTGCAAAGCACTTCAGCCTGTTTGAGGACGGCGACACCGGACTGAGGGATGCGGATGGCTTCATTTTGCTGAGTACCTCCGGCTGGACCAATACCCACGCGAGTGCGCTGCGGCAGGCTCTGCTGGAGCGGCCGCGTCCAGTGCTGATCGGTAATCCCGATCTCGTCGCGCCGCGCGAAGGCGGTCTGTCACTCGAACCGGGAAGCATAGCGCACGAGCTGCTGGACGAGATGTGCACACTGGATGTGCGTTTCTTTGGCAAGCCATTCAACAATGCATTTGAAGAAGCTTTGCGGCGTCTCTGTAGCAGCGTGCGCCGGGAGAGGGTAGCAATGGTTGGCGACACTCTGCACACCGACATCCTCGGCGGGGCTGCCGCTGGCTGCGACACCGTGCTGGTAACGGACTGGGGTGTCATGAGGGGTTTTGACATCGAGCAAGCTGTTTTGCGCGCCGGTATCGTCCCGGATTTCATCGTGCCTTCGATTTGAGCGTGTCGCAAAACACTTGAGTCGAGCGACCAGGCCTCGAAGATAGCCGTGCTTCAGCGTATGCTCCGTAGCGAACTCTGATCGACAATGGTGACGGCAACAAACGCCACATGGCTGCCTGCTTCCAACTTCGCCCAATCAGTCTGCTGCTGTTGGTCAAGCGGATAATCTTCAAAGGCAAATCCAACGGCAGCTTTGGGCCGTCAGTGTCTGCACACCTCGGACAGCAGAACAACAGATGCTGTAGAGCGGTATTCGACCGCTTGGAGCCCAAATGCGACCTTCGACCTTTCGGATCGACCGTCACTCACGGCCCAAAGCCGACTTTTGCTTTACTGGAAAGACGTTCTTATCGCTTACCCAGACCGGACATTCGTGCAAGCCGCATCATTTTAGTGACATCAATGACCGCAGAGCGGACAAAGCAGCCTTTGGCCCTTACATTCCCAAAGGCAGTTTTGGAAGGTTGCGACCAGAGCAATAGTTAATCTTGGCCGAAACAGGTCACGTCAGAATTTTCCCCATTTAAGATTTTTTAACATGGCGATGTCGGTTTCTAGATGTGCCATTCGTCTGGTAAGTACAGAAGCAAAAAACTTCTCGTTCAAGACAAGGAGAAATCGAATGCAATATATGTGTCTTATCTACTCGACGGATGGCTCAGGTCCACAACCAGGAACGCCAGAGTTCGGCCCTTTTATTAAGAGCTACATGGATTTTACCCAGACCGCGAAAGCCGACGGCAAGTTCGTTGCCGGCGATGCGCTGCAATCCGTTTCGACAGCGACCACAGTCTCGGTTCGAGGGGGCAAGATTGAAACCATGGACGGCCCATTTGCCGAAACCAAAGAACAGCTTGGCGGCTACTACCTGCTGGAATGCACCGACCTTGATGAGGCCATCAAATACGCGGCGATGATCCCGACGGCCGCGTATGGTCGCATCGAAGTGCGGCCGGTTGTGATCTTCGACGACCAGTAAACTGCGACTTGACGCGTTTCGGATTTGCACGGAATGGCAATCCGACCTGCTCCTCAGATCGAAGAGGTCTGAGGTCCGGTTGCCTGTGCAAAATCAAATAGCGCCGGGTATCAAATTTGGAAGTGAGGGAGAAATCTCATGGACTCTATGATTCAAAGTCTACCGCTGCTCGCGCCGTACCAACCTGCGTTTCTTTGGTTGATTGTGCTGTGTCTGGTTGTTCTGATTCAGAGCTTTCTGGCTGGAGTGCTCGGGCTTGGAAAAAGTGAAGAAGTGCCGGGCCTTCCACTGAAGGGCACACACTCTGACGCGAGTTTTCGCATCCTAAGAACCTACGCAAACTCAACTGAAAACTTCTCGGTCTTCGTTACGACGACCTTTCTTGCCATTTTGGCGGGCGTCGGCGTCATGGCCGTCAACTGGTTGGTTGGGCTGCATGTCGTCCTTCGTATCGTCTATTGGGTGGTCTACTATAGCGGCGTTGGCAAAGTTGCAGGTGGCCCGAGAACCATCACCTATGTGGCAGCGTTCTTGATGAATGTCATTCTGGCTGTCTTGACGGCATATGCGATATTAACCTAGTCGCTGATTGAGCTACCGGGAACCATGGTTTCCGGCGGCTTGTAGTCGTGATTGCCTGAGGCGAGTTATGCTTCCACTTTTGACACTTGAGAACGCTATCGACAAAACCGTTCGGGAAGAATGGGGGCGCATTCTGGCATCCCTGACCAAGACGCTCGGTAATATTCAGTTGGCCGAAGATTGCCTTCAGGATGCGGTCGTCTCAGCAATGACACACTGGCGAAAGAATGGCCTCCCCAAGTCTCCTGCCGCATGGCTGATCACGACCGCTCGGCGCAAAGCGATCGACCGGCTCAGAAAAGACAAGAACTTTGCGAGCAAACAGAACGATATCGCGTATCTTTTGGATTTGGAAAATCAATCAACCGACGAGAAAGAAACAGACGTGATCCCCGACAAACGGTTGGAGATGGTTTTCATCTGCTGTCATCCAGCATTAGAGGAGAAAACCCAGATCGCACTGACGCTTCGCCTGATCGGCGGGCTTTCAACGCACGAAATCGCCCATGCATTTCTCGACAAGCCGGACGCGATGCAACAGCGGCTCACGCGGGCGAAAAAGAAAATTGCACTTGCCGGAATTCCTTTCGAAATTCCAGATCGGGATGTTTTGCCAGAGCGGATTTCGTCGGTTCTTCACGTCATTTATCTTATCTTCAATGAGGGCTACTCCGCGTCCTCAGGCGACACCCTAACACGTGTCGAATTGTCTGACGAAGCGGTTCGGCTCGCGCGCATTGTAGGTCAATTGTTGCCCGAAGAAACCGAAGTAGCCGGTCTCCTTGCGCTCATGTTGATACACGATTCACGTCGTCACGCTCGGGTCGGCAAGGACGGTGAAATGATCCAACTTGAGAAGCAGAACCGAGCACGATGGGACAAAGCAAAAATCGCAGAGGGCCATGCCATCCTTGAAGATACGTTGCCGAAAGGACGGGTTGGCCCTTTCCAGTTGCAAGCAGCCATCAGCTCTGTTCACGCGCATAGCTCATCTTGGTCCAGCACAGATTGGTCTGAAATTGCAGCTCTTTATGAAGTACTCTACAGTCTCCAACCTTCCTCGGTTGTTCGCATCAATCAAGCCGTTGCGGTATCCTTTGCGCACTCGTTACCCCGCGCGATCAAGATGCTCGACGAATGCGCAAATGGTGGCGAATTGGATAACTATCAACCTTATTACGCTGCTAGAGCTGAGCTTCTTGCAAGGATCGGCAAGCTGTCAGAAGCCAAGACCTGCTTCGAAACTGCAATACGCCTATCTGGCAATAAACAAGAAAAATCATTTCTGATGAACAAAATGGCAGCACTCAGTTAATACTGGCGAGGTCTCGCAGTGTTGTTGGGTCTCGCTATTAATTGCAGACATTCGTGCATTGTGCAGCATCGGTCAAAGTGGGCTCCAACCCGACATTCGCTAAAGTTTGAATGAACGTCAGCTTTGGGCCGGAAGTGACAATCAAGAATTGCAAACAGAGCGTTCGACTAGGACTCAAAACCAACCTGAGGTAAATCACGTTGGGTAGCTCAAAACGAACTATTGTGTTGTGATGTATCCACTCTCATGTTCGCCATTTCAAGGAGCGGACGTGTGAATTTGTTCACGTGCCTTGGCAAGCGTTGCGTTCGAGTGGCTGCTCTGGGCAAAGCAGGAGGCACGGTCATTGAAGCGACGGTTGATCATGCTCTGATACGCGGGTTGGGTACCGCCGGACCTGATGCGTCGCGGAACTGCCTCGGTCTAGGGACCAGCGTCGGATAGACGTTCCGGCTGTTAGTGGAATCGAGGGTTTTCCTGCCGTGATCGTGCCTCCAGCCTTACTCAGGCGCAGAGGGTTTAAGATCTTCTTGTTCCTCCGTTGGTCGGTGTCCTGTTGTTGAAGTCCTGGGAGTCAGGTCGTCGGTCGCGGCATTTGGCAGGCGATGGCCCAGACGAACCCCGCCAGTTCACGAGCGATTGCCGTAGTCACGGTGGTGGCCGGCTTTCCGGCCCTGCTAAGCTTTCGGTACCGGCCGCACAGCCGCACCTGCGCTTTCCAGGCAGTGTCACGGATCGGTTTGGGCAGGGCTTCCTGCCGAAGCAATTGTTCGCGACTGATGCGCGCAGGGAACCGGTAACTCCAGGCCGCCTCGATCAGCATGCGCCGGGCGGTCGAGTTGCCCGCCTTCGTCACACCGCCCTGACGCCGGGTCCCGCCGCTCGAATGCTCCGAGGGGACCAGGCCGAGATACGCCATGAGTTGGCGCGGGTTGGCAAACCGGGTGATATCGCCGAGTTCCGCGATCACCGTAGCAGCGCTCACCAGGGCCATTCCGCGAAGCGACTGCAGCGCATGAACGACCGGCGCCAGCGCCCAATCAGAAAGCATGGCTTCGATCTGCGCGGTCAACCGATCGCGCCGCGCGGTTGCGGCTTCGATCGTGGCGATACAGTCTTCCAGGACGATGTGATGGGCCGGTTGCTCGAACCGCAACCCGGCCAGCCAGCGGCGATGCATTAGCGTCCAGGCAGGGCGGCTATAATGACGGCCATGGCGCAGCAGAAATCCGGACAGTTGCTGACGGGCCTGCCGCAGGCTGCGCACGGCGGCCAGGCGGGCACGGACCAGATCGCGCACTGCCTCGTGGGCGGGATCCGGAACCCACACTGCCGTCAATGCTCCAGCCCGATGCAAACCCGCCAGATTGATCGCGTCCCGCCGATCAGTCTTGATCCGGTCCCCCGGCTTGCGCGGGATCAGCGAAGGAGCCACAACAACGCAGTCATGCCCCGCAGCCGCCAATTGCCGCTGGATGCCGTAGCCGCACGGCCCGGCCTCGTAGCAGAACCGCAGCACCGATCCCGGCTGGGACAGCTTATTCGAAAGGCGCGTCAAAGCAGCAGGCGTGTTTGAGATCTGTCCGTACTCGCGAACCTCGCCGCGCCTGCTCCCATCTGCCAGAGCGACAGCAATCGTTTCTTTGTGAACATCCAAACCGATGTAGGTGATACACTCGTTCATGGCCCGTCTCCTATGCCAGAGGCTCTGCGCCGGGACATCCGGCGTAACCCTCGAACCTGCATACTGTGAGACGGGTCGCCCTATCTCAGGCGAACATGTGGTCTAGCAGATCCCAATCTAAGTGAGTGCCATTCGCACCCGTGTTAAAGCTGTTTGTGTTGTTTTGTAGCGGTCCAGTATCGCTGTCACGGAGGCGCCATGGCTGGCCAAAAAGTCCTGACGTGCATGTTCTGACCACATCCAGAAGAATCAAAATCGCCCATTAGATTCGCGGGTGATCAGCTTTGTGGCTTGACCAAGTTTCCGTAAGTTTTCCTAATCTCTCAGATGCTCTTTGGAGAGGTCCAGAGCAGGGCATAGGACGACAAGCCCCGGCCAGTTGACCAGGGTTGTCCCGATGCCCTGCGTGATCTTGACATGCTCTTCTGAGCCGGCCCGTCACGAGGACCCTAAGCGTGGTGGTCTTACCCGCCCAGGTTGGCAGCAACTTGCGACACTGAAGACCTGTGCCGGCGGCCGCGCTTCTGCCTTTCGGACTGCGCTTGGGCTGTGGCCGCGCCCCATGGTAACCCAGAGAAGTCCATGCGCCACCGTCTCTATGACCGACCGCACAGACTGAGAGTATTGGTTACCTGGGCTCTGTTAGTCGCTGGATAGCTACGATTACGTCTGTGTAGCGCCAGTAATTTCGACCGCCAACGGATACATGTTTGGGGAGTTTTCCCTGCTTCTCGAGTCGCCAGATTGTCATCTTGCTGGCAGGGAAGATTGCTGCGAGCTGTTTGGCATTGATCAACCGATTGGGATCAACGCTGTGTTCGAGAGCTGCCGTGGAACTTGAAGTCATTGTGTCATCTCCTTTATAGGTTGATGACCACTGGATACACGCAGGTGCAGTAAAGCACACGTACGTGAAATTTGCGTGCTTGAAGCGTTGAATCCTACGTATGTTTTTAGAGCTCAATGTGGGGGCGTAGCCTGATCAAACAGTCCGAGAGCGTCCTGTCTGCACCGAACGACAAATCCCGGCCTGGCGACAAGGCCTTCTCCAGTAACCTGACAGTGATGAACAACTTGCCTTTGACCTCTCGCGTTGATTGCTTATCAGTAACCGATACCGTCGGATCCAGGTTGAGGTGGCGGCAGATCACCATGCCAGCTTGAATTACTGGCAATTTCCAGGCATCTGAATAGGCCCGGCCAACGCTGAGTACAGGGTCGCTCTCCATTGATGACTTATCACCCAAGAACACGAAGCCCTGCTGGTCAATCTGGTCAAGTGCTGCTTCGGCGATGGCGACTATTGCTTCCAGCCTTTGAATGAATGCCGATCGCGTACAGGCGTTATCGCCATCTTTGTTGGCTACATCCCACTGGATGGCCTCGGCAAGGGTAAAGCCGAGGTCCCGGTGGATGAGGTATTGTTGATTATAAGCCCGGGAGGCAGGCTGCAGCACCGCAATTAAAGTGTTTGCTGCGTTCCTCATGCCAACATAAGCAGCACGCAGGTCCTTGTCCTTCACGCCATGTCGATTGTCGAACAGGACAAGCGCGCGATGCAGCGAGTCCTGCACCTGGAACTCAGTTTCTTGCGACAATGGCGGGGCTTCGCATTTCAGGTGATCGGCTGCTTTTTGAATCACTACAGCCACATCAATTTCTGGAAATGACCCCTTCAGGAAATTGATCCGCGTGAACGCCTTCGCCACTTCAAGTACTCCGCGAAAGTGCAATCACATTGCTCCGTGGAAGCGGGATTCTACGAAGCTCACTCAACCAGCGCTCCCATGCAGCGAGTGCTGTCCGCCGGTCATCCATATAAAGAGCCTTGTTGTAGATGCCCGCAACTCCGCGTTTGGCCGAACCACTGACGTGATTGACGATCGCTTCGACGACATGTGGTGCGATGCGAAGCTCTTCATTCATCACGGTAACCATGGTGCGTCTCAAGTCATGGAGCGTCCATGGGGATAATGGAGAGTCTGTATTGGCCAATAGCCTGTCAATCCGTGCCTTTGCCTTGCCAAAGCCCGACACCGGGCTCTTGCCGGTCGTGGAGAAAACGAACTCGCCATCCTTACTGACACTCTCGATTAACGTAATGGCGTCCGGTGAAAGCGGCACAACATGCGGGTGATGGTTCTTGGTTCGCTCGCCGGGCAATTGCCAAAACGGCTTTGCCGTATCAAGATCATGAAGTTCGTCCCAACGCATACCGGTTACTTCGCCTCGTCGCTGGCCAGTAAACAGCATGAGTTTGAACAATGGTCCAAACGGATAGCCTTCCGCATCGAATGCCAACCACACGGCACGAAGTTCATCTGAACTCAGTACACGATCACGACTTCGCGTCGGCTGGGGCGAAGCAATCCTTGCCACCGGCGACACCTCGATGACTTCGCGATCCACACACCAAGAGAAGAATTTGGACAAGTAGGCCAACATTCGGCCGGCGGCGCCCTTAGAGCCTCGACCGACCATCTGGTCCACCACATTGAGCAAATCACGCTTGGAGATCTCGGACACGGGCCTGTCAGCGAAATGTAATGTATCCTGCCCAAGAAGGCACCGGCGATACTCGCGCACTGTCGATGCCCGAAGGTTGGGTTCGGCATACGTCTCCATGAACTCTTCAGCCAGCCGGGCAAATGTATTGGCATGCTTCAGCTCCTCGGCCGCCAATGCTTCGCGCTTGCGTGTACGCGGATCAACACCTGCCTGGGCCTCGAGCTTGATCTGCCTTGCACGTTCGCGCGCCTCAGCAAGCGCCATTGCTGGAAACCGGCCAAGGGTTGAGCGAACAAGTTTACCCTTGGCTCTAACCATCACAAACCATGCCTTGGAGCCATTGTACGACGTTCGCACTCCAAAGCCCGGCAACATGGTGTCAAACCAGTCGACCTGTCCCTTCTCAGGCAATCGGAGTTTCTGAACGCCTGCTGCAGTCAGGTGGAGCTTTGGCACACTCGCCTCTCAGGTAACTTGAGGTAACAGATATTCACTGTTATCGCGCGTTATAGGCAGAAATGTGGAGAGGTGCAGAGTTTACACATGATGTTGTAAAAATTCATTAAACGGACAATTGTTGTTATGTAGCGAGACGAACTGGGAAGACTGGCATGCTTAATCATAATCCGCGTGTCGGGGGTTCAAGTCCCTCTCCCGCTACCAAAACTTCACAAGACCAGCTCGCGATTGTCGCGTGCCGCAGCATCCGATAAGGTGCGTTAAAGCGCGCATCGGCTTGCAAGCAGTGCATGTCCTGAACAAGCTTCAAGCCGGGTTGCGGCAGGGGTGCTAGCCTGAGTTGATATCTAGTCCTGCTCATCAAGCACGTTCTTTGCAACGCGGAAACACTCGAGCGCCTGGGGAACGCCGCAATAGATTCCCACAACATGGATGATAGCGCGAATTTCCTGTTTGCTGACACCATTGGTGATGGCGCCGCGGCAATGAATTTCCCATTCGTGCATCTTGCCCAGCGCGCCGATCATGGCCAGGTTCATCATTGACCGTGTCTTGGCATCGATGACCTCATCGCCCCACCCGAAACCCCAGCACCAGGCTGTCATTGCTTCCTGAAACGGCCGGGTAAAATCATCTGCCGCGGCGAGGTTCTTCTCCACGTATTCAGCACCCAGGGTCGCCTTGCGTTTCTGCAGGCCCTTGGCGAACAATGTATCATCCATGTCATGTCTCCCTGGGAATCGATCAAATCAGAATTCGAACGTCGAACGGTTCATAGAGGCTTGCGCCTAGCAACCGGGCGGCCGTTGCAGAGCTGCCGCCGCAGGCAACGTACTTGGCGGCAATCTGTTCCGAACTCATTTGCCTTCCTGGTCCGCCGTTGGCAAGGGCTACTGTTTCGGTAAACCGGGTTCCGTCCTGCAACAGCACGTTCACCGTGTCGGGCGCGCCGGGGCTCATGTCGCCCAGCCCTTTGGGCAATTCGTAGGCATCGATGCAGGTTCTTGCCATCAACGCGCGCACTTGCGTGCGTTGAATCGCGCCGGGAAGAAAGGCTGCTACACCAACTTCGCCATCGCTTAGCGCCACTGCGACGCAATAGCTGACTGAAAACCGTGCCTCGTGCGGTGTGGCCGGGTCGGCAATGCCGGCAACCTGGTGATAGGGCTCCGGCAGGCGTATTTCGATGTGTTCAATGGCGTCCTTGTTGAAGCCTGCGCTGGCGGCGATCTCTATTGCAGCTTCAATCGGGCGGATGGTGTAGCCGCAGCTTGGTGACGGCTTGACGAACGGCGGATGGCGGGCAATCGAGGCAAGGCCGCTTGCCCTGACGCTGCTCCAGCCGGGAGAGGCGTGGGTGCCGAACATGGCGTCAAATCCGTAAGGGCCTTGAGCTATCTGTGCCGAGGCCGAGAAACCGGTGCGCGCAAGCAATGCGGCCTCGACGCCGGTGCGTGCGGCAAGGCCTGCATGCAGCGCCTTGGCATCGGTGCCAAACTGCGCCTTGAGCCCGGCCGACTGGGTCATCGCAAGCGAAGCTGCGCAAACAGCTTGTTCGGCAGGAAGCTGCAGCAGCTTTGCAGCCGCGATTGCTGCTCCGGGCCGGCCCAGAGTAGAGGTGGCATGCCAGCCGGCCATATAGTGCGCGTAGCCCACCACCTTGCCCAGCGTGAGGATGGTTTCATAGCCGGCAATGTATGCAGACAGGATGTCAGCGAGCGTTGCGGGGCCTGCCATGTCAGCAAGTGCCAGCAACGCCGGCACAAGGACGGCGCTGGGGTGGGTGGACCCCGGCTCTTCGTAGTCGTCAAAGTCATGCGCGTGAGCCGCCACGCCGAGCTTCAACGCATGCGAGGCAACGCCGCTTTCACCGGCAGCTTTCAACATGGTGTCGAGACTGTTCGCCTGCGTGCTGGACGCACCGGCGATGATGCAGGCGCAGGTATCGAGCAAGGCATGGCGGGCCAGCTGCAGCTCTTCTTGCCCGTGCTGCCGGGTGACCAGTCCGGTCACCATC
This sequence comes from uncultured Alphaproteobacteria bacterium, assembly GCA_963787895.1. GTDB lineage: Bacteria > Pseudomonadota > Alphaproteobacteria > Rhizobiales > Aestuariivirgaceae > Anderseniella. The sequence continues at coordinate 98,224 of CAWBEX010000005.1, read as the reverse complement.
CACGTCAGGGCGGGCAACTCATCCATGCATTGATCCTTGCGCGGGTTGATCTTCTATTCCGCTGCTTCCTGATAGGCATCAAGCGGCGGGCAGGCGCAGACCAGGTTACGGTCGCCGTAGACGTTATCGATGCGAGCCACAGGTGGCCAGTACTTGTCGATCCGGTTTGACGGCAGCGGGAAATAAGCCTGTTCGCGGCTGTAGGGCCTGGTCCAGTCATGCAGCAGCGCCTTGTGGGTGTGAGGGGCATTGCGCAATACGTTGTTCGTCTTGTCCGCCGTACCTGCCTCGACTTCTGCAATCTCGGCGCGAATTGCAATCATGGCATCGCAAAAGCGGTCCAACTCAGCCTTGCTTTCAGACTCAGTTGGTTCAATCATCAGCGTTTCAGGCACCGGCCAGCTCATTGTCGGTGCATGGAAGCCGTAGTCGACCAGCCGCTTGGCAACGTCTTCCACGCCTATGCCTGTGTCTTCCTTCAGCGTGCGCATGTCGATGATGCATTCATGGGCAACGAAGCCGCCGGGGCCAGTGTAGACTATCGGGAAATGCGGCTTCAGGCGGTTTGCAATGTAGTTGGCATTGAGGATGGCAACCTGGGTGGCCCTGGTCAGCCCTTCACTGCCCATCATGGCGATATAGGCCCATGAGATTGGCAGAATGGAAGCCGAACCCCAGGGAGCTGCGGATATCTGGCCAATGGTCGGTCTGCCGTGCGAGGCAGGATTGACACCGCTGACAACATCATGACCAGGCAGGAAGCGCGCCAGGTGTGCCTTCACACCGATCGGGCCAACACCTGGTCCGCCGCCGCCGTGGGGAATGCAGAATGTCTTGTGCAGGTTCATGTGACAAACGTCTGCACCAATTTCTGCGGGGCGCACCAACCCGACAAGGGCGTTCAGATTTGCGCCATCGAGGTAAACCTGGCCGCCGTTTTCGTGGATGACGTCGCAAATGTCCTTGATGCTTTCCTCGAACACGCCATGTGTCGAAGGGTAGGTGATCATCAGTGCGGCCAGAGTGTCGCGATACTGCTGTGCCTTGGCAGTCAGATCTGCAAGGTCAACGTTGCCATGATCATCGCATTTCACGACGACAACATTCAGGCCAGCCATTACGGCAGACGCCGGGTTGGTGCCATGTGCGGAGGAGGGGATGAGACATATGTTGCGGCCGGTGCCGCCGTTGGCCTCATGGTAGGCACGGATGGTCATCAGTCCTGCATACTCGCCCTGGCTGCCGGCATTTGGTTGCAGTGAAACCGCATCAAAACCGGTGATCTCGCATAGCCAACCTTCCAGTTCTTCAAATAATTGCTGATAACCCTGTGCCTGTTCCAGCGGAGAAAACGGATGCATGTTGGCAAACTCGGGCCAGGTAACCGGTATCATTTCAGTTGTGGCGTTGAGCTTCATTGTGCAGGAACCGAGCGGAATCATCGAACGGTCGAGTGCGATATCCTTTGACTGAAGATGGCGGAGATAGCGCAGCATGAGCGTTTCCGACTGGTGCATCGAGAACACTGGATGCGTCATGTAATCAGAGACCCGGGCAAGGTTGCCGGGAATGCACTCGGTTATTTCCTCATCAATAGTATCGAGCGACCAGCCAGCCAGACCGTTGGTGCGGAAGCAGCCAAGCAGGCGTTCCACTTCTGAGCGGCGGGTGGTCTCGTCAAACGAGATGCCAATGTGGTCGGCATCAACCTGACGCAGGTTTATGCGCTGTTCGCGGGCCTTGGCTATGAGCGAGTAGGCTCTTGCGGGTGCACGCACTGTTATGGTGTCGAAGAACGCATCCGTGGTGATTTCATATCCCCAGGTTTTCAGGGCATGGGCTGTTATCTCGGCCCATCGGTGGGCGCGTGCGGCAATCTTGGCCACACCCTTTGGCCCCTGATAGACGGCAAACATGCCGGCAATCACGGCAAGCAGTACCTGTGCGGTGCAGATGTTGCTGGTGGCTTTTTCACGACGGATGTGCTGTTCGCGGGTTTGCATTGCCATGCGCAGGGCAGGCGCGCCTTCTGCGTCAACGGACACACCAATGAGGCGGCCCGGCATGGCACGCTTGTAGTCGTCCCTGGTGGCGAAGAAGGCCGCGTGCGGGCCACCATAACCCATCGGCACGCCAAAGCGCTGCGCTGACCCGATGGCGATATCTGCGCCCAGTTCACCCGGTGGTGTCAGCATTGCCAGTGCCAGCAGGTCGGTTGCCATGATGGACAAGGCACCGTGTTCGGCAAGCCCGGCAATCTGGCTGCGATAATCCCGGATCTGGCCTGATGAGCCGGGATAAGACAGCAGTGCGGCAAAGACCTGTGAAGGCTCAAGGTCGGTGGCGGGGTTTCCGATGACAAGGCTGAAGCCGAAACCGCGCGCGCGCGTTTGCAGTACGGCGATGGTCTGCGGATGGCTGTCTTCGTCAACAAAGAACACATCGCGCCCGGTTTTCGAGACACGGTGTGCCATGGACATGGCTTCGGCAGCGGCGGTGCCTTCGTCGAGTAAGGAAGCGCTGGCAAGTTCAAGCCCTGTCAGGTCGCATATCATTTGCTGGAAGTTCAACAGGGCTTCGAGGCGGCCCTGGCTGACCTCGGCCTGGTAGGGAGTATAGGCGGTATACCAGCCGGGATTTTCCAGGATATTGCGCAGAATGACCTTGGGTGTGACACAGCCATAGTAGCCCATGCCGATCATCGAGGTGAATATCCTGTTCCTGCCGGCGATAGACCTGAGGTCCGACAAGGCATTGCGTTCAGAACGTGGTACTGGAAGTTCCAGCGCGGCCTTACTCCTGATCTGCCGGGGTACGATCTGTTGCATCAGGTCGTCGAGGGATTTGCTGCCGGTTTGCACCAGCATTTCGCTCAGCTCGTCTTCGCGTGGCCCGATGTGACGGGGGACGAAGTTGGCACCGGATTGCAGGTCAGTCAGGCGTGTACGGTCTTGGGCCATGTGTCTTGCTCGCAGTCGTTTGTGAATGTTTGGCTTGGGATGGTGCTGGCAGGGTTAGCCTTGCTCTTCCACGAAGCTCAGATAGGCAGGCTCATCCATCAGCGCATCAAGTTCGCCGGGGTTCGAAAGTTTCAGCTTCATGAACCATCCATCGGCTTCGGGAGACTCGTTTACCTTGCCGGGTTCGTCTTCGAGGTCGCCGTTGACCTCGATCACTTCACCAGACACCGGTGCATAGACTTCACTTGCTGCCTTTACGGATTCAACAACGGCTGCATCATCGCCGGGGGTCATCTTCTTGCCGACGGCAGGCAGTTCAACAAACACCAGGTCGCCCAGTTGTTCGGCAGCATGTTTGGTGATGCCGATTGTTGCGATGTCTCCGTCGACGCGGATCCACTCGTGTTCCTTGGAAAATTTGGTTGTGGCCATGTTCAGTCCTCCAGATCTTGTAGTGTTTTGATTGTTTATTTCTTGAATGATTTTTGCACGAACGGCAGCTTTATCACCTCTGCCGGCAGCGCTTTGCCGCGCACCATAAGTGCAAGCTTCGTACCCGGTTTGGCGAGCGAGGGCGGCACAAAGCCAAGCGCCACAGGTGCGCCAATCGTGGGACCAAAGCCGCCTGATGTAATTGTGCCCACGTCCTTTCCATCCGCCATGATGAGCGTGCCCTCGCGTGCAGGTGCACGGCCTTCGGGCCTGATGCCCACAATCCGCCTCGCCGGGCCCTCGGCAATTTCACGCTGTATCCGCTGTGCACCAGGAAAGCCACCTTGCTCGCGCCGGTGTTTGGGAATTGACCAGAGCAGCGACGCCTCGACCGGCGATACGGTTTCATCAAGTTCATGCCCGTAAAGGGAAAGGCCGGCTTCGAGCCGCAGTGAGTCGCGCGCGCCAAGCCCTATCGGCAGCACGTCCTCGTGCGCGATCAGCGCATTCCACAACTCTACGGCCGTGGTTGCAGGAACCGAAATCTCGTAACCGTCTTCGCCGGTATAACCAGAGCGCGTGACGTAAATGCCTGTGCGGTGAAACTCAAATGGTGCGCCTTGCATGAACTCAAGCCGTGCCACACCAGGCAACAGCGCCTCCAGCACGGCTTCAGCGCGTGGTCCCTGCAAAGCCAGCAGCGACCAATCCGGTTTTTCCTCGACCTCAATGGCAGCAGGCAGATGTTCGCGCAGGTGTGCAAAATCAATTTCCTTGCGCGAGGCATTGACCACCAGATAGAGCCAGCCTTCGGTGCCGGGGTAAGCTGAGCGGGAAATCATCAGGTCATCGATACAACCGCCGTTATCATTCAGCAGTTGCGAATACCGTTGCCGACCCGGCTCAAGCGACGTGATGTCTGCTGGTATCAACGCTTCAAGTGCCGCGGACGTTGCCGGATGGTCTGGTCCTTTCAGCCACGCCTGGCCCATGTGCGACACGTCGAACAGGCCGCATTTTTCACGGGTGTGAACATGTTCTGCCAGGATACCGGCAGCATATTGCACCGGCATGAGATAACCGGCGAATGGCACCATGCGCGCACCAAGCTTTTCATGCTCGGCCCGCAGTGGAGTGGATTTCAGTTGTTCACTGGTTGTTGCGTCGGTCAAATCCCTGTCCGTCCCCTTGTTGCAGAATGACTTGCGTGCCCGGCACAAGTCCGGTCACACAGGCCCCCTCTGTCAACAACCTGAGAGATTTGACCAGCCTGAATCGGCTGGCTTACGCCCTTCGGTGAGTGGCCTTATGCCACTGCTCTCCAGAGTTTTTCTATCATACGGTCCTTTTGCCTGAGAGTTTCCGGGGCGGTTGCTCCTTCGGCGCCGGAATTTGCTTCCGGTCTCTTCCGCATGACAGTCGTCAATACGCGGACGATTTGGGCACAATCGTTGAATGGTGTCAATGCGCTGGTGCTGCGACTAACAGATGGATATGCCACATTCCTTGATGTCAAACTTGTCAGACCCTTTCAGGGAGCGCACGTCATATGCCTGCCCGTTCATGCAGTGGGCACGGGCCTCGATGCTTTTGACCGCACCGAGCTGCTGCACCTGGACGTTTGTCAGGTAGTTGAGGTTGCATTGCTTCTCGACCAGTAACTGGGATCGCAGTGCGTGTTCCCATGCAGGGGGTTCGTCGGCAGCCGCCGTAGATGACAGTGCAGGCAGTATCAAGGCAGCGAGGCATGCGGCAAAGGCGATGTACTTCATGTCTGGTCTCCTGTTTCAGGATGCACGGTAAAGACTGGACACCAGAGCGTCGTTGATACTGATCAATGGCAATGTCAGCAATTGGTCGTCATTGACTGCAAAAGTGTTTGCGCACACTAATGTGTGATGGCACTTCGCGCCGTTGCAGCGCCTTTACATCAATGGGTGCCAGAACAGGGAGTAATATTATGAAATTTCTGAAAATCGCAGTGGCTGCCGTCAGCCTCCTTGGCCTTGCCGCAACAGGTGCAATGGCCAATTGTGATGATGGTGAAACTGTCATCAAGTTCTCACACGTAGTGGCCGCCACTGGTCATCCGAAGGGTGATGCTGCCACGAGGCTCGCCGAGCGCATCAACGCCGAGATGAACGGCAAAGCCTGCATGGAAGTGTTCCCGAATTCGACACTCTATGATGATGACAAGGTCATGGAAGCGATGTTGCTGGGCGACGTTCAGCTTGCTGCACCTTCGCTGTCCAAGTTCGAAGCCTATACACTGAAGTACCGGGTGTTCGACTTGCCGTTCCTGTGGAAGGATCTGACGGCATTTGACAAGTTCCTGGCTTCTGATGCCGCAAACGGCCTGCTCAGCGCGGTCAACGACAAAGGCTTCCAGGGACTGGCCATCTGGTCGTCCGGCATGAAGCAGTTTTCAGCCAAGAAGCCACTTGTGCTGCCAAGCGATGCAAATGGCCTGAAGTTCCGTGTGCAAACATCTGACGTGGCCGTGGCCATGATCGAGGCAATGGGTGCATCGGCTCAGAAGCTGGCCTTCAAGGAAGTCTATGGCGCGCTGCAGACAGGCGTCGTGGATGGCCAGGAAAACACCTGGTCGAACATCTATACACAGAAGTTCTTCGAAGTGCAGGACGGCATCACCGAGACCAACCACCAGGTGCTGGCGTATGGGTCTGGTAACGTCAAAGGAATGGCTGGATGGCCTGGACGCAGACGTGCGTGACCAGTTCCTGAAGATTGTCGGCGAAGTGACTACCGAGGCTAACGGGAACGTTGCCAAGAAAGAAGCTGAAAACCGCGCCAACATCCTCTCCGCCAATGGCAAGATTGTCGAACTCACGCCAGAACAACGGCAAGCATGGGTAGATGCCATGAAGCCTGTGTGGAGCAAGTTTGAAGGCGACATCGGCAAGGACCTGATTGACGCGGCTGCTGCGTCCAACATGTAATCACGCCGCAGTTGGCCCGGTGCGCTTTTGCGGCGGACCGGGCCTGCACCAGAAAACCGGCGAGGCGCGTCATGCTTATTTCCATCATTGTGCTGTGTGTGGTTGGGGTCTTTTTTCTAATTGAGAGGGTGCGACCTGAAGCGATCACGCGGTTTGAGGAAAATGTGCTGGCGACATTGCTGGCCATCATTACGATCGTGACATTCACCCAGGTGATTGCCCGCTATGGCTTCAATTCCGGCTGGGGGGGCGCGCTCAGATTTACCAGTCTGATGTTCGCCTGGATGATACTTTTTGGCATGAGCTATGGCGTCAAGATCGGCTCGCATTTAGGTGTTGATGCACTGATCCGGCTGTTTCCGCCAAAACTGTTCAAGGCGATGGCACTGTTTGGAGCTGCCTGCGGGATCCTGTACGGGGTTATGCTGCTGTATGCTGACTGGCTGATACCGCTGGGTGCAGAAACCAAGGGTGGCGGCGCTATTGCCTACTGGTCAAAGTTTTACAAGGTGGGCATTGGATTCAACGATCTGAAATATCCGATGTGGATGCAAACCGTGTTTGGCTTGCAGGATCGTGTCCACCTTTGGGTGGGTTACCTCATGCTGCCTGTCGGGCTTGGCTTGTTTGCTTTCCGTTGTGTTCAGGCTTTCATTGAAATCTGGCGTGGTGAGCGTGAATTGATCGTTGCCGGGCATGAGGCAGAAGAACTGGTTGCAGCCAACAAAGACGCACTGAAGGATTGAACCGCAATGGAATCGCTCATCCTTTTCAGCCTTGTCATAACGCTGCTTTTCCTTGGCGTACCGATAGCCGTGGCGCTGGGGCTGTCGAGCGTCATCATTATTGCGCTCTTTTCCAACGACACCATGTCATCGGTGGCGCTGCAGCTGTTCACTGCCTCAGAGAACTACACGCTGCTGGCCATTCCGTTCTTCATTCTGGCGTCCAACTTCATGGCAACTGGTGGCGTTGCCCAGCGGCTCATCCGCTTTGCAATTGCATTGGTGGGCCATTTCCGTGGTGGACTTGCCATGGCGTCGGTGCTGGCCTGCATGTTTTTTGCTGCGCTGTCGGGTTCGTCTCCTGCCACCGTGGTTGCCATCGGTACGATTGCAATCGCGGGCATGAGGCAGGTCGGGTACACCAAGGAGTTCGCCTCCGGCGTCATCGCAAATGCCGGCACACTCGGCATCCTCATTCCTCCATCGATAGTCATGGTTGTGTATTCTGCCGCCACTGATGTGTCCGTCGGCAGAATGTTCCTTGCAGGCGTGATTCCCGGCCTGATTGCGGGCCTCATGCTGATGATCGCCATCTATTTCATGGCGCGATACAAGAACCTGCCTTCCGAAGAGTGGAAGGGTTTTGGCGAGCTTCTGATATCGGGCAAGGACGCGTTCTGGGGACTGTTCCTGATCGTCATCATTCTCGGCGCCATTTATGGTGGTGTGGTCACGCCAACCGAAGCCGCAGCAGTTGCTGCCGTTTACTCATTCATTGTTGGCTTGTTCATATACCGCGACATGGGACCCATGAAGGGGGAAACGTGGGTCAGCAAGAGCGACAGTGCCAAGGCGCGTGTTGGTTTTTCCGCTACGGTATACGCCATCGCGTTCTTTTTCGTCTGGATGATCCTAACCTTCCTGATCGCCAAGGAATGGCAAGGCGTGTCGTTTACGGGCCGCGCGGTTGTAGGCCTGATTATTTCCCTCGTGTTCATGGTTGGGTACGGCATGTTGCGGGACAAGGAGTCAAATCCGCTGCATCTGCCTGGTCTTGTATTGGCTGGCCTGCCGGTCTGGGCGCGCAATCTAAACCTGATGACGCGCAAGTCGTTTGCTGCGTTCGCACATGAAGATACGCGCAAGGTGATGGTGGATTCATCCAAGACCATCATCATGCTGATGTTCATAATTGTGAATGCCTTGTTGTTTGCCCACGTGCTGACATCCGAGCGCATTCCGCAGACCATAACCGACTGGATGGTGGGAGCGGGGTTCAACTGGTTCACCTTCCTGATCGCGGTGAACCTGCTTTTGCTGCTGGGTGGTCAGTTCATGGAGCCATCGGGTTTGCTGCTGATCGTGGCGCCGGTGGTGTTTCCCATCGCCATGGAACTGGGGGTCGATCCGGTTCACCTTGGCATAATAATGGTGGTCAATATGGAAATCGGCATGATTACGCCGCCAATCGGGCTCAACCTGTTCGTGACTTCCGGAATTACCGGCATGTCACTGGTTCAGGTGGTGCGCGCAGCGCTGCCGTTTGTAGGTGTATTGTTCCTGTTCCTGATCCTGGTCACGTATGTGCCGATACTTTCGACCTGGCTACCATACTCCCTGATGGGGCCGGAACTGGTCACACGCTAGGCGTCTCAACCATAACTCAGGTTTGCCTTTACAAGTCGCGGCCTAATGCAGCATGCTCCAGCGCTAAATCCGGGCGGATTCAAACACTCGCCGGGTTTGCTGTTTCAAAGGTTGAGTACCACAGGGAGCCCCACTATGAAAAAATTCAAGACATTTGCCATTGCCGCACTTGCTGCAGCAATGATGACAGGCGCCGCATATGCAGAAGACTGGGCCAAGATTCGCGTCGGCACAGAAGGTGCTTACAAGCCATTCAACTACATCGACTCCAATGGTGAGTTGCAGGGTTTCGATGTCGAAATTGCCAAGGCGTTGTGCGAGGAAATGAAGTCTGAGTGCAGCTTCGTTGCCCAGGATTGGGATGGTATTATTCCTGCGCTGCTGGCGAAGAAGTACGACGTGATCATTGCTTCCATGTCGATTACGGAAGAACGCAAGAAGCAGGTTGCCTTCACTGACAAGTACTACAATACGCCGGCCCGCTTTGTTGCCAAGAAGGATTCCGGAATTTCCGACACCAGTCCTGCCGGCCTGAAAGGCAAGACGCTGGGTGCTCAATCTTCAACGACGCACTCTTCGTTCCTGGAAGACAACTACAAGGACTCGACCGTCAAGTTGTACGCAACGCAAGATGAAGCCAACGCCGACCTGGCCGCAGGCCGTCTTGATGCGGTGCTTGCTGACTCTGTGGTGATCCTGGATTGGCTGAACGGCGATGGTTCGTGCTGTGAGCACGTCGGTGACAATTATACCGATGCCAAGTGGTTTGGTGACGGCGCGGGCATGGCAGTGCGCCAGGAAGACACTGCGCTCGTCGAGAAGCTGAATACAGCACTCGCGGCCATCTTGAGCAACGGCAAGTACAAGGAAATCAACGACAAGTACTTCCCGTTCTCGGTCTACTAGCCAGTTTGCCGGGCGATTGATTGTCCTGGTGCTATACATTGACGCCTGCCGTGCTAAGTTCGCGGCAGGCATTTTGTTTGTGGCAACAGGGGTGGTGCGGATCGCTCAATGGATCTGATAACTCAATTGGCCTGGGGAGCAGACGGCTGGGGTGACGAGCTCGCTCTGGGCACTGCAATAACGGTTTCGCTGGCGCTTGCGACGCTGCCTTTCGGGCTGGTTATCGGGTTGTTGATCGCACTGGCTACGAACTCCAAAGAAAAGGCGCTGCAAACAGCTGCCAACATTTACACGACCATCTTCCGCGGTTTGCCGGAGCTGCTTACCCTGTTCATCGTCTATTATGGCGGCCAGATCGTTCTGCAAAAACTGATCGGCCTGTTCAGCGATGTGTACGTCGAAGTCAACGGGTTCGTGGCCGGAATGGTGGCGCTGGGTCTGGTGTTTTCAGCGTTTGCATCGGAGGTTTTCGCGTCTGCGTTCAAAGGCATTCCTGTCGGGCAGGGTGAGGCTGCGCAGGCATTGGGAATGACACGGTGGCAAGCGCTTCGCCTGGTTATTCTGCCGCAACTGGTGCGGCTGTCCATCGGCGGGCTGAGCAATCTTTGGCTGATCCTGCTGAAGGAGACCTCGCTGGTTTCGATCATCGCGCTCAATGATCTATTGCGGAATACCAACGTTGCTGTTGGTTCGACCAAACAGCCATTGTTCTTCTATTCGATTGCACTGCTCATCTATCTGGTGCTGTCGCTGATTTCTTCCACCGGACTTGGTGCGGTCGAGCGGTATGTCAAACGCGGGGAGGCCCGCACCTCATGAGTGACACGTCCGTCACGATGATTGAAGCTCGGGAGCCGCCTCCCGGTGCCGTGCGCAAATGGACGGCGGCGCGGATTGCCGGCACGATACTTTGTACATTCTGGGCGCTTGTCGGTGCAGGACTTGTAGTGTCGCTGTACCGTGGATATGACTCCGACATTTTCTTCAGATATGCGCCGAAGCTGTTGGAAGGTGTCTGGGTGACTGCCATGCTGGTGGTTTCGTCAGTCACGGCCGGTGGCATTCTGGCGATACCGATTGCGCTGGCACGCATGTCGTCGAACCCGGTGTTGCAGGCGTTGTCCTTCGTCTACGTCTACGTGTTTCGCGGTACACCACTACTGGGGCAGATGTTCCTGATATACTATGGGGCAGGTGCGCTGGTGGAACAACTTGAGGCAACCGGGCTGTGGTGGTTCTTCCGGGAAGCCTACAATTGTGTGCTTTTGACATTTATCCTCAACACAGCGGCTTACCAGGCGGAAATTTACAAAACAGCCATTGAGTCCATTCCGCGCGGCCAGCACGAGGCGGCTTCTTCACTTGGGCTACACAAGGGCCAGACATTCCTGAAGATCATATTCCCGCAAGCCATGATTACTGCCTTGCGGCCGCTTGGAAACGAAATCATCCTGATGATCAAGAGTTCGGCTGTAGCGTCTGTTGTCACCGTGTTTGACCTGATGGGCGCAACCAAGCTGGCCTTTTCGCGCACCTATGATTTCAACGTCTACTTCTGGGCCGCAATCATGTATCTGTCGATCGTCGAGGTCTTGCGCAGGCTTTGGGTGCGGCTTGAGAACCGGTTGACCCGACACCTCAAGCGTTAGGCGGTTTACTTGCAGCGGCAACCCTGAAGTATCAGGAAGAAGAGAAGCCGCTGCCTGCCTTGCGGTAAGCTTCTCGGGCAGGAGCAAAAACATCGAGAACGCGTGCGCCGTCTGGCCCTGCCCTGAACGTGTGAGGCACGTTGCCGGGGGTGCGCCAGAAGTCGCCGGCCTTGACCGCATACTCCTTGCCATCCTGGATGCGGGTGCCGGTTCCTTCCAGCATGATGCCCCACTGTTCTTCGGGGTGTTCATGCAGGCTGCCCTCGGCATTTGCGGCAAAGCTCACGACAGACAACATAGAATTGTCACCGGGAAAGATGCTGGCATCAAGTCCGGGAGCAAGGTTGCGTTGAATGCCCTTGCCCAGGTCGCTCATGCTGTAAAACTCGGCTTGCTTGCTCATTGCGGGTTCCTGTTTGATTGTGTCTCGTGCCTGACGCATCAAGCACTTTGAACCAGATTTGAATTCAAACTTCAATGTCGCAACAGACACCTGTGGCGGCGGAAAATGGACTGTTCCTTTGTCGCCTGCCAGGTGTAGGCTTGTGCATTCGCAGTTTGCAGGGAGATGCCGAATGGCTGTTGCATCCACTGATACAGAACATGGCCGCCGGGCTGGCGGGCGTTCAGGTCGGCGTGAACGGCGGGCAATTGCTCCACCATCATTGCCTATGCTGGTGCGCAAGACTCCGGTGCTCAACATGGCGCCGGAAGAGGCGGTGGAACGCATTCACGATGCAGCCTGCAGCATCCTGGAAGAGGTCGGTATCGAGTTTCGTGATGACGAAGCCATTGCCATGTGGAAAAAGACCGATGCAACCATTAACGGGCACCGTGTGCACATAGGCCGCGACCTGTTGATGGAACTGGTTGGCAAAATTCCATCCGAATATACCATGCACGCCCGCAACCCGGAACGCACAGTTACAGTGGGCAATGACAAGTCGATCTTCGTGCCGATGTATGGCGCGCCCTATGTCCGCGACCTTGATGGCAACCGGCGCTATGGCTCGTTGCAGGACCTCAACAATTTTCACAAGCTCGCCTATATGAGCCCGGCGCTGCACTCATCCAGTTCCATCATCTGCGAGCCGATGGAGATCCCGGTGCCACGCCGCCATCTTCACATTATCCAGTCCGCGCTCACCCATTCCGACAAGCCTTTCATGGGCATCGTTACCGCCAGGGAGCGCGCCGAAGACACCATGAAGATGGCGGGTATCGTGTTTGGCGAGGATTTCGTACGTGATAATACGGTGTTGACCTCGGTGGTGAACTGTAACTCACCGCTGGTATGGGATGCCACCATGCTGGACGCGCTAAAGGTCTATTCGGCGCACAACCAGCCGGTGCTGATTTCGCCGTTCGCGCTTTGCGGTGCATCAACCCCTGCTTCCAGTGCGGCTTCTGTTGCACAGTGTGTGGCAGAGGCACTTGCGGGTCTTGCATTTACCCAGCTTGTCCGGCCTGGCTCGCCGCAGGTGATGGGGCAGTTCATGGTGGCCGTGGATATGAAATCCGGCGCTCCGATGGGTGGTACACCTGAGGCTGCGCACATGATGTATCTGTTCGGTCAGCTGGCGCGGAAGTACAGATTGCCGTGGCGCACCTCAGGCTTTCATGTGGGCTCCAAGGTCAACGATGCGCAGGCCGGCTATGAAGCCAACATGCTGATGCATGCCGCGATCCTGGCAGGCGCAAATTACATCTGGCACGTGGCCGGATGGCTGGAGGCCGGGCTTTCGTGCGGGTACTCGAAATTCGTTACAGACGCTGACCAGCTTGTTGGCTGGTACAAATATGCCCAAGGTGTTTCCTTTGACGACTTCAACGAGGCCATGGCAGCTGTGCGTGAGGTTGGACCGGCTGGTCACTATCTTGGTACCGGGCACACTCTCGAGCACTTCGAGAAGGCGTTTTTCACCCCTGAACTGATGGACTTCAACTCGTTCGAGCAATGGTCAGCCGAGGGTTCATTGACGATGGATCAACGCGGTGCTGCAAAAGCGCGTGCGATGCTGGACAACTATGTTGAACCGAAACTCGACGATGCTATTGCCGAGGAACTCAATGAGTTCGTAAAACGGCGTGAGAACGAGTTGCCGGACAGTGTGAATTGATGCTGTCTGGCGTGACCTGCTAAGAGATTGGGGAAATGCATAATGTTGCTGAACAAAAAGACTGCCATAGTAACCGGCGCTTCGGGCGGACTTGGCCTTGCATCGGCTGCCGCGTTTGCCGAGCAAGGCTGCAAGGTTGTTATCTCTGACGTGAGCGATGACAGGGGAGAGGCTGCAGCCGAGGCGCTGCGCACTGCCGGTCATGATGTTCGCTACGTGCATTGTGATGTCACCCGGAAGGCGGATATTCAGGCACTTGTCGACGAAACCGTGAGGCTGCACGGGCGCCTGGACATCATGATGGCCAATGCAGGCATCGTTCATGCCTGCGACCCGCTGGAGCTGGAAGAGGAAGACTATGACCGTGTGCTGGCGGTCAACCTGAAGGGTGTTTTTCTGGCCGGACAGCTTGCCGCGCGTCAGATGATGAAGCAACAGCCGGATGCAGATGGCCAGCGCGGCGTTATCATCAACATGTCCTCGTGTCAGGCCGTTATCGTGATTCCTGAAATCGCTGCCTATGTCATGTCGAAGGGCGGCATAAATCAGTGGACCAAGGCGCTTGGCATCCGGCTGGCGCCGGAAGGCATCCGGGTCAATGCCATAGGGCCGGGGTCCATCGCGACGGAAATGTTCAAGACGGTATCGTCAAGCCCGGAGAAGATGCGCGCAATCATGTCCCGCACCCCGATGGGCCGTCCTGGCGAACCATCGGAGATCGGCTCTATCGCTGTGTTTCTGGCCTCACAGATGTCGAGCTACATTACCGGTCAGACCATCTATCCTGACGGCGGGCGGTTGGGGCTCAATTATGTTGTTCCGGTCAAGGATTGATCCAGTCCGACCCGGTCATGCATGAGCAGAAACCCCAGAACCTGATCATACTATGTTCCGATGAGCATGCGCGCCGGGTGACGCGGTGTTATGGCGATCCGGTGGTGAAGACCCCAACGCTTGACACCATTGCGCGGCTAGGGATGCGCTTCAAAAACGCCTATACACCTTCGCCGATCTGTGTGCCGGCCAGGGCGAGCCTTCACACAGGCCTTCAGGTGCATGAAACGAGGTGCTGGTCTTCCGCCGAGCCATATCACGGGCAGCAGGAAAGCTGGGCTCACAGCTTGCGGGACGCCGGCCATCCTGTTGTGTCAATCGGCAAATTGCACTTCCGCCGCGGTGGTGACGATCACGGCTTCGACGAAGAGATTGAGCCAATGTACCTTGCGAATGAGGGCAGGGGCTGGGTGAAAGGGCTGCTACGCTCTCCGCTTCCACCTTACGACGACACCGAGGAGCTGGCTGCCGAAATCGGCCCGGGCGAAACGAGTTATACCGAGTACGACCGTCGGGTAGCGCACGAAGCGGTCAAGTGGCTGAAGAAATATCCGCGCCGCTTCACGCACAAGCCCTGGGTTCTGTTCGTGTCTTTCATCTCGCCGCACTATCCGCTCAAGTGTCCCGAAGAGTTCTACAAGCTGTATCAGCGCCAGACGCTGCCCGAGCCGCCTCGCCAACGCCCAGAGCATGAGGTGCTGGAAGAGATGGCGCGGTTCTGGAACTATGACGAACACTTTGATGACGGCATGCGCGAGGTGGCTCGCAAGGGCTACTATGGACTTGTCAGTTTTCTCGATGACAACATCCGGCAAGTGATGGAGGCGCTGGAAGACTCCGGTGCAGCGCGCGATACCGCGGTGATGTACATATCCGACCATGGCGAGATGCTGGGCAGCCATGGCTTCTGGACCAAGTCGGTCATGTATGAGGATTCGGTGGCAGTGCCGATGATGTTGATGGGTTCCGGCATCGAACAGGGGGTAAACGCCACACCCGTTTCGTTGACGGATGTGGCAGCCACTGTGAAGCGGGTCGTGGGGTTGAAACAGGCACCGGCGCGTGAACCGTGGATGTCGCGGCCGCTGCAGGATTTCGTCAACCGGCCGGATCCAGACAGGTTTGTGATCTCGCAATATCATGACGGAGGAAGCCCGTGCGGCATCACCATGGTGCGTTACCGGCAGTGGAAATACGTGCACTATGCCGGGCGCGATTGCCCGCAATTGTTCAATCTGCACGCTGATCCGCAGGAGTTGCGCGATCTTGGCAGGTCGGCCATGCATGAACGCGAGTGTGACAGGCTTCGCACCCTGCTTGGCCATGTGCTAGAGCCTGAAGCAGTAAATGCGGAAGCCTTCAGCGACCAGCGTTCGCTGATTGCACAACTGGGCGGAGAAGAGGTGATCAGATCGATGGCGAGCTTTGGGTATACGCCGGTTGGCTAGGCAGGAGAAAACGCGCGTGGCAGCACCACTTGAAGGTCTGAAAGTCATCGAGATGGCACGCATTCTGGCCGGTCCGTGGATCGGACAGACGCTGGCTGACCTTGGTGCCGAGGTTGTCAAACTGGAGAGCCCTGGCGGTGATGACACCCGCAATTGGGGTCCGCCTTTCGTCAAGCGGGCAGATGGTTCGGATGGCGATGCTGCCTATTTCCATTCTGCCAATCGCGGCAAGAAATCGGTAGTGATTGATTTCAAGACCGAAGCCGGGCGTGAGGCCATTATCCAGCTGGTTGCGGATGCCGATGTGTTCATTGAGAACTTCAAGGTTGGCGGGCTGGCGAAGTATGGTCTGGATTACGCATCCTTGCGAAAGGTCAACCCAAGGCTGATCTACCTGTCCCTGACAGGCTTCGGTCAGACCGGGCCGTATGCGCCGAGGGCGGGGTATGACTTCATGATCCAGGGCCTGGCCGGGATCATGGACCTGACCGGGGAGGCGGACGGCCAGCCGCAGAAGGTCGGGGTGGCGTTTGCTGATATCTTCACCGGGCTTTATGGGGTCATTGCCATCCAGTCAGCATTGCTGGTTCGTGCCGATACAGGCAAGGGACAGCACATTGACATGGCGCTATTCGATGCCATGTCGGCGGTGCTGGCCAATCAGGCAATGAACTATCTGGTCTCGGGCACCCCTCCGAAACGCATGGGCAACGCGCACCCCAACATCGTACCCTATCAGGTGTTCCCGTCGAGTGACGGCCACCTCATCATCGCTACCGGATCTCAGCCGCAATGGACGAAGTTGTGTGAGGTGCTGCAGCTTGAAGAGTTTGTCGACGATCCGCGTTTCAGGACGAATGCTGACCGGGTCAGGAATTGTGATGTGCTTGCCGGCCTGATCAGTGGCAAGACCAGTAAGCGCAAACGTGACGAGATGCTTTCCCAGTTTGAAGCAAAGTTCATTCCGGCAGGCCCGATAAACTCGGTCGAAGACACTTTCAACGATCCGCAGCTCCTGTCTCGCAAATTGCGTGTGGATTTGCCGGATGGTGATGGTGTGATGGTGCCGAGCGTGCGAACGCCAATCGTGTTTTCGTACAGCACCTTGAAGCTGGACCGGGCAAGCCCGAAGCTTGGGGAACACACCGCCGAGGTGCTGGGCGCGCTGAAGGCACGAAAGAGCTGATGGCGTTTCTCAGCAAAGCCGATGTTCAGCAGGTCGTAGTCGCCCTGACAATCGGTACGTTTGGTGGCGCAGTTTGCTGGCGCTTCGGGTTGCCTGCGCCTTGGCTTGCCGGCGCAGTGATTGCGGTTGCTTGTGCTTCCCTGACCGGTGTCATCAAGCAGGCCATGCCGCGGCAGTTGTCCAAGCTCATATTTATTCTCCTGGGGCTGCAGATTGGCGGCAGCGTGACTGCTGAAACACTTGGTACAATTGCCCGCTGGCCGGTCAGTTTTCTCATCATGGGTATGACCATGGCCGCGCTGGTGTGGGCAGGCATGGTGTTTTTCAAGCGTGTTTACGGATGGGACAAGGCCACTTCATTTTTTGCGGTGATGCCGGGTGCGTTGTCTGTGGCGCTGGCTCTGGCTGCTGATACCCGCGCCAACCTGGCCAAGGTGTCTGTGTCCCAGGTCGTGCGGTTGTTTGTGCTGGTAGCTGTTTTGCCATCGCTCATCACATCGTACGGTGCGATTGCAGATGCTTCGCTGCCGCCTCTGACGTTGCCGCAGCCTGGGGGGTTGCGTGACCTTGCCATGGTACTGGGGGCAGGGCTTGCTGCAGGTTTTGCCTTCGACAAGCTGAAAGTACCTGCCGGGCTTGTTCTAGGTCCGGCGTTGGCCAATGCCATCATGCATGTTGGCGGGGTGGTTCAAGGCACATTGCCACTGTGGGTGCTGACGCCGGTGTTCGTTTTCCTTGGCACGATGATTGGCATGCGGTTTTCTGCAGTTCGCCCCAGTGACCTTTTGAATTTCGGGTTTGCAGGGATTGCGGGGCTGGTGCTGGCGTTGGTCATATCAATGGCTGGTGCAGCCGCTGCGTCATGGGCAGCGGATGTTCCGTTTGCGTGGACGGCGCTGGCATTTGCGCCCGGCGGCATGGAAGCGATGACGATCATGGCGTTTGCGCTGGCGCTGGATCCGGCATTTGTCGGTGCTCACCAGATCGGCCGGTTTGTGCTGGTGGCACTGGCGATGCCGCTGGTTTGGCACGTATTGAAAGAAAAGCCTGCGCCGCATGAGTGAAACTTTGCCGCATCTGTTCACGCTCTTGTAGGGTGCAGTTGATCTGCCGGTCCGGGTATAGTCGCACGCATGGAAACCGTGGAAATCAAGGTTGTCGTACTTCTGGTCGTTGCTGTCACCATGTTGGTGCTGGAGCGTTTGTTCCCCAAGGCACGGCCGCTTGCGGCGGCGCGTTTGCGTACGGCTGCGGACAAGACGTGGCGGGTGTTGAAGAACGCCAGCCTGCTGCTGATCAGCGCCGGTCTCTCACCTGTTGTGGTGATCCCGCTCTCGGCGCTTGCCGCAACGCATGCGCTCGGCTGGCGGCCGGAATGGCTGTCGGGCTGGCCGGGCTTGCTGCTCGACCTGGTCATTCTTGATTGCTGGATATACTGGTGGCACCGGGCCAACCATGAATTCAGGTTTCTGTGGCGCTTTCACGAGGTACATCATCTGGACGAGTTTCTCGATGCCAGCTCTGCATTCCGGTTCCATTTCGGTGAGGTCATGCTGTCTGCGGTAGTGCGTGCGATGGTGATCTGGCTGATGGATATACCGCTTGCCTCGGTGATCGTGTTTGAAACCTGCGTGCTGAGCATGGCATTGTTCCACCATTCCAATGTCAGCTTGCCTGCCTGGCTGGAGAAGCCTCTGTCGAAGCTGGTGGTTACACCGTCAATTCATTGGGTGCATCATCATGCCATCAGGGCCGACACTGACAGCAACTACGCCAACATCCTGTCAGTATGGGACATCGTGTTTGGCAGCCGCTCCGCGACAATGCGCTGGAATGAGATGCCCATCGGGGTGGAAAGGCGCCACGATGAAGGGCTTTTTGGGTTGTTGACCAGGCCGTTCAGAAACCGTTGATCCGGCGTGAGAAATGTACGCCCGCGTATGGTGCAACTTCGGCTGTTTCGGCGTCGATGCGGGCTCCTGCCGATGCTCCCAGCCAGAAAAGGCCGACCCATGGCAGCTCAACTTCATACCCGGTGACGAACAATCCGGCGCGGGTGTGCAGGTAATCCTCGCCTCCGCCCAGGGAAAATTCAGGCCCGATCTTCAGGCCCGATTCCAGCTCCATGTAGGGGCGCACCTGCACGAACCATTGATCAAACCCGGTGATGTATTCGCCATAACCAAAGGCTCCCAGACCTTGTGCGAACGTGTATTGCCCTTCCAGCGTGAACCGCGCCCCGAAATCGTTGCTGGCTAGTGACGAATTGGGGTCTGAGGGCGAAAGCATGTAGTCGCGCCATGCAACACCGGCCAAGGCAGATATGCGGCCCCAGTCGGCAACATATTGCCAGCCAGCCTCCGCATCCGCCCCGATGCCTTGTGCCCAAATACGCGCATCAGGACGCCCCGGCAGTTCGGTTACATAGCTCTTGTTTTCACCTCGCACAGCTGCGCGCAGCACAAGCCCGGTTTCGTCAATGCCGGACCATGGTGCCCATGAGACGGACTGCCATGTCCACAAATCTTCCGGGCCTCCGCCAACGCCCATGGACAGGAAGCCGCCTTCAGCTGCTGCCGGAATTGCCGCACCGCAGAGCAAGGCAAGCGCTGCTGCGCCAGACATTGTCTTGTGTAATCTGCCTGTTGTGTGACCGGCGGCTTGTGCCGCTGTCTGCTCTGCCATCCCCAAACCCCCTGGGGCAGAACCTGCTGATAGGCATCCAAGTGCCGCAGCATAGTTTCTCAACCCCGAATGACCCTAGTTTACGTCAGGATACTCTGATGCGGGAGTCAGCTATGGTTTTGGGCGTTTGCGGACATTCTCGAAATACGTGCATATTCATTGAAATTGAATTGCAGCGGTTTGAGGCGGTGTGGCATGGGCTGTGCAGCGTAGGATTCAGTTACTGAACTCAGTATCGCACCGCCGTGCCTTTTTGGCACATCTGGCCTAGTATGCATGGGTGACTGCATGTGATGGCGAGGTATTTGGGCAGGTGCTGGTATGTTACGCAGTCGTGGGAAGGTAAGTGAGTGAGTACCGAGCAACCAGAAATCTCCAGTTCTGAGCGTCTTCAGGCGACCCAGCCTGTTGCCGGGCTGGAGCGTGAAGTGCGGCGCGCCAGGCTGGCTCAAGCTGCTCATTTTGATGCGCTGGTTGATGTGCGCGATGCGCAGACCCTGCGGCTGAGTGCGCTACATGCAGATCTCAAAGTGAAACTGGGCAAGAACCAGCAGTTGGCATCGTTGCTGCCTTTGCAGATGGAAAACGGGTTTCCTCCACGCCTTTGGATAGACGACATTTCGTTTGTCATCATGGAGCCTGATCCACGAACCTTTACACTGATGAGGCAGGACGCATCGGGCAGGGAGACGATTTTCTCTACCAGGCAAATGCCTGAAATGATTGCAAAGTTGCAGGAGTACGCGTCTCACAGGCTGATAGAGAAGCAGCGAAGCGAGGCCGCCAGCGGCAATTCCGGCGGTGCAGCAAATGCACAAATCGTGATGGCCTGGCTGACGGGTTTCACATTCGGGGTACTGGGAATGCTGATTCTGGGATATCTGCTTGGACGAATCAGTTTTTGATTTGTTTTGGCCTGCTGCATTCACCTGGCCAGGTCTTAATGCACAGTTAACCAGTTTCACAGGCTTTGCATGAGCGCCTGGTCAAAGCCTTCAAATCGGCAGTTTTTTGGCACAAAGCTGGCGCATACACGCATTGGGGGTTAGCCACACGCCAGCACGTTACATTCTGAAATATCAAGTGATTTCAGCTGCCCCGATGGCATCTGGTAAACATTGCGTGCATGGAAATGGCAGAAATTTGCCGTCTGGTATTCGATAGGGGATTTGCCAGACAGGCTGTTGAACAAAGGGGTTTGGGGTAGTGCGTGCCGACACGACATCCGAAACAGGGTCCGGAGCAGGAAGCAGCAGCAGTGTGGCCAGTCAATTGGCTACTCCCACAATAAATCACAGGCTTGTGCAGCGGCTTGGCGGGTTTTCCACTTTGTGTGAAGGCCTTGACTATGCTGCCCAAGGTGAAACAGGTCTCAACTTCTACGGCCCGCGCGGCGCACTGGACGAAAGCGTTACTTATGCACAGTTGCGCAAGCGTGCCATTGCTGCGGCGCACAGGCTTGTTAATGCCGGCATAAAGCCAGGTGCACGTGTGGCGGTTGTTGCTGAGACGGGCGCTGAATTCATGGTGGTGTTCTTCGGCTGCCAATATGCCGGCCTGGTGCCATGCCCGCTGCCTTACTCGATGTATATTGGTGGCAGGGAAGGCTATATCAGCCGCATAGCGGGGATGCTTGAAAGCGCCCATGCAACAGCGGTTGTGACAACTTCGGATCTGGAAGATCTGGTTCGTGAGGCGGCAGACAGGGCCCGGGTCAAGAGAGTGCTCAGCCATGAGCAGCTTGACCAGTACAGTGCGACAGGAGCCACGCTCAAGCCATTCGGCCCGGATGATGTTTCCTACATCCAGTACTCTTCCGGATCGACCTCCCATCCGAAAGGTGTGCTGATTTCGCAGAGGGCTGCCTGTGCCAACACCATGGCTATCCTGCGGCATGGCCTGAAAGTGCGCTCGACCGATCGAGCGTTCTCGTGGCTGCCATTGTATCATGACATGGGGTTGGTCGGGTTTTGCCTGTCGCCAATGATGGGGCAGGTGTCGGTGGATTATCTGGCAACGCCAGCGTTTGCCCGCCGTCCGGCGCTGTGGCTCAAGTTGATGTCTCAGAACCAGTGTACAATCGCTTATGGCCCGTCGTTTGGTTACGATCTGGCTGCCCGCCGCATCAATGGTGAGGCCCCGGATCTGAAGCTCGACCAGTGGCGCGTTGCCGGTATCGGCGGCGACATGGTGCGCGCAGATGTGCTGGAACTTTTTGCTGATACACTTGGTGTTGCCGGCTTCAGGAAGCGGGCCTTCCTGCCGAGTTACGGCATGGCGGAATCGACACTCGGGGTTGCCTTTGTCGATGCTGAGCAGGAAATCCGAATTGATGTGATTGACCGCACCACGATGAAGGAGTTTGGCAGGGCTGAAGCCTCCAGAGCCAACGATCCTGACAAGGTGCGCAGCTTCGTGGTGTGCGGCAAGCCTTTGCCAAATCACAAGATGCGAATTGTCAACGCCATGGGCCGTGAGCTTGCCGAACGGGAGATCGGGCGTATCGAGATTGCCGGGCCCAGCTTGATGAGCGGCTACTTCCGCAACGAAGAAGCAACTGCTGAGATCATGCGTGAAGACGGCTTCATGGATACCGGCGACATGGGCTACTGGCTGGATGGCGAGATTGTCATCACTGGCCGCGCCAAGGACATGATCTTGCACAATGGCCGCAATATCTGGCCGCAGGACATCGAGTGGGCGGTCGAGAAACTCGAACCAGTCCGCGACGGCGACGTTGCTGCATTTGCAGTGGACGGTGCGAAGGGTGAAGACGTTGTAAAGGTGCTGGTGCAGTGCCGGTTGCGCGATGTTGCAGCAATCGAGCAGGTTCGCAGTGACGTGGTTGCACAGATTTCACGCACGGCCGGCATCGAGGCCCAAGTGGTGATGGTGCCGCCGAAGTCGCTGCCTTTCACGTCTTCGGGCAAGTTGTCCAGGGCAGGGGCAAAGACCATGTTCCTCAATGGCGAAATTCACGATATTGCATCTGGTTTCGTCAGCGAAGCAACCGTCGCGTCAGTTGCTGCCGAATAGGTTTGCCGGCCTGCCAATTTTCAGTCGTGAAAGCTCATGTCCTCCAAACCGTTGCGCATAGCCATGACAGGGGCGACCGGCTTCGTTGGCGCAAACACTGCCAGCGTGATCTGCGGCAAGCACCACATTCTCACTGCGCTGGTACGGGACAGGCAACGGGCGACCAGCTTGCAGCAGTTGGGGACCAACATGGTTGACGGCGATCTCGGCAACGAGGCGGCTTTGGATCAACTGGTTGCAGGCGCCGATGTTGTGGTGCATGTGGCAGGAGCGGTCAGTGCCGTGGACAAAACCGGGTTCATGGCCGTGAACGTAGAGGGCACCCGGGCAGTTTTGAACGCATCGCGCAAGGCCGGCGTGAAGCGCTTCGTGCACGTTTCATCGCTTGCTGCACGCGAGCCGCAGCTGTCGGGCTATTGTGGCTCGAAGGCAAGAGCTGAAGACCTGTTCCGCAATGGTGACGACCTTGACTGGATTATCGTTCGCCCACCTGCGGTTTACGGACCCGGCGACAAGGCCACGCTGCCGCTCATTCAACAATTGTCACGCCGCACGGCCTGGCTTACCGGTACAGGTACACAAAGGGTGTCTGTGATCCATGTTGATGATCTTGCCCAGGCGCTTTGCTCAGTTGCGGAAGGGGCTGCGCCGGCGAGGCAGGTCTATGAGGTTGATGACGGACGGGCAGGTGGATATGACTGGGCCGCACTTGCAGCAGCGGCAGGGGAAAGCCTGGGCTTCACGCCGAAGGTGAATTTGTTGCCGCGCGGTGTGCTGGGCATGGCTGGTTGTGTGTTGGGTATGGCGGCCAGAGTTTCAGGCAAGCCACAAATCCTATCACCCGGCAAAGTCCGGGAATTGTATCATCCTGACTGGGTGATACACGGACGGCGGCTGGACGTGATCGGGCAGTGGAAGCCCGCGACCGGATTTGCGGCAGGGTTTGCCCGGACATTGAAATGGTACAGGCAAAACGGGTGGTTGCCTCAGGGGTGACAGCCGCCTACAAAGCGGCACATTGTTGGTGGAAGTACAAGATGCAGATGACAGATGACGAGAGCGAAATCTTTGGCAAGTTGAGCGAGCTTTTGCAGCCGTTTAACGAGAAAAAGATCGAGTTGAAACCGCAAACCGAAATTGCCGTAGATCTGGCGATCGATTCGGTGTCGGTGATGGATTTTGTGATGGAAGTCGAGGATCATTTCGACATCGACATTCCGCTCAACGTGCTGTCAGAGACGCACACCATGAAAGACCTGGTGTCGGTTGTTCAGGACCGTACCAGCAAGGCATAGGGTACACATCACATGGCTGACTTGCTGGAAAAGAACCGGGGTATTCTGGAGCGCATGGCCAAGGTGGCAGCTGCCGGGTCACGCGTCGGCCCGGTCAATGAGCAGATATTGTCGCCGACTCGTGCCATGATTGATGGCCGCGATACCATTCTGGCGGGCACCAACAACTACATGGGCATCACATTCGAGCCTTCCTGCATTGCCGCGGGCAAGACTGCGCTTGAGACGTTTGGTACCGGCACGACGGGATCGCGCATCGCCAATGGCAGCTATGTCATTCATGAGCAACTGGAGCAGGAACTGGCTGGTTTTCTCGGCATGAAGCACTGCATTGTGTTTTCCACCGGTTACCAGGCCAATCTTGGCATGATGGCCGGGCTTGCCGGGCCGAAGGATACCATCTTTCTCGATGCTGATAGTCATTCGTCGATCTATGACGGATGCACCTTGTCCGGTGCGAAATTGATTCGCTTCCGTCATAATGACGCTACCGATCTGGATAAGCGTCTTTCGCGCATGGAAGACGATGGCGGCGGCAGGCTGGTGGTGCTGGAGGGTATCTACTCCATGTTGGGCGACCGGGCGCCTCTGGCTGATTTTGTCGAGGTCAAGAAAAAGCACGGGTTTCAGCTGCTGGTCGATGAAGCGCACTCCTTTGGAGTGCTGGGGCCAAATGGGCGCGGGTTGGCAGATGAAGCAGGTGTGATGGACGAGGCAGATTTCATCGTCGGCACATTCTCAAAATCCATCGGCGCAATCGGCGGGTTTGGTGCGTCCAACCATCCGATGTTCGAGACGGTCAGGTATTCGTCAAAGCCTTACATGTTCACAGCGTCGCCTTCGCCAGCTTCGGTGGCTACGGCGACGGCGGCGGTGCGTGTGCTGGCGAATGAACCAGAGCGAAGGACCAGACTTCAGGCCAACTCGGCGCGGCTGTTTCATGGGTTGCGCGGGTTGGGGCTTGTGCTTGGTTGCGATGAGGTCAGCCCGGTCATTGCGGTGAAATGTTCTGATGAGGCTTCGACGCTGGTGATGTGGAACCAGCTTCTGGAGGCAGGCGTTTACGTGAATATTGCACTACCACCTGGCACGCCGGGCAAGCTGTGCCTGTTGCGCTGTTCGGTTTCAGCAGCGCATACCGAAGCAGAGATTGACCGCATCATCGAGCTGTTCGCAAGTGTCGTGGCTGCAGGTCAGAAAATCGCTGCGTCTGCCTAGATCAACTGGTCAGGAAACTGTTTCGGCCTTGAACATCATCGCCGAGGCTAGTGCTGCATAAGTGAGAAACGGCGCCCAGGCGCCGAACCACGGCGGCACGAAACCGACCTCTCCCATGGTCAGGGCAATGCCCTCGAATATCGAGAATGTGAAGCCCAGGGCAAGGCCGACCATGAATAGTCTGCCTGCGCCGCCGCCTCGGCGAAACTGTACTGCCAGAGGTATGCAAAGTGCCAGCATCAGCCAGGGGGTCAGCAACAGTGACATGCGCCGGTGCCACCATGTTTCAAACACGTGTACCGGCTTGATGCCGAAACCCTGATTGCGGATGAAGTAGCCCAGGTCGACCGTTGACATCTCTGCCGGTTCGCCGGACCTCTTGCCTTCGCGCGCCGGGCGCATGTTGCCGGAATAGATCATCCGGTCCAGCCGGTTTGGCTGGACGTTTTCCGAGTGGAAGATAATGACGTTCTCAAGCTGCCAGCGGGTGCCGGAGAGTACTGCTTTGCCGGCGTTGATCTGTTCAGTCAGCCTGCCCTCGTCGTCACGCCGGAAGATGATGATATCGCTCAGTTCGGTTGCGTCTGCGTTGGCTGAGCGGGCGCGAAGTATGTCATTGCCGGCGCGCATCCAGATGTGTTTGCCATCTCCAGCAGATGCTTTCTGGCGCCCGTATTCACCAATGCCCCAGTCTACCAGTGAAGGCGTAACTCTTGGCACACCCTGATCGGCAATCAGGAACGTTATACCGCCAATCACCAGTGAAATGGGTAGCAGCATCAGCACGACTCTAAGTGGTGATAGGCCAGTTGCCCAGATTGCGGTCAGTTCGCTGCGATAGGACAATTCCACCAGCGCCAGCAGAATGCCAAGCAGCACCGATATGGCCATGAATGTCGAGGCCGTCACAGGAAGCAACAATGCAGCGTACTGCAGGATCGGGTTGGTGCCTTCCTGCCCCTGCTTGAGAATTTCCTCGGAGTAGGTGACGATTGTCAGGGACGTCACAAATACTGATATGCCGGTCAGGATTATCGCGAACCGCAGCAGGATCATCTTGGACAGTAGCCAGCCTATGGTTTTCATGGGTTACCCGCCGCCGGATGAGGCCGGAACTTGCGCCATGCAGCCTTGATATAGTCTGCAACCTCTTCAACGAGCGGCTCCAGCCATGGGCGAGGCAGGGTGTAGCAGGTCACGTAAAAGCGCCAGAATGCGAAACTGGTGAACAGGGCGAACGGCAGCCAGATTGTGTACACGACAGGTGTGCCGGAGACGCGGGTCAACAAGTGACCTTGCTGCAGTATCTCGTGAAATGCCACGAGCAGGATAAGTGCGATGGCAAATCTGTAGGCTCTGTTGCCGCGCCTGGACCCGATGGCGTAGGGCAGGGCCAGGAAAGGCAGAATGAGGACCAGCGCCACCATGGCCAACCGGAGGTGAAACTCTGCCTGGACCTGGCGTTTCCAATTGGGTTGCAGATCGGTTTTCTTCAGGTCGGAGTACAATTCGCCCAAAGTGAGTTCGCGCACCCTTCGCCCGCGCGCGCGGAATGCGCCCTTTGCCAACTCACCAATTGCGACGTCGGCAGATTTGAAGTCTCCGACCAGGGGCGGCTGCACCAGAGAGTTTCCTCTGGTTGGCGCGGTTGTGCGTTGTTCAAGCCTGTGGCCATTTTCCAGCCTCAGCAAAGGCCTTTCGCTGGACATATCTTCGACAAGCTTGCCGTTGGGGGCCGTGATTGTTTCGCTGCCTTTCTGCCCCTTGTCTTCATACATGAAGATGCGCTGGAAAGAGTTGTCGCGGCGTTCCAGCTTGTCGAGGATGAAGGTCCTCTTGCCGGTTTGCATGAACACGCCTTCTTCGGCCAGGTAGAAGACATCCACGTTGGCCAGCGCGTACACAGTCGCCCGGTAGGCGTAGAGTGAGTATGGCTGCACCCAGCCGAACATCAAAGCGGCGTTCATTGCCAGCACGACAGCGACAAGTGATACAGGACGGGTCAATCTGCCAAGTCCGACGCCTGCTGCCAGAAACGCATCCAGCTCGGAATCCTTGGACATCTTGTTGAAGCCGAACAGCAATCCGAGATAAAGCGCAACAGGCGCTGCCAGGCCAATGTAGTGCGGCATCCAGTAGGCCAGCAATTCAAGCACGACTCCGAACGAGTTGCGGTTGCCCAGCGTGATGTCGAGGACCTGCACGATGCGCTCAGCACAAAGCACGGACAGGCCGGCACCCAGTGCCGTCAGCAACGGGATTGAAATCTGCCTGATCACATAACGCTCTATGATGGGAATCTTGAAGATGGTTGCTGCCGTCCTGACTTGTTTGAGTGGGCAAGATTAGCCGTTATGTCCGCAAAGTGTAGCTGGTTTGTGGCACAAATTTATTCTGTTCCGGGTGCCATCGCCTGGTATCCACACTGCAGTGCCATTGCCCGGAGGTCCGGCTAACGGTGTACTGGTTCCATGCGGCAGCCTCGGTGCCGCGCGCGCCACAGGAGCTGGCAGACGGCACCGCCAGGATATTTACGGTGCCGTGCCGGGACGCCAGTTCACTGCGCATGGAAACATGATTATGGCCGTGCACAACCAGATCGCAACCTTCATCCTGCAATACACCGGACAGTTCAGCGGCATCAGTGAGTGCCTTGCGCTGCTTGGCCATGCCGGGAAGCGGGGGGTGGTGGATCATCAAGATCCTGAAAAAACCCTGCTTGCGCAAGTTGGCGAGCGATTTGGCGAGTGCTTCTATTTGCGGTACTCCCAGAGTGCCGGTCGCGCGGCCCGGACGCGAGGGTACAGCTGTGGTCAAGCCTATCATGGCGATATTCCTGCGTTGCCTGACATAAGGGAACGGCATGGCGACATCCGCTGTCGAGGTTGCCCCTTTCACCATGAGATCACCGGTCATGTAGTCGCCCCACAGGCCCATTCCGGTTTCCCAGTTATTCCTTACATAGGCGTCATGGTTCCCGGGGACGAAGGACACGCTTTCTGCCGGACCCAGGTTTCGCAACCAGCTCGCGCCGTTGATGAATTCGCGCTTCAGGGCAATGTTGATGAGATCACCGGTAACCATGACATGATCGGGCTCAGCGGCTTTGATGTCGTGGACGATTTCCTGAAGCACGGCAGATTTGTGGATTGCCCTGCGCCGGAACACCCATGAATTGTAGCCGACCAACCGCTTGGAGGACAGCTCGCTCGGGTTTACCGGCGGCAGCGGGGCGATGTGGACATCTGAGATATGTGCAATCCGGTATCCCATGCGCGTTCGATCAACCTATTTCCTGTCTGTAAATGCGGTAGGTCTTGTAATGAACACCACCGATCGCCTCAATCATGCGGCGCATTGGCAAGTTGTCCTCCAGTATCCATGACAGCTCGGCCCGGTTGGTGCCGCGTCTGCTGTGGTATGTACGGATCGCATCGATCACAGCAAGCGCAAGAGCTGAACCGACCGGGGTTGAATGAAACTCCTTGCGCACTCCCATCAAGGGTAGTCGAACGGCTTCAGGTGCGGTGACTTTCAGCCGCCACAGCAGTCTGGCCCAGCCAAACGGAAAGACCTGTCCATTCAGGTCGTGGGCTGCGCGATTGATATCAGGCAGTGTCACTGCCATTGCACAAGGTTTGCCCTTGTAGTTGGCAAAAGCGATGAATTCACCCTCCACGAGCATTTTCAGGTCCTTGCCGAGTTTCTCTATCTCGGCGCGCGAGAACGGAGTGAACCCCCAGTTCTGCGACCAGGCGTCGTTGAAGATGTCTATCAGGATGGCGAGATCGCGCTGCAGGTTCTTCTTGTCCAGCGGCCGGACTTCCAGATCGCCGCTGGCGCGAACCTTCTCCAGCATGCCGGCCAGTCCGCGCGGCAACGCTTTGGTGTTGTCAAAGTCATAGGCAAGCGTATCCTTGACCTGCTCGTAGCCAGCCGCGATGACATGCCCGGCGTAGTATGGTGCTGCGTGGCCCATCATCACCGCTGGCGGGTGTTGAAAACCGTCCACCAATAATCCCGCCTCGTCGTTGATCGAAAAGCTGAAGGGGCCGACGGAATGCGTCATCCCCTGCTGCTTGAGCCAAACATGGGCGGCTTCGAACAAGGCCGAGAAAACTTCCTTGTCATCAACGGCATCGAGAAAGCCGAACATGCCGGTGTGCGGGTCAACCGCTTGCAGCCGTAGCTGGTCGACCTGTGCGGAAATCCTTCCGGCAAGGCGGCCGTCCTTGCGAGCAATGAACAGCTGGGCATTGGCGTGTTCAAAGAACGGATTGTGACGGGGTGAAAGGTGCTGGCGGCGTTCGAAATTCAGTGGCGCTATCCAGGCCGGGTCGTCGGCGAAAACAAGGTGCGGCACCTGCAGGAAATCTGTTACTCCTGACCGGTCGCTCACCTTGAAGATTTCAACCGAATTCATTTGCGTCTTGCTTTCCGGCGGGTTGCAGGTTTGCCGGGCAGTTTCATCTCCCGGACCGATCCACCTTCGACCTTGTAGAGCTTGTCTGCAATCTCTGCCCAGGCCGGCCGGTGGGTGATGGCGACAATTGTGAACTCTCCGGCAAGCGCACGTGCGTTGGCGCAGATGCTGGCTTCGGTTTCCGGGTCAAGGGCGCTGGTAACTTCGTCAAGGATGAGCAACTTTGGAGACCCCACAAGGGCTCTCGCCAGAGCGATGCGCTGACGTTGCCCGCCGGACAGCCGTGTGCCCATCTCGCCGGCATTTGCCGACAAGCCATCAGGCAGGGCGGCTATAAAGTCTTCTCCGTCTGCGAGCTTCAGCGCATGCATCAGGTCTGCATCGGTGAGAGTGGAGTTGCCGAGCGCGATGTTGTCGCGCAAGGTCGTGTGCAGAAGTGAAAGCTCTTGGGGCACATAGCCTACCTTGCTGCGCCATGCCTTCAGCGAGATATGCTCCAGTGGCTGGTTGTCGATGGTGATGCGTCCGTGCGAGGGATCGTGCAGGCCAAGCATCAGGTCCACAATCGTCGTCTTGCCCGCACCGGAGGGGCCTTGCAGAACGGTGATCTTGCCTGAAGGAATGAACAGGGAGACATCCTCGATTGTTGGCCTGTCGGTATGAGAAAATGTTACGTTCTCGAAGCTCAAGCCTTCATTCAGGGTGATGTTTGTACTGCCGCCGCTGCGTTCCGCTTCGCGGGTCAGCATCTCCGACATGTCATGCACCGAGAAGTACGCTGCTTCCAGTTCTGCGCCGCGCTGCATGAATCTCTGCATGCGCCGGATAACTGAAATTGTCTGGAATGAAATGATGCCCAGAACGGTGACACTGGCCAGGGTAACATTCCATACTCCGACGGCGAGGTAGAAGCTGACGCCTATCAGTATGGTGATGAGAATGTCGTTGCCGCGATCAAGTGCCTGCGAGGAGATGACCTGCGTCTTGATGGACTTGTTGAGGTGTTCGAGGTTGGTGGTGAACATGGAAATGAATGGCACGGTGCGAGCCATGGACTTTATCGGCTTGATGTTATTGAGCGCGTCGGTGACGAGTATGACCAGCTTGCTCGTGGAATCTGTCTGGCTTCTGCCAGCACGCCTGCTGACCGCAATCAACTTGCCGAGCCCCACCACGATAACAATTCCTGCCAGCACGCCGGCGACCGCGAACTGGAATGACGCCATCAGCGCCAGAACCATGTAGCCGGCAGCCTGGACCGCGGAGGCGACAAAACTGGCCGCCTCCATATAGGCTTGTCCCGCGCGCGTGGCGTCGACGGATATCATGTTGGCGATCTTGCCTGCGCGATGGTTCACGAAGTAGCGCCACCTGGTGTCGAACATGGCATTGAGCAGGTCTTCGCGCAGCCTGGTCGATACGTTCGCAATCGAGAACCCGGCGTATGTCAGCGCTGCTCCCAGCAGCACACTGCGCAGAACCAGTGTTATGACAACCGCAATTGTGAACCCTGCGATGGTGGGGGGCAGTCCGAACAAGTTGAGGGTAAAGTTGATCACCGTCTGAAATGCTGGCGGCAGCGAGCTGGCCTCGCCTGATACAGCCAGCAATGCCGGGAGCATGGTGCTCATCGACAGCACTTCGGCTACTGATGACAGCACAAGGCACACCAGCACCAGCCAGGGGTTGGTTCCCTTGGCAGAGGCAAAGATCCGGAATAGTTTCAGCATACGTCGGTCATCAAATCACTGGTTGCCGGCGCGCGGTGGGGCCTGACACACGATTAGACAGCATCGGCCTGATGGGCAAGCAATGATTGATGTTTTTGCAATTGTTGAAGTGCGATCGCAGACCGGCTTCCGGTACCTTAGTGTGTGCTCATTTTTTCAAGTGTTTCGGCGGCGTCGCGTGTCGCCTTCTCGAAGCGGTCTTCGAAAGTCTGCATGTTCTTTTGCGGGTTCTTGAAAAACGCGCTCTTCTTCAATCCCGAAATAAACAGTTTGTGCAGCAGTCTGGCTGGGGTTTTCATTGGCCGGTCCACATGCCACAGCAACACCACGCGTTCTTCGTCAGTATCGTTCATCACTTCGTGCCTGTAAGTGTCGTCAAACACGAATATCTTGCCTTCTTCCCATTCGCAGTACTGGTCTTCCACCTTCAGGCGGCAGTTGTGCCGGTCGCGCGGCACAATCAGGCCCATGTGGCAAGTGACAATGCCTTTGGTGACGCCCTTATGCGGAGGAATGTGAGCTCCAGGTGCAAGTATGGAGAACCATGCTGTTTGAAGATTCGGGATGGTTTCCAGCATGGCGGCGGTTTTTGGGGCTTTGGCGCAGTTGCGTTCAAGCTTGGTGCCGAAACCGAACAGGAAGAAGGTTCTCCATTGATCATCCTTGGAGATGTTCTTCTGATCTTCCGAGACCTCGTGAAAACGTGGAACAGCCTCGCGGAACTTCAGGATTTCCTTCACTTCGCTCAGCACATCGCGCCAGTTCTCCTCGAGAACTGCAAATTCCGGGAAATGTGATGCCGGCAGGACGGGTGTATCGCCAATCAATGACTGGCGCGATTGAAGCCCGGCTATGGTTCTTCTGAATTTGCCGCCCACCTTGCGAAGCAGTTTCTGGTGCATGGGTTTTGCCGCTGTTTTCGCGGGCGCTGTTCCATTGTGTGTGTTCATGTCTTTCTTGCTCATATTGTCAGCGTACAAGCATCTGACGATTCATTGCAAAAATTGCTAAAGTCGATGAGTGGCAATTTTGCGGTATTGCGGCATGGAAAGCTACCACTGCAGGAGAAGAAATGCTCAAAACGGTTATCTACCCAATGGCAAATCGCCTGTTGCTGCAACCAATGGGTCGATTGACTCGTGGCATGACATTAGGCGTCAGAGCAATAGTGCAGGACGACAAGGGCCGCTACCTGGTAGTGCGGCAAAGCTATACCAAGGGCTGGATATTTCCTGGCGGCGGGGTAGAACGTGGTGAGGACCCAGTTTCGGCGGTGCGGCGCGAAGTCATGGAAGAGACCGGTATCCGCCTGAACGGTGATCTTGGCCTGTTCGGACTATATTCAAACCATGCGAATTATCCCGGCGACTATGTTGCCGTGTACCGGGCACCGGATTTTGAACAGGGCAATTGGCAGCCGGGCATGGAGATAACGCATCGTGAGTTTTTGCTGCCCGACGACATAGCCCGCGACTGTCCGCCAGCCATGCTGCGGCGGCTGCGGGAATTGACTGGCAAAATCGATGTTGCAGCCATCTGGTGAAGTGCCGTTTGACGGAATCGGGCAAGACATGATATTTGCCCTCAGGTTGGGTGAAACGGGAGACCTGAAATGATCCTGTGCTTGGTACTGCGACGATACTGCCATGAGCGATGCGGGCCTATGTCCTGCCGCGCTGGCAAGCTGTCGTCTGGCCATGCGATCCTGTAGAGCAGGAGGCGGGTACAGGGGCTGAGAGCCAGTGTGAGAATTGTCATACCTCTCCCAACTCACTTTATGAGCTCTCCCCATGACACCGCTTTCCACCACAATCCTTGCCTTTGACTATGACAATGACCAAATGGTTGCTCGCTCAGAGGCGCTTCTCGACAGGGCGTTCGGACAGGGCAGGCAGACCAAGACTTCCTACCGGTTCCGCGAGGGCGAGAAGCCGGTTGAGGGCTTGAGCTATGCGGTGTTCAAGTGTGGCGAAACCTGTGAGCCCGGAGTTGAGGACCTGTGTGCAGTGCTGAGTTACTGGCACCTGCGTATCGGCGATGCAGGACACGAAGCCATAATGCTTGGACCGCTGGCGGTTGAACCGCATCTGCAAGGCAAAGGTCTTGCGCGTGGATTGATGCAATACACCCTGGGTCTGGCTGGTGAGCTCGGCCACAAGCTGGTCATTCTTGTTGGTGACCAACCTTATTATGGGCCGTTTGGCTTTTCACGCGTGCCAGATGGCCGCCTGCAACTGCCTGGCCCGGTAGACCCGGACAGGCTGTTGTACCGTGAACTCGTGCCCGGCAGTTTCGACAATGTTTCAGGCCTTGTGCTTTCGCCATCGCGCTACGCCGATACCAGGGATCGGTAAACAGCAACCGGCCGGCAGGTTTCTAGCGGCCTTCGCGATACCAGGTCAGCGACATCAACATGATGATCGTGGCCAGTGCGAGCAGGGTGGCAAACAGCGGAAAGGCACCTATCGACAAGACACGGTAGGCGTTGTTTGACTTCAACCCCAGCCAGCCTGAGCCCGCCATGGCACGCCCGGCGCCGACCTTCGCTATGCTCGGTAGCGACATGGTGGAAGCACTGCCGTCCGTAGATATGAAGCGGGCTGATGCAAGAGTGGCTTGGGCGAACGGCGCAAGCACCTCTATGGTGGCTGTCAGATCGGCAGCCTCGCGCGGGTCAGCAGTGCCCACCGCTGCCACAGCTGCCAGTTTGCCGTCAGTCAACCGGTGCAGACCGGCTTCAGTTGCTGTGATGGCGGCGCGCCAGATGCCCGGCTGGGTTTGCTGCAGTTGCAACACCTTGGTTTCACCAGACGGCGAGGTCACTGTCACATCGTCTACCTTGTTTGCCATGGTATTGCGCTGGATCACGAGTTGGCCTGCCGCCTGGCTGCCTGACAGGGCTTCTTCTTCAAGCTGCGGTTCCTTCATCAGCCAGTGGGCCATGCGGCGCAGCATTTCCGCCTGCGGGCCACCGCCATCATACCCGCGCGCCCAAAGCCAGGCATGATCGGACATCAGCGTGGCCACCCTTCCTTCGCCCACTCTGGACAACACCATCAACGGCCTGTCTTCCGGGTCGGCCATCACGATGTCGCCATTACGTACCTCGCTGTCGACGATGCGGAACCAGCGGCCCCATGTCGGATCGGTCCTGCTGCCTCCTGGAAGACCGCGCACGACAGGGTGGCGCTCGCCTTTCTCGGTTATGCGGGCGCGGAACGGACGCACAGTAACCTCGCCGGTGGGTATGGCGGGAAGGACATCGGCAAGCGGAGTGCGGTATATGCTGGTGCCTTCGGCGTAGTCCGGTCCAGCTGCAACAAGCACCGCGCCGCCCTTGCGCACATATTCGGCGATATTGGCAAGGTAGGTCATGGGCAGAACGCCGCGGCGTTCGTAGCGGTCGAAGATGATGAGGTCGAACTCATCCAGCTTCTCGACGAAAAGTTCTCTTGTCGGGAATGCGATCAGCGATAGTTCATTGATCGGAGTGCCATCCTGCTTTTCCGGCGGGCGCAGAATGGTGAAATGCACAAGGTCAACAGACGTGTCAGCCTTCAAAAGGTTGCGCCAGGTTCGCTCTCCGGGATGTGGCTTGCCGGAAATCAGCAGCACACGCAGCCTGTCGCGAATACCTTTCGTGACCACAATTGCGCGGTTGTTACGCGTGGTGATTTCACCCTCGAGCGGGGCAGCAAGAAGCTCAATGATATTGTCGCCGCCATGCTTGATGTCGATCTCCAGTTCGGACTCGATCCCGGACTGAGTGGTCACTTTTCCAAGCACTTCGCCGTCTATCGAGATGGTCACCTCAACGGCTGTTCCGGTCTGTGCTCCTTTATCCTGAACGATGAAGCGAAGCGGCTGTTGCTCTCCAACGATGCCAAACTTTGGTGAGTGGGTAAGTTTGATTGTTCGGTCGGTTTCGTCCTGCCTGCCGGTTACAAGCGCGTGCAGGGGCCCGTCATAGCCCAGTTCCTGAGCGGATTTCGGTACGTCGTGAACCTGGCCATCGGTGATCAGGATGGCGCCTGCGTAACGTTCTGGCGGCACATCGGAAAGTGCCTCGCGCAGGGTCTTGAAGACCAGAGTTCCCTCGTCGCTTGCGGTGATGCCAGAGCGCACTTCCACCTGCCGAAACTCCAGATCGGGTGTCTTGGAAAGCCGTTCGGCAAGTTGTGATCTGGCCGCGTTGGTCAGCTCAAGCCTGTCACCCACTGTCTGACTTTGGCTGAGATCTGTGACCAGAACTGCGATGTCCGGCAGCTTTTCACGCTCTTCGCGCAGCAGCACCGGGTTGAACAGCGCCAGCACGAGCAACGCTCCGGCCAGTGCCCGCAGCAGTGAACCTCGCGCGCGTGCCAACAGGCCGGCTAGCACAAGCACTGCGGCCATCACCGCCAATGTAACTGCAAGCCAGAGCGGGATGAGCGGCTGGAAGTCGAGCAACCAGGTCATTACTGCCCTAGCCTTTCCAGCAGCGCAGGCACGTGCACCTGGTCTGCCTTGTAGTTGCCGGTCAGCGCATACATCATCACGTTGATACCCGTGCGCCAGGCAAATTCGCGCTGCCCCTCGCCACCCGGCGTAACCGGGAACCGGGCATTGCCTGCTTCATCCGTAGCCCAGGCTGCTGCATAGTCGTTGGAACCGATGATGATTGAACTGACGCCGTCACTTGCGGCGGCCTTGATTGCGTCTTCATCCGATGTCCGGGCTTCGACCCATAACTGACCTCCTGCCCACCGCCCTGGAAAACTGTCCAGCAGATAGAATGCCCGCGTAAGGACATGGCCTTCGGGCACCGGTTCCAGTGCCGGTACGTCCAGCCTGTCCAGTATGGCACGAAGTGCAAGGGTTGCCGGGGATGTGGATCCGGTAAGCGAAGATACCGAGTTGGTGTCCTCGCGGGTATCGAAGAAAATCGTGCCGCCGTTTTTCATGTAGTCGGACAACTTGGCCAGCAAGGCATCTTCAGGCGGTGGCACCTGTTCGGTCACCGGCCAGTAGATAACCGGAAAGAACACAATCACGTCCTTGTTGATATCTATGCCAATCGGGTCTGCGGGTTCTATGGAGGTGCGCTGCAGAAGAATGCGGCTCAGCCCCTCCATGCCTTGCCGGGTAACGCTGTCAATCGTGCTGTCGCCGGTTAGCACATAGCCAATGCGGGTTTGCAGGCTTGCCTGCATGGCAAACTGGATTTCGGCATCGCTTGCCTCGCTGCTTGTTGTGTCTTGCGCCCTCGCGGGCCCGGCAGGTGAAAGCACAAGCAGTGTGCTCGTTGCAGCTACCACCGCGATTGCAGCCGTTGCCTTTGTCATGCGGCGCAGGCGGTTGATGCCTCCGGTCAGGTAAAGCATTGCCAGGCAGTCTGCTGCGAACAGGGCAAGCGCCAGGGAAAACAGCCAGCCGGACAGATCAGTTGGGTCTGGCGCGTTCATAGCCGGCGGTGCTGAACCCGGAAGGCAGATCAGCCAGAAGTTTCAGGCCATCTCCTGCGGCATCGAGGTTTAGTGCATGGCGGGCGCCTCCGCGGCTATAGATGCCGGCGGGGTGCTGTGGTGTCGGCTGCATCTTGAAAAAATCGTCTGTCTCGACGGGGGCTGCGCTGGCCGCCGGTTCGGTCAGTTCTCCAAACCCGTTGAGGCTGCGCACCGGAGTAAAGGCGCCCTGGGTGTTGCCGGCAGCGGATGCGTTGGCGGCTGCGCTGGCTGCATCGCCCTTGGTGTCCAGGCTGCCTGCAGCAGGTGCGATATCGGCAATGCGCTTCAGCATTTCCACAAACAGACCAGTCAACGGCAGGTTGGACCAGTCCGCGTTGGCTGTGACATGAAACAGCACAATCAAGCCCTTGCCCTGTGCCCGGGCGGTAACAAGCGGGGTGCCGTCTTCAAGGCTAGCCCAGACAAGACCTGGCAATGCTGCTGAAGGTTCTGCAAGCACCTGCCGGTTTACTTTCACTGTGGGGTCAGCCTGCAATCCGGCGAACGGTGTGTTGACCGCGAACGCAGCAAGCCCCTGCGGTTTTTCCCAGCTTAGTGCAGATCCGAGCGAGCGGCCCCCGCTGCGCAGTTCAACCGGCACAAGTCCGTCATGTCCGCCAGACAGGCGCGGACCAGCGAAGCGAACCACTACGCCGCCGCGTTCCAGCCAGTTTTCCAGCGTTGCCACGTTGCCACTGCCCAGCACACCGATGTCTGCCAGCACAAGGATGGAAGGGCCCAATTCCACTGCCTTTGCAATTTCGTCAACAGATGCAACGTCGGTGATTTCGGCGCTCGGCTGAAGGGCGCGACTGACATAATACAGGGGAGACAGGAGTGGTTGCTCCAGCTCCTGGGATGCGCCGGAGAGCATGGTAACGGACTTGCGCTGCCAGCGGTCGTCGAAGAGAAACACACCAGACGCCGAGCTTGTGCCTTCCACCTCGATACGGGCAGCCTCATTGCGCAGCTCCAGAGGCAACTCGAAGCCAGCTTCGGCGGCGGTTTCACCATCGGCAAATGCCAGTTGGCCCTCAGCCAGCAGCCTGCCGTTCACAGCCCGAACCATGACGCGTGAACTCGATGCGGGTGTTGACGCTGCACGGCGCGCTGAAATCGACAATCTGGAGGCTTCAAGCTGCGGCCTTTCGAGTGCTACCGGAATGTTGCCTGCTTCCGGCAACAGCACTTCGACACGTGCAGATGAATTGGCAAGTTTACCCAGTGCATCCAGGAATTGGCGGTCGCCGGCATATTCCAGTCCGTCACTTAGCCAGACGATCCGGAGCGAGGGAATGTCTGCGAAGGCTTGAGTGAGTTTTGCTGCCAGTTCGTCGCGCTTTGGCGTCAGCGCAGCGGGTGCCAGCGCAGCGGCTGTCTCAAGTGTGATCGCGGCGTCTGTCATTGCCAGTTCACGTACATTGGCTGTGCCGGTTGTGCCTATGACGGCAGCAGGTGCTCCGGCGCGCCTGGCTTCAGCCAGTATGCCACGCATCAGGTCCTGGCGCTCCCGCCAGCGTGGTGCGGATGCCCAGCCATTATCGGTAATAATGAGCAGCGGGTCTGGTGAGCGATCGCGTACACCTGAAGCATTCAGCAGGGGCCCGGCAACCGCAAGGATGACAGCGGCAGCCAGCGCCATGCGCATCAAAAGCACCCACCAGGGGGTATGCTGGGGCTGCTCATCGCGGTTTATCAAGTCAAGCAACAGACGGAACGGCGGGAACCTTATCTGTTGTGGCCGTGGCGGGGTGAAGCGCAGCAGCCACCAGATCAGCGGCAACAGCAGAAGAGCGCCAAGCGCCAGTGGCGTCGTGAAGGCCAGACCTGAAAACAATCCTGACATGGCCGCGTTCTACCCCGTCCTGAACTGGGTTGTCGTGCCGGCGGGTTCGCTCAGCCGGCCATGCAGCGCCACCAGCAACGGATGTGGTGACTGGTCAGTGTGGTGCACGATGAATGTCCAGCCGAGCTGCCTTGCTAGCTGCCGAAGGCCGTCGCGGTGGCGCGCCAATGCGGCAATGTAGTCCTGGCGAAGTGTTTCGGCCCTTCCGGCGGTCAACTTCTCACCTGTGGACATTTCGATGAACTCAGTGCGGCCGCTGTACGGCAGGGTTTCTTCTGCCGGATCGGTGATCTGAACAATGTGTCCGGTCACACCTGAGGCAGCAATGTCGGCAATAGCCTCGCGCAGGCGGGGCAGCGGGTCGAGAAAATCACCGATCAAGACGCAGCTTGAATGACGCGGCAGGTCTGTGCTGGGCGGCAGTGAACTGCTGGCTGCGGCAATGTCCTGTTCGCCGGAATACCATGCTGCCATGCGGCGCAGAACCAGGCGGGTATGACCCGGCGCCTGCGGCCAGCCCAAAACGCCGACACGTTCTCCGGCCCTGATGGCTAGTGTTGCAATTGTCAGGGCCAGCACTGCGGCTCGCTCCGCCTTGGTCTCGCTGGCAAGATAGGACTTGAAGTGCATGCCTTCAGACTGACTGGCCCAGATGTAAAGCGTGTTCGTTGCTGTCCATTCGGTCTCGCGGATCAGTGTCTTGCCGGCGCGGGCAGATTTGCGCCAGTCAATGCGCGAGATGCTGTCGCCGGGTGAGTAATGGCGATACTGCCAGAAATCCGCGCCCGGTCCTGTGCGCCTGCGGCCATGGGCGCCGTGCACGATCGCGTTCGCGATACGTTGCGAACGGATCAGCAAAGCCGGATAGGCATCGGCCAGCCGGTCGGCGGCGCCTCTCAAGGTAGCTTGTGTAAACGTGCCTGTGGCCATGCCTTGCACTCGCCCGCCTACTCGAGGACCGGTTTGGACAGATGCGTAATTACGTCGTTCATGGTGATGCCGTCAGCTCGGGCTGAGAATGTGATGGCCATGCGGTGACGCAGAACCGGGGCTGCCAGCGCGGCCACGTCGTCCAGCGAAGGCGACAGCCGGCCGTCGAGCAAGGCACGCGCTCTTACTCCCAGCATCAGTGACTGACTGGCGCGCGGACCGGGACCCCAAGAAATGTTTGCATTTGTGTAGTCGGAGCTGTCCGGGCCGGGGCGAGCCGAGCGGACCAGTTCGAGAATGGCATCGGCAACTTTTTCGCCGACCGGAATGGTCCGCGTCAGTCGCTGGGCGCGCATCAGTTCTTCGCGCGACAACACGTTGGAAACCCGGTCTTCCTCGTTGCCGGTGGTGGCAAAAAGCATACGGCGCTCTGAATCAAGGTCCGGATATGCGACGTTGATCTCGAGCAGAAATCGGTCGAGTTGGGCTTCTGGCAGCGGGTAGGTGCCTTCCTGTTCGATCGGGTTCTGCGTTGCCAGCACATGGAACGGAGACGGCAGGTCATAACTTTCGCCGCCAACGGTTATGTGATGCTCTTGCATGGCCTGCAGCAGAGCAGACTGGGTGCGCGGGCTTGCCCGGTTGATTTCATCCGCCATGAGCAACTGGCAGAACACAGGCCCCTTCATGAATCGGAATACATGCTTGCCGCCCTCGCCCTCATCCAGCACTTCAGAGCCCAGAATGTCGGCAGGCATCAGGTCAGGAGTGAACTGGATGCGTTTTTCCTGCAGGCCCAGCACTGTGCCGAGAGTGACTGCGAGCTTGGTCTTTGCCAGACCGGGCGCGCCGACCAGCAATGCGTGGCCGCCACCGAGTATGGCGATCAACGCCTGGTTGATAACTTCTTCCTGACCGAAAATGACGGTGTTGATTGCTTCACGGGCTTTGCCCAGCCTCTCGGCTGTGGCTTCCAGTTCTTCGAGGACTTTGTCATCTGCGCTGGTGACGTTACTCATGACCGGATGGATCCTTTCCAAGTGTCGCGACCTTCGGATTCGCTGCTGCCTTGATCATACGGTATAAACACTGGCGGCAACATGACTTAACTGCAACTTATCATGTGGTAACGAAGTGTGCCGGTTGCCGGTGCTTTCAGGGGGTTCACATTATTGTCATGAGCGCACGATTGCTGGCAGGTGAGCGAAGGAAGCAGCATGAGCAATGAACTGCCGATCCGCGGGCTGGGTGCCATTGCGGCGTTTGACATGCCGGTGCGACCGGCTGCGCCCGTGGACGACTGGAACCCTTTTGACGGTGGACCGATAGATATAGAGATCAATGCAGAAGGCCGCTGGTTCCATGAAGCTTCTCCGATTGTCAGGCCAGCGCTGGTGGCACTTTTTGCATCCATATTGCGGTGTGAGCCTGACGGCACGCACGTGCTTGTAACACCGGTGGAAAAGCGCAGCATCAAGGTGGAGGATGTTGCTTTTGTCATTGTCGGTCTTGAAGTGCGCGGGCAAGGCAACGCCCAAACAGTTGGTGTCATGACAAATCTTGGTGAGTTGGTCATCATAGATGCCGAACATCCCTTGCGGTTTGCGCCCAGCCCGGCTGCGGGCGGCATTGCGGTGCCGTATGTGCGGGTGCGCGGGCGGTTGGAGGCGCGCGTCGGCCGGGCGGTGTTTCCTGATCTTGTGGCACTTGGTACAGTTGAGACACATAATGGCGCAGACTGGTTCGGTTTGTGGTCGTCGGGTGAATTCTGGCCACTGATGCCAGCTGATGAGGTTGGAATGTGAGCGGGACTGCGATTTTCAACAGGGGCTGGTTTGATTCTCATGCGCGATTGAGGCTGCACGCGGTCGTGCCGCCCGAGGCATGCGATATGAATTTGCCGGCGCTTCGTTCAGATGAAGACCTCAATGGCGGTGCCGGAGCGAATGTGGAGGCGAGGGCACGCGCTGCTGCTGTTCTGGTGCCGCTGCTGGAGCGCGCGGGCGAGTTGCATGTGCTGTTGACGCAGCGCTCCGATGAACTGCCGACACATCCCGGACAGATTGCGTTTCCCGGCGGCAAGATTGACCGGGGCGATGCTGGTCCGGTGGAGTGTGCATTGCGGGAAACCTATGAAGAAACTGGCGTGGCACCTGAATTCGTCGATCCACAGGGCTTCCTTGATGTATACCAGACCCGCACAGGGTTTCGCGTGGTGCCGGTGGTGGCATTGTTGAAGCCGGGCTACACGCTGTTGCCGGAACCGGGTGAAGTCACCGAGATATTCGATGTTCCGCTGGCGCATTTTATGAATCCGGCCAACCATCAGCGCCATTCCCGGGTCTGGCAGGGTAAGAAGCGTCATTTTTATGCCATGCCATATGGTGAGCGTTATGTCTGGGGGGCAACGGCTGGCATGTTACGCAACTTTCACGACCGGGTGATGCCATGACTTCCCTGCCGTCTCTGGAACACCACGAGATGCTTGCCACGCCCGGGCTGCACCAGGTGCTGGCGGCAATCGCACACGCAGGTGGTGAAGTCCGCATTGTTGGTGGCGCGGTGCGCAATGCGCTGATGGGAGAACGTGTTGGTGATATCGACCTTGCCACCACGCTGGCGCCCGAGCGCACGCTGGTGGCGGCCAAAGCCGCAGGGTTGAAGGCGGTGCCCACCGGCATTGAGCACGGGACAGTGACAATTGTCAGCGACGGGCATGGGTTTGAGGTTACGACCTTGCGCCATGACGTTGAAACCGATGGACGCCGGGCAAAGGTGTCGTTTACGGATGACTGGGCAGCGGATGCCGCAAGGCGCGATTTCACGCTGAATGCGCTTTACTGCGATGCGGCCGGAGCGGTGTACGATCCGCTTGGCGGGTACGGCGATGTGCTGTCGCGCAGTATCCGGTTTGTTGGCGATGCCGCAGAGCGCATTTCGGAAGATTACCTGCGAATCCTGCGCTATTTCAGGTTCCTCGCACAGTATGGCAATGGACCCGCAGACGATGCGGCACTGGCGGCATGCCGAAGCTTGCGTGCAGGGCTGCTGCAGCTTTCGCGCGAACGCGTCGGCCAGGAGATGCGCAAGCTGCTGTTGGCCAAAGGTGCCGCTGTTGCGGTTGGCCTGATGAACTCGATAGGTGTCAGCGAGACCCTGTTTGACTGCAATCTTGATGCGGCCACGCTGAACCGGATCGTGGTTCTTGATGGCGTGCATGAGCTTTCGCCCGAATATGCGCTGCGGCTGGCGGGCTGCTATGATGGCGATAGTGCGGCAGCGGCGGCCAGCTTCAGTTTGTCCAAGGCAGAAGAGCGCGCCATTTCGGCCATTCGTGATTGCATTCCTCCTGTTCCTGCTTTGCGGGACAATGAGCGCAAGGTTGTGCTCTACCGGATTGGAGCTGGTACGTGGCGGCAGGTGGTGCAGCTTGAATGGGCCCGGTCAGGCGCTGCACCAGAGGATGAAGACTGGCTGTCGCTGTTTCGGCTTGCTGATGAATGGCCTGTACCGCAATTGCCGGTTAGCGGAGCGGACCTTCTGGATGAGGGGCTTGAACCTGGCCCGAAGGTTGGCGAAGTCCTGCGTGCGCTGGAAGACTGGTGGATGGCTGGCGGGTTCGTGGCAACGAAACAGGAATTGCTGGCTCGGGTGTCCATCTGACACCCCGGATCCGGCTTGCGTTTCCAGCGATGCTTGTGCAGTAATTGCGGGCACCAGCATCAAGGTCACAGGCAACTTACAAATGCAGAAATTTGCGATTGGACAGGCAGTACGCCGTGTCGAGGACGAACGCTTTTTGAAAGGCGCTGGACGCTACATCGACGACATCGTGCTGCCGAACATGGTACATTCCGCGTTTGTACGCTCGCCGTTTGCCCATGCGAAGATCGGCAAGATTGACACTTCTGCCGCGGCCGACATGCTGGGTGTCATAATGGTTCTGACTCACAATGACGTAAAGAAGGCCAGGCTTGGAGCGTTTCCGACACTAACGACAGTTGACGGGGTCGACGGTAACGGCATTGCGGTGCCGGAACGCCATGCGCTGACCGGTGACGTAGCCAGGTTCGTGGGCGATCCGGTCGCAATGGTGATTGCCGAAACGCAGGCGCAGGCCCTGTTGGCGGCAGAAGCGGTGGTAGTTGAATATGCGGACAAGACCGCCGTGGTTGATCTGGCTACTGTGCTGGACAAAAAGACCCCCAAACTGCATGCAAAATTGAAATCCAACCGGGCCTATCACTTCTTCAAGGGAGATGAGGCGGCTGCGGCCAAAGCCATGAAGGCGGCAGCCCATGTCACCACGCTGACCTTCGTCAACAACCGGGTTGCGCCATCTGCGGTAGAGCCGCGTGGATGCATCGGCGACTATGACAAGTCGAAAGATCAATTGATCCTGCATGTTTCGGGGCAGGCGGTGCATGGCCAGAAGGGCCAGATGGCAGACGCCATATTCAAGGTGCCGCTCGAGAAAATGCGCGTTGTGATGCCCGACGTGGGCGGCGGCTTCGGTGCCAAGAACTTTGTCTACCCTGAAAATGTGATGGTTGTGCTGGCGGCAAAGCTGACTGGCCGCCCGGTGAA
Organism: uncultured Alphaproteobacteria bacterium; assembly: GCA_963787895.1. Classification (GTDB taxonomy): domain Bacteria; phylum Pseudomonadota; class Alphaproteobacteria; order Rhizobiales; family Aestuariivirgaceae; genus Anderseniella. The sequence continues at coordinate 54,121 of CAWBEX010000005.1, read as the reverse complement.
GTGGATTGCCGCGCGATCTGAAAACTTCCTCTCGGAAATTCACGGCCGTGACCACCTGACCAGGGCGTCGCTGGCGATGGATGCGGATGGAAATTTCACCGGCCTCAAGGTTGAGACCATCGCAAACATGGGCGCTTACCTGTCATCGTATGCAACCATAATCCCGACCTCCGCGTCATGGGTGTCGATGGGGGGCAACTACCGCATTCCGGTCGTGTCCATGGCAGTTGACGCTGTGTTCACCAACACCGTTCCGGTGGATGCCTATCGCGGTGCCGGGCGGCCTGAAAGCGCCTATGTCATAGAGCGCCTGGTTGATCTTGCTGCCTTTGAGACGGGGCGCGACCCGATTGCGCTGCGGCGTCAGAATTTCATTCGCGAGTATCCGCACAAGATGGCGCTGGGCATGGTCATCGATACTGCCGACTTTGATGGCACTCTGAACAAGGCGCTCAAGGGCCACAATGCCGACGGCTTTGGCAAGCGCCGCAAGGCGTCTGAGCGCAACGCACGTTTGCGTGGACTAGGTGTTTCCAGCTATCTCGAAGTAGTGCTTGGAATTCCGAACGACTTTGCCGAGATCCGGTTCGAGGAGGACGGCACGGTGTCGTTGCTCACCGGCGGGCAGGCTACCGGGCAAGGTCACGAGACGACTTACAAGCAGATACTGTCTTCCGAACTCGGCCTTGACCCGCGAAAGGTGCGCTACATCACCGGTGATACCGATGTGATCAAGGCGGGTGGCGGACACGGTGGCTCGCGTTCCTTGATGGTCATCGGTTCAGCCGTGCTGACCACAAGCCACGAGGTGATGGAAAAAGGCAAACAAGCAGCGGCCCATGTGCTTGAAGCTGCGCCTCATGACATTGAGTTCATTGCGGGCATGTTCACCATTACCGGCACTGACCGGGCGATTGGCCTGTTCGACCTGGAGGCGAAACTGCGCGATCTTTCGGGTTCTTTGCCCGCCGGCGTTCCAGATACCTTGTCTTCTTCCAGGACCTGGGAGCGCAAGCAGTTTTCATACCCCAACGGCGTGCATGTGTGTGAAGTCGAGGTTGATCCTGAAACCGGCATGACCGAAATCATGGCCTACACTGTGGTTGATGACTTTGGCCGCATCATCAACCCGCTGATCGCCGGCGGGCAGGTGATGGGTGGAGCCGTGCAGGGCATCGGTCAGGCATTGCTCGAAGGTGTTGTCTATGACGAAACGGGGCAGATGCTGACAGGCTCGTTCATGGATTATTGCATGCCGAGAGCACTGAACATTCCCGACTTTGGCTTGCAGTTCAACGAGGATGCTCCAACACAGTCCAACCCGCTCGGCGTCAAGGGCGCGGGTGAAGCGGGCGCGACTGGCGCCCCGCCAGCGGTTGTAAATGCCGTGATGAATGCGCTCAAGCCGCTGGGCATCAGTCACATTGATATGCCGTTGACGCCGCTGCGAGTTTGGAATTCAATCCAGGCAGCAAACACAAGGAAGGCCGCAGAATGAGTTCATCACCCGGTATAATTGTCATGAAAACAACAGGGCCGGGCATGCCGGCGCCTGAACATGAAACCGTCGATCCGACCAAGGTTGTGTCCGGTGGCCCGGTCAACACAACCACCTGGAACCACTGGACGGGTGAAGATGACCGGCTGTATTGCGGCATCTGGGAGTGCGAACCCGGCAAGATGAAAATGGCTTATGAGGAATGGGAGTTCTGCCATTTCATCGAAGGCGAAGCTGTTTTGACGAATGATGCAGGTGAAAGCTGGACTCTGCGCGCTGGGGATGGTTTCATTATCCCAGCAGGTTTTTCCGGCACTTGGGAAACAGTGAAAAAAGTGCGCAAGCACTACGTCATTCTGCTGCCAAAGGCGTAAGGCAGGTTCCCGGTTGCCCGCGTTAATCATTTGTTAAGGCTGCGGTTCAGGCGGCTGAGCGTTGCGGCTATTGTGTATGGAGAGCCTCGGTGTCTGCTGGCAGCGGTTGAGGAGGCTTTGAACCAGGTCAGTGTCCGGGGTGTATCATGTCGTTTCAGGCCGCAGCCGAGGTAGTATTGTCGCACGAAGCCGATGTGCTTCATCCCGCAGATCTCTCGTTTCAGGTTTCTGGCCACACAACACAACAATTGTCTGTCCTGTTGCAGCCGGGCAACCGGTTGGTAGGATGGGCAAATTCGGTCATCGCCTATGACCGTGTCATCAACTTTGAAGATGCCGGCAACAAGCAGCTTGTGATGGCGCACAATGCGGGCCAGACCGCCGGCCGCATCGTGATGTCTCCGCGTGGCCCCGTCGGCACCTTCGACCTGCGTCAGTCCGCCGGACGCATTCTCCTGCCGCAGGAAAGTTTTCTTGCTGCCGGGCCGGGGGTCAGGTTGCGGCCCTATTGTCATATCAAGTCGCTTGCGTCTGAAGAACGTCCGGATGGTCTGGTGTTGTTGCAGGCTGCGGGTGATGGCTGGGTGTTCACAGGTGCCAGCGGCGAGGTTTCTCACACCAGGCTGGCAGCCGGTGAGACACTTGCTGTGCGCTCGTGCGCCATTGCGGCCATTGGAGCGACGATTGTCATTGATGTGGCTGCCGCGCCAGGTGAACAACGAGGCGGCATGGCGCTATTGCGTGGTCCGGGCCGTGTCTGGCTGCAATCCAGCCGTTATGCCACTATTGCTGCTGACACACCGCAAATCAGACAAGATCGGCCAGCATTCCGGCTTATGAACGGTGATGATGGTGTTGAAAACCCTCTGTTGCAGTGAACCCGCAATGGGCAATCAAGCTCGGCTGTCCGTAAGTCAGGGCTTGCTCCAATTGGATTGTTGAAATGACAAAGACAGTGCTGGTGACTGGAGCTGCCCGGCGGATTGGCCGGCACATGGCGCTGGACCTTGCCACCAGGGGGTGGGCTGTTGCAGTGCACTACAACAACTCGCGCGACGATGCTGAAGATGCCGTTCAGCAGATCAAGAAGGGCGGCGGGCGTGCCGTTGCGGTCCAGGGGGATCTCTCCGATATTGGCGCGCCAACCCAGATCATGGCCCGCGCCGTACAGGCTCTTGGGCCTGTGACCTGTCTGGTCAACAATGCATCATGCTTTGGCCCTGACGAAGCTGATACGGTTACGCCGGAAGGTTGGGACCGTCATCTCGATACGAACCTGCGCGCACCTGTGTTCCTGTCAAAGACGTTTGCTGCCCAGTTGCCTGAAGGTGTTAGTGGCAATATTGTCAACATCATCGACCAACGGGTCTGGAAGCTGAATCCGACCTTCTTTTCCTACACTGCATCGAAATCTGCGCTGTGGACCGTAACGCGGACGATGGCGCAGTCACTGGCCCCACACATCCGTGTCAACGCAATTGGTCCGGGACCGGCGTTGCCAAATGTTCGCATGAACGAACAGGATTTCTCAAAACTGTCGGGTTTGACTTTGTTGCAGCGGGGTACTTCACCGGAAGAGATTTCGGCTGCTTTGGCGTTCATATTGTCAGCTCCGGCCTTGACCGGACAGATGATAGTGCTTGATGGTGGGCAGCATCTGGTCTGGCAGACGCCGGACATAACCGATGTGAACGAGTGAAACGAGATGGATGTCACACCGCGCCAGTTGCATTCAGACTATGCCGATGCCGAACAGGGGTTACGTCATATTTTCGTGCGCGATCTGGCGCTCATTGCCATGGTTGGAATTTATGAGCATGAGAAGAAACATCCCCAGCGCATTTTGGTGAATATCGATTGCGCGGTGAAGGAAATCGGCGGTCCGCTGGAAGACGACATCAAAAACGTTGTCAGTTATGAAAAAGTGGTCAAGAACGTGAAGTCCATTGTGCTGGACGGTCATGTGAATCTGGTAGAAACGCTGGCGGAGAAGATTGCTGAAAAGGTGTTGAAGAACCGGTCCATCGTGCGTGTTCGCGTGCGCGTTGAGAAACTTGACATCATTGCTGAAGCAGCCAGCGTGGGTATCGAGATCGAACGCACGCGAGGCTGAAACAAGCCAAATGAGCGATGCAAACACTGCAGATATGAAGGATGAACCCGACGCAGAGCGCGGACCGGACGTCATCAAGCGCTTTGCCAGGCAGTTGCCAGGCAAGCCCGGCGTTTACCGGATGTATGACCACAAGGGCGATGTGCTGTATGTGGGCAAGGCGCGCAACCTGAAGAACCGGGTGTCTAACTACACCCGGCTTGGCGGCCACACCAACCGCATAGCTGCGATGATCGCCCACACCTCGTCCATGGAGTTCGTTACCACACGAACCGAGGCAGAGGCGTTGCTGCTGGAAGCCAACCTGATCAAGCGGCTGCGACCCAGGTACAATGTCATTTTGCGGGACGACAAATCGTTTCCCTACATTCTCATTGCCAAGGATCACGATGTTGCCCAGATCACGAAGCATCGCGGCGCGCGCAGCCGCAAGGGCAGCTATTATGGTCCGTTTGCCTCTGCCGGGTCAGTGAATACGACGATCAACTCATTGCAGAAGGCGTTTCTGCTGCGCTCTTGTTCGGACAGTTACTATGAAAACCGCACACGGCCATGCCTGCTGTTTCAGATAAAGCGTTGCGCGGCACCGTGCACTGGCGAGATCAGCCAGCAAGGTTATGGCGAGTTGGTGGAACAGGCGGAAGACTTTCTGTCGGGCAAGTCGAATGCGGTGAAGGCGGAATTGGCCAGGCAAATGGAAGAGGCGTCTGAGGCGCTGGATTTCGAGCGGGCCGCTGTGTGCCGCGACCGGATATCCGCCTTGTCTCATGTTACTGCATCGCAAGGCATCAATCCGCAAGGGGTTGAGGAGGCGGATGTGTTCGGGTTGGCGCAGGAGGGCGGACAGACCTGTATCCAGGTGTTTTTCATACGCGCCGGCCAGAATTGGGGGGCACGCGCTTACTTCCCGCGGGCTGACAAGTCCTTCGAACCGGCTGAGGTGCTGTCGGCATTCATTGCCCAGTTTTATGACGACAAGCCGGTAGCACGCCTCGTGCTGGTGTCGAATGAAGTGGCCGAAGCTGATCTGCTGGCAGATGCACTGAGCACGAGGGCCGGGCGGAAGGTGGAGCTGCTGCTTCCCCAGCGCGGCGAAAAACGAGAGCTGGTGGCCCATGCGCAAACCAATGCGCGCGAGGCACTGGGCCGCAAGCTGGCCGACACTTCATCGCAGAAGAAGCTGCTTGAAGGCGTGAAAACGGTCTTCGGGCTGGAGCGCATGCCGCGCCGGATCGAAGTTTACGACAACTCGCACATTCAGGGCAGCAATGCAGTGGGTGCGATGATTGTTGCCGGGCCGGAGGGCTTTGCCAAGGGGCACTACCGCAAGTTCAATATCAAGACTGAGCATGAAACCGGTGGTGATGACTTCGCGATGATGAAGGAAGTGCTGACCAGACGGTTTTCCCGATTGCTCAGGGAACAGGCAGAGCGCCCTGATGAACCTGAGGCGGACGGCGAAGGTGAGGTTGATGAAACCTCGGTCGGGACATGGCCTGAACTGCTGTTGATTGACGGCGGCAAGGGTCAATTGTCTGCGGTGCTGGAGGTGTTGAAGGAGCTGGGGGTTACTGATGTGCCGGTTGCCGGCATTTCGAAGGGGCCTGACCGAGATGCAGGACGCGAACAGTTCCACGTTGCCGGCAGGCCGCCATTCATGCTCGAACAGCGTGACCCGGTGTTGTACTACGTGCAAAGGTTGCGTGATGAAGCCCACCGTTTTGCCATTGGCACGCACCGGGCAAAGCGCGCCAAGGCGGCGCTGATCAATCCGCTTGATGAGATTGAAGGTATCGGGCCGGGGCGGAAAAAGGCACTGTTGCAGGCGTTCGGTTCGGCACGCGCTGTGTCGCGCGCATCTGAGGATGATCTGGCGCGGGTTGATGGAATCAGCAAAAGTCTGGCAACTGCCATATACGGGCATTTCCACGGGGGCGAACGTTGAGTGCAGGCGCTGAAAAAATGAGGCATCCGAACCGGCGAGGCCATGTGGCCACCTGGCTGCCCAACATTCTGACCTACACGCGCATAGTTGCTGTGCCGGTTGTCGTCGGGCTTTTGATCTATGGCGGTGACTTCAATCACTGGATTGCCCTTGCCGTCTTCGTGATAGCTGCAATTACAGATTTTCTTGATGGCTATCTGGCACGCATATGGCAGCAGCAATCATCGCTCGGGCGGATGCTGGACCCGATTGCCGACAAGCTGTTGATCGCTTCGGTTTTGCTTGCTGTCACCTATACGGGCGAAATCGGCGGAGTTCATATTTGGGCGGCAATTGTGATCTTGTGCCGCGAGATCCTCGTTTCCGGTTTGCGAGAGTTTCTGGCGGAGTTGAGGGTGTCAGTGCCGGTCACCAAGCTTGCCAAGTGGAAGACTACCTTCCAGATGGTGGCCATCGCCTTTTTGATTGTCGGCCCGGCAGGCGACAAACTGTTTCATCACACTTCAACAATCGGGCTGACATTTCTGTGGATCGCAGCCATTGCCACGCTCTATACTGGTTTTGACTATTTCCGTGTTGGCGTGAAGCACGTGATGGAAGAAGACGAATGAAAATCTTGTATTTTGCCTGGGTGCGCCAGCGCACCGGCACAGGGGAAGAGGAAATCGAACTGCCTGATGGTGTGCAGACTGTTGGCGAGCTGGCTGCGCATCTGTCAATGCGTGATGAGGGCTATGCTGCCGCATTTGAAAACATGAGTGTTATTCGCGCCGCAGTAGATCAGGAACACGTGACGCTTGACCACCAGTTGGCTGGAGCGCGCGAGGTTGCTTTCTTTCCTCCGGTGACAGGTGGTTGAGGCTGTCCGGGAACGGATGAATGTTCCGGTCTCGCTTGTTTTTGTGATCGTCAATGTCGCCGTCTACCTGTTCTATCCGATGCAGGTGGCCCGCTTCAGGTATGTGCTTGGCTATTGGCCAAATGCCGCTTTTCCAAAGTCCTGGAACGAGAAATATCTGTGGCGCAAGGTCTTTGATCGCAATCCGATTTTCACAGAGGTCAGTGACAAACTGAAAGCCAAGGAACTGGCGAAGCGGGTTTGTCCGGATTTGCTGATACCGCGTGTACTTTGGTCAGGTGTGAATACGCATGATATTCCGGATGATGTGTTGAATCGTGATGTCATGGTGAAAGCCAATCACGGATCCAGTTTCAATCATGTTGTACGCGCTGGTCGTTGTGACCGGCGTGTATTGAACCAATTGGCCAATGGCTGGTTGAGCAGGCGCTATGGCCGCCATCATGCAGAGTGGAGCTACAAGGGCGTTGAACCTCGCTTGTTTGTCGAGGAACTGCTGCTTGAACCGAACGGTGATCCACTTGCAAACGAATACAAGATTTATACAGGTGCAGACGGATGCATCTCTATGGGGTTTACCCGGCAGTTGAACGCAGCAGGCACGGTTATCTCGGGAATCCTATGCCCGGACGGCACTGTGGGCGTTGGTGAGCCGGACAGGGACGGCCTGTCTCCCGATGTCGTGTTTCCGGCTGAATACAAAACCATGTGTATTCATGCGCGCCGACTTGGTGCGATGTTTGATCATGTCCGCTGTGACTTTTACCTGCATGAGGGCAACGTCTACTTTTCCGAGTTGACCGTCTATGCTCAAGGCGGCGTAGTGGCGATGAACAATGATTATGTGATGGGCAACTTGACCAACACCTGGGATTTGCGCAAGTCGTGGTTTCTGAAACAGCCGCACACTGGGTGGTACAAAGTCTATTCCGATACACTGAAGGCTGCAATCACAGGTGCTGAAAGCGGCTGAACCCAAGGTCCTGCAGTGTTCCAGGCCATGATCAGCTACTTCAGGCCACGTTCTTCCAGCCGTGCGTCAATCAAGTCCTGGGCTGTGCCATCGCGACCGAAGCAGGTTGTCAGGTTGCGCAGACGATCTGCGATGTAGCCCGGTTGATAGCCGATCTTTTCCATGTCCGTGCGCAGGGCTGCGCTGAGATCTTCCAGCCGCGCTGTGTCATAGTTTTCCTCATCACGCAGCCGCATTGCCGCAACACAATCACTCACGGCCTCATTGTAGAGGTGTTCAGGGCTGTTGCGTGGCGGGTGTGGCCGATCAACGTCGCCAGTTTGATGGTGCGCGCATTCATGCAGTGAAATGAATTGCTGAAACTCTGCGGGAGCGGCGCCGAAATTGGAACGCACAACAGAAGGTTTGCCGGCACTGTCGCGCCACGCCATGCCTGTGGCAAGATCCGGACGGCTGCCGCCCACGCGATCAACGAACTGCACGGCAACGCCCTTGTTGTTTGTGCACACCGGAGCCTCCACGATCTTGTAGGGCGGTTCAGCGCGCGCCGTAGCTGTCATCGCCAGCATCGCAATGGTTACCAGCAACACCTTCAATGGTTGTCTGCCTCGGCAAAATTTCCGCCGGACAGCAGCTGTTCTGCCAGCTCACCATCGCGGCCATAAACATCGCGGCGGAAGTTGATCTCGCCATCCTTCTCTGCCCATGCGGTGATGTAGGTGACGTAGACGGGGATCTTGTTTTTCAGTTTGACGATGCGGCGCTCGCCGGAATTTACCTGTGCGGCAATCTTCTTGCTCGACCAACCCTGACCCTTGAGGAGGACTTCTGCCAGATCAAGAGGGTTCTGCACTCTCATACACCCGTGTGAAAAAACACGCAGATCCTTTTCGAACAGGCTCTTGGACGGCGTATCGTGAATGTACACATTGTACTTGTTGGGAAACATGAACTTTATACGGCCCAGCGCGTTCTTGTCGCCGGTGTCCTGACGCAGCCGGTACGGTACCCGCTTCAATCCGGACCAGCTGACCGAGTAGGGATTGACCTCCTTGCCTGCGGCGTTCAGCACCTTGATGCCCTGACGTTGAAGGTATCCGGCATCCTGCTTCAACTTTGGCAGGTATTCATTGTTTGCAATGGATGAAGGCACATTCCAGTACGGGTTCATCACCAGATATGTCATATCTTCAGTGAATACCGGTGTCTTGTGATAGGTCTTGCCAACGACGAGGCGTGCGGTGTGGATGGTCTTGCCGTTGTCCACCACTTTCAATTCCTGGTCGGCCAGATTTGCAAACACATAGAAACCGCCGGGCTCGCGATCCAGCCAGCGGCGGCGTTCGAGGTTCACTTCAAGTTGCTGGATTCGTTGCTCTACCGGCACATTCATCTGTTCAAGCGTCGTAGGACCGATGATGCCGTCGTCCAGCAGGCCGTGGCGGCGCTGAAACTTCTTTACTGCCTCAACTGTCACTTCGTCATACGTTTCGCCAACTGGCCTGCTTGCCGCATCCATGTCGCCTGTCATGGTCAGCAGATCACGCAAAATTGGCAATCGGACATCCTTGTCATTTGGTTTGAATGCGCCACCTTCCGGAACCGGCTTCCAACCTCCCTTGGCAGCAATGCCGCGATAAGTGTCTAGAGCCTTGACCAGCCGGTGATATCTTTCATCACGCGGCATCAGGGTTTTGAGGTAGGGCATGAGATCATCAGCCGTCTCGGCACCATCAAGCAGATAGGCAGCCCCCAGTTCGCGTACTTCGATGTTGTTGTTCCTTGACACGTCTTTGGGATCTACGCGCCCGCGGGTAAGGTCGCGAGCCAAGTCAATGAATGCGCTTGTGAGCAGCATTTCCAGCTCGGCAAGAGCGCGCGGATGCGGGTCGCCGATAAGTGCCTCAATGTCGGCTAGCCGGTACTTGAACTTCTTCAAGCCATGGCTTTCCACGTTGTTGAGGAAATCGACAAGCACTTTGCCCTTGGCCTTCATGCCGTTGTCGCGCACCCACAGAGGTTTGAACGAACGATCGGCATAATAGGTGAAGACCTGCACCAGCCGGTCATCATCCTCCAGCGAGCCGATGTTGCTCTCACCGTTGATGATGATTGACTCGATCTGCTTGCCAACAACCTCATTGTCTGCCGCGTGTGCGGCCGGGTTGAACGCGACCATTGCCGCGAACAACAACATTGTGAGGAAGAGCCGGGCGCATCTCAGCATGACAGTGTCTCCATTTTAGCCCCCGGATAGCGCAGATAATAATCAGGGCCAGTGCAAATGCAAACGCTGTTCAGTGCCAGGGGGCTGTTACTCGGCCGCTGCTGCCTTGGGCTGCACGCAGGCCATATAGTCGTTCATCAAAGTTGTGGTGATGTTGCCGACGGTAAACTTGTACGGTCCGATTTCAGACACCGGCGTGACTTCAGCTGCCGTGCCGACAATGAAGCACTCCTCGAAGGTTGCCATTTCTTCCGGCAGGATGGCACGTTCTGTGATCTTGATCTGACGGTCGCGGGCAAGACCCATCACGGTCTGCCGGGTAATGCCATTGAGGAAACAGTCCGGGGTCGGTGTGTGCAGTTCGCCGTCCTTTACGAAGAAAACGTTGGCACCGGTAGCCTCAGCTACCTGACCGCGGTAGTCCAGCATCAGCGCGTCGGCATAGCCTTTGCGCTCGGCTTCGTGCTTGGACAGGGTGCAGATCATGTACAAACCGGCGGCCTTGGCTTCGCACGGGGCTGTGGCAGGGTCCGGGCGGCGCCATTTGGCCATATCCAGGCGGATGCCCTTGAGGCGTTGCTCTGCATCGAAATAGCTGGGCCATTCCCAGATGGCGATCGCCACGTTGATCCTTGTGGTCTGGGCTGATACGCCCATCATTTCTGACCCGCGCCAGGCCACCGGGCGGACATAGGCGTCTTTCAGGCCCTGACGTGCCAGCAGCGCGTTGCAGGCATCATCGATTTCCTGCACCGTGTAGGGAATTTTCATATCGAGGATTTCTGCTGACTTGAACAGGCGCTCGGTATGTTTGGTCAATTTGAAGATTTGGCCGCCGTAGGCGCGCTCGCCCTCGAACACCGAGGAAGCATAGTGCAAAGCATGTGACAGAACGTGCAACTGGGCCGAGGACCACGGCACAAACTCACCGTTCAACCAAATATCGCCATCTCGCTGATCAAACGGTACTGTTGCGGCCATTGCGGGCGCTCCTCGTATTGTTGCCGGCCATGTTTCAGCATGACGGCATTGCTTGTTACTGACCTGCATTTTGCGAAAAAATGCCCTATTGCCACTATCAACGGCTGAAAAATATGTCAATATGGCTGACATAAATTGTGATCGGATGTTGTGTGGCAAACGCTCAAACGGATTAACTGTGTCATGGATGCCAGGACGGACAAAATGAACCCGCAAGGTGACATCGCTCGTGAAGACGTGATCGAACTCATCGAGTTGCTGTATTTCGCGTACCGCGAGTTCACCTCCGACCCGGACACAGTGTTGCTGGACTTTCAGTTCGGGCGGGCACATCACAGGGTATTGCATTTTGTAGGACGCAATCCGGGGATGAGCGTGGCGCAATTGCTGGAGCTGTTGCGCATCACCAAACAGAGTCTGGCGCGCGTGCTGCGGGAGCTTTTGCAGCGAGGCATGATTGAACAGCGCGAGAGCAAGGAAGACAGGCGCAAGCGGTTGCTCTTTCTGACCGTTGAAGGCCAGGCCCTGCATGAGAAACTGATGACACTACAGATCGAGCGGGTTGGAAATGCGTTGCGTCATGCCGGCTCGGACGCAAGTCCGGTTTTCCAGCAGGTTCTGTATGGCCTGATCAATGAAGACCAGCGCGCCGCTGTACAACGGACAGTGAAGTCATGAGTGCGGACATTGATGGCCTTCCACATGTGCTGATCGTTGACGATGATACACGTTTGCGGCAATTGCTGAGTTCGTTCCTGTCGTCCAATGGCTGCCGGGTATCGGCCGTTGAGGGGGCAGGGCAGGCGCGTGCGCGCATGACCGGTATGGCATTCGATCTGATCGTGCTGGATGTGATGATGCCCGGAGAGACGGGCCTTGAGCTTGCCGGTTCCCTGCGTCAGGCGGGTAACAATGTTCCCATCCTGATGTTGTCGGCGCGTTCGGAAATCGAAGACCGCATTGGCGGATTGAGTGCCGGTGTGGATGATTACCTTTCCAAACCGTTTGAGCCCAGAGAACTTCTATTGCGCATCAAGGCCATTTTGAAGCGTCATTCACTGGGAGAACCTGAGGCGCAGTCTGTGTCAGATGTGAGCTTTGGACGGTTTGTGTTCAACCTGGTTCGCGGCGAGCTTCGCCGTGATGGCGAGATTGTTCATCTGACAACGCGTGAGCGGGACATCCTGCGCACGCTCGCCCAAAGGGCAGGCCAGCCTGTCTCCCGGTCGGACATAATTGAACCGACACAGGAAGACAGCAACAGGGCGGTTGATGTGCAAATCAACCGGCTCAGGCGAAAGATTGAAGACCAACCGGCCATGCCCATATACCTGCAGACAGTGCGCGGGCATGGCTATACTCTGCATGTTGACTAGAACAGGGCTTGCATCGTGTTGCTTGATTCAAGGCACAAGAACTCTGAAAACCTGTCCGGCATAGATGACCGTGAGGACACACCGCCGGAGAAGCGGACTGCTTACTGGCATTTCAACCGGCTGCTTGAACGCTATATGCCGGAAAGGCTTTTCGCGCGTTCCCTGATCATTGTCATTGCGCCGATGGTTCTGCTGCAAGGTCTCATGGCATGGGTATTTGTGGACCGTCACTACGAAACCGTTACCAGGTCACTTTCCCAGTCATTTGTACGCGATGTCGCGCTGGTCATGGAGACGTGGGAGAACAGTGCCCACACCCAGAAGGACCTCGACGCCGTGTTGAAAATGGCAAATGGCAGCCTTGCACTGGGTCTGACCGTGGAGAAAGGGGCTGAGCTTCCTGGTGTTAGCACCAAGCCTCTGTTGTCGTCATTGCATCCCAAGCTTGTCCGGTATCTCAGCAATCAGGTGAAACTGCCATTGTGGGTCGATACAGTTGGCAAGTCTGGCTACGTTGACGTCCGGCTGCGAACGGCGGACGGTTTCGTGTTCCGGTTTCTCACGGACCTCAACCGCGCACATGCGTCGACAACCCCGCTGTTCATTGCATCGATGGTGGGAGGCTCGCTGATCCTGTTGCTGATTGCCATCATATTCCTGCGCAACCAGATCAAGCCGATCGTCAAGCTGGCTTCTGCGGCACAGAGTTTCGGGATGGGCCGGGATGTACCAGACTACAGGCCCGGCGGTGCAGCCGAGGTTCAGGCGGCTGCGCGCGCGTTCCTGAAAATGAAATCGCGTATCGAACGTCATGTTGAGCAGCGCACAGCAATGCTGGCTGGCGTCAGCCATGATCTGCGTACCATTCTTACCCGGTTCAAACTTGAGCTGGCGCTGCTCGACAAGTCCCCAACAGTCAAGGCATTGTCAGAGGACGTTGGCGAGATGCAACGCATGCTGGAGGGCTATCTGGCCTTCGTGCGCGGCGACGGCGGCGAGGCGACTTCGGTGACTGAAATTGTTGGCCTGCTCGGGACGATTGCCGATGAGTTGAGCCGGTCAGGTCATCCTGTCGTGTTGAACACCCCGGCCAGTCTGCATGTCGCCCTCAAGCCGGACGCGTTCAAACGATGCATTGGAAACCTGGTGCAGAATGCAGCCCGGTTTGCAAAACAGGTCGAGATTACCGCTGTGCATGATGGTGAGTATCTGCGCGTCATGGTGGATGATGACGGGCCGGGCATTCCGTATGATTCCTACGAAGAGGTGTTCAAGCCGTTCGTCAGGCTTGATGTGGCGCGCAATCAGGATTCCGGTGGTACCGGCCTTGGGATGGCGATTGCGCGTGACATTGCGCAAAGTCATGGTGGTGACATCGCGCTTACGCAATCAATGCTGGGTGGTTTGCGTGCGGAAGTGAGAATTCCCATATGACCGGACGCTTTGGCAACCTTCTTGCCTTGGCAAAGTCGGCTGGTGATTGGCGTGATCGCTGTTGTGATGTTGTTGCCGGCCGGGAACTTGCAAGCCAGACCTTCCGGCGTATTGGACTTCAGCATGCTCTACAAGGCAGCGGAGTTGGCTGATCAGGCCTATGAAAGCGAGCAGTCCATCTTGCGCACTCACCCGCGTGGCACGGTCTGGGTAAGTACCCCGGGCACAACCAATGTGCAGTATGTTTTCATTGTTGACCATCGCCGCAAGCGCCAGTTTGTTGCCGTGCGCGGCACGGTTGGCGATGTAAACTGGCAACTGGACAAGGACAGGCGCGGGGTGAAGGACAAGAGGGTCGGTGTACTGTTGCATCGCGGTTTCAGGCGAGCAGCAGATGCAATTTACAAGGACCTTAGACCTCGGCTCGTGCCGGGGTATGCGACTTATCTGACCGGGCATTCGCTGGGCGGTGCGGTTGCGGCCATTATCGGGATATACCTCTGGGACGATGGGCTGCAAGTCGGTGGCATCGTTACTTTCGGTCAGCCGAAGTTCATCGGTGAGGACGGCGCATTAGCCTACCGTGATTTGCCGATTCTGCGGGTTGTCTACCAGAATGACACTGTCAGCCTGCTGCCGCAGCGGACATCCAAATCGAAACAGCGGTTTGCCCATGTTGGTCCCGTCGTAAATCTGTTTTCTGGGCCATACTATTCCTATCTGACGGTGGAAGAGGCGCAGCGTATTGATGCCATTCCCTTCCAGAACCTGCTGTTCCGGGTCAGCCTGCCCGACCACAAGATGAAATGGTACCTGCAAGGGCTGAGCGACAAGGTGAAGAACGCCAAGCAGGTGCCTTTCAGTAGCCGTGAGCGCTACATTGTGCGCCACAAATACGGCACTGGTGTAGACACAGCGGCCCCGAAACGATCATTCAATTTCAATCAGGCTGACTAGCAAAGTGGTAGACTGCCGTTGCTGCCGGAAGCCCTGGCTTGTTCGCGTGTGCGGCCAGCAAGCACTAGTGCATGCGTGAACCATTGGGGCAGGCTTTGTCCACCGCGATCAGTACCACCGCGCCATCATTGTCGGCAAAACCAAGCGTCAGCACCTCAGACATGAACGGGCCGATCTGGCGTGGAGGGAAATTCACCACAGCTGCGACCTGCCGTCCCATCAGGTCTTCAGGTGTGTAATGCACGGTTACCTGAGCCGAGGACTTCTTGACGCCAATATCGGGGCCAAAATCGATTTTCAGTTTGTACGCCGGCTTGCGGGCTTCAGGAAATTGTGACACTTCGACGATTGTTCCGATGCGGATGTCGACTTTCATGAAGTCGTCAAAACTGATTTCACTCATGTGTTTGGCGTCTCTGGAACTGGTGGTTTTGTGTCCGGTTGTGATGGTTGTGGCGGCGGGCCCTTGCGTGCCTTCATGAAGCCGCGCGCGAGGCCCGACAATGCGCTTGCAAGGGTCATCGGTGCTTCCAGCCGCTTGATCCAGTCTGCGCCGTCGCGCAAAGACCGGTCAAGCTGCGCCATGGTTTTTGCGAGACCTGCATCATCGTCATTGACCCAGGTGCGCAGCGCGCGCACGTAGACGAATGCCAGGCCGGTCGTTTTCATTGCTCCGCGCATGCCGGAATCCTCCAGCCCTGCAGCCGAGAGGACCCAGTCCTGCGATTGTAGCAGTGAACCGGCCAGGGTGGCATAGCCTGCAAGCGAAGCGGCAGGCGCTTCCACCATGGAGCGAATGGCGGCCTTGTCTGGGTCCATCAGTTCCAGCCGTCGCATCAGGATGTCAAACACCCGGTCGTGCGGCGTGCCTTCCACGGGTTCGGTCTCCAGAGAGGACAGCATCCTTGCATCGAGCTGGCGGCCATACAGCCTGAGGATGTCAGCCTTGCCGCCGACAATGCCGGCCACCTGCGACAACGGCACTGCAGCTTCAGCAGCAATGTCGGCCATGCGCACATCCTGCCAGGCTTGTGTTGCGGCTAGTTTGAAGGCGGCAGCCACCAGCGCTTTTTCGATTTTGTCACGATCGCTCATGGGTTGGGTCCAGTTTGCTGAAACAGACTGCTTTTCACACTGCAGCCGCAAGCGGTTTAAAGCAACAGGGCGGATTGGCGCGTGTGCAGCAGCGCAGATCAGCCAGCCAGTTCGCGGGCCCGCTTGTCAGCTTGTTCTGTGGCCCTGATCATCAGCTCCTTCATGCCGCCTGGATCTGCCATCAGCACCTGCAGCGCGGCATATGTGGTTCCCTTGGGCGAAGTCACATTTTGGCGCAGTGTGGCTGCCGCGGTTCCAGTGGCACGCATCAGTTCGCCTGAGCCTGCCACGGTTGCCCTTGCCAGTTGCTCGGCGATGTTGGCGGGCAGGCCAAGCTCAATGCCGGCAACTGTCAGGCATTCGGTCATGTGGAAAATGTAGGCGGGACCGGAGCCGGAAATTGCCGTGCAGGCGTTGATCAGGTCTTCATCGTCGACCACGACGACCTCGCCCAGCGAAGTCAGCAGCGCGGTGGCCAGTTCCATCTGCTGCGCTGATACCTGCTTGCTTGCGGCCATGGCTGTGATACCGCGCCCTACTGCTGCTGGCGTGTTTGGAATGGTGCGGATGACCGGAATTGCCGCGCCGAAATGGCGCTGGAAGGTGGCGATAGTCTTGCCTGCGACAACCGAGACGATGAGTGGCTTTTCCCGGCCCAGCATTGCCATGCCTGGCAGCACGTCATCCACCATCTGGGGTTTTATGGCTACCAGGATGGCCTCGATGCCGGTGACTTCACCTGGGGGCGGATTGTGTACAATGGAGTGTCTTGCAACAAGTTCGACAGTTTCAGGCGGGGGCGCGGGGTCGAATATTGTGACTTGTGATGGCTTGATGCCGGCGCCCAGCCAGCCCTCGAGCATGGCGGTTCCCATCTTGCCAGCTCCTATCAATACCAGCTTTCCGGTAAGCATCGGTGTTTCGCCCATTGCTCTCAAGCCTCTCCAACAGTCTCCATCATTGATGACTGAAGCGCCTGTTCAGCCGTCAATCCAGCCCACAGCACAAACTGGAAAGCCGGGAAATACCGCTCGCAAGCTTCCAGTGCGGTTTGCAGCATGGCTTCGCACTGGGCTTCGGACACATCGGCCTGGCCGGTCAACAGCAGCGAATTGCGGAACATCAACGAGCCTTCCCTGTGCCAGATATCAAAATGACCGAAGTACAGTTGCTCGTTGATCATCGCGATCAGCCTGACAATCTCGCTGCGCTTTTGCTCCGGCACCTTGAGATCAAACGAACAGGCCAGATGCAGGCCCTCCATCATGTCATTCCAGTTGAGGCAGAGATACAAATCGCTCCATGAGCCTGAAACAATCATGTTGATTTCATCATCAGCGGCGCGGTCGACCTGCCATTCATGGCGCTGGGCAAGGCTTTCCATGAGTTCGAGGGGATGTACGTTGTCGCGGTGTGTTGCCTGTGCGGCCGTCATGCATTCGCCTCCAGTGCTTCGCTGAAAAGGTCAACGAATCAAGTGCTAGGCAGAAACTGACGAATGTTCCGCTGCGCCGCAAGAGTCGGGCGCCTCATGTAATGATTCATCCACATTGCAAGGGGTAAAACTGCCCATGCAGACTGTGAAACTACTTGCTGGCTGTGGAAGACTTTTTGACCGGCTTGTCTTTTGCTGGTGTGGCCGGCCTGGTTTCCAGTTCGGCAACCCGTGCTTCCAACTCGGCAATCCGGGCACGCAGCGCTTCTGTTTCGGTGCGTGCCATGGACGCCATATCGCGTACAACGTCGAATTCCTCGCGCTGAACTATCTGAACATCGGCAAGTACGCGCTCGATCTGGGCCCGCACCAGGTTGTCAACTTCACGGCGGGCGCCCTGAGCTGCCCCGGCCGCGTTGGTCATGACCTTGGCCAGTTCGTCGAAAAAGCGGGAAGAAGGACCTGTTGACATGATTGTAATGCCCTGAACAATTGGAAAATGGATCGTCATCCTTTAGGTAGGGTGGCTGAAGCGCTTTCGCAACCCTCCACTTGCCGGACAGTTACCTTGCCCACTTTCCTCGCCATTCCCTTTCCGGTCATTGATCCGGTGGCGTTTTCGCTTGGTCCACTTGTGATTCGTTGGTACGCGCTGGCTTATGTCTTCGGGCTGCTGCTGGCCATATGGTATGCCAAGCGGCTGGTGATCAACGAGGCGTTGTGGCCCAATGCAAAGCCGCACACGACCCGTGACCAGCTGGATGATCTGCTCATGTGGTGTACCTTGGGTGTGCTTCTGGGCGGCAGGCTTGGCTATGTCCTGTTCTACAATCCGGTCTATTTTGCACAGCATCCGGCAGAAATCCTGCAAATGTGGAACGGTGGCATGTCGTTTCACGGTGGTTTTCTCGGCGTTGTAGTGGCGTGCTGGTTGTATGGCCGCAAACACGGCATCGGTATGTGGCAATTGCTTGACCTTGGCGCAGCCAGTGTGCCTATCGGGCTTCTGCTGGGCCGCCTCGCCAACTTCATCAACGCTGAGCTATACGGCAAGGTGACCGACGTGCCGTGGGCAATTGTGTTTCCTGGTGGTGGGCTGGACCCACGCCATCCAAGCCAGCTTTATGAGGCAGCGCTTGAGGGCGTAGTTCTGTTTCTGGCAGTGCGTTTTGCCACGCACACCCTGAAATGTTTGCCGCGTACCGGCATCGCAGCGGGAGTATTCGCTACGGGATATGCGCTGTCGCGTATCATTGTGGAGTTTGCACGTGAGCCGGACGCCCATATCGGGTACTTGACGGGCGGCTGGGTGACCATGGGAATGGTGCTGTCGCTGCCGCTGTTGGCTGTAGGTGTGTGGTTGTTGACGAGGGAGCGCAAACCGGGATGAGCAAGCTGACAGCAGACAAGTCAGGGCACGTCACGGCGCTGGGTGACCTGATCGCACGCATGATAGCGACGGACGGTGCGATGCCGGTGGACCGGTTCATGGCGCTTGCGCTGGGACACCCGGAGCATGGGTACTATATGGGCCGCGATCCGTTTGGCCGGGCAGGCGACTTCATCACCGCGCCGGAAGTCTCGCAGATGTTTGGCGAGCTGATCGGCATCTGGTGTGCAGCCGGGTGGCAGATGATGGATGCACCGGCAAAGTGGAACCTGATCGAGCTTGGGCCGGGACGCGGCACGTTGATGGCGGATCTCTTGCGTGCATCGTCGGTGATGCCGGGCTTGCGCGAGGGTATGAGCGTGCATCTGGTCGAGATGTCTCCTGCCCTGAAAGCAATGCAGGGTAAGGCGATGAAGCGCGCAGGCATTGAGGCACACTGGCATGACCGGCTGGAAGACGTGCCAGACGCGCCGTCGCTGATCATCGCCAACGAGTTTTTCGATGCTCTGCCAGTGCAACAGCTTCAGCTTCGTGACGGGTTTTGGCACGAGCGTGTTGTTGGCCTTGATGATGATGGCAGGCTGGTGTTCGGGTTGGCACCTGAGCCTCTTCCGCCTGCGCTGGTGCCTGCCTGGGCCGCTGGTGCAGATGATGGTGCGATTGCCGAGATATCGCCGGTGCGTGATGCGGTTGCGCGCGAAATAGGGCGCAGGATCACAGCCCACATGGGAGCCAGTCTTATTGTGGATTATGGCCATGTGAAATCTTCCGTAGGTGACACGTTACAGGCAATCGCCAAACACCAGTTTACCGATGTGCTGGCTCAGCCTGGCAAAGCCGATGTTACCTCGCATGTGGACTTCGAGGCGTTGGCTGCCAAGTTGACGGCAGATGGCGCAGTGGCCTATGGCCCGGTTACGCAGGGCGATTTCCTGGTCAGGATGGGCCTCAAGGAGCGCGAGGAGATGCTGCGCCAGCGTGCCGATGCCCGCCAGCGCATTCGCCTGTCGAAAGGTGCGCAGCGGCTGGTTTCCGGCAACCAGATGGGGCAATTGTTCAAGGTGATGGTGGTGGCTCACCCCGACATGCCAAAGCCTGCCCCCTTTAACCTGGAGGTCGCAAAGACATGATAGAGGCATCCACCCTGTCCGGTATCGGTGGCGTGGCGCACGGGTTTTTCACCCGCGAAGGCGGTGTGTCAGAAGGCATATATGCTTCGATGAATGCCGGATTGGGTTCAGACGATGACAAGGCCCGGGTGTTGGAAAACCGCCGTCGCATTGCGACCAGGCTTGGCGTGGATGACGCCGCCTTGATGACTGTATGGCAGTGGCACAGCGCCGATGTGAAGACCATCGAGACGCCCTGGGACAGGTTGAAGCCGCCAAAGGCAGATGCAGTGGTATCGGCAACGCCGGGCCTGCCTGCCGCTGTTCTGACCGCTGACTGTACACCGGTGTTGTTTTCATCAGGCGACGGCAAGGTGGTGGGAGCGGCGCATGCCGGCTGGAAGGGCGCCATTGGTGGTGTTCTGGCTGCAACTGTTGAACGCATGCGCGAACTTGGCGCGGCAGACATTCATGCCGCAATCGGGCCGACCATCAGCCAGACAAATTATGAAGTGGGGCCGGAGTTTCAGGCGCAATTCGTGGAGCGCGACAAAGACAACGCACGCTTCTTTGTGCGCTCGGTGAAGCCCGAGCATTTCATGTTTGACCTGCCGGGGTTTGTGCGTGCGCAAATTGAAGGGCTGGGGCTGGCTTCGATAGAAGATACTGCGCTGTGCACCTATGCTGATGAGGCACGCTTTTTCAGCTACCGTCGAACGACGCATCGCGCTGAACCAGACTATGGACGTCAGCTATCGGCAATCTGCATCAAACAATAGGCAGCAAACATGACACTGCATTTCGAGTTGAATGAATACAGGGCGCGGCAGCGAAAGATCATCAAGGAGCTTGAGGCGCGCGGCCTGGACGGCATTTTGATGTTCCAGCAGGAGTCCATGTACTACCTGACCGGCTACGACACTTTCGGCTTCTGCTTCTTCCAGTGCCTATATCTCGGCTGCGACGGCAAGGTGGCGTTGCTGACGCGATCGGCAGATCTGCGTCAGGCACAACACACTTCCACCATCGAAGACATACGCATCTGGACAGATGAAGCAGGAGCAAAACCTGCAGCTCAGCTCAAGGCGATGCTGGAAAGCCTCGGTGCGAAGGGCAAGAAGCTTGGCATCGAGAATGAAAGCTATGGCCTGGTACATTCCAACGGCCTGGCAGTGGATGCCGAGATGCAGGACTTCTGCAAGCTTGAAGACGCCTCCCGGCTGATTGATGCCATTCGGGCGGTGAAGTCTGACGCGGAGCTGAAGTTTGTGCGAAAGGCCGGCAAGCTTGGTGATGCTGCGCTGAAGGCAGGCATCGAGGCAACACGTGCTGGTGCGGATGAGGGTGATATCCTTGCAGCCCAGCACAACGCCATTTTCTCGGGCGGTGGAGACTATCCGGCCAATGAGTTCATTATCGGCTCGGGACGAGGCGCGCTGCTGTGCCGCTACAAGTCGGGCAGGCGCAAGCTGTCGAAGCGTGACCAGCTCACGCTGGAGTTTGCCGGGGTGTACCGTCACTATCATGCGGCTTTCATGCGCACTCTCATCGTGGGTGAACCAAAGAAGCAGCACATCAAGATGCACGAGGCGGCGGTTGCCGCGCTCAAGGCCTGCGAAGAACAGCTCATGCCGGGCAAGATGGCAGGTGATGTGTTTGATGCCCATGCCCGCACCCTGGACGAACATGGGTTGAAGCATGCCCGGCTCAATGCCTGTGGATACTCGCTTGGGGCCAAGTTCACGCCGAGCTGGATGGACACACCGATGTTCTTTCACGGCAACCCATTCAAGATCAAAACCAACATGGTGTTTTTCGTCCACATGATCCTGATGGATTCAGATACCAATACGGCGATGACACTGGCGCGCACCTACATCACTGGCAAGGGCGCGCCGGAACCGGTGTCCAGGTATCCGTTGAAACTGATTGTCAAATAGGAGCATGTGCCATGGCCTGTACCGTCCGCCCGCTTGCAGCATCTGACAAACCGCGCTGGCGCGAATTGTTTGATGGATATCTGGAGTTTTACAAGGCCGAGCTGCCGCAAGACACAATTGAGCTTACCTTTGAGCGTTTAATGGGCGACGGTGAGTGGGACCACAGCGGTCTTGTTGCAGTTGATGAAGCAGGCATGGTGCAAGGTCTTACCCACTATGTATTCCACCGTTCAACCTGGTCCAGAACCGTGTACTGTTACCTTGAAGATCTTTTCGTAGACCCGGCTGCACGTGGCGGTGGGGCAGGGGCGGCCCTCATCAAAGCGGTGTACGATGCCGCTGATGCAAAGGGCGCCACCCGCACCTACTGGGCGACGCAGGAGTTCAACTACAAGGGCCGCATCCTGTATGACAAGGTTGGCACGAAGACGCCGTTCATTCAGTATCGCAGGCCTACCTGAACTTGTGACCGGCCACTTGCGGCGCACGGCTTCATTGAGGCAAATTGACTGTCAAAACGGCGGTAGGGTTTTACGAGGCTGACCATGATACCGGATGCGGCACACAACGGCTGGGCGCGGTCGCTGGCCATTGTTCTTGCAATGCTGGGGATAATGAGCCTGCTTGCCTCTTGCGCTGCCGGTGGTGGCACCCAGCCGTTTGCCAAATCTGCGCCAAGCAACGGCGGCGCAGGTAGAATTCCACCACCCATTGCCATAATTGCCATGAACGGATTGCCAGCAGCACAGGCGGGCCTGCTGGCCAATGCCCTTGCAGATGAAGCCGGGGCTCGCGACATTGCCATTGTGCAAGGCAACTTCTCTGACGGCTATCAGCTTTCTGGTACATTCCAGCCAGTCAATGAAGGTGGCGGTGTGCGGGTGCTGTATCAGTGGCTGCTGACCGGCAACACCGGGGGCGAGCTGCATCGCATAGATGGTCAGGAACTGGTGCCGGCAGTCGGTGGCGACCCGTGGGCCGGTGTGGATGCCGTCATCTTGAAGCGCATAGCTTCGATCACGGCAGAGAGCCTGTCTACACGATTGGCGCAATTGGGCTTCAAGGTGCGGCAGGCGGGCGTGATGCCGCCTGCACACACATTTGCAATGGCCGGGCCCAACGCGGAAAAGGAATATGACCTGGAAACCTATTACGGTCCGGACTCGCCGTTTGCCACCGCCTCGATCACGCCTGAAGAGCTGTACACCTTGTCGCCTGAAGAGCTTGACAGGCGTTTGTCAAAGGCAGCTCTCGATCAGGCACAGGACCGGCTCAAGAGCGCAGGCGTTTCTTCCGTTGCCGAGCTGATGGGTGAAGGCGCTGGCGAGACAGCAGGCGAGGAGGCCGAGACAGGGCCAACCCGGTTGTCATCGCTGGCCAGTGGGGCGCGGACCGACCGCGAGAACCTGGCAACTGCGCAACCGTCGCCGGATGCAAAGACCGAAGTCGCAGAAACCGGTAGTGAAGAGCTGCAGGCATCGGAAGGAAAGCAGATAGACAAGGTGGCGCTAGTCGGCGTGACCGGTTCACCAGGCAAGGGAAATGACGAACTGTTCAAGGCAATGCGCAAGGTGCTGCGGCAGGCAGGCTGGCCAGTGGTGAGCAAGCCGGGGAAGACGACCTTGTCAATTTCGGGCACCGTGGACCTTGAGCCGGCTCAGGGCGGCGTCCAGAAGGTGATGCTGGCGTGGGCTGTGCAATTGCCGACCGGCAAGGTGCTGGGCACTGTGCGCCAGGCCAATGATGTGCCGGCAGGGTCACTCAACGAAGGATGGGGCCAGACCGCAGGTTTTGCCGCTGAAGCTGCAGCTGAGGGCATATTCAGCCTGGTCAACCAGGTTCGCACACAATAATAGGCTCTGACCGGATTTGGCATCTGGTGCGATATCATGTGGAATTGCGCCAATACAGTGTTGGCAAGTGCATACCCAAGGTAGTAATACACCTGTGAACAGGGCTGGATAACAGGGCGTGCTGGCTAATGAAGCTTGTTTCAGGTAACTCGAACCGGCCGCTGGCGGAAGCCATTGCAGCCTACCTCAACCTTCCCATGACCAAGTGCTCCGTGCGGCGGTTTGCCGACATGGAGGTATTTGTCGAGGTTCAGGAAAATGTGCGAGGCGAAGATGTCTTCGTGGTTCAGTCCACGTCGTTTCCGACCAACGACCATTTGATGGAATTGCTGATCATCATTGATGCACTGCGCCGTTCATCGGCCAAGCGGGTGACAGCCGTGGTGCCGTACTTCGGCTATGCCCGGCAAGACCGCAAGCCGGGCCCGCGCACACCCATCTCCGCGAAGCTGGTCGCCAACATGATAGAGCGGGCAGGCGCTGACCGGGTACTTACCATCGACCTGCATGCCGGTCAGATCCAGGGCTTCTTCGATATCCCGACCGATAACCTTTATGCGGCGCCAGTGATGGTGCGCGACATCAAGGATAACAAGGACAAGTTTTCCGGCTCAGAAGTGTGCGTTGTATCACCCGATGTTGGCGGCGTGGTGCGCGCTCGTGCCCTGGCCAAGCGCATTGGCGCACCGCTGGCCATTGTCGACAAGCGGCGTGAACGTGCCGGTGTGTCGGAAGTGATGAACATTATCGGTGAAGTGGAGGGCATGTCGTGCATCCTGGTGGATGACATTGTCGATTCCGGCGGCACGCTGTGCAACGCTGCAGAAGCGTTGCTGGAAGCCGGAGCCTCGGACGTCTCAGCCTATATCACCCACGGTGTGCTGTCTGGCGGTGCGGTGGCGCGCATCACGTCTTCCAAGCTGAAGCAGCTTGTGTTGACTGATTCCATCCAGGCAACCGAAGCTGTACGGGTATCGCGCAACATTCGCGTTATCACGGTCGCCAATCTGATCGGAGAAGCCATCCGCCGCACAGCACTGGAAGAGTCCGTATCCAGCCTCTTTGACGATTGAACAGCCTTCTGCCATTGTCGCCTGCATGAGCAGGGTCATCCATTCACAAACCATCGCTGCGCGTACACCATGGTCACGCGTGATCAAGGCCGGCGAGCGGTTGCGCATTACAGACCTGCACGGTGCGCAGGCGGTGGACTTCCTGTGCTACAACGCTTCTGATCCCGCTGAACGCTACCATGCGCCCAACACACTGAAGGCTGCCGGTACCATATTGCTGACGAAAGGCCACACGCTCTATTCCGACAAGGCGCAGGCATTGTTTGTCATAGAGGAAGACACTTTTGGCGGGCATGACACCATTGGCGGGTGCTGTTCGAAGCCGTCCAACGAGATGCTGTATGGCGTGGGCAACGAAGGCTGCAGGGAAAACTTCCTCGCCGCGCTGGCAGTCCATGGTCTGGGCTGGAAAGACATCGTGCCAAACGTCAACTGGTTCATGAGCGTTCCGGTAGGCACAGGCGGTGAGGCAGCCATTGCGCTCGGGTCATCCAAACCCGGTGAGCATGTGACGTTGCGCGCCGAGATGGACGTGCTGGCGGTGCTCTCCAACTGCCCGCAAGTGCTCAACCCGTGCAATAACTTCAACCCGACTGACATAGGAGTTGAGGTGCTGGCACCCTGATATGAAAAACCCCGGACGCTGGTGTCAGCATCCGGGGCAGTATCAGGGAGGTATTACTCACTCACAAGCTGCGGCTGTTCCACTGCTCCAGCGTCATCATCTGAGCGCCGACCCATGTAGTGACCGGGTCATTCTTGTACTTCCAGCTGTAGATGTTGTTGCCACTGGCATCCTTGCCGAGAGCTGCGATATCGGTCTTGAGGCGGATGTCACGCCTCCTCCTCCCGTTGCTCCGATGCAGGCGTGGTTGAAGTCAGGTGTGTCGAGTGTGGCGCCACGGCGGTCCACGGCGATGCGGTCGCCAGAGAACGAATAGGACGTGCCGATCATGATGGTGTGATCGTCGACATCATCGCGGCCGAAGTAGCAGCTATCGCGGAACGTGCCGCGGTAGGCCACATACAGCGGCGTGGAGCCGGCGATCGGCAGGTTGATGTCGAAATCATAGCGGGCCTTGACAGAGAACGCCTCCATCTCGCCGGCAGAAAATGCATAGTCTGCGTTCAGGTACGTACCTTCGAGCTGCAGCCGGCTGCCGTCAGCCATGAAATAGCGCAGCACGCCACGGGCAAACAAGCCATCATCAAGCCGGACACCACCGACGCCAGTCCGAACATCAAAATCGATGAAACCGCCCTGGCCATATAGCGTGATGTTGTCCAGATACACCTGGGCTTCACCACCGATGTAGCTGATGTCATACCTGCCGACAAAGGATGTGTCTGCACCACCAGCTCCACCGAATGCACCGAACAGGAAGCTGTTCGGGTCGCGCCAGCTCATGTGGGCCGTGCCCTGGAAGGAATAGCGCGGAGCTACTACAGCGATATCCGAACGAGGTTCGAAGGCCAGGGAATTGTATTCATACTTCACATCGCCCTGGACCGAGAAGTTTTCTCCCAGCGGCATGCTGAGCCTGCCTTCGCCACCCTGGGCCATCACGACATCATCGGAACTGTCGTCACTGGGGGCGTCGAAGAACTGCACCCCTGCCCATTGATCAACCACGCCAGAGACGATCAGCCCAATCTGCTGGTCAAGGTCGGCGGCGTTGGCCGGAGCGGAAAATGCCATGGAGGCGGCAAATGCTGCCAGAACTGTCTTTTTCATCAATAAGTACCCCTGCAAGCAGCCCAAAACTCAGGCTCGAATCCCGGAACAGATTGTTTATTGCAGAAGATGTCGTTTGGTAAGGGGGAGAAGGCTTATGGGCTGATTTTTCCGGTAGATGTGACATATTTGTCACAGTGGCGCAGAGGGACCGCGGCAGGCTGGCAATGAAAAACCCCGGACGCTGGTGTCAGCATCCGGGGCAGTATCAGGGAGGTATTTTACTCACTCACAAGCTGCGGCTGTTCCACTGCTCCAGCGTCATCATCTGAGCGCCGACCCACGTGGTGACCGGGTCATTCTTGTACTTCCAGCTGTAGATCTTGTTGCCACTGGCATCCTTGCCGAGAGCTGCGATATCGGTCTTGAGGCGGATGTCACCCTGGTCCTCCTGTTGCTCCGATGCAGCCGTGGTTGAAGTCGGGTGTGTCGAGTGTCGCGCCACGACGGTCTACCGTTATGCGGTCCCCGGAGAACGAGTAGGATGTGCCGATCATGAAGGTGTGATCGTCAACGTCTGCGCCGGTGTCATGGCAATTGTCGCGGAAGGTGCCGCGATAGGCGATGTACAGCGGTGTGGCGCCGGCGATCGGCAGGTTGATGTCGAAAGTCGTACCGGGCCTTGACCGAAAAGGCTTCCATTTCACCGCCAAACTGATAGTCCGCGTTCAGGTAGGTGCCTTCAACCTGCACCCGGCTGTCCGGCGTCAGGAACCAGCGCAACACGCCGCGGGCAAACATACCGTCGTCAAGCTGTGCGCCCATAGCGAAGATGCGGGGATCGAAGTCTATATAACCACCCTGGCCATAAAGCGTAATGTCGTCCAGATAGACCTGCGCTTCACCACCAATATACGATATGTCGTAGCGTGCGGCGCGGGAATCAATGCCACCGGCACCACCAAAAGCACCAAACAGGAAGCTGCTGGGATCGCGCCAGCTCATGTGCGCCGTACCCTGGAACGAGTAGCGCGGGCCCAGCACGTCGTTAGCGCTCGGGGATTCGATGGCGTAGGAGTTGTATTCGTACTTCACATCGCCCTGGACCGAGAAGTTTTCTCCCAGCGGCATGCTCAGCAGGCCTTCGCCACCTTGTGCCATCACGAAATCATCGTCGTCCGGAAAAATCGCGGGACTGTTGGAGATGTATTGTGCACCAGCCCATTGATCAACCACGCCAGAGACGATGAGCCCAATCTACGGTCAAGGTCGGCGGCGTTGGCCGGAGCGGAAAATGCCATGGAGGCGGCAATTGCTGCCAGAACTGTCTTTTTCATCAATAAATACCCCTGCAAGTAGCCCAAAACTCAGGCTCGAATCCCGGAACAGATTGTTTATTGCAGAAGATGTCCTTCGGTAACAGGGGAAGACGGCTTATGGGCTGATTTTTCCGGTAGATGTGACATATTTGTCACAGTGGCGAAGAGGGACCGCGGCAGGCTGGCAATGAAAAACCCCGGACGCTGGTCTCAGCATCCGGGCTGAATTCAAGTGTTTCCGTTCGCGTCTTGCAGGGGTTTGCCAACCTTAGCCCTGGATTTCACCGTTGCATGAGTAGTTGAAGTCAGGCGTGTCGAGTGTCGCGCCGCGGCGGTCAACCGTGATGCGGTCGCCGGAGAACGAATAGGATGTACCGATCATGATGGTGTGGTCGTCAACATCGTTGCGTCCAGCGTAGCAATTGTCCCGGAATGTGCCGCGGTAGCGCACATACAACGGCGTGGAGCCGGCGACAGGCAGATCCAGGTTGAAGTCGTAGCGCGCACTTACGGAGAAGGCTTCCATTTCTGTCGCGCCGAACGGTCGAAAGACACTCTGATAGTCGACATTGATATAGGTGCCTTCAAGCTGCAGCCGGCTGCCGTCTGCCATAAACCAGCGCAGCACGCCGCGGGCAAACAAGCCGTCGTCCAGTGCATCGCCTACAAAGGTGCGAGGATCAAAGTCGATAAAGCCGCCCTGGCCATACAGCGTGATGTTGTCCAGATACACCTGGGCTTCACCACCGATATAGCTGATGTCATACCTGCCGACAAAGGATGTGTCTGCACCACCAGCACCGCCAAAGGCACCGAACAGGAAGCTGTTGGGGTCGCGCCAGCTCATGTGCGCCGTGCCCTGAAACGAGTAGCGCGGGCCGACAACGTCATTAAACCCAGGGCTTTCAATTGCGTAGGAGTTGTATTCGTACTTTACATCACCCTGGACCGAGAAGTTTTCTCCCAGCGGCATGCTGAGCAGGCCCTCGCCGCCTTGTGCAAACACCGTGTCGTCGTTCGTTTCTGGGCTTAAGCTGTCGATGAACTGTACTCCAGCCCACTGATCCACAACGCCTGAGACGATGAGCCCAAGCTCACGGTCAAGGTCGGCGGCGTTGGCCGGAGCGGAAAATGCCATGGAGGCGGCAATTGCTGCCAGAACTGTCTTTTTCATCAACAAATACCCCTGCAAAAGGACGAACCTTTAATGAACACCCCGATAAGCAACTTATCGCAGATTCTACTGCCGCATTACAGCGCTGAAATGGGGTGTACGAATTTTTTTGCGAAGTGTGATATTTTTGTTACAGGCACGCAGTAAAGGGTGCGTCGGTGTCTTGTTCGCTTGTCTGGTGCATCTTTTTCACGTGTTGCGCTCTGGGCAGCGCTTATGTATAAGGCCGCTGGTCCGGTGAGAAGGCTCGTTCACCCCTGGAGGAGATCCTGCCCCGGACAATGTAAACGGGGCTGCCGACACATCGGCCAGCCCTTGAATTTTTTGGCATGTAATTGCAGCAGGAGACCTGACGATGTCAAAAGCCGTCAATCTGAACGCCGCGGTGCGTGAACGGGCCGGCAAGGGGGCCGCCCGTGCTGTGCGCCGCGAAAACCGCGTTCCCGCCGTTATCTATGGCGACAAGCAAGAACCCCAGCTTATTTCGATGGAGTACCGCGAGTTGATGAAGCAGGTCCAGACGGGCCGCTTCTTGTCCACGTTGGTTGAAATCGATGTCGACGGTACAAAAGTTCGCGCGATTCCGCGTGACCTGCAGTTCGATCCGGTTCGTGATTTCATCATCCACGTCGATTTTCTGCGTCTGGGCAAGGGTGCTCGCATCGCGGTTGAAGTGCCGATCCATTTCACCGGACAAGATGACAGTGCCGGTCTGAAGCGTGGCGGCGTTCTCAATATTGTGCGTCACGAAGTTGAGATCATGTGTCCTGCCGACGATATCCCGGAAGGCTTCGATCTTGATGTGTCGCAGCTGGACATCGGCGACGGTCTGCATGCATCTGACCTGAAGCTGCCGGAAGGTATGACATTCACCATCACCGATCGTGACTTCACCATCGCAACCATTTCTGCTCCGTCCGGCGGTGCAGACGAGGAAGAAGCCGAAGCCGGTGCTGAAGCTGGTGAAGAGGCTGAAGGTGGCGAAGAGGCTGATGCAGAAGACGGCGAGGGCGGTGAGGAGTAATCCTCGACCTTGCGGGCTTCGGCTTGCGGTCTGAAAGCTTGAGGGTGCCATGCTGATCATTGCAGGACTTGGCAATCCAGGCGCCAAATATGCCGGCAACCGGCACAATATCGGCTTCATGGCGGTGGACGAAATCGTTCGCCGCCATGGCTTTTCGCCGTGGCGCAAAAAATTCCAGGCTGAAATTTCCGATGGAATGCTGGGTGGCGAGAGCGTGTTGGCAATAAAGCCGTTGACCTACATGAACGAATCCGGGCGGGCGGTTGGCGAGGCCATGCGCTTTTACAATGCAGGCCCGGAAGATCTCATTGTGCTGTATGACGAGCTGGACCTTGTTCCGGGCAAGGTGCGTATCAAGGTTGGCGGCGGAGCCGGTGGGCACAATGGTATCCGCTCCATCGATGCCCATGTCGGCAAGGATTACCGGCGGGTGCGGCTGGGCATTGGGCATCCCGGCCACAAGGACCGCGTCACCGGTTATGTGCTTGGCGATTTCGCGAAGGCTGATCATGGCTGGCTTGACCCGTTGCTGGAAGAAGTCGGACGCAACGCTGATCTCTTGGCGAAAGGCGACGATGCCGGCTTCATGAACAAGGTGGCACTGGCTGCGGGGGGGCAGGCGGGGGCGGATGACAAGCCCAAACCGGCAGCCAGGAAGCAGAGCCATATTCACCAGGCGCGCGTGGCTGCAAGCAAGAAGCCGCCTTTGGCCAAGAAGGGCCCGATGGCCGAAATGTTGAACAGGTTGCTGGGCAAGAAGGACGACAGCTAAATGGGTTTCAAGTGTGGTATCGTTGGTTTGCCGAATGTTGGAAAGTCCACTCTTTTCAATGCTTTGACACAAACCGCGTCGGCTCAGGCCGCGAATTATCCGTTCTGCACAATTGAGCCGAATGTGGGTGATGTGGCTGTGCCTGATGAACGTCTGGTCAAGCTGGCTGGCATCGCGAAATCTGGCCAGATCATTCCAACGCGCCTGACCTTTGTGGACATTGCAGGCCTTGTAAAGGGTGCATCGAAGGGCGAGGGCCTGGGCAACCAGTTCCTGGCCAACATCCGCGAAGTGGATGCTATTGCCCATGTCGTGCGGTGTTTTGAAGATGGCGATATTACCCATGTGGAAGCGCGCATTGACCCGGTGGCTGACATCGAGATCATCGAAACAGAGCTGATGCTGGCGGACCTGGAAAGCTTGGAAAAGCGCATTGCCGGTGTCGAGAAGAAAGCCAGGTCGGGCGAGAAGCAGGCCAAGGCGGAATATGATTTCATGCTGAGACCGCTGGAGCTTTTGCGCGAGGGGCGCCCGGCGCGCGAACTTGAAGTGGCCGAAGACGAGCAGAAAGCCTTCCGTATGCTTGGGCTGCTGACCTCCAAGCCGGTGCTGTACGTGTGCAACGTGGAAGAGGCGTCCGCTGACCAGGGCAACGGATTTTCGGCGAAGGTGAAGCAATTTGCCGCCGCCCAGGGGGCAGAGGCGGTTGTCGTGTCGGCCAAGATCGAGAGCGAGATTGCCGTGCTTGATGATGCAGAGCAGCGCGAATACCTGGAAGCTATCGGACTTGAGGAACCGGGCCTGAACCGTGTCATCCGGGCAGGGTACAAATTGCTCAAGCTGCTGACCTACTTCACGGTGGGCCCAAAGGAAGCGCGCGCCTGGACTGTGACCAGCGGCACCAAGGCACCTGCAGCTGCTGGTGTCATCCATACGGATTTTGAAAAGGGTTTCATTCGTGCCGAAACCATCGCCTACACTGATTTTGTCACGCTAAATGGTGAAGCAGGTGCCCGCGATGGCGGCAAGATGCGCCTTGAAGGCAAGGAATACGTTGTTGCGGATGGCGACGTCTTGCACTTCCGCTTCAATAACTAGCCCAACCGTTGGCTGGCCTCGAACGTGAACCGATCTTGCGCTTCAGTATGCGTGTCCACATTTCTGAAGCGGATGTTTCCGGCGCTTGACGCGACGTGTCTGTAAGGCGAGAACAACACCCATGGCGCGGGATCTATTATACTATGAGGACTTTGAAACCGGCGAGGTGAGGTGCTTCGGTCCCTTCGCCATGTCGGCAGACATGATCCGGGAATATGCTGCCGAGTGGGATCCGCAGCCGTTTCATCTTGACGAGGAGCTGGCTCGTAACTCGGTGTTGGGTGGACTGTGCGCCTCTGGGTGGCAGGTTTGCGCCATCATGAACCGCATGATGGTTGATGGCTATGCAGCAGCATCTGCCGGCATGGGGTCATTCGGCATTGATGAGGTGAAGTGGATCTTGCCGGTTTACGCTGATGATGTACTGACTTTGCGGCGCACCATTCTGGAGAAGCGCATATCGGTGAAGCGGCCAGAGATGGGCATTATCAGGATGCGCTGGGAAATGCTGGATCAGCTCGGCGTTATCAAGACGGACATGACCGGCGTCAATCTGATGCGGGTTCGCCATCCGGTTGCGGAGGCGGTGACATGAGCACCAACTATACTTCCATCTGGCTGGAGGATTTTGCTGAAGGTCAGCATGCTGTCTATGGTGACTATCATTTCACCCGTGAGGCATGCCTCGACTTTTCCCGCAAATATGACCCTCAGGCTTTCCACCTTGATGACGAGGCTGCCGCAGAAACGCATTTTGGAAGACTGGCGGCTTCCGGGTGGCATACTGCTGCTGCATGCATGAAGCTGCTGGCAAGGTATCATTTCCAGCTGCGGGATGCAGCGTGCGCTCGTGGCGAGCCGCTGCCTGCGCTTGGGCCTTCGCCTGGTTACAGGAATCTGCAATGGCTGCAACCGGTATTTCCCGAAGATACCATAAGCTTTGCCGGCACCATAACTGGCGCGCGAGAGATGAAATCCCGCCCCGGCTGGGGGCTGGTCACACTGACGCCGTTTGGTGTGAACCAGCATGGCAACAAGGTATTTTCCTATGATTCAACCGTGATGTTTGCCTGCAAGGGCAATGTCGGAACTTGAGGGTACTCAAGATGAGCAACAAGATTGCACTGGTTACGGGCGCAGGTTCTGGCATAGGTCAGGCGTGTGCTGTCGCGCTGGCCGATAATGGCTGGAAGGTAGTTTTGACAGGCCGGCGTGCCGATGCGCTGGCGAGCACAATTGACCTTGCTGGAAGCAGCGGCAAAGGCATGCACGCCGTGCCGTGCGATGTGACCGACCCAGCCTCTGTAGATGCGTTGTACGCGACTGTAAGCAAGGCGCACGGCCGCCTCGATATGGTGTTCAACAATGCCGGCACCAATGTGCCACCGGCAAATGTGGCCGACCTGACATTTGACCAGTGGCGTCAGGTTGTCAGCGTCAACCTTGATGGTGCATTCCTGATTGCCAGTGGCGCATTCAAGATGATGCGGGACCAGAAGCCACACGGCGGGCGTATCATCAACAACGGTTCCATTTCCGCTCATGTGCCGCGGCCCGGGTCTGCCCCTTACACCTCTTCAAAGCACGCCATAACCGGGTTGACCCGTTCAATCTCACTGGACGGCAGGGCATTCAATATCGCGTGTTCACAAATCGATATCGGCAACGCGGCATCTGCCATGACAGATGCCATGCGTAAGGGTGTCCCGCAGGCTGACGGATCAATGAAGCCGGAACCGGTCATGGACGTGGCGCATATTGCATCGTCATTGGTCTACATGGCGTCGCTGCCACTGGAGGCCAACGTACAGTTTATGACCGTGATGGCCACGAAGATGCCGTTCATTGGACGTGGGTAAGGCGTGTGCATGCAGGCAGGGTCCGCCCGGTCAGTCGCCTTCGTAGTCGACCAGCCGGTGCACCTTGACACCCTTCTTGATCAGCTTCTGTGCCCCGCCCAGGTCCGGTAGGTTGATGACAAAGGCGGCAGAGACGACCTCTCCGCCGGAATCCTGGATCAGGTCAATGGCTGCCTCAGCTGTGCCTCCGGTAGCGATCAGATCGTCGATCAGCAAGATCCTGTCGCCCTTGTTGATTGCATCGGCGTGCACCTCGATGCGGTCAACGCCATATTCCAGCTTGTAGTCTCGCCCTATGACCTTGCCCGGCAGCTTGCCTTTCTTGCGGATGGGGACAAAGCCGAGGCCCAGTTCATGGGCTATGGCACCGCCGAGGATGAAGCCGCGTGCCTCGATGCCAACTACATAATCGACATCTCCGGACAGGAACGGCCACATCAATTCGTCGACCGTGGCCCGGAAGGCGTGCTTGTTGGCCAGCAAGGTGGTGATGTCGCGAAATTTGATACCGGGCTTGGGATAGTCCGGGATCGTGCGGATGTGGCGGCGGATGTCGAAACCGTTGCGAAGGTCCATGTTTATGTCTTGCCCGTGAGTTTGCTTGTCAGGGATAGTTAGCGGTTCAGCACGCGCCCTGCAACGGCATCAAGTTTTGCCATCAGTTCAGGGTCGCGCTTTTCCGGTGTCGTCATGATGGCATATTCCAGCGCCGTGTCGGAGTGCACAGGGCAGGGCGGATGCTCGCGCGGCATGTCTGATGCCAGCCTTGCAATCAGTTTTGTGGCATTGGAAACATTGGCCCGCATAACGGTGAGTATTGCCTGAATGTCAACGGATCCATGATCCGGGTGCCAGCTGTCAAAGTCGGTGACCATGGCGGCGGTCGCATAGCATATCTCGGCTTCGCGGGCGAGCTTGGCCTCGGGCATATTGGTCATGCCGATTACATCGCACCCCCACTGGCGGTAAAGTTTGCTTTCTGCAATTGAGGAAAACTGCGGACCTTCCATGCATAGATAAGTGCCGCCGCGCGCATGTGGAATGCCTTCTGCCGCCGCGGCTGCTTCCAGCGCATTGGCCAGCAGCGGCGAAATCGGGTCGGCCACGGACACGTGCGCCACGCAACCTTTACCGAAGAAGCTCTTAGCCCGGGCGAAGGTGCGGTCTATGAACTGGTCGATGATCACAAAGGTGCCCGGTGGCAGTTCTTCGCGGAATGAGCCGCAGGCCGATACCGAAACAAGATCAGTGACGCCGCAACGCTTCAACACGTCTATGTTGGCGCGATAGTTTATGTCGGTCGGCGATACCCGGTGGCCTCTGCCATGGCGCGGCATGAACACTACAGGCAGGCCGCCGATCTCGCCGCGGCGGACTTCGTCAGACGCTTCACCCCATGGGCTTTCAATCCGCTCCCAGCGGGCATTGTCCATCTCGATATCATAGACGCCCGAGCCGCCAACTATGCCGAGGACAGTTTTGGTCATGCAAGATTGCTCCGGAAATTGGCTGTTTGTGATTCTTGTTTGGCCTTGTTAACGATCCGCGGGTATGCCGGCAAGACACGGTTGTGCTATGTGAGGGGCATCATGCATTGGGGACCGGAGATTTGGGCACACGGGACAGGGCTGTAGTTCTTGGTGGCAACGGTTTCATCGGCTCAGCCTGCGTCAGGGCGTTGCTGGAGGCCGGTTACAGTGTGACTGCGCTGGGGCGAAGTGTAAAAGGGGATATTTCGGCATTGCCGGGCGTGCTGTGGCAACAAGTTGATATTGGTAAGCTCAGCGTCCAGGATTGGCGACACCTGCTTGACGGAGCGGACGTGGTGGTGAATGCGGCCGGGGCCTTGCAGGATGGTGCGCGCGACAATCTCGAAGCCATACATGTCGATGCGGTGGTACGGCTGGTGACAGCCATGCAAGGCGGCACTGCGCGGTTGATACAAATATCTGCGGCCGGGGTGTGCGAAGATGCGCCAAGCTGGTTCATGCGCTCCAAATGGCTGGGGGATCAGGCCGTTACCGGTTCGCAACTCAGATGGTGGGTGTTGCGGCCCGTGCTGGTGTTCGGTTCACAAGCTCATGGAGGAACCGCCTTGCTGCGGGCCAGTGCCGCAATGCCAGGCGTTGGGCTGATTGCCTTTGCAGATGCGCCAGTGCAGACGATACACGTCGACGACGTTGCGCGTGCGGTGGTGCAATGCGCCCGGGGCGAGATTGCACCTGCTGCCGTGGTCGATCTGACTGAGCCAGGCCGCCATTCATTCGCAGACCTTATGGGTATGGTACGCAGATGGCTGGGGTATTCACCCTGGACCTTGCAGGTCAATGTACCGGCAGCCGGTGTGTTTCTGGCCGGCCGGGTGGCGGACCTTCTCGGGTGGCTGGGCTGGCGCTCACCGCTACGCACAAGTGCGCTGGTATCCCTGCGGGCCGGTGTGACCGGAGACCCCGAACCATGGCGCGCGGCGGGCGGGCGTGACTGCCGCGCCCTTAACGAGACGCTTGCTGCGATCCCGGTGGGCCAGCAGGAGCGCTGGTTCGCGCGAATCTACTTGCTGTTGCCGCTGGCCATCGCGGTGCTGGCCGTGTTCTGGTTCAGCTCCGGCGCAGTAGGTCTTTGGCAGAGTGAAGCCGCCATCGCGTTGCTGACGCAGCGCGGGTTTGCGGACATGCCAGCATCC
Organism: uncultured Alphaproteobacteria bacterium; assembly: GCA_963787895.1. Taxonomy (GTDB): domain Bacteria; phylum Pseudomonadota; class Alphaproteobacteria; order Rhizobiales; family Aestuariivirgaceae; genus Anderseniella. The sequence goes on along the minus strand of CAWBEX010000005.1, from coordinate 17,885 downwards.
GTTGCAGTTTATGCAGGTTCACTCGTGGATATCGCGCTGGGCGCGATGGTCTTGGTCCGGCGGTGGACGCGCCGGGCTGTACTGGGCATGGTGGCGGCTTCACTGGGTTATCTGGCCGCCGCTGCCATCTGGACTCCTGACCTATGGGTAGACCCGCTCGGGCCGATGGTCAAGGTTGTGCCGAGCATGGTGCTGGCCTTGTTTGTGGCTGCCTTGATGGAGGAACGCTGATGCTGCACGAGGTGGTGTTGTTCCTGCATGTTGTCGGTGCATGCGTGCTCCTGGGCACGGGAGCGGGCATTGCGTTCTTCATGCTGATGGCTCATCGCACGCAGAATCCTGGCATCATTGCGCATACCGCAGGCATTGTGGTTGTCGCTGATACAGTGTTCACGGCCACTGCGGCGATCGTACAGCCAGTTACCGGACTGGTGCTGGCCAACCTCTCGGGCTGGCCGGTGCTGGAAGGGTGGATTGGGTTGTCGCTGGCATTGTATGTTTTCGTGGGAGCGTTCTGGCTGCCTGTAGTATGGATGCAGCTTCGGATGCGGGATCTGGCACTTGCGGCCCGTGATGCCCGCCATGCTCTGCCGGACAGCTATCACCGTCTGTTCAAGTGGTGGTTTGCCTTCGGCTTTCCGGCCTTTTTCGCCATGCTTGGCATTATCTGGCTGATGCTGACGAAGCCCGCTTTAGACTGAAAAGCCCGGATGTTGCCATCCGGGCCTTGTTATTTCGTCAATTGGCCATTCAAGTCTTTAGTGCGGTTCACGGCCCCAGACGCGTTTCTTGGTGAGGTACAGAAGCAACGCCAGCACGGCCAGGTAAACAAGTACCATGAAGCCGATGGACTTGCGCTGTTCCATCTTCGGCTCGCTGGCCCAATGCAGGAAGGCTGACACGTCTGTCGCCATTTGTTCGACAGTTGCAGCTGGCTGACCTTCAGCATATTCAACGGCACCTTCACTCAATGGAGGAGCCATGGATATCCAGGGGCCGGAAGCGAAGTACGGGTTGTAGTACTTGCCTTCAGGAGCTTCTTCAGCGTGCTCAGCGGGTGCATCCTGGTAGCCGGTCAATACGGCGTGGACATATTCCGGGCCACCATTTCCTGTTACCAGCTTGATGAACGGAGACACGTACCAGGGATAGTGAAAACCTTCACGTTTCTTGGTGATCAGTGACAGGTCCACAGGATATGCACCACCGTTGGCAGAGCGTGCTGCCTTTTCGTTGGGAAACGGCATCCTGAACTTGTCGGAAGGCACGCCGGGGCGCTCGAACATCTCGCCGTCGGCATTCGGTCCGTCAGTGATTTCATAACCGGCGGCAATGGCCTTCACCTGAGCTTCGGTCAGTTCAGGACCACCGCTTTCCATCAGGTTTCTATAGTACATCTGCTCCATACCGTGGCAGGCGGAGCAAACTTCCTTGTAGACCAGGAAGCCACGTTGCAACTGGGCTTTGTCAAACTTGCCGAACACGCCTTCGAACGAGAATTTCACGTCTTCTGCGTTGCTCACCTTACCGGCAGCCAGTGCAGCGGTGGAGCCAAGTACCACGGAGGCCCCGAGCGTTACCGCAGCAAACAGGTTCTTCAATTTTTTCATCTCTTCAAGTCTCCTGAAGGCTGCAGCTATTCTGCCGGCTGCGCAGAGGCTGCGCTGTTCTTGCTGTTCTTGGCCAGCACTGCGTCCGAAATGGACGACGGCAATGGCTTCGGTGTTTCCAGCAGGCCAACGAGCGGCAGCAGGACGAGGAAGTGCAGGAAGTAGTAGAATGTCAGTATCCGGCCTGCGGTAATCCACCAGCCTTCCGGCGGGTTGGCGCCAACCACGCCGAGGGCGAAGAAGACGATCAGGATGATCCAGAACAGCTGCTTGTATATTGGCCGGTAGGTGGCCGAGCGAACTTTCGAGGTGTCCAGCCATGGCAACAGGAACCAGATTGCGATCGAGCCGAACATGGCTACCACACCGAGCAGCTTGTCAGGCACCGCGCGCAGAATTGCGTAAAACGGCAGGTAGTACCATTCAGGCACGATATGGGCCGGTGTCGACAACGGGTTGGCCTTTTCGTAGTTGATCGAGTGGCCGAGGTAGTCGGGTGCGTAGAACACAAACGCGGTGAATATGATGAAGAACACGCACAGCGCGAATGAGTCTTTCAGTGTGGCATAGGGAGTGAAGGTTACCGTATCCTGACCAGACTTTACTTCAACGCCCGTAGGGTTGGTCTGTCCGGTCACATGCAGCGCCCAGACGTGCAGAATAACCACGCCTACAAGAACGAACGGCAGCAGGTAGTGCAGCGAGAAAAAGCGTTGCAGGGTGGCGTTGTCTACCGAGAAACCGCCCCACAGCCAGGTCACTATAGGCTCGCCGAAGAACGGCACGGCGGAGAACAGGTTGGTGATGACCTTGGCGCCCCAGAAGCTCATCTGGCCCCACGGCAGCACGTAACCCATGAACCCGGTGGCCATCATGATCAGGAAGATTGCCACACCAAGCATCCACAATATCTCGCGTGGTGCCTTGTAGGAGCCGTAGTACATGCCGCGGGCAATATGGATGTATACCGCGATGAAGAAGAATGAAGCGCCGACTGCGTGCCACTTCTGCAGGATATTGCCGTAGTTCACGTTGCGGCGAATGTGTTCAACAAAGTCGAACGCCATGTCAACGTGCGGGGTGTAGTGCATGACCAGCACGATACCGGTGATGATCTGCGAAACCAGCATGATCATCAAGATGCCGCCGAAGGTGTACCAGTAGTTCAGGTTGCGCGGCACCGGGTATGAGACAAAGCTGTCATACATCAGGCGCGGCAGCGGCAGACGGTCGTCAAGCCACTTCATCACTGGGTTGGTCGGATTGTATGTGGAATGTCCGCTCATTGGTGGTAGCTCCCCTTAGCCAATGACGATCTTGGTGTCTTCGATGTACTTGAGCGGCGGCACCGGCAGGTTTTCCGGTGCAGGGCCCTTGCGAATGCGGCCTGCGGTATCATAGTGCGAGCCATGGCATGGGCAGAACCAGCCATCGTATTCGCCTTCGTTGCCTATCGGCACACAGCCCAGGTGGGTGCAAACGCCCATCTGCACCAGATACTGTTCCTTGCCGTCCACAACGCGGTTTTCGTCGGTCGCAGGCGAGCCCTCGGCAATGTTGGCATTGCGCGCATTGCGGTCGGGCAGGTCATCGACATTGACGCTCTTGGCTTCTTCGATCTCCTTTGCCGTACGATGACGGATGATGACCGGGTTGCCGCGCCATGTGATTGTGATCGACTGGCCTTCGGCAATCGGAGCCAGGTCCACTTCGGTGGATGCCAGCGCCAGCACTGAGGCTGACGGGTTCATCTGGTCGATCAGCGGGATCGCCAGTGATGCTGCGCCAATGGCGCCTGCGGCACCTGTGGCAATGTATAGGAAATCGCGACGGCTCTCGTCTGGTGCTTCAGCAGTAGACACAGGCAAACCCCTTGCTTGTTGCGCTGTTTGTTACCTTGCTTGCACCGCACACGCCGCACTCGCGCCGCATAAAGTGCAAGATTGGACCGCGTTGTGGCACTCACACGAGCGAAAGTCTAGATGTGAAGTGTCGCAGTCCACGCGGTTTTTCATCACTTGCAGGCTGCGCCACACTGGTGAAACCGGCTATGGACAATTGCGCAGTGTTGCAACACAAAGCCGAAGATGATCGATATTGCACTTTATCAGCCGGATATAGCACAGAATACCGCCACAATTGTGCGTATGGCGGCGTGTTTGGGCTTGCGGGTGCACATCATCGAGCCTGCCGGATTTGTCTGGAACAGTCGTGATTTCCGCCGTGCGGGCATGGACTATCTTGCTCAGGCTGATGTGGTGCGGCAGCCAGATTGGGAGATTTTCCGGCAATCGATTGGCGAAAGCCGGATTGTTCTGGCCACAACCGCGGCGGAATCACCTTACACGGCCTTCACTTTCCGGCGCGGCGACATTCTGGTGATGGGCCGTGAGAGCGCGGGAGTGCCGCCTGGGGTGCATGCTGCAGCCGATCATCTTGTTCAGGTGCCGATGCAGCCGGGCACACGCTCGCTCAATGTGGCTGTGGCGTGCGCGATGATTACTGGCGAGGCGATGCGCCAGACCGCGTGGGTGTAGCAACTGGCACCCGCCTTGCACACACCAAGCCTGAAGATTTTGCGTTGTCCCTGAATGAAACGGGCACATGCAGTTCATGGCAGTTGCAAATGCGAGGAGTGGCGGCATGGCATATTCAATTCTGGCTGATTGGACTGAGCAGAAGTCGAATGATTTCGGCAACAAGACAGTGCTGTTCAATCACCGGCTGAAGCAAACCGGTCTGTTCACGCATCAAGCGCTTGCAGCGCTGATCGAGAAGCTCCCGCCCGCCAGCTACAACATAAACACCATGGGGTATGATCACGACAATCCGGAATGGCGTGAAGGTGAAGTTGGTGATGTCAGTGGGGCTGATACCATTGAAGCCATCAAAAATGGCCGTATGTGGCTGAACATGCGCAAGGTTGGGCAAACGGATTCCCGCTACCAGAAATTGCTGGAGCAGGTGTTCAGCGAGTTCGAAGCCGTCATACCCGGTCTGGACCTCTTCAAGGGACAGATCGGTATTCTGATCTCATCGCCCAAGGTGCAGGTGTTTTATCATGCTGATGTGCCTGGCCAGTCGCTCTGGCAGATCGAAGGGGTGAAGCGGGTTTACGTCTACCCTCCGCGTGATCCATTTCTGTCGAAGGAATGCCTTGAGGGTATCATCCTCGGCCTGACCGAAGAGGAAATTCCATACCGGAAGTCGTTCGATGATCACGCCGAGGTGTTTGATCTACAACCGGGTGAGGCATTGACCTGGCCGTTGAACGGCCCGCACCGCATCGAGAACGCTGATTGCCTGAACATCTCCGTGACCTCCGAGCACTGGACCAATGAGATCCGCAACTCCTATGCGGTCAATTACGCCAATGGCGTGTTGCGCCGCGGACTGGGCATGAAGACCCTGTCCGCAGCACCTGACGGCATTCATGTCTACCCCAAGGCTGCCTTTGCTCTTGCCCACAAGAAGCTGAGGCTTGGCAGGTCGCAAAGGGTCCTGCGCAAAGTGGATTTCCGGGTCAACCCGGCAGCGCCAAAGGGCATGATAGATATTCCGGCATACGTGAAGGGCTGACCTTTTCATCCAGGGCAACTCGGGTTATTGGTGTTGCCCATGAACACTAGCACCACAGACATTCATACCCTGCTTGAACCGAACAAGGCTGAGGCAAGGAAATGGTTTGAGCATCTGCGCGACCGGATTTGCGCCAGTTTCGAGGCTATAGAGGACGGGCTTTCAACCGGCCCGCACGCAAATGAGCCGGACGGGCGGTTTGAGCGCACGCCTTGGGAACGCGACAATCACGGCGGCGGCGGCGTCATGTCGATCATGAAGGGGCGCGTTTTCGAAAAGGTTGGCGTGCACTGCTCAACCGTGCATGGAGAGTTTTCCGAGGAGTTCCGCAAGCAGATTCCGGGTGCGGAACAGGACCCGCGCTTCTGGGCATCGGGCATCTCGCTGATTGCGCATCCGTGGAACCCGAATGTGCCGACTGCCCATATGAACACCCGATTCGTGGTTACCTCGAAATCCTGGTTTGGCGGCGGTGGCGACCTGACGCCGGTGCTGATGCGCAGGCGCACCCAGGAGGATCCTGACTCACAATCGTTTCATGCCGCCTTCAAGACGGCCTGTGACGCGCACGAGGTGGCCGACTACAAGCGCTATAAGGAATGGTGCGATGAGTATTTCTGGCTGAAACACCGCAACGAGCCGCGTGGCATCGGTGGCATCTTCTATGACTATCTCGATAGTGGAAAGTGGGACGCTGATCTGGCCTTTACCAAGGATGTGGGGCTGGCCTTCGAAAAGGTCTATTGCGACATCGTACGTGCCAATCTGGACACGCCGTGGAGCGATGCTGACCGCGAAGAGCAAATGGTGCGGCGCGGGCGTTATGTCGAATTCAATTTGTTGTATGACCGCGGCACGCTGTTCGGACTGAAAACAGGCGGCAATGTCGACTCTATCCTGTCTTCCATGCCACCGTCCGTCAAATGGCCCTAGAAGCGCTGAAGCCACATGTCACTGCCATGTCCAGTCAGGTGCGCCGCAATCTTGTTGCAGCAATCGCCATGGTTTTCATCTGCGACATGGCGCTGGGACTAAGCTATCCGCTGCTCAATGTGTTGATGGAGCAACGCAAGGTTGATGCATGGCTTATCGGGTTGAATTCGGCCATGAGCCCGCTCGGCATTATTGCTGCCGGGCTCGTGTTGCCAAAAATCCTGGCGCGCACGCACTCCTCGCCGGTTGCATGGGCCGGTGTGATGATGCTGGTGGCGTCCATTCTGGCGCTGGGTGCCACACAAAATTTCTGGGTCTGGTGCGGCTTGCGGTTTTTACTCGGTGTCGGCACGGCTACCTTGTTTTCAGTGTCTGAAGCCTGGTTGATGCATTTCTCGCCTGATGAGCATCGCGGCAAGATCACCGCCATTTATACAACCATGATGGCGCTTGGATTTGGTGCCGGCACTGCGGTGTTGCCAATTGCCGGTGTTCAGGGCTTCCTGCCGTTTGGCGTTGCCGCGTTGATGATCAGCCTGTCGGCGTTGTTTCTGTTGGCGATGCGGCTGGGCGGGGACGAGTTCCACGGCGATCAAGCCGGGGTCAACATGATGAGCTTTGCAATTGCCGCACCCATCCTTTTGCTCGGCATTTTCACCATGACGCTGTTTGATTCCGTCATGTTATCCTTCTTCCCCATCTATGCATTGCGTATGCAGCTGGACCTTACGACCGGTGCGTGGCTGCTCTCTACGGCGATCACCGGGGCTGCCCTGTTCCAGATCGCTGTTGGCTGGCTGGCTGACCGCTGGTCGCGCAAAGGCGTCATCTGGATTGCAACTGTTGCAACGGTTGTTTTGTCGTTGGCCATGCCGTTTGTGCTCAAGACCTGGGTGATGTGGCCGCTCGCTGTGCTGCTCGGCACATCTGCCTACTCCATATATGCACTGGCGCTGGTGGCGCTGGGGGACAGGTTCAAGGGACCGATGCTGGTGGCAGGTTCGGCTGCAGTTGCTGCCATGTGGGGCATTGGCGGAATTGTGGGTCCACCGGCAACAGGCTGGGCATTCTCCACGCTGGGCCACGAAACTTTTCCGTGGCTGCTGGCCGCGCCTTACTGTGTGTTCATAGTTTGTCTGATTGTGTCAGGTGGCCATTTCGTGCGGGTGAAGTGGCGCGGCTGATGCATAAGCCCCATGTCGCGACGACGGCTTGACGGCGCAAATGGCCTCGTGTCCAGTCGCGGAATGATAATGAAAGACAGTGCGAATCCTGGCATCAGTGACGCCGCGCGCCGCCGTAACCTGTTTGCTGCGTGCGCTGCCGTTGTCGTGTTTGGTTTTGCCATGGGGCTGACCTATCCGTTGCTCTCACTGTTGCTCGAACGCCGCGGTGTATCCGAAAGTGTCATCGGCATGAATGCGGCCATGGCGCCGCTCGGCATCTTGTTGTTTTCTGTCCTCATACCCGTGCTGGCGAGGCGGTTTGGGCCGCGAAATGTGACCATGACGGCGGCCTTGCTGGCGGCGCTCATCCTGTTGGCATACAAGCTGCTGCCTTCGCTTGAAGCATGGTTCGTGCTGCGCTTCATGCACGGTATTGTCGTTTCGGTGCTGTTCGTTCTGTCGGAGAGCTGGGTGGTGAAATTTGCCAGCCCCGGTTCGCGCGGCAAGGTGGTAGCCATCTATGGTGCGGCGCTGGCCGCCAGTTTCGGCGCAGGCCCTGCCATCATCTCGGTGATCGGCATTGACGGTTGGCTGCCATTTGTAATCGGAGCTGCAGTGCTGGTGGTTGCCATGATCCCGATTTCGATGATCCGCGAGGAGCGCCTTGCCACAGAACCAACTGCCGGGTGGAGCGACATTGCGCGGTTCATTCCCATGGCGCCGATCCTGCTTGCGGCGGTTTTCATCTTTGCCGTGTTTGATGCTGCGACGCTGTCGCTCATTCCGGTATACGGCATCCGTCTCGGGTATGATCTTGCCGCTTCCGCAAATTTGCTGACCGTACTCATCGTTGGCAATGTGCTGCTGCTGGTGCCCATCGGCTGGCTCATCGACAACGTGAACCGGCGAGTTGTGCTGGCGTGGCTTGCGGTTGTTTCCGGTGTGCTGCTGGCACTGCTGCCACTGGTTGCAACAACGTGGCTGGTGTGGCCGGTGCTGTTCGTGGCGGGGGCTTCCGGGTATGGCATTTACACGTGCGCCCTGGCCATTCTGGGAGACCGCTACAGCGGCCATGAGCTCATTGCCGGATCATCGTCGTTTGCCACCATGTGGGGCGCTGGCGCCTTGATGGGCGCACTGATTGCCGGTGGTGCGATGAATGCATTCGGGCCACAGGGGTTGCCGCTTTCACTTGCTGTGTGCTTCGGTGTGTTCCTGATTGGCATGTGGCTGAGAGCACGCCAGCAACGTTTGAAACAAGGGGTAACACAATGACCATGAACAAGCAGGTCCGCCTTGCAAGACGCCCGCACGGCGAGGTGATGGATGCAGATTTCACCGTTACCGAAGAACCTGTCGCAGACCCGCAAGATGGCGAGTTTCGCGTCAGGTCAGCGTATGTGTCGCTTGATCCGGCGATGCGTGGATGGATGAACGATGCAAAGTCCTATGTGCCACCGGTCGGCATTGGAGAAGTGATGCGGGGATTTGTGTCCGGCACTGTCGAAGCCTCGCGTAACAGCAAGTTCAAGGAAGGCGATACGGTGTCCGGTCTGCTGGGGGTGCAGTCACACCCTGTAACCAACGGGCAGGGCGTCACCAGAGCCGACACTTCGCTTGCGCCGCTGCAAACCTGGGTTGGCGGCCTTGGCATGCCCGGCCTCACGGCTTATCTCGGCTTGACTTATGTGGGTGAGCCGAAGAAGGGCGAGACACTGGTTGTGTCAGCCGCCTCTGGCGCTGTGGGGCAGGTGGTTGGGCAGATTGGCAAGATCTACGGATGCCGCACAGTGGGTATTGCCGGTGGACCGGAAAAGTGCGCTGCGCTGAAATCCGAGTTCGGTTATGACGAGGCTGTCGACTACAAGAACGGCTGGCTTGCGGATGACCTGAAGGCGGCGTGCCCGGACGGCATTGACGTGGACTTTGAAAACGTTGGTGGCGATATTCTGGACGCGGTGATGCCGATGATGAACTTCAAGGGCCGCATCGCGATCTGCGGATTGATCTCGGCTTACAATGCCACAGCTCCGGTGCCCGGGCCGTATAACTTCCGCTCGATCCTGGTCAACAGGTTGCGGGTCCAGGGCTTTATCGTATTCGATTTTCTGGACAAGTATCCGGAGGCTTACGAAAAGCTCGGGCATTGGTACAAGGAAGGCAAACTGTCCTTCAAGGAAGACGTGCGCGAGGGTGGGCTGGATGCTTTCGCTGCCACCTTGCGAATGCTCTACCGGGGTGAAAATTTTGGCAAGCTGATCCTGAAGGTGTGAGGCGTCATGGAATATGATCCAGGGCGCGAGGCTTGCCCGCTGCCATACTCGCCGTTCAAGAGCTGCACTGTCCCGCGACCCATTGGCTGGCTGTCGTCAATCTCGCATGACGGCATTGCCAATCTGGCCCCCTACAGCCAGTGGCAGAACCTGACCTTTGATCCGCCAATGGTTATGTTTGCCGCCAACCGCTATCCGGATGGGCGGGTAAAGGACACCGTGATCAATGCGCAAGAAACCGGCTGGTTTGTATGGAATATGGCGACGTGGGAATTGCGCGAGGCGGTGAACCTTTCCGCCATGGCGCTGCCGGCTTTCGAGGACGAGTTCAAGCATGCCGGAGTGGACAAGGCAGATGCATTTCATTGCGCCGCGCCGCGGGTAGCTGCGTCGCCAGCGCATTTCGAGTGCCGCTATCTTTCCACCCACACACTGGAAGGCGATTCGCCCGTCGGTACGGTTGACGTGGTGTTTGCCAAGGTGGAGCGTATCCACGTAAACGATGAATTTATCGGCGCAGATGGCAAACTCGACATTGCCCGGCTGCAGCCCATCGCAAGAATGGGTTATTATGACTACACCGTTGTGCGCGATGTGTTCGAGATGCAGATCCCGGGTGCCTCGGATGCGGCTGCAGCGGGACTTGAGGGAAAGGCCTGAATTTCACTAGTGACTTGGCGCGCGATGCGCAAGCGACAAGCAACAGAAAAAAGCCGCAATTTTCCGGTGTTTGGCAACGATGAAAAGGTTCATGAAATTTGGGCTGGCATTGCTGGCAGGGGTGTTCACGCTGGCTCCCGCCATGGCGCAGGAATCACCTGTCGGAGCGATTTACTGGCAGGTGAATGATCGGTTCCGGTTTTTCTCCGAGCCTGGCTATTTCATTCCGCATCTGAAAACGGCGAATGCCTTTGCAGCCATTGATGCGCCACGTGACGAGTTCGGCCGCAAGAAAATCAATGGTGAGTGGACCGGACCGATCCAGTTCGCCGAGCGCCAGCTTGCCGATGGTGCCATCAAGGCGGGCCATGACGGTTGGGCGGCCCAGGCATACACGGCTGCGCGCGATGCCTTCACGTGCTGGGACACCGGATTGCGGCGGGTGCGGCCGGAATGCGTCCAGGATGTTGATGGTGACGGTTCCCGATTGTTTCCCAGGCAGGTTGAAATATCTGCATCGGTTGATGCCACGTCGATGAGTGTGTTTGCGGGCAAGCAGTGCGAATGGTTTGTCCATACCGGGCAGGATCAGGATTGGCGGTCTGTCACCCAGGTTGATTGCGCCGGTCCGGCAACATTGAAGGTGCCAGTCAATTCACAGTTTTCCATCCTGGCGCGGGTTCTTGATCCGGCAAGTGCTGACGGGTACCTGACGCAGATCACGGCAGTCTATCAGGAAGTGCAGGGAAAGCTGGTGCTTGGATTGGGTGACAGCTATGCCTCCGGAGAAGGTAATCCCGATTACCCTGCCAACTATTCGAAGTCACTCTCGCTGGCGGATACATTGCGCCCCCGGCCAACAACGTTGCCGCACTGGCTGGATTATGCCTGTCACCGGTCGGTGTATTCCCACCAACAGCGCATTGCCATGCAATTGGCTGCGGAGAACCCGCGCTCTGTTGTCAGCTTTCTGGGTTATGCCTGTTCCGGGGCTGACATACCGGATGTGATGCAGTCATTGGCCAGCGAAGACGAGCATGTGGAGCCTATCACCGCGTCAGTGCTCGCGGAGCTTCGGGTGAAACCGAAGCTGCGTAACGGTGTCATTGCACAGTCGTCATGGTCGCAACTGGATCAGGCTGTGCGTGACCTGTGTGCCGACAAGGGCGCGGCGACGGCGAGCGAGCCGTTGAAGCGATGTAATGCGTGGCGGGCGCGGCCTGATCTTGTGTTGCTGAGTGCCGGCGGCAACGATGCCGGCTTCGGCAATGTGATCAAGTGGACCGTGGCGGGTACAGCGGTTGGTAAGGTGAGGCTGCTTACAGGAGCCGAGCCGCCTGACACCATGCTCAAGCGCGTGCAGGACAAGGAAGATGCACTTGATTGCGACAATGACAACCCGGGCTGGCAATGCCGCTTTAGCGACAGGTTTGCATCACTGGCTGCTGCCATTGAGAACCGGCTGGAACTGACTGACAGAAGCAAGGTTGTTACCGGCCCTTACCCTGGCCCGATGGGCGACGAGCAGGGCAGGGTTTGCTCTGCCGAAGTGGTGAACGAGGGGGCTGACTCGGAGTACTATGTCGAAACAACAGATGACAAGTTGCAGCGGCTCCACAAGGTGCTGTTTGCGCAAAAGCACCTTACCAACGCCTTGAAGGCGGCTGTCGGCAAGACCGGCTGGACATGGGTAGACTCACTGGCGTGGTCAGGAGCATTTGACAGTCATGGCGTATGCGCGCGCGGCAATACCGGCTCCGATGCTTTCAAGTCACTGAAGATCATCAATGGTGAGTGGCAGCCGGCAAGCCCTTCGGAAATGCTGGCCTATGCGCCAAGGCGCCGCTGGTTCCGCACCTTCAATGACAGCATCCTGATGCAGTATTACGTCACTCCGATTGCCGCGCTTGCGCGCAACCCGCGCCAACCAATTGACTACCACTACCGTGCAGGTGTGTCGGGATATTTCCACCCTACAGCCGAGGGCCAGGCGGTCATGGCTGACATGCTGCTTGGTGCGTCCAGGTGCAAGCTGTTCGGCACTCAGTGTTGACAAACTACTGGTTTTACCAGCCTTGCGCCTTCAGGAAATTGCCAAGCAGAGTGTTAGTGAGACAAGATAACCCTTGTTGCTGGGCTTCGAGTTCACTGGCGAATGCATCATAGAACCCGGTTTGCTGTGTTGCCGTGTCCATCTGTGTCTTCCAGCTTGGTGTCCAGTCGCGCACTGTTTGCGGATCCCATTCATGATGGAACTGGGTAGTGTAGGCGTGGTCGCCAACCCGCATCATTTGCACCTTGCATGCTTTTGAACTGGCGGTGACAGTAGCCATAGCAGGTGCACGGGTAACCTCGGCCTGATGCCATTGTGTTACCAACTGCGGACCGGAAAGTCCGCTTTCGTCGCCAAAATCTGCAGTCAGCAGTCCAATTTCATGTTCTGCGGAGGCAGCAACTGTGCCGCCAAGAGCGTCGGCCAGAAGCTGGTGGCCAAAGCACAAGCCGATATAGGGGCGGGCGCGATCTGCGACCCAGTCGCGGATGATGTCTTTTTCAGCCTTGAGCCAGGGCAGCGCATCTTCTTCCCAAACCTGTTGTGCGCCTCCCAGTGTGACAAGCAGGTCAGCAGAGGCGAAGTTGCCAGACGGCGGGTGTCCGTCGTGCCAGTCATGGAACTCAACCGTGAAGTCACGATCACGCAACAGTTGCGGAAAGCAACCACCGGTATCGTCTTTCATGTGGCGGAAGAAAACAGCGCGGCGTGTCATTCAGGATGCATGAACCAGTCAGGAACGGGAGCTAGTGAATATCTCACTACATAAGTGTCCGGGCTGCTGTGTGGCAATGGGCTTAGCCTGGCTTGCGGGCAGAAATCTGCAATCTGTTTCCAGGATGTATTGTTGAGGTTCATCTCGCAGCGGCGCAACTGGCCCTTTATGCAGATCGTCGTGCCCAGATCATAGTATTCGCCAAACAGGCGGCAGCGGCAATTCGGGTCAGCACCTGCCGGCAGCGGCGCCGACAGCGCCACGAGAAAACCAGCCAACAAGGATGCAGCCAATTTCTTCATGTCCGCCACTATAGCGCATCGGCGCGGGGTGTGCCACAGATTACAGAAGCTGCAGTTCAGTGGCCTGCTGACCACGGCCGCGCTTGTCGTCCTGCAACTCATAGGACAGCTTGTTGCCTTCATGCAGTTCGGGAATTCCGGCAGCCTGAACTGCTGTTATATGGACAAAGACGTCCTTGGAATCGTCGCTCGGAGTAATGAAACCATACCCCTTTGCCGTGTTGAAAAACTTGACTGTTCCTGTGTGACGCACGGGCAAACTCCATGGGCGGGTGATGGAAACAGGATAGACCACAGTGGTGGCGATTTGTAGACCGCAAGCACATGAAAACCATAGCCGCAGATGGCAGTTGAGTGTTTCGCAAACTGCGGCTAGCCTTCCAGCCATGAACTTGCGATCAATTGCCATTGCCCTGACGCTCATGCTGGTAGTGACAGCGCCTGCTGCCGCGAAGCCGGTGGTCAAGGTGCAAACCCAGCACTACCGCGTTGACGGATCAGATGCGGCGGCCATTGTCAACTCGATGATGGGGAGCCACCAGCTGCTGGGCGGGCACGGCCGCGTGGGCCGCACCAAGATGCAGCGCAAGGTGCAGTGGGAGTTCGCCGACACCGGCAGCGGTTGCCGGGTGAAGCGCCACAGCATCCGCCTCGACTTCCTGACACAGCTGCCGCAGCACGTGTCGGAACGGCGGCTGCGGGCCAGCCTGCGCAGGGACTGGCGCAACTTCGCCGAAAAGGTGAAGCGGCATGAACGCCAGCACCGCGACATCTGGCTGTCGTGCGCCAGAAAGGCCGAAGGCCAGGTCAACAGGGCGCGGGCGGCAACGTGCTCGCAGCTGGTGAGCAAGCTGGAAACCATCTACGAGCGCACCAACGCGGAGTGCGACCGCCGTCACGAAGCCTTCGACGCGGCCGAGACCCGCAAGCTGTCGCGCCATCCGCTTATCCGGGCTGCGGCAAAGCCGTAACCGTTGCGCAGCATTCTTGATCTCGGTGCCCGAACACCCGTAGAAGGGTAGCCATGACAAACACACCTGACATGCCCATCCGCGCCGGCATCATTCCGGTAACCCCGTTCCAGCAGAACTGCACGCTGCTGTGGTGCACGAAAACCAGCGAGGGCGTCGTCATCGACCCCGGCGGGGACGTGGCGCAACATCCGCAATGCCATCGGCCAGACCGGCATGAAACCCACCGGCATCTGGCTGACGCACGGCCACATCGACCATGCAGGCGGCGTCGCGGAACTCAACGAGCACCTGAAGGTGCCGGTCACCGGGCCGCACGAGGCAGACGCGTTCCTGCTTGGCGGGCTGGAGCGCCAGGGCCGCGAATACGGCTTTGCCGCGCGCAACTGCACGCCCGACACCTGGCTGGACGAGGGCGACACGGTGCGCGTCGGCGAGGTGGAGTTCGCGGTGCGCCACTGTCCCGGCCACTCACCCGGCTCGGTGGTATTCCTCAACGAGGCGCTGAAACTCGGCCACGTCGGCGACGTGCTGTTCCAGGGCTCGATCGGGCGCACCGACTTCGAGTATGGCGACCACGACGCGCTGATCTCGGCGATCAGGGAAAAGCTGCTGCCGCTGCCGGACGACTTCGCGTTCATCTGCGGGCATGGGCCTGCAAGCACGATTGGTGCCGAGCGGCAGGGCAATCCGTTTTTGAAGTAGTTTGTATCGCTCACGCCAGTTGGGTTTAAGTGGCTCCCGGTCGGAGCTTTGCTCCTCCGCGCCACTTGGCCAGCGGCTCCGCGCCCGTGCGCCGTGCGAAAGACGCCCATGCGGAAGCGGTCACACGCAGTGTGAACTGCTGTGAGCACGGCAAGAATGGAAATCAGGCGGAGCATCGCTCGGCGCATCTGATTAGTTGTAAGGCACCTCGCGATGCTCCACCCGTGGCGGCTTGCATGGTGTCTGCTGGCGACTATAACGCCTTCAGCCTCAGCGCCCTTGCGGGCGACCAACCTTGCGGTGCCTGACACATCGTCAGGGCGCGGGGTTGATCTTGCCGCCACGGACGGTCGTCTCCGCCCCCTGGCCGCACAAGCATCACCGGCATCTTATTGAATGCACCTGTCCCGCGAGGGGCAGATGCATGGCGCGGCTCCGTCGTAGTGCGGAACCCCCTTAGCTTTCAGTACCATGCCCCGGGCGGCAGGCGTGTTCGTCGCACGCTCCGCCGGAGAACCACAGCCCGCAACCAGACCCGCCACACGACTGCGGCAGGCCCTTTCCCCCTCAGCTGTTGAGGTGGTTGAAGGTTGTGAGGACTATATGCCTATTGTGGAGAAAAGTCAATACCCTCAGTCCTTGAGGATAAACGTCACCTTCAGCACGACGCGGTATTCCGCCACCTTGCCGTCTTCCACGACAACGCGCTGGTCCTTGACCCAGGCGCCGGTGACGTTCTTCAGCGTCTTGGACGCGCGCTTGACGCCCTTGCGGGTGGCGTCCTCAAAGCTGTCCTTGGACGAGGCGATGATCTCTGTAATGCGGGCTACTGACATGGGGGCTCTCCTGTTGTGCGCGCCTTCGCAAGGGCTGCGGGGCGCGTGGCAAGGCGATGATGCCTTGCAGAGGTGAGATCATATCACAAATGTGCGGACATTGGGGCGGGGGAAGGGGGGTGAGGGAAGGATAAAGGGTTGCGACTCGCTATGCTCACCCTCAATATTTAACCATCAGACGTAAGGGAATTTCGCTAATGTCAGAAATAACTGATGTACTTAGGTCAAGAGATTTACCGTCGGATAGTGACTGGTTCTTTTCGTTTTTCGTCCAACCTGATGGACTGTTTCTATCTCAAGAAACTGAGGAGTGGGACTTTAAGGAACATTGGCCGTATTCTTATTCAGATGCCTACATCAAATTGGGCATTTCTGCAAAGCATAGGCGAACCAAGCGTTGTGAAATGCGTTTCAGTTGGGTGGCTCATACATGATGGTGAAGTGATGGTCGTCGCCCCGAACATGGGCAACATAGAGGACGAAAGCAGCGCGCAGGCTTCTGGAGTGATCCATATACCTGCGCGCTGTGTTACGCACACAACAAAACTACAAGAGCCTTGCCTTACTTCTTCTTCCCCTGGCCTTTAGTTTCGTCCTGAGACAAAACTGATGCAGCCAGTTTTTTTGCATCTGCGGCAGTTGGCTTTTTGGAACCAGACAGCACTTTCGATGCAAGGGTAGATATTTTTGGAGAGGATTGCTTTTTTGGCATCTCATCACCCATATTGTTCATTGAACAAAAATTGTGTTAGGAATTGCCTGCCGGGTCACCACTGCAAACGCAATGTTAACCGGCGGGACTTTATTCTAGTCTCCTAAAGCCATAGGCATAACGGTCCTTGCCGACCTCCATTGTTTATGGTTCTGCGACACGGCCAGCCGGCAAGCATGTACCGTGCGCACTCGATATATGAACGGCGACATCATTCGATGTCGCCGTTTGTGTTTTCATCAGAAGGTTCGGTTTCAGGATTGTCGTTTGTGAGCGAATAGACGCCTTTCCTGCCTTTAACAGAGAATAGCAACTCCTTGCGGGTCATTCGATATATCTTGGTAGCGAGGGCATCTCGTTTATGAATTTCTTCATATGTGCGGTACAGTCCGACCATGATTTCGTCAATAGTAGCAATACCGCCGTACTCATCAGCAATCACGTCGAGTATCTTTTGTTCAAATTCGTCATGCTGGATGCTGACAAGCTGGTCGCGTAGTTCAGGCGGGAGGTCGCTTATATTTCCAAATCGAGAACCGATTTTGTCTGTATCTATTGCGGCAGGGGGGGGCGCTACAGGAACGCCGTGTTCGGCAATTTTCTCCATTTTTGGCAGAATTTCTTCAAAACGACGAAGAATGCCTGTATGCCTATTTGCCTTTGCGGCATCTTTCTTGCTGAAGAAAAACTCAACACTTCTGCGGTGATGAGCAATTTGACTCTTGATAAATTCTATCTCTTCGTCTATAAACATAGAGCCTCGATCCGGCGTTTTGCGCCAGCATTGGGATTTGGTTTGGGGCCACATGAGAGAATTTCGACCCCGGTTGTTCGCGCAACCGGGGTTATTTATGTCAGGTTAGTGGTTAAATGTCAATGAGACTCGCGCGACAAGCCGACAAAACCATGTAAAAAGCGAAATGGGTTGGTTGGTGGGTTTTGGGATAGTGTTGCAACAGGCTTGTCAAGAACAATTTTTGCGAAAAACTAATTAGCTAATATTTTCGGAACGAATCTTCGCGTATTGAGAAGACAATGAGTCAAGCCTTATGCCGAAGTAAGGATGTGCTTATACTTATGCACTTGCGTCAAGGGGATAATTCCCTTAGGTTAAGCGTACAGGCTTCAGGGTCAATTTACAGACATTTTTTTGTGTTTATGTCGGGGAAAAGTGGCCTCTAAGTTGGCAACATCACTTCCCCCTTTTATTCATCTTGAAGCCGCCGCGCTGGCCCGGTCGGCCGGCGGTGGATTTGCCCTTCACCACCGGTTTGCCCTTGGGCCAGAGGGATTCGGGGGTGATGATTTTGCTTTTTTCCTGTGGTCCAACAACTTTACTCGCGGCCTTGCGGCCTTGCTCGCGTTGTTGG
>CAWBEX010000004.1:0-206954 GCA_963787895.1 uncultured Alphaproteobacteria bacterium | reverse complement strand
CCGTTGAATTCGCCGGCAAGAATTATAGCTTGTGGCCCTCAACAAACGCGCGGCATTGCTCAATTTATGGCCTGACGCCCGTCAAAAGCTGATAGATAGTCGCCCCCCGCCAGTGACAGACAGGTAGTTTGACTTGGCTAACCCACTTACCCTGCTGCTCAGAGACAGAGAGACCGAATCACTGAGGTGGAAGTCTGAGCTTGCTGTGATGTTAACGTCGAACTCCTGTGTGTCAGGTGAAATGGTACTTGTAGCTGTTGCAGACCGCAGGAACGTCCATTCGCCCTCAACGCTTAGAGCGGGTTGGATGGTCATGCCGTTCTCAAGTGCATAGGTATAAGTAGCGGATCCACCAAAAGCCAACGAACCGGTTCGGGTCGTCGAGGCAGAAAATGCTGTAGGCGGCGCCTCATTATTCAGATAGGCCTCATCGCGTTCTTCATTCAAGCTTGCGCCTATAGTCGGAGCCAACATCCATTTCCCCACCTGATGGTAGCTCGTTAAGGACCCGTTCAAGGCCCAACTCTCAGAGTCGTAATTTGCGGTAATCGGACCGCTGTCCGCAACATTGTCGGTCCAGGTGTAGAGAAACGATCCGGTGAACACCACGGTGTCTGTCAGGAACAGCGCCATATAAGGTCCAATGCCGATGGCACTGGTGGTAGATCCCCCGGGTACAAATACATTTGTGATATCCGTGGCCGAATGATTGAGAATAATTCCCAGCGTCAGCTTATCATTGATCTTGGTGTCCGCCCCGAAGCTGACAGACATTTGGGTGCCGTCGTAGGCGCGCAGCATTTCTGTGTCTTCAAGATAGCCCGCACTGCCATCCAACCAAACGTTCCAGCCTGAGACCTGTTGCGCCGCAGCAAGATCAGCGGCTGGGACAATGTTGAACCCTGCCGGTTCCATCACAACGCTGTTCGAAGTGCCTCCGCCCATTGCGGAGGCTCGGCGCTTTCCCCCAATGTCTCTCACAATCTGACGGATTCGCCGGGACTGTTCGATATTGAGCTGTGGCTTGATGATGGCCTGTATGAAGTCGAACTCCTGAGCTTTGGCTGTATCAGGAGTAACCGACAGCAAAGCTGCCGCCGTCATGGCGAACAATGAGAAGCATGCAAGCGATCTGACCAAAGACATGAGTTATTTCGCCAAGCTGAGGTTGCTTTGCGTCTTACAATACCAAGGTGGATTGAGATTGGCCAGTTACAATAGTGTACGCACCAAAGAGCAACCCCGCCTATCGCGACGGGGTTGTGGGTAGGTGGTATCTAAGTGTTCAGAAGCTAGTCACTCTGGACCCGATCACGGTCAATTGGCCGATGCGCAGTATTGTTGCGGCCATCTTCATCATAGCGTTCCAGAACATCGCTGGCGGTGTACACAGCGCTACCGCTGGCCCAACCATTGGGTTGTGCATTGTCAGGGCCGGGATTAACTTGCGTCTTGCCGTCCTTGACGTCTGCGTACTGAAGGCCCTTGGGGGTACCTTCTCCCCGTACGATGCAGTTGATGTCACGGCAGGTGGAGCTGCCTTCGACATAGTCTGGGTTGGTGAGCCGAGTAGTTCTAGGCGCTACTGGTTCAAAACTTGGCGTAGTGTGAGTATTTAAGTGCGTCTCCTCGGTTACCCGACCGTTTGCATCAATTTCAGTGACATTCCTCAGGTCTAGCCCATAGATGTGTTCGCCGTCGTTTACCCCCGCAAAAAATCCATCGTGAATTATCGTAGAGCTACCGTCTGCTCTATTCTTTATAGTCATTGTATATGCTGTGGCGTCAAGTGAGAGAGTATCAGCACTATAAACTTGATCAGTCCGTGTGTCCTTTGGATTGTGAACCGGTAAAGTTACAGATCCATCGCCATTTTTTGCTGCGCGATTAATTGCACCAGCAGTATCCACGCCCCACGGATTAGCGGGTTGCTTGCCTGAGCCAGTGTTACCAAGGCCAACAAAACCGCTTGATCCACCGCCGAGATCATCCCCTGGGAACATGTTCCCTGTGCGATCAGGAACTTCAGTTTTTCCAAGACGCTCCTGATTGGTCGGCATATTGCGAGTGAGATCAGCCATCGGCAAACCGAATTCGGGTGTGGCAGAACCTCGCATTTTGCCGAGGCTGATTACATCCCTCGCGGCGTCAGCTGCTGCAGCTGCCTGCATTACATCCTTTAGGTGCCGCTGGTCCCCAATTCGGGACGTGGCGATCTTGCCCGCGGCCGGATTTGCAAGTCCTGAGGCGACTGGTGCCGTCGGCTTAGTCCGTGGGGTAGCGACCTTCACCTTCTGAGTGTTTCTGGCCACGGCAATTGTTGGTGAAACAACTACCTTTGGCCTAGGGTTCACCTTCAAAGTCTGAATGACTTTGGGGGCGAGCTTTCTGGTAGCAACAATTTTTGGTGTAACAGGTTTAACCCTGACCTTCACAGTTGGTTTGATGCGTATGGTTGCAGTTCGCACCTTCACCCGTATCTTGGGCTTAGCGATAGTGACTTTAGGTTTCACTTTCACGATCTGCGGTTTGATCTTGATGCTAGCAGCTTCTGCACCCGGGAAAGCGACAGGAGCAAATAGCATCATACTGACGACTGCAGCTGAGAGCATAAGCGTTGCGGGTTTCATAGCGTTTCTCCTTGGTGAGTTCTGATGGCAGTATTCCGATTTCGATTTCAGAATAACGCTTGGAAACGCTGGACGATGTGAAACAGGTCACATCGCAATCACAGATACGCGTGCCTCAAAAAAGTGATGACTACTCCCTGCAATTGCAGGCATTAAGTGCGGCGTGGCAAAAGTCTTCAAAGGGCCCTGAGCAGGGTTTGGTTGCAGTGCACCGAGATGTCCGTTGTGGGCTCGGAGCGGTCATGCGGCGACGCAGCATTACGGAAAAAATCTCCGTTGGGTGGAAGTCCGCTTTTCACAAATTGACATAACCGCTGTGCAATTGCGGCGAATTCACACCTTCCGCCCAAAGATGCCAAGGCTGCAGGTTGCCGCCTGACGGTGCCAATCTCGCCATCTCGGTGACAAGCCTGACAGTTTCATACGGTACCGGATCAGGCAGGAACTTGCGGCAGCTGATTTGTGACTTTAAGGCTTCGGAAACGAACATCTATCTAGCAACCCTGAATGGCCTGAATTGTCGCATTTATTTCTGGACCGAGCCTTTAGCATTCCCATAACAGTTTGTCCCGCACCCATGCGGCTGAGGCTTTGGGCTTGTGTTTTCACGGCAGCAGCCTCAAGTCGCTTCATTTCCTGCTTGGTCAGCATCACGACCAGGATCATTCGCAGACGGATCACTAGACTGCCTTGCGGTGATATTGGACCAGATCGCATCCTTCGACACTGACCGGTCGTAGCCGCTCCTCAGAATGCCCCGTGCCGCCAACCAAGTGCGTCCAGGAGACGGATTTCAGGCAAGAAACAAATTTCAGGTCGGAGAGTATGTGCCAGCTAGAGCCTCCAACGGACGTTTCCGGTGCCTAGTGTGAAGTTCCAGTGGTGGCGTCGTTTGACAAATCGATAATCTATTAAGCTAATCAGTGGTTCAAACCAGATTGGGGAGGCGGTCGTGAACAATGAAGCAATTACAGTGACGATCCTCGTTGTAGCGACTGTCTTAGGATGGTTACTTTGGAGCGAGCGGTCCACATGGGGTTGGGAGGCGCAAGTTTGCGAGACCGGCACTGATAGATGCACAACGCACGCACTGTATGAGAGTGAATCTACCTGCAAGCCATGGCTTGAAAAGGGAAACTGGATGTGTGATAGCCGGGATCCAAAGAACATCACTTGCAAGGTTGCCACGACATCTCCCTACTATGGCCGGTGTGTGCAACGCAGGTCATTGCTGCCATCATACTGACGTGTCCTGCACTCTATGAGTGTGCATTCTCTTGCGGTGCTTGAAAGGATATTCCCGAACCATCGGCGCTGTGAGGGCATCAACCCATGTGCAACCTGTATTCTCACATTAGCAACGTGGAAGCGATCCGCCGCTTGTTTAAGGTGGATGGCGTACATTCATCTGCCAGCAACCTGCCGCAGCAGCCATCCATATTCCCGGCCTATGACGCACCAGTGGTGAGGTTGTCTGGCGGAAGGCGCGAACTGGTCATGATGCGTTGGGGGTTCTTACTGCCGCAGCAGGGCAAGTCACCCAATGACCGAGGACATGAAGATCGACCGGCTGGCCTGATCGTGTTGATTGGGATGATAAGGCTGCATAAGGCGCATCTCCTCTCTGGAAAAGAAGGTACGGCAAGATAGTCAGTGCCTCAGGGGGATATGCGCGCAGAAAGTGCGATGCGACGGGCTAAGGCAGCCAAAGAGCAGGTACCGCCCATGGGCTCGGAACTGAAAGTTTTCCTGAAATCGCGTCCTCGGAAGCATGAAGGGTCAGTACCTGCCAGGCGGACCGCCATTCAGCAGGCAGATCATAAGGCGGCGCGATAGTATCGCATGCGTTAAAGCCAAACCGGCCATAATAATTTGGATCGCCAAGCACCAGCGCAACATTCACGCCGTCGTCACTGAGTCGCCGAAGCCCCTCTTTGATCAAAAGGCTTCCGATGCCCTGCTTCTGTAAGCTGGGAATAACCCCCATCGGCCCCAGCAGCCTCACAGGCTCACGGCGTCCGTTTATAGCGCAGGCGGTAAAAAGGATGTGCCCTACGATTGATGTATTGTGATAAGCAGCAAGCGATAGAACACCAAACTCCTGCGCCAGCAACTCCTGCACCAAAGGAACGAGGTCTTCCTCTGGAAAGACCTCCCGGTACATGTTGAGAAGGCCCGGCCAATCGGCCTTTTCAGCTTCACGAAGGCAATGATGCCGGTGGACGTGTCAGAGCTGATTGAAACTTATGGCCGAGGTGCCAAACTGGACAGCCTGCCGCCTCAGCCCTTTTTGTTCTACCAGTGGTCAGGTTTCAGGATTGATGCCATCTGATCCCGCTTCACAAACCCAGTTGAGGGATATTTTGTGGGGCAAGGCGATGGGCAAAATTCAAAACACAAACCATATCAATAGCTTGCGCTGACTTGATGGCGGAGGGGGAGGGATTCGAACCCCCGGGACCGTGAGGCCCAACGGTTTTCAAGACCGCCGCAATCGACCACTCTGCCACCCCTCCTGAGCACCTTGCATTCACATAGGCACGTGTCGGTTGGTTTAATGCCGCCATTGCTGCTGCGCAAGTGTATTCGCAAAGTCCACTGAACGCGCAGCCCTTCATACTCCATTCACTATGATTGTCCTACTGTGGCCACAGATGAGTCTTAGGAGACTCAAGTTTGATGTGACGATGTTGACAGGCAAGTGATGAATAAAAAGATTTTTATTGCTCTCGCTGGACTCATGGCGGCAGCTCAGGCGGTTTCTGCGCAGCCAGCCAAGGTTGCGATGGGAGTTTGGGCTGACGAGGACGGCAAGTCGAACATAGAGATTGCCGAATGCGGTGGTTACCTGTGTGGCCGGATAGTTTGGCTGAAGGAGCCGGTAGACGGCAATGGCTTGCCAAAGACAGATGTAAACAACCCGGATGCGGCAGAACGCAGCAAACCAATTCTGGGAATGACAATCATCAAGGGGTTGCGCCCGGACGAAGCCAACGAACTGCTCAAGGGGCAGGTCTACAATGCCGAAGACGGCAAGGTTTATGACCTCTACCTGAAACCGCAACTTGCCACCATGGAAGTTGAAGGCTGTTTTGCCTTGTTCCTGTGTGGTTCTCAGACCTGGACGAGAGTTAAATAAGCTCGGCGTGCATGCATGCCGATTGGTGGACTGGCAATAACCAAAAGGTTGTGTGACACATAGTGAGAGTTGATAGAAACGTATAGTCGAATTGGGGGTTATCTTGTTTACACGTCTTGCAGTTGTCTTCCTCTTGGCAACGGCCTTGCCGCAGCTGGCTGTTGCGCAAACATCTGCTGAAACCGGGACGCAGGCGGCAGAGGCGGTTGATCTTTCCGAATTGAGTTACCGCGAAAAGCGGAATCTGGCGAACAAGGGTGATGTGGCGGCCGCGATCTCGCTGGCGAAGGATCATCTTGCAGGTGACAATGGTGCGCGCAAAAGCGCTGTCAGCGCCGCCAAGTACCTTACCAAGGCCGCCGAAAAGGACAGCGTCGAGGCGCAATTCATGCTGGCCAATCTGTTGTCGGAAGGCGGCAGTGGGCTGGAAGCCAACAAGAAGAACGCCGTTACACTATATGAAAGCGCGGCCAGAAAAGGGCATGTCGAAGCAGCATACAAGGCTGGTCATGCCTTCCAGTTTGGCGATGGAGTTTCCGAAGCACCAGCCAATGCGGTTAAATACTACACAATCGCAGCGGACAAAGGGCATATTGAAGCAAAGAACAACCTTGGCCTGCTGTATTTGCAAGGCCTCGGGGCCGACCGCGACTTGACGATTGCATTCCAGCTGTTCAGTGACACTGCAAAGGCAGGCAATTCCTGGGGACAAAACAACTTGGGCGGCTTGTACGAAATGGGCTGGGGAACGGTGAAGGACCAGACCAAAGCCCTGGAGCTGTACGAGAAGTCCGCTGCGGCTGGCAACAAGCACGGCATTGAAAACATGACGCGACTCAAGACCGTGCTTGAGGCTGCAAATGCCGCCACTACCGTTGAAAACAATGGTACGGCGAAAACCGTCACGCCAGAAGAGACCAAATCCACTGGCTCCACGACCAAGGATGCAACTTCCAGCGCCACGAACTAGTTTTTCTCAACAATGCCGGAAGCTTGTCTTGCTTGTGAAGGATTGGCTCACACAGCGAGGTATGCGGAAAAGTCCGGCAGTGGGGCATCATCCGCTAGCGATAGAACCTGCTGGATCAGTTCATCGGGATCTTCGATACCGCCATGTCGCATGAGTCCGGCAGCCTTTTCGATCATGTCCTGCCTGGATAGCGGTAGTTCCGGGTCGCCTCGCGCATCGCTCACCTCGTGCGACAGTTCTCTGCCATCGACCAGCACCACCTCAACTCTGCTGCCCCAGTGCCGGGGATAGCTGGATGCATAAGGTTCAGCGGCACAGACCGTTACTTTATGCCTCAGAGAAGCCAGCCGGTCGCGTGCAGCGGTATCGAACGAACCGAAGTCCACTATTCCGTCTGACAATGCCGCCGAAACGCAGTGTTGCAGCGAGAACTTGCCAGCATATGCACTGTCAGTTTGCAGCCGGTCACAAAGGTCGAGTGCCGCGCCGTAGGCTGTAACAGTGATGGCCTTCACATTCTCCACTCGCTCAATCTGTTTGTTGAGTGCCAACCCGCATTCAATTGCAGGGTGCGTGTGTCTGCAGGACGGCCATGGCTTGATCGATGTCAGGTGCAATTGCCAGGGTTCTTCTGCTGATGGCAGGAGTAATGCCGGGTTGGCATTGGGGCAGGTGGCTTTGAAGAAGCCGCGCTCACCTTCAAGAATATGAGGCGCCCCGGTGAAGCCTTGCAGTGCAAGGCCTGCGGCAACAACACCGGCTTCGGCTCCGCGGCCTGCATGAAGGTGCTTCGTTTCCGCACCGGTATCGAGAAACTCCCAGAGACCGGATGATTGTGATCCGGCATTTCCCAGGGCGTGAACGGTTTGTCGATAGTCAAGTTTCAGGAGGCTGGCGCCTGCCATAGCCGACCCGAATGGGCCGCATGTGGCCGTGTTGTGCCAGATCTTGTAGTGTTCAGAGCCAACACACATACCCACGCGGCAGCATGCCTCGAAGCCCCTGATCACTGCGGACAATACTTCGTGACCAGGCATCCCGGCGCCTGTCGCCAGAACCGCAGGTACAACTACGCAACCTGGATGCACCACTGATGCACGATGCAAGTCATCTACTTCAAGGATGTGGCTTAAAGCACCATAAAAAAAGGACAATCTGGCTTCGTCTACGTTGGTATTGTGGCCTGACTGCAGGTAACTCAGCCATGCAAGCAATTTGCGTCCTTGCAGGGAATTGCGCCCGGCAATGAAATTTGCCACCGCGTCCAGTGTAAACAGGCAGGCGGCTTGAAGGTCGTCGCCACCAATTGACTTTTCAGCGATTGCAATCGCGAGCTTGCCCGTCAACGATTGCTGCTCGCGGGCTGCATCGTGCAGATTAGCATTATTGGACGCTGCAACCATTGCGTTGACCTGGCCGTCGGGGGAGGGAGGAACTAAACACTTCATTAACCGCGTTCCTGAACGCGGCATTTACCGGAGTTCGTACATCATCGTTCAATTCTTAGGGGTCTTGTCAATTGACCATTATCCATGAGACGGCGCCGATGCACGGAAACAAAGTACAAATGAACAACCACAATGTGAAGTTGCCGAACCGCAGCCGCAAGGGATTTTACGCCGTTGGCGCGGGTTTGCTGTGTGCCATTGCCGTAACTCTGGCCGGTTGTTCAGGTTCAGGGCCAATGGGAAAGAAGCAGGATCCCTTTGCCGGTGTGGGTTCGCCCATCTGGAATGACGCCAAGGGCCCAATGCCGAAGGGAGGAGGGCGCCGTCACATTGGCGAGTCATATGAGGTCGCCGGCATAAAATTCCATCCAAGACACGAGCCTGGTTACGACAAGTCCGGCGTGGCCTCATGGTATGGTCCAAAGTTCAACCGCCGTATGACATCCAATGGCGAGTGGTTTGACATGGAGCAACTGACTGCAGCGCACACAACTATGGAACTGCCGAGTTATGCAAAGGTCACAAACCTGGAGAATGGCCGCGAGGTTATTGTGCGCGTGAATGATAGAGGTCCGTTTGTCGATGACCGGATCATCGACATGTCCAAGCGCTCGGCTGACGTTCTCGGATTCAGGAACAAGGGCAAGACCAAGGCACGTGTGCAGTACATCGGTCCTGCACCTCTGAAGGATGCGAGTTACAGCCACCTGGCCGCCATGAATGCGGAACTTCAGCGCAACACTCCAGTGAACCAGATGATTGCGAGTGCCAATCTGCGCGATGGCCGTTATGGCGAGGAGCAGATTGCATCCACTGAAGCCGCTGCGACGGTGTCCATGGCATCTACACATACAGGGGCGGATTACTTTGTACAGGTTGCCTCATTCTCCGACCCCGACAATGCCAACAGAACCAGGTCGATGCTCGCTGATCTCGGCAACGTGCAGGTATCACCAACCAGCGGCAGTTTCGGGACAGTCCACCGGGTCAGAGTAGGGCCCTTTGCTGATCAATCGAATGCTCTCGCTGCACTGGAGGCAGTGAGATCTCGCGGTCTACATGACGCACTTGTGACCAGCTCAACCAATTGATTCTCGCCAACAGCGTTTTGCGAGGTTGATTGCAGTTGTCAGCAGCCGTACTGTATCCGCGAACTGATACCAGAAGCGGCAGGCCACCATGCATGAGGCATCAGGATCCGGCATTTTGATGCCGATTGTAATGCGGCGCCTAGTGCGTGCGTTGCTTGCAATATCGCTGTTTCTATCAGCAGGCCTGCAATCGGCCCTTTCCGAAGATTTCAGCACACAGGCAAGCTACGCTATCGTTATAGACAGCAGGTCCGGCAAAGTCCTTTACGAAAAGGATGCCGACAAGACGGTCCCTCCAGCCAGCATGAGCAAGGTAATGACCATGCTTATGGTGTTTGAAAGGCTGAAGGCCGGCACCCTTCGGATGACAGACGAATTCCGGATTTCTGAACATGCCTGGCGCACTGGAGGGGCACCATCCGGTTCTTCCACGATGTACGCTGTGCTTGATTCGAAGATCGCACTGTCTGACCTTATTCAGGGCGTTATTGTGCAGTCGGGAAATGATGCAGCAATTGCGATTGCAGAAGGCATTGCCGGGACGGAAGACCGTTTCGCCGAGGATATGACGAAGCGGGCGCGCGAACTGGGTCTGGAAAAATCAGTTTTCAAGAATGCCACCGGGCTGCCGGCAGATGGCCATGTGTCGACTATGCGCGAGCTGGCGAGCCTCAGTCGTTATCTGATTGAGGTGTTTCCCGAATACTACAAATATTACAGCCAGCCAGACTTTACCTGGAACAACATCACCCAGCAGAACAGAAACCCATTGCTGGGCTCTTACGAAGGTGCGGATGGCGTAAAGACCGGATACATCGAGGAAGCTGGTTACGGAATGATTGGCTCGGCAGAGCGTAACGGAAGACGCCTCATTGTCGTGATGAGTGGCTTGCAGTCAAAGCGTCAACGGTCCCAGGAGGCTGAAAAGCTGCTCAGTTTCGGGTTCCGACAGTTCCGACCAGTGAGGCTTTATGCAGCCGGTGACACAATTGGTCAGGCCCGGGTATGGGGCGGTGAACAGTCCACGGTGCGCATTGTGGCCAAAGAGGACGTCATGACCCTGCTGTCCGATGATGAAAAGGCTACCGCAGAGGCTTATCTGGTTTATGAAGGCCCGCTGAAAGCGCCGGTCAAGGCCGGAAGCGAAATTGGCTATGTCAGGATCATGTCGGATGGCAAGTTTGTCTCCAAGGTGCCCGTCTACACCAAAGAGAGCATCGCTGAGACTGACAGCATGTGGCGTCGTGCACTTGATACAGCACTGTTCATGACGTTTGGCGGTTGATAGTCTGCAACCCATGAACAAGGCGCGATTCATTACCTTCGAAGGTGGCGAAGGCTCTGGAAAGAGCACGCAGTGTACCCTTCTGGCCAAGCGGCTGAGCAAGGCCGGGGTGAGTGTATTGCACACCCGCGAACCAGGCGGGTCGCCCGACGCCAATGCCATACGCGAGTTGTTGGTAAAGGGAGAACCGGGCCGCTGGAGCTGTACAGCCGAGATATTGCTCAATTTTGCCGCGCGCGAAAGCCACCTGGCTTCAACCATCAGGCCAGCACTGGCCAGTGGAACGACCGTTGTCTGTGACCGGTTTTCAGACTCCACCCGCGCCTACCAGGGCTTTGCAGGTGGCGGCGACAAGGAACTGATTGAACGGCTGGATGCTGGCATTGTCGGCAGCGCACAGCCTGACCTCACATTGGTGTTTGATCTGGATCCGCGAATTGGTCTTGAGCGGGCCAGTGCGAGGGGTGGCGATGACCGCTTTGAAAAGAAGGGCCTGGAGTACCACGCACGATTGCGCGAAGCGTATTTCCAGATTGCACAGACCTTCCCCGGCAGATGTCAGATTGTGGATGCGTCCGACAGTGTTGAGGCGATAGAGGATGTCGTTTGGACTGCTATCAGCCGGGTGTTGGAGGTCAGCAACTGATGGCCGCAAATGATGAAGAGGAAAACGACCCGCGCGAAGGCCCGCTGCATCCACGACACCGGCATGACTTGCTTGGTCACCTGGTGGCGGAAAAACACCTAGCTGACGCTTACCGGTCGGGGCGGTTCCATCATGCCTGGTTGATCACCGGGGCGGAAGGCATTGGCAAGGCGACACTTGCTTACAGGCTGGCCAGGTATATTTTGGCAAACCCTGACCAGGCCGCGGCACCCGCAGACAATCTTTCGATAGCGGCAGACAATCCGGTCGTCTCGCAGATCAACGCCCGTTCTCACCCTGACTTGAAAGTGCTGGAGCGTGCCGTCGAAAAGGGCAAGTTGAAAGCCTCGATCAATGTTGAGTCAACGCGCAAGGTCGTGGAGTTTTTCAACAAGACTGCAGCAGCTGGTGGCTGGCGGGTTGGGGTTGTTGATGCCGCTGACGACATGAACGGCAGCGCAGCGAATGCCTTGCTGAAGTGCCTTGAAGAGCCGCCGCAGGACTCTGTGTTCATTCTTGTGTGCCACCAGCGCGGACGCTTGTTGCCGACGATACGATCACGCTGCATCGAGCTGCCACTCAAACCGCTTTCGGCAGATCAGACGTCCGCCGTGCTTGCTGGGCTGCCGGAAGGCCTGGGCAAAGAGGCGGCGAGGTTTGCACAAATTGCCGGCGGCAGGCCAGGTCTCGCGCTGGCGCTGGCCCAGACCGGGGCAGGGTCAATATTTAAACAATTTACCGATGCTGCCGCCAGCGGTGGTGCTGACATGAGCACACGCATGAAGATTGCTGGTGCCTTGCATGGCCGTGGCACTGATGACCGCTTTTCAGTTTTTTGCGCCTTGCTGGATGACTGGATTACCGCTGCAGCCGCAGCAGCGGCCCGCCAACCTGAATCCGGTAAAGTTGCTCATGCATTATCGAAAGCGCATGAAGCCATCGGCCATTCCATTCGCGAAGCAAATGCCCTAAACCTCGACCGCCGCATGACCTTGTTGCATGCGTTTGACCTTATCGAGCGAGCCCGCCGGGCGTAAAAGAACACCATGACTGACAAGCCAACTTTCTATATTACGACTGCCATTTCCTACCCTAATGGCGAGCCACACATAGGTCACGCCTATGAAGCGTTGGCAACGGACGCGATTGCCCGGTTCAAGCGGCTGGATGGTTATGATGTTTTCTTTCTCACCGGTACTGATGAGCATGGCCAGAAGATCCAGCAAACGGCAGAGAAGCAGGGTAAGTCGGCCGCGCAGTTTGTGGATGAGATGGCGCCGAAATTCGAACAGATGGTGCAGGCGCTGAACTGCTCCAATGATGATTTTATCCGCACGTCGGAACCTCGCCATTATGAAACTGTGAAGCAGCTGTGGAATCGCATGGCGGCAAACGGTGACATTTATCTCGACAAGTACGCTGGCTGGTATTCCGTTCGTGATGAAGCGTTCTATGGCGAAGATGAACTGGAAGACAGGGATGGTGGAAAATTTTCCATCAAGACGGGCACGCCTGTAGAGTGGGTGGAAGAGGAAAGTTTCTTCTTCAAGCTTTCGTCTTATCAGGACAAGCTTCTTGAACTTTATGAAAAGCAACCGGATTTCATTGGACCAGCTGAGCGTCGCAATGAGGTGGTGAGCTTCGTCAAGGGTGGCCTGAAAGACCTGTCAGTTTCGCGCACTACCTTTGACTGGGGAATTCCGGTTCCCGACGCACCCGGCCACATCATGTATGTCTGGGTCGATGCCCTGACCAATTACATGAGTGCTACGGGCTACATGTCAGATGGGGAACGCAAGAGGTTCTGGCCCGCTGATGTGCACATCATCGGCAAGGACATCGTGCGCTTTCATGCCGTGTACTGGCCGGCTTTCCTCATGTCTGCAGGTCTGCCTCTGCCCAAGCGGATATTTGGCCACGGTTTTCTGTTCAATCGCGGTGAGAAGATGTCCAAGTCTGTTGGCAACGTGGTCAGTCCGCAATCCATGATCGAACAGTACGGCGTGGACCAGGTGCGCTACTTTTTCTTGCGCGAAGTTCCGTTTGGTCAGGACGGGAACTACAGCCACGAAGCGATAGTCAACCGGGTTAATGCCGACCTGGCCAATGATCTTGGCAATCTGGCGCAACGATCATTGTCCATGATTGCCAAGAACTGTGAGGGCAGGGTGCCCGAGTATGGCGAATTTACCGCAGATGATCAGGCAATTCTCGATTCTGCATACTCCATCCTTGATGATATTCGCCCCGAGATGGAAAGGCAGCAGCTTCACAAGGCGCTGGAACGCATCTGGCAGGTTGTAGGCGATGCCAACAAGTACTTTGCCGGACAGGAGCCGTGGGCGTTGAAGAAAACTGACCCGCAGCGCATGGGCACCGTGTTGTACACCACGGCGGAGGTGATACGCATTGTTGCAGTTTCTGCACAACCGTTTATCCCGGATGGTGCAGGCAAGCTGCTTGATCTTCTAAAGGTGAGCGACGAAATGCGCCAGTTTCGCGTTCGGGAAGCCGCCCTTGTGCCTGGCACGGAACTGCCAAAACCAGAAGGAGTTTTTCCTCGTTACGTGGATGAACCAGCAACCTGAGTTGAACATGAAGCCTGCCATCGTAGATAGCCACTGCCATCTGGATTTTGATGTTCTGAGTGATGACATCGATGGTGTGATTGCGCGTGCGCACGAGGCCGGCGTCCACCTTATGGTTTCAATATCCACCCGGGTAAAAAAGTTCGACACTATTCTCGCCATCGCCGAAGCGCACGATGAGGTTTTCTGCACGGTCGGCACCCATCCGCACAACGCTGCTGAAGAGCTGGATGTGACAGCGGAGCAGCTCGCAGCCCTGGCACGGCACCCCAAATGTATTGGTATTGGCGAAGCCGGGCTGGATTATTTCTACGACAATTCCCCGCGTGATGCGCAGGCTCAAAGTTTTCGCACGCACATCGCGGCTGCACGCGAAACGGGATTGCCGCTTGTCATTCATTCTCGCTCGGCAGAGCAGGACACCGCTGATATCATTGAGGAAGAAATGGGGAAGGGGGCCTTCAAGCCGCTACTGCATTGTTTCTCTTCCGGAATAGAACTCGCTGAACGAGGCCTCGCGGCAGGGGCTTACCTTTCGTTCTCCGGCATTCTCACTTTCAAGTCTGCTGAATCAATTCGTGAGGCAGCGCGCTATTGCCCGCTGGACAGGATGCTGGTTGAGACGGATGCGCCTTATCTCGCGCCGCTGCCGCACAGGGGCAAGAGCAATGAGCCTGCATATACAGCTCACACGCTGGCGCACCTGGCTGAAGTGAAAAAGATCAGCGTCGAGGAAATGGCACGCATCACATCGGACAACTTCTTCCGGCTGTTTGACAAGGCAACGCAGCCACACATCTTCGAGGCAGTCGCATGAGCGTGTCGCTGACAATACTGGGCAGCGGCTCCTCGGGAGGTGTGCCGAGGGTGGGTAACAATTGGGGGCAGTGCGACCCGGCTGAGCCAAAGAACCGCCGCAAGCGCTGCTCGGTGCTGCTTCAGCGCGGGTCAGGTGATGCTTTGACTCGGGTGTTGATCGACACCACACCCGATCTGGTTTCCCAGCTCAATAGCGTAAATGCAGGTGCTCTTGATGCCGTATGGTACAGCCATGAACATGCTGATCACACGCATGGAATTGATGATCTGCGCCAGGTCGCCATCAATATGCGTTCAAAGGTCCAGGTTTGGGCCGATCGCGATACTGCTGACATGCTGATGTCGCAATTCAGTTATTGCTTCATGACCCCGCCGGGATCTTCATACCCGCCAATTCTTGAGATGAACGGTCTGTCAGCCGGGCAACTGTTGAAGGCCGAAGGAGCAGGCGGCGAGATATCGGCGATGCCGTTCACAGTAAACCATGGTGATATAGATGCGCTCGGCTTCCGAATGGGAAACGTCGCGTATACACCAGATTTGATGCGGGTTCCCGAAGGATCGATGCAGTATCTGGAAGGCCTTGATGTGTGGATAATTGACGCGCTTCGCCGCACTCCACATCCCAGCCACTTCAGTCTCGACGATGCGTTGGATTGGATCAAACGCATGCAGCCGAAACGCGCGGTTCTGACCAACATGCATGTCGACATGGACTACCAGACATTGCGGAATGACCTGCCTGAAGGTGTTGAACCTGCCTACGACGGCATGCGTTTGGAGATCGGTTGATGAAGACCCTTTATGAAGCTTACGCGAATGCCTGGCGCAGTGCAGGTGCAGAAAAGATCGCCGCACTTATTGACGGCCTCAAGATTGACATTTGCCTCGAGCCATCACCGGTAGCCAGTAACCTGACGCGCGACCTTGAGACTGCCGTGGCCAATGCCACGCATTTTCCGAACCTGCAGCGGCAACTCATCGATCACGGTCACAAGCTGACCTGGGCACAAAGCAACTTTGAGATGCCGGACTCATTTGCCGGCAAGTTTGATGTGGTCAGGCTAGCTGGTCCAACGGGCATGGTGCATAACACCGAAGTGGCCTTCGGCTTTTATCTGCAACAAGCTGACGCTGTCTATCCCAGCCACTGGCACGAGGCTGTTGAGGATTATCTGGTGGTGAGCGGAACCGGCCTTTGGCAAATCGACGATGATGCGTTCCAGCCACGACCGCCGGGCAGCTATATCAAGCACGCCAGCAACCAGCCGCACGCCATGACCACGCTGACAGTACCGTTGTTTGCCATGTGGTTCTGGCAGGGCAATATTGATACCAGCACCTACAAGATCGTCGGCGTCGACGCGTGAATGGCAGAATTTCGTATATTCGGTATGCAATAATATTCCATAATATATATTATGCGAATAAGGCTTGCACCGATTTGAGCCGGATACATTGGTTGGTTCCCGCACTCTGGCTTCCAGAAGCATTGACAATCCCGCTGGGTGCCCCAACCTGATACCAAGCGTGTCATGATACACAACATGTTCACAGCATTGCCCGTTGCCTTGGCGATTTCACAGGAGTGCAATTCATGGAGCTCAATGCAGACTTCACCAAGCGCGCCAGCGTTCATGGAGCCAGAACGGATTGGATCAAGTCGCCTATGCCGGGCGTTGACAGGCGCATGCTTGACCGGATTGGTGATGAGGTCGCGCGGGCCACCACAATTGTGCGCTACGCACCTGGCAGTCATTTTTCGTCACATATTCATACTGGTGGCGAAGAATTTGTCGTGCTGGAAGGCGTTTTTCAGGATGAACATGGCGACTTCCCTGCCGGCAGCTACATTCGCAACCCCCCGCAATCCTCGCACACTCCTGGCTCTGAACCCGGCTGTGTGATCATGGTGAAGCTCTGGCAGTTCGACCTGGCAGACCGGACGCATGTACGCATTGACACCAACAAGATGCGCGCTCTGCCGGACAGCTTGCGCCCAGGCGTATCGGTAATCCCGTTGTTCCATGACGCCCGCGAAGACGTGCGCCTTGAGATATGGGAAGCTGGGGCAGAAATAACTCAGCCTGTGCCAGGCGGCCTTGAAGTCTTTGTTCTGGAGGGCGGTTTTACGGAAAGTGGTGAAACCTTTGCTGCCCAGTCATGGCTCCGTCTACCCTGCGGTGCTAGGTTATCTGCAACAGCAGGCAAGGATGGGTGCAGGGTATGGATAAAGGCCGATCATCTGAAAGAAATGCCGAAGGCTCCGGCGGTGTAGGAACAACCCGGCCGGAAGCGCTGCCAAAACGCGAGATCACCACCCTGCTCGCCATCATGGCAGCGCTCAGAACGCCGGCAACCGGGTGTCCGTGGGACCTCGAGCAAACCTTCAGTACGCTTGTTCCTTACACGCTTGAGGAAGCCTACGAGGTTGCCGACGCCATACAGCGGAAGGATATGGCTGCCCTGTGCGAGGAGCTGGGCGACCTCCTCTTGCAGGTTGTCTATCATTCCCGGATAGCCGATGAAGACGGACATTTTGCATTCGAAGATGTTGTGGAGGCAATCAACACCAAGATGGTGCGCCGCCACCCGCATGTATTTGGTGATGAGGCAGCCCGCTCAGCCGGTGCTGCCAAGGGGTTTTGGGAAACCATCAAGGCGCAAGAGCGAAAAGCCAAGGAGACTGATCAGGCAAGTTTGCTGGATGACATTCCGGCAGCCCTGCCCGCTCTAACTCGGGCCTTGAAGCTACAAAAGCGCGCGGCAAAGGTAGGCTTTGATTGGCCTGATGTGTCCCATGTGCTGGACAAGGTAGTTGAGGAAGCCAACGAGCTGGCGGAGGCTCGTGACACGATGAGCGCACAAAAGCAGGCGGAGGAATTTGGCGACCTGATGTTTGTCATGGTCAATCTGGGTCGGCATCTGGGGATCGATGCAGAAGACGCATTGCGCAGTGCGAATTCTAAATTTACAAGACGTTTCAACTACATAGAGAAAAGACTTAAAGCCGGCAACCGAAACGTGAATGAGGCCAGCCTGGAGGAAATGGATGCAATCTGGAACGAGATTCGCGAACTGGACAAATCTGGCCCTAGCGACTTATGACGCAATAATTATTGGCTCATCGCTGTCATCTTCCACTGCAATGCGATTACCCAGCCTTTTGATCGCTACTCCGGCCTGGCGTTCGTCAAATCGTGCCAAAACCACAACGCTGCCGTCGTCATGGTCTACGCGGTCCAGCACTTCTGCATGGGCATAGATCCAGGCCAGCTCAGCCCCCTCACCTGCTGCCAGCTTTACCGACAAGACCGGATTGCTGCCCGCCAGTGCTTTCTCGATGATTGTGAGCAGCCTGTCGACGCCCTCGCCTGTAAGCGCAGATACAAGTGCCGTGCCGGGTCTGCGCGCTCCGGCTTCCGCCAGCACAGTGCGCTCGTCGGGTGACACCATGTCAACCTTGTTCCAGACTTCGATGATATCGTTCATCTGTTCCTGCCTGACACCAAGTTCCTTCAAAACAGCAATCACATCGCTGGCCTGTTCCTCGGTTTCAGCATGCGCAATATCGCGAACATGCACCACGACATCGGCTTCCAGCACTTCTTCAAGCGTGGCGCGGAACGCCGCTACCAGCGTTGTTGGCAAGTCGGAGATGAATCCGACGGTGTCTGAGAGAATGATCTTGCGCCCCATTGGCAGTTCGATCTGGCGCATCGTGGGGTCAAGGGTGGCAAACAACTGATCCTTGGCCACAACCCCGGCCTCGGTTAGTCGGTTGAACAGGGTAGACTTGCCCGCATTGGTATATCCCACCAGTGCTACGACCGGATAAGGCACCTTCGCCCTGCTCTGCCGGTGCAATGTGCGGGTCCGGATCACCTGGTCGAGTTGCTTCTTCAATCGGGTTATGCGGTCCTGGATTACCCTTCTGTCTGCCTCAAGTTGGGTTTCGCCCGGGCCCCCCATGAACCCGGCACCGCCGCGCTGACGTTCAAGGTGGGTCCATGAACGCACCAGGCGGCTCTTCTGATATTGCAGATGTGCAAGCTCAACCTGCAAGGTGCCTTCGCGAGTGCTGGCGCGGCGGCCAAAAATTTCCAGGATAAGGCCGGTGCGGTCCAGAACCTTGACCTTCCACGAACGTTCAAGGTTCCGTTGTTGCGCCGGGCTCAATTGTGTATTGAGAATGACTATATCGGCTTCCGAGGCTTCAATTTCCTCGGCCAACTGCTTGACCTTGCCGGTTCCAAAGAACGATGCCGGGTTTATGGCAGCCAGTGGAACAATAGTGGCTCCTGCAATTTCCAGCTCAATCGCCAGGGCCAGGCCGACGGCCTCTTCAAGTCTTGATTGTGCATCGCGCCAACCGGTCACGGCTTTCCTGGACTTCACATCGGGGTGAAATACAAGGGCCCGCGTTACCACAGGCCCTTCCAGTTGAAACTCTACGCCACCGCCATTCTGGCCGCTCATTATGAGTACTCGTGCATTGCCGAATTAGTCGTCATTGTTGTCTTCATCATACAACGAAATCTGCTGTGCAGGCATGATTGTAGAGATTGCATGCTTGTACACCAGCTGGGACATTCCATCGCGCCGCAACAACACACAAAAATTGTCGAACCAGGTGATTGCGCCTTGCAGTTTGACACCATTGACCAGGAAGACTGTTACAGACACCTTGTTCTTGCGAACTGTGTTCAGGAACG
Organism: uncultured Alphaproteobacteria bacterium; assembly: GCA_963787895.1. Lineage (GTDB taxonomy): Bacteria > Pseudomonadota > Alphaproteobacteria > Rhizobiales > Aestuariivirgaceae > Anderseniella. Next base: position 187,623 of record CAWBEX010000004.1, on the reverse strand, counting down.
TGTCCTGAAGGTTTTGCTGCTTGTCTTGCGCCATCTTATAGCACCTTTCTTATTGTTTTTGGGCCACCCCCGGATTGGCTGCCGCCAGTGTCACTTGTATCCAGTTCTACCAAGCCAATCGCAACGTCAACTATAGAGAGCACCGCGATGCAGTACCAGATACTAAAGTCAGATGCTCAGAAATACTCGATACTGACGCGGAACAACTGCTGAATCTCCTCGATTTTGTCACGTAATGCAAACATGACAATTCGGTCTTTTGGTTTGATGGAAGTATCTCCTGTCGGAATTATGACTTCCCCATCGCGTACAACCGCACCAATTCTTATGCCGTCTGGCAGCTCAGCATCGCGCAACGATCGGCCAAGCATGGGTGAAGTTTCCATGGCTTCAGCTTCTACAATTTCACCTTCGCCGCCCTCGACGCCGTGCACCCCGCGGATGCGCCCACGGCGTACATGCTGGAGGATGCTCGAGACTGTTACCGAACGCGGGTCAATATATGCGTCAATTCCAAGCGGCGAAATAAGTGGCCGGGCGTCCAGGTTTGATACCAGGCATGCGGTTGTTTTTGCACCGTGCTGTTTTGCCAGCATGGCAGACAGTATGTTGACCTTGTCGTCATTGGTAACTGCAATGTAGGCTTCCGTGCGGCCAATCTCTGCCTCTTCAAGCAGGCCGGAATCCAGCGCGCTTCCATGCAGGACAACAGTTCGCTCCAGCTTGTTGGCCACGGCTTCAGCGCGTTCCAGATTGGACTCAATCAATGTGACCTTGATATTACTCTCGCGTTCTTCGAGCTTGCGCGCCACGTACATCCCTATGGTGCCACCACCACCTATAAGCACACGGTTGGCCGGGCGTTCTTCGTGGCCAAACAGTGAAAGGGTGCGGGTCGCCTGACTTTGATCAGTGACAACATAAGCGCGGTCTCCGGGCAGCATCTGGTCCTCGGAGTGAGGCACGAACAAGGTTCCGTCACGCATAATCGCGCAGACGACCGCTTTCAGGTCCGGGAAAAGGCCTGACAGCTGCGACAAAGGTGTGTTTACCACCGGGCAGTCATCTTCCAGCTTGATACCCAGGGTCAGCACTTTCTCGTCCGCGAAGTAGATTGCCTCGAAGGCGCCTGGCAGGGCCAGTCGGCGTAAGACCATTTCGCCAACTGCCACTTCGGGAGAAATGACAACGTCAATTGCAGTGTTTTCACGGGTGAACAGGCTGGCATACTGCGGCAGCAAATATGACTGGTCACGTACACGTGCGACGCGAGTGGGAATATTGAATAACGCCTTTGCCACTTCGCAGGCCATCATGTTGACCTCATCGACAAACGTGACGGCGATGATCATATCAGCTTCTTCAGCGCCGGCTTCATACAGGATGTCCGGGTGGGCGCCGTGACCGACTACACCACGCACGTCGGTGCTGGCTGCAAGAGCTTCCACCAGTTCTTCAGAAATATCGATAACCGTTACGTCATGGTTTTCAACAGCCAGACGCTCGGCAATCCCCCTGCCGACCTGGCCGGCGCCGCATATGATGATCTTCATGCATCAATCCGAAATTGAACAAGCAGTTCTCTTCCCCGAAAGGTCGCGGGAGAGTGCTGCAACAAAGAAAGAAAAACAAGTAAGGTGATGGTCTGTTACCTATTATGCTGCTGTGCCGGTCTGATCAGACCCTTCGCGATCGTTGGTGGTAATATCCAGAGCGCGGATTTTGCGGTGCAAGGCAGATCGCTCCATGCCCACAAACGTCGCTGTTTTCGATATATTACCTCCAAAGCGGTTCAATTGTAACTTGATGTATTCAGCTTCGAAAAGGTCGCGGGCATCCCTGAGCGGCATTGACATCAGGCCTTCCAGGGTTACCGCCTTGTGATTGATCTCTGCTCCTGTCAGGTCCTGCGGCAGGGCAGCGGCCGTGATGGGTTGATCGGCCTCTCCGCCGGTCATGATAAGCAGTCGTTCAACGGAATTCTTTAATTGCCGCACATTGCCCTGCCAATCCATGGTCTGGATTGCCGCGAGCGCGTCTTCAGAGAAACTGCGCAGTGGTTGACCCGTTTGTGCGGAGTAAAGTGCACAGAAATGCTCTATCAATTCGGGAATGTCCTCGCGGAACTCGTGCAAAGATGGCAGGGCAATTGGCACAACTGCAAGCCTGTGTAAAAGGTCCTCGCGAAAGCTTCCGTCCGAAATCATCGCCTTCAGGTCGCGAGCTGTTGAGGAGAGAATGCGCACGTCAACCTTGACCGGCTTGCTGCCGCCTGAACGAAAAAATGTCTGTTCAACCAGGACACGCAACACCTTACTTTGTGTTTCCAGCGGCATGTCAGCCACCTCATCAAGGAACAGTGTGCCACTGTGTGCTTCTTCCAGGCGCCCTACCCGTGTGGTTTGGCCATTCCCGTCCTCCACGCCGAACAATTCCTCTTCGAGGGTTTGTGGCAGCATGGTTGCTGCTGGCAGCACCACGAAGGGCGCCTCTGCGCGTGTAGACCAGTTGTGAATACACCGGGCAGCAAGCTCCTTGCCAGATCCCATCGGCCCAAAAAGCATGATGCGGCCGTTGCTTGGCGCTGCACGTTTCAGCGACTGGACGAGACTGCGGATCGTATTTGATGAGCCGATGATGGAATTGTTTTCACCGCTTTGGCTCCTCAGTTGCTCGTTTTCACGCTTGAGCCGAAAATTCTCCAGCGCCCGCCCTACCACGTGTATCAGGCGGTCAGCCTTGAATGGCTTTTCGATGTATTCATAAGCGCCGCGCTTGATTGCGGAGACGGCGGTTTCAATATTTCCGTGCCCGGAGATGATGACCACCGGAATATCCTTGTGGACCTCCTTGATTTTCAGCAACAGGTCCAGGCCGTCGAGCCGGGAGCCCTGCAGCCAAATGTCCAGCACCACCATGGATGGCCGTCGTTCTGCTATAAGACTAAGCGCTGCATCGCTGTTGCCAGCAAGCCGCACCTCATAGCCTTCGTCTTCCAGGATACCGCCGATCAATTCCCGAATGTCTGCTTCGTCATCAATGATCAGAATATCTGCTGCCATCAGGCGCTACCTCCCTTTGCGGGCTTTTCAGTTATCTTGTTGCCTTCTGTTCCCCCGGCTACCTTGATGCTGGAACTGCCCAAAGCAGGAAATTCCAGTTCCACTCTCGCGCCGCGTCCACTGTGGAAAGTGGCTGGAGCATCACTGAGCGTCAGCTTCCCGCCATGCTCTTCCATAATTCTCGTTACGATTGCCAGTCCTAGACCAGTGCCCTTTTCCCGAGTGGTCATATAGGGTTCGGTCAACCGCGAACGGTTTTCCTCGGGCAGACCGATGCCATTGTCACAGACTGAAACGCGCACTAGATCCTCACCTGGAACAACCGCCACATGAATTTCTCCTGCGGTGTCTTGATCACTTTGCAACTTCGTCTCAATGGACTCTCGCGCATTCTTGACCAGGTTGGTCATGGCCTGGTTGACAAGACGTCGGTCAACCATGACCAAGACCGGGCTTTCCGGGAATTCCGTGGTGAACCTGATGCTCTCATCGCTGGCTTTCTGTAGCACAAGCGCTTCCTTGACCAGTGACACCAGATCGTACTGTTCCGGTTGCGCGCTTGGCATGCGGGCAAATGACGAGAATTCATCAACCATTCGGCCAATATCGCCGACCTGCCTGACGATGGTATCCGTGCATTGATCGAAGACTTTTCGGTCGCCAACGATCTGATCACCGTATTTTCGCTTCAGTCGCTCCGCGGACAATTGTATTGGGGTCAGCGGGTTCTTGATCTCGTGTGCAATGCGTCGCGCTATATCGGCCCACGCAGAATTGCGCTGGGCTGCGACGAGTTCGGTAGTGTCGTCAAATGTAACAACAAATCCCTCGATCTTGCCTTCGTCTCTCTCGGTAGTCACGCCTGCCATGAGGTTGCGTTCCTGATCTGCGATCCGTCGGGTGATTGATCCGTCCGCGTAGCCGTCAATCCTCGACCGGGCGACATCGAGAATATCAGAGATCTCAGGCAGAATCTCTTCGATCTGCTTGCCTTCGACGCTACCTTGCGGCAAACCCAACAGTTCAAATGCTGACTTGTTGGACAACGTGATGGTGCCGTTTTCATTGAGCCCCAGAACGCCGGCGCTGACACCCGCCAGAACGGCCTCGATGAAACGGCGTCTTTCATCAAGCTTGTCATTGGCCGTCGTCAACTCTTCTCGCTGTATCGCCAGGCGATCTGTCATTTGGTTGAAGGTCTGCCCAAGCGTGGCAAGGTCACCTGTCGAGTTTTCTACGCTTACCTTGGTCTCGAGGTGGCCGGCACTGACCTGCTGGGCTGCGGATACCAAACCCACAATTGGTTGTACAAGGCGGTTTGAGAACAGCAGGCCAAGCCAGATTGCTGAGAGCAGGAAAATGAAGGTAATACCGGCATAAAGTGCGGCAAAGTTGAGCTGCAGTGCCGTGCGTTGGGCAATGAGATTGTCGAACTCGGCGCGTTGGTTCCTGGCCTTGCTCAGTTGCTTGATAACTTCCGGGTTCACCAGCCTGTACAGATACAGGTAATAGCCATCGATTTTTTCCAGCCTGACAAGCGCCCTGATGACGTTGCCGTTTTCAGCGGGCTCGCGAACCACCATCTCCCCGGTCGTTGCTTGTGCAATGTCTTCGGGTGGCGGCGGGCGGAACCGCACCAGCTTGTTGGCAGTTGCAGAAATCGCCACTTCCTTTGTCACCGGATTGACAACAAAGACACCGGACAGACCACGCACTGCGCCGTACGTGGCCGTTCTGCGAATGACCGACTGTCTGTCGGTGTTGAAATCCGCAGCCTTCTGGTTGAGTTCATTGGCGATAAAGGCCGCGTCTGCTCGCGCAACCTCCATATTTTCAGTGATGTAGGCTTCTGCAACCGCGCCTGCTGAATCTACGATGGATTGGGTTTGAACCGATAACCACGTGTCCAGCCCCCTGTTGAGGGTGACCGAAGCAAATGCAGCAACGATAATTGCCGGTAAAACAGCAAACAGGCCGAGCAGCGTGACAATGCGTATGTGCAACCCGGAGCCGGGCACCCCGCGCATTCTGGATTTGAACAGCTTTGCCAGTTGCCAGCCGATGAGGCCTGTCATCAATGCCAGCAAGATACCATTTGCGTACAAAAGCAGGCGTGCCCAGCCAGGGTCGGGCTTTGCTGTAGTGACGCCAGTAAGATAAAGATAGGTGCCCAGGCCGCATGCCAACGTCAGTGCGACAAGGCACAAGCCGGCGCGGTTCATCCACTTGTTCTCTAGGAAAGATTCCGCCGCATTGCCCAGGTTGATGGGCGTGGAATCCTCGATGGTTGAATCCGTGAATGCAGTCATGAAGAGCAAGTAGCCATCTTGGGGGCTCGCCGGGTTAAAACCCTACTGTTGCACAAACGCCTCACTAATGTGGCAAATATGTGACACCACCCGATTGCGGTGCCGCGAAACTGCAGAAATCTCAGCTTGGCGTGGCAACCACTATTTGGCACCCGGTGTCTTCACAACACTCAAGCCAAGATCCTTGATTCTTGTACGCAAGGTGTTGCGGTTTATGCCGAGCAGCCTGGATGCCTTGATCTGATTGCCACCGGTTGCTGCCAGGCTGGCATTTATCAGCGGGCCTTCCACCTGGTGAATGATGCGGTGGTACAATCCGGCAGGAGGCAAGCCAGGCTGGTAACCTGCAAAATGCTGCGTCAGGTGGTTCTCCACAAACTCGCTCAGATGATTGAAGTTTTTGCTGGCATCTGTCTGCGGTCTTGCGTCTTGTGCTGCAAATTCCTGGTCGACTTCCTGCGCAGTAATTTCATCGCCAACGTGAATGGCGCAAAGCCTGCTGACAAAGTTTTCCAGTTCCCGAATATTGCCCGGCCAGCGTGATTTGCGAAGTCTGGCAAGTGCCTCCTGCGAAAAGGTCTTTGTCGGCAGTCCCTGCTGCTCGGTGCGGCGCAAAAAATGGGCAACCAGATCAGGAATGTCGTCTGCCCGCTCCCGAAGCGGCGGAAGTCGCAACGGCACAACATTAAGCCGGAAGAACAAGTCCTCGCGAAACATGCCCTGGGTAATCAGTTGTTGCAGGTCGCGGTGTGTCGCGGCGATGATGCGCACGTTGGTTTTTATCGGGCGCACCCCGCCAACGGATGTGTATTCACCCTCCTGCAGCACACGCAACAATCGTGTTTGTGCTTCCATCGGCATGTCGCCAATTTCATCAAGAAACAGCGTGCCACCATGCGCCTGCTCAAATCGGCCCAGATACCGCGACACCGCACCTGTAAACGCCCCCTTTTCGTGACCGAACAGTTCCGACTCAATCAACTCTCTCGGTATTGCCGCCATGTTCATGGCAACAAAGGGTGCAGACTTGCGCTTTGAGAAGTCGTGCAATGCACGCGCAACCAGTTCCTTGCCAGTGCCGCTTTCACCCTGGATCATGACAGTCAGATCAGTGCGGGTCATTCGGGCAACTACACGGTAGATGTCCTGCATGGCCTGAGACCTGCCAACTATCGGCAACGTTTCAATATCGTCGGCTGGTGGGCGCGCACTCAGCGGTTGATCGGCCTTGCGAGCGTCTTCAAGCGCCCGTGAGACGGTGGCAACCAGATTATTCAGGTCAAAGGGTTTTGGAAGATAGTCATAGGCACCGCGTTCGCTGGCAGTAATTGCTGTCATGATTGTATTTCGCGCACTCATCACGATGACCGGAAGCCGCGGCCGCTTGGCTTTGATGCGTGGCAACAAGTCGAAGCCGCTCTCGTCAGGCAGCACTACGTCGGTGAGCACCACATCACCCTCGCCTTCGCTGACCCAGCGCCAAAGAGATGATGCGTTGCTTGCAGCCCGTACGTCGAAGCCTGCACGGCTCAATGCCTGCGTCACAACTGTGCGGATTGCAGCGTCATCATCGGCCACCAGTACTGTGCCGGGGGTCATGGGGAAATCCTTTCACTTGCGGGGCTGAGAGGGAGCAAGACCTTGAAAACCGAGCCATCATCAAGGGTTTCGGCGTCGACAATACCGCCATGGTCCCGCACCAGTTTTGCAACCAGCGCCAAACCCAGTCCGCGACCGCTGTCCTTTGAGCTTACGAATGGGTCGAACAGATTTTCCGCAACATCAGGGGCTATGCCGGGGCCATTGTCGCGAATGGCAATTTCCAGTGGCAGAGATACCGATGCTGTTGAACCCGGCACCTGCATGCGCAGACCTGGACGGTAGGCGGTCGACAAGGTTATTCGGCCCGGTTGTTCTTCCTTTTCAATGGCTTCAGTCGCATTTTTCACAAGGTTCAGAAAAACCTGTATGAGCTGGTCACCATTGGCCATGATGTTGGGCAACGAAGGGTCGTAGTCTTCGACAAATTCCACAGATGAAGCAAAGCCTGAGCTGGCTAACTTCCTGACGTGCTCCAGCACGGTGTGAATGTTTATGGGTTCAAGAACTGGTGCGCGTTCATCCGAGAACACTTCCATCTGATCCACTAGCGAGCGTATTCTCTCAGTCTCGCTGCAAATGAGTTGGGTTAGTTCCCGGTCTTCCAGAGGAGCGTTGGTTTCCAGCAGCTGTGCTGCGCCCTTGATGCCGGACAAGGGGTTCTTGATCTCGTGGGCCAGCATGGAAGCCATGCCTGAAACTGAGCGAGCCGCCTGGAGATTGTTCATCTGCCGGTCAAAGGCCTGTGCGACTGAGCGCTGAATGATGATCAGGACCATGCAACCAGGTTGCTCAGGCACGAGGCCTGCCTGGATATCCACCATTCGCTCACCGCCGGTTCGCGGCGTGCCAAGCTTGACCCCGTATTCGGCCAGGGTCATGCCGGTGGCACGCAGCCGGGTGGTCGCAGAAAACAGCGGGCTGGCGAACGGGACGATATCGGCCAGCTCCATGCGCAGCAACGTCGACCGGCTCAGGGCAAAGAACTCTTCTGCAGCACTGTTGGCTTCAAAAATTTCATCATCGGCGGATATTGCCAACATCGGGCTAGGCAGCGATTGCAGCAAGATCATCGCTGTACCGGATTGTGGGCTTGAATGCTTCATGCTGCCCTCATTTCAGACAGCGGCCGGAGCAGATCGGCCCTCAGGTCTTTCATACTGCGCTGAACTTCCCGCTGATGTTTTAGTGACAACAGCTTGCGGCGATGTTGCAGGGCCAGTTCAGGTGTCAGCGCCCCCTGCTCCGCCCAACGGCCCAGGTACCATCCAACATGCTTGCGGGCAATGCGAACACCGTGTCCCTCGCCATAGTGTGCGACCATCATGTCGTGGTGTTCACGCATGATTGCCCACTGTTCTTCCAGAGACGGTTCCGCAAGGCCCCTGCCGCAGTCCAGCAATTCGGCCAACACACCAGGCCACCAGGGACGCCCATAGGCGCCGCGACCCACCATCACCCCATCCGCGCCTGATGCGTCCAGCATGGTTTTGACGTCTTCGATCGTCTTGCCGTCGCCATTGGCGATCAGTGGAATGGTGATCGCCTCTCGCACTGCCCGGATGGCTGCCCAGTTGGCCTTGCCATTGTAGAACTGATTGCGCGTCCGGCCATGTACTGTGACCATGGCAACGCCGAGCGCCTCGGCCCGCGCAGCCAGCTCAGGTGCGTTCAGGCAATCGTGATCCCAGCCAAGCCGCATCTTCAGTGTTACAGGCACCGAGGACGCCTTGACTGTCGCCTCAATCAGGCAGCACGCATGATCGAGGTCACGCATCAGCGCTGAACCTGACAACTTTCCGGCCACTTCGCGCGCCGGGCAACCCATGTTGATGTCGATGATGTCTGCGCCAATTTTCTGGGCAAGTTCGGCGCCGCGCGCCATCCATTCCGGCTCGCGCCCAGCTAATTGCAGAACGAACGGGCTCACTTTGCCGGCCCCGGTTGCCCGGCGCACCATGTCCGGCCTGGCTTCCACCAGCGCATTGCTGGCGACCATCTCCGATACCACCAGCCCTGCGCCATATCTGTGCGCCAGAACCCGGAACGGCTCGTCTGTCACCCCAGACATAGGTGCCAGAAAGACCCGGTTGCAGGTCGTGATGCCGCCAATTGATATGCTCACAATTTAATCACTATGTTGACACGTATAATTTTAAGGCAGACTACCAATCCTGAAGCCTAATGCAACCACATTGTTGCACTTCAATGTAGCTTGCCCTTGCGGTTCTGGCTGGCAGGCTGATACAGCATGCGCAAGAGTTCGAATTGGTCAGGGTTGTCCCGCTCCATGAGTATTGCCGTCATAGTAGTGGCCGCTGGTGCCGGACTCCGCGTTGGTGGTGAAATCCCCAAGCAGTATCAAACAATCGGCGGCGAGATGATCCTTCGACGCACAGTCAAAGCGTTTCAGGCACATCCTGAAATTGCTCACATTCAAGTCGTCATCGGTGAAGGACATGAACCGCTTTACAATCAGGCCGTTGAAGGTCTCGCCCTGCCCGCCCCGGTACAAGGTGGTGCCACCCGCCAGATGTCAGTTTTCAATGGACTGAATTCTCTGCACGCCAAGTCCGTCGGCAAGGTATTGATACATGACGCTGCTCGGCCCTTCATTGATGCCGAGACGATTTCCGCTGTCATCAACGCGTTGGACACCCATGCCGGCTGCATTCCTGCAGTGGCTGTTGCCGATACGCTGAAGCGGGAGGCCAATGGTGTGATTACCGATACAGTGGACCGGAGCGGCCTGTGGGGCGCGCAGACCCCGCAGGGTTTCCGCTTCGCAGAAATCATCAAGGCACACGAGGCAGCCTCAAGCAGCGGCAGGAAGGATTTCACCGACGATGCATCAATCGCCGAATGGGCCGGCCTATCCGTGGCCATCGTGGCCGGCAAACCAGAGAACAAGAAAATCACCACCGCTGATGACTTGCATGAGGCAGATCAACGGATAAGGACAGGAACACAATACATGCTGACAGACATCCGGGTCGGCCACGGCTACGACGTTCACGCATTCGAAGATGGCGATCACGTCATTCTATGCGGCGTAAACATCCCGCACACAAGGAAACTGAAGGGCCACTCTGACGCTGACGTCGGCCTGCACACCATCACCGACGCAATTTACGGCGCTTTGTGTGAAGGTGACATCGGCAAGCACTTTCCGCCCACCGACCCGCAATGGAAAGGAGCGGCTTCCGACATTTTCCTGAAGCACGCGGCAAAAATGGTGGCGGACCGGGGTGGCCAGATTTCACACGTTGACCTGACCCTGATATGCCAGGCGCCGAAGATGCGGCCCCATGTTGATGCCATGCGCGAGAGCGTGGCAAACATTGTTGGCATTGACGTATCCCGCGTCTCGGTCAAGGCCACAACAACCGAATGGCTGGGGTTCACCGGTCGCGAGGAAGGCATTGCTGCTGCCGCTACAGCGACCATCAGATTGCCTGAGTAAAGCCTATGTTCAATCGACAGCTCATCATCGAAGCAAAGGACACACTCGACATGCTGCGTGATGGTGGTCTGAAGGTTGCGACCGCCGAAAGCTGCACCGGAGGGTTGGTGGCCGGCTTGCTCACAAGCATCGCAGGTTCATCCGCCGTTGTGGAGCGCGGTTTCATCACCTATTCAAACGAAGCCAAGGCAGAGATGCTGGGCATAGCCATGGCCTTGATTGATCAGCATGGTGCAGTATCGGAACAAGTGGCACGTGAAATGGCGGAAGGTGCATTGCGTCATTCGCGCGCAAATCTGGCCGTCTCGGTGACAGGCATAGCAGGTCCTGGTGGCGGCTCGAAGGCAAAACCCGTTGGGCTGGTGCATTTTGCCTGTGCGCGTACCGAAATGGTCACCCATCATGTGCGCATGGAATACGGCGATATCGGCCGCGAAGAAATCCGCCTGGCATCTGTCAGCACGGCGCTGGCCATGGTCCGCGCGCAGCTGTCGTCCGGCGGCGGCATGTTTGCCTGACCGCCTTGGCCGTTATTGATCGGTGATCAGGTCACCCAGTTGCAGCGCCCTCAGTGCTGTAGCGTCGAGGTCGCATGATGCTGATACAGGTAACCTCATTGAACCCTCACCGAACTGATGGTCATAGATGTACTGACAGTCCGCATCCTTGAACGCGATCCACTTGCGCTGGACATCTTGCAGGGAAGCAAAAGCCTCTGGTTCCAGATCAGCTTTCAACTGGGCGTACCGGCTGTTGAGCAGCTTGTCCCACCATTGCGCTTCCAGGGTGAGGCATTCGGTCATGCCCAAATTGGATAGCCCTGCAGGTGTACGGTCCATGCATGCCGCCGCCGCCGTGCCTACGCATGATTGCCTTGCAGCGGAAGCATCCGCGGCGGCCTCCGCCGTGGCCAGACATTTTTCCAGGATTGTTGATGTCTCTCCGTCAACCTCCTGCTCAGCGGCTGAACATGGCAACAACATCCCCAATAGCAATATCGGGACAATCTGGTGAAGCTTCGTCATGTCTGTCGCTCCGGCTACTGTAAATCAGCCAATATCATACCTATATGTTAAGCATCGTAACATCATCAGAGGGCTCACTCCAATGGTTCGTTTGATACTCAACATTTTATGGCTGGTGCTTGGCGGCATTTGGGCGGCAATCGCCTGGTTCCTGGTCGGCATCCTGTGTGCCATCACCATTGTAGGTTTGCCGTGGGCGCGGTCGTGCTTCATGCTGGCAAGCTACACTTTGTGGCCGTTTGGACGCGACGTGATTGCACGCGACAATCTGTATGGCCGTGAAGATCTTGGAACCGGAAGTCTGGGCATGATCGGCAACGTGCTGTGGTTCTTGTTTGCCGGCTGGTGGCTGGCGGTCATGCATCTCACTTTCGCGGTGGCTAATGCGGTGACCATCATAGGTATCCCCTTTGCATGGGCCCATGTGAAACTGGCTGGCGCCTCACTGTTTCCGGTTGGTAAAACAGTGCAGAGCATCGAAGTGGTTGATGAGGCTTTGCACACGCACGCGCGAGACCATGTCAATGCCATGCGCAAGGCCAGTTGAGCCGTTGTGAACTTCAGCCTGTTTGAGAAAACGAAAACCCCGGCAATACATGCCGGGGTTTGTATTTTGCTCGCTCCTGCGACGAACTAGTCAAGTTCCGGAATACGCAACACCTGGCCTGGATAGATCTTGTCGGGGTGGGTCAGCATTGGCCTGTTGGCCTCGAAAATGACGTTGTATTTGGCACCCTTGCCCTTGCCGTAATGCTTCTCGGAGATCTTCCACAGGTTGTCGCCCTTCTTGACCGTATAGAACACAGGTTCCTTCTGTGCCGGTGCAGTCAGTTTGCTCTCAACCTTTGAAACGCCGAGCGTATTGCCAACGGCGATAATTGCCTTTTCCAGCACAGACTGGTCAGCGACATCGCCGGTAACAATTGCCTTGTCGCCGTCAACCTCAACTTTGACGTTTTCAGTACCGAGTTTGTAGGAATCGAGTTCCTTCTTGAGCTCATCAGCACTTGGCGGTGTATCTTCCTTGCCAATGCCTAGCGCCTTGCCGGCGCTTTTGACGAAATCCCATATGCCCATTTTTTGCCTCCTGTAGAAATTGATTCAGTTGGGTCCACACCAGCATGGCCAGTAATGAATGCTGCGTCCACCCAAAACCTTTGCAGCTTGGGAGCTTAACCGATACGATTGCAGATCATTCAATGTCTTCCAGAGGTTCCTGCCGATGAAACTTCACCACAACCCCGCCTCACCCTTTGTCCGCATGGTAATGGTGACGGCCCATGAACTCGGCATCGCCGATGAAATTCAGGCTGTTGCAACAGGAGAGTTCCTGCCAGACCGGGTGAACAAGCAGGTGTCATCAGACAATCCGCTGGGCCGGATCCCATGCCTGGTAACCGATCATGGCACTTCGTTGTACGACAGCCGTGTCATATGTGAGTACCTGTGCCATCACGCAGGCAACAAGAGCATTCTGCCGGACGAACCGGTCGCGCGTTTCAAACTGTTGACGCTGCAAGCGCTTGCGGTTGGACTAATGGATAGCGCCGTCGGTCTGCGATACGAGACGGGTCTTCGGCCGGAAGCCATGCGGTGGCCGGAATGGATTGAGCGGCAGAAGGTACGACTGGCTGCGGGGCTGGATGATCTGGAGGCCAACTGGCGTACAGAGCTTGCCGGAGTAAATTGCGGTTCGATAGCGACTGCATCCCTGCTCGCCTATCTGGATTTCCGATATGCAGATATGGGCTGGCGGAACAAGCGCCCGGGGTTGGCAGGTTTTCTTGAAGGATTTGAGGCCCGCCCTTCTATGACAGCAACAAAGCTGTAGTGGGCTATTGCCCTGTAAAAACGGGCTTTCTTTTTTGTAGAAATGCACTCACGCCTTCACGGTAGTCATCGGTGGAAGCAGCTTGCATCTGCAACCGGGCTTCAAGCTTCAGGTGATCGTCAAAACTTGTCGAAGAACTTTCGTTAACCGACTGTTTTATAAGGGCAAATGCCTTGGTTGGCTGGGTGGCCATGCGGCTCGCAAGCGAGGTTGCATCTTGCAACAGCATGTCATCTTCACACACCTGCCAGATCAGCCCCCAATCCAGTGCTGCATCTGCGTTGATCGGTTCGGCCAGCATCGCCAAACCTTTGGCTCGAGCCTCTCCAAGTTGCCTGGCCAGTGTCCAGGTGCCGCCAGCGTCAGGTATCAGGCCAATTTTTGCAAAGGCCTGCAGAAATTTTGCAGACTTGGCTGCGATGACAATATCACAAGCCAGAGCCAGATTGGCCCCTGCACCTGCCGCCATGCCATTTACCGCGCATACCACAGGCATGGGCAAGTTGCGGATGCGCGACACCAGCGGATTGAAGTCTTCCTCCAGAATCCTGCGAATTTCGTCCGGTCCATCCATTTTCAGGTCAGACAGATCCTGACCCGCACAGAACGCCCGCCCGGCTCCGGTCAGCAGGACTGCCCTTGCGCCACCTTCTTCAAGTGTGTCAAACGCCGAGCGCAGCTCTGCATGCATATTGCGGGTGGTCGCATTCAGCTTCTCAGGCCGATTCAGCGTTACGATTGCCAGATTGTTGTTGAGCTGAAATGTTATGTCGGCGTATTTCATCATGGGCTTCCATTTGGCAGCGTTTGCACTGCGTTGCAATTGCAGGTCAGACTTTCATAGTGCCGCATTTGTGGCGGGTAAGGCAATCTGATGTCATCGACCAACAGGGAATTTCAGGCCATCGTGGCAGGCGCCGGTCCTGCAGGGTTGGCGGCTGCTTGCCTGCTGGCCAAGTCAGGTTGCACCGTGGCGTGCATTTCTCCTGACATTGACATTGGCGGCGAGGTTGATCGGCTGCCTGTCAGACGCACCGTTGCCCTTATGCAACCGGCGATAAGATTGCTTGAAATGTTGGAAGTATGGCCAGTAGAGCTCAAGAGTGAAAGTGCTCGCCTGAAGCTCCTGAAGATAGTTGACGACACACTTGAGACTTTCTCTGCGCCAGCGCTGACATTCGCGGCTTCCGAGTTGAACCTGCAAGAGTTTGGTTGGAACATTCCCCTGCCCCAGCTTGTTGCGGCCCTGACCGCGAGAGCGTCTGAGCTTGGCGTGACATTTGCCAGGCAGCGTGTTTCCGGTCTTGAGCATACAGGTAATCAGGTAACTGTGCGGCTTGAGGATGGCAGCCGGGCCAGCGCCAGCGTGTTGGTTGCTGCTGATGGGCGGCAATCCGTGTTGAGGCGGGATGCGGGTATCGCCACAAGTGAGTGGACCTATGACCAGGTGGCGCTGGCGCTCAGTTTTGCGCACTCCGGGCCACACAACGACATGTCAATCGAGTACCACAAGGCATCCGGCCCCTTTACCACTGTGCCGTTGCCGGGCCGCAGGTCCAGCCTCGTCTGGATGGTCAAGGCGCAGGACGCAGCCGCCATATGTGCGCTGTCCGAAGAAGACCTGGCTGTGCGCCTGCAACTTGAAATGCATGGTGACCTGGGGTTGGTCACTGATGTGACTGCGCCGGTACAGGTGCCGATGGCAGGCATGAGCGCGCGCAAATTTGCCAGCGGGCGCGTGTTGCTGGTTGGTGAAGCAGCGCATGTTGTGCCACCAATTGGTGCGCAAGGTTTGAACATGAGCCTGCGTGACGCTGCCTATGCGGCCGAGTTGATTGGCGATGCAATGCGATTTGGCGATGACCTTGGCAGCGCCAGCTTGTGCGAGAAGTTCGACACTATCCGCAAGGCCGATGTGCTGCCGCGTCAGGCTGCAATCGACACCATGAACAGATCTCTGACATCGCAGTTCCTGCCGCTTCATCTGGGTCGGGCCATCGGCATGAGTGCCCTGCAGCACATTCCACCGTTACGCCGGCGTGCGATGATCGAGGGTATAAACCCTAGCGGCACGCTGCCTCGCGCCATGCGGGGTTGAAATCACTGTTTCTGATTGAGCAGGATGTCGTTGTGGGCTCCAAGCGAAGGAGCTGACAACTCGTCGTTTTCGTCACCCCGAAACTGCGGTGATATGCTCACAGGCACAGCCGGAAGGTTGTCGCCGGTTTCGTTCACGAGTGTGTGGCTGAACACACCGCGATCGTGGAAATGCGGCTCGCGCATTGCCTCGGCCAGTGTTTTGACGACCGTGCAACAGCAATCTGCCTCAGCGAGCACAGGCTCCCAATAGCTGGCGGGGTATTCCGAAACCAATGCCCGCACCGCAGCAATGGAGGCTGCCGGATCTTGGATGTCATTGCGGAAATCGTCTGCAAGTCCGATTGCGTCACAGAAGCTTTCCCAGAATTTTTGTTCCAGCGCAGCCACAGCAATGTGCCGGCTGTCTGCTGTCGGGTAGATCTGATAACGGGGCGAACCACCGGTGAGTTGGGCATCACCATTGCCCGGCCAATTGCCGGTCACCAGTGAGTTGCCAATCGCCCACCACATTAGCATGAACATATTGTCGGCCATGGCGATGTCCAAATGGCACCCCTGCCCGGTTTTCTCCCGCTGTAGCAAGGCCAGCAGAATGTTCACCACTGTAGGGTAACTGCCGCCAGCTATGTCAGCAGCCAGCAAGGGTGGAACGGTTGGGCGCGCGTTTGGCCCCATACTGAGCGCCAGCAAGCCGGTATCGCCAATGTAGTTCAGGTCATGCCCCGCCTTGAGCGCCTTTTCACCGGTTTGACCGTAACCGGTTACTGAACAATAGATAATGCCGGGGTTGAGCAATGAGACAGCTTCATATCCCAGCCCCAACCGCTCCATCACGCCGGGGCGGAATTGCTCCACAATGATGTCAGCTTCCTTGATCAATGGAACAAGGAAATCCAGATGCCGTTCGGACTTGAGGTCCAGTGCCAATGATTGTTTGCCGCGGTTCAACATTGCAAAGCTGACCGACTCCCTGTCCCAGCGCGGTTCGTATGACCGCATGGCTTCGCCCTCGCCCGGGCGTTCAATCTTGATAACCTGGGCGCCGGCTTCGGCGAGAAAAAGCGTGGCTAGCGGACCGGGTAACAAGGTCGAAAAATCCAGCACCTTGATGCCGCTCAGTGGTTGTGCGTTTTTGGTGTCTGCCATGCTCGAGGTTCAACTGGTGTGCCGTACAATTGCGGTTCCGTGTAGACGTCCCCGAGCCGGGGCGCAAGCTGCGCGAGGGTGTTGCCAGCCAACAATCAGCCATTGTACACCGGGCTTTGGTGCTTTAAGTCATTGTGCATCGCAACATCAGATGCTGTTCCAAGCCTCAAACAACACCGCAGGTACCATGAAACTTCCCTCACAATTCTACAAGCCGCTGGCAGTTGGCGCACCAGAACCGATGCGTGATGTCCCTGTGCAGATTGAGCGCATGATCCACTTTCTGCCGCCCCAAATCGAAAAGATGCGCGCAAAGGTGCCTGCATTGATTTCCCAGGTGGACGTCATTCTGGGAAATCTGGAGGACGCCATTCCGGCTGACGACAAGGTTGCAGCACGTGCCGGATTTATTGAAATGGCGTTGGCGCACGACTATGGTCAAACCGGACTGTGGACGCGCATAAATTGCCTGAACAGCCCTTGGGCACTCGATGACATTACACAGATCGTTCTTGAAGCTGGCCACAAGCTTGATGTGATGATGCTGCCAAAAGTTGAAGGTGTCTGGGACATTCACTTCCTCGACCAGCTGTTGGCCCAGCTCGAAGCACGTGCCGGCATTCAGAAACCCATCATGATCCATGCAATACTCGAGACTGCCCAAGGCGTGAAGAATGTTGAAGAGATTGCTGCGGCCAGTCCGCGCATGCATGGCATGTCATTGGGCCCGGCAGACCTTGCCGCATCACGCGGCATGAAAACCACTCGTGTGGGAGGCGGTCACCCGCACTATGGTGTCCTGGCGGACAATGCCGGCAACGGAGCCAGCGGCAATGCCTCTCGTTCGTTCTTTCAGCAGGACCTTTGGCACTACACCGTTGGTAAAATGGTGGATGCGTGTGCTGCTAACGGCATCAAGCCGTTCTATGGGCCATTTGGCGATTTTTCTGATCCGGATGCGTGTGAAGCGCAATTCCGAAATGCCTTTCTGCAGGGGTGCCTGGGTGCCTGGTCCCTGCATCCTTCCCAGGTCGAGATTGCCAAACGGGTGTTTTCGCCGGACCCCGCCGAGGTGCAGTTTGCTCTTCGCATCCTTGAAGCAATGCCAGACGGTACCGGAGCTGTGATGATTGATGGCAAGATGCAGGATGACGCAACATGGAAACAGGCCAAGGTTATCGCTGACCTGGCCCGGCTGGTCGTTGCAAAAGAGCCAGAAATGGCTGCTTCATACGGACTGTAGGAAGGACACCGCTGGCACAATAGTGTTGGGCAGCTTGCGCAGCCCGCTTGAAAATCGCCAGATTTGGATGCATTTATAGGTTATGGAAAAAATCAACAGAGAAGCACGTTTTTGTATCGGTCAGGTGGTACGGCACCGCCTGTTTCCGTTTCGTGGTGTCATCTTTGATGTCGACCCTACGTTTTCCAATACCGATGAATGGTGGGAGTCCATTCCCGAAGAATCACGCCCTTTGAAGGATCAGCCATTCTATCACTTGCTGGCAGAAAACGAGGAGACCGAATACATCGCGTATGTTTCCGAGCAGAACCTGTTGGTGGACGATAGCGGTAATCCGGTGCGCCATCCGCAGATCGCGGAATTCTTTGATACCTATGATGCTGACCGCCACACCTACCTCCAGCGCGGCAGCGCAGCGCACTAGCGGCAACACCAATTGGCCGGCCACCTCGCGGGTTTGTGTCGCTTTTTGGCGCGAATCCCCTTCTAGATTGCGCGCATGAACAGGATTATTCGCACACTTTTCACCGTAGTTGTTGGCCTGGCATTGCTCGGACAGGCGCATGCTGAACCCAAACACGCAATTGCCATGCAGGGTGAACCTGCACTCGAACCGGGCTACACCCACTTTCCGTACGCAAATCCCGATGCACCGAAGGGTGGTGATTACCGGGAGGCCCTGACCGGCAGTTTTGACAGTGTCAACCCGTTCATAATCAAGGGGCAGTCCGTTGAGGGTCCGCGCGATTTTGTCTTTGAGAGCTTGATGGCGCGTTCGCGTGACGAACCGTTCACGCTGTATGGCCACATCGCTGAAAAGCTTGATGTCAATGACGACCGCACGGAAGTGACCTTCTATCTGAACCCGAAGGCCAAGTTTTCCGATGGCAAGCCGATCCTTGCCGATGATGTCATTTTCTCACTTGAAACCTTGCGGGATTTTGGCAGACCGAACCACCGCACCTACTACGCGAAGGTGAAAAAAACGGAGCGGCTGGATGATCGCACCATAAGGATGACGCTGGAGCCCGGAGACCGGGAGCTTGTGCTTATTCTGGGGTTGATGCCGGTTTTGCCCAGGCACGTTTTCGAAGGCCGGGAATTTGAACAAACCACGCTTGAAAAGCTGGTGGGATCAGGGCCGTACATTTTCGACACTATCGATCCGGGTGATCATGTCATTTACCGGCGTGATCCTGACTATTGGGCAAAGGATTTGCCCAGCGCCAAGGGCCAGTACAACTACGACACCGTGCGATATGACTACTACCGGGACAATCAGGGTGCGTTTGAAGCCTTCAAGAAGGGTGAGTCCCAGTTGCGGAACGAAACGGATGCTTCGCGCTGGGCTGTCGGCTATGAGGACATCAAGGATCAGCCGATAACACTGGAAACCATCCCTGTTGGCCTTCCAAAGCCCGCCTGGTCGCTGGTGTTCAATGCCCGGCGGGAGATATTTGCCGACAAGCGCGTGCGCGAAGCGCTGATTCACACATTCGACTTTGAATGGATCAATGCAAATCTGTTTCATTCCAGCATGGAAAGAACCCAGGGCTATTTCTTCGGTTCGTCGTTGAGTGCGATTGGCAAGGCTGCTAGCCAGAACGAGATTGGCATGCTTCAACGTTCCGGTGCTGTCATCCGCGAGGACCTCCTGAACGGCACGTACACCCTACCCGTCTCTGATGGGTCCGGGCGCGACCGCAAGAACCTGCGAGTTGCGTTGAAATTGCTGACTGAAGCAGGTTGGAAAGCGGCCGCGGGTGGACTGAAAAATTCAGCAGGGCAATCCTTCAGTTTCGAAATAACGGTTGCAAGCAGGCCACAGGAGCGCATCGCTCTGGCATGGCAACGCATGTTGCGTACGATCGGCGTCACCATGAACATCCGCCAGGTCGATTCAGCCCAGTTTCAACGCCGCCTGCAAAGCTACGACTACGACATGATTCCGTTTACCTGGTACAACTCGCTGTCTCCCGGTAATGAGCAGTCATTTTACTGGGGCACAGCGGGCGTCAAACAGGAAGGCACGCGCAACTACATGGGTGCGAACGACCCGGCCATTGACAAGATGATTGTGGAACTGTTGGCGGCAAAAGACCGTACGTCATTTGAAGATGCTGTGCGCGGATTGGACCGTCTATTGCTGGAAGGTCACTATGTGCTTCAGTTGTTCCATGCACCCGGGCAATGGCTGGCCCGCTGGAACCAGATCAAGCGGCCTGAAAGGCCGTCGCTATACGGGTTTCGCCCCGAGACAGGATGGATCGAGAATTGAGCCTTGGGTATTCCGGAGAGCTGCCACCGGAGCGGTTCAACCTGGCGCACTATTGCCTTGCCTACAGTGCCAGGGAGACGCCGGACAAAGTCGCCCTGACTATTGCTGACGGAACATCCATTCGTCGACTGACCTATTCCGAAGTCCAGCAAACAGTACTGCGTCTTGTGTCTGCGTTTTCGCTGTTGGGCATGCAGCACGGTGACCGCATTCTGATCCGCATGGGCAACAGTTTCGAATACGCAGCAGTTTTCTTTGCGGCAAATGCGGCGGGGCTGGTGCCGATCGCCACTTCTTCGATGCTTTCAGTTGATGAAGTCTCATTCATGTTGAGCGACAGTGGTGCGGCAGCTGTTGTGCATGACGGTCTTCTGGCATTACCGGTCCTTCCCTCCGGTTGCCGCAATATTGGTCCTGTTGACCTTAAGGCCTTTGCCATGGGTCCGGTTGGCACCTACGCCAACACCGCTGCAAAATCTCCCGCCTACATGGTTTACACGTCCGGCACCTCTGGGCTCCCGAAAGGGGTGTTGCATGCCCAACGTGCGGTATGGGGGCGGCGTCCAATGTATGGGGGCTGGCATGACATCACCGCCGATGACGTGGTGTTGCACACTGGCGCATTGAACTGGACCTATACGCTTGGCACCGGGCTTTGCGATCCGTGGGTGAAAGGAGCAAGCTCGATTGTTTACACCGGGCCGAAAGACCGGTCGGTGTGGTTGAAATCTGATAAGGGAGCTGAAGCCTACGATTATTGCAGCAGTGCCGCAGCTATACCGGCAATTGTTGGCAGATGGGATGCTCAGCACTGAAGCGATGACCAGCTTGCGACACGGCCTGACAGCAGGAGAGGCCATGCATCCTGATTTGCTCAAGGAATGGCAGGAGACCATAAATGTCCCGCTCTATGAAGCATTGGGCATGAGCGAGATTTCAACCTACATTTCAAACGTCCATTCCCTACCGGTAAGACCTGGCAGTCCTGGCAAGCCACAGGATGGCCGCCGCGTCGCTGTATTGCCTGTAGACGGCGGTGAAGAACCCCTGCCATCAGGACAATCGGGATTGCTCGCTGTACATCGATCTGATCCAGGGTTGATGCTTGGATACTGGCAACGGCCGGATGAATACGAAAGGGTGTTCCGTGGCGATTGGTTCGTTGGTGGCGACCTTGGCCACTTCGATGAAGACGGATACTTCTGGTACGAAGGGCGCAATGATGACGTCCTGACATCATTTGGTTATCGCATTTCGCCACTGGAAGTTGAGATGGTCCTGATGCGACACCCCGCTGTGCAACAGGCAGGTGTGACGGAAATTGAACTCAATCCGGGAATGAAACTGGTCAGCGCATTTGTGGTGCTGCGTCCACACGAAACCTTGAAGGAAAAAGACCTCATCACTTTTGCATCGCAGGAGTTGGCAAGGTACAAACTGCCGAAACAGGTGTTCTTTGTCAGCGCCCTCCCGCAGACATCGAATGGCAAAATTGTCCGCAATGCGCTGCAAGGATTGCTCAAACAGACAAAGGACCACGCCAATGATGGATGATGCAGTTGAACCGATAGAAATCGATGTGATCTCCGATGTCATGTGTCCATGGTGCTATATTGGCAAACGACGTCTGGAAAAGGCGCTTGCCATGCTGCCAGATGTTCCCGTGAATGTACGCTGGCGGCCTTTCCAGCTTGATCACACAATCCCGGAAACAGGCGTCGACAGGCAGGAGTACCTTTCCGGCAAATTCGGTTCGGCAGAACGCGCTGACGAAATTTACGAGAACGTGCGAAACGCAGGACGCGAAGAACAGATCCCATTCGAGTTTGAGAAAATCACAATCTCACCCAACACGCTGAATGCGCACCGGATAATCCGCTGGGCCATGGCTGAAGGCGTGCAGGATGCTGTGGTTGAAAGGCTGTTTCAGCTGTATTTCATTGAAGGTGCAAACCTGACCGACATCAATGTGCTGACGGACGCGGCTGTCGATGCCGGTCTGGACCGGTTCGTGGTCGAGCGCCTTCTGGCGGGCGACGCCGACAAGGCCGAAACCCAGGCGGAGATTGCACAGGCCCGGCAAATGGGCGTCACGGGTGTGCCGGCATTCATCATAGGCAATCGATACGCGGTGATGGGCGCACGAGAGCCAGAGGCAATTGCGCAGGCAATTGCTGAAGTTGCCAAAGAACGTACTGCCCCCGCCGGTAATGCCTAGGTAGCGTCAGGCAGGTCGGCCAGCTTCACCAGAGTCTGCATGATTTGTCGGGTCCCGGCTAACCGGTCGGCAGGTGTCTCCCATGTCCGGATGATCACCAGCTTCATGTCTGGTCTGATCTTGGCGCGGCTGCCCTGATCATTGATCCATTGCACAAGTGCTTCCGGGTTGGGGAACTTCCCATCACGAAAACTGAACACGGCGCCCTTGGGACCCGCATCAATCCCGGCGACATTGGCCATACGGCACAAGAGCTTTACCGAGACAATATCAATCAGGTGCTCGACCTCTTCAGGCAGTTTGCCAAACCGGTCCTGAAGCTCTGCTGCAAAGCCATCAAGATCCTGCTGCGACGGCAAATCGGCCATGCGCCGGTAAACGCCTAACCGCACCTGCAGGTCAGGAATGTACTCTTCCGGCAGCAGCACCGAGGTGCCTACATTGATTTGTGGCGACCATTGACCGTCTGCCTCAATCTCCAGGTCCCCCGAACGCAGTGAAGCAACGGCTTCCTCCAGCATGTGCTGGTAGAGCTCAAAACCAACTTCCTTTATGTGGCCTGACTGCTCTTCTCCCAGCAGGTTGCCGCCGCCGCGAATATCCAGGTCATGGCTGGCCAGCGAAAAGCCTGCACCCAGCGAATCCAGGGACTGCAGCACCTTGAGGCGCTTTTCAGCTGGTGCTGTCAGCGTCTTGTTCGCAGGAACCGTAAACAACGCGTAGGCGCGTTGCTTGGAGCGACCCACCCTGCCCCTGATCTGGTACAATTGCGCAAGGCCGAACATGTCCGCGCGATGCACAATCAAGGTATTGGCTGTCGGGATGTCCAGGCCGGACTCGATAATCGTCGTGGCCAGCAACACATCATATTTGCGGTCATAGAAACCGTTCATGATGTCTTCAAGTTCGGTTGGCGGAATCCGGCCATTGGCGACCGCAACCTTCACTTCCGGCACATGATCGCGCAGGAAATCCGACACCACGGACAGATCGGAGATGCGGGGGCATACATAAAAACTCTGCCCACCGCGATAAAGCTCCCGCAACAGCGTCTCGCGAATAATCACAGGATCAAAGGGCGAAATGTAAGTGCGCACCGCGAGCCGGTCGAGCGGAGGAGTCGTGATCAGCGACAATTCACGTACACCTGAAAGTGCCAGTTGAAGCGTCCTCGGAATTGGCGTGGCGGTGAGTGTCAGGACGTGCACATCGGCACGCATTTCCTTCAGCTTTTCTTTGTGCTTCACGCCAAAATGCTGCTCTTCGTCGATGATCAGCAAACCCAGATCGCGGAACTTCACGTCATCCGCCAGCAGTGCGTGCGTGCCAATCATGATATCGACCGTGCCGTCGGTGATGCCCTTCTTGGCCTCGTTTATGTCCTTGCGCGCCACCAGCCGGGAAGCTTGCGCTATGCGGACCGGCAATCCCTTGAATCGCTCCAGAAACGTTGCGTAGTGCTGTCGCGCCAGCAGCGTTGTCGGAACGACCACGGCCACCTGTTTGCCCGCCATGACCGAGATGTATGCAGAGCGCAGGGCAACCTCGGTTTTTCCGAAACCCACATCACCACAAATAAGACGGTCCATTGGACGCCCGCGTGCCAGATCGCCAATGACTGCGTCAATGGCGCTCAGCTGATCTTCGGTTTCTTCATATGGGAAGCGTGAAGCAAACTCGTCGTAAATTCCGTCAGGCACGCTCAACACTGCGGCATCGCGCAGCTCGCGCTGTGCGGCCGTCTTGATGAGTTGGCTGGCAATCTCGCGTACCCGTTCTTTCAGGCGCGCCTTGCGGGCCTGCCAAGCAGCGCCGCCAAGTCTGTCAAGGTTTACGCCAGCTTCTTCGGCGCCATACCGCGATAACAGATCGATGTTTTCGACAGGCAGGAACAGGCGGTCGCCACCATGATATGACAGAAAAAGACAGTCATGCGGTGCGCCCTGAACTTCAACGACCTTCAGCCCCTCAAAGCGGCCAATACCGTGATCAACATGAACCACGAGATCGCCGGGGTTGAGCGATGACAGCTCGGAAATGAAGTCAGACGCCTTGCGTTGCCGTTTTGAGCGTCGGACCAGCCTGTCGCCCAGAATATCCTGTTCTGCAATGACTGACAGGTCATTGGTCTCAAAACCGGCTTCAAGCCCCAGCACGACAACGGAGATCATGTCCCTTGAGCGCTTCAGCGCCTCCGGGCCATTCTTTGCAACAACTACCAGACCAAGTTCATGATCCTTGAGGATGCCGAGAAGCCGGTCGCGTGACCCTTCGGTCCAGGCCGCCAATACAACACGCTTGCCGTTTTTCTGCTGCGCCCGCACATGCTCTATTACGGCATCATAGACGTTGCGGCCCGCTTCGGCGCGTTCTGCAGCAAAGCTTCGCCCCTGCCTGCCGCCTGCCGACATCACCCGCAATCCCGGCGCTTCTGGTGCCTCAAACGGCGTCAGCGCGAGCAATGGATATGACGAGGAGATGTTCTGCCAGTTCTGCAGTGTCACGAACATCATGTCTGGCGGCAGTGGCTTGTAGACAGGTGCACCAAAAGTGTCCTTGTTCAGCGCATCCACACGAGCCTGATAGTAATCGTTGATCTGTACATGGCGGGCTTCGATCGCCTCATCGGCAAGGTGATCCATGACCATCACGCAGTTGCCGACATAGTCAGGCAACGTTTCCAGCTTTTCATAGAACAACGGCATCCAGTGCTCGACGCCCTGGTACCGCCTGCCCGCTGAAACAGCTTCATACACAGCGTCATTCATGCCGGAGCCGGCAAATTGGGCTGTGTAACCGGTGCGAAACCGGGAAATTGTCTGCTCGTTCAGCAATACCTCGTTGGCCGCGTCCAGGCTCAGTTCCTGAAGCTGGCCGGAGGTGCGTTGTGACTGAGCATCGAAACTGCGGATCGATTCAAGCGTGTCCCCGAAAAAGTCCAGCCGAACCGGCTCTTCGCTTCCAGGTGGAAAGATATCGATGATTCCGCCTCGAATGGCAAAATCTCCAGGATCAACCACAGTGCCAGTACGGGAAAATCCATTGATGGCGAGGTATTCCTGCAACACGGCAGTGTCGACCCGGTTGCCCGGTTTGGCTGAAAAATTGGCATTTCGCACAATCTCGCGCGGCGGCACCTTCTGGATAACCGCATTTGCGGTTGTCAGCACAATCGCAGGGGTTTTCAGTTGCCCAGCCGCCAGCCTGGTGAGCGTGCTCATACGCGTCGCGAGCACTTCTGCCACTGGCGAAACACGGTCATAAGGCAGACAGTCCCATGCCGGAAAATGCAGGATATCCATACCAGGCGCAAAAAACCTGATGGCTTCTGCAATCATGGCAGCTCGCTGGTCATCACGCGCCACATAAATAAGCGGCCGGGTACCGGCAAGCTTCGCGATTTCTGCGGTGAGCTGGCCGTCAATGCCTTCTGGTGCGCCAGAGACAATGACTTTGCCAGGTTTCTCAACGCCGGTTTTGAGGGCTGACAGATTCACTTTTGATTGCCAAAAAATGTTTCATCAAAACGGATTGCGAGGATTTCTTCCAGCATGGTTGACGTTTGCTCCTCAGGCACCGGCCTTGCACCTGTCAGCCATGCGAGCAGGTCCTGATCCGGTATTTCCAGTATGCGTTCCATTTCGTCCAGCTGCGCACTATCGGCTGCGTCTATGTGTTCGCGGACATATGTGCCAATCACGATGTCCATCTCACGGATGCCCCGATGCATTGATCGGAAAACAATACGCTTGCGGCGCTTTTCGTCAGAAGGTGTCACGTGCCGGAAGTCCTGTCAGGGTCACGGTGCGCAATCCGTAAGTGTTTGGAAATCGATTGCTGGCCGGGTTATGAAAGAACCACGAACGAAACGCAACCGGGCATGATGTACAAACTCGATTGCGAAGCTGTCGATGAAAAGGCCATCCATGCGTCCCGAAATCCTGAACAGGTATTTTGCATCCGCCAGTGCGTTGAAAGGCATTGGCGCAAAGGTGGAAAAGACGCTGGCTGGACTGGTACGCGCGCAGCGCTTTGACCGGCAAGCCGCCGACCTGCCCGCCCGGCTTTGCGATCTGCTGTTTCATCTACCGGTTGGGGTGATTGACAGGCGCAACAGGCCAAAGATCAACGATCTGCCGCAATCGGGTATTGTAACCATCGAGGCTGAAATAGGCCGCCACAAACCGGCTCCCCGGCATAACCGGCGCGTGCCATACCGGGTTGACGTGTTTGACGAGAGCGGGAGCCTGCCACTGGTGTTCTTTCATTCCCACGGGCCATATCTAGAGCGACTTCTGCCGGAGGGTGAAACCCGGTTCATCTCTGGCAAGATTGAATGGTATGGCGGTAGCCCGCAAATTGTCCATCCGGACCATGTCCTTACGCGTGCCCAGTTCGATGAGATGCCCTTGCTGGAGCCGGTCTATCCGCTCACCGCCGGCGTTTCTGGCAAAATACTTGGAAAGGCCATCCGCCAGGTCATGGCGGAAGTTCCGCAATTACCGGAGTGGCAGGACCGGCATTGGCTAAAGGCACGCGACCTGCCGTCCTTCGATGCAGCGCTAGCAATGCTGCATTGTCCTGACGCGGTCAATGTACTCGAACCAGACCACCCAGCCCGTCAAAGGCTCGCCTATGACGAGTTGCTTGCCAACCAGCTTGCGTTGTCGCTGGTGAGGCGACATATGAAGCGTGCCTCCGGGCGCAGCCTCAAGGGCACCGGTGACAAGCGGGAGCAGGTTCTGAAGGCGCTGCCCTTTTCGTTGACGCCCAGCCAGTTGCAGTCTGTGTCGGAAATCCTTGGCGACATGGCATCTCCCAACCGGATGTTGCGCCTGCTGCAGGGTGATGTCGGTTCAGGCAAAACCATCGTAGGACTACTGGCCATGATTGCAGCGGCAGAGGCCGGAGCGCAATCCGCGCTTATGGTACCTACCGACATTCTCGCCCGCCAGCACATTGCCACGATCGAATCCTTGGCCCTGGCAGCGGGTTTGCGAGCCGCAATTCTGACCGGGCGGGAAAAGGGCCTGCAACGCCAGCAGATACTTGCTGATCTGGAAAGTGGCGAACTGGACATTCTCATAGGTACGCACGCGCTGTTCCAGGAAGGTGTCGAGTTCGCTGACCTTGGCCTCGTGATAATCGATGAGCAACACCGCTTCGGAGTGCATCAGCGCCTTGCCTTGCAGTCAAAATCCGGCAGGGCAAGCGATCTGCTGGTGATGACCGCGACACCCATTCCACGCACACTTGCGCTCACGGCCTATGGAGACATGGATGTGAGCAGGCTGACAGACAAACCGGCGGGCCGCAAGCCGGTTGAGACGCGTGTACTGCCCATGGACAAGCTGGACCAGGTTGTTGACGGGTTGGAGCGTGTCATCGGCCAGGGCAAGCGTGCTTACTGGGTTTGCCCGCTTGTGGAAGAAAGCGAATTCATTGGCAAGGCTGCGGCCGAAGCACGTTTCAATGCCTTGCAAATCCGATTCGGCAATCGTGTGGGTCTTGTCCATGGGCGTATGAAGGGGCCGGACAAGGATGCCGTCATGAACCAGTTCAAGGCGGGTGAAATCTCAATTCTGGTTTCCACCACTGTCATCGAGGTTGGCGTTGATGTTCCTGAAGCCAGTATCATGGTCATTGAGAATGCAGAACGCTTCGGCCTGGCGCAATTGCATCAGCTGCGCGGGCGTGTGGGGCGTGGGGAAGAGGCCTCAACCTGCCTGCTGCTGTACGACGGTCCGCTGGGAGAAACCGCCACAGCGCGACTCAAGATCATGCGTGAAACCGAAGACGGTTTTCTGATAGCTGAAGAAGATCTGAAACTGCGCGGTTCCGGCGAGGTTCTCGGCACACGCCAGTCCGGTGCCGCCAGTTTCCGCCTTGCCGACCTTGGCCAGCATGGTGAGTTGCTTCAAGCTGCGCGTGACGATGCGCGGCTCATTCTCGAAACTGATCCGGATATCAGGTCACAACGTGGAGAGGCACTGCGTATCCTGCTCTATCTGTTTGAGCGGGATGACGCGATCAGATTGCTTTCTGCAGGTTAGCTGTCGCGCTTTTTCGCAGGCTTTGCCTTTGACTTCTTGCGGCTGGCTAGCGGCTTCTTCACAGGCTTCAGCACTACATCAGGGTTGATCAGGCGCGCCGCCAGTGTGGTTTTGTCCTGGTGGCTTGCCTCCTGATTGGCCTCCTGAAGCTGTGCCGGGGTAACCAGACCTGCGGAAATCACGAGTTTGGCAGCTTCCTCCACGGTGATGTCCAGAATCGTGACTTCGTGTTTCTCGATAAAGAACAGGAAACCGGACGTCGGGTTGGGCGTGGTTGGCATGAAGGCTGAATAGTAGGTTGTACCTGGCGGCAATCCGATCTCGCCCGAGTCAAGTTCGCGGGCTATGAAACAAACAACGTTGACACCAGGGCGCGGATAGCCAACCAGGCCGACCGAAGTGAAGTTACTTGCATTTGAAGACAGCACAGTCTCAAAGATCTGTTTGACAGCCTTGTAGACTGATCGGATTACGGGCATGCGATCGAGCGTGCGTTCGCCAAAGTGGATGAGGGTCTTGCCAACCAGGTTGGCTGCCAGAGCTCCGATGACCGTGATGCCAACAAGTGCAAAGACCAGCCCAACGCCTGGGACCGTAAATGGCAAATAGTGGTCCGGGTTGTAGATTGCCGGAATGTAGGGTTTGAGCCAACTGTCAAACAGCGACACAAACCACCACACCAGCCAGATTGTAATGGCGATTGGTGCAGCTACAACGATGCCCGTTAGAAAATAGGTCCGTAGTTTTCCAAGCATCCCCGGTCAGCAATCCTGGCAAGTTAAATGGCTGATGATCAGCCTGCAATTTCCAATGGCGTTGCCATAGCACGGCCCTGAGGCAACTGCTACAAGACAAATGTGAAAATACCAATTGCACTAGCGCAGTTTTGTGAAAGTTGGATGAGTGCCTGTCGGATCAGCAACATGGCGGTTATTTCTGAAGGCAGCGGGTTTTGTATTCGTAGCCTTGGCCCTTGCCGGAGTGTTCTTGCCTTTGCTGCCCACTACCCCGTTCCTGCTGCTCGCGCTGGCCTGTTTTGCCCGCTCGTCACCAGCGCTCCACGAATGGCTGCTGAACCATCCACGCCTTGGTCCTTATATCAAGGACTGGGAGCGGGACAGGTCAATTCCACTGGCAGCCAAATTTGCTTCAGTGGGCATGATGTCAGCCAGCTTGTTGTGGCTTGCCCTTGGTACAAATGCGCCCGCCATCGCGGTGTGGATGACGGGCGGAATTCTGGTATGTGTAGCGGCCTTCATTGTCACCAGGCCAACCAGCCGGCGTTGAATTCTATCCGGCGCGTGACACGAAGCAACCTGTGCCTTTGCGCTTGAGCGACTTGCAAAGGTTCTGCGCTTCGTTCTTTTCAAGCTTGTGCACCCGCAAACGGTAGTAGGTACCCTGCCCTTCGACATCTGCCTTGACCACGGCAGCGGCCTGGCCACCAAGCAGGCTTCCATAGCGCTTCTGCAGGCTGTCCCAGTTGCTCCACGCCTTGTCCGCATCGCGCTGCGATACCAGCTGCACGGTCCAGCCTTCAAACTTCGCCGAAACGTTACCACCTTCTGTTGAAGTCAGGTTCACGCTGGCTTTTTCTGCAGGAGCGGAAACAGGTTCGATCTGGACAGACGGTGCCTCAGGCTTGGCCACGATGACACTGGCAACTGCATTGACTACCTGTTTCCTGGCAGGCAAAGCCGGAACAGCCTCAACCTGTGCCACAGAGATATCCTCTGGCTTGGAGCGTGTTGAAGGAACTGCAACACCGGCTACTTTGACTGGCGCTGGAGCTTGATCTGCTTCTGCCATAAACGCGCCCGGTTCATCCGGACGGGCACCATTCAACAAGCCAGTCGGTGGCGCAACAGGCTCACGCTGGGCCAGTTTTTCCACCATGGCACTTGACGCCTGCGTGGAACCAGTCACGATATTGTCTGCCAGCAGATTCTGCGTCGGCAAAATTGCCAGTTTGATTTGCCGCGATGTGGGGTTTTCCGGAACGTCGATACCCAGTCCAGCTAGCCTGTCGCGAGCCGGTTTGAAGTCCGGCTTCATACCGTAAACCCTGAACAGCGTAGCAGTGGCTTCATCTGTATGCCCCAGCTTGGCCAGGGTGAGTGCCGTTCCATATAGAGCCAGATGTGGGTGCGGGTAGTTGAATTTCTCCGCCTTTGCATAGTCGATCAGCGCATATTTGTATTGACCGGCTTCTCTCAACGCGTTTCCGCGGCTGTAGTATGCTTCTGCCAGATATGGGTTCAGATAGAGCGCATTGGTGTAGTCATCAATGGCGCTTGCCTGGTCGTTGTTCTTCGAGTGGGCGATACCACGATTGTAAAGCGCAACAGCGCGGGTCTTGGCGTTCAATGCGTCAAGCTCAATGGCACTGGTGTAGTCGGCAATCGCTGCGTCATGCGCATCCAGTTGCTGGTGCGCCAGAGCTCTGTTCAAAAGCGATGTTGCCTTGTCGGCAAGTGTCGTCTCACTCAGGGTCAGGACAGTGGTGTATTCGGCAATAGCAGCTTGTGGATTGCCGGACACGAGCTTCGTGTAGGCCGACTTCATCACCGCAGCTGGCGGATAATGAGTGGCCGAAGTGGTTTCTGAAGCGTGAGACACACCGGTGTGGGCTGCAACCGCAGCCAAGAACGCGGTACTTACTAACGCACGTACAACTAACTTGTTCATGGACGGCGATAGTGACGTCACATGGTTAAAGATTGGCTAAGCGGAAACGGTCTGTTCGGTTCTTCCGCGAAAAATTTATGGCTTGCTATTCAACGGTGACTGATTTTGCAAGATTGCGCGGCTGGTCAACATCGGTACCCCTGAACACTGCCGCGTAATAGGCCAGCAGCTGCATGGGAACTGCGTAGATCATAGGGGCAACAAACGGATCCGTTTCAGGAACAGTGATCGTCTCAAAGGCATCAGCGGCGTGTGCATCGGCGCCGGTTGCATCGGTTACAAGGATAATCTGGCCTCCGCGCGCAGCCACTTCCTGCATATTGGAAATCGTCTTGTCAAAAAGCTCGTCACGCGGAGCGATGACCACGACCGGAACGTCTTCATCAATAAGGGCGATCGGGCCATGCTTTAATTCTCCAGCAGCGTAGCCTTCTGCATGAATATAGGAAATTTCCTTGAGCTTGAGAGCGCCTTCCATGGCAATCGGGAAGTTCACTCCCCGGCCGAGGTACAAAACATCACGCGCTGAAGCTACCCTGCGGGCAACTTCCTCAATGTGGCTTTCCTGTGCTTTCATGCCGGACATCAAACGAGGCAAACCCACCAATGACTTCACCAGCCGCTTTTCTTCTGTCTCATCAATTGCGCCACGCGCCTTGGCCGCTGCAATCGACAAACAGGCCAGCACTGTCAGCTGACAGGTAAACGCCTTTGTTGAAGCAACACCGATTTCCGGACCCGCAAACGTACGCAAAACACCGGAGCATTCACGCGCAATGGTGGACTCCGGCACGTTTACAACAGCAATGACCCTTTGGCCTTGCGACAGGCTGTAGCGCGCAGCCGCCAGCGTATCGGCGGTCTCGCCGGATTGCGAAATGACAATTGTGATGCCGTCCTTGCTAAGCGGGGCTTCGCGGTAGCGAAACTCCGAGGCGATATCCACCTCAACCGGCAGTCGTGCGATCTTCTCAAACCAGTACTTGGCTGTGAGTCCGGCATAATAGGCTGTACCGCAAGCGGTAATGGTTATGGAACTAACCTTGGCAAGGTCGACCGGCAGATCTTCCGGCAGTTTGATCTTGCCCGTGGTGAAATCGACATACTCGCCAAGCGTATGACCGATGACCTCCGGCTGCTCTTCAATTTCCTTGGCCATGAAATGACGGTGGTTGCCTTTATCCACCATCATGGCGGAGGCCTGAGAAAGGTTGATCTGGCGCTCTACCGGCTGATCATTCCCGTCAAAGATACTCACCCCGGCACGCGTCATGACAACCCAGTCACCATCATTGAGGTAGCTGACGCGGTTGGTAAATGGAGCCAATGCAACTGCGTCGGAACCCAGGAACATCTGGCCATGTCCGTGACCGACCGCAAGTGGAGCGCCCATACGCGCGCCAAACATCAGGTCTTCTTCGCCCCTTATCAGGATGCCCAGTGAAAAGGCACCTTGAAGCTGCTTCAATGTTTGGCTGACTGCATCCTTCGCAGCCATGCCTGATTGCAGTTTCTGGTTGATCAGCTGCGCCACGACCTCAGTATCTGTCTCGGTCTGAAACTTCACACCCTGAGCAGTCAGCGTGTCCTTCAAAGGACGGTAATTCTCGATAATTCCATTGTGTACAATTACAACATCGCCCGCCTGATGCGGATGGGCGTTGTTCTCATTCGGTGCGCCGTGCGTTGCCCATCTGGTGTGACCTATGCCGGTGGTTGCCTGCCAACCATTGCCGGCAACCTTTGCATACAGGTTTTCCAGCTTGCCAGCTGCGCGCACCCTGTCAATGCCGCCATCTTTCAACACAGCAATGCCGGCCGAATCGTACCCGCGGTATTCCAGCCGCCGTAATGCATCCACCAACTGCATGGCAACTGGTTGCGTCCCGAGTATCCCCACAATACCGCACATTACGGCTAATCCTTTTTCTTGCTGGCGGCAGCCTTAGCCTTGCGGGCAGTCTGCGCCTCATTGTATCGCACCGCCCAGCCTTCGCGGTTTTCCTGGTGACCTCTGGCTACGGCAAGTGCGCCAGGTTCGACATTTTTCGTCACCACGCTGCCAGATCCTATATAGGCCCCGGCACCGATCTTAACAGGCGCCACCAAAGCAGAGTTGGAACCAATGAAGGCACCGGCACCTATGTCGGTGTGGTGTTTGAAAAAGCCGTCGTAATTGCAGGTTATGGTTCCCGCACCAATGTTGGCACTTTCCCCAACGCGTGCATCGCCAACATAGCTCAGATGGTTCACCTTGGCGCCCTGTTCAATACTGGCATTCTTGACTTCGACGAAGTTGCCGATTTTTACTTTGTCTGCAAGCTGCGTACCAGGTCGAATGCGCGCATACGGACCGAGCTCGACGCCAGCTCCTATGCGAGCATTTTCAATGTGGCTGAACGCGTGAATGATGGTCCCATCACCAATGGAGACATTGTTTCCGATGACCACGTGGGGTTCTATAATGACGTCGGTACCGATGCGTGTATCGGCACTCAGGAACACAGTTTCAGGCGCAACAAGAGTTGCCCCCTCTTCCATCGCCCTTGCCCTATACCGGCGCTGAAATTCGGCTTCCACCGCTGCCAGCTCAGCCCTGTTGTTGACCCCCTGGATCTCGTGTTCCGCACAGGTTACCAGGCCGACTGCCTCTCCCGCTGCATTGGCAAGCTCAACGATATCAGTGAGGTAGAACTCTCCTTTGGCATTGTCACTGCCGATCCTTGGCAGAAGATCACGCAGAAGGCCGGCCTCAAATGCCATGACGCCGGAATTGCATAACGTGATCTGGCGTTCCTCGGCACTGGCGTCCGCGTGTTCACGAATGGCGGCAATATTCCCACCTGCATTCTTAAGCAAACGCCCATAACCTGTAGGATCAGCAGCATCAAACCCAAGGATGGACAACCGCGAACCGTTGTCTATCGAGGCAATCATGGATGCAAGTGTTTGTTGCTGCATCAACGGGTCGGCACCAAACAACACCAGCACTGTTCCCTTGAAGCCTTCGAGCGCCGGCAAAGCTTTGGAAACTGCATCAGCCGTTCCGCGCGCTGGGGCCTGAATGGCGATTTCTGCGTTGCTGCTATGTTGTGTGATCTCTGCCTTGATAGCGTCAGCTTCGTCACCCACAACTGCAATGATCTTGCTGGCGCCGAGATCTCGTGCTGCACACACAACATGACCTACCAGCGATCTGCCGCCTGCACGGTGCAGTACTTTGGGCAGGCGGGACCTCATTCTTGTGCCCATGCCGGCGGCCAGAATAATGCAAGCGATTTTCGTCATGTAACCTGTTGCCTCGTCGCCCATCGCGCATCTTTTCGCGTGATTCGGCATCGCCCCGCCAGAACCATACAATACAGTCTAGTTATTGCTGTTCTATTGCGGACTTTTCATGGCTGCACCTGGTTCAACCAGCCCAGCAACATCACCAGAAAAGCGGGTTAATAGAATGATCGGCACAAGCCCGATCAACACAATCAGCAGCGAACCGGTCGCAGCCTCACTGAGCCGTTCATCCGATGCAAGGTGATATACCCGTACCGCGAGTGTATCAAAGTTAAACGGACGAACAATGAGGGTTGCTGGCAACTCCTTTAGGACATCTACAAAAATGATGGCCATTGCCATGAGCATGGATCGGCGCAACATCGGGATGTGAACCTGTGCAATTACGCCAAGCCTGCTTCTGCCCAGTGTGCGGGCCACGTCATCTAGGTGGATCGGAATGCGCTTGAAGCCGGTTTCTACGGCGCTGTTACCTACAGCAAGAAAGCGTACGGTATAGGCGTAGAGCAAGGCAAACACAGATCCCGACAACAACAAGCCGGTTGAAACGCCAAGCCACGCCTTCAGGTGTGCATCGAACCAGGCATCCATCGCGCCTAACGGGATGAGCACGCCGACCGCGATGACAGTGCCGGGGATGGCGTAGCCCATTGTCGCAATTCTGACCAGGACAGCACGCGGGCCGCCTGATGCACTTCTCAGGCAGTACCCCGTCAGCATGGCGCAAGCAGTGACAACCAGTGCTGCACCGCCTGCCAGAAGAAAGGAATTGCGAGCGTAGATTGAGATGCGGCCAGCAATCAGGCTGTCGCCTCCTTCAAGGTGCAGACGCAACAGCAACGCCACCGGCAGCACGAACCCCAGCAAGACAGGCAGCGCACAAGCCGCAAACGCGGCAACCGCGGCTGTACCGCGCAACCTCACTGCACCAGGCTGCATGGTTTTGCGCGATGTTTCATAAAACGCCTGACGGGACCTGGACCATTGCTCGAGTGCAACGAGTGCGAAAACAAATGCCAGTAAGGCAGTTGCCAGCTGAGCAGCACCTATCCGGTCACCCATGCCGAACCATGTCCGGTATATGGCTGTGGTGAAGGTTTGAATGCCAAAATACTGGACTGTTCCGAAATCGGCTACTGTCTCCATGAGTGCCAGCGCGACACCTGCAGCAACCGCCGGCCTTGCCATAGGAAGTGATACCGTCAGGAACACGTTGCCAGGCGAGCGCCCGAGCGTGCGGGCAACATCTATCAAACCCCGTGACTGCTCCTGAAACGCGTTGCGGGCCAGAAAGTAGACATAGGGATACAGCACCAGCACGAGCATCAGGCTGACGCCCCAAAGCGAATGAATCTCCGGGAACCAGTAATCGTTTCTTGACCACCCGAAGAACCCGCGCAGTGCGGTTTGCAGCGGACCGGCAAATACAAGGAAGTCGGTGTAAGCATATCCGATGATGTAAGCTGGCATGGCCAGTGGTAGCAGCAGCATCCATTGCAAGTGACGTGAGCCTGGAAAACGGCAGGCACTTACCAGCCAGGCTGTGCCTGTGCCGACAACGGCAGTCCCAAGCCCAACCAGGATCATCAGTGCCAGCGTATTGACAACAAGTTCCGGCAAGATCGTCGCCGCCAGGTGAGACAGAGCACCCCCGCCCGGGCTGAAAACACTGGACACTACCGAGAGAATTGGCAGCGAAACGAACAGTGTAAGAACCAGCGTTGCAGCAGTCAGCACACTGATGCGGCCCATTGAACGCCATCCGTGGTGCTTCGAGGCGCCACCCGCCCGGTGTTGACTATTGTGCGCCTGCATGGGTCAGGTATACAGCCGCATCAGCAATGGCAATGACATTATTTCCAGCCAGCCCGATCCATGATTTTCACAGCTTCCGCATTCAACGAGGCAAACACCTGCGCGTTCAACGTATCTTCCTTGAAGCTGCCAAATGTATCCAGGGGGCTGGCCAATGGCACGCCTTCAACAACAGGATACTCCACATTGCCCGCTGCAAAATATTCCTGCGCCTTGTCAGATGCCAGGTACTCCAGAAACTTGATTGCAGCGTCCAGATTTTTCGCATGGCGAGCAACGCCGGCCCCTGAAATGTTGACATGCGTTCCGCGGTCTTGCTGGTTCGGGAACACAATACTCACCTTGCTGGCCACTTCTCGTTCGTCTTCCTTGTCGGACTTGATCATCTGCCCGAGATAGTAGCTGTTGACCACGGCAACATCACCCTCGCCCGCCGCAACAGCCTTGATTTGGTCGCGGTCGCCGCCCTTCGGGGCACGTGCAAAGTTTGCAACAATGCCCTGCGCCCACGCCTCGGCCTTCTCGGCACCATCTGCGGAAATGATCGATCCCATAAGCGACTGATTGTAGATATTGCTGGATGATCGGATCAGCAATTTGCCGCGAACCTGCTCATCGGCAAGGGACTCGTAGGTTGGCACTTTTGCCGGATCCATCCTGTCCTTGGATGTCACAACGATACGCGCCCGTTTGGAAAAGCCGAACCAGCTGCCGTCTGCATGGCGCAGATGCGCGGGAATGCGGCTTGTCAGAATTTCTGTCGAAACCGGCTGAAACAGATTGTCCTGATTGGCTCTTTCAAGATTTCCGGCATCGACGGTAATCAGCAAGTCGGCCGGGGAGTTTTCGCCCTCAGCCTTCATGCGTTCAATCAGCTCTTCCGCCTTGGCCTCGATGCGATTGATGGCGATGCCAGTGGCTTTGGTAAAATCGCCATATAGCGCCTCGTCCGTGTCGTAGTGACGAGAGGAATAGAGGTTCAATTCGGTTGCGGCACGAGCGATTGACGGCATGGCAAGAATGCCGCCCGCGGCAATTGTACTGTGAAGGAAGGCACGGCGGCTGATATTCAAAGCGGACTTCATTACGGCACCTGTTTCTTTGATTTGCTATATTCCGACTAAATCACTCGGATTTATGGTTTGCAAGAGGCAAATACAAAGGTGCGACAACTTCGCACGACCTAAGTAACTGAATTAACGCGGTTAAATTTAGAATTGTTCAAAAGAGGGTGTGCGCCAAACGCTCAAGTACCTGCATCTTCAAGGATAATTTCACTTGCTCTTTGTCCCACCATTGTTGATGGCGCATTCAGATTTCCGGTGGTGACATACGGGAACACCGATGCATCGGCAATTCTAAGCCCTTCCAGACCATGTACCCTCAGCCGGGATGAAACTACGCCATCCTTGATGTCGCTTGCCATCCTGCATGTTCCGCAAGGGTGATAAATCGAGTAAGCGCGTTGCCGGAGATCCTCCTCGATCTGCTGA
The DNA here is from genome assembly GCA_963787895.1 of uncultured Alphaproteobacteria bacterium. GTDB lineage: Bacteria > Pseudomonadota > Alphaproteobacteria > Rhizobiales > Aestuariivirgaceae > Anderseniella. The sequence goes on along the minus strand of CAWBEX010000004.1, from coordinate 150,009 downwards.
TTTGTTTCTATTGCAGGCCCTGGCAAATATTCTTCCGCGATAATCGGTTTCAGGGCCGGAGTGGCGGCAAACCTGCGCAGCAACCGTGCTCCTTCGACAAGCTCATCAACATCTCGCCTGTCACTCAGCAGATTTAACCTGATTTCCGGGACATCGAGAACACTATCGCTGCGCACACCAACGCTGCCCCGCGAGAAAGGTCTGGTGTTACACACACTCATCGAAAATGCCGGATAGGTGTCTAGCTGTGCCATACGCCCGGGTTCGCCGGGGTTCACATCTCTGGTGAGCGGCGAAAAGTATAGCTGCATGTTTGCCTGCTCACGACCGGGTGAAGACCTGACGAAGCCACCGGCATGCGTCGTACCAGACGAAAGAGGTCCGGTGCCGGCAACAAAATAGTCCAGGGCGGCCCGGATCTTACCGAACCAACTGCTCAATTGCTGGTTCAATGTTGGCAGGTTGGATCGGTAATGCATGTCATATGCAGTATGATCTTGCATATGCTGCCCTACAGCCGGCATGACATGCACAACTTCGATGCCCGCCTGCTGCAGCATTTTGCCCGGTCCAATGCCTGAAACCATGAGCAACTGAGGCGTGTTGATGGACCCCGCACTCAAGATTACTTCCCTGCGCGCAACAGCCTGCAATGTCTTGCCGCCTCTGCGGTAGCGAACTCCTGTAACCTTCCTGCCATCAAGCACAAGACCTAGGACAAGCGCCTCTGCTTCCAGTTTCAGGTTCTTGCGTTTGCGTGCCGGACGCAGCCACGCACGTGCCGCAGACATTCGGCGCGAATCTTTGGCAATGGTGTGGTGGTAGTGGCCGACACCTTCGTGCGTACGGCCGTTGAAATCCTCGTTACCGGCGAACTGCAGTTGCTTGCCAGCTTCAAGGAATGCCTCACACAACGGGTGCGCCACTGCGGCGCGGCTGTTCACTTCAAGCGGACCATTCAGGCCATGAAGCTCACTGTCCCTGACGCTGTGATTTTCAATGCGCTTGTAACTGGCCAGGACGTGCTCCCAGGTCCACTCCGGGTTGCCATCCTTGGCCCAATCCGAGAAATCGTTCTCGGTACCCCGAACATAAACCATGGCATTGATGGCGCTTGAACCACCAACCAGCCGCCCCCTGGGTATGGAAATCCGGCGGCCGGCAAGAAATTCTTCCGGCTGGGAGTGGTACATCCAGTTCACACGCTTGTTCGTGATGGAATGTCCATAACCGATAGGCGTCTTGATCCAGAAGTTCTCGACGGCTGGACCAGCTTCAAGAAGCAACACCTTTTCTGTGCCCGATTTCGAAAGATTGGCAGCCAGAACGCAACCGGCAGAACCTGCTCCAACCACAATATAATCGAATACCAAATCGGATTCGGGCATCATCAATTCCATGGAAAGCACGTACAAGTATTCGTTGCATATGTACTGCATTTGAGGGCTCGCGCCACAAAAAAGGGCCGACATCATGCACGCATGAATGCCGACCCATCAATCAGCCACTCTGGAGGATTGGCTGAGTAGTAACAATCAGGTCAAATTCATTCAGCTGCGATCCGAATTGGTTCAGATGCCTTGGATGTGTACCAGTCTTGAGCAGCTGCAACGCCTGAGCCCAGTTCAATCTTTGCACCAGCATCCCGAAGCGCCATCTCCGCTGAAGCCAGCGCAGCCAGACACATGACTTCGTTCAGATCTCCCAGATGACCAATGCGGAACACCTTGCCCATAACCTTTGACAGACCGCTGCCAAAACTGGTGCGGTATTTCTTGTAGCCAGTGTTGATTACATCCCGGGCGTCAATGTCTTCGGGCACGACAATCGCTGAAACGGTGTCGGAATGCCATTGAGGCCCTGTTGCGCAAAGCCTGCAACCCTTCCAGGCAGCAACACCGCGCCGGACACCTTCGGCAAGCCTCTTGTGGCGCGCAAACACATTTTCCAGCCCTTCTTCTTCAAGCAGTGAGATGGATTCGCGCAAGCCATGGAAGAGTTGTGTTGGCGGCGTGTAAGGGAAATATCCGTCGTCATTGAGCTTCAGCATATCGTCAAACGAGAAATAGCAACGAGGCATGGTTGCTGTCTTGGCAGCTTCAAATGCCTTCTCGCTCACCGCCAGCATGGACAGCCCGGCCGGTAGCATGAAACCCTTTTGAGACCCTGCCACAGCCAGATCAACTCCCCATTCGTCGAAACGGAAATCGATAGATCCGATCGAGCTGACGCCGTCTACATAAAGCATTGCCGGATGTTTTGCGGCGTCGAGTGCTGCGCGCACTCCGGCCACATCCGACGTGACGCCGGTCGCAGTTTCATTCTGGGTTACGAACACAGCCTTGATGCTGTGTGCCTTGTCTGCTTTCAGGATGCGAGCGTATTCGTCCACCGGAACGCCCTTGCCCCATTCCACGTCGAGACATTGCACATCAAGTTTCATGCGCTCAGCCATGTCTACCCACAGATGGCTGAACTGCCCAAACCGAGACATGAGAACCTTGTCACCGGCATTCAGTGTATTGGTTATTGCGCTTTCCCATGAACCCGTTCCAGAGCCCGGAAACATGAACACACGGCCCTTGGTGGTCTTGAAAACACGTTTGAGACCAGCAAACAGCGGCAGCGTCAACGTGCCGAAATCGGGGGCACGCATATCCTCCATAGGGACATTCATTGCGCGGCGAACGCTATCAGGAATGTTTGTGGGTCCTGGGATAAAGAGATGAGTGTGACCATTGTTCATGTGCAGTTTCCTCCAAAGATGCCAGTGACTTTAGATCCGCACCAGCTTGTTCTTGAAGGTTCAGCAATACCTCACTGCTGCTGCTTCGCCGACCGAATCCGCGTCGATCTGAGGAAGTTGTGTTTTACATTTTCAGTTTTTGTAATAATGTAAATACATGCTCATGACAGGTTGGAATACACCATGAAATCAGGGAAGACCTTTGTCGGGCCCCAGTTGCGCCAACTGCGCAAGGAGCGCGGGTTGACACAATCCGCGATGGCTACAGCGCTTGGGCTGAGCACTTCGTACGTCAACTTGCTGGAAAACAACCAGCGCAGCGTCTCGGTTCAGGTGTTGATGCGCATATCTCAAACCTACGGCATCGACTGGCGCGACCTGGTTGAAGATGACACGCCAGGCCGGTTGGCAGATCTCAGAAGTGTGTTGCAAGACCCCATGTTTGACGCTGCAAGACCAGATCTGCAAGAACTCAGGGCAGCGCTGGATCATTCCCCCACACTGGCAAGTGGCATCGTGACCTTGTACGAAAACTACCGCACGCTGTCAGACAGGCTGATGACAATGCGTGAGGGCGGCGCGCAAGGTGAAGCAGATGCAGTACTGCTTGCGACCCCGGAAGCCATTGTGCATGACCTGTTCAGAAAGCATCGCAACCATTTTGCCGAACTGGAGCGAATTGCAGAAGGTTTCTACGAAGACCAGCAGGTCGCTCCAGATGAAATATACAGCTACCTGAAACGCCGGCTTGAACAACGGCTGAACATCAAGGTGATGACGGTACCGGTTTCCGAACTGCCCGGTACCTTGAGATCATATGACAATGCTCAACGCATTCTTCTATTGTCCGAGGCGCTCGATTTCACCAACCGTGTCTTCCAATTGGCTCACATGGTGGGTCTGCTTGAGTTCGCACCTGTCATTGATGGCATCTTGTCGAGCAACAACATAGATGGTTCGCGCAACCAGGCACGTTGCCGTGTCGAACTGGCTAACTATTTCGCAGCGGCTCTCCTTATGCCGTACGACGCATTCATTGGGGAGGCCCGCAGTTCAAGGTACGACATTGACCACCTTGCCGCCCGCTTTGGAGTTTCCTTCGAACAGGCGTGCCACCGGGTCACCACGCTTCAGCGCGAGGGCAATCAAGGGGTGCCGTTCTTCTTTCTCCGTGTTGACAAGGCTGGCAACGTCACAAAGCGCTTCAATGCGACAGCCATTCACCTGGCAGAATATGGCGGTGCGTGCCCACGATGGGATATTCACGTTTGTTTCCGCACACCCGGACGCATTCTGCCCCAGTTCGTGGAGATGCCGGACAGCTCCAGGCACTTCACCATCAATCGTACCGTTGACAGGCCGACCCACGGCTACAAGAGCCAGGACCACAGGTTGGCCATCACACTTGGCTGTTCAATCGAGCATGCCAGTGAACTGGTCTATGCTGGCCAGTATCAGCTCAATGATCCCGAGCTATTTACGCCAATCGGCATCAACTGCCGCCTGTGCTCGCGCCACGCCTGTTCACAGCGCGCGCACCAGCCGGTGCATCTTGATTTGCCAATAAACGAGAACCGGCGCGGACAGACCAGGTTCGAGAGTTAATCCCTGCCCGCAACCGACTAGCCGCTTCAATTGTTGAAGTTGGACTTGGTCTTGGGTCTTTCCTGTTCTACTGAAACGCGCTTGATTGAGGCGCGAATGGTTCTGCCATTCCAGGGTACAAGTCCGTATGTATTGCACCATTTTGCAACCAGTGTTTTGCGTTCGCCCTCAATCTTCATGGAGAAGCGCAGGCAGCCACCGGACGGTTTGACCTTTCCGCCGGTAAAAACTCCCGGTATTTGAAGCGAAACCCGGCAATCCGTGGTTAGTCTGGCCGAGGTCGATTCTACCTTGCCCCGGAAATTGCCTGACACAGTGTATTTGCCCGGTCTGGCCCAGCCAAACCCGCATGTATTGGCAGCGTTCGCCTGCTCTGTTTGCAAGCCCATCGATAGTGCTGCTGCAGCCAGCCCTGCCAGCATTGTTGCCATTGTCCAAAATTGCATTTCTGGATCTCCCGCATTTGAAACAACCCCCGGATGATCCTTGTGCCTGTCGCATATGGATATGATGGGAATAATACGGAAATGAACCCAGATGTGAAGCCCCGCGCAATGAGGCATTCACGGGTGACTGGAATGTATGGTGAGCCCGCACGGGTTCGAACCGTGGACCTACTGATTAAAAGTCAGTTGCTCTACCAACTGAGCTACGGGCTCCCATATCCAGGCGGTCGAACCTTGTCCGGTTCACCTTCCAGATAGCAACTGCAGATTACACCTTGTTGGCACACCCGCAGCGGCTTGAATTAACGCTCTTTCAGAGCATGATTTAGTTGGTCCCTAAACGGTTTGAGCAAATAACTCAAGGGGCTGCGGCCATTGGTTTGCATGTAGGCTTCTGCGGGCATGCCGGGCTTCAATTCCAGTCCCTGCAACTTTTCCCGCTCCTGCTCGCTCAACTGCAGTCGGACCGTGTAATACGGGGCAACATTTGGGTCCGGCTGCTTCATGTCCGCTCCCACCAGGATGACCTTGCCGTGGATTTGCGGAGTAATACTAGACGCCGCATTGGGGAAGCGCATGACAGCATCCTGGCCAGTGAAAACCTGGTCGATGTCCTGTGGTCGCACCTGAGCCTCAACAACCAGGGGATCTTCCTCCGGCACGATCAGCATGACCGCCTCGCCGGCACCGATAACGCCGCCAATCGTGTGCACGGCCAGTTGATGAACATAACCATTGCGCGGCGAGAGTATGTCTACCCGTTTAAGCTTGGCTGACACGGCTATGCGGCGCTCATCAAATTCGGCAACCTTTGACTCGGCTTCGCGCAATTCCGTAAGGGTTGTGGTGAGTGCATCATCACGAACCTGAAGAATTTGAACTTCCACCTCACCAATTTGCCCGCGCGCGCGGGCGATCTGAGCTATATGCTGGCCTGTTTCACCAGCAAGGCGCTCTTCCTCACGTTCAAGAGCCAAAACACGGGTAACCTGCACCAGCCCCTGCTTCAGCAGAGTCCGCATGGCGGTCAGCTCCTTCTTGATGAGTGCTTTTTGATTTTTCTTGGCAACCAGCTGAGCCTGAACCCCCGATATTTCCTCATTCAATTGAACGATGCGTTCGCGCAGCTGCAACACCCGTCCGTCAATCGATGCCTTCTGCGAAGTGAACAACCTTTCCTGACCGCTAATCAGGTCAGCCACCAGTTGATCAGTGCGTTTGTCCAGCAGCTCTGTCGGAAAAGCGATAGCGGGAAGCTCATCCCGCTGTGCCTTCAACCTTGCGACCTTGGCAAGCCATTCAACACGAATCGTATCGATGATACCAAGCTCGGCCTTGCTGTCTGTGTCATCGAGCCGGACCAGCAGTTCACCAGCCGCAACCTTGTCACCTTCTCTTACATTGATTTCGGCAACTATCCCGCCGTCGCGGTGTTGAATGCGCTTTGTAGTGCTGTCAACGACCATGGTGCCAGATGCAATAACGGCGCCTCGCAGTTCCGTAAGAACAGACCATCCGCCAACGGTTCCGCCGATTAGCAGGACACCAAGAAACCCGGCAAGTTGATAACGCCACATTGATTGTTTGGTAGTGCTGCTCATTCGCTCGCTCCCAGCTCATCAGCCACTGCGACCAGGCCGGATTTGTGCAATGCCGCCTGTTGAAGGCGTGCCCCACCCATCACGCCCCCGGGTTTTGCGCCGGGATGACCTGAACTGGGCTGCAATACCTTAGACAACACCTCGTCACGCGGACCGAAAGCCACTTGTTGGCCATCCTTCAGCATAAGCAGTGTGTCGATTGCTGCGAGCGCGCTTGGCCGATGGGCGACAACAACAACAGTCGCCCCACGGCTACGGGCGTTTGAAACTGCCTTCACAAGCGCTGTCTCACCCTCTGCATCCAGGTTGGCGTTTGGCTCGTCCATTATAAGCAGCACCGGATCGCCATACATTGCCCGCGCCAAACCAATGCGTTGAAGCTGGCCGGCGGACAAGCGGTGCCCGCCTGCCCCGATGCGGGTATTGTAGCCGTCCGGCAGTTTGAGCACCATGTCATGCACTGCCGCCTGTCGTGCGGCTGCCACGATCTGTTGCGGGTCTGCCTCGGGATCGAAGCGTGCAATATTGTCTGCAACTGTGCCTTCGAACAACTCCACGTCTTGCGGGAGATACCCGATATGCTTGCCCAGTGCTACCGGGTCCCATTGCCTGACATCAGCCCCATCAAGGCGCACCCTACCTCGCTGCCGCGGCCATGCACCGACCAGTGCACGAGCCAGCGTCGACTTGCCCGCCCCGGTCGGACCAATGATGCCAAGACCTGTGCCGGCCTCCACCTTGAATGTTATATTGTAAATGATCGGCTTATCGCTATCGGGCACAAATGCGCTGAGACCCTCGGCTTCGAGCCCACCTTGTGGCGCAGGCAATGGCATAGGCTCTGCCGGTGCCGGCGTCTGGCGCATAAGCTCACCATGTCTTTTCCAGGCAGCTCGGAAACTGAGAAACGGCTGCCAGTGAGCAACTACCTGCTCGACCGGTGCCAGCGCGCGGGCCATGATGATCGAGGCTGCAATCATTGAGCCTGCCGAAATTTCCTGTTGAATGGCCAGCAGCGCGCCCAGGCCAAGAATGCCAGACTGAAACATCAGCCGCAGGGTGCGTGAGATGGTTGAGATCAAGCCACCCCGGTCCGAGGCAGAAGTCTGCGCATCCAGAGCCGCTGACTGATGGGTCTCCCAACGCTGCCGCAGCACATCGTTCATGCCAAGCACACTTGCTACCTCAGCATTGCGAAGTGACTCGTCAGATACTATCTGAGCTTGTGCAATGGCCTTTTGCGCCTCGGCACTTGGCCCACGCATCATGCGATTGTTGATGATGGCCAGCACCGCCAGAAGGATCACCGCTACTGTTGAGGCGATCCCCAGCCACGGATGCATCAAATAGATCACCGCCAGGTAGACGGGTGCCCAGGGCATGTCGAAAAAGGCGAATGGCCCAGGACTCGATATGAACTGTCTAATGGTCAAAAGATCAGCCATGGGACTGTTACGTACGGCCGGATTGCCCTTGATGGCGTGAAAACCCATCATGTCAAACGCCCGAGCCCGAAGGCCCTCGTCCATCTCGCGGCCAATCCGCATCATTATCCGGCTGCGGATGAATTCCAGAAAGCCATACAAAGAATAAAGCGTTGCCGCCAGAATGACCAAAGCCACCAAAGTCGACACGCTGCCGCTGTTCAGCACCCGGTCATACACCTGGAGCATAAATAGTGGCCCGGTCAACATCAGCAGATTGATCATAAAGCTGAATGCGGCGATCGAAACCAGAGCAAGCCTTCCATTCTTCAAAGCGGAAAGGATGTTCTGGCTGTCATGAATTGGTGGTGGGGACATGGTTGATACGAATCAATTTCTTCTTGCTGGTCGGGAATCGGCCTCTTGCCTATCCACGCATCCAACAATGAAGAATTATGATTAATATCGAGTAACGCCCCGAAATTTATTGTGACGCTTAGCTGCCGGTCGCCCACACAATCAGCAGACTTGCAGCTGCGGCCAGCGCAATCCACAGCCACATGCCGGACATTGCCTTGGCCTGGGGTGGCATCGCGTTGGTTGCCTTTTCCGCTGCCTGTGATGCGCCCTTGCTGGCTACATTCAAGCTCTGGGTAGCGGCTGTTTTCGTGGTTGCAGCTGCCTCATGTGCAGCCGAAGCTGCAGAACTGGTCGCTGCTGTGGCTTTCGATGCCGCAGTACTTGCCGCACTGGATGCCTTGGCACCGGCCTTGCGAGCAGTTGCCTTTGCTGTCTTGCTCGCGGATGACTTCGCAGTAGACGCCTTGGAAACAACCTTCGACGTTGTCTTGCTGGCAGCTTTGCTGGCAGCCTTGGCTGTCTTGGTGGCCGATACCTTTGCTGCAGATGCTTTAGACGCCACCTTGGAAGCAGCCTTGGCGGCTTTCTTCGTGGCTGCCTTGGTCTTTGAAGCTGCCTTCGTTGCAGTCTTTGACACAGACTTCTTTACAGCAGCGCTTTTTGCGACTGCTGCCTTGGCAGTCGCCATGGTCTTTGCCGCTGGTTTGGTCTTCGCCGCTGGTTTGGTCTTGGTTGCGGTTTTCTTGGCTGCGGGCTTTTTCGCAGTGGTTTTCTTCGAAGTTTCAGTATCTTGTGGCATTTCACTCACAATCTTGTTGAATTTCTTAAAGAAATCCTGAGCCATCTTCTTGGCCGCAGAATCAATCAGGCGGGAGCCGATCTGGGCGAGCTTTCCGCCAACCTGTGCATCAACATCGTACGAAAGACGTGTCGAATTCTCGCCAGTATCGCTCAGCCGCACGGTCGCGCCACCCTTGGCGAACCCGGCAATGCCGCCCTTTCCTTCGCCTGAGATGACGTAGCTGCTTGGCGGATTTAATTTCGACAGCTTGACATTACCATTGAAAGAAGCCTTCACCGGCCCAACCCTCGCGGTAACGCGGGCGTCAAACTCCTGATCGGATTTTTTGGAAATTTCCTCACAACCCGTGATGGATTTCTTTAGGACCTCTGGGTCATTCAATGCATTCCACACCACCTGACGCGGGGCAGAAATGACCTCTTCGCCTGTCATTTTCATGCTGTCTGGGCCTCCTGCCCAAGATTATTCTTGTCGACCACATGTCGCATAGTTGTGCCTTCATGGTCAACTGGCCCGATTTTGCCACCTTGCTGCCGTCTTTTGTCGGAATGCCTGAAAGTTGTCCTCATTGATTGCCAGACGTATGCCTTGCATGAGGTGCTGATAGTAGGCTGTGTTGGCCCATGACAACAGCATCATTCCAAGAATCTCGCCAGAGCGAACCAGATGGTGCAAATATGCGCGGGAATAACCGTTCAGGGCCGGATGCTCGATACTCGCGTCAAGTGGACGCTCATCTTCGGCAAATTTTGCATTCCGCAGGTTCATCCTGCCGTTACTTGTGAATGCCTGACCGTGCCGGCCCGAACGTGTGGGCATCACGCAATCGAACATGTCCACGCCGCGCGCCACAGCTTCCAGTATATCTTCAGGCGTTCCGACCCCCATCAGGTAGCGAGGTTGGGTCTCGGGCAAGTGCGGAATTGTTGTATCGAGAGTTGAGAGCATCAGATCCTGCCCCTCGCCAACCGCCAGCCCGCCAATTGCGTACCCGTGAAACCCGATTTCTTGCAGCCCCCTTGCACTTTCTTCGCGCAAGTCGGCATTCGTGCCGCCCTGCACAATGCCGAAACAACCTCTGCCCGGTTGATCACCGAACGCTTCACGGGAGCGCTTCGCCCAGCGCAGCGACAGCTGCATCGCCCTTTCGGCGTCCGTGTGCTCATGGGGGAAAGCTATGCACTCATCAAGCTGCATATGGATTGTTGATCCAAGCAGCCGTTGTATCTCCATCGATCGTTCCGGAGACAACTCATAGGTTGACCCGTCGATATGTGACTGAAACGTTGCACCTTCTTCGGTGATCTTGCGAATCTGGGAAAGCGACATCACCTGAAAGCCACCGCTGTCAGTCAGGATTGGGCCCTTCCAGCCAATGAAATTGTGCAATCCACCCAGACGGGCCACCCGCTCTGCTCCGGGACGCAGCATCAGGTGGTACACATTGCCCAGGATGATATCGGCACCTGCTTGCTCGACCTGCTCCAGATAGAGAGCCTTGACGGTGCCCACGGTACCAACAGGCATGAACGCAGGGGTACGTATATCGCCATGAAGTGTGTGAACCGTGCCTAACCGGGCCGGCCCATCGCTCTTGTGCAGCTTGAAGGAGAAAGTATTGGTCATTTCTGTTGAGGCCATAGCAGGCTAGAGTCCCCATAGGAATAGAACCGGTAGCCTTTTTCTACAGCATGGGCATAGGCCTGCTTCATTGTCTCAAGCCCGCAAAACGCACTGACGAGCATGAACAATGTGGACTTTGGCAGATGAAAGTTGGTCATCAATGCGCCTGCCACCTTGAACTTGTAACCTGGTGTAATGAAAATGCCGGTTGACCCTGACCATGGCTGAACCGCGCCGCACTCATCGGCCGCGCTCTCCAGCAGCCGCATGGCCGTAGTGCCAACAGCAATGATACGCCCGCCTCGTTCACGCGCTTCGTTCAACCGGCTTGCGACATCCTCGCCTACACTGCCCCACTCGCTGTGCATGATATGCTCACTGGTATCACTTGCTTTCACCGGCAGAAATGTACCCGCGCCCACATGGAGGGTGACGAACTCATGCCCGATGCCCTTGTTCGCAAGTTGCGCCATCAAGGTAGGGGTGAAGTGCAAGGCAGCAGTAGGTGCGGCCACAGCCCCCTCTGCAGTTGCAAACATTGTCTGATAGTCCAATTCGTCGCGTTCATCAGCTGCTCGTTTCGAGGCGATGTATGGCGGCAGTGGCAATATGCCAAACTGGGCAATAGCCTGATCCAGATCGGCTCCAACCAGATTGAATGCAACGTCGATCTCCCCACCTTCGCCCTTTGCTTCCACAGCGGCAACGAATGCACCATCAGGTTCCGCAAAACTCAAGGTGTCACCTGGGACCAGTTTGCGCCCTGGCTTGGCAAACGCCTTCCAACGCGCTCCATCCATGCGCTGATGCAGCGTCACTTCAATACGTGGTTGAGCATCGCCCCGGCCGACCCTCCTGCCGAACAGCCGTGCCGGAATGACCTTGGTATCGTTGAAAACCAGTACATCCCCTGGCTTCAGGTGGTTCGAAAAGTTGGAAACGACGTCGTCCTGCAACTGTGCCCCCGGCGTCACTACCAGTTGGCGGGCCGCATCGCGCGGGCTGACAGGGCGCAAGGCGATCAGCTCTGGCGGCAATGCAAAATCAAACAATTCAACTTTCATGAAAGTCCGGCTCTAGCCTTCCGTGCACACGACCGGCCAGACACCAACACCGGGCATTTCGAGCACACCTGCCTGTGCGAGTGTGGTCTCATCAGAGGCCTGAACCAGCCTGAGCCTTGCAATGAACGCGTTGACGTTCTCATCGGTAAAGTCGATGCGAAGCTCTGATTCCGACTGATACGCCTGTCCAACTACTATTGTAGTAACACCGGGCCCGGCCTGCGTTGACCACCGCTTCACATTGACCGTGATGTCAGCGCGCGATACTGACGCTATTGCGAGATCGCCCATCAAGAGACTGATAGAGATTTCTTCTGAATGATCGCAAACCAGGTTTTGGGTCGCGTGGGCCGGATGAAAGGTTCCGCCGCCTGCAACAAGCAGCGCGGCGGCAACCAGTGATGGCAGATTAGGACGCATCCGCCATGACCTGCATCTTCTCGATACGATCCGGATTTGGGACAGGTTCGCCGCGGGCAAACTTGTCAATATTCTCCATGCCTTCAACAACTTCACCCCATACGGTGTACTGGCCATCGAGGAACGAACAATCTCCAAAGCAAAGGAAGAACTGCGAGTTGGCGCTATCCGGCATTGCAGAGCGTGCCATCGAAGCGGTGCCGCGAACGTGCGGTGCGTCGGTGAACTCGGCCTTGAGGTTCGGCTTGCTGGAGCCGCCGGTGCCGGTGCCAGTCGGGTCGCCACCTTGTGCCATGAAGCCATCAATCACACGGTGAAAAGGTGTACCGTCATAGAAACCTTCTCGTGCCAGTTCCTTGATATGGTTTACGTGGCCAGGTGCCAGGTCCGGGCGCAGGCGAATGACGACACGGCCCTTTGTTGTGTCGAGTAAGAGGGTGTTTTCAGGTTCCAGTTCTGCCACAAGTCTCTCCTTATTGCGGTAGTTAGTTTAAACGCGATGCAGCCTATTGGACCGACATCTTGATGATCTTGTCAGGGTCTGCGGGCGGCTCGCCCTTGTTGATCTGGTCGACGCATTCCATGCCTGACGACACCTGACCCCAGACAGTATACTGACCGTTCAGAAAATCACCCTGTGCGAACATGATGAAGAACTGCGAGTTGGCGCTGTCTGGATTACTGGACCTGGCCATGCCGACCGCGCCGCGTTGAAACGGTTCGCTTGAAAATTCTGCGGCAATGTCTGGCAGGTCGGAACCACCTGTGCCGGTGCCGGTCGGATCGCCGGTTTGCGCCATAAACCCGTCGATCACTCGATGAAAGATGATGCCATCATAAAAGCCCTTGGCAGCAAGGGCAGTCACTTGCTCGACATGCTTTGGGGCAAGGTCGGGACGCAGATCAATAATCACAGGCCCGCACTTCAGCTCCATGACAATCTGTTGGGCGGCATTCGCCGGTACGGTTGACAGCATTGCACCGGCGCACAGGCCAGCCAGAGCTGCGAAGATATGCTTTCTCAAGATATGTCTCCGGGTTTTGATTATTTGGATTTCAACGATTGCAGCACCGCCTTATTGACCTCTTCGGGCACAAATGCCGCAATGTCCCCGCCCATCTTGGCAATTTGCTTGACCAGCGAAGAAGCAATCATGCGCGTTGCGGGGCTAGCAGCCAGAAATATGGTTTCTATGTCAGGAGCAAGGCCAGCATTCATCTGGCCCATCTGGACCTCGTAGTCAAAATCAGACGCATCTCTCAAGCCGCGGATAATAACCCCTGCCCCTGCATCGCGCGCCGCATGCACGGCAAGACCATCAAACGTAGTGATGGTAATCTGACAGCCGGTAACCTCTGCAATGGGCTTGCATGCCGATTCCAGCAGGCTCAGTCGTGTGTCTGTTGGCAGAAACGGCGCCTTTCCATGATGCACCCCCACCCCAAGCACCAAATTGTCGAGAATGCGCGCTGAACGTGCAATCACGTCCAGATGCCCATAGGTGACGGGATCAAAACTTCCAGGGTAGAATCCGGTATTCTTCATGACAGCGACACTTAAGAGCTTTTGACAGGCGAAACAATGCTGAAACTGTTGAATTATGCAAACGGACGCCCCGTTCATCACGTTTCACGTTACACCGGGCACCAATGATTTCTATAGGGCAACATTCTGAGTTTGTGGCCTTTGGTTACGCTCTTGAACCCGGCATGGTCTAGGCGCGCCTAGCCAGCGCCAGCCAGACACCGCCACCTATGAGGCAAATACCGCTGCCGATCTCGAGCGCCCTTACACGGGTTCTTGACAGCCATTTGCCGGCGCCGCCTGCCAAAAGTGCATAAGCGCCATCCAGAATAGTGGCCACCAGCATGAATGTAGCGCCGAGCAAGACCGTCTGTGCCATGGCATTGCCAGACGGGTCGACGAATTGCGGGATAAAAGCACCAAAGAAGAACAAGGCCTTGGGGTTTGACAGGATAACCACGAGGCCTTGCCAAAAGAACGAACCGTTGGCGCGCGGTACATCAGTCGCATTGCCCATGGTGCCGTCAGACCTGAGCAGCTTGATGCCTAACCATATCAGGTAGGCAGCACCCGCCAGCCTCAACCAGTCAAACACATGGGCCACGCTTTCCACAATGTAGTGCAAACCGCCTGCAAGGACACCAAGCATGACGGCAAGCCCGACTTGCGTACCTGCCACATTTAACAGCCCTGCCTTTGCGCCATGGCGCAAGGAGTTGGCTATTATGACGGTCACAGTTGGTCCCGGCACAATGACAATGGCTATGCAAGCCAGCACGTATGCCAGATAAACTTCCACGGACAAGCTGAGTATGGTCATAGGGTCCTCATCGTTTCGCCAGTGCCAGCCACAGGCCTGCTCCAACAAGCACTGCGCCGCTCAACCGCTCAATTGTCTGCGCATGGGCGCCAGAAAAGAACTTTCTGGCGCGTGCCCCCATGAGGGCCAGCCCCGCCCCAAATGCCATGCTCAAAACCAGGAATGTGACACTCAACACGGTCAGTTGCAGGCCGACATTGCCTGACGGGTTGATGAATGGTGGAAAGAACGCGCCCAGAAATAGCAGCACTTTCGGGTTTGCGATGGCGACTGTGACACCTTCGCGGAAATGGGCTGAACGGACGGCCTTCACCGACGTGTCCAATCCGGCACCAGCACGCAACCGCGTAAAACCAAGCCAAATCAGATAAGCCGCACCAGCAATGCGGATCCAGTCAAACCAATGCGCCATGACCTCGACAATCCAGGCCATGCCTGCGGCGACTACTGCAAGCAGCAAAGCAAAACCCAGCGTGCTGCCGGCCGCCGTCATGAGACCGGCGCCCGCACCGCGTGCTGCACTGTTGGCAAGAATGAGCGACATGGCCGGACCTGGCGTCACAAACAGCAGAGCAGTCGCCCCAGCGAACGCAAGATAGAGTTCAACGGACATTCAGCGCGGATCCCGTATTGTCATGCACCGCCAGCAGTAATCCCCATGTTGCCTGCATCGTCAAGCCAGGTGTAACAATGGGTGCATGACCATCCTGCCCGCCCGCATGACCAGCCGGTTTGCCGTCTTTTCTCCGTGCTGCACCAGGCGTTACTGGCTAAGACGCAATGTGGGCACAGCCGGTGGAGGCGCTGTTTTATGGATCATGATGAACCCCAGCCGCGCAACACATGATGTCAACGATCCTACCACGACCATGACAACCAACATCAGTGCCCGCCATGGTTATGATGTGCATGGCGTCATAAATCTGAGCGCTGTGATAGAGCCGGATTCAACCAGACTGTCCACACAAGCAGGCGCCCCCGATGCCGCCAATGATCTGGCAATCAAACGGGCTCTTGCATGGATCGCCAGGCGTAACGGTGACATCGTGATTGCATGGGGTGCCTCGCGCCATCTCAAGCACCGCGAAATAGAGATGCTGCACAAGCTGCGGCAACGCCCCCTACTCTGCCTCGGGCGCAATGGCGATGGGTCGCCACGGTTTCCCAAGTACATCCGCGCAGACACACCACTCACAGAGTTTATACGCTAGGTTTCCGGTCCATCGTCAGGCGGCGGCGCATCTGGCAGCACGCCATCATCGTCAGCACCGCCTTCGCCCTCATCATCGTCATCGCCGTTGACGTCTTCTGATATGCGGCTGACGGAAACAACGGTTTCATCCTCGGCGGTGCGGAATACCGTGACACCTTGCGTCGAACGGCCTGCAATGCGGATATCGTTGATCGGGCATCGGATCAGCTGTCCGCCGTCTGTCACCAGCATGATCTGGTCACTCTCTTCGACCGGGAACGATGCAACGAGCTTGCCATTGCGCTCACTCACCGACATGGCAACAATGCCTTTGCCGCCACGGCCCGTCACCCGGTATTCGTACGCGGATGAACGCTTGCCGTATCCGTTCTCGGACAGTGTCAGGATAAACTGCTCTGCAGCACCCATTGCAATGTAGCGTTCCTGATCAATGACTGCGTCGACGCTGTCTTCTTCTTCGTCTGGCACGGCGTCAGCGTCTTCACCCTCCATGGCACGGCGCATCTTTATGTACGCAGTGCGCTCATCGGCCGTAGCTTCAAACCCGCGCAAAATGGTCATGGAAATGATCTCGTCACCATCTGCCAGGTTGATACCGCGCACACCAACTGAGTTGCGCCCCGCAAACACCCGCACATCGGTCACCCTGAACCGGATTGCCTGTCCATTGGCAGTTGTGAGCAGCACATCATCGCTGTCCACACAGGTTTCGACGCTGACAATGCCGTCGCCATCATCAAGCTTCATGGCGATCTTGCCGTTTTGACGAACTTCGACAAAATCAGACAACTTGTTACGGCGCACAGTGCCGCGCGTAGTAGCGAACATCACGTCCAGGTCGCCCCAGGTATCCTCATCTGCAGGCAACGGCATGATGGTAGTAATGCGCTCGCCCTCCTCCAGCGGCAGCAGGTTTACCAGTGCCTTGCCTCGCGCTTGCGGCGCAGCCAGCGGCAGCTTCCAGACCTTCATCTTGTAGGCCATGCCGCGCGATGAGAAGAACAGTACCGGCGTATGCGTGTCGGCAACGAACAATCTGGTGACGAAATCCTCGTCCTTGGTCTGCATTCCGGAACGGCCCTTGCCACCACGACGTTGTGCGCGATAGGTGGTCAGCGGCACGCGCTTGATGTAACCGGTGTGCGAAACAGTTACGACCATGTCTTCCTGCGCGATCAGGTCTTCATCGTCCACCTCACCCAGATAATCGGCAATTTCAGTGCGCCGTGGTGTGGCAAATTCTTCCTTCACAGCCAGCAACTCGTCACGGATGATCGACTGAACGCGCGCGCGCGAACGCAGAAGATCCAGATAGTCGGTAATCTCGTCGCCCAGCTTCTTGAGTTCGTCGCCAATTTCATCACGGCCAAGTGCTGTCAGTCTTTGCAGGCGCAAATCAAGTATGGCGCGGGCCTGTTCTTCAGACAGGCGGTACATTCCGTCCTCAGTGAGCTGATGACGCGGATCGGCAATCAGGCGGATCAACGGCGCCATATCCTTGGCAGGCCATTCCCGGCCCATCAATTGTGATCGTGCAGTTGCCGGATCAGGCGCACTGCGGATCAGCACAATGACCTCGTCAATGTTTGCAACGGCGATAGCCAGACCAACCAGCACATGGGCACGGTCGCGAGCCTTGTTAAGCAGGAACTTCGTCCGCCGTGTAACCACTTCTTCCCTGAAAGCCACAAATGCTGACAGCATGTCCTTCAGTGTCATTACTTCCGGACGCCCGCCTGTCAGTGCAACGGCATTGACCCCGAATGATTGCTGAAGCTGGGAAAACTTGTAGAGCTGGTTCAGCACAACCTCACCAACGGCGTCGCGCTTGAGCTCAATGACAACGCGCATGCCATGCCGGTCAGACTCGTCGCGAATGTCGGAAATACCTTCAACCCGCTTTTCGCGCACAAGTTCGGCAATCTTCTCGATCATCGACGACTTGTTCACCTGATACGGGATCTCGTGAATGATGATCGCTTCGCGGTCCTTGCGAATTTCCTCGATAGTTGCCTTGCCACGGGTGACAACCGAGCCCCTGCCGGTCATCTGCGCGGCGCGAATACCGGCCCGGCCAAGAATGATCCCGCCTGTCGGGTAATCCGGGCCCGGAACGATTTCGTTGAGCTCTTCCATTGAAATCGCAGGGTTTTCCATCGTCGCGATTGTGGCGTCCACCACTTCACCGAGATTGTGCGGCGGTATGTTTGTAGCCATACCTACTGCAATACCACCCGCCCCGTTGACCAACAGGTTTGGAAAGCGAGCAGGCAGCACTGTCGGTTCGCGCTCGGAATTATCGTAGTTGTCCTGAAAGTTGACGGTGTCTTTGTCGATGTCTTCCAGAAGCGCATGTGCAACCTTGTCCATGCGCACTTCAGTATAGCGCATGGCAGCTGGCGGGTCGCCGTCAACGGAGCCGAAGTTGCCCTGGCCATCCAGCAGCGGCAAGCGCATCGAGAAATTCTGCGCCATTCGAACCAGCGCATCATAGATCGACTGATCCCCGTGGGGGTGATACTTACCAATCACATCACCGACGACGCGGGCGGATTTGCGATACGGCTTGTTCCAGTCGTAACCATTCTCGTTCATCGAATGCAGAATGCGTCTGTGTACCGGCTTGAGCCCGTCGCGAACATCAGGCAGCGCGCGGCTCACGATTACGCTCATGGCATAATCGAGATAGCTGCGGCGCATCTCGTCTTCGATTGTGATGCTGCTTATACCGCTTTCATCCATAGGTGGCTGGGATGGCGGAATGGTTTCGTTGTCGTCGCTCAAGCGGCGGCTCCTCGTGCTCTGTCACCAGGCCACATGAACGGCAAGGCAAACAGGCGAATCTTGTATCTGGAACCTACCAAATTCGAGCGGTGCAGGCAAATTTCTGCCGCATTTTTACCGGTCTAAATTTCTATTTGTAATGCATTGTTTAAATGGAGTTTTTTCGACCTACTGCGCGAGATCTATGGTAACTGTTTCACCGCCTTCTCCATGCACGGAATCATTTGCCCGAATTGTCACCGTACCGATCCCTTCGGGCACTTGTACTCCGCTCAGTGATCTGGTGAACGGCTGCTCGGTTTCATGTGGATGAAGTAACGTTCGAGAGCCCAGAACCGTGCCGTCCGGCGCCACCACGTCCCAGCGGTTTGCATAGTGATCCCACCCGGTGTCACCGTGTTTCACTGTTACATCGAAACGCCACGTACCATCAGCAGAGCGGGCAGTCCTGACGTCGAGCACGTCGGCCTTCCCGGCCATGGCTGGCACAGCAGTAGAGATAGCCATGACCATAAACGCAACTGCACATTGTAACCGCATTGGGTTTCCCCTAACCTTGAATACAACTCACCCGGCGAAGCCTAGTTCGTCACGTCAATCACTGCAAATCACCAAACCGGGATTTACCTTCATGGCTTCTGGCAGCTCCAAAACCATCATAATAGCCGCCTTGTTGGGCAATGGCGCCATTGCCTGCACCAAGTTTGCTGCATCCGTCTACACTGGTTCATCTGCCATGTTATCGGAGGCAATTCACTCACTGGTTGACACCGGCAATCAGGCGCTTCTGCTGTACGGCCTCAAGAAGTCGGAACGCCCAGCTGACAAGACCCATCCATTCGGGTATGGCCGCGAGTTGTATTTCTGGGCCTTCGTTGTGGCGCTGCTGATCTTCTCCATTGGTGCCGGAGTGTCGTTGTACGAAGGCGTGCACAAGGTTATGCATCCCGAGCTGGTTACGTCACCGATTGTAAATTACATCGTTCTTGGTCTGGCAATGATCTTTGAAGGTGTGGCGCTATATCTGGCTACCAGGGAGTTCAATCGCAGGCGTGGCAAGACGCCAATCTTCACCGCCGTCCGGCAGAGCAAGGACCCGGGCTTGTTCACCGTGCTGTTCGAGGATGCAGCAGCAATGATGGGGCTGGCTATTGCGTTTGCCGGGCTGCTCGCAGCTGAGTATTTCAACCTGCCCTGGATGGACGGTGCCGCGTCAATAGGTATTGGCTTGCTGCTGGCGGGGGTAGCAGTATTCCTGTGTTTTGAAACCAAGGGCCTGCTGATCGGGGAAGCTGTGTCAGACGCGCTTGCGGCCGACCTTGAAGCACTGATCATGACATCAGATGCAGTCAACCAGATCAACGAAATGCGAACAATGCACATGGGACCGCAGGACGTATTGCTTGCAGTATCTCTTGATGTGCGTGACGATATGGACACCGGATCGCTGGAAGATGCCATCTATGATCTTGAGCAACAGATCAAAGCCGCCCACCCGGAAGTGAAGCGGCTATTCATCGAGATCCAGTCTGGTGAAGACCACACTGAACAGGTGTGGTTGTCTCAACTCAAACCTGCTTAGTGCTTGGTGAAAGTCGCGCCGGCCACGCGATACGTGTTGCCGGAGCGGGTCACAGCAGAGCAGCGGGTTGCACCGTTCATCCACTTGTTGAATTTGATGCAAAGCTGATCGTTGTTCACACGCCAGATACCAGTGTCGCGCTCACCATCCCATTTCGCGGAAATGCTGCCGCCCTGCCCCAAACGAATGCGAACCTTTGAACCCATAATGTGGGCACTTGCACTGCCTGGTACAAACTTCTTGATCTGACTGGCTGTAAGCGTCTCACCAGCGTTGGCGAAACCTGCGCTTGCCGCAAAAAGAACTGCGCCGCATGCAGCAGCGATAACCGTTTTCATCATTTTTCTGATCCCCGGATAAAATCCGCTCCCTGCTTATCCTTGCCGCTCAGGAGCCTCAATGATCGTCACGAATAGTCATGCCTCTAGGTCACGTGTGCTACGCAAATGTGCCCATCATGTGGCGGAGGCAGGCGCAGAATGCCGCACCGCAACATGAACCCGCCCGCTTGGTCAACAAATATGGTGAAGCTGGTTACTTAACGATTAAGAAAGTAGCCGTTCGAGAATAATAAAATTCTTAGAACGGAACCTCGTCATCCATGTCATCGCGTGCAAATGACGCTGCATCCTGTTGCTTGCCGCCACTACCCTGTGGACGCTGCATTGGGCTGCCGCGACCAAAATCACCACCACTGGTGTCCTGATTGTAACCGCCAGAATCCCCTGCACCACCACCTTGCTTGCCATCCAGCATGACCAGCGTTGAATTGAAGTTCTGCAGAACCACTTCTGTGGAATAACGGTCATTACCATCACGATCTTGCCACTTGCGGGTCTGCAGCTGGCCCTCGAGATAGACCTTCGAACCCTTCTTGAGGTATTGCTCAACAACCTTCACAAGACCTTCGGAGAATATGACAACCGTATGCCATTCGGTCTTTTCGCGCCGCTCTCCTGAACTCCGGTCACGCCAGGTTTCAGAGGTTGCGATACGCAAGTTGGCGATCGGCCGGCCGTCCTGTGTGTGGCGGATCTCGGGGTCTGCTCCCAGATTTCCGATCAGGATAACCTTGTTGATTGAACCTGCCATGCTTCTGCTCCTGAATCCCTTGTTTGATGGCTGACCCTAGACTTTTCACCTGGTCACTGCCAGCGTGGTACCCGCCTTGTCCACAAGGCGCTTGTTCCCTATATGTTCTACAAACTGCAACCGCAGATGTCAACCGACAGGAGGTCAGTCATGCCCATCAAGATCAGCACAAACGGCGCTCCAGCTCCATTCTCACGCTACGCACAGGCCATGCGTGTGGCAGCTGGCAGCGATTTGATCATCGTATCAGGACAAGTAGGCGTAGATGTGAATGGCAAGCTGCCAGCAACAGAACACGGCCAACATGAAAATTGCTGGAAAAACATTCTCGCCATTCTGGATAGCCAGGGGCTTGTTGCGGCGGATATCGTTGAGATGACGGTCTACATCACCCAGGCGTCCGGCATCCCGATTTACAGAGAAGTGCGCGACCAGATGCTTGGCGGACACGAAGCGGCATCAACATTGCTGATCGTGTCGGGTCTCGCCAATCCTGACTGGCTGGTAGAGATATCCGTAGTGGCAGAAGCGCCCGCTGCCTGAAATATCAAGCAACGGGCGCTCCAAAGCATTTCAACTAGGTATGGTGTTTTAGCGGAAAGAACCGAGGTAGGACGCTGTGCGGGCACCTTCAGCCTGTGCCTTAGCACTTGCAGCATTACCGCGAGCACCACCGGCGCCAAACAAAGCAGCACCGTAAACATTTGCGTAAGCATCAAAAATCCAGCTCATAACGTGTCTCCTTCGTTTTGCGTTACCGTGTTTTGATGATGCATATATGAGCCTTCTTTCGCAGATGCACAAACGGCAAGAACTGACATGACATGTAAGAAAAAGTCACATATAATTTGTTAATTATTGTAACGCAATCACCGTGATACTTTTACGCCATGAGACGACGTCTGCCACTACTGAACCAGTTGAGAGCCTTTGAAGCAGCTGCGCGCGCGCAGAGTTTCACCAAGGCTGCAGATGAATTGTTTGTGACCCATGCCGCGGTGTCGCGTCATGTGCGCGAACTGGAGGAGTGGCTGGGCACAGAGCTGTTTGTACGCACCGGAAGAGGTGTTGTGCTGACAGACGCCGGGCGAAAGTACGCGGCACGCCTGACCCCGATATTTGATGCCATTGCAGAAGCAACACGCGACGCCATGATCGAAGGTGACAGCAGCCACCTGACTGTTGCGCCAGATGGTGCGTTTGCGTCGCGCTGGCTGGTGCCTAGACTTGGCCGTTTCAACACAGCACACCCGGACATAGAGCTGGATGTAAGCCCGGGTGAATACATCTCGGATTTCTACAAGGGCGAGGATGACATCGCGATCCGCTATGGCGCAGGCACATGGCCGGAGGTGGAAGCGGAACTCCTATGCAAGGCCAAGGTGTTTCCAGTCTGTGCGCCGGAGCTGGTGAAGGATACCCCGCCAAACAAACCACATGACCTGAAAGACTACACCCTGCTGCATGAGAATTCGCGCCAATGGTGGGCCGACTGGCTGCGCCAGGCCAAGGTGAAGGACGCCGACATGGCATGGTCCGGCCCGCTGTTCCAGAACTACCTGGCGATTCAGGCGGCAGAGGCTGGCCAGGGTTTCGCGCTGGCTGACCAAATAATTGCGACTGACGCACTGCTTGCGGGAAGGCTTGTCAAACCGTTTGATGTGGACCATGAGGAAGGCGAAGGCTACTGGCTGGTGTGGGGCAAGAACATGAGACTGAGTTCGGCAGGCCTGGCGCTGCGGCAATGGCTAATCAACGAAATCAAGAAGACAAACGCAGCATTCGAGAAATTCAGGACCGAAGGATAAATGACGAAACAGAAGTATGATTGCAGCATGTGCCCCGGCTATTGCTGCTCCTACCCTGTGATTCAGGTGACAAAGCGCGACGCGCAACGCATTGCCAAACACTTCGGCATCACGTTGGAGCAGGCAGAGGAACGCTACTTCCACGCCGACCACGGCTACAAGCGGTTGATGAAACGCCAGGACGATGAACACTTCGCGCGCATTTGCCAGTTCTTCGACACAGAGGCGCGCAGATGCACCATCTACCCTGCCCGCCCATCAACCTGCCGCGACTTTCCCGGCAATACCTGCGGCTATTGGGACTTCCTAAAATTCGAACGCGCCGGCCAGAAGGACAAAGACTACGTCTCGACTACCTGGCACTACGAAGATTGAACGGTTTTTCTGGCCAGTCTCTCAATCAATATACGCATCGGCACGCATGCCTGCCCTCTCATAGTGGATGGGCAACACGCGGCCATATAGTTGCTTGCAGCGCTCCGGCGTGGCGACCATGCCCGGCTCTTCAACGTATGAAATGATGGCGACATAGCGCGGTCGCGCACCTTTCAGCGGTGCAACCCGGTGCAGCGAATAACGCCCGCGAAACAGTTGCAGATCGCCCGGTTCCAGCTTCAGTACCTTCACTTTGTCAGACGTGCCGTTCAACACAGCGGCGACCTCTTCAAAATTCTCCCCGCCCTTGCGGATATTGGGCGCGTACTCGAACTCGCCACCTGCCTTCAGCGTTTTGCAGCGCAATGGTGACGGTGAAATTGTTGGTGTCGAAATGCCACGGAAAGCCGTTGCCCTCCTCCGCCATATTGACGATGACGTCGGCCAGCGGGTCGGCATAGCGGAAGAACTTTTCCTCCTGCAAGCAATCGCGGATGAACGGGTCAAAGGCTGGAAAGTCATGCACCGTGCGAAGTGGGCCGGACTTCGGAAAATTGTCGGCCGGGATGAAACTGTTGGAGCGGTCAAAGAACTGCCGCTTCGGGTGGCTTGAGGGAAGCGACGGATCATCGGCGGTGAAATAGACATTCGTGCGGTTGAACGACCGGTGCCCGCGCGACGACATACTATCCGCCTCTGCTGTAAGCGCAGCTATGCCTGCGCGCGACAGAAAGCCCTTGATGACAGCGCACCCGTCATCGGCCAGTTCACGCTGCACATGGGCGACGAGTTCATCACGTTTCGCCCCTTGTTCGTGGATGGGATAGCGCGACAGGTTGATGAAGGTTTCAGCGGCGTGAACCATGGCACTTGGCGCTCCGGCAGGTGTTGATGCTGAACAGGTATTGGTGGGCAGAACCCGAGGCTTTGCAACAGGAATGTGCGCTAGCATGAACGTATACTGACAGCTGGACGGCCCCCGCATCACATTTGACCGGAGTTTACAGGCAAGTCAGGAACTACGGGCCACTCGATGTCGCGCCGTCTGCTTGTTTTGTATAGGCGCTCCATCGAGCGGCCCGCGCGCATGTGGTTTTTGCTTATCCGGAAGGCCCGGGGCCCTGAGCGGTCTTCGCCCCCGTGGCCGCATGCATTGCACATGCGGTGAGTTCGGCAAAACCTGACCGTATCACTACAAGTCAGACAGCCGCCACTGTCGCCAACCGTGACGTCGGCACATTCCGGTTTCGCCCATCCTGAGCAGGCACTGGCGTCAATTCAACGCCCGCCAGGACGCACGTGCACCCTGATCTGAAGGCAGAAACGCTAGCTGCCCCTTCCACCAGATCAGATATGGAGACTATACTCCTATAGGAATAAATTGTCAATGGGGTTGTTCGGTCATATAAAGTGAGTCTGAGGTGGCGGGAAACTGCGGAACGACAATGAAATTCTGTCGATTTGGTTGGACCGGGCTGAGGCCTGTCTTCGAGGTAAAGTGACTTATTTGATGCGGAAGTGATTGCGCAGAGCGAGCGCGAACAGGAAAAACCAGATAACGCTGATGAAGGGCTGCAGGACCATAAGCCATGCAACACCGGTCGGGATGGTGCCGCAGTACAAGGTCTCGATGGCAGAATCCAGAGTGCTGGTTTTGCTCAAACCTGAAATCAGCAGACTATGGCGAACGGATATATAGGCCGCCTGATTGAGATCATAAGTGTTGGTTCTCAAGATTGCATACAGGTAGCTGAATACAGTCCATGTCAGCAGCAGGCCAACAAACGGCCGGGCAAAGCTGCGCCCGAAGTCAGATGTTTTCTCATACAGCCAGCCGAACCAGAACCGACCTGCCCCACCGCTGAACGGTTTGTCTTTCCAGAACCGGCGGCACAGTGTTTCCTGGGCAAAAAACTCCATTTCCTGCTGATGATCGCCAGCCTCGGTCGCCAGTTTTCTGAGAACCCGGAACTTGCGGTAATCGTCAGGCTTGTCGGCAACACGAGCGAACTGCATGCCATTTGGCCGTGGATCATTGAAACCTCCACTCTCTTCCATCCGACCCCAATTGTATTTGCGGCAGCAGACCGGGTTGGCGACGGTCATATCGTCCAGAACGGGAGGTACGTGAAATTGTGCTTCTGAAAAATCCGGCGGCTGAGCGAACCTGGTGTCCTTGAGCGCAAACGAGGTGTTTGAGCGCAGAGATGTAAACTGTGCAGATTTCTCAAAACTGGCATCCTGCCATCGAACCGGTTTTTCAAAATTCGCCAGATTGAAATCAGCATCATCGCTGAACGTCGCGTCATCGAACCTGGCATCGCCGCTGAACGTCGCGCCAGCGAAACTGGCATAACCACTGAACGTCGCGCCATCGAAACTGGCATCGCCGCTGAACGTCGCGCCATCGAAAATGGCATCGTCGCTGAACGTCGCGCCAGCGAAACTGGCATAGCCGCTGAACGTTGCGCCATAGAAACTGGCATAGCCGCTGAACGTTGCGCCATAGAAACTGGCATAGCCGCTGAACGTCGTGTCATCGAACCTGGCATAACCGCTGAACGTTGCGCCATCGAACCTGGCATAACCGCTGAACGTCGCGTCATCGAACCTGGCATAACCGCTGAACGTCGCGCCATCAAAACTGGCAATGCCGCTGAACGTCGCGCCAGCGAAACTGGCAACTGACAGAAAAACAAAACCCGTAAAGTCTATATCTTCTGCCTCAAGACAAATTGTTTTGACTTCGCCATCAGCGCCGTCTGACTCTTCATCACTTCCACCCGGTTGGCCATTAGCGATCAACCGGGTGGAACTGAAGTCGGCCAATGCCAAGCTCAGCCACTTACGAGTGACATCGTTTTCCGGTTTAAGATCCCCAAAAAAATCCTCTTTCACCTGCCACTGACCGTTGGCTTCCAGCGCCTTGCGCCGTGCCAGCATGTCTTGTGCCCACGCGTTCCAGGCGTCCTTGCCCTTCAGGAACAAGGCGATGGTTTCATCTCTGGTCATGGGTGGTGGCGTCCCGAACTTCTGCAACCTGCTGGTGTCAGATTACCCGATATGAACGTAAGGGCAATCACCAAGTTGTTGAAATCCGGCCATCGTTAAAATGACCGGCGCCTGAAAACAGCCCCTACCCCATTTCCGCCAGGCGGGTGATGGCCTCTTTCACCTGCTCCGCCTTGACGCCCAGTTCCTCGCGGCGCGTGCTGGTTTCCTCGATCACCTCCGGCGGGGCCTTGGCGACGAAGCCGGCGTTTTTCAGCCGCCCGTCGATGGAGGCGATTTCCTTCACCGTCTTTTCAAGGTCTTTTTCCAGCCGCGCCTTTTCAGCGCCAAAGTCTATAACGCCTTTTAGCGGCAGCGCGATGACCGCCTCGTCCAGCACGATCTGCGCTGAACCTTCCGGCACGGCATCGGCAAACTCAAGGCTTTCAAGACGGGCAAGTCGGGAAATTTCCGCCATCCATTCGGTGGCGCGGCGCCTGGCCTGCTCGCCGGGATGGGCCAGCACGCATGGCACCTTTGCGCCGGCCGGCACGTTCATTTCAGAACGAACTGAGCGGATTTCGGTGATCAGGCGCACGACCCAGTCCATGTCGGCCCTGGCGTCATCGTCGATCAGCCCGTCATAGGCCGGCCATGCGGCCTGCGCCAGCATGGAGCCGCGCCCCGCCACGCCGCCGGTGTTCTGCCACAGCTCTTCGGTGATGAACGGCATGAACGGATGCAACAGCATGAGGATCTGGTCCAGCACCCAGGCCGTCATGGCGCGGGTTTCGGCCTTGGCGGTTTCGTCTGCGCCGTTCAGGATGGGCTTGGACAGCTCGACATACCAGTCGCAGAAGGTGTGCCAGATGAAGCTGTACAGCGCGCCTGCCGCCTCGTTGTAGCGGTGGTCCTCTATGCCTGAGGTGACAGCGTCGCGGGTGCGCTGCCGCTTCGCCCGCGATCCAGCGGTTGAGCGTCACGGTGCATCCGGCCGGGTCAAAGCCGTCGACACGGACCGCCTCGTTCATCTCTGCAAAGCGCGCGGCATTCCACAGCTTGGTGCCGAAATTGCGATAGCCTTCAACGCGGCTTGTGGCGAGCTTGATGTCGCGCCCCTGTGCAGCCATTGCAGCAAGAGTGAAGCGCAAGGCGTCGGCGCCGTATTCGTCGATCAGTTCCAGCGGGTCGATGACGTTGCCTTTCGACTTCGACATCTTCTGGCCCTTCTCGTCGCGCACCAGAGCGTGGATATAGACGGTGTCGAAGGGCACCTGCGGCGAGCCATCGGCCTTCTTCATGAAGTGCATGCCCATCATCATCATGCGGGCAACCCAGAAGAAGATGATGTCAAAGCCGGTGACCAGCGTGTTGGTGGGATAATAGCGCTGAAGCTCGCTCGTTTCGTCTGGCCAGCCGAGCGTGGAGAACGGCCACAGCGCCGACGAGAACCAGGTGTCGAGCACGTCTTCATCGCGGGTCAGTTTCACCCGATGACCATAGTGCGCTTCGGCCTGCTCTTCGGCCAGCGCCTCGGTTTCAGCGACAAATACCGTGCCGTCCTCGCCGTACCATGCCGGAATCTGGTGGCCCCACCACAGCTGGCGCGAAATGCACCACGGCTGGATGTTGCGCATCCACTCGAAGTACGTCTTGTCCCACTGGGTGGGCACAAACTTCGTTTCACCGTTCTCGACTGCCGCGATGGCAGGCTTGGCGAGCTCTTCGGCGTTGGCAAACCACTGGTCGGTCAGCATCGGCTCAATGATGTCCTTGGAACGGTCACCAAACGGCTGGGTGATCTTCCTGTCCTCGACCATGATCATGCCGCCTTCGGTGTCGATGTCGGCGATGACACGCTTGCGCGCCTCGAAACGGTCCAGCCCGCGGTACTCGTCCGGCACCAGGTTGATTTCGTCGACGGCGCGGGCATCCGGTTCACCGCCTGCCTTGACGATGGCTGCGGCCCTTGCAGCGGCCTGCTCATAGGCTTCGCCGTCACTGCGCATGGCAGCCTTTACATCCATCAGCCGGTACATCGGGATATTGTTGCGCTTGGCAACCATGTTGTCGTTGAAGTCGTGCGCGCCGGTGATCTTCACCGCGCCTGAACCGAAGTCCGGGTCCGGGTACTCATCGGTGATGATCGGGATCAGGCGGCGGTGCTGTTTCGGGCCAACCGGAATTTCGCACAACTTGCCGACAATGGGCGCGTAGCGTTCATCAGATGGATGCACCGCAACCGCGCCATCACCCAGCATGGTTTCAGGCCGTGTAGTGGCAATGGAAATGTAATCGCGGGTTTCGCGAAGCGTCTCGTTGCCGTCTTCATCCTTTTCGACATATTCGTAGGTCGCGCCACCGGCCAGCGGATACTTGAAGTGCCACATGTGGCCGTCGACTTCAGTATTTTCCACCTCAAGATCGGAAATGGCGGTCTCGAAAGTCGGGTCCCAGTTGACCAGGCGCTTGTCCTTGTAGATCAGGCCTTCGCGGTACAACTGCACGAAAACCTTCAGGACAGCTTTCGACAGCCCTTCATCCATGGTGAAACGCTCACGCGACCAGTCACAAGACGCACCAAGGCGGCGCAGCTGGCCGACGATGGTGCCACCACTTTCACCTTTCCAGGTCCAGACCTTGTCGAGAAAAGCCTCACGGCCGATCTCACGCCGGCCCGGCTCCTGACGCTCAGCCATCTGGCGTTCAACCACCATCTGAGTGGCGATGCCGGCATGGTCGAGACCCGGCTGCCACAGCACGTCCTTGCCGCGCATCCTTTCAAACCTGCACAGAATATCCTGCACGGTGTTGTTCAGCGCATGGCCCATGTGCAGTGAACCGGTGACATTGGGCGGCGGAATGACGATGCAGAATGTCTCGGCACCAGGGCGCTGATTGGCGCGAAACAACCCGGCAGCCTCCCACTGGTCATAGAGGCGGGTTTCAATGTCGGCGGGAGTAAAGTGCTTGTCGAGCATGGGAAACTGGCAATCTTGCAGGATCAAAAGTGAAAGTTGTAGCGCGGTTAAACACTACACATCGGGCACTTGCAAGATTTAGCGCTTCAACCCGGTTATGCGGGCTATTTCGTCGCGCACGGCGCGCTCTACGATGGGTTCCAGATTGTCCTGCAGCCATTCTTCGATTAACGGGCGAATCATCGAAATAAAGGCATCCTCGTTGGGCATCGCGCGAGCGACATGCTCAGGCAGGTGCACATCAAACCAGTGTGCAAGTTCCGGCTCGATGACCTGACGGATCATGGCTTCCAGCGGCAAGGTATCACCGGCACTAGCCGGATCACCATCGGTTTCGAGCAAATCGCTGGTTTGTTCTTCATCCTCTTCCGGCAACACATCGCCCGTTTCGGCTTCGTACTCGTCCAGCGTGCCCTTGAACAGCACCCCACCTCCGAGTTCTTCATCACGTGTCATCGGCAACTCTCCAGCGTCAGGCAAGCTCTGTCGAACTGGACGGTGCTCACCTTCTACAAGCTGTTCATCAGCAGTGTTGTAGAGTGAATGTTCAAGAGACCAGTCATGATAGTCAGGCGCATAGGCCATGGTTGACGATATCGTCTCGGTGAATTCATCATGCACATGTGGTTGCAAGTCCTGCGATGGCGTCTGGAACTGCTGTTCGCGCACCCTGGCTTCTTCGGCGCGCACATCACCGCCGAGCAAGCTGGCAAACGAGCGTTGAGTATCAGCCTTGGTGCGCGAATTGAGCGAGGCTAGACGATTGCGCAGCGACATATAGCTCGGGGAATTACGCAAGGAATGGCGATAACGATAAGGATTGGATGACAGATAACCCCGACCCCGGTCGTTATCATCATGCGCCGCTTCTTCCTGCTCATATGCTTGCTCAGGCTCCAGCGCAACCGCATGTTGCTGTCGGTCGGACCTGGCAACTGGTGCAAGATGTGGTGCATTAACCGCAACAGTGATATGTGGCGCACGAGGCACACTGGGCGCAATCGACTGCACCGGAATGGTGGCTTGCCTGGCAGCAACAGCCACGCCATCAGCCTCGATCGCCTGTCTGATCGATGTCAGCAGTTGATCGACTGATTGCCCCTGTGGCGTCTTGTTCTCAGGTTTGCCCATCCGGCTCACAAATATCTCCGCCTGCCCCAAATGAAACAGCCTCAGACTATCGTGGCGCAGGTGCCCATAAACAAGTGCAACGAAAGCGAATCACCAGGTTGTCGACAGTTTTGACGCCTATTCGGCTGTGTCAATACGTGCGCCAAAGGCTTTGTCGCGCACCTGCTCCAGATTTTCGGCTGGTTCATAGCGAGCTACCGACAAGCGCAAGTCTGCCGCCGTCATGTGGCCTGTCGCTGCAACAAGCTGGTAGCCGGCCACGATGCGGTCACGCCGCGAGCTTGCCAGGGCCACTTGTGCGTTCACCAGTTCGTTCTGGGCATCAAGCACGTCAAGGGTAGTCCTTGTGCCTACCGCCGCTTCCTGCCTTACCCCATCAAGGGCTACCTGGTTGGCGCGAACCGCGTCCTCGGCTGCGCTGATTGTGGCTGAAGCCGCTTTCAGAAGGTGCCAGGCCCTTACTACCGATTCACGAACCTGTCGGCGGGCATCAAGCACCTGCAGTTTGCGCTGGCTGGCAACCTGACGCGCCTCACGTATGCGGGAATAGACCCTGCCGCCCTGATAGATAGGAATAGACAGCGTGCCTTGTATTGTACCCGACTCCGAATTGCTGATGGTGGAAGATGGATTGGCCCTGATCTGATACTGCGCTTCAAAGTTCAGCTTGGGCAGCAGGTCGGACTTCTGAACGCCGATGTTGGCATCCGCGGCTTCTTCACTATAGGCCGCGGCAAGAATTTGCGGGTTGATTTCCTCAGCCGTACTGATTGCATCACGCAGGGTCTTTGGCGCTCTTCGTGACAACTGCGGAAACTTGAGCCGCCCCGGCTTGGATCCGATGACGCGTATATAGTTGGCAACGGAAGACTGAAGATTGCCAATAGCCACGGCAACGTCTGACCTGGCCTGGCTTGCCCGTGCCTCTGCCTGGGAAACGTCGGTGCGGGTTACCTCACCGACATTGAACCTGGCTTTCGCTGCGCGGACCAGCTCCTGGAAGTTGCTGGCTGACCGCTCGCGGTAAGTGACGATCTCGCGATCACGGATAACGTTCATGTAAGCGGTGGCGGCATCAAGCAGAACCTGTTGTTCAACAGCAAGCAGGTTCTGGTTGCCAGCCCTGACAGTGGCCTCGGCCTGACGCAAGGCGTTCTCGGTGCGGAACCCGTCAAACACCGGTTGCGAAAGCTGTATCTGGAAACCGCCGGGAACAAAATCATTATCGCCGGTCAATGAATTGTTCTGCCAGGTCTTGCCGACATCGGCGTTGGCTGTAACCGTGGGACGCCAGCCTGATTTCGCCTGCGGGATCTGTTCGTCGGTTGCCCGCTGGCGAGCCTGCTCTGCACCCAGTTGGGGATTGCCGGAATATGCCTTGGACAGCGCTCCGGCGATTGTTTCAGCCGATGCAGGTGCATTGAAAGACAGGCACAGCCACAGCGAAAGAATTGCCGCAACCACTTTGCCTGCTGCCCTGCCCGCCTCGCCTGCGTATACAACTGTCCGCACGTTTTGACCCCAGTGGAATCGATCCACCCCTGTTATGGGTAATGTATGGTTAATGAAGCACTAATCTGCGATTGCGCCGCAACCCATAGCGACAAGATTTCCCAAGTTCTTTGCTCCAAAAAATGGTCGTGTACTGAGCATGTCTATTCAACAAATCTAGCGAACAAATACGACGATAAAGGGAAACAGCCCCACACATGACAGAGCCGAGGGTTTGTCTTGATAAACCCAGAAGTTGAAGTATCCAGAACATGGTCCGCGGCGGTGCTGTTGAGGGGCAGGTTCCAGCGGGTTCGCAGGACACGTTGCCAGAAGTGCAAAAGGTTGTGCATGCATGGCAAGCAGAGAAGTCAGACCTACTCTTCGACGGGCTTTTCGGTTTCCCGGTTGTGCTGATACCGCTTTGTACCTGGAAACTGTGGCAGCCACGCTTCTCGCCGTTCAACCCAGCCCTCATAGGTTGGCGTCAATTGATCCGGAGCATCCAGCGAACCCAGATGTACTTCAATTTCGTCCCCACTGCGGGCATACACGGAAGAGCCGCACCGCGGACAAAAGTAACGCCCGGCATAGTCGCGCGCCTCACCCTTGATGCTGACAGCGTCTTGTGGAAACACCGCGGCAGCATAAAACAGCGCACCATGATGCTTGCGACAGTCGAGACAGTGGCAAATGCCGACACGCAAGGGGGCTCCGGACGCAACCAGACGAACATCGCCACACAGGCAACCGCCGTTGAATTGCGTCATCCCGGACCTCCTGTCCGGTGCAAGCGGACATTCTTGTTCACCACAAATGGTGTTGCAATTCCGTCACCGACACACAGACGCGGCAACTTCCGGCTAGAAAACAAAACCGGGATCTGCCGCTTCAAAGCCCGGCAGAACCGGAATACTGGCGTCGAATGCATAGTTGCTGGCAAATACATCGCCGCTGCGTGTGTGAACCATGGCTTGCGCGGTATCTGAACGGCCTACAACTGCAACAAGCCTGCCGCCGTCTGCCAGTTGCCCAAGCAATTTTGCGGGGATTTCCTCCACGCGGCCATTGATGATGATCACGTTGTAAGGAGCCTCGCCAGCGTGGCCGTCAGTCATGGAGGCGTTGAACACGGCTGCATTGTTAAGCTCAAGGCGTGCAGCATTTTCATTGGCGGCCTCAGCGAGCGCCTGATCTTCCTCCAGCGCCACCACAAGCTGTGCCAGGCGCGAGAGAACTGCAGTCGAATACCCGGTGCCACACCCGACATCCAACACGATATCACCAGGCTGAATGGCGGCGGCCTGCACGAGCCTGGCAAACGCCATCGGCTCCATGAGGAAGCGTTTGCGGCCGTGGATGCCGGTGGCAAGGGGCACGTCTTCATCCATGTAGGCCAGGCTCATCATGGGTTGCGGCACAAACCGCTCTCGCGGCACAGCAGCCATTGCATCGATTAGCCGGCTGTCGGTAATGCCGTTCGGCCGAACCTGGGATTCAATCATGTTCTGTCGTGAGACAACATAGTCGATCATGTCGATAAGGTCCCTTCCATCGGGCGCATTTTCCAAGGCGATTTGAGCAGGTGATGACCAAACCGCAAACTGTCAACGCCTTGCATACCCAACTCGGCCGCATCCGCCAAGACTGATTCTCCTTTACATACGCGAGACAAGATGAATGCACCTTAACGATTGGCGCAAACGATCATTGTCAGTCGCAACAGTGTCGTCTATAAGTCGCCGCCCGGGGTGGTTCGCGCCCCGCTGTCCGCGAAGGCCTCGTGGGAGAGTGGTTATCCATCGGATTGCAAATCCGCTTACACCAGTTCGATTCTGGTCGAGGCCTCCAGACACCGGAACATTCGAAATTGCACCGGAGTCTTTTGCAATCACACTGTGGCCGAAAAGACACATCCTCGCATAAAGTGCATGATGGCACCCCGGCAAGTTGTTCAAATGCGTATTGAGCCACATATTCGCCCATATGTTTGAGACATTAGGGTGGCTTGTGGAAAGCGAAGATAGTAATCTGCAAATAAGTTGCGGTTCGGTTTTTTGGGGTCATTTGTGTACAGATTTTGCATCTTGCTGGCAGTTCTCGGTGTTGCAGGTTGTGCCGGTGGACCAACTTCACAGGCGCTGCTTGAACCACGTACCATTGACGTCGATGCTGCGGCTGAACCTGCCGGCGGCGTCATATCGAATCATATTGACAGGTTGCAGGCTCAAACCAGCCCCAGCTACGTGACCCTGGTAGTGCACGAAAAGCAGAAGCTGGGCGGTCAGCGTTCAAGCAACATGCCTGAAGCACTTACATCCGGCAGCGGGTTTGTCGTGTCTGACGGCCTCGTGATGACAGCCGGACATGTCGCGGTTAAGCCAGGAAATTCGGTTGATGCACGCGCTGCCGACGGGCGGATCTACGCCGGCAAGGTTATCGCGGTTAAGCCGGAAAATGACATGGCCCTGATCAAGCTGGGCAAGTTGCAGGCCGCGCCTGTTCAGCCATCTTCCAATCATTGCATGCGCAGGGGTGCTGCTGTGTTCTCTCTCGGCAAGCCGCACGCTCGCAACGACACCGCCCGGATAGGCTCGGTCAATTCGATGAGTTTCGGAAGGGCCGTGCGCTATAGCGGGTTTGGTTATCCCGATGCCATTGAGCTTCGGCTGGCCACCAAGAAGGGTGAATCCGGCGGCCCGCTGTTTGATGACCGCGGACAGCTTACCGGCATGATCGTCAGCACATTGTCGGACGCCAATGGCAGACCTCTCAATCTGGCCCATGCCATTCCAACTCCGGCGCTGGCAGAATTCCTGTGCGCCAACACCCAGTGCACAGGCGACTGGCGGCAGCTGGCGGCGCAGAATCAGGGTTGCCCCGCCTCCTGATCGCGCCTGAAGGCCACCTTCATTTCATATCGCGCCTAAGGCCTGAGTACGGTTGAACCTGTGGTCTTGCGTCCTTCGAGATCCTGATGGGCCTTGACGGCGTCGGCAAGGTCGTACTGCTGGTTGACCTCGATCTTCACCGCGCCGGAAGCGACTACCTCGAACAGATCGCTGGTGTTTGCCTGCAGCGCTGCATCAGATGCAACGTAGGTCATCAACGTCGGACGCGTCAGGTACAATGATCCCTTGGCAGCCAGAATGCCGGTATCGAAATTGTTGACCGGGCCGGACGCAGATCCAA
This sequence comes from uncultured Alphaproteobacteria bacterium, assembly GCA_963787895.1. Classification (GTDB taxonomy): domain Bacteria; phylum Pseudomonadota; class Alphaproteobacteria; order Rhizobiales; family Aestuariivirgaceae; genus Anderseniella. Next base: position 114,933 of record CAWBEX010000004.1, on the reverse strand, counting down.
AACTGACCAGAAGACCACGCGGAGCAAGACTGTCGAGCGAAGCGTTCAGTGTGGCCTGACCAACTCCATCGTAAACCACAGGCACGCCTTTACCGTCAGTGAGCTCGCGCACCCGCTTTGCGACGTCCTCGCTGGAGTAGTCAATGACCTCATCACAGCCGAGCGACTTAGCCAGTTCCGCCTTCTTAGCCGAGCTGGTCGTACCGATGACCCTGACACCAAGATGCTTGGCCCACTGCAAGGCGATAAGCCCCACACCGCCGGCGACGGCGTGCCACAGAATCGTGTCACCTTTCTTCACCTGATAGGTTTCACGAAGAAGGTAGCGTGCGGTCATGCCCTTAAGCATCATGGCTGCTGCGGTGTCATCGGAGATTGCATCTGGCAGCTTTGATACACGGTTCGCCGGCATGTTGCGGGCCTGGGAGTACGCGCCGATTGGCCCAGCACCATAGGCGACCCGGTCACCAGCCTTGAGGTTGGTCACGCCCTTGCCAACTGCTTCAACAACACCGGCAGCCTCCAGCCCGATGCCATTTGGCAACGGCAGTGGATAGGCACCCGAGCGGTGGTAAGTGTCGATGTAATTGAGACCGACAGCGGTGTGGCGCAGGCGCACTTCACCTTCACCAGGATCACTCAGCACGACATCCTCATACTGCATGACTTCCGGTCCGCCGGGCTTGTGAAACCTGATTGCCTTCATTTGCTGAATTCCCTGTTGCGAAATGTTGTTGCTGTTGCTGTTGCGGGTCCGGCAAGGGCGCAGCGCGCCATCCGGTTGATACTATTCCATCAAACCGGACATTACACTTACCAACCGGTCCCAGTGCAAGTCTTCCAGCGGGATGACGCGTACATCAAGCACCGCAGCCTTGCCCATCAGGGCCTCATAACGCGGTGCGCCATTGGCATCGTCGAACAGGTCGGTTGTGACGAGTACCCCTACCCGTTCACCGGGTACGCCGAAATGGTCGGCAATATTGTCGGCCTCGTGAACCGCATCCATCATTCTCGATCTGTGCTTGCGATCACTTGATGACAGACTGGACCGCAGTGCCTTGCATGAAACAAAACCCAGACGGTCCTTTTTGCGAACGATCAGGTCAATCTCGTTTTCGCCATTATAACCATTGGCCTCCCAACCGATGAGTTGAGAATACATGGCCTCATCAGCCCCGGCTTCCATCGCAGCCAGCCATGCCAGCTCTTCAAGCCAGCCGCCGGTCAGGAAGCGGCGAGCCTGCACGTCGGCAAGCAGAAACTGGTCTGCCTCTTGGGTAACCAGGTGATGTGTGCAAAGACAATCAAAGATCAGGTCGCAATCTGCGGCAGCGACGGGCTTGCCATCGTCAACCCTCGTTCTGGTGCTGCCCACCAGGTCATCGCGCAAAAGCTCAAATGCTGGATAATTGTGTTCGATTGCAACAGTGAGCTCACGCCGCTGCTGGGCCTGAACCTGATCTCCACCAGAGCCTTTCAGAAATGCCGAACGAGCGGATAGAATGTTTTCGATTGTATGCATCGCGAGATTTTGTATTCACTTGAAGAATTGGCGTCTACCTTATTTATGCGCACCCTAATGCCAATAGGATGCCTCTGCAAAGTTTGAAAGTTCCTATGAGCTATAGACTTAACAACAGCGTGGAACGCGTGCCAGTGCCTCCCATCGCCGAAGCAGCGGGCTGGCTTGAACGTAGTGTCTCAAATTTTGCTCCGATCAATCTGTCTCAGGCGGTACCAAGCTATCAATCAGCACCAGAGCTGTGTGAATACACGGCAAGATGCATCACCGACGGTAGCACTACGCTGTATACCGAAATACTCGGCATTGATGACCTGCGCGAAGCACTTGCCGACCACATGAGCGTTACATATCAAGGTCGCGTCGGTGCCGCCTCAGTGGGAATCACGGCGGGATGCAACCAGGCTTTCTGTGCTGCCATTCTGGCGATAGCCGAACCCGGAGACAATATCGTGCTGACCACACCGTGGTACTTCAACCACGCGATGTGGCTGGAAATGCAGGGCATCGAAATTCGTCACATTGCTGCGACTTCCGCCGGCACCGCCCTGCCCTCACCTGACGAACTGGCATCCGTTTGCGATGCCCGCACCAGGGCCCTGGCACTGATCAGCCCGAACAACCCCACAGGCGCCATCTACCCAGCGGACCTGCTGGACAGTTTCTTCGACAAATGCGCCAGTCTTGGAATTGCGCTGATCCTGGATGAAACCTACAAGGACTTCCTGGAGCCCGGCGATGCCCCACACCGGCTATTTCAACGTCCCGACTGGCAAAACACGTTCGTGCAACTGTACTCGTTCTCAAAAGCCTACGCCTTGACCGGAGCGCGAGTTGGCTCGGTTATCGCTTCACCTGAGATGATGCAGGCGATCGAAAAGGTGCTGGATTGCATTGCAATTTGTGCGCCGCATGCCAGCCAGAAGGCAGCGCTGTTCGGCTTGCAGAACCTGGAAGGCTGGAAAGAAGAAAAGCGCCAAATGATGGCACACAGACTGGTTTCCATGCGCAGCGCCCTTTCTGCACATGCCAGCCAGTACGCCTTGATCGACAGCGGTGCCTTCTTCGCCTATGTGAAACATCCGTTCAAAGATGTTCCTGGACGGCAGGTCGCAATGGCCCTTGCACATCACACGGGTGTGCTTACACTGCCTGGATCGATGTTTGGGCCCGGTCAGGACGGCTACCTGCGGCTCGCATTCGCAAATGTCGGCGCCGACCTCATGGACGATGCTGCCAGGCGAATTGGGAGTCTGAATTCAGCCCAACTGACCGATTACAAGGGTTGAGCGAAAGACGGCTCAATGAATTTTGAAGTAAAAATATGGGGTTGCCGGGGGTCTATACCAGTTTCAAGCCCTGAGCATCTGCGATTTGGCGGCTCCACCGCGTGCGTGGAAGTGTGCATCAATGGTGAAGTCATCATCATCGACGCCGGTTCTGGCATCAGGGAGCTGGGCACGGCACTGGTTGCGCGCGGCATCAACCGGGCGCATCTGCTGATTTCGCACGGCCACTATGACCACATCATGGGCCTGCCTTTCTTCTACCCCGTCTACAACCCGAACATGCAACTCGACCTTTGGTCCGGACATACCAATGGCATGCCAAGCACACGGGAAATCATTTCTGGCTTCATGCGCGAACCGTATCTTCCGGTTACGCTGGATATTATGCGGGCAAAAATGAAGTTTCACGATGTGACTGCCGGAGAGCAGTTGCAGCTTGGCAACGGCATTACTGCGTTGTCCTGCCACACCAATCATCCAGGCGGTTGCCTTGCCTGGCGCGTGAGTGACGGCAAACGCGCAGTTGTTTACCTGTCAGACCATGAGCATGGCAACGCCAAGATTGACAAGCAGTTGCTGAAGTTCGCCAAGGGCGCTGACCTGATGATCTATGATGCCATGTATACCGACGAGGAATATGAAAGTTCGAAACGGGGTTTCGGGCACTCAACCTGGAGCAAGGGCTGCAATCTTGCGAAAAGAGCCGGCGTATCGCAACTGCTGCTTTTCCATCACGCACCTGAACGTACAGACAGCCAGATGGAAGATATCGAATCCAGGGCACACAAGGTGTTTGCTGGTGCCTGTGCTGCTCGAGACGGGCAGATTGTAAAGCTGTCATAGGGGCCGGGTAACGGGGTTGTATGCAAGCCTTTCGCTAAGGGCTTGAAACACACGGCAAACCCATGCATACACCGTGAATTGGCGTGAGGAGAGGTGGCCGAGTGGTCGAAGGCGCTCCCCTGCTAAGGGAGTATACGTCATAAGCGTATCGAGGGTTCGAATCCCTTCCTCTCCGCCAATCATTTTCTATAATTGATTTTATTTAAATGGTTTTTCAATTTTGGATGTAATTTTACCCCACATTTAACCCCTCAATTGCTGTTTGAGTTTCATGATGGCTATGCCCGTTTATAGATTGGCAGCGAGGCAAACCAACAACGAACCAACACTGGTCCATTTTGGATGTGGTTCAAGGGTGCGCATGACAAATTGCGCAGATTTCCGCAGTTTCTTGACCTGATACGACTAACTGCCGGTTCAATCGGTTCAATAGTCAATCGAACCTTGCATCTTTGCGTCAACCAGCAAGAAAAGTGAGAAATGCGCTTGGGAATAGAGGCCATGGTCTCAGGTTAGGTCGATGTACAGCCCAACCAAACTGCCGCCAACGGCCCATGGCGGCCTTCGCGAGATCGAGTTCATACCGCGCTGCAACTTCTCCAAAGCTGACATTCATTTTTCCTTGCAGCATTTTTCGGAAGCCAATGATAGCAAAGCGGCACCAAACGGTTTTTTGCTGCACACACTCCAAGGGTGGCTCTTGGTGCTTTGAGTATTCAGCGAAAGACATCAAGAACAGATTGCCGGCTTTCGCTGCAGCGTGAGCGAACTCTTGGGTCTGCTCATTAAACTGTCTCGCAACCGGCCTGCGCCTCATGCTAGTCTTCCTTCATGACCCAGCCTGACGCATGCGAAGAAGGGCGGAAGGCATTCGCTGCGCGCCAATGGCGCACCGCTCACGATCAATTTTCAGCCGCCGATGCGGAATCCCCGATCGGCACCGGCGATCTTGAGCGGCTCGCGACCTCGGCCTATCTCATTGGAGAGGAGGACGAGGCGCTGGAGCACTGGGCACGGCTCCACCAGGATCATGTCGACGCGGGCGAGGACGACGCGGCCGCGAAATGGGCTTTCTGGATCGGGCTCCTTCACCTGCTCGGTGGCCGTGCTGCCCAGGCCAATGGCTGGTGCGCCCGGGCCCGACGCGTGCTCGGGGGCGACGTCCCCGAGGGACCTGCCTTTGGCTATGGGGCCGTCATGCAAGGTCTCATGGGCGGCGGCGACGTGCAACCCATCGAGCGCTTCGACGCCGCCATTGCATTGGCCACGCGGCACGGCGACCCGGACCTGCTGGTCATCGGCCTCCTGTCTCGCGGACAGGTGCTGATCCGCACCGGCGAGGTCGCCAAGGGCCTTGACCTGCTCGACGAAGCGATGGTCACCGTCACTTCGGGGGAAGTGACGCCGGTCCTTGCCGGTCTCGTCTATTGCGCCATGGTCCTCTCGTGTCAGAGCGTGTTCGATCTTCAGCGCGCCATTCAATGGACCCGCGAGCTCGACGCCTGGTGCGCCGCCCAACCCGACCTCGTGCCGTATCGCGGTCAATGCCTTGTCCACCGGTCCGAGGTGTTTCAGCTTCGCGGCGACTGGACTGCTGCCCAGGACGAGGCCGACAAGGCTCTTGCTCATCTGGGTCGCGCCTCGGAAACCGTCGTCGGCCGCGCCTGCTACCAGCGCGGCGAACTGCACCGCCTGCGCGGCGAGTTCGAACCTGCCGCGGAAATGTACCGCGAGGCCGAATTTCGCGGCTGCGCGCCGCAGCCCGGTCTGGCGCTGATGCAACTGGCCGAAGGCCATGCCCGCGAGGCCCGCATCGCCCTGCAGACCGCGCTCGGCCCATCCTCGACGGCCAGGGACGGCGTTGCCGACGGTCAGCGTTTGCGTCTCCTTGGTGCCTTCGTCGAGATCCTCGTCGCATCCGGCGACCTGCAGACCGCCCGCACCGCCGCCGAGGAACTGACCGCAGGCGCCACCGAAATGAACGCGCCGCTGCTTGATGCGATGGCGCTTGATGCAACGGGGATCCTGCTTCTGGGAGAAGGCAAGGCGACGGCCGCCCGCACCATCCTTTCGGAGGCCCTCTCTGCCTGGCAGCAACTGGAAATCCCGTATCAGGCCGCACGGGCGCGCCTTCATCTGGGCGAGGCGCATCTGGTTCTCGGCGACACAGCAACGGCCCGCAACGAATTCGAGCTGGCCCGCGTGGCGTTCGAACGGCTCGGGGCCGGTCCGGACCTCAGGCGCACCAAAGACCGGCTTTCCTCCGGCACGCGAACCGGCGGCCTGACGGCCCGCGAGATCGAGGTCCTGTCGCGTGTCGCCAAAGGCGAAACCAATCGCCAGATCGCCCTGACCCTGGACATCAGCGAGCACACTGTCGCCCGGCATCTCAGCAACATCTTCGACAAGACCGGCACCGGCAACCGCACCGAAGCCAGCATCCACGCCCAAAAGTGCGGCCTCGTCTGACAACCGCGTGGTCAATTCTGACCATGTGCCGCTCATGACGGAATGGTCCGCTCAGGCGATGCGCACCGCATGACGCAACGGCTACCCTCGCTTCATCCAACGATGGATTGGAGGAAAAAAGATGACCCTCGCCGAACTCGAAACCGATACCATTGTCTCTGGCCCGCCTGCCTACGAGCGCTATTTCGTGCCCGCGATCGGACGGCCCGTCGCCGAAGACCTCATCGCGGCGGCCGACCTGAAACCCGGCGAACACGTCCTCGATGTCGCCTGTGGCACCGGCATCGTCGCCCGCCTCGCCGCCGCGAAAGTCGGCCCGTCCGGCACCGTGTCCGGCCTCGACATCCAACCCGGCATGATCAGCGGCAGCCCGCCTGGCCTGCGCCGATCACCCGGAGATCTCCTGGCATTGTGGCGAGATGCCGAGGCCCTGCCTATGCCAGAGGAACGCTTCGATGTCGTGCTGTGCCAGATGGGCCTGCAGTTCATCCCGGGCAAGCTCGCGGCGCTGCGCGAGATGCGGCGGGTGCTCAAACCCGGCGGACGTGTACTTATCAACGTGCCCGGCCCGAAGCCCGGCATGTTCGCCGTCCTGACCGATGCCCTCGCCCGGCACGTCGGTCCCGAAACCGCGAAATTCGGCGACGCCGTCTTCGCCATGCATGACCGCGACGAGATGGTGGAACTGTTGCGAAGCGCCGGTTTCAGCGATCCGGCGGTGAACCAGCAGCCGAAATCGCTCCACCTGCCGCCACCTGCCGATTTCTTGTGGCAGTACATTCACAGCACGCCACTTGCTGCCGGGGTCTTCGGCAAGGCTGGGCCTGACGCGCGCGCCGCTCTGGAGAGGGATGTAAGTGCCGGCTGGCGCGATTTCGAGACCACCGGCGGCTTGGATTTGGAAGTCGGCATTACGACCGCATATGCGCTTAAATAGAAACTACGTGGCGGCACCTCTTTTGTCTGCGCAACGGGTTCTCGCCTTCTGGCGCCTTCTTGCTCAATGATGTGCGGATTGCGCGGTTCGGCGCCAAGAACCGCGTCGACATCCACTATTCCCACGAGGTAGCGAATACGGCTTCTGTTCCGGGCCGTCCCTGCATGCGGCAATATCGGCTTACTTCGTTTGTCGACCCTCTGCGCAGCGTGCAGCGTTTGTCGGAATTGGCGCAGAGTTGCCTATGCGGTGCACCAGAAACATTGAAACCGGCGGCCCAATTGACTTCACTATCAGCCCTGACCTGCCGTTCACCATGCCACAGCGAGGTGTCCGCATTGCGCCCTCCAATGGACATCTTTCGCGCCGGGGCATGGAGCCCGGAGTGTGCCGTTTCCGGCCGCACGACGAAACAAATCCGAGGCACTGGATGGCCGCTTCGAGACTGTTCAGTGCACCGACGTGCACCCATGCATACAAGATGGCCTCCCAAGCAATTGTTGATGCATGAGATTGATCTGCACACTCAGGCAGGAAATCCCCGAGCCAGGATGAGGCGGCGGATCTCGTGGTTCAAACCCTCTATGCCGGATATTGTGTCCCTGATCCGGCCCAACTCACTGCCGTCGATGCGTTCGCGCTTGCCATAGCGGATGCTGCTTTTCGAATCCAGAATGCGCAAATGAATTGTATCGACGCTGCTTGATCCTTCATCGAACGCATAAATGCAATGATTGTACTTGTTGCGTACCTTGGCCAGGCGCATGAAGGTGCCAATGATCGATGAGAGTTCGACCTGTATGTCGTCATCTACCTTGCCCAGTTTCGATAGCCGCGACACCAGATCCAGCCTTGCACGGGTTGTGTTGAGGGTCAGGAAGATCACCGTCGCCACGTCCTTTTGCACTGGCGCAAGTCCGGCGATCAGGTGAATGAGCAGGCTCTCCGTGTTGGTCCAGGCCAGATTCATCTGTCCGATCATGAGCAACAGGCGATCAAGCTGCTGCTCGCCACTCTCGCCGGAGGCAGCAGATTTGTCTTTCCCGTGGCGCGCCGCGCCATGTTTGTCAGTTGTCGATGCCATTGAGATAAACCGCAGCTGCTTCAGTGCGGTTGTGAACACCGAGCTTGGAAATGATATGGTGGATGTGCAGCTTGACAGTATGTTCAGACAGCGCCAACCGCGAGGCGATGTTCTTGTTCTGAAGTCCTTGTGCAACCAGACCCAGTACGTCCGTCTCACGATCGGTCAGAACACAGCCAGCAAGTGACGTCCTTCTGTCTGCTGTGGCAACCGCTGGTTCTTTCGCCCGGTCCCTTTTGCCGCTAAGCGGCAAGAGATGAACCAGTTCCAATGGAAAGTAGTCCCCGCCGCTCAACAACAGCCGCAAGGCAGAAAGCCATATGTCGAGTTTAAGGTTGAACGGCAAAATGCCGCGCACAAGTTCGCAGCAAAGCAGCTTGCGGATCAGCGTACTTTCATTGTCGGTCGACGTACAAGCTATTGCCACGGAGGCGCTGGGCATTGCGGCGATCAATCGTTCGTGCGCGGCAAGGCACTCAAGGCACAGGCGCTCATGAAGCAGGAGAAGCTGGGCGTTGGCAATGTCCTGCCCCGACGCCAATAACTCTTCCAGGGATTCGACTCGCAGAATACCAAGATCGCCGATTTCAGCCTGAATGGCGCGAATAGTGCAGTCAGGAAAATCGTGTCTGGGTCCGGCAACAATGAGATCGATTCGATCGTCTGGATTTGCCGTGCCGAGACCTGCAACAGAATAGTTTGACTGGTGCATGGTACCACTCTTTCAACTCACTCAGGCTCACGCGTACAGAAGGCTACATTTGTGTCACCATTCCTGTCAGCGCCAACCAGTCTCTGCGTGTTGCCGTCAAACAAATCGTAGTCCAAACCTATACCGAAGTTACCATCACGTAAACTAATCGATCGATATATATTTGTGTACCGATCAACTCCGATCTGGTGACATTCGAAACATCCGGATTCCCATTAAGAGTTTGCCGTAGCTATATGAAACTAGGCGACTTTGATGGTTGCTCTGGTTGCTAGACCCTTGGTCGGCAACTGCCTGGAAAGACGGTTTAGACCGGGACCGATTACGATCTAAACCAAATTGTCGGCTGTAAAACTAACGCTACGACAGGCAAGATCAATGGGTTCTTCGCAGGACGGCGCAAGCTCAAAGGCATCGTCTCGCCCACATTGGATCGACAGGATTCGGTAAACGGGAAGGCTTTGTCTGCAAGGTTGCCCGGCCATGCAGGGACACCAGCGCATCGCGCAGTGGCACAACGTCGCCCGGCATCTGCTGCCGGGCAGCGGACCGCCCGGCCTGTCCGCGAAAACTGACGGATCGGTGCAAGCCACATCCCAGTGCGATGCCAAACAGAACCGACAGCCGAATGTCACCTTGAAAGAAGACTGGTGATGAAGCTGTCTTCAACAGTGAGGAAAGCATCATGTCAAAGAAAAATTTCCTTCCCTTCTGGTGGGACTCCGATCACCAGAGCCAGGATCAGGACCAGCATCAAGGTCAGGGCCAGGCTGAATTACAGGCACAGATTCAAGCTGAACTGCAGGCACAAAAGCAGGGTCAGGATCAGGACCAGGGTCAGCACCAGGGTCAGGGTCAGGGTCAAGGCCAGCATCAGGGCCAGCACCAGTCCAGTGAGAACTGGAATGGCAACGCCAACGGCAATGCGAATGGCAACGCCAATGGCAATCTGAACGGCAACCTCAATGCCAACCTGAACAAGAACGTCAACTACAACAAGTCCGATGCGACTTCGGACAGCGATGCCAACAGCTACTCGTCGGCAACCGCCAATGTGAATGTTGACCTGACCGGTTACATGCCAACTGATGACGACTTCGCCGACATCGACATGTCGGGTGGCCGCATCGACAAGCTGTTGATCAACCGCGATGGCGAGATCAACTACAACCCGGGTGATGATCTCTCCATCGAGGACATCCTCAATGGCTCGCTGAATGGCGCAGGCAATGACAGTGCCTTCGTGATTGGCCAACAGGCCCATCTGGAAGACAACGACAAGCTCATGAACCCGAGCGTGTCGAACAATGCAGCGTTCAACCAGAACGGCAATGCAAATGGCGGTACTGCCACGTCTGACGACGGCATCGATGCCGGCGGCGGCGGCGGCTCGAACTCGGGCTATGCCAAGGCCAACGGTGATGATGGCGGTGATGCATATGGCGGACACGCTGCAAGTGCAGCACTTGCGGCCGGTGGTAACGGTACCGGTCTTGGTGTCGGCCTCGGTGGGCTGGGCATCGGTGTTGGCGAAGGCGAGCACGGCGGAACGGCTGGTAGCGGTGCACCAGGTGGGCCGGGAGCCCCGGGCGGATCCGGCGGTGAAGGCGGCGATGGCGGCGATGCCATGGGTGGCAACGCAATCGGTGCTGGTCTCGGAGCTGGCCTTGGCCTGCTTGGCTTGGGTGTCGGCCTCGGTGCGGCCAAGGGTTACAACTCTGGTGATGGCGATGGTGCTGCTGGTGGTGCCGGTGGTGCTGGCGGAGCCGGTGGTGCCGGTGGCGATGGTGGCAATGCCAATGGCGGCGACGGTCCGGGCCTCGGCTTCGGCGTCGGCGCGGGCCTGGGTGCCGGTAAGGGCGCTGGTGGCGATGCCGGAGCCATTTCCAAGGCTTATGGCGGCGATGCTTACGGCGGTGCTGGCGGTAACGGCGGAACGGCCACGGTCGGTGACGCGGGTGCCGGTGGTGCCGGTGGCATGTGGGGATCGCACAATGGTGACGATGCCTTCGTGAACGGCTTGTCGGAAGCTTCGGCCAATGCTGCTGTTGAAACTACTGCGTTCAACATGAGCAACATACTCGGCGCCAATATCCTGGGTAACCAGGTCGATATGACCGTCGTTGGTGGCAATTTCACCTCGACGATTACCGGCGAGGATGATGCCGCGTAACATCATTTGATCCGGGCGGTGGAGACACCGCCCGGCATCGGATGAACAATACTGGCTCTGCGCGGCCGTTTCCTGATGGCGCGCGCAGGGCTCAATCAGAAAAAGCCTTCCAGCAACAGGGAAGGCAAGTTAGTACGGAGGAGAGCCCGTCATGTTTCTCGATCCGATTAGCGAGGCCATTGCCCACTTTATTGGCCATTTCAACCTTCTAAGCGAACAGGCCCGTATGCGTGAGGCCTACGACCGGATCAAGGCCGTAGCCGACGAGGAGCACGACACAGACCCGCTTGGCAACATCGATGCGGCGGGTACGCAAGACCACGAGCTGGTCGATTTTGATCCCGGCGTGCGTTACGTGGACTCCGGAGACCCGATCCCGCCAGGTGCGGTTATGCCGGTAGGCGGCTTCTATCAACCCCAGATGCCGGATCTCGGACGCCTTGGCGTGCCTGAGCCGGCAAATCCGGACCTTTTGCGGGTCGCAGCAGGCGGCGGCGGAGGTGGCTCCCTGCAGTTCATGGTTGAACCGCCATCGATCCTCGCCGCCCTGATCAAGCAGGATATATGGCTTGCGGACCATGACTACTTCAACAACTCCGACATCAAGATAGAACCACTTGACGCCGAAGAGGCCTGGCGCCAACTCACGGCGCTGGCCGGCAAGGCCAAGACGCTTGATTGGTTCGACGACCAAGCAGACCTGTCGGCGGAAGACGGCATTGGTGATTTCATGATGTCCGCCCGGGACGGGTTGGATCATTTCGACCAGCCGTATGAAGGCGATGCCTCTGTCAGCGTCTTGCATGAAGCGTCGCTGTCCGGGAGCTGGGTGAATGGACAGACCGCAACTGAGCTGCCGAGCTATGTCGCAAACCTGCCGCCATCCTTGCAGCCAACCGATGATGAAAACGGGCAAGGTCCGATCAATGCGCTGGAGACCGGCGGCTTCCATGATCTGTCGGCCGGCTCGAACATGATGATCAATCAGGCAGGCCTCGCCAGCAGCTGGATCGTTTCGCCGGTCATCCTGGTCAACGGCGACAGCGTCAACCTGGACGTCATTTCGCAGATCAACGTGATCCATGATGTCGACAGCAACGGCGCAGGCGCCGGGTTCGGCTCCGGTCCGGCGCAGGCCAACGGGCTGTTCAATATCGCCAGTTTCAACGTACTGTCCAACCCTGTCAACGGCCCGGCAGGCGAGCCCGGTGAACCGCTGATCTTTCCGCAAGACTGGGCGGTCACCACCATTGACGGCAACATCGTGTTCCTGAACTGGATCGAGCAGTACTCGTTGATGTCGGATGGCGACACCACGGTGCTGTCGGCGTCCGGTTCCGCCACTGTCACAGTATCCGGTGGCAACTTGGCGATAAACGACGTCTCGTTGCTTGACCTTGGCCACTATTATGACCTGATCATCATCGGCGGCGACATCTACCACGCCAACATCATCAATCAGCTCAACCTGCTGCTCGACGATGACCATATCTGGACACTTGGCGAGCACCCGGTTCAGGCCGGCGGCACCATCGGAACTGGCGAAAACTTGCTATGGAACCAGGCGGCCATCAACAAGTTCGGGACGATGAATTTCGAAGGTCTCGATGGCGACTATCTTCAGACACTACAGAATTTCCTCTCCGGCGACGAGACCATCGAGGATGGCGTGTTGATGGATTCTGCATTTGCAGGTCTTGGGGCGTTGCGGGTGCTGTACGTGACCGGCGACATGCTGGATCTGCAGTACCTGAAGCAGACAAACATCCTTGGTGACCAGGATCAGGTTGCCCTTGCCGGCGAGCTGTTGCAGGCGTCAGGGCAAGCAGACTGGACCATCGAGACTGGCGAGAACGCACTCGCCAACTTCGCGACCATCACCGATGCTGGCGTGGATGCCACCATCCATGTGGGCGGTGAGCAATACTCTGATGCGCTGCTTTACCAGGCCGAACTGATCAGCACCGAACCGCTGCCAGGCAGTGGTGACCCTTTGGCTCTGGCCAACGAGGCGGTAGCATTCCTGGCCGACGATGTGACCGTGCAGGACAACGGCGAAGGTGGCAACCAGAGTTACATTTACGCAGAGGAAACACCAGCCGACATCATGCAGACCGTGCTGGCCTGAAACGCGCAAACCACCAACAAGAAGCAGGACGCAAGATGGCAAACAAACCTGTGAAGACGATCGAGGGCGACACCGGGCCTATCGAATCCAGCGATCGCAAGCTCGCCAATGGCAGAGACGGCATCCGCGGGCCGGATGGAAAGTTTCACAAGCGGCTTGGCCGGATAGATTTCAACGCAAACCTGAAAAAGTCGCTTCACGCCGTCCGCCGCAACTTGTCTGCAGTGATGCTGTTCACCTTTGCAAGCAACGTACTTGTGCTGGCCATACCGGTGTACCTGTTCCAGATATCGGACCGGGTGCTGACCAGCCGCTCGATTGATACCCTTGTGATGCTGACGGTGGTGATTGTGGGTGCCGTCCTGTTACAGGCGGTATTTGATGCAATCCGCCGTTTTATCCTGATGCGGACTGCCGTAGATGTCGCAGCGCAGCTGGGCGAGCCCATCCTGAGCGCAGCCGCCCGCGCCTCGCTGAACAGCAACGGACGCGAGTATCAGACGCTGGGAGACCTGCAACAGCTTCGTTCGTTTCTCGTCTCGGGCACCTTGCTGTCGTTCCTGGATGGTCCGTTTGCGCCGCTCTTCATGCTGGCAGTCTTTCTGATACATCCGCATTTGGGCAGCATTGTCATTGGCACTGCGCTGCTGTTGCTTCTGGTGGCCCTGATCAATCAGCGCATCACCGAAGCGCCATTCGCCATGGCCAATAGTTATCTGAGCCGGGCCAACCTTCACCTCGACGCCATGGCGCGGAACTCACAGATCATCAACGCGCTTGCGATGATCCCTGAGGCTGTGAACATCTGGGGTAAGGACACGGCCCAGTCCCTCAAGGCTCAGGTGACGGCCCAGGACCGAAACGTAGTGACTGCTGCAATATCCAAGGCCATTCGCTTGCTTACCCAAATCGCCATGTTGGGATGGGGCGCCTACCTGGCGATCGAGGGCCACATTACCGGAGGAATGGTCATCGCCGCTTCCATTATCGCCGGCCGCGCCTTGGCCCCGATCGAGGGTGCCATCGAAGGATGGAACCAGTTTGTTCTTTCGCGCGCTGCCTTTGCACGAATCTCGGGTCTGCTCAAGGCATCGCCGTTCAACTTCGAACGTCTCAACCTGCCAAAGCCGCAAGGCAGGGTGGACGTCGAACGATTGCTGTTCGTGCCGCAGGGCACCAAGCGAGTGGTGCTCAACGGCATCAGCTTTTCTCTCGAACCCGGCGACTCGCTGGCCATCATCGGTAACTCAGGTGCGGGCAAGACGACCCTGGGCAAGATGCTGGTGGGTTCCATCCTGCCGACCTCCGGCAACGTCAGAATAGACTTGATGGATCTGCGCAACTGGGATCAGCGGCAGTTCGGCGAGAATGTCGGCTACCTGCCTCAGGACGTGCAGCTTTTTCCCGCCACCATCAAGGAAAACATCGCGCGCATGAGACCGGATGCAACGGATGATCAGATCTACCGTGCTGCGGAACTCGCCGACGTACACGAGATGATCGCCAGTCTGCCTGAAGGTTATGAAACCCGCGTGGCAGTGGACGGATCGCCGTTATCAGGAGGCCAGAAGCAACGCATTGCGTTGGCTCGAGCATTTTTCGGCGAGCCCAAGATGGTGGTGCTGGATGAACCTAATTCCAACCTCGACACCTCGGGAGACGAGGCGCTTGCGCGCTCACTTGTTCACGCAAAAGACAACAACATCACTACGGTATCGATCACCCAGAAGCCGTCACTATTGCGCAATGTTGACAAGGTGATGCTGCTTACCAACGGCACCGTATCGATGTTCGGCCATCGCGATGAAGTGTTGCAGGCTCTCAACGAACGGACCCACGCGGTGGCGTCCGGGCAACTTCATTGATGCGTCAGGAGAAACAGCAAATGACCGACATTGCCCTGCCTCAAAATGTTGACTGGTTCAAGGACGTGCCACGCTCAATCCGTGGCCTCACGCTTGCGGGTTTGTTGCTGTTTGCCGCTGCGTTCGGCGGTTTCGGCTACTGGGCGTTTAAAGCGCCGTTGGCAGCGGCAGTGATTGCCCAGGGCAGCTTCGTGGCGACTGGGCAGAACAAGAAGATCCAGCATTTCGAAGGAGGAATCATCCAGGAAATCCTTGTTGCAGAAGGCGACAATGTTGAGGCAGGCCAGCCGCTGTTAAGGCTCGATGAAACCGCTGCATTGGCAAACGAGCGCCAGCTCCTACTGCGCCAGGTGCGTCTTGAAGCGATCTCGGCCCGATTGCAGGCAGAGTCTGCAGCTGCGAGCGACATTGATTTTTCCAGACAGTTGATGGCGCAACGCAGCGATCTCGAAATCGCCAAGATGCTAGACAGCCAGGTCACCAATTTTCACTCGTCCAGACAGAAGCTGCAGAGCGACACTCAGCTTCTCCTGAGCAACATTGAATCACTCGACTTCCGGGCGCAAGGTTATGAGAAACAACGCAAAGCCATGGCAAGGCAGCTTGAGTTCCTCGAGTTGGAGTTCGAGGCCAAGAACGAGCTGTTCAAGCAGGGGCTAATCCGGCGGACCGAGGTCAATGCCATCCAGCGGGCGATGGCGGATGCAGAAGGCCAGGTCGGCAGGCTTGCAGCGGAGGTTTCGGAAACTAGGTCGCAAATCAAGAAGCACAAGGACCAAATCCGCCAGACGCAAGCTGTGTACCGGCAAGCGGCATTGGACGAGCTGCAGACGGTCCAGGCCGAGCTCGAGACCGTTCGCGAGCAGTCACGCAATGCAAGAAGCGTTCTCAGGCGCGCAACGATCCACGCACCAGTTGCTGGAACGATCATCCGGTTGCACTACAATACGGCAGGCGGCGTGGTGGAAAGTGGCAAGACGATTGCCGAAATCCTGCCGACGGGTGTGCCGCTGATCATCGAGTCGCAGATTTCTCGCAGCGATATAGACACAGTGAGGCCCGGACAGAAAACCGTGGTGCGCCTGACGGCACTGAACCAGCGCACAACGCCGGTTTTGAATGGCGAAGTATTCTATGTATCCGCGGACTCAATCGCGGAAACACATGACGGACTTCGCAGTGAAGTCTATCTGGCCCGTGTGTCGCTGCCGGTCAGCGAGCTTCAGCGCGTACACGGTTTTTCTCCTACTCCAGGCATGCCGGCGGAAGTGATGATCCAGACAGCCGAGAGGACATTCTTCAACTACATCACCAAGCCCATTGTTGACAGCATGAACCGTGCATTCCGCGAGCGATAGACGATGTGGAAACATGGCCTGAAGGGGGGCGGCGAGCCAGATTGATTTCAGTATTGGAGGTCGTCCGGGCGTTGATTTGTGAACATGCCGGCATCCGGTCCGTCGGCGTCCAACAGCACATTCTTGGCGCCGGGTCTGGGGGGTTCGAGTCAGGTCAATGACGGCTGGTTTTGATTGCCAAGCAATATGTCCGCTCCACACTTGAAGACTGCCACTATCTCGCGGTTGCCGTGAACGGCATTTCTCCGCCCAAAGTGCCAATTTGTGATGAATTCAGATTTGACCTGTTGATCGGCAGGGCTGCCATTCGGCATAGATTTTCGTATACGAACTTCGGATTGGCCTCCTATCCAACTTGTTTGCGGTCTCCATCAATCAAAATGGCAATCTTGGATCCCACGTTGTCTGAAGCAGCTTTGACGGGATCATCATGCAAATGAGCATACCGCTGAGTTGTCCCGCTGTCTGAATGCCCTAAAAGCGCACCGACGATAGGCAGGCTCGCGCCACCTGATACCGCAACGTTTGCAAAGCTATGCCGGAGGTCATGCAGCCGGACGTCTTCCAGTCCAGCCAACTCCCGAATGATCTGCCTGACCTTCGGCGTGCCTTGGTAGTGGCCCTCGCTGCGATGGGCAGGGAAAACATAGATTGCGCCTTCGAGTTTTGGAACAGCGGCCAAAGTCTCCAAAGCTCCGGCATTGAGGGGTATCGACTTCTGCCCGGTCTTCGAGTCATCAAGGTGCAGATAGCCGGTTTCGAAGTTCACTTCGCTCCACTTCAAGTCTTCTATCTCACCCTTGCGCGCCCCGGTGAATATGAGCAGCCTGAGAATGGCTATAGCCTGTGGGTTCAATCCCTTGTCCGACCCGTCACGCAGTGCTTGCCCCAGCGCGACCAACTCCTCCTGACTGAGGTATCGGTTGCCCTTCCGGTCGGCAAAGTGTTTGACGCCCCGAACCGGATTCACGTCGATCAGTCCGCAATCAAAGGCATAACTGAAAATGCCGCCAAGCAAGCCGACTGTGCGCGAAGCAGTTCCCTTGCCGCCCCGCACGATGGCCCTGCCTCGAAGCTTTGTCTTGATGTCGGCTGATGTCTTGCCGCTGGCCACGTCTTGAAGAAAACGCTTGATATCCGCGCGCGTCAAGTCGCGAACCATCTTCTTGCCCAACAGTGGAATGATGTGTCTTGCGATCCTGCCTTCGTCGGTGGCAAGGGTGCTGGCCTTCTTGGTGCCGGTACCTACCTCAAGGTACTGCTTGCACAGCTCCGCCACCGTGACCTGCTTCTTCTCCTCCTGTTTTTCCTTCGCCGGGTCTTCACCGTTTGCGACGCGTCCGAGAAGCTTGCGAGCCTCGGCACGGGCTTGATCCACCGTCCAGGGCGAACCATGTGCTCCAATCGTCATCCGCCGTGTTGGCGCTGTCCGCCCATTTCCAGCGCGATACTTGCACACGTAGGACTTGCGGCCACCCTTGGCGACCTTGAGGCC
Source organism: uncultured Alphaproteobacteria bacterium (assembly GCA_963787895.1). Classification (GTDB taxonomy): domain Bacteria; phylum Pseudomonadota; class Alphaproteobacteria; order Rhizobiales; family Aestuariivirgaceae; genus Anderseniella. The sequence continues at coordinate 97,055 of CAWBEX010000004.1, read as the reverse complement.
GAAGCCCTTCAACTCGCTATCCCAGATGAAATAGTCGTCCACCCTGGGATCGGCCTTGTCGACGGTGGACTTGGTCAGCTTGACGGGCATCTCGAAAAACATGGAAATATCGCAATCCCTAGCCTTCAGAAGGCAGAGGTCACAGGTTCGAATCCTGTCGGGTGCGCCAAATTCTCCCATAATTTCAATTATTTATAACTTTATTCCGTTTTACTTCTAGGCATTGATGGTTCGCACGGAAGCAATACGGAAGCAGAAAAAATCCAAATTTGTCCACCTGGTTCCAAGTGTTTTCGCCCGAATAACGTCTCTGGAGCATAACAAAACTCCCAATCCTCATTAGAGAAAGTCAAACTAACCGGACCAGTCAAGCGGGGCTGGCCAGTTGACTCTGGTCAATGACGGCACGTGCAGGACTCTGACTTACTAGTATCTGGTTCAACCAACCGGGAGAAGGTCAATGCAGAATTACAAACCCCATTATGTCGGGTTGCTGGTCGCGCTGTTGTTCAGTCCGCTAACAGCTATGTCTGCTGAACCAGGTAACAATATCAAGATTGTTGAGGCAGATTTTGCCCAGGTTTTTCAGGATTTGCAGGATGAAGTCATCAACAAGGGACTTGTGATCGATTACATCGGTCACGTCGACACAATGCTCGAGCGAACTTCTGAAGCATCAGGGGCTAGTGAAAGCCCTTACCTGCATGCCAAGTACTTCCAGTTTTGCTCTTCTGCCCTCACCCATGAAGCCGTCGCAGCAGATAGCCAGAACCTGGCAATGTGCCCATACCTGGTGTTCGCATATGAAACCAAGGCAAAGACCGGAAACGTTTCAGTTGGCTTTCGCGACCCCACGCTAACCTCATCGGAAAAGTCTCAGGCAGTGGCGGCCAAGATCCGAAATCTGCTGCAAGGTATTGTTGAAGCATCAACTAGTGGCAATTGAAGGAGACTGTCGTGACACAGGGTTACAAAAGCTCGATGGACCATTCGATTCAGGTCACAAATGAATGGGTACACCAGATTGATGAAATGGTGCCTTGGAACGATTCAAACCAGTCGTTCAGGCTGTTGCGGGTCACGCTGCAAACGGTCCGTGACCTACTGGGAGTTGACGAGGCGGCGCAACTGGCTGCGCAATTGCCGACGTACATCCGCGGGGTGTACTTTGAAGGCTGGAATCCTTCAAGAACACCAACACAACACCGCGAAAGACAGGATGTCGTTGCCAGGGTTGTGGCTGATTTCAAAGGGCGACAGCTGGATGATCCAGAAGGCGCCCTCAACATCATTTTCAGCTTTCTCAACACCCGGATAACTGCAGGTGAAATTGAGGATGTGCGCGGCTCGTTGCGCAAGAGCCTTCGGGAGATCTGGCCGGAACCACATCATTGAATTCAACCGAACGCATCACCAGCATGACTGCAAAAGCGGTTTTTGACATTCGCAATGTCACCAAGATCTATCGTACTGGCGATGTGGCGGTTCACGCGCTACGTGGCGCCAGCGCCAGATTGTATGAGAGTGAGATCAGCGTCATGCTGGGCCCATCAGGCAGCGGCAAGTCAACATTTCTGAACATACTTGGCGGTCTGGACAAGGCAACAGCCGGAAAGGTTTTCTTTAATGGGACAGACATTTCGAATGCCAGCGAAAATGAGCTTACCCATTTCCGCCGTCGCAATGTCGGGTTTGTGTTTCAGTTCTACAACCTCATTCCCAGCCTGACTGCATTGGAAAACGTAGCCCTCGTAACTGAAATTTCCACCAGCCCCATGAAACCGGAAGATGCACTTGCACTGGTAGGCTTGTCGGAACGCAAGGAGCACTTTCCGGCGCAGTTGTCAGGAGGCGAGCAGCAGCGGGTCGCCATAGCACGTGCGATCGCCAAGAACCCAACCGTGCTGCTGTGTGACGAACCAACAGGCGCACTGGATTCAAAAACCGGCCGGCTGGTGTTGGAAGCACTTGTAGACATCAACAAGGAACTCGGCACGACAACGGCTATCATCACCCACAACGCTGTAATCCGCCAGCTGGCGCATCGCATATTTTATTTCGCCGATGGGGCCATTGCACGTGAGGAACAAAATCCGAAACGCCTGTCACCTTCAGAACTGGACTGGTGATGAAAGTACTCGACAAGAAGCTGTTCCGGGACCTGAAGCGACTATGGGCTCAGGCGTTGGCCATTGCCATGGTACTGGCTTGCGGGGTTGCAACATTGATCCTGGCTATAGGTGCTTACCGTTCCCTGGAAGGCACGCGTGCAGCCTACTATGAGCGGAACAGTTTTGCTTCCGTGTTTGCCTCCGCCACTCGTGCACCCGAAAGCCTGAAACCAGACATCGCTCGCCTGCCAGGGGTACTGAGTGCCGAAACCCGCATCAGTGAGACCGTGCTGCTGGATATCCCGGGCGTGGCTGAGCCGTCTTCCGGGTTACTCCTGTCGATGCCTGATCACGCACAACCGCGGCTGAACAAACCCTATTTGCGTTCAGGGCGGATGCCGGATCCGGGCCGGCTGAATGAGGTTGTCATTTCCGAGGCTTTCGCGGTCGCACACGGGTTCATCGCAGGTTCTGCTTTCTCAGGTACAACCAATGGCAAGAAGTTGACTTTCACAGTGGCAGGCGTTGCCCTGTCGCCGGAGTTCATCTACGCCCTTGGTCCCGGAGAAATGGTCCCCGATGACAAGCGTTTTGGCATCATCTGGATGCGGCGCAAGACACTCGCTGGCATCACAAATTTAGATGGTGCCTTCAACTCAGTCTCCCTCAGCCTGTTGCCCGGCAGTTCTGAGGACAAGGTCATCAGTGGTCTGGATCGGTTGCTGCAGCCTTATGGCGGCACAAGTGCCTATGCCCGCAAGGACCAGACCTCACATGCATTTCTTGACAGTGAACTGAGCCAGCTCAAGGCCATGGCCCGGATCATTCCACCCATTTTTCTTCTGGTCTCCGCCTTTCTAATCAACATGATCCTGTCGCGGCTCATCTTGCTGGATCGCGAGCAGATCGGTCTACTGAAAGCGCTGGGGTATTCCAGCTACAACATCGCGGTTCACTATGTAAAACTGGTGGTCGCTATTGCGGTGACCGGCATTGCCATCGGGTTCGGCGCTGGCACCTGGCTGGGGGATGGGCTGACAAGGCTTTACGCAAAGTTCTTCCACTTTCCGTTTTTCATATTTCAGCGCAATCTGGACGTTTATGCTCTGGCAGCGGGGCTTTGTATCGCGGCAGCGGTGGCAGGGGCACTCAAATCAGTCTATCAAGCAGCCGCATTGCCACCCGCAACTGCGATGCAACCTGCCCCGCCGACGAGATACTCAAAGACAGGTTTTGTCAGCAACATTACCGGGCGGCTCTTCTCGCAACTTGCCATCATGTCCTTCCGGCATATGTGGCGATGGCCATTTCGCACAGGGTTCACGGTCTTCGGCACCTCCATGGGTGTTGCCTTGCTCATCACAGCGCTATTCTCGTTCGGCTCCGTCAATTTCATGATTGATACAGTGTTCTTCAGGACCGAAAGACAGGATGCAACCATAACCTTTTCCTCGCCTCTGGCGCCCGGTGTCACGCATGAGGTAAGTCGGCTGCCCGGAATTTTGTCTGTTGAGCCAATTCGAACCATGGCGGTGTCAATTGAGCATGGCTCACTGCGTGAACGAGTTGGCATAACCGGCAAACCACGATCTACTCGCCTCAGCCGTCTGGTGGACATCGGGTTGCGGCCAGTGACACTACCACGGCAGGGACTGGTTCTGTCAGAACGCCTCGCGAACAACCTGAAGGTCCGCAGCGGCGATGTGGTCCGGGTCAAACTGCTGGAAGAAGGCAATACAGTCGTGTCGGTACCAGTGGCTCAGGTGGTGCAGGCCTACATCGGGCTGACCGCTTACATGAACCTTGACGACATGAACCGGATGTCACGCATAGGCCCAAGGATTACCGGTGCATTTGTCGAACTCGACCCCAAAGTCCTGCCGCAACTTTACAGCGCCATCAAGTCAATGCCCATGGCCGCATCAATCGCGCTGCAATCGGCAGCGTTGCGACAGTTCCGTGACACGATCGAGCAGAATATAACCATCATGACGACGGTATACACCGTTCTGGCAGTCATCATCGCGTTCGGTGTGGTCTACAACAGCGCACGTATACAATTATCGGAGCGCGGTCGTGAACTGGCCAGTTTGAGGGTGCTCGGCTTTACACAGCGCGAAGTGGCACTGGTTTTGATCATCGAACTCGGCGTAGCTGTCCTGATGGCACAACCGCTAGGATGGGCATTGGGCAGCGGCTTCTCATGGGCTGTAGTGCAAGGCTTCCAGAGTGACCTGTTTCGCGTGCCCTTTGTGATTGAGCGATCGGCGTTTGGCTGGTCCAGCCTGGCAGTACTGATCGCTGCCATAATTTCAGCCTTGATCGTCATCAGCCGGGTGTATCGGCTGGACTTGATCCGTGTGCTCAAGACGAGGGAGTAACCAGATGTCCCGCTTTTCAAGATTGATCGTAATGGCCGCGGTTGCAGCCGGGGTTGCGGGCCTGCTCTATTTCTTACTTGTTGCGCCACCAGTTTCGGTGGACCTCGCAACCATCGATCGCGGAATCCTTGAGGTCACGATAGATGAAGAAGGCGAGACACAGGTCAAGGAAATCTACCGCATTTCTGCCCCTATCACCGGCAAGCTGGAGCGACTCGACATTCATGTTGGAGATGAAGTCAAGGTTGGCCAGCGGGTTGCCCGTATACGGCCGGTTGACCCACCCATTCGCGACATGCGTTCGCGGCTCGAACTGGCAGCGGCAACAAAGGCGGCTACCGCTGCGGTCGCTTTGGCTCAGGCGCAGGTGAGGCAGGCAGCATCTGACCTCAAATTTGCAAAAAGCGACCAGGCCCGCGCCAGAACCCTTTCCAGCAAGGGCATCATCTCAACTCGTGCGGCTGAAGAAGCTGAATTGCAGGTGAGTGTAAAGGAGGCCGAGCAGAGCAAGGCCGACGCAAACCTCGAACTGCGCCGCCGCGAGCTTGAATCCGCGCGCATGAGTGAACTCGAGCCCCGCCAGATACATAACCAGATTGCAGAAGATCAATGCTGTGTCGAGATTGTCGCGCCAGCAAGTGGTGTCGTTCTCAAGATACTCACCGAAAGCGAACAGGTTGTGGCTTCAGGCACAACAATACTTGAAGTCGGTGATCCACATAATCTGGAGATCGTCGTTGATTTGTTGTCAACAGATGCTGTCGGAGTATCGCCCGGCACACAGGCACGCATCGAAGACTGGGGCGGTGATGGCAATTTAATTGCGAAGGTTCGCCGTATAGACCCTGCCGGTTTCACCAAGGTGTCGGCGCTGGGGATCGAAGAACAACGCGTAAATGCAGTGCTGGATATTACATCACTGCCAGAGCATTGGCGCAGTCTGGGGCATGCCTTCAAGGTGACCGTACGCCTGGTCAAACTGTATGATCCAAACGCACTTCGTGTACCGCTTGGCGCCTTGTTCCGGCGCGGGGATGATTGGGCGGTCTACTTGGAGCAGGACAACACAGCACATCTTACACAAGTCACATTGGGGGCTTTCTCCCAAACGCATGCGCAAGTTCTACAAGGCCTCGCGGAAGGGGACAAAGTCGTGGAGTTCCCGAGTGACAAGGTTGCGAACAACACTGAAATCGCAGAACGGGCAACATCGAAATAACCCTTGGTTTGTTGACCGTGATCAATTCTGCACAGCAAGCGTAGCGCCATACTGATCGACCTATAGCGGATTCTAACGTTGGCGATCCCTTTTGATAGCCACAAACGGAGGTTGAGCAAGTGTTGAAATATTCAGGACACACGATTGCTGCCACAGGGATGGCATTTCTTATGTTGAGCGGCCCTGCGGCCCAGGCCAGCGACGAGAACAACAGCTGGTGGGGTCATGGCTGGGGCATGGGCCGCATGATGGGAAATGGGCAAGAGGCAATGCTGGACCGTGTTGACGGTCGATTGGCATTTCTCAAGACCGAACTGAAAATCACCGATGCACAGAAAGACGTGTGGGATAACATGGCCAAGACCATTCGTATTACAAGTGAGTCCCATAACGACATGATGCGGGAACACATGAAGGAGATGCATGACGGTGAGTTTTTCAAAAAGCCCCTACCCGAACGACTAACCTATCAGGAAGTTCACATGGAAGCACGTCTTGAACAAATCAAACAGGTCAAGACGGCTGTCGAACAGCTCTATGCAGTGCTAAGCGATGACCAGAAAAAAGCTGCGGACGAGATCGTTTTGCCGATGATGGGCATGGGAGGTGGTATGGGCATGGGCAGACGTATGATGATGCAGTGAGTTGGTTGGTCAGTTTGAATTTATGATTGCATTTGGATCATGACCCGCGTCGTCGTCATCAATGGCCATCCTGACGTAAATCCCAAGCGGTTTTGCGATGCTATTTCCAAGGCATACGCACATTCGGCAGAGGTTGGCGGACATCAGGTTGTTCGCATTGACGTCGCCAAACTCGATTTTCCGCTGCTGCGCACGCAACAGGATTTCGAACGCGGTAGTGTCGTGAAAGATATCCAGTCAGCGCAAACAGCAATCAGGAATGCCCAACACATTGTGATTGTCTACCCGCTTTGGCTGGGGACCATGCCGGCAATTCTAAAGGGTTTCTTCGAACAGGCGTTCCGGCCGAGGTTTGCCTTCAGATACGTAGACAAGGGCTTGCCGGAGAAATTGCTCACTGGGCGTTCTGTTCGGATCATAATCACCATGGGCATGCCGGCAATGGCCTACAGATGGCTTTTCTTCTCACACAGCCTTCGCAGCCTCGAGCGCAATATCCTCAAGTTTGCCGGACTGGGGCCAATCCGCAGCACCTTGTTTGGTGGGGTTGAGACCGTCAGCAATGAAAAACGCGAACAGTGGCTCCAGCAGGTTGCAGAGTTGGGCAGAAATGCCCAGTAAGTTTCAAGGTCTCCTGCGCCAGTTCGCTAATCCAAATCAATAGACACAGCATCAACGACAATGTTGTGTCCAGGCCGCTGCACTTTTACGGCCGTATCGAAAATCGACACATAGACCGCGGTATCCATCGCAATCTTCCGCACTCTTGAGGTTGGGACAGCTTTTGAAGTCGTCACTGCCGATTAAAGTTTTGCTGCACCTCACCCGGACGATAGATGCGGCTGTGGTCAATCCTACAACGCACCCTTATACCCGAAGCCGCAACAACTTCATAAACGTCGCGATTGTAAACCCGCCTGCAGGCCTGCCAGGCGCCCTCGCCCGGATAAGCTTTGATAGCGACCCAAATCAGCACCAGTCCGTCGTCATCAAGATACGTCTGTGCAATGGCAGCACCTGAAGAAACGAACATCAATGCTATTGCGAGCACCAGCCTCAATGAAGCGTATGTCATTTGCCCGTCTCCGTTCAGCGCTATCCGCATTTCTGCTCTGACAATACTGCACAATTGCTCAATGGCACCGATTGACTACAGTGACTCTAGAATCGGGCGCAGGCCTTGATTTCCATCAATCGACTGACCCTGAGCAATCCTGCTTCATCTCGGACAGAGCTTAATGTGTTTTTCAGCAACCGCCAGCTTCTCAGTTGCCGCCACTACTGCGATCATCGGGATTGCGCTTTTGAAGCACGTGAGACAGCCAAGGGAAATTCTCGTGGCGGCCGTGCCATTGCTATTCGCGTTTCAACAGTCTGTTGAGGGCATCTTGTGGGTGCAATTGTCCGGCGAGGCAGACACCGTAGATGATGCGAACCTGACTATGGCGTTTCTGCTGTTTGCGCAGGTTCTTTGGCCCGCATACACTGCAATTGCAGTTCTGTTTATTGAACCAGACCCTCGTAGAAAGTTCATTTTGGTCATCATTGCAGTTGCTGGTTTTGCGCTCTCGACCTACCTGTCAATTTCATTATTTGGCGACCCACAGACAGCAACCATTCAGAACCACAGCATAGCCTACGCAAACAACGTCAATCCGTTTTCGTGGCGACAATTGCCATATGTAATTTGCACCTGCATCCCACCGCTCATCTCCTCCCACAGACCGATCCAGATATTCGGCTTGATGGTTCTGGTAGGTTTTTTGTTTCTGCCTATTTCTATTTTGCAACATTCATATCCGTCTGGTGCTTCTTTGCAGCGGCTGGCAGCCTATTTCTTTTCTTCTGCTTCAAACGCGATGCTCTACGTGCCGCTCACAGACGAGCCTGAGGCAAGTCACAAAGCGCAGTTGGTTTGACGTTCGTCAAACGCGGCGCTGTCGAACCATGTCAACTTCATTCGTGACGGTTCAACAGACAAAAGAGGACACAAATTCATGAAGATTCTGAAAGCCGCAGCATTCGTGGCGACTATGGTTGTCGGCACACTAGGCTTGGGAGTGTCAGGTACGTCGGCTGCACCTGTTAGCGGCCCTGCTTCAGGAGTCGAGCTACCACAAACGGTGAAGCAGTTTGACGTCGAAGAAGTCAAGCATCGGCGTTATAAAAGACCACGCCATGGTGGTCGGCACCGTTCCCGGCGCGGAAGGTACAGGCACTTTCACGGAGGATATTGGTATGCTTATCCATGGTGGATCGCGCCTACATTGCCACGGTGTGAATACTGGCACCGCCGCTGTCGCAACCAATATGGCCGTGGCAGGTCATACCGTCGCTGCATGAGACGGCACGACTGCTGAGTGCTACGGTTGACAGCACTGGATCGGGTGACTTTCATTAACAGTTACCCGGTCCCACCCCTTTTCAGCAATAGGCAAACTAATTGAACCGCCTTGAGGCAGCTGCATGGAGACTAACACTGGCGCGCTGGTTCGAGGTCATCCTGCTGGACATTGGCCACCAGTTTCGCTGGTCATTCCTGCCGCCGCTCATGGTGTATTTTGCTGCTGGCATCTCGGGCATCACGGCCATCGTTGGCACATTCTTCGTCAAGGAATATCTAGGGCTCTCGGCAGCATTCCTTTCAGGTCTTGCTTTCTGGGCAGGATTGCCATGGGCATTGAAGATGCCACTGGGCCATCTGGTCGACATCATCTGGCGGTGGAAGTCCTTTCTGGTTTATCTGGGCGCAGGGCTGATAACCGCAAGCCTTGCCATCATGTATGCTCTGATAATCCATCGCGTTGCGATGGAATCTGTAATGCCCGCTGAAAGCTGGTATGTACTCGCCACGCTGCTGGCACCGTGCGGCTACGTCGTGCAGGACACCGTTGCTGACGCCATGTCAGTTGAAGCTGTCCCAAGAGTGGATGCATCCGGCAGAAGCATTGGCGAGAATGAAGCCAAGAAGCTCCACACCACCATGCAAACACTTGGGCGCATCTCGCTGATTGCAGGCCTGTTCTGTGTGGCTGTACTCAACATCTTCATGTTTGCCGGTGTCGAGCAGTCTGGCGAAGCAGCCAGGATCGAAGTCTATTCTCAGATCTACCTGATGGCGCTTTTCATTCCCGTTGTTTCCATCAGTGGCGTGCTGCTCGGCTCAACTCTGAAGCGGCGGCACAAAGCCAGGCTGAAGAGCACTGGCCTGAGTGAGCAGGAAATCAGTTGGGCTCTTAATCAGTCAGGTGAAAAAACCGTGCCGAACTACTGGTACTTCGGCGGGGGATTGACCTTTGTCTTGCTAACACTCGCCGTCGGCCTCAGCGGCATCTACTTCTCGCAGGAATTGGTATTTACCGGGTCAATGGCAATCGTACTGTTTCTGATGTCCAGACTTCTGAGAGAACTGGAACCCGCGAAGGCATACGCTCTATGTGGCACGGCCATCATCGTCTTCGTGTTCAGGGCGGTTCCCCTGCCCGGCCCCGGTGCCACATGGTTTGAAATTGATGTATTGGGCTTCGACCAACAATTCATCTCCGTCCTGACCCTGATAACGGCAGCACTAACATTGATCGGGATGCTTGCCCTCAGACCCCTTATGGCGTCCAGGACAATTGCCTACGTCGTCGCACTGCTCACTGTTGCTTCCGGTTTTCTGGCGCTACCAAACATAGGCCTGTACTACGGTATTCAAAACTGGACGGCACAAATGACCAATGGGGTGGTCGACGCCCGATTCATTGCCATACTGGACACCGCGATTGAGTCCCCGCTTGGTCAGATTGCCATGATCCCGATGCTGGCGTGGATCGCCAGGAATGCACCAAACAATCTCAAGGCCACATTCTTTGCAGTCATGGCGTCATTTACAAATCTGGCACTTTCTGCCAGCAGTTTGCTCACCAAGCACCTGAACCAATTGTTCGTGGTCTCACGCGAAGTACGCGATCCTCTGACCGGCACCATCCAGGTCGCCGCGAACTATGCTTCACTGGGCTGGTTGCTGATCACGGTAGCGCTCATATCGTTGCTCGCACCGTTGATAACGATTGCAATTGTCCAGCGGTCACGCCTGCAAACACTGGATTAAGATGGGGGTCAGCTCAGAAGCGTTATCTGCGTTCCATATGGGCCCTTGTCACCGGCGAGTTCCTTGAATCGCAACTTGCTGCCAAGTTCGAGCTTGCCCCAGCCGTCTTTGGTCATGCTGTCGCGGTCAAAATAAATTTCGTGACCATCTTCGGCCTCAATAAAGGCGTAGCCGTCTTCATCAAAAATACGCGCCAACCGCCCATGCTGCACTTCCGGATGGCGCTTTGTCCGATGGGCGTCCATCTTGCGCACCCGCTCTTCCAGCAACCGTCTTGCTGCATCAAACGAATCCCGTATCGCCACGTAGATATCCTCGTGGGCATGATCCATCCCTGCTTCTCGCGTAACCGAGATGTCATTTCCAGGCACCGACAAATCTATTCGCACCTCATAGATGCGACCCTTGCCCTGATCCCGATGCGGTGCATCCACGACGACTCGGCACCCGATCAGCCGTGGGTGAAACTTCTGAAGATTTTCAATCTTCTCCAGAATGTTTTTCTCAACAGCCTTGGAGTGTTCAAGGTTCTGAAAGCTGATTTGCGGTTCAATCTGCATAGCAAACCTCCATGTTGACTGACTCTGGAAGTTTGCCAGTCGGGGTTTTCAAAATTGTCACTTAATCAAAAGCATCCTGAATCAGGTCTGTAATTGACGAACATCAAGAGCGGGCAATCACAAAACCGCAGTGAATGGGCATTGGTGATACCAGACGCCTAGAGTTTCAAAACGCCTTCCGGCATCAGACTTGAGGCAAGCATCACCATGTTGATGTTCTCATGGTTCAGCCAACTCCTTGCCTGTCTATGCGCAGAGTGTAACCAGAAATTCTCGATTTCTTGCGCAAGCGGCGCAAATTTCTCCAGCTCCGCAATGAGTCGGTGACCCCTCGATCCAGGCTGCATCGTAATCCGCTCTTGCATCAATGGCACCGCATGCAACCCGATCGCCAGACCCAATTCGCGGAATGCCAATCGTTGTGCAGCGTTTTCCTGCAAGCTTCCAATGCGCAGGAAATGCCGGAGTCCCGTCAGCGAAGCCTCGAGAAGAGTGCTCAACATTGCCCTGTTGAACTCCCGGTCACTGCCGTTGGGCAGCTGCATCAACCTGCTCGCATCAAACAACAACCCGCCCAGCCCCAGAGAATCACCCGTTACCCAATCGCGATCACTGCAAAGCAATCTCAAATTATCGATCTCACTGGAGAGATCAAGGGCCGGCTGATTGCGATCAACTCGTGGCATAGACTGGTCGATTTCCAGTAGCGACACATAGCCATCAAGCGGATCATGATGCCCCGTCGAAGACACTACAGGATAAACAAGGTCCACGCTCATCTTCCAGTACAGGCCAACCATAGAGCCATCTGCAGATCGCCGCGCAAAGGCCCGGCATGCAGCCTTCCCAAGTTCGCCGGCCCAGCGAATATACTTCCCGTCACTTGTGGCAAGCCCGACCTGGCGCAGGGCATGCATCCACTTTGTCAGGTAATGAAAGTATTGCCCGTCCCGCTCCCATTCCAGGCTGGCATCTTCTGGTTCGTAAGGTTTCCTGTCCACTAGCGACTTGCCAATGCGAAGACCACCTGCTGTCGGGTGCATTCGGCCTGCGTCTTCTGACATTCCGCTGATCCAGCCTGCTCGCTTGTCATCCTCGCGGTGCTTCCCGAGTATTTCATGAACCTGCTCAACAAGATCAAGCGCAAGCTGGAGGTACCTGCCATCCGAGGTGAGATGATGAAGTTCCAGAAAATTGCAAACGGCATAGGCGTCAGTCCAAAGATAGCGCACCGGCTCGTCAGCACGAGGCGACAATCCTGTTATCTGCGCGAACCGCAGCATGGTGTCTCGCACGAGAGCTCTTGTTTCAGTTTCATGCATCAGCTCACACCTCCATTGGAAGTATCGCAGATTTAAAACTGCAAAACTTTGATCCAGCATAAGGACACCGTTCTCAATGCCAGCCAAGCTTCCTGCTTCCAGAGATTTTATGGAGGTGAACGTTGCCATGAGTGACTATCCAGCCCAACGCCAAAGAATGGTCGAGCAGCACATCTATGGCCGTGGCGTTCGCGACCCTCTGGTCCTGAATGCGATGAGAAAAGTGCAACGGGAAGCCTTTGTGCCGGAAGAATTCCGGCATCTTGCCTATGCCGACCGTCCATTGCCGATTGCGGCAGAGCAGACCATTTCTCAACCTTACATTGTTGCCTTCATGGTCGAGGCGCTTGCATTGAAGGGTGGAGAAAAGGTTCTCGAGATCGGCACGGGATCCGGCTATGCGGCCGCGATACTGGCGGAGATTGCCAGTGAGGTCTACACGATCGAGCGCATAGATCAATTGGCCGAAAAGGCCGCATCAGCGCTCATGGATCAGGACTATAACAATGTGCATGTCATGCATGCTGACGGCACCAGAGGCTGGGATGAACATGCCCCCTTCGATGCCATTCTGGTTTCCGCAGGAGCGCCGGAAATTCCTGAAAGCCTCAAGGCACAATTGGCCCCCGGTGGCCGGCTGGTTGTCCCTGTTGGCCGCAGCGCAACCGCACAGGAACTGATCAGGGTCACACGAAGGGAAAAAGGCCAATTTGACCGCGAAGACCTGGCTGATGTCCGGTTTGTTCCATTGATTGGTGAAGAAGGCTGGGAGGCAATTGACAGGTCTGTCGAAGCCACCAGCCCGAGACTGGTGCAGGCCCGGCCCCGAGTGGCTGAACCCCTGCCCGGCCTGCTTGCCCGGCACGGTGAAAGTTTCCAGTCCGTCGATGACGCCGTTCTTGAGCCGATGCTTGAACGCATAGGCGATGCGCGCATCGTGCTGATTGGTGAAGCCAGCCATGGCACATCAGAGTTTTACCGGATGCGGGCCCGCATCACCAAGCGGCTGGTTGAGGATAAGGGGTTCAACATTGTCGCTGCCGAAGCTGACTGGCCGGATGCAACCCGCATTGATCACTATGTGCGCCATCGCGATGTTCCGCCAAGTGAATGGGAAGCTTTCGCCCGGTTCCCAACGTGGATGTGGCGCAATCAGGAAACCCGCGAGTTCATTGACTGGTTGCACGAACACAACAAGCCCAAGGCGCATGATTTCCGGTGCGGGTTCTATGGCCTCGACCTTTACAGCATGTATGTTTCGGTCCGTGCCATCTTGGACTATCTGCAAGACGTCGACCCGGACATGGCCATGATTGCAAATCACCGGTACGGCTGCCTGAGCCCGTGGGAAGCTGATCCGGCAGCTTATGGCCACGCCGCACTTACCGGTGCCTACAAGAACTGCGAGACGAGCGTTACCAAGATGTTGGTCGACCTGTACGCCAAACGCCAGGTGTATGTCCTGCAGGATGGTGAGCGCTTTCTGGATGCAACACAGAATGCGCAACTGGTCGCAAATGCGGAGCGCTATTACCGCATCATGTATTACGGGTCTCGAGCCTCATGGAATCTGCGTGACGGGCATATGTTTGAAACGCTGCAGAACCTCCTCAAATTTCACGGCTCAAAATCAAAGGCCGTTATTTGGGCCCACAATTCACACATAGGCGATGCAACTGCAACGGAGATGTCGTCCCGCGGTGAACACAATATAGGAGAACTCTGCCGCAAGGGCTTTCCTGGTCAAAGTTACCATATCGGGTTCGGCACAGATCACGGGACTGTCGCAGCCGCGTCCAGCTGGAACGGACCGATGGAGGTCAAGGCTGTGAAACCCTCACACCCACAAAGTTATGAGCGGCAGTTTCACCTGACCAACACACCCGGACTCATTCTCCCGATGCGTACCGGACATGAACTCGATGTGGTAACAGAACTTGCAAACCCGAGACTGGAGCGCGCGATCGGGGTGATCTACCGGCCGGAAACAGAGCTTGCAAGCCACTATTTCGAAGCTGTGCTGCCCAAGCAGTTTGACGAATACATCTGGATCGACAAGACCAGTGCTGTGACGCCCCTGCCCGCAGGCCAGATCAAGGGTATGCCAGACACTTATCCGTTTGGAGTGTGAGTAGTTTCAGGATGGGGCTTGAGCGTGAAATCTGCCGGACTCTCTCTCCCTGCCGCGCACAACCCGCATGCCTCTCAGTGGGCCGAAGTGCTCCGTTACAACGGTGCACTGACCCTCTGGCTCGCTATCAGTATGAAAATAGATCACGACCCAATCGCGCGTTCGGCCCAGTTCGTGGGCTCGTGGCGTGTTTGAATACAAGGCCGTAAAATGCCAGATGTCGCGTTGAGTATGGAGGATCGGCAGGGACGCTCCTTCGTCGGATGCAAATCGACGGGGTTGAATCATGGCAAGCTGACCGGCTTCTGCCTTTTCGCGATACTCACGATCCACATCCAGTATCAAAGCTGCCGGGGGAACAACTGCATGCGCATGACCTTTGCTCGTACGGCGGCGCTGCAGCATGCTGGCGAGAGCCTGCCGAATAGCTGTCACACGTCGGCTGCCGATACCTGGCACCTGCTCCAGGCGACCGTCATAAGCAGCCATCTCAAGCGCTTCCAGAGTATCAGTATGCAGATGCGAGACAATCTCTTCTGCCAGTTCCAGCCCTATGCCTGGTATTGTCTGATAGAGTTTTATGGGATCAAGCGACCCGCGCAATCGCTCAAGCTGAAGCCAGCGTCCTGTCTGGAGCATTTCCACAATGGCTGTCGCAATTGACCGACCAATGTTGGGCAGGGCTATCAAACCTGCGACAGCATCGTCCCGATGCACCTGCTGAATATCCCCTTTCATTTCTTCAAGGGTTTCAGCCGCACGCAGGTAAGCGCTTACCCGGAACGGGTTGGCACCCTGCTGCTCAAGCAGTCCTGATGCATCCCGCAATCGGGCGGCGATCCAGCGGTTCCAGTCGCGCGACCCAAGCTGGGCATCAGAGCTGATACTCTGGTTGATCGGTTCCATTCAGATGCCTGTCGAGCTTCCTTTGGCAACTGGATTTGACCCTAAAGGACAGGCAATGGCTGCGCATTGATGTTGGTCAAGCAGTACAACCGGCCAAGACGCAGGACTTGATACCAATCAATGCCCCTGAAACATCACGCTGGTAGCCTGAAGTCAGCAGGAACACAGGGCCGCATACCGCCTATGGACAAGAAGCAGCAATTCAATTTCAGCTATTTCATGATTGCCTTCCTGGCCATCACCCTGCTTCAGGTTTGGCTGGGATCACGCAATGTCAGCCAGATTCCATATAGCGAGTTTCAACAGTTGCTTGTCGATAAACAGGTATCGGATGTAGTCGTTTCGGAAAATCGGATTGAAGGCAAATACACGACAGCGAAGGACGGAAAGACATACTTTCAGACACATCGGGTTGATCCTGCCATTTCCAAGGAACTTGATGCTTCCGGTGTCAGATACACCGGCGCAACAGAGAATACCATCTTTACGACGCTGCTGTCCTGGATTGTCCCGGTTCTGGTGTTCTTCGGCCTGTGGATGTTTCTATTCCGTCGGATTGCTGACAAACAAGGCTTTGGCGGAATGCTCAGTATCGGCAAATCCAAGGCCAAGGTCTATGTGGAAAAAGACACCGGCGTCACCTTTGATGATGTCGCGGGTGTGGACGAAGCCAAGATGGAACTTGAGGAAATTGTTTCCTTTCTCAAGGACCAGGAAAAGTATGGCGAGCTGGGTGCCCACGTCCCCAAAGGCGTCCTGCTGACCGGGCCGCCCGGCACCGGCAAAACACTGCTGGCTCGGGCAGTTGCAGGAGAAGCCGGTGTAGCCTTCTTCTCCATTTCGGGCTCGGAGTTCGTCGAGATGTTCGTCGGCATCGGGGCTGCCAGGGTCCGGGATTTGTTCGAGCAGGCACGCAAGTCCGCGCCCTGCATCATCTTCATTGACGAGCTGGATGCCCTGGGTCGAGCCCGCGGTTCATTCGGAAGTTTTGGCGGAGGTCATGACGAGAAGGAACAGACGCTCAATCAGCTACTGGCAGAACTGGATGGGTTCGATCCACGCGCCGGTATCGTACTGCTGGCCGCCACTAACAGACCCGAAATACTCGACCCTGCCCTGCTGCGGGCAGGACGGTTTGACCGACAGGTGATTGTAGACAGGCCAGACCGCATCGGCAGGGCGGCGATCATCAAGGTGCATATGCGCAAGATCAAGGCTGGTTCAGATGCTGATCCTGACAGGATTGCAGGTCTCACACCAGGTTTCACAGGCGCTGACCTCGCCAATCTTGTCAATGAAGCAGCGATATTTGCGACCCGCCGCGGGGCAAAGGAAGTGACTCTCAAGGACTTTACAGAAGCGATGGAGCGAATTGTTGCCGGTTCCCAGAAGAAGAGCCGCTTGCTGAATCCGTCCGAACGCGAGCGGGTTGCATATCACGAGATGGGTCACGCGCTTGTAGCAGCATCCCTACCGGGATCGGATCCCGTCCACAAGGTATCCATCATTCCCAGATCGATTGGCTCACTTGGTTATACACTACAGCGACCCACAGAAGACCGTTTTCTGATTACTACAGCAGAACTCAAAAACCGTATGGCGGTCTTGCTGGCTGGCCGAGCCGCAGAAGAACTGACTTTTGGAGAGATATCCACCGGTGCAGCGGATGATCTGGTCAAGGTTACAGACATCGCAAAACAAATCGTGACGCGTTTTGGCATGGCGAAACAGATCGGCCAGGCCGTTCTTGAACAGCAGCACACCAGCTATCTCGGCGAAACCTTCCTCAACTCAACACCGCGGGATTACTCGGAAGAAACAGCCAGAGAGGTCGACCTGGCTGTGAAAGCCCTGATTGATGAAGCTTACAAGAAGGCCATTGCAACATTGAAAAAGCGACAAAGAGATCTCAAGGTCGGCGCAAAGCTTCTTTTGCAGAAGGAAACTATAACACCGGATGAGTTTCCTGCATTGAAGCCCAAGTCTCATACAGCCAAACGGAAAACAGCATCTGCAGCGACACGGAGACGGCCTATTGCCTGATCTGCTCCAGCTGATCAATCCGAAGCAACAATACCGGCGCCCTTGCAGCACGAAACAAGGCAATTGCACTGCTGTCGTCGCCAAACGGCTCGCCGTTCAAGTCCCCCACCACGAAGGATGGGGACAGGTGAGAAAGACCTGCGGCAAGGGACTGCGGCGATCCTTGCGTGTACCTGTGCATCAAAACTGTTTGACCTGGTCCTGTCATGGCCGCTGCACGCGCTTCAATTCTGGCAGCCTCAGCTTGTGATCCTGAGATGACAAACAGGTGTAGCGGCTGACCACTGATAGCGGCCATCCGCGCGGCCAACACAACTGTCTGTGACCCAGCTTCATCGCCGTCATCAATGGCAACGACCGGGCCGGCACCCTGGGCTGAGCGATGCAGGGCTGCCACAACCACGCCCGCAACGCTTTCAGGAAGTGCTCGAACGTCTTCGATCAAATTGCGGGTCCCAAAACCATGGGTTTGGCCTGGCAGAACCACAAAGTCGCCTGACCCGGCCAGTGTCTTTAACCTGGCACTGAACTCACCCTTTTCAGAACTGAAAGACCAATTCACCCGAGCCTTGCTTGCATGAGCAGACAATGCGCGTTTGCAGACCGCTGCAGTGCGCGCTATTGCGTCCTGCATCAGTGTCGGAGACACTTTACGTGGGCTGGGGCTGTTGAAGTCCAGCACGCGCGCGAAGGGGAACTCTGCGAGCTGAAGCATGGATGGCTCCTGAACAAACAACCCTACGATTTCTGCCTCAACGACACTCGCCAGCACCGCAGCGGCAGCCATTGCCCGGTCCACTTCAGACGTGGACCTCATGCCGACAATAATCCGCTGTTGACGGACTTGTTTCTGGGCCTCGCTCATTTGTCTGCATCCGGACTGGGCTGCAAGGGTTTGGCGCCGCCAAACTCCTTCATTTGAGTTGCAAATTCACGCAGTTTTTCTTCGACGCGCGCATAAACCGTGCCACCCCGAAAATCACCTGATTCCGTACGCTCTCCAGCTGACATGCCGGTCAGCAATTCGATACCCTGATTGATGGTTTCAACCGGATATATATAGAACTTTCGCTTTTTCGCAGCTTCGACAATGTCGCGACGCAACATGAGGTGCTTCATGTTCGACGAAGGTATCAGGACCCCCTGTTTTCCTGTAAGGCCACGAGATTTACAGATATCGAAGAAACCTTCGATCTTTTCGTTGACCCCGCCAATTGCCTGAACGTGACCATATTGGTTGACTGAGCCGGTAACAGCGAACGACTGGCGCACTGGCACATCGGCCAGTGCCGACAACAGCGCATAGAGTTCGGCAGAAGATGCGCTGTCGCCTTCGACACCGCTATATGACTGCTCAAAGACAATACTGGCCCAAAGCGACATTGGCACATCAAGTGCGAAGTTGGCAGAGAGAAATCCGGACAGGATCAACACTCCCTTGGAATGCAATGGGCCACCCAGCTTCGTCTCACGCTCAATGTCAACGAGCTTGCCAGACCCCATCCTCGCACGTGCAGTTATACGGGTTGGAGTTCCGAAGGAAAAATTACCCAAGCCAATGACGGACAGACCATTGACCTGACCAACTGCCTCGCCATCTGTTTCAATGAGCACGATGCCTCGTTCTATTGCTTCATGGCTGCGTTCACGCACCCGATCTGCTCTGTTGATCTGTTCCTCAATCGCACGTTCTACATCACGAACAGAAATTGTCTTTCGCTTGGCCTGCCTGGCCCAGAAATCAGCCTCCCGCAGCAGATCAGCCAGTAAGCTCACGCGCAGAGACAAACGTTCCGCATCATCCGCAAAGCGAGCCGTTTCATCAATCACGCGTGCCACAGCAGCAGCATTCAGCGGATAGAGTTTTTGCTGCTGAGCAATGGTGGCAATCAGTCTTGCGTAAAGTGCAACATTTTCATCACTCCGCTTCAGTTCTTCATCGAAGTCCACCTGCACTTTGAACAGGTCTGCGAAGTCCGGGTCCAGCGATGTGAGAAGGTAGTACAGAATGCGTTCTCCGATCAGAACAACCTTCACTTTGAGTGGAATTGGCTCAGGTTCCAGCGAGATGGTGCTGACAAGGCTAAGCTGTTCTGCAGCAGATACGATGGTGACCGTTTCACTGCGCAACGCTCGCTTAAGCGCCTCCCAACAGAAAACCTCGCTGAGCACTTTTCGGGCGTCCAGAACAAGATACCCTCCGTTAGCCTGATGCAAGGCACCCGGTCTGATCATTGTAAAATCGGTTACCAACGCACCAAAATGCGAAGCATGCTCAATTCGACCAACCACATTTGCAAGCGTTGGGTGATTTTCGGTGATCAGCGGAGCGCCTTTGTGATCACCATCCCCGTCATTGGCGACCATGACATTGACAAGATACCGGTTGAATCGGGGATCCGGACCTTGTGCCGAGAACGTTTCCGGGAACGGACTTCCAGCCTCAGGATCAGCTTTTTCGAGAAACATCTCGGCGCGTTCAACGATATCGTTTCGGACCTCAGACAACCGGTCCAGAATTGCGGGGATAGTCGAAAAGTTACCGGCAACCGCTTTGATTGAAGTATCAACCAACTTACCCGCTAGATCAGCGTTGAGTTGCCGTATCCGGTCACGATGTTCCTTCTCCAAGAGCGGGAGCCGTTCAAGCACATGCTCCAGATCGTTCTGTAGATCGGATATTTTTTTCTCTATCGCATCGCGCTGCCCTTTTGGCAGAGCGTTATAACCTTCCGGCTTTATAATTTGCCCATCTGCTGTTGGTACCAGACCAAATCCCATGGGTGTCCGGAGAATAGCAACATCGTTCGCTTCTGCTTTTTTCCGTAAACCTTCAAATGCCTGTTCTTGCAATTCTTCAAACTCAGCGTCTATAGCACGGCGCTTTTCGCGGTACTCATCAGACTGAAACAAGGCTGAAATAGCCAACCGTAAGTCATCAACCATATCCTTCATGGCACTTCGAAACTTCACTGCAGAACCAGCAGGCAATCGAATAGCTTGTGGTTTGTGGGTAGTTGAGAAGTTGTGCACGTATGCCCAGTCATCAGGCGCTGCCTCATTTGCCGCTTTCTTCTTGAGGAATGACAAGATTGCGGTATGGCGCCCAGTTCCCTGCGGACCAAGCACAAACAGATTGTAACCAAGCTGGTCAATCGCACTGCCAAACCTGATAGCCCCCAAAGCTCTCTCCTGGCCAATCAGATTGTCAACTGGCTCAATATCCAAGGTTGACTTGAACCCGAGAGATGCCGGGCTGGTCTCTGTTCGAAGTAGTGCAGGACTTATTGGCGATGTTGCTGTCATCTGAAGACGTCTACCATTGGTTGTTGTTCAACCAGCAAACTGAACTTGAGTGACTTGGCAGGCCATGACTTGCGTCAATGCCGAGAAATGAATGTTCCAGCATTGCCTGTCAGAATTGAGAGCGCGTCCTGAAGTTGCCCAATCCCCGCAACACCACCCGTTTGCCTAACAAACCTGCTGGCAGCCATTACTTTTGGTTCCATTGAGCCTGCGGCGAACTGGTGCAATTCAATCTCATCTGGGGTGGTATTGCGCAGTGCCCGCGCGCCGGGCTTATCCCAATCAAGATATACTGCATCCACATCGGTCAATAGAAGTAACGCATCGGCTTCAAGACATTGGGCCAGCAATGCGCTGGAGGCATCCTTGTCTACAACCGCCTCGATGCCGATCAGGGAGCCGTCCGGTTTCTTGATAACGGGAATACCTCCACCACCTGCACAAATCACAATGACATTGTGCGCTAACAAGAGGCTGATGATATCTACATCAGGGATGCTCTGTGGCACTGGCGAAGCGACAACACGGCGATACTTGTCCCCATCCGGTTTGACAATCCATCCGCGCGCAGTAGCAAGGCATTCTGCTTCGCTCTTTGAATAGACAGGACCTACAGGTTTGCTTGGATTTCTGAAGGCTTGGTCATTTCGATCAACAAGGACCTGGGTCAGTAGTGTTGCAACCTTTCTTCTCCCGCAGAGTACATTTTCCAGTTCCTGCTCAATCAGGTATCCAATCATGCCTTCCGTTTCAGCTCCCAGAACGTCCAGCGGATAAGCAGAATTGGAATCATACTCGGCTGATTGTAACGCCAGAAGCCCCACTTGAGGACCGTTGCCGTGAGTGATTACAACCTCATGACCCGCCTCAATCAGCTCTCCGATTGCCGCTGCTGCACGCTTGATGTTTTCACGCTGGTTATCAGCCGTCATGAGCTCGCCGCGTCGCAGCAAGGCATTGCCACCAAGTGCTGCAACCACTTTCATCGGATCAATCTCCAATAGTTGCCACGAGTACTGCCTTTATTGTGTGCATGCGGTTTTCTGCTTGTTCGAACACAATGGATGCGGGCGAACTCGAAGACTTCTTCAGTTACTTCCATCGCATCAAGTCCAAACTGCTCCTTGATTTCCTTGCCTACTTTCGTCTCTGCGTTGTGAAACGCGGGCAGGCAATGCATGAACTTCGCATTGGGATTGCCAGTACCGGTCATGACATCAGAATTCACCTGGTAAGGCACCAGCAGCTTTATCCGCTCTGCCCATTTCTCAGCAGGCTGGCCCATGGAAAGCCAAACATCGGTATAGATGAAATCGCAGCCTCTAATAGCTTTGGCTACATCTTCAGTGATCATGGTTCTGGCGCGCGTATGAACGGAGATTTTTTTCGCTTCATCAACCACAGTAGCAATCGGCCAGCACTCTTTTGGTGCACACAGCCGGATATCCATACCCATCTTCGCGCAACCAATGAGAAGGCTATCGCCCATATTGTTGCCGGCATCTCCCATGAAGCAAATCGACGTCTGGTCAAACCTCTTCTGGCCATGCTCGCGCATTGTCAAAAGGTCAGCCAGTACTTGAGTAGGATGAAACTCATCAGTTAGTCCGTTATAAACTGGCACACCCGCATACTTTGCCAGATCATTGATAGATGCCTGCGCAAATCCGCGATATTCGATTGCGTCATATATGCGACCCAGCACGCGTGCAGTATCCTTCATTGTCTCCTTATGACCAATTTGGGTGCCCGAAGGCCCAAGATATGTAACGTGTGCACCCTGATCGTAGGCAGCTACTTCAAAGCCAACACGGGTACGCGTGGAGTCTTTTTCGAAGATCAAGGCAATCTCCTTGCCCTTTAAATGCTGCTTTTCAATCCCTGCCCGTTTGGCTGACTTGAGATCGGTCGCCAGTTCAATGAGATGCATGATCTCATCAGGTTCGAAATCCACCAAGGTCAGGAAGCTCTTGTTTTTCAGGCTCGGTATCATGGGCTTTTCCTTCCACTCAAACTGGATCACGAACAATCGGGCAAGACATACAGTGTCCGCCACCGCGACCTCGGCCAAGCTCTGCGCCCCGGACAGTGATCACTTCGACGCCCGCCTTCCGCAATTGTGTATTAGTGAAGACATTGCGGTCGTAGGCCATCACGACGCCTGGCTCGAGGGCGAGAACATTGTTGCCATCATCCCATTGTTCCCGCGCTTGTTCGTAAGCATCACCGCCAGTGGGGATGATCCTCAGCTGCTTCAGGCCAATGGCCTCAGCCGTCACTTCAAATAGCGATTTGAGCTCTTGATGAACCTCCAAGCCTTGCTCTTGCTTACCTGGCCGCAGGCTATAACAGGTCATCTCATTGGCAACCTCGACGAAGCTGGTAACCAGATCCCGGTCACAAAAGGTGAACACCGTATCCAGGTGCATGGCGGCGCGTGACTTGGGCATCTGACACGCAATGACACGGTCCGCCAACTCGCGTTTAAACAGCTCGCGGGTCACCTGCCCCACAGCTTGCGGAGTGGACCGCTCTCCCATACCAATCAGCACAACACCATCGCCGATTGGCATGACATCTCCACCTTCAAGTGTTGCAGGCCCATGATCCGTCTCTCCATCACCCCAGATGATGGCTTCCCCGCAATTCGTAAATCGCTCATGAAACCGATATATAACGGCCATCAACAGCGTCTCCTGCCTCCGGGCTGGCCAATGCATAGGGTTGAGGGTTACACCGCCATAGATCCAGCAACTGGTATCACGCGTGAAGATGGTATTAGGCAACGGCGGCATCACAAACCCGTTTGCACCTAGATAGGGTCCGAACATACCTTCCACCTCAAATGGAAGTTCAGCCACAGCCACCCCCCCAATCAGAAACTCTGCCAACTTCTCCGCAGGCAATTCATCCATCCAGTCGCGTAGTTGATGGATCAGCCCCACTCCAACTATGTCTTCGGTGAGCCTGCGATCAAGTAACCATCTACGGGCATCCTTGCTTTTCAACACATCCGCCAGCAGATCGTGCATTTCCAGTACTTCGACGCCGCGATCCTCCATCTTCTGACAAAAGTCCTGATGATCTGCCTTGGCCTGCTGCACCCAGAACACGTCATCAAAAAGCAAGTCGTTGCAATTGGCAGGTGTTAGCCGCTTGTGTGCCAGGCCGGGCCTGCAAACCAGAACGGTACGCAGCTTCCCCGCTTCCGAGTGAACGCCCGGCTGGCTGTTCATACCGCACCACCCTGCATCGCCGTGATTGTCAAAGATGCCACAATGATGACTGACAGGATTGCCAGCAGGGGCCAGACGAACCGCAACCATTTCTCATAGGAGATGCGCCCGATTGCCAAGGCGCCGACCACAACCGCAGATGTGGGTGTAACCAAGTTCACAAGGCCTGAAGCTGACTGATAGGCTGTCACCACAAGGTCGCGGCCAACCCCCGCAAAGTCAGCCAACGGTGCCAGAATCGGCATGCTAAGAACAGCAAGACCAGACGTAGAAGGCACTAGGAACGACATCAAGATTTCAATCCCAAACACGCCGTTGATGAAAGACGATGTCGATAGGCCCGCAATCGCCTGTTCACCCATATGCAGGATCGTATCGGTGATTTTACCTGCGTCCATGATGACAACGATGCCACGCGCCAGGCCAATTATCAGGGCAACACCTAGCAGGTCTTTTGCCCCAGACAGAAATGCTTCAGTGAATGACTTCTCGCCAACCCAGCCAATGACGCCTATCAGAACAGCAGCGGCCAGAAACAGAGCCGACATTTCCGCCATCCACCAGCCCTGCGATGCCACGCCCCAGATCATCACGGCGAAAGTTGCAGTAAACGCAATCAGTATGAGTTTTTGCCTTGCGGTAAACGCTTCTGCTTGCTCGCTTGCTTGCAGCTTGAAGTGCGCTTCGTTGGCTTCCTTCATGTTCACTACAATAGATAGTGCAGGATCCCGCCGCACTCGTTCCGCATACCGCATCACATAGGCAACACAGGCGAGCCAACCCAGGCCCAGAATGGCAAAGCGCAAAACCATGCCCGTCGTGAATGGTATGCCAGCAGCATTTGATGCAATAGTGGTGGCAAATGGATTGATGGTCGACCCGAGTACACCAATCCCCGCTCCAACCAGAATGATGGCAACTCCAGTCAGCGCATCGTAGCCCGCAGCGATCATGATCGGGATTATGAGTATGTAAAAAGCAAGTGTTTCTTCTGCCATGCCATAGGTTGTTCCGCCGGCTGCAAACATTGCCATAAGTATCGGAATCATCCATTTCTCGCGTCCCCGCATCGCGTTCATCGCACGCGATATACCCGCGTTAATGGCTCCCGTGCTGTTCACAACGCCAAGAAATCCGCCAATGATGAGCACAAACAGCGACACATCAACAGCATTTGCCGTTCCGGCTGCCTGACTATAAAAGCCGTTCACCGGAGCAAAGAAAACATCAAATATGGACTGGGGCACAGCCTCGACAGTCTTGTATGTTCCTGGAACAGCAACTTCACGTCCAAGTGCCTCATTGGTCGCGCGGTCATACTGACCAGCAGGTACAATCCAGGTCAGACATGCCATCAAGACGATCAATCCAAAGAGAATTGTATAAGCGGTTGGAAACCGGCTTGCCACCTCACCAATCTTGTCAGCATCAGATTGAGATTTCTTGGAAATGACAGTCTTTTTGGAGTTCATTGGAAACATCCTTCACATTGCACTCACTCGACAATGTGAAGGGTAGAACTTGTTACATGATGGGACATTGATCATGGTCAACGAACGGTACAGAGCGCTGAGGCATAGCCGCGACCAATAGTGTTGTGCCTTAACCGGCTTTTGGCCTGCTTCATCGCAGCGATATTTACGATGCAAATTCTAGCCCTGAGAGGCCATACAAGCGAGACTAATCAATTGAACTCAAACTCCAAAATCTCATATCGAATGGCAACAGCCAGAGACAGCACAGCAATTGCATCTTACATTTGCATTGCCGGTGATGGTTTATACGACTTCCTGTTAAATGATCTGATACCAGGTTTCACAGCTTCCGAGATTTTAAAATGGGCTGTCGGAGTCATGGACTCCCCTTTATCCTACAAGCACTGCATCGTGGCTGAAGATACCAACAACAAACAGATTGCGGGCGCGATCAATATTTTTCCGGCCGACTTGCTGCGAAAAGGCATTGGTGGATTGATCAACACTGAACATTGGCGCTACCTCCAACCCGTGCTCGGATATCAGGATTGGGGAAGTCTTTTCATCAATAGTCTTTCTGTCGGCAATAAATGGCGACAAAGTGGGATTGGCGGTTGCCTGCTGGATCAGGCTTATATGCACGCACAATCAAACAGTTTTGATCGGGTCAGCCTTCATGTGTGGTCAGACAATCTGAATGCTATCTCATTTTATAAAAAACGCGGTTTCAAAATCATGAACACTGTTTCCCTGGAGGGTCATCCAGAGTTTCCAAACAAGTTGGGCAGTGTTTTGATGCATCGTCACATCTGACCGCAAACAATAGGGATGTTGCTTAATCCCAATCTTCGTCATGAACCATGATCTTGACTGGTCCTTCTAGCTCAAATTTGCCGTCAACATATTTGTGCCTGGCTATGTCGTGAATTTCAATAAGCATCTTATCGTAAGCCTTCACAAACAACTCTGATGGCAACAAGCCTTCTAGCGGCAAGTCAGGATCACGGTGCTTGAGTGCGAAAACTGTTACGCCGCACAGTATTTCATCATGACCGTCCATGCCAACAAACCTGACACACTTGCCATCGAACAATCTGTCATCACTGCTAAATACAAGCTGTCCCATAGAAAACGCTTCTCAATTTTGTTTTGGGAATTAGACGGGTTAGACGCATCAAAGTCGGCGAATGTATCTGGCAAACCCGGGGGACCTCCCTAACGCTCCTGTATTGACTCAAGATATATGACGAGCCGCTGAATTCGCTGAGTACCAGCTCTCGCCGCTGTCTCTGCATCTTCAATCAGAACACCTTCACCAAGTGCTTGCCTTGCAAATAGCGCACCTTAAACTGGCATTTCCGATGTCCCGTGCGCCACAGGCATATCAAGCCCCTCAATCTTCCTGAAAACCTCCTCAGCATGAAACCGCCCGTTTGCTCTTTTGGCAATTTGGGTAAGATCAGATGGAGGGGTTCTCAATACTTTTGCAACCCCCCCACCCTTGTGATCGAGACCATGACAAACACTGCAAAAGATACGAAAATCACTTCTCACCTTTGACATCTCCTTGGCAGCAATGGATAGGGTTTGTTCTGATGCATCAGCAGGTGGGCCAGCAGTGCCTGTGAAAAAGGCAATCAGGGAAACAAACAACGACAAAACTGATAAGCGCCATACCCGCGTTTTCGGTTCTCCTGTTTTCCTTAGGATCACAAACCAGTTGAAAAATTTAGCAGGTTTAACTTTTGAGCGATTGATGTTGGTCAATATGCATCACCAAGCTTGGCCTGCGAGTTGTCGAACTTTAGCGGTCAGTTGCCTCTGGTTCACGAAAGAGTTGTGCGTCTAAACGACAGACGTATCTGTTTTTCGATCTCTATGATGGCGAACAACGTCACACCAACTCCAATAATCAGCATGCCTTCGAAAAGTGGAACGGCCTCCGTCCCGAACACCTTCTGCATTGGTAGAAGATAGGTTATTGCTACTTGAGGAACTGCGACACCTACAACTGTCGCCCAAATAATCTTGTTACCGCGTACTGCTTTCCAGGTCAGAGAGGTTCCATAGATATTACGAATAAAAAAAAGGTGGAAAATTTCCATAACCACCAGTGTATTCATGACAATAGTGTGGGTCAGTTGCACTGAATAACCCTTGTCGATGGCGTAGAAATACATTCCAAAAACACCACAGAGAAACAGCGTTGATACAAGAATTATGTGCCACACAAGCTGTCCAGACAGCAGCGGTTCCAACCTTGGGCGCGGTGGACGACGCATGGTATTGGCCTCGGTCGGTTCGAACGCGAGGGCAATTCCCAAAGTGACAGCCGTAATCAGGTTAACCCACAGTATTTGAACTGGCGTGATTGGAAGTGTCATTCCGAAAAGCAGAGCGACAATAATCGTCAGGGCTTCGCCAGCGCTTGTGGGCAATGTCCAGCTTATAACTTTCTTGATGTTATCGTATACAGTGCGACCTTCGCGTACGGCAGCGACAATAGACGCAAAATTATCATCTGCCAAAACAAGGTCTGCTGCTTCCTTGGCCGCGTCGCTACCCTTTAGTCCCATCGCAATCCCTGCATCGGCCCTTTTAAGCGCCGGAGCATCATTGACACCATCGCCAGTCATGGCGACGGTCATTCCCTGTGACTGTAGTGCCATAACAAGTCTGAGCTTATGTTCCGGACTGGTTCGGGCGAATATGTCCGCTTGCAGGACAGCGGTTACCAGTCCGACATCATCCATCGCGTCCAAAGCCGCACCAGTCACAGCCTTGTCAGGTTTGAACAAACCTATTTGTTTTCCAATGGCTACCGCTGTGCCTGCGTGATCGCCGGTAATCATCTTAACCCGTATGCCTGCTGCATGGCATTCCGCAACCGCTTGAATAGCCTCTGGACGAGGAGGATCAATCATTCCAACAAACCCAAGAAGTGTAAGCCCTTTCTGCACATCCGAATGGGTCAGCCTGATCTGCTTTGGCTTCACTGATTTAACCGCGAAAGCAAGCACGCGCTGTCCCAGCATCGCTATCCTCTCAGACTCGCGCTGCCAATACCTTTTGTTGAGAGAAATGGTTTTCCCATCCTTTGTGCGTTGATTGCTGCACATCGACAGTATTTGTTCTGGCGCACCCTTTACAGCGATGAATGCCTGTTTTTTTTGACTGTGATGTAGCGTCGCCATAAAACGGTGCTTTGCATCAAAAGCAATACCAGCCGTCCGGTGCCACTCAGCCGCCTCTGCAGCACCGTCCACTCCCAACTTGCCTGAAAAAGCCAGTAAAGCGCCTTCCATCGGGTCGCCTTCAACTATCCATTTTTGCTGATGCTCTTGCAGGGCAGCATCATTGCACAAAGCAGCTATGCGACCGATCTCCTGAAGACTTGAGCACTCATTAGCATCTACTTTGGTGTCGTGAAGTTTCAATGCACCGCTAGGCTCATACCCGACACCTTCAACTGTGAGCGCATGCTCTGGTGTAACTACAGATGCAACCATCATTTCATTGCGTGTAAGTGTGCCGGTCTTGTCAGTACATATGACCGATACCGAGCCTAAGGTTTCGATTGCAGGCAAGCGCCGGACAATCGCGTTCCGCCGGGCCATCGCCTGAACACCAACAGCCAGCGTAATCGTCAGAACTGCCGGTAAACCTTCAGGTATTGCGGCAACGGAAAGACCTACCACTGCCATGAATAGCTCAGCAAACTCGAAGTGCTCCACGTAGTAGCCGAAGACAAGCAAAATTGTGGCAACCAGCAAAATCAAAATGGTCAACCACCAAGCGAAGGCATTTATTTGTCTGATCAATGGTGTGGTCAACAACTGGACGTGAGATAGCATCACACTGATGCGCCCGATCTCCGTGATCGCTCCAGTCTCAACGACGATCCCCTTTGCAAAACCACTCGTGACCAGCGTACCACTGAACGCCATACAGGAACGGTCTCCTAGCGGCACTCCAGCCGCTACAGGTCTCAAGTGTTTTTCCACTGGGACGGATTCGCCCGTGAGGATTGCTTCTTGGACGTAGAGTCCATGGGCCAACATCAAACGCACATCAGCCGGCACTCTGTCTCCTGCTTCAAGAAGAATGATGTCTCCAGGAACAAGCGATTCACCTGCGATTCCCTTACGCTTGCCATCCCTAATAACTGACGCCTTGACGGCAAGCATTTGACGAATCTCGTCCATGGCTTTTTCGGCTCTGCCTTCCTGGACAAATCCAATCGCGGCATTCGCAAAAACAACACCAACAATGGCAATGGTGTCTACAACATGGCCCAGCAGGAGAGTGATAGAAGCTGCTCCCAGCAGCACATAAATCAGAATATTGTGAAAGTGCAGGAGGAAACGGACAAGTGGTTTGCGCACTGGAGCTAGAGGCAACCTATTGTAGCCATACCTTTTAAGCCTCTCGGTTGCTTCATTGTCACTGAGCCCTTCGGCTGAGGTCTGCAGCATTTTGAGTGTGAAGGCCACCGACTTCTCATACCAATTGTTCACAGCGTTCTCTACGTTATTGCTGTCCATTGACCTCGTATTACTCCCGTTGGAAGTCGCATAACTTGCCCTTGGGGAATGGCCGTCACTCAAAGACCCCACAGAACCAGCAAAAAGTTACAAGGCGAAAACTCAATTGCCATGCTCCAGATCAAAGAAGCTGGATCAGAGGGTATCTAAACTTGAAGTGACACATCGTGACGCGTCCGCGATGGCCGTGGGAAATCTCTGACTCGAGCTGCCCAAGTACGAGGAAAAGGCAATGCGAGCTTCTGTTTTGATCGCACTCTACCTGGCTATTGCACTGTCTCCCTTGCTGTTCAGTGCGCTGCAGGGCCTTACACCGCGTTCGCCATGGGACGAGATTTCATCTGGTCTTGCCATGACAGCATTCGCGATCTTGCTGATTGAGTTTGTTTTATCGGGACGTTTCAAACTTATATCTGCGCGTATTGGTATGGACGTGACGATGCGCATGCACCAGCTTCTTGCGCGCACAGCGCTGGCGTTCATTTTGGTTCATCCCTTCTTGTACCAAACACCGGTCCTGAATTTTCCACTCCCGTGGGACACGTCGCGGCAACACACGCTTGGGCTGGGGATAGGGTCACTTGCTACGGGTTTGATTGCTTGGGTGCTTCTGCCTGCTTTCGTTCTGATTTCCATACTCCGTGATCAATTGCCCTATCGCTATGAGACATGGAGACTAATGCACGGCACAGCTGCTGTCTTGATCGCCGGAATGGTTACCCACCACACCCTGAGTGCGGGGCGCTACAGCTCAGATCCGTGGCTTGCAGGTTTCTGGATATTGCTTCTGACAATCGCATTGGCCTCATTACTATACAGCTACCTCATAATGCCCCTTGCAGAGGCATCCCGGCCATATCAACTGAACAGCATTCGCAAGTTGGCCAGCAGAACTTGGGAACTCATCATAAAGCCCAGAGAAGGTAATGTTTTGGACTTTGAGGCCGGCCAATTTGTTTGGTTGAACCTTGGCCATAGTCCGTTCTCTCTTCATGAAAACCCGTTCTCAATCAGTTCGGCGCCAAACCGTAAATCCAACATTCAATTTATCATAAAGGAAGCTGGAGATTCCACTAGCCAGATCAGTCAATTGGCTGTTGGGACAACAGCCTATATAAATGGCCCGCATGGCAATCTGTCCTTATGTGGGCGCAAAGGCAAAGGCATTGCGCTCATCGCGGGCGGGGTGGGGATAGCGCCGCTGCTCAGCATTGCCAGGCAACTGGACGCAGACGATGACCCACGTCCGTTAATCCTTGTTTATGGCAATCGGTCAGCAGATCAGATTGTCTATGAGGATGAACTCAACCTGCTGGCCCGAAAGAAAAACCGAATTGTCAAGTTTGTGCTGTCTGAACCGGAACCCGGATGGACAGGGCTTACAGGTACAATTGACCAAAACACGATTGAAGCCGCGTTTTCTTTTGAAGGCACTTCAGAGTGGCTCTACCTGGTGTGCGGTCCGCCTGCAATGCTTGATGTTGTCGAAAATGCACTTTTGGCGCGTGGCGTTCGAGCCAGCCAGATAGTGTCCGAACGGTTCTATTATGACTAGAAAGATGATCAAGCCATGACGCAAAACAAGCGCACCCTGACTGCTTTCTGGGCAACCAATGGGTTGCTCATTCTGACTGTCTTGATGTTCGGGTTGCGGTAGTTGAATGAACAATTTGACAAAGGCCTTATGAGGATGAACTTCGGCCATTGACAATCATCAATACAGAAGTCGCACACATCACTAATTGTGGTTTGATCAATCATTCAAGACAACACTGGATACAAATCCGGGTGGTTTTACCGCAAGCACTGAACATGCCACTTTGTCGAGAATGGTTTCAGCGGTATTTCCCATCACAAGACCGGAGATGCCTGTTCTTGCGACAGTCCCCATGATCAAGAGATCAATCCTGAACTCGGAGATTAGTTTGGGGATTTCCGCTCCCGCTTCGCCTTGCCGCAAATGGGTACTTAGTTTGACACTAGGGGCAATAGCAGATTTCCCTACCCACTGTTGTGCGCGCTTCATCAGTCGCTTCAGCCAATTCTTATGTTCACGCTCGATCGTATCGACATAAGCATCAATATCCTTCTTTGGAATATCCGCCCGTGCCCGGCTGTACATCGACAAAAATGGCGGATACCAAGCATGGCCAACATGCAACCAGGCCTTGCTATCTGCAGCTAGAGAAAACGCCATCTCGAGAATTTGTCGGTTCAGCGCGTCCTCAGCTTCTTCGTTGTCAGCTTTCCCCCCTCCGTAGGCTTCAAATTCAGCATCCACCGCTGCCAGAATCTGATCGAATGCGCCATAAGCTTCACCTTTAGAGAGCCAAACCGGGCAAGGACAATGGCGCAATAGTCGCATATCGAACCGCCCCAGTAGCTGATCCAGGAACCCACTGGGACCTATTGGTTTGATCACCAGGTCATAGTCATTTCGGAGCACTTCACGAATAGTTTGTATATGTGGCCTGCCTTCCAGGACCCTTGTGTTGAGATCCCGATCTGGATTGATGGTTTGGGACAGTTGTTCAAGTGTTGCTTCAGACGCCTTATGCCAGCGAGAACGCAGTAGCGTGGATGTAGCTGATGTAAACATTGCTGGCGGCGGTTCCAGCACGGTAATGAGGTCAACCTGACCATCATTTCGCTTTGCCAACTCCAGTGCCAGACGCAGCGTTTCTTCTGCGACCTTTGAAGACTCGTCGTGAACATACATTATTTTCTTGAAGCGTCTCACTAGTGTCTCCAATCAATTTGATACGCTTAGCAACTATCGAAAACAGAGCTTCTCAGTGCGACATTAAAACCGGAACCGTCATGTGATCGAGCAGAACTCGGGTCACACCACCAAGCAACAATTCGCGTAGCCTGGAATAACCATAAGCGCCTGCTACTATCAAATCTGCTCCTTCCCAGCCAGGAAAACCATCGCAGAAAACTCTAACCTGGATCGAGGGCGTTTTCGGGGAGCACATCAATGACCTATTGGGTCCATCAGCACACTTAACCAGTTTGGCGCAAGCTGCGTTGATCTCGATCAAGCCGTCGCTTGGTCGTCAGTGCAATGATGCATTTTGGAAACATTTCGCTCATTTGGGAGGTTCGCCATGAAGGTATTGATTGCCTACGCAACCACCGAGGGGCAAACCAGAAAGATTGCCGAGTTCATCGCTGACAGGCTTGGCAGTATGGGGCATGATGCCGAACTGCACGACAGTTCGCGACGACAGCAGTCTGTGCACGCTGACGATTATGATGCTTTCGTTGTTGCTGGTTCGGTCCACCAGGAACGGCATCAGCGCGAGATTGAAGCATTCGTCGCGTCTTGCTTGAAGACGTTGCAAACCAAGCCAAACCTGTTCATATCTGTTAGCCTCGCCGCGGCTTTTGACGCAAAGGCAGCGGACGCAAAGAATTACATTAAGGATTTTCAGTTGCGCACAGGTTGGACGCCTGCACTCAGTCTGCCGGTTGCTGGCGCAATCAAGAGCGAAGAGTACGATTACTTCCAGCAGCAAATCCTTGAACACGTCGTGATGTGCAACGATGAAACATTCAAATCTGAAGAAAGCAGGGAATTCACCGACTGGGAAACCCTGGCCGACGAGGTCAACAAGTTCGCAGCCAGGCTGGAGTAGCAGAGTTGAAATCGCCTAGAGGCGAGACGAGCTCGAACTTTACACCTTTCCCGGAGACCAGAAGCTGGTAGGGCCAGCCTGCAAACTCCTGCGGGTCCGGTCGAGTATCTCCATTGCACATGCAATCTGGACCCTGTTCCCCGTCGGCGCTGCTCTGATCCCCAATGACTGGACTGTTCTAAGTTAGAGTTTTCCGCTTGAGACTCCTGGCTGGAACAAGGAGTGGAAATGATCAAGGCATCGAAGTTTTCTGACGCCCAGAAGACGTTTATCTTGAAGCAGGGTGATGATGAAATTCCTGCATCTCCGAAGGGGGCAGTTGCCCCATCCCATTGGCAAAAGTCGCTGCATCACAACTTATCGCCATCACTTGGACCCTATGGATGTCCGGTCTTGGCCAATCGGCATGTGATGTAGCTCTGCAGCGAAAGTCCACTATCCGCCGATGTTGTTCTCTAATAGGTCAAGGTCTGGCTGCTCTGTCCTGAACGGAATTTGCCTTCTGGGTGCCTGCGTTCTCTACGTGCTCAGATGGCACTTTATGGGGTCAGCTGGGTGCGAGCGTGGCTTGGTTGAAACCGCAGTAGGTCATGGTGAGTGACCGCATGCTACAGAATCGGCGCCATCATCTGCTCCCTCCCTGGGGCGTTGCTCCCGCTCGGGAGCTCGGTGCGGCCTCCTGTCTCGTTGGCGACTGACGTCAGGCCGGTTTGAACTCGGTGCCATGCCGGAGCATGGCGTGCATGATGATCGCGAGGCGGCGTGCAAGCGCGATGCGTGCCTTGCGCATATTCGAGCGCTTGGCGATGGCAAAGGCCCAATCCTTCAGCTTTAGCTCTCCCTTGTATCGGGTCAGTATGACATTGGCCGCCTCGTAGAGCAGGGTTCGCACGCGACGGTCGCCAACCTTCGAGATGCTGCCGGTATAGTCGATCTCGCCCGACTGATATCGACGTGGCACGAGGCCGAGATAAGGACCGAGGTCGCGGGATCGTCGGAAGCGGGTCGGATCGTCAATGGCAGCGGTGAACGCCAAGGCAGTAAGTGGGCCCACGCCGGGAATGGTCATCAGTCTGCGGCAGGCCTGCGACACCCGAACAAGGCGCTTCATGTCGGCGTCGATTGCAGCGATGGCACCGAGCACCGCATCACGCGCCGCAACGAGACCGCGCATGGCAGCAGATAGACCGGCGATGCCGTCGCTCATGGTGATGACCTGCTCGACGAATGCTGGCGAGAGGCCACGCGGAAGCCGGGCTCCAAACACAAC
This sequence comes from uncultured Alphaproteobacteria bacterium, assembly GCA_963787895.1. Classification (GTDB taxonomy): domain Bacteria; phylum Pseudomonadota; class Alphaproteobacteria; order Rhizobiales; family Aestuariivirgaceae; genus Anderseniella. The sequence goes on along the minus strand of CAWBEX010000004.1, from coordinate 62,170 downwards.
GGCCAACCCGCGGATCTGGTTCTCGAGTGTGACGCGCTGGCCGACCAGCTTCTTGCGAGCCATGATCAGCGCACGCACGGCGTGGGCAGGCAGTGACTTCACATGAACGGGTTTGAAGAAGCCGGTCCGGGCCAACTGTGCCAGCCCGCGCGCATCGTTGCGGTCGGTCTTGTGCGTCGCGAGAGTCTTCAGCGCCTGATACGCTTGTCGGCTTTCGATACACACGACCGGCACACCGAGGTCCGCCAGACCATGGTATAGCATCGGCGCCATGCGCCCCGTCTCAAACACCACGCGTTCGCAAGACGGCGCCTGGTTCAGCGCGGCCAAGATCGCCCCGGGCGACGACACAACCGCGCTCTCGAACACCACCGTTCCATTCCGATCGAGGACGCAGACATGCGTCTTCTCCAATGACACATCCAGGCCAGCAAAGTATTCCATGGTCTTTCTCCTCTTCCAAATAAGCCGATCATATCGGCCTCCATTGAAGAACAACCAGACCATTACCCCATGTTGAAAAAGTCTTTGTTGCGACGCGGGAAGTCCTTTGATTCACTCGACAAGTAGGTGAAGGGAGGATTTGGCCATGATGGGAACGCAATCGGCACCGAGGCAGCTGTTTTATGACTTCGATCTGGACGAGCATGTCCCAACCAATCACATGCTGCGTGAGATTGACCGGTTTCTGGATGTCGACGGGTTGCGAACGAAGCTACGCACCTTCTACAGCCATCTGGGTAGACCCTCAATCGACCCCGAACTGATCGTTCGGATGTTGGTCATCGGATATGTGATGGGCATCCGTTCCGAGCGTCGGCTGTGCGATGAAGTTCACCTCAACCTCGCCTACCGCTGGTTCTGCCGCCTCGGCCTTGATAGCAAGGTACCGGACCATTCAACCTTCTCGAAGTATCGCCATGGCAAGTTCCGCGAAAGCAATTTGCTCAGGCATGTCTTCGAGACGACCGTAGAGCGTTGCCTGAAGGAAGACCTTGTCTCGGGTGAAGGCTTCGCGGTGGACGCCAGTCTAATTCCGGCTGATGCCAACAAGACGCGCTCCTTGCCTGCCGCAGAATGGAACACGCAAGTCGCTCGGAAAATTGGATCTCGCGCCGCACGGGAATACCTCGACACCCTGGATGATGCGGCGTTCGGTGCCGCATCGCCTTCGCAGCCGAAGTTTGTCGCCAAGTCTGATCCGGCTGCCCAATGGACACGCGCCGAAGAAAGCCGACCCTACTTCGCCTACGCTACCAATTACCTGATTGATACCGAAAATTCGGTCATCATGGATGTTGAGGCCACGCGCGCCATTCGCCAGGCTGAAGTGGGCGCATCGCAGACTATGCTCGATAGGACGCAGAAGCGCTTCGGTATCAAACCTGACTGGATTGCCGGTGACACGGCCTACGGCTCCAGCGACAACCTGGGATGGCTGGTCAAGAAGCGTGGGATCATCCCGTTCATTCCTGTCATCGACAAAGCTGAACGCAAGGATGGGACATGGTCTCGATCCGACTTCGAGTGGGATCAAGAGAACGACCAGTATATATGCCCAGAGGGTCATGCCCTGCGCCGGTTCCGCCGCAACTACTCTGATCCGAACCGGGTCAAGAAGAAGGGCGGCACATACAAATACCGCGCCTTGAAAGCCGATTGTCAGGCCTGTCCATCCAAACACAGATGTTGCCCCAACATGGATGCTCGTGCGGTCACCCGCGAAGAGCATGAAGATGCTCGCGACTTGGCCCGTTGGGGCCGCAAGACGAAGGCTTACAAGACGTCGCGTGACAAGCGTAAGAAGGTCGAGATGCTGTTTGCCCACCTCAAGCGGATCCTCAACCTGACCCGACTGAGGTTGCGAGGTCCAAACGGTGCCAGGGACGAGTTCCTTCTTGCAGCCATCGCCCAGAACCTCCGGAAGCTTGCGAGGCTCCGACCCCGGAACAACCGACAGGAGGCAATTGCATGATGTGAAGGATCAAAGACTTCAACAAGCCGACTGCCGGCAGTAAAATGCCGGGACCAAGGTCTTGCCCAGCGGAAATCAGCCCGGAAATCGGCAACAACCCGCCGACTTTTTCAACAACATCCGCCCAATCCAGCCCTTTTATGAGCTTCCCACACGCTGATTTTCCGATCGAATTTCTCCGTCCTGCACCTAATCACCTGAGCAGTGGCTTTTGTGCGAAATCATACGTGCAGCCGTAAGGTTTTGAGGCTGGCGGACGATTTGAGGTGGTGGAGCATCAACTGTCTTTGGAGTTTGTTGCATTAAAATTCATTTCCCCAGTGCCCTAAACGTCCATTTCCCAGTGGCGTTTGGGGAACTGTACCAGTGGTGTTATGGGAACTGGCGAATGGCCAATTTCTGCCAAACGGCCCCGGTAGTGTTTTGGGTACTACTTTATATATCTTGGTTGGGGACACGCTTGCATCCATTGTTTGCTGCTGATGATCCATTTAACTTGCGACCCTGCCTTCTGCCATACACTACAGTGACTATTTGCTCTGCCTGCTCCTTGGTCCTGATCAGCTTCCATCTGTTGGTTGGGTCGCTGCCATCAATTTTGGGCAGCCATGTTAGGGCGTACTGAGAAGGTCGCCGTGCTGCACCGTGACTGGGTATCCCGGGGAAAGTTACATCGATGAAGCCAAGTGCCTTTGCTATGTCGATGGCTGTCTTAACTGCCTTCCTGCTAACCCCAAACTTCTCAAAATCGTCATATGTCACGATCAACTCACCATTCATGGTACCTGCATGGTGCATATGCTCAATCATGATGCGTTCAATGATGCGCTTCGCAGGAGCGGTCAGTGCGCCCCAAGCAGGAGCTTCCATCATCGAGCATGTAATCCACACCCATACTTCTCCCTGCGGGGGATGGTTCATCTTGTTCCATCGATTGTAGCCCCGTTGGCCAGACCGTATGCGCATAGGATGTTGGTCACTCATCAGAAGGCTCTTTCCCATCAAAAACCGTGCGGCTAGACGACGGGTTTTTTGCGAAACCCCGTTTCGCAGGGTCTGGGTCCCGGCCACTTCTGAAAGCGTAAAGTTCGCAACGTGTGACCGGGCAGTTTTCAATCTCACTTGGCTGATGGCAGGAGCAGTCCAAACATTTCCGGCGAATGGCTTTGAGGAGTGTTTTCTTGGTTGTCATTTGCGCCTCCCCAGACCATTCAGGTCGGCGATAGATCTGCTGCTACTGGCAGCGTAAGACCTGTTCGCTCGGCCAGCTTGATGGCGGCACGGTCATAGCGCCTGCTACATGAGACGAAGCCCATGAGCCAAGCGGGGTGGTGTTGAATGGAAGGTCAGATGGCGTACGTTCTGTCTCATACCGAAGCTCCATAGTTTGCAAGACTGGGTGTTGAGGTCTGCCCCGGGTAGTGTTGGCGCACCCCGGGGCTTTCTCATTTTCTGGGCATCAGTCGCCCTCTTGGTGTTCAGATTTGCTCGCGTACACGCGCGATTTTGCGAAGCCACGATTGGTCGAGGGGTCTGGGTCCACACCAAATCGGAAGGGGTGCAAAGCGCAGATGTAGACGGGGCAGTTTTTCACCTCGCCAGGTTGCTGAACGGAACAGTCGAGGCATTTCTCGCGGATCGAGCGCAGCACTTTTGACTTGGTGGTCATAGCTGCCCACCATTGCGCTGTGCTGCCATTCTCCTTCGAAGCCATTCCTGCACTTCAGAGGAAGACCAACATCGCTTACCGGCAGTTATCTCGTATGGTGGTGGAAAACCGTCGCGCCTGATCATCTTGCGCAGTGTCGTCCGGGATCGAACACCGACTGTCTGCAATACGTCACGCACGGTCAGCATGCGCTCTGACAAGTCTTTCATGAGCCATTCTCCTTGCTGTTTTGGCAAGTCCAGATCAGCTCATTTTGGGACATGTGCGCTAGTTCAGCGCCAGTTCAATTGCAGGTCAAACTGCAGGCAGACTACTGCAATTCGCAATCATAAATCTTTTTTGCAGCACGATAGGCTCGGGTGAGTGTGCTCTCAGCAACGTTGATACCGGCGTTTTCCATGGATGTGTACATCTCACCTGTGTAGGCTTTGGGTGGCGCATCAGGGTATTCATTGGCGAGCCATTCAAGAATGCGTCGTTGTTTATTGGGAGCGCCGCCATGGAATGCCTTCCGGCATGCTTCTGCGAAAGCACCATGTGGCCAAGGCCCCAACTCGACCGGATTCCCAACATAGACCTCCAGTTGGTCCTTGGTTCCAGTGACCAGCCAAACTTCCGCAGATGACCCATGCCACACAGATGCAGCCAGCGGCGGCAAGAACCCTTCAGGACCGCGACAGGCAGCTATCAAGTTCCCAATCCTTAGCTCGCGAAGCACCGTTTCCCTTACACCGTCGCATTCGGCTTTTCGGATTAGCTGCAATTCCTCCAACACCTCAGCTACTTTGTTTGCACACGCTAAGAATTCTACAACGTCTGCAGTTGCTGGAGTGCCTGGGCTGTATCGCATTGTGGTGGCGTAGTGACCCTGCCGAACGAAACTCGTGTATTCGCTAGGCCAATCAGCACCATATCTCTCAAAACCGATGCCATCTATCTGTGCGTCGGTAATCGCCCCTGATAGGTTGTCAGGCATACGCCTATGAATTTCATCGAGCAGCGGGTGTGAGTTGTAGAGAGTAAACTTATATCGCGACGCTGCATTATCTTTGGTGTGGTCACTCATTGGCAGCAAAACTCACCACGTTTCTCATCTGGTCTAACCGTTCGCAGCCTGAGGATGCATAACTCTCCCATGCCGCCATTATCTCCCGGCGCCGGTCGAGCAGGTCAGACCGGGCATAGGCGGCCTCCACCTTGTTGCTGACTTCATGGGCAAGGCATTTCTCGATCGCTGCATGGGGAAAGCCGGTGGTTTCTCCACACCAGTCCCGAAACGTACTGCGGAACCCGTGCACGGTGACCGGCACCTTCATCCGTTCAAGCAGCTTCAGCATGGCCATGTTGCTGAGTGGCTTGCGCGTTCGCTGGCCCTCGAAGATCCAACCGCCTTCTTTGGTAACGGGCCGGACGGCCTCGATGATCGCCAGGGCACGATCCGATAGTGGCACCCGATGCTCCTTGCCAGCCTTCATACGGCCTGCAGGGATGGTCCATAAACGCTTGCCAATGTCGATCTCGTCCCATCTTGCCTTGATGACTTCACCGGTTCGAGCAGCCGTAAGGATGGTGAACTCCAGTGCCAGCTTTGCCATTGCCGGCGTGTCATCGGAGCGCAACCTCGCATTGAACGCCGGGAGGTCACGATAGTCCATGGCTGCAAAGTGTTGTGGCCCCATCCGCTTATCGCGTTTCAATGACGCCGACACGCCTGCAACGGGGTTTTCGCCCGCCAGGTGGCCCTTGCCCTTGGCATCATCGAACACCGTGGCAATTCGTTGCTTCAGCCGCCGGGCAGTCTCGTGCTTCTCGAACCAGATCGGTGACAGCACGGTAACAAAGTCCGGTGTAGCGATGTCGTCAATGCGCCGCTTGCCCAGTACGGGGAAAGCGTACTGCTCAAGCGTGGTAATCCACTGCTGCCGGTGTTTGGCGTTCTTCCACCGGGCCTTGTGCTGGGTGAAGTAGTCACGTGCGACGGATTCAAAATCCGGGATGGACGAAGATCGCCGCAGCGTGACCGTGGGATCATCACCAGTCCTTGCAGCCTTCAGGTAAAGCCGTGCCTGTTCGCGGGCTTCCGACAGGCTCACCAGTGGATAGCTTCCCAGTCCAAGGTCCCGGCGGCGGCCCTGAACCATGATGCGCAACAGCCAGCGTTTTGCTGTCTTGTTGTCTGCAACCAGATACAGACCACCACCATCCCTGTAACGGCCGGGATCGGAGACGGCGTCGATAGCCTTGACGGTCAGTTGGTTGGTTTGGCGTGCGGCCACTGCAATAGTCACTTCATCCCACAGTTTACCCCACAATATGAACTGATTTGAGATGATCAGCAATGACAAGTTATGGTTTGTTCTTGATCTAAAACCGGAGAAATGCGATGCCAAATGACTACCTATGTGCCGCAATGTGCATAAGTACGGTGGACTTCCTCTCCGCCAAATATTGTGTGGGATCAAAGCACAATAGCGAACCACTCAGTTCGCCGCGATTATCGCTGCAGATTTCACATCACAGCAAGGACAAGGTTCGCTTGCGGTCTGGCGAACACAGCCAAGATGTGCGCTGCCTCACAACCAGAAGTAAGTTCAAAGAGCGCAAAGGCTGCAAGGCCGCTTGTTCCATACAACCAATCGAACTACACAAAACATGTCATCTTCTTTCAAACTCCCGAGTGAGCCACTAGCGAGCCTTGCATCGACCCCCCTGACTCTCCGGCAGCAGCTGAGGCAAAAATGAAAATCACAGAACTTGAAGTGCACCTGCTTCGCGGGCCCGAGGCAGAACGGCCACACTGGGTCAGCCACTTCATTGTACCCACAGCAAACGAGCTCTTGGTGCGGATGCGCACCGACGAAGGGATTGAAGGTTTCGGATTGGCCACAAGCTATACCAATGCCGAACCCATCCTCCATGTCATGCGTACCGGGATCGCCGATCGCATAGTTGGCGCCAACCCGCTTGCACCGGAAAAAATCTATGAAGATATTTTTGCACTGACTTCCCACCGGGAAGCCCATGAAAGAGGTTGGTCGCGCGAGGCGCTGGTGCGGGTTTCCTCGGCCATTGACGTGGCGTGTTGGGACATAATGGGCAAGGCTGCAAACCTGCCGCTTTACCGCATTCTGGGCGGGTACCGTGATCAGGTGCCTTGCTATGTAACTTGCGCCTATTACCGCGACGGCAAGGATCTGGTGGAGCTGCGCGATGAGATGGAAAGGTTGAAGGCTGAAGGTCACATCGGCTTCAAGGCCAAGGTTGGCGGGTTGAGTCTCTGCTGAAGACATGGAGCGCCTGGCGGTAGTGCGCGATGTGATCGGACCCGACAAGGACCTGATGGTAGATGTAAACCGCGCCTGGGACATGAAAACAGCAACTGAAGCACTGGCACCGCTGGAAGACCTGAAGCCACGCTGGCTGGAAGAACCGGTGCGGTGGGCCGACGACCGGCGCATGCTGAAAATTCTGTCTCAGCGCACAAACATTCCCCTTTCGGCAGGGGAAAGCGAGTTGACAAGCTACGGTTGCCGCTCACTTCTGGAAGAACAGGCCATCCAGATACTGCAATTCGACGTGACCATGTTTGGCGGCTTTACCGAAGGCCGGAAGATGGCCGCCCTGTGCGAGTTGAACCATGTACAGGTGACCCCACACCATGACTGCTTCATTCACGCACAACTTGTTGCTTCAACACCAGCCGGATGCTTTGTCGAAGCGTTTACCGACCCGGAGCGGGATCCGATGCAGGCCGAACTTTTTGAAAACGCGCCAGCTATCCAAGATGGCTGGATAACGCTGAATGATGCGCCGGGCCTGGGACTGACGCTGAATGAGGCGACCGTTCAGAAGTACGGAACGCGGATCATGTAGTGCGGCAAAAAAGCAGAAAGACAAGCCGGATTGATACCAACTGACTCCAGATCAGCAGATCAGACCTGTTGAAGTAACATGTCAATGAGTTTCGGAAACAGAAGGTTCACCTGCTCCCCCAAAACACGGCGAGGCCCGGATCAATTCGGGGTTGATCCAGGCCTTTTGAAATTCAGATTGCGCCGAAACGACGGTTGCTGAAATTCAGTAGACAAATTGAATAAAAAGTAACCCAAAGTCAACAAAAACCCCGAACAGATCAACAACGATCAGGATTCATTGAGAATATTGGTTAACGGCGTCTTACCAAACAGTCCCGCTCGCCCGCCGCAATCAGCTTGTTGCACAACTCGGTGGCAGCCTGCTTTGATTGAACGGGGCCCATTCCAAGCCGGTAAAATGTGCCGCTCGCGCCAAGATTTGTCTGTTGCACGGCCGGCGGCAAGTTGCCGATAAGTGCTCCGTGGCGGACCTTGAGCTGTTGATACTGGCCCATCGCTTCCTGCTCTGACCTGTAAGCCGCGAGTTGCACAACATAGCCATCACCGCCGACAGCTGGCTGTGTCTGCTGGGAAGCCGGTGGTGGCGCAAAGGACTGAAGTGATTGCGATGTTGCCGGCTGTTGTGGCTGAGGCAACAGTTGAGGCTGTGGCACTGGCTGAGGCTGTGGTACTGGCTGAGGCAGCGGTTGAGGTTGCGGGATAGCTGCAACGTCCTGCGGTTGCTGCAGAACCTGAGGTGATGCTTGCTGTTCGCCAACTGCCTGGCCGCCACCGTTAAGGGGAGTTCTCAAGCCAGCCAACGGATCATCATCACGTGGATAGCTGCGGCGTTGAGTGGTTGCTGTTGTTTCTGCTGGCGCGGGCGGCTCTGTGGGTTGCAGCAGCGCAGACTGCTGTTCCTGCTGTGTTGATGGTACAGGTTGCAGAACCTGCGGCACTACGGGCTGAAGTACCGGACGGAACTCACTGACCGGTGCCTGCTGAACAGATGCAACAAGATTGCGCGGCTTGCGCCTTGGTATGGGCGGTTGCGAAAGCGGCCCTGCTGCAACCTGTTGCGTTGAAACGGCAGAAGCCGCCGGTTCAACCCCGGCGGCTTCTACTTGGTTGTCTGTGGTTTCTGCTGGTTCCTGTTGTGCCGTTTGTTGCTCCGGCTCTGAACCACCACTGCCGGGGCTTAGCGAACCTTGTGTGCCAGGCGGCGGCGGCAGGGGCAGTGGTAATGTATTGCCATCCTCCGTTGTCGATGCTGGCAGTTGCGGCTCTTCTTCTCGCGGAACAATTTGCTCCGGCTCATTGGCCGTGTCGCTTCCAAGAATACGATCGTAAATCAGCTTCTTGCCTTGGGCTGGAGTGGCGGTTCCCTGTGGTTCGGTTGCCGCATCCGGTGCCGCCTTTGCAGGTTGCTCAGGCGCGCCAACGGTAGGCACTTCGCCTGTACCAGCAGCAGAAGGAGCCTTGTTCATCTGATACCAGTAGATCAGCCCCACCGCGACAGCTGCAATCGTCAGCAGCGCCAGCAGCAGCATGATCAAACCGCCCCACCTGCGCGGCTGTTCCTCTTCAAAGTCATCGTCATACTCGCGATAAGCCTGCGAATACTCACGCGCTGAACGCCCGGTATACTCACGATCCCGATCACGATCGAATGGTTCGTCAAAGTCGGCTCGCAGTTGCGCGCCACCGCGTGCAGCGGGTTCCTGCTGGCGCCCGAGCGGCGGGGCCGATCTGTAGCCATTGTCCTCAAATATCGCATCGCCACCTGCAGGCGGCGCATAACGAGGCGGCATCGGTGCACGCTGCACCGGCGCCGGCGGTTGGGTCTGAACAGGATAATTCGGCGCTCCGGGTCGCTGCGCATATCCCTGCGGGGGCTGCGGGCGCTGAACATGGACCGGTTGCGGACGCGGCGGCTGCGCCGGTGCATAGCCAGAACCAGGCGGCCTGTACTGCGGAGGTTGCGGCGGCTGGTATTGTGGTTGACCACCATACGAGCGCGGCTGTGGAGGATAGCCGCCAGCCGTTGGTGCAGGACCGGGCCTTGGTGCAGCAGGTACAGGCACTTGTGCTGGTACAGGTGCAGGCGGTCTTGGCGCCATAGCAGCAGGCGCTGGAGGCGGAGCCACACGAGCTGGAGCGGGTGCAGGTGCAGGTTGTGCCGGAGCAGCTTGCACCGGAGCGGCTTGCACTGGCCGCGCAGGTTCCTGCTTCTCGCTCCGGGCCGTTTCCACTTCCTTCTTCGCAAACGAAAACTTTTCTTTGCCGGAAGAACCGCTGCGCTTCTTCACCGCCTCTTCGGCTGCCTGCCTGTGCTGTCTCAGCCGCTCGGCAAATGCATCCTCCTGCGCGGTACGTGCAGGCGCGGCATCAGGCGCAGGCCTGTTAGTCACAGTCGGTGCGCTGGGTGCAACACTTGGACGTGGCGCCATTGGTGCGGGCTTTGCTACAACAGTAGCCTGCACACGCGGAGCCTTGGGTGCAGCAGAAGAGGTTTCCTTGTCTTCATCAGCGCCCTGCGCCCCTGAGGATTTCTGTTCGTCTATCCCCAATCGGTCACGCCAACTGCCGCGACTGCCTTTGTTGTTGCTTGTTTCCTGATCCATCCAGTTCCCACCAAACCCTTACATCTCGTCAATGGCTGATACGCCAAGTATATCAAGACCACCAGCCAGAGCATAGCGAATCAATTGTAACAAGGCGAGACGTGCCTGTGAAAGATGCACTTGTTTCGGCAAAATAAACCTTAATTGAGGCTGTTCTTTGCCCTTGTTGTAGTAAGAATGAAATTCCGCTGCAATTTCATACAGATAGAAAGCAATTCTATGAGGCTCCCTGTGTGCTGCTGCCAACTCCACGGCCCGAGGCCAACCGGCAAGCAGCCTTATCAGGCCTTGTTCACTTTCATCAGTGAGCAGAAGCAACGCATTTGCATCCACATTGGACAGGTCTGTAACCTCTTCTCCAATTTCCTCACGCGCCCTGGAAAATGCCGATCCGATGCGGGCGTGCGCATACTGCACATACCACACCTGGTTGTCGCGTGATTGCTCTGTCACCTTCTGGAAATCGAAATCCAGCGGCGCATCGTTCTTGCGCGTCAGCATCATGAATCTGACCACGTCCGGGCCAACTTCATCCACTACATCACGCAAAGTTATGAAATCCCCTGCCCGCTTGGACATTTTAACCGGTTCGCCAGCGCGGAACAGCCGTACAAGCTGGCACAGCAGCACGTCGGCATGTGCCGCACCATGCGACAATGCCGCGGTGACAGCCTTCAAGCGCTTTACATAACCACCATGGTCGGCGCCCAAAACGAAAACGAGGTCGGTGAACCCGCGCATGATCTTGTCGTTTGCATAGGCAACGTCGGCGGCAAAATAGGTGTAGGAACCGTCTGACTTCATCAACGGGCGATCAATGTCATCGCCATAATCCGTCGCCTTGAACAAGGTTTGCTCACGGTCTTCCCAATCTTCCGGCAATTGCCCTTTGGGCGGCGGAATGCGGCCCTCGAAGACCAGACCAGCTGAGCGCATTATCTCTACGGTATTTTCAATCTGCCCGCTTTCGTGGAGCATCTTTTCTGAAAAGAACACTTCCTGCCGGATGTTCAGCGCCGCCAGATCTGACTTGATCAATTCCATCATGGCGGCAATGGCGTGTTGCTTTATCAGTGAAAAACTCTTGTCGGCGTCCATGGCAAGCAGCTTGTCGCCGAACTCACTGGCCAGGGCCTGACCCACAGGCTTCAAATAGTCACCCGGATACAGTCCGGCCGGAATTTCTCCGATCTCTTCGCCCAGTGCCTCGCGATAGCGCAACATGGCGCTGCTTGCCAGCGTTTCGATCTGGCTTCCCGCATCGTTGATATAGTATTCGCGGGTAACATCGTAGCCAGTGAACTCAAGCAAATTCGCCAGTGCATCACCAAACACCGCTCCACGGCAATGGCCGACATGCAGCGGGCCGGTGGGGTTAGCAGACACGTACTCCACGTTGACCATGGCGTCCTGCCCCATCTTAGATGCGGCAAATTGTTTGCCTTCGGACAATGACTTCCGCATGAAGTCGGGCCAGTAGGAAGATGAAATGCTGATATTCACGAAGCCTGGGCCGGCAACTTCAGCCGAAGCAACATCCTTGTGTTTGGCAAGCTCCACACTAAGGCTTTCCGCCAGTTTGCGCGGCTGAACGCCTGCCGGTTTCGCCAGCACCATGGCTGCATTGGTCGTCATATCGCCATGAGCAGCCTCACGCGGCGGCTCAACGACAATCCGGGAAAGGTCGATTCCGAGCGGCAAGTCGCCAGCGCGCTCAAGCGCTAACAATGCGTCGTCAACCAGCGAGCGGAAGTGGACAAATGGATTCATGATGGTCTTGTTGTTTTTCTTGCCTGAAGGCGGCTGGCGCGGACTTAGCGGAAAAGCGGGTCGAGGTCAAATAACCGCTTGTGTTCATCCAGTGCATAACGATCAGTCATGCCGGCGATGAAGTCGCAAACCTGGCGGGCTGTGCCGCTGTCATCGCGGGTATAACCCTTGTCCTGCCAACCACTTGGCAACTGCCCGGGATCGCTGGAGTATGTGTCGAACAGGTCTTTTACGACACGTTTGGCCCGCCCCATGACCGCCATAACCTTTTCATGCCTGTACATGTTGTCAGAGAGAAAACCCTGCAACTTGCCATTGGCTTCAGACATCGCATCGCTAAACTGCACAATCGCCGCAGACGCGGCGCGCACGTCTTCCGGACCTTGCAGACCAGCCGCCTCGGCATTGCTGCGGGTTTGGCCGACAACATCAAAAATCATCCACGAAATCACCCGCCGTACTGTCTCGTGCACCAGCCTGTGATGATCCAGGCCGGGCCACATTTGCATGACTTCGGTAATGGCTTCCCCAACTATCGGAACTTCGCGCAGCTGCTCGATGGCGAACAGCCCGGCTCGCAACCCATCGTCAATGTCGTGCGCGTTGTAGGCGATATCATCAGATATCGCAGCAGCCTGGGCCTCGGCCGAACTGTAACTGTCAAGTTGCAGGTCATGGGTACTACAGAACTGCGTGATGGCATGGGGCAGTTGAGTTCCCGCATAGCGTCCACAAGGAGTACCGGCAACATCTACAAGCGGCCCGTTGTGCTTGACCAACCCCTCCAGCGTCTCCCAACTGAGGTTCAAACCATCAAATGCAGCGTAGCGGCGCTCAAGGCTGGTAACAATTCTCAATGCCTGTGCGTTGTGGTCAAAGCCGCCAAACCCGCTCATGCACTTGTCCAGCTGGCGTTCACCGGCATGGCCAAACGGTGTATGGCCAAGATCATGTGCCAAGGCCAGGGCTTCTGTCAGGTCTTCATCCAGACCCAGCGCCCGTGAAATCGATCGGGCCACCTGCGCCACTTCCAGTGAGTGGGTCAGTCGCGTCCGATAATGATCGCCCTCATGGTAGACGAAAACCTGGGTCTTGTGCTTGAGGCGCCTGAAGGCAGCTGAATGAATGATTCTGTCGCGATCACGCTGAAACGGCGAGCGCGCAGCCTCATCCGTCTCATCAACAAAACGCCCACGCGTGTGCGCAGGCTCACTTGCATATGTCGCCCGGACGGTCACTTCACATCACCTCTTGTCGAATTGCAACACAACACATTGACAAACACCCTGCCTGGCCCAACATAGGATGCAAATGCATAATGCAGAAACATTGGCTCAACAAAGGCTGACCTTTCATGTCTGGTGAAATAAAGTTGACAGCTAGCGCAGCGAAGCGGATTCACGAGATCCTCACCGAAGAAACAGGCAAAACCGCTCTTCGTTTGGCAGTAAATGGCGGCGGATGTTCCGGTTTTTCCTATGAATTCGAACTTGATGAAGCACCTGGTGAAGGCGATACGATAGTCCAGCGCGATGGTGCAACATTGCTGATAGATTCGGTATCATTGGTGTATTTGCTGGGTGCCGAGATTGATTATGTCGACGACCTGTTGGCCGCCCAGTTTCAGGTCAACAACCCGAACGCCACCGCCTCCTGCGGCTGTGGCACGAGTTTTTCGATCTGAACTTTCCTGCCACGCAGCATAAACAGGCTCACAATTGTGCCACTATCATGCGCAATCTGACCATTGAGGGGTTTTTTCAGGGACGCTTGATGACATGATGATCTCAAGTCTTGGGCTGCGGCCTCTCGTATTCTTTTTCACTGTGTTGTTCTGTGTTGCAATGTCCGGGTCCGCTTTTGCGGCGCGCGATGGCTCAACCGACAGACCCGGTCTGGACTACAAGCAGATCGAGCTTTCTGCACCAAACCCCGACTTGTGCGAAGACGCATGCAAAAAGGACAGCATGTGCCGTGCCTGGACTTATTCCTGGCCCGGCGCCAAGGGACCGAAGGCGAAATGCGCTTTGAAGACCGGTGTACCACCCAAACGGTCTGATACCTGCTGTATTTCCGGGGTCATGTCGACTTCCAGCCCGACAACAGGCACCGACGACCCGAAGCCGGAGCCAAAAGCACCGCAGAAAAAGCCTGAAGAGGTTGCAAAGCCAACCCCGCCGGCAGCACCTGCGCAAAAGACGGAAGCGCCGATTGAGCTGCCGAAGCCCGTAGCACCCGAGCCGCAGGAGCCAGCAATCAAAACACCGGAAAGACCTTCCCTCACCGTCACGCCAAAACCGAAACCTGAAATACCTTCGCGCAACAATCAGGTAGACGAGCAAACGGCAGAGCCCACTGACCGCCCCTCCAGCGAAAAGGTTGCCGCATGCAACTCCTACGCAGACCGGGCGGTGGCCCAGAACGGTGAGAATAACCGGCTTGGCTGCGGACTGACCGGCAGTCGGTGGGGTTATTCCCGCACGGTATACTACAATTACTGTTTACGCAGCCCGTCAGCAGCCTACAACGCTGCCCGCGCAGCCCGTGACAGGGAACTGGCCGAATGCCAGCGTGCTGTCGTCACCACAGAAGAACCCGGTGATGACATTCGACTGCCGCGAATCGAGATACCCCAGCTGAACGATCTGTTCGGCAACGACGGACGCTCCAGTAGTTTTTGCCGCTCCTTCGCAGCCCAAAGCATCCAGCAGGCTGGTGAAGCACGCGCGCTGAATTGCGGCTTCTCCGGCGAAGCGTGGTCCACCAGCAGGATTCGTCAGGCGAGATTGTGCCAGCGCATAGGCTCTCGCGAGGCTGCCGGTCTGTTGAACCGCCGCGCAAGACAGCTTGATCGGTGCAGCCGCGGAGCGGGCGCAGGCAATGGTGGAAACCATTGCGAACAATATGCTCGCATCGCGATTTCGCAAGCCGAAGCCGGACGCAGGCTTGGTTGTGGTTTCCGCGGTTCACGCTGGACCAGAAATTATCGGGCACACTATTCCTGGTGTACAACCGTATCTCCGCGCCGTGCGGACCGGGAAACACGCATCAGAGACAATTTGCTCGCACGGTGCGAGTGAACCACACCCCCGAAGCTGGTGAAAATCCGGCATCTTACCTTGACCGGACAGGGCGCCAACTCCACGCTGGCGCCCTTGTTGTGACCAACACCTGGAGCGCGACTTGCAGATTGCCACATGGAACATAAACGGGGTCAAGGCACGGCTGGAGACAGCAATTGCCTGGCTGCAGGAAGCCCGTCCTGACGTTGCCTGCCTTCAGGAGATCAAGTCAGTTGATGAGAACTTCCCGCGCACAGCGTTCGAGGACATTGGCTACAATGTCTATACACACGGCCAAAAGGGGTTCAATGGCGTCGCAATCCTTTCGTTGACACCGGCAGAAGATATTCAACGCGGACTGCCCGGCGACGACAATGACGAGCAAGCACGCTATATCGAGGCCGTGATATCCGCCAAGCAGGGCATCTGCCGCGTCGGTTGCCTGTATCTGCCAAATGGAAATCCCGTTGACACTGAGAAATTCAGTTACAAACTCAGCTGGATGGATCGCCTGAAACAACACGCGGCGAACCAGCTGACGCTGGAAGAGCCGTTTCTGCTACTTGGCGACTACAACATCATTCCCGAAGCCCGCGACGCTGCCAACCCGTCTCAATGGATTGATGATGCGCTTTACCGGCTGGAAAGCCGGGAAAAATACAGGGCGATCACGGCGCTTGGCTTTACTGATGCGGTGCGCTCGGCAAACCAGGATGACGGCGTCTACACATTCTGGGATTATCAGGCGGGCGCGTGGCAACGCAACAACGGCATCAGGATTGACCACATACTGATGTCACCCCAGGCGACTGACCTGTTTTCGCAATGCCGCATAGACAGCCACATACGTGGCTGGGAAAAGCCATCAGACCATGTACCAGTAATAGTCAGGCTTGAGACTTAGACAGGCAGGCTAGTTGCTGGAGTGTACCGCCTGGAGAGGATACTTCCGCGTCCAGCGCACATACATGTCATCCGCCCGGATTGTTTCATTATCGTCAAGCTGAGGCAGCAAGGTTTCCTGTTTTTCAACCACATAAGCAGCCAACTTTTTGTCTGCCGTGTCTGCCGCCACGCGATACCAGACAATTGCACGCACCACGTCACCTGCATCCAGGTACATATCGCCAAGAATGGATGCCGCTGGCGCATAACGCTTCTGTGCTGCAGTTCCCAGCCAGCGCATGCCGTACGAGCGATCTATGGCAACACCCTCACCGCGCAGATACATCAACCCGAAACCGAATTGCGCTCCGGCATGTCCCGCAGATGCAGCTGTCTGATAATAGTGCAGCGCCCTGCTCACATTCTTTTCAATGGCGGCCTTCTCGTTGCCAACCCGCAAGCTGTCTGCCATTCGGGCAAGACTGTCGAATACGAAATACCGTTCGTTACCGGATACCTCCGTACCCTGACTGACATAGTCTTCGGCGATCCTGCCAAAATGCCGATAAGCGGCTGCCAGATTTCCAGCAACACCCTGACCTCGAAGATACATGGTCGCCAGCAGCCAATTGGCCTGGATGCTGCCCTCTTTCGCCGGGCGCTTAAGCATGGAAAATGCCGACTTGAAATCCTGTGCGCGATAGGCAGCGATGGCGTCAGAAAGGTCACCTTGCGCATTGCGTGAAATGCTTGGCGCAGTCAGATCCGGCTTGCTCGGCGCAAACGAATAGAACCCCGGAGGCAGCTGAGCCTGGGTTTGCGCACTGCTTGCAGACAGCCCGACGCACGCCACCACCAAAGCGGAGCTGGCGGCAGCACGCATGGCTGCAGGGATTACTCCCTTACTGGTCCGCGTAACAAACAACTTCCGCTGCTCCTCCAGGATGTGTCACGGCTCCATCACGAGCCGGGCCAACTGTCTGCGCATACTTCCACAAGACACCCGATGCGCCCATTTCAGGCACTCTCGGCTTCCACTCCTTGCGGCGCTTTTCCATCTCATCA
Source organism: uncultured Alphaproteobacteria bacterium (assembly GCA_963787895.1). Taxonomy (GTDB): domain Bacteria; phylum Pseudomonadota; class Alphaproteobacteria; order Rhizobiales; family Aestuariivirgaceae; genus Anderseniella. The sequence goes on along the minus strand of CAWBEX010000004.1, from coordinate 45,266 downwards.
TCAGACAGATCGACACTGATTGTGCCTTCAACTGCGTCAATCGAGATCACGTCACCATCTTTCAGCAGGCCAATTGGGCCGCCCTCAGCAGCTTCCGGACCGACATGGCCAATGCAGAACCCGCGTGTAGCGCCTGAAAAACGGCCATCTGTTATCAGGGCCAGCTTGTCGCCCATGCCCTGCCCGTACAACGCCGCGGTGGTCTGCAGCATCTCGCGCATTCCGGGGCCGCCCTTGGGGCCTTCGTAGCGAATGACCAGAACCTCGCCCTCTTTGTAGTTCCTCGCCTTGACGGCATCGAAGCACTCTTCCTCAGAATCAAAGCACCGTGCAGGACCGGAAAACTTGAGGTTGGTCATGCCAGCAACCTTCACGATCGCCCCATCAGGCGCCAGGTTGCCGCGCAAGCCGACAACACCGCCGGTCTTGGTGATTGGTTTTGAAGCCGGATAGATCACGTCCTGATCCGGGTTCCATTTAACCGTAGCCATGTTTTCAGCCATGGTACGGCCAGTAACCGTCAGGCAGTCACCATGCAGGAAGCCCTCATCGAGCAAGGTCTTCATCAGCAAAGGAATGCCACCAACCTCGAACAAATCCTTTGCTACGTATTTGCCCCCAGGCTTCAGGTCCGCCACATATGGTGTCTTCTTGAATATCTCGGCCACGTGGAACAGGTTGAACTCGATACCCGCCTCATGCGCCATGGCCGGCAGATGCAGCGCGGCATTGGTTGACCCGCCAGACGCGGCAACCACGGTTGCAGCATTTTCCAGAGCCTTGCGGGTAACGATGTCACGCGGGCGTATGTTGCGGGCAATCAGGTCCATGACCTGCTGACCTGCTGCCATGCAGAACTTGTCACGCAGCTCATAAGGTGCCGGTGCGCCCGCTGAATATGGCAATGCCAGGCCGATTGCCTCCGACACTGTTGCCATTGTATTGGCAGTAAATTGCGCACCACACGCACCTGCCGAAGGACATGCAATCTGCTCAAGCTCTTCCAGGTCCGCATCGGACATGTCGCCGACCGAGTGCCGACCGACAGCTTCAAACACGTCCTGAACGGTCACTGGTTGACCACGAAACGAACCGGGCAGAATGGAACCGCCGTAAATGAAAATCGAAGGCACATTCAGCCGAATCATCGACATCATCATGCCAGGCAGAGATTTGTCACACCCGGCAAGACCCACAAGCGCATCATAACAATGGCCGCGCATGGTGAGTTCCACGGAATCAGCAATGACGTCACGGCTGACCAGCGATGATTTCATGCCTTGATGGCCCATTGCGATGCCATCTGTAACCGTAATGGTGCAGAATTCCCTTGGTGTTCCGTTGGACGCAGCGACACCTTTCTTCACTGCCTGGGCCTGGCGCATCAACGCGATGTTGCACGGAGCAGCCTCGTTCCAGCAACTTGCCACCCCAACGAACGGTTGGCCGATCTGATGCCTCGTCAGCCCCATTGCATAGTAGTACGAGCGGTGCGGCGCGCGCTGTGGCCCTTCGGTCACATGCCTGCTTGGCAGTTTGTCCTTATTTATAACCTTAGCGTCCATATTCTCTCAATCCGCCCCTGAAACCAATCTACAAGCTGGAAAAAACCCACGCTGCTGAACCACTTTTGGCCTTCAGCGACTGAATAACTCCAAATCAGGTATCTCACTGTTATATGCCGAATTCGAGCGCGATTGTGGCACCAAGGTGCCCGCCAGTCAGATTTCCGAAGAGTGTGACATATTTGCAACAATGTGTGTGTCCGCACTGGCGCACACCAAATCATGCGGTTATCTTCCCGTAGTGCGATTCACGTGCACGTTTTCGCAAGGTCAAAACTTTTCGGGAATCCACAGCTCATGGAGCCTCCACAAACAGGCAGCGGCGATGGCTTGAAACCGTCAGGCAGTGCCGAACCGGTCAACCTGAAATACGTCAACCAACCCGGATTGGCTTCCATCGCCATTACCAATTTTCTGCTGAACCTGGTGACGCTTTGGTTCTACCGGTTTTGGGCCAAAACACGGGTGCGCCGCCACATATGGTCAAGCGTGCATATAAACGACGAGCCGTTGGAATACACTGGCACCGGCAAGGAACTGTTTTTTGGCTTCCTCGTCATAATGCTGCTTCTGTTTGTGCCGTTGGCCGTTATTGCAACCGGCCTGGCGATTTATTATGGGCCAGAAAGCCCCGCTCTGACCGTATTCCAGATGGTGATAACCTTTGCACTGCTGACCTTGTACGGATTTGCAATCTACCGGGCCCGCCGATACCGGTTGTCCCGTACGCTCTGGCGCGGCATCAGAGGCGCCCTGCCCGGTTCAGCCATGGCCTATAGCGGCAAATATTTCGGCGCGCTCCTGCTGAGCCCCATGACGGCTGGCTGGTCGCAACCGGCAATGAACCTGATCCTCAGCGAGCAAATGACAAACGACATGCGCTTCGGCAACACTCCGTTCAGCTTTTCCGGCCGCGCCGGCCCGCTGTACAAGCGCTTCGCGATTTGCTGGTTTCTGACACTCTTTGCTTATCTGGCTCTCATCGGCATAGTTGTTGGGCTCTATACAGCCGGTGCCTTTGACAACCTGGAAACGCTCATGAAATCGCTCGATGCCGGATCGGGCGAACCGAGCTACAAGAAAATTCTGGTGGCGATAGGCATCGTGATCGCAACCTTCATGTTCCTGCTTTTATTCGCAACGCTCAGGTCCGTCATCTGGTCATTCTATACAGCCAAGGAACTCAACGTCTTTGCCGAGTACACACGATTTCCAGGTGCAAGCTTCACCTTCAATGCGACAGCCTGGAGTCTGGTTGCATTGTGGCTGGGCAACCTCGCACTGGTAATCCTCACACTGGGCATTGCCCAACCATTTGTGGAACAAAGAGTCATGCGTTATTTCACAGACCGGCTTAACGTCGAAGGGGCAATTGACTTTACGGCCATCAGGCAATCACAGGCGCAAATTGACAGCCGTGGCGAAGGTCTGATCGATGCGCTCGACCTGGACGCATTCTGAACCATGGCACAGCTTCACAATGCCGAATACTTCGACGGAACATCGGCAGCCGGTTATCTGGTTTTTGTGCGTATTGTGCGTGACAAACTTGTCATCTCACGAAATGCACAACCCGATATTGAGTGGCCGGTCTCCGGCGTTGAGCTGGTTTCAGGCGGCAAGCCCGGACAAGCGCTGAGGTTGAAGCGCACCGGGGACCACGGCAGCCGGCTGACCATTCCGGAAGGCGAGACCGCAGACAAGATACTCACCTCAGCGCCATCCATTGTGAAAGCCCACAAGCGGCGCTTTCTGCGCGGTGCAGGTGTCTCATTGGCAGCGGTGCTGGTACTCGGCGCAGTTGGCTATGGCACACTGGCAATCGCCCCTTCCTTGCTAGCCGGAATGTTGCCGGACAAGATGGTCAACACATTCGCGGATGGACTTGAGAAATCGGTCATCAAAACCGCGAAGCGCTGTGACGCGAAAACCGGCACTGATGCGCTGAACGCCATTGCGCGGCGCATTGCATCTGGCACGGATAACCCGCCCACATTCTCGATTCGTGTATTCGACATCAAGCAACCCGATGGCAAGAAGCTGGTCAATGCATTCGCACTTCCCGGTGGGCGCATGGTGTTCAGCGCCGGTCTCATCGAAAACGCCGAAACAGCAGACGAGGTCGCAGGAGTATTGGCGCACGAATTAGGGCACGTTGCCTTGAAACACCCCGAAGCTGCAATAGTGCGTGTCTATGGGCTGCAAATGTTTCTGTCCATTTTCACCGGCGGCCAGGGATCAGAAACCATAGGAAGCATCGCAGGCATTCTGGCGGTGCTGCGCTACAGCCGAAGCGCAGAAGCAGAAGCTGACAAATATGCTGTGGAGATTATGGAAAAATCCAACGTCGATGCTGGCGGGCTCAAGTCATTCTTTGCCCGCCTGCTGAAACGAAGCAACAAGGTCAAACCCGGCACCGGCAAGGATGACGATACCAGCAGCCTGTCAAAGCGGATTGAACCTCTGACAGACCTGTTCTCCACTCACCCCGGCACGCAAGAACGCCTCGACAACATCACACCCAGGGTCGGCGGAACACAACCACCTCTCATCAGCGCTGCCGAATGGCAGGCACTCAAGAATATCTGCAGCTCATCTTGATGCGTTGGAAAGCATTCGCGATACGCCGAACAGCAGTAGCGCCGATAGCACAATCAAACCGGCAATAAATGAAAACAACATCGTGTCACCGCTTGTGAACTGTTCATAAGCCCGGCCCTGGACACTCGTGACACTGTACCAGATGGCGCCGCCTACAACGAACAAGCTGACGATGCAGCCCCACAACATGATGCGCATGATCTTCATGAGCAGATGCAGAAACGGTCGATCACTCAGATTGCCAGTCATGTCGCTACCATTTCCTACAGCAGATCCTGTCTGAATGCGGTGTTATGTGCCCAGCGTTCCGGAACAACCTGACCGTGCCCATCTGCGATTATAGGCATGCAGTTTCAGCGACGCATTGTAAATGGCCTTGGCGTCGGAACGGCATTTGCCGGTGGAGCAGGATTTCTGTGTGCGATTGTAGGCCTTGCGAATTTCCGCCGTGGTGGGAGTTGAACCGGCACGCAATCGCTTTAATGTCGAGTTGAAGTAGTTCGCCAGTGAGCGGTTCTTGTTTACGACCCGCAGGAAGCTGGGCTTGCCCCGCCGCTTGAATTCACTCGCCAGCGTGTCGCACTTGCCCGCATAGGCATGGCCAACACCAACAGGCGTTCCGGGCGAAAACAGCAAAACTCCTGCCAGCAAAGCAACGGCGAAGGGATACCTCACATAACTGAAAATCATGAAAACCTCAGACCTGTTTGTATTGATGGTGCCGCCCCGTCCGAATCTCGCCGTCTATACAGTATTGACCTACCGCAGACAACTCAGCCCCACCAGTTGCCGGGTTCGAATCTGCCAGCCTGAACCTCGATCACCTTGCCAAGCTGGAACAATGTCGCCTCATCGAAAGGCCGGCCGATCAGCTGCAAACCCAATGGCAGACCTTTTGAATCCAGACCCGCCGGCACTGCAATGCCGGGCAGACCTGCCATGTTCACGGTGACCGTAAAGATGTCATTCAGGTACATCTTCACCGGGTCAGCCGCCATGTCCTGATCTGCAATACCGAACGCCGCAGAAGGTGTTGCGGGTGTCAGGATTGCATCAACCCCATCAGCGAACGCCATCTCAAAATCGCGCTTGATCAAGGTACGGACCTTCTGGGCCTTCACATAATAGGCGTCGTAATAGCCCGCCGAAAGCACATAAGTTCCTATCATGATGCGGCGGCGGACTTCCGTGCCAAAACCCTCTGCACGCGTGTTCTCGTACATGGAGACGATGTCGTCGCCAGGGACGCGAAGGCCATAGCGCACACCGTCATAGCGAGCCAGGTTTGACGACGCTTCAGCCGGTGCAACGATGTAATATGCAGGCAAGGCATACTTGGTATGAGGCAGCGAAATCCTGACAATCTCAGCACCTGCATCCTTCAACCAGTCAATTCCGTTCTGCCACAGCTGGTCAATTTCACCCGGCATACCGTCCATGCGGTATTCGTCCGGGATACCGATCTTCATCCCCTTTACCGATTTGCCAAGCGAAGCCTCATAGTCGGGCACTTCAATGTCCACTGACGTTGTGTCCTTGAGGTCCACACTTGCCATGGACTTCAGCAGGATTGCAGCATCGCGCACGTCACGCGCAATCGGGCCAGCCTGATCGAGAGAAGATGCAAAAGCCACGATGCCCCAGCGCGATACCCGGCCATATGTGGGCTTGATACCGACTGTGCCTGTGAACGCCGCAGGCTGGCGAATCGAACCGCCGGTATCCGTGGCAGTCGCGCCAGCACAGATATTCGCTGCAACAGCGGCTGCAGACCCGCCTGACGATCCTCCCGGAACCAGGTCGGCATTTGCACCGTTGGCCCGCCAGGGGTTCTTTACCGGTCCGTAATATGAGGTCTCGTTGGACGAGCCCATGGCGAACTCATCCATATTGAGCTTGCCAAGCATAACAGCGCCATCGGCCCACAAATTGGCTGTTGCAGTAAACTCGTAAGGCGGCTTGAACTTGTCCAGGATGTGGCTGCAGGCCTGCGTATGCACACCTTCGGTGCCGAAAAGATCCTTGATGCCGAGCGGAATGCCTTCCAGTGCACCTGCTTCACCGCGTGCATAGCGCTGGTCGCTGGCGCTCGCCATATCCAGGGCCTTTTCCGGCGTTTCAACGATGTAGGCATTGAGCGAGCGGGCACTTTCCATAGCCTTGATGTAGGCCCCGGTCAGCTCGACGGCCTTGAATTCACCCTTGGCAAGGGCTGCACGCGCTTGCGCGATAGTCATTTTTGTCAATTCAGACATATAGTTACCAGATTTTCTTGAAATACACTGAAGGGAGCCGCACACCGCTTACTCGACAACTTTGGGAACCATGTAGAAGTTGTCCTCACCCGCAGGCGCATTGCCGGTCACACGTTGCGGGTAGCCGCCATCGGTTACCTTGTCATCCCGCAAACGCATGCTGGTGTCCACAACGGCCGTCATGGGTTCGACGTTCTCGGTATCAACCTCGCCCAGCATTTCCACCCATTCGAGAATGCGGTTCAGCTCGCCCTCGAGCTTCGGCACTTCGTTTTCTGAAATGCGAATGCGGGCCAGTCGGGCGATGCGGCGCACGGTTGCCTGATCAACAGACATGAAAACTATCTCCGGATAAGCGCTGATTTTCGATGCGTGATACCATCCACAACCCTGCCCCGCAATGCCTGATGGCCAGCATGCAGAATTCGGTTCAAAGTTCGAGCGTTTGGCCTATGAAAGGTACCTTGACCTTTTGAGCGTCCTTTTCCATTGCAGTCAGGAATGCATCAGCATCCGGCACAAGCAACGGAAAGGTGCCGTAGTGGCACGGAATGATGGTTTCAAAATTGAAGAAATTCCGGCATGCCATGGCAGCCGTTATCGGGTTCATGGTGAAACGGTCACCAATCGGCACAATGCCGATTGCCGGTGCATGCAACCGCCCGATCAGCCCCATGTCGCTGAAGATGGCAGTGTCGCCCATGTGATAAAGCGGTTTCTCAGACTTGTGGGGACGAATGATGACACCGCACGGATTGCCCAGATAGACCCCGTTTGACGAGGATGAATGGTCGGCGCGCACAAACGTGCAGATGAAATCCTTGTGGTACACAGCACCACCGGTGTTGGTGGGATCAAATTTTTCAACACCTTGCTCATGCAGGTAGGCAGCAAGTTCATAGACCGCAATCAATGTCGCACCTGTAGCCTTGCAGATATCTACCGTGTCGCCAATGTGATCATCATGGCCATGGGTCAAAACGACGTGAGTGCAACCGGCAGCAGCCTTCTCAACACTGCCTTCGAAAGTTGGCGAGCCGGACAGAAACGGGTCAATCAGGATTACCGTGTCTTCGAACTCGACCCTGAATGCTGAATGACCGAACCAGGTGACCTTCATTTGACAATCCTTTCCGCATTGCATGACAGATGTTCCATGGAAGCGTTTGCGCCCCACGGTTTCAAGCCTTAAAGCAGTTCAGATGGGATGTATTCTTTCAAACCTCGACGAGCTGCGTACGACACTGGATGACCGTGGGTCTCTGATTGGCCTGGATCTGGGCAGCAAGACAATTGGAGTGGCGGTTTCAGATACGTTGCGTACAATTGCTTCTCCGCGCTTCACCATCAAGCGCTCGAAGTTTGCAACGGACGCTGCGCAGCTGATCAAGTTTGCCGGCGAGGAAAAGGCGGCAGCGTTTGTTCTCGGTCTGCCGATCAACATGGATGGCACCAATGGGCCGCGCGTGCAGGCTACGCATGCCTTTGCCCGCAATCTAGCGAAATTGACTGAGTTGCCAATTGCACTATGGGACGAGCGACTGTCCACCGCGGCTGTGGAACGCATGCTGATTGCGGCAGACCGCTCCCGCGCCCGCCGCGCCGAACTGATTGACAAACTCGCGGCTGCCTGGATTTTGCAAGGTGCACTCGACCGGCTGGCAGGTGCTGCACCGGCATTACCGGCAGACTGAGGCGGCACCACATGGAAGTCTTCAACTCTATCCTGCCGATCTTCCTGCTTGTGGTTGCAGGCAACATCGCGCGCCGCACCGGGTTGATTCCGATGGATGACTGGCGGGGAGTGGAACTGACATGTTTCTGGCTGTTCTTCCCGGCAATCCTGTGCATCACCCTGGCGCGGGTGGATCTTGCCAGTTTGCCCATTGGCCCACTGTCAACGACGATGCTCGCCATGACAGCCTCATTGTGGATCTTGATGTTCGCGATCAAACCCATGCTGAGCGCGCGCAGCGGCATGTCGAATGCCGAGTTCACCACCGTCTTCCAGACCGGCACGAGATTTCACGGCTTTATTGCGCTTGCCATCATTCTCAAGATATACGGCGAAACTGGTGCAGCCTACGCAGCAATCGTCATGGCGATCCTGGTGCCGCCCATCAATGTGGTGAACATCGTTGTGCTGGCCGCATTTGGCACCGGTCAAACCCCTACCCTTGCCAACATCTCGCGCATCGTGATCCGCAATCCAATCATCTGGGGCGCGATGACAGGGCTTGCCGTCAACCTCTCCGGCCTCGGCCTTTGGGAGCCAATAGCCACATCACTTGACCTTCTGGGCAATGCTGCGCTGGGCGCGGGCCTGTTGGCTGTCGGTGCCGGCCTGCGTATGAAATCAGCCCTGAAACCCAGCCTGCTGGTCTGGATTGGCGTTATCTCCAAACTTTTGGTGACGCCGGTGCTTGTGGTGCTGTTGTCCTACTTGACAGGTCTGGAAGGCGTTGCATTCGAGGCAGCGATGATTTGCGCTGCTGTACCAACAGCCATGAACGGGTATGTCCTGGCCAGGACGATGGGCGGCGATGCAGAACTGTATGCTGCTACGGCAACCGTCCAGACAGTACTCTCCTTCGTCACGATCCCGCTGATCATCTGGATTTCCCGGCACCTGCCCTGGTAACACAATCATGTATGACACCATTGTTACGTTACTGCCGGTCTTTCTGACCATCACGCTCGGCACTGTGCTGCGGCAGACTGGCCTGATCCGGCAGGAACAATGGGCATCAATAGACAATCTGGCCTATTACGTGCTGTTTCCGGCCATCGTGATGAAGTCCATCGCCGTGGCGGATTTCACCGGCGTACCGGTATTTCGCATGGCACTTGCGATGATACTTGCCATTTTGAGCATGTACGCGCTCATCCTGATATTGCGCAAACCGTTGCAGAACATGCTTTCCATGGATGGACCTGCCTACACCAGCTTCTTTCAGGGTGTTACCCGGTGGCATACATTCCTGGCGCTGGCCATCATGCCGCTTGTGTTCGGCCCGCAAGGCATCGCGCTGGCCGCGCTGGCAGCGGCCGCCATGATACCGTTGCTGAATGTGGGGGCAGTGTCAGCACTGGCTGCATTCGCATCCGGCTCTCCCCCCAGTCTCACAAGCATTGGCAAATCGCTGATCACCAATCCGTTCGTATTGTCGAGCATCGTTGGCATCATTCTCAATGCTACCGGACTGGGTCTTGCTGACCCACTTGAACAGACATTTGAGCTGATTGGACGTGGCGCACTTGCCCTCGCCTTGCTGAGTGCCGGCGCCGGGCTGTATTTCAGCGAACTGCGCTCTGGCGGCCTCGCGATCGCGACTGCAACCGCATTCAAACTGCTGCTTATGCCCGCGTTGATGTGGGGCTGGACCGAATTGCTGGGTGTTGATGGGTTGCCGCAGGCGGTGGCAATTGTGGCGGGCGGCATTCCCAGCGCTGCGGCAGCCTATATCCTCGCGCGCAAAATGGGCGGCGATGCGCCTCTGATGGCCCTGATATTGACAGCGCAGGTCCTAGCAGCCGCGATCACCCTGCCCTTTCTCATCACCTGGGCCAAACAGCTTGCCGGGGTGTAAGCGAGAATTCTGTGCACAGTGCTAACCAGTTTTCGGTATTGCAGCTTGCGCGTCCGGCCAAGCCTGCCTATAGACACGCCTTTAATGGCAAAGAATACCGCATCATCCCTGCCCATCCTCAAATGCCGGCACCTGCTCGGCATCGCAGACCTTTCTCCTTTTGAAATAGTGGCGCTGCTGGACCTGGCCGACGAGTATGCCAACCGGACCCGGTCTGGCGACAGTCACGCAAAAGTGCTCAAGGGACTTACACAGGTCAACCTGTTCTTCGAGAATTCCACCCGCACGCAAAGTTCGTTTGAGCTGGCAGGCAAACGGCTGGGCGCTGATGTGCTGAACATGGCCGTCAATGCTTCTTCCCTGGCCAAGGGCGAGACCGTACTCGACACCGCCATGACGCTGAATGCCATGCGCCCGCATCTGCTCATAGTTCGGCACCAGTCATCCGGTGCAGTTGAGCTGCTAGCCCAAAAGGTGTCATGTGCCGTGATCAACGCCGGGGACGGCCAGCACGAACACCCCACGCAAGCCCTGCTCGACGCGCTGACAATCCGGCGCCACCTGAAGCGCCTTGAGGGCCTGACCGTTGCCATATGCGGCGACGTTGCGCACTCACGCGTGGCGCGCTCCAACATTGCGCTGCTATCGAAGATGAATGTGCGCCTGCGCCTGATTGCTCCGTCAACCTTGCTGCCTTCCGGAGCGGAAAATCTTGGGGCCGAGATATTTTCCAGCATGGAAGAAGGTCTGAAGGGCGCTGACGTCGTGATGATGTTGCGCCTGCAAACCGAGCGCATGAACGGCAGCTTCATCCCGTCAGGACGAGAGTACTACCACTTCTTCGGGCTTGATCAGCGCAAGCTGGCAATTGCCAAGCCCGGAGCGCTTGTCATGCACCCTGGTCCGATGAACCGCGGAGTGGAAATAGACTCTATCGTAGCCGACGGAGTGCAGTCGGTTATCCGCGAACAGGTTGAGATGGGAGTAGCCACCCGCATGGCCGTCATGGATGCGTTGTCGCGCAACCAGACAGAAGGAGATGCATGATGGCCTTCGCGACGAACACCCCGCGCCGCGCCATCATCAATGCGCGCCTGTTTGACCCATCCAACAACCTAGACCAAACCGGCGGAGTTCTCATCGAGAACGGCATCATCAAGTGGATGGGCGAAGCTGTCACCAGGTCCAGCCTACCAGAAGACACCGAGATCACTGATGCACGCGGTGCACTGCTGATTCCGGGCCTGATCGACATGAGGGTGTTCACAGGTGAACCCGGCACCGAACACCGCGAAACGCTTCAGTCGGCTTCTCGCGCAGCCGCTGCCGGTGGAGTGACCTCCATCGTCATCCAGCCCAACACTGTTCCGGTCATGGATGATGCATCCATCATCGATTTCGTGCTGCGCCGGGCACAGGACACCGCTGACGTGCGCGTCTACCCAATGGCCGCGATCACCAAGGGTCTTGCCGGAGAACAGATGGCCGAGTTCGGGCTGCTGCAGGACGCAGGGGCCGTGGCTGTTACAGATGCAATCAAGTCGGTTCGAAATTCCAAGGTGTTGAGCCGCGCCATGAAATATGCCGGCAGCTTCAACATACTCGTGGTGCAGCATGTCGAGGATGCAGACCTGGCCGGGGGTGTCATGCATTCGGGCGAATCCGCCACGCGGCTTGGCTTGCCCGGCATACCCGATGCAGCAGAGCTCATCGCGCTGGAACGCGACCTGCGGCTGGTGGAAATGACAGGTGCGCCCTACCACGCTGCGCAGATTTCCTGCGCCGCGTCGCTGGATATCATTCGGCGGGCAAAGAAACAGGGGTTGCCGGTCTCCTGCGGGGTTTCCATCAACCACCTGACGCTGAACGAGCATGACATCGGAGCCTACCGTACATTCTTCAAGCTATCGCCACCACTGCGCCGCGAGGACGACCGCAAGGCGCTATGCGAGGGCGTGGCAGACGGCTCGATAGACGTGATTGTTTCCAGCCATGATCCGCAAGACGCAGACACGAAACGGGTGCCCTTCTCAGAAGCGGCATATGGTGCTGTGGGGCTGGAAACGCTGCTATCGGCAGGTTTGTCGCTGGTGCATTCAGGACAGGTGCCGCTGGATCGGCTGATTGCGGCAATGACGATTTCGCCTGCCCGCCTCCTGCGGCTCGAGGGCGGTTGCCTGCAGCAGGGAAAGCAAGCCGACCTGGCGCTTGTTGACATTGCAATGCCATGGGTTGTCGAGGCGGAACTGCTCAAGTCAGCCTCACGCAACACAACATTTGAAAACCGGGCCTTTGAGGGCCGAGTGCTGGAAACCATTGTCGGCGGCGCCAGTGTGTATAAACTCCCTACACGGTAACATCGGATTCTCGAGGCAGACATGGAAACATTGTTCGGCATATCGCCTCACGAGTTGGGCAGTCATTCACTGTGGTTTGCCCTCGGTTACATGCTGGGGTCCATTCCATTTGGTGTGATAATCGCGCGCGCGTTCGGCCTTGGCGATTTACGCAAGATTGGCTCCGGCAATATTGGCGCGACCAACGTTCTTCGCACAGGCAACAAGGGTGCCGCAGTTGCGACATTGTTGCTTGATGCACTGAAAGGCACCCTGCCCGTGGCGCTTGCCATGTATGCAGCAACCGAAAGCGCAGCACTGGCGGCAGCTTTCGGCGCATTTCTGGGTCACATCTTTCCCTACTGGCTGAAATTTCGTGGCGGCAAGGGTGTAGCAACCTATGTCGGCATTCTCCTTGGGCTCGGCTGGCCATTCCTGCTGGTGTTTGCAATCAGCTGGCTGTCACTGGTCGCGATATTCCGCTACTCGTCGCTGGCTGCTCTGGTGACCTCTGTTATCGTAACCCTCTATGCTGCATATACAGGCGCCACAAACCTGACCTTTGGCCTTGCAGCCATGACCGTGATTATTTTTCTGACCCACCGCGCCAACATTTCCCGATTGCTGAAAGGCCAGGAATCGCGGGTTGGCGCAAAGGAATAGTGGCTTGATGCCGGAGCCAGCCTATCCAGACGAAGAAGAGCGCCTTTGCCGGGTGCAACTGGCAAATTGCAGCAATGTCGGACCGGCAACCTACATGGAGCTTGTTGAAGTGTACGGATCCGCCAGGCAGGCGTTGACCGCACTGCCTGATTTGACCGCCAGGCATCGCCGTTCAGGTGCAATGATGTGCACGAGGGATCGCGCCGAAGAGATAGTCGACGCTGCCCGGTCATGCAGCGCAATGGTCATAACACTTGGCGACCCCTCCTACCCTGCACTTCTGCAACACTCGCCCGCACCCCCACCCGTCCTGTTCGTGAAGGGTGACGCAACATTGTTGAACACCAACTGCTGCGCCATCGTCGGATCGCGCAACTCATCTGCCAACGGCAAGCACTTTGCCCGGCAACTAGCCCATGGTCTGGGCAGCGAAGGCTGGACAATCGTGTCTGGCCTGGCTCGCGGCATGGACACTGCTGCCCACGAAGCATCTCTTGCCACAGGCACCATAGCGGTTATCGCCACCGGCAGCGATGTCATCTACCCCCCGGAAAATGCACAACTTCAGGAAGCAATCAACGAACACGGTTGCGTGCTGACTGAAATGCCGCCTGGAACCGGTCCAAAGAGCGAGTTGTTCCCCCGCCGCAACCGTATTATCGCAGGTTTGTGCGCAGGAACTATCGTTGTTGAGGCAGCACTGCGCTCAGGCTCTCTGATTACCGCACGGCTGGCCAATGAAGCAGGCCGTGAAGTCTTCGCAGTACCCGGCTCCCCGCAGGACCCCCGCTCGGAAGGAACCAACCGGCTGATAAAAGAAGGCGCAAATCTTGTGACATCAGCAGACGACGTTCTGGCAGTTCTGGGACAGGGCAGCGCAGCAATCCGCGCAAGCAACGCCACCGCACCCGCTGGATTGTTCGAGGAAGAGCAAACCGGATTGCGCCCCGCGCCAGCAGACCTGAGCGTGAGCGAAGCCCAAAGGCACGAGATAGAGGCACTCATGGGCCCCGAACCGGTGCTGATAGATACGCTTGTTCAGGAATCTGGCATTCCTGCGCGCACCGTCACTACAATTCTTATTGAACTCGATCTTGCCGGCAACCTGCAGCGCCATCCAGGCCAGCGCGTGTCAATCCGCGCCTGAGTTTATTTTTCCGACCCGTTGCTTATTCGACAGCTCAGACGCCTCGATGAACACGATTTCCAGCAAGTAGGCCAGATAGGCCTGATTGGAATCTTTGCAGATGTTGCGCAGTTCCATGGCAAGCTCAGCCACATAGTCGGTAACTTCAACTCCATTGAAGGTCTGGCCAACACCTTCAATGCTGGTGTCTTGAGTTCTGCTCAACTTCATTTTTACCGCCCAGCCTCGATTTTGTCAGTGGTGTTTACCTCGCCTGTCACTCACAACCCAACGGTAACTCAAACTTCCATTACGTGCAAATTTATATTGAACACAACTTTAACGAGCGTAGAATGTCAAGCACGAGACCTTGCGTTGACAATGGGTTTGCGCATATGACGCATGACCTGATCAAGCGGCCCCCTCCCTGAAGGCCGACTTACCGCTTAAGGAACCAGCCCAAGCACCATGAATGTAGTCGTCGTTGAATCACCCGCGAAAGCCAAGACCATCAACAAGTACCTGGGCAGTGACTATCAGGTGCTGGCTTCATATGGTCATATCCGCGACCTGCCTGCGAAGGACGGCTCTGTCCGCCCCGATGACGACTTCTCCATGTCCTGGGAGATGGACTCCAAGTCGTCGAAGCGCCTTAATGACATCGCCACGGCCATGAAATCAGCCGACCGGCTGATACTGGCCACTGACCCGGACCGCGAAGGCGAAGCCATTTCCTGGCACGTTCTGGAGGTCTTGAACAAGAAGGGCGTAATCAAGGACAAGGCAGTAGAGCGTGTCGTGTTCAATGCGATCACGAAGAACGCCATTGTCGAGGCAATGCGCCATCCACGCCAGATAGACAACTCACTGGTGGAAGCGTACCTGGCTCGCCGCGCGCTTGACTATCTCGTCGGCTTCAACCTGTCACCGGTGCTGTGGCGCAAATTGCCCGGCGCGCGATCTGCCGGGCGCGTGCAGTCTGTCGCACTTCGCCTGATCTGCGAACGCGAACTGGAAATCGAAGCCTTCATCAAGGAAGAATACTGGACAATCGAGGCCGACATGGCCACGGGAACCGGCCAGCAGTTTGCGGCTCGCCTGCAAGCGATAGACGGCACCCGGCTTGGCAAGCTGGACATCGGCAACGAAACAGCAGCACGAACCATCGAGACAGCCCTCAAGGATGCCCGCTACTCGGTTCGCACTGTTGAAACCAAACCTTCCAAGCGCAACCCTGCCGCACCATTCACAACGTCTACCCTGCAACAGGAAGCCTCGCGCAAGCTGGGCTTTTCTTCACAGCGCACCATGCAGGTAGCGCAGAGGCTGTATGAAGGCGTTAGTCTCGATGGAGAGGTAACCGGCCTCATCACCTATATGCGTACCGACGGCGTCCAGATGGCCAATGAAGCCATTGCTGCGTGCCGCAATGAGATCCAGCAGACCTATGGTGAGCCCTATCTGCCGTCCGCACCGAGGATCTACAAGACAAAAGCCAAGAATGCGCAGGAAGCTCACGAAGCTATCCGCCCGACAGAACTTTCCCGCCAGCCAGACGAAGTGAAGCGCACCCTGGATGCTGACCAACTGGCGCTGTACACCCTCATCTGGAAGCGCACCATGGCAAGCCAGATGGAAAGCGCCGACTTTGAGCGCACCAGCGCCGACATCGCTACAACCGGCACCGATGGCAAGACATATACCCTGCGCGCCAACGGATCGGTCCTGAAGTTCGATGGGTTCCTCAAGGTCTATGAGGAAGGCACGGATGATTCCGAAGACGAAGACGACAAGCGCCTGCCGAAACTGGTCAAGGGTGACGTGGTCGGTGCGCGCAAGATCGAACCTGTGCAGCACTTCACAGAGCCCCCGCCGCGCTATTCAGAAGCTTCCCTCATCAAGCGCATGGAAGAGCTGGGCATTGGAAGGCCATCGACCTACACAGCCATCCTGACCGTGCTGAAAGATCGTGGCTATGTGCGCATGGACCAGCGACGGCTCCTGCCTGAAGACAAGGGTCGCCTGGTTACCGCGTTTCTGGATTCATTCTTCAAGCGCTACGTGCAGTATGATTTTACGGCTGACCTTGAAGAACAACTCGACCTGGTATCAGCCGGCGAGAAGAACTGGAAACATCTGCTGTCAGACTTCTGGCGCGATTTCTCATCGCACATTGACGATACCAAGGAACTGCGCGTTACCAACGTTCTCGACGCTCTCAATGATTTGCTGGAAAACCACATCTTCCCGGTGCGCACAGATGGTACACACCGGCGCGCCTGCCCATCATGCGAGAACGGGCAATTGTCACTGAAGCTTGGCAAGTTTGGTGCATTCATCGGCTGTTCGAACTATCCTGAATGCCGCTTCACCAAACAGCTGGGCACTGCTGGTGATGGTGACACGGAAGCCATTTCTGCTGACGGCATCCTGCTTGGCCAGGACCCGGAAACCGGACACAACGTGACCCGCCATGCTGGCCGGTTCGGCCCGTATGTGCAACTCGGCAAGGCAGAAGACGGTGAGAAACCGCCTCGCGCATCCATACCGAAAACGATCAAGCCTGAAGACCTGGATCTCGAATTTGCGCTGCGATTGCTGTCTCTGCCGCGCGAAGTGGGCATTCACCCCGAAACTGGCAATCCGATTACTGCAGGCCTGGGCCGCTATGGGCCGTTTGTGTTGCACGATGGCGTATACGCGAACTTGCCGGATTTCGAAGAGATATTCACCGTCGGCCTCAACCGGGCTGTCGATCTGATTGCGGAAAAGGCAGCATCTCGCGGCAAACGCGGCCAGCAATCCGCGCTGAAAGACCTTGGTGCGCACCCTGATGGTGAAGGCAACATCCTGGTGATGGATGGCCGCTACGGTCCGTATGTGAAGTTCGGCAAGATCAACGCGACACTGCCCAACGAGATGACGCCGGAATCGGTGACCCTGGAGCAGGCACTTGAACTGATTGCAGCAAAAGCCGGCAGCAAGGGCAAGAAGAAGCCTGCCAAGAAGAAACCAGCCAAGAAGACGGCGAAAAAGGCTGCCAAGAAAGCCCCTCCGAAGGCAGAAGGGTAATTATGGCGCGCGGTAGAGGCCTGCCCTCACCAGACGAGATACTGGAGTTTCTGAAAACTGCCGATGCAAAGGTCGGCAAGCGGGAAATCGCCAGAGCATTCGGCATCAAGGGTGTTGACCGTGTCGAACTCAAAAAATTGCTCAAGAAAATGTCAGACGACGGGCTGATAGCCTCTCGCCGCAAGCGGTTGGCCCAGGCTGGAGGAATGCCGCCTGTCACCGTGATACGGATGATCGGGCTCGACGACGATGGCGAGATGGTGGGCGAGCCATCAGAATGGGTAGACGAAACGGCAAGCCCACCACGTGTACTCATCTTGTCAGCCGCCAAAGGCGCCCGGCGCGCAGGCCCTGCCAAGCCGCCGGGCATCGGGGATCATCTGCTGTGCAAGGTTTTTCCGGCCGAAGACAGCAGCTATCCTTATCATGCCAGCATCATCCGCCGCCTGCAGGGGCCGTCTGCCCATGTTGTCGGAGTGTTTAGTGCAAGAGGCAAAGCCGGCGGGACGGTTGTTTCAGCCAACCGCAAGGACAAGAACGACTTTGAAATCATGCGCGGGGACGAAGCCGGCGCACAGACCGGCGAGCTTGTTCGGGTTGAAATTCTGCGGCAGCGCGGCCGTGGCAACTCTCAAGCCCGCGTAATCGAACGGTTGGGCGATGCCAGTGATCAGCGCAACGTTTCTCTCATCGCCATTCATCAGCACGGCATACCCGATCACTTCCCTGATTCAGTTATCAAAGCAGCCACTGACCTGAAGGAGCTCAAACCTCCCAAGGGACGCACGGACATGCGCGACGTACCGCTTATCACCATCGATCCTTTTGACGCCCGTGACCATGACGACGCGGTTTGGGCATCGCTGGATGATGATCCAGCCAACAAGGGCGGCTTCAAGGTGATAGTTGCCATTGCTGATGTGGCGGCATATGTGCACTCCGGCTCTGCCATCGACAAGGAAGCGCGCATTCGAGGCAATTCGGTCTACTTTCCGGACCGCGTGGTACCCATGTTGCCGGAACGGCTGTCCACCGATCTTTGCTCGCTTCGCGGCAACGAGGACCGCGCCGCATTCGCCTGCTTCATGACGTTCGACAAGAACGGCAGAAAGACCGCTCACCGGTTCGACCGCATCTGGATGCGATCTGCTGCCAAGCTTGCATACGAGCAGGCGCAGCGAGCCATTGATGGTCATTGTGATGAAGTGACCGGGCCCCTGCTGGAAACTGTCCTGCGCCCGTTGTGGCACGCCTATGAAACCCTGAAGAAGTCACGCGACAAACGCCAGCCGCTGGAACTGGACCTGCCTGAGCGCAAGCTCATCCTCGGCACAGATGGCAGCATCGAGCGCGTGATCACGCCTGAACGACTGGATGCACACAGGCTCATCGAAGAATTCATGATCCAGGCGAATGTCTGCGCAGCGGAAACACTGGAGACAAGGAAAACCCCGCTGATCTATCGGGTGCATGAATCTCCTTCGCCAGAAAAGGTCGACGCACTGGCCAAGTTTTTAGCGACGCTGGGCCTCAGCGCGCCACGGGGCGTGGTCATGCAACCACACCACTTCAACCGCATTCTGGAAGCGGCACGTGACGGAGCGAATGAACATCTGGTTTCGCAAACGGTTTTGCGGACGCAGGCGCAGGCTGTTTATACCCCTGACAATCTGGGGCACTTCGGTCTGAACCTGCGCAAGTACGCACACTTCACCTCACCTATCCGCCGCTATGCAGACCTCATTGTTCATCGCGCCCTGATTACAGCGCTGAAACTTGGCGATGACGGCCTGAGCGCCGACGACATGACATGCCTTGAGGAAATCGCCAGCGTGCTGTGCGTCACCGAGCGCCGCGCCATGGTGGCCGAACGCGAGACAACAGACAGGTTGATCGCGCACCATCTAAAGGGGCAGATCGGCGCCGATTTTACCGCACGCATCTCCGGACTGGTTGGCGCAGGCCTGTTTGTGACGTTGACCGAAAGCGGTGCAGACGGGTTCATTCCGGTGTCCACACTGGGTACCGAATACTTTGTACACGACGAGCAGGCGCAAGCCATGATTGGAGAACGCACCGGCGCAACTTTCCGGATGGGCGACATGGTCGACGTACGGCTAAAAGAGGTCACCCCCATAGCAGGCGGATTGCGATTTGAGATGTTGTCTCAAGGTGCGAAGGGCAAACCACCCTCCTCCCGCAAACGCCCTGCCAACCGCAGGGGCAAACAGACCAAACGCCACCCTCGCCGGTAATGCCGCCAATCCTGAAGAGTTGCGCCTGTGCGGATGTGGCATCCTGACGCGCGGCGCAACGTGAAGTGTGAATCAGGAGCCTCATCCATCACCTTGTGATCATGTCATATCGCACCGGACATGAACCCGCCTGGGAAGCCGAAGCCAGCCAACACCCGGACCAGAAGAGATCGGTCTGGCGTGCGATGTTGCGTGGCTTCAGGTGTCGTTGCCCGAGATGCGGCAAGGGTTCCTTGTTCACGAGATACCTGAAAGTTTCACCGCAATGCAGCGAATGCGGCCAGCAACTCCACCACCACCGGGCTGACGATGCCCCGCCGTACTTCACGATGTTCATCGTGGGCCACCTGCTTGTACCGTTGGTGTTTTACACAGAGCGGACATGGGAACCAGCAATGTGGATTCATGCGGCACTCTGGCTGCCTGCCACATTTGGCCTGACCTTGTGGCTGCTTCCGCGGGTAAAGGGCGCCATTGTCGGCCTGCAATGGGCAATAGGCATGCATGGTTTTGGGCTGGATGATGAAGATGCTGTTGCGGCAGGTAATTTCTACATCAAGAACGAAGACAAGTCATTGTGAACCCGTGCGCCCGGCACTAGCCTGCAAACCATGCAATTACCCGTCACAAAACCACATCCAAGCGTATTGCGCCCGCACGACGCCGCAACACTCATCCTGGTTCGCCGCGACGGAGCTGAACCACGCATCCTGATGGGCAAACGCCATGATGCGCACAAGTTCATGCCGGGCAAGTTTGTTTTTCCCGGCGGCCGCGTTGATCCCGCCGACAAACGGTTGCCTGTCAACGCCAGCCTGATGGGCGACGTGGAGGCCAAGCTCCTGGCAGCCGTGAAGGGTTCAGTGACGCCGCAACGCGCTTGCGGCATTGCACTGGCGGCGGTGCGTGAAACATTCGAGGAAGTTGGCTTTGTCATTGGCACGAAACAACCAGCCCCGCGCACCCGCAGCACGGCCTGGCAACAGTTCTTCGCAACAGGTCACATACCAGACCTTTCAGGCCTACGCCTGCTGGCAAGGGCTGTAACACCCCCCGGCAGGCCACGCCGGTTTGACACCCGGTTCTTCACTGCAGATGCAAACTGCATCTGTAACCTGGACACCCCGGTTGCTACAGATACGAACGAACTGCTCGAGGCCCACTGGGTCACCCTGCAACAAGCCCGCGCACTTGAACTGCCATGGATCACCGGACAGATTCTCAACAGACTTGAAACTGAACTCAGCCACAAAGACGCGTTGCGGGTGCAACGCCCAGTCACCTATCAGTTCATGAGGGGCAAGAATTGGCAGTACCAGTCACTGTGATCACGTGCTGACAGCTTGACTTTATTCGAAGCTTGGGCGATACCGCGCCTCAACAAACTCCGTTCCAGGGCCGCCACTGCATCGCGGCGCCCAAGATATTCAGAAAGGTGCCATCATGGCGAAGGCAACAACGATCAAGATAAAGCTCTTGTCGACAGCCGACACGGGATATTTCTACACTGCCAAGAAGAATTCCCGCACCCAGACAGAGAAGCTGACTTTCCGCAAGTACGATCCGGTTGCCAAAAAGCACGTGGATTTCAAGGAAGCCAAGATCAAGTAGGCACCGCTGCCTACCATATCTGGAAGAATATGAAAGATGGGCGCTACTTGTTGAAGGTAGCGCCCATTTTCTGTGCATGCATTACTGTGAAAAAATTGGGTGACCGGCCCGGGATCAAGTTCGAGGAGGCCTCTCTTACAAGGCCGGACCGGTCAAACCCCGTGGTTTCAGGAGATGCGGCGGACCTGAAGTTCCTCGGGGCAAACTTGGAACAATTCAAATTTACTAGAATTTTAGACAAATTCCAACGAATCCCCGCTCGATGAAGCCGGGATTCGCTATATACAGTAACTTATTAAGGTAAACGGCCTGGCAAGCAGAGGCCAGTCAGGGCCTGCCTGAGTTTCAGGCTGCGTCAGAAACGACGCGGTTTCGGCCGGATTTCTTGGCTTCATACAGCGCAAAGTCCGCGCGCTTCAGAATGCTTTCCGGATTATCAGACGCGGTTTCATATCCTGCCACACCCACGGAAATGGTGATTGACAACGGACCTGACTTGGAACCCGCATTAAAGGGCTTTGCAGCTACCATGCGTCTGAGCCGCTCGGCAATCGTGAAGCCCACCCGAATGTCCGTCTCCGGCAGAATGACCAGAAATTCTTCTCCGCCCATCCGGCAGCACAAATCAATTGTCCGGACCTGACCCTTCAACCGTGCTGCAAGTTCCTGCAGAACCCGGTCACCGACATCATGCCCATGCGTATCATTGATTGGCTTGAAGAAATCAACATCGATTGCCAGCACACATACAGGTTTGCCGCGCGAGGCAGCGTTGGCAACCTGTATTTCCAGCTGGCTGTCAACATGGCGCCGATTGTACAAGCCGGTAAGAGGATCCGTGATGGCCTGTTCCATTGAACGCGAAACATTCTGCCGCAAACGGTCTGTGTAGCGCTTGCGCTTGATCTGTGTGTTCACCCTGGCCTGCAATTCGAGCTTGTCGACAGGCCGGTGCAGATAATCGTTCACCCCCATGTCCAGCGCACGCATCAGGCGGGAATTGTCTTCCGGGTCAACAACAATCAGGATCGGAATGTGTCGGGTGCTCTCAAACGAACGCAGCTGTGAACACAACCGCAATCCATCATGTTCCAGCAGGTCAAGTGTCACGATTATCAGGTCGAAAACCTGCTTCTCCGTGAACTGGATTACTTCGCCTGGTTCGCTCATGATCTCGACATGATGTTGCGGCGAAAGGGTTGACCTGATGCGCTCGCCCACAGCACCCCGATTGTCGACGACAAGGATCTGCGCATCCTGTTCCAGACGTGCAAGGTCAATTTCGTTGCGATCTTTGTCATTGAGAACTCTTGGCATCGCGGATACGCAGTTCATCAATGAGCATTTTCAGCCGCACAAGGCTCTTCAAACGGCAGAACAACGCTCCATCATTGACCGGCTTGGTAATAAAGTCATCGGCACCGGCCTCAAGCCCGCGCACCCGGTCTTCCGGTTGATCGAGAGCAGTGACCATGATGACAGGAATATGCTGGCTGTTCGGATCTGACTTGATCCGCCTGCACACCTCGATGCCGTCAATGCCAGGCATCATCACGTCAAGCAGAACAATATCAGGATTGAACCGGGGAATTGCAGCAAGCGCTTCCAACCCGTTCATGGCAGATTCAACTTCGAAGTATTCCGTCGTCAGCTTGGCTTCCAGCAAGCGGACGTTGGCGAGAATATCATCAACAACCAGCACCCTAGCCGTCATGCTTGATCCTCGAAGAAACCGTTGATCGTCGACATGAAAGACGCCACTGAAATCGGTTTCGAGATGTAGGCCTCGCAACCGCCTTCCCGAATCTTCTGCTCATCCCCCTTCATGGCAAAGGCCGTGACCGCTACAACCGGAATCGAGCGCAGCTCGTCATCCTCCTTGAGCCACTTGGTGACTTCAATCCCGGAAACCTCTGGCAACTGGATGTCCATCAAAATGAGATCCGGTTTGTGCTTGCGCGCAATGTCGAGCGCAGACAGCCCTTCACGGGTCTGCAACACACGGTAGCCATGAGCCTCCAGCAAGTCGTTGAACAGTTTCATGTTCAACTCATTGTCTTCGACAATCAGAACTGTCTTTACCGCTGCTGCATCAGCGTGTTCAGATATTTGAGCCATTGCCAACCCGGCCTTTGAATCACTAATTAATCAGGCACTGCGCCTTGGCATAAATTTCTCGACAATGAGGAATTGATGCTAACGTGCCACCTGCTCTCCCGTATAGTGCCCGTTAATGTGTCTTAAGAAAGTTACACAGAGCTTAAAATCCACCAATCTCAAGCGCACTTAGTCGTTTGAGTTAAGAGCCTTCCCCGCTGAACCAGTAGATTTTTATGAAAACGGTTGAAAACGCGAAAATCATAGGATTTCAAGCGATTGAGTACATTGCTGGAAGTCCCGAGCAACTCGACAACCTGATGCGCGAGACTGGCATGGACCACGAGGCCCTGCTCAATTGCCTGCAAACCAGCGCGGGATTGGCTGGAATACTGGAATATCTGTGCCAGGACGAATCAGTTCTGCTAGGCTTCTGCGAAGCAAGAGGGCTGCACCCGAATGAACCGATGCGCGCTGCGATGAGCCTGCAATCGGCCCCTGACACCGGGGCAATGTAACTGCCATGTCTATCAGCCCCACAACCCAGACTCAGATTGATGTTTTGGACCTGGACCCGGCCCGGCCACTGGTCTTGTGCGATGTTGACGAAGTCGTCGTGCATTTTCTGCGCGGTTTCGAGGCATGGCTGGACAGGAACGGGCTGTGGCTTGACCCGGCCAGCTTCGCCTTGAACGGAAACATTCGCCACAAGCACAATCATGCCCCGCTGGAAGAAGCTTCAGTCGGTCCTGCGATCATGGGCTTCTTTGAGGACATGACGCACGAACTGGAGCTCATCGATGGCGCAGCATACGCGCTGAATGACATGTCGGCCGACGCAAGCGTCGTCATGTTGACCAACATTCCCTCGCGCTTTCGAGACGCCAGAATCGAAAACCTCAAGCGGCACGGTCTGCACTTTCCGCTGGTCACAAATTCCGGCTTGAAGGGGCCGGCGGTATCTGCAATTGCAGGCGGTCACACCGCTCCGGTGGTCTTCATTGATGACCACACTGGTTACCTGAAGTCTGCATCAGAGCAGCTTCCGGCCACCACTATTGTTCACTTCATGCAAGACGAACGGTTTGGCCGCCACGTTCCGCGTGAAGACTTTGTCCACCACCGCACCGACAACTGGGCCGATGCACACGGTTTTATCAAGGCAACCATCTCATCCGCCGGGGAACGTCAATGGTCCGCATCGGAATAGATGTGGGCGGCACGAAGATTGCCGGCGTTGCCCTGAACAGTGATGATCAGGTGGTCGCTTCCGCCCGCATTGCCACCCCCAGAATGGACTATGACGCCACTATTGCCGCAATTGCACAAATGGTGGACTAGCCTGGCCGCAGATGCTGGTGCAAAGGTTTACAGCGTGGGAGCAGGCATACCGGGTTCTGTTTCACCGCTCACCGGCAAGGTGCAGAACGCCAACTCGACCTGGCTTAACGGCCGTGCTCTCGAACAGGACCTTGCTGAAAGGCTGGGCCAGCCGGTGCGCCTTGCAAACGATGCCAATTGTCTTGTGTTGTCTGAAATTGCCGATGGCGCAGCTGCTGGCGCGAAGTCGGCCTTTGGCGTCATTCTGGGAACGGGTTGCGGTGGCGGTTTCGCAATGGCCGACACCCTGAACCTGGGACGCCACGCCATTTCCGGCGAATGGGGCCACAACCCCCTGCCCTGGCCGAAAATTGACGAGACGCCCGGCCCAGCGTGCTGGTGCGGCAGATACAGCTGCCTGGAAACCTGGCTGTCCGGACCCGCCATCTCGCGTCATCACATGCAGGCAAGCGGCATGGAGTTGCCGACCGAAGTCATTGCGTCGCTAGCTGATAAAGGCGATGCAGAGTGCAAGGAAACATTGAAGGAGCACCGCAGTCGCTGTGCCCGCGGGCTTGCCCATGTCGTCAACATACTTGATCCTGAGGTGATTGTTCTTGGCGGCAGCGTATCGCAGCTGCCCGGGCTTGTTGAAAAATTGCCCGAACTGATGGCACCATACGTGTTTGCTGATGCAGTGGACATACAGGTGCGCGCCTCCATGCATGGGCCGGAGTCTGGTGTGCGTGGCGCGGCACGGCTATGGCCGTTGCATGAAAAGGCGGAAACCTAAGTGACCAAGCTCACACATGCCCAGGATTCGCGTCTGTTGGGACACCTGTTCTCAACCGAAGCCATGAAGGAGGTATTCTGCGACGAGACAACGCTTGCCCGCTGGCTGGAGGTCGAAGCACAACTGGCACTGGTACAAGCCAGATATGGTGTCATGCCGGAAGCGGCTGCAGCTGCGATTCACAAGGCGTGTTCAGTTGAACACTACGATCTTGCAGAACTGGGCAAGGCCATAGCAGCCGCATCGCATTCCCTGACGCCAGTCATCAAGGCAATCGAACAGATGGTGGGGGAGTACGGCCAATACGTACACTTCGGGGCGACCACGCAAGACATCATGGACACTGGCATGGTTCTGCAGGTGCGCGCCGGACTTGACCTGCTGATTGCATCGCACCGCTTGCTCATCACCCATTGTCTGGCCCATGCCAGAAGATGGCGCGATTTGCCCATGGCCGGGCGGACCCACGGGCAGCACGCTGTTCCCATTACACTGGGCCTCAAGTTCGCGCTATGGGCGGAGGAAACAAGCCGCAGTCTGGACCAACTCATGAGCTTAAAGGCAGGTCTTGCCGTGCAATTTGCCGGAGCAGCCGGCACGCTTGCCACTTTGGCCAGCGTTGCAACGCAGGTTCGAGAGGGTCTGGCTGACAACCTGGGATTGGCTGATCCAGGAGGCAGCTGGCATACCGCCCGTGATCACCTTGCCCGCATCATCAGCCAGCTGGCGATATCCGCAGCCACATGCGGCAAAATTGCAAACGAAGTGGTCAACCTGCAGCGGACCGAGATTGACGAACTCTCGGAAGGTGCCAAACCAGATGCTGGCGGTTCATCCACAATGCCACAAAAGCGCAACCCGATGATGGCACAAAATATAGTGGCACTGGCACGATTGATGGCAACCAGGCCGTCGGCAATGTTTGAAGCCATGATGCACGAACACGAACGCGACATGGCTGCATGGACCATGGAGTGGGCCATCATACCCGAAAGTTTTGTGTATGCGCACGCGGCTGTGGAACAGACAGCGCGGCTTGTGGAGCATCTGCAGGTGAACACCGCGAACATAAAGCGAAACCTGGCCGCAACCGGTGGGGCTATCTGTTCCGAAGCGGTGATGATGGATCTGGCCGGAGACCTGGGTCGCAATACCGCGCACCACCTTCTTGCCGAGATTGCACAAACTGCTGCAAGTTCTGGCCAGAGTTTTGCGAATGTTCTGTATGATCACCCGCAGATTGCCGGAATCCGTAGCCGCGAACAGATTGAAGGATTATTGGACCCGGCCAACTATCTCGGTCAGGCACGCGAGATAACTGATCGGATACTTCGTGAACTGGAATGAAACCAATGCAGAGCATGTGCAGGGATTGCCTGTCTGACGTGCCAGATTCTGCCGGACGTTGCCCGGCGTGCCGCAGCCCCCGCCTGCTCCGCCACCCGCGACTGCATGACCTCAACATCGCACACCTTGACTGTGACGCCTTCTATGCATCGGTCGAGAAGCGCGACAGGCCTGATCTCACCGACAAACCGGTGATTGTCGGTGGCGCGACACGTGGTGTGGTATCAACCGCATGCTACATCGCGCGCATCCATGGTGTGCGTTCCGCCATGCCCATGTTCAAGGCACTCAAGGCTTGCCCGCATGCCGTGGTGATCAAGCCGGACATGGCGAAGTACGCCAGCGTAGGCAAGCAGGTTCGCGCCATGATGCAGGACCTGACACCGCTGGTGGAACCTCTGTCCATCGACGAAGCTTTCATGGATATGACCGGTACAACGAGATTGCACCACAAGAGCCCGGCACGCGCCTTGTGCCAGCTTGCTCTGGACATCGAACGTGAACTGAGAATCACGGTATCCATCGGCCTGTCCCATACCAAGTACCTGGCAAAACTTGCCTCCGACATGGACAAGCCGCGGGGATTTTTCGTACTGGGACCGGACGAATGTGTCGAGTTTCTGCGCGAAAAGCCAGTCAGCTACATCTGGGGTGTTGGCGCTGTCACCCAGGAGAAACTCGCCCGCGCAGGCATCCGGCTGATCGGCCAGCTGCAACGCATGGAGAAGACCGACCTCATGCGCCAGTTTGGCAGTATGGGCGCAAGGCTTTATCACTTGTCCCGTGGCGAAGATGCCCGTGATGTAAACCCGCGCGCGCCGTCAAAGAGCATCTCCGCGGAAACCACTTTCAATTCCGACCTCAGCAGCTTCCGTGAGCTTGAACTGCAACTATGGTCACTTGCTGAAAGGGTATCATGGCGCGCCAAGAAGGATGAGATGGCTGGAACCACCATAACGCTGAAGCTGAAAACAAAAGACTTCAAGAGCCGGACCAAGGCAACCTCCCTGTCAGACGCAACGGCACTTGCAACCCGCATATTCGATGCCGCGCGGCCAATGCTTGAGCGCGAAGTGGATGGCAAGACAGCGTTCCGGCTGATTGGGGTCGGCATCAGCAACCTGGAACAGATAGTTCCCGGCGCTGCAATCAGCGGGCTGGACCCGCGCGCAGACGCAAGGGCAAAGGCTGAACTTGCAATGGACAGACTGAGAGGGAAGTTTGGTCAGCATTCAGTCG
Source organism: uncultured Alphaproteobacteria bacterium (assembly GCA_963787895.1). Classification (GTDB taxonomy): domain Bacteria; phylum Pseudomonadota; class Alphaproteobacteria; order Rhizobiales; family Aestuariivirgaceae; genus Anderseniella. Next base: position 17,396 of record CAWBEX010000004.1, on the reverse strand, counting down.
AAAAGGGCCGCGCCATCAAGTCAGATCCCGACTAAACTTCAACCAGGCCAGCGCGCGCCGATCTAGTCGCACTTATGCGCTTCGAGAATCTTCAGGTCGGCCAGCTTCGCATCAAGTGAGAAGTCACCGTAGTTCAGCACCATGTCTCCAGACACGCCATTTTCATAAAGCAGCATGTTGATCTGGTACTCAGGTGTTTCCTGTTCTTCCTGGTTCTGCTTGTAATACGAAATTGATACTGGCCAGCCATTCAGCTTTTGAATGCCCTCAAGTTCGCTGGAAGTCTTGCCGGTTGCCGCTGGCGGCTTCTTTGAGCCGATGAAGGTAATGGCAATCGCCGGATTTGCGCCGTCAGAGCCATCATACAACAACGACTCGTCACGCACCTCACCGGCGCTTGCCGCCTTGACGAGCCGCAACTGGTGATTGACCGGAAAAACAACATCCTTCGGCAGTTTAAAAGCCTCAGCCTGCGGTTTGGTAATGGCGCCGTTGCCGCCGGAACCGTCAGCACTCAGCTTGGCCCGCAGTTCCTTTTCCTCCTGCAGTGCATTGTCAACGAACTGCGACTGCACATACCGCATTTGGTCGTTTTCCCCTGACTCCCACATGGACGACCTGCTGTCCAGCACACGCTGCTTTCCGCCGCCCAGATAGAACTGGTTGATCATGCGGAAATTCACCGTCCAACCTTCGCATTGACTTCCGGCAAACTCTATCACCATGCGCCCGCGAGCACCCGATATGCCGCTGCGCTCTTCAGCGGACTTCAGCGAGATGTCATAGACAGCGCGATGAGAAGCCAGCAAAGACGATGCGTGAACGGGTATTGTTGCTGCAGCTACAAGCGCAAACGGAGTGAGGCAAGTCAGTGACCAGCGCAGCGTGTTCAAATTACGTCTCCATGATGCAACGTTTGAAAGTTCATTCAGGTTATCAGGTTCCTTGGTTGCCCTTGGAAAAAGGCATTTACATGGTCAACCGTCTGGCGCCAGCATTCAGTCTGCGCCTCGAGGCTAGCCCATGCCACATGTGGCGTAACAATCACGTTGGGCCGGTCGAGGACCTTTAACAGCGGCTGATCTGGTGCCGGAGGCTCTTTGGTCAGTACATCGAAACCGATACCACTGATCAACCCCTCGTCAAGCGCAGCAACAAGGTCTGCCTCATCAACCAGCCCGCCGCGAGCGGTGTTGATGATAAATGGTCTTTGCTTCATTTTCCGGAATTCCGGCATGGCAATCATGTTGCGCGTGGCGGGCATCAGCGGACAGTGCATGGTGATGATATCTGCACGCTCCAGCACCTCGTCAAACGGAGTGTAGAGCGGCCCCAGTCCATCAACTCCCTTGTGAGCGGCAAACAACGGCGTCATGCCAAGCGAGCGGGCAATCGTCGCAACACCCTGGCCCAGATTGCCTTCGCCAAAGATGCCGATCGTAGAACCGGCAAGATCCTTGATCTGGTGTGTATGGAAACAGAACTGACCCGACTGCTGCCATTTGCCGGCGATCACATCCTGCCGGAAACCGACGATGCCGCGGCGCAAGGCAAAAATCAGCGCAAACGTATGTTCGGGAACAGTGTGCTCGGCATAACCGCGAACATTGGAAACAGTCACACCGTGATCGCGGCAGGCAGCTACATCAATCACGTCGTAGCCAGTTGCCGCAACAGAGACCATCTTGAGGTCCGGCAGTTGCTCCAGCGTATCACGCCTGATCGGCACCTTGTTGGTGATGGCAACCTTGGCTCCAGCCAGCCGCTCAACAATCTTGTCCGCCGGGGTATTGGCAAACTCAAGCCATTCGTGCTCCACATCCGGCCTTATAAGTTCAACTTCAGGCGCGAAGGTGCCGCGATCAAGAAACACGATTTTTGTCATAGAGAATCCGTCCCCTTCAGAGAAACCGAAAACTAGCTTGTTGCCTGCCTTGACCGCAAGGATTGTTTGGGCCCGATAGGACTGGTCAATATAGAACTGGCAGCATAGATTGCCGCCACACCATCAATCACAACACGAACAGGAAGGAAAATCCTATGGGCAAAATTGACAATCGCCTCAAGGAACTTGGCATTGATATCCCCACACCGGCAGCACCGGTTGCAAACTACGTTGGATGGGTGCGCACTGGCAACCTTGTGTTCACCGCAGGCCAGGTGCCGCTGAAGGACGGGGAGTTTCTCTACAAGGGCATCGTACCGAATGAATGCTCGGAGCAAGATGCCGTCAAGGCTGCGCGTCTTTGCGCAATCAACATCATCGCCCAGGTCAAACAAGCATGTGACGGCGATCTGGACCGGGTAAAGCGCATCGTCAAGCTGGTCGGCTTCGTCAATGGCGCAGCTGGTTTCGGCGGTCAGCCGGCGATAATCAACGGCGCTTCTGACTTGATGGTTGAGGTTTTCGGCGACAAGGGCAAGCACGCGCGCTCTGCTGTTGGTGCGGGCTCGCTGCCTATAAATCTGTCGGTCGAAATCGAGGCTATTGTAGAAATCGAATAACAGCAGTTGCGCGCCGTGTGGCGTCCTCACAACACCAAGCTGGACTGGCTGACTGCGGTGCCCATTGCGCATCGCGGTCTGCACAGCCCTGCCAGCGCAATCGTGGAAAACTCCCTGCCCGCCTTCCAGGCAGCAATGCAGCACGGCTATGCCATTGAGTGCGACCTGCAACTGTCCCGCGATGGCGAGGCCATGGTGTTTCATGACCACACCCTGGAGCGGCTGACACATGCGCAAGGCGATGTATCCGCGTACACCGCCAGTCAGCTGAGCAAAATCGGTTACAAGGCGGGGCAAGGCACAATTCCCACGCTGGACATGATGCTGGACCTTGTTAATGGCAAGGCCGGTCTTGTCATTGAACTGAAGAGCCGTTGGGACGGCGACACGCGGCTTGTGCAACGGGTGAGCGATGTCCTTGCCAGCTACAACGGGCCTGCTGCCATCATGTCGTTTGATCCCGTACCTGTCGCATGGGCCGCAGCGCACGCGCCGCACCTGCTGCGCGGTATCGTTGCAGATGGCGCCACCGATCAGGAATATGACATCCTGCCCCTTCAAACGCGGCTGTCGCTCAGGCAATTGAGCCACACGCACCTTACGAAGCCGGATTTTCTTTCGCTTTGGCGTGAATGGCTGCCGTCATCTGCATCGCGGCAGGCACGGCAAAACCATATGCCGTTGATCTGCTGGACCACAAGAACCGAACAACAAGCCTCGGATGCGCTAAGATGGTGCGACCAGGTCACGTTTGAGGGTTATCTGCCGAAAGCCCCATGAGCAGCAACGCCAAAGACCAGTTCACAATCCAGGTGCACCGCTCCATCAGCGAAATAGATGCGCGCGCGTGGGATGCCTGTGCCAATCCGCCATGGCGTGCCTACAACCCGTTCCTGCGGCATGCATTTCTGGCTGCATTGGAGGCATCTGGCTCGGCAGTTGCCGAGACCGGCTGGCTGGGCCAGCACATGCAACTGTGCGGCGAGGATGGCGCCACACTGGCTGTCATGCCGTGCTACCTGAAAAACCATTCCCAGGGTGAGTATGTTTTCGACTATTCCTGGGCCGAAGCCATACAGCGCGCAGGAGGACGGTATTACCCCAAACTTCAGATCTGCGTGCCGTTCACCCCCGCCACCGGGCCGCGTGTTCTGGCCGCTGAAAAAGCAAGCCTGAGCCAGTGCCGTGCTGCCATGTCGGACGCCACACACCAACTGGCAGAACAACTTGGCGCCTCATCGGTTCACATGACGTTTGTCGATCAGGACGAGTACGACGACTTCGGTAAACTTGGGTGGCTGCAGCGCAATGACACACAGTTCCACTGGCACAATGAGGGCTTTTCATCGTTTGATCAGTTTCTTGACGCGCTTTCTTCGCGCAAGCGGAAGAACATTCGCAAGGAGCGTGAATCAGTTCACAAGGCTGGACTGGAGATTCATGCTCTGACCGGAGCCGAGATAACCGAAGCTCATTGGGACCACTTTTTCGATTTCTACATGAACACCGGCGCGCGCAAATGGGGCACGCCCTACCTTACGCGTGAGTTCTTTTCAATGGCCGGCGAAGCGATGGCAGAAGACATCCTGCTGGTGATGGTGCGCAACAATGGCCGCTGGATCGCCGGGGCCATCAACTTCATTGGCGGCGATGCGCTGTACGGGCGCAACTGGGGTTGCGTGGAGTATCACGACTGCCTGCACTTTGAGGTGTGCTACTATCAGGCAATCGAGTTTGCGATTTCACGCAGCCTGAAACGCGTTGAAGCTGGTGCCCAGGGCCCGCACAAACTGGCGCGCGGATACCTGCCTGTAGCCACCAGATCGGTGCATCACATTCTCGACCCGCGCCTTCATGCCGCCGTGGCGGACTATCTGGAGATGGAGCGCAAGGCCGTTGCGCGGGACAACAAACTGATCGAGGAACACCATTCACCGTTCAGAAAGGCGGCAGAGCGGGACATGGGCGGGGAATTTTGAGGGGTTGGCGCTGCCATGGGTTTGCGCTAGTCATGGGGCAACCAATCCAGCGAGACAGCCCATGACCACCTACGACGACCAGAACGTTTTTGCGAAAATCCTGCGCGGAGAGTTGCCCGCCCACAATATCTACGAAGACGACAAGACCATCGCCATCATGGACATCATGCCACGTGCGGACGGTCATGCGCTGGTGATCCCCAAGGCGGCATCGCGCAACATCATGGATATCGCGGCCGATGATCTCGCTGCCGTCTACGCCACGGTCCAGAAGCTTGCCCAAGCGGCAACACAAGCGTTCGGCGCCGATGGCGTGACTATCCAGCAGTTCAACGAAAGTGCTGGCGGTCAGGTGGTGTTCCACACCCATGTGCATGTCATTCCGCGCCATGAAGGCGTGAAGCTCAGGCCCCACACTGGCGACATGGCCGACCTGGATGAGCTGAAAGACCTGGCCGAAAAATGGCGCAAGGCGCTGGGCTAAACATCCCGAAACAACTCAAGCACTTCGTCGCCGCCGCGCATTTCACCGGTTGGTCTCCAACCCAGGTGACGATAAAAACCGTATGCACGAATTGATGCATCAGGACTGGAAAGCAACCATACCCTGCCATGTCCTTGGTTGAAGAGCCAGTCTGCAACATGCCCGAGAACACCCTGACCAACCCCCCGGCCTTGCGCAGATGGATGGACCGCGACGACAAGAACCTCGCCGTCGGCGCTGTTGCCCATGGCAAAACCCAGTACTTGCCGCTCTTCTTCGCATAACCACCCGGCCACATTCACGTCCATCGCTGCCGCAATTTTTTCGGGTGTCACGCCATAGTCGCGTTCCATCTCCTCAAGGGTGATTGCATTTTCAACGGTGGACAACCGCACTTCCAGTGCTGCAGGCAGATCGTTCCTGGTCATTTTCCTGAAACGCAAGGCGTTCATATTCACCCCAGCACAACATAAGACAGCGTCAACGCGATGACCGCCGCGAATGTGCCGAGATTAGTGTTCTTCGCTGCCGCGTAGAATACGGCCAGGCCGATTGCCGTTGCGGCCAACCTGATAGCAAGTGGAACGTCAGCCAGCACGCCTGACGGCACCAACACCATGCGCATGACCAGTGCCGCCACCAATGCAGTGGACACCGCCCTCACCCACAGAAGCACATCGCTTTCTGCATCGATACGTGTCACTGCCACCACGGCGAGGAACCGCCACAAATAGGTGACTGCGGTTCCCGCAAGAATCATGCAGGCGATGATCCAGGCCATGTCATTCATGCGGTTCGCCCCTTGACAGCAAGCCCTTGCGCCGCGGCCTGAACAACAGGAACGCCAGCGTGCCACCGCCCACACCAGCCAGCATAAGGTCAAATTCCGGCGCGAATTGATGGGCCAGCGGCAAGGCCGCAGAGCCAAACGCGATGGCAGCATAGTCGAACCGCCACCTGGCGCTTGCCACCAATGACAACAGAAAGAACGACGGCGTGAAAAATACCATGCCTGCCGCAAGCGATGATGGCAGGGCATCGGCCAGCACGTAGCCGACAGGCACCACGACCATCATCAACCCCATCAATGTCGCCCCCACTCCAACGAGCCACGGAAGTTGTTGCGGACGAGGCACATTGGACAGCGATGTCACGGACAACACCCATACCGTCACAGCCGTGAAATAGGACAGCACAAACTCCGGCCAGCGGGCTGCACTAACCAGGCGCACCTGCCCCAGCACCGCAATAGTCATGGGCAGCAAACGCACCGCCGTGAGTGAAACTGCAGCAGCGATCAGCGGCAAACTCGCATCAGCCTGCCACATGGTCACGAACAGCACCTGCCCCGGCAGCGCCCAGATGATTACCGTGGTGAGCGCGCCTGCCAGCAGCGGAAAGCCAACATCATGAATGAGCGCACCAAAGCCGATGAAGGAACAGGACATGACGAACCCGGGCAACGATAATGCCGCACGCATGCCGCCGGCAAATCCGCGCCAGTCATATTGTTCTTCAGTATCCATCACCCCGTCAGCCATCCAGTACCGCTATCTCGTGGAGCGACCAACATGCAACCGGGATTGCCGCATGGTGTTCATGCAAAAAACGCCGGACCCTTGCACAGGTCCGGCGCTTTGTAACCATCGATACAGTGCGAAGTTTATTTCACCTTTGCAGTACGGCCCTTGGTTGGCCCGCCAGGCTTCTTTTTCGGCCCGGCCTTGGATGCCAGAGACGACTTGCCAGATGGCTTCGACGCTTTCTTTGCAGTTGTGTCTTTCTTGCCCGGCAACGCCTTGCGTTCCGCAGGCTTGGGTAGCGTTTTTTCCTGATCCTTGCTGAGATAGGTGAACTTCAGCTCACTCAGGCCTTCATTGTCCTTGCCCAGCAGCACCCGCACTGTCCCGCCGTTGATCAACTTGCCAAACAGCACTTCCTCTGCAAGCGGCTGTTTGATGTAACGTTGTATGACGCGCGACAGAGGACGTGCACCCATCTGCTCATCGTATCCTTCATTGGCCAGCCAATTGGCTGCATCGTCCGACAGCTCAATATTGATCTGCCGTTCGCCAAGCTGAGCCTCAAGCTGTAACACAAACTTCTGCACCACCATGCGCACCACTTCTGGTGGTAGGTGGCTGAATGGAATGATGGAATCCAGACGGTTGCGGAACTCCGGCGTGAACATCTTGATGATGGCCTCGCTGTCATCGCCTTCACGCTTTGAACGGGTAAATCCGAATGCGGATTTGGCCAGGTCAGCAGCGCCAGCGTTCGTGGTCATGATCAAGATCACATTGCGGAAATCAATCGACTTGCCGTTGTGATCGGTCAGCTTGCCGTGGTCCATGACCTGCAACAGGATATTGAACAGATCTGGATGTGCCTTCTCGATCTCGTCGAGCAGCAACACGCAATGCGGGTTCTGGTCAACACCGTCAGTCAGAAGGCCGCCCTGGTCAAACCCGACATAGCCGGGAGGCGCACCGATCAGCCGTGAAACCGAGTGGCGCTCCATGTATTCCGACATGTCGAACCGGAGCATTTCCACACCCAGCACTGATGCCAGCTGTTTTGCCACTTCGGTCTTGCCGACGCCGGTGGGACCGGAGAACAGGTAACACCCGATCGGCTTGTCCGGTTCACGCAGCCCTGCACGGGAAAGCTTGATTGCCGAGGACAACGCACTGATCGCTTCGTCCTGACCGAACACCACCCGCTTGAGTTCGGTGTCCATGTCCTTCAACAGTTCCTGATCAGACTTGGATACCGACTTGGGAGGAATGCGCGCCATCGTGGCGATGACATCCTCGATGTCCTTGACGTCGATTACCTTCTTCCGTTTGCCTTCCGGCAGCAGCATCTGCGACGCTCCGGTTTCATCAATGACGTCGATTGCCTTGTCCGGAAGTTTACGGTCGTTGATGTAACGGCTGGACAGTTCAACCGCCGACTTGATGGCATCATTGGTGTACGACACCTTGTGGAACTCTTCAAAATACGGCTTCAGTCCGGTCAGGATGGCAATTGCATCCGGCACAGAAGGTTCCTTCACATCAATCTTCTGGAACCGGCGAACCAGCGCCCGGTCCTTTTCGAAGTGCTGCCGGTATTCCTTGTAGGTCGTGGAACCGATACACCGCAAATTGCCGGAAGACAGCGCCGGCTTCAGCAGGTTTGATGCGTCCATGGCTCCGCCCGAAGTGGCGCCAGCGCCAATGACGGTATGAATTTCGTCGATGAACATGATGGCACCATCATATTCCTCGATCTCTTTCACGACAGCCTTGAGCCGTTCTTCAAAATCGCCGCGATAGCGCGTGCCAGCCAGCAGCACCCCCATATCAAGCTGGAATATGGTGCAGTCGGCCAACACTTCGGGCACCTCACCCTTGATGATCTTGCGTGCCAGCCCTTCAGCGATTGCCGTCTTGCCAACACCAGGGTCACCAACGAACAACGGGTTGTTCTTCGACCGGCGGCACAGCACCTGGATAGTGCGGTTTACCTCGGCCTCACGCCCGATCAACGGGTCGATCTTGCCATCCAGTGCCTTCTGGTTGAGGTTGATGCAGAAACTGTCCAGCGCGTCACCTGACTTCTCAGTGTCGCTGGAATCATCGTTGTCATCATTGTCATCATGCTGATCGGCACCTTGAACCGACCTGCCTTCCGAGAGGCTCGGCTTCTTGGCGATACCGTGGGAAATGAAGTTTACCGCGTCATAGCGCGTCATGTCCTGCTCTTGCAGGAAGTATGCTGCATGGCTTTCACGTTCGGCAAAAATGGCAACCAGAACGTTCGCACCTGTCACCTCTTCGCGGCCAGACGACTGCACATGAATAACGGCACGCTGGATTACTCGCTGGAAACCGGCGGTTGGCTTTGCGTCATCGCCATTGGTCAAAACCAGGCTGGCGAGATCATTGTCCACATATGTTTCAAGGTTGCGGCGCAACTGTTCGATATCCACGCCGCACGCCCGCATTACCGACGCAGCATCCTTGTCATCCACCAGGGCCAACAAGAGGTGCTCCAGTGTTGCGTACTCGTGGGTGCGGTCACTGGCCAGCGCCAGAGCACGGTGCAGCGCCTGTTCCAGGCTTCTTGAGAATGTTGGCACGAGGGGCTCCTATTCCTTTTCCATGGTGCACTGCAGCGGATGCGAGTGCTGCCGGGCAAAATCCATGACTTGCGTCACTTTGGTCTCGGCGATCTCATAGGTGTATACACCACATACACCCACCCCCTTTTGATGCACATGCAGCATGATCACGGTTGCCTCTTCGCGGCTCTTGCCAAAAAACTGCTCCAGAACATGCACCACGAATTCCATTGGCGTGTAATCATCATTCAACAGCAGTACTTTGTACAAACTTGGTTTCTTGGTTTTCGGCTGGGTACGCGCAATTACGCCGGTCTGGCTTCCGCCTTTTCCGTCATCACCCTTTTTCTTCCTGTCACCAAGATATGTCTGCATGGTCTTTCTTGAACAACACACACTGCTGATCACTACAGTACAACAACATCAATCCGCGCAACAAGGCGGCTCATCATCTGAGATCATATAGGCAATGTTTCGGAAGTTGCGAGGGGGAGTGCAACTGTTTCCCGCCTGTTGCAATGTGAATTCAGTGGAACCACAAAAAACAAACCGCCCGATGCACATGGCATCGAGCGGTTTTCATTCAGCAGCCAGTATCAAACCGGCTGCATTCCCCGGTAAAAGCGACCAGATTACTTCGCAGCGGCCTTCGGTGCGAACTTTTCAACCTGCTTTTCGAACGGCTTGTAAGCGTCCTTGGCAGCTTCCATGTAGAACTGACCGAACTTGTTGGCCTGAGCCATCCAGCCTTCGATCGTCTTGGTAGCATGTGCCTGCTGCAGTTCAACAGCCTTCTCGATGGACTTCGAAGCAACAACCTTCTCGGTTACAGCAACAGAATCCTCGAAAGACTTCTTGGTGAATTCAGCAGCATCGGTTGCCAGAGTCTGGAAACCCTTGGTGAATGTGTTGGCGCTGGCGACGTAAGCGTCAAAACCATCTTTTGCAACTGTCTGCATTTCTTCAATCGACTTGTACATCAAAAAATCCTCTTCTTGGTGACCCCGATAGTCATTCGGTGACAGACATATATGCACTGCACAAAAACATGTCAAGAATTTTTTGTGCAGCGCAACATAATTGGTTTCATCCAGCTCACACGGGTCAATCAATTAACCTTCGCCGTTTACGGAATATTCAGCCTACCGCTTCATAATTGTTTCCTGATGGCATCGAAAAGTCGTCACGAAATCCTCCTTTATATGGGGATTTCCTCAAATTTGGCCGTTCCGCGGCATGGACAGTGTGTGAGCGTTTCTTGCGTAGCCAACCGGTAGAACTGATCTGCCACGGGTATTCATCTTCACAACACATCCGGACGCAGGTGCGAAGATCAGGTCGAATCGCCAACGGCCAGGGATCGCAGGCTCTTTAGCGCTAACCGCAGCTTGGAGCCGACAACAGTGAGGTTGGTTCATGGGTATTTCAGCAACAAACAGCACATCCTCGCATACCATCATGCAAAAAATCATGCTGGCCGCCCTGTTGGTGCTGCTTGCCATGATGGTCTCGACGAATGGCAGTCAGAAGGCCATGGCGGCACCCGGCTTCAGCGCCGTGACTGTGGATGCTGCAAACGGCAAAATCCTCTATGGCAAGAACATTGACAGCCCGCGTTACCCCGCCTCGCTGACCAAGGTCATGACTTTGTATCTCATGTTCGAGGAGATCGAGTCGGGCCGTCTGTCCTTTTCAACCAGAATGAATGTGTCAAAGAAGGCATCACTGCAGCAGCCATCCAAACTCGGCCTCAAGGCAGGCAGCAGCATTACCGTAAGAGACGCAATGTTTGCACTGATCACCAAGTCTGCAAACGACGCAGCCATGGTCGTGGCCGAGCACATCGGCGGCTCTGAGGCCGCATTCGCTGACAGAATGACCAAGACCGCCCGCTCAATCGGCATGACCCGCACCAAATTCACAAATCCGAACGGTTTGCCGGACCCAAAACAAGTTACAACTGCCCGTGACATGGCAACACTTGGTCTGCGCATCCAGCGCGATTTTCCGCAGCACTACAAACACTTTGCAACCCGCTCTTTCAAGTATGGCAAGCGCAAGTATGGTAACCACAATCGCCTTCTGGGTCGGCTGAAGGGTGTTGACGGCATCAAGACCGGTTACACCCGCGCCTCAGGTTTCAACCTGATCTCTTCGCGTGAACTTGACAACCGGCGCATCGTTGGCGTTGTCATGGGCGGGCGCACCGGCGGCGCACGCAACGCATTCATGACCAACATTCTCAAGCGTGACATTGCCAAGGCAACCGTCAATGGCAACCAGGTTGCCGCTGTCGCAGGCAAGCCCTCCGGCTACAAACCACCAGCGCCAAAATCCGTTGTGGCAAGTGCAAACACAGGCCCAACAATTGCAAACCCGCCCATACCAAGGGAAAAACCGGCCTTTGAGGTCGCCAAGGCACCGGAGCAAATACAGATTGCCGCCATCGCCCAGAGTGTTGCAGCAGGACCTGTCCCCAGCAACCAGCCAAAACCCGCTGCTCAAAACGTGCTGGGTGAAGCCATCGCCGCCATGCCGGCACAAGGCGTGACCTTCGCATCGGTGGTTGTGCCTTCCAGCACCACAAAAACTGACAGCCTGATTGTTGCCAACGCAGCGCAGGCACTTTCCGCACCTGCTGCTGCGGAGAAAGATCAGTCCCGGCTTCCCAATCCAAACACTGCAACAACCGCAGCCGCTGAAACGGTCAAAGGCACCAAGGTCGTAACAGACCCGGCCAAGGTGGAAACAAAACTGGCTGAACATCAGTCATCATGGAACATCCAGGTTGGAGCATTCCCCACGCAGGAAGGTGCGAAGAACCGCATAGACGACGCGCAGGCAACCAGCGCATCGGTGCTCAAGCGCGCAACTCCCTTCCTGATGGCAATCAGCAAGGACGGCGACACGATCTACCGCGCCCGTTTCTCTGGATTGAACCGCAGTGAAGCGCGCACTGCCTGCCGCCAACTGAAGCGTGCTGGAGTTGGATGCTTCCCGCTGGCGCCATCAAGCTAACCTGCCATTGAAGGCTAAAACAACAACCCGCCCGGGATCACTCTCCCGGCGGGTCTTTTTATTGCCTGCCTCCAAGCACCTGGTTCGCCTCATTGATGCGCGCTGCAAACCATTGCGAGCCGCCGTTGTCTGGATGATGTTGTTTCATCATCGCGCGATAGGCAGCGCGAATTTCCTTTTTTGTCGCACCCTCTTCAAGGCCAAGTATCTCAAGTGCATCAGCGCGGCTCATCGAGCTGCTGCCTGCACCGGCCTGTTTGCCCTGCTCTCTCCATTCCGGGTGCATGCGGTCAAGGTAAGCTGTCAGAAGCGACTCACTCTGGTCCTTCGCAGCAATGCACTCACCCAGAAGGTCGATAAGCTCGGGCAGCTTCAGTTGTGAAAGCTGCTTGCCAGCAAACTTGCCGGCAATAACATCTCCATCCATTTCGCCAGTGTCGTGGACGAGCCACATACTCAACACAGAAGTGCGAACCGACGATTTCTGGCCGCTGGAGCGCTGTGTCCGGCCAAAACCCTTCTGGGCGCCATAGAGTGCCAAAGCCACCAGAAACAGACTGACCGCAATCGGGAACAGGCCACGCAATGCAAAAAAAGCCGACATGGCAAAAACACTCCCCGCCAGTGAATGCCGAAAACCCCCGGCAACAGTTGATGGATTAGCCGAAGCCAGCTTCGGCAGCAACAAGACCACAGCTAGAAAAACCGCAACCGCAATCAAAGCATATGGCATCAGCTCAACTGTTCCAGCAGGCCGCGGGCACCCTTGCCTTGCTTTTCGTAGTTTTCCAAAGCCGCACGCCCGCCGGCGGCATACACCGCTACAGCCGAAAGCAATTCCCGCAGTTGCTTGGCCGAACTTGCATCAAACCTGCTGAAAGCTCCCCCCGTGAGCCGCGCAATCTCACGGAAGGCGCGCTCAGCCGTGCCATCACGTCCTTCCTGGAACATGAACATGCGCACACCCAACAGACCCACTTCTCCCGCTAGCTGGCAAGCCTCATCGACACTTTCTTCCATGCAGTCGCCCACATATATGACAGCGTCCACCTTTCCGGCGTTGGCTTCCTTGCGAATGTGCTTGAGCACTTTGACAAGCTGCGTGTTGCCACCACGGCATTCAACGGTGGTCATGAGTCGCGCCAGCGCATCAGCATCGAACACCCATTTCGATGCCCTGCACTCACCAAACCCGCGAAAATACACCAACTGCACATCCAGTCCGCCAATGCGGCCAGCTTCGCGAAACATTTCAGCCTGGGTTTGAAGCGCCGCATCCCAGCTCGGCTGGCGGCTCATGGTGGCATCCATGGCGAAGATCAGACGGCCGTTGCCAGCCTTTGAACGCGCCGGAGCAGCCTTTACCTGGGCCAGAAACTGATCAACCTCATTGCCCACGGCAGGTGTATTTCCGGACTGGCTGACAGTCGCGGGTTTCAGGTCAGATTTGTTGCGGTCACGTGTGGTCACTGCAATACCCCCGGAAAAACACCGTTTTCCATAAGATAGGTAGTGCCGGACAGATTACAATCAATCCGCAGTGGCCGCCATGTAATCCTCATCGCTGACATGTTCCATCCAGTCGATGTGCTTGCCGTCCAGCGCCTCATGGATGGCAAGGTGTACCATCTGGTTGTCAGGTGCTGCGCCGTGCCAATGCTTCTCGCCCGGCGGAATCCACACTACATCACCCGGTTTCAGCACGACCGCCGGCTTGCCCAGGGTCTGAAAGAGGCCAAGTCCGGCTGTTATCACAAGGGTTTGGCCCAACGGGTGAGTATGCCAGGCCGTGCGCGCGCCTGGCTCAAAGGTTACCCACGCACTGCGTGCCCGCGAGGGTTCCGGAGGCTCGTTGACGGGGTCCTGCCATACGGTTCCGGTAAAATAGCTTGCCGGGGCGCGTTTTGTTTTACGGCTGCCTGCCTTGAAGTGTTCCATGATCTTGTTTCCCTGCGGGTTGTCTGCTTGTGTGGCCTGAACAGTAAAACACTTTGCCGCAGGAACTCCAGCAGATGAACCAAATGATGCAAGGCTTTCCGCCGTCCGAAGAATCAAGAGTAACGCTGGCCAACTGGCGCCAGCACCCTTTCAGCACCTGGGGGTTTTCTCATGTGCGCGAATTGATCCCGTCAGCGAACATCCCGAACGACCCGGACAATGTGCGCCCGCTTGGCACCGAGCTTGAAGATCTCAGCAACGTCGACCTCGGCGCTGGCCAAACCCTTGCCCAGTACCTTGATGCCACCTGGACTGATGGCTTCGTTGTGCTGCAGGACGGTGCCGTTGTGCATGAAGTCTATCGCAATGCCCTCAAGCCGGCGCGCCAGCACATTCTCATGTCGGTATCAAAGTCCATGCTCGGCGTGCTGGCCGGCATCCTTGCTGACAAGGGCAAGCTGGACCTGTCCGCCCCCGTCGCTGCATATGTGCCGGAAGCGGGCGGTACAGCCTGGAACAACGCCACGGTGCAGAACGTGCTGGACATGCGCGTCGGCATCCTGTTCGCCGAGGACTACGAGGCAACATCGGGACCGATCGTCGAGTATCGCAAATCCACCGGCTGGAACCCGCTTGGCGACGGAGAACGCCCCTCAGACCTGCGATCCTTCTTTGGCCAACTCACCGAAACAGACGGCCCGCATAACGGCCGCTTCCACTATGTTTCACCCAACACCGACCTTGCCGCCTGGATCATTGAGCGCGCCACCGGCACCCGCTATGCGGATCTGATGTCGGACTACCTCTGGCAGCCGATGGGCGCAGGCTCACCGGCCTATATAACCGTGGACCGGCTGGGCGCGCCGCGCGCAGCAGGCGGCATGTGCGTGACCGTGCGCGACCTTGCCCGCGTTGGCCAGCTCATTGTCGATGGCGGCATGGCCGGCACCACGCGCGTCATTCCGCAAGGCTGGATTGACGACCTGTTCACCGGCGGCGACACCAACGCCTGGAACACGGGCGATTTCGCCGCCTACTATTCCGGCCGCACCATGCACTATCGCAACAAATGGTATGTGGAGCGCGGTGACAAACCGCTCGCCTTCGGCAGCGGCATTCACGGACAGAACCTCTGGGTATTGCCGCATGAACGCATCGTGATTGCCAAGATGTCCTGCCGCCCGATGGCACTGGACCCGGTGACCGGCGCGCTGAACAAGAAGATGGTTGAAGCGGTGCGGCGGCATTTGGGGGAGTGAGGCTAAGCCGCCAATGTCCGCTGTGAGCCCCTAGCAGACATACATTCGGCAACCATCAACGGCAGCAATGGACTAGCCCGAGCTGGCAGCTTGCGCATATCGACCGTATGGGGCAGGCTTTGGTTCACAATGGTAGTCACAACACCCACATTTACTCTTGGAATTGAGGAAGAATACCTTCTGGTAGACCGGGCCACTCGCGATTTGGTAGCGGCACCTGAAAAAATGATGGCTGAGTGCAGTGATGTTCTGGCCAAGAAGGTCAGCCCTGAATTTCTGCAGTGCCAGATTGAAGTGGGCACCGGTATTTGCAATTCGATACCAGAAGCACGCACTGACCTGGTGTTCTTGCGCAAGACAATTGCTGGCATTGCCGACGAATATGGGTTGGCCCCGATTGCAGTAGCCACACATCCGTTTGCCGACTGGCAGCATCAGGAGTTCACTAGCAAGCAGCGCTATGAAGACCTTGCCCGCGACCTGGCTGGTGTTGCACGGCGCATGCTGATTTGCGGAATGCATGTCCACATCGGCATTGAGAATGATGACTTGCGCATAGACCTGTTGGGTCAGATGTCCTACTTCCTACCCCACCTCCTGGCACTTTCTGCATCTTCTCCTTTCTGGCAGGGTGCCGATACCGGGCTTGCCTCGTACCGGCTGAGTGTATTTGACAACCTGCCGCGTACCGGTCTTCCACCGGTGTTCAACAGCCATGCAGAATACCGACGAGCGGTGGATACCCTGATTTCAGCAGGCTTGATTGAAGATGCCACCAAGATTTGGTGGGACTTGCGTCCTTCGGATCGTTTCCCAACGGTTGAAGTGCGCATTTGCGATGTTACCCCAAGGATTGATGATGCACTTGCCATTGCAGCTCTGGTGCAATGCTTGGCACACATGCTGTTCCATCTGCGCAAGTCAAACCAGCGCTGGAGACTCTATGAGCGATTCCTGGTCAACGAAAACCGCTGGCGAGCCCAGCGCTATGGTGTATCAGAACCGCTCATGGATTTTGGCAAGGCAGAGTTGGTTGGTTGTCCGGAATTGCTGGAAGAACTGCTGGAACTCGTCTCAGAAAACGCACAAGAGCTAGGCTGCCACAAAGATTTGCAGGGAATACGCAACATTGTTGCCGACGGCAACAGTGCTGACCGTCAAAGGCGGGTGTTTAAGGCAGCATTAGAAGGCGGGGCTGACCAGACTGAGGCCATGCGGATCTTAGTAGACAGCCTGATTGAGGAAACGGTCAGTGGGTTGGACTGACCAGAATCTGGCCACGGCCAACACTTGGGATGGCGCTGCATTCTAATTTCAACCGATGCGTATCGGACTATCGTCCGACAATGGGGAGCGAATGACTTCTCTGGGTTAGAAGCTAACAATCAACTGACCAAACACACCAGTAGCCTTGTCCGCCCTGCCGACCTTCACCCTTCGAAAATGCTGCGGGACGCACGAATGGCCGGTTCGGTGACGCTGCAGTGCAACATCGGGAGCGGCGGTGAAAGGCAGCTCAGGGCCGAGTGCCGCCATTTGCATTCTTGAAAGTCCAACAACTTTGCTCTTGCTGATCTCGCTCACGCCAGTTGGCTTCGCCAACGGCTCCGCGTGGGCGGGCCTGACCGGCCCGGGCCGCAGTCGCGGCCTTGGGAGTTGTGCAACAACCACTGGCGTCGTGGTTACTGTGTCCCGGCCGTGAGACATTCAGGGTGGCTCAAACCTTGCGCATCGCGCATGCGCGCTCTACGTGCGGTTTGAACTGAGAACACTCGCATCCACCGGGGTCAGCTCGATGCTTTCGCCGCAGCCGCAGGCCGATGTCTGGTTCGGGTTGTTGAAGGTGAAGCCGGAGCGCAGCTTCGTCACCTCATAGTCCATCTGCGTGCCGAACAGGAACAGCACGGCCTTGGCCTCTATGAGAACGCGGGCGCCCTTGTCCTCGATCATCTCGTCGAACCTGTCCGGCTCGTCGACAAAATCCATGGTGTATTCCATGCCGGCGCAGCCGCCGTTCTTGACGCCGATGCGAAGGCCGCCGGTGTCCTTGCCGGATTTCTCCATCAGGTGGCGGATGCGCTGGGCCGCGGCGTCGGAAAGTGTCA
>CAWBEX010000003.1:0-123791 GCA_963787895.1 uncultured Alphaproteobacteria bacterium | reverse complement strand
CATCAAGGTTCAAGGGACGACTTCAACATGCGTAACACAGTGATCGGAACACGGCATGCGCAGCAGGCATTGCATCGACAGCCACACCGGCAGTCATGACCGGTGGCAGCTCTGCCGCCAGCGCAGCGGACACGGTAACTGCGCCCAATATGACCTGTACACAAGGGGAATGCGTGCTTTTGCGCTGAACTACTCCGCAGTAATTTGGCAGCGATCTATTCAGCGCCAAGGCCAAACTGCGGCCAAAGGGCCTGGCTTCGCTTGTTGTTGACCTCAAGATGGACATGACTTCATCCGGTGTCTACTGCGAAAAGGATCCGAGTTCAGCCTCCATGTCGGTCCAGGAAAAGGGGACGGAAGGCGCAGACTGAAGTGGCCTTCAATGGCATGAAGCCGGTCTCTTCGAAGTGAAGTCCGGAAGTGGACGGTGAACGGAAACCAAGCTGGCTGCGGAAGCCGCAAAGGGTGCACGCGACACACTTGCCGCCATAGTCGACCTGTACGTCACCTGTGAGCCGCGCTCCGAAAGTTACCGGGTCTACAATGGCAAGGAAGTATTCCAGCTTGCCCTGACCAAGATCAAGGATGACACGTTTGGCAAAAAAGATGGTGGGGTCTATCGCGGTCCCGCAGTCGTTTGCAGCATGACCTACTCCTCAATTGCCTTGTCGGCAAAGACCGAAGCCAAGTACCGCAAGGACCCGCCTCGTTTCAATGTGTGGTTTGCACCAGTCCAGTCCAATTCACTGGGCCGCAACATGCACGTGCTCGTGGCCGTGACCGGCAAATTGAAAGGCAAGGAATTCGTCGCCTACATCAACAAGGCAACCATCAACGGCAAACCATTCAACTCAAACTCACTGGCCAGCAAATAGACAAAAATTGTGTGTGTATGCAGTGCACACAACATCTGCCATGCGAACACAAGGTGAATCGTAGCTGATTTATGATTTCGGACATGGCTTGTTCCTGTTTGAATCTTTTGCTGCAGCACTTGGCGAGGTTGCACAACTTGCAAAAGGATGACCATGTTGCACCTCCAGCCAGCAGGTTCCTGATACGCGCCATGCACCCCCGAAACAATGTGACGGCCCTTCTCGGCCCTACCAATACCGGCAAGACCCATCATGCTGTTGAAAGGATGCTAGGCCATCCGAACGGCATGATCGGCCTGCCGCTCCGATTGCTGGCACGCGAAATCTATGACCGTGTTGTTGCACGCACCGGACAGATGTCGGTCGCTCTGGTAACCGGAGAGGAAAACTCATCCCCGCTTCGCCGCGTTACTGGGTATGTACCGTTGAAGCCATGCCGCTGGACATCCCGGTGTCGTTCCTCGCCATTGATGAGATTTAACTGGCAGCAGACAGCGAACGCGGTCACGTGTTCACTGACAGGCTGCTGCACGCCAGAGGGTTGAACGAAACCACGTCGCTCGGCGCAGCCACCATAAAGCCACTGCTTGAACAGCTTGTTCCCGAACCCAGTCTTTGTATCCCGGCCCCGGTTCTCCAAGTCATCTTTCGCCGGACCAAGAATATGACCCGCCTGCCCAAGCGCACGGCAATCTGCGCCTTTTCCGCAAACATGGTGTACTCGGTCGCGGAACTGATAAGGCGCCAACGCGGCGGTGCGGCAGTTGTAATGGGTTCACTTAGCCCGCGGACGCGAAACGCACAGGTTGAATTGTACCAGTCGGGTGACGTGGATCACATCGTTGCAACCGATGCTATAGGCATGGGGCTTAATATGGACATTGACCACGTCGCATTTGCCGCAACGCGCAAATTCGACGGTTTTCAGTTCCGCAACCTGACCCCGGCCGAGCTCGGCCAGATTGCCGGACGGGCCGGCAGGTACATGAACGACGGCACGTTTGGGTTAACTGCAGACGCGGTGCCTCCATCGGCAGAAACAATCGAGCAACTCGAGGATCACAGGTTTGAGTCCATCAAGGTATTGCAATGGCGCAATCGAAACCTGAACTTCGGTTCAATCGACAGGTTGCTGGCATCGCTGAGTGCACTGCCGAACAGGCAGGGACTTACCGCGGGCACGGCCCGGTGCAGACATTGAAACGCTTACACTTCTGGCGCGTGAGACCACCACCATGGAACGCGCGACATCATGGGCACATGTTGAGCTGCTGTGGGAAACCTGTCAGTTGCCCGACTACCGTAACATCACTGGCTCGGACACGCCAACCTGGTCGGCAACATTTTCCGCTTTGTGTCAGATGCTGGCCGCATTGATACGCAATGGTTTGCCCGCCAGTTGGCGTATTGCGACAACACCAATGGCGATATAGACACCTTGTCCAATCGCATTGCCCATGTGCGCACCTGGACGTTCGTGGCGAACCGGCCGGACTGGCTGGAAGACCCTGTTCACTGGCAAGAGCGCACAAGGGCATTGGAAGACAGGCTGTCAGATGCCTTGCATGAAAGGCTGACACAGCGTTTTATCGACAAGCGCACCAGCGTATTGATGAAACGGCTGCGCGAAAGGGAAGAACTGATGTCGAGTGTTGATAGCAATGGTGCGGTTCAGGTAGAAGGCGAGCATGCAGGACAGATCGAGGGATTGCGCTTTGTGCCAATGCTGATGGCGGTGAGCACTCAAAAGTTCTGATATCCGCTGGCCGATGCCCGCCGTGGCCCAGGCCCTTGTCGGGCGGGCCCAGTCATTGATTGCTGCCCCTGACCCGGATCTGAGTTCCAATGCGGCTGGCGAGATCATCTGGATGTCGCACCCGGTCGGCAGGCTTTCCGGCAGCGCCAACCTGCTCAAGCCCCGCGTCGATGTTCTCGCTGATGAACAATTGAGTGGGCCAGACCGCGAGGCCATTCAGATGCGGCTTGGCAAGTTCGTGTCACGCCAAATCGCAGCACTTCTGGAGCCGCTTGTCTCACTGTCAGATGCAGATGACATAACCGGCATAGCGCGAGGCATCGCGTTCCAGATCATCGAGCACCTTGGAGTGCTGCCCCGTGAACAGGTTGCCGAAGAGGTCAAGTCACTTGGGCAGGACGAACGAGCACTGTTACGCAAACATGGCGTCCGGTTGGTGTGTTCCCGACATTTTCGTACCCGCAATTCTCAAGCCCGCGCCCACAACTCTGCGCCTGTTGCTATGGGCACTGTTTGATGCAGAAAAAGCGCAAGCTGGATGCCTCCGCACTTCCCGATCTGTTGCCCCAGCAGGGCCTGACATCCGTACCGTTGAACACCAGTGCGCCAGAGGGCTTTTATCAGATCGTTGGTTTTCGCCCCTGCGGCTCGCGCGCCGTGCGCGTCGACATGCTCGAAAGGTTGGCAGACATGATCCGCACCAGGGTTTTCTGGAAGCAAAGCCGCGAAGGCGAGGAACGCCCTGAAGGCTCCATCGATGGCGGCGGTTTCACCATTGTGCCGGACATGATGTCCCTGGTCGGCTGTTCAGGCGAAGAATTCTCCTCGATCCTGAAATCACGCGGCTTCTCGGCGCAAACGCGCCCTGCCCCGGCGAAGCCTGCACCGCCAGCCTGCAGAACACCAATACGCAAGACAACGCTGATGTTGCCGGACACCCGTAAGTGCACAAGTCGACAGCGGCACTGAAGGCTCAGGCAGCTCGCACGATCCTGCCGGTGGCCAGTACAGCAAACCAGACAATACTGCCGTCTCCAGAGAAGTTGCTGAAACAGCAATGGCTGCTGCGCCGCAGCCGGATGAAACAAGTACTGCCAATGTTGAGCCTGAAATGATCGAGGTATGGTGGCCAAAGGACTCTGGCCCGTTCCGGCAGCACAAACCGCAGACCGCAAACCGCGCGAAAACCCGCGGCGGCAGGCCGAAAGACAGAAAACCTCACGACCGTTTTCCGAAAAAGCAGGCGACTGGCCGCGATATGAAGCCGCCCCGCCGTGAAAAACAGGCCGACCCCAATAGCCCGTTTGCAGTGCTTGGTCAGCTAAAGCAGGATCTGGCAAAGAAGTAGCCATGGCCAACGAACCAGAAAGGCAGACGCAGCGCATCGACCGCTGGCTCTGGTTTGCCAGGTTTGTGAAGTCCCGTGCGTTGGCCCAGCGCATGGTGATCGGTGGAAAGGTTCGCGTCAATCACATCAAGCTGACAAAACCGTCACAAACCGTAACCCCCGGAGACATCGTGAGTTTCATGTCGCATGACCGCATTAATGCAGTGCGCGTGCTGGCCATTGGCGAGCGGCGCGGGCCAGCCCCGGAAGCCCGTCTATTGTACTGCTCGCCGGATGCAGAACGATCCTGCGTTGAGCAACTGGCAGACCAGCATTGAACCGGTACGCATGCATGCTTGACGATGACTTGAGAAAATGCGAGTTCACCCGTCAGCAAACACCCATTGTTGGCAACGTTTCGAGAGCCTGAGAGCATGACCTATATCGTCATAGATAACTGCATCAAGTGCAAATACATGGACTGTGTGGAAGTGTGTCCCGTGGATTGCTTCTATGAGGGCGAGAATATGCTCGTCATCCATCCGGACGAATGCATCGACTGCGGGGTGTGCGAACCCGAGTGCCCGGCAGAGGCCATCAAGCCTGATACCGAGCCAGGCCTTGAGAGTTGGCTGGAGCTGAACACCAAGTTTGCCGACATATGGCCAAACATCACCCAAAAGCGTGATCACGCGGCTGACGCGGAAAAATATGACGGCGAAGAAGGTAAACTCGAGAAATATTTCTCCGAGGAACCCGGCGAAGGCGACTGACCGGCAGCGGCGGAAAACCCGCACAAAGCGCACCCGGCAGGTTAACCATTCATTCATACTTTACCCGAAGGCGACTGCTTTCGGGCGGTTTGACGCGTTAACAGGCTTTAACAAGGCGTAAAAATGTGCTATAAGCACTTTAATGCAATAACGTCGAACGCAAAGCTTGAACAACCCGGGACCGAAAGGCTCGGAATTTTTTTCGCCTGATCCAGTACGAGACACGGAAGACTGCAATTTACCAAACCTGACAGCGCGCTCATTGAGCCCGACAAGGTTAAACCCTGAGATTGCATATTCAGCCCGCCTCCCGGCAACTGGCCATCAGCAGAGCATGAAGCTACCTTATGTGGCAGCAAGGCTTCCTTGGGGAGCTAGCTGACTGGCCGTCAATATGCCAGTCAGAATGCGGCGAAATCAGCTTGCGAGTGACGGTGAGGTTAACAGGTGTGTGCAAGGGAAAAAGCAAAATGGCCACTGAAAAGAAAACTGCATCCAGAAAGCTCAAGTACAAGGTCAATGAATTCGTGGTCTACCCGGCACATGGCGTGGGCAAGATCGTCGACCTTGAAGAGCAGGAAATCGCCGGGGCGAAGCTTGAGCTTTTTGTCATCGACTTCGAAAAAGACAAGATGCGCCTGCGTGTGCCGCTGAACAAGTGTGACAGCATCGGCATGCGCAAGTTGTCGGACAAGCCCATGGCCGAAGATGCCATGAAGGTGCTGACCGGCAAAGCCAAGGTCAAGCGCACCATGTGGTCTCGTCGGGCACAGGAATACGAAGCCAAGATCAATTCTGGCGACCTGATTTCCGTTGCCGAGGTTGTCCGTGACCTCTACCGCTCGGACCGCCAGCCTGAGCAGTCCTACTCTGAACGCCAGTTGTACGAGTCTGCGCTGGACCGTATGGCGCGCGAAATTGCCTGCGTGAAGAAGCTGGATGATGCCGGTGCCGTCAGCGAAATCGAAACGCTGCTGGAAAAATCATCGCATCGCGGCAGCAAGTCTGACGCAACCAGCGCTGAAGAAAAGGCCGCCTGACCGGCCTGTCGCCATACCAGGTGACCAGTACCAATCGAGCCCGCCGCACGGTTTGCACCTGCGGCGGGTTTTTCATGACCGGCATCAGCGAATTGGGGTTTGAGCCGTCAAGACCAATCCCCTATAACCGCTGCAAGGCACTGCACAGGGTCCCGTAGCTCAGCAGGATAGAGCACCAGATTCCTAATCTGGGGGTCACTGGTTCGAATCCAGTCGGGATCACCAATAATTTCAATAACTTAAACACTACACACCCTACCCGTTAGTCTCGTTCTAGTCTCTTTAATCACCATTAGTGAGCGGACTTAGGCAGCTAGTCGCACCGTTGGCGGTGGCAAGGAACGGGCCGAAAATGGCTTCGACGGCACACCATCAATCATCAGCCGCACAAACATTTCGTAATTGGCGAGTTTGATGAGGTCACGTGGCTGCGGGATGCCAGCGGCAAATCAGGTGTTGTTAATGAGGTGAATTCTACCCCAAACACTTATCTTGTTCGATTTGCATTGTTAGCACATCCACCATTTCAGCATCTAATTGCTCAAGATGGTCAGTAACAAGGGCATGCTCCACCGCATGTAATTGTGACGGACAAACTCCGCTCCTATGGTTCGGCAATGAAAGTCATTGGCAATACCGACAGACAGGGAACGGACCGCTGGTCAAACAACAGGGCGGAAAATTCCCACCAGCCGTTTCTACGACGGGAACGGGCCATGCTCCGCTTCAGACGGATGCGACGTTTACAGAAATTCGCCGCCATACACTCCGCTATCTATAACCACTTCAACCAGGAGCGCCATCTAAATAATCGCGCCAATTTCAAACTGAACCGCGCCGCTGCTCTTGGCGAGTGGCGGTTGATTTGTGCTTTACAAAAGATAACGCACCAAGCCTAATTGCATCCGTGTCTGATTACTCTGACAATGCCAGCGCCTGCGGAATGCCGCTATATATGCCAACAACATGAATGATGGCGCGGATTTCCTCCTTGCTGACACCATTGGTCAAGGTGCCGCTGCAGTGGGTTTCCCACTCATGCATCTTGCCGGTCGCACCGTTCATGGCGAGGTTCATCATGGAGCGGGTCTTGGCATCAATCGTTTCATCCCCCATCCCAAACCCCAGCACCAGGCCGTCGTGGCTTCTTGAAACGGCGGCGTCAAGTCATCCGCGGCCGCGAGGTTCTTCTCAACATAGTCAGCTCCAAGTGTGGCTTTGCGCTTGGCAAGCCCCTTTTCAAACAGTGTCTGGTCCATCAACGGCTTCCCGCATCCATTGTTGTAATTTCTGAATCGAATGTTCCGAACTGACACCACACTTGGGGTCAAGCACCAGCGGACCGGGCCTGTAGCCCTTGTTGTTCAACCCGCGCTGCACAGATTCAACAAGATGAATGTCTTCTTCCACCGTCGTTGCCCTGTCTTGCACGGCCAGACGCCGAACCACCTCATTGTCAACACCATCCACTGTGAACCAGCCGCGCCAGACAGTGCATTTGTCATGACCCTCCGAGCGCCAGTGATAGGTGTTTAAAATATTGCCGGGATAGACTTGAAACGAAATCATCGGCCACAGGAACCAGGACGAATATTCGCCTGCATGTTCGTTACCGGTGAGGTCGATCGGGTAACTCATCCTGTCGAGGTTTTGGCATTCGGTTGTATGACGCAGGCAATATCCCTGTGGCTGGATATCGTATGTTTCAGGCTTGACCACACCAGTTGCAAATGTCGGGTGATTGAGCGTGCAATGATAACACTCGGAATAATTCTCAACCGAGACTTTCCAGTTGCAAGCTTCAGGAATCTCAACCCATTCAAGCGGTTTGAGCTTGTCAATGTGAGGCACGAAAGCCCGCAACTCTTCTTCAACGCCGGGATACCAGTCGCGCATGGGACCGGCATTGGGATCGAGATTGACGAACACAAAGCCACAGAAGACCTCTGTGCTCACACGGGTCAGACAAATGTCTGACTTGTCAAACCCCGGCACCACCTTGATGTTGGGTCCGGAGCGCAGGTGTCCGTCAAGCTCATAGGCCCAGGCATGGTAGGGACACACGACCACCTTGCAATTGCCAGTGCCTGACACAAGCTCGTGCGCGCGATGCTGGCAGACGTTGTAAAATGAGCGAATTTCACCATCGCGACCATGAATACAAAACAGGTTCTGTCCGGCAATTTCAAAGGCAAAATAATCGCCCGGGTTTGCGACTTGCGACACATGACCTGCAAACTGCCAGGTATTGCTAAGTAGCTCCGTCAAGTTCCTGCTGGAAGACTGCCGGGTCTGTGTAGTAGCGCGCTTCAAGCGAGCGAACCGGCATGATCGGGTGACTCATGATCTGGACTTCTCCTCATCCCAGTACATGCCGTGGAGATGGCGGCGCTTGTGAAAGTCTCCGACACGTTCAACAATTTCACTGCTGGCGGATGCAATGACAAAGGACAACAGCGTTTCCAGTAAGGCTATAGTGGAAACTGATGACGGGAAAAACTGCGGCGTATCTACCGAAACAACAAAACCGAATTCAGACCCGGCTGATAATCGGCGATGCCGGGCTGTCAGAAATACCCAGCACTGTAACGCCTTGCTCGCGCGCAAGGTGCACAGCTTGCACCACCTCGCTCCGGTAAGGCTTGCAGGTCATCGCAATCAGCACATCCCGCTTGTCAGCACGTGCCAGATCATCCAGTGCCGTGCGAGCCTGGTTTGGGTATGGCGATAAACTGCTCCATGCCGGTTGAGGCCAGATAGGCGAAGTTCTGCGCATTTGAATTGTTGACGCCAACACCCAGCACAAACACCTGCCTCGAAGCCCAGATTGCCTTTGCCGCCGCATGCAGCTGAACGTCGTCAATGCCGGCAAAGGTTTCTTCAATATTGCGAAGGGTGGAATTGACCATGTCCGCATAAAGACGGCCCAGTTTGCCCGACTGGCTGATGGATTGCAGCCAGCGCGCACGATCGGGAAAGCTTGCTGTGCCTCGGCGTATTTCATCGCGAAACGGCTCGCGGAAATCATCATAGCCGTCAAACCCCAGCACCCGCGCCATACGCACGAACGTGTTTGGCTTTACCTCTGCAGCAGCTGCAATTTCACGGATGGAGCTCACGCCCACTTCATTGGGGTTTTCCAACACAAAGGCTGCCGCCTTGCGAAGTTCCGGCGTCAGGTTCTGCAATTCATCGGTCAGTCTTTGCAGGACGTCCGGTGAGGCGGTCTGGTCGCTTGATGGTACATTTATTTCATTCATGATTGACGAGTGTACATTTGTACGATAGCAATTGTCCATAACAAACATTTGTACCGGAGCTTTCGATAATGGTGCCGTCTCATGCGCGTGTGGTGATAGTTGGCGGCGGGGTGATGGGCTGTGGTACGGCCTATCACCTGGCACATGAAGGCTGGACAGACATTGTCCTGCTGGAAAAGGCGGAATTGACCTCTGGCTCGACATGGCACGCGGCTGGTCAGATCACCCACTCAACATCCAGCTATGGCCTGGGCAAATGCGTGGACTACAATATTGGCCTGTACTCTGGAAAGCTGGAAGCAGAAACCGGTCATTCAGTGACATGGCATGGCTGTGGGTCATTTCGATTGGCTTATGAAGAAGACGAGCTGGACTGGCTGCGCCAGACCTTGTCGGTGGGCCGCTCACTCGGTTTCAACATTGAGCTGGTAAAGCCGGACTTCATTGCCAAGCTGCACCCGTTCTACAATCTCGATGGTGTCATTGGCGCGCTGTACACGCCTGATGACGGCCATGTTGACCCGTCCGGCGTGACGCAGGCGCTTGCCACAGGTGCGCGCAAACTGGGCGCGAAGATCATCCGCCATTGCCGCGCAACTGACATCAAACAGCTGCCCTCAGGCGAGTGGAAAGTGTCCACCGAGCACGGCGACATCGTGTGTGAGCACGTGGTCAATGCAGGTGGTACATATGCGCGCCAAATGGGTGAATGGTCCGGCCTGCAATTGCCCATGACCTCGATGACCCATCATTACCTGGTCACTGATACAGTGCCAGAATTTCTGGAGCTTGAAAAAGAACTGCCGGTCATCCGCGATGACAAGCTGGTGTCAGGCTACATCCGCATGGAGCAGAAGTCTGGTCTTATCGGCATTTATGAGAAGACAAATCCCAATACGGTTTGGGAAGATCATTGCCCCTGGGAAGCTGAAAATGAGTTATTTGAAGCAGATTATGACCGCATCATGCCATGGCTGGAAAACGCCATGGGCCGCATGCCGATCTTTGCCGAGCTTGGTATCAAACGTGAAGTGCATGGGGCGATTTCCCATCCACCGGATGGCAACCCGTTGATCGGTCCCGCTCCGGGTGTGCGCAACTACTGGTGTGCATGTGGTACCCAGATCGGTATTGGCTGGGGCCCGGGCCTGACGCGTGAACTTGCCCGCTGGATGGTGCATGGCGCGAGCGATATCAACATGCGTGAGTATGATCCTCGCCGCTTTGGTGATTATGCAAAACCCGCCTGGCAGGTGATCAAGGCCAAGGAAGATTATTGCTTGCGCCATGAAATCCCGTTTCCACATTTCAATCGGCTGGCGGGTCGCCCGGTCAAGCCTTCGCCTCTCTATGAACGGCTCAAGGCCAAGGGCGCAGTGTACGAGGAAGTGTACGGCCATGAGCGGCCACGTTGGTTCTCGCGGGAGGGGCTGGAGCAGAGAGACTACTACTCCTTCGCCCGGCCGAAGTGGTTCGACATGGTCGCCATCGAGACCCGGGCCGTGCGCGAGGCCGCCGGCATCATGGACATCTCTGCCTTCTCCAAGATCGAGGTTTCAGGACCTGACTCCTATGCTTTCCTTGACAAGTTGACACCAAACAAACTGCCACAAAAAACAGGAGGTATCTGCCTGACGCACCTGCTGAACCGGCGCGGCCGTATCGAGGTGGAAGTCACAATTGTGCGGCTGGCTGAGGACCGATTCTATCTCGTGTGTGCCGCCTTCTTCGAGCAACGGCTCATCGACCATCTCACCTTTGTGAAACTGGATGAGGAGGTGGACATCATCAACCGCTCAAGCCAATGGGCTGCCCTGTCGATCAATGGGCCGAAGTCACGTGATATTTTGGGCGCTTGCACATCAGCACCGCTGGACAATGCGAACTTCCGCTGGATGAGCGCACAAGAGATCACTGTTGCAGGTCACAAGGTCTGGGCCATGCGCATGTCCTATGCGGGTGAGCTAGGCTGGGAACTGCACGGACCCCGCGAGCACATGCTGGCCATTTATGATGCCTTGTGGGCAGCCGGTGAGGCGCATGGAATTGCGGACTATGGCTCTTTCGCCATGAACGCCATGCGCATGGAGAAAATGTTCAAAGGTGCAGGCGAGTTGACCAACGAGGTCACCTTGCCGGAAGCAGGCGTGATGCGGTTTGTGAAAATGGATAAGGATTTCTTTGGAAAGGAACAAACGCAAGCCAGTCTGGACAACCCGGCACCGTGGATATGCGCCTATCTGGAAATCGAACCGGACGGCATCTGGGATGGCAATGGCAGTGAGGCCGTGTACCTGGATAGCAAGGTTGTGGGATCAACCGCGTCTGTTGCCTTTGGCCACACAGTCGGCAAGATCCTGGCATTTGCCTATCTCAAGCCGCACGCTGCAAAACCCGGCACTCAGCTTCAGATTTTCATGAATGAGAAACTGCGCGCGGCCAGGGTGTTGAGCGAACCGGCATATGATCCTCAAAATCTCGCGCCGCGTGCCGAAGCCACGTTGGTCGCAACCCAATGAGCATGCCCGCAACCATGAAGGCAATGGTGCTAACCGGACATGGTGGCCTCGACAAATATGTCTTGCATGACAACTGGCCAGTGCCGGAGCCTGGCCCAGGCGATGTACTGATCAAGGTATCAGCCTGCGGACTGAACAACACAGATGTGAACACCCGTACTGGCTGGTACTCAAAAGCCGTGACGGAAGCCACCACCGGCAGCGCCTACACAGAAGTTAAGGACGATGACCCGACATGGGGCGGCGCACCCATCGCTTTTCCCCGCATTCAGGGCGCAGATGCCGTAGGCCACGTGGTGGGGGTTGGCCAGGGCGTGGATGCAAACCTTATTGGCAAGCGAGTCATGACGGATGGCTGGATACGAGATCCGGCAGAACCGTCCGCAATGGACAAGGCGCGCTATTTCGGCTCCGAAGTTGACGGCGGCTTTGCGCAATATGCACGCACACCAGCGCACGCAATTCAAGTGGTGAACTCAAACCTGTCAGACGCAGAGCTCGCAACCTTCCAGTGTTCCTATACCACTGCTGAAGGCATGCTGACGCGGGCAGCTGTTACCGACGCTGATACCGTTCTCATACCAGGTGCATCGGGCGGTGTTGGCGGTGCGTTGGTTCAACTTGCCAGGCGACGCGGGGCGCGCACCATTGCCATGGCATCAGGCTCAAAACACGAAGCGGTTGCAAAGCTCGGGCCCCACAAGATCATTGAGCGATCTCCTGCTGACCTGCGCAAGGCGCTTGGTGATGAAAAAATCACCGTAGTGGCTGATGTGGTTGGCGGGCCGTATTGGCCCACCCTCATTGATGTGCTGGAACGCGGCGGTCGCTACACCTGTTCCGGTGCCATTGCCGGCCCGATGGTAATGCTCGACCTGCGCACGTTTTACTTGCGCGATCTCACCTTCACCGGGTCAACCATTATCCCGACCCATATTTTCCCCGACCTTGTTGGCTATATCGAACGCGGTGAAATAAAGCCTGTCCTTGCCGCCACCTACCCGCTGGAGCAGCTGCGGGAAGCGCAACAAGCCTTCATAGACAAGAAACACACCGGCAACATTGTGGTCACCATTCAATGAAAATCACGCGCATCTCGGTCTGGCAACTGACCATGCCGCTCATCGAGCCCTACTGGTTATCAGGCGGTCGACTGAAATTTGAACAGCTCGACTCCACATTCGTGCGCATCGATACAGATGAGGGAGTGTCGGGCTGGGGCGAAGGTTGTCCGTGGGGACACACATACCTTCCTGCTCATGGCCCCGGTATCCGCGCAGGCATACAAACACTTGCTCCATTTCTCATCGGTCAGGACCCCGCATCCTCGATCACATCAACCGCATCATGGACGTGCAGTTGCCGGGCCACCTCTATGTCAAATCCGCCATCGACATTGCCTGCTGGGACATTCTGGGAAAGGTGGCTGGCATGCCCTTGTGGAAGCTGTTTGGTGGTGACGCGCCCCATACGGTGCTGGTCAATTCATCCATTTCCACCGGTACGCCCGAAACAATGTTGGCACTCATCAACAAGGCAGCCACCAAAGGCTACACCGTTCATTCCGCCAAGGTTGGTGGCAACAACACTGACCTCGATATCGAGCGCATCGAGGCGATATCCTCAGGTCTGCCAAAGGGCCACAAGGTAACATTTGACGTGAACAGGGCCTGGACTCCGGGGGTTGCGGTACAAGTGCTGAATTCGGTCATGCACGCGACTGGGTCGAGCAACCATGCGAGACACTTGAACAGTGCGCACATGTTGCCTCACGCGTGAAAAACCCAATCATGCTGGATGAGTGTCTGCACACCATGCAGGACCATCTTGAGGCCTGGAAGGCACGGGCAGGTGAAGGCATCAAGGTAAAACCCAATCGAGTTGGTGGGCTGACCAAGGCGCGTCAGATCAGAGACTTCGGCGTTTCAGTGGGATGGGAGATGCACATTGAAGACCTGGGCGGGTCAGCATTGGCGGACACCGCCGCCATCCACCTTGCCTCATCAACGCCCGAAGCCAATCGCCTCGCTTCCTGGCTGTGCCACTATCACCTGGCTGTTGACCCTGTTCCGGGTCAAGGCGCTCGCAATAACAATGGAAGCGCCACCCCGCCGTCGCTTCCCGGATTGGGTATAGAGCCGGACATGAACATCCTTGGCGAACCTGAGGAGGTGTACCAATGAAGATAACCCGTATCACTATCTGGCTTGTGCCACTGACCAGTCACGTCACTTACAACATGTCGGATGGCAAAACCTGCGACACGGTTGAGACTGCCATTGTCCGCCTGGACACCGATACCGGCAAAACGGGCTGGGGCGAGGTTTGCCCGATCCCGCATTACCTGCCCGCCTATGCGCGTGGTGTTGTGCCTGCAATTGAGGAAATGGCGCCCATTTTGTTGGGAGCCGACCCTGTCGGGCCTGAAGCTCTCATGGACAAACTGGACGCATGGCTTCCGGGCCACCACTATGCAAAATCAGCGGTGGATACCGCTCTGTGGGATTTGACGGCACAAGCAGCCAACCTGCCGCTCTATGCGTTGCTCGGTGGCAGGCGGCAGGAGACAATGCCGCTTTATCATTCGATCACCTGCGTTGCGCCAGACGAGATGGCCCGCATGGCAAGGCAGGCATACGATCAAGGCATGCGGCAGTTCCAGGTCAAACTGGGTGCGGATAATGACTGGCAGGCAGATGCTGAACGCTTGCATAAGGTGCGCGAGGCATAGGACCTGGTCCGCTCGTCTATGGCGACTGGAACTGTGGTGCCACACGCCTTGATGCCACCCGCACCGGCAAGGCCGTGGCTCATCTTGACGTGATGCTGGAACAGCCCTGCCGCACCATTGAAGAATGCGCAGCCGTGCGCACTGCCACGGGCTTGCCAATGAAAATGGACGAGAACGCCAATGATACAGCGTCTCTTCTAAAGGCCTATGAGCTTGGCTGCATGGATGCTGTCGCACTGAAACTATCCAAGTTTGGTGGTCTGTCAGCCATGCGGCGCGCACGCGACCTGTGCCTGCATCTTGGTGCCAAAATGTGCATTGAAGACACTTGGGGGTCGGACATCACTACAGCTTGCCTGCTGCACCTTGGTGCGGCAACGCGGTCGTCCAGCCTAATGAACGTGTGTGATCTGTCGGGCTATGTTGGCCCACGTCTTGATGACAAGGCACCGGCGCGCTTGAATGGTCGAATTGCACCACCTGAAGGAACGGGACTAGGCGTTGCGCCTGACTCCGGCAAACTCGGGCCGCCTGTTACAGAATTCAGTTAGGAGACAATTATGACCAATCAGGCTAACTGGATTTCTCGTGCCAATGCTGTTTTACCTGGCGGCGGCTTTGGCAACTTTGATCCGGGAATCATCATCCAGCACGGTGTGGGCTCTCGCGTCTGGGATGAAGACGGCAAGGAATATGTGGACCTGCTGATCGGGTCCGGCCCCATGCTGCTGGGCCACGGTCACACTGAAGTGCTCGAGGCAGTGGCGGAACAACTGTCAAAGGGCCTGACCTTCTTTGCCAACAATGCCGCAGGCATCGAGCTGGCCGAAGAAATCTGCAACGCTGTGCAATGTGCCGAGCAGGTACGTTACCTGTGTACTGGTTCAGAAGCAGACATGTATGCCATGCGCCTTGCGCGAGCGTTCACGGGCCGTGAGAAGATCCTGAAATTTGAAGGCGGGTATCACGGCATGTCGGCTGAGGCCCAGATGAGCCTCGCGCCTGCAAAACTCGCAAACTTCCCACTAGCTGTTCCGGACTCACCCGGCATCCCACAAGGCGTGCGCGACGCCATGCTGATTGCCCCGTTCAATGATATCGAGTTTGCCCGCTCCATCATCGCCGAACACGGTCACGAGATTGCCGGGATCATCGTCGAACCGTTCCAGCGCATTCTGCCGCCTACCCCCGGCTTTCTGGAAGCCTTGCGTGCTGAATGCGACAAGCATGGGATCGTATTGATTTTTGATGAAATTGTTACAGGCTTCCGCTTCACCTATGGCGGCGCTCAAAATTATTATGGCGTGGTGCCGGATATCTGCACCCTGGGTAAGATTATCGGCGGCGGGTTTGCCTTGGCCGCCATTGCCGGGCGCGCAGATATCATGGCGCATTTCGACAAGGCAAAGGTTGGCCCCGACGGCTTCCTGATGCAACTGGGAACCCTATCTGGCGCGCCGGTTGCTGCTGTGGCAGGCCTTAAAACCATGGAAATCTTGCGTCGCCAGGGCCAGTTCGACAAGCTCAAAAAGAACGGCCAGCGCCTGATGGCCTTGTTTTCAACCCACCTCACAGCTGCAGGTCACGACCACCAGATCGTCGGCGAGCCGTGGCTGTTTGATGTCTTGTTCACAGCCAAACCGGTGAAGAGCTATCGTGATGTAATGCAGGCGGATACGGCCAAGAATGCCCGCTTCAACGATGTCTTGCGCATGCAAGGCGTGTTCAAGTCGCCGGGCAAGGTCTACCCATCGCTTGCTTTGACAGATGAGGACTTCAAGCTGGTCGATGATGCTGTTGCTCTGGCAGCGAAAGGTCTTTGACCTGAGCTCGACTGGACCGCTGCTTTTTGGGAATGAGATTTCCGCTTGGGCTAAGAACCGGCAGGTTTCATTTGGAGCGGAGAACGGCTAATGTACCGCCCGAGAGCGGTCATTGTATCGCAGTAGCCGCGAATGTCCGCTTCCCGCCCATAGAGCGCTGTCAGAGAAAAAACTGGTTGAGGCGGATAGGGCGGTTTCGTAGCGTCTGATTATGATCAAACCGAGCACATTTCGCTATTTCAAGACATCTCCTGAGATCATCCACCTGGCGGTAATGCTTTATGTCCGATTTCCACTTCGCTTCGGAGCGTGGAGGACATGTTGCATGAGCGCGGTATTGAGATCAGCCATGAAACCGTTCGGTTTTGGTGGAACCGATTTGGCCCGATGTTTGCCGCCGAGAACCGGAAGAAACGCGTCCAGCAGTTGCGGGCCTACTCAAATTGGCGATGGCACCTTGACGAGGTGTTCGTGAGAATCAACGGTCAGACGCATTATCTCTGGCGGGCTGTGGATCATGAAGGTGAGGTATTGGAAGCTTGTGTCACGAAGCGCCGAGATCGCAAAGCAGCGTTAAGATTCCTCAGGAAAGCGATGAAACGGCATGCTCCACCGCATGTCATTGTGACGGACAAACTCCGCTCCTATGGTTCAGCAATGAAAGTCATTGGCAATGCCGACAGACAGGGAACGGGCCATACTTCGTTTCAGGTGCATGCGAAGTTTGCAGAAATTCGCTGCCATACACTCCGCTGTCTATAACCACTTCAACCAGGAGCGCCATCTAAATTGTCGCGCCAATTTCAAACTAAACCGCGCCGCTGCTCTTGCCGAGCGGCGGTTGATTTGTGCTTTACAAAAGATAACGCACCAAGCCTAATTACATCCGTGTCTGGTTACTCTGACAATGCCCAGATTCCTAATCTGGGGGTCACAGGTTCGAATCCAGTCGGGATCACCATAAAATCAATCCGTTACAGAAATCAGCACTGCGAACAAGCACGCCGGTTGCAAATTCCCCCTACCCGCTACCAAACAGCTTCTGCAGCTGCAGGCGCTGGATCTTGCCTGAAGGTCCCTTTGGCAGTTCTGTCATGAAGTGTATCCGGTCCGGCGACTTGAACGGCCCGATGCGCGCGTGACACAACGACAGCAAGTCCTGTTCACTGACAGTTGATGACGCGCTGACGGCGACGCCCGCCTCGATCCGCTGGCCGTATTGCTCGCACACACAGGCAAAGGCGGCCGCCTCCACAACGTCGGGGTGCGAATACAGCGCCTCGTCCACCTCACGCGGTGCAATGTTCTCCCCACCCTTGATGATCAGCTCCTTGAGTCGTCCGGTTATGAAGACATAGCCATCATTGTCCATGCGGCCCAGATCGCCGGTACGCAGCCATCCATCCTGGGTCAGCGCCTGGCGCGTGGCCTCTTCGTTGTACAGATAGCAACGCAACACATTGGACCCGCGCACCAGCACCTCGCCTTCGGTACCGCGCGCCACCTCGCATTGCTGCTCATCTGCGATGATGACTTCGTTGCCCACCGCCACCCCGGGCGACCCGATCTTGCGCACGTCTGGCGGCAACGGGTTGGACAGGATTTGCGCAGCCGTCTCGGTCAGACCCATTGTCTCGATTATTGGTAACTCAAATCTGGCCTCGAATGCTTCATGCACATCAGGAGACAACGGGGCTGACGCCGACCTGCCGAACCGAAGGCAGGGAATATCCTTGTGCTCGTCAGGATGTTCGCTGTGCCGGTGCAGCAGGTACGAAATCTGCGTCGGAACCACGGAGAACCAGGTGCACCCGCACCTGCGCATCGTCGCCCAGAAGCCGGACACGGAAAACCGGGGCGGAACGACAACACCGCCGCCGGATACAAGCGGCCCCAGAATAGTCACGCACAATCCGTTGATGTGATACAGCGGCAGCACACACATGGCACGGTCGCGTGCAGAAAGCTCATGTGCGATTGCCGCGTTCATCCCGCCGGCAATCAGGTTAGCATGGCTCAACACCACACCTTTTGGCCGCCCTGTCGTGCCGGACGTGTACATCAACAATCCGTCGGCATTGCTCTGAACCGCGGGCAAACTGCCCGGGTTGACTTCAATGCCAATGGTGTCGTCGTTCAGCAAAACCACTTCCGGTGGAAGCTGCATGCTTGCTGATGCCCGGCTGATCAACTCGCGTGTTCCTTCCTGCACTAGCACAAGGCGCGCGCCTGAATGCTCCAGCACATAGGAGATGGTGTCGTTGCCTGCCACAAGATTGACCGCGGTTGCATGGAAACCGCCATACATGATGCCGAGAACGGCAGTGGCAGAAAGCGGTCCATTGGTCATGGCGTAGGCAACACGCATGCCCGGTTCAATACCGCGCCCGGCTATGAGCTGTGCCAGCGCAATGCAGCGTTCGCGCAGCTGCGCAAAGCTGGTGTGCTCGCCAGTTTCAGGGTCTACGAGAAATATGGCTTCCGGGGTCGTTTCGGCCCTCAGATCAATCAGCTCCCTGATCGACATGCCTGCAACAAGAGCCAATTTCGCTGGGGACGCTTCGTTCATTTGCCGGCGTCTTGCCAGTATTTGCCAAAGATCTCGTCAAGCGTTGGTTCGTTGACGGCAATCGGACGCACGACCCTTGTGATGTTCATCAAATGCTTGTGGTTGAAATTCCCGTCGATCGAATTGCCTCCCCATGACCCGCAGCCCATCGACAATGAAAATGGCATGCCGTTGTCAAATGATCCGCCTGTGGCAAAGCAATGCGCCTGATTGACGATGACCCGGCAGGTTGGCATTTCTGCGCCCAATTGCACGGCGCGAGCGTCGTCGCTGGTGTGGATGCCGACGGAATGGCCGGCGCCCTGATGCATCAGGATATCGTTGGTGAGCTGGCGTGCGTGGTCAAAATCGCGGGCCCGGTAAACCGTGGCGACAAGCGACAGTTTCTCGCCTGACTCCGGATGCTCCGCACCTATGCCGGTGCCTTCGATGAGCAGGAACCTGGCGCTGTCTGCATCAGCCACCCTGACGCCTGCAACTGCAATCACCTTGTCAATGTCCTGGGCAATGATATGGCGGCTCAAGCCACCATGCTGAAACAGCTCGGACTTGAGCTTCCCGCTGTCTGCCTCGTCAAGCAAGCGGCCGCCTGCCTTGTACAGCTCGTCCATGAATGCATCAAACACAGCTTCCACAATAACAATGGCATTTTCCGACGAACATGATGTGGCGTTGTCAAAGCACTTCGACGCGGCAATCTTGGTGGCAGCCGCGGCAATGTCGGCGGTTTCGTCCACAATGACAGCGACATTCCCCGACCCGACCCCGATCGCGGGCGTACCAGATGAATAGGCCCGGTGCACATTGTTCTGGCTGCCAGTGACAACCAGAAGATCAGCCCTTTCCATGAGCCGTTGGGCCTTGGCCTTTGACACCGGCGCTGGCACCATTTGAACCAGATCATATGACAGGCCGATCTTGTCGAATTCAGCATGCATGTAACCAAGCAACCTGGCGCAAACCTCAGCCCCCTTGGGCGAAGGCGACAGGATGATAGCGTTACCGCATTTCAGTGCATTGACTACATTGTTGGTTGGCGTAGCAACCGGATTGGTGGATGGCACGACAGCACCCACAACTCCAACCGGACGCGCAATCTCGGTTATCCCGGTGTCCTTGTTTTCACTGATGATGCCGGTTGTCTTTGAGTGCTTGATGTCCCGCAGTACTCCAAGCGTCTTGCGATGGTTCTTGGTGATCTTGTCACGGACATTACCCAGCCCGGTTGTCTCGACCGCCATGCGGGAAAGCTCAGCGTTTCTCGATGGCTCCATGAGCGCCCACGCGGCAGCCAGGGCAGCGTTGTCATATCGTCCCTGGTCTGCACCATGTTCAAATGCACGCTGCGCAATACGCGCACGCTCGATCAGTGCGTCCACAATCGCTTCATCATCGTTTGGTTGCCCGGACAGGGCCGGTTGCGCGCACATCCAACTACTCCTCGGTATGTTTGATCCGGCGGGAAGGCTTGTTCCCTTCCCACCGGCAATGCTTTTGTCTTCGCGCTACTGCTTCTTCAGATCTTTCAGCAGGTCAGCGAGATAGGCCTGACGATCTGCCCACATTTTCGCAACCTCATCACGGCTCATGATCTTTATTGGCGATCCACCGGCCGCCATCTGCTTCGCCACCCGGTCATGAGCAAACATTTCAGGCACAGCCTTGGCCAGTTTCTCGATGACCTCGGGAGGGGTACCCTTCTTCGCCATTATGCCACGATAGTTCACTGAAGAATCATCCACGTCATAACCGGCTTCCTTCAGTGTTGGCACATCCTTGAGAAATTCCTCGTTGCGCTGGTTGTCGGCAATGGCAAGGATCTTCACATTACCTGCCTCGCGGGCACGGAAGGCATCTGAGAGGTTGTTGATGCCACCTGTTACCTCACCGGCAATCACAGCCTTCATGGCCGCAGCACCGCCACCCTTGGTCGGGATATAGGCAAGCTTGACCTCGGCGGCCTTCTCAATCTGCAGGGCCGCAATGTGATGGCCCACGAACAGGCCTGCGCCGGACAGAGTTACCTTGCCGGGGTTTGCCTTTGCATAGTCGAGCAGCTCCTTGATCGAATTGTAAGGGCTGTCCTTGGGAACGATCACCACAGCCGGGTCAGAACCCCAGTTTGCAATCGGCTCGAAGTCAGCGGCCGAGTACTTCACCCCGCCCTCGATCGACTGGGCAATGAAATGCGGGATATTGTAAGCGCTGAGAGTATACCCGTCTGCGTCGGCCTCAGTGGCAAACCAGTTCCATCCGACCCGGCCGCCTGCCCCCGGCTTGTTGATGATAACAATCGGTTGGCCAAGCAGTTTCTCGTCTCCGGCCATCATCGTGACAATGCGAGCCTGGAAGTCAGTCGCTCCGCCGGCACCATAGGACACCATCACCGAGACCGGACGGTCAGGATAGTCCCCTGCCTTCGCAAGACCGATGCTGGCAACCATTGCCATCACCGACAGCGTCAATGCTGTAATCAGTTTTCTCATGTGTTTTCTCCCTTTGTTTTCTGACCTGATTTTTCAGTGTCAGAAGAAAAGTCCTCGCGGCGTTTGCACTTTGAGGAGCAAATTGAACAACAGATACATCACGCACATGAAGCCGAACGCGACTGTGATGCGTTTTGCCCATGCGCCGGGTTTTGAATGCGGTGCCGGATCATACAAGGAATAAATGACCACGAAGATCAGCATGGATGCCGCATAAAAGCCCAGCCATTTGGCCAGAAAGAACACGTAGATCATCATGGCGATGATACCTGGTGCGATATTCCTGATCAGCGACGGCGATAACCCGCTACCAATGCGGGCAAGGCCAAGGGCTGCCCTGGCAAAGTTCCACCCCGCCAGCAGCAGCATGGCAACTGCAATCAGACGGGGAAACAGGAAGGCCGCAGCCGGTTCGCGCGTGAAGCTGAGCCACGCCACCACGAGAGCAAGCAGCAAAATGGCTGATGCGGGGAACAGATGCTGCAAGCGGCTTGTGTTCATTGTTCCACCTCCCCTGCCACCGCAGCCGCAACCTTCTTGCCGTGCACCATGGTTGCCCAGAAGCTATAGACGAGGGAAGCAATCACAAGCGCGATCAGCAACAGGTTCAGTGCACCGGTGAAGAAATACTGCCACACACCACTGCCAGCGTTGGCGATCATGCTGCCCTGAATGAAGTTGGCTTCAGCAATCGGACCCAGGATGAGTCCAAGTACCAGCGGCGCGGCAGAAAAACCGAACTTCTCCAGCGCGAACATGCCGAGGCCCAACACCAGCATGATATGCACATCACCCATGGATTGCTGGATTGAATAAGACCCGAACAGCGAGAGAACCAGTACCGCGGAGGCCATGATCGGCGCCGGGATCTTCGCAACCCTTGCCGCATATGCCGCAATCCAGATGCCGAACATGACCATGAGTATTTGCCCGATCAGCATGGAGTTGATGAATGTCCATGCCACTTCGGGATGATTGTCGAACAGGTCGGTTCCCGGAAAGATACCGTGGATGAGCAAGCCGCCCAGCAGCACCGCCGCGGTCGGACTGCCCGGTATCGAAAGTGTGAGCAGCGGCACCAAAGACGGGCCCACCATGGCGTTGTTGGCAAACTCCGCCGCGATCACGCCTTCCGGATGCCCAGTGCCGAACTTGTCCCTGTCGGGAGAGAACTTGCGGGACTGGTCATAAGCCAGAAGCCCGGCAATCTGCCCGCCGACACCCGGTATGAGACCAATAATCGACCCGCATACGGTGCCTATGACGATCGCCCGCTTGTACAGAAGGGTTTCACGCAGCGAAGCCATAAGCGGCTGTTTCTCGACATGCATAGATGAAATCGAAAGCTCACGCCGGCCCTTGGCAAACATGTCGATGACCTGAGGGATGGCAAAAATACCAATCAAGGCGGCAATAATGTTGATTCCACCAGTAAGGGCATCAGTGAAAATGAAACGCTGCGCACCCTGTATGTCATCATAACCGATCATCGACAGCCACAAGCCAAGGCAACCGGACAGCAGGCCTTTTACGAACGACTTGGAATCCAGGGACCCGATTACCGTCACCCCAAGAATAGCCATCCAGAACAGGTGCGACGATCCAAACGCAAGCGCCCATTTTGCCAGCAGCGGCGTAAGAAAAATCAGCAGCAGCACGCCAATGACACCACCTATGCCCGATGCAATGAACGACATGTGCAGAGCCTTTGCACCCTGACCGTTCTTCGCCATTTCGTGGCCGTCCAGTGCGGTTGCGATATTGGCTGGCGCACCGGGAATTTTCAGAAGAATGGCGCTGACAGCCCCGCCCGCAACCGTAGAGGTGTAGGCAGCACCCAGCAGAATCAAACCTTCGGTGGCTTGCAGATGAAATGTAAACGGAATCAGCAAAGCCACAGCCATTGTAGGCGACAAGCCGGGCGTTGCACCCAGGATCAACCCGCCAACAGTGCCGCCAACCAGCAGCATGAATGCCACCGGCTCGAACACTCCACCAAAGTAGCTCAGAAACTCCATCGACTCCGTTTCTTCCCCTCTGGTTCAGTATTTTTTGCCGTGGCCAGCTATTCCGGCTTTTCTTTTGACACAAACGCTAGCCAATGAAAAAGATTATGCAAACGTTTTCATTTTGTGCCAGGTTCGCCCCATGAGGCGCAGGAAATCACGCAAAGGGGCACCAGGCATTGTCGAGGTGGCA
Organism: uncultured Alphaproteobacteria bacterium; assembly: GCA_963787895.1. Lineage (GTDB taxonomy): Bacteria > Pseudomonadota > Alphaproteobacteria > Rhizobiales > Aestuariivirgaceae > Anderseniella. The sequence goes on along the minus strand of CAWBEX010000003.1, from coordinate 100,433 downwards.
GCACGCGCAGGGGTTTCCATTGCCACTGTGTCGCGATGTTTTTCCCAGCCCGGCATGGTGCGCCAGCCCACTCGCGAACGGATTCAATCGGCAGCAGCTGACCTGGGTTACATCCGCAACCGCGCCGCTGGCAGCTTGAACAACCGGTTTTCCGGCACCCTGGCGCTGGTGGTGCCTACAATCGACAACGCCATTTTTGCAGAGCTCATCGAAGCCTTTTCAAACCGATTGCAGGCCCATGATCGAACCATGTTCATAGCAGCCCATGGTTATGATCTGGAATTGGAAGTCGCCATCGTGCGCTCCTTGCTGGAACGCCGCATTGACGGAATTGGGCTGGTTGGATTTGACCACAATCCGGTTTGCACCAACATGCTCGACCAACGAAATGTCCCTGTGCTGGCGGTGTGGAACTATAATCCATGTGCACAGCTACCTTGTATAGGTACTGACAATGAAGCTGCGGCTGCTGATATCACCACCCATGTCATTGCAAATGGCCACCGTGACATTGCGATGTTGTTCCCCGACACAACAAACAACGATCGTGCTCGCGACCGAAGCAACGGTGCCAGGCGCGCGCTCGCCGGGGCCGGTGTCGCAATTGCACCGCAGCGCTGGATTCGATGTTCTTATGACATAGCCGAAGCCAAGCAATTGGTATTGAAATTGATGCTCGGCAACCCCCCGACTGCCATTGTCTGCGGCAACGACATTATCGCGCACGGGGCATATTATGCATGCCAGGAACTTGGTTTGCGCATTCCTGACAACATTTCTGTAGTTGGTATTGGCGACTTTCGCGGCTCGGCACACATGTCACCTGGTTTGACCACGGTGCGCCTGCCCGCCCGGCGCATCGGCGTGCAGGCAGCAGACAGCCTGATCGCCATGATTGACACCGGCACCACGCCAGCAAACGCTCACATGTGCATCGACCACTCGATCATGCTGCGTGGTTCGGTAGCGCCCATAAAGACAGCACCATAACATCTAACGCTGATCGACTGAGCTTGCTCCCTGCTCAATAACCGATGGCGCAACCATCCTTGCGCGGGTCTGACCCGCCTGTGAGAACTCCTTGTTCCCAGTCTATCAGAATGGCCTGTGAACCTCCGATCGGCTTGACGGGGCGCACAAGTCTGTGACCTTTGCCGCGCAAACCCTCCAGCACTCGCGCTGGCAGCGTACCTTCCACCTCGACTTCACCGGAATGGGGATCCGGGAAAAACCGCGGCGCGTCCTGTGCCTGCTGAATATCCAGCCCGTAATCAAATACGCGGGTCAGGAACTGCATGTGGCCAAAGGCCTGGTAGTCTCCACCCATGACGCCATATGGCATGATCACCTTGCCCTGTTTCGCCACCATCCCCGGAATGATCGTATGAAGCGGTCTCTTGCCCGGAGCAATGCAATTGGGGTGAGAAGGATCAAGTACAAACCCCTGCCCCCGATTGTGCAACATGACACCGCAGTTCGGTGCCATTAAGCCGGAACCAAAATTGTGAAACAGCGTATTGATGAAACTGCACGCATTGCGGTCCTTGTCGACAACACTGATGTAGACTGTTGACTGATGGCGCGGCGCGTTGAAGCGCGGCAGCGGATCCAGCGCCCGCGCATCGTCGATTGCACTGCGCAGTTCATCTGCATGCTGTGACGAAAGCAACCAGTCCAGTGGCACCTGCGAATGGTCCGGATCAGCCAGAAAGAAATTGCGGTCCTGATAGGCGAGCCTGCCCGCTTCGATCTCCCGGTGCACGCGGGTCAGTTCCACATGCCCTTCGGTTCCGGCTGTCACACCACTCATGATGTTGAGCAGCAACAGGGCAATTACACCCTGACCGTTCGGTGGGCATTGATAGATGGTATGATCCCTGAATTTGGCTGATATGGGAGTTACATATTCGCCCTGCATGTCGGCAAAATCCTGCACGGTATGCAACCCGCCCCTGGCACGCAAATGCCCGACAATGTCTTCAGCTATCGGGCCTTCATAGAAACCGTCGCGGCCAACCCTGGCCAATATGCTCCAGCGTATCGGCAAGGGCCGGTTGACGATGCACTTCGCCACACTCGAACGGCGAACCGTCAGCATGCAGGAAGACACGGGCTGTGTTTTCGTCAAGTTTCAGAAATCCGGCATTCAACGCAAAATCAACACTGACCCTCGATGCAACCGGATACCCGTTGCGGGCGTACTCAATGGCTGTGGCCAGCAATTCGCCAAGCTGGCGGGTGCCGTGGTCATTTGCCAGTGTGTGCCAGGCGTCCACTGCGCCCGGTACTGTCACCGCATGCGGGCTGTGCTGCTCGATGGTCTTGATGCCATTTTCCGCATACCAATTTGCCGTTGCCGCTGCCGGCGCTCGACCCGAACCGTTGTAGCCGATGATATCGGTCGACCCATTCTTCGAGTACAGACAAAAGCAGTCACCACCAATGCCAGTGGATTCTGGTTCAACGACACATTGAACAGCGCACGCGGCGATTGCGGCGTCGAGTGCGTTGCCTCCATCTTGCAAAACCTTAACAGCAGTTTGCGTTGCCAGCGGATGTGAAGTCGCAGCCATCCCATGTGTCGATAGCACAGGTGAACGGCCGGGCTGTTCCAGATTTCTCATGCCAAACCGCCGTCCACATCATTACCAGCGATTGTACACTGGCCCATCTCAACCTGCCTGCCGTGAGGCTGCATTGTTGAGTCCACGCATAAGATCGAAAAATCTCTCACCCTGGACGGTAACGTGCGCACGCAATAGGCTTTCGGTTTTCCCGGCATTGCCTGCCTCGATCATCTGCAGAATCTGCCGGTGCTCATCAAGCGACTGGCGAGGACGCCCGCGCACCCGCAATTGCAAACGCCTGAATGGCTGCAGGCGCTTTTGCAGTTGCAACGCCTGAGCGCGCAGAAACCCGTTACCGCTAGCTTCATAGAGTATCTGGTGAAAGGTCTCGTTCTCACGATAATAGCGGTCAACAAGCCCCGCTTTTTCAGCGCGCTCACACTTGACGCACGCCGCTTCAAGCCGCTTGAGCTGTTCATCGGTGATGCGTTTTGCGGCAAGCCGCCCGCACATTCCTTCAAGCTCACCCATGACCTCGAACATCTCCACCACTTCAACGAAGCCCGGCACTCTGACAAACGAACCCCGCCTTGGAATGGCTTCAACCAGACCAGAAGTCGCCAGTTGCACAAGTGCTTCCCGCACTGGGGTCCGCGACACACCGAAACGGTTGCACAAGGTGACCTCATCCAAACGTGTTCCGTCATCGAACTCTCCGGTCAGAATGTCCTGCTCCAGCGCATGCCGTATGTGATCTGCCGTTCTTTCAACCATGGTGCCAGCAGCCTAGCGCCGAAACCGTGCATTCAACAAGAAGATTCTTGTATACAAGAATGTTGACTCTGAAACCTGATGCCGTAGTCTCTGGCTATCTGGTGATCGTGCCAGTCACTGAGTTCAACAAACAAATGTCCGGCGCAACCAACGAGACGCCGGATCGGGAGGACCCTCATGAAAAAGACCCTCATTGCCCTACTAGCCGGAGTGGCACTTGCTGCCACCATGACCACAGCAGCCATGTCGAAGGAACTGCGGCTGTCGCACCAATGGTCGACCAAGGACATCCGCCACAAGGTTGCGCAGATCGTGGCTGACGAAGTGGCTGCGGCCAATGTCGACCTTACAATCAAGATTTTCCCTTCCGGCTCACTGTTCAAGGCCAAGGAGCAGTACAAACCCCTGTCAGGCGGTCAACTCGACATGACAGTATACCCGCTGTCCTATGCAGGTGGTCAGCGCCCTGAGTACAACCTCACCCTAATGCCGGGTCTGGTGAAAAACCATGACCATGCAGCTCGCCTGAACAACTCGGATTTCATGAAGGAAATTGAAAAGCTGATGGCCGAAGATGACGTGCGTGTCGTCGTACATGGCTATCTGGCTGGCGGCTTTGCAGCCAAGGACAAGTGCATCACAAAACCTGAAGATGTGAAGGGTCTGCAGACACGCGCTGCCGGAAAGGCATTCGAGGAAATGCTGGCAGCAGCAGGAGCCTCCATCGCATCAATGGCATCATCGGAAGTTTACTCTGCCATGCAATCAGGCGTTCTAAACGCGGTCAACACCTCATCGTCCTCGTTCGTATCGTTCCGTCTTTATGAGCAGGTCAAGTGCTACACTCCTGCAGGCGATGTCGCGCTGTGGTTCATGTATCAGCCGCTGCTGATGAACAAGTCAGCCTACGATGGCCTCAGCGACGAGCAAAGAACTGCGCTCGATGCTGCCGCTGCCAAGGCGACAGCCTACTATCTTGAAGAAGCCAAAAAGGAAGACGCGGCTTCGGTTGAAGTGTTCCAGAAGGCAGGTGTCGAAATCGCCAACATGACACCTGAAGAATTCAAGATGTGGCAGGATCTTGCCAAGGAGTCTTCCTACAAGAAGTTCCTGGAGAACGCTGGTGACAACGGCCAGCGTCTGCTTGATATGGCACTGTCCGTCGAGTAACCGCAATAAAGTAAGGAGGGTGCCCCAATGCCGGGCGCCTTCCGGTATTCGTTGGCAAATTTTACCCTTATCCTTGCGGAGGCAACTATGGCCGGGCGCCCCATGTCACAGACAGCCACGCCACGCACTGGCATCATAAAGCTCATCGACCGGCTGTCGACACTGTGCGGCTGGTTTGCCGCCGCCATGATCGTGCTGTCAGTGCTGATTACCTGCCAGATGATTTTTGTACGCTACATGCTCAACCAGTCCACGGTTTGGCAGACTGAAGCCGTCACCTACATGATGATTGCCTCAACATTGATCGGCCTACCCTATGTTCAGAAACTGCGCGGGCATGTGAATGTCGACCTTGTCCCGCTGATGCTTGACAAGGGCCCGCGCAAGGCACTGGCTATTGTGGCCATGTCACTGACAATCGCCATTGTTGCATTGATTGCGTTCTATGGTTTTGAGTTCTGGCACGTTGCCTGGCAACGCAATTGGAAGTCGGAAACCGTTTGGCCAGTGCGACTATGGATTCCATATCTCGCAGTCCCGGTGGGCTTCAGTCTTTTCCTGCTGCAGTTGCTTGCTGACCTCTACTTGCTGATTACGGGGCAGGAAAAACCGTTCAACATCGACAAGGAAACCCTGTGATGGACCCGCTCGTCCTTGGTGCACTGGTTGGGTTGGTCACAATTGCGCTGCTGTTTTCCGGCATCTCCGTCGCCATTGGCCTGCTTGTCGTTTCTGCCGCTTTCTTGCTCATTTTCGATGGCACGCGCTCATTGCCTCTGTTGCCGGAGTTGCTGTTCGGCGACTTGAACAGTTTTGCACTTCTGTCAATTCCGATGTTCATCATTATGGGCGCATCCATCGCCTCAACGCGCGCTGGCGCTGACCTTTACGAAGCCATTGACCGATGGCTCACCCGCGTACCGGGCGGACTTGTCATTTCAAACCTGGGCGCATGCGCGCTGTTTGCGGCCATGTCAGGGTCATCGCCGGCCACCTGCGCGGCAATCGGCAAGATGGGCATCCCGGAAATGCGCAAGCGCGGCTACCCCGATAGCGTGGCTGCAGGATCCATCGCAGCAGGCGGCACACTCGGCATTCTCATTCCGCCGTCTGTAACGATGATCGTATATGGAATTGCAACCGAAACTTCCATTGGCCGGCTGTTCCTGGCAGGTGTCCTTCCAGGTGTTCTGCTGGTTAGCCTGTTCATGGCGTGGGCCCTTTACGACACCTGGCGAAAGGGCTCCATCGACGCGCTTTCAGGCCGCACGTTCACCTGGGCACAACGCATTGAAGTGCTGCCGAGGGTGCTGCCATTCATGGCAATCATATTCGGTGTGCTTTATGCGCTGTATGGCGGCGAAGGCATTGCCACCCCATCGGAAGTGGCGGCGGTAGGCGCCCTGCTCTGCATCATCGTCGCCATCATAGTTTACCGCATGTGGAACCCGAAAGACCTTTGGGCCGTTCTACGCGATGCTACCCGCGAAAGCGTGATGATCCTGTTTATCATCGCGTCTGCTGCCGTGTTCTCCTATATGCTTTCATCACTCGAGATCACGCAGTCCATCGCAAGATGGATTGGCACCCTGGACGTGAACCGCTGGGTGCTGATGCTTTTCATCAACATCTTCCTTCTGGTCGCCGGGTTCTTCCTGCCGCCCGTAGCCGTCATCGTGATGTCGGCCCCGATCCTGCTGCCGATCATACTTGCGGTTGGCTTCGACCCTTATTGGTTTGCTGTCATCCTGACAATCAACATGGAGATCGGCTTGATCACACCGCCTGTCGGGTTGAACCTTTATGTGATCAATGGCATTGCACCGGAGATTTCACTACGGACGATTCTGGTTGGATCACTGCCCTTTGTGGGCTGCATGGTCGTTGCCATATTGTTGTTGTGTATCTTCCCTAGTCTCGCCACCTGGCTGCCCGACGTGGTTATGGGACCTGCTATATGAACCGTTGGAGTTATTTTCAGGACCTGTTGTCCAGCTTGTTTGAGCTGCGCACGCCCGCCGGCGCAAAACCCGACAAGCGCGATCTCATGGTGCTTGTGGATGCGCTGTTGTCAGACACCGGTGAAGTATCGGGGTTGCAGACAGGTGGCGCTTTGCTGGAGAAGTTCGCGGCAGCCGATGATGAACACAAGCGCAGCTTCTTCATGGCGCTAGCCAACCAATACGACATAGACACGGCGAGACTCGTCGAGTACGCACAGACCTATGCTGGCGAGCCCACGCCGGGCAACCTCACACGGCTTCAGGAGGTTTCAGAACCGCGCCGCCAGGAGTTGCTGCGCCGTCTCAATGGTGTGCCTGGCGGGACCGAAAAACTGGTCCGCATGCGCGAAGAACTTCTCAGACACTTGAAATCGGACCAGGCGCTTGGTCGTCTCGACGTAGACTTTGAACATCTGTTTTCGTCGTGGTTCAACCGCGGCTTCCTGGTGTTGCGTCCAATTGATTGGCGCACCCCTGCACACATTCTTGAGAAGATCATCAAGTATGAGGCGGTGCACGCCATCAACGACTGGGAAGATCTTCGCCGCCGCCTGCAGCCGCCGGACCGGCGCTGCTATGCATACTTTCACCCGGCAATGCCGGATGAACCGCTGATATTCGTTGAAGTTGCACTTACGCGCGAAGTACCGGGCTCCATTCAGGCAGTTCTGGCGGAAAGCCGAGAACCTCTGCGCCCTGACGAAGCCCAATGCGCTGTTTTCTATTCAATCTCAAATTGTCAAACAGGCTTGCGCGGTGTCTCATTCGGCAACTTCCTGATCAAGCAGGTCGCCACCGATCTGGCCGCACAATTGCCCAACATCAAGTCATTTGTCACATTGTCTCCAGTACCTGGTTTTATGGCGTGGCTGGCAAGGGAAGCAGCAGCTTCGCCTGACAGCGAATTGGCCGCCTTGCACGCACGCGCTAGTGAACTAACACCCGACACACTCAATCTTGCATCACCGGAACTGATCGCCGGAATGAAATCACTTGCAGCAAGGTATTTTCTGGAAGAAACCCGGCCAGGCAAGAGGGGCGGCCCACTTGACCCGGTGGCCCGTTTCCACCTGGGCAACGGTGCCAGCCTGAAGACCATTCACTGGCTAGGAGATCGATCCCGGAACGGCCTCGACCAATCAGCCGGCATGATGGTCAACTACCTATATGATCTGAAAACGGTGGACACTAACCACGAAGCCTATTCGCGCAATGGCGTGGTCATTGCATCACGCGAGGTTCATGCGCTGCTCGATCCCAAATTGTCAGCACAGCCAACGCGGAGGCACAGCAATGGCCAATCACCTCTTTGATGGGTTGACGGCAACGACCAACCCTGAGCATGGGTTCGCGCAAATGCCGGACGGGCGCTGGTACACTTACCAGCATGTTCTTGATGTCTCGGCTCGCTTTGCCAATGTTCTGACAAGCCTGGGTGTCAGGCCAGGCGACCGGGTTGCCGCACAAATTCCGAAGTCTATCGAAGGCATAATGCTGTATCTCGCGGTAGTGCGGACAGGAGCTGTGTTCTTGCCGCTTAATACCGCCTATACAATCAACGAGGTTGAATACTTTCTTGGCAACGCAACACCGTCGTTGTTTATTTGTGACCCTGCCAGCGCGGAAGCAGCCGGCAAGCTGGCGGAACGGTTGGGGATACCCCTTGAAACGATGGGCGTATGGTCCGGCCAGGACGGCTTCGCTGGTTCATTTCTGGAGGCCGGCCTTGATGCTTCTGCCACGTTTGAAACGGTTGAGCGTGGCACGCAGGATCTTGCAGCAATTCTTTACACATCGGGCACAACGGGGCGTTCAAAGGGCGCTATGCTGACCCATGACAACCTGCTGTCAAACGCCATGGTGTTGAAAGACCTGTGGGAGTTTACCGAAGCAGACGTCCTGTTGCATGCGCTTCCGGTTTTCCACACACATGGCTTGTTCGTAGCCACCAACACAATCATGGCGGCAGGGGCTAGCATGATCTTCCTGCCTGCATTCAAGCCGAGTGAAGTCATTGGGTATCTGCCAGACGCAACGTGCATGATGGGCGTGCCGACATTCTACACCCGCCTGCTTGATGATGAAGCCTTTACCAAGGACCTGGTGAAACACATGCGGCTGTTTGTGTCCGGTTCTGCGCCGCTGCTTGCAGAAACCCACGTCGCCTTTGAAGAACGCACCGGACATCGCATCCTCGAACGCTATGGCATGACCGAAACCAATATGAACACGTCCAACCCCTACAAAGGCGAAAGACGCGCAGGTACGGTCGGGTTTGCGTTACCTGGCGTTGAGTTACGCGTGTGTGACCCTGAAACCGGCAACGAGGTTGAAGCCGGCGAGATAGGCATGATCGAGGTCAAGGGCCCGAACGTCTTTGCGGGTTATTGGCAGATGCCTGAGAAGACGAAGGAAGAGTTCCGCAATGATGGGTTTTTCATCACTGGTGACCTGGGCAAGATCGACGCAGATGGATATGTGCACATCGTTGGCCGCGGAAAGGATCTGATCATATCCGGCGGTTACAACATCTACCCCAAGGAAATCGAATTGCTGCTGGATGAGCAGGATGGAGTGTTGGAATCAGCCGTCATTGGAGTGCCGCACCCTGACTTTGGTGAAGGGGTCGTCGGGGTCATTGTTCCGGTAAATGGTGCGGGGCTGAATGAAAAACAGATCCTTTCGTCCATTTCGGACAAGATCGCGCGCTTCAAGCAGCCGAAGAAAATTTATGTTGTCAACGAATTGCCGCGCAATGCCATGGGCAAAGTGCAAAAGAACATGCTGCGGGAACAGTACACCGATACCTTTTCAAGCTAGCGACACGGTTAGCCGCAACCAATTGCGTTGCCGTCAATGGCATCAAGGCCGAAGCCACCATCGCAATTGGTGGCGAAACCAAGCTTGGTGATTTCACTCACCTTGAATTTTCTCAATCCGCGGGCTGGTCCACGCAACTCTCTGGGCAGGCTTGGGGTGTCGTTTTGCTTGCGCAGCAGAAGACTTGGCAAGGTTCACCTGCATATCTAGCTTTCGCAGTTAACAAGACATTGCACTCAATACGAGCATAATTTGCTTAGCACAATCTTAAGATGTACGCAAGAATAGTCTTTCTAAGCTGGCTGTACTCTGCCTGACCCAAGCGCCTAGACTGCCTGCACAGCAGAACAGGAGATTTTGATGAGCATAGAACTTTCATTTCACGGTGCAGCCAGAACCGTTACCGGTTCATGCTTCCGACTGACCACGCCAAGATCATCAATACTGGTGGATTGTGGATTGTTCCAGGGATCCAAGACACTGCGCGAACTGAACTACCAGCCGTTCCCTTTTCGCCCTGACGACATAGACGCAGTGCTGCTCACACATGCCCACATTGACCATGCGGGCCAACTTCCCAAACTCGTAAAACATGGCTTCATGGGAATGATCCACGCCACGAAACCGACCATCGATTTGTCATCTGTCATGTTGCCGGACTCCGGCCACATACAGGAAACGGAGGTCGAGCGGCTCAATCGACGCAACCGCCAGCGCGGGCACAAGCTGGTTACGCCGATCTATACCCTCCAGGACGCGCTCGACACCCAGGAGCGGTTTTCTGCCGTAGACTATGAGACCTGGATTCAGGTGAGGCCAGACATTCGCGCCCGCTACTGGAACGCAGGTCATATGCTTGGTTCCACATCTATCGAAGTGGAGGTTGAACAGGGAAATGGCAGCGCCGCATTGCGATTGTTCTTCTCTGGCGACATTGGCCCGCAGCACAAGTTGCTGCAACACGATCCAGAAGCGCCTGCGAACTTTGACTACCTGCTTTGTGAGGCAACTTTTGGCGCGACCGACAGGGTTGAAACAAATCCGGAAGAACGCCGCGCCATGCTGGCAAAGCACGTGCATGCTGCTGCAGGCAAACAGGGCGTACTGCTGATCCCGTCCTTTGCTGTCGAGCGCACGCAGGAAGTACTCACGGATCTGATGATGATCATGTCGAACGGCGACGCACCTTCTGCGCCAGTATTCATTGACAGCCCATTGGCCAGACGGGCAACCAGCATCTTTGAAAAGCATGCTGACCTGCTCGACAATTCCAAGGCATTGAAAGCCGCACTTTCCTCGTCAAACTTGCGGGTTTCGGAATCGGTTGAAGACTCCAAGGCCATAGGCCGGCTAGGCGGCTTTCATGTGGTTCTTTCTGCCAGCGGCATGTGCGATGCAGGCCGCATCCGCCACCATCTCAAAAATCATCTGTACCGCCGCAATGCCACCGTGCTGATGGTCGGATATCAGGCTAACGGTACGCTCGGTCGCGTCCTCATGAACGGTGCGAAGAAAGTCCGCATCCATGGTGAAGAAGTAAACGTCGAAGCCTCCATAGAGCACATCAACGGCTACTCCGGCCATGCTGATGCGCCAGAACTTGAGCGCTGGATAAAGGAACGCATGCCTGTTCACCGCAACATGTTCCTTATCCACGGTGAAGAAGAAGGCATGGCCGGATTGACACAGCGCCTGGCTGGAAAACTGATGCCCGCCTCAGCCATCCTGCAACCAGACATTGACGAAACTTTCAAGCTTGAGGGCAAGAATGCCGTAAAAATCAGCGGCACCGTACGCCGGTCGATTGATCCGCCCGAAGCAGCCCACAAGCCAGACTTCAACAATGAGCTCACACAGCTCATATTTGACATCAATGATGAGGTTGCCAGCCGCGCCGGCAACAAGAACAAGTCGAAACTGATCAGACGCCTGCGCCAGGCACTTGAGAAGGCACGCTAGCCTGGGGAATGGCGGCGCGTGATTTGCTCCGTTCACGGTGAGCCATGTAGGTCGTGGCTATCAAGATCACTGCACCGCCGGCAAACACCCAGATGTCAGGCGTTTCGGCAAACAGCAGAAAGCCAAACAGCGTTGTCCACACAAGCTGCAGAAAAGTGATCGGCTGAATTACCGTAATGTCGGCCGCCCCGTAAGAACGTGTAAGACAGTAATGGCCTGCGGTTGCAGCGATTGTCGTCAGTGCCAGCCAGCCAAGCTGCGACAAATCCGGGGTTTGCCAGGAGACAATCGCAAATGGCGCAAGCACCGCAAGGCACACAAAGTTCAACATGATAACGATCATCGCGGGTTTCTCGATCTGCGTCAGCCGCTTGACCATCAGCATCGCCGCAGCAAACAAGGGAGTAGCGGCAAGCTGAGCGAGTTGGCCGCTGGAGAGCACTTCAAACCCCGGGCGCAAAATGATGAACACGCCGGCCAGACCTGCAACGATGGCACCGATGCGCCGCATCTGTATCTTCTCACCGAAGAACAACACTGCACCGATGGTCATGAAAATGGGGGCCGTGTAACTGATCGCGGTGACCTCAGCCATAGGAATGCGGCTCATTGCATAAAACCACAACAGCACGCCGAGCCCGTGCAGCGCGCCGCGCGCCACGTGCATCACCAGCAACTTGCCCCGTGGAAACGCGAATCCTGCTCGAATCAACATTGGAGCAAGAAAGATGATGCCCATGCCATATCGAATGACAGCCGAGACTGCCGCGGGCAAATCCGGCCCAACATTGCGCACTGAGATCATCACACCGGTGAAGCACAGACCTGACAATGCCATCCATACAATGCCCTGCATGTTGGCATTTGCAGCCGTTGTGGTATCCGCCGTCATAATTGTGAACCTGGTAAGCGTGCGCCATCTGGTTGAATCAGTTACCATCGTATAGTGCATGTCAGCTTCCAGCCATGCCGCCTGCCGCATGGCATCCATGAATATGACCAATGACTAAACTCAAGGAACCGACACTGTGACAAAGGCAAAGACACCGGAAAAGCAGATGGCCTCGCAGTCCTATGTATTGCCGGCGCTGGATCAGGAGTTCCTGCTGGGTGACTCCACACGGGGCATCCGCTTCATGCTGGAATATATGAAAGCCGAAGAGCACCTGCGTGATTGGGGTATTCGCTCAACAATCGTTGCGTTCGGCTCTGCACGCGTGAAGGAGAAGGATGAGGGCAGTCGCGGTACTTGGTATCGATCTGCCATGGAACTGGGCCGCATCGTTTCAGAGCGCGGCGGTGCCCTCGACCACAATGACGGCAACCGGGACAACGTAATAGCTACCGGTGGTGGACCCGGCATCATGGAAGCCGCCAATCGCGGAGCCATTGCAGCAGGGGCGCCAACCATCGGTTTCAACATCACATTACCCCATGAACAGGAGCCAAATGCCTGGTCAACCCCTGACCTGACATTCAATTTTCACTACTTTGCCATGCGCAAGATGCACCTGGCCATGCGCGCCAACGGGCTGTGCGTATTCCCCGGTGGTTTTGGCACCATGGATGAGCTGTTTGAAATTCTGACGCTTGTTCAGACCGGCAAGATGCCCTCGATTCCGATTGTGCTGTTTGACCGGAATTTCTGGCAAACCGCAGTCAACCTGAATGCATTTCTGGATGCGGGCACCATTTCACCAGGTGACGAAAAACTGTTTCACTACGCCGACACTGCCGAAGAGGCATGGCAGCATCTGATTGACGGTGGCATCCTCAATGGCAAGCCTTTGCAGGGCGACTGACGCGATCAGAACAACTCCCTAACCGATTGTTCACCATATTCCGGCAGACTGGGCCCTCAATTGAAGAATTCAATTTTGGCGTGCCCTGCGCCGTTCGGCTTTATGCTGGCGGGGGCATCAGTTGGTCAGGCGTAGTTCATGTCAGTTTCAGGAACACGGCGTAAAAACATATTGATTGTCGAGGAGCGGGCCTCCCTGGCAAGCGTATACCGCAGCCACCTCGAGGCTGCTGGTTTTCATTGTCGTCTGTGCGCCGACCCGGAAGCTTCTCCGGAAATGCTACCCGGCCCGCACTTTGGCGCCATAATTCTCTCGCTGGAAACCTCAGGCGACGACCATCTCTCGCATATTGCATACTGGGCAAAGACCTGCCCCGGCGCCGCTATCATTGTGATCGCAGCAAATGCCTCCATCAATGATGCAGTCGACGCTGTGCGCGCGGGAGCATGGGACTATCTGGTCAAACCAGTGTCGCGCAATCGCCTCATCACCACCTTGACCAATGCATGCTGCGCAAAACCGGCATCAAAGATCGGTTCAAGCAACACCGAAGCCGCGCCTGCAATTGAACCGACCGTCACCACGATGATCGGAACATCGCAAGTGATGGCAGAGACCCGCAAGCAGATTGCCGCCATTGCCGCTTCATCGGCAGCTGCCTTCATTACAGGTGAGAGTGGCACAGGCAAGGAGCTTTGTGCCCAGTCCATTCACGAACTCTCGTCCCGCCGAGACAAGCCATTCATAGCGCTCAATTGCGGTGCCATTCCACATGATCTGATGGAGTCTGAAATATTCGGCCATCTGAAGGGGGCTTTCACTGGTGCCATAGCAGATCGCGAAGGCGCGGCTGCGGCCGCCGACGGCGGTACGTTGTTCCTTGACGAGATCTGCGAAATGGCGTTGCCACTACAGATAAAATTGCTGCGCTTCCTGCAAACCGGCACCATTCAACCTGTCGGGTCGCCACACTCGCGAAAGGTCGACATCCGCATCATCTGCGCGACAAACCGCAATCCCCAAGAACAGGTGGCTGCAGGAAACTTCCGCGAAGACCTGTATTTCCGGCTGCATGTCCTGCCTGTCCACCTGGAGCCTTTGCGCGCCCGCGGCAGCGACATAATTGAGCTGGCAAACAGATTTCTGACGGCCTATGCCGCAGAAGAAAATCGCAGCTTTACCGGCTTGTCAGATTGCGCACAGGAACTGCTCACATCCTACCGCTGGCCTGGCAACATCCGGGAATTGCAGAACATCATACGCCATGCTGTGGTGTTGCACGATTGTGATGTACTGGACGCGACCATGTTGCCTCAGCATCTGGCCGGCATCACCAGCACACCCGGCAAGACCGTGACCACGGCCGGCCGCCAGCTCTGGCAGATAGAACGCGATGCCATTGAAGGCGCAATCAGCAGTTTTGCCGGCTCCATACCGAAAGCGGCGGATGCGCTAGGCATAAGCCCCTCGACAATTTACCGCAAACGCGAAGGCTGGATCGCGAAGCCAGCATGAACTGCAACGTCATCATGCCGCGTCAAACATGTCATCACTGTCGGAAACGACGTCACCAAAGTGCACCGCAATGATCTTGACCATCATGCCTTCGGCCGGCTTGATCGCATGAACTATGCCGACAGGCACATACAAACTGTCATCAGGTGCTACGATCAAGACATCATCACCCAGCAACACCTCTGCTTCGCCATCCACAACAGTCCAGTGCTCAGAGCGGTGCTTGTGGAAGTGGGCGGGCAGTGATTTACCCTTGTTCACGGCAATGCGCTCAATCCTGTGGCCAGCACTGGACGACAGAACCTCAATGCTTCCCCACGAATAGCGTTTGTGCGCGCTTGATGTATCATCTGGATAGTGGTCGACCAGGCGGGCTGCCGGATCTGGCGCGCACGCGCGCGGAATTGCTGGTACGATACCCGGCATGACACAAACTCCCTGTTGTCCAGGGCACACTCCTGTTTGAGCCTTTTGGCTTCTGGAAGAGGTAGTTGTGCCCAGCCTCTGTGCCCAGTCAGCAGCAAGAGTTGCGCCAATATCTGTTTGGAGTTGCTTGAATTCGGAGAATGGCAGTTTTCTGCCAACAGCCCAAATTGTGCGTTGAAGTTCTACCGCACAAAACCAAGGCAGCGCCCGCATTTTGCAATGACACACCTTTGCAAATTGCAAAGATCGGTAACTGGCGTGGAGATTTTCTGAGCCTCAGGGGTGCTTCTTGTCCTTGCCGATTTCTATCATCTTCAACAGATGCATGACCTCCTTCAACTCAGGTGAAATGTCCTGGTGAGGTTTGGCAGGACTTACGGCATCATCGCCATTGTCCTCATCCATCTCTTGATTGTCCAAACGCTTTACGCTGTACATGTGTCCCGGCCCTTCAGTCATGGTGTGCATTCAGTCTAAGCCTTCTGATACTAACGAACACCTAAGACCACCCTTACGATCCGGTGCAAATTCGGCGCTTGATCTAGGCTCGTATCCGGGCAGAATTGCGACACGGAGTAGACCGAAAGATGCTCGAACAGGGAAAGTCATATGAGGACCTGAATGCCAGCTTTGCATGGCAAATTCCGGACCGTTTCAACATTGCCAATGCAGTCTGCACGCGCTGGGCGAACGACACGCCCGACAATCCTGCAATCATTGAGGAAATGCAGGATGGACCGGTCCGAATTACCAGCTTCGTGCAGCTTGAGCACATGGCAAACCGGTTCGCAAACCTGCTGAGACAGGCCGGCATCAACCGCGGTGACAGGGTTGCAATCCTGTTGCCGCAATGCCGCGAAACCGCGGCTGCACACATCGCCATCTACAAGCTCGGCGCCATAGCGGTTCCGCTGGCCATGTTATTCGGTGTCGAAGCCGTGCAATACCGCCTGCAAAACTCTGGTGCCCGCGCACTTGTCATGTCGGTAGCCTCTGCCGAAAACCTGCGCGAGATATTGCCTTCGTTGAGTACACTCCAGGCAATCTATTGCATTGACGGCAGCCTGCCCTTTGCCCCTCACATCCATGATGCATGCCGCAGCCTTCCGAACAGTTTCGAGCATGCAGATACCGGACCTGACGATCCGGCACTGATGATCTACACTTCCGGCACCACCGGCCATCCGAAGGGCGCATTGCACGGACACCGCGTTCTGTTGGGTCATATACCGGGAGTGCAATTTGCACATGAGTTTTTCCCCCAAGCCGGCGACCTGATGTGGACGCCATCAGACTGGGCCTGGGCGGGGGGCCTGCTCAATGCGTTGCTGCCCGCTCTCTATTTCGGCGTGCCGGTTCTGGCCTTCAAATACACCAAGTTCGACCCTGCTTCCGCATGGGAACTGATGGCCCGGCACAAGGTCCGTAATGTTTTCATGCCACCCACCGCTCTCAAGCTCATGCGCGCCAGCACACCTACCGACACCGGCAGGCTTCACCTCAGGACGATCTTCTCAGGCGGCGAAGCGGTCGGCCGCGCTTTGCAGGAATGGGCCGAAAGCGCGCTCGGCATGAGGATCAATGAGGTATACGGCCAGACAGAATGCAATCTTGTTCTGGAAAGCTGCAATGCCATTGGGGTGTGGAAAGCTGGAGCCATTGGCAAGCCTGTACCCGGTCACAACGTGGCAATTGTCGACGATGCCGGTCACCCTGTGGCCGATGGCAGAACCGGCAACATTGCAGTGCAACGCCCGGACCCGGTGATGTTTCTGGAGTACTGGGGAAAGCCCGAGGCTACGCGAGACAAGTACCGAGGTGACTGGCTGCTAACCGGTGATCAGGGCTTCAAGGATGATGAGGGGTATTTCAATTTTGTAGGGCGCGACGACGATGTAATCACGTCCTCCGGCTATCGTATTGGGCCGGTGGAAATAGAAGATTGCCTTTCGCGCCATCCTGCCGTCCAGCTTGCGGCAGTGGTGGGCGTGCCGGACCCGGTGCGCACCGAAATCGTCAAGGCGTTTATCGTGCTGAACAAGGGTCTTGAGCCATCCGATGCATTGGAAAATGATATTCGTGAGCATGTGCGCACCAGGCTATCGGCACACGAATACCCGCGCATTATCGAGTTTCGTGACGAACTGCCCCTAACAACAACCGGAAAGGTCATCCGCCGATTGTTGCGTGACAGCAATTCCTTGTCGTGAAAATGACGCGATTGCCAATAACATTGCTTGCACTGCATACTGACCTTCAGCTGGTCCCAACCAACAACATCTTCAAGGAGATTTCTCTAATGACCGTAATTCGCACACTCGCCATCGGGCTGGTTGCAGCCACTACATTCGCTGCATCAGCCCAGGCAGACGCAGTAGCGGACCGTCAGCAAGCCATGAAGAATGTAGGCAAGGCCATGGGCGCATTAGCTGCCATTGCCAAGAAGGAAGCAGCGTTTGATGCTGCCGTAGTGAAGGAAAGCGCAACTGCGATTGCTGACAACATCAAGACAGCCAAGGACCTGTTCCCCGAAGGTAGTGAAACCGGAGCATCCGAAACCTGGGCCAAGCCGGAAATCTGGGCCGACAAGGCCGACTTTGAATCTGACGCAGACAAGGCTGTTGCAGCTGCCATGGCCATGGCAGCCGTCACCGAAGAAGCCAATTTTGGCGCTGCAATGGGTGAGCTGGGAGGTGCCTGCAAGGCCTGTCATGAGGAATACCGCCGGCCCAAAGAACAATAATTGATCTGGTTGAACGCGGCGGGCAGATGAAAAGGTTGCTGGCAACAGCAATTATGGTGGGCGGTATCGCAGCCGTTGGCGGCTGGTTTGCAGCCGCCCCCGACCCTCTTGTCGCAACCGACATATCAACCCACACACCGGATGCGGTAAACGGCAAGATACTGTTCACCGCATCAGGCTGCCTGTCATGTCATTTGCCGCCCAAGGACGATCAGGATGCCGACCGTTCGCTTCCCTCAGGTGGCACGGCACTGAAAACCCCTGCCGGCACTTTCTACCCGCCAAATATCACTCCGGACCCTGAAACAGGCATTGGCGACTGGAGTGATATCCAGTTCGTCAACGCCGTTAAGCGTGGCATTTCACCGGAAGGCCAACACTACCTGCCCGCCTTCCCGTATACGTCTTACGAGAATCTGAGCGATGCCGATGTACTGGACATCAAGGCATACATCGACACACTCACCCCGGTGAAGGCGCAGATCATCCCGCCTGAACTGCCACTTGGCCTGCCCGTCGAGACAGTGATGCGGCGCGGGCTGGGCATATGGAAATTGGCAACCGGCTTCAAGCCGGCTGTATGGCAACCTGACCCGTCAAAGGACAAAGTCTGGAACCGTGGGTCTTACCTGGTAACAGGTGCCGGCCATTGTGCCGAGTGCCACACGCCGCGCAATGCATTTATGGCCATCGACATGTCCCGCTGGATGCAAGGTGGACCCCACCCGGAGGGTCATGGCAAGGTGCCCTCACTGCGCGGCCTCAAGGAGCGCGGACGCTTCAAGGATGCCAATGATCTGGCAACAGCGCTGGAATTTGGTGAAACGCTAGGTTACGACAAGATGTCATCCGGAGGTATGGGGGCGGTACAGACCAACATGTCAAAACTCCCGGCCGACCAGCGCCTTGCCATCGCCACCTATATCATGAGCCTGGAATAGGCCATCTCAGGCCTGCTTGCCTTCCTTCAGGTAGTAGTTTGCCTTGCGGCCATAGATCAGCCCGCGCAGCAGTGTGCGCACCTTTTCCGACTTACGCAGCGGATCAACGATGGCGCGAACCGCATCGTGTGCAAAGACCTTCACAGCATCAACAATTGGTCTGGCGCCAGGTTCTGCCTGTGGCATTCCAAAACGGCGCAACGTGCCATTCATCAACCTGATCTTGTTGAGTCGGATGACTTCCGGCGTTTTCCACGTCATTGCCATGGAGATGCAATACTCGCTACCTGTGCGCACCCAATGCGGATGCGTGTAGGGAATGTGCACACCATCACCGGCATTCAGGGTAAATACCGTAGCGCGTGTCTCATAGTTTTCGTCATAGGCCTGGTTGCGGTGTTTCGATGGCGAGATTTCCAGAGCTTCTTCGCTCACCAGCGCGCGATCACCATTGTCAAACATGTGCACGAACTTTTCACCGCGGATCTGAACCAACACGTTTTCTTCCGCGTCGAAATGGAAAGGGGTTGTGGAGTGCGCCGATGAAACGAACACAAACCCCTGCAAGTCAGAGAATTTATCTCGAGCCAACCCGGATGCAGCAGACAGGTCACCGACAAATTTCTCGAGCAACTGGCGGTATTGCAGGTCGTGCTCGACATTCTTGATTACCATCCAGGCATGGCAGTTCTCGATCTGGGCAATAACTTCCTCAACCCCCATGTCGAGACTAGGCACATCTTCCGGTTTCACACCCGGAGGCACGTCTCCAGCATTGTATTCGATGCGGTCACGCGGCATTGTCCGGCCCAATTCGATTAGACGGGGCAACTGAAACAGTTCGTGTTCCTGCAGTCCATGGCGAATCTGAAACGGAGCGCGATAGAGTTTTGCAGTATCAGCAGAGTTCAGTTTGACTGCATCAAGCATCAAAGCTTTCCTTTTCTCAGGCTTGACCGCAAGGATTTGAGTGCTGCACGCGCACGGCGGCGCACCTTCTCAAGCATGAACAGGGATGCAAACTGCAAACCAGATTGCCCCGGCCTGCCGATCATCACATCGCGTACGGCAAGACGATCCTTCCAGATGTGATCAATCATCGGATGGCCTGCTTCGGCACAACTGTCAGCAAAGATGATGCTGTCATCTTCAAACAGCATGCGCGTAACCTCCAGCACAAGCAGCACACCAGGCGAGAACCGCGCCAACTCCGGGTCATGTGCGATCTTTACGATCCAGCAAGTTGACCTTTCCCGTACGCCAAACATCATGGCAACGGGCCTGTCATCCACACTCATGCGCCAGCACAGCAACTTGCCGGCCGCATCGAGCCTGGCGAAGCTGTCACGGATGAAGGTCCGGGAGGATTCGCTGGAAAGCAGTGCTGTGCCGCGCCTGCCCTTCCAACCGGCAGCTTCCAGCACCAGGAATTCGTCTATCCAGACATCGAGGCCTTCATCTCCGCACTGGCGCAGATCCGTCCTCAGCTTGCCAGTCTCCGCAAGCCGGGCAGAAAGACGGCGGAACTCCTTGCGCCGCTTGCGCGGAAAACCAGCTTCAAACCAGGCATTATGGTCGCCGTTGCACCGCAAAGCCGCGCGCTGGCGGTCATCAAGAAATCGAACCGGCGCGCCTGCCTCTGCACACGCATCCACCAATACACTGGATACGGCATGATGGCCTGTAACATGAGACATGATCATTGCCACAACGCCGGTCTGGGTAAACGTGCGCTCAATCAGCCTGGCACCTGCGCCCACTGGGTCAGAAGCAGACAACAGAGGTGTGCCGGAAATGGGAAACCCGCCAAACCAGCTTTCTACATGGCTCCACGGCAATCCCCACCGCCATTTGCGGCGCTCGAACACGGCAAGTGCACCTGGCCTGCCATCGTTCGCCATCACTTGAACAGCATGAAGATCGCGTGATTTTCCGCAGATTTCCGCAAGCGGCAATGCCCACTGCGGCATCAGCGTGAAGTTCGGTTCCAACGCATTGGCCGACAGCCACGCGGCATCACCAGCAACAGCCGGAACGCCGGCAGCACTTGTGCCCGTTACGGGTTGTGTCAGCATCTGCATCAAAGCCTGCTCCAGATTGAACAATCCGGGCAGATAAGCAGCAAGACATGTACCAACTATACAAACGTCAGAAGGTAAACTTCCCGCTGAGTTAACGAAACCTTTCAGCCGGTAAAACCGCCTTCTTCAAGGTAAACCTGCTCTTCCGGCCGCATGGTCCTGCCCAGAAGTTTGTTACGATGAGGAAACCGGCCATACGCGGCAATGATGTCGCGGTGCAATACGGCAAATCGCAAGGTTGCCTCAAGGCCGGGCTGGGAACACAACTCAATGCAGCGCTCCTGGTCTGCAAGTTTTTCCGAGTGCATGAACGGCATGTAGTACCACCGTTTTACGACAGGAAGCTCATCCTTGTCATCACCCAGCTCGATGGCCCTGTTGGCCAGCGCCAGCGCCCGGGTGTCGTTTGCAAACATGCCAGGCGTGCCGCGCTTGAGGTTTCGGCTCATCTGGTCCAGCAAAAGAATGAGCCCCAACCGGCCTGCTTTCGTGCTCTGCCAGTTATCGAGTTCGTTCGAAATGGCCATGGCATGCACATCACCAAACCTGGATTGCAATTCAGCATCGAAGGCATCATTCGCAATGAACAAGCTCTTGTCGGGCTGCTGCAGCCAGAAATCTGCTACGTCCTGCGGTTTCATGCCGGACCGTTTCCACCAAACGCAACATCGCGCCGGGCCGAACGGATGGAAATCGAGTAGCCGGCCACCACATCGATAAGTGAGATGAACAACAGCATGAAGAACGGGGCTGTGCCCGCCTCCGGCACCAGGAGAAACTGCACCAGCGCCACGATGAATACCCCGGTCGACATGATATGGTCGAGAATGGTCAGACTGCCGACACGAGCCGCTTTGAGAACTTCCACAAACAGCAGGAACAGGGCGCCCAGAATGAGTATGTCGGCCCACTGCAGGGCCAGCGAGGCACCCGACATCATGTCAACCCGCACCGCATTGGCCCACAGCCAATTCGCATGAGAGAATGCCATTATGTTGTACGCAACCAGCGCCAGAGAAATCAGAGGAAAAGCCAGCAGATACCGCATGGAAAAATTGAACCCCGTGAATCAGTTTGCAGATGAACCAAAATTGTATCACGGTTGGCTGAATTGAAAAAAGCCGATGATGCGTTTTGCACCATCGGCTTTGATTAGTTGCACATGCTGCCGCCTTTGACGGTGAGCAGAAACTTAATAGTCACCCTTGGGTTCCAGCACCTGGCGGCCTTTGTACATGCCGGTCTTCAGGTCAATGTGATGCGGACGGTGAAGCTCACCCGTCTGCTTGTTTTCTACATAAGTGGAAGTTGGAACCTTGTGGCCAGAACGGCGCATGCCGCGCTTGGACGGCGTGGTTTTTCGCTTTGGAACAGCCATGACAAACTCCGTAAATGTGGGCCGCAGAGACACGGATTGCCGTGCAGCCAAACTGCAAACTCTTTTCCGATCAGCCGGGATGGCGCGGCTTATAGCTTGTCGGCGCACAAAAGGCCAGAACTGATTTGCGTGAGCAACCGCCTCACCCCATCCTGCGCTTCACATCTGCAAGCAACGCATCGGCCCCTCTAGACATCAACGCAAGGTCAGACCCGCAAGCCACAAACGAAAAACCTTCCTGCAGCAACTCAGCAGCAAACTTCGCATCAAACACCAGAGTGCCGACCGGCACTCCTTTCGCAATCAGTTTCCGGGCAACAGGCATCGTAAGGTCCCACACCGACTTGTGCATGGGTTGCGCCAGGTGACCCAGGTCGGCGGCAATGTCGTTGGGGCCGAAAAACACGCCGTCAATACCGTCAACGCCCGCAATATCTTCAGCAATTGCCATGGCCGATTGGGTCTCAAGCTGAACCAGCACTGCTGTTTCATCATCCACGCGCGAAAAATAGTCACTTGCCCGGCCAAAGGCATTGCCGCGCTGCATGCCCGACACCCCTCGCACACCATTTGGCGGGTAACGCGTCGCAGCCACTGCCGTCCGCGCCTCATCCACCGTCTGGATCATCGGCAGGAGCAGGCCCGGTGCCCCGATATCCAGCAGGCGCTTGATCTTGACTGTATCGTTCCAGTCGGGACGCACAATGGCCGTACCCGGCCCATTGGCAATTGCCTGCAACTGTCCAAGCACGTTCTGCACGTCACTGGGTGAATGTTCCATATCAAGCAGGAACCAGTCATACCCGGCAGTTGACACAACATCCGCTGCATAGTTGCTGCACAGACTCAACCATAGGCCGATCTGTTTCTCACCGCCCTTGATGGCCTTGAGAAAGGTGTTCGTCCTCATTTTCATATAATTGCCTTCTCGAGGAACGGTTCATTACGCTCGATGCGCGCATAGCTGAACTCGGACATATCCAGAGTGCGGTACTCACCATAGGTGATGAGTTCTGACATGGCGCGGCCAATGGCCGGAGACTGTTGAAACCCGTGGCCTGAAAACCCGTTTGCGAAATAGAAGTTTCCAATCTTGGTGTGGGCTCCGACAATCGCGTTCTGATCCAGGGTGTTGTAGGCATAGTGCCCTACCCATGAATTGATCAGCTTGATTGCCTCGAACTGTGGAATACGATTGGCAATGGCGGGCCACGCCTTCTCCTGCCAGACGCTGTGATCTTCTTGATAATCGTCATAGTCCACCGGCGGATCATGATCAGGCGGACACCCGCCCATGTAATACTTGCCATCGGTGCGCATGGTTACACCCGTCACGTCGATTGTCAGGGGCAGGTCACGGTCCAGCGGCTTTTCGGCATCAAAAATGAAGGTATAGCGCTTGCGTGGTTCAACCGGGATTTCGATTCCAGCCATCCGGCATGTCACGATGGCGCGCGGCCCGGAAGCATTGACAACCTTGCCACAGGAAATGACTTCGCCAGATTTGAGCGTCACGGCCACTACCTTCGTGCCGGCAGCGTTCTTGCGCATTGCAACCACTTCATTCGCGATGAATTCTGCACCGCCTTCGCGTGCCTTGCGCCGCCACCAATCAAACAACGTGGCACCATCGAAATAGCCTTCATTGACCTTGTTGTGGTTGGCAGCAAGCACACCCTCCAGATTGTAGAACGGATACTCCCGTGCAATCTCATCCGGCATCATGTGACGGGTTGCAGCCCCGCATGATGCCTGTATCTGCTGGCACTCCCGCAAAACCGCAGCACCTTCGCTGGTTCCTGCCATATACATGTAGCCGAAGCTGTGAATGAGAGGCTGCGGCACCCGCTCATCGTTGCCCATGTATTCGCGGAACTTGTGCACGTACTCGGCGCCAAACTGTGAAATCCTGATGTTGATGGGGGCGGAAAATTGCTGCCGGATACAGGAGTTGGTGTGCGTTGACGAACATGCCTTGTAGGTCGGATCACGCTCGACAACCAGAATGGTTCCATTGAAGTCGGGATTGTATGTCAGCCACCACGAAATCGACGAGCCATACATGGCACCGCCAACAATCACCACATCATAAGAGGCCTTTTTCGGCGCTTCAGTTCTCAAATCAGACATTCACTGCTCCCCTTTTGAGACAGCGATACTGTTGGATTTCAAATCTTACCGCAACAGCAGAACAGGCACCCTGGCCTGCGCAATCAAGGAAGATGTCTTGCTGCCAAATATGAGCGTTCGCAAGGGCGAATGGCCATAAGCTCCCATGACAAGCAGACCTTGCGGGTGCTGGGCCAGATACTCTCCCACGACGGTTTCGACCGAACCATCCCTGATATGAATGATGCAGGATGGAGTGCGGTCAACAAGCCGGGAATAGGCTTTCACAAACCATGATTTTTCAACCGTTCCTTCTGGCCCTGCCGCGACCAGATGCACATCCAGGCCTGTGAACAAGGGAGTGGAAACGATGAAATCCACAGCCTTGCTGGCAGCAGTGCTTCCATCCAGGGCAATGATAGCGCAATTCGGCGTCGAAACCGTTCTAGGCGCGATCAGAACCGGCTTGATACTGGAACGGACGACAATCTCGATGTTTGAACCGATGGTGCCCGTTGCGGTTTCACTGGCAGCGCCATGTTTGCCGATAACGACAAGATCAGCCTCGGCCTCGCGCTCGATTATGGTTTCTGCAACTCCGCCGTGCCTGTGCAGGCGGTTGATCCGTTTGACGCCAGCCAACTTGAGCCGGGCTTCTGCATTGCCCAGAAGCTCACGGCCTTGCTGGATGGCAATTCTGCTTTGAGTTTCATCGATACTGGTCAACTCTTCGAGGAGTTCACTCTTCACGCCAAGCCCTATTGCTCCACTGAGATCCTTGCGTGCTGCAATGGCGTCTGTGCGTTTGACGACATGCAGAAGTTCAACCTTCGCCTTCAGGCGTCCAGCCGCCCAAATCGTCATGTCGCAAACGCTGTTGGCAAAGGTCGAGGCATCAATGCAGGCAAGTATGTTTTTCATTACGCCCCGCCCTCCTCAACCGGTTTGTCATGACTGGCAAATCGGTCAATCATGGTAGCGCTTGCCTTGTTCAATCCAACGACCTCCACTGAGGCGCCTTCGCGGCGGAACTTGTGTATGGCGTGATCCAGGCTGGCGATTGCGGAAATGTCCCAGAAGTGTGCGTCCGACGCATCAATAATGACGTGGTCGACAACTTCGCGAAAATCAAACGCATCGGCAAATCGCTCCGTAGAAGCAAAGAACACCTGCCCGGAAAATCGATAGGTGCGCGTGGCACCATTGCGCGACAGGCTGGACGTGACGGTAAACATATCACGCACCTTGCTGGCAAAGAACAGCCCCGACAAGACAACCCCGGCCAGCACCCCCTGGGCCAGGTCATGGGTCCACACAACTACGACGACTGTGGCAATCATGACCACGGAAGACTGCCAAGGATTAGTCCTGATTTCCCGGATGGATTTCCAGCTGAACGTACCGATGGAGACCATGATCATTACTGCCACCAAAGACGGCATGGGGATCTGGTTGACCAACGGTCCCAGCACGACAATCAAGAACAACAGAAAGGCACCTGCCACAAAGGTCGACAGCCGGGTGCTGCCGCCCGATTTCACGTTGATCACAGACTGGCCGATCATGGCACAGCCTCCCATGCCGCCGAAAAAACCAGTAACAAAGTTGGCAATGCCTTGACCCTTGCACTCGCGCTGCTTGTTGCTTGGCGTGTCAGTCAGGTCATCCACTATGTGGGCAGTCAGCAATGACTCAAGAAGTCCGACGATGGCCATGGTCACCGAGTATGGAAAAATAATTCTCAGCGTTTCCAGTGTGAAAGGCACATCAGGAATGAAGAAGAACGGCAGCGAAGATGGTAGCTGGCCCATATCTCCCACGGTATTGACCTTCAACCCTCCAAAGATTGAGGCCACTGTCAGCACAACAATGGCAACAAGCGGCGACGGCACTGCCCGCGTCAACCGAGGGAACAGGTAGATGATGGCAAGGCCAGCTGCCACCATGACATAAGTCACCCACGTCACATTGATGAGCTGCGGCAGCTGAGCCACGAAAATCAGGATGGCGAGCGCATTGACGAACCCGGTCACCACAGACGTCGATACATACTGCATGAGCAGGTCGAGCCGAGCGTACCCCGCCACGACTTGAAAGACACCCATGAGTATGGTGGCCGCAAACAGGTACTCAACCCCATGATCACGAATGAGCGGCACGACTAGAACTGCAATTGCAGCGGTAGCCGCAGAGATCATGCCCGGTCGACCACCAACGAGCGCAGTAATTACTGCAATGGAGAACGAAGCGTACAGCCCAACCTTGGGATCAACACCGGCAATAATGGAAAAGCCGATTGCTTCCGGTATCAACGCCAATGCCACAACGATGCCAGCGAGAATGTCGGCACGCGGACTGGATAGCCATTCGCGCCTCAGCGCGGCAAGAGAGAACATGGAAAGTAAGCCTTGAGGGGTTTGCAGACCCGTTCAGGCTGCTTGCTGGATTGTCTTTCAGGGCAGTTAGGGGAAAAGTGATTTGTGTCGCAAGCGCCAACTGGACGCAGGGGCATCAATCCAGTTTCAGGCAATCGAGATACGGCAAGGTTGAGTTCACCCGCTTACGGATGGTTTGCGCCTTGGCGCGAACTTTTGGGCCGGGCTTGCCGGCATCACGCACAATGGGATTCGGCAATGCTGCGGCGAGCTGGGCCGCCTGTGCCTTCGACATTGCCTTGCCTGATTTGTTGAAGTGATGCTGTGCAGCAGCTTCCACACCATAGATGCCCGGCGCCCACTCGGCCGTGTTGACATAAACCTCAACAATGCGGCGCTTGCTCCACACCAGGTCGATCCACAGTGCAAGCGGAATTTCCAGAGCCTTGCGCACATAGGACCGCGAAGGCCACAGAAACAGGTTCTTTGCCACTTGCTGCGTGATTGTCGAACCACCCCGCTTGGGCCCATCCTCACTGCTCACGGCTTCTGAAATGACATCCGATAATACGGTCCAATCGATACCGTTATGCTCGCAAATCCGGGCGTCTTCTGCAGTGACTACCGAACGCACCAGGTTCTGAGACGTCTCTGACAATGGCCGCCACCGATAATCGATGGCATTGCCTTGCACCTTCTTCCACAACATCATCGCGGTGATCGGGGGCGGCACAACTGCGTAGACCGGCGTCAACACGTACGGAATCACAAGCAGCGTTAGAAGCGCCAGCGAAGCGAAGCGCGCATACTTCCACCATCCTTTTTTTGCACCAAGCCCCATCGCTTACCCGTTGCAGTATTCATTCGGCCTGCTTAGAAGAAGACCAGTTACTCATATCGTTTACCCCGGTCCACACCATGATGGAACCGGCATTTTGAAAGACCTCAGCACAAATGACCTTTCAGGCCACTTTGAAAGACACTGCCGAAGAGATCGAGGCAGTCCTCGATGAACTTATCAGCTTGAACCAGGCACGCGCACCTCGGGTAACCGAAGCGATGCGCTACTCCGCTCTGGCTCAGGGCAAACGCCTCAGACCATTTTTCGTTGCTGAAAGCGCCCGCATTCTTGGTGCCGAACGCGCCCGGTCATTGCGGGTGGGAGCAGCCCTGGAGTGCATCCACTGCTATTCACTGGTGCATGATGACCTGCCTGCCATGGACGACGACGATCTGCGTCGCGGCAAACCAACCTGTCACATGCAGTATGACGAGGCTACGGCCATCCTCGCCGGTGATGGCCTTCTCACTATTGCATTCGAGATCATGACTGACCCGTTGACCCACCCGGATGGTGGTGTGCGCGCGGAACTGGCGTTGGAGCTTGCCCGCGCAGCCGGCCACAACGGAATGGTCGGTGGCCAGATGCTCGATCTGGCAGCGGAAGAAAAGCAATCGCATGATCTTGACGAGATTGTCGCCATTCAAAGCCTGAAGACCGGAGAACTGTTTCGCTTTTCGCTCGAGGGTGGCGCAATCCTGGCGCAAGCTGGCGCCGATGACCGCACGGCAATGCGCACCTATGCCGACAAGGTTGGCCTTGCGTTCCAGATCGCAGACGACATCCTTGATGTTGAAAGCTCGCCCGAGCAATTGGGCAAGGCGACCCAGAAGGATGCTGATGCCGGCAAGGCCACATTTATCGACCTGTTCGGCCTCGACGGTGCCCGGCAAAAGGCAAGTGCTCTGGCGGATGATGCCTGTGATGCTGTGTCCCGCTACGGTAGCAAGGCCGACATTCTGCGTGAAGCTGCGCGCTTCATCGTCGAACGCAAGAACTGATATTTCCGTCATGTGACAAACTGCACATCATCCTTCTTGCAACAGTGCGAAGGTGCTCATCAACAACAAGGCGGCGCTTGCCACAGTGCCCCTGGAGCAATTCGCACAAGTCGTCACAAGGATCAGGAAAATGAAAACAATCATCACAGCAGCAATCATCGCAGCCGGTATTGCAGGCATCTCCGCCAGCAGCGCCCAAGCCGGCGGCGCACACGGTTACAACAACGAACTGAACTCGGTCTGCTACTACTA
Source organism: uncultured Alphaproteobacteria bacterium (assembly GCA_963787895.1). GTDB lineage: Bacteria > Pseudomonadota > Alphaproteobacteria > Rhizobiales > Aestuariivirgaceae > Anderseniella. The sequence goes on along the minus strand of CAWBEX010000003.1, from coordinate 71,676 downwards.
CAAGACACGGGCGATGGGCGCCCGAACCCAGGAAATGCGCGACCTGATGTGGGTTGCCTACTATGAATGTCGCGCTCAACGGCGCTGATCAATTGAATTGCCGGCCTTCTCACACCCGGGAAGGCCGACAACGGTTCCGGGACGGCTGGAGCCTGAGCGGGGTTTGGCAGACACAATATCTGCCAAGCCCCGTTCAACGTTTGAAATACCGATAAGAGTGGCCGCGCACTATTCAGCGGCAGAACCCCAGCGGTTTACCACATACTCATCAACGATCTGCTTGAACTGATCGCCAATATCGTCACCACGAAGCGTCTTTACTTTCTTGCCATCAATGAACACTGGAGCTGCGGGAACCTCGCCGGTACCTGGCAGCGATATGCCGATGTCTGCGTGCTTGGATTCGCCGGGACCATTGACAATGCACCCCATGACCGCGACCTGAAGCTCTTCAAATCCCGGATAGGCCTTCTTCCATTCTGGTTGCTGTGCACGCAGGTAACCCTGAATATCCTGCGCAAGATGCTGGAACACCGTAGACGTGGTGCGCCCGCACCCGGGGCATGCGATAACCATGGGGGTGAACGAGCGGATGCCCATGGTTTGCAGGATTTCCTGCGCCACGATAACTTCCTTTGAACGGTCGCCGCCTGGCTCGGGGGTAAGCGAAATGCGGATTGTATCGCCGACGCCTTCCTGCAACAGCACACCAATGCCGGCAGCAGACGCAACCATCCCCTTCGAACCCATACCGGCTTCGGTCAGGCCAAGATGCAGGGCATAGTCGGAACGCTCGGCGATCTGGCGGTAGCAGGCAATGAGGTCCTGCACCTCCGACACCTTCACCGAAATCACGATCTTGTCCTGGGCCAGACCCAGGTCGCGGGCACGCTGCGCAGATTGCAGGCCGGACTCAACCATGGTGTCGTGCATAACAAGGCGCGCATCCTTTGGCTCCGCCAGGTTGGCATTCTCGTCCATCATCCGGGCCAGCATGGCCTGGTCCAGCGATCCCCAGTTCACGCCAATGCGAACCGGCTTGTTAAACTCGATCGCCCGTTCGATCATCATCGAATAATTGCGGTCCTGCTTTTCCTTGAAGCCCACATTGCCCGGATTGATGCGGTACTTGCCAAGCGCTTCGGCGCAGGCCGGGTGATCACGCAACAGTGTATGGCCAATATAGTGGAAGTCGCCGATCAGCGGCGTATCGAAACCCATTTGATCCAGCCGGTCGCGAATATGCGGCACCGCCTTGGCGGCTTCTTCCTTATCAACTGTAATGCGAACCAGTTCCGAACCAGCTCGAGCAAGGGCAGCAACCTGCTGGGCAGTGCCTTCGATGTCAGCAGTGTCCGTGTTCGTCATGGACTGCACAACCACCGGCGCACCTCCGCCGATCTGGACCTTGTCACCCACTTTAACACCAACCGACTGGCGGCGCGGCAGAACGGCCGAATAGGCCATGGCATAAACTCCCAAAATCTAGAATTGCATGATTGGCGTGTTTATTGACACGGGTTGCCGGGTGTTTCAAGCGGCACATTCCGCGCAGCTGCGCTTCAAAGTGCAAATCCAGTGCAACAATTTTGCGTTCATGCTAACATATCTGCGTTTCAGCAGGAGATCGCAACGTGGATATGAAAACCGACAACCGCGCACAAATGAAACTCCTTGAGCACTTGCCATTTGAGACAGACGACGGCATCGCGCCACGCGGCCGCATAGGCCTCATCGTTTTGGCAAGCGACTACACAATCGAACATGAATGGCGGCAGATATTCAACAAGTTGCCCGGCCTGGCCCTGTATGAAAGCCGCATCTTCAACGACGACGAGATCACGCCGGAAACGCTTCGCGCAATGGAACCACGCATCCGCGATAGCGCAAACATGTTCTTGCCCGGAGCGAAAATGGACGTGATCGCCTATGGCTGCACCTCTGCCTCCATGGCCATCGGCGAAGAAAACGTTTTCAACCGCATCCGCGAGGCGCGCCCTGGTGTTGCCTGCACAACGCCAATTACAGCAGCTTTTGCCGCCTTCACCGCACTTGGCGCAAAGCGCATCGGCGTTCTGACGCCATACCGGGCAGACGTAAACCAGATCGTTGCCGACTACATTCGCGCCCGTGGTTTCGAAGTGCCGGTATTCGGATCATTTAACGAAAGTTCGGATGCAATCGTTGCTGCGATCTCACCAGATTCGATTCACAACGCCGTAAAACGTGTTGCGTCAGAGGCTAACATTGATGCTGTTTTCGTCTCCTGCACGTCCGTTCGGCTGACACAGGCGGCGCAGGCCATTGAGGACGAAATCGGCCTTCCGGTGACTTCCAGCAACCATGCAATGGCCTGGCACTCCATACGCCTCGCAGGTGTAGAAGAGCCACTTCACGGCCTTGGTAAGCTGTTCACCATTTAGAGCAACCAAAAAACAACCTGCAGTTTAACCTCACCAAACAAGGTTAGCGCAGGGTTGATGTTGCGAGAAACCAGCAATTGTACCTATAACGGTGCTCAACTTAGGGGTGCAAGGCAATCTTGCAACCTAAGGTACTGATCTTAATGGTGATTTACCGGGGGAAACAATGGCAAACCCAACCACGAAAAGGCGCACAAGCAAAAAACGCCGAATTGCCGAGATTATGGAAGCCATGTTCAGGCTGGATGCAATCTATCCAGATTTCAAGGAAAACGACAATGCATTCGCGTCGCTGATTATCCTTTGCTGGCTCATGCTGGCCGACAAAAGGCTTCATCCGCTTGAAACGCGCCTACTCTACAAGCTTTATGCACCTCATCTGAAGCTGCGCCGTGATGACATTGGCTTCATCACTGGCAGAATCGAAGACGCAGGCATGTCGGTGAAACATGTTGACTGGCTTGTTTCATTTCTGGGCGCCAGCGTCACTCCGGAACGCAAGTCCGCGATCATCCGCAAGATGTGGGCACTTGCTTACTCGGACCACAAACTGCATGAAGCAGAGGTTCAGGCCATCCGCGACGTTGGGAAGTTGTTCAAATTTACTGCAGCAGAGATCGAACTGCTGCAGGACGAAGGAAAAACTCCGGACCTGGGCTAAATACGTTCAGCCATGTTGCACAACAGCTCAAACATCATGGTGGCACCGGCCAGCGCAGTGTAACCTGACGGATCGAACGGCGGAGAGACTTCGACCACATCGGCACCGATCAGATTGGTGCCTCGCAACTGCCGCAACATGAACAACGCTTCACGGGTCGTGAACCCGCCAACTTCGGGCGTCCCCGTACCCGGCGCGAAAGCCGGGATCCAGGCAATCGATGTCGAATGTTACGTAGGTCTCGCCATCTCCGACGATATCACGCGCCCGCTTCATGGTGGCATCCAGTCCGTCAGCGACTGCCGTTTCGATATCAATCATGGTAACGCCGTACTTCTTGCCAAAGTCCCGATCAGACCAATCATACAATCCGCCGCGAAGCCCTATCTGCACAGTACGTTTTGGGTCCAGCACGCCCTCCTCAATTGCACGGGCAAACGGTGTTCCGTGGGTGAACTTCGAACCATGGAAATAGCTGTCCCAAAGGTCTGAATGCGCATCGAACTGAACCATGCCAACAGGTTTGTCGCGGCCTAGTGCACGCAGGATGGGCAGCGTGCACAGATGGTCACCACCAGCCGACAAGGGCACTATGCCGGCAGCCTTCACCTTGTCGTAGAAACCTTCGACACGGGCCATCGCATCCATGAGGTCAGCCGGATTGACCGGCGCATCTCCAAGGTCGACCACGTTTGCCAGCTTGAACGGTTCGACCCTGGTCAGGTGGTGCTTCTGCCGGATCATGGCCGACGCATCACGTATCTGACGCGGACCATGGCGCGGTCCCGGTCTGTTGGTGGTTCCACCGTCCCACGGCACCCCGATTATGCCGATATCCACATTTTCGGCGTCTTCCAGCTTCACCAGAGGCAGCCGCATGAACGTGGCGACACCTGCAAAGCGCGGCACATCAAGTCCGGGAACCGGCTGAAAACGGTCATTATCGGGTCTGCTCATCATAAGAACTCCTTCAAACAGATGCAAAAACTTAGCGTTGCTCGAAGCGCCTGACCAGAGCATTTGCCAGCCACCAGATGGCAAGTATATGCAAGGCTGAGTTCAGCCAGAACATCACCGATGTATAGAGCCCGCTGGACCAGGCATATGGCCACAGCGCAAACGGATACATGGCAAGATCTCCTGGTATACCGAGCCAGTGCTGGACCTGATCGCTCAGGCCAAGGCCACGGCAGGCCGTCCAGGGCAATGGCTCGGGCCATAACCAGCCAGCAACACATCTGGGTGGATTGGTTGTTGCCTGCACTACGCCTGCGAAAACACCATAGGCAAGCTGCCAGACCCAGCATGCGGCAATGATGATAAAGCAGACAAAGCCATTGCCGCGCGAACTGCCTGTCTGGCTTGCCGTATCCTGAAGTTTCACCATGGGGCTTGTACCGTCGCAAATGATTGGGCAAGTGTTCGGGATGAACCTGGCTCAATGGATAGAGCGCAATGCGCTGGAAATACCTGACTACCCTGCCGTTGGCAAAGGCGGCAAGGAAGTGTGGACCCATTCACAATTGCGCGAGCGGGTACAAAGGCTTGCAGGCGGACTGACATCGCTGGGGCTGACATACGGCAGCCGGGTCGGTCTGGCGATGAAAAACGTGCCGGAATATTTCGAATGCCTGTTCTCCATATGGCATGCAGGTTTTGTGGCAGTGCCGATGAACTCCAAACTGCATCCGGACGAATTCAACTTCATTCTACGTGACTCTGGCTGCGCAGCCTGTTTTGTCACGCCCGAGCTGATAGAGTCCATCACCACAACGGGCAGTGTTGAACACATCATTGACGTAACAGGCGCGGCACACGCTGCCCTGCTGCGGCATTCTCCTGCACCCATAACATATGTACAACCTGACGACCCGGCCTGGCTGTTCTACACCTCCGGCACCACCGGCAGACCGAAGGGCGCAACGCTGTCTCATCGCAACCTGGTGGCCATGACGCTGAACTACTTCGCCGACTTCGACCGGGTGATGCCGGAAGACTGCATCATTCATCCGGCCCCGCTGAGCCACGGATCAGGCATGTGGATGCTGCCGCATGTGTGTGCAGGGGCCTGCAATATTGTGCCAGACTCCGGCGGATTTGATCCAGCTGAGATCTTCGACCTCATCAGCCACTGGAAGGGCGTATCGATGTTTGCGGCACCGACCATGGTGCGCCGGCTAACCACAAGCGGCATTGCCTCAGATGTTTCCAACCTGAAACTGATCATCTATGGCGGCGCACCGATGTACGTTGAGGACTGCATTGCCGCACTTGACCGTTTCGGCCCGAAACTTGCCCAGCTTTACGGCCAGGGCGAAAGCCCGATGACAATCACACATCTGTCTCGTGAGGACATCGCAGATCGCAACCATCCGAAGTGGCGCCACCGGCTAGGCTCTGCCGGAGTTGCGGACAGCTGCATGCATGTGCGCGTAGTGGACCGGCAAGGCAATGAACTGCCTGTCGGCGAAAAAGGCGAGATTGTCTGCCGCGGCGATACAGTCATGCTGGGCTACTGGAACAACCCAGCAGCCACCGCAAATGCTTTGAAGGATGGATGGTTGTGGACGGGTGATGTCGGCATGTTCGACGAAGACGGCTTCCTGAGTATCACCGACAGGTCAAAGGACCTGATCATCTCCGGTGGCACCAACATATACCCTCGTGAAGTAGAGGAGGTGCTGCTGGAATTGCCTCAACTTGCCGAGGTGTGTGTCATTGGCAGGCCGCACCCCGACTGGGGCGAAGTGGTGGTTGCATACATGGTCATGGAAACCGGAACCAATGTCAGCGAGCAACAGGTTGATACCCATTGCCTGAAACGCATGGCCCGGTTCAAACGGCCCAAGGCTTATCGCTTCGTGGAGGCATTGCCGAAAAGCAACTATGGCAAGATACTGAAAACGGAAGTTCGCCAGATCGAGCAACAACACGATTGGAAAGACTAATGGCCGTTATCCAGACACAAGGCGTTCACCACATAACGCTGAACGGCGCAGACCGGCAGACCTCAATTGATTTCTGGGAGGGCATTCTAGGTATGCCGTTTGTCTTCGAGCAGCCGAATCTCGACGCTCCCGACATCAACCACCTGTATTTCGACCCCGGCGACGGACGCCTGATCACCATCTTCACCAGCGAGGATTGGCAGCCTGACCCTCGCCCCAATCCAAACGGCATCGGCAACCTGCATCACCTCGCGTTCATCGTGTCACGCGCCTCCTACACACAAGCGGCGGAGCGGCTGCAGGCGGCGGGCTTTTCAAACTCGGGCAATGTCGACCGGGGTTTCATGGATTCGCTGTATTTCCGCGACCCGCTTGGTCAACTGATGGAGCTTGCCTGCTACAAGTTCGACCCGCCGTTCGGCTTCACCCACGCCGACGTGCTGCACGAAGCCCACAAGATCAGGGTCGAGGCAGACGACTACAACATATCCGATGAACATCTGGCAGACGCACTGATGGTGCTGAGCCAACGCCGCACAGGCACGTTGAGCGACGAGTGAAGGTACACATTACGTTGACGATGACTTCGCGCGCGGGTTGTAAAACTGCTTTGCCCGGCTATGCACATTGATCGCTGCATTGTGATTGGCCGCTAAGGGCTCACAACGGCGGTCGCCGAACAATGACAGCCTGTTGAATTACTCCACACCCTCGCGCATCACTGCCGTCTTGTTCTTGCCGGCGATTTTCCCGATCTCAGCAAATTTCCGCGCAGGCCTAACCCTTCACGAACAGTTTCCTGGGCGTATTGCACAAACATTCCACCCCCGTTTCGGTGATCAACATTGGCTCGGTGATTTCCAGCCCGCCATCGTCCAGCCAAAGCGCCGGCATGAAGTGAAAGATCATCCCAGGCTTCAATACGTTCTTGTCGCCCCGCCGGAACGACATGGTTCGCTCGCCCCAGTCCGGCGGATAACTGAGACCAATGGAATATCCTGTACGAGAATCCTTGGAAAACCCGTGACGCTCGAGCGTATCGTAAAACGCAATGGCGATGTCCTCACATGTGTTGCCAGGTCTGGCCTTCGCAAGGCCTGCATCAACCGCTTCCAGCACCGCCTTTTCAGCATCGAGATATTTCTGCGGCGGCTTGCCGATGAACAGCGTGCGCGACTGCGGGCAATTGTAACGGCGATAACATCCTGCAATTTCGAAGAACGTACTCTCACCCGCCTTGAACGGCCTGTCATCCCAGGTCAGATGCGGTGCAGTGGCATCCATGCCAGACGGCAGCATCGGCACGATGGCCGGATAGTCGCCCCAATGGCCGTTGGCACCCTCTACCGACACCTTGTATAGCTCAGCCACCAGCCGGTTCTTCGGCAAACCCTCTTCGGCCATGTCAACAATGGTTTCATGCATGCGCTGAACGATTGCAGCAGCGCGGCGCATGAACTCGATCTCGGCTGGCGACTTGATGGCCCGCTGCCAGTTCACCAGGCCATTGGCGTCAGAAAATTGCGCATCCGGCAGGTGGCGTTTGAGAGATTCCCAGGCAGCCGCGGTGAACCAGTAATTGTCCATCTCGACACCAATCTTGCCTTTCGCCCAACCCCGTTCATTGATGACGCCTGACAAACGATCCATCGGGTGGCGCTCACTCGACTGCACAAAGTGGTCCGGGTAGCCAATGATGTTGGCGTGATCCATGAAGGCCGTTCTGTAGGCACCATTTGCGTCCATGCCCCTGCCCCACCAGACAGGTTCGCCTTCAAGGCCGAGCAACACCGCTTGATGTACATAGAACGACCAGCCGTCATAGCCCGTCAGCCAAGCCATGTTGGACGGATCGGAAACAATGATCAGATCTAGGCCGCGCTCAGACATGGCAGCGCGCGCCTTGGCGATCCGGACGTCATATTCAGAACGGGAAAAGTGCAGTACAGCATCATTCATGTCAGGTTGACCCTCGACGGCAGGTTTAAGATCGTTCAAGAATGCCCGCAGTTTCCAATCAGGTGCAATCGAATAAACGACATGAGTATGGTTTTCGACATCGTTGTCATTGGCGGGGGAATCGCCGGATTTTCAGCAGCCGCGGAGCTGTCAAAAGATCACAATGTTTGCGTGGTGGAACGTGAGGATGCGGCCGGCTATCACTCCACGGGGCGCTCAGCAGCAACGTTTGTACCCACATACGGACCACCCTCCATTCAAGCACTGGCGAAGGCAAGTCAGGCATTCTTTGAAGCAGCCCCCAGCAGCTTTGCTGCTGCACCGTTGTTGTCGCCCCGCGGCGAGGCCATGATGGTGTTGCATGGCGGCGAACACTTCATCACAGAGGCGGAAGCGCTTGGCCTCAGGCCAATGAAACCCGAAGGCCTCAAAGCCCGCGTACCACTGCTGAAGGCGGATAAACTGGCTGCGGTAATGATTGACGATGATGCGCGCGACCTGGATGTGGATCTGTTGCTGCAAGGCTACATCAAGCAGTTCAAGGCAAATGGTGGCACATTCATATCCAGAGCCGAGGTCACTGGTTTCACCCGCCACTATGGTGCATGGCAGGTCCAGGCCAGTGCAGGAGACTTAAGCTGCGCCACGGTAGTCAATGCAGCAGGTGCCTGGGCCAGCACAATTGCAAGGCTCGCCGGTGCACAGCAAATTGAAGTGACGCCCAAGCGGCGCTCCGCCATGCTGCTGGACATGCCGGCCGGCACTGACCTGACCCATTGGCCATTGTGTTTTGGTGCTGGCGAAACTTTCTATTTCAAGCCCATGGGCGGAAAGCTGATGCTGTCACCAGCGGACGCCACGCCGGTTGAGCCGCATGATGCCTGGGCCGATGACATGGCGCTGGCAGAAGCGGTAGAGAAATTCCAGGAAGTGATGGATTTCGAGGTCACACACGCTGGCGCCACCTGGGGCGGACTGCGCTCCTTCGCTGGCGACGGCAATCCTGTTGTTGGGTTTGACGAGGAGCAGGACAACTTCTTATGGCTGGCAGGTCAGGGCGGTTATGGCATTCAGACAGCTCCGAGCATTTCCCGGCTTGCCGCCGCATTGATAGATGGCAAGTCGACCCCTGAAGATATTGTTGCTGCGGGGCTTGAATTCTCCACCATTTCACCTGCAAGGTTCGCCGCATAATTGCAGAGGAAAAAGACTATGAGCGATGGCGGAGTTAGCATCGGCGAAGCATTGGTTCAGTTGCTGGAAGACTACGGCGTCGATACCGTTTTCGGCATTCCAGGTGTCCACAATGTGGAGATGTACCGCGCTTTACCGCGCTCCGGCATTACCCATATTCTGACCCGCCACGAACAAGGCGCAGGTTTCATGGCCGATGGCTATGCACGTGCCACCGGCAAGCCCGGCGTGTGCTTCACCATCACCGGCCCCGGTCTGACCAACATCATGACGCCGATGGGTCAGGCTTATTCGGACTCTGTACCCATATTGGTCATATCTTCGAGCCTGGATGTGAAGGATGCAGGCCAGGGCCGCGGCCGTCTGCATGAAATGCGCTCTCAGGTTGGCGCGGCAGCAACCGTCACGCAGGCTGCTTCTGTATGCTACACCGCACGTGACGTGCAGGACCGCATTGCCGAAGCGTTCATGCTGTTCCACACCGAGCGCCCACGCCCGATTTACATTGAAATTCCCCTTGACGTGCTGAAACAACCAGCCGGCGATGGGCTGGCAGGCGCGGGCCATGCCTTCTCGCAAGCGGCCATGCGATGCAGCCATTGCGCAAGCGCTAGCAGCTCTTTCCAAGGCAAAAAAGCCGGTAATCATTCTGGGAGGTGGCGCACGCCATGCAGGCGCTGAGGCAATTGCAATCGCCGAAAGCACCGGCGCCATCATTTTCACCACCATTGCCGCCAAGGGCGCAGTGCCTGATGGCCACCCCCTGCTGGCTGGCGCGCAGTTGCCGAACCCTGCAGCAACCAAAATAGTCAGAGCCGCAGACAGCGTTCTGGCGGCTGGCACCGAGTTATCCGAGACTGACCTCTGGGACCAGACGTTTGACAATGAACAAGGTCTCATCCGGGTTGATATAGATTCTTCCTCTCTGGCCCGGCCATACCGTTCCGACATCGCGATCCTGGGTGACGCAAAGTGCACCTTGCAACTCATTGCAGAAGGTTTGTCCAAAGCAGACGCGGCGGAACGGGCGACAGCCCGCGCCAGGGAGACAGCACAGCTGCGCACTGACTGCGAAACACATTATGATGATCTTCGCAAAACGATAAAGACCGTGCTCGACACCGTCCGGTCCAGTCTGCCTGCCAATACCATTGTCGCCTCGGACATGACCCAGATTGCCTATGCCGCCAACGAGGTAATGACTTTTGACCAACCCGACTGTTACCTGCATCCGGCTGGTTTCGGCACGCTGGGCTATGCGCTGCCAGCTGCCATTGGTGCACGCGTCGGCCAACCGGATCGCCCGGTCGTGGCCATGGCCGGCGACTATGGAGTACAATACACCATCAACGAGTTGGGCACTGCCGCTGAATTGAAGAAGCCGTTGATAGTACTTTTGTGGAACAATGATGCGTTGGCCCAGATTCGCGATGACATGGTCTACAAGGGTATCCAGCCCAACGCTGTTACGCTGATCAATCCGGACTTCGCAAAGCTTGCAGGCGCCTATGGCTGCACCGCTACAAGGCCCCGCAATCTTGCTGAACTCAGTCAGGCCATCAAGGAGGGCCTTGAAGCAGCTATGCCGGTCGTCATCGAAATCCGGCCATCCATCGTCAAGGGTTGATTGCTTTGCCGGACACGTATCACAGCGCGGTCATCTTTGATGTGGACGGGCCACTGCTGCATCTGAAGAAGCCGGAAGAAGACGCATTCTTTGCCCCCTTCAAATCGCTGTTCGGCATAGAGGGCCTGTCCAATGACTGGGACAGTTACAATGTGCGCAACGATCGTGATATTGTTCATGAGGTGCTTGACCGCCATCTTGGCGGCGGTCGGCAACCCCACCATTTTGATCAGTTCGTCGAAGCTTACGCGGCAGAACTCGAAGATGGATTTTCTTCCGGACGCCTTCAGGTAACCGTTGTCGAAAAAGCCCCTCAACTGGTCGAATGCCTGAGCAGCCTCAACAACGTGGCATTAGGTATTGCCACAGCTAACCTCAGATGCGCAGCCGAGGTCCGCTTACATCAGGCCGGACTCTGGCGGCATCTGGCCAAATTCCCCGGCACCGCCGATGAAGGCGGCCACAAGCATCAGGTGCTGGCACGTGTCATAAATCAATTGAAACTGCCGGCTGATCGCATCGTGTTCATAGGGGACAACCTCAACGACCTGGAAGCTGGACGCCGGAACGGCACGCATTTCATCGGCTACCACTGGACCCAGCAAAAGCGTTCACAGCTGAGGGACAACGGCGCTGAACACGTCACCCATGATCATGATGAAACTCTTGCCCTTATCCGTGCCATGCTGAAACTGTGATGATGATGCAACATTCGCTTGAACTGCCCGAGGAATGTGCCGTGCTGCTGCAGGACAACAGCAGGCCGGCAATGCAGTTTGCCATGGAACTTGTCGTGCGCGCTGCCAATGTCATGGGTGCGGCCAGACTCGTACCCGTCACCTTCGCTCACATCGACGCATGCTTCTATGCTGGTCAGGCACACATCGATTTCGCCCGCTACATGCTCGATAACGGGGCCAGCTTTGCAGTGCCCGCCTGGACCAACAACGGACTGGTATCGCTGGCAGGTGATGACATGCGTGATCCGAAAACCGAGATGGCGCGCGGTGCAAGAGAACTGATGCAGCTTTACACGCAACTTGGCTGCAAGACCGTATGGACCTGCGCGCCTTACCAGTTGCCGAATGGCCCGAAGTTCGCAGACCACATCGTCGTGGGCGAGAGCAATGCGGTGAGCTACTACAACGCAGCCGTTGGCGCGCGCACCAACAAGTATGGCGACTACCTTGACGTTGCGTGCGGGTTAATCGGTTACGCTCCCTTCGTTGGCTTGCATACCGATGAAGGCCGTCGCGCCAGAGTGTTGTTTGACACCAGCGCCGTGCCGGAAAGCCTGAAATCACAGGACATATACTTCCACCTGCTTGGAACAGTGCTTGGTCAGAAGTCCGGCAAGTTGATACCGGCCATTGACCGGCTGGACCCGGGCACTGGCGATGACGCTCTCAAGGCAGTTTCCGCGGCAGCAGCTGCAGCAGGCGGTGTGGAACACTGGCACGCCATTGGCCGCACGCCAGAAGCGGCAACATATGATGATGCCTTTGGCGGCCAACAGCCCGCACGAACTGAAAGGATCACGCTGGACGATCTTTCACAGGCACGACGCAGCCTGACATCTTCTGCAGACGGACCTGTCGAGATGGTAGCGCTGGGTACCCCGCACTTTTCCTTCACCGAATTTGCCGCACTGATGCCATTGCTTGAAGGCCGATCCATCAAGAGCGGTGTGAACCTCTACATCTCGACCAGCCGCCACGTGCGCGAACTGGCTCAGGAAAGGGGCTGGATTTCTGCACTCGAACAGGCGGGGGCAAAGGTCATTGTCGATACCTGCACATACTTCTCGCCAGCAGTGCGTGGCTGTACAGGACGGGTCATGACCAACGCCGCAAAATGGGCCTGGTACGCGCCCGGCATGCTGGGTGTCGAGGTTTGCTTCGGTTCCCTGAAGGAATGCGCCGAAACCGCGGTCCGCGGTGAGGTATGGCGTGACTCCGAGATATGGAAGGGACTCCAGTGATGGCAGGATTTCCGGCCAGGGTAATGTTTGAGGGAGGCGCTTCAGGCGAAGTCCTGTGGCTCAGCGCACCATTGAGCTTCTGGGGCGGGTTCAACCCTGCGACCGGCGTCATCATCGACAACAACCACCCGCAAAAAGGCAAATGCATCAAGAATACCATGCTGGTCATGCCTGCCACGCGCGGGTCCGGCGGCACCCCTGGCGGAGTTGCGGAAGCTGTTCGGAACGGTTCAGGTCCAGCTGCCATCATCATGGGTATTTGCGACGCCAATGTCGTCACCGGCGCTGCCGTCGCGCAGAAACTCTACGGTTTGACCTGCCCCGTCCTGGAGGTAGGCGCAGAGGTATACGAACAGCTTCACACCGTGAAATGGCTCAACCTTTCAACTCAGGGGTCGCTTACGGCTGGACGTTCTTGAGCTCTTCCTTGCGCCTGGCGATGTATGCCCGCATCTCCTCATCCACCGCTTCATCCATCGCCGGTTGCTCATAATTCTCAAGCATCTGTTTCCAGACCCTGTTGGCTCTTTGGGTGGCGGTCAGCGAGCCGGCTTCCTGCCAGTTCTCGTAATTACTCCAATCCGAGATCAATGGCTGGTAGAAGGCGTTCTCGTAGCGTGCAAGGGTATGTGCCTCGCCGAAGAAATGCCCTCCTGGTGGCACTGCTGCAATGGCCTCCACTGCCAACGCATCTTCGCTGACGTCAATTGGCTCCAGTGTGGAAACCCATTGCCGGATCATCTCGGCATCCACAACAGTCTTCTCTAGGGAGGACGAAAGTCCACCTTCAAGCCAACCCAGACCATGATGAACGAAGTTTGCATGCGCCATGACCACCGCCCAAAGCGACATTGCGCTTTCATAGGTCGACTGTGCATCCACGCAATTCGACGCGTTCACGTTGGAAGAGCGGTAAGGCAGTTTGAACCGCCGTGAAAGCTGCCCGCCGATCAGCACTGCCTTGACATACTCCGGCGTCCCAAATGCCGGTGAGCCGGTCTTCATGTCCACATTGGAAGTGAAGCCGCCAAACATCACTGGCGCACCCGGATTGGCCATCTGGGACAACGCCACTATGCCCAGTGCTTCCGCCGTCTGTTGCACCAGTGCGCCAGATATGGTGACAGGGCTCATTGCCCCGGCCAGCGTGAAGGGTGTTATGGCAACGGCCTGGCCCAACTCTCCAAAACACAATAGACCGTCCAGCAGTTCCTCATCAACGCGCCTCGGCGAATTGACATTGAAAGACGTCACCACCGAGCATTGCGACTTCATCTCGTCGAGAGAGAGCCCGCGGGCAATTGCAGAAAGCTCAATTGACTGCCTTGCCCTGAAGTCTGACACCGAGCGAGCCACTATCGGGCGATCGGTATATCTCAGCAATGCATAGGTATAATCGAGGTGCCTCGTCGGAACAGGCAAATCCATAGGCTCGACAATCGAGCTGCCCATGGTGTGGCATGCACCCAGTGAATGATTGATTTTGACGAGATCAATCAGGTTTTCCAGCGCACCAGAGCGCCTTCCATTGTCGATATCATTGATGTTGGGCGCTGAAGAAACCGTATTGAAGTTGATATGGTTGCCGCCAATCACTGTGTTGCGGGCAGGATTGCGGGCATACAGGTCAAACGTCTCCGGCGCCTTGGCAATGAAATGCTCAACCACGTCACGGCCCATGAGCGCGACTTTGGTGTCCCGGTTCACCAGGCATCCATTTTGCTCCATCAATGTCAGGCAGCGGTCGGAAAGCAGTTCAAGGCCAGCTTGTTCAAGCACCTGGAAAGCTGCATCAACAATGCGTTCCAGCTTGTCCGCATCCAGCAGCTCAACCGGAGGCAGGGGATTGCAAAACATGCCCAAAGGCTTTGGCAATTGCCCCGAGCGCCTGTCCGGGCGTTCGACCCCTCCACGTGCTCGACGTCGTCCTGACATGGCCGTTCTCCACAAATCTGCATGAATGGTAGGCGCATGCCGACTGTGCCACTTGATCTTGAAAGACACGAAACGAGCTGGGCGAGACAAATTTTATGGCGCATTGACAATTGCCTCGATCCGCGTTGAAACCGCCAGATAGTCCACCCTGCCAGACCCTCGGGAAATTCCATGGCCGTTGTACCCAAGCTTACTCACCTGAAACAACTGGAAGCAGAAAGCATTCACATCATGCGCGAAGTTGCCGCGCAGTGTGAGAAGCCGGTCATGCTGTATTCCATCGGCAAGGATTCAGCAGTCATGCTGCATCTGGCCATAAAGGCGTTCTACCCCGCCAAGCCTCCCTTCCCTCTGCTGCACGTTGATACCACCTGGAAATTCCGCGAGATGATCGAGTTTCGTGACCGGACTGCCAAGGAACTGGGGCTGGACTTGATCGTGCACATTAATGAAGAAGGTGTACGCGCCAACGTCAACCCGTTCACCGCCGGGTCCGCGCGCCACACCGAGGTTATGAAAACTGATGCCCTCAAACAGGCTCTCGACAAATATGGTTTTGACGCAGCCTTCGGAGGTGCCCGCCGCGACGAGGAAAAGTCCCGCGCCAAGGAACGAATATTCTCGTTCCGCAATGCGCAGCATCGCTGGGACCCGAAGAACCAGCGTCCGGAGTTATGGCGCACATACAACGCCCGGATAAACAAGGGTGAGTCCATGCGCGTCTTCCCGCTGTCCAACTGGACTGAACTCGACATCTGGCAGTACATCCGCGATGAGAACATCCCCATTGTACCGCTGTATTTCGCTGCCAAGCGCCCGGTCGTTCATCGCGGGTCCGACATCATCATGGTGGACGACGACCGCATGCCGTTAGAGAAAGGCGAGACGCCGGAAATGAAGCTGATACGCTTCCGCACTCTCGGGTGCTACCCATTGACCGGAGCCACCGTTTCAAATGCAGACACCCTGGAAGCAATCATCGCAGAGATGCTCGTGACGACGACATCAGAGCGTGCCGGCCGCGTCATCGATCATGATCAGTCAGCCTCGATGGAAAAGAAGAAACAGGAAGGGTATTTCTGATGCATACCCCCGACCTGACAGCAGACAACATTGCAGATTATCTGGCCGAGCAATCCGCCAAGGACATGCTGCGCTTCATCACCTGCGGTTCCGTGGACGACGGCAAGTCCACACTCATTGGCCGATTGCTTTATGAGTCAAAGTTGATCTTCGATGACCAGCTTTCTGCCCTTGAAGCAGACTCCAAGCGCTTGGGAACCCAAGGCGGCAACATTGACTTTGCCTTGCTGGTAGATGGACTTGCTGCTGAGCGCGAGCAGGGTATCACCATTGATGTCGCCTACCGTGCTTTCACCACACCCAGGCGCAAGTTCATCGTTGCAGATACGCCAGGGCACGAGCAATACACCCGCAACATGGCAACAGGCGCTTCCACGGCCGACCTTGCCATACTGCTGGTTGATGCCACCAAGGGCATCCTTACCCAGACGCGCCGCCACGCCTACATCGTGACACTGCTTGGTATCCGCCATCTGGTGCTGGCCATCAACAAGATGGATCTGGTCGACTATGATCAGGCCACCTTCAATGCAATTGAAAAGGATTTCATGGCCTTCGCCGCTGAAATCGGAGCAGGTGATGTCACATGCATCCCGATGTCCGCACTGGCCGGGTGCAACGTGTCGGAGAAGGGCCCGGAAACACCCTGGTACACCGGACCCGCACTGCTTGAACATCTCGAGACTGTTAAGTTGGCGGAAGCGGCGAATGATGCCCCGGCTCGCCTGCCAGTGCAGTGGGTGTGCAGGCCTGACCGCACATTCCGCGGGTTTGCCGGGCCGCTGATTAGCGGCACGATGAAGTCTGGCGACAAGGTCAAGGTGCTGCCATCAGCGCGCGAGAGCAAAATCGCCCGCATTGTCACTCATGATGGCGACCTGGACCAGGCAATAGCTGGACAGTCCGTCATGGTCACGCTGGAAGACGAAATCGACGCCAGCCGTGGCAGTGTAATATGTTCTGCCGATGCGCCGGTGGAAGTGGCCGACCAGTTCGAGGTGCAGGTATTGTGGATGGGAGGCGACCCGATGTTGCCGGGCCGACCTTACCTGATAAAGCTCGCATCGAAAACTGTGCCCGCCAAATTTGCCCAGCCAAAGTACGAGATTAATGTCAACACGCTCGAACACACCGCTGCAAAGACGCTGGAACTCAACGAGATAGGTGTATGCAACATTTCCCTTGATGAGCAGGTGCCGTTCGCACCGTATTCTGAAAACCGCGACCTTGGCGGCTTCATCATAATTGATCGCGCCAGCAACAACACGGTCGGCCTTGGCCTTATCAATTTCGCCCTGCGCCGCGCCAGCAACATTCACTGGCAGGCACTCGACATAAACAAGCAGACACGCTCTGCCATCAAGAACCAGCAGCCAACCGTATTGTGGTTCACAGGACTTTCCGGTTCCGGCAAGTCTACGGTGGCCAACATTGTCGAAAAGCGCCTCACCGCCATGGGCCACCACACCTACCTCCTCGATGGCGACAATGTGCGTCACGGCCTCAACCGCGATCTCGGCTTCACAGATGCCGATCGCGTAGAGAACATTCGCCGAGTATCGGAAGTTGCAAAACTCGTTGCCGATGCAGGCCTCATTGTACTGGTATCGTTTATCTCGCCATTCCGCGCCGAGCGCCGCATGGCCCGCGACCTGCTGGAACAGGGCGAATTTGTAGAGGTGCATGTGGATACGCCGCTGGAGGTTTGCGAAGCTCGAGACGTGAAGGGCCTGTATGCCAAGGCGCGTGCCGGCGAAATCAAGCATTTCACGGGCATCGATTCTGACTACGAGACCCCCGAAAATGCCGAGATCACCATCAGCACGGCAGAGAAATCTGCTGAGGTCACAGCGGGAGAAATCATCGAGTACCTTGAAAATGCAGGAAGGTTGAAACCCGCATGAATGGCACATCGCAAATCGTGAAACTTACCTGGTTGAACGGCCCCGATATCGATCGTCTTGCCATGACAGACGATGAAATCATCACTGCAGTTGAAGATGGCCTGAGAGCACAGGGCACCCCGGGCGGCGCCGTGATTGAACCACGCATGCACTTGACGCCGGACCCGGCCTTCAATGGTCACTTCAACGTGCTGCGCGGGTACGTTGCGCCGCTTGCGCTGGCCGGGGTGAAAATCGTTGGTGACTATGTCGACAACTACAAAAAGGGCTTGCCATCGGAAATGGCGCTGCTCAACTTGTTTGATCCGCAAACCGGCATGCCGCGCGCCATTCTTGATGCGACCCTAATCACCGACGCCCGCACCGGCGCGTTGACCGCAATTGGCGCAAAGCATCTCGCGCGCAAGAACTCGAAAGTACTGGGTCACGTCGGGGCCCGCGGCACCGCTTATTGGAACGTACGGTTACTTGATCACCTGTTCGACTTTGACGAGATCAGGGTGCACTCACGCCGTCCGGAAAGCCGCAATGCCTTTGCCGCCAAACTGCAGGCTGATCTTGGCAAGCAGATCATCGTCACAGACAATTGGCGCGATTGTCTGGAAGGTGCAGATATCATGGTCGAGGCGTCCCGCCTGAATGAACGCGAAGAACTGTTCAAGGCTGACTGGGTCAAACCCGGCGCATGTGTGATCCCGTACGGCACCGTTTCAGCGCTTGATATCAACATGACGAAAATCATGGACAAGATCGTCATCGACGACGCTGGCCAGTTCCGTGCCGGCAAACTTGGTGCACTGCGCCCGCACATCGATGCAGGTCTGATCAGTGAAACGACAGTGCACGGCGAACTCTGCGACATTGTCACCGGTGCGCGGCCTGGGCGCGAGCGTGACGACGAGACAATCCTTTTCTGGCACCGCGGGCTGTCGCTGTCTGACATCTCGCTTGGCGCTGCCATGCTTGCGAAAGCCGAAAGGCTCGGCATTGGACAGCAACTGATCTACCGGTAGGCTTTGTCCAGCCCACCCATCAGTACAAGCTCGCAGGCAATTGCCTCAACCTCACGCCCTATTGGCCGGTCTTCATCAAGACGGGCCGAATACTGGCGGACCAGCTTGTGCGCCGCGTGCACCCGTGCGGCAACATGTTGCGGCCTGGCCAGGTCAACCGCCTGCGCGCCTGCCAGCAATTCAAAGGCGATCACATAACTTGCCTGTTCGCACATCTGTCCCAATCGGGTTGCCGCCAACGGTGTAAAGGTTGCGGCATCTTCGACTCCGTTGGCATTATGGCTGGAAGTGATCGGAGTAGCGTTGGCCAGGTGCAATACGTTAGCCCGCAGTGCCTCCAGCGGCTTCAGCAGCGGACCGAAGCCTGCCCGGTCACTCGCGGCAGATGAAAGCAGGGGGGCCAGTCCTGAAAGTTCAGGCGAACACAGCCGATGCACCCTTGATACGGTGTCATTCACCACTACGGCCAACGCCCTGGCGGCGAGATCAAGAGCCTGCGTAAGCCATGGCGTATGATAATTGCCCGTTGAAACCACCTTGCCTTCATCCAGCAGTACAACCGGATTGTCAGCAGCATGGTTGATCTCAATGGCTAGTGCCGTATCGAGGACGTCCAGCGCAGCCCTCAGGCTGCCGTTGGTTTGCACCAGCGACCGGATGGAGATTGGATCCTGCAATCGCCGTGCAGAACCCTCTGCAAAAAGACCGCTGCCCTCCAGCAGGCGGCGCATGGCGGCGGCAATTTCCACCTGGCCAGGCTGCGGGCGAACTTTGGCCGCGCCCGCAAGCAACGGTGAGACATTGGCTCGAAACCCCTCCATGACCATCGCCGCAGAAGCGTTGACGGCGTTAAGCAGCACACGCGTCTTGTGTGCGGCAAGACAGGCCAGAGACACCGAATGTGCCGGACTGTTGCACAGTACCAATCCATCCTTGGGTCCAAGCTGAACCGGCTTCAGCCCGCATTTCTTCAGTGCATCCGCAGCGCTCAAGCGCTGGCCTTTTACCGTCGCCTCTCCCTCACCCATCAAGGCATGAGGAATAGCGGCCATCACCACCAGGTCACCTGCTCCGACTGATCCGGTACCGGGCATTGCAGGAATGAAGCCCGCATTGAGAGCTTCAACCAGCGCATCTGCGATATGCAGTGAGCAGCCTGCCTCTCCTGTCAGCAGCGTGTTGAGGCGTACCAGCATGGCCGCCCGTACGGCTGCTTCCGGCAACAGCTGGCCAACCGCCTGCGCCCGGCCCCGCACAGTCCTGGCAGAGAAATCCGCAGCCTCTTCCCAGCTCAGGGTTTCCGTCGCCCGCATCCCCAAACCGGTATTCAGTCCATATACCGCAATACCGTCGGTGAAATGCCGGTCGACGATTGCACGCCCGCGCGCCATGAGGTCTGTGCATTCAGGGGCAATGACCACTTTGCGATGCTGAGTTGCCACTGAAACCAGATCTTCGATGGTCAGCGAGCGGCCAGTCAGAACGACTGGCGAGCCGGCGCATCCCGGCTTGCCGGCACCTGCAAGCAATCGAGCCAGATTGACCACAGCGCGCTCGTGTGTGCCGGTCATTATCAGCTTGCCGGACTGGGAAGCCTCTACCTTGAAAGTGAGCTTGATGCCGTCCACAGCGATCAGCTCTGATGATACATCAACCGGTTTTTCAGGTACCGCCGCACCCATGTGCTTCATGTCGAATCCGGTGCCGACGCTGGCTTCACCTTCCTCAAAGAGGTGCTCAACGGCATATAGTGCGGCAAACTCCAGATAGCCTATGGTAGCCGGGGACGACACCACGTCCACGCCTGTATTGCCGATGGCAGAAGCCAAATCGGACGGCTTCGGCCAAACCTGCCCGCTGTAGTGAAGACCAGGCTGCGCCGTTTTCATCCTGAACTATCTCGACACTTCAGCAGACAGATCAGAGTCAGCAGGCTTGCCAGGTGGAGAAGGATTTTGAACACCCCCTGAATCTACGATGAACTTGTTTGACCTCACAAGCTTGGAGCGCATATTGCGCGCAAAGCTGCCTTCCAGTGCATTTCCGATCTCCGGGTGCTTCTTGACCAGGTTGCGCAGGTTTTCAGCTTCAATCATCCAGTACCTTGCCTTCTGGTTTAGCTTGACCGTCCCGCTGGCCGGGGCACCTTCCAGAACTGTCATCTCACCGACAAAGGCACCCGGTTCACAAACCGCGACAACCCGCCCGGCCGACATCACCATCGCCTGTCCCATTGCCAGATACACCAGGTTCTCAACCGGCTCACCCTGCTGGGTCAGCACCGTGCCCGGCTCTCCTTCAATCCATAGACCCTGATTGAGAAACTTGCGGCGCTCCGACATTGAGAGGTTCGGTAGATGCCCCTGCATGAACTCTGCTTCTTCAGCCGAGAAATGGGCAGAGTGGTTCTGGTACCATGTAATCGACAACTGGACGATGTTGACCAGCACCAGCAGGGTCTCCCAAAATACACCAACCGGATCCTTTAGCCAGAACCAGTCATAGCAGATCGCAACAAGGGCCGACATGATCACCAGGATGCGCAGCAGCGTCATGTTCCGCATAACCATGGAAAGCACCAGCAGGACATACGAGACATGTCCTACCATTCCACCGGTAGAAAATGCAGATTCCAGCGTGAGTTCCATTGTCGCGACCAATCAAAGTTTTAGTTGAAACCATCAAACGATGATTGCCTGAAATTGGCAAGACGCAAGGTCAACCAGACATGCAGTCTTCCACGACCACTAGCCCGCGAGATAGCATACTCGCATATCCGAAATCTGTCAGTAGGCCGCAGGGATCATTGCGGTTTGTTACAGCCACATCCATCCCGAGAATACGAGGGCAACCGCTAGCAGTATGGTTTTACCCCGGTTTCCCGGCGTGATGCGCAACCATCTGCCAGCACTTTCCTTCGGCTGAATCATACGCAGCACGTTCCACAGCCTGAACAATCAGATAGTCAGCTGCTTCATTCTCCAGCAGTGTGCCGTACAGCATGTGGCGAACCACATGTTCGCACAGGTTGAAGACACAATCACCACCGAAGCCATGATCATTCCAGAAGTAGGTGATCTCGCTCTCGCCGATCTCACCATGTGCACGAAGAAACAGGCGAGCCTCACCATCAAGCCGTAAGGTCGCTGCCGAACCCTCAATCAGAAGCTCCCCCATGGTCCGGCGCAAGTTGGTTGCTGCATGATCTGCCAACCGGTTGGCATCCAGCACGGCGCGCACACCGTTGGGCATGTCAAAGATCAATATACCCGCATCTTCGCCTGCAATTGCCGGATTAAGCCTGCGCAGGTCTGCAAACACAGCCGACGGGTCACCAAATAGGTAGCGGAAAGTGTCGATCCAGTGCACCCCGGTTTCGTGCACCAGGAAGCGCTCCATGTCCTGGAAATATGGTTGGCGAGAAAGATAGGCATGTTGTCCCTGCCCATCACCAGGGCGCAAGCGAAACGTGACCTGATAAACCTGGCCGAGCAAATTTTCGCCCAAGACTCCTTTAACCTTGCGATACCAAGGCTGAAAGCGGAAATTCTCGTGTACACAAACGAATTTGCCAGCCTGAGCTGAGAGCCGGACAGCTTCCATCGCCTCTTTTTCAGTGGCGCAGAACGGTTTCTGACAGATCACCGGCACACCACGCTCCATAGCCAGCCGGATCAGCGGCAGGTGCGACGGCGGTGGAGTGACAATGTCCAGAAGGTCCGGTTCTATATCATCCAGCATCTGTGCTGCATTGATGAACACCGGCACGTCATGTTCGCCCGCCACCGCAGCCAGTACCGCCTGATCCAGGTCGCACACCGCAGCCAGATCCGCACCCTCAATCCGCGCCCAGGCATCATGATGAAAGCGCGCAAAGTAGCCCGCACCAACTACAGCAACTTTCAACCCGCTCACGACACTCCTCCAACTGCATGCAGCAGCGGTTTTATATTAGCCTGCCAGTGCGGCAGCGGATGTCCCGGTACAGGCATTCGCATATACGCAATCCTGTCACCCAGCAAACATCCGAGATAGGCAGTCTTCAAGTCATCCCCGCCAAACGCCAGATTGGATATATTGCGCAGCTGCTTTGACTTTATGCCATCAAGATGGGGGCGCCCCAGCATGTCATCCTCATAGGCCTGCTCCACCCAGGCAAGATGACCATGATCAGCATCTTCGATCCATATCGAGCAATCCCCTTCTGGCGACACCCGCACAATCCTGTTGGAGACAATTGACGTTATCCAGGCAGTACCTTCAACGTCGAATACCAGGCCATCCGGAAATGTGCCTGCACCGAACCCGCAGACCGTTTTGCGGCTTCCCAGCCGGCCTCGCCCCAGTAGTTCGAATCGCGAAAGCCGTCGTCCAAACGTCTCGTTGACATAGAGCCATCGCCCCGAAGGGTGCACCATGCACTCGTTGGTATACCCCAGCCCGTCGGCTGCAATTCGCGCGGAACCCTCCGCTGCGACGTGCACAATAAAGCCATCGTCAACATCCTTGCGGTAGCCAAGTGCGCGCGGCACGCGGCGCGTCGATATGGTCAGCCAAAGACCACCTTCTCCATCTGAAATGACGAAGTTCGCAGGCGGCAATGGTGCACCGTCCAGTTCATCGATGACCGTACTGGTCGAGCCGTCAACACCAAGTCGGAAAATACCACCCGTCTCATCACCCAGATGGGCCAGCAGCACAGAACCGCCCTCCTCCAGTGCAATGCCATTTGGCCGCAACGGATCCCCCATCGCCCGGTCCCGGGCAAGATGGCGTATGCTACGTCCATCAGGCATGATCAGTGACACACCGCCACTATCCGTCCAGTCCGGCACGACGACAACGCCAGAAACATGAGCAAGCGCACATTCAGGCCGCTTCAACCCCGAGCCTATAAACCCGATATCTGACAGCCGTTGCATTGCGGTCAGTGGCTCTCGCGCGGAATCTCCGCGCCCGACTTGCCGACCAGGAAATCCAGATCGCAACCTGTGTCGGCCTGCATTACATGTGTTTCATGCAGTTTCGCATAGCCGCGTGCAGGCGTTTCCAAAGGTGTCCATGCAGCCCGGCGCTTTGCCAGTTCCTGCTCGGATACATCCAGGTGGAGCTTGCGCGCCATCACATCAAGCTCGATCACGTCACCATTGTGCACCAGCGCCAACGGCCCGCCGGCTGCAGCTTCCGGAGCCACGTGCAGCACAACCGTACCATAAGCCGTGCCGGACATTCGGGCATCCGATATGCGCACAATGTCTGTAACACCCTGTTTCAGCAGCTTTGCCGGCAGCGCCATATTGCCCACCTCGGGAAAGCCCGGATATCCCTTGGGCCCACAGTTCTTCAGCACCATGATGCTGTTTTCGTCGATATCCAGCTTCGGATCGTCAACTCGAGCCTTGTAGTCATCTATGTCCTCGAACACCACTGCACGGCCCTTGTGCCTCATCAGCTTCGGGGTTGCGGCGGACGGTTTGAGCACGGCGCCTGAGGGCGACAGGTTCCCGCGCAACACTGCAATGCCACCATTGGCCTTGAACGGGTTGTTGAGCGAGTGAATCACATCCCGATTGAAGCACTCGGCGTCCTTGACGTTCGCCCACTGGCTTTTCCCGCTGACCGTCTTGGCAGACTTGTGCAGCAAACCGGCCTCGGCCAGTTCCTTGATCACAACCGGCAGCCCGCCTGCATAGTAGAAGTCCTCCATCAGGTACTCGCCTGACGGCATGAGATTGACCAGGCACGGCACATCCCTGCCAAGCCGGTCCCAGTCATCCAGCGACAGCTTGACCCCGATGCGGCCGGCTATTGCCAGCAGATGCACGACCGCATTTGTCGATCCGCCAATAGCTCCGTTGACCCGGATCGCATTTTCAAATGCCTTCTTCGTAAGTATCTTCGACATGCGAAGATCTTCCCTGACCATCTCCACAATGCGGCGTCCCACCATATGGGCCAGTACATTGCGACGAGAGTCAGCAGCCGGAATCGCGGCATTGGTCGGCAAACCCATGCCCAGTGCCTCGACCATCGAGGCCATGGTAGACGCAGTGCCCATCGTCATGCAGTGACCGACCGATCGAGACATGCAGGCCTCAGCCTCGGTCATCTGGTCGAATGTCATGGTACCGGCCTTCTGGCGTTCAATGAACTTCCAGACATGTGTGCCTGATCCGATTGTCTCGGTTCCATAGCGCCCGTTCAGCATTGGCCCCCCGGACAGCGCGATGGTTGGCAAATCACACGAGGCTGCACCCATCAACAAAGCCGGTGTGGTCTTGTCACAGCCGACCATCAGCACCACACCGTCCATCGGATGGGCGCGAATGGCTTCTTCCACATCCATCGACGCCAGGTTGCGGAACATCATCGTGGTAGGCCGCATCAGGGTTTCACCAAGTGATGACACCGGAAACTCTACCGGAAAGCCACCTGCCTCGTAGATGCCGCGCTTGACGCGCTCAGCCAGCAAGCGGAAGTGTGCGTTGCATGGCGTCAACTCGGACCATGTGTTGCAAATGCCAATGACCGGCCTGCCGTCGAAAAGATGGTGCGGCAGGCCCTGGTTCTTCATCCAGCTGCGATGATGAAAACCATCCATGCCTTTCTGGCTGAACCAGTATTTTGACCGGCCTTCAGGTGCCAGCGGATCAGCCCCCTTCTTCGCCTGGGATTTGCCGCGGTAGACCGTCTTTCTAGCCATGATCATAGTCCTCGATGTAGTGGCGCACGATGTCGTCCAACGTGGCGTCCCTTGGTAATCCGAGTGAAATCGCACGTTTGTCGTCGGTTGCAAGCGGCCAGGTCTTGACTATGGCTTCAATGAACGGATCCGGCTTGAAAGTGATCTCGCCCAACTTGCGGTTGTGCGCCACGCTCTTCAACGCCGAAATCATGTCGGCCACGGTCACGTCCAGCGACGGAAGCGAGACGGCCCGGTCGTCATCCAGCTCGCTACCCGGCAGTTCATGCAGTGCCAGAATACCTTCCACGATATTTCGGTAGCCGAGCACCGGCATCACCGTTTCAGGCGCCACCGGCAGCACGTAACCTTCACCCTTCAAGGGTTCGCGGAAAACCGCAGACGCAAATGACGACGCTGCTGCATTGGGTTTGCCCGGCCGGATGATGACCGTGGGCAGCCGCGCCGAGCGGCCATCCAGAAAGCCTTTCCGGGTGTAGTCATTGATTAGCAACTCACAACACGCCTTGGTCATGCCGTAGGTGGTCTGCGGTGTCTGCTTGCCAAAGTCACCCACCACACTGGGCATGTGGCTGCCGCCAAACACGGCAATGGACGAAGCAAACACAAGACGCGGGCAGGACGCGCGCGCCCTGAGTGCCTCGAACACGTTCAACCCGCCGGTGAGGTTGACCCGGATGGCCATGTCAAAATCCTTCTCACCACCACCTGACACCACCGACGCAAGGTGAAACACCGAGATGTCGTCCCGGTCAATCAACTTGTCTACTGTTCCCCGGCCTGAGATGTCGCCGGTGACTACACTGACCCTGCCATCCAGTTCCATTGGCAATGGGTTCGGCGCGGCTACATCGAACAACACCAATTCGTCCACCGGCACCTGCTCGCCGCCCGGGCCCGCCAGAGTTGCCTTGTCGAGTATGCGCCGCGCCAGTCGCGCGCCGATGAAACCGGTTCCTCCGGTGATAACAACCTTCATTGAATGAAACTTCCTCCAGCCTGCATGCAGTTTGTTGAGTTCGTGTTTGCGCAGTCGAGGAAATCTGCCACATTGCACGCCAACCTACAAAACAGTTTGCGACTGGGAGAATTCAAGGACATGGCAGGACGATTGAAAGGTAAAATGGTGCTGGTGACTGCAGCAGGCATGGGCATGGGGCGCTCGGCAGCCATAGCCATGGCACGCGAAGGAGCGAAGGTCATCGCAACCGACATCAACAAGGACGCTTTGGCAGAGACAAAATCACAGGTACGCGGCATCAAGACTTACCTGCTTGATGTCACCAGACCGAAACAGGTCGAACGGATCATGGAGAAAATCGGCCCTGTCGATGTATTGTTCAACTGCTCGGGGTTCGTTCACCACGGCACTATTCTGGAGTGCGACGACGAAGCGTGGGACTTCTCGTTCAATCTGAACGTGAAGGCGCAATACCGCATGGCGAAGGCTGTGTTACCCGGCATGATCAGCAATGGTGGTGGATCGATCATCAACATGGCATCAGTGGTCTCATCCATAAAGGGTGCACCTTCCCGCTTTGTCTATGGCGCCACGAAGGCTGCCGTCATCGGCATGACGCGTTCAATAGCCGCTGATTTCGTCAAGCAGAACGTCCGCTGCAACGCCATTTGCCCCGGCACGATAGACACACCGTCTCTGCGCCAGCGTATCGAGAGGCTGGGGGAACAGATGGGCGGGTATGACAAGGCACGCGAATGGTTTCTGTCGCGTCAGCCAACCGGCAATCTGGCCGATGCAGATGACGTTGCGCCCTTGATCGTCTGGTTGGCATCGGATGAATCGTCGTTCGTGACTGGACAGAACCACATCATCTGTGGCGGCTGGTCGATCTGATTTGGCTGTGTCGCAGGCGAGTATCGAGCGAACGTACTGGAAGGCCTGGCAGCACTACACTGCCAGTGCAACCCCGTCATGGCCTGGATCGGCCCCTCCGTCCATAACGCCGCCTGCACCGATGCGGATGCCGTGCACTGCTGCGATGCCAAAAGTCAGCGGCGAACGGATAACCTCGTAACCTTCTTGCTCCAGCGGCTCAACCACGTAGCCCGGAATACGGTTGGTGATATCGATGGCGTTGGAAGTTGAAGAAAACCGCGGCGCAGTCACTGCACCTTGCATGTCCATCTTGAAGTCAAGCACATTGATCAGCGCCTGCATGACGCCCATCACGATTTGCGTTCCACCGGGCGCACCCAGCACCACATGAGGCTTGCCTGCCCGGAAGGCGATGGTTGGCACCACGGAAGAAAACCGGCTCTTGCCCGGTGCGATCGACCCGGCCCGGCCAGGGCGTGGATCAAACACCGCCATGCAGCCATTGTACATAAAGCCGAGACCATCAGTTATGACACCTGAAGGCATGCCCAGAGAATGGGTCATGGTCACGCAATTGCCTTGGCTGTCGACCACGGCAACGTGAGTGGTATCCTTCGGTTCCTTCGGTGCATCGAGCCGCTCGACGCTCATCCGCTCACCGGCCATGATGCGCTTGGCAATGTTTGCCGCATGTGGCTTCGAGATCAACCGCTCCAGCGGCACATCATAGAAATCCGGGTCCCCCACAAAGTTGTCCTTGTCGGATGTCGCGGCCTTCATGGCCTCGCACACCGTGCGAATGTACTCGGTAGAATTGTGGCCCATCCCGCAAAGGTCGAAGTGCTCCAGAATGTTGAGCATTTCCACCAGCATGATGCCACCGCCGGGTGGATGATTGGTGGCAATGTCAAAGCCGCGATAAGTACCTCTGAGCGGATCGCGCCGAACGGTGCGGTAAGACTTCAGGTCTTCCAGCGACATCAATCCGCCATTGGTATTGAAGTCACTCGCGATCTGCTCTCCAATTTCGCCGGTGTAGAAGATGTCGGCTCCATGTTTGGCAATCCGCTCCAGCGTTGTAGCCAGGTCAGGGTTATTCACGTGATCGCCGATCCGCTTCACGCTGCCATCACCGCGGAAATATGCCTTCGCGCCCGTTTTGGAAAAGCGCAGGCGGTCAGCTACTTCAGCACGGCCAAAGTCAGCGCCATGTGTCCACCAGAAGTGAACATGCGGGCGCACCTTGAAGCCAACTTTCGCCTGAGAAATTGCAGGCGCACAAATGTCTGCCCAGTCCATCGTTCCAAATTCGCTGGCCGCCTCATGGTAGGCTTTGAGCGAGCCCGGCGTGGTAACAGCGTTGTAGCCGAGATCATTGACCTTGCCCTTGAGCACGAAGCCGAAACCATCTCGAGTTTCGCCTTCAAGCAAGTCAAGCCACATGTCCGGTGTAGCCGCCAACGGGGTGCGCCCGTGAAAATCGATGGTGGTGTGCACGCCTTTGCCCGGCATATAGATCTGACACGAGCCAAACCCGGCGACGCCACACATTTGCGGGTCAACGACACCTTGCACAAGCGCTGCTGCCATTGCCGCATCCACGGCATTTCCGCCGCGCATGAGTACGCGCGCGCCAGCTTCGGCGGCCTCCGGCTGAGCGGCTACAATCATGGACTGTGATTTCGTTGTCATCGCTGCTTCCCTATTCGGCAGCAGTTGCCTCCGCCGCCTGATCATCGCTGGATGCAATGAAACCACCTGACTGGCGCGCCCACAAGGAGGCATACAAACCACCCTGCTCCAGCAATTCTGCATGGCTGCCCGTCTCGACGATTTCGCCCTTGTCCATAACCACCAGCCGGTCCATGGCAGCAATGGTCGACAGCCGGTGCGCAATGGCCAGGACGGTCTTTCCCTGCATCAGTCCTTCGAAGCTGTCCTGAATCACTGCTTCAACTTCTGAATCCAGTGCGCTTGTCGCCTCGTCGAGGATAAGTATCGGCGCATCCTTCAGCAACACACGTGCAATGGCTACGCGCTGGCGTTGACCGCCAGACAGCTTGACTCCACGCTCACCCACGTGACTGTCATAACCGCTGCGCCCGTTGAAATCCTCAAGGCCAGGGATGAAGCTGTCTGCCGCTGCGCGCCGCGCGGCTTCCTTGACTTCTGTCATCGTTGCCTCTGGCCGGCCATAGCGGATGTTGTCGGCAATGGAGCGGTGCAGCAGCGAAGTGTCCTGCGTGACCATTCCGATCTGCGCACGCAGGCTGGACTGGGTAACCTCGCTGATGTCCTGACCGTCAATCAGAATGCGGCCTGAATCAAGATCGTAGAAGCGCAACAACAGTGACACCAGCGTTGACTTGCCCGCCCCTGATCTGCCGACGATACCGAGTTTCTCGCCCGGTTTGACCGTCAGGCTCAGCTTGTCAATGATGCCTTGATCAAGTTGATCGCGGTCCTTGCCGTAGTGAAAACCGATAGCCTGAAACTCGATTTTACCTTTGCTGACCTCAAGCGCCGGCGCGTGTGCCTTGTCCACCACCTTGCGCGTGCGCGAAATGGTTTCAATACCGTCCTGCACCACGCCGATGTTTTCAAACAGCCCGGAAACTTCCCACATGATCCAGTGCGACATGCCCTTGAGCCGCAGCACCAGGCCAATGGCAAATGCAATTGCGCCAGCAGAAATGGCATTGATCGACCATAGCCACAACGCCATGCAACCCACGCCAAACAGGTTCAGCGCATTGAGCACATTGAGTGCTGTGATCAGAAGTGAAGAAAGCCGCATCTGCTGGTGTACGTTTTCCAGAAACGGCTCCATACCGGCTCGGGCGTACCGGTCCTCAAACTCGGTATGTGCAAACATCTTGACCGTTGGGATGTTTGTATAGCTGTCCACAATCCGGCCGGTAACCAGTGAACGGGCATCCGCCTGTGCTTTCGACACCTGCTTGAGTTTCGGCACAAAATAATAAAGCGCTATCGAGTAGCTGACCAGCCAGGCGACCATCGGCAATGCCAACCGCCAATCCGCCGCGCCGAACAGCACCACCGCCGACACGAAATACACCAGGACAAACACAAAGACGTCTGCTGTCTTGAGCACACATTCACGCACTGCCAGCGCCGATTGCATTACCTTGGTGGCAACCCGGCCTGCAAAATCGTTCTGGAAGAACTCCAGCGACTGGCGCAATACATAGCGGTGCGCCTGCCAGCGGATCAGCATGGGATAGTTGCCCATGAGCGTCTGGTGAAGGATCAGCTCGTAGATAAAGTTGAGCAACGGGTGCAACACCAGCACCAGCAGCGCCAGCAACGTCAAATGCAACCAGTAGTCCTGAAACACTGTTTCCGGCGTGGTCTTTGCCAACCAGTCCACCACGGAACCGAGAAACGCGAACAACGAAACTTCAATCATGGCGACCACACCGGCCAGCACCGAAGTGGCAAGAATCCATGGCCAGAAAGGCTTGGTGTAATGCCAGATGAAACCCCACAGGGTGGCCGGCGGCATTTGCGCTTCCTCATTGGGGAACGCGTCCGTCCTGGCTTCAAACCACTTGAACAGAGTATCTAGCACTTGCAGTTCACCTTCGCATCACGGTCTTCATGGCCGACAAGACAATCGGCGATCTATATACATCGCATTCGGCACAATTGGGTGCATGGCAGCCATGCGTCAACAGGTCTGTTGCGCTGAACTGGCAGACCGCTAGTTTGCTGCCAATCATCACACATCAGAACCGAAGGCTGGACCACATGGAAACCATTGGCAAGCGCATCTCCCATGCACGGGAAAACAAGAGTTATTCGATCAAGCAGCTCGCACAGCGGATCGGCGTAAAGGCCGACACTGTCGAAGCCTGGGAGCATGATGAACGTGACCCACGCGCCAACCGGCTGCTTAACCTGGCGGGTGCGCTTGATGTAAATTTTGCCTGGTTGATGATCGGTGATCAATATGCGCGCAATGAGCCAGATGGTGGCCGTCTCGAGATTATGCAGGCCAAACTGCACCGTATCCGCCAGGTGCACACGGAGCTGGGTGCTCTGGTTGCCAGCCTGGAAGAAGATGCAACAATTCTGGCAACTCGCGACCGCGAACTTGAAGCGCTGGCTGAAATAGACGAAAAAATCTAAAGGCCGGCAATTACACGCTCTGCTACTTCCTGAAGACCTGCCGTACCACCTGCCTCATATGGCACCAGATCGCCACCAGCAAATGCAGACCTTACCGCCTGGCGCAACCTCTCTCCTGCATCTGTGAAATCTTGCGAAGACGTCGTCTCACCGAGCCAATCCAGCATCATCGCACCAGACAGCAGCATGGCGCACGGGTTTGCCTTGCCGGTACCCATGATATCTGGAGCCGTTCCGTGACACGGCTGAAACAATGCGTGTCTGTCGCCAATGTCGGCCGAAGGTGCCATACCCATGCCACCCATCAACGCCGCAGCTGCATCGGACAGAATGTCGCCGAACATGTTCTCGGTCACCATTACATCCCAGTTCCAGGGATTGCGAATGAGCGACAGCGCCATGGCATCAACATACCAGTGGTCAGCCTTGATGTCCGGAAACATTGCTGCACGCTCGTAGAACACCTTGCGCATGAAAGCGAAGCTGGCGAACACATTGGCCTTGTCGACGCAGGTCACCCGCCCTTCACCCCGGCCGTTCGCCTTTCGCCGTTCTGCAAGCCTGAACCCGAAATCAGCCAGTCGCTCGGTTGCATGCCGTGTAATTTGCAGGGTTTCGCGCGCAGCGATATCGCCGTCAAACTCCGGTGACTGACGGGAGAAGAACAAGCCTTCGGTGTTCTCCCGCACAAGCACGAAATCAAGATTGCCTGCGCGCGGGTCTTTCAGCGGCACTGGCGAACCCGGAAATGTCTCTACTGGACGCACACCCGCATAGAGATCGAATATTTCACGCAACGCGATCTGCGGCGTGATTTCACGCCCGTCTGCATGGCGCACCTCCGGCAACCCCATTGCACCAAGCAGCATCACATCTGCTGCCTCAGCTTTTTTGATCACCTCATCCGGCAAATCAGTCCCGGTTTGCCGAAAAACATCAGCACCTGCCTCCAGGGTTTCGAATGAAAATGAAAAGCTGCCAGACTTGCTCGCCAGCTTATCCAGACAGACAAGACACGGTTCCATGACCTCGCGGCCAATACCGTCACCCGGCAACACAGCAACCTTGATAGAATTCATTGAACGCATCGCGATGACCTGCAATTGCCGGGGCACAGCAGTGATGCATGACCACCACCACCACAGTGTATCGAAGTCGCACGTCTTTTCAGGATTTGCAAGAATGCACGACCGCCACGGCAGCAGGCAGGCCAGGATCAGTTGGTCAGCACAACCTTGCCGCCAAGCAGACCCGGAGGAACAGGAACATTGGTCGCGTCATAGTTCGAGTTCAATGTGACATTGGGGCCTTCGAATACTTGCAGCTTCCGTACGATCAGGGCGGTGTATGCAGAATCGCCAGCCACGTTCGCTGCCGCTGCAATCTTGAGTATCGACTTTGGCAGATAGATTGTGCCTAGCAGGTTCTTTGCATCGGAGGAATTGATCTGATGAATCACAGGTGCGTTGCCGCGGTCTTCAAAAAACAACAACCCGGCCATTTCACCCGAAGTCGGTGCTTCCACAGACACCGATGTGCCAGCCTGCAGCTCCATCGTGGAACCACTACCTGTCAAGAAGAAACCCACATCTGTTCCCGTCATGCTTGCTGCACCGGACAGCACCAGCGGGCCATCCTTGATAACATAAGTGCCTGCAGTCAGGGTTGCGGCGACCGTGTCTGTTAAGGTCAAACCGCCACAATAGACCCCAGGCATCAACGTGACAGCCGCTGACCCATCAGCGACAAACCCGTTGTGATCGCACGCGCCAACCGATGGAGTGACCCGGCCAGCAAGCGGGTCCATCAGTGCGGGACAATCTTCCGTCACGGCGGGATAAGTGTACCCTTTTTTCTTTACGTTGGCGCCGCCTGCCGAACATATCAAGCTGGCCTGCAGGTTAGCCGCCTTGTCGATCATGATACCTGCCGAGCTGACCGAATTGGAAAGGACGCCGCAATCCTTCCCGGTCAGCTTTGCAGCATCGTCCATGTGGATGGCCTTGTCTTCAGTGGTCTCCATGGCCAGCACACATACCTTGCCAGAACCGACAAGGCGAGCTGTGGAAGAAATACTTACAGGCGTGGTAATATTGGTAAGGACGTGGGCAATCATTGGCTCCCACTCCTGGGTCAGGGTCACCTTAACAGCGTCACCTTCAGGACTGATGACTGTTTCAACGGATATTCCGTTCTCGCCCTTTTGCCATGCGGTGTTCGAAGCACTCTTGTTGACATAACCCTCAACCGAAGCACCAACCGAGCTGGCAGTCATGTTTGCTACTGACAAGCTGCTCACTGCGGCAACCGCAGAACTATCGGCCAAAGCTTGCAGATCAGCTACAGTTCTGGTGTAGCGGCCATAGTCCACCGCCAGTCCGGCAGCCCCAATCAGCACCGGTGCCACAATCCCCAAAGCAAGCGCCACGCCACCGCGCGCATCACGAGCAAACCTGTCTAGAACTGTCATACCTGATCCTGGATCGCAAACTATGACGGATTTTCGTATTCTCATTACAACACGGACAGCGGGTATGGAGGTTAACAGGAGCACCCAACCATGCTGGTTTTGCCAACCATGCTTACGAATTTCCTAATGCGGCTGCCCTCGGAGAACTTTCCTTGTCAGAACAACACCTTCAGGTACCACTTGTTAACCATCTGTTTGATATGAACAACACAAGACCTGACGGCTAGTGACGGGAGCTTTCTTGTGCGGAACCTTGTACAGGAGATTCTGCATCTTACAATTGCACGCAAGATCACCATTATAGTGATGGCGGCTGTGCTTGTCGCAGTGACTTCAGCAACCGGTTTCTACGTCTATCGCCAGACAACTCAAAACATAACCGCCCGCTACGACAGCCTGACTGCCACTGCACAGGTATTTGCAGCCAGTGTCGGGCCGCATCTGCGTTCCAGGGACAAAGCTGGCGCGATGTCTTCATTGCGCGCCATAGGCAATTTGAGATCGATTCCTTTCGTTGCTGCCAGCCTGCCTGATGGCCAGGTGTTTGCTGCTCTCGGCAACGCAGTCATCGTGGAACAGGGCAGCGGGTTGGAAACCGTGCAACCATCTGACAGCGGCAAGGGTATTCTTGCGATGATCTGGAGCCCCACTCTTTCGGTCTCCGTCCCTTCTGTACAGGGAGGGGTCAAGGTGGGATCTGTGTCGTTACTGGCAGACATTTCTGACCTGCGCTCACAGCTTTTTGAAGGTATCATTGCCGCAATCTTCGCTGCCATTTTCGCCAGTCTGCTGGGACTGGGCGTATCTTCCCGGCTGAAGCGTTCAGTCACCTCGCCGCTGTCTGATCTCATGCGTGCCATGGCAAGGGTCAGCGATGAGCACGACTACTCGGTCCGTGCGATACGAATGTCCAATGACGAAACCGGCAAGCTGGTTGATTCCTTCAACAACATGCTCAACGAGATCAACGCCCGCGATACCGCCCTCGCCCACCACCGTGCGACACTGGAACGGACAGTGGACGAGCGTACAGCACAATTGCGTGTAGCCAAGGAGGCTGCAGAATCTGCCTCCGAAGCCAAGTCAGCATTTCTGGCTACCATGAGTCATGAAATCCGCACGCCGATGAACGGCATCATGGTAATGGCCGAACTGCTCGCTGCGGGCAAACTGGCTCTCGGCCAGCAACGCTATGCCAACGTCATTGTCAGCTCTGGCCATTCGCTGCTGGCCATTATCAACGATCTTCTCGATCTGTCGAAGATCGAGGCAGGCAAGCTGGAACTTGAGCAGGTGCCGGTGCCACCGCGCATCGCGGTCGACAACGTATTGTCACTGTTCTGGGAAAAGGCCCATTCCAAAGGGCTCCAGCTAGTGTCTTTCGCAGACCCGGCCGTACCTGAAACTTTCACAGGGGACCCTGTGCGACTGACGCAGATAATCACCAATCTGGTCAACAACGCCATAAAATTCACGGATAGCGGCTATGTCGGCATCGCCATTCGGGCACTGCCTGAAGACAGAATTGAGTTCAGCGTTTCTGACACCGGCATTGGCATTGAACCAGAAAAACTGGCCTCGATTTTCGACGACTTTACCCAGGCTGACGCTTCAACTACGAGAAAATACGGTGGCACGGGGCTTGGCCTGAGCATCTGCAAAAAGCTGGTCAGGGCGATGGATGGCACCATCAAGGTCACGAGCCAACCCGGCAAGGGGTCAAGGTTTGTGGTGACTATCCCGTACAGGAGTGCGACGCACCGCCAGCATCCGGATCTGTCGGATTGCAGTTTTGCGCCCACGGCAGTATGGCTCGAGGACGAGGCTGTCGCCAACGCCGTCTGCAACCAGCTGCGCGCTTTCAAACTCGACATCCGCAACACCTCCGCCAAGCCGCCAAGCCCGGCAGCATTGTCTGAGTTGAAGCTGCTCATCACCTCGGCTGAAATCGCCCACAATCTGTTGGACATGTCTGTCGCTAACCTGCCGAAGCTTGTGGTCACTCAACCCATAGGCAGCAGCAAGGCTCAATCGCTCGTCTCAAGTGGTCTGGCAGCTGCTGTACTGCCAATTCCATTGTCTCAAGCAGACATTGAAGCCCTCGCCGGTTCCATGCAGGCAGGTCATTTGCAACAGGCAAACACATCCGCTGGGCAGCCTGGAGAAGAAATCAGGTTACTTTCGCTGTCCGGAATCAACGTACTGGTTGCAGACGACAATGCAGTCAACCGGGAAGTGGTTTCTGAGGTCTTGCGCCAACTTGACGCAAGCTTCGATATGGTCAGCGATGGTGCCCAGGCAATACAGCAGTGGCGCGACGGCAAGTACGACATCATCCTCATGGATTGCTCAATGCCCGTCATGGATGGTCTGGAAGCAACTAAACGGATACGCAACGAAGAGGAAGGCACCCGCCGCAGGCGCACGCCCATTGTGGCACTCACCGCACACCTGGAAGGTGGCGGAAGTTCCAACTCCTGGTCCAGTGCAGGCATGGACATGCGAGTGACCAAGCCGTTTACCGTCAACCAGTTGGCCACCACAATCATGCAACTCACGTCTAAGGGAACTGTCACGGCACCGGATCATTATCAGGCGCAGCCTTCAGGTCCCGCTGCTGAGGACATTGCTGCGCCTTCATCCACTGCTCGAAAGAACCCCATTACCATTCTCGATGAAGCGGTACTTGCCGACTTGCTGGAGATCGGCAAGGACGACCCGTCATTCTTGGGTAGAATGGCAACTTTGTTCCATGACAATGCAGGCCCCATGATGGGCCGCATTGATCAGGCAAGGGATTCTTCCAACCAGATTGAACTTGCAGATGCAGTCCATGCACTGAAATCCATGGCAGCCAACATCGGTGCTAGAAAGTTGGCAGCAACTTGCGCTCACGTGGAAAACGCCGCCAGGAGCAACGTGGAACTGGATACCGCGGCCGCGTTTGCAGCGATCAGCAAAGATCTGCAAGAAGCGTGTAGCGCGCTTGAACAACGCGTCGATGCGGCCTAGACAGACAACAACTTTCCCAATAGCAAGGTTTTAGCGGAAACCAGCAAGGTCACGCCGCCAATATAGTGTTTGCCGATGCCCTCCTATCGAGTTCATGGACTGCCGATTGAATCCGACTTCGATATTCCGGAGCTGGCAGCAAGCACAAGTTCGCCATTGTTTGACCAGCGCGCAGTGCGCCTGAAGACCGGATTGGTTCCGGCCACAATCGAGCACCACTCCGTGTCCAAGGATGGCTATCTGATCGCAGATGAATGCGTTCTGATTGATACCGGATTTGGTGTGCGTTGCCTGGTACGGCAAGGCGACACCATCACGCTAGATCTGGCGGCCGGATGCGACATTGCAGTTGCTCGTTTCTTCGCACTGTCAGCCGGCATTGGCACTTTGCTGCATCAGCGCGGATTGATACCGCTGCATGCAGCAGCGATACAGACCTCGAAGGGCTGCGTTGCCTTCTGCGGCAATGCGGGTGACGGCAAATCAACATTGGCTGCAAGTCTGGCAAACGCAGGCTACAAACTGTACACCGATGACCGGCTGACAGTGCATGAAACAGCACAGCACAGATACCTGGCTGTGCCATCTGTTCCTGTTGCCCACCTTCTGGAGGACTCTCCCGGCCTGTCCGGCATTGGCTCTGGCAACCTCGCACATCAATCCTACCGGTTCGGAAAGCATGTGCACCTGTTGCAATCAAGCTACGCGATGCAGGCTGCACCCCTGATTGGGTTGTACTTCACTGACTGGTTGCAAGACCCGGATGCTGCACCGCAAATTATACCGATGAACCAGCTTGACGCCATGATGCGCCTGCGACGCGACGTGGCACTTGCACACCTGGTTGAATTGCTGGGCAACGAACAGCGATTTCTCACATGGGCTGCTGAACTGTGCGCCACCAGGCCAAGCTTCCATTTGTTGCGACCAAAGAACAGACAACGTCATAATGAGTGCCTGGACTTGATTATATCCCATGTTGAGGACACCTTTGGCGAATGAGCATACCAGAGCTACAACCCGACACTAAATTGATCCGCACAGCACAACTTCCATCTGCCGAACTTGGCCCGGATGACATAGTACTGCTCGACGCCGACAACGCCGTCTACTATGGCCTGAAAGGGCCTGCCCGTGACATCTGGGACCTGCTTGAATCAGAAACCAGCATTGCCCGCATATGCGAGGCCCTGACGAAAAAATATCGGGCAGAACCTGGCGAATGCGAGCGCGACACAACAGACTTCGTCAGGCAACTACTGGAGAACGGGCTTGTTACGGCGCGCTAGCTCACTTGCCACTAGGTTCGCGCAGCTCGATAGGACCCACAAGGCTGCCTTGGCAAAGGCGTTATACTTTCTGGCCTGGGCGCGGTATCGGCACGGACGCGCGCACATAGCCGAAATATTGGACAACCCCGGCGCAGTCTCAAACATTGAACCGGCACAGAAAGTTGAACTTGAGCCCACAAAGTGGGCAATTGCTGCTGTGTCACGGCGTCTGCCATGGCGATCAGACTGCCTGCTGCAGGCCATGGCAGCGGCCCGTTGGCTGGGCACCAAAGGTGTTGATACAACATTGCATATCGGGGTCCGCAAGGCCGCTTCAGGGGCTCTAGAGGCCCATGCCTGGCTGACGGCAGCGGATTCAACCGTGACGGGCGACCTCAAAGACCTTCATACTTTCGTGCCCATTCCACTGGATGATTTCGCGCGCTCGCAGCTCAATTTCCCGACGGCCTGATCACTGCATCACAAACGTTATGGAGCTAGTTTGTTAACCTCGCGTTAACCACTTTATTCTTGCCGAATCAATCTGTTACATCGGAAAGTTGCTTCGAATTGGATACCTTCAAGCGGAGACGCCTGCTATGCAAACTCCAGGTAGCGACATCACTCCCTGTTCGAACGTGCGCAAGCTGTGGCAGATGCCAGTCTTACGAACAATCTCCATTGTCGAGATTACCAAAGCAGGCACATCAACAGGTCCGGATGCTCCGTGTAATACTGGCTTTGGTTTGCCAAACTGCTGATCTGATTATTTCCCGAAATCCAACCTCTAGCTAAGTGATAAAATCATCGATACTGAGGCTTGCGACGGAAGAAACGCCATGCAGTTCCACACTGTCATCTGCGTCAAGCTGCAGGATCACGCATCCATCTGGACCGATTGAGGCTGCTGCCTGAACCGCGGCAAAGTCAGCGAACCCGAAATCCGATATATCAAGCACATCATCCGTGCCAGCACCTGCCACAAAGCCTGCAATCCGGTCATTGCCCGATCCATTGGCAAAGATAAACAGGTTATTGCCAGCGCCGCCAAAAAGCGTGTCATTGCCGCCACGACCATTGATGACATCATCTCCATCAAGACCATAAATCCAGTTGTCGCCTGCGTCTCCGGACAAGACATCGCTAAATGAAGATCCATGCAGATTCTCGATGCTGATATAAGTATCACCAGCTGCATCGCCTGTGTTTGCCGCCGAGTTGGCAAGGTCGGCCGTTACAGCCGCATTTGCATAGCGGTAAGACGCTGTATCACCGCTGGTGCCGCCATTGAGCACATCCGCGCCGGTTCCGCCTTCCAGCACATCGTAACCACTGCCGCCGTTAAGAGTATCATTTCCATCGCCGCCAAACAGATAGTCAACGTTGCCACCACCGTTCATCACGTCGTTGCCGGATGTGCCAACAGCCATGTCACGACCCGCTCCGCCGGTAAATGTCCCGGTATAGGAGTTCAGGTTGAAGTCCAGCATCCGCTCAAACGTACCACCATTGCCATCATCTACCTGCACAATGACGGACCTTGGTGTCTGCACACCATCAACAAGAGTGTTGGTTGCCTTGATGACCAGCTGATTGCCAACGATCTCGAAATCAGGATCGACAACAGGCGTGCCTGTTCCATCAACAATGCGGAAAGTGTGTAAGTCGCTTGCATCAACGTCGAGCACGTTGGTGAACTCAGCCACCACTGAGCCTTCTGTTACCCGCACCACACCTCCATAGGCAGCACAAAGTTGCAACATGTCATAGGCCATTGTTGCGTCAAATCCGGTTGGATCATCATTCTGACCATTGATGGTAATCGTCAGTGTTGCGGTATCTGAGCCCCCATTACCGTCAGACACGATATAATCAAACGTCTCGGTAAGCGTCTCGCCAGCACCCAGCGCCTGAACGGCGGGATTGGCGTTGGTCAGATTGTAGGTATAAGCGCCTGTGCCATCGAAGGCCAGCGAGCCATAAGTACCCGCAACCGAACCTGTTGCAGCGGCAACACCGTCAACTGATACAACAGACAGGCTATCGCCAATGTCGACGTCTCCATCAACGCCGCTGCCATCATTGTCGGTGAGCATGTTGCCACTGTCGCTGAGGTTGGTGTCTTCGGTAACCGAGCCAGAGTTGTCCGTCGCGGTCGGCGCATCGTTCACACCATTGATGATGATCGTAATGTCCTGCGTCGTGCCATCGGCAGAAGTAACCGTCAAGGTCTCGGTCAGCGTGGCACCAACAGCCAGTGTCTGGATAATCGACTGGGTATTGTCAGCCGCATACGACCAGTTGCCTGCCGCATCAATCGTCAGGTCGCCATAGCTGCCATTGACAGTCCCGGCATTGAACACCGCCTCGCCCGTGTCAGGATCAGAGATGGTTAGCGCACCAGACGTTGTCAGCGTGGATGCATCATCTTCGGTGACTGCACCGGATACATCGCCAGAGATGGCAGGTGCATCGTTCGTGCCAGTGATCGTGATCGTCACGGTGGCCGTATCAAATCCGCCGTTACCATCCGAGATCTGGTAGGTGAAGGTGTCAGTTGCAGTCACACCAGCGGGCAGATAATCGAACTGGCCGTTTGGATTATAGGTGTAGAATCCGGTCGGCTGCATGGTAACTTCAGCCCCCGACGTCAGGCCAACAGGTGTTCCCGGCGTATAACTGGCGCCATTGACCTGCGAGACGGTCAACGTGTCGCCGTCGATGTCACTATCAACGCCATTACCGTTGTCGAACAACACATTGTCACTAACAACCGTATTCTGGTCCGTGGTCTCGGCATCGTCCTGTGCAACCGGCGCATCGTTGACCGGATTGACAGTGATGACCAGCGTCGAGGTGTCGGTGCCGCCTGCCTGGTCGGAGACCGTGTAGGTGATCGTCGGCACGGTGCCGTTGTAGTTGGCAACCGGTGCAAAGCTGTACGAACCATTGGCATTGATGGTGATAGTGCCAACACCGGGGATCAGGTGTGGTGTGCCAACAGACTGCGTACCGGTCAGGCCGGGTACCGTGAACCCGGTGATGATGGCCACACCGCCGTCAATGTCGGTGGTGTTGTTGAGCAGGTCACCTGCTGCGCCATCGGCCACGGTCAGGGTCGTGTCCTCGTTGGTCGAGTTGGTCTCGTTGCCATCAACCGGCGCATCGTTGACCGGATTGACAGTGATGACCAGCGTCGAGGTGTCGGTGCCGCCTGCCTGGTCGGAGACCGTGTAGGTGATCGTCGGCACGGTGCCGTTGTAGTTGGCAACCGGTGCAAAGCTGTACGAACCATTGGCATTGATGGTGATAGTGCCAACACCGGGGATCAGGTGTGGTGTGCCAACAGACTGCGTACCGGTCAGGCCGGGTACCGTGAACCCGGTGATGATGGCCACACCGCCGTCAATGTCGGTGGTGTTGTTGAGCAGGTCACCTGCTGCGCCATCGGCCACGGTCAGGGTCGTGTCCTCGTTGGTCGAGTTGGTCTCGTTGCCATCAACCGGCGCGTCGTTGACCGGTGTGACGGTGATATTCAGAGTCGAGGTTTCGTTCGCCGTACCATCAATTGTGGTGTAGGTGACGGTTGGAACTGTGCCACTGTAATTTGCGGCAGGTGTGAAGACATAGCTGCCATTGGCATTGAGCTGCAGTGTTCCGACACCGGGAATGCTGGCTGTCTGGCCAGCATTGAATGTGCCGGTTACGCCAGCAATTGTGAATGTCTGGACGGCCAGCGATCCAGACGTGTTGTCGTCGTTTGCGAGAACGCCGTTGGCAGCGTTGACTGTAAGCGTGGTATCTTCCGCAGTCGTGCGGGTATCTGGCGCATTGAGCGCCTGGAAATTGAACCCGCCAAGGACGCCAATACCGCGCACAGTTGGGTTGGATGGGCCACCAATAATGTCATCGTAAAGCATCGTGATCTGCGACGTGCCACCAGTAACATTCAGCGTTGACCGACCCAGGTTTCATCGTTGAGAGTTGTCGGCCCAATCATTGATTGCCGTTTCGCAGTGTGGCCACTCACCACCGGTCTGACCTGTCTACCACCGTCGAAAGGTTGACTGAGCCACCAGTGTCGTTGACCCGACCTCGTCCCGGCTGGTGACCCGTCAGTCAATACGATGTCCGTGATAAGGAAGTTGACATTGTCAACCGCAACCCTGGTGCCACCAACACCGGTGCCGCCTGCGGTAAAAGTAACAGTCACGATCATCTGAGACTAGCCCGCGCCGGATGGATCAGTGAGGATGCCAAGATCGTGCACCCCGCCAAAGTAAGAGGTTCCACTGCCGGCCACATCCTCGCGCGGGAACTGCAGGCCCCCGAATGTAAATGGAACCGGAGCGTTGATCACTTCTGCAACGCGATCGTCACATCTACCGTTGGCCAGTGGTGCTCGTCAGCGTGTAGGTGCGCTGGACCTGGCCGTCTGTCCAGACAACATTGTTCCAGTTGAGCGAGAAGTTGCCCAGAATGCCTGCCCATTCCTCTTGCAATTGAGCGGTAATCGGGAAACCGGCCTCAATGGTGCCGGTCTGGACTTCGAGGTCCCAATCTGCGCCTAGCGAGGCGTGTCCTGTAAGGTCATTGGAGGCAGCTACATCCGCCCCGGTAGCAGCAGCGAGCGCCGCGACCGCACTGGAATCTGCGCCAAAATCGCAGCCGTAGATCAGGAAGTCAGCATTCTCTGAAAGTGCATTGCCGATTGATGACAGCGCAGCAGCGTACTGGCCTTCAATGTTTGTCTGATCAACAAAACTGGAGCCAAGACGGAATTCACCATCACTGCCGTGCGAAATCACATGAATAGCATCTACACCTGAACGGCCTTCGAGAACCGAAGCCATAAAGGCAACGCCATCGACACCCGGTTCAACCACATAGACTTCGTATGAGCCATCAATGCCATCAATCAACTGGTCCGCTTGATGGATATTTCCATCTACAAAAACAATCTCGACGCCACCTTCAACAGCGGCGGCGGAAAGCGCTTCAGGTACTTCAACTGGGCTTGCCTGTAATGGTGCTGAAGCCTGGGACAGTTCAGCCAGTTCGGCGGTTTCAATGGAAACCCGGGCTGCATCAATCAAGGTCCATGAAGGGCTAACACTTCGGTTACCATGAACGGAAAATGCCCCGGAGTTCACATCCAGAAGTACTGGTTGCCCTGCCGCGATTGCCTCATCGACAGTCAATTCGACTGTCACGGCGGTCCCACCTATCATTATGGGCAGCTGAACAATCAGCTTGCTGCCTGCAGCCAGTTCAGCGTGTGGCACAAGTGCAAATTCACCAATCATTTCATTACTTTGACCGACGTCAAATACGTCGAATCCGGACATGGTACTCATACTAACTCTCCCGCGACGCACTGCAACTCCTAGCGCCGATGTGAGGTCAGTGAATCGGAAGCGCGTTAATTAACTTTGAAATTTTACCCTAAGCTGCGCTTGCTCAGCGATTTGAGCCTTTTGCGCGCCGGACAAGACGAGCCGCAGATATCGCTGACGGGATAGCAACCTGATAATAGGCGGCCGTCGTGTCCTTCATGGGCCTGCCCAGCGGATCCTTGGCCGGCCAATCCTTGACCAGCTTGTTCAGTCTGCTGACATCAAACAGGT
This sequence comes from uncultured Alphaproteobacteria bacterium, assembly GCA_963787895.1. Lineage (GTDB taxonomy): Bacteria > Pseudomonadota > Alphaproteobacteria > Rhizobiales > Aestuariivirgaceae > Anderseniella. The sequence continues at coordinate 27,876 of CAWBEX010000003.1, read as the reverse complement.
CACGTGTATCAGGATCTTCAGCAATTGCAGACAACTCCTCGTTGAGTTGCTCGAGATCATCGCTCATTCGCAAGTGCCAATCGATGGTCTGCCTGCCGGCGCCCTGATTGTTCAATACGCTCTCCGGCATCCGGCCCGCCATTATCTGCCGCACCAGGCCGCGCCCGCGTCCATCGTGCCGGAAAGCCTCTTCCGGCAACCCGAAGCACCACTCCACCAGTCTGAGATTGGCAAGAGGGTCGCGTGTTTCTATTCTGTGCAATGCCCGGAAACCAAGATTTATGCCCGCTGTTTCCAGAATTGGGCCGTCGGTAAGCATTGCCTGCCTTGCTGACTTCCCAAACGGCCCACTGGAGTAGAAGTCCCAACCCGCCTCATCCAGCCGGTCTTGCATCGAAAGACGTTCAAACGCTGCCTCGTCCATTGCGGAGTACAAACGCCACGCCGGCCATGAAGGAAACCCTTCCCTGGCTCGCCGCATCCATTTCACCGCTGCACGAGGCAAAGCTGGCAGCAGCAACCTGTTGTGGGCGATCCAGGCGATGCCGCGAAGGCCCCGGCCTGATGCTCTCATTTCCCGCGCCAGCCGCTCCAGTCTGCCCTGCTTGAGCCAACTCAAAAAAGCGCCGTCGCCGCCCCACGACAAAGTGGCATTGCCCGAACCACCTTCGAGCAGCAGGTCATGTCCCGCTTCTGCGGCACGTGCGCAGATATCGTGGATCCAGCACAGATTGAGTGCATTGCGTGGTGCCGCACCGGACAAATCGATGAAGTCATCCAGAAGATGGAACATGCCCAATCCTTCGGAGTTCACATAGTTCGGTTTCAGCCGCGGGTGCATGGCGGCGATGGCTTCCACAAAGGGCTTCTCATCCCCGTATACGCCTTTCGCACAGCGCCCATCCCAGCGCTGTGAGGGCCTCCACGTGTATGTCGGCAGGTCTTGCTCTCGAGGAATGTGGTCAAGCGCCGTCACAGCTACCGTTGAACTGTCCAGGCCACCTGAAAGGAATGCAGCAGGCCTTTTGGCGCCGCGCAGACAGTCTTGCATTGCAAGACCAAGAAGCTCTCTGCCGCGTTCAACATAGTCTTCAGGTTTGCCATAGTTGAGCAATGGCACATCCTGGACATTCCAGTATCTGCGAGTTGTGCGGCCCGATCCAGACACCCGCATAATGCGGGCAGGTGGCAAGCGGAGTATGTCCTTGTAGAAGCTGCGTTCACCGTCATGGAAGAATTGCAGCAGCTGATCGGCAACTTTCTGCATGTCCGCTTCTCGAGGAACATCGGCCAAATTGAACAATGCGCGCGGCGCGCAGGCAATCGCCAGGCGATCGCCATTGTCGTGATAGCAAAGGCCTCTTTGACCAAGCTGGTCGCAAAATGCATATAGCGTGTTTTCAACGCTGTCAGAAACTATGACAGAGAACTCACCAGCCAGGTGCGAAGGCGCATCTGCCTGCCAGGTTTCCCAAGCCAGCATTGTCCATTCAGCATCACTCAGGCGTTCGGATGCTGGTTTTCCAAGTTTGGCGGCAAGCGTGGCGATATCATCGAGACGGCCATCAAAGACCAAATGGAAGCGTCCCTCGCCGCCAGTTGCCGGACAGGCGTCGGGATTGTGAATAGTGGTGCGGCGGCAGTGTGCGTAAACCAGCCCGCAACTGCCTGCATGCAAGGCCTCCTGCCTGTCTGGTCCATATACACGAAGACCCTGAGCAAGACTGTCCAGGTCTTCAAGCCTGGGTTTCCCAGTGTTCTTCCAGAAAATTGCCCCGATGCCGCTCAAGCCGGAATTACACCTTCCGCCCGGTCTAATCTCCATTGCAGATCAGCATGACAGCACACAGAACTTTATCACACCAACTAACCAAGCCTAGCTTAATGGCAGGATTTGTTCTGATCGACCGTTACTTTTTTCCACCGTCGCAAGTCGTGTTCATGACACCGGTGCTGTAAGTCTGCACAATGCCACGACCGTCAGATAAGGTCTTTTCCAAACCGTCAATTCCACCTGCTTCATATTACTCTCCTGCAAACATACTACTTGTTGCTGAACCACTCACATTCCTGCGATGTCAGGTACATCAAATTCAGTGTCGCATACATGACACTATCCTAGAACTCTGACGATTTCACCATCTTTCAGCTGAAGCCTCTGATCAACCCAATCGATCGAAGAAATCCTGTGGGAAACAATGATGAGGGTCGTTGCAGGCAAAAGCGACTTTAACGCTTCAATGACTCCTGCCTCATCAGCCGGATTAAGGGCGCTCGTTGCCTCATCAAGCACAAGGAGCTTCGGTCTCTGGTAGATCGCGCGTGCCAGCGCGATCCTTTGCCGTTGGCCACGCGACAACCTTTGCCCGCGATCGCCCAGCGTTTCGTCAAGCTGTCCCGGCAATTCCTCAACAATGGTCTGCGCACCTGCCGCCGTCAGCGCTGCCCAGACATGTTCATCATCATTGGCGCCCTGCTCCACCTGGGTAACGTTGCGGCGAACAGACTGATTGGCAAGCTGAGCATCCTGCACCACATAGGCGATGCCAGACCGCCAGGACAAACGGTTAGTATCTGTTATTACCTTTTCGTCAACGTAAATTTCGCCAATATCCGGGGTCAGCAATCCACCAACAATGTCCAGCAATGTCGTCTTGCCTGCGCCCGACAGCCCGGTGATCGCTGTTGCAGTTCCGCAGCGGATCGTCAGGCAAACGTCCTTTAATACCGGCGAACTGGATCCCGGATACGAATAGGATACGTTCTTCAGGCCAATCGCCTGAGTAAACGGCAATGATTTCACCTTGATTTCACTGCCAGGCTCCCTTGCATCAATAGTATCGCCGTGCAATTGCGACAACCGCTGCCATGCAGGCAGTATGCTCACAAGCTCCCTGGCGGCCTGCTGCACAGCCTTGGCGGCCGGAAACAGTCTTGCAAAGATTATAGCCACCGCTACAGGGCCCGCCTCGATCACGGAGCCGTGCTTCACGGCAGCGTAGACAAGTCCGGCTAGTACAAATGCTCCAGCAGCCTCATGTGCAAATCCGGTAACAGCGCCCAGTCTCGCACGTTGCATGCCAATACCGCGGTAGGTATCTGCCAGCAAAGCAAAGTCGTTTTCAGCCCTGCCACCAACAGCACTGACTTTCAGGTGTTTGAGGTCAGTCAGCTGGTTCCCAACCCCGGTGAACATTTCCTCCAGCGCCTTCGAAGCCCTGCCTGATAGCCTGAACAAGCGCACATCCAGCAAAAGTACCGGCACCGCCACACAAGCAGCCAGCACAATAATAAGCAGCGACAAACCCGGCTCGATTGCAATCGCAATGGCGCCGCTCACCAGCGCGCCAGCCAGGGCTGAAAGCAGTCTTGCAAGCGAATTCACACCGTAGGCAGATTGTTCACACTGCACCGAAAGAGCATGGCTCAGCCTGCCTGTGTCCTGCAACGCAAGAAAAGTCCAATGTGCCTGAAGTATCGAACGATGCAGGCGGGTTCGCAAATGATGCAGGAAACCGGTCTGCAATTTGGCCGCAGTCAGACTTTGGGCAAAACCGACACCAGAACGCAGTAGCAGCAGCACAAGAAACAACACCAGCACGGCACTAAAACTGGGGGCGACGCCAAATTTGGCAAGACCCGTCTTTGCCAGTTCGGCCAGCGCGCCTGACTGCTCACTGGGAGCCACCACGCCGGACAACGCCAGCAACGGAATAATCAGCAGCAGCCCTGCACCTTCAAGCACGGTGCGCAACAGCATGAGGATGGCCGCAACCGAAACCCCCAGCGGCTGGAAGAACCAGATCGTGCGAAGATACGCCAGAACAGATCGCAGGCTCGCCATTGTCGCGACAGTCTCCACACAAATTGCGCACAGCATATCTGCAAATGCGCCAGCCAAGGCTTTTAAAGGCAATAATCTGCAAGGTAAACCGGCGGAAGAACTGTAATTTCCCGCGGTTCCGACAATTTACTCTCTGACGTAAAGACTCTTTTAGGGCTCCATTCTTATTCTGGCACGCGCCGGAGTCTGCGTACATGGACGACCGGCACCAACACCCCTTTGGGAGAGATGGGTAGTTAGTATGTGTATTGTGTGCATGAACCGCTCGCTTGGCGAGTGGGAAAAGGACGGCGGCACGTCAATTAACGGCAGCGGCGCCAGTAGTGTTTCCTTTGACAGGCAAGTGGCCGACACCATGTCGCCCGCCAGCGGCAGGGAATGGTCAGTTGTGCTGGCCGATGACGCCTCCGGTAATTCGCCGGGAGTGAGCCTCGCCAGCCTCATGCAGCTTGAAATATCCCAGACAAATGCAGTGTTCACTGCGCCTGCCGGTCAATGGCATCAGATGTACCATGGCGAGGCAGGCGATGCCGGGCAGTCCAGTCAAACCGAAGTTCCGCGTTCACTCGACGCTGGCACCGCTGAAGGCGGCGAAGCCAGCGGCGTGTCCGAGGGCTTCAATCAGGCCCTTGTCGATCAGCTCGACCAGAACAGTGAATGGGTTGCATCCGGCGGCGTCGGCTTGCCCGCGGTTCTCACCTATGGCTTCCCGACCAACGCCAGCTTTGCAAACGATTTGGCGCTCGTTAATGGAGCAAACCATGAAGGCACTGGCTGGTCTGCCTTGTTCGCCACCCAGGAGACTGTTGTTCACGAGGCAATAGCCTTCTGGGACGACCTGATATCCGTAAGCTTTCAATTCTCCGCCAATGGTGACACCGCCGACCTGAAATTCTCAAACACCAGCGCCAGCATCAGCTACGCTCATGCCTACTTCCCAGGCGAAGCGGGCGACGAGACCAACACTTACTCCAAAGTGCAAGGTTCAGTCTGGTTCAACCCGGCATATAATTCTTCGACCGGCTCAAACGATCTGGTAACCCCAACCTCAGGTGAACACGGGTATCTCAGCTACATACACGAAATAGGCCACGCGCTCGGGCTGGACCACGCCGGCAACTACGGCTCCGCACCGGTGTATGGCGATGCAACTGCGAATTCCGGCTGGATTTATACTGAGGATTCAAATCAGTACACGATCATGTCGTACTTCGATGAGACGAACACGACAGCCGACTGGCTTACCGTGTCTGCTCAGACCCCGATGGTCTACGACATAAAGGCAATCCAGCAAGCATACGGTGCCGACTACACAACACGCGCAGGCGACACCGTGTACGGCTTCAATTCAACCGAAACCGGGACTATCTATGACTTCGCAACGAACTCATTTCCTGTCCTGACAATCTGGGACGGCGACGGCAACGACACCATCGACCTGTCCGGATTTGCCACTGCGTCGTTCCTGTCGCTGGTTGCCGGCAGTTATTCGTCGATTGCCGGACTGACCGAGAATCTTGCCATCGCTTACGATGTTGACATCGAAAATGCCGTCGGCGGCGCAGGCAACGACACCATTGTCGGCAATGACCTGTCCAACAATATCGACGGCGGCAGTGGCAATGACACCATCTTTGGTCACGGCGGCGATGACTGGATCGATGGCGGAGCCGGCAGTGACACTATCGATGGTGGTGACGGCGACGACTGGATCAAATATGACGCGGCCGACACACCTGCCAATGTTCAAGGTGGGCTGGGCAATGACACATTGCTGTTTGGTGATGGTGAATGGACAATAGTCGACCTGGCAGCGCAAGGATTTGAGCGTTCGGCAGAGAACTATATGGATCTCACGGACAGTGTTTATGACATCTACGACATCACGCATCTGTATGTCGAACAGCATCGCCACCACGCTGATGGCACACTCACAAAGATCGTTTTTGATGCGTATGGCATCGAAACCTGGTCCGAATGGATCCGCATATACGACAGCAATGGGGCGCTGACGTACGAGGAATTTGTTGATGACAATGGCGGCGGCTTCAACACGGCGCCGGAGGACTATGCTGCGGTTACGGAAGACCTCGTCCTCACCACTAGCGGCAACTTGTTTGACGACGACCTGGTCAACAATCCAGGTGTGACAGGGCATGTCCTGGAAGTGGTGAACGGCACGGTCGTTCCCGGCACCGGTTCGATTATCATCACCGGCACATATGGAAGCCTCGAAGTCTGGGCCAATGGCGATTACACCTACACGCTCAACAATCCGTCAGTGCAATCGTTTACTGCCGACGATGTCATACCTGATACTTTTGCCTACGATTTCAGCGACAGCACCGGCAGTTACAACACCGAGTTGTTTGTCGAGATCACCGGCAACAACGACGCCCCTGTTGCAACCAACAACATCGCCATAGTGCAAAAAGACATTAACTTGTCCGACACTGGCAATGTGATCACCGACGATGATGGTTTCGGCGTTGACAGTGATGTCGAGAACCAGCCTTTGGCCGTATCAAGTGTAAACGGCACCACGCTGAGTGGGTCCGGGTCAACACAGATCGTAGGCAACTACGGTACATTGACGATAGACAGCGCCACCGGCGCCTATACCTACGACCTGAACAACGCCAATCTGGCGGTACAGGCACTCGATGGCGGCGAGACGCTTGTTGACAGCTTTGTCTACGAGCTGACAGACGCTGCTGCCTTCGTGACGGCCAACCTCGATGTCACCATTGAGGGTACCACTACCAGCCCGTCAACTCTTGGGGACACGAACACTGTTACCGAAGACGATGTAACCACCGTCACCGGCAATGTGTTGAGCAACGATACCGGCGGTTCGCTATATGTGAGCAATGTGAACACCACGACGGTTGCCCCGGCAGGAGACACAATTGTCACCGGTGCCCACGGCACCCTGACAATCAACGCCGACGGCACGTATTCTTACCTCGTAGATTCCGCTTCATCTACTGTGCAGGCGCTAAAGAATGGCGAAACGCTCAGTGAAACTTTCACTTACACTGCCACGAATACGGCCGGCTCGGAGAACGCCAACCTCACCATCACCATCAATGGCGTCAACGACGCCGCTGTCATCGGCGGTGACGACACGGCTGAAGTCGCCGAAGATGCCGGCGCGCCACCGTTCGACCTGGGCGTTCTGACTGTTACCGACGCTGACGCTGGTGAAAGCAGTTTTGCTGCAGGCACATACAACGGCCTGCACGGAGTGGTGCAGCTGACTGCTCAGGGCAACTACACTTACACACTGAACAACTCCAGCCCCGTAATTCAGGCCCTTGGTGCCGGTGTGCAAACGACAGATTTCGTCACTGTTCAATCATTAGACGGAACCACCCACATTCTGTCCGCAACGATAACCGGGGTCAACGACGCTGCCATTATCGGCGGTGACAACTTGGGCACCGTCACCGAAGAAGACGACCCGTCCACATTGACCGATTCCGGCATTCTCACCATCTCGGACGTGGATACCGGCGAGGCTGTATTTGCAGTTGCAACGATCGCTGGCACCTATGGTTCGCTAACGATCGACGCTGCCGGCAATTGGAATTACTCTGCCGATAACACCCAGACAGCAATTCAGGAACTCGGTGTTGGCGATACGTTGACCGAAACCATCACCGTCGCTGCTATTGATGGCACGACCCACAACGTAACAATTTCCATCAACGGCACTAACGATGCCGCCATCATTGGCGGGGTCGATACCGGCAGCGTCACAGAAGAAGACGATCCTGCAACACTCACCACCAATGGCCTGTTGACGATCAGTGATGTGGATGCCGGCGAAGCCCTGTTCAACGCCAATACTACCCCTGGCAGCTTCGGATCGATCACCATCGATGCCGCTGGCAACTGGACTTACACTGCCGACAACACCCAGACCGCAATCCAGGAGCTCGGCGTTGGCTCCTCATTGCTCGACACCATAACAATTCAGGCAATTGACGGCACCACGCACGACATATCAGTGACCATCAATGGCACCAACGATGCTGCCGTCATTTCTGAAGTGACCCAGACCACAGTCACTGAAGATGCCGACCCGACAACACTGACTGGTGCAGGCACCTTGTCCATCACCGATGTGGACCTCAATGAGGCCGTGTTCACGGCTGCGACGCACTCTGGCGCATTTGGCACACTGACGATCGATGCTGCAGGTGTGCTGGGCTACACCGCTGACAACACCCAGCCTGCAATACAGTCACTGGGGCTTGGCAGCACCCTGACAGACAGCATCAACATCACGTCTGTTGATGGAACAGTTCATGCAGTAGCGGTGATCATCAACGGTGTGAACGACGCCGCAGTCATCGGAGGTGTCAACACAGGTGGCGTAACCGAAGATGGCATCGCACTGGAAACAACATCCGGCAGCCTGACCATCACAGACACAGATACCGGAGAGGCGACATTCGCAGACGGTACAGTGGCCGGCACCTACGGTTCAATCGTGCTGGATACAGCAGGCAACTGGACCTACACTCTCAACAATTCCGCCCCTGCCGTCCAGGCGTTGCCAGCAGGTGCGACCCTTCTGGACGTCGTCACTGTCTTTGCGGTTGACGGCACATCCCACGACATCACCATCACGATCACCGGCAGCAATGATACCGCAACCTTCAGTGGCGATGATCAGGTCAGCGTAACGGAAGATCTGACTATCAATCCGTCTGACCCCTACATCACCGACATTACGGACTCTGGCGTTCTGGTTGTCGCAGATGTCGACACCGCAGAATCGGTGTTCAATGCAGCAACGGTTACGGGCACCTACGGCGAAATTACAATTGATGCCGCTGGCAACTGGACCTACACCGCCGACTCATCACAGCTTGTTATCCAGCAGCTCGACAACGGCGAAACACTGACAGACACTGTCTCGGTGACATCTGCGGACGGCACGTCGCATGACATCACCGTGACGATCAATGGTGTCAACGATGCTCCAACCGGCGTTTATGACAACACAGGCATCGTCAGCAATTCCGTAGACACGTTAATCCTCGTTTCAAACCTGCTGGCGAATGACTTTGACTTAGAAGGCGACAGCTTTACGTTGACAGGCATCAACGGTCAGCCGATCGCACCAAACGGCTCCGTAACGGTGGCCGCTGGCACAATTACGATGTCGGCCGACGGCACAACATTGACCTTCAGCCCTGACAGCAACTATGTCGGTCCAACCAGTTTCCAGTACCAGATTTCAGATGGCAAGGACACGGGCAACGGAACGGTTGGCCTTGTACTTTCAACGCAAGCACTTGACGATACACTGACGCTTGCAGAAGACACATCGGGCACTGTGGACGTGCTTGCCAATGACGGCATTATCGCCGGTGGCATCACCTCATTTGTCATTACGTCCGGTCCAACCAATGGCAGCGTCGTCATCAACCCGGACAACACCGCTACCTACACTCCAAACGGCAACTATAACGGCCCGGACCAGTTCACCTACGAATACACCGGGATGCAGTCTGGCCTGCAATATCAGTACTTCGACAGAAAACCAGGTAACGACACCGTAGAGAACATCCCGAATGGTCAGGCAGACGGCGAAGGCATCGCTTCAGATTTCGACACATTTGCACTTGCTGCCGTTCATGATGATCTGAACGATGGAAACATCACAGACCATGCAGTCCGCTACACTGGTCACATTTACATCGCAACTGCCGGAAGCTACACGTTTGAAACCACATCAAACGATGGCAGCAAGGTTTACATAAACGGCACCGAAGTCGTTGACAACGACGGCGAACACAACATCGAGACCGAGAGCGGCAGCATCACGCTGACGCAAGGCTACCACGACATCGAAATACTGTTTTTCCGTGATAGCGGAGATCCCGTGCTGGCAGTGAAGTATCAGGGCGCCGACACCGGCGGCTCCATGATCGATCTGTTTGCCGGCAACAATGTCGGTCACACGCTGACCACGGACAGTGCAACGGTCGATATAAATGTAACCCCGGTAAACGATGCCCCTACTGCCACTTCAGACAATGCCGGTGATGTAAGCAATGTTGCCGGAGTGCCGATACTCGTTGCCAATCTGCTTGGCAACGACACCGACATTGACGGTGACACGCTGACGCTGACAGAGATCGACGGCCAGGCGATCGCACCGGATCTGACAGTAGCCGTGAACAACGGCACTGTCACAATGTCGAGCGATGGCACGACACTGACCTTCAATCCGGTCGTGGGTTATACAGGTCCAACCAGTTTCCAGTACACCGTATCTGATGGTTCACTGACTGACATTGCCACCTTGAGCATGACCATCACTCCAAGTGCAGCTGACGATGTGCTCATTACGGATGAAGACACGCCGGGCAGCATTGCCATCCTAGACAATGACGGCGTTGTTGTATCTTCAGTCACGGATTTCAGCATTGTGTCCGGCCCGACCAACGGCCAGGTCGTAATCAATCCGGACAACACCGTAACCTACACCCCTGATGCCAACTACAACGGCACAGACCAGTTCACCTACACCGTCACTGGCGTGTCATCAGGCATGGTGTACCAGTTCTTCGACGGCATGCCATCAGGTAGCACGGTGAACAATATTCCTACCACAAACCCGGATGCTATCGGCGTTGCCACCAGCCTGGATCCCGGGTCAATTGCAGTGGATGTTACCGGCGCCGGCACCACCTTTGCGGTGCGCTATGTTGGTTATCTCCGCATAGACACACCTGGCAACTATACATTCACAACAACATCAGATGATGGTTCCAAGATATTCGTCGGAGGCGTCGAGGTCGTCAGCAATGACGGCTCCCATTCGATGCAGACCAGGGCGGGCACCATCAATATCAGTGAAGCCGGCTATTACCTCATCGAATTGCCGTTCTTCCAGGGCGTTGGTCCATACGGCCTCAGTGCCACCATCCAGGGGCCCGACACAGGCGGTGCCCAGGTAGGCCTGTTTGCATCCGGCCTTGTTGGCCACTCCCTGCGCACCGATACCGCGACGGTCAACGTTACGGTAAACTCCATAAACGACGTTCCGGTAGTTGGGGGCGTCGATACCGGCGAGCTCACCGAAGACGCAACAACACCATTGCTGACAGCGTCGGGCTCCATGACCATCTCTGACGGTGACGGACCTGCACAGGAAGCATTCGTGGCAGGTGTTGCAGGCGGCAACTACGGCAATGTCACCATCGATGCTGCAGGCAACTGGACCTATGAGGCCCTTAACGATCACCCAATGATCCAGGGCCTTACCGCTGGCGCAACCCTGATCGATACCGTTGCAGTATCAACGGTTGACGCCACTGCGCACGCCATCACCATCACAATCACAGGCGTGAACGACGCAACCATTGCCGGTGACGAAGTCCCCGTCGTGGTAACTCCAGGTCAGTTGATCAATCTCGACGTGCTGGCAAACGACAGCGACAATGACACCGTCACCCTGTCTGTTTCCCATATTGTTGACCCGGCAAACCCGGGCAACCCGCAACCCGTTGTCCTGGGCGCCCCTGTCACACTTGCATCAGGTACAATCGTCGAATTGCTCGGCGATGGCACCTTGAACATCACCAAAGGCACAACTCCGGCGGATGTGGAAACGTTTGACTACCGCGTCACCTCCAGCGACGGCGGCACAGACCAGGCTTCTGTCACACTCAAGCTTGACAGCGACGGCGACGGCATTGCCAACGATGTTGATATCGATGATGACAATGATGGCATCACCGACAGCAACGAAGTAGCACAGACCAACGGTGCAGACAGCGGCATCGACGGTTCGCTGAACGCACAAGATGTGTCATTCGGCATATCAAGCGCCGATCTGAATGACATCGATGGAGACCATATCCTCACCTCTGTCACGGTGAACGGAAAGACCTATACCGACTTTGTGCTGCCGGACGGCTACAATCACAACTTCACGGCATCTGTGCAGTTGACCTATCAGAAAGATGGAGGCACGGCTGCTTCCTATACAGGCAACCCCAATTGGGATGCCGACATTCTCGAAGCATTCCAGTCCACCGACCTGAACGACTACCAGGACACCAGTTCGAACTACAACAACGGCGACTACTACGAGTTGTCCTATGCCACTCCGCTGTTTGTCACCGCTGGTACATTCGTCGGCGTGACCGAGCGCGGCGGCGACAATCCAGTCTATATCCAGGCCTATGATGATCAGGGCAACCCGATGGGCAGCCAGATCTACGTCAGCGGTTCGGATTATCTGGCAACAGGTGCCGCCCAGAACGCCACGCAGGATGCGCGTATGGCAATCTACGCGCTGGACGATCTGGCACCTGTAGGCAGCGGCATTTCATCGATCCGCATTTACATACCGTCTGGCGCCGGCGGCCCCGATGGCAAGATTTTCGTGTTCGGTGATGGCGTTGCCTTCGGTGGCGGCAACCGGCTTGACATCGACAGCGACAATGATGGCATCACCGACAATGTCGAAGCGCAAGACACCGGTAATTACATCGCCCCATCAGGCATCGACATCGACGGCGACGGCCTCGATGATGCTTACGATGCAGATACCAACTCAGCTGACGAAACCCTGAGCCAGGGCCTCACGCCTATTGATACTGATGGCGACGGGTTTGCCGACTACGTTGACTTCGACAGCGACAATGACGGCCTGACCGATGCCGAGGAACGCGGCGATGGCGGTCCGACCGAAATCATCTCCACGGTCGACACAGATGGCGATGGCCTGATCGACAGCTTTGAAGGGGCGGACGTCAATGACGGCTTCGACGTCAATGATGAGAACATCAACGATGTGGACGGCTGCATACAACATCGGTGGCGTACCGAACCTGTTGCCCGATGGCTCCAACGCAGACGCCGACATCGACCTCGCCTTCCGCGATGTGAACCAGGCGCCAGCGGTTGCCAACAGCCTGGTTGACCTTGGAACCACCAGCGAAGACAGCATCACGCCTGTAACTGGCAACATCTACTCGTTGGCTGGCATAACGGACATTGAAGGTGATGCACTCGACATCACCCACATAGATGGTCAGGTAATCTCCTATGGCCAGCCAATTGACCTCGTCACCGGTGGTCAGTTGACTATCCAGTCCAACGGCGACTTCAGTTTCCTTCCGAACGGCGATTTCGAGGACCTTGCCAACAATCCGCTGACAGGTCTTGGCCCTGACACCAGCGCCGTATTGTTTGACTACACTGTTTCCGATACGAACGGAGCCTCCACCAATGGCTCCATGGCGGTCGTAGTCACCGGTGAGAATGACATCGCAGTCGTATCCGGCGAAGTGAGCGGGTCTGTCACAGAGGACGTGTTCTACCCCGGCGAGAGCTTTGTCGCTGCCGTTGGAACACCCTCGGTGACTGATCCTGACACCCAGGAAAACGGCTTGTTCGTTGCAGGACCTGGCCAGCTTGTTGGCACTTACGGTTATGTGATCACGCCTGCAGACGATTGGCGCTATATCCTCAACAATGACGATCCAGCCGTACAGGCCCTCGGTGTTGGTGAAACACTGACCGATACCGTCACAGCCTATACGCTCGACGGCACATCATTCGACGTAACCATCACCATCAACGGCACCAATGACGGCCCGGTTGCGACAGCCGATGTACTGAGCGTTGGCGAAGATGATGCAATCGCGACAGCCGGCAATGTGCTGACCGACGGTGCAGACACCGATGTGGACGGCGACGTGCTCAGCGTCAGTGAAGTCAACGGTGTTGCCGGTGATGTCGGCACGCAGATCACACTCGCATCAGGCGCCCTTCTCACGCTGAACTCCGACGGTTCGTACAACTACGATCCAAATGGCGCATTTGAACATCTCGTTACCGGCGAAACGGCGACAGACAGCTTCGACTACACTGTTTCCGACGGCAATGGCGGCTCTGACACCACAACCGTGACCATCACCATCAACGGTGCAAATGATGCAGCTGTAGTCAGCGGCCAGGACGCAGCCGCTGCAGCAGAAGGTGGTGTGCAGGGTGAGCTTACGGCAACCGGCGCGCTTACTGTGGTTGACCCGGATCAGAACCAGTCCACATTCGCGGACGGAACGGTCGGCGGCTCTTATGGCAACCTGGTAATCGATGCTGCCGGAAACTGGACCTACACAGCCCTTTCCAGTCATCCCGCCATCGCCGCGCTGGGCATTGAAGATACGCTAACTGACGTGGTCACCGTGTCTACGTTCGACGGCACCACGCATGATATCACCATAACGATTGGCGGCAGCAACGATGCGCCAACAGCCTTCGACAATGTCAAGGCCGTCTCTGAAGACAACGCCGCCGCACAGGTTGGCAACGTCATAACCGATGACGATGGTTTTGGCCTCGATTCAGACCCCGATGGCGATGTATTGACCATCTCAGCTGTGTCCGGAACAAGCGTTCCTGGCACAGGCAACGTAGTGATCGCGGGGCAGTACGGTGCCCTGACCATCGCCGCCGACGGTTCCTACAGCTATGCGCTGAACACAGCCAATCCGTTTGTGATCGGCCTGGCGGCAGGCAAAACCTTGACGGAAACCTTCACGTACACATTGAGCGATGGTATCGAAGCATCCAACGCCGACCTCGACATCATCATCAACGGTATCACCGAAGCTGATCAGCAAATTGCCGGTGATGCCCTTGCGAACACAATACACGCGGCAGGTGGCAACGACCTTGTTGATGCCTACGAAGGCGACGACATCATTTATGGCCATGGAGGCAATGATGGCCTCAATGGTGGTGCCGGAAGCGACAGCATATATGGCGGTAGCGGTCTGGACTTCATCTACGGTGAAACAGGCATCGATTATCTCTACGGTGGTGATGATACAGACGCCATCTTTGCCGGCGACGACGACGACGAAGCCTGGGGCGGCAACGGCGGCGATTCGCTGGACGGCGGCTACGGCAACGACAAGCTCTATGGTGAACAGGGCGTGGACTGGCTGTATGGCGGCTTCGGCGACGATGAGCTTTACGGCGGTTCTGAAGGTGATGCCCTGTTCGGCCAGGAAGGCCAGGACAAGCTGTGGGGTGGTTCTGGCGGTGACTCGCTCGACGGTGGTGCAGGCAACGATGAGCTTAACGGTGAATTCGGTGTTGACTGGCTGTATGGCGGCGACGGCAATGACACCCTGAACGGCGGAGATGACACTGACGCGCTGTTTGGCGAAGGCGACAACGACAACCTCTATGGCGGCAATGGCGGCGACTCGCTTGACGGTGGAGCCGGCCATGACAACCTGTACGGCGAAGACGGCGTTGACTGGCTATTTGGCGGCAGCGGTGATGATCTGTTGTTCGGCGGCGGCGATACAGACGTTCTGTTTGGAAATGACGGCAATGACAAGCTGCAAGGCGGCGAAATTGGCGATTCACTGGACGGCGGCGCAGGAGACGACATTCTGGACGGCGGTGAAGGCGTGGACGTCCTGTTTGGCGACACTGGTGCAGACACCTTCTTCATCTTCAATGCAGCCCAGGGCGGCGACCTCATCCGCGACTTCTTCAGCGGAGAAGACAAGCTGTACATCGACCCGCTCGGCTTCGGCGTAGACCCGGGTACCTATTCCGGTCAGATCAGTGCAAGCATGTTCTCGTCGGGCTCAGGCCTGCCGGCAACGCTGGGGGTCGGTCCGCAATTCTACCTTGAAACCGGTGGTCAGGGCCTGTGGTTCGATGCAACCGGCGGCGACACCGGAGACCTGGTAATCGTGGCCGGTTTTGAAACCGGAGTGCCTCAGTTCTCTGATATCTATTTCGACAATCCGTGGGTCTGATCCCGAAGAAGAAGTCAACCGTACACTGACTGAGCTGTGCACAGGGTGCATGTCTCGATTGTCCCGCGTGTTCACATCTTGGGTTTCTATGTCGACTCTGCTAAGTCATTTCACCAGCAGAGAATAATGGAGAGGGTTCGGCTTCCGCGGGCGCCGGAAACGTGTGTATCATGAAGAAGCGATGCCTTCTCGCTTTTGGCACAAGACCTGAAGCAATCAAACTGGCTCCGTTGATCCATGCCTTGCGTGCGTCGAGCCTGATTGAACCTGTCGTATGTGTGACGGCCCAGCACAGGGAAATGCTGGATTCTGTACTTCAGTTGTTTGCCATCAAGCCTGATCATGATCTGGCGATAATGCGTCCGGACCAGTCTTTGAACGCCCTGCTGGCTCGCGCCATCTCGTCGCTTGATGAGGTCATGGCTGAAACAGCCCCGGACTATGTACTGGTTCAGGGCGACACCGCCACTGCCCTGGCAGGCGGCATAGCCAGCTTCATGCGCTCAGTGCCGGTTGGTCATGTTGAAGCTGGCTTGCGTACCGGCTCGCTGGAACACCCCTGGCCCGAAGAGGCCAACCGCCGAATGATTTCGGTGGTCACAAGGCGCCACTACGCGCCGACGGATACGTCTGTTGAGAATCTGCTTCGTGAAGGTGTTGATCCGGCCACAATCATAAAGACCGGAAACACGGTCATTGACGCCCTGCTGGCCATTTCGGCAAGGCTGGACAGCGAACCGCAGTTCGCAGAAGCCATCGCGCAGGGACTGCCGCAGCTGGACCAGAACAAGCGCCTCATCCTTGTAACGGGCCACCGGCGGGAAAGCTTCGGCAAGGGCTTTGAAGACATCTGCACGTCACTGGAAAGAATTTCCCAGCGAACCGATGTCGAGATCGTTTATCCGGTTCACCTCAATCCGAATGTCCGCGGAATTGTTCACGACAGGCTTGGCAAGCTGGACAATGTGCACCTTATCGAGCCCGTAGATTATGCAAGCATCGTCATGCTGATGAAGAACGCATATCTCATACTCACGGATTCCGGCGGCATCCAGGAGGAGGCACCTGCACTAGGCAAGCCCGTGCTGGTCATGCGGCAAACCAGTGAACGCATGGAAGCGGTCAGCGCCGGAGTTGCCAAACTGGTCACAACAAACCCTGACACGATTGTTACATCGGCTTTTGAGTTGCTGGACGATGACGCCATTTACACCAGCATGGCCAATGCCATCAGCCCTTTCGGCGATGGCAAGGCTTGCGAACGCATCGTTGCGAACCTGGAAGAACAGCTTGCCTGAGCAAGCGGCATAGATCACCCGCTAGCGCGGCGCCACAAACAGGCGGCAGGCCATCATGAGATGAAGGCCAAACGCGGCGAACGAATACGTGATGAACAGCGCATACATGCCGGTCGCGCCCGGTATCCCAGGCAACAGTAAACCAAGAGCTATGAAGGTGGTCACTTTGATCGTGAATGATCCTGCGACAGAAATCATGAAAGCTACCGGGTCATATTCCTTTATCATGATCATGACCAGGAAGGTGAACATGAGAATGTAGCTGAACGTGTTGACTGTACTCGAATACAGCTCAGCCATGTTGTATGCAGCCCGGCCCAGCACAATATCTGTTGCTGCACAGACCACAAGCAAAGCAGCAAGTGACATGCCCAGCGGTGCATAGTTCGACGCTGCCGAACTACCCCTGAACGTTGCGTACGCCAACACGCCAAGAAGCAGAAAGACCGCCAGCGTCACCTGGTTTTCCATCACTGGTGGCGCCAGTTCACATGAAACACCGAATGTTTCGCGCACGCAGGCAAGACCAGGGAACTGCTTGGTAATATGCACCATCAACATATCGCTCAACAGAGCGATGACAACTGTGGTGGCGAAGAAAGTCAGCCCCAACATGATGCGTGATAGGTTAAGCCGCATGTTTCAGGCACTCCTGTTCGCTGGCAACGAGGCTGCCGCTGCCGATAAGCGTTCCCTTGATATCTAGCTGGCGCGCAATCAAGCTGACCGAGTGCCTGCGGGGTTGGCCGGCGACAAGATAATGCTTCACTTTTAGCCGACCCTTGATCACCGTGTCAGACATGAATATGCAGCCCTCTGGCGCATCCAGGTTACCGTTCACCACCACCGGCCCCAGAAACACGACCGGTCCAGCAAGTCTGACTGAGCCGTACACCTTGACAGCCCCATGTATTGTGCTGCCGCCACCGATCTCGAGATCCCTCGCACAGACGATATTCTCTGTGATGATGGAATTCGCCCCCACCTCAGCCAACTCCACATATGATATGCGTGAAACCGAGCTGGCATTGTAGCGCCGGTATTTGAATGCCTGTTCTGCAGGCAGAGGTACAGGTTGTGCGTTGAACCTGTAGGAAAATGCAGATATCCGGGTAAGTTGTGACTGGTTTGAAACCACCTCCAGGTCACTGTTGGCAAGCAGTCCGTCAGCCCGGATGTTGTGGGCAGTCAACGCCATGTCACCGCGCGACACCAGAAGCCTTGCGGTCAGCTCACCGGAGCTGCTGATTGAAACATCAGCGCCATAAACATAGGGCACCAGCCCTGCCCTCTCGATAACAACATCATGGCGCGAAGCCACACAGATTTCCTCATCAGCCATCTGCGACTGGAAACGGATCGGGCCTGAAGGTATCGCCAGGTTCAACACCCCGTCAGTCAACTGCACCTTGGCCAATTGCACGGTGGCTTCTGCCCTGTTGCTTGCAGGGGGAACCGGCAGCCGCGCCATCTGGCTTTTAAGGAATGCATGGTGAAACTCCGGGTTAAAACAAACAGCATCATGGAGGTTCACGGTCAGCTTGGTGTCGTTGTCATTGTACCACTGGCTGTAAACGGCATAGCACAGCACCACCGTCCCCGCTAGAAACAGGATGTAGAGCACCGGCATTATTGCAACTGCATTCATAAAACTACGGCGTCCTGAAGCGGGTGGTCTTGTCCCAACCCATACGAGTGCCAGCGAGCTTGTGCGTGACGTTCATGAAAAACGCGGACAAGGCTGCCAGCATCGAGATGGACGAAGAAATAAAGATGAACGGCAACGACACCACTGAATGCGACTGGTTGTCCTTGTGGGCACCAACCATGATCTGGAAATAGGGAGAAAAGTTTCCAAACCCGATCATGAAGGAAATCGCAGGAATGACAGCGAAGTTGAATGGCGGATAATTGTAAAACAACGGATAGAACAGCGACAACACCAGACACGCCAGTGACATGACCGGGAACATGTAAAAGAACAGTACCAGCGCAGCGTCAAGGCGCCTTATCAGTGGTTGTTTCGTGCAACGCAACACCGGCACTAGATAACGGAACAGACACTCATTGTGCCCATACGCCCAGCGGCGCACCTGCTTCAGTCGAACCTCCCACTGCTCGGGGCTCTCCTCGTGACATGCCGCATGGTTGAGGTACTCAACAGTCCAGCCATGCAGAAACAGCCGGTAAGTGAGATCGGTATCTTCTGCCAGCACATCCTTGCGCCAGCCGCCAGCTTCCTCGAGTGCTGCCAGGCGCACTGACCCGCACGTGCCGCCAAACTGCGGCAGAAAATTCAGCAGCGAGCGCGCCTGCTGATCCACGACGTAACCACCCCGGCGCTCCAAATCTATGAGCCTGGTCAAAATGTTGGCGTTGGTGTTGTAGGGAACCACACGGCCCATTGTAGACCCGACCTCAGGGTCTACATATGGCGCCACCAGCTTCTTGATGAGCGATGGTTCGGGAAGATAGTCTGCATCAAAGAACACCAGAATGTCGGATTCTAGCGTGGTAATGATTTCCTTGATGGCTGCTGGCTTGCCTGGTTCTGCGTCATGCGCCCGGTTGTAGACCCGGAATCTGCGGTCGCGCTGTTCCCAGGCCGTAGCAAGCTGTCGCGTATTGTCGGATGACCTGTCATTGAGAACCAGGAAGGTTATCTTGTCATGTGGATAGTCGATCTTCGACATTGCCTGCAGGCCGCCATCAATCACTTGCTCCTCATTGTGTGCGGGAATGACAACCGTAACAGTCGGCCAGTTCGACAATTCCAGTTCCGTGTAGGCAGAGCGCCGCGACGTGAACAGAATAAACATCGACATGAACAACTGGCGTGACACGAACACCACCGTGACAAGCGTCGTAATGGCAAACGTGCCAAGAAATATGGACGCCGCAAATACTGAAAATATGTCTGACAGTCCCGTCACCCTAGATCCGCCTGGTCAACTGTTCAAAGCTCAAAACGCGTACTTCACACCAGCGTAACCGCCAGCAAGTGTGTAGAAATCTGTCCAGATGAATTCTGCGCGCGCAAACACTTCGACGTCTTTTGACAGGTACATGCTGACGTGCGGCTTTACACCGTAATAATCGTTGCGGACCGACACATTGCCGACTGCAAGCAGATTGTCATAGGCAGAAGAGCCCGCAACAGCACCAATGCCGTAGCTCATGTAGTAGGGTCGCACATGCGTGACATCAACCGAGGTCTCCCAGCCGATATTGTCGCCGGGGCTGACGTGATTGACCGACCCTTGAACAGTGCCAATAACATAGGAACCATCCTTGAATGCCGGGAAATACTTGTTGATGCTGGCATAAGCCTGCACCTCTTCAACGCCTGAGCGATATTTGCGGTAAACCAGTTCCGGAATGAGGACCACACCTGCTTCTGGACCCATGTCATAGATCACGCTGCCATTGACATAGAGCTCCGGCAGTATCTCCTCATTACTCGAACTTGTGCCCGCCATGACCTTGATCCTGGCTTTTGACGTTGCCGCATAAGAAGCACCAACTGCCACAAAGTTAGCGTCTTCCTCACGCATCGAGCGGTTCACATCTGCATGGAAGCCAATGCCGCTGTCATCATAGACACTGCCCATCAGCGAAACGAATGCGCGGTCCGAAAACCCGCTATCGACACCATAAGCACCGCCCGAAACCGTCACATCTCCATGCATTGAGGAAGGAGCAGGTGTCGCGCTTGCAAGAGCTGGCGGTGGCGGTGGTGGCAAATCCATGTCCGCAGCACTTGCCATCCCGGCGGACACCCCTATCACCAGCGCAGCCTGGACTCCAGCTTTCAAATTACCGTTCATGTCAAACTATCTTCCCTCAGAATGCCCTTGCAAAGCATCTTAGTATCAGGGGTTGAAAGTTTGGTTAATGAAACACTTCTCACGCGAACCGAATTGAACCTGGCACTGGCCAACTGCCGCAGAAGATCAGCAGATGGGTCGAACTTTCATCATCACGTTAATCTACTAGGAAGGTCAGTACGGCATTTTTGGGTGTTGGCGGCAGCCACAATTGTTCAGGGGAAGAGAGCAATCCAATGTGCCTAGTTTGCATACAGAAATCACTGCCGGGCTGGAATATGGATTTCACGCCGGAAGCGGGGCGAAACTATGATACCGGCATCGCCCGCAGCGGCAATGTCTGGCTGAGAATGGAAGACATGGAGTCCGCCGGAGGCGAGACCCGCAGCCAGCCCCAGCCTCAGCAGGCTGGCAGCGCGCAGGGCGGCACTGCAAATGGTACGCCAGTTGCATTCAACCAGGCATTGGTTGATTACCTTGACCAGGACATTGTCTATACCAACGGGTTCACCGCGCCAAACGAGTGGCGCGAAGCCGGTGGCGCCACTGCACAAATCATAACTTACGGGTTTCCGACGAGCGCCAGCTTTGCGTCAGGCTTTGGTGAAGCATCCGGCTGGAGCGCCTTCACGAACACCCAGAAGGATATTGCACGCCTTACCATGGGCTTGTGGGATGATCTGGTCGCCGCGAGCTTCGTAGAATCCTCCAACGGTAATACGGCCGACATAAAGTTCTCCAACACCACTACAAATGTTGGCTATGCCCATGCCTACTTCCCCGGCGACGTGAACAATGAAAGCACAAATTTCGACCGGATCGACGGTTCGGTGTGGTTCAACAACAGTTACGACTCGACCGACGGAAGCAACGACCTGAAGACCCCGCCTGTAGGGTCATCCGGATTTGCAACATATGTCCACGAAACTGGCCACGCTATCGGTCTCAGCCATGCCGGCGACTATGATGGAGGCATCACCTACGGCGACCCCAATACAGGCTGGTTCTTTGTGCAGGACTCCCAGCAATACACAATCATGTCCTACAACGACGAAACCAATACCGGGGCCGATTGGGGATTGGATTGGACCACCTGGGCACCGTACGGCTGGCAACGAGCAGCCCAGACGCCAATGGTCTACGATATCCTTGCCATTCAGCAGATGTATGGCGCCGACTACACCACACGCGCCGACGATACCACTTACGGTTTCAACTCCACGGTGGGCGGACAGATCTATGACTTCAACAACAACTCCTATCCTGTCCTGACCATCTGGGACGGAGACGGAACCGACACAATTGATCTGTCAGGCTGGTCAACCTCTTCAACCCTTTCACTTGTTGCAGGCAGCTACTCGTCCGTGAGGGGCATGACCTACAACCTGGCCATCGCCTACGATGTCGACATTGAAAACGCCATCGGTGGTTCTGGAGATGACGAACTCACCGGAAACGACATAGACAACATTCTTACCGGCAATGGCGGCAGTGACAGCCTCCACGGAAACCTGGGCAACGACACGTTGTATGGCGGCGCAGGTGACGACAGCCTGTTTGGTGGCGGCGGCAATGACACCCTTGAGGGAGGAGCAGATCAGGATACACTGGAGGGTGGAGGCGGAGCAGATAACTTGATTGGGGGTAGCGGCTTTGACATCGCCGTCTACTACGGCTCAGCTGCCGGCGTGACCATTGACCTGTCCAACCTTGCAAACAACACAGGCGATGCAGCAGGCGACACATATTCGGGTATTGAGCAATTTCACGGCTCTGGCAATGCAGACCAAATTACTGGGAATGCAGCCGGAAACAGGTTGTACGGGAGTGGTGGCAATGACGCAATTAACGGTGGCGATGGCAACGATCTCTTGAGTGGCGATGGCGGGGGCGATGTCCTCAATGGTGGCGCAGGACAAGACAATGCTGCCTACATATCTGCCTTGACAGGTGTCACAATTGACTTGTCGAACCCGCTGAACAATACCGGTGACGCTGCAGGCGACACCTACATCAGCATCGAGGTCATCCAGGGTTCAAGGTTTAGCGATTCCATCACTGGAGACTCCGCAAACAACCGGCTCTATGGCAGCGATGGGGACGACATTCTTATTGGCGGGGCTGGCCATGATCTGCTGAGCGGTGATGCCGGAGCAGATGTCCTCAATGGTGGCGCGGGGCAGGACAATGTCGGTTATGTTTCCGCAAAATCCAGCATTACACTCGACCTGTCCAACACAGCCAACAATTCAGGCGATGCGGCAGGCGATGTCTACATAGATGTGGAGAGCTTCCAGGGCTCCAACTACGGCGACACCATGATCGGAGACAGCCAGAACAACCGCTTCTACGGAAGCAATGGCAATGATATCATGAGTGGAGGTGGTGGTAACGACTTCCTGTCCGGAGATGCAGGGAATGATACACTTACCGGCGGCACCGGTTCTGATACATTCTTCTTCCTTAACAGTTCTTCCGGCAATGACACGATCACGG
Source organism: uncultured Alphaproteobacteria bacterium (assembly GCA_963787895.1). GTDB lineage: Bacteria > Pseudomonadota > Alphaproteobacteria > Rhizobiales > Aestuariivirgaceae > Anderseniella. The sequence goes on along the minus strand of CAWBEX010000003.1, from coordinate 4,592 downwards.
ATTTCGAAAATGATGTTGATCGTTTGGATTTCCGCTATCTTGGTTTTTCGACTGCAAACGATGTGCTCGACCTCGCAAGCACAGTGGGCAACGGTACACTGATTGGCTTTGGAAACGGCAACTCGATAACCTTGGAAAATTTCCAGTTCTCACTATTCGACTCAAACGATTTTTTGATCTAGTAAAGATTGGAAGACTGGAACTGAGGAACCAAGCCGTTGTTGGAAAATCAAGGTGGCTTTTGCTCTAACAGCAATGAGATGACAAAACGCCATCCATGGAATAGGCCAGTTTTAGCGGTTGTGTTCATCGATCAGATCACCCGCAATAGCTTCGGGACGGGCTCTGATGCTGAAAATTTCCCGAACAACAAACTGCCAGGTTAGATTTCAATCGGTTAGTTTCGCTAATCCGAAGGCCTTCAGTCTGGCAGTACAATATTTCCAAAGGCATCAATTTTTGCCGCGTGATCCGGCAATTCCAAAAGAACCAAATTCTTGCGCACTCACGACCACTGTCCCTGTCGACCTTGCGCAGTTAACTAACTCTCATTATGCACCGATTGTATGAAAGCAATTGTCCCCATCATCCTGTGCGGCGGATTTGGCGAGCGGCTTTGGCCTCTGTCACGCCATCACGCGCCGAAACAATTCGCGCCACTTGTCGGCGATGACCACCTTTTCGCGATGTGCGTGGAGCGCGCACTCGCAATCGCCGGCGCGTCCCACATAATAGCCGTAGGCAATGAAGATCACCGTTTTCTGATTTCCGAAACCCTGACAGACAAGCGTGCACAATGGTCGGTGTTGCTGGAACCGGCAGCCCGCAACACCGCAGCAGCGATTTGCGCTGCCGCTTTTGCTACGCGCGAAACCCTGGGTGAAGACGCGGTAATGGTCATACTGCCTTCCGACCACTATATGCCGGATGTGTCCGGGTTTGCTGACACCATTTCAAAGGCCATCAGCGAGGCACAAGGCGGTGTCTGGGTTACGCTCGGCATCACCCCCGACCATCCGTCCACCCAATATGGCTACATTACCGCCAACGGTAACTCAGCCGCGGCAATGGATATCGTCAGCTTCAAGGAAAAGCCCGATGACACCGCAGCCCGTCAACTGATCGCAGACGGTGCCTTATGGAATGCCGGCATGTTCATCGTGATGGCGTCCGTTGCGCTTGCCTCGTTTGAAGCTCTGCAACCCGACATCTATTCCGCCTGTCACGACGCATATGTTAACCGGAAAATTGACGGCCACTTCGTCAGACTGGACAAGGCAGCGTTCATGACCGCGCCGGCTCTGCCTGTAGACATTGCAATCATGGAAAAGCTTACCGACGCGCGCGTCGTGCCGTACAAAGGCGAATGGAGTGACCTGGGCTCCTGGACGGCTGTTGCCAGCTTTGCCACCCCGGATGAAAACGGAAACCGCAAATCTGGCGATGTCCACTTCATCAACAGCTCCAATTCCTATGTCCGCTCCAACCGGCGGCTTACCTACGCCATCGGGCTCAAGGACACGGTTGTCGTGGACACGGCCGATGCACTTGTTGTCGCTGCGGCCGACCAGCTGGCCAGCGTGCGTGACGCCGTACAAAGTCTGAAGCAGAACGACCGACCGGAGGTTCAGCATCACGCTCGCGTGGCCCGCCCGTGGGGATCATTCGAGAGTCTCGCTACCGGCCCACAATATCAGGTGAAACGCATTGTGGTCCGACCCGGTGCATCATTGTCGTTGCAATACCATCACCATCGCGCCGAGCACTGGGTGGTGGTTCGCGGGCTGGCCCGTGTGACCTGCGGGGACAGGGTGTTTGATCTGGATCCCAACCAAAGCACCTACATCCCTCTGGGCGAAACCCACCGCCTGGAGAACCCGGGCACGGAAGAGCTGGAAATCATAGAAGTCCAGTCAGGCGATTATCTCGGTGAAGATGACATTGTACGGCTGGATGACGAGTACGGTCGCGTCGGTGAAGACGCAACTTGAGCAAGCTCAAGCTGGCCGCGCTACCGGCCTGCCTATACTATGGTAGGTGAACCCCGCCTCAACCGCCGCCTGAGCCGAATAAACGTTTCGCAAGTCCAGCAGCACAGGGCTTGTCATCATCTGGGCCATTCCGGCGAGGTCGATCCCGCGAAACGCATTCCACCCGGTAACCACAACACAGATGTCGGCCCCTGCCACACAGTCCATGGGGTTTGCTGCCCATTTGACGTCGGGCAACAGTGCTGCAGCATTGTCCATCGCTACAGGATCAAAAGCACTTACCTGCATGCCCAGCTCTTGAAGAGCCGGAACAATGTCGAGCGCAGGTGAATCGCGCATGTCATCGGTATCTTCCTTGAACGAGACCCCAAGAAGTGCAGCACGCTTGCCTTCCACATTACCGCCAAGCGCACCGACCACACGTTGCGCCAGTCGCATCTTGCGTTGCTCGTTGGAGTTCACAACACTCTCGACAATCGATACGGAAGACTTGAATTTTTCGGCAATGGCGAGCAGTGCCTTGGTATCCTTGGGAAAACACGAACCGCCATAACCCGGCCCAGGCTGCAGGTATTTCGGCCCAATGCGATTGTCCAGACCAATGCCGCGGGCAACCATCTGCACATCCCCTCCAGTGGCTTCGCACAGGTCAGCTATTTCATTGATGTAGGCAATCCGCATTGCAAGATATGCATTGGCGGCATACTTGATCAGTTCGGCATCTTCGCAACTGGTATGCAGCACCTCAATGCCTCGTTGCGCCAGGGGCTGATAGATTCGGGCCATCAACTCCCTCGACCGTTCGCCGGACGTACCCACGACAATCCGGTCCGCCTCCATGAAATCCTCAATGGCGCTGCCTTCCCGAAGGAACTCCGGATTGGAAGCAACTTCGAAGTCCTTGCCTTGCGCTGTGTCCGCGATGATCTCCCGGATTTCTGCTGCGGTGCCCACTGGAACGGTGGATTTGGTGGTTATGACAGTAAAGCCCTGCATGACCCTGGCGATCTCCCGCGCCGCATCGTGAACAAAGGTCAGGTCTGCAGAAATGTTGTCACGGCGAGTGGGAGTACCTACCGCAATGAACACAACCGAGGCTTCAGGCACTGCATCTGAAATATCTCTCGTGAAAGACAGTCTGCCCGCACTTATGTTGCTGGCAACGAGTTTGCCCAATCCAGGTTCATAAAACGGTACTTTGCCATCGAGCAATTGTTCGATCTTGTCGGCGTCGCGCTCGACGCATGTCACATCGAAGCCAAACTCCGACATGCATGCAGCTGTGACCAATCCGACATAGCCTGCACCAATTATGGCGATCTTCATGTATACTGCTCCGAACCGGGCCGCGTTCATCGAGCCCGGACAGTGTCATAGTTTTGCAACCGCGTAATGGCAAGCACCCGGCGGACTCTTTGTTGAATCCACAAGCATCAGTTCCACACAACAGCATCCAGCTTCTTCAGACACTGTCGAGGGCAGTTGCAGGAAGTACCTGTGAACCGCTCGGGAAAGAACTGAAAACGTGCCTTCTTCCTGCGCTGGATATTGCAGGTCAACATGGAGTGGCGCCTGCATTGGCCGGTGGTCTGCGCGAACTGCTTTCAGCGGGTCTGGCAGAGGGTTGGTCTGACATACTGCCACTGCTGGAAACCTTCGAGGTAAGAAATCGGGACGTTAACAAGGCGGCCGCCCAAGCAGCCTTGCAAACCGCCAACTTGCTGCAACAGCAAGGTATTGAACCAGTTTTCCTGAAAGGGTTGGCTTTCATACTGGAAGCCGGAGATAACGCTCCCTGGCGATTGATATCGGATATTGACGTATTGATCCCAACCACTGACGGACCGGACGCTATCAATGCTCTTCGCAATGCTGGATACGCCACGGGCGGCGACGAGGCTGCATATTCTCCTGCATTGCACCATCATCTGGTGCCGATGATCGTGCCCATAACTGGCCTATCAGTCGAACTGCATACAAGAGTTTGCCGTGAACAATATGTGCGTATGCCTGCAGAAACCATCCTCAAGCGATCTGTGCAAATCACCTCAGGCGGAAGTGAATTGAACATTGCTTCACCCGCAGACCGGGCGGTCCACCTTGTCGTGCACGCTCAAATCAGCAACATGGGCTACCGCGCCCGGCAACTCAACCTGCGCGACTGTCTTGACCTCGTCAGGCTTTCACAAATGCACCAGCTGGACTGGCAACAAATAGTTGACCTGTGCACAGATGCCGGAGTCGGGGTCGAAGCCGTTGCCTTCATCGCGGCGGTTCAAGACTTTATGGCAACGGATTTTGGTATCGCTGCGACGCCGGCCGCACAGACATGGGCACGCCAAGCCACAAATCACCTGCACCACCCACCGCACGCCTGGAAGTCGTGGGCACGCATGTGCGCCTTCTATGCGACACGCTACATCCGCAATCCGGTTCAAATCGCAACCATTTTCCGCAACGCCATCAACCCAAAAAGAAGGTCGGCATTGGCGCGCACCATCGGCAAACGTTTGAGCAAGTAGCGCCTGCAAGAATCTAGAGGCTCCAGTACAGCAAGTCCCTGCGTACATTCTCTGGCGGAACTGCCGATTTCACATCAAC
>CAWBEX010000002.1:362500-401806 GCA_963787895.1 uncultured Alphaproteobacteria bacterium | reverse complement strand
CGGAGGCGAGAATGTTGACCAGGTTGTTGCCCAGAAGAATACCGCCGATCAGCCTTTCGGGCTGGGCCTTCAGATCCAGCACCGCCCTGGCACGTCGATCCCCCTGCTTTTCCATTTTGTGGAGGCGTGCCTTGGATGATGTCGTGAGGGCGGTTTCCGAGCCGGAAAAAAACGCGGAGAGCAGGATCAACCCGAGCGCGCCGCCGATCATGAGAGCAAGTGTCATTGTCATTGCAGTTTCAATTCGTCTTCAAGAAATTCTCTGAGGACGTCCTCTGTCACACTCTTGTCTATGTAGGTATCGCCAATGCCCCTCGCCAGAATGAAGTTGATTTCCGCCATCAGAAGCCTTCTTGTCCTGGCGCATCAATTTGACGAGACCGAAGGGCGTCGGGCAGCCTATGCCGGATTGCCGATACATTGACCGGTAAACCGACTTCGGCAAGATGCCTCTCCACTTTGGCTGCGGTACCTTGTGGGCAAATGCCTGTCCGTTCCGAAAACCTGAAAGCCTGTGCCATACCCAAGGCTACGGCCTCACCATGCAGTATTGTACCGTCATAACCGGTTGCACTTTCCAGAACATGACCGAACGTGTGGCCGAAGTTGAGCAATGCCCTGTTACCTTTTTGAGTTCATCGGTTTGCACAACCTTCGCCTTGGCCTCACAAGATGCCCTGATTGCCTGCACCTGGGCTTGCGGGTCTGAGGACAGAATGCGGCCGGCGTTTTCGTCCAGCCATTCGAAGAACTCAATGTCCCCGAGCAGGCCGTACTTAACCATCTCTGCGTAACCGGCGAGCATTTCACGTCTGGGCAGGGTCTTCAAAGTGGCGATGTCGGTAAGCACTGCGATAGGCTGATGGAACACGCCTATCAGGTTCTTGCCAAGCGGGCTGTTTATCGCTGTCTTGCCGCCGACTGAACTGTCAACCTGAGCGAGCAGGGTGGTTGGGATCTGTATAAAGCTGATGCCGCGTCTGACCAGCGCACAGGCCAGGCCGGTCAAGTCGCCCATCACGCCTCCGCCGAATGCGATGGCGGTATTCGTTCTTTCGCTGCAGGCCTGCAGGAGGAACTCGCAGGTCTTGATCAGGTTTTCATAGGACTTGGTGGCCTCGCCAGGCGGTAGGATCAACACATTGTGGCTGATGCCCGCCTGATTTCAGGCTGCCGGCGAGAGTTTCAAGGTGATGTGTTGCAACGTTTTCGTCGGTGACAATTGCGGTAACAGGGCGCTTCAAAAGTGGGGATATGGTTGCGCCTGCATGTTGCAGCAAACCGTCGCTGATGGTGATGTCATACGCACGCTTACCAAGCCCGACGTTTACGGTCGCCCGGATAGTTTCGTGCGCGCTGTGGCGCGATATGTTCATGTACCTGCTCGCTCCGAACTGCCAACATAATCTGCAATTGCCTCAAGACAGGTCTGGACTATCCGGTCGTGTGGCACGTCCTGGCTCTCAACGGTGATGTCGGCTTCTCCATATACCGGATAGCGCTGCTCGATAAGGCTTCGCATCACTGCTTCAGGATCGGGGTCTTTGAGAAGTGGACGGTTGGATCGCCTGCGGACACGTTTCATCAATAGCGGGAAGTTTGCCTTAAGCCACAATGAAATGCCGTGTTGCGCGATGGTCTGGCGGGTCTCGGTGCACATGTACGCGCCACCGCCGGTGGCCAGCACGAGCTGCGGACCATTCAACAGCCGTTCAATGACCTTTCGCTCACCTTCCCGGAAGTACTGCTCGCCATGATCCTGAAAAATCTCAGGAATGGTTTTGCCGGCAGCGTTTTCGATTTCGTTGTCTGCATCAGCAAATGGCAAGGCAAGCCTGCCGATGCCAGTCTGCGCCCGACAGTTGTTTTCCCGGCGCCCATCAGGCCGACGAGCACAACACTGCGGCCATTCAGCATGGTGATGGTTTGCTGGATGTCCACGTCCTGCTTGCTGCTTTTGGTCACGAACTCGTAATATCTTTGCACGACACCATCAACAGTGCCGCTGAATGCTGCTTATTACATCTCTGACGGGTGTGGAGCAAACCTTTTGCAGGCTGGCGTCAAGCTGTTACAGGTTGGGAAGTTGGTTTGTGGCCGCTGCCGCTACTGATACTGAAACGGGAAAACACGAACGTTATGCCGGATAGTCTTCGCTTTCTGTTAATTCTGTTGTGCTTGGCTGGTGCAGGCTATGGCGCGGTGTGGGGGCTGGCGAATTTTCCTCCGCAGCAGCAAGAAGTTGAGAAGCGGTTGTCCGATGCAGTCTTCAGGAACTGACAAACGCCTGGTTTCGGCTTTTCTGGAAATGATGAGTGCCGAGCGGGGCGCGTCGGTCAATACCCTGGCTGCCTACGGGCAGGACCTGGAAGCCTATTGCAGCTACCTGAACACACAACGCAAGCCCCTTGCATATTGCGGAACGGTTGATTTGCGTAACTGGCTAGCTGCGATGCAAGCTGAGGGGCTGGCCAAATCCACCATCGCGCGTAGATTGTCCGCAGTGCGCCAGCTGCACCGTTTTGCCTTTGCCGAGGGTGTGTTGACAGATGATCCTGCCAGTGTGGTGGCTGTTCCGAGGAAAGCGCGGACACTGCCCAAGGTGCTTAGCGTCCGGCAGGCGGAAGCTGCTGCTGGCAGCCAGGCAGCAATTGGAGCAGGCGCGCGGAAAGCGGCGAAGCAAGGCGTTGCGACTGCACTGCTTGCTGGAGATACGGATGCTACTGGCATGCGTGTGTCCGAGCTGGTCAGCTTGACGATTGGGATGGTTGTCGTAGATGAGCGTTTTATAACCGTGCGTGGCAAGGGTGGTCGCGAACGGCTGGTGCCGCTGTCACCAGCTGCGAGGTCTGCCATCAATGCCTTGTTGGCGGCCCTCAGGCAGGCCAATGACGAAAAGCCGCTTGAGCATGGCAGCTACCTTTTTGCTGGCTCCGGTCACAACAGCCATCTGACACGGCAGCATTTTGCGTTGTCGTTGAAGCAGCTTGCAGGCGCTGCCGGGCTGGAAACCCAGGCAGCTTTTCCCCGCATGTAGTGCGACACGCCTTTGCCAGTCACCTGCTGCAGGGTGGTGCAGATTTGCGGTCCGTGCAGCAGATGCTGGGGCATGCGGATATTTCGACCACGCAGATATATACCCACATCGTTCCGGAGAAGTTGCGCCAGGTTGTTGAAAACCATCATCCCTTGAGTGAGACGCACAAGGTCTGAATGTTGCTGAATTAGCTGGTTGACATACGCCCACCGTATCGCCAGTTTGCAGGCATTCCTCAAACCAACTGGCCGCTTTGGAATATGCAAACCTTTCTGGATTTTGAAACGCGTGTTGCTGAACTTCCGCGGGCAAAATTGCCGAACTGAAATCAATTCAGAAGGGTGAGGATCCGGTCTCCATTGAAGAGGAGGTCAAGCAGCTTGAAGGCAAATTGGCAAAGTCGCTGGCTGATCTGTACGCCAACCTTAATCCCTGGCAAAGAACCCAGGTGCCGCGCCACCCGGACAGGCCTCACACGCAAGATTACATCGAGGCTCTGATTACTGACTTCACACCGCTTGCCGGTGATCGCAAGTTTGCTGAAGATGGAGGCATTGCTAGGCGGTCTAGGCAGGTTCGAGGGTGAACCGGTTGTGGTCATGGGTCAGGAAAGGGCGCAGATACACAGTCCAGACTGCGGCACAATTTCGGCATGGCGCGGCCTGAAGGGTATCGCAAGGCGGTGCGATTGATGGAACTTGCCGAAAGGTTCTCGCTGCCAGTGTTGACGTTTGTAAACACTGCCGGTGCCTATCCGGGTATCGGGGCAGAGGAGCGCGGTCAGGCGGAGGCCATTGCAAGGTCAACAGATACCTGCCTTGGACTGGGTACGCCTATCATTTCCACAATAATTGGTGAGGGTGGTTCTGGTGGAGCGGTAGCAATTGCAACCGCAAGTTCTGTACTGATGCTGGCGAATTCGATCTATTCGGTCATCTCTCCCGAAGGTGCAGCCTCAATCCTCTGGCATGATTTTGCGCGCGCCAACGAGGCAGCAAGCGCAATGCGCATTACGGCCACTGACCTGAAAGAGTCGGGTATCGTCGACGCAATTGTGCCAGAACCGGTCGGCGGAGCCCATCGGCAGAAGCAGGTGATGATTGGATCGGTTCGAGCCGCCATTTCTGCGGCCTTGTTGCCGTTCAAGCACCTGGCGCCGGAGGAAATCCGTCAGCAGAGGCGGGAAAAGTTCCTCCTGATTGGGCGTGCATTGACTATGTGATGCCGGAAACCTGCCGCTTTGGCTTGATTCTGGCTGATTACGGAACTGAAACCGGATTGCCGCATGAAACGATTTATCAGACTGATGCTGGTCATGATTGTGATGCTGGGTACAGGCATTGCGTTGTACCAGGCCGCGCACAACAACCGCGTTGCCGAGAAACAGCGCTTTCCGGACCCGGAACATTATCGCAAACAGGCCTGGGCACAGTTGAGAGCCAAGGGGCTGGAACCGGGAATGCCGGTGTTCATCCGCATTTTCAAGCAAAGCAGCGAACTGGAAGTTTGGCTGCAGGACGGCAGCGAGTGGCAGCACTTCCGGACAATCCGCATATGTTCATATTCCGGAAAACTTGGTCCCAAGCTGAAGGAAGGCGACCGCCAGGCGCCGGAAGGTTTTTACACTGTATCTCGTGCGCAGATGAACCCGAACAGCAGGCATCACCTGGCTTTCAACCTTGGATTTCCCAACCGGTATATAGGGCGCTTCGGCCACGGTTCGTCTCATGGTGCATGGCGGCTGTTCGTCAATCGGTTGTTATGCAATCCGTGACCATGAAGTTGAGATTGTCTACCGGCTGATGGAGGCTGCCTTTCAAAGGGGACAGCAAGAAAGTCTCTGTCCATGCCTTTCCGTTTCGTCTGGAAACGGCCACATTGGGACGTCACAGAAGCAGCAAGTGGTATGGTTTCTGGACAATGCTGAAGCCTGGTTATGAACGCTTTGAACATCGCCGTCAGGTGCCGAGCGTAAGGGTCGCGAACAGATCGTACGTGGTTAATTGAGTGTAAACGGATTTTGAGCCAGAATTCGCCGGGCTCACATTCTGACAGGTTTGCGCGAGACATGGACAACACGAACGCAATAATTAGCCGTCGCATCTTCGGGATGGGTGCAGCCGCATGTGCCCTGCTGCTTGCATCTTGCAGCACGGAGAAAGGACTGGAGCCGCTATCGCCAAAGGTCATGGCGGATCTGCAGCGTCTCAACCTCAAGGTAGGAGCGCCATTGCTGGTGCGCATATTCAAGGAAGAAAACCAGATGGAGGTCTGGCTTCAGCAACCCTTCGGCCCGTATGTGCTGTTCCGCAACTACCAGATTTGCAGTCGTTCAGGTGTTCTGTGCCCCAAGTTCCAGGAAGGTGACAGGCAGGCGCCTGAAGGCTTCTATATGGTATCGCAGCGCCAGATGAACCCCAAGTCCAAGTATCATCTGTCGTTCAATATCGGGTATCCCAATGCCTATGACAAATCGCATGGCCGCACTGGCATGCACTTGATGGTTCACGGCGGGTGCTCATCGCGTGGCTGCTATGCCATCAATGATGAACAGGTTGAAGAGTTGTTTTCGCTGGCGCGGGAGGCATTCCTCTATGGCCAGCAGGAGTTCCCCGTCCATGCATTTCCGTTTCGCATGACCGAGCAGAACCTGATCCGGTATGCAGGTCACGAGTACGATGCGTACTGGCGCGAGCTCAAGACCGGTTACGATTATTTCGAACAGAACCACCAACCGCCTACCGTCGGGGTAAAGGATCAGCGCTACGTGTTTTTCCCGCACAATGTATCGGTGCCGCCGGAATATCTTGTGGAACAGGCTTCAGCAGACCCTTTGGCACCGCAGCTTATCCGGGGCCTGGGGACCGGGTCAGATCCAGTAGCGCTGGTGCCTGTCTGCTACAACGGCCACACCAGCAGGATCATTGGCATGCCAACGGCCAGTATTATCAGTTCCAGTGGCAGGCCCATCGGCCAATAGTCGCCAAAGCGGTATCCACCAGGGCCCATGATGATGGTGTTGTTCTTGTGGCCTATCGGGGTCAGAAAAGCGCAACTTGCCGACACTGCCACTCCCATAAGCATGGCGTCCGGGTTTACGTTGAGCTGCTCGGCGATCTTGATTGCGACAGGGGCTGCCACCAGGACGGTTGCGACATTGTTCAGCACGTCCGACAGGCTCATAGTAACTACCATCAGGAGCAGCAGAACTGTCCATGCCGGCCAGCCCTGGGTGATCGATACAAGCCCGTTCGCTATGAGCTGCGTTCCGCCCGAGGTTTCAATGGCCGCACCAATCGGTATCAACGAAGCCAGCAAGACGATCACGGGCCATTCAATGGCTTCTAGATCTGCGTGAGCGTGATCATTTTCAGCAGGGCGTACACCGCGACGCAAGCAGCGAGCGCGACAGGCAGGTAGACCAGGCCGATGCTGGCGGCCACGATGGCTGCAAGGAATATCGCCATGGCATACAATGCCTTGTCACGCTGAGTAACCTGCAGCGCACGGTCTGCCAGCGGCAGGCAACCTAGCCAATTTACAACGTCCGGCAATCGATCCCTGCTCATCAGCAACAGAACATCACCTGCCTTGAGCGGTAGATGGCGAACGCGGTCGCGAAACGGTTTGCCTTCGCGTGCAACACCCAACAGCATGGTTTGCTGGCGGTACAGCAAGCGCACATCCAGTGCCGAGCGCCCTTCAATGCGCGAGTTCGATTTCACCACTGCCTCGATCGACCGCCAGTGTGCCGGTCAAAACGCCTTTGTGCTTGGCCGATGATGAATAGGCCAGCTTCAGAGCATTGGAAAACTGTTCCAGCGACTCTTGGGTCCGCTTCCAGGACCAGAATGTCTCCCTTGCGTACCTCGACACCGCGAGCTGTGCCGGACAGCCGTTCGCCGCGGCGTATGAGGCCCAGAATGTAGACTTCGTATCTCGTCGGCGACCGGATACAGTTCGCCTACCTTCTTGCCGATTGCCGAAGATTTGTCGGGCACACTGACTTCCATCACGTAACCGTCGAGATTTTCGAGATCTTTTGCGGATGATGACCGGCTCGCATCCTGAGGAATGAGGCGCCAACCGATTAGTGCTATGTAAGGTCAGTCCGGCGAGCGCGCACACCAGCCCGACTGGGGCGAAGTCGAACATGGAGTAGGCTGCTCCCATTGGCCTCGCCCTATAGGTCGCCACGCCCCTGAACTGTGCGATGACAATATTGGTTGGGGTCCCGATCAGGGTTACCATACCGCCCAGGATGGTTGCGAATGACAAGGGCATGAGTGTCAATGAGGCCTGGGGCCCGTTTGGCCTTGCTGGCTGCTGTCATGTCAACCGGCATGAGCAGGGCAAGTGCTGCAACATTGTTCATGAATGCCGACAATGCACCGCCGACAAAACCGATGATCGTGACGTGCGCAGTAATGCCGCGCCCGGACGAGATCACCGGCGGGGTAAGCAAGTCGACCGCACCTGATTGCGACAGTGCGCGACTGACAATCAGCACCAGCGCTATGATGACCACAGCAGGGTGGCCGAAACCGGAAAAACGGAATCCTTGTCAACCACTCCAAGAATGACAGACAGCGCCAACGCTGAGAACGCCACAAGGTCATAGCGAAACGCCGGCCCCAAACGAGAAAGCCCAGAGCGCTACCCATGATGGTGAAGAGGATGATTTGATCTGTTGTCATTGCGGTGCCTGCAACATAGTCAAATCATCTGGTTTGCCAAGTGGCAGGTTGCATTGCATGTAATCAGTGGTCGGCCGGGTTGTATGTTACTACGACGAAGTCAGTCCCCTTGCCGGTTTCCCGTCCGAGGCCGGCATCCTCGAGATTGCGATAGAAGAGAACGGTTCAAGGCGTTGCAAGACGTTTTCGTACATCTTCGGGAATTGTGAAACGCAAGAACGCGTCAAGCCCTGCGGTTGAAACCGCATCATCGAGGCTAACGGAAAGCCATTGTGACACCCGCTGTTGCTGACATGGGGCAAGGTCAGCAAGTGGTTTCCCAGCGGTTTGTCGGGGTTGGCCAGCTCGACTGGGAGTGTCGAAGATCGGTCTTTGGCCTTGCCGAATGTATAAATGGCCATCGGGAAACTTCTCAGCACCATCGCTTGCGCGCAGTGCATCATAGGTTGCCTTGTCCAATGCTCCGTCGGGTGCTTCTGCCCCAATGGATTTCTCGGAGTTGAGGATCGCGCGCCATGTCATCCGGCCGACAAGACCGTCGGGGCGACCTGCCTGGAAACCCTGGGCATCGAGATTTCCCCTGTGCATTGGCCAGTCGTTCGCGACCTGTCAGTCTGGTTAGCAGGATGCGCAAGGGAGGCTTTGAATCCGACGATCCGGATGCGAGTTTTGGCAAGGCGCTATTTGCGACCATCAGGGGACTAGCCGGATCTTGCGAAATCACAACATGGCGGTCGGCGGTTTCCAGATCATACAATTGCCTGGCGGCGAATCCGCCCGGCATGCGTACACAGCCATGCGAGGCCGGGTACCCTGGAAGCTCACCTGCATGCATGGCGATGCCGCTCCAGGTCAGGCGTTGCATGAACGGGCATGGGTTCTCGCTCATACAAATTGGACCAGCGGAACTCGTGCTTGCTGATAACCGAGAAAATCCCGTGCGGGGTCTCTTTGCCCGGCTTGCCCGTAGAAATTTCGCTACGACCAATTTCCATTTCGCCAGCATAAACCAGCATTTGCTGATGCTTCAGCGACACCAGAATCTGCAGGGTCTCTGCACCAGTAGGGGGCAGTATCGGGGGTGAACGGGCAGCTCCTGACCTGCGAGCCGCAGCCGGAGTTCGCTGTTCAAGGCGCCTATCCCGGCTGCCAGGGCAGGGCCGGATGTGCTGCTCAAGCCCATGCCCGTCACCATGCCGGCGGCCATGCCTTGCAAAACATTTCTGCGACCTATTTTGAATTTGGACTTCAAGCATTTGCTCCGCAGGGATCTGTAGTTTCGCTGTTCTTCCTGATGAGTGCGGTGATTGTATGTTGGGATGCTCGCAAACTAGTTCAGAATTGATTTGTGGGCAACAAGGGTGCCCGACAAGGTGTTCCTGCCTCGGGTTGACCGACCGGAATTGGCGTTTTCATCAGGTCTGGTAGCCAAAGTTCTCGAAATCTGCAGCGTAAAGCTCATGAATTTTCCGCATATGTACATTGCTTAGTTGGGAAGTGGAAAAGTGTGCGGGAGACACATTTTTGTGAGCTAGAGGCGATTTTACAGATGACTTCTGGGCGATCTTTGCCCACTCGACTTTATGTCCTCCAGTTTGAAAACATCATGCACCATCAATTCGCCTTCACTGGAAAAGAGGAAGTCTGATTGCGGTCGAATGAACCAGTAGAAGCCTGGATATCCATGATTTGGTCCGGCGTATTCACTGGCAAGCCGAAAGTTATCCACAATGACTTTTTCGAAGAATGTATCGAAACTTGGTAAGTGTGGCAGCCTAAGTTTCTTCAAGCAGCCGCCTGCTGCGGCCATACAGTTCGGGGCGCATAATTGCGCACATGTAGTTGTAGAAAGACACTGTGCGCGTGATTGGTGAGCGAACAGTCGCAAATCTGTAAGTCTGCAAACAAGTCATCAGAGATGTACTTGAAGCGAGTGTATTCCTCCGCCGTTAGATGATCCAGGCGCGGCGGTCCCAATCGTGGTTCAGCGTTTGGACGCAGCAGCAAAGGAGCTTGAAGCTCCCATAAAAGGTTGAGGTCAGTCAGGAAGGCATTTTCAATGCTGATGCCACCGCATTTTGGAACGTGCACATAGATGGTTCGGTGGTCATGTGAAATCACGGCCGTGTTCCCCAGTTGACACCCGCTTGCAACGAGACCGCTATGAGGATCAGGCAAATGCCCCGTGGCAATGCTTGAATTTCTTGCCTGAGCCGCACGGGCAGGCCTGGTTACGCCCTACATGACCCCATGTTGCAGGGTCTTCAGGGTCGGCCCCTTCAGGCAGGTTGGCGGGCGGGGAAGCCGACGCAGACAACAATGTTCCAGGCGGCAGTTCATTGCCGTCTTCATCAAAATCCTCGATGAACATGTCGGGAAGTTCGTTGTCGTCCGGGAACATCTGATCAGCGCCGCCCTGGTTGATTTCAACCCGCATCAATTGCCCTGATACCACGCCGCGAAGCCTGACAATCATTTGCTCAAACAGAGCAAAACCCTCGGTCTTGTATTCATTGAGTGGATCTCGCTGACCGTAGCCGCGAAGTTGAACTGCCTGGCGCAAGTGCTCCAGGGTAACGATGTGCTCGCGCCAAAGCTGGTCGAGTGAGCGCAACAGCACTTCCTTCTCGACGTAGCCCATGATCTCATCGCCGTACTTTTCGCGCTTTTCGGTATAGAGGTTGTTGGCGGCTTCAGCCACACGGCCGCGAATTTCCTCATCCGCGATACCTTCTTCTGCAGCCCAGTCCTCAACCGGGAAATCGATAGCAATCACTTCGCGGAGTTTTTCCCTCAACTCTTTGGATCGCCACTGCTCCGGATATGCGTTGGGCGGGATGAACTCGGTGACGGTGTTGTCGATGACCTCCTGGCGCATGTCTGCGACAGTTTCTGCAATCTCGTGGCCGTTCATGATGTCGATGCGCTGTTCAAAGATGACCTTGCGCTGATCGTTCATCACATCATCGAACTTGAGGATGTTCTTGCGAGCATCAAAATTGCGTGCCTCAACCTTTTGCTGCGCCTTCTCCAATGCCTTGTTGATCCAGGGATGGACGATGGCTTCGCCTTCTTCGAGCCCCAGCTTCTGCAACATGCTATCCATGCGCTCGGATCCGAAAATGCGCATCAGGTCGTCTTCGAGCGACAGGTAAAACCGCGAGCGGCCCGGGTCACCCTGACGGCCGGAACGACCGCGCAATTGGTTGTCAATGCGTCGGCTCTCGTGACGTTCGGTGGCGATGACGAACAAGCCGCCTGCAGCAATTGCCTTGGCTTTGGCTTCGGCAATTTCACTCTTGATCCGGGCTTCGGCTTCAGTGCGCTTCTTGCCTTCTTTCATGTCGGCAAGTTCGGTTGCCACACGCATTTCAAAGTTGCCGCCAAGCTGGATGTCGGTGCCGCGACCGGCCATGTTGGTAGCGATCGTAACCGCGCCGGGCACGCCTGCCTGGGAGATGATCTGGGCTTCCTGCTCATGGTAGCGCGCGTTCAACACACTGTGGGCAATACCCAACTGCTGCAGGTGTGGAGCCAGAAACTCTGATTTCTCGATTGAAGTGGTGCCTACCAGCACCGGCTGGCCGCGTTCGCGCGCATCCTGCACGGCTTTCACGATGGCATCGAATTTCTCGCGCACTGTGCGGTAGACTTCGTCGTCCTCATCAACGCGCAGAACTGCCACGTTGGTTGGCACGTCAATCACATCCAGCTTGTAGATATCCATGAATTCGTCCGCTTCCGTCATTGCCGTTCCGGTCATGCCGGCCAGCTTTTCGTAGAGGCGGAAATAGTTCTGGAAAGTGATTGAGGCGAGTGTTTGGTTCTCAGGCTGGATTCGCACGCTTTCCTTGGCTTCAAGCGCCTGGTGCTGGCCTTCGGAATAGCGCCTTCCCGGCATCATGCGTCCGGTGAACTCGTCAATGATAATGACTTCGTCGTCCTTGACGATGTAGTCGCGGTCCTTCTGGAAAACCTTGTGAGCGCGCAGCGACTGGTTCACATGATGTACCAGGGCAACGTTCTCAACATCGTAGAGAGACCCTTCTTTCATCATGCCTGAATCGCGCAGCATTTGTTCGATATGTTCGTTGCCCTCTTCGGTCAGCGAGACGGACTTGGATTTCTCCTCTACCTCGTAGTCCTGTTCGACGAGCTGGGGAATGAAAGCATCGATCTGGTTGTAAAGGTCGGAGCGGTCCTCGAGGGCGCCGGAGATGATCAGTGGCGTACGGGCTTCGTCAATGAGGATCGAGTCCACTTCGTCAACGATGGAAAAGTAGTGGCCGCGCTGCACCATGTCCTCGACAGAGTATTTCATGTTGTCGCGCAGATAATCGAAGCCAAGTTCGTTGTTGGTGGCGTAGGTGACGTCGCAGGCATATTGTTCGCGGCGCGCATCATCATCCAGGCCATGCACGATAACGCCTACCTTAAGCCCGAGAAACTGGTAAATCTTACCCATCCAACCAGCATCACGGTTGGCCAGATAATCGTTGACGGTCACGACATGGACCGCTTTGCCTGTTAACGAATTGAGGTAGACCGGCAGAGTGGCAACAAGGGTTTTGCCTTCACCGGTGCGCATTTCCGCAATGGAGCTGTCGTTCAGCACCATGCCGCCGATGAGCTGGACGTCAAAATGCCGCAGCCCCAGAGCACGCTTGGAAGCTTCCCGGACAGTTGCAAATGCCGGCACCAGCAGATCATCAAGCGAAGTACCGTCCTTGAACTGTTGCCGGAAAGTGTCAGTTCTGGCCCTGAGTTCAGCGTCACTCAAAGCTTCCAGTTCTGGTTCGAGTGCGTTTATCGCATCTACCCGAGGTTTGTATTTTTTGACCTTGCGGTCGTTTGAATTGCCAAAAACCTTGGCAGCGAGTGAGCCCAGTCCGAACATTTGGCTTCCTTGAAATCCGTGTGAGTGCCTGGCGAAGGCAGATGCTGGCATTTGTTTGCTGAATTCAGCCGTAATGCGTGAGGTATTGCCGCTCCGTTCTGTTTAATCAACTTGTCCGCACGCTGCAACAGGTGTGGCATATCGGCAACGGTTACCAGAAAAATACACAGCCGATTTCCCGCCACCAGGCCCGATGTCGGCCTGATTGTCGCAAATAGGGGGCATAAGCGGCTGTTTCAAGGCATCTGATCTGCCAAAAATGGTGTTGTTGATGCTTCTTGCGTCCATGATCGCACTTGAAAGTGATCGTGATTAGAAGCATTGTGCGCTGCAACTAAGCAACCCGGATGTATTGGCAGCAATGTCAGAATTGTCCCAATGGCTTAATGTCGCCTGAATTGGCAAGCATTGACCGGGTTGGACAGGGATCGGCAGGTGAGGGCCAACCATCCATTGTCAGGCATTCGTGAGTATTATCTCAAGGGACTGATTGATTGAAGATGAGTATAGTCAGAATTGCAGCATTTGTAATGTTGGGCTTTGCGGCATTTGCTGCCGGCCCGGCTCCATCGTTTGCGCAGGAGGGTGACAAGGTCATCGCTGTGGTGAACGGCTACAACATCACCGTGAAGGAAGCCGAGCTGGCGACCGACGATCTGCGTCCGCAGCTGGAACAGGTGCCTGCCAACTTGCGGTTTGCGTTTGTGATCGAGTATCTGATCGAGCGACATCTGCTGGCTCAGGAAGCTGTTAAGGAAAAGACGATCGAGGGTGAAGAGTACAAGCGCCGGCTGAAATTCTATCAGGCCAAGGCGCTGCGTGATGCTTATTTCACCGACAATATTGCTCCGACAGTTACCGAGGATCAGGTGAAGGAAGCCTATGACAAGGAGGCATCCAAGGTCAGCACTGAAGTGCGCGCCCGGGCACGCCATATTCTTGTGAATTCCGAAGAAGAAGCAAAGACCGCTCTGGAACGCATCACCAAGGGTGAGAAGTTCGAGGAAGTGGCCAAGCAGGTTTCACTTGACGGGTCCCGCGAGTATGGTGGCGATCTTGGCTTCTTTACCTCGGCAGAAATGGTGCCGGCGTTCTCGAAGGCTGTGTTTGCCATGAAGAAGGGCGAAATTTCGCAGCCAGTGAAAACTGATTTCGGCTGGCACATTATCAAGCTTGAAGACCTTCAGGAAGGTGGCGCGCAACCATTCGATCAGGTCAAGGGGCCGATCAGACTGCTTCTGTTGCGCAAGGCCGTACAGGACAAAATTGTCGACCTTCGTGTAAAGGGCAAGATCAACATACTGGACGAGGATCTCAAGCAGATGCAGGTTGATGCGGAAAAGCGGCGCGAGACTCTGAAGGCTTCTGGTGCAGCTGCCGGGGCTGCTGCCGAGTCTCAGACAACAACCGGCGGCAAGGCCAACAAGAGCGACGCCCAGTAACACTGTAATTTCCATTCGCGTTTCACCGCAAGGCCCCAACCGGGCCTTGCGGTTTTTTGTACTGTGTTTCTTAATGAGCGCCCGCCCAACAGTCTCACGGATCAATCTGAAATGGCCAAACAACTTCCCGTATCACCGCTTGCTCCAAAGAGGCTGGCTGAACTGCCTGCGATAGCTGGCGTGCAACTGTCAACCGCTGCAACCGAGGTGAAATACAAGGGCCGGGATGACCTGTTGCTGTGCCTGCTGGAAAAGGGCACTGCTGTTGCAGGTGTTCTTACCCGCTCCAAAACACGCTCCGCACCGGTTGATCTGTGTGCTGCCAATCTGAAGAAGGGCAAGGCAAGGGCAATCGTGGTCAACGCGAGCAACTCAAATGCGTTTACCGGCAAGGCTGGCGACAAGACTGTTGCTGCCACGGTCAAGCAGGCTTGTGCGGTTGCTGCTTGTTCTGCGCACGAAGTGTTTGTCGCCTCGACCGGCGTCATTGGGCAGCCGCTTGATCCAGCTCCCATCACATCGCGATTGAAGGCGATGGCGGAAGGTGCATCAGGCGATGAATGGATGGCAGCGGCGCGCGCCATTATGACAACGGACACCTTCCCAAAGCTATCAACCGCCACGGCCAGGCTTGGCGGCAAAGCCGTCACCATTAACGGCATTGCGAAGGGCTCTGGCATGATTGCTCCTGACATGGCCACCATGCTGGGGTTTGTTTTCACCGATGCGGGCTTGCCGCACGCATTGTTGCAGAAGCTGCTGACCGATGCTTCAGACCGCAGTTTCAATTCGATTACCGTGGACGGCGATACTTCAACCTCGGACACCCTGCTGCTGTGTGCTACGGGCAAGGCAGGGATTGCTCCAAAGTCGATACGGACCATCGACGACCCAGGGCTCAAGTCGTTCCGCAAGGCACTCGACACAGTATTGCAGGATCTTGCCCATCAAATCGTTCGCGATGGTGAGGGAGCCAGCAAGTTTATCTCCATCACCGTAACCGGGGCTGAAGATAATGGTGCAGCGCGCCGTGCCGGTCTGGCCATCGCCAATTCACCATTGGTAAAAACTGCAATTGCAGGCGAGGACGCCAATTGGGGGCGCATTGTCATGGCTGTCGGCAAGTGCGGTGAAAAGGCTGACCGTGACAAGCTGAGAATTCACATTGGCGGTTTGTTGGTTGCGGCAAAGGGGCAGGTTCATTCGCGTTATGATGAAAGCAAGCTTGTGCCGCATATGCAGGGTCAGGAGATTGTCATTACTGTCGACCTTGGCGTCGGCAAGGGTAAATCCACCGTGTGGACCTGTGATTTGACGCACGGCTACATTGATATCAACGGGTCGTACCGTAGTTGATCTGATGGTTTTCATTTTGGTAACCGTGTATGGCAATTCGGCGCTGGAGCGGTGCCGGAAGGGTCAAATCCGAGCGATCCTGTTAACTTTTTCCCGGCAAGGTGGTTCGTGGACATGAACGGAAAAAAACTCGTTCTCGTCGTAGCTTGTGCGCTGATCGATCCGGACGGAAGAGTTCTGATTGCACAGCGTCCCGAGGGTAAGAGCCTTGCCGGAATGTGGGAGTTTCCCGGTGGCAAGGTTGAACCTGGAGAACAACCTGAGGCCGCGCTTATCCGCGAGTTGAAGGAAGAGCTGGGCATCGACGTGACCGAAGCCTGTCTGGCACCACTGACGTTTGCCAGCCACGCCTATGATGATTTCCACCTGTTGATGCCGGTTTATGTGTGCCGGCGGTGGAAAGGTGAGGTTGAACGTCGCGAGCACTCGCAATTGCGCTGGGTGCGGCCCAACAAGCTTCGCGAGTTTCCCATGCCGCCGGCGGATGAGCCTCTGATCGCTCATCTGATCGACCTGCTTTAGAAGGCGGGTTCCGGCAGCAAACTTCCCGTTCAATCGTCCCGCATAATGATCCGCTGTTCAAGGCGGGCACATGTGGTGAGTTGAGTTGAGTAACGGGAAGTTTGTCAAATGTTCAAAACGAAATCTCAAACAGCAAAAGCTGAAGTCCGACCAGTTGTACGCGATTACGCCATCCTGGTATTTGGCATGTCAGCGGCTATTGTAGCGACGCTTGCAGTGATTGGTGGCAGTGTAATCGGAGTCTGATGCTCATCCGCGTTTCGGCAGCCTCACCTCGCGGACATTCAAAGCGTCAGCCAGCCGGGTTTTGGCCGACCCAGGTCTGAGTGGTTTTGGCTGGCTTTCATCAGGCGCCCATCCTGTCAAATAGATCAACTGAAACGTGGCACGCACGCGCCCGTCCGGATCGGCATTGGCGTGATCATAGGCAGCGCATGCTGCCACTAGCAGGTCAGGGAATGTCAAACGGCGGCTGCGTTCGTGCATCGCGTTCGACAAGCCCAGCGATTTGAGGTCCTTCATCAACGCAAGTCCATTTTGATGGCGCACCGTGAACCGGTCGGTGTCGACAACCGGCAAGGCGAAACCGGCCCGCTGCAACAGGCTTCCTGCATCACGAACATCACAGAACGGCGCTACACGGGGCGAGGCCCCCGAGGTGAGTGTTGTTTCTGCGTGAAGCCATGCTGCACGCAGTTCGCACAGTGTGTCGCCGCCAAGCATTGCAGCCAGTAGAACGCCGTCGGGCTTCAGTGTCCGGCGCAATTGCGCCAGTTTGCCCGGCAGGTCATTCGTCCATTCCAGTCCACAAGCAACCAGCAAACAGTCATGGCCACCCTCTGGCAAAGCCAGATCATCGAGGAGCGCAAGGGGTGAGTGCCTGGAGATCGCGGCATTTGCACTTGCGCTTTGCGCAATGGCCCGTTCAAGGCGAGACGAGTCATGTGCAAAAATGGCGATAGAGGAAAATGACCGGGTGATGCTGGCAAACTTGTCAGCCAGTTCATCTGTGGCGATTTCATCCAGAAAGCATGGCAGCTGACCGGCCTTTAGGGCGCGCTTGATGTTGCGCACCATGACTGCCTGGTCGAACAGCATGGGTATGGATTGGCCGGTATCATTCATTGTGGTGACATATGCCCCGCCGGTAGTGTTGCGCAACTATTCAATTGCCGCATTGTGTTTCGCCGTTGCAGGATTGGCTGCATGAAATCCATTCTGCCGGATATAGCTGCCGCTTCGATGCGCCTTGGCCGGGACCTCTTCAACATGGTCTTGCCGGTCACCTGCCCGGTGTGTGAAACCCCGGTGACGGGCAAGGGTGGTTTGTGTGCTCGTTGCTGGGGCGGGCTTGAGTTGATTGCCGATCCAGTTTGCGATGTCTATGGTTCGCCTATGACATTTGATGCAGGCGATGCAGCTGTCTCAGCGCGGGCCATACGCAATCCGCCTGGCTGGGACAGGGCGCGGGCGGCCGTCATATTCGGAGATGTGTCTCAGAAACTGGTGCATTCGCTGAAATATCGCGATCGGCACGAGGTTGCTGACACGATGGCGAGATTGATGGTGCATGCCGGGCGCCGACTGTTCAATGACGTTGATCTGGTTGCGCCGGTTCCCTTGCATCGCTGGCGGTTGTGGTCGCGTCGCTACAACCAGTCGGCTCTGCTGGCGGGTCACGTGAGCAGGCAGGCAGGCCTTCGCTTTGAGCCTGATCTGGTGCGCCGGGTGCGGAATACCCGCTCCCAGGTTGGTCTTGACGTGACCGGGCGTACCCGCAACGTAAAGAGGGCCTTTACCGTTCCCCCACAGCGAGTACCGGACATCCTCGATGCCCATGTCTTGCTGGTGGATGATGTGGTAACATCGGGGGCAACTGCCAGTGAATGCGCTCGTGCATTGAAAGTGGCTGGGGCAGCGCGCGTGGATGTGCTTGCATTCGCGCTTGTCAGCCACGAAGACTGACGCCATATGATATACAAGCTTTCAACCAGAGTGCGACCTTCATGAAGCCCGTTACCATCTACACCACAATGTTCTGTCCATACTGCCATTCTGCCAAGAATCTCCTGACACAGAAGGGCGTGGCATTCGACGAGATTGACGTAACTTTCCAGCCTGGTACCCGAGCTGCGATGACCAAGCGGGCTGGCGGTGCGCGTACGGTTCCGCAGATATTTATTGGCGATATTCACGTCGGCGGCAGTGATGATCTGCATGCCCTCGACAATGCGGGCAGGCTTGATCCGCTCTTGCAGGGCTAGGGTCATGGCCGGTGTGTTCAAGGCTGCTTGTATTCAGTTGTGTTCGGGCCGGGAACCTGCCGTCAATATGCAAACTGTTTCGCAGCTGGTTCGCTGTGCAGTAGATCGCGGCGCAGACCTGATCATGACGCCTGAAATGTCCAACCTGATTGATAGTCCGCGCGCGGCGGTTGCTGGCAAAGTCACAGATGAGGCGGATTGTCTGGCGGTCGCTACGTTTTCACAGCTGGCGGAAGAAACCGGCAAGTATTTGCTGGCAGGGTCTCTTGGCCTTCAGGCGGGTGGTGGCAAACTGTCCAACCGGTCGATGTTGTTTGCGCCCGATGGCTCCGTTATGGCGCGCTACAACAAGTCACATATGTTTGATGTCGATCTGCCCAATGGCGAGCGCTACCGTGAATCGTCGACTTTTGAGGCTGGCAATGAGGCTGTGTTTGCTGATCTGCCCTGGGGCCGGTTGGGCATGACGATCTGTTATGACATGCGCTTTGCCTATCTCTATCGCATGTTGGCGCAGGCAGGTTGCGACTTCCTGTCCGTACCCGCCGCGTTCACTGTACCAACCGGCAAGGCTCACTGGCATGTGTTGTTGCGAGCCCGCGCCATCGAAACAGGCTGCTTCGTGTTCGCACCGGCCCAGTGCGGCAAACATGAGGAAGGCCGCAGTACCTATGGGCACAGCCTGATTGTTTCGCCCTGGGGTGAAGTACTGGCTGATGCTGGTGATGAGCGTGAAGCCATTGTTATGGCGGATATTGACACCAGCCTTGTATCGGAAGTGCGCAACCGTATTCCAGCGCTTACGCATGACCGCGGGCTGACACTGGCAGTGCCTGGCAACAAGGCTGCGGCCGAATGATACACTACAACCTGATATGTGATGCAGAACATGAGTTCGACGGCTGGTTTGCCGGTTCGGACGCGTTTGACGATCAGGTCAAGAGCAAACTCGTCATTTGCCCGCAATGCGGTTCTGCGAATGTGCAAAAGGCCTTGATGATGCCGGGCGTATCGGCCAAATCCAACCGCAAACAGGGCACGGTCACTACTTTGCATTCCCCGCCAGCTGATCCTCGCATGCAGGTCATGGCAGACATGGTGCGCAAACTGAAGCAGCATGTGAAAGAAAATGCTGACTATGTTGGCGACAGATTTGCCGAGGAAGCCCGTCGTATACACTATGGCGAAGACGAAGCGCGTGGAATCTATGGTGAGGCTTCTTTGCAAGACGCGCGCGAGCTGCATGAAGAAGGTATTGATGTTCTGCCGTTGCCCGATCTGCCGGAAGAAGGCAACTAGCCCATGTCACTTGGCTGGCAAGGGTGGGCGCTACTGGCTGCTGGCTTTGCCGCTCTTACGGCCATCTTTGCCAAGGCTGGTGTCGACCAAGTGCCGTCCGACTATGCCACATTTATCCGCGTTGCGCTTATCCTGCCTCTGGTGGGGTTGATTGTTTATGCCACTGGCGCCTGGCAGAACCCGGCTTCGGTGTCTGCACGAACATGGGTTTTCCTTGGCCTGTCGGCGCTGGCAACCGGAGCGTCGTGGCTGTGCTATTTTCGTGCGTTGAAGCTTGGCGATGCTGCTCGCGTTGCCCCTGTTGACAAACTTTCGGTAGTTTTCGTTGCCGTGTTTGCTGTGGTTTTTCTCGGTGAAAGGCTCAGTCTGCCAAACTGGCTCGGCGTGTGCCTGATGGCAGTTGGCGCGGTTCTGGTGGCTTGGAAGTGATTCAGATTATCGGCTTCTGCGCGACCAGCATGTAGTTGACGTCAGTGTCTTTGGCCTTGCGCCATGTGTTGCTGAGCGGCGAGTAGCTTACGCCGACAGTTTCCTGCACCACGCAGCCAGATGCTTGCAGCCAGCCATGCAGTTCTTCCGGTGTAATGAACTTTTCCCACTGGTGGGTGCCCTTGGGCAACCAGCCGAGCACGTATTCCGCCCCCAGTATTGCCAGCCCAAACGCTTTCAAGGTGCGGTTCAGTGTTGCGACGAACATGATACCGCCAGGGTTCAGCATGGATGCGCAGGTTGCGGTAAAGGCTGCAGGGTCCTTCACGTGTTCGATCACCTCCATGTTGAGGATCACGTCGAAC
Organism: uncultured Alphaproteobacteria bacterium; assembly: GCA_963787895.1. GTDB lineage: Bacteria > Pseudomonadota > Alphaproteobacteria > Rhizobiales > Aestuariivirgaceae > Anderseniella. The sequence goes on along the minus strand of CAWBEX010000002.1, from coordinate 381,498 downwards.
TTTTCTCCTGCCTGCGCCAGGTCCTCTGCCGTGGCGGCCCGGTAGTCTATTTCCAGGCCCTGTTCGCTGGCATGAACCGAAGCGGTCTTGATGTTTTTTTCTGACGGATCGACAGCGGTCACGCTGGCGCCGAGCCGCGTCATAGGCTCTGACAACAGGCCTCCGCCGCAGCCGATGTCGAGAAAGCGAAGACCCTCAAATGGCTGACGTTGGCGTGGGTCGATACGCTTTCTGGCCGTTACCTGTTCGCGGATATATTCAAGCCTGACCGGATTGAATTTGTGCAATACACCGAACTTGCCATCAGGGTTCCACCACTCTGCCGCCATTGCGGAAAACCGTTCCACCTCTGAAGGGTCTACGGAGGCAGATGGGGAGCGCGATGTAGTTTGGTTGGCGGTCATAACAATTCCCTGAGATCAACAGCATTGCGTCGCAATCAATTCACACAAGGTCAATATTGCACTTTGACCATGTTTGCGAGTATGAGTTTCCAACGTGTACTACGGCGTACATGCAGATACAGACGAGTTCATTGACACTGCGCAATGGTTGATGCAACCGAGTTTGCGCGGTTTTTGTTTTGATACGGGCGAGACTTGAATTGGGCCGGTTGGTACTGAAATTTGGCGGAACCTCTGTCGCGGATGTGGGACGCATTCGCAATGTCGCTCGTCATGTCGCGCGCGAAGTGGCTGCCGGGCATGAAGTTGCTGTGGTGGTCTCGGCCATGGCCGGCACGACCGACCGGCTTGTTGGCTGGGTCAACGAGGCTGCTGCATCCAATGGCAGCAATGCAGTTTCGCCAGACATGAAAGAGTATGATAGCGTTGTTGCAACGGGTGAGCAGATTACCTCGGGGCTTCTGGCTATCGTGCTGCAATCGATGGGTGTCAAGGCGCGCTCCTGGGCGGGGTGGCAGGTGCCCATGAAGACGTCTGACGTCCACGGTTCGGCCCGTATTCTCGAGGTTGAATGTGCGCAGATGATCGATGCCATGAAGGGCGGAGAAGTCGCGGTCATGGCAGGGTTTCAGGGTGTTTCGCCTGACGGGCGTGTTTCAACGCTGGGGCGTGGCGGGTCTGACACCAGCGCTGTGGCGCTGGCGGCGGCGCTTGATGCGAGGTGTGACATCTACACTGACGTCAATGGTGTTTATACAACTGACCCGCGCATTGAGCCGAAGGCGCGCAAGGTTGCCCGCATCTCATATGAAGAAATGCTTGAACTGGCCTCGCTCGGCGCCAAGGTGCTGCAGACCCGTTCTGTAGAGCTTGCCATGGTGTACAAGGTACCGCTTCAGGTACGATCAAGTTTTGAAAGCCCGGATTCCGAGGACCAGAACCGCGAAGACGGTACAGGGCCGGGCACTCTTGTTTGCGACGAGGAGAACATCGTGGAACAGCAGGTTGTCAGTGGCATCGCCTATTCCCGTGACGAAGCCAAGGTTTCCATCCGCCGTGTCAAAGACAAGCCTGGCGTGTCAGCCGCCGTGTTTGGCAGGCTGGCCGACGCAAATGTCAGTGTCGACATGATTGTTCAGAACGTTTCTGCAGATGGTGAAACGGCGAACATTACCTTTACTGTTAGCAGCAAGGACGCTGCGCTGGCGTTGAAGGTTGTCCAGGATGCCCAGGCCGAAATCGGATTTGCGGAGGCGGAAGCGTCAAAGGGCGTGGCAAAGGTCTCTGTCATCGGCATCGGCATGCGCAGTCACGCGGGCGTGGCGGCCCTGATGTTCAAGACGCTGGCAGAAAAAGGGATTAACATTCAGGCGATCACTACATCGGAAATCAAGATTTCTGTGTTGATCGACGAAGACTATACCGAATTGGCGGTGCGCGTCCTGCACGATGCCTATGGTCTGGATGCTGTCTGACTGGCCAATACTTCACTGGGATGAGCATGGAAATGTCAGCATGGCGAAAACAAGTGACAGGTGAGATTGCGCGGTAATGGTTGTACCAGCCCAGGGCCCGCGAGTTTTGCTCAGACGCATGCGCGAGGTCATGGCAAGGCCAGAGGCAGCGCAAGCAAGGCTCGACAAGATAGTTTCCCTGATCGCGGCCAACATGGTGGCCGAGGTATGCTCCATCTATGTCATGCGCTCGGGCGGCAACGTCCTGGAGCTGTTTGCTTCCGAGGGCCTGAAAGCTAGCGCCGTTCACCAGTCGAAACTCAAGGTCGGAGAAGGCCTTGTTGGCGTTATTGCGCATCAGGCCGAACCGCTATCGCTTTCCGAAGCTCTGTCACATCCGGCCTTCAAGTACCTGCCGGAAACCGGTGAGGAGATCTATTCCTCGTTCCTTGGTGTGCCGATCCTGCGTCACGGGGTGGTTAGTGGCGTACTGGTTGTGCAGAACAAGGTGAAACGCAGCTATACCGAGGAGGAAGAAGAGGCACTGCAGACGGTCGCCATGGTGCTGGCGGAGGTTATTGCCACTGAAGATGTCCAGGCGTCCTTTGCCGGTCAGAATAACGGTTCAGCAGTTGCTGGTTCGTTTCATGTTGTTGGTGAGGGGTTGGTCGATGGTGTGGCGCTAGGCCATGTTGTACTGCACGAACCGCGCGTGATTGTGACCCGCTTCATTGCCGAGGATGTCGAGGCGGAACGGCTGCGCCTCGACACAGCGGTGGCAAGTCTGCAAGCCCAGGTGGATCAACTTGCAGAGCGCCGGCCCGGCGAGCTCAACACCGATTTTGAAGATGTACTTGAAACCGTGCGCATGTTTGCCCGTGACCGGGGCTGGTTGCGCAAGTTACGGGAAGCGGTTGCCACCGGATTGACGGCGGAGGCGGCTGTTGAACGGGTTCAGTCAGATACACGTGCGCGGCTGGTCCGCCAGCCTGACCCTTATATGCGCGAACGCCTGCACGACCTTGATGACATTGCCAACAGGTTACTGCGCATTCTCAGCGGCGTCGAGGAAAAGGCATCGCGCACCGAGCTGCCCAAGGATTCAATCATTGTGGCGCGGACCATGGGGCCTGCAGAGTTGCTCGACTATGATCCTTCGCGGTTGCGCGGACTGGTGCTTGAGCATGCTGGCTCGACGTCGCACGTCGCCATAGTGGCGCGGGCTCTGGGGATTACCACTGTTGGCTCTGCACTGTCTGTCTCGGATCTTGCCGAGGATGGGCAGGAGATAATTGTCGATGGCGGGTCTGGCGATGTGTACGTGCGCCCGTCGCAGGATGTTCAGAACGTCTATACCGAAAAAGTGCGGCTGTATGCCAAGCGTCAGGCACAATATGCCAAGTTGATCGACAAGCCTGCCATAACGCTCGATGGCAGGCAGATTGAGTTGTGTCTCAATGCAGGTCTGGTGGTTGATATGCCCCATCTGAAAACCACAGGAGCCAGCGGCATCGGCCTGTTTCGTACAGAGCTCCAGTTCATGCTGGCGCGGCACTTTCCGCGGTTTGGTGAGCAGAAGAAGTTTTACAAGAACATCATTGATGCTGCCGGCGACACGCCAGTTGTGTTCCGCACTCTCGATATAGGGTCGGACAAAGTGCTGCCTTATCTGACTTCCATCAAGGAAGATAACCCTGCCATTGGCTGGCGCGCCATCCGCATGTCTCTCGACCGTCCGGCACTGCTCAGGCTGCAGTTGCGGGCGCTGATTTCGGCTGCTGCGGGCAAGCCGTTGAGCATCATGTTTCCGATGATATCTGAAACCGCAGAATTGCTGCGTGCCCGGGCCGTGGTGGAAAGGGAGCGGGAGTTCCTGGTGTCTCGAGGCTATCAGATGCCATCGGAGGTACGTGTGGGTGCCATGCTCGAGGTTCCTGCGCTTGTATGGCAGCTAGAGCAGCTGCTGCCGCACTGTGATTTCATCTCAATCGGCTCCAATGACCTCATGCAGTTTGCATTTGCGGCGGATCGGCTGCACCCCAAACTTGCCGGGCGTTACGATACGTTGTCTCCGGCGGCGCTGAAAATGCTGGATTGCGTGCGTGAGGCTTGCGAGCGTCATAAGACACCTCTCACCTTGTGCGGTGAAATGGCGGGCAGACCAATTGAGGCCATGGCGCTGGCGGCGCTTGGTTTCCGCTCGATTTCCATGGCTCCGACCTCAATCGGCCCGGTTAAGCAGATGTTGCTCAAGCTCGATGCTGCCAAGGCTGGTGTTTTCATCCGCGAACAACTGGATTCGGAGAGTTCTTCTTTGCGCGACAAGCTGGTTGCGTATGCCCGCCAGCACCGCATTCCGCTCTGATAGCTTCGGTCTCGCTGGCATTGCAATTTGTGTTGCTGGTCATTCACCAAATGCTAACCCTGTTTGTTCATTGTAGCAGCTGGATACATTTTCAATCCCTCGGCAGGTGGCCGCAGGGCAGGGGTGTGCCGGTTGTCTGTATGAGTTGCGCGACCTCAAGTGTTTTCCAAGGTCAGCGGGCTAGTGGTTTCAGATAGCCGGATCAATCAGGAGTACCCGGCTATGAATCAGCACACGCACGGCAGTTTTGAAGCCAATTTGCAGAATTACCGCACCAAACCGGACAGCAATGTTGATCCGGCTGGCGAGGCAGGTTGGTTCCTGCAGCGCGAACGTGAGCGCCGAAGGGTCAGCCTGCGCCAGGTGGCGGAGGCCATTCGCGTGCATCCGGTTCATCTTGATGCAATCGAGCGCGGCGATCTTACCAGAATGCCGCACCGGGCAGATGCCATCGGCATGGTCGGGGCATATGCAGAATATCTGGGCTTCGATCCACAACCAATGATGATGCACTATGCGCAAGTCATCCCCAGGCAGACGCCACCAAAGCAGCAGGGTGTGAAAATGCCTCGGCCCCTGGGCAGTGCCAGGATCATTGAATTTCCGTTGTCTCGCCGGATCAGGGAAATGATGAACGGCGGCGGCGGTGTGGTGGCATCCATTTGTGCTGCAATCGTGCTGTTTGGGGGTGCATCCTACGCGCTGTTTCCATCCGGCAGCCCGGCGCCGATTGAACAGGTGGCGCAGGAAACCTCTGATCAGCCAATTGTCAATCAACAGACACCCGGGCCTGATACGCAAATTGCTGCGACTGCTGAAACAGTCGAGCAGCCCCTCGAAGAGGTTGCTGAGGCGACAGATGAGATTGACCCTGAGAAGGACCCGATTGGAGCCTTGCTTGCCCGTGAGGCAGATCAGGCGGCAAACGGGTTGAGCGGACTGGACAAGCTGATTGCAAGCGATGGCCGCATTGCAGGGGCCGTTGACAGGGTTACGACAGCGACAACAAAGCCTGTGCAGGCGGTGGATAAGCCTGCAAGTGTCGACCAACATGGTCGCATCTTTGGTGCGGACAACACCAGCGCGCGTCTCGTGCTGAAAGCCACGGCTCCGGTCTGGTTGCGCGTTGAAGACGGCAAGGGCAAGGCAATCATCACTGAAACACTGATGCAGGGTGACCGCTTCATGGTGCCAGACCAGGAAGGGCTCGTTGTAATTGCCCGTGATGGCGGCCTGCTGACTTTCGAGATTGACGGCAAGCCATGGGGTAATCTTGGCAGTCCGGGTGAAATCCTGGTCAACCGGTCGCTCAACATTGACAAGCTTATGAACCAGGGTGGCTGAAGCTGCCGCTGGCTGAACTGTGCAAACAACAAGGGCCTGCCGGATCCAGCCGCGCAGGCCCTGATCGTTTCGGCACTGGCAGAATGCTGCAAGTGCCGCTATATGAGCGGCCATGTCGCTTTATGAAAACCCGCAGATTGACCGTATCCTGCAACGCTTTGAAAGCATCGAGGCCGAACTCGGCTCTGGTGTGGCTGGAGATGAATTTGTCCGGTTGTCGAAGGAATATGCAGAGCTTGAGCCCTCGGTGAAGGTAATAAGGGAGACGCGTGAAACGCTGGCAGAGCTTCAAGGCGTCGAGGAGATGTTGAAGTCCGGCGACAAGGAAATGGCGGAACTTGCGCGAGAAGAACAGACCGGCCTGGAAGAACGCCTGGAGCAACTTGAACACCAGTTGCGCCTTGAGTTACTGCCCAAGGACGCCGCCGACCAGCGCAACGTTATACTTGAAATTCGCGCTGGCACAGGCGGCGATGAGGCGGCGCTGTTTGCCGGTGACCTGTTCCGCATGTACCAGCGTCACGCCCAGTTACATGGCTGGAAAGTGGAGGTTCAGTCGGCAAGTGAGGCAGAGCTTGGCGGCTATAAGGAAATCATAGCCAGCATTTCTGGCACTGGTGTTTACGCCAAGCTAAAGTTCGAGTCGGGCGTGCACCGGGTACAACGGGTACCAGAGACGGAGGCGCAAGGCCGCATTCACACCTCGGCGGCTACGGTTGCAGTTTTGCCGGAAGCCGAGGAAATTGATGTTGAGGTGCGCGATGAGGATATCCGCATCGATACAATGCGTGCGTCAGGTTCTGGCGGCCAGCATGTCAACACTACCGATTCTGCTGTGCGCATAACTCACATTCCTTCCGGGATCATGGTGGTCCGGGCGGAGAAATCACAGCATCAAAACAGGGCCAGCGCCATGAAGGAGCTGCTTGCACGTCTGTATGACATACAGCGGTTGAAGGCTGATCAGGAGCGTTCAGATGCGCGCAAGGGGCAGGTCGGCAGCGGTGACAGGTCGGAGCGCATCCGCACCTACAATTTTCCGCAAGGCCGGGTCAGCGATCACCGCATCAACCTGACCCTTTACAAACTCGACCAGATCATCGCAGGCGAAGGCCTGGATGAACTGATCGATGCACTGGTGGCCGACCATCAGGCCAGGCTGCTGGCCGCTGATGGCGAAGACCATGGCTTGTGAAGCGGGTCGTCTCGTCCGCGACATCGCAGCAAGGTTCAAGGCTGCGGGGCTTGATACGCCCATGTTGGATGCCCGGTTGCTGGTGCGCCATGTTTCCGGACTGGATGATGCAGCGCTGATTGCAAACCCCGATACCGTGTTGATTGATGAGCAGTGCGATGCACTGGGTAAGTTGGCAACCTGCCGGATAACGGGCGAACCGGTGTCCCGGTTACTTGGATGGCGCGAGTTTTATGGCCGTCGCTTCAAGATAACGCCAGCAACACTGGACCCTCGCCCGGATACCGAGATTCTGGTGGAGGCAGCGCTTGCGCTTTTGACTCCGGTCAAGCGCCCGCACATACTTGACCTTGGCACTGGTACAGGTGCCATCATCATAACTTTGCTGGCCGAGCGGGCTGATGCTGCGGGAGTGGCTACCGACCTGAGCGAGCATGCGCTCAAGGTTGCTCAAACCAATGCAGATGCGCTGGGAGTGTCTGACAGGCTGAATTTGCGCACATCAGATTGGTTTGAAAACGTATCCGGCCGCTTCGATCTCATTGTCTCGAACCCGCCCTACATTCCCTCTCACGAGATCGCAGGTCTGGCGCGCGAGGTGCGCGAACATGATCCGGCTATGTCCCTGGACGGCGGACCAGACGGGCTCGAACCGTACAAGGTGATTTTTGACAACGCGCAACAATTCCTGCAACACGGCGGAAAGCTGGTGCTTGAATTCGGCAAGGGGCAGCACGATCAGATCACACAGCTGGCGGCCGGCAGCGCTTTTGATCTGCTTCCCGGAGGCAATGGACTGGTAAAGGACCTTTCGGGCATCATCAGGTGTGCAGGTTTTGCGCGCCGTTGAAGCTGGCATTTGTGGAAGGTGAAAGAAAGTGCTTGGAAACCCGGGCGCAAGCGGCTATTTTCAATTTGGAAGTCACTTCCGGCACTCACCTTGAGTTCGGTCAGCGCTGTGTGACTCATACGGAGCGAACAATCGCTGGCGCGCAATGAGCCGCGCCGATCTTGTCAAGGCACCTCACAACCCGGTTCGCGACTGAAGCATCTGGCTTTGTGGGAGGCAATTACAGATCAAGCAGTGATCATAGCGTCCTGGGCTGAAGACTGCAGGGGTTTGAAGAGTAGATTAACTTTGCAGGCAAGGTGAAATGAATGGCTGTCGCTGTTTGCGCGATACGGCTTTTGCGGGTTTTGTCAATAATTGCAGGTAACAAATCGGAATGAGACAGGGACAGAACAACAACAACAAGAACAGGTCTAGGGGCAGGGGTGGCAGCAACCGCGGTGGCGGTGGCGGCGGTGGCGGCGGCGGCGGTGGACGCGGCTCAAACCCGCTTAATCGCGTCTATGAGAGCAATGGCCCCGATGTAAAGGTGCGCGGCAATGCACAAACCATTGCTGACAAGTATCTGCAATTGGCGCGAGACGCTGTTTCTTCCGGCGAAAACGTCAACGCTGAGAACTATTTTCAGCACGCCGAGCATTATCTGCGCATCGTGGCAGCGGCGCAGGCGTTCAATCAGCAGCAACAGCAGCACCAGCAGAATCAGCAACGGCGCGATGACCAGCCTGACGAAGATGGTGATGTGACCGATGCCTCCTCAAGCTCGCAACCTTCTGCGCAGTCTGATGAAGACAGCAATGAGCAACAGGGCAGACGCGACAATAACCGCAATAACGGCCGTGGCAGAAACCATGGACGTGATGGAGAGCGGCGGGCCGATCCGGCAGAAAGTAGCGATGCCGAGGGCGAAGCTGCTGGCGGTGACTGGCAGTCTCAAGCACCGGATTTTCTGCGCCGGGAAACGGCCAGTGCGGAAGCTTCCGGTGAGGAAGTGGCTGAAAAGCCAAAGCGTCAGCCGAGAACCCGCAAGCCCAGGCCGGTCAAGGCTGATTCTGGAGATGAGGCTGCGCCTTCCGGTGATGATGCGGCAGAAGATGTCAATGCTGCCTGAGTGATCTAGGCGAGCGTGAGTTCCTGGCCGACTTGCAAGATGTGACCGGCAATCGCGCTTGCGTAAATTCCGCAATCTTCATGCTGAAACGCCGACATTAGCGTGCGCGGCAGGTTTGTGTCACGTTCTGCTGTCAGCGGATTTACGCTGATTGCGGCGCAGCGGGTAATGCGTTCTGCCACACGGAATGCAGGGGAACCATTTACCAGCAGCTGCTTGCCCAGCCAGCCAAACTCTGCCCACGGCTCGGCACCATCGATATGTATGTTCGCACGAAACCGCCTCGGGTCTATCGGCTTGCCTGCAACACGTTCAACGTCGCGCACGCTAGCCAGGTTGATGATGGATATGAACTTTGTCGGCATATCTGCGAAATGGTGATCCGGCGCGTGCACGATACGCGGACTGCCGCGCAGTTCATCCTTCATGAAGGCGGCCATGAATTGCTCGATGATCTGCCGGCCTATCGGCGTGGACAGGTCACCGCGTGCCACTTGCTTGCTTTCACGGCTTATGGTCAGAACCGGTGTTCCGCTGGATGTGTCGAGCGCGGTCTCCAGCGCTGCCAGGCGTTCGTGGCTCATCAACTGCGTGAACGCGATTTTTGCAAGATACTGCGGATTGGCAGCATCGAACTTCTTGCTGCCCGCCTCGATGGCCCACGCCCGGTCCAGCGGTAACAGTTCGTTTTCGGACATCTCAATGGTCTCATGAGATTGGGCCGTGAGGCCTTTGACCGGAAAAGTATTGATGGCGGCTATCTTGATGCTGTTGGTCATATTCTGCCTGGTCCCGGCTTGTTCCTGATCAATGCATACCTATATCAGGCAGGTATCATCCTGTCGTGGTATGGCATTTTCGACTTGTTGGCCGCAGGCGGCAAGTGATGCCTTCCAGGCAGGTATTTGTGAAGAGTTGAATCCGCAAGGCGGATGTACCCAGATCGCAGAGCTGCGTTGGCGGGCTGCGGCGGGGTGCGTGCCGCGAGGAGGTAAAGATGGATTTTGAGAAATACACCGAACGCGCCAAAGGCTTTGTTCAAGCCGCACAGAACCTGGCATTGCGGGAGAACCATCAACAGTTTTCCGCAGAACATATCCTCAAGGTGCTGCTTGACGATGATCAGGGCCTGGCTGCAGGTTTGATCAAGTCTGCGGGCGGCGACCCCAAGATTGTGCTCAAGGATGTTGAAGCCAGACTGGCGAAATTCCCCAAAGTTGAAGGCTCCGGCGCAGGCAAATTGTATCTTGCGCCCGAAACTGCACGAGTGTTTGAAACCGCCCAGCAGCTGGCAAGCAAGGCCGGTGACAGCTTCGTTCCTGCAGAGCGCCTGCTACATGGTCTGGTCATAGAGAAGTCTGGTGCTGCCGAGGCGTTGAAGGCTGGCGGTGTTACGCCAACCGGCCTGAACAAGGCCATTGATGAGTTGAGAAAAGGGCGCACGGCTGACAGTGCGTCTGCAGAAGAAGGTTATGATGCCTTGAAACGGTTTGCCCGCGACCTGACCGAGGTGGCGCGTGAAGGCAAGCTTGACCCGGTGATTGGCCGCGATGAGGAAATCCGCCGGACCATTCAGGTGCTGTCACGGCGCACCAAGAACAATCCTGTTCTGATCGGCGAGCCAGGCGTGGGCAAGACTGCAATTGCAGAAGGCCTGGCGCTACGCATTGTCAATGGCGATGTTCCTGAAAGCCTGCGTGACAAGCGGTTGATGGCGCTCGACATGGGTGCGCTGATAGCCGGTGCCAAGTATCGAGGAGAATTCGAGGAGCGGTTGAAGTCCGTCCTGTCTGAAGTCCAGTCGGCGGCTGGCAACGTCATCTTGTTCATTGACGAAATGCACACCCTCGTGGGGGCCGGCAAGGCAGATGGCGCAATGGATGCTTCAAACCTCTTGAAGCCTGCGCTTGCGCGCGGTGAGCTTCATTGTGTCGGTGCCACTACGCTGGACGAATATCGCAAGCACGTCGAAAAGGATGCCGCACTCGCGAGGCGGTTCCAGCCTGTATTCATTGCCGAGCCAACCGTTGAAGACACGGTTTCGATCCTGCGAGGTCTGAAAGAAAAGTATGAGTTGCACCATGGTGTGCGCATTACTGATGCAGCGCTGGTCGCGGCAGCCAATCTGTCTAACCGATACATCACTGACCGGTTCCTGCCGGACAAGGCTATCGACCTGATGGATGAGGCCGGATCGCGTTTGCGGATGCAGGTAGACTCCAAGCCGGAAGAACTGGACGAGCTTGACCGGCGCATCATTCAGCTGAAGATAGAGCGGGAGGCCCTCAAGAAGGAAAGTGACACGGGGTCGAAGGACCGGCTCGAGAAGCTTGAGAAGGAGCTTGCCAACCTGCAGGAAAAATCTGATGCGATGACGCAGATCTGGCAGGCGGAGAAGCAGAAGCTGAACGAAGCGCAGAAGATCAAGGAGTCGCTTGATCACGCGCGGGCCGAACTGGAAAAGGCGCAACGCAGCGGTGATCTGGCCAAGGCAGGCGAGCTGGCTTATGGCACCATTCCGCAACTTGAAAAGAAACTTGTGGAGACGGAAGCTGTGTGCAAGCCGGCCAATCCAATGATGGAAGAGGCGGTTACCGAAAGCCATATTGCAGGTGTCGTGTCGCGCTGGACGGGCATTCCGGTTGACAAGATGCTTGAAGGCGAACGTGAAAAGCTGTTGACCATGGAGGCCGCGCTTGCCAGTCGTGTCGTGGGGCAGGCTGATGCCGTGCGCTCGGTGTCGACTGCGGTGCGCCGTGCACGTGCCGGCTTGCAGGATCCGAACCGGCCAATCGGCTCGTTCATGTTCCTTGGCCCCACCGGTGTCGGCAAGACCGAGTTGACCAAGGCGTTGGCCAACTTCTTGTTTGATGACGAGCAGGCGATGGTGCGCGTCGACATGTCGGAGTACATGGAGAAGCACTCGGTGGCCCGGCTCATCGGCGCGCCTCCAGGTTATGTTGGTTATGAGGAGGGTGGCGCGTTGACCGAAGCCGTTCGCCGCAGGCCGTATCAGGTGATCCTGTTCGACGAGATCGAGAAGGCGCATCCGGATGTGTTCAATGTTTTGCTGCAGGTGCTTGATGACGGTCGCCTGACTGATGGACATGGCCGCACCGTGGACTTCCGCAATACCTTGATCATCATGACGTCCAACATTGGCGCAGAGTATCTTGTTGCGTTGAAGGAAGAAGAGCCGGCAGAGGCTGCTCGTTCACAGGTCATGGAAATGGTTCGCGGCCACTTCCGGCCAGAATTCCTCAACCGCCTGGATGAGATTATCCTGTTCCATCGCTTGAAGCGGGAGAACATGGGAGCCATTGTAGACATTCAGATGGGGCGTCTGGCGAAGCTGCTGGAAGATCGCAAGATCGCTCTGGAGCTGACTGACAAGGCGCGCGATTATATTGCCCGGCAGGGTTATGATCCTGCCTATGGTGCGCGCCCGCTCAAGCGTGTCATTCAGAAGCTGGTGCAGGACCCTCTGGCTGAAGCCATTCTCGCAGACCGTATCCACGATGGTGAGCATGTGAAGGTTGATGCAAGCAAAACCGGACTGACCTTCAATGGCAAGGAGGCTGGTAACGGTGCCGCGTTCGTTGTGCCGCCGCCGGGTGACGAAGACGGAAAAAGCGCAAGCGTCCACTGACATGATGATGGCTTGAACGAGATGCCAGCAAGCAATGATGCGATGAGCCATTGCTTGCTGGCTTGTTCTGTCTACCATACCGGGCGATGGAGCATTATCTGACACTGCGTCTGCGCACGCATATCAAAGCGAACCTGTCCGCTCATGAGCGTATCGCAGTTGCTGATCCTGCATTGCGCAAGGCAGCTGTTTGCCTGCTGGTTACCGGTCAGAAACAGCATGCAGATGCAGAGCTGGTCGTAACGTTGCGCTCCAGCAGGTTGAGCCGGCACAGCAATCAATTTGCACTGCCGGGTGGGCGGCTGGATGCGGGCGAAACACATGAACAAGCAGCATTGCGCGAAACCCGCGAAGAGATAGGTCTTGATTTGCGGCCCGATGCTGTGCTTGGGCAACTTGATGATCTGGTCACTCGGTCAGGGTTCGTCATCACACCGGTAGTGGCATGGGCTGGAGTCAACTCCCACCTCAAGCCTGATCCTGCCGAGGTGGCGGAAATCTATCGCATCCCCTTGCGAGAGCTTGAGCATCCTTCCATTCCCGAAATGGTGCCTGATGATGCGTCAGGCAAGCCCGTCATGTCAGCGGTGTTTCCAAGCGTCGGTCACCGCATGTTCGCTCCGACAGCGGCTATGCTTTATCAGTTCCGTGAAGTCTGCCTTCATGGCCGTGCTACCCGGGTCAACGCGCTCGGGCAGCCGGAATTCACCCGGAGTTGATGATATGGGCAAGATGCTGGCAGGGTTCGTTCTGGCTTTCATCATTGCAATCGGCGGTGCTGAAGCCCGCGATTTGCCCATGCTGGAAAAGGCAAGGGCTTCGGTTGTTTCTGTTTTGCCGCAATGGCCAGGCAGCCCGCCGAATGCAGAGCGACCAGAGGGCAGCGGAGTTGTGCTGACAGATGGCAGGCTGGTAGTTACGGCGGCTCACGTCATTGGCAGCGGCCAGCAGGTGGCCAGTAATATTCTGGTGCGCGACGAAGACGGCAATGTGCAGCGGGCTTCGGTAGTGCGTTATGACCAGTTGATCGACCTGGCCCTATTGAAACTGGAAACGCCGCTCACTCCGGCTGTATGGATGCAACAACAACCGCGCATCGGTGAAGAGGTGTGTGCAATTGGCAATGCCTTTGGTTTGGGCTTGTCGGTAACTTGTGGTCACATTTCCGCAGTCCACAAAGCTGGTGTCGGGTTTAACCCCATTGAGGACTTCATCCAAACAGATGCATCGGTGAACCCAGGCATGTCTGGCGGCGCACTGATCAATTCCAGGGGTGAACTTGCAGGGATCGTGTCGGCCATCTTTACCAAGCAGGCCGATGCCAGCATTGGTGTCAACTTTGCGGTCGATGCGCGTCTGGTGCAGCAGTTTATCGCTGTCGGCAAGTTCGGGGACAAGTTCGTGCCTTATAATCCGGGCGCAGGCATTCGCAATTATCCGCCAACTCCGCAACCTGGTCGGGAAGGTGTGGAAGTGATCAAGGTGCTGCCAGGGTTTCCAGCTGCCAAGGCCGGTCTCAAGGAGGGGGACATCATCTATATTGCGGCTGGCAGGCGGGTGCGAAAGCGTGCCGACTGGCTGTCGGTCATGGCAGGTGCAGCAAGTGCCGCGACAGTAGAACTGTCAGGTATGCGCGGTGATGTTATGATGACCTGGCGGCTTGCAAGATGAGTTTTCCGGATGCGTACATCCTCAGGCTGGTTGCCTGCTTTGACGGACATCGGCAGCACAGTCGTCGTGCACATGGAAAGCCCATCCGCAGCTATTACCCCAGTTGATAAACCTGTCGATCGGTAGTGGGCGTGAAACCAGGTATCCCTGGCCTTGATCCACGCCAAGTTGCTGCATCAACGCCCACAGTGCTTCATCCTCCAGCCCCTCCGCTATCGTAGGAATATCAAGCTCACGGGCCAGTCGAACCGTCGTCTCGACGCTGACTTTGCTGAAGCGATCGAGCATCGCATTTCTTACGAAAGACTGGTCGATCTTGAGCTTGGAGAACGGCATTTGCCGAAGCCGTTCAAGATTGGAGTAACCGATTCCATAGTCGTCGACGGCAATGCCAAAACCCTTCAGGCGCAAGCGCACGAGGACTTCGAGGATCGTGGAGCTTGCCTCGAATGCCGTGGCCTCGGTGATCTCCAGAGTGATCTGATTTGGCGAGACGTGTTTGTCTCTGCACGTGGCTTGCAGGTCTTCAGGCAGGGAGCTGCATTCAAGCAATTTCGGATCCCAGTTGATGGCCAGGTTTATACCACGTGCGTGACGGGACAAGCTGTTGAAGTCTGTCAACATGGTGTTGAACATGGAATGTGTGAGCTGATCCAGCAGACCACAGGATATTGCAACCGGGATAAATGCTGCCGGTGATAGAATGGAGCCGTCGCGATCAACTATACGGGCCAGCGCTTCAGCTGAAACCACCGCACCAGTTTTCATGTCCACAATCGGTTGATAGAAAGGAATGACGCGACCTTCATCGATTGCCGACTGCAGCTGTTGTTCCGCCATCCGGTCTGCGACTGCTTGTTGGCCTGCCACTTTGCGCGTGTGGGCTACATGCATGGTTCGGACAAAGCCTTCTAGTTGGCTTGCGGAGATGGGTTTGCGAGCCGAGCCGGCAAACTGCATGCCGTAGCTTCGTGCGATTTCCTGGACTGTGTTGCAGACCGTCTGCGGCATTGAAGACACAATGGCCAGCCAGCCGCGAAAGCCTGCAGCAGCGAATTTACCAATCAACTGAACGCCGTCCATACCAGGCATGCTAATATCGCAAACCACAAGGTCATATGGCTGCTTGGCACCATTGAACTTCGCCAAGGCATCTTCGGCGCTGCTTGCCGTGTCGCATGTTTTGATTCCCAATGCAGCATAGTGCGCGCGCGCTACTGCTTGCAGCAGTGGATCATCGTCTACAATGAGCAGGCAAAAGGGGTACATTTGTGCGCCGTTTCCCATGGTTGTTTTTGGCATACTGCGGGCAACAGCTTAATATTTTCGTTACGGGAAATCGCGAGTTTGCACGTTATGGTTGTGTTTGACCGCCGCATAATGCACTGCCTTGCATGCGGTCACAAAGCAGTGTCCCGTACGATCCTTGTGGTACTTGCCGGGTTGAGGCCAGTTACTGGCTGTTGGCTTGGGCAATCTGCACTGACGATGGTGCTGTGTCCATCATGGCTTGCAGTCTATTGATCTGCCGCTTGAAGGCTTTCAGATCGGTGCCGGCCAGCCTGCTCTTGGTTGCAAACTTGACCCTGCTCGGATTGACCGGGCGATCGTTCTTGCGGATTTCGTAGTGCAGATGGGGGCCAGTGGAGCGCCCGGTTGTGCCGACATAGCCGATAACCTGACCCTGACGAACTTTTTCCCCACTCTTTAGCTTGGCTGTCTTGCTCATGTGCGCGTAAAGGGTGGAATACTTGCCGCTATGCTTGATGACAACAGTGCGCCCGTATGCACCACGCCAGCCCGCATGGGTCACCACGCCGTCGCCGGCTGCCTTGATTGGGGTGCCGCGCGCCGCGCCAAAGTCAATACCCGTGTGCAGCTTGTTGTATCCCAGCAAAGGATGACGGCGCATGCCAAAGCCCGATGTGATGCGGACACCGGAAATAGGCGTCGCCATCAGCGACTTGTCGGTGCCTTCTCCTCTTTCGTCATAGTAGGCTGTTTTGCCGTTGGAATCTGTGAACCTGTAGTAGATGTGGTCCTTGCCCGATGAACGCAGCTTTGCGTAGTGCAGAACCTTGCGTTTTGTGGAGGAACCGGTGAGCGGCACACCGTAGAACAGGTCAATGGTATCGCCTGCATGGATCTGGCGCTGAAGATCTATGCCGTGACCCAGCACCTTCATCGCGGCGTTGATGATGTAGGCCGGCACGCCATTGTCGCGCGCTGCCGCGTATACAGAAGAAGAAACTCTCGCTACCGCCCTCAAGTGCGGGGCATCAGAGGCAATCTGCTGGGGTTTTGCCTGCTTTCCGTTTATCGTGGCGATGTAGCGGCCGTCATCGTCGGATTCCACAACCAGTTCTTCGCCGCCAGGAGGTGTGAATGCCACCCGCACAGGAGCGATGATTTCATTGCCATAGAAGTCTTGTTCGCGGTCCAGTGTCACGGTGTACGACTGGCCAATGCGTACCAGACGGCCAGGAAAGACCGGCTCAATGGCAACAGCAACCGCACGGGCGCTTTCCAGTGTAACACCAAGCTCCACGAGGCGCTGAATCAGGGTGTCTCCCTCTTTCAGCACGATGTTCTCATCAATGGGTTCGGCTGGCAGGGACTTGGAAACGATTGTCGAATTGTCCGGCTGGGAAATCGACGCGAGCTGAATGCTGTTCTCGAGAACCGTCGGCTCGCTGTATGCCAGTGCATCCTGGGTGGGTTCAGGGTAATTGCCATCGATAAGCAGCGAGTTGTCGCCTGGTGGCGTGATAGTCTGCTGATTTTGCAGATAGGCAACTGACAGCGGTTGCATTGGGCTGGCAGAGACAGCCTTTGCAATGGCGCCGTTGAAATCACCCTTTGTCGAAGTTTGTGTCGATCCCGTCGCCTGCATGGCTGCAATCGAGGCCGTTTCAATCACCGCTTCCGAACGTGTAGACATGCTCAGCGAGAAGCCAGCGATAGCCGCTGTCGCAAACAGGACACCGGCGATCACACCGGCAAGTTTGAAATTGTGGGGTTGCTGCTTTGAAACGGCAAAAAAATCGGTACTGGGTTCAGCCAGATCGCTGATGGACAACTTGTGGACATTGCCAGTCGACCCGGCTTGTCTGCCTCTAAGCAGTTTTGTCAGACCTGAAATCAACCTGCGATACCCTTCAAACCACTACCCGAGGGGTTACTATAACCCTAGAACTAACACTGAGCGGATCAGATTTCTGATGCTGCTCCGTCCGCTTCCAAATTGTTGCTTTAACCCCTGCTTTGTACCAGTTCTAGAGACCAGAACAGGCGTGGCTTGCCGTTCCCGCCAATAGTCGGAAACCATGCCCTTCACAGTCCACCGTGTCAACCATTCAGCCATCGTCCTAATGCGGAAATTCCATGTTACGCAGGTAGTTACGCATGTCTCTGGCAAGTTGCAGATTAGAGGTCGTGACAACCATTGCTGCAGTGAATATTGTACGATTATGGTTTATTGGGGGTTAACAGCGGTCGATTCCGGCGAATCACCAAGCATTGCCATGAAGTGGTCACAAACGTGCCAACATGAGGACAATTTACATCAACCCGTCTTGTCCTGATGTGGTTGAAATACGCTGGTCAGGGTTGCTCGGTATGCGGGAATAAAAAGTTAAAATTTTTTATTCGATCGCGGGCCTGAGGCACAGGATTTCGGTGCATGGCCGCAGTGCAGAACACAATTCTTGTCGAATCGCGCAGGTAGTCAACCATATCTGTGGCTGCCAGCTGCTCCATTCCCGCACTTTACCTCGGATTTGCAGCGCCGCTTCCGAAGATATATTATAAAGTAGGTTTTCAAAAAGGTTGCGATGCGCTGTTACGATGTAGATTGAGATGCTGCACGATAGCCTGGCAGGTGCTTGCCGGCGGCCGGGGTGCCGGCGTGGTTGCCGGTCTTCCGGAAACGCCGTTGAAAACGCCGATTTCAGCCAGTTCCTGACGCTGATCAAGAATTCGAAACTTTTTCTCACTATGCGCTTGACACTGAACAGTGATCGCACCTATAACCCGCACCACTGAAGAGCGAGCGCCACTCGTTTGGCGAGCGTTCTTTCACGTCTCCTGAGACAGACAGCATTCGTTGCGGTTTTCAACAAAGCCGCAGAGTTTTGCCGCCAGTTATCAGGAGGGAAGCCGGTTCTCCGGATTCCAGCTCTTTGACATTGTTGAACAGAGAAAGAGAAACGCAGGCGGCGCGTGTCCTGGCGGTTTCACATTGAAGCATTTGTCTTTAGATCAAGAGGGACAGGTGTGGAGTGAAACACAATAGAACGCAAATGCCTTGCGTTTAGAGAAGCCAAGCTTTGATCGCTCCAAGCAATTGGGCGTGATAAAACATGGTAACTCGTCAATTACGCAAACGCAAAAATTGAACAGTCGACGAGCAATCGTTAACTGAGCAAACGTTTCAAACTTGAGAGTTTGATCCTGGCTCAGAACGAACGCTGGCGGCAGGCTTAACACATGCAAGTCGAACGCACCTTCGGGTGAGTGGCAGACGGGTGAGTAACGCGTGGGAAACTACCTTTCGGTACGGAACAACAGTTGGAAACGGCTGCTAATACCGTATACGTCCTTCGGGAGAAAGATTTATCGCCGATAGAGGTGCCCGCGTTGGATTAGCTTGTTGGTGAGGTAATGGCTCACCAAGGCGACGATCCATAGCTGGTCTGAGAGGATGATCAGCCACACTGGGACTTAGACACGGCCCAGACTCCTACGGGAGGCAGCAGTGGGGAATATTGGACAATGGGGGAAACCCTGATCCAGCCATGCCGCGTGAGTGATGACGGCCTTAGGGTTGTAAAGCTCTTTCAGTGGTGAAGATAATGACGGTAACCACAGAAGAAGCCCCGGCTAACTCCGTGCCAGCAGCCGCGGTAATACGGAGGGGGCAAGCGTTGTTCGGAATTACTGGGCGTAAAGCGCGC
>CAWBEX010000002.1:0-360000 GCA_963787895.1 uncultured Alphaproteobacteria bacterium | reverse complement strand
CTGGTTCTCCGCGAAAGCTATTTAGGTAGCGCCTCGCGTGAATACCCCAGGGGGTAGAGCACTGGATGGGCTAGGGGTCCATAACGGATTACCAAACCTAACCAAACTCCGAATACCTGGGAGTACTGCGCGGGAGACACACGGCGGGTGCTAACGTCCGTCGTGGAGAGGGAAACAACCCTGACCGTCAGTTAAGGTCCCAAAGTCTTGGCTAAGTGGGAAAGGATGTGAGGATCCCAAAACAACCAGGAGGTTGGCTTAGAAGCAGCCATCCTTTAAAGAAAGCGTAACAGCTCACTGGTCTAAATAAGGGTCTTTGCGCCGAAAATGTAACGGGGCTAAAGCCAAGCACCGAAACTACGGGTGCATAGCAATATGCGCGGTAGCGGAGCGTTCTGTAAGTCTGCGAAGGGTGATCCGTGAGGACGCCTGGAGATATCAGAAGTGCGAATGCTGACATGAGTAACGATAAACAGTGTGAGAAACACTGTCGCCGAAAATCCAAGGGTTCCTGCGTAAAGCTAATCTGCGCAGGGTTAGTCGGCCCCTAAGGCGAGGCAGAAATGCGTAGTCGATGGGAAGCAGGTTAATATTCCTGCACCAGTGGGTAGTGACGGATGGTGTAAGTTGTATCCCCTTATCGGATTGGGGGTGCCGCGAAACCGTTCCAGGAAATAGCTCCCACATTAGACCGTACCCTAAACCGACACAGGTGGATTGGTAGAGTATACCAAGGCGCTTGAGAGAACTATGCTGAAGGAACTCGGCAAATTGCTCCCGTAAGTTCGCGAGAAGGGAGCCCCATGCTTGCGCAAGCAGGTGTGGGGGGCACAGACCAGGGGGTGGCGACTGTTTAGCAAAAACACAGGGCTCTGCGAAGCCGCAAGGCGACGTATAGGGTCTGACGCCTGCCCGGTGCTGGAAGGTTAAAGGGAGAGGTGAGAGCTTTGAACTGAAGCCCCAGTAAACGGCGGCCGTAACTATAACGGTCCTAAGGTAGCGAAATTCCTTGTCGGGTAAGTTCCGACCTGCACGAATGGCGTAACGACTTCCCCACTGTCTCCAGCATAGACTCAGTGAAATTGAATTCCCCGTGAAGATGCGGGGTTCCTGCGGTCAGACGGAAAGACCCCGTGCACCTTTACTACAACTTCACACTGGCATTCGTGTCGGCATGTGTAGGATAGGTGGTAGGCTTTGAAGCATGGTCGCTAGATTGTGTGGAGCCGCAAGATGAAATACCACCCTTATCTACATGGATGTCTAACCGCGGTCCGTTATCCGGATCCGGGACAGTGTGTGGTGGGTAGTTTGACTGGGGCGGTCGCCTCCCAAAGAGTAACGGAGGCGCGCGATGGTGGGCTCAGAGCGGTCGGAAATCGCTCGTTGAGTGCAATGGCATAAGCCTGCCTGACTGCGAGACAAACAAGTCGAGCAGAGACGAAAGTCGGTCATAGTGATCCGGTGGTCCCACGTGAGGAGGGCCATCGCTCAACGGATAAAAGGTACGCCGGGGATAACAGGCTGATGACCCCCAAGAGTCCATATCGACGGGGTTGTTTGGCACCTCGATGTCGGCTCATCGCATCCTGGGGCTGGAGCAGGTCCCAAGGGTTTGGCTGTTCGCCAATTAAAGCGGTACGTGAGCTGGGTTCAGAACGTCGTGAGACAGTTCGGTCCCTATCTGCCGTGGGTGTAGGAAAATTGAGAGGATCTGCCCTTAGTACGAGAGGACCGGGGTGGACGTACCTCTGGTGGACCTGTTGTTGCGCCAGCAGCATTGCAGGGTAGCTATGTACGGAATGGATAACCGCTGAAGGCATCTAAGCGGGAAACCAACCTCGAAACCAGTTTTCCCTTGAGAGCCGTTGTAGACTACGACGTTGATAGGTTGGGTGTGGAAGCGCAGCAATGTGCGAAGCTTACCAATACTAATCGCTCGATAGGCTTGATTATTCTCATTAATCAATGCTCACCTAAAGGTGTTTAAAAAGACCAGTAGTGCATGTTTTCTGTTTTTTACCGGCCTGGTGGTTATAGCGAGGTGACCCCACCCGATCCCATTCCGAACTCGGTCGTTAACCGCCTCAGCGCCAATGGTACTTTGTCTTAAGGCACGGGAGAGTAGGTCGCTGCCAGGCCTGTAAAGAACAGAAATCATAGCCCGAATTTGTGCATTCCCTTCTTTGCGTATTCGCTTCAACCGCCCTGATCCATACCGGACAGGGCGGTTTTTGCGTTCTTACAAATGTTGTCTCACGAGGGTCCTGCGACGCTGCAAGGTGCATTGTGACAAATCACACAGAGCGCCTGTTTGCAGTGATGCATGGTTGCATACACACCGGCACAAGAACCGGCTGCAAAAAGGAGTATGTACGATGAAACGCGAGCCAACCAAAGAAGGGCATTCCCCAACCTCATCGCCGGACGAGGCGTCACCGCTGCCACGAACTGCCATTGCCGCGCTGTTGCTTGAGGCTCATGCCGCATTGCTTGAAGACGATATGTTCACGCATCTGGCAGACGATGTCGCAGATGTTTTGCTGGAGTTACTGTCCAGCCAGCCACCAAAGCCGCTGGAGACCGCAGTGAAACAGCCACTTGGCCATCTGAGGCTGGTGTAGCGATAGCTGTAAGGCGCGCAAGATCATGATTGCTCCGCCAACCTGGAGCGGTTTGACAGCATCCTCCAGCTTGAATGAAATGCTGGGCGTTTGCGCACTTAGGCCGGTCCGACGTAATGGTAAGGATGCGCGACGATTGCCCCTTCCATTCTTCCCGGCAAGTTGCTACATACTCCCCAAGCAAGCGAGGGCGTGTCCCTCGCTTGATGCTTTATTGGCGCGGGGTGGAGCAGCCCGGTAGCTCGTCAGGCTCATAACCTGAAGGTCGCAGGTTCAAATCCTGCCCCCGCAACCAAACGCATCCTTGACCATGAATTGGTGCAAGACTTTGATCTGTCAAAAGGCAGACGCAGAACTTGCACTCATTGCCCGGTTCGCCAGCTGGACAGGTTGTCAGCTGCTGGCAATGGCAGCCGCTTTGATATCTTCATATTTGCCCTCAATTTCCGCTGCCACAGCGGTTGCCGCCTGTTCAGGTGTCTGTTCGGAGTCGGGTTGCTTCTGCTTGACCCACTGCAGAAGATAGTCGTCCGAACCATCCAGTTTGCGCCGCATTGCGATCAGATCGATCAATTCCTGGAACCGAAGGCTCAATTCAATCTTGTGCCTTTGCGCCCCATCGCGCGCCTCAACCATGGAGGGGATTTCCTGCCAGCACAAAAGCGTAACTTTGGTCATTTCTCGTTTCCTGATACTCGGTTGGTGTTGCCACTATAGAAAGATCATGCATTCCGGACCCCTTGCGGGCGGTTCAAGCTGCGAGATCAATTTGGCTCAAAGCAGCCTTCGATCTCTTTACAGCCAGCCCCTGACATCAAAGCCGCTGGGTAATCAACACGTCTCACATCATTGATCGTTCTAGAACACGTCACCATGATTTCATAGGCATCGTGGCTGCCAAACCCAATTGCTGTTCGGCTGCTTCTGACTGCAGTTGTCCCGATGTCCTCGATCCCATGTCATTGACACAGAAAATCTGATTGACCTGAAGGGGATTACGTCAGAATGTAACGTCGTTTCAGGTTCTTTGGGGACAGGCACGTTGAACGCTTGTGTCCAAAGCTAAGAGGGAATGCGGAAGGGTCGCGTTATGACCTGTGCCGCAGCTGCCCCCGCAACTGTGAACGTTGAGGTTGTCTGAATAGGGCCACTGGGTGACTGTACCCGGGAAGGCTAGATGACCGTTGAAACGTGAGCCAGGAGACCTGCCTAGGAGCCGTCCACCTCATTCGGATGCGGGGAAGCATTCGGAGCTGTTGCTTTCTTGCAGTGGTGGTTTCGTTCCATCACCGCTTGCGGGGCAGCAAGATACGGCACGTAAAATGCCGCCGATACCCCAAGAGCACTAGGCAGGACTGCAGCTCCCGGTGAAAACCGGACAGGGGATCATATGATCAAATATACGAAATACGCAGTGCATGGGGTAGCATCATGTTTCATGATGGCAGCGGCTGTATCGGCCGCGCATGCACAAACAATTGACCTTGGCGAAATCGTCGTGACGCCAAACCGTACCAAGACAGACAAGGCAAAGGTGGGATCTGTCGTCGAAACGGTAAGCAAGAAAGATATTGAAGCGCAGCAATTGCCGTCTATTCAGGAGTTCCTCGCCCAGGAACCGGGCGTAAACGTTGCTTCCCAAGGCGGAGCGGGCCAGGAGACCACGCTGGTAGTGCGTGGTGCGGACAAGAAGTACGTCAAAACGCTATGGAACGGCATTGATATCTCCGACGCATCTGCGCCTCAGGTTCAGGTGTCACCGGAACATCTTCTGACCGGCGGTGTGCAGGGTATCGAGATTCTGAAGGGATCCCAAAGCACGTTGTACGGGGCTGATGCAGTTGCCGGTGTCATTGGCATCTCTACGCTTGGTGACTTTGAAGAAGGCGTCAGGTACATCGTGTCAGGTGAAGCTGGATCGTTCGGCACGTTCCGGGGCGCCAGCGGAGTTCAAGCCGCTGCCGCAGACGGAAGCCGGTTCGCAGCCAATGTCAGCGGGTTGACCACAAACGGTATTTCTGCTGCTGACAGCCGCAATGGAAACCCGGAACGCGATGGCTATGACAACATAACTGTTTCGCTGTCTGGCGAAAAGGTGCTGGATCAGTACCTTACGGCCTTCGGATCGCTCCTGTATATCGATAGCGAAACAGAGTTCGACAGCTCGTTCACCAACCCGCCATCGGATGCGCCCAACTATGGTGAGCGCCGCCAGCTTGCAGGCCGCGGCGGCGTAACCAGCACCTCGCTTGACGGGCGCTGGACAAACACCGTATCGGCGCAGATCAACGACATCACGCGTACGCTTGTGTTCCCTTCTGACTTCGGCCCATACATCGCGGATTACAGCTCGGCACGGCACAAGCTGGACTGGCTGAGTGAGTATGACCTGAATGAGCAGATTGTACTGCAGGCAGGCGCAGACTTTGAGCGTAACAGTTTTACTTTCGCAGATAATTTTGGTGGCAATGCCACTGGCAATCCGTGGATCGCCGGTGGCTGGGGCCAGATCATCTATACACCGGTAGCAAACCTGACACTGACAGGTGCAGTTCGCCATGACGAGCACAGCGACTTTGGCGGCTTTACAACCTGGCGCACTACGGCTGCCTATCTCGTCTCCGACACAGGTACGAAGGTTCGCGGATCGGTTGGCACAGGTTTTCGCGCGCCAAGCCCTTACGAGCTAAGGGCCGATCCTGATGGAGCGTTTGGCGGTGCTGTTGCAAATCCCAATCTGCAGCCAGAAGAGAGCTTTTCATGGGATGCCGGTATAGACCAGGAACTGTTCGACGGAGCCCTGACGGCAGGTATCACCTACTTCGAACTCGATACAGAAAACCTCATCGACTACATAGACAATGTTGGTTACGTGCAGGTGCCCGGTACAACCAGGCGAAACGGTGTTGAGGCGTCGTTGCAATACGCCGTGGCCGACTGGATTGACCTTACTGCTGCCTACACATTTACCAGGGCCCTCAACGCTGATGACAGCCGCAGGCCACGAGTGCCGCGCCATGACATGGTATTTGGGTTGTTTACCCGGCCAGCAGAGAACTGGAACACGGCCACTACAGTGCGCATAGTTCAAGATTCGGTGGATCTGGTCGGCGGAGCGCTGGTTCCACTCGATGATTATGTTCTGGTCAACGCCAAGATCGGCTACTCGCCAATGCCGGGCATGGAGCTTTATGTCCGTGGAGAAAACCTGCTGGACGAGAAGTATCAGGTTGTGAAGGGGTATGGTACGCCCGGCGCCTCGGTCTATGGCGGGTTTGTGTATCAGTTCTGATGATACATTCTGGCAACCAGGTCTGGAGGTGTGCGCTGGTGGCGGGGGTGCTGCTTGCCAGTACCGTCAGCGCCATGTCCGGCCCGTCTGTCGCCTCGTTGAATGTCTGTACTGACCAGCTGGCGATGTTGCTGGCTGAACCGGGTCAGTTGAAGTCGGTCTCCAATCTGGCACGCGACCCGACCTTGTCGTCGCTTCATGTTCAGGCGCGGCAATACCCTGTGAACAAGGGGGTTGCCGAAGAGATATTGCTCTTGAAGCCGGACCTGGTCGTCACGGGAACTTTTTCGCTGCACAACACGACTGGGTTGCTTGGCAGGCTCGGGTATTCGGTTGAACAGTTTGAATATGTGCAATCGATCAAATCCATTGCGTCTGACATAAGGCGAATGGGCAAGTTGCTTGAACAGTCGACAAAAGCTGAAGCCATGGCGGTCCGGTTCGAGCAGGAGCTTGCCGGGTTGGAGCCGCTGGCATGTGCCCGTAAACCGGTGGCAATCTTTTATGGCGAGCGCGGTGTCGCATTGGGCAAGGGCACACTTGCAGACATTGCGCTGGAAGCTGCGGGTTTCACAAACATGGCAGCTGATCGCGGATATGAAGGGGTTGCCGCGTTTCCACTGGAGTTGCTGGTGCAGTCGCCACCTGACCTGATCATGTTGTCAGAACCACTTCCCGGCGCGCCAGCCCTGGCTGATGAAATTCTAAAGCATCCGGCGCTGAGAGATTTGAAGGCAACTGTAGTTGGCAGATTCTCCGAACCGGCGATGCTGAGTTGCGGTGGACCGTTCACGATGCAGGCAATTCATGAGCTTAGGGCGTATGCCCGGTTGCTGCACCCCTGCAGGAAGGCTCCTCAGTCATGAGCAGGGTTTGGCTGATAACAATGCTTGCGGTGCTGGTCTTGGCAGTCTTTGTTCTCTCGCTGTTGATCGGCCCGGCACAGATCGGGCCGATAGACAGTTTCAGGGCCCTGGTTGCGGGAGGCAATGAGGCAGCCATGATCATCATGCGGGAAATCAGGTTGCCGCGTGCGCTGCTGGCGGTGCTGATTGGGTTCAGCCTTGGCATTGCAGGTGCCTCGCTGCAGGGCTTGTTGAGGAACCCACTTGCGGAGCCCGGCGTTATCGGAATTTCTGCTTCGGCGTCGCTGGGGGCGGTGTTGTTGTTCTATACAGGTCTGGCGGGTGTTTCGATCTGGGCACTGCCGGCAGGTGCGCTTTCTGGTGCAGCAGTTTGTGTGCTTGTGTTACTGGCAATCTCTGCCGCTCAGGCGTCGACCATTACGCTCATTCTCGCCGGTGTTGCGCTGGCCTCGCTGGCCGGAGCATTGACCTCGCTGGTGTTGAACCTATCCCCAAATCCGTATGCTAGTTACGAGATCATCTTCTGGCTGCTTGGCTCACTGAAAGACCGGACCATGGACCATGTCTGGCTTGTCATGCCGCTCATGTTGTTGGGCTGGCTTCTGTTATGGGCGAGCTCGAGGACGCTGGATGCATTGTCTCTGGGCGAAGAAGGTGCATCAGGCCTCGGAGCGAATGTGCCGCGCGCTCGTGCGTTGGTTGTTTGCGGCGTGGCGTTGTGCGTCGGGGCAGCTGTGGCCGTTAGTGGTGCGATCGGGTTCATTGGCCTTATCGTGCCGCATCTGTTCCGGCCGTTGACCAACCGATTGCCAAGCCAATTGCTGCTGCCGGCAGGACTTGGCGGCGCCGCTCTGCTGACAATTGCGGATATTGTTGCTCGAACCGTCATTGCTGATCGGGAGCTGAATGTCGGGGTTGTGACCGCGCTGATTGGTGCGCCGTTCTTTCTGTGGCTGGTATACCGCTCGCGCAAGGAGTTGTTCTGATGCGGCTCAAGGCCAGCAACATATCCGTTACACTGTCGGGCAGGCAGGTGTTGCAAAACATTGACCTTGAACTTGAACCTGGGCACGTCACCGGTCTGCTGGGGCCAAATGGTGCCGGCAAGTCCACGTTGATGCGGGTGATGGCAGGGCAATTGCCGCATCAGGGCCGGATTGAAATTGACCACCGGACAATTGCCGATATGAGTGAAATCGAGAGGGCAAGGACTACTACCTGGCTGCCGCAAACCAGAGTGCTTGGCTGGCCGTTGAGTGTTCAGGCTGTGGTTGAACTGGGTCGACTGCCCTGGCATGGATGGAGGCGGACCTTGTCGCAAACTGATCGCGACAAGTGCCTGGTTGCGATGGATCTGCTCGATGTGCGTGAGCTTGCCGGCCGCACCGTAACAGAGTTATCCGGCGGCGAGCAGGCGCGGGTTCTGATGGCTCGGGCCGTGGCGCAGGACACACCTGTCCTGCTGGCGGATGAGCCTGCCTCCGGCCTTGATCCGGCACACCAGATTTCCATGATGTCGGCATTGCGGCACCTGGCCGGGCAGCAGCGGACGGTCGTTGTGTCGCTGCATGATCTGTCGTTGGCGGCGCGATGGTGTGACCGGCTTGTGGTGATGAAAGACGGTCAGATTGCTGCTGACGGGCAGCCGGGCGAAGTGATGACCGATGTCACTTTGCGCAACGTTTATGGTATCAGCGCCAGGATCGGAAAAGACGAATGCGGCCTGTGGCTTGCGCCACTGGGTCTGACGAAAGGCAGGACGGACAATGAATGAGCTGATTGGCAATCTTGCAAATGCAGCGGACTCGCTGCTCGACAAGGGTGGCCCGACCATGATCGCCCTGGGTTTTCTGTCGGTAGCGGTCGTGGCGGTGTTTCTTGTCAGGGTGCTGGCGCTGTTGTTTGCAGGTTCAGGCGGAATGGTCAGCGTACTGTCTGCTGCAGCGCGCAAAGCAGTTGCCGACGGGTCTGAGGCGGCACGCGATCAGTTGGACGCGCTGGCTCGGCAACAATCGGCAGCGCTTCGCACGGGATTCCGGTTCATTGACCTTGCCGCGACTGCGGCTCCGTTGCTGGGCCTGCTAGGCACCGTGCTCGGCATGATTGAGGCATTCCGTCAACTGGAAGCCGCCGGAAGCCGGGTAGAGCCGGGTCAACTTGCAGGTGGCATCTGGGAAGCGCTGCTCACCACTGCCGCAGGCATGGTTGTAGCTTTGGTTGCACTGGTGTGCCTGTCCATTCTGGAAAGCCTTGCAGAGCGTCAGAGCGTGCGCGCCGAGCGTGCCGTCAACGATATCATGGCCGGTGCCTGAACCTTGAGCTCGTTCCGGATAACACGACCTGCAACGCGGCGAAGGCCCCCCGACCTTACCCCGATCATGGATGTGGTGTTCATCCTGGTGGTGTTCTTCATGGTGGTCTCGACGTTTTCACAAACGCTGGTCAAGCCAATCAAGGTGACGGTACCCGGCAGTGCGCCGCCGGTCACGGTTGCGGTTGAGGAGCGTGTGCTAGAACTGCTTGGATCGCGTGTGCTTCTCGATGGCGAGACTGTTTCAGATCTGGTCACGTCGCTTGCCCGCGACCCATCCAAACCCTTGAGCATTGTTGCCGGGCAAGGCGCCAGTTACCAGGCCTTGGTGGATGCGCTGGATGCGGCGCAATCTGCAGGAATCGAGGACGTCCGGGTTCGTGCCGCGGGCGATGGGTCATGAGTTTTTCATTACCCAGGCCTGAGCGGCGCTCCGGTGGCATCAGCATTTTACCGCTGATCAACGTGGTATTTCTGCTGCTGATTTTCATTGTGCTGGCGGGCGTGATTTCATCGCCAGATCCGTTTGAGTTGAATCCACCTGAAACCAGTATCGGTGATGACGGGGAGAACCCCGACCGTGAAACCACGGTTTATGTTTCAGGCACCGGCGAGCTGAGATTTCGCGAGTTGAGCGAAGAACAAGCCATCTTGGCGCTCGTGACACAGTTTGCCGACAATGAAGGGCTTGAGGCCCTTACTGTTCGTGCGGACGCAGGCGTGCCTGCAATCCTCATTGTGAAGCTGATCGAGAAGCTGCGCGTAACGGGCCTGGTCCGGATACAGCTTCAGGCGGAGCGCCGGCCATGATGCGGTTTGTGCTGCCAGCCATTGCCTTGTCACTGGGCGCGCATATCGGCGTATTGAGCTGGATTGGCGCTCCGGATGCTGTGAGACAGGGCGCTGACAGTCAGGTTTCGAGCACAGTCATTGCTTTCGATATACGGCCAGAACCAGATGCCAGTGCAGTTGCACAAGCCGAAGGGGATCTGCCGCAACAAGCAGCGCAAACCGATGAGCAACCTGAAGAGGCAATGCAAGACAAGCAACCCGTTGAGGCAGTTGCAGATAAGGCGGCCGGGGAAGTGGCCCCAGAAACTGAGCCCGAGCAGGTTTTTGAGGATGACGTGGCAGAGGCAGAGACCACTGCGCCAGCACCGGTTGCTGAGGCGCTGGATGACCAACCTGAACCCGTTGCCGAGCCTGAGCAGGTAGCTACACCAGCGCCGATCAACGAACCAGAGCTGCCAAAGCTTGACGACACAAAGTCCCTTGTTCCGATCCCCAGGGTGAAACCTGAAGTTCCGGTGGCATTTGTAGAGGAACAACAGGAAACCAGGAAATCTGCACGCAAAGCGCCCAAGGCGACGCCTGCGCAAACGGTGAAGAAGCGCCAGAAGCCGGTGAAAAAGGCTGGCTCTGGCAGGGCGAACAAGCAGCGCGCCAGCAAATCTGCGACCAAACCAGCCACCACGAAGACGGCAAGCGGGCGTGCAGGTAGCGCTGGTCGCGCAGGTCAAGCCTCGGCCGGTGATAATGCTGCATATGCCCGTAGGGTGCTGTCGCACATCCAGCGTTACAAGCGGTTTCCCTCAGGTGCCAGCAGCGGAAAGGTAGGATTGAAAGTTCAGATTTCCGCAAGCGGGGCTTTGTTGTCAGTAACGGTGCGCAAGAGCTCCGGCAATCGTGTCCTGGACCAGGCGGCACTTGCCACCGCCCGGCGGGCCTCACCGTATCCGAAGCCACCGGCAAATCGCGGCTTTTCATTTACTGTGTCACTGAGATACGCCAACTAAACAATCGCCGTGGCCAGATCAGACCACCGGGTGGCGGAGCTGCAAGACTCGTCCGAAGACCATTTTGCATCGTAATTTACGTTTCAATAATTCAATAAACAATAATTTGCAAAACCAACGGGTGTGAGTGAAACTGGCTTTTTGCAATGCGCCAGAATGTGCGCCATTGATGTCTTGAGGGAGGCTCAGTCGATGATCCGCAAGGGTTCCGAATATCTCGATTCCATCCGCGGCAACCGCGATATCTATATCAACGGTGAAACGGTGAAGGACATCACGGTCCATCCGGCGTTCAAACCACTCGTCGACATCCGTGCTCGCATTTATGACATGCAGCATGAGGCTGCGACACGGGACATAATGACCATTGTCAAGGATGGCGAAACCCAGGCTATCGGCAATGCGTTACCTTACACCCAGGAAGACTGGTGGGCGAAGCGGCGCGCCACTGACTCTGTGCTTGAAGACGTTGGCGGCGTTGTTACCCGTGTGGGCGATGAGACCGTTGGCGAGATGTGGTCATTGTTCGACGGTCAGGATGTTCTTTCCGAGATTGACCCGCAATGGGCGCGGAACATTGAATCCCATATCCACTCGGTGATCGCGCGTGACCCGTTTCATGTATCGGCCAATACCGACCCGAAGGGGGACCGCTCCAAGGCGCCGCAGGATCAGGACCCGGACATGCTGCTGCATGTTGTCAAGGAGACAGATGCCGGCATCGTGGTGCGCGGTGCGAAGTATGAAACCGCTGCTGCCTATGCCAACCAGGCGTTCACCAAACCGACAATTGCCAACTGGGGCAATGAAGCGTTTTCCGACTACGCAGTCGGTTTTATCTGCGACTTGAACTCACCAAACCTGAAATTCATTTGTCGCACCGGCTTTGCCGGCCGGGCCAATGCGCGGGACTACCCGTTGTCGAACAGGTTCGACGAGGTCGACACACTGGTGATATTCGACAATGTGCTGATACCTTGGGAAAATGTGCTGTTCTACCGGCATACGAAGGCAGCTGCTTTTATCCGCGCCACATTGCACCGTTATTCGGCGTTTGCCTTTGTGCAACGCAACCTGAAGGTTGCTGACATGCTGATCGGCGCCGCCTTGTTCAATGCGCGCCAGACAGGCCTCGACAAGCAGCCCGCTGTTCAGGAAAAGCTGGCTGAGCTTGCCATGTACAGGGAGACCATCAATGCGCACCTGACGGCTGCCATCACCTTGGGTGAGCGCTCGCCTGCCGGCCTGATGATGCCAAACCAGTCATTGCTGATGACGGGCCGCGTGCATGCCTGTTCCAACCTCTACGAGGCAATGAATACCGCGCGCGACTTGTGCGGCGGTCAAATCTGCGTCACCCCGGATGTCGCCGCCTTTGAAAGTCCGGAAACCAAGCCGTGGCTTGATAAGTACTATACCTTGAATGAGGACTGGGTTGCAGACGATCGTCGCAAACTGCTGGCGTTTGCACGCGACCTAATCTCGTCGGATTATGCTGGCCACCGCCTTGCGTTCCAGATGTTTGCCCAGTCTCCACGGTTCAACCAGATGGCAGCCATTTATCGCAATTTTGACTGGGACGGGCCACTGGACTTTGTAAAGAAGTCCGCCGACCTTTCAGACAATGTGCGCCCTTCAACTTCTCGCCAGCAGGGCGATGGCGCGGTCAATCAATGGTTTGGTGACAAGGCTTCATTGAAGGCGGCCGAGTAAACATCGTGGACGCGGATGCCGGGTCAAATCTCAGGGGGCAATTCTTGCAGGGCATGTCGTGCGCTGCAAACACCGTCAATGTTGTGACCACCGACGGAGCGTCCGGGCGTGCCGGTGTAACTGTATCGGCAATGGCATCGGTTTCTGCGGATGGAGATGCGCCGACCATGCTGGTATGCGTCCATCACATGTCGCCGGCGGCCCAGACCATCATCGACAATGGCTGTTTCTGCACAAATGTCCTGCGCGATGATCAAAGCTACATTTCCGATACGTTCGCAGGGCGGATGAAGACCGCTGACGGGGACAAGTTCTCGTGTGTGGATTGGTGTGCAATGACCACCGGCGCACTAAGGGTGAAGGATCCGCTTACCGCTTTCGACTGCAAGGTGAAGACCGCCGAACGCGTTGGAACTCATTACGTCTTTATCGGAGAAGTGCAGGAGATTTTCGTGGCAGACGGCGGCAGCCCGTTGATTTTTGCCAACCGTACCTATGGCTCGCCGGTAACGATTTCTCCGCCGCGCAAACAGCGCTCTACAACCGGAACCCTCAAGCTTGGCGCATTGCACACATTTGGCCCATATCTGTTGCCTGGTGTTTTGCGCAAACTTGAAGACCAGGTCGGGCCGGTTGAGCTTGATCTGCACGAGGGTGACCAGCGCCATCTGATGGAGCTATTGCGTTCCGGAACCATTGATCTGGCATTTATCTATGACATGAGCCTGGGTCCCGACGTGACAGCCCTGCCGGTGTCGGATCTGCCGCCATATGTACTGCTGGCGGAAAATGATCCGTTGGCAAAGCGCGCCACGCTGTCTCTGGGTGATTTGCTGGAAATGCCGATGGTTCTGCTCGACGCCTCACCAAGCCGGGACTATTTCCTGTCGCTGTTCAGTGAAACGGGCGAGCCGAGAGTTGCCTACCGCGCTGGCACTTTTGAAATGGTGCGCGGCATGGTTGCCCATGGCCTGGGCTACTCCTTGCTGGTTACCAAGCCTGCTTCTTCCATGAGCTATGATGGCAAGGCACTGGTGA
Organism: uncultured Alphaproteobacteria bacterium; assembly: GCA_963787895.1. Taxonomy (GTDB): domain Bacteria; phylum Pseudomonadota; class Alphaproteobacteria; order Rhizobiales; family Aestuariivirgaceae; genus Anderseniella. The sequence continues at coordinate 346,360 of CAWBEX010000002.1, read as the reverse complement.
TGCGACCACTGTCTGACGAGGTGAAGACCTCGCGGCTGGTGCTTGCCCACCTGCGCGACACCAAACTCAACAAGTCCACGGAAGCTTTTGTCTGGCACTGCATGGATATCTTTGGCATGGGGCTTGACTGAGGCATTACCCATGCGAATAACCATCAAACAGCTTGAGTATTTTGTGGCAGCAGCCGAAGTCGGCAGCATCAAGCTGGCATCTGAACACATCAATATTTCGCCGCCTTCGATCTCTTCTGCCATCGCGCACATTGAGAGGGAGCTCAAGGTGCAACTCTTCGTGCGCCACCATGCGCAGGGGCTGGCGTTGACTTCTACCGGGCGCCGGCTTGTGAGAGAGGTAAAGCTCCTGCTGCGTCAGGGGCAAAACCTCTATGATGTGGCCAACGAATTGCAGAATGAACTTTCCGGCCGGTTGACAGTTGGATGCATGGTCACGCTAGCACCGGTGATTGCGCCGCAATTGTGCAAGTCGTTCATGGACGCTTTTCCCGGCGTCAGAGTTGAGCTGATCGAGGGTAGCCATCAGGACTTGCTCAGACGGCTGGGGGAAGTGGAAGTGGATATCGCGATCAGCTATGATTTGGGCGCGCCGGACAATGTCAATTTCGAACCCTTGTCAGAACTGTTTCCCCATGTGCTTGTGTCCGCAAGTTCTCCTCTTGCGCGCAAGAAGCGGATATCCCTTCAAGAGCTGGAACACGAGCCGATGGTGCTGCTCGATCTGCCATATAGTTCACAATATTTTCTGTCGCTGTTTGAGGGTCAGGGTCTAACCCCAAACATTATCGCCCGATCGAGCAGTCAGGACGTTATCCGTACCATGGTTGCCAATGACTATGGCTACACGATCCTCAATGTGCGCCCGAAGAACATGATGGCCATGGACGGGCGTGAACTGCGGGCGATCAGGCTTGCTGAAAATCACAAGCCGACGCTCATCGGCGTGATGACGCTGGCTGGAATTGAAAAGCCTAGAATGTTGGCGGTGTTCGAAGAGCATTGCCGTACCTTGATCTGCAAGGGTTCAATACCCGGAATGATGGAGGAGAAATTACTTGCCTCGTGATGTCCGCTACGACGTGTTATTTGAACCGGTTCGCATAGGGCCGGTTACGGCAAAGAACCGGTTCTATCAGGTTCCTCACTGTAATGGTGGGGGTTATCGTGATCCCTCGGCAGCGGCCGAGATGCGCGGCATCAAGGCGGAAGGCGGATGGGGTGTCATATTCACCGAACAGTGCGAAATGCACCACACGTCAGAGATCACGCCGTTCATAGAGCTGCGGCTGTGGGACGACCGCGACATTCCCTCGATCGCCAGGATGGCAGACCGGATGAAAAGCCACGGAGCGCTGGCTGGTATACAGCTTGCCTATTCTGGCATCAACGGGCCCAACCTCTACACTCGTGAAGTGCCACTGGCTCCCACAGCTTTGCCCATTCGCACGTTCACCAACGATCCGGTGTCGGCAAGGGCTCTGGACAAGCAGGATATCAAGAACCTGCGCAGATGGTTCGTGAACGCATTCAAGCGATCGCATACGGCGGGCTTTGATCTCGTCTGCCTCTACGGCGCACACGGCTTTGGTATTTTCCAGCATTTTCTGTCGCGCGCCACGAACCATCGCACAGATGAGTATGGTGGCAGTCTTGAAAACCGTGCGCGCTTTGTGCGTGAAGTGGTGGAAGATGCGCACGACGCGATTGGCGCAACAATGGGTGTCACATTGCGCTTGTCACTGGATGAACTGATGGGCGACCTCGGATTTGTCAATTCCGAAGTGCGCGACTTCATCGAGATGCACAAGGATTTGCCTGATTTGTGGGATCTGGCACACGGTGCCTGGGAGGATTGTTCAGGCCCCTCCCGCTTCAAGGAAGAAGCCGCGCAGCAGCAACTGGTTGAGGGTATCAAGTCGCTGACGAATAAACCTGTTGTTGGTGTCGGGCGGTTCACTTCGCCGGATGTCATGGTCAAACAGATCAACTCGGGAATATTGGATCTGATCGGTTGCGCGCGTCCGTCCATTGCGGATCCGTTCCTGCCGAAAAAGGTTGAAGAAGGCCGCATTGAGGATATCCGCGAGTGTATCGGGTGCAACATCTGCATTACCGGTGACATGACCATGTCGATTTCACGCTGTACACAGAACCCGACCTTCATGGAAGAATGGCGCAAGGGTTGGCATCCGGAGCAGATGAACCCCAAGGGCGCCTCCGGCAATGTGCTTGTCGTCGGGGCCGGGCCTGCCGGGCTTGAAGCTGCAATGGCGCTTGGACGGCGCGGTTATGATGTGGCCCTTGCGGAGGCTGGCGACGAACTTGGCGGGCGCGTGGCACGTGAGTGCAGGCTGCCAGGCCTGTCTGCGTGGGGCAGGGTAAGAGACTATCGCCAGTACCAGTTGTCGCAGATGGGCAATGTTGAAGTTTACCTGGGCAGTGAGCTGTCCGTGGAGCAGGTGATTGAGTTCGGTTTCGAGCATGTGGCAATTGCTACCGGCTCTGACTGGCGGCGGGACGGGGTATCCAGGCAACACGTTGTGCCAATGCCGGTTGACCCGGCCATGGCGCTGTTCACCCCTGATGATCTGATGGTAGGGGAGTTGCCCGAAGGCGACGTGGTTATCTATGACGATGACCACTACTACATGGGGGGTGTGCTGGCCGAGCTGCTGGCTCAAAACGGTGCAAGGGTAACGCTGGTTACTCCTGCGCCGCGGGTGTCTGAGTGGACCTGGAATACACTGGAGCAGGCCGCCATTCACCAGCGCCTAGTGGGGATGGGTGTGTCAATTGAGCTTAACCGCGGGGTCACGGCCATCGCTTCAGATCATGTCATAAGCAATTGCAGCTATACTGGAGCAGAGCGTCAAATTGCGGCTGATGGCGTTGTGATGGTTGCGTCGCGTTCGGGCAAAGATGCTTTGTGGCGCGCGTTGCAACAGAGGCAGGCGGACTGGGCCGATGCCGGAATCAAATCTGTCAAAGTGTTTGGAGATGCACAGGCGCCGGGCCCCATTGCCTGGGCCACCTACGCCGGACACCGCTATGCCCGCGAACTGGACGAGGCAGACATTGGTGATGACCTGCCGTTCCGGCGCGAGATAGCGGCGCTGCTTGATTGATGTGTCAGCCCTTGGGGAAGTAGTCCTCGAATTTGCTTTCGCGATAGACATCCGCGGTACAGCAATGCAACCCGCCTCCAAAAGCGTATGCGTCACGCAGGTCAACCTCGACCACTTCCATGCCGAGCTTGTCAAACTGTTCGGCCTGGTAGACCTCTGTCTTCTCCACGCATACGGTCTTGGGATCGAGGATCAGCACATTCATGCTGAGCCAGGTTGAGGAATAGCACAGCGGTGGCGGCGAGTTGTGTGCTGGCTGAGCAGCATCGACAATTTCCCAGCCGTTTCGATGGAAGAACTTGCGCTGTTCGTCCGGCAAACGGCGGTTCGGATTGTTGAGGATAAGACCGGGGCGAACCGGCGTGAAAGTTGCGTCGATGTGGATAGGGTAGGGGTCGCCTGGGAAATTCACCGCATGAACACGGTGATCCGGGAAGTGACGGCGCAGCCACTCGATGCCCTTCAGGTTGGTTGTAAAGCCATGCTGGACCACGAGATCCTTGCCAAAGCGCAACACGTCAGCAGCATCAAACAACGGCTCTTCTTCGGTGGTCACGAAGAACTTGTCGGCTGTCCATTCGAGCCGTTTCTGGATGCCAATCTTTTCCGACAGATAGTCCTGCCGGTAGTCGGCATCGGTCAAACGCGGCTTGGGTGCGGCCTCGTGGCGGAAATTCGGGTCTTCGTTGAAATATTGCTGCATCAACGGGCGGTAGCAGAGGTATTCGAACCAGCGGCAACGGTATGACATGGTCGCTTCAAGCATTTCATTGCCGACAGTCAGCAGCACGTCGCGCGGCGGCATGCAGCCAAACTGGCTTCCGGTTTGGAAGTCCGGTGTGGTGACCGGTAATGAAAAATCGGTCGGTGTCGGGCGGTCAACCCTGATGCCGCGCTTCTTCAACTGGTCAGCAAAGTTGTTGAGCAGTTCATTTCCCTTGTCGATCATTTCCTGCGGGCGTTTACCCCATTGACCGCGCATGTCTGAGTCTTCCGGCACTTTTGCATCAAGTGCAGGTTCAGCAGGTGGAATATGACAGTCGGTGGCCAGACCAACGATAACGTGCTTCAGCGGATCCCACTCATTCCAACTGTTGACTTTTGTTTTGTCTGATGACGACGCCATTGGCAAAATCCCTGGAAATTATTGTATTTTGAACACCATTGCTTCTGACTTCTGACATCAATGATACAAATAGTATTACTTGATGCCGGGAGAACGATCTAGCAGACTTGACGCCAGACGCAAGTGAGGTTTGAAAATGAACATGCATGCAAAGAGCCAGAGCCCTGCAGCCGAACTTGCCGCCAATGTTTCGTTGCCGTTTGAACGCGCCCGAGCCATGCCCAGGAGCGTCTACACGTCGGAAGAATTTCTGAAACAGGAAATAGGCAATGTGTTTGCGCAGGACTGGTTTTGTGCAGGCCGTGCCAGCTCATTGAAGAACCCGGGTGACTACATGACTCTTGAACTGGCCAACCAGCCGATCATGGTCATTCGCGGCAAGGAGGGCGAACTTCGCGCCCAGTCGAATGTCTGCCTGCACCGCATGTCCACACTGCTTGAAGGTACGGGCAACACCAGGGCGATTGTCTGCCCCTATCACGCCTGGTCCTACAATCTGGATGGCACAATGCGCGGTGCGCCTGCGATGAAGCAGAACGAAGCTTTCTGCAAGGATGCCATGCGCCTGCCGCAGGTGCGTTGCGAGGAGTGGTTGGGCTGGGTCATGGTCTCGTTAAATCCCGATGCAAAACCCGTTGCTGACAGCTTGTCTGAGGTTGAAAACCTTGTCGGTCAGTATGGTATGGAAAACTACACCGAAACCTTCCATGAAACCCACATATGGGACACCAACTGGAAGGTGCTGGCTGAAAACTTCATGGAAAGCTATCACCTGCCTGTCTGCCATGCAGGCACTATTGGTGGGCTTTCAAAACTTGACGAGATGGACTGTCCGCCCGGCAAGGAAGCCTTCAATTACCATTACATCTTGAAGGACGACAGCCTGAAAATCGCGTTGGCGCATCCGTCTAATACCCGGCTTGAGGGCAAATGGCGGCGTACCACGGTCTTGCTGGCTATCTACCCGAGCCTGCTGATCACGCTGACACCAGGCTATTTCTGGTACCTGTCGCTGCACCCGCATGGTGTTGGACAGGTGCGCATCATTTTCGGCGGGGGCATGTCGCCAGACTTCGTCAATGATGCGGATGCACGCAAGCATTTTGATGACTTGAAGACACTTCTGGACGAGGTCAATGTTGAGGACAGGGGCTGCACCGAGAAGGTCTACAAGGGGCTGTGCTCACAGTTCGCAACACCGGGCCATTTATCCCACCTCGAACGTCCGAACTACGATTTTGCAAGCTACCTCGCTTCACGCATCGTTGCGTAGCCAGCATGCGTTCGCTCGTATAGCGTCGTGAGGCGTCATGGCTGAAGTGCGAGGAAGCGTATTGAGATGGGATACAAGTTTGCAGAGATCGCCTTTACACCGGGCGTGAAGCAGGTGCAGGAAAGCATGGGCAGTCGCGCCGGGTATGCCAATCAGGAAGCCAAGGGCAGCCGCGATTTCTCCAGATTTGATGCTGACACAACCAGTTTTATCGCAACGCGCGACAGCTTCTACATGGCGAGCGTCAGTGAAACCGGCTGGCCATATGTGCAGCACCGCGGCGGCCCTGCGGGTTTTGTGAAAGTGCTGGATGACACGACGCTCGGTTTCGCGGATTATCGTGGGAACCGGCAATATGTCAGCGTCGGAAACCTGATGAGTGATGACAGGGTGTCATTGTTCTTCATGGATTACCCACGCAAGGCAAGGCTGAAGATGTTCGGCAGGGTCCGGCTTGTAGCAGGCGATGACGAAGCCACGCTATCCAGGTTGCGTGACGATCAATACGGCGCACAGATAGAGCGCGGATTTCTGGTTACGCTGGAGGCGTTTGACTGGAACTGCCCGAAGTACATTACCGAACGCTTCACCTTGCCTGAAATTGATCAGGCGGTTGGACCGCTGAAACAACGTATTGCCCTGCTAGAGGCTAAACTGGCGGCTGCCGGTATTGAGTCATGATCTCGTTCCTGCACACATCGCCAGTTCATGTCGCCACATTCGATGCGCTTGTGGACGAACTCGCTCCCGGCATGGTCCGTCGGCATCGTGTGGAGGAGGGCTGGCTGGCACAGGCCCGCACTGGCATGACGGCTGAATTGTCTGCGACCATTTTTGGCGCCATGAACCAGTTGGCTGCGACCGGTGTTGGTGTTTGCACCTGCTCGACCATTGGCGCTGCCGCAGAAGCAGCTGATGCACCGCACACGCCAATAGTGCGTATTGACCGGGCGTTGATGGAAATTGCCCTTGTACATGGAAACAGGCCGCTCATTGCCATGTGTCTTGAAAGCACGGCCGGGCCGACCATGGAGCTGCTGGCAGATGTCGCCGAACAGGCTGGCGTTGATGTGCACCCTCAACAGGTGATGTGTGAAGGTGCGTGGGCGCATTTCGAGGCAGGTGATATGACGGACTATGGCGTAGCAATTGCAGATGCCGTCAAGGCGCAAATTGATCATCCGGACTGTATTGTGCTGGCGCAAGGCTCCATGGCAGTGGCTGAGCCATTGTTGCAGCAAACAGGCTTGCCGGTTCTGTCATCACCTCGGCTTGGTGTGATGAAGGCACTGGAGCTATTGAAGACGCGCTAGTCCTTTGGCCTGTTGTCAATAATGCGCTTGGCCTTGCCCATGGAGCGCTCGATGGCTTCTGGTTCGAGTACATGCACGGTCGAAGTGACACCGATATTGTTTTTGATCACCTGCTGCAGTTCTGCTGCCAGCTGAATGCGCTCGTCTTCTGCTGCGGTGCCAGGCAGGGCCTCGACGCTCACGGTCATTGTGTCCATGCGCTCCACGCGACCCAGTTCAATGTAGTAATGGGGTGATAACCCCTCCGCCTTCAGAATGAGTTCCTCGATCTGGGTTGGGAAAACGTTGACACCGCGGATGATCATCATGTCGTCGGTCCGGCCAGTTACCTTTTCCATGCGCCGCATGGAGCGCGCGGTTCCCGGAAGAAGCCGCGTCAGGTCGCGTGTGCGGTAACGGATGATAGGCAGTGCCTGTTTGGTGAGTGAGGTGAACACCAGTTCTCCCTGCTCGCCACCAGGCAATACCTTGCCGGTCTGCGGATCAATGATCTCCGGGTAGAAATGATCTTCCCAGATGTGCAGGCCGTCCTTGGTTTCCACGCATTCCTGCGCCACGCCAGGGCCAATGACTTCTGACAGGCCGTAAATGTCTACGGCGTCCATGTCGAAGGCCTGTTCGATTTCCTGGCGCATGGAATTAGTCCATGGTTCTGCGCCAAATATGCCGATCTTGAGTGAGGATTTGCGCGGATCGATGCCTTGTTTGCGGAACTCATCCAAGATAGCCAGCATGTAGCTCGGTGTCACCATGATGACTTCAGGCTTGAAGTCCTGGATCAACTGAACCTGGCGTTCTGTCATGCCGCCGGAAACCGGGATCACCGACATGCCGAGGCGTTCAGCGCCGTAGTGTGCGCCGAGCCCGCCGGTGAAGAGCCCATAGCCATAGGAGATATGGCATTTCATGCCCGGCCTGCCGCCGGCAGCACGGATGGAACGTGCCATGACATCTGCCCACATCTCGATGTCGGGTTGCGTATAACCGACAACGGTCGGTTTGCCGGTGGTGCCGGAAGATGCGTGGATACGCACGACCTGGTCCTGCGGGACGGCGAACATGCCGAAGGGATAGTTGTCGCGCAGGTCGGTCTTCACCGTGAACGGGAACCTGGCCAAATCGTCGAGGGATTGCAGATCGTCCGGGCGCACGCCGGCTGAATCGAACGCATAGGCATAATGTGAAACATTGGCATAGGCATGAGCCAGGGTTGTCTTCAACCGATGCAGCTGCAGTGCTTCAATTTCCTCACGTGTTGCCATCTCTATGGCGTCTGTCATGGGTGTGTAATTGTCGCCGTCAATCATTGCCGTTCCCCCCGGGGTATGATGTTTCCGCCAATGGTTCGGGAGTGTCCGCGAAACTCGGCGATTACCGTGCCATCCTGACGAGCCACTGAAATGTCATAGATGCCCGACCTGCCGGTGCGCGAACGTTCTGTTGCGGTGGCGGTGAGCTTGTCGCCGGTCGTTCCCGGCGCGATGAAAGTGATCTGGGCGTGCTGGGCCACCGTTCGCTCATCGTAGGTATTGCACGCAAAGGCGAAAGCCGAATCTGCCAGTGTGAAAATGTAACCACCGTGGCAGGTGCCGTGTCCATTGACCATGTCTGGCCGAACAAGCATTTCAAGTTCGGCGCTGCCTCTTGTGACGGATTTGATGGTCATGCCAAGAGAACGCGTTGCGCTGTCAGTGGCCCAAAGGGCATCGGCACAGGCACGGGCAATGGTATCGGGATCGGATTTCATCAAAACTCTGCAATCTTGCGGGCATGTTGGAGTTCAATGTGCCAAAACTGGCACTCAATGGCAAAACCGATTCTTCTGCTTTCACAATTTTGCTGCAAGCACCGGTTAAGGGAAATCCTATGGACATAAAGATAAATGGCAAGACGGTCGCCATCGAAGCTGACCCTGAAATGCCACTGCTGTGGGCGCTGCGCGATGTGGCGGGCATGACGGGCACCAAATTTGGGTGCGGTATCGCCATGTGCGGAGCTTGCACCGTGCTGATCGATGGCGAGCCTACAAGGTCATGTGTGACACCGATTGGCGAAGTGACCGGCGAAGTGACGACCATTGAAGGGGTCGCTGAGCAAGACGGTACCTTGAATGCTGTACAACAGGCCTGGGTTGACGGGCAGGTGGCACAGTGCGGTTATTGCCAGTCCGGCCAGGTGTTGGCGGCTACCGCGCTGCTGCGGGACAATCCTACGCCAACCGACGCCGACATTGATGATGCAATGTCGGGCAATCTGTGCCGGTGCGGAACCTACCCGCGCATCCGCGCTGCGATTCATGCAGCTGCGAAGAAGCTGGCAGGAGCATAGGGCGATGGGTAAAATTCTACGGCGCACATTCTTGCTGGGTTCGGCCGCTGTGGCTGGTGGCCTGGCTGTCGGCTACTACACCTACAAGAAGCCATATCCAAATCCGATCATTGCAGGTGCTGACGAGGGCGTGTTTAACCCGTTTGTCAAGATTGCCGCAGACAACACAGTTACTGTCATCATACCTCGCGCAGAGATGGGGCAGGGCATTGTGACAACGCTGGCGTCACTTGTTGCTGAAGAGCTGGATGTTGAGCTGGCAGCAGTGCGCCATGAGTTCGCACCTGCTGCCAAGGCCTACTACAATTCGGCCATGCTCGAGGAAGGCGCGCCGTATCCAGCATTCGACAATTCCTTTGTCGCGGAGTTGATGCGCGATGCTCAAGGTGTTGTGGCCAAGTTTCTCGCCATGCAGGCTACCGGGGGCTCCAGCTCTACGGTTGATGCCTTTGACAAGATGCGCAAGGCAGGGGCCGCCGCCCGCGCCATGCTTGTTGCAGCAGCCGCTGCCGAATGGGGCGTGCCGGAAGCTACGTTGAATGTAGACGGCGGAAGTGTTGTCGATCCAGCAACCGGCAAGACTCTCACTTACGGTCAACTGGCCGCAAAGGCGGCTGATCAGAAGTTGCCGTCCAGCGTTACACTCAAGGAACGTTCGAAGTGGCGCTATCTTGGCAAGCCGCAAGCGCGGCTGGACATGGCTGCCAAGGTGACGGGGGCGGCTCAGTTCGGCATAGATGTGCGGTTGCCGGACATGATGTTTGCCACGGTACGCATGAACCCGCGCCAGGGCGCTGCGATGACTGCCATGGATGCGTCTGAGGCTGAAAAGATGCCGGGCGTAATCAAGGTGGTAAACCTCGCAACCGGTTATGCTGTCATTGCCAGCAATACCTGGGCCGCGTTCAAGGCAGCGGATGCTGTCAAGCCCGTTTGGGCGGATGCGCCCTATCCGGCCACAACCGAAGCGGTCTTCAACAGGATCGAGGAAGCTTTGAAGTCGGCAGAGGGCTTCAATATGCGTGATGACGGGAAGGTACCTGCGTCCGGTTCGGATGGCGCCAAGGTCATAACGGCGCGCTATTCAGCGCCTTATCTGGCGCACGCCTGCATGGAACCTATGAACGCGACCGCTCAGTGGGTCGGCGACAAGCTCACCATCTGGTCCGGAAACCAGGCACCAACCTCGATCGTGCAACAAGCAGCGGCAGTGTTCTCCATACCTGCAGAAAATGTCGAGGTAGTCAGCACCTATCTCGGTGGCGGGTTCGGCCGCCGGTTCGAGACGGACTTCTCCATCCTTGCAGCCCGTGTGGCAAAGGAAGCCGGCGGCAAACCTGTGCAGGTTACATGGACGCGTGAGGAGGACATGGTGCATGACATGTACCGGCCAGGAGCGCTATGCGATGCCGAGGCTGTTGTGGATGCAAAAGGCGTGCCTTCCATATCCATCAAGACAGCTAGCCAGTCTGTGATGGCCTCTGCCTTTGGGCGGCTTGATGGAGCGATTTTGCCGCCCGGGCCTGACAAGCTGATCGTTGATGGCCTTTGGGACCAGCCATACGACCTTGCCAACTTCCGGGTTACCGGTGTGCCCGTTGACCTGGCCATTCCCGTTGGATTCTGGCGTTCGGTCGGTCACTCTTTCAATCCGTTTTTCCTGGAAAGCCTTGTTGACGAGATTGCCCACGCCTCTGGTCTGGATCCGCTTGAACTGCGGCTGAAGCTGGCTGCTGAACATGTCCCTGCAGTGCGAGTGCTGGAGACGGTGAAACAGATGTCGGCGTGGGGAGCGACACTTGATGCGTCAGGTGTGAAGGCGCGCGGGCGGGGCGTCGCATTCTGCCTGTCGTTTGGCACATGGGTGGCGCAGGTCATACAGGTGGCAGACACCGATGACGGCATCCGCATAGAAAAGGTGTGGTGCGCGGCGGATGTTGGCACTGCGCTTGATCCGGTCAATCTCGAGGCGCAGATGATGTCTGGCATCATCTATGGCCTGTCAGCGGCCATGGGCCAGGAGATCACATTCCGCGACGGCATGGTTCAGCAAGTGAATTTTGACAGCTACGATGCCATGCGCATGAACCAATGTCCGCAGATTGAGGTTCGCATTCTTGAGAACTCGCCGAAAATGGGCGGGGCAGGCGAGCCCGGCACTCCGCCGTCGTTGCCGGCGCTGGCAAATGCCATCTTCGCTACAACCGGCAAACGTATCCGCCAGCTGCCATTGTCGAAGGAGTTGGGTTTCGCCTAGAGCGCCTGTTCGCCAGTTTCGCCGGTGCGTACCCGCAGCGCGCTTTCGAGATCGAGCACGAATATCTTGCCATCGCCGATTTTGCCGGTGCGGCCTGCGTCTGTAATGGCTTGCACAGCTTTTTCCGCAATCTTGTCTTCAACGGCGATTTCCAGCTTGACCTTGGGCAGATAGTGCACCGTGTATTCTGCGCCGCGGTAGATTTCGGAGTGTCCGCCCTGGCGGCCGAAGCCTTTGACTTCCGTTGCTGTCATGCCGGTCACGCCGATGGCGGACAGGGCTTCGCGAACAGAGTCGAGCCGGTGCGGCTGGATAACGGCAATGATGAATTTCATTTGTTCAACTCCTGAGTACGTCGCTGCAGCTATTGATTGTACCCGGTTTCCCCATGGGAAGCGAGGTCAAGCCCTTCGCGCTCCTGGTCTCTCGAGACACGTAAGCCGGTGGTTGCCCTCACAATCATTACGATGACAACGCTGGCGACGGCGCAATAAATCGCGGTTGCTGCGATTCCGGTCAGTTGCACCAGCAGTTGACTGCCTGCAGTCGTGCCTTCACCGTAGCCAACCCCACCGAGACTGGCGCTCATCAGGAAGGCTGTGAGGATGGTGCCGGTGGCACCGCCAACCCCGTGAACAGCCATCACATCCAGAGAGTCATCGATCTTCATTCTGTTGCGGATCAGGTCTACTGCGAAATAGCAGATCAATCCGCCAGCAAGGCCGCAGGTCAAACCACCGACCGGCCCGACGAAGCCGGATGCGGGGGTTATCGTGGCCAGGCCGGCGATGGTGCCAGTCACCGCGCCAACAAGGCTGGGTTTGCCAAAGCGCGACCACTCTATGACAATCCAGACGAGTGTGGCTGTTGCCGCGGAGATGTGAGTAACCAGCATTGCCATACCAGCGTCTGCACCAGCTGAAAGTGCACTGCCTGCATTGAAGCCGAACCACCCGACCCACAGCATACTGGCCCCTACCATTACCATCCAAGGAGCGTGTGGCGGTTGCACATGATTGGGAAAGCCGTCACGCGCGCCCAGCATCACTGCCAGCACTATGGCCGCAACACCTGCTGTAACGTGCACGACAATGCCGCCGGCGAAGTCCTTGACACCCATCTCGCTGAGCCAGCCACCGCCCCACACCCAGTGAGTAACGGGCGCATACACTAAGAGCAGCCAGAGAGTGCAGAACAGCAGCACGGCAGAGAACTTTATGCGCTCCACGAAAGCCCCCACGATCAGTGCCGGGGTTATGATGGCAAACGTCATCTGGAACATGAAGAACAGAGTTTCTGGCAGGCCGGTGCCGTCAAACACCTGGTCGCGCGCCACGCCTGCCAGCAGCATCTTTCCCAGACCGCCAACCCAGGCAGTGCCTTGCGCAAACGCCAGCGAGTAACCTGCCACCAGCCACACCACTGACATCAGCGCAGCAATTGACACACACTGCATTAGCACCGAGAGGATGTTTCGTGACCGCACCAGGCCGCCGTAGAACAGCGCCAGACCAGGCAGCGTCATGAACAGAACCAATGCGGTGGATGTCAGGATCCAGGCTGTATCGGCTGCGTTGATCATCGAGAAGGTCCCTCAGCAGATGAAATCTGCCGAAGACTTAATCAATCATCGGATGCAGGCAATTGGAATCTGTATAATTTCCGGGCAATCAACACAAAAAGCAGCTGCTGTACGGCTGTTGCCCAAATTTTGTGCTTTTGCCTAGCGTAGACGCTCAAGAATTGACACATAATTGGCCACTGCTGCGCCGCCCATATTGAAGATACCGGCAAGTTGCGGTGCGTCCAACTGCATGTCTCCGGCCTGACCGGTAAGTTGCATGGCAGCCATAATGTGCATGGACACACCGGTTGCGCCAATCGGATGACCCTTTGACTTGAGGCCGCCAGAGGGGTTCACCGGCAACTTGCCGTCCTTCATGGTCCAGCCTTCGGTTATGGCGCGCGCGCCTTCGCCTTTTTTCGTCAGCCCCATGGCCTCATATTCGATCAGTTCGGCAATGGTAAAGCAGTCATGGGTTTCCACGAACGACAGGTCGTCCAGTTTTGTGCCGGCTATTTCGTGGGCTTTGGCCCATGCGTTTTCGCAGCCTTCAAACGAGACTATGTCGCGCTTTGCCATGGGCAGATAATCCTGCGCGTGCGCGGCTGCGCGGAAATGCACCGCCTTGGGAAAACGAAGCGCGGTTTCGATATCGGTCATCACGATGGCTGCTGCTCCGTCGGACACAAGCGAACAGTCGGTGCGGCGGATCGCGCCTATGACTGTCGGGTTCTTGTCAGAGATGGTATTGCAGAATTCGAAGCCGAAATCCTTGCGCATCTGGGCATAGGGGTTGTGTACGCCGTTTGCGTGGTTCTTGGCTGCAATACGCGCCATTGCTTCGGACTGGTCGCCATAGCGCTGGAAATACAGATCGGCGATGCGGGCAAACACACCGGCAAAGCCGCCGGGCGTATCAGCTTCTGTCTTGCGATAGGATGCGTTCAGCAGCACGTCGCCAATAACGTCGCCGGAGGCAGCTGTCATTTTCTCGGCACCGACCACCAGTACGAAGCGCGACTTCTTTGCCGCAAGGTCGTTGAGGCCCATGTGCACTGCGGCTGAACCAGTGGCACATGCGTTTTCGACTCGGGTCGCTGGTTTGAAGCGAAATGCCGGGTCTGCATCCAGCGCGAATGCTGCGGGGAAGGATTGCTTTTCAAACATCCCGAAATTGCCGACATAGATGGCATCAATCTCGTCAAAGCCGATACCTGCGTCCTCAACCGCTTGCCTGCACACCTTTGCCAGGAGCGATTCCAGATCCATGTCTTCAAGTTTTCCGAACTGCGAGTGTGCCCAACCAATGATTGCCGACATGCCGACTTGCCTCCTGAGATACTGTTTTGAACCGCAACCTATCACCCGCCTCAGGGCTTGGCGAGTGGCTGGCCGGTCCAGGTTTCACCAACGTCAAGGGTTTGAAATTCGTGCTCGGCAATGCCATGTCTTGCGCGCGCCTCAGCGAGTGCCCTGGCGGGTGCGTCGATTGCTTCGTCGGTCAGTTGAATGGTTGCATGATGAATGCCGATTGAGGTTTTCGCCCCCAGCAGCTTGTGGGCCTGTGCTGCCTCATCGGGGTTGATGTGCTGGGCGCGCATGAACCATCTGGGCTCATACGCGCCTATGGGTATGAGAGCCAGGTCCGGCTGTCCGTAATGTTGCCTGGTTTCAGCAAAATGGGTGCCAGAACCGAAGCCGGTGTCGGCGGCAAAATAGATGTTGCGATTGCCTGCCCTGATCCAGAACGCAGACCAGAGCGCCTTGTTGCGGTCCCGGAAGTTGCGTTTTGACCAGTGCAGGGCAGGGGTTGGGATCACCTGTGCTGATTGGTTGAGATCATATCCCTCGTGCCAGCCTCGCTCAATTATATTGGCACCCCTGACCCATTTACGGATGACGCGCGCATTACCGGTTGGGGTAAGGATCGGTGCATCGTGCCGACGTGCCAGCTTGCGCAAGGTGGGCATGTCCATGTGGTCATAGTGGTTGTGGCTAATCAGAATCAGGTCGACAGGCGGCAGATCGTTCAAAGCAATTCCGGGATGTCGAACCCTCTTGGGACCGGCAAACTGGAACGGGCTGGCCCGCATGGAGAAAAACGGATCTGTGAGGATGTTCAAGCCTGCGGTTTGCACCAGCACGGTGGCATGACCAACCCAGGTTGCGGACATCGCCTCGCCATGCACCCTTTCTGGAGGTGCGGGGTGACCTGTATTTTCGATCCAGCGGGGCCATCTGTGTTTTTCACCGGAGGTCTGCCACTTCCAGAAATCGCTGGTGCAATTGACAACGCGATGGCTGGGTACATCAAAGCGTTCGCCGTCGTGCTCAACAGTGACGGCTGTCTGGTGATATGACTTGTCGGTTTCTGGCATCTTGTGGAAAATGGGGGCTCGTATAACACGATGCAAGTAATTCGATCTGCATTTATGGGACGTCAGGTATGAGCCGTATTGTTTTCTTGAATGGTGAGTTTTTGCCAGAGGGCGAGGCAAAGGTATCAATCTTTGATCGCGGGTTCGTGTTTGGTGACGGGATTTATGAAGTCGTTCCCGTCATTGGCGGAAAAATGGTCGACAAGGCGCCTTTCATGGATCGCCTGAAGCGGTCTCTGGCTGAGCTGCGCATCGATATGCCTATGAGTGATGCAGACTACGTCTCCATGCATGAGAAGCTGATTGAGCTGAACGGCATTGACGAAGGTGGTGTGTACTCCCAGATCACCCGTGGAGTGGCTGACCGGGACTTTGGATTCCCCAAGGATGTAAAACCCTCTGTCGCCGCGTTCACGATGAAGAAGCCATTATTGGACAACCCGAATGCCCGGACCGGCGTCAAGGTGGTAACAGTGGAAGACATTCGCTGGAAGCGCCGCGACATCAAGTCGATTGCCTTGTTGGGCCAGGTTATGGCCAAGCAGGCAGCCGTGGAGAAAGGTGCTTTTGAAGGCTGGATGGTTGAGGACGGGTACGTTACCGAGGGCACATCATCAACAGCATATATCGTCAAGGGCGACACGATCATTACGCGTCCATTGTCAAATTCGATCCTGCCCGGCATCCGCCGCAAGGTGATCATGCAGCTTTGCAAGGATCATGCTGTAAAACTGGAAGAACGATTGTTCACGGTTGACGAGGCACAGGCTGCCGACGAAGCCTTCCTGTCGTCGGCAACCACCTTGGTGATGCCGATAGTCGAGATTGACGGCAACATGATCGGCGGGGGCCAGCCGGGTCCGGTTGCACGCAAGATGCGCGAATACTACATCGCGGCCATCAAGAAAGAAGCTGGCATCGCCTGAGGTCAATCCATCAGGCTTGGCAGCCATGTGATGATGCCGGGGAAGGCCAGCAGGCCAGCAACGGTGACCACGTCTGCAAGGAAAAACGGACCAATACCGCGGAACACGTCCTGAAGCGGTATTTCCAGTGATTTGCCATTGTCATCCTTCAAGTCCCTGCTCACGCCTGCCACGACGAAACAGTTCAGCCCGATGGGCGGGGTAATCAGGCATATCTCAGCCATTTTGACGACGATGATGCCAAACCAGATTGGGTCGTAACCCAGTGCAATGACGGCCGGGTAGACGACGGGCAGTGTCAGGATCAGCATGCCGATGGCATCCATGAACATGCCAAGCACCGCATAGGCCAGCAGAATGCAGATCATGATGACGATGGGTGGCACGTCCAGCGTCACCACCCAGGCTGAAAACGCGGCTGGCAGCCCGGCAAAACCGAGAAAGCGGACGAACAGGAACACTCCCCAGATCAGCGTAAAAATCATAGCGGTGAGGCGCGCTGTTTCGATCAGGGCCTCTTTCAGGCGGCCGGACATCTTGCTCATCTCGTTCTCGCGGAACGCTCGCCAGATGTAGAACAGGAAGACCACCATGGCGCCCAGAGCACCTGCTTCAGTGGGGGTAGCCGAGCCTGTATAGATGGCGGTGAAGATAATGCCGACAACGACGAAGATGGGCAGAGTACCGGGCAGGCTCTCAAAGCGTTCCTTCCAGGTGAAGCCACTGATTGGTTTGCCCAATTTCGGGTTCCACCAGCACATGCCAACGATGAGAATGACGTAGATCACCGCAGAGTACAGCCCAGGCAAGAAACCCGCCAGCAGCAGCTTGCCAACCGATTGTTCGACAATGATGGCGTAGATTACAAGGATGGCAGATGGCGGAATGAGAGAGGCAAGTGTGCCGCCAGCTGCAACAACGCCTGCGGTGAGGCGCTTGTCGTAGCCGTTCTTCAACATGTCAGGAATGGCGACGCGGGAGAACACGGCAGCGGTTGCGGTGGATGCTCCTGATACCGCTGCAAAACCCGCCGTCGCCATGACTGTTGCCACGGCCAGGCCGCCTGGCACCCAGCCCATCCACCGTCGCGCTGCCTCAAACAACCGCCGTGTGAGGCCGGCGTAGAACGCAAGGAAGCCGATGAGGATGAACAGCGGCAGCACCGACAACGGATATGTGACGGTTTTCGAATGGGGAATGGTGCCTGCAATCGAGGCAGCTACGTGCCAGCCCTTGAGTTCCAGCAATCCCAGAAATCCAGTGATGGCAGCGGCTGCAAACACGCGCACGCCCAGCATCACCATGACAATCAGCAAACACACGAAAACTATGCCTGTGGAAAATTCATCCAGCCCAAGAATCATGGAGTTTGCGCTCCCTTGATCTCTTCTTGCGCCTGCTGCTCGACCGTCTTCATCACCGGTACAGCGACAGGCTGTAGCGCAGGATTTAGTGTCAGGCGCAAATAACCAAACATCTGTATGAGCAGGCGCACGAACAGGACAGACAACATGACCGGCACGACCAGTTTGGCAGGCCACACCGCGAGTTCAATGTCTATGGTGGAGTCACCAAACTGCCAGGATCGCAGGAAGTGGGAGTATGAATAGGGGATCAGCACTCCAACTATGAATATCTGCACCGCTACGCCGACAACTTCAGCTGCCCACAATGCGGCGCCTTTCAGATAACCGACAACAATTTCCATGCGAACATGCCCGCCAAGGCGCTGCACCTGCGAGATGGAGAACATCGCAAATGCGATCATGCCAAGCTCGACATAGTCGATGTAGCCAAACATGGGAGAGCGGAAAATTGTGCGCAGGATGATTTGCAGCATACCGAGGAACATCAGGCCAAATATCATCAGGCCAGACAGCATGTTGAACAGGTCTTCGATGGGAGACAGAAGCTGGTTGGCTTTCAACAGCCATTTGCCCCACGCATCCTTTACGTCCACTACTTCCGGAGTTTGATCATCCACCGGCGCTGCCTCCCCAGGCAAATACAAAAGTTGCCGCCACGGGCGTGCCAGCTCTGAGGCAGGCTCTATCAGCCCGTGGCGATCATGCAGCAGTTGGCTATTCGTACTTTTTACCGACTGTCGAGTAGACCAATTCAACCAGCCCCTTGGCATCGAACTTGTCCTGATTGTCGGCAATCCACTTGTCGATCACTGGCTTGCCGGCTTCCTTGCGGAATTCCGCCAGTTGCTCGTCGGTATAGGTCACTTCCTTCAGCTTTTCCTTCAGCATCGGAATGTTGACCTTGTCGATGTCTATGTATGCCTGGATTTGTGCCTTTGCGGCCTCATCCTTGGAATCCATCAACAGCTTCTGATACTGCTCGGGCAAGCCATCAAAGGCTGTTTTGGAGAACAACAAGGGGCAGTCAGATGTGCCAGGCGACAGGTTGCCGGTGAACCAGTCAGACACTTCGTGTATCTTGTATGCCACGTGTGAATATGTGAACGGGAAAGACGCTGCATCCATCGTACCCTGCTGCATGCCGGTGTAGACTTCGGTCGCTGTAGAGCTTGTTGGCGTGGCACCCAGGACAGCCATGGCACTGCCAAGACCGCCGCCTGCGCGAACAGATTTACCTTTCCAGTCCGCCAGCTTTGCAGGCGGTTCACCTTTGCCCAGAAATTCATACTGCGGAAGGTAAGACGACATATAGAGCATGGCATTCCACTGGGCATGCTCCTTGATGATATCGGGATGAGCGTAAAGCGCGTCGCGGATCTTGCGGTTGTCATCCCAGTTGGCCATTGGCAGGAACGGCATCGTGGTGACCATTAGACCGGGGTTCTTTTGCGGGTGGTAGAAGTTGCAGGTCATGGCCGCTTCAAACGCACCGACGGAAATGCCGTCAAGGTTTTCACGCGATTTGGAAAGCGCCTCGCCATAGTGCAGCGTCATGGTGAACTTGCCGTCGGTCTTGGCATTGACGATTTCTGACAGCTTTTCAAATCCTGCGGTAAAGGCGCGCTTCTTGCCCCACAGTGAAACGTTCCATTTCACTTCCGGGCCATCCACTTCGGCAGCACTGACGGCTGCAAATGACGAAGTGGCAGCAAATGCTGCGAGTACAGTGGTTGCGAAAAGTTCTTTGATCATGTTCGGCTTACTCCCTGTTTGGAACTTGTTCCGGTTGTTTCCGGATTCATGCAAGTACTTCAGGCATGATGCGTTGCCCGGCTGCTCATGGCAAGACTGCGGTCGTTAAAACTACCGATGAACGTGTATTGTCAGGACTGTCAGAACAACTGCAGCCCAAATGAATGCGGCAAGCGTGAACCATCCGTTCCATCTCCATGAAAGCACCGTGCCGGGTATTCCGGTAATCCGGCTCAAGATGAGAGGTGTTGCGCCGAATGGAGATGCCGTTAGGTTCAGCGCCCAGCCAAGTGCCATGCTGGCTGCAAGCAAAGTCGGTTCGAGGGGGCTTTCAGGAAGGGCCGAATAAAGCGACCCGAGAAAGGTAACCGTCAACATTGGCGGCATGGCCAGATTGGATGCCAGCGGAATCAGTGCCATGACACCCAGGTAAGCAGCAATCGGCGGCCATGCGTTGATGCCTGCCAGACTGGCCAGATACGGAGCGTTGCTCAACCCGGCCGCCACGATGCCTATGTAACCTGCTGAAGACAGGGTGATTGCTTCCGGTGCGCCAGCCGGAACGGATGTGCGCGCAATCTCCTTCAGCCTCATCACGACTGTGTCCAGTGTATTGCCGTCACCTTTGTGCTGAAACCACAGCCAGACGATAGTCACGAGCGGGCTTGCCAGCATCAGGGCAGGCACAACCTTGGCTCCGGTAACGATGATCATGAAGATGGAGATGCTGGCAAGCGTTGCGCAAACCAGACAGAAGCGCCTGAAGGCAGGCCATGGAAATGCCTCTGTAACTGGGTTTTGCGGGGGTAGGGCATTGTGAGCGGCCAGTGCGGAACGGGCGCGACTGCCGGTCATACGGTCTTCGCCCCAACCGATGACAGCCACCCCTGCCGCTACGAACAGGCCGATTGCCGCCATGACAAGTGGTTTTGAACCACTGACGACACTTGCAACGAGCGCCTGCGTTACCGCAGTTGGTGACCAGGCAATGATCCAGGAAAATCCTCTTGCAAGTGCCGACATCTGGCGCCGTTCACGCCAATTCGCAAGTTCAGGATTGACTGCAGCATCTGAACGCACGCCGCGCTGGATGAGCGGACCCAGTAGTGACAAGGCACCGAAGTTCAAAATCATGCCAAGTGCATGGCCGCCTGCGTGGATTGCCATGTACCGCTGACCCGGCGGCCGGCGCGTAAGGTATTGTCCCAACCTCAGCACTGAACCTGATGTTACGGCGCCATCGCGCAGCAGCGCCAGCAGCAACATGAAGGCTGCCAGGTAGGTGGCTTGTGCCAGGCCACTTTCAATCAGTACAAGCGGATTGGATGCAAAGGCAAAGGCGGCCGCGGTGGATATTGCGGCCATCGCAAGCAGGAAGCGCTCGCGCAGGCCAAGACCCTTCTGGCCGATCAGCAGAAAGCAGATCAACAGGGCTGCCGAGGCCTTGCCGGCCCATGCTGCATGGGCATGCAGATCCAGCAGTTCGAATACGCCGATGCCAAGCAGGCAGGCCGCCACTAACTTGTCCCTGAAATCCGCTGTTGCTGCCCGGCCCCTGTCGTTCATCCAGACAATGTATACTCAAGATGGATTGTCAGCGCTGGGAATTTTGCCAGTCCGGGTGAATCCAGGGTTGCTGATTTGATGGCGGCAGCGGGTCGAGGCCAAGTATGTGGTCAGCGGCCTTTTCTCCCAACATCAATGTCGGGCCATTCAGGTTGCCGTTGGGTATCGCAGGGAATATGGAACTGTCAGCTACCCGCAACCCTTTCAGCCCGATGACCCGGCACTGCGGATCGACCACGGCCTTGCGATCTGTTGCAGAACCCATCCTGCAGGTGCCACAAGGGTGGTAGGCGCTTTCGGCATGTTCACGGATAAACTGGTCGATCGCCTCGTCCGAAGTTGCATGATCGCCGGGCTGAATCTCATTGCCAGCATACACCTGCATGGCGGGCTGTGCCACAATTTCGCGAGTCAACCGGATGCAAGCGCGAAAATCCTTCCAGTCGTCTTCGTGTGACATGTAGTTGAAAGTCAGTTTCGGGGCATCGTCCGGGTTGGCGCTTGCAGGTGTTACATGACCGCGGGATTTAGACCGGTTGGGGCCAACATGAACCTGGAAACCATGACCTCTCGTTGCAGGCTTGCCGTTGTAGGCTATGGCTCCGGGAAGGAAATGATACTGAATGTCCGGGTATTCGATGCCGGCGCGAGAGCGGATGAATCCGGCTGACTCGAAATGGTTGGTTGCCCCAAGCCCGGTTTTGAACAACAGCCATTGTGCACCAATCATCGCCTTCGAGAATATTCCCAGCCTGGTGTTCAGCGTTATCGGCTCTTTCGAATGCAGCTGAAAATAGACTTCCAGATGATCCATCAGGTTCTGCCCCACGCCTGGCAGGTCATGCACCGGATTGATGCCTGCCTGCTGCAACGTTGCCGGATCACCTATGCCGGACAGCTGCAGCAGGTGCGGTGAGTTGAAAGCACTGGCCGCGATGATTACTTCGCGGCGGGCGTTTGCAATGTGCAGTTTACCGGCCCGTTCATATTCCACGCCGGTTGCCTGCTTGCCGTTCAGCACAATGCGTCTTGCTTTTGCCCGGGTGACCAGCGACAGGTTTTGCCGCTTAAGGGCCGGTTTGAGATAGGCATTTGCGGCGGACCATCTGCGGCCGTTCCAGACCGTCATCTCCATGGCGCCGAAGCCTTCCTGTTGCCGGCCATTGTAGTCTTGTGTGGCCGGGTAACCGGCCTGCTGTGCGGCATCCACGAAGGCATGATACAGTGGGTTGTTACGCTTGCCGCGTGTTACGTGCATCGGGCCGTCGGTGCCCCGCCAGCCGGCTTCCCCTCCGTGTGAGGTCTCCATGCGCTTGAAATAGGGCAATACGTCTGCAAACGCCCAACCGGCAGCCCCCATTTCTGACCAGGTGTCGAAGTCCCTGGCATGGCCACGCACATAGACCATGCCGTTGATTGAAGATGAACCGCCGATAACTTTGCCGCGCGGAGCGGTGATACGCCGATTGTTCAGTCCTGGCTCAGGTTCCGAAAGATAACCCCAGTTGTAGGTTTTTGTGTTGAGCGGGATGGAAAGTGCCGATGGCATCTGGATCAACGGCCCTGCATCAGTTCCGCCATATTCCAAAACCAGTACGGTGTGTTTGCCACTATCGCTGAGCCTGTTGGCCAGCACCGAGCCGGCAGAGCCGGAACCAACAATCACGTAGTCAAAGGTGTCGCCGTCCATAGTCTGCCTTACTCCTTTTTGGGAAGCTGGCAATCCAGATAAGATTGAACCAATTTTGTTGCCGTTTCGCTTCTGTATGCATCGCCCAGCAGGGCAGCACGCAGCCAGACGCCGTCGATCAGGGCCGCCACTCCCATGGTCAGGGTTTCCGCCTCGTCCGGCCCGGTGATCTGTTTGAGCGCGTGCCGCAGATTTGACTTCAGCCGGGCATCGTAGAGTTTGAGAATTCGTGTGAGCTGTGCCGACTGGCGTGCCGAGCCGTATAGCGCCAACCATGCCGACATGACTTCCGGCGAGTACTGGCTTGGGGCAAAGTTGGCTTCGATGATTGCCTGTAGCCGCAGGTAGGGGGATGTGACCTGCTTTAGCCTGCTGCGGGTTTCGTCCCGCAACTCCCGCAGCATGTGGCGCATGGTTGCAAACAGCAGATCATCCTTGCCTTCAAAATAATGATGAACAATGCCGGATGAGACGCCGGCGCGCTTGGCTATGCGCGACACAGTTGTTTCGGCATAGCCGTAATCATGCAGCGCACCGATAGCGGCTTCAATCAACTGGGTCCGGCGCACCGGTCCCATGCCCAGTTTTGGCATATCAACCCCAGATAGAAAGCTTCAAACTGATTAAATGGTATCTTTTTTAATTGGTCAGTCAATTAAAAAATGAATGCAGTGGAAGGATCCCCTGGCCGCCTTCGTGCATGCGGCAAGGTTCTAGTTCAACTGCCAGATTGCAAAATTGAGTGCAGTAGCGAAGCTAACCCATGCAATGTAAGGCACCATGAGCCAGCCGGCTATCGTGTCACGCTGGAAGAATGCGGCGAGAGTTGCTGCAATGGTGAGCCACAGCGCCACGATATTGACCAGGCCAAGGGCAGGAGATTGTGCCGCGAAGAAACTGAACGACCAGCACAGGTTGAGCGCCAGTTGAACCAGCCACAAGGTCAGGGCGACGCTTTGCCGGTCCGTGCCAACCGCTGTCACCATTACTGGAGCCGCGCCAGATGCGCCAGGCTGAAACGGCCATCAGAATGTAGAGGGTAGTCCAGGCAGGGCCAAACACCCATCCCGGCGGTGTCCATTCCGGCTTGGTGAGGCCAACATACCAGGTTGTGACAGACTGGGATGTCGCCCAGCCTCCCAATGCGCCAACGCCGAGGCAAAGGGCAACAAACAAACCCAGAGCCAGCCATTGGTTCGTCCCGCCTGTTCGCTTTCCCTGCATCTGTACATTTACTCCACTTACGGCATTGTGACTTGCTTGTGTTGTCATAAACGGCCCATCGTTTAGCCAGATTGCATTTGTCTGTTAAACGTCACGGGCAAGCAAGGAATCAATTATCAGGAGAAATCCCCATGCTGAAAACAATTCTCTTTACCGCAACGTTGCTGACTGCCGCCGGAATTGTGCCTGCCGCAGCCGAGGAACCCGGCAATGGAACAATACGTATGGAAAGCGCTCATGGTGCGGCTGAAACCCTTGACAGGCTTGAGGCTATTTTCAAGGAGAAGGGTATAACTGTCTTTGCGCGCGTCGATCATGCTGCCGGAGCCAAGCAGGTCGGTGAAGAGCTCGGCGCCACACAGTTGTTGCTGTTTGGCAATCCGAAGCTTGGAACCCCATTGATGAAGGTAAACCGGGAGGTTGGCTTTGATCTGCCGATGAAGGCACTTGCCTGGACGGACGATGCCGGCAAGACCTGGCTTTCCGTAACAGATCCGCAAGCGCTGAAGCTGCGTTATGGACTGGACGCTGCGGGAGCGGTGATTGACAAGATGACTGGAGCTGTCACCGCAATGAGCAAGGCAGCTACCGCGAAGTGATCATTCGGCGGGTTTGCCAACTGTGTTGCGCAACCTGCCGATGCCTTCAAGCAGCACGTCCACCACGTCGCCTTGTTTCAGCGGCTTTGTCGTGCCCGGTGTGCCGGTGTAGATCAGGTCACCAGGTTCGAGCGTCATATACTTCGACAGTTCGGAGATGATTCTGGCTGATGAATGGATCATTTGCTTTGTGGATCCCTGTTGCACGACCTTGCCATTGACGTGAGTTTCGAATTTCAGATTATCGATGGTCAGGCCAGGGGAAATCCAGGGGCCCAGCGGCGCAAAGGTGTCTGAACCCTTTGATTTGAGTATGGTGAATCCATCTGCGCCGAAACTGCGTTCGGTTATGTCGTTGCCTGCGGTCACTCCGAACACGTACTCCAGGGCTTCGCTCTCAGTGACATTCTTGGCGCGCGCGCCCATTACGATAACCATCTCGCCTTCATAATGCAGATTTGTAGACCCCTCTGGCGGTATGATTGCCTCTTCAGTTGCGATGATGGATGAAGGCAGCTTGGCGAAAAACTGCAAGTCACCGGTACTGCCACCGTGGCTCTTGTAGTTCAGCGCAATGCCGATAACCTTGCCAGGTATGACGGGCGCCAGAACCTTCACCTCTTCCAAGGGGATCACGTCACCGGTGACCGTGGTGTCTTTGTCGAAGAAGCTGCCTGTCAGGGTGTGTATGCCACCGAAGGACAGATAGCCATAGTGCACCTTGCCCTCGTGTTCGAAGCGTCCAAAGCGCAGCGGCGCATCATCCCCTTCGGTAACCTGGGCCAGTGAAGGTGCAAATGTGGACGCTAACATGACCAAACCTGAAAGCATGATCTTAAGGCTCTGGCGCATTGTCTCCGTCCTAGATCAGCGGGGCTGTGTTGGTCGCGGTCGCCCAAAACAATAGACCGCCAATGCAGGCAATGAAAAGGCCGCCCAGCAGCTTGAGGCCAAAGGCGGTGCGGTCAAGCCAGACAGAATTGTCACCGGCAAATCTCAACGCCAGGTCGCGCGACTTCACTGCAAGACTGGCAATAGTCGAGACGGTGATGGCAGTGCCGAGCGCCATCGCCAGAGTCGAGATGATGCCGATCCAGTACAATCCAAGCGCGGACGAAAACAGCAATACGAGTATGCCGCCGGTGCAAGGGCGGATGCCTACGGCAAATGCTATGCTGGCTGCTTTCCACCAGCTCACGGGCTCCTCTAGCTGGCGTGCCGAAGGCATGTGGACGTGTCCGCAGCCGCAATTCTCATCGTGTTCGTGATGTTCGTGATGTTCGTGATGTTCGTGAAGTTGGTGGATGTGGGCGTGGGGATGTGAGTCATGATCATGTGCGGGCGAAGCGGCAAAACGTGGCCGCAGTGCTTGCCAGACAAGCCAAAGTCCGGTCAATGCAATGAGCCCGTAGCTTGCTGCCTCCAGGCTTTGCGCCATGGATTTTGCGGTGCGCGCTGCCGCGCTTGCGGTTAGCAGCAAGACTGACACCAGTATGATGGCGGTCATTGCCTGAACAAAAGCAGCCATGAACGAAATTGTGATGCCCCGGCGCAATTGGCGCTCATTGGCCAGCATCCATGCGGAAACAACTGCCTTGCCGTGACCGGGGCCTGCTGCATGCAACACACCGTAGATGAAGCTGAGTGCCATCAAGGTCCAGGCTGCGGTCCAGGTTGAGCCACGCTTGATGTCGCCAAGTGCTTTCGACATTTTGCCATAGAAATCGCGTTGCCTGGCTTGTATCCAGCCTTTCGGGTCACTGGTGAAAGCCGGGATACTGGCACTCTGCTTGCTGGCAGCGCTGCGGCGCTGCAACAGTAGCTGGCCTGGATTTACTTTAGGGGTTTCAGTCGTGTCTGCCTGCGCAACCTGCTGCTCGGCCTGCGCAGGACTGACAGTTGTCAGCTGCATTCCGGCGAGCAGCAAAAGGCAAATGACATACCCGGCAATTCGCGCAAGCATGCGTCAGCTTCCTGCTGGTTTACATGAAACTGATACTGCCTGGGCAAACAGTGAACCAAAGTCCTCCGGCTGCTCCGGCTGCCAGTCTGCCGGCTTTTCAGCCAGCATCTGCTGCGTTTGTTGCACTTGTTCGTCGAACTGAACAGTGCCGAGATTGATAGTGCACCCCTCCGGCAATTCGCCAATCACACCAATGTTTTCACCCTTGATGTAGTCGAAGGCGATGAAGAAGTCTGGGTCATAAATCTTGTAGTTGAAGTCGCCCGACTTCAGGTCTGCCGGAGCGGCAAATGGAACGACGAAAGTCATGGCAAGCCTGCCATCATCGTTGATGCGCTGCCCGTACTCAGTCACGTCGAGATACTGGATGTCGCTTTTGCCGGATTTGGCCTGCACGAAGTAGCGGAATTCCTTGAGCGACTTGATGTTCTCGGTCACTACAGGCTGCAGCTCTGCCGGTGTGTAAACGTTGTCTCCATCGGCATCCATGCCTTCGATGGCAGCTTCGGTATAGCCTGCGTCGAAAATCCATTCCACGTTGATGGCAATGGCGCGACCCTGCTCGTCAACGACTATGTCGGACCGCAAATCGGAATAAACGTGCGGGTGAGCGGCAGCCGGTTCGGAAAGCGCCAGTACTGCCAAGGCTGCAATGACAGAACGATATGCAATTCGTGTCGCCAATCCGCCGGTTTCCTCTACTGGAATACGCCGTATCTCCTGTAGAGTTTTATTGCAGCAATTTTGTGATTTGACCAGTTGAACTAACGCAAGTGTTACCCCGCGAAGATGCCTTACAGGTTGCATGTGCAGGCGAATGGACGCATTTTCGCGCTGCCGGATCAAACCGTAATATGAGTGTAGCAAATCATGGGACTGGATGTATCGATTTGGGCCGCCTTTGTTGCGGGCCTGCTGAGCTTTCTCAGCCCTTGTGTACTGCCGCTTGTGCCGCCGTATCTGTGCTTCATTGCCGGCGCGTCACTGGAAGAGCTCACCGGAGAGACGCAAGCCAGCCCGGCTGTGCAGCGCAAGGCGGTCGCGGCGTCGGCGCTTTTCGTCATGGGGTTCTCGACGGTGTTCATCTCGCTCGGTGCATCAGCCAGTGTCATCGGGCAATGGTTGCGACAGGCGACAACATGGGAAATCACCATCGGCTCGATGAATTTTCCGGTGCTGACATCGCTGGCCGGGGTGATCATCATTGTCATGGGATTGCACTTTCTGGGAGCTTTTCGCATTGCCTTCCTGTCTCGTGAGGTACGCTATCAACAAGAGGCACGTCCGGTCGGGTTGCTCGGCGCCTACGCCATCGGGCTTGCGTTTGCACTTGGCTGGACGCCGTGCATCGGCCCCGTGCTCGCGGCCATTCTTACGGTTGCAGGCTCTGCAGACAGCGTGGCCAAGGGTGCTGGTCTGCTGGCTGTTTATTCTGCAGGCCTGGGTGTGCCGTTTCTGCTGGCGGCGGTTGCCATGCCGCAGTTCCTGTCATTTCTGAAGCGGTTCCGGCGCCATCTGGGTATGGTAGAAAAGGCCATGGGTGGCATGTTGGTGGTAACCGGAATCATGTTCCTCACCGGTACGTTTACCACCTTGTCGTACTGGATGATTGAAACATTCCCTGGACTTGCTGCCTTGGGTTAGACTGACTCGCAATCAACCAGACCTGATTGGAGAATTCATGAAAGTCACCATCGACATTGATTGCACGCCGGAAGAGGCACGCACATTCTTTGGGCTGCCTGACGTACAACCCATGCAGAAGGCGATGATGGACAAGATGCAGACGCAAATGGAATCGCAGATGGAACAGCTTGATCCAACGGAAATCATGAAGACCTGGATGACCCCGGGCATCGAAGGCTTTGGCCAGTTGCAGAAGGCCATGTGGGCTGCTGCGACAAGCGGCAATCCAACTTCTTCGCCGAAGGGCGACAAGTAGCCTGTTCGGCAGCCATTGAAGTTGGCCGCTTGGCAATGAAATTCAGCCCATCGTGCTCCAACGGCGTTCCTGTCTGACGCTTTTCGGCGTCCGGCAGAACATCAAGTGACGGCCACAGTCCGCTTAGCAAACCGTCTGCATAACCGGTTGGCAGGTGTGAAGTGCGGATTTTTGCTGCCGTGCCTGTGGGGTTAAACTCAAGAGCGTGATGTCTGATCGAAATGCCTTCGGCCTGCGGCGCCAGCACGGACACCCAAACACGTTGTGTCCCATCATTGGCAGGCATGCCAAGCGCGCCCGAATTGTGCCAGCAACGATTGCCCAGAAATTGCGTAAAAGGGATGCCAGTATGGCCTGCAACTACAATGTCGGCGTCGGTTGCGTTCAACTCGGCGATGAACTCGCTTGCCGGTGAGGATGCAAACAGGAAGCGGTTGGTTTGCCTCACTGAGCCATGGACAACGTGCGTGCGCAGGCCAGACATTGAAAATGTGATGCTGGTTGGCAGGCTTGCGATCCACGCTTTGCTCTCAACAGACAGGGTTGCCAAGGCATGCGCATACCAGCGTTGTGAAGCTGTATCGCAGACAGAGCCTGCCTCGAAGCCGCAACCGCAATCTGCGGCACCGGCAGCGATCTGTTCTTCCACATTTCCCTTGATGGCGTGCCAGTTGCGCGAGGCGATGAGCTGCACGGCTGCTTCAGTATCGGCGCAATAGGCAACTGCATCGCCTGTGTGGATCACATTGGTGTCTGGTATTGCCAGCGAACGCTGAAACGCAACCAGGGCTTCAAGTGCTTCAAGGTTGCCATAGGCCCCGCCGCAGATCAGCAAGGGTGAGGAGATGTCACCCAGTGGCTTAGTGGTCATGGTGTTTCAATTCTGCCCCAAGCTCGATGGGCTGGCCGTGCGGGGTTGCCTTTGCTGCCCTGTCCCAGGCGTCCTTGCGCTGCAACCGTTCGGCTTCGTTTATCGCCCCTTTGGCCTGGGTGATCTGTTCCAGTGCAGCCAACCAATGGTAATAGTAGTTTTCAGCAGCATCATCAGGCCCGGCGGCCTTGATCTGTGTGCCAAGCGCCTGTGCCCATTCTGCCCAGGTAAACAGCCCGGTTTCATGTAGCTTGACTGTCATGGCAAAAGCCTGTGCCTGCCAGGGTTCAACGAACACCGGCTCGTCATCTGCAAGAGTCAGACCAGGCAATTTCCGCAAGTCTTCAGGCAGGCTCAAGATAACTCTCCCACAGGTCAGCGTGCATGGCGTCCTTTGGGTTTGCCTGATTGCCCCAAAGCTCGCGTGCCGCAAAGCGCACCGTGTATAGGTGTTGCGGATTTTCGCCCTGATCATGGGCGTTGGTGTCTGGAAACACGTGACCGCCATGGTGCATGACGATCTCTCCGGCGCATCCACGCAAGTACCGGGGCAGGCGGGTGTGCTGCCTGGGGTTCATGCGGATGGCGCGCACCTTTGTTCCCTTTTCGAATTTTGGCGCGACATCGAGTTCACGTTGTGACGGACCGCCCTTGTTCAGTATTCCGGGCACATCGTCAGCGCTGACCGGTCCTCGATGAAGGTTGCGCGCGGCAACTTCCTGCTTGCCGATATGTACCTCTCCGGGAACGACCATCCCGGCATTCAGCAGCAGTTTGATCAAGCCTTCCGTCCAGATTTGATAGTAGCTTGAGGTCATGTATTTTGCCGGGTGCATGGATTCGCGTGCATGGCGTGCCTTGTCGATGTTCCATTGACCCAGAAATCCGCATGCTAGCGTCAGTGCAAAGGCCGTTCGCTCCCATTCTGCATGAAACACAGGCTCATTGTGTTCGGGGTTGATTGGGCCGAGGCCGTGCATACCGCCAAGATCCTGGCCGCCGTTCATGACGGCACCTTGGAAGGATTGAGAGCCAGTCCGGTGCCGATCATTGAGTCGCGCGTGACCAATGTTGCAAGCTGCCTTTCTGACCAGTTTTCACAGCCTTTGGGCCGTTGCGGTATGACGAGGTATCTGATCTCGGCAGTCGAGTCCCACACTCTTACGCCTGTGCTTAGGGGCAGTTGCACGCCGAACTCCTCCAGCACGCCGCGTGGGTCGGACACCGCGCGTGCGCGGTAAGGAGGCGACTTGTACCATACCGGGGGAAGGCCAAGCACCGGCCACGGATAACATGAGCAAAGCGTGCACACGACCATGTTGTGTGTGTCTGCGGTGTTCTCCAGCGCCACCATGTGCTCGCCTTGCCGGCCGATGAAACCAAGGTCGGCAATGGCACTGGTGGCATCATTGCGCAGTGCTTTCATGTAGGCGGGGTCTGACCAGGCCTTGGCAACCACCCGTGCACCATTGCGCGGGCCAACGCGGGTTTCGTAAGTCTCGATCAGTTCATCCATGGCAAGGGCATCAACATAACCCTTTTCAATCAGCAGGCTTTCAAGTGCCTTCACCCGCAGTGCGGTGTCAGACAGCTCGGAATGCTCATGATCGTGATCATGATGGTGGTGATGCGTGCTGCCGTCATGGTGATGGTCGCCATCTTCTGCCATATCGTGAATTGTCCTGTTGCTGGATCGATGTTCATACTGCAATCACAGGGGCACAGCTGGCAACTCACAATCACAAGAGGAGAGTGTTCATGACCACCAGGTTGCAAGGCATAACGACTTGTGTGTTTGATGCCTATGGCACGTTGCTCAATGTGCATGCGCCGGTTGCGGCTTTGTCTTCGCGCATTGGGCCGCAGGCAGATGCGGTGTCGAAGTTGTGGCGGCAAAAGCAGCTTGAGTATACCTGGCTCAGATCACTGATGAGAGCATATGTGCCGTTCTGGCAGGTCACCGGTGATGCGCTCGACTACACGCTGGAAGCGTTTGGCATTGATGATGGGACGCTGCGCGCGGACCTGATGGAGCTCTACCTTCACCTTGCTGCCTACGATGATGCAGTGGCCTGCCTCAATCGGCTTAAGCAACTGAATGTGAAAACAGCAATCCTGACCAATGGCTCTTACGACATGCTGGACGCCGCCGTGAAATCATCCGGTCTTGATGCGGTTCTGGATGAGAGTATTTCGGTTGAGGATGTCGGTATATTCAAACCCGACCCAACAGTTTACCAGCTTGCAGTCGACCGCATGAAGGTGACTTCACGCGAGCAGATCTGCTTTGTTTCGGCAAACACATGGGATGCCCAGGCCGCCAAAAGTTTCGGGTTTCAAGTGGCCCGCATCAATCGCTTCGGTCTGAAAGATGACCGAATCCCGGGAAAACCGGATATGCTACTTGAGAGCCTCGAAGACCTGCCCGGCGTCGTGACACGGTAGTCCGGTGCAGGGCGTTGTTAGGCTGGCGTTAACTATCAGGGCGCAGACTTTGATGCTGGAGGTGGGGCTGTTAGCGGTGCCACAAAAGCAAAAAGACTGAATCCGGGCACCTGCTTTATGAAAGGGGTGCCATGTTATGCTTGTTCTCGTCGTCTCAGTTTGCCTGATTTCCCAGACGCAGGTTTGCAGGGATGTCCATCTTACCTATGCCAGTCAGACACTGACACCCATGCAATGCATGATGAGTGGTCAGGCTCAGATTGCGCAATGGGTCAATGAACATCCGCAGTGGGCGGTCAGGCGCTGGAAATGTTCCAGCGCAGACCGGATTGCCAGTGATATCTAGGCTCAGCCCGAAAATCGCGCGCGAACCGGACTGTTTACTTAATTGAAGCCTTGCCGCCACTGATCTCGACGGTTTCGCCGCCGGACAATGCCTCGCGGTCGCCGTTTGGCATGGTAACGAAACAGCCGCCGCCGCATACGGAAACACTCTGGCCAGGGCCAACGCCGACTTCTGTCTGCTGACCGCCTTCAGTCACCACAATCATGACGGCTGCGCCATCATTGTTTGTGATGGTAGCGGCATGTGCCATGCCTGCGCTGAAGACAAGTGCTGCTGCGGTTACAAGAAACTTCTTCATTTTCAATCCCCGGAATGTGGGCACTCCAACCGGAAGTGGCCCCCTTGTTGCTTTTCGATGATGCCTTTATCGCAAATCCATTGTGAACGGCAAATGAACGGACGCATTCAAGCCTTTTTTGCTGCTCTGGTGCGCTTTTTGTTCTGTTTGACCTCGTCAATTCGTGCCGAAAGCGCTTCAATGTCAGGTAGTTTCAGGTTCACGTCGCGCTGAGGGAATGGAATTTCAATACCTTCGCGTTCGAACGCTTCGACGATCTGGAAGCGCAGTTCCGAGGCGATTGCAACCCCATCAAGCACTTCGGGGACATGCACGCGCAATTCGAAGTCGAGTGATGATGCTCCAAAACCCATGAAGATCACGGCCGGCGGCGGTGATTTCAGGACCTTTGGATGGCCGCTGCCAATGCTCATCAGCAGATCATGCACTTTGCGCGCGCTGGTGCCATAAGCAACGCCGATGGGTACTTCCACGCGCCCGCGGTGGTTTCGATGCGTCCAGTTGCCCACCGCCTGGTTGATCAGATCGGAGTTTGGCAGGATGACCGTCTGGTTCTGAAAGGTTTCGATTTCAGTGGCCCGCACGGAGATTTTCCGCACAAAGCCCGCGGTGTTGCCTGCAACGATCCAGTCGCCCACCTTGAACGGGCGTTCGGCCAGCAGAATGAGGCCGGAAACGAAATTCGAGACGATGTTCTGGAGACCGAAACCAATGCCGAGAGAAAGGGCACCGGCAACCAGTGCCAGACTCGACAGGTCAAAACCTGCAGCCGACAAGCCAATGATTGCTGCCAGCGCAATGCCTACATAGCCGACGATCGTGCGAATGGAATTGCGCACTCCCAGATCCACCCGGCTGCGCGCCATGACCGCGCCGTCGAGCCAGCGCTGAAAGCGGCGGGTGAATAGAAAACCAACCACGAAAACGCCGAAGCCGAACAGAATACCAAGCAGCGAGATCGAGATGTTGCCAATGCGGATGTCGGTAAGTGCCTTGTAGAGCCACGTCTGGATATCGAGTTCATTGAACCCCCATTGCAGGGCGAGCAGCGGCATCCCGATAATGAACACGGTGGCATAAACGGCGAAGCTGAGCGCCAGCCCCAACTGGTCCAGCGCCGTGTCGGACAGAGAGAACATTTGCTTGATGCGATTGCCGATGGCCGATTGCGGAAACACACCTTCAGCCGCAAGTACCTGGCCTGATTGGACGCCGATAAACATGGTGGCGAGAATTGCGGCAGTCACCACGACCTGGGCTGCGGCAAAGCGGGCCAGTCCGATGTAGCCGGTAAGTGCTGCTGCAATGATGAAGATGGCGATCAGCAGGATCGGCACCCTGATCCAGGCTGACCAGCCATAAGACCTGCCTGTTACCTTGTCATTGAACGGGCGCACCAGGGCAATCATCACCAGCACGGCTGAAATCAACAGCGATGAGATCAGGCTCTTGGCCACTGTGAGGTTCAGCGGTGAAGAGAAGATGTCATTGAGCCTGCCGATGAAATAATCAAGGACATGGATGACAGCCAATGCCACCACGAACCAGAACAGGATGCGCGCCGCGCGGTTCGAAACCATGATCAGGCGCCGTCCCGGATTGACCGGCGCAAACAGCGCTGCGGCAAGGCGCTGGATGAAGTAGACAGCGGCAAGCGAAATCAACGCGGCTTCGGTCAGCGCCTCGGTTTGCGGCGTAAACACGCCAAAATACGAGAATAGCGCATAGGCAACGGCGAGGGCGGCTGACACTGCCAGTGACGGGATGATAGTGGACCAGAATGCCATCGAAAGGCGATTGATGTAGCTGTCATCGTTTTC
Source organism: uncultured Alphaproteobacteria bacterium (assembly GCA_963787895.1). Classification (GTDB taxonomy): domain Bacteria; phylum Pseudomonadota; class Alphaproteobacteria; order Rhizobiales; family Aestuariivirgaceae; genus Anderseniella. The sequence continues at coordinate 312,173 of CAWBEX010000002.1, read as the reverse complement.
AAGGTCTGCCGCTCTGCCAATTGCTCCAAACATGCGGCGCACGCCAAACAGCGTGCCGAAACCGATGAGGATCGACATCAAAATGGCGTACACCAACTCCTTGGTGCGGAACGAGTACATGAACTGCAGGCGTGACGACATCTGTTGCGCGGATTTGCTGAATTCGCGCCGGAAGCCGGCAAGCGTGTCCATGCTGATGGCACCTTCAATGCCGGTTTGCTTGAACAACGTGCTGGCAAACAGCTCTCGCCGCAACGCACCGATTTTATCGATTGCCTTGCTGGCCCGGATCGAAAGACTTTCCGCTTCGCCCAAAAGCTGGTTGTTCTGCCCCTTCTCGTTGAGGAGGTCTTTTCGTTCCAGGGCAATTGTCACTACCTCTTCAGGTTCGCCTTCCTTGGGCGGGGTGCCAAGTTCATTTAGACGGGCGTTGATTTCATTGATGCGAGGACGCAGGGACACGCCGAAATTGATCAGTGATTTCGTAAACGCGTCCAGGTCAATTCGAAGCTTGACCAGCGCCGTGTCGTCGCTGGCCTTGCCTTCAATGTCAGATTCGATAGAGCTGATTTGCCCGGCAAGCGCTTCCAGGCGAGCCTTCTGTTCGCTCACATCTGCGGCATTGGCATGTAGTGTGAAAATGCAGAGCAGCAGAAATGTGAGAAGCGCGCGCATGGACGTGTCCTGAAGCAGAAAATGGTGATGCAGCCATACAGGATTGGGGCAATGAATGAAATCTCGCTGTGCAGCTAGCCAACAGCGATCTTGTCCCGCTGTCAGCTGGTTACGCCGCAGTGTTTCGTCCAGATTTCCTGCGTAACCGGCTTGGCGCTGGTGTTGTGTGAGATTGTCACCTGGATCTCATTGTCACTGAGTTGGTCAGCACTGAAATGATCGCCGGCCGACTCTTCGCCTGCGGGGATGTCAAAGTCGACATGGTGGCGGCTGTGGTTGGCCTTGACGGACGCACCGGAGGGGGTGGTTACGTTTGATCCATCAACCACGATGCGTCCGCCACGTGGCGAGCACCATTCGCCGTCGATCTGGTCTGCGAGGGCGGGGCTGGTTGAAAGCGCCACCATGAAAAGGGCGGCAATGAGTGTTTCGGGCCTGGATGACATCAAAACATTCTAGGCCTGGTTTGCGCCAAGTGCAAAAGCTGTGAAGACAGGAAACAAAAAAACCCCGGATGGTTGGCCATCCGGGGCGTGTTCTTGCAGTGCAAGCTGTCTTAACGTTTCGAGAACTGGAACGAACGGCGAGCCTTGGCCTTGCCGTACTTCTTGCGTTCGACGACACGCGAGTCGCGGGTCAGGAAGCCGCCACGCTTGAGCACTGGGCGCAGGCCCGGCTCGAAGTATGTCAGTGCCTTTGAGATGCCGTGACGAACCGCGCCAGCCTGGCCGGACAGGCCGCCGCCGGTCACGGTGCAAACGATATCGAACTCGTCCTTGCGTTCAGCGGTTTCCAGCGGCTGCTGGATGATCATGCGAAGCGTCGGGCGGGCGAAATAGGTTTCGATTTCCCTGCCGTTTACGGTGATCTTGCCATTGCCGCGCTTGATCCAGACGCGGGCGACCGCGTCCTTGCGCTTTCCTGTGGCATAAGACCTGCCCAGATCGTCAATCTTTGGTTCAGCAGGGGCTGCGGTTTCAGGCGCAGCAACGGTGCCCATGGCTGCGCCAAGGTTTTCCAGTGTCGTTGTTTCTTCTGCCATTGCCTTAGCCTCTCAGCGAGTTCTTTGGGTTCATTGCCTTGACGTCGATGACTTCAGGCTGCTGTGCCTCATGCGGGTGCTCGGTGCCACCGAAAATGCGCAGGTTTGACAACTGGGCGCGGCTCAGTGGTCCGCCAGGCATCATGCGCTTTACCGCAGCTTCAAGAACGCGCTCGGGAAAGCGGCCATCGAGGATCTTGTCAGCCTTGGCTTCCTTGATCCCGCCGGGATAGCCGGTGTGGCGGTAGTACGTCTTGTCGGTGCGCTTGTTGCCGGTCAATATAACCTTGCCGGCGTTGATGACGACAACATTGTCGCCCATGTCCATGTGTGGTGTGTATGAAGGCTTGTGCTTGCCGCGCAGGCGGGTGGCGATGATGGCAGCAAGACGCCCCACAACCAGACCTTCTGCGTCGATCAGCACCCACTTCTTCTCAATTTCGGAAGCCCGAATGGAAAAGGTTTTCATGACCTGGTGTCCTGAAGTGTTTGATTTGAAACCTGAACTTGAGGGATACCGTTCGTCTGGTGGCCCGTTGTTCTGCTGGCGGGCGTTCTACGCTGTCCTTCTGACGGCGTCAAGCGCATAATTTCTATCCAAAATCCATAACTATATGAAATCAGACAATAAAATATATGTGGTATCATTTTACCACACAAAACGCTCACAATTCAACTCTGTCCCATGAAGTATGTTGCTTCGGAGCTGGCTACCAGCTTGCCGTCCTGTGTAGAGACAATGTCTGTGCGCGCAACCGACAGTGTGCGCCCGTGCTTGATGAGGGTTACCCGGGCAACGATGGCTCCGGCGGAAGGTTTGCGCAAAAACGAAATGGCAAAGTTTGTGGTCACAGCCAGTTTGGCGTGCTCCTTGTGGTGTGCCAGCAGCAGTATGTAAATCGCTAGATCTACCAGTTCCATCATGGCAGGGCCGGAAACGGTGCCGCCCGGACGCAACTGGGCATCACCTGCAACAAGTTGCAAATGAAGTTCCCGAGGCTCAAGCTTCAATACCTGATAGTCAACGCCTTCGCGTAAGGCTTGCGGGAACTCTTTGCGCAAAAACTCGAAAACCTGCTCTTGCGACCATTTCAGCACTGGCGTCTCCTTGCAACAATTGCACTGGTTGTTGTTTTAGTATGCGCAACTGTCACGTCAATGGCACTTCCCCCGCATTGGTTGCTGTCATAAGGTGTAAGGGTCATGAAGGGGATCAATTATCAAATCGCAGTGCTCGCGGGATGGGCTTTGCTGGCCTTGTCAAGCGGGCAGGCGCTTGCGACCAAGGATCAAAGCCGGCTTCCAGGTGCAGAGCCCAACCAGCAGGGCCCGGCAGGTTTTGGCGGACCGCCATTGACACAGCCAGGGCAGCAGGACCCTTCGCTGCTTCAACTTCAGCCGGGTGACCAAACACCGGAATCACCTCCTGATGAGCAGGACGAGACCGAACCGGCAATCGAGGTCGCGCCGACCCTGGCAACGGTCGAGACCATCGAACTGACCGCAGACATCGCCAAGCGGGCCATCGATGGTTTCGTCAGGCTCAAGGAGAATTATCAGGATACTGATATTGCCGAGTATCAGTCGCTGGAGGATTTTGTCGCGAAGGCAGAGCAGGGACCTGCACTCGAAAAGGATGTCAAAAGCTTTGGGTTTGCCAGCGTTGGTGAATGGAATACAGCCATAACTTCGGTCAGCTTTGCATATGCGGCTGTAACCGGTACCCAGGAAGACGAGATCCGGCAAGAGCTGGAGAACATCAAGGCTGATGCTGATATGGATGCAGCCATGAAGAAGTCACTGATTGAAGGGCTGGAGTCCATGCTTCCGTCCGGCAACAACAAGAAGATCGTGGCAGAGTTGAACAAGGACAGAATCTGGGCAGAGAAACTGAAGCTGCTGACTGAAGAAGAAGGTGGGAGAGACCATTGATGACAGCAAGTGAACCATCATTGCTGACACAGGACATCGAGAACGGCATCTTGCGCGTGACAATGCAACGTGGTGCCAGACGTAATCCGCTGTCCACCGCGATGCTCTCGGCGTTGCAGGACTGTCTCGACAAGGCAGCCGATGACGCAAATGTCCGTGCCATTGTGCTGGCAGGTCAAGCGCCTGGCTTTTGCGGCGGCCACGATCTGAAGGAGATGACGCAGCATCGCAGTGATAATGATGGCGGTAAGACATTTTATGAAGCCCTGTTCGCCAGTTGCTCGACGCTGATGCAATCGATCGTTTCGCACCCGAGGGTGATAATTGCGGAAGTCAATGGAATTGCCACCGCGGCCGGGTGCCAGCTGGTTGCTGCCTGTGACATGGCTGTGGCAGGCGAGTCTGCAAGGTTTGGAGTGAACGGCATCAATTCAGGCTTGTTCTGTTCAACCCCGATGGTTGCGCTCTCGCGCAATATCGGCCGCAAGCGGGCCATGCAACTTTTGACAACAGGTGAGCTGATAGACGCCCACGAGGCGATGAGCGCAGGGATTATCAATCGCATTTGCCGCGACGAAGAATTGAGCGATGTGACAACCAAGCTAGCACTCAGCGTGGCGAGACAATCACGGGCAGTACTGGCCCTTGGAAAGAAAGCGTTCTACCAGCAGATCGAACAGCCGATCGATGAAGCTTATGCGCTAACCTCGAATGTTATTGTCGACAACATGATGATGGATGATGCGAAGGAAGGCATCAGCGCGTTCCTGGAAAAGCGCACGCCTGAGTGGAGCGATGGATGAGCGGCTTTGAACCCCGGATCAGTCTGATCACTCTGGGTGTGATCGAGCTCGTGAAAATGCGCACTTTCTACGAAGGGCTGGGTTGGTCTGCCGCGTCTTCTTCAAACGCACAGGTCGTGTTTTTCAATCTCGGTGGAGTTGGTCTGGCGTTGTATCCGCGGCCGCTTCTGGCGCAGGACGCAAAGGTTGCATACACGCAACCGCAGACGTTCAACGGGGTGTGCCTGGCCCACAATGTTGAAAGCGAAGCCCGGGTGGACGACCTTATGCAGGTAGCTGTTCGAGCGGGGGGATCAATCACCAAGCCAGCGGAAAGTACCTTTTGGGGCGGATACTCTGGTGTTTTTGCTGATCCGGAAGGCAATCTATGGGAGGTTGCCCACAATCCAGGATTTCCAATGGGCGACGAAGGCCGCATTTACATTCCATGAACCACGACATTTATGAAGCAAGTTACATCAGCGCCATTCTGGAAAATGTCAAAACGGTCGCTATCGTAGGTGCGTCGTCCAATGAAGTGCGGCCCTCATACTTCGTGCTGAAATACATGATCGACAAGGGGTATACGGTTTTCCCGTTGAACCCCGGTATCGCCGGCAAGCAGATTCTTGGCCACACTGTGTATGCCAAACTGGCCGAAGTGCCGGAGCCTGTCGATATGGTCGACATCTTCCGCAATTCCGAAGCTGCCGCCGATATCGTTGACGAAGCCCTGGCGCTCGACCCACTGCCAAAGGTCATCTGGATGCAGCTTTCCGTTCGCAATGACGAGGCAGCTGCGAAGGCCGAGGCAGCCGGCATCAAGGTTGTGATGAACCGCTGCCCCAAGATTGAGTACGGCAAACTGTCAGGCGAATGGGGCTGGGTTGGAGGCAACTCGGGGATGCTCTCATCGAAAAAACAGACCTTGCACGGGTCTGGCAAAATGCAGTCGCTTGGCATCAGAAAACCGTGACAATCCCGATCTCGCTACGGATTCGTTTTTCGTGGCTTTGCATTGTCTGAAATTTCAGCGGATCATCACCTAAGTGAAATCAGCAGATGCTGGTTGCTCCGAGCGCGCGTTCTGCAAAAAGAACAATTGTTTGCTTTGTCGTACTTTGCTAAAAGACCTGCCAATCGCAATACATCTGCAGGGAGCATCAAATCATGAGCGACGCAAAACCCGGTTTTGACACCTTGGCCATACATGCTGGTGCAAAGCCAGACCCGGCAACAGGCGCGCGTGCAACGCCGATATATCAGACAACTTCCTTTGTGTTTGATGATGCCCAACACGCTGCGGACTTGTTCGCGCTGCGTGCGTTTGGCAACATCTACACCCGCATCATGAACCCCACCCAGGCTGTGCTGGAAGAGAAAGTTGCAGCCCTTGAAGGCGGCACGGCCGCACTAGCCGTCGCGTCTGGTCATTCTGCACAACTTATCATTTGTCATACGCTGATGAAGCCGGGTGATGAAATCGTTTGCGCCCGCCAGCTCTATGGCGGGTCGATCAACGCGTTCAATCATTCGTTCAAGTCGTTTGGCTGGAACGTGGTATGGGCGGACATTGACGACATTTCCTCGTTCGAAAAGGCGATCAGCAAGAAGACCAAGGCGATTTTCATTGAGTCAATCGCAAACCCGGGCGGGCGGGTGACTGACATTGCAGCTATTGCGGCGGTGGCCAGGAAGGCGCACGTGCCACTCATCGTTGATAATACCCTTGCATCGCCCTATCTGTGCCGGCCGTTTGAACACGGTGCCAACATCGTGGTGGAATCGCTGACCAAGTTCATGGGTGGCCATGGCAACTCCATGGGCGGGGTTATTGTGGATGGCGGCAACTTTGACTGGGGCAAGAACAAGGGTCAGTTCCCGGTCTTGTCAGAGCCATGTGCATCGTACAACGGCATGGTCATGTGGGAGACATTCGGCAATATTGCGTTTGCCATTGCCTGTCGCGTTCTCGGCCTGCGTGATCTCGGACCGGCCATTTCGCCGTTCAACGCCTTCCAGATACTCACTGGCATGGAAACCTTGTCACTTCGGATGCAGAAGCATTGTGATAATGCCCTGAAGGTGGCCAAATGGTTGTCTAAAGACAAACGGGTAAGTTGGGTGAACTATGCGGCACTGCCGGGTGACAAGGACCACGACAAACAGAAGAAGTATTGTCCAAAAGGGGCAGGAGCCGTTTTCACCTTCGGTTTGAAGGGCGGTTATGAAGCCGGTGTCAGCACTGTGTCCAAGGTCGAGTTGCTGTCGCATCTGGCCAATGTTGGTGACACGCGCTCGCTGATAATCCACCCGGCATCCACCACGCACTCGCAGCTTAGCGCTGATCAACTGGCAAAGGCCGGGGCAGGACCCGATGTCGTGCGGTTGTCAATCGGCATCGAGGACGCCACCGACATCATTGCCGACCTGGATCAGGCGATGAGCTGACGGGAGTAAACCCCGGCGCAGTTGTTCCAACTGGTGGCTATGTGTTTCCAGCAAGTTTGCGCCGGGCGACGCCATGCATGCGCGCACGCATGGCTCGCCTATGCCCGGCCGTTGACGTTGCACAGCTTCGAGACTTGGCTGCCCAATTCTGTAATTGCCTGACCAACATCGTGTATCGTGCGGACATGCTGTTTGTTGGCCATGGAAAGCTGCGCAGTCAGATCCATGTCGACCTGCATGATTTTGGCCTTCATGATGTCTTGCTGTGAATTGAATTCTTTCAAGCGGGAGGCAATAGCTGCCTCGCGTTCGTCGAGTTCGACTTTCATCGCTGCCAATTTTGCCTGATATGCGGCTTCCCTGGCGGCAAAGTCCTTCTCTACGGCTGCTACCCTGGCGTTGAGAGCCTGCTCGCGTTCGGTAACGTCGGTTTGAACCGCGTCGATCAGTTTTTCCAGCACTTTCTCCCGGCGCCGGGATTCTTCCTCACGGTCTTCAATGATGCTGATCATTTCAAGGAAGCGTTCGTTGGAGTAGTCGGCGGCCGGTCCAACCAGGATCTCGCGCAAGATTTCCAGGCTGTCGCGGTCGTTTGCAACCTGGCCTGAATTATGGCCAATGGCAGCATTCACACGCTGCTCCGGCTGACTTGGTTGTGACGTTGATTTTGCTGGGGTTCTTTTCTTCATATCTTCTTCCTGTAAATCGGCAAAGACGGCGTCCAATTGGTCCGTGATTCCTGATGGCGTTGTAGTCTCCATCCCGGACAGCTGGTTTCGCCTGCCAAACGAAGTAAGTTCGATTGGGTCAAGAAGCACTTTTGGTTCAGGCGTATATGGTTGGTTCCCTATCATCTCAAACTTCCCTGGATATTGGTGAGTACCGTTTCGCATCTGCAGAGATGCTATCTGGAATGGAATTTGGCATCATCCGGGCCAGGCGGCCGTGCAATGAGGGCGTGATGAATGTATTCAGTTTTCTGTCATACCATCTGTCGCACATGGTCATTCCTCTTGGTCCGTAGATCAATCAATGATCTGGTTCACTGAACAATCAGAAAGAGAGGAAGCAACTAGTATGCCAAACCGAAAAGATTGGGATTTTCCGGCACTTACCATGGGCAACACGCGAAGATGCTGTCAGCAGGAATTATGCTGAATTGTGCTGTTTCGAATCTGCTGTGTATCAGGATGCTGCAAGTTGTGTTGATGCCAAGAGCAAGTCTTTCGGCAATCTAGTGTGTGCTCAAGTCTATGGAATCACACAATTCAAGGGCCGTAGGAAGCCTGGCCTCTCAGCAATTTCCGAGTCGCCCACGGTCGCCTGAACATTGTCTGTCCACTGCAGTGTTGAAATTGTTCTGCGTGAGTTCGGCAATGCACACCACATGCAATTGTGGTTTTTGCCAAGGACTTTTGGCCGACGCTTCAGGCTTCGGATGACGACTGCGATGGGAGCCTTGTTTCATGAATGCACCTAAAAAGTGCATTTCTATATTGATACACCTTATAAGTGCATCACGCCAGAATTTTGTTTGGGTAAGTCCGACGACAGTTGCGCAAGCTATATCGACCTGGTGTCAAGTTTGTGGCCGAATGCGGGTGCGCCGTCAGCGAAGTACAGCGTTGCTGGGACTGGCAATTGAGGGATTGGCTGATGAGACAACCTGGAAGCCCCCAGCCCAGGCACACTTTCCCGTGCAGCGGGTAAAACACCTGCTTGCAAGCCTGCCAAAACCTCAACCGGGTACTGTGGCGTCTTGAACTGTTTCAACCGGAACCTGCCGCTTGGCGGAACAAACCTCGTGGAGGTGCCAGATGCAAACACTCAGCACGATGAGCGCGCCGCCTTGATGCAGCAATCCCAGTGAAATTGGTACCTGAGCAAGCAACGTCCAGATGCCGATGCCGATCTGCATGAAGACCGCAAGACCGATGGTGGCGCCGGACAAGCGCACAGCCGCAGGGTTGGATTCCGCCATGGCCCGCACGGCCTGTACACCAGCCAGAATGGCGATGAAGTAGGCGGCCATGCGGTGCTGGAACTGTACAGTTAGGACGTTTTCAAAGGCGTTGCGCCAAGCCGGTTCCATGACTAGCAGGCCGTCAGGGATGAGACTGCCGTCCATCAGTGGCCAGGTGTTATGCACCAGGCCGGCGTCGAGGCCGGCGACGAAACCTCCAAGCGAGGTTTGCGCTATTATCAGGACAACCACTGCCAGAGCGGTTTTGCCCAAGCGCACAGTACCTGGAAAATTGTGCCTCGCCTGGCCAAAGCCAAATGCAGTCCAGACAATGGCAGCGAATATGACCGTGGCCAGCGTAAGGTGCGCAGACAGGCGGTACTGGCTGACATCGGTACGATCCACCAGGCCGGATTTCACCATATACCAGCCGAGTGCGCCTTGCAGGCCGCCCAGTACGAACAATATGGCAAGACGCGGGATCTGGCGCCTGTGCAAACGCCCGCTAAGCCAGAACCACAAAAATGGCACCAGGAAAGCAATACCTATAAAACGTCCCAGGAAACGGTGACCCCATTCCCACCAATAGATGAACTTGAAGTCCTGCAGACTCATTCCCTTGTTGATGAGCTTGTATTCCGGGATCTGACGGTACTTTTCGAGCGCAGCCAGCCAGTCCAATTCATTGAGAGGCGGAATTGCACCAAGGATAGGTCGCCATTCAGTGATTGACAGGCCGGAGTCGGTCAACCGTGTTGCACCTCCGACTATTACCATCGTGAACACCAGGCAGGCCATAAACACCAGCCAGGCTTTGACCATCTGTTCGCTAGCGTGCTGCTTTGAGTTTGCGGGTTGCATGTCTCAGTGACCTATTTGCTTGCCCCTTGCATTTGAAGGGTCCACAGCGCCGCACCTGTCACCAGCTACTGTGCCGCTTCACATACCGCCTGTATGTCACTGACAATCTCGACCCCCGCCTTGATGACCTCAGGCCCTGCACCGGGCTTGTGGGCTTCTTCCGACATATGCCGACGCCACACCCTGCCGCCGGGCTGGCCGTGAAACAATCCGAGCATGTGCCGGGTGATGCGGGAAATGTAATCGCCCTGGACACATCTTTTCCGTGCGTAGCCGGACATTGCCAGTGCAGCATCGGACCGGCACGATGAGGGATTTTCCGGCTCGCCGTAAAAACTGGTGTCTACACTGGCCAGCAGCCAAGGGTTCTGGTAGGCGGCGCGTCCCAACATCACCCCATCAACGTGCTCAAGGTGCTCGTGCGCCTGCTCCAGAGTCTCGATGCCACCGTTTATCACGATTTCAAGGTCTGGGCGTGCCTGTTTCAGGCGGTAGACCCGAGTATGATCCAGTGGCGGAATCTCGCGGTTCTGCTTGGGGCTTAAGCCATTCAACCACGCCTTGCGGGCATGCACTATGAATGTTTTGCATCCGGCCGCTGCCACTGTCTCGATGAAGCGTGCAAGGTCTGCTTCACTGTCCTGCTCGTCGATGCCAATTCGGCATTTGACGGTCACCGGGATAGTTACGGCTGCGCCCATGGCTTCCACGCATCTTGCCACTGTGTCTGGTTCAGCCATCAGGCTGGCGCCAAAGCGCCCGGACTGTACGCGGTCGGAAGGGCAGCCGCAATTCAGGTTGATCTGGTTGTAGCCGAAGCCTTCACCAATGCGGGCAGCTTCGGCGAGTTCTTCTGGTTCACTGCCTCCGAGCTGCAACGCAACCGGGTGCTCGATATCATCAATACCGAGCAAATGTTCGCGGTCACCATGCAAGACAGCGCCTGATGTTAGCATCTCGGTGTAAAGCATTGCCCTTCGGGTCAATTGCCTGTGAAACACCCGGCAATGACGGTCGGTCCAGTCCATCATCGGCGCGACAGCGAATATTTTCTCTTTGTTTTTCAATGATTTGTGATACATTACAATGAGATCATTTCATGAACGGCGTGCACTCAAATGGACGAATTTGCACGCTTTTGTACCCGTTTTGATCGCTATGTGCACGTTTTTTGCACGCTCTGAAGGGAGTGCACGACATGGCCACAATCTTCAAGACCCGGCAGGGACATTGGCGAGCTCAAGTCAGACGGAAGGGAAAATATGTATCCAATACGTTTCGTCTCAAGACACAAGCCCATGAGTGGGTTCGCGACGTCGAGCACCTGATTGACATCGGTGGCGAACCCAAAAGGCAATCGGGACGCAGGGCGCAAACCGTCGGCGCTTTGGTGGAACTTCACCTCGAAGACCTGAAGGAGGTCGGTCGTCCAATCCGCCGCTCCAAGATGGCCGTCATGGAAGCGTTTAAGCGGGACCTGGGTGCCGTTCGGATTGATCGACTGGATCGTGCCCGGCTTATCCAATACGGCAAGCAGCGCGCCTCAGAAGGCGCTGGCCCGGTCACACTTGCCGTTGATCTATCATACCTCCGCACGGTTCTGACCCATGCCGCTGCAGTCCATGGCGTCCATGTGGACACAGAGAGCATTCGCCTGGCGCGCACCGCCCTCGCCCGCCTTGGCCTCGTGGGCAGGTCGCACGAGCGCGACAGACGCCCGACGGAAGATGAAATCGATGCCATGCTCGATTATTTTGATACCAAAACCAACATGATCATCCCGATGGGCCGGATCGTTCGCTTCGCAATCGCCACCGCCATGCGGCAGGAGGAGATCTGCAAGATCGAATGGTTTGACGTCGATATGACCAAGCGTGTGGTGACGATCAGGGATAGAAAGGACCCGCGCAATAAGGAAGGCAACCACCAAAAGGTTCCTTTGCTGAACTTGACCGGGATTGATGCCTGGCAGTTGCTTCTGGAGCAGAAAGTACTGACCGGCGGTATCGGCCGATGCTTCCCGTATCACTCCAAATCCGTGGGAACAGCCTTCAGGCGCGCGCGAAAGCACCTGGGCATCGAGGACCTCAGATTCCACGATCTTCGCCACGAAGCTACGAGCAGGCTGTTCGAGGCTGGCCTTTCAATCGAACGCGTTGCTCTGGTGACTGGCCACAAGGATTGGAAGATGCTGCGTCGGTACACCCACCTTAAACCCGAAGACCTGCACAAGGAGCAGATCAAACCGCAACCTTCGGAAACTGATTTTCTGGCTGAACTCGCGTCCCGATAACTGTTTCTCGCCAAACCGGCTTCTCGTCAGCAAAAGCCCGACGACATACGGCCCCGTCAAGGCCGGGGCAAAGCCCCGCCGCGAGAGCGGGCTAAGCGCCTTTACGGGCCGGTTGGAGCGGGCAGGATGGACAGGAAGTCGAGCAGCGTCTGGTTACTCGGTTCCAAAACCCGGAAAATACAGTGACTTAATTTAACTATCTATTTCAATTACTTAGGGCGCAAACAGCACCGTCCAGTTAACGATAACACCAAAAATATGACGTGTACTCAGTCACTTGGCTCGACGCAGTGCCAAAACTTTATCTTGCCTTCCTAATCGGGCCTCTAACCCGCTGATAAATCACATAAATTCCATCTCAATCCATCATTCCAACTGCTTCAAAAAAGTGATCAGCAGCAGTTTCAATACCCCCATTCTTGGGCGTTTTGGCATCAATCCGGACGTTTCATGCGCTCCTTCGGGCTTGGCGAATGATGTCTTCGAAATTCCAGTTTCGGGTAATCCAAAAAAATGGGCGCTTCACGAATCTAGTTTATTGGGACGAATTCTACAAAAAATGGACGAATCTTAAGGGAGCAGATCAATGCTCCAGAATGCTACTCAACAATCGCTCATGCATACGATCACATGCATCCAACTCGGACAAATCGATGCTCTCATTGGGCTTGTGCCCCTGATCGTCCATTGAACCCGGTCCACACACGACGGTGGGGATGCCCAGTTGGGAAAAATACCCCGCTTCTGTTCCAAAACCCACACACGAGGTTTCGTGAGAACCCGAAAATGTTTTGACAAGCGCCACCACATCATCCTCAGGGCTTGTATTCAATCCGGGATAGGAATTCACTTTTTCAATGGTTACTTCCGGCGTTTTAGATTTTTGCCGGTACCTGTCTGTTATGTCCTCAGCAATCTCGAAAATACCCGTTTCAATTACCAAAGGATCGTGATTGGCAAGATGCCTGTATTCAAGATCCATAATCGCCAGTTCAGGCACCATGTTCAATGCGCGGCCACCATTCAGTTTACCCACATGTATGGTTGAGTAGGGAATGTCATAAGCCACTTCCCTGGGTCCCTGAACTGAGAACTTGTTCTGCAATTCACGAATGGCCACGATGAAATCTGTTGCCATGTGCAGCGCATTCACAAAATTCGGAGCCATTGCGGAATGGCCGCTCTCTCCCCGAAATCTTGCCAGCAAAGCCGCTTTTCCCTTATGGCCAACCGCCACCCGCATTGAGGTTGGTTCGCCAACAATGCACATGCGGGGTTTGCCAATAGTGGATTGCAAACGCCCGATCATGCTCTTGATGCCCACGCATCCGATCTCCTCGTCATAGGACAGGGAAAATTTCAGCGGTTCCTTCAGTTTCTTGCCATCGACCTTGTCGGCGAGGGATAACATCGAAGCAAGATATCCCTTCATGTCGGTTGTCCCGCGACCATAGGCACGACCGTCATCAACCTTCAGCTTGAAAGGGTCGGACTTCCAGTTTTGACCTTCCACCGGAACAACATCGCTGTGGGCGGAAAGCAAGATTCCCCCCTCGCCTTTCGGCCCAATTGTAGCAAAAAGGCCCGCTTTATCCGCCGAAGCATCTCCGATCTGATGGATCTCGAATCCGCGTTCGGACAGATAGGCATGAACATAGGCAATCAACTGAAGATTTGATTCAGCGCTCACGGTAGGAAAAGCAATCAATCTCTCCAGGATTTCAATTGTGCATGTCATATCAACCAATCAGCTAGAGCCTTTCAGGCTTAAAATCAACGACCGAAAGAGCAGGCAAAGCCTATCGTTCCAACACTCAATTCCGTCAATCAACCGCAAGTTCGGTGATTTCCCGTCTGAATGGCAGGGCGTCGCCGATCGCTTCCGTGTCCAGTTCACGTGCATATCTGTGGCCCGCATAGGTTGCCCAGGCGATTGGCCCGGGCGCATTGGCATCTCCGATGATCTTGATCGACTTGATGCCCGTATCAGCCCAATCCGCTTCGCGCGCTTTCAAATCCAGATACAACCCGTTGTTTTCTTTCCTTGAAGCAACAATGACCACGGCATCACACTCCTGTTGTCCCTGCTTGTCGGTGTAAATGCAATTGGTGACCACGTGATCCTTTCCTATCGAGACCACGCCCCGGTTCAGTTGGATGTCAACGCCCATTTCCGCCAGCCGGCGGTGAATGGTCGCCTGTTCAAGCGTGTTGTTGGTCCAGTCTGACACATAGGCCGACGGCGTAATCAACTGCACTTCCAGACCTTTGCTGACCAGAAGTTCGGCTAGCACGCCCCCCATGTAATAATGGTCGTCATCGTAAAGGATCACCTTGCCGGTCGGAAGATTCCCGGACATGATGTCATCAGGGGTAAATATTGCCATATCCTTGTCAATTTTCATCGGAACCACATGCTGACGGGCAACACCATCCCGGCGCCAGCTTGCCCCTGTCGCAATGGCAATGTTCTCAAATCCGAATTCGAGAATATCATCGACACCCAAACGGCTGTCAAAATAGGTTTCCACATTTGCCCTTTGGCTCAGCTGGTATTGGCGATAGTCCACAACCCTGCCCCAGGCCGACAGCCCTGGCAATTTACATTCCCTGGCGACCCTGCCGCCCAATTCTGTTCCCGCTTCTGCTATGGCAACGTCATACCCGCGAACCGACAGTGCCCGCGCTGCTTCAAGGCCGGCAGGTCCTGAACCGACAATAAGAACATTGCTGCTGGCACCTTTTGAGTTCATTTTTTCGGGATGCCAGCCCTTGCGCCATTCTTCCATAAAGGTCGGATTTTGTGTGCAGCGGCTGATCGACATTGTCATGTCTCCGGTGATGCAAATATTGCACCCGATACATTCGCGAATATCTTCAATCCGGCCTTCCTCGATCTTTTTCGGCAGGAACGGATCGGCAATCGAGGGCCGCGCGCACCCGATAAAATCCAGCAACCCGGACTTGATCTGTTTGACCATGACATCGGGGCTGGTGAACCGGCCAACCCCCACCACCGGCTTGTCTGTCAGATCCCGTATTCCTCGCACAAGCTCCTGCTGGGCCCCTTCTTCCTTGAAGCGGGATGGCCCCGAACAATCTTCCCATGTTCCCTGAGCCAGATCCCACAGATCGGGCAAGTCCTTGTTCATTTCGATAAAATCGCGAACCTCGGCATTGGAAAACCCCAATTCACCTATTGTTTCGTCAAGACTGACCCGAAGTGTAATCCCCATCGTATCGCCGACCGCCTCGAGCATGTCCGTAATCACTTCCCGGGCAAATCGGGACCGGTTTTCCAGACTGCCGCCATATTCATCTTCGCGATGATTGGTCGCCCGGCTCAGGAAATGCTGAAATATCCCAAAACCGTGGGCTCCATAAAGGCAAATCAGGTCAAACCCGGCGTGTCTTGACCGTTTTGCAGCATTGACGAACCACCGGCGCAAATCCCTGATGTCCTGCTTGTCCAAGGCCCTTGCCTGCACCGGATCATTGGTGAACGTGCGTATCGGCAAGGCAGACGGAGCCAGAGGCACTTCCTTGGTATAAAAATTGGGTCCGTTGATACCGGAATAGGCCAACTGTATTCC
This sequence comes from uncultured Alphaproteobacteria bacterium, assembly GCA_963787895.1. Taxonomy (GTDB): domain Bacteria; phylum Pseudomonadota; class Alphaproteobacteria; order Rhizobiales; family Aestuariivirgaceae; genus Anderseniella. The sequence goes on along the minus strand of CAWBEX010000002.1, from coordinate 296,581 downwards.
TGCAAGTGCACCATGGGATTTCATCTTTTCAGACATTTTCCGCAATTGCGGAATGTCCTTGTCCTCCCACAGGCGCAATTCAATGAAGGGCGTGATTTCCGAGGTATGATGCATTTCGCATTGTTCCGTGAAAATAACACCCCAACCGCCTTCCGCTTTTACGGCGCGCATTTCAGCTGCAGCCGAAGGATCGCGATACCCGCCCCCATTGCAGTGCGGGACCTGGTATAACCGGTTCTTGGCGGTTACCGGCCCGATTTTCATGGGCTCAAACAATATGTCATATCGAGGATCGCGCAAAACCAACTCCAGTATGATTGTAATTCATTTTCTATTTCAGCAATTAGGCTTCGGATAAATTAGCGCTTATCAAAGCTTGAATTCGGATTTTACTAATCGAGTGTAACGATTGGTGTTTTCGTCATTTTTAAGTGATTTTGAAAATATTGCTTGTCTCCATATGACTGCGGCAATGTTGTATGAATGACTTAACAGTCAAAACACTGTCCGCACCTTCAATCATGGCTACGCCTAACTTAAGTGGACGGGCATCGCCACCCAATGGCACAAACCGAAGCGGCAATCCATCCGGAGAAAGGTCATTAAGAGGGCGCAAATTTGCAATTGAATAGCCAAAACCATTGGCGACGAGGCTGCGTACTACGGCTAAATCCCTGGATCGTTCAACAATCTTCGGCGAAACGCCACGTCTGGAGAAAAGTGACAAAAAATATTCGGTGCTGTGCGGCAAGTTTAACATCACCATTGGATACTCACTCAAATTCTCAACCGACACTGTTGTGGATAGTGACATGGGATGTGCGCTGTTCATCATCGCATAAGGTGGCAATTCGAGGAGCGGTTCAAACTTTATGTCATCCGGGATATCCAGATCATATGTAAGGGCGAGATCAATTTTTGCCTGACGTAAATGATCGAATATGGAAATCTGGTCCAGTTCTGTTTGACTGACATTTACCAGCGGGAACTGGTCCTCGAATTTTCTCCTCAGCCCTGGAACAAGTATCTGTGCGAAAGTTAGTAGACAACCAACCTTGAGCGGTCCCTGTACATTTCCGGAAATTCTGGACGCCAATTTATTGATTTCATCGGCTTCACGAAGGACAAGCTTCGCCTGCGACATGAACTGTTTGCCCGCTTGGGTGAGCGCCAGTCCATGGGCGTGCTTGCGGACAAAAAGAGGAATACCGAATTCATTCTCAAGCTGAGAAATCGCTGCCGAAATAGACGGCGAGCTAACATGAATGCTCTCGGCTGCTTTTGCGATACTGCCCAGTTCACCAACAGCAATGAAGTATTCCAATTGTCTGAAGGTAAATCTCAGCGTCATTTGCACCCTATTGTTTCAGGATTGGTATTTTATCCAGATTGTCTTCAATGCAGTATATTTATCCAGTGAATGCAAAGACAGATCTCGCCCGAAACCTGACTGCTTCATTCCTCCAAACGGTGTTTGTGCCGAAAGCGCATCAACAGTGTTTACAGAAACCGTTCCCACATTCAAACGATCCGAAACGCGACAAGCCCTGGACAGATTGTCAGTCCACACGGAAGCTGCCAAGCCATAGATCGAATCATTTGCCATCGCAACAGCTTCATCCTCAGTGTCGAAGGGGATTACCGCAAGTACCGGACCGAATATTTCATCTCTGGCAAGTGGATTGTTTTGAGCAACGTCGTCGAAAATGGTTGGCTGAACAAAACATCCCTTGCCATTAATACTCACACGCTCGCCGCCAACCACAAGGTTAGCGCTTTTTTTGCCTGCTTCGATGAACGACATGATGCCGTCGGTCTGCTTTTGATCAACGATTGCACCCATTTTCGATGCCGGGTTCAATGGATCACCGGGTTGCGTGGCTTTCGCCCTTGATATCAATTTCTCTACAAATTGATCCTTGATTGATCGCTCCACATAAAGCCGGGAATTTGCCGAACAAACTTCGCCCTGATTAAAGAAAATGCCAAAAGCAGCCATATCGGCTGCTGCATCGAGATTATCACAATCAGCAAAAACCAGATTTGGGCTTTTGCCTCCTGTTTCCGGCCAAACCTGTTTGAGGTTGGATTGACCGGAATACTGCATGAACATTTTTCCAATTGCTGTGGAACCAGTAAACGCAAGACAATCGACATCCATATGCATACCCAGGGCTTTGCCCGCCGTGTGTCCAAAGCCCGGAACCACATTGAACACCCCGTCAGGAATTCCCGCTTCACTAGCCAGTTCTGCAAGCCTGAGGGCTGACAGGGGTGATTGTTCGGCCGGTTTAAGGACAACAGAATTACCAGCGGCCAAGGCTGCTGCGCCCTTCCATGTTGCCATGTCCAGAGGAAAATTCCATGGCGTCACAGCGCCCACAACACCAAGAGGAACGCGACGCACGAGCGCAAGATCACCTGGGCCAGTTGGGGCTATCTCATCATAAATCTTGTCAATTGCCTCGGCATACCATTGAAAGAAATGCGCTGAACCGGGGGCGTCAATGGTTGAAGCATCCTTTATCAGCTTTCCCATATCCAACGAGTCAAGCAATGCCATTTCAACAAGATTTTCCCGGATCAATTCCGCCAATCGAAGCAGTACTGTCTTACGGTCACCAGGTGCCATGCGCGCCCAGTGCCCCGCCTCAAAAGCTCTGCGTGCAGCAGCAACCGCGCGGTTGACATCTTCTTCACCACAGGAGGCAACATCGACCAGCAATTCACCAGTTGCCGGGTTAATGCTCGCAAATGTTTCACCGGAAACGGCATCAACGAATTTTCCGTCGATAAAAGCCTTGTTGTGTGGCTTTACCTTCCCCGCAAGGGCTTTCCATTCATCATGGGTATGATCGACCATTTTACCGTTTCCTATTCATCACCCGGCACGCCGTAGGAAGGTGCCTGGCGCGGGTCCAGTGCCCGTTGGACATATGCTTCAAGTTGTGGTTTGTAGATTTCCCAGGCCCTTGCAACCGCTTCAATCGGACAATCTTCCGTCCAGTCACAGCGCAGGTCAGCGACCGGCCAACTGACCTTGTCCACAAGCATCATGCCGGCAGAATGGACTGGTCCGGCCTCGCCGCCGGCCTCCAGACCCGCCTTCATCGCAGTAAGGAGCCGGTCGCCAATATGTCCGGAACTTTCGATAAATGCGTCGACAATGACCTGGGGTATCCGGTCATTGGCCAGAAGGTTTCCGCCGGATGCAACATCAGCTTTCTGTGCCTGCGTCCATATTCCCAACGAATTGGAGCCTGAATGAATATCCGTCGCCCCCATTCCGTCCACAGCCAAAATTTGGCGATACTCCATGTGTGGATTGATTCTTACAATTTCCTTCACTGCCTCTGAAGCAGACATGCCCCTTGCCATCAAATCAAGGGTCTTCGGCCCGAGCGAAGGATCCGTTATATTCTGGGAAGCAACTGCTCCAACGCCCGCCCTTGCATGGGAACATCTTGCCGCAACCGCCGGTGAAGATGACGAAATCGCAACGCCAAACATTCCGGTTTTCTCGCAGCGTGCGACGAGCGAAAAAGTCATGCTCCTTCCTCATCGGGAATGACCGCTGTACCATCAATTTCCACCAGCCAGTTCGGTCGCGCGAGAGCCTGCACGACAAGGCCGGTCGAGACCGGATGAACACCCTTGATATATTCTCCCATGGTACGGTAAACCGCTTCGCGGTGACGAACGTCAGTAATGTACACCACCACCTTCACCAGGTGTTCCATCGTGCCACCGCACTCTTCGATCAACTGTTTGATATTTTGCATGACCTTGTGAGTTTGTTCCACCGGGTCATGACTGCCAATGTCTCTGGCATCATCAAGATTCTGCGGGCACTGCCCTCGCAAGAAAATCGTGGTTCCTCTTGCAATTACTGCCTGACACAAATCATTGTCCAGATTTTGCTCCGGATAAGTATCCTTGGTGTTGAAGGTACGAATACGCTTGTGAATCATTTTTGTTCTGCTCTCTTGTCTGGCGCGTCCGGTTTAGACGATCAACTGCGCACTTTCGATGCGGAAGCGTGATATTTCAAGTATCCGTTCAACTTTGCTATATGATCAGAAATATATTTGGCATCATACCACACGCCCCAGATAAAAGATGATCCGCGACGCGACTGCCATGGAAGTCCCAGAAAATAAATGCCGGACTCGTCCGAGATACCGCGCTGGTGAAAAGGCCTGCCGTGTTCATCAAAAATATCGAATTTCAACCAGCTGTAATCCACCGCAAATCCCGTCGCCCAAATGATCGAGGTTACACCAGCGTCTGCCAAATCCAGTTCAAGAATTGGATTGGTCATGCATTGCGGATCAGGACCAATTACATGTGCCTCAGGTTCCGGGGGGAGATCAAGACCGTTACGCTCTACATAGGCATCCGCTTCTTTCAGCAATGAAAGATAGTTGGCATCGCCTTTTTCGATGTTGTCTGCCAAATTCGATGCGAAGCTCAATTTCCCCTCCTTGAACGATTGCGTCAGCCCGACAAGGCTCATTCCGCGTTCTGCAAAACGTCTGAAGTCCACCGTTTCGCCACCATGGGCACCGCTGACAGCAATTGTTACGTGCTCTGTGCCAGGCCCCGGAGTAGCCGCATCCCATTTGTTCAGAACGCCAAGCCACCAAACAAAATCACGTCCGCGATAGCTGCGTGGTGGCCGGTCATGAGCACCAACTGAAAGATACACTTTCCTTCCGCTACGCGATAATTCATCTGCAATTTGAGCTCCCGATGAGCCCGCACCAACGACCAGAACCGCCCCTTTTGGAAGCTGATCCGGATTGCGATAGCCCGTCGAGTGCATCTGCAGGACATTAAAATCCTTCGGCACAATTGGAGGAATGATCGGTCTTTGAAATGGTCCGGTCGCAGCAACGATATTGTTCGCTATTATTACGCCGTCAGTTGTTTCTACTCGAAACCCTTGATTGCCAGCCTGTCGTTCAGCCTTTTGTACTTCAACACCACAGCGGACAGGTGCATTGATCTGTTTGGCGAAGTCAACAAAGTAATCTGCTACGCATTCTTTTGAGGGGAATGCGTCCGGGTCGACCCCAAACTCCCTTGAGGGAAATCTGTCATGCCAGGCCGGCCCGTTGGCAACCAGTGAATCCCATCGCTCCGAGCGCCAGCGCTCGGCTATTCTTTGGCGCTCCAAAACCAAATGAGGTTCACCGATACTGGTGAGGTGTTCGCTCATGGCCAATCCAGCCTGACCACCGCCAACCACCAATGTTCCTGTCTTTTCATCAGCCATTTCGGTTTCCTCTTTTGGATTTAATACTCTGGCGTTCTTCACGCGGTTGCATGCCTGCATGTAAAGCGGTCAGATTCACCATTATCCCTATCGGGCAAAAGAACAGTCTCTCTTATTCAAGGTTAGTTAAAACCTACGCCATTTCATATTTTGACACTGAAGTGCCCGCCAAATTCAATGTGTGCCCGTTATGGATATCTCCTATTGCGGAGAAGTAAAGCGCAGCCACATTGCCGAGTACAAATTAGCTAAAAACTAATCTGAGATGCGGATAAGTATGCTTAATTAATATTCGGATGCAGGCTAGTTTGAGTGACGAATTTGGGAGGAGAATTCATTGACTGAACGCGCTATCGCTGTGGATGTTCGCAGCGCCATGAAAAAATATGGCGATTTCACAGCATTGCAGCCCATTTCAGTGTCCATAATGGACAACGAGTTTTTCACGCTGCTTGGCCCGTCAGGCTGCGGGAAAACAACCTTGTTGCGTATGATCGCCGGTTTCGAAGACGTGACTGAAGGCGCTATTTTTCTCTACGATGAAGAGATTGAGGATTTGCCTCCGAATAAACGGCCGGTGAATACCGTTTTCCAGAATTACGCCCTGTTTCCCTTGATGACAGTTGAACAGAACGTGATGTTCGGGCTGGAAATGCGCGGCATGTCCAAGACGGATGCCAAGGCAAAGGCCGGAAAAATGCTCGAACTGGTACAGCTTTCCCAATTGGCTCAGCGCAAGCCAGCCCAACTATCGGGCGGTCAACAGCAACGGGTTGCGTTGGCCAGGGCACTGGCACCTGATCCAAAGGTTTTGCTTCTGGATGAACCGCTGTCTGCCTTGGACCTCAAATTGCGACAGGCGATGCGATTTGAATTGAAACAAATTCAACGCGAAACCGGCATTACCTTCATCTTTGTCACCCATGATCAGGAGGAGGCCCTGACCATGTCTGACCGGATTGCCGTCATGTCGGCTGGCAGGTTGCAGCAACTTGGCAATGCACGCGATATTTATGAGCGTCCGCAGAACAGGTTTGTCGCGGACTTCATTGGCGAAACTAACCTGCTGGCTGTTACAGTTGCGGATATAAAGGGGTCACGCGCTATCTGCCATCTGGGCGGCGATCATATATTGACCTGTAATGCAGTGGACGACATCGGCATCGGGTCAAAAGTTCATTTGTCCATTCGTCCCGAACGCCTGTTCCTTTCCGATAAACCGGTTGAAAAGGAAAGCATGAGTGGTGTTGTTCGGGAAACCGTTTATATCGGCACGGACCTGCAGACCGTCGTGAAACTGGACAATGGCCCTGACATTTCAATTCGAACCCAGAATTCGACCAAGGGAGCCGCGGCCACTTTTGATTCCGGAAAGAATGTTTATGTCAACATGGAGATGGGCGCCGCGCGCCTGTTGCATGATTGATGGCAGGGGGCGTAGCCAGCGGCGGCGAAAACAGTTCGAATATTTATGCACATGCGCGCAACTGGCTGCTTTTGCCCTCGTGGCTGGTCTTGGGCATATTCGTGCTGGTTCCGGTTTTACTGATGCTGGTTTATTCCTTCCTGACCAAGGAATTTCGCGGTGGTGTAATCTGGGAATTCTCACTGGATGCATACGACCAGTTCTTTTTTGACAGGGGCTTGTTTGGAGATGAGCAGCCTCAAATCGAATGGACTTACATTTTAATATTCCTGCGATCCATCTGGCAGGCAGGCGCAGCGACAATTCTCAGTCTGGTAATTGGTTTTCCCACTGCCTATTTTATTGCAACCCGCCCGGACAATCAGCGTGCGCTTTGGGTATTTCTGATAACCATCCCTTATTGGGTCAACCTTCTGATCCGCACCGTCTCGATGAAATTTCTTCTGCGCGATGAAGGGCCACTCAATAGTGCGCTGATGCAGATCGGGTTGATCGACAGCCCGATCCAGATCGTCAATACGGACTTCGCGGTGCAAATCGGTTTGTTCTACTCCTATTTGCCGTTCATGGTTTTGCCAATTTATGCCGCAGTCGAGCGTTACAATTTTGCGCTGACGGAAGCCGCAGCGGACCTCTATGCTTCCAAATGGCAAACCCTGACGCGGATCCTTTTGCCAACCGTCAAGCCGGGCATATATGCCGGTTGTCTTCTGGTATTTGTGCCTTCGCTGGGATCATTCCTTGCTCCCGATCTGTTGGGAGGCGCAAAAAACTTCATGATTGGCTCTTTGATCGAAGAGCAATTCAAGGGCAATGCAGGCAATTGGCCATTTGGTGCTGCAATTTCAATGATACTGCTGACCATGGTATTGCTAATCCTGGTTTATTCTTCTCGTCAAAGCGCCAGACTGAACAGGGAGGCAACCCATGGCGCAAGCTAAATCAGACATCAAAGCCTATCCGGGGTTCTTTCATATAACGATCCTGTGCCTTGTAATCCTATATGCGCCCCTGATCGTTGTGACCGTCTATTCATTCAACGCATCCAAATCAATCACAATCTGGGAAGGCTTTAGCCTGACCTGGTACGCTGACGTGTTTGTCGGGCCCGAATCTGCAAAGTTCAAGCAGGCGGCCTGGAATTCTTTCACAATCGCAATCATGGCAGCAACGGTTTCAACCGCCATCGCAACATCCGCAGCAACGGCAATTATCCGCGGCGGAAAATTCAGAACAAGATACCTCTCGTTCGGCCTGATCAGCTTACCACTGATCGTTCCTGAAATCGTGACCGCAGTGGCAACACTGATTTTCTACAATACCATCGGATTTGAGCGGGGCTATGTAAGCATACTCATAGCCCATGTCGCCTTTTGCATACCCTTTGCCTATATGCCGATCTCCGCCCGCATGCAGGGAATAGAAGACACCTATGAGCAGGCTGCGCTGGATTTGTATGCGACGAAGGCACAGGCATTCCGGCGGATACTTCTGCCAATGATGATGCCGGGCATCATTTCTGGTTTCATCCTGCCTTTATCATTTCACTCGATGATTTCATCATCACAAACTTCGTCAAGGGTGCGGGAATCGAAACCTTGCCGACGGCCATCTTTGGCTCAGTCAAACAGGGTATCAAACCGAATATCATGGCGATTTCCACCATGCTGCTTTCAGTTTCCATCATCATGGTCACCATTTCCTATTATGTCGGCAAGAAAGACCAAATCAAGTAACCACCAAAGGAGAATAGTATGAAGAATTTCTTGAAGTCCGGAGTTGCCGTCTTGGCACTTGTCGCCTCTCAGCAGGCTGCCTTTGCCGAGGGAAAGCTCTCGCTTTATCACTGGTTTGAATACATCCCCCAGGAAATGCTCGACCGTTTTGCCAAGGAAAACGGTATTGAAGTGACAATGGACACGTATGACTCGAACGAAGCCATGCTTGCCACACTGAAGGCGGGCAGCCTTGGCACCTATGACCTTGCATTTCCCGGAGACTACATGGTGCAAATCATGGCGAACGAAGGAATGCTGGATTCCATTGCGGAAGGGGAATTGAAAAACAAGGGCAATATCGATGCCCAGTGGATGGACGTGCCATATGACAAAGGGCGAAATTCCTCCATCCCCTATCAGTGGGGTACAACCTCGTTTTCGGTGAACCGGGATGTCTACAAAGGCGAGATCAACACAACGGACATCTTGTTCAACCCTCCGGCAGAACTGGCAGGGAAAATCAACATGCTTGACAGCCAGGGTGAAGTGATTGCACTGGCTTCACTACATCTGGGTATCCCCCAATGCTCAACAGATCGTGACCAATTGAAAGCTCTGGATGATTTGCTTCAGTCGGCCAAATCGAATTGGGTATCCTTCAATTCTGATACAGCCAAGGAAGTTCTGGTTTCAGGCGACGCAGCTGCCGGAATGATCTTCAACGGTTTCAGCGCCAAGGCGAGGGCTGAAGGAGCAAACATCGAGTATGCCTATCCAAAACAGGGCGTCATTGCCTGGATGGACAATGTTGTGTTGTTGAAAGATGCGCCCAACCGTGAAAACGCCCTCAAGTTCATGGACTTTCTGTTGGTACCGGAAAATGTCGCAGAACTGACCAACTGGTCCCAGTATTCAGCTGGCGTTACCGGGGTTGACGCCTTGCTGAGCGCGGAATTGAAAGCGATGCCGGAAGCCAATCAACCTGCAGGTTCCGGTAAAGCCGTATTCATTGAGGCTTGCTCGAAAGACGTCCAGGCTGTCTATGACAAGATCTGGACCAACGTGAAGAAGTAACAAATTTCCCCGTAGACCTGATGTTTGCGGGGAAATATAATTCTGAAGTTTTTACCTATGGATGGCCATTTCTGAACGCACTTCTCGGCCATAAAGAGCAAAATTTTCAAGTTATAAACGCAATTCGGAGAATTGATATGGAGAAGCCGAACGAATACCATAATTTAAGTCGTATATATGAAAAATATTACGAATATTTTTTAATTTTATCAGTAATATTGCTTTTATTAATATTATTTTTTTTAGTTTCACCTTACTCTGCATTGGTAAATTCATTAATTGATGCAAAAATATACCATTTGGGTTATTAATATATTCGCTTGTTTTCGACGGTATGGATACATTGCCTCAATGTCAGAATAGTTCAGCAAGTTTCGCAACAACAGTTGCGTTATAAACATAGTCAGTTACTTTGAAGGCTTCCACATCCTCTCCTGCAACAAATGTATGTACAATTGTCTCCTCGTCACGTTACAAAACGCCCAGATGGAGTATTAACCTGCCATTTCATGATTTTTTTCAATTCAGATGATGCGATATTGGATGTGGACTACCACAGTTACTATACATCTGCGATCTATTTACTATCCAATGGAAAAATACAGGGTTCTAACTGAATCACAATGGCACATTAAGAGTCTGTTCAATAATTCATTTTGCGAGCCAGCCGGCGGATCATTAGTTTGATCATTGCTGTTTGGATGAAGGCGAGCGCGGTTGCTGCATAGCGTTCGAAATCCTTTGATAACCGGCGATTGATACCAAGCCATGCAAAAGTGCGTTCAACAATCCAGCGTTTTGGCAGTACCTGAAATCCAGCTTGGTTGCGTTTAACGATCTCCATCGGACGCGGACTTGCATTTGCCACCCGCGGCCCCTGATACCCGCCATCGCCGCATATCTTTTCGATGAACGACCAGCGCGCTGTCAGCCTGTCAAAGACAAGGGTAGCACCGTCGCGGTCTTGAATGTCTGCGGCATGAACAACACCTTTGAGCAGCAGGCCGAGCGTATCGACGATAATGTGGCGCTTGCGGCCTTTGATCTTTTTACCTGCGTCAAAACCGGTTAGTTCCCTCGCATCTGGACCTGTTTTGCTGGTTTGGCTGTCAATAATGGCATAGCTCGGGCTTGGCTCATGACCCTCTGCCTCACGGGTTTGGCAATACAACACATCATGAATGTCAGCCCATGTGCCATCGTGTGAAAAGCGTTTGAAGTAATGATACACCGTGCTGCACGGCGGAAAATCCGTCGGTAACATGCGCCACTGGCAGCCGGTTTGCAGCAGGTAGAATATAGCATCGACAACCGCTCGCAGACAAGTCGAACGGCGACGGCCAAAATGCGGTTGCTGTGGCATGAACGGAGCAATCAATCCCCATTCAACATCCGTCAGATCGCTTGCATATCTACTGCTTTTGCGGAAATGTATTGATCGAGTGAAAGGGGTCCAAACCATCCGGGTTCTCCATATTTGTGGTAAAATACGAAGAATCTGATTTGCTCCTTTCACTCAACCCTGAATTATTGAACAGACACTAAGATAGTGAATAATATATTGGAAAAGCTAGAACGGGCAGCGGGAATCAGACCCGAATATTTAACTTGATAGGATGATATCAATCTGTTGCCACTGCCAACAAGATTGATTTGATTTGCGCACCTCGATTCAATATCCTGGGGATCCGGCCCAAATCGAAATACTATGAATCCGCTGACTGTCGGAAAAAAACAACCTCACTGCACGGAAATTGCACGCCCACCTTTGTAACCCACTGAATAGGATCGATTTTCCGTCCAGTCCATCATGGGCGCGACGGCGAACAATGCCTTGTTTTTTTCTGGTAGTTTTTGCTGCATCACACGGTGTTCATACCATCTAGGTTGCCGCCAGGGTGAAAAGGGTCAAAAATTTCTGCTTCTATCGTGAGCGCAATGTGCGCGCCCGCAAGGCTGTGCCCAAGTTGGCGGTGAAGTTCAAGACCGGATTGCGAGGTGCAAGTCGGATACGAAAAGTTCGCTCCTGCTAGAAACGAGGTCAGCCTTCCCCGGCAAGGCAGGTTCTGATCGATGAGGCCATGTTGCGGATTACCTGGAAGTAGAGGTCTGCTCCAGCCGGAATGCTTGCTCCGAGCGGATCAATGACGCCACTCCTGGCCAGTGTTCCTTCGGTCACTGTCGAAATCAGCTTGGGCTCGAATTGCGGTTCGGCGAAGACGCATGTTGCACCCAGTTCCTTGATCCTTGCGCGGATTTCAGAAATGCGCGCTGCGCCCGGCAGTACTTCAGGAGAGACTGTAATCGAGCCCGATGCTGTCACGCCGAAGCGGTTTTCAAAATACTGATAGGCATCGTGAAAGACAATGAATCCCTTGTCCTTTACCGGCTTCAGTTCTGCTGATACCTCGGCGATCAGCGCATCCAGCCTGACCATGAGCGCGTCAGCATTAGCCTTGTACTTTGCACTATTGCCGGGATCGGCACTGGCAAGCACCTGCGCCATCTCATTCACCATTGCCTTGGCGTTTTGCGGATCGAGCCAGACATGGGAATCGTGCGAACCGTGCTCATGCTGTGTCCGGGTTGCTGGTGTCTGTTCGTCATGTCCGGCCTCATGCTTTTTATGTGCGGCTTCATCCCCGTCATGCTTGTCATCGTGTTTTTCGAAGGCGCCGCCCTTGCGTGAGGTAAGTCCTATAAGATCAGGGGCGTCAATGAGTTCGACTGATTGGGCGTTCGCGCCAACGGTTTCCAACGATGATGCCAGAAATGTTTCCATTTCGTGGCCGACCCAAAAGACGATATCGGCTTTCTCAAGCATTTGTGCCTGGGATGGTTTCATCGCGTAGGTGTGCGGCGAACTTGCGCTATCGACAATCAATCCGGGCTCGCCAACACCCTGCATCACGGCGGCCGCAAGTGAGTGGACCGGCTTTATGGAGGCAACCACCTTGATCTCGGCCTGGGCGCAAACACCGGAAACACCAAGCAATGCCGATGCCAGCAGAATGGACGTTGCGATGCGCGTGACAATCTTCATGCCTGACAATCCCTATGTGACGTTATCTCATTACATAATTGCGTAACTTTATAACGTGTGCGATAAGCTGAGGCAACACCTCTCGCAGGTAATCGCAAGACAAATTGTCCAAGGCCCATGCAGCAAAAACCCGAAGCGCTCGTCACTCTGGAAAATGCTGGCATAAGCCGGTCTGGGCGGTGGCTTGTACGCGGCGTAACATTTTCCATCGACAAGGGCGAGATTGTTACCTTGATTGGGCCTAACGGTTCTGGCAAGTCGACAACCGCGAAGATGGCGCTTGGCATAATTCAGCCAGATGAAGGCAGCGTGCACCGGCAACCCAACCGCACGATTGCCTATGTGCCGCAAAAGCTCTCGGTAGACTGGACGCTGCCCCTGACAGTGCGCCGCTTCATGCATTTGACCGGCGAGGTCAGTCACAGCGAGGCATCTGCGGCACTGGATGCCACGGGCATCAGCCATTTGGCGAACGCTGAGGTGCGTAATCTGTCGGGTGGCGAGTTTCAGCGGGTAATGCTGGCCCGCGCCATTGCCCGCAAACCACAGCTGCTGGTTCTCGACGAACCGGTTCAGGGTGTGGATTTTACCGGGGAGATCGCATTGTACGATCTGATCAAGCGGATACGCGATGAGTTGCATTGCGCAATCTTGCTGATCTCCCACGATTTGCATGTCGTCATGGCTGCGACTGACCGGGTCATTTGCCTCAATGGCCACGTCTGCTGTTCAGGAACGCCAACGGCGGTCGCATCCAGCCAGGAATACAAGGCCTTGTTTGGCCCGCGTGCCACCTCGACATTGGCGGTATACGAGCATGACCATGATCACACGCACCTGCCTGATGGCCGGGTACGCCACAGCGATGGCAGCATAACCGCCCATTGCCATGGCGATGAGGATGGCTGCCTTGACGATGACGGGCAAGCGCGCATTCACATGCATCACAATGGCGGGGAAAAACACGATGCTTGACGATTTTTTCACGCGCGCGATCCTCGCCGGTATTGGTGTCGCTCTCGTGGCAGGGCCGCTGGGCTGTTTTATTGTTTGGCGCCGTCTGGCCTATTTCGGCGACACCTTGTCCCACGCCGCTTTGCTTGGTGTGGCGCTGGCGTTTCTGTTCGAGGTCAATGTCACGCTTGCGGTTTTCGCTATTTCAGCGGTTGTATCAATTGCGCTGTTGCTGCTTCAGAAACGGGCAACATTGTCGGGCGATGCGCTACTGGGTTTGCTGTCGCACTCTGCGCTTGCCCTTGGTCTTGTCGTGCTTGCCTTTATGACGTGGATACGCATGGATCTGATGGGGTTTCTGTTTGGCGACATTCTGGCTGTGTCGCGGTCTGATATTGCAGTCATCTGGCTGGGTGGTGTGCTGGTGCTGGCAATTCTCGCTTCTATCTGGCGGCCACTCTTTGCTGCAACGGTAAACCGTGAACTGGCACAGGCCGAAGGCATGAAACCAGAGCGCGCAGATATCATTTTCATGCTGCTGATGGCAGCCGTTATTGCCATATCAATGAAGATCGTAGGTGTCTTGCTGATCACCGCAATGCTGATCATTCCTGCAGCAACTGCACGTCGATTTTCATCAGGTCCGGAAGGTATGGCGCTGCTGGCCGCGTTGGCCGGCGCTGTATCGGTGGTAGGCGGACTTTTCGGGTCGCTGGAGTGGGACACGCCGGCAGGGCCAAGTATCGTCGTTGCAGCTCTGGCACTTTTCGTAATTTCCATTCTGCCGGCACCCAACATGATGACGCGAAGAATCAGTGATCTTGAAAAAGCTGGTTCAGACGTGAAAGAAGGAGACCGGCCATGAGCAATCATGTTCACTCGAACTCGGACCTTACTAAGAACCAGTCCCTGGTCATGGGTGCGCTTGCACAGGCGCAAGGCCCACTCAGCGCCTACACCATACTCGACCAGCTTCGCGACCGGGGGTTCCGGGCACCACTTCAGGTCTACCGTGCTCTTGAGAAGCTGGTGGAATATGGCTTCGTTCACAGGCTGGAAAGCCTCAATGCGTTTGTCGCCTGCCGTCACCCGGACTGTGATAGCCAGGAGACCATCGCCTTCATGATCTGCGAGGGTTGTGGACAGGTGAATGAAATTACCGATGAAGAGCTTGCGGGGCGGCTGAAATCACTGGCCGGTGATGCCGGTTTCGCACTCAAGAAGACCACCATCGAGTTGCGCGGCACCTGCAGCCCCTGCCAGCAGGCATGAGTGACTGCTGGCTTTGTAATCAGACGAAAGTGGTGATGGTTATCAGGCCCGTACCTCAGGCAGCGATCTCATCAAGCTGGAACTGCTTCATTGTCAGCCCGTCAATCAGGTTGAGCTTCCGCATGGTCGGTATGAACCGGTTCCATTTCACAACTTCGCCAAGAGCAGCCATGCCTATGCAATACTTGCTGCATCTTTTGGTCGGGCGGTTCTTGGCCTCGCGAAAACTCACGTCTGCCTGACCGCGGCCAAGTCTGGACTTGGTCTCCACGATAAAAATGTCGTCATCAATGTCGATCCATTTGCCGTTCAGGGAGAATTGCATTCCGGTGTCGATAGTCAGGCGTTCGCCACCTGATTTGGAAACCAGGGTAACGCGCTTGTACTGCAGGTTCAGGGCTGGCTTGAGGTTATAGTCAAATGGTTTGTCGTAGTGGTCTCCATAAGTGTCCTTTGCGAATTGGATGGCCTCAGGAGTTCAGATTTCCAAGGTCCTTTGGGTCGTAGGGCAGGCGATGCTTTACGGTCCGACCGCGCTTTCCCTTTACCTTGACTTCAAGAAAACAGAGGCCGGCATCTGCATATCTGCGCACGCGGACCTTGAACCCCTTGCGCAAGCCCTGATGATGCTCGTAGTAGGCGCTTCGCTGCGGATCATCGAAATAGCGCGTAACATATTGGAAAGCCCGGCAGGAATTGATATCCAGGATTTCAAACTGACCGGAAATCTCTGCCATGACCTTTCGCAGCGCCGGTGTTCTGACAACATACTTGTTGTCTATGCGCGAAAGCATCTCCGCTTTTTCGTTCAGGCCATCAAGTGTGATCGGTTCGAAGCTGTTGAGTAGCCAGCCGAGCTTTGCAGTGCGGGGGAAATTCGGGTTGTGAAAGGTCATCACGCGCGCGCCTCGTTCTTGTAGTAGACATTGATCAGGGCGAGGTCGTTCACGTAATTGAGCTCGGTGATCTGGAAATTCATGATCTCCACGCCCAGTTGTTCGGCCAGTTGTGATCGCATCGCCTCGGGATCAGACAGGACATGAGGATCAATCTTGTCGAGAACCAGCTTTGCGCTGCTGGCCGACTTCATCATTTTCGGATGATCGAGGATCCATGCCCCAAGCAACACGAACAGCGAAATTGCCATGACAAAGTGCAGGCTGGTGCCTTGCACCGAACAGATTACCGCTATCGCGATTGCCCCGAAGAAATAGGCAATCTCGATCTTCTCGATCTGCTCGGAGCGCAGGCTGAAAAGCGCCAGAATGGCAAACAGCCCGAAGCCGGCAGCAATGCTGAATTGTACGCTTGACAGGACGGTTAGCACGGCGAATGCAAAAATGTTGAACATCGATGCTGTGGTTGCCAGTTCCCGGTCACGATACCTTCGGTAATACATAAAGAAGATGAGCAGGATCATCGCCACGGTGTTGATGGCAAAGCGTGCCACAAGCTCAGAAATGGGATTGCCTGGATCGAAAATTGTCCAGAATTCTTTTAGGTCCATTTTTGCAAATCCAATGTGGTTGTCATGAGTTCTTCACAAAACTGTCATGAAAGCAGATGGAGCAATATGGCCAAGCGTCCGGCAAGTTTTCGGACCATTTCAACCGATAAGGCTTGCCCGATCAGACCGATGCGGGAGGCGGCATCAGACCTAAGTCCATGCGAGCAGTTCGGCCGTTCGCAGCAAGTTGGAAATCAATGCAGAGGTGATGAGGGGCCAGACGCAGTTGGGGTAATGCCAGCGTCTCCAAACATGTATGCGCACCAACAAAATTGCATTCCGATGAAATTGCTGCCAACATTGCGCTCACTTCGCCAAGCCAATCTTGAGCACGGAATTGCCAGCTGATGTCAACGAAGCCTGCGCCTGAGCAAGATAGTGAAGACCGGCACTACAGTCTTGATGATCAGGTAGGCTTCCTGCTGCGGCGTGCGCAGCAGCGGCATTTGTCGATTTTCAATGACATGATACCGGACTTCACCCCGACACAATTTGCCGCTTTGGCGAAGCTGCACGAGTGCGGTGCGCTATCGCAGAATGAACTTGGGCGCCAGGCGGCGATGGATGCCGCTACCATCAAGGGGGTTGCCGACCGATTGCGAAAGCGCGGCCTCATACAAACCCGCCGCGATGACCGCGACCAGCGCCGCATCTATCTTGACCTCACGCCGCAAGGCCGCAGTACATACTACTGGCTGGTTGCAAAGGCCGCTGAAATTACCAATCGTACGGTGACTTCACTTAGTGCATCGGAGCGGGTGCAACTCAACGTTCTTCTGAAAAAACTGACTTAGCCAACGGAGAACCAGCAATGTCCAAACTTGTCATCAAGAACATCGGCCGCATTCTGACAGGCAGGATTGAAGAACCGGTAGCCGACAGTGATTGCATCATTGCGGTAGATGGCAAGATAGCCGCCATAGGCAAGGCAAAGAGCTTGGACATCGACAATGCCGACACGCTGATCGATGCGCATGGCACAACCGTATCACCGGGGCTGATCGACAGCCATGTGCATCCGGTTGTCGGCGACTATACTCCGCGCCAGCAACAGCTTAACTGGATAGATTCGACGCTGCACGGTGGCGTGACCTGCATGATCTCCGCAGGTGAAGTACATATGCCGGGCAGGCCGAAAGACATTGTAGGTCTCAAGGCAATGTCCATTGCTGCTCAACGCTGGTACGAGAATTTCAGACCGTCAGGCGTCAAGGTGCTGGCTGGCGCACCGGTGATCGAACACGGCATGGAGGAACACGACTTCAAGGAGCTTTCTGATGCGGGCGTGAAGTTCCTCGGAGAGGTGGGACTTGGCACCGTAAAGGACGGCAAAACGGCCAGCGAGATGGTATCATGGGCGCGCAAGTATGGCATCCAGTCGACCATACATACTGGCGGGCCGTCGATCCCCGGTTCGGGGCTGATTGATGCAGACATGGTGCTGGAAACCGGAACGGATGTTGTGGGCCATATCAATGGCGGGCACTCGGCGCTGCCGGATGACCAGATCATATGCTTGTGTGAAAACTGCAAGGCGGCGCTTGAGATAGTGCACAATGGCAATGAGCGTGCGGCCCTTCTGACGCTGAACACGGCGCGAGAACTCGGCAAGCTGGACCAACTCATACTTGGCACTGACGGGCCAGCCGGGTCCGGTGTGCAGCCGCTTGGTATCCTGCGCATGATTGCGATGCTTTCCAGCCTGGGCAATGTGAAGGCTGAAACGGCATGGTGCTTCGGAACCGGCAACACCGCACGACGGCGCGAACTTGATTGCGGTATAATCGAGGTTGGCCGTTCTGCTGATTTCGTGTTTGTTGATCAGGCCCAGCATGCGCCGGGCAAGGATATGCTGGAATCGATACAACTGGGCAATTTACCAGGTGTCGGCATGACCATAATTGATGGTTATGTGCGCTCGGGTCGTTCACGCAACACACCGCCGGCCCAGAATGTACCAGAAGCTGTCAAAGCAGCGCCGGTGCCAGCGGGAGGCGGGCATTGAGTTGCGGCGCGCCAATTGACAGAGGTCCGTTAAGTTTGCTGGTCAAGGCCGGGCAGGCGGACTCTCCAGCATTGCAATCACCGGGTCGATGGCTGATCCGCTTTGACCGGCCAGCTCCGCCTCGCAGAAGGCAAGTGTAGCTTCCTCGTGGAGCGTCAACCGCCTGAGTACATCGCCATTCGCGCCTGACAACCCGGCTTGGGCCTCCATCTCGGCATATTCCTGTACCAGTTCAGGCAGATCACTTGCGAACTCGCGGATCATGTCCGCCCACGCCATATGCATTATGCGGCGGGCTTCGTCATGGCCCTTTGCTGTCTCGTGCGGGTCTTCCAGAGTGTTGCCGCCAAGCTGTTCAAGCAACTCAGCCGTGGTCGCCTTGGTCTCGATTTCCAGCTGCAAGAGACAGTGCCATTGCCAGCGCCGGAACGGGTCGGTCTGGGCCTCGGCCATTGAGGAGTACATGGCAACGCCGAACACTTCCCCCTGAAAGGCGCGTTCGATTGCAGCCAGGCTGCCTGGATCTACCACCATCTGTCCGGCATCAGCAGCACATCGCGCGACAAGTCATTCACATCGCGCAGTCCGCACAACGCCATGGTGATATCCAGTTCCTTTTGGATAATCTCCAGGGTTGTCGTGACGCCTTTTTCACCCATGGCACCCAGACCATATAGGAATGCACGGCCGATATATGTGCCCTTTGCGCCCAGAGCCTTTGCTTTGAGCACGTCCTGGCCGGTGCGGATGCCGCCATCCATGTGGAGTTCGACCTTGCTGCCCACTGCATCCACAATGGCCGGCAGCGCCGATATCGACGACACAGCCCCATCAAGCTGGCGGCCCCCATGGTTGGACACGATCAGTGCGTCTGCCCCAACCTTCAGTGCCATCTTGGCGTCTTCCGGGTCGATAATCCCCTTCAGAATGATCTTGCCGCCCCACCGCTTCTTGATCCAGTCCAGGTCCTTCCAGTTGAGCCGGGGGTCGAATTGCTCACTGGTCCAGCTTGCCAGTGAGGACATGTCGTCAACACCCTTGGCGTGACCCACGATATTGCGAAAAGTTCTGCGCCTGGTGCCAAGCATACCCAGGCACCAGCGAGGCTTCATGGCCAGGTTGATCATGTTGGCAATGGTTGGTCTAGGCGGTGCGCTCAACCCGTTCTTCACGTCCTTGTGGCGTTGGCCAAGTATCTGCAAGTCTACTGTGAGAACCAGAGCTGAACATCCGGCCGCCTTGGCCCGGTCTATCAGGTTGGCAGTGAACTCGCGATCGCGCATCACGTAGAGCTGAAACCAGAACGGTTTGCTGGTGTGTTCGGCCACATCCTCGATGGAGCAAATGGACATGGTGGAAAGCGTGAATGGCACGCCGAACTTTTCTGCTGCTTTGGCGGCCAGGATTTCACCGTCGGCGTGCTGCATTCCGGTCAGGCCGGTTGGTGCAATGGCGACGGGCATTGAAACCTTCTCGCCGATCATCGTTGTTTCGGTGGTGCGGTTGTCCATGTCCACGGCAACGCGCTGTCGAAGCTTGATTCTTGAAAAATCGCTTTGGTTGGAACGGTAGGTGCTTTCTGTGTACGAGCCTGAGTCCGCATAGTCGTAGAACATTCGCGGCACTCGCCTTTGGGCCAGCAGTCGCAGGTCTTCGATGCAGGTAATTGTCGGCATGTGTCTATATCCTGTCTTCGCTGACAGAGAGTTCCGTTTCACGGCGTGAAATTGTATCCAGAGCTACGCGCCAAGTGAAGGCAAAATACTGGAATCCCTCTCCGTCGATTTTATCCCGGTCAAGGTCATGGACCACCTGATCGAGCATTTCAAAGAGTGTCTGTCTGTGTTGTGTTAATTCATCAAGCGATGAAGCGGTTCTGCCGGACGCAGTGATCTTGAGCAGATCAAGATTGTAAACGTCGACTCTGCCTTTCTGGCTCTCCACCCAGCGCCGCCTTGCCCAAAGCAACAGTGAAGCAAGGATGGCAATGACAGACACGCTGACGCCGATCGGTTCAGCGTTTTCCTGAAAAAAGCTGGGTTGATCACGGTTGTAAAAGGCGGTTGCGCCAGGGTGAATAGGCAGCAAGGTCGCGCCTGTGAGGTTGGGTTGACGTACAAAACCTGCCAGCCGCGATGAAAGTGACAGATCGCGCTGGTTTTCAAACAGGGTTGCCGTAACTGCCCGCACCACTTCTTCAGGTACATCTGATCTGACAACGAGAATGCGGTCGGTGGCAACAGTGGCAATGGAACGGTTTGGCAAGGCAGGAGTGCCGGAATAGGTTCCAAGTGCCAGGACAGCCGGTTGCAGGGCAGGGCGCTTGACCTGCATGGCTGCTGCCTGGTCGATCTCCAGAATGTCGATCTGGACTGCGTCTGCCAGCCACTTCAAACGCCTGTTGCCGGGTGCGCGCATTACAAAGATGGCATCCACTTCGCCCGACCTCAGCGACTGATAGGACGCCTCGGCGCCTAGTGGTATCGCGCGAAAACGCTCTGGCTGCACTGTATACTGGTCGATGATGTACCAGAACGAACGGTACTCCGACGAGTTGAGCGAAGGCAGTCCAACGGTTTTACCAGGCAAATCCCTGACCGACCGGATGCCTGAATCGCGGCGCACAATAAGGTGGTATGTGTCGGGAAAGAGTATCGCGGCCATGGAAAGATTGGGCCTTGATATGGCATCAGCAGGAATTGCTGCGAAGTCTATAATGCCATCTTCCAGCAGCTTGAGGCTTTCGCTGCTGCCTGCTGTCTGAAACACCTTGAGTTTCAGGTCCTCGTTGACGAGCTGAGATTGTTCGGCGAGCGCCTCGAGTAGTTCGTAACTGTCGGTGCCGCGCTGGTCTGCGCCGATCTTGTAGGTGCGCGTGTCGGCCGTCGCCGAGAAATAGAACCACGCCGCAATGGCCATACAGGTCAGCAAAAATGGCACGAGCGCGTAGAGCAAGCCTGTCCGGTTTACAGTATCGCGGCTCTTCTCGCCTTCTTGTATGGTCGACGTCTGCAATACAACACCCCCCTTTCAGGTCGTTTGCCAGTCGTTTGCGTCAGTTCTGGCCAGCTTGTGCCATCGCATCCTCACGGCGCATGGCGTATTCGCGCATGGCTCCTGCAAAAGCGTTGAACATGCGCACTGAATCCGGGTTTTCCGTCGCCCGGAATTCGGGGTGCCATTGTACCGCAAGCGCAAATCCGGCGTCCGGGTTGTCGAGGGTAACTGCTTCGATAGTGCCATCGGGCGCGCGCGCCATGACACGCAAACCGGAGCCCAGAGTAGCCACGGCCTGGCGGTGCACCGAATTTACCATCGTGCCGGACTTCTTCAAGATCTTGTGGAGCAGGCTGCCTGGGTCGATGGCGATAGGGTGGGACGCGCCATAACGAACACTCAGGTCATCGCTTTGCGGTGCCCGGTGATCGAGCCGTCCCGGCAAATCCTGCACCTCTGTTGCGAGCGTGCCTCCGAATACCACGTTCAGTTCCTGAAAGCCGCGGCAAATACAGAAAAGCGGCATGCCTTTGTCCACAACGGCCTGGATAAGTGGCAAGGTCAGGCCGTCGCGCGCCTGATCGTAGGGTTCATGTTTTTGCGATGGTTTGTCGCCGTAGTTTGGCGGGTGCACGTTTGATGTTGCCCCGGTAACAAGCACGCCGTCGAGATGATCCAGTAACGAATTGAGATCAATGCCTGGCTCCAGTGCTGGAATGATGACCGGCACCGCATCGGAGCAATCGGCAAGTGCGCGCAGGTACTTGTCACCGGCAGAGTGGAAGTGCAATCCGTCATGTTCGGAAACATCGGCGGGAATGCCAACCAGCCATTTGCGCTTGGAGTTTGTCATTGCGAACGTCCTGATGATCAATGCAGCTTGGTAAACCGGTGCAGTCGGGTGTGTCCACCCAATTGTGCGAAGCCTCTGTCCAACGGGTCAAGGGGCTCCTCTGTAAGGTTCCTGTTGTATCTCGTTGAGGATTGGTCTTTATTGCCATTCGGCCATTTCAAAGGAGTTGAAGCCCGGAACAAACCAGATTTCACAGTTTGGCGACAACATATTCAAAGTTGCCGGGCACGATTTGGGCCAGAGTGGACAAAAAAAGGGAGTAACCGAATGGATCGTCGTAATTTTATCAAGTCAGCCGGTGTCGTAACTGGCGCAGCTGTGGCCGGTACACTGGCAACGCCAGCGATTGCGCAGGCAAAGAAGGATATGGTGATTGTTTCGACCTGGCCGCGTGATTTTCCGGGGCTCGGAACTGGTGCACAACGTCTTGCTGCCCGTATTGGTGAGCTGACCGAAGGTCGAATTGCTGTTCAGTATTTTGCAGCCGGCGAGCGCGTTGGCGCGTTCGACGTGTTCGACGAAGTCGCTGCCGGCAATTCGCAGGCCTATCATGCTGCTGATTATTACTGGAAGGGCAAGCACCCTGCCTGGGCATACTACACGGCTGTGCCGTTCGGCCTGACCCATCAGGAGCAGGACGCATGGATCAATTACATGGGCGGCCAGGCATTGTGGGATGAAGTTGCTTCCGGGTTTGGCCTCAAGTGCCTTATGGCCGGCTGCACCGGGGTTCAGATGGGCGGCTGGTTCAACAAGGAAATCAACTCTGCTGACGACCTGAAGGGTCTGAAGATGCGCATTCCTGGCCTTGGCGGCGACGTTATGGCGAAGCTTGGCGCATCCCCTGTTTCCCTTCCGGGTGGACAGATCTATGAAAACCTTGTCTCGGGTGCGATTGACGCTACCGAATGGGTTGGTCCGTGGAACGACTATTTCATGAAGTTCTATGAAGCAGCCAAGTACTACTACTACCCGGGTATGCACGAAGCCGGTTCAACGCTTGCTCTCGGCATGAACGAAAAGTGGTGGGCTGACCTTGGCAAGACCGACCAGGAAATCATCCGTGCTGCATGTGGCGAAGAGCACATGAAGTCGATGTCCGAGTACAATGCCAATAACGGTACTTACCTGACCAAGCTGATAAAGGAAAACGGCGTTGAGCTGCGTGAGTTCAACGACGAGGTTTATGACAGCTTTGGCACGGCGGCGGCAGAGGTGTTCGCTGAAACCGTGGCTCATTCTGACCTTGCAAAGCGTACGCATGAAAGCTTTGTTGCTGCACGTGCAGACGTTGGTGGCTGGATGAAGCTGTCGGACATGGCTTACCTGTTGCAGCGCAACCGCGTGTTGGGTCTGTAGGAGCCCGGCAGCCGGGTTACACAACATTCCGGATGGAGCGGGTGGGGCTGCTCCGTCCGGTACAATTTTCGCAGGCTGGTGACTTGCAAGTGATACCAATGTCTGCGCAGGCGTGAACGGGTTGACACGAGGTGGGCAAAGCCGTGACGGAAGAAGCATACGTACCGACAGCATCGACGCTGGCCTGGCGGTCCTTTTCGTGGTCCGCTGCAATTCTGACTTTGATATTCCTGTTGAACAATTTTCTAACGTACTGGAGCGGATGGCCCGGTGCAGCCGCGGTACTTTCTGGCGGCGGGGTACTGGCCTGGGTTCAGGCGGGTCTGTATGTTGCGGGTTTCATTCTCGCACTGCTATACGTGCGCAGCTCGCGGCATCTGCCGCTGCGAGCCGATGCCGGCAGATTGTATAATATTACGGCCTACATAATCAGATGGGCGTTCTTCGCCGTCCTGCTCGTTGGCCTGGCAGATGCATTCATCTCGTTCCTGCGCGTGGAAGGTATGCTGGAGAGCGTCACCGGAAGCTCGCTGGCCGGAGATTTGGGGCGGCCACAGTTCAGGGGTGTCTGGGTGCATGTTCCGCTGTTGTTGGTTTCATTTGTTCTTGCGGCAATCACCCGCTCACTCGGTTTTATCTGGTTGGCACTTCTGGTGGTCGTTGCCGAACTCATCATAGTTTTTACCAGATTCATCTTCTCGTATGAGCAGGCCTATATGGGTGACCTGGTCAGGTTCTGGTACGCAGCACTGTTCCTCTTTGCCAGTGCATACACGCTTATTGAAGAGGGCCACGTGCGGGTAGATGTCGCCTATGCCGGTTTTTCGGACCGGGCAAAGGGACTGGTCAATCATTGGGGCACGATTCTCCTGGGAATGAGCCTGTGCTTCACCGTGTTGTGGTTTGGCATGGAAGGCAAAGCCAGTGTCATCAATGCGCCGCTGCTGAACTTCGAGGTCTCGCAATCCGGCTTCGGGATGTACACCAAATACATGATGGCAGGTTTTCTTGCGGTCTTTGCGGTCAGCATGATGGTGCAGTTTGCCGGCTATTTGCTGGAGGCTATCGCAGACCGTCGTGGAGAGCCGGGCAAACGCGTTGTCGCCGACGCCGGTGGACATTGATGACGAGCTCACAATTTTGCGCGCTGTAGGGGCAAACTGAAATGGAACTGTTCTTTCTTGCAATGCTGGTACTTGTCATGGCTGCGGCTCTGGGGTCTGGCTATCCTGTCGCCTTTGCGCTGCCTGGCGCAGCCATCCTGACAATCAGCACGGCGGCTCTCACGGGTGCGCTTTTTGCCGGCGACAGCTCTGCATTCTTTGCACAAGGGTCCCCGTCGCAATGGTTGAGTGCCGGCGTGACCAACTTCCGCGGCATATATTGGGAGGTTGAGCGAGATACGCTGATTGCCATTCCGCTGTTCGTATTCATGGGCATCATGTTGCAGCGCTCGAAGATCGCGGAAGATCTGCTGGTCACCATGGCCCAGTTGTTCGGTCCGATCCCCGGCGGCCTGGGCATTTCGGTTGTTTTTGTTGGTGCACTGCTGGCGGCAACAACCGGCATCCTTGGCGCTACTGTTGTAGCTATGGGCTTGATCTCGCTGCCCGTGATGATGCGTAACAAATATTCGCATCCCCTGGCAGCAGGTACCATTGCAGCCTCAGGTACCCTGGGCCAGATTATCCCGCCTTCGATCGTGCTGATCATTCTTGCTGACCAGCTCTCAAGCGCCGTGGATCAGGCGGACAGTGCACGCAAGGCGTTGTACAAGGCATCAACCGGCGACTTCGCAATGCCTTCGGAATTCGCTGTCACTTCGACGAGCGCAGGCGACATGTTCCTCGGTGCGTTTGTGCCCGGCCTGGTTCTTGTTGGCTTGTACATGCTGTTCATCCTGGTGCTGGCACTGATCAGGCCGAAGATGGCGCCTGCGGTTCCAATCGAGGGTGGTTACAATCGTGGCCTTTTGGTCAAGGCGATGCTGACACTTGTGCCGCCGCTCGTGCTCATTTTTATTGTTCTGGGGTCGATCATTGCCGGGGTTGCAACGGTTAACCAGGCAGGTGCAATCGGTGCTGCCGGCGCCATGATCATGGCCGGCTACCGGTTGAAAGAGGGTAAGCCAAGGGCATTCTGGCCTGCGATCCTGGCGCTCGTAAGTGTTAGCTGTATTTTTGTTCTGTCGTCGCAGTTTTCCATGAATGTGAAGAACATTCGATCCAGTACTGATGCTTTGGGCATCGGTCTTGGCCTGATTGCACTCAGTGGTCTGATCATTGCCCTGGTCTGGAGTGGTCTGCGCACTTTCCGTATCCGGGACACTCTGCGCGGTGTGATGATTGAAACAGCAAAAACGACGTCGTTGGTGTTCATCATCCTGCTTGGTGCAGCCATGCTGACAGCAGCCTTTCGGGCGTTTGGCGGCGAAGAGCTGGTGAAGGAGTTTCTGACCAGTCTGCCAGGTGGCTTCTGGGCCCAATTCATCATTGTGATGGCAGTCATCTTTTTCCTTGGGTTTTTCCTGGACTTTATCGAAATTGCCGTAGTTGTAGTGCCAATTGTGTCGCCAATTCTGCTGGCGGACCCTGCTGCCAACGTGACGGCTGTATGGCTTGGTGTCATGATAGGGCTAAACATACAGACGTCTTTCCTGACGCCGCCTTTCGGGTTTGCACTTTTCTATTTGCGTGGTGTTGCGCCCGCTGCAGTCAAGACAACCTCGATTTACAAGGGTGTGGTGCCGTTTATCCTGTTGCAGCTCGTTGCTCTCGGAATTGTTGGCTACCTGCCCAGTCTGGTGAACTACTTGCCGACGCGGCTGTCGCTGCTGGGCGAACAGGCTCCACCGCCGATAAATCCGAAACTGCAAACCTGCATAGAGGAAACAGTTTTCACACGCTTCCAGACTGACGGGCCGCAGATCAAGTCGGCTATTGCGTCGGCTCGCAGCATTGACATGTCAAGGGTGCCGGAGCGGTTGGCGAAACCATTCAGTGCAAGCCTCGACAAAGCTGAAGGCACTTTCAAGCTGCTGGATGATATCAAGGCAACGGAGAAAGCCGTCAAAGATGCTGTTCCGGCTTATGGTCCACTGCACACCGCGGTCCGGGAGGTGCAACGCGACATCCGGCGTGAAGAAGATGAGGTCAAGCGGCTGTCTACCGAGTTGAGCCGGGTACGCGGAGATGACGAGAAAGCGAACAAGCGTCGCACCCGGCTGACCAAGCGTATCGAAGCGTTCCAGGCCGAGATTGCTGAATTGCAGAAAAAGATACCTGCCAACTGGGAGGATGACCGCAAGGCGTTCAAAGTATTGATGGATGCGGACAAGAAGGCACGCGTTACCTATCGCCGCAACACCGATGACGCCTACAAACCTGTGCGTGCGCTGAAGGACGTTTTGGAATCTGGTGAGGCGCTCAAGGCTCTGGAGCCGGACATGATGGCTCTGGCCCAGCTGGTGGATGCCGGTGACGGCGAAGCGCTGGAAAATTCCGCCAAGTCGTTGGTTTCCTCGCTCGGCTCTGTTGATGGAACCAGCAGCATCTCGAAGACTGTGCGTGATCTGTCCAGGCTTGCCAAGAAGTCTCCAGAGAAGAAGGACGAGCTGAAGAAACTGGTCGATACAGCAATGCAGTCTTTCAAGCAGGAAACGAGCTGGAGAGAAGAGGTGAAGTCCGCTGTAGGTGAGCAGGTGGAAGCCTACGAAAGCGCCATCCATGATACCATCGGATTGCGGTCACTTAAGCGACTTCCGGAAGATACTGCGCTCAATGTCGCGGCGTGCTTGTCACATCACACAGACGTTTCACTCAGCTTCTGACGGAAGAATTATGCGCGCCACAGACCTGTTCGATCTAAGTGGTGAAGTTGCACTGGTCACTGGCGCTTCGTCGGGGCTGGGTGATCGGTTCGCCGAGGTTTTGGCGGCGAACGGCGCGCGGGTTGTAGTTGCAGCCCGCCGGATCGACAGGCTGCAGGAACTGTGCAAACGCATCCGCAGTAATGGCGGCACTGCAGAGGCTGTAGAGCTTGATGTTGCGAACCACGCGGGAGTGCCGGGTGCGTTCGATGCCGCTGAAGCCAGTTTCGGTCCGGTTTCCATACTGGTCAACAACGCAGGTGTCGCCGACACCAAACCTGCCCTTGAGGTTGAACCGGAAGATTGGCGGCGCGTGATGTCGGTCAATGTAGACGGGGTGTGGTTCTGTGCCCGCGAGGCAGCCAGGCGCATGGTCAGTGCCGGAGTAGCAGGCTGCATCATAAATATCGCGTCGGTGCTGTCGTTCCGGGCAGCCAGAAACGTGATTGCCTATTCAACGTCGAAGGGTGCTGTGCTGCAGTTGACAAGCAATCTGGCAGTAGAGTTTGCCCGTCATGGTATCAGGGTGAATGCGATTGCACCGGGCTATATCAAGACCGAGATCAACAAGGATTTTTTTGCTTCTGCTCGCAGCGAAGCGACGATGAAGCGCATACCGCAACGGCGCATCGGAGACAGCTCTGATCTCGACGGGGCGATATTGCTGCTCGCATCGCGCCGTGCATCCGGGTACATGACTGGCAGTACCGTCGTTGTTGATGGCGGTCACATGCTGCCGGTCGACTGACCTTGCAGGGATTCTGGCCAGGAAGGACAACTTTATGAATTTTGAGATATCGCCCGAACTGGAAAAGCTGCGGCTGAAGGTACGGGATTTTGTAGCCGGCGAAGTCATTCCTCTTGAGGCCAACAAGGACAATTACAACGAATTTCAGAATATTCGCTTGTCCCTGTTGAAGCCAATGCGCGAAAAGGCCAGGGCAGAAGGCCTCTGGGCGCCGCAGATGCCGAAAGAGCGCGGCGGGCTCGGCCTGTCTGTAGCTGAATGGGCAGTGTTCTATGAAGAGGCGGCCCGGTCGATCTTCGGACCTGTCGTGCTGAATTGCCAGGCTCCAGACGATGGAAACATGTCGGTCTTGAACAAGATTCTGCCCAATGACGAGATGAAGGACAAGTGGTTACAACCCATAATTGACGGGCAAGTGCGCTCATCATTCGTGATGACCGAACCGGCACCTGGCTCAGGTTCGGACCCCGGCGGGATGATGCTGACACGGGCTGAGCGCAAGAACGACCGTTACATCATCAACGGGCGCAAATGGTTTATTTCGGGCGCGGCAGTTGCTTCGCATTTCATTTTGATGGCGCGCACCAGCGATGATCCGCGCAATGGGCTGTCGGCCTTCCTGTTTCACAAGGATGACCCCGGATGGCGCATTGTCCGGCGCATTGCCAACATGGGCCCTGATGAGCATGGCGGTGTTTGCGAGCTGGAATTCGATGGTCTGGAAATACCCATGGTGAACCGGCTGCTGGAAGAGGGTGATGGATTGCGCATCACACAGATGCGACTGGGCCCGGCCCGGCTGACCCATTGCATGCGCTGGCTCGGACATGCCAAGCGTTGCATGGAAATTGCCAATGACTATATCTCCAGCCGGGAGGCTTTCGGTTCGAAGTTGTCAGAGCGTGAGTCAGTGCGGATGATGATGGGCGATGTGGCGCGAGATATTCAGACTGGCAAGTTGCTGACGATGCACGCTGCCTGGTTGATTGACAGGGGCGAGAAAGCACAAAAGGAAGTGTCGATGGCCAAGATTCATGTTGCCGATACCCTGCACAAGGCGGCAGATACAGCGCTTCAACTGCAAGGAGCACGCGGATATTCCGAGGACACAATCGTGGAATGGATTTACCGCTACGCAAGGTGTGCAAAACTGGTCGATGGAGCTTCCGAAGTCCACAAGATGGTGCTTGCGCGCCACTATGAAAAACTGGGCAATGATTTCTGGGGCTGGCCTGTTGTTTCAAAGGCCTAGGACCCGGAACAGGAAGCTAAAACTTTAACTACCGTCTTAACTGCGGGTTGAACGGCTTCCCGTATCCTGTCGGAAACTTTCGATGGGAGATAGCATTTCTTATGGTGCTGGGCCGTTTCATAGACATCGTGCTGGCGTTTGCTGCTGCAACGTGGATTGCCTTTGCGGGCATGAGCGGCGAAGCGCGTGCGGCTGCTTATGATACATCGCGCCTTGACCGGATGCCAGACTTCACCCAGACAGATTCCCGGCTCGGACTTCCCGGTGGTGGCAGGCACTATTGTGTGCCGGTTGCTACCGCCAATGTTCTGGTGTGGCTGGCAGAATACCGCGGTTACAAGAACTTGCTGCCGGTTCAGGGTTTGACAACGATTGAGAAGGTGGCAACCGTGGCCGGCCGGCTTGGCAGCGACGAGTTCATGTCGACTGCGCCGGTGGGCGGGACACCATTGCAGAAGTTTGTCGACGGACTGGCAGGTTTCATCAGCGAAGCCGGATACCGGCCATCTGTCGATGCTTATGGCCCGTACGAATTTCGCAATGTCGCACACAACCATGTCGGGCCTCCCGACATGAACGACATCAAATCCGAATTTGCCAGGGGCAAGGGCGTCTGGATAACTGTGAGCTTCTTCAAGGAGACATCCAAACGCGGTGAGCTGGCACTCGTTCAGGGTCACATGACTACGATGGCTGGATTCGGGGTGAACGAACGCGGTGAAACAGACCGTGACGTGATAATCCTGCACGACCCGGCCGAGAATGTCCGTTCAGAGGTTGAGCGGCGCTATCTGCAGCCGGAAGTGGTTCGCAATGAGTTTGGATCGTATGGCAACTACCGTTTCGAACTCGATGGCTTCATGGATGTAAGCAAGTCCTTCGGGATGCGGGGTGATTACCGGGCCATCATCACCAACGTATTCGTGCTGGACATGTAAAGCTGGTCAGCTCCAAAGGCTGGTTGCAGCGCCCAGGATTGCGCACACGAGAAGCGTTTTTGCCAGCCCAGCGTGAAACTTCAAAAGCATCAGCGACGACAGAAAAAACAGTCCAAGTGCCATCGGGTTGATGGTGGACCATTGCGGCCAGGTCATCGAAACCGGCCCGGCTTCTATCCTGCTCAGCCCTTCAAACAGAACATGCAGTCCAAACCACAGCGCCAGGTTGGCGATGACGCCCACTACGCCTGCCGTGATGGCGGCCAGTGCCCCAGACAGTCGGGGCATCCGGGCAAGCCGCTCAATGTAAGGCGCGCCTGCGAATATCCAAAGGAAGCATGGCGCAAACGTTACCCACAGTGCCACCATGGCGGTGGCGACACCCATCCACACCGAACCAGCCAGACCCGATGAGCGGAAGCCTGCCATGTAACCGACGAACTCGGTCACCAGTATCAGTGGGCCGGGGGTGGTTTCAGCAAGGCCCAGCCCATCGATCATCTGGTCGGCGGTGAGCCAGTTGTGGTTTTCAACTGCCTGTTGCCCCATGTAGGCAAGCACGGCATAGGCACCACCAAAGGTAACTACTGCCAGCTTGGAGAAGAACAGTCCAACCTTGACCAGCAGATGATCGGGATGTGCGAGCAAGGCAATTACGGCGATTGGCGCAAACCAGATGACCAGCCACACGGCGATGGTCTTCGCTGTAGAGACTGCGGACACCCGTGAAGGTGCATCGGCAATCGCGGCCTGAGCATCGGTTCGTGTCATCAGGTAACCGGTGATGCCTGCTACAGCGATGACAGCTGGAAAGGGCACCGCGAATACGTAGAGTGCGAGGAACGCCGCAACAGCGATGGCCCAATGTGCAGGCAGTTTCAATGCGCGCTTTGACACTCGAAATAGCGCCTCCAGCACGATGGCAAGAACTGCAGCCTTGATGCCGAAGAATATGGCTTCAACGAGCGGCAGCTTGCCCAACAGCGAATAGAGCACCGAGATTGCCAGCACTACCGCGGCGCCCGGCAGAACGAACAGAAGTCCTGCCATCAGCCCGCCTTTGACGCCATGCAACCGCCACCCGGCATAGGTGGCAAGTTGCATTGCTTCGGGGCCCGGCAAGAACATGCAGAAGTTGAGCGCGCGCAGGTAGTCTGCTTCACTCAGCCATTGTCGCTGTTCGACAAGTTCTCGGTGCATCAGTGCAATTTGCCCCGCCGGTCCGCCAAAGGAAAGGCAGCCGATGCGGGCGAATACGCGTGTTGCTTGCACAAAGGTGATTGCGAAAGAATCTGACATGTCCAGTGCCCTCAATTGCTCATCGGCTGCCAGCCGTGCTGTTCATCGGCCGCCAATCTCAAACGAGCGTAGAGCGCATCGTACACCGGAAAACCATGATGCAGTGTCTGGTGATCGGTTCTACCAATAATTGAATTGCCCAGCATGACTGCCAGAAGGCCTGCAGCCTCAGGCGCAAGGTCATTGCGGCCGGTATCTGCACCACGCACAATTTCAGCCAGTTGTTGCAGCGATGGATCATCCAGATCAAATTCACGCAGCAATGTATCAAAACTGCAAAGGTCGCCATCATGCTCGATCGGCGCGCCAGGGGTGTCAAATGCCACACCGCCGAGCTCTTGCGCTATTTCGTTCACCCATTCTGGTTCTGCAAAATGAAAAACTGCATCAGGATCAATGAACCGGCTGATGAGCCATGGGCAGGCAACCCGGTCAACTTTTGGGTTGATGCGGGTGACCCATGTGGTTGGTTTTGAACTAACAGGTGCCAGCTTGCTCTGGCCGATTGTTGGAAAACCGTTGTCTTTCCAGCCATCGACGCCCCCAGCCAGTG
This sequence comes from uncultured Alphaproteobacteria bacterium, assembly GCA_963787895.1. GTDB lineage: Bacteria > Pseudomonadota > Alphaproteobacteria > Rhizobiales > Aestuariivirgaceae > Anderseniella. The sequence continues at coordinate 264,437 of CAWBEX010000002.1, read as the reverse complement.
CGCGGGCGTTGTAGCCGGCTGAACGCAACTTTGCCGTGGCGATCTGCGATACGTTGTGACCATGCATGCAATTGAGGACAATAAGGTTGTCGCGCGACAAGCTTGCCGCCCAGTCGAGCGCGTCCATATGATTGCGCCAGCGGCTGCCGGGCAAAAAGCGCGAATCTGATTCTATGGCAGGCGGACGGCGAACGTCAAAAATGCGCAATGGTTCAGCCATGGCGATGCGTCGTGAAAGTTCTGCAGGTGAAATGAAAAAGTCGCCCATGATGCGGGTTCCCTCCATTGAAGAGCGAACGGCGCTTGGGCGACATGCCTGACGGGGTGGCCAAATAAACCCCGCAATTTGTGAAGGTAACCGGATACGGGTTGGAGCGCAATATGTTGCCAGGTTGCTGACAATGGGGTGTTGCCGTGGATCGTGAACCGGATCACTGTGTATTAACAAAAGTTGATTTGACGAGCTGATTGCATTTATGTCAGCATTGCTGACCTAAATGGATTGACAGGAGTATGGGTGATGGCGCTTAGGCCGGTAAAACTCGACGACAAGTTCGATCTCACGAAGTCCCACGCTTTCATGACGGGTACACAGGCGATCGTGCGCCTGACGCTGATGCAGCATGCCCGGGACAAGGCTGCCGGGTTGAACACGGCCGGATATGTCACTGGCTATCGCGGATCCCCAGTGGGCGGTCTTGACCAGCAATTCATGAAATCGGTGAAGCATACGCAAGCTGCCAACGTGCTGTTTCAACCGGCCATCAATGAAGACATGGCCGCAACCGCAATTTGGGGAGCGCAGCAGGCTGAGATGCGTGGTGAAGGCGCCTATGACGGGGTGTTTGCTGTCTGGTATGGAAAGGGTCCCGGGGTGGACCGTACGGGCGACGTCTTCCGTCATGCCAATGCAGCGGGCACATCGAAGAACGGTGGTGTGTTGGCGCTGATGGGCGATGATCACGGCGCGGAAAGTTCTACTGTGCCACACCAGTCCGAATTCGCCATGATGGATGCCATGATCCCGGTGCTGCACCCGGCTGGCCTTCAAGAGATACTCGACTATGGCATTTATGGTATTGCAATGTCGCGATACGCGGGCAGCTGGGTTGGCCTGAAGTGCGTGCATGACAACATCGAGTCTGCCGGCATAGCCGACGGCTCGGTTGATCGCGTCAAGATCGTCTATCCGCAAGACTTCGTCATGCCGGAAGGCGGGCTGAACATCCGGCCTTCTGACGACAGGTTCGAGCAGGAACGAAGGTTGCACACCCACAAGCGGTTTGCAGCGGTTGCGTTTGCCCGCGCCAACAAGCTGGACAAGATAATCCTTTCGGGCGGCAAGGCGCCAAAGTTCGGCATCGTGTCAACCGGCAAGAGCTACCTTGATGTTCGTCAGGCGCTGGATGAACTCGGCATTGACGAACTGGCGTCATCAAAATTGGGCATCAGGCTGTTGAAGGTCGCCATGGTGTGGCCGCTGGACCCGAACATCGTGCATGAGTTTTCCAACGGCCTCGATCTGGTAATCGTTGTCGAGGAAAAGCGCTCGCTGATAGAAAGCCAGATGCGCGAGCAGCTGTGCAATGATGCCAAGGCACCGATCGTCATCGGCAAGAAGGATGAGGCAGACAAGCCGTTGTTTCCAGCATATGGCACCCTGGAACCAAACCAGATTGCGGTGGCCATTGCAGATCGCGTTTTGAAGAAGCGCAAGTCGAAGCAGGTTGAAGAAAAACTTGAGTTGATCAAGGCCTCAATGGGCAATGTGTCAAACTCTCCCAACCTTGCCGAGCGTATTCCGTATTTCTGCTCTGGGTGCCCGCACAATTCATCGACGGTACTTCCGGCGGATGCACGTGGCTATGCCGGCATTGGGTGCCACTGGATGGTGCAGTACATTCCCGAGCGGAATACCGAAGGTGCGACCCACATGGGTGGCGAGGGCGCCAACTGGGTGGGAGAGGCACCGTTTTCCAAGCGCAAGCATGTCTTCCAGAATCTGGGCGATGGTACCTACAACCATTCCGGCATCATGGCCATTCGTGCAGCTGCAGCCTCCGGCGTAAACATCACCTACAAGATCTTGTACAATGATGCTGTAGCCATGACCGGTGGACAGGCCCATGAGGGCGGTTTGTCGGTACCGCAAATTGCCAGCCAGGTGCGCGCAGAAGGCGTTGATCGGATTGCAATAGTGTCGGATGAGCCGGACAAGTATCCATCCAATGCCGGATTCCCTCAGCATGTGACGTTCCATCACCGCTCCGAGCTGCAGGCGGTACAGCGTGAAATAATGAATATCGAAGGTATTTCGGTCATCATCTATGACCAGACTTGCGCGGCAGAAAAACGTCGCCGGCGCAAGCGCGGCACCTTCCCCGATCCCAATCGTCGCGTGTTCATCAACGAACTGGTGTGTGAAGGTTGCGGCGATTGTGGTGTGCAATCGAACTGTGTGGCGATTGCACCAAAGGAAACCGAGTTTGGTCGCAAGCGTCAGATTGACCAGTCTGCCTGCAACAAGGATTTTTCCTGCCTGAAGGGTTTCTGCCCGAGCTTTGTGACCATAGAAGGCGGAGAGTTGATCAAGGGCATGGTGTCGAATGTAAATGCACACTCGACGCCGTTTCCGGTTCTGCCTGCACCGCAACAGGTGCCGCTGGACAAGCCATGGGCGATGATGATCACCGGCATTGGCGGCACTGGCGTAGTCACCATAGGTCACCTGATCGGCATGGCTGCGACGCTGGACGGCAAAGGTGTTGCCATGATCGACATGGCAGGCCTTTCGCAGAAGAACGGCGCGGTGGTGACTCACCTGAAGCTGGCGGCGACACAGGACGAGATCGCCTCGATTCGTATTGAGGCCGGTGGTGCGGATGTGCTGCTGGGCTGCGACATTGTTACCAGCGCTTCGGAACGAATCCTTTCGGGAGCATCGCGTGAGCGCACGCATGCTGTTGTAAACTCGTATGAAGTGATGCCGGCACAATTCACCCGCGATGCCGACTTCAAACTGCCAGGGCAAGCATTGCAGGTGCAGATCGAGGCCCGCACCATGAACGGGCAGGCCGAGTTCATTGATGCCACACGTATTGCAACGGCTCTCATGGGCGACTCGATTGCCTCCAACCTGTTCACGCTGGGATACACCTGGCAGAAGGGTTTGGTGCCGGTGTCGGAAGAAGCCATCACCCGTGCGATCGAACTCAATGGCGTCGCCATTGCGATGAACCAGCAGGCGTTCCTGTGGGGCCGGCGTGCCGCGCATGATCTCAATGCGGTTGAAGCCATACTGTCTGCAGGCAACAAGCAACCAGCAGCGCAGCGGCGTACCCTGGATGATGAGATCAACCGGCGGGTAGAGTTCCTGACCGCGTATCAGAATGCCGACTATGCGGCCCAGTACAGGCGTTTGGTTGACGAAACGCGGTCGAAGGAAGCTGCTGCGGTGAAGAACTCGGAAAAGCTGACCAGGGCGGTGATGCGCTATCTGTTCAAGCTGATGGCCTACAAGGATGAATACGAGGTAGCCAGACTGTTCTCCGATGGCAGTTTTGCCCGGTCTGTTGCCTCGAAGTTCAAGGGCAGTTACCAGATCCGTCATCACCTTGCGCCGCCACTGTTTGCCAGGCGTGATCCGGAAACTGGACACCTGCAAAAGCGTGAGTTTGGCCCGTGGATCGGACAGGTGATGTCATTGCTGGCTCCACTGAAGTTCCTGCGCGGTACGGCTTTTGATCCGTTTGGACGGACTCAGGAGCGGCGCATGGAACGGCAGCTGATCAAGGACTACATGGCCACTGTGTCGTCCTTGCTGGAAACACTTTCTGCGGCCAATCTTGATCTTGCCGTGGAGATTGCGGAAGTGCCGGAGCACATTCGAGGCTTTGGCCACGTCAAGGAACGCTATCTGAAGGAAGCCAAGTCCCGTGAGGCTACTTTGATCAGTGCCTATGCAGCCGGCAAGTCGCGCGCACCCGTTTTCATCGCAGCCGAGTAGCGTTGCGTTGGGACTGGTGGAACAGGATGCGCCATGACACCACAGGAATTGCTCGAGATTGCTGCGTGGGCAGATAGCTTGACTGCACAAGAGCTGGCGAAAGCTGCTGGCGGTGTGCGAACCAGGAGTTTTGTTCGCGCAGAGTATGTTTCGCACTTCAACGATGTCGTTGATGCATGGTACGGCGTCTTGGATGGAGTTGTTCGCACCGAGTTGGTTTCAAATGCCGGGCAGGTTGCCAGCTTTTCTGCAATTCTTGGCGGCGGATGGTTTGGTGAAGGTTCGCTGATGAAGCGGGAGCCGCGACGCTATGATGTAGTGGCTGTCACGGATGCTACGGTTGCAATCATGCGGGGGGACACCTTTCGCTGGCTAAGCGCCAATTCAGTCGGTTTCAACCGCTATCTGGTCAGCTTGCTGAACGAGCGGCTGGGGCATTTCATCGCCACTGTATTTAGTGATCGCACGGGCAATTCGACTGCGCGTTTGGCTCATACGATCATGATGCTATACAATCCGGTGCTGTTTCCACGCACTCCGATGTGTTTGAATATGCCTCAGGAAGACCTGGGTATATTCGCAGGCCTGTCGCGGCAAATGACCAACAGATGCCTCAAGCAGCTGGCAAGTGAAGGACTGCTTGAATTGACGTCCAAAGGGATCAGGGTGGTCGATCTTCAGGGGCTGGCGAGCTTCGATTCAAGCCAGACGCAAGACTGAACACAAGATTGCTCCAATAACACACACTCTCATGGTCTGTCTGTCAACAGACCACTAGTGTGAAGAATATTTTTTCTGCACACTGCAACAGATTAGCCGGCGCAAGACCGGCAGCAATAAACGAATGGCAGTCCTTTCAATGCTGGCTGTTATCAGGGTGGAAACGATAGATGAAGGCTGACGCGCTTCAGGTGCCTGCTACTGACACAATTCCGAAACTGCTGCTTCGCAATGCGAAGGCCATGGCGGAACGTCCGGCCATGCGCGAGAAGTACCTGGGTATCTGGCAGACCACCACCTGGGCCGGGACGCTGGAAGAGGTGCGGGCGTTTGCGCAGGGCCTGCATGAGCTTGGCCTGAAACGCGGCGACAAGGTCGCCATCGTTGGAGACAACCGGCCAAGATTGTACTGGGCGATTTGTGCCGTGCAATGCCTGGGCGGGGTGCCGGTGCCGGTGTATCAGGACTCTGTTGCTGAAGAGATGGGATTTGTACTGGATCATGCCGGCGTGAAGTTCGGCGTAGTGGAGAACCAGGAACAGGTCGACAAGCTGCTGGAAATTTCCGAAACCTACAAAGGGTTGAAGGAAATCATCTTTGATGAAGACCGCGGCTTGCAGAACTACAATGTAAAGGGTGTTCGCTCTTACAAGAGCGTGCAGCAGTTGGGTCGCAATTCGAACAAGCCAGTGGATTTTCTCGAACTTGAGATTGCCAAGGGCAAGGGCGATGACACAGCAATCATACTTTACACTTCCGGCACCACAGGCCAGCCCAAGGGCGTTATCCTGAGCCAGAATGCATGCGTGTGGGCATCAGCTACTGCGGCGGAGTTCGACGGACTGAACGAGAAGGATGAGGTGATTGCCTACCTGCCGATGGCGTGGGTGGGTGACCATGTGTTTTCCTACACCCAATCATATTACTCGGGGTACTGCGTGAACTGCCCGGAAAGCCCCGAAACGGTCATTCCCGACCGACGGGAAATAGGCACGACCTATGCGTTTGCTCCGCCACGCGTATACGAAAACCTGATCACCCGCACCATGGTCAACATGGAAGACGCCGGGACACTGAAGAAGAAGATGTTTCACTACTTCCTCGGGGTGGCTCGTGAATATGGCGAGGATATACTCAATGGCAAGCCGGTGCCACTTGCGGGATGGCTGAAGTACCGGCTTGGCGACCTGCTGGTGTATGGGCCGCTGAAAAACCGGTATGGCCTTTCACGTGTGCGAGTGGGCTACACTGCGGGCGAGGCCATTGGGCCCGAGATCTTCAAGTACTTCCGTTCACTGGGTATCAACCTGAAGCAGCTCTACGGTCAGACCGAGGCTGCTGTTTACATTACCGGACAGCCCGACGGTGAAATTTTTGCCGACACGGTTGGCAAACCCATGGGCGGCGTGGAGATCAGCATCGCCGAAAGTGGCGAGGTGATGTATCGCTCGCCTGGCGTGTTCACCGAGTATTACAAGAACAAGGACTCTACCAGGAACACCAAGACGAAGGATGGGTGGGTCCATTCAGGCGACGCCGGTTTCATAGACGAGCATGGCCACCTGAAGATCATCGACCGTGCCAAGGACGTCGGCAAGTTGAATGACGGCACCTTGTTCCCGCCGAAGTACATAGAGAACAAGCTGAAGTTCTTCCCCAACATCAAGGAAGCTGTGGCGTTCGGTCATGGCCGCGACAAGGTCACCGCTTTCATCAATATCGACCTGACCTCGGTTGGGTCATGGGCTGAGCGTAACAACGTGGTCTATGCAAGCTATCAGGAGCTTGCTGCCAACCCGCTGGTCTACAAGATGATCGAAGAGCACGTTGATGAGGTGAACAGAGAGCTTTCGGAAGAGGAACGCGTTGCCGGAGCGCAGATCTCACGTTTCCTCATCCTGCACAAGGAACTCGACCCGGACGATGGCGAGATTACCCGCACCGCGAAGGTGCGCCGCTCTCTGATCAACGAGCGTTACGGTGTGCTTATCGACGCGCTGTATGACCGCACCAAGTCGCGGCAGAAGATCAAGACCGAAGTCACGTTCGAGGACGGACGGCGAGGCGTGATCGAGGGCGATGTCGAGATTCGGGACATGAAGCTGCATGCACCTGGCGGGCAGGCAACAGTGAGGGAGGCAGCGGAATGAACGTGGCTGTAAAGCCGGCACGTGCGCAAGCAAGCAGCACGACCGAGCCGCAGGTGCTGCTGGACATCAGAAACATCACCTTGTCGTTTGGAGGTGTTCAAGCGATCAAGGACGTCAGTTTCGATATCCACAAGGGTGAAATTCGCGCCATTATCGGACCCAACGGGGCTGGCAAGACGTCGATGCTCAACGTCATCAACGGGTTTTATCATCCGCAGGTCGGCAGCATAACCTTCAAGGGTGAAACACGCGCAGCCATGCGCCCATATGTGGCGGCCACGCAAGGTATTGCCCGCACATTCCAGAACGTGGCCCTGTTCACAGGCATGTCGACGCTCGACAACATCATGTCAGGGCGCACCTTGAAAATGCACAAGAACTTTCTCTGGCAGATGCTGCGCTACGGCCCGGCGATGGCCGAGGAGGTGGAGCACCGGCACAAGGTGGAGGAAATCATCGACTTCCTGGAAATCCAGCATATCCGCCGCACGCCAGTTGGTAGGCTACCTTACGGGCTGCAGAAGCGGGTGGAGCTGGCGCGGGCTTTGGCCATGGAACCTGAACTGCTGCTGCTGGACGAACCTATGGCGGGCATGAACCTTGAAGAAAAGGAAGACATGTCGCGGTTCATTCTCGACGTGAATGACCAGTTCGGGACAACCATTGCGCTGATCGAGCACGACATGGGCGTGGTGATGGATATTTCGACACGGGTGGTCGTGCTTGACCACGGCGAAAAGATTGCAGATGGCACACCCGAAGAAGTGAGCTCGGATCAGGCTGTGATCGACGCCTATCTGGGCGTCGCGCATTAGGGGGCGGAAGACAAGATGGAGCTTTTGAAGAACATTCTGGTCAGTCCGTTCGTCGAGATGGCGCAGTACCCTGACATCTTCCTGCAGTCGTTGTGGGATGGGTTTGTCGGCGGCACCCTGTACGCACTGATTGCGCTGGGTTTTGTACTGATCTTCAAGGCGTCGGGTGTTTTCAACTTTGCACAAGGCATCATGGTGGTGTTTGCGGCGTTGACGCTTGTGGGGTTGTATCAGGCGGGCGTACCTGCCTGGCTTTCGCTGATTATGACGATTGGTGTCATGGCACTGCTGGCGATCGGGGTTGAACGGCTGGTTCTGCGCAATCTGGTTAACCAGGAAGAAATCATTCTGTTCATGGCCACCATTGGGTTGACGTACTTCCTGATTGGGCTTGGTGAATCGATCTTTGGCGGTGAGCCAAAGAGAATGATCACGGAAGAGCTCGGCCTGCCGACCGGAGCTACGCGGATTGATGTGCTGCAAGGGTATGTGGATATTCAGCATCTTGACGTTGCTGCGGTCATAACTGCAATCGCGTTGGTGACTGGACTGGCCTTGTTCTTCAACAAGACACGTATAGGGCGTGCCTTGCGTGCAGTGGCCGATGACCATCAGGCTGCCATGTCGGTTGGTATTTCACTCAATCAGATCTGGGCCATCGTTTGGTTTGCTGCGGGCATCGTGGCGTTGGCGACCGGCATCATGTGGGGGGCGAAATCCGATGTTTCGTTCGCTCTGCAGGTCGTTGCGTTGAAAGCGCTGCCAGTGCTGATCATTGGGGGTTTTACCTCCATCCCTGGCGCCATCGTCGGGGGGCTGATCATCGGCTTTGGTGAGAAGATATTCGAGATCTACTGGGGCAGCCTGCTGGGCAGCGGCGTTGAAGGCTGGTTTGCATATGTAATTGCACTGATCTTTCTGCTGTTCAGGCCGCAGGGGCTGTTTGGCGAAAAAATCATCGAGCGGATTTGAGAGACGGGAAACAGATATGCTTTATCGCGAAACAGGTCAGTTCAAGACGGACTATGTGGCTGATAGCCAGGTGTTCCCGATCCTGCAGGACAAGGTCGGCATTGCAGCCATTCTGGCGGTTGCGTTTGTCCTGATCCCGCTGTTCGGCAACGATTTCTTTCTGAATTCGATCATGATCCCGTTCCTGATTTTCGCGCTGGCGACGATCGGTCTGAACATTCTTGTTGGCTATACCGGGCAACTTTCACTGGGCACTGGTGCGTTCATGGGGGTAGGGGCATATGCCTGCTACAAACTGGCGACCTTTTTTCCTGAAGTGAACATCATCATCCTTGTGCTGGCATCGGGCTTTTTTTCCGCTGCAATAGGCATGATTTTCGGTCTGCCTTCATTGCGGATCAAGGGTTTCTACCTGGCTGTTGCCACGCTTGCTGCGCAATTCTTCCTGGAATGGTGCTTCATCCGCATTCCGTGGCTGTACAACTACAACAACTCCGGTGCTATCGAGGTGCCGCGGCGTGAAGGCTTTGGCGATGTCATACTGACCGGGGCGGCTGCGCAGCCGGTGACGCGTTATCTGGTAGTGTTGTCCATTGTAGTGGTTATGACATGGATTGCCTCCAACATTATCCGGGGTCGCATCGGACGGTCGTGGATGATGATCCGCGACATGGACATTGCCGCCGAGTTAATGGGCGTACGCCCGTTGTTCGCCAAGCTGTCAGCGTTTGCCGTGTCTTCGTTTTATTGTGGGGTGGCTGGCGCTATGATGGTGTTCTTCTGGCTGGGGGCGGCGGAGGTTGAAAGTTTCGATATCAACCATTCGTTCCTGTACCTGTTCATGGCAATCATTGGCGGACTGGGCTCGCTGGTTGGCAGCTTCATGGGAGCTGCGTTCATATGGATCCTGCCGATCATTATTCGCGCCTTGCCGGAGACTTTTGGAATTGACGTCAACGCGGCTGCGGTTGAGCACATCAACTTCATGCTGATTGGCGGGTTGATTATCTTCTTCCTGATTGTTGAGCCACACGGGTTGGCGCGGTTATGGCAGATTGGCAAGGAGAAGCTGAGGACGTGGCCGTTCCCTTACGCTTGATGCGGGAATGGAACCGAAAGGAATTGTCAGGCCGGCCGGAGCGGGCATGATGATTGAGTGAAACCAAAAGCAGCCGCATCCACAATGGAGCGGCATTCAGGGAGGAAACCAATGAAGAAGCTTTTGATGACTGGTGTTGCGCTGGCCACTTTGGCAAGCGGCACAATGATGACGGCTTCGGCCGTACAGGCTGAGGACACGATGTATCAGCCTTCGTTGACTTACCGGACCGGTCCGTTCGCGTCTGGCGGTGTACCGCTGGCCAACGGATTCGCTGATTATTTCACCATGCTCAATGAGCGCGATGGTGGTATTGGCGGTGCCAAGATCATCGTCGAGGAATGCGAAACCGGCTACAACGCTCAAAAGGGCGTTGAGTGCTATGAGTCCACCAAGGGCAAGGGGGCACTTTCCTACAACCCTTACTCCACTGGCATTACACTGCAACTTATCCCGAAAGCGCCTGTCGACAAGATTCCGGTTCTGTCCATGGGCTATGGCCTGTCGGCGGCGGCAGTGGGAGAGAAATTTCCGTATACCTTCAACTATCCTGCCAGTTACTGGAGCCAGATGTCTTCCATCCTGAAGTACATCGACAGTGACAGTGGCGGCCTGAAGGGCAAAAAGATCGGTTACATTTATCTTGATGCCGGTTATGGCACCGAACCGATTCCCCTGCTCGACAAGCTGGCAGCGGACATGGGTTTCTCCGTGGTCAAGTTCCCGGTCGGCGTGAAGGAGATGCAGAACCAGGGTTCGCAGTGGCTCAACGTGCGCAAGGAGCGTCCAGACTACATGATCATGTGGGGCTGGGGCGCAATGAATGCCACGGCTGTCAAGGAAGCCGCCAAGATCAGGTTCCCGCTGGACAAGTTCATCGGCAACTGGTGGGCCGGTTCCCATGCTGACATGCGCGCCGTCGGCGAAGAGGGCAAGGGCTACAAGGCCGCCAACTTCTCCGGTATCGGAACGGACTTTCCTGCATTGCAGGACGTGATGAAGCTTGTCGTCGATGCCGGCAAAAGCCAGGCACCGAAGGAAAACGTTGGCGACGTTCTGTACAATCGCGGCCTGTTCAACGCCGTCCTGATTTCAGAAGGTATTCGCGCAGCACAAGCAGCCACCGGCAAGAAGGTCATCACTGGTGAAGACCTGCGCGCGGGTTTCGAGAAGTTTGATCTGTCTGAGGCAAGGTTGAAGGAAATCGGTCTGGAAGGCTTTACGGCTCCGATCAAGGCTTCGTGCAAGGACCATGAAGGTGCTGGGTCGGTGTTCATAATGCAGTGGGACGGCAAGGACTGGAGCAAGATATCCGATCCGATCGCGCCAATGACTGACGTGGTGCGGCCATTGCTGGAACAGGCTGCCGACGACTACCTTAAGGACAAGCCAAACTGGCAGACGCAGACCTGCTCGTAGTCTGAGCGCACTGAAACAAGTCCGCCTCGCCTGCATTGAAATAATGCAGGCGGGGCAACCAGAACTGAACACAAACTGGAAGTGTGACAACCATGGCCATGAAGCCGGCAGCCACCGAAGTGCAAGAGACGCAGAAGCCTGTATTGTCGATCAACAATATCGAGGTCATCTACAATCACGTCATACTTGTTCTGAAAGGTGTGTCGCTGGAGGTGCCGGAAAGCGGGATAACGGCGCTGCTGGGCGCCAATGGCGCTGGCAAGACCACAACCCTGAAAGCTGTTTCGAATTTGCTGCGTGCCGAGCGCGGGGATGTGACCAAAGGTTCGATCCATTTCAAGGGCGAGCGGATTGATCAATTGACCCCCAATGAACTGGTGCGGCGAGGCTGCATACAAGTGATGGAAGGCCGTCACTGCTTTGAACATCTGACCATTGAAGATAATCTGATGACCGGTGCATTCACCCGCAAGGACGGGCGTGGCGCAATCGCCGCTGATCTCGAGATGGTGTACAATTATTTTCCGCGACTTCGTGAAAGGCGCACATCGCAAGCAGGTTACACATCTGGTGGCGAACAACAGATGTGTGCCATTGGCCGTGCGCTGATGTCGCGGCCTACGACCATTTTGCTGGATGAACCATCAATGGGTCTTGCTCCACAACTGGTGGAAGAGATTTTCGAGATCGTCAAACAACTGAATGAACGCGAGCAGGTGTCGTTTCTGCTGGCAGAGCAGAATACCAACATTGCGCTGAAGTATGCCAAGTATGGCTATATTCTTGAAAACGGGCGGGTGGTGCTGGATGGAGAAGCGGCTGCTTTGCGCGACAACGAGGATGTGAAGGAATTTTATCTGGGCGTGTCCGGCGAGAACCGCCGGTCTTTCAAGAACGTGAAAGCATACAAGCGCAGAAAACGCTGGCTGGCCTGAGTGATGGGCGACGCGTTGCAGCGCAGGTCCTGGCTGAGCCGCTGTTCGCGATCAGGCAGGCTCGACGGGAAGCTTGATCCTCACCACCTGTTTGCCCTCACCGTGTTGAGTGAACTCAAGAATGCCACCATGAGCAGCAATGACAGCATTGAGGAAACGTTTGGCAATGGCGGGATGGAGAATACCCATTCTCGGGTCATGGCTTTCGGTTTCAGTGCCGTTGAATGCTGGCCGGCCGACATAGAATATTTCAAGGCGGGCTTCGCGGTTGTTGACGACGCCGGCCTGAAACAGGATTGTTCCGCCGGGAAACGCATGGCAGACCGCAAGGTTGGCTACAACCATTATGGCGATGCGCAGACGGTGCACATCGGCGTTTATGATGCAGTCATGCGGGGCAACCTTCTCAATCACAGTGAATTCAAGCGGGCGAATTCGCTCCGCTGCACTGGCCAGGCAATGCGCTATTGCATCGCGAAAATGATGAGTTTGCGGTGTGCACACCAGACTTCCGGTCAGAGCGTTGGTGTAGTCGCGCATCAGGCTGGCGGTCATCAAAAGCTCATTGATGGCGGTTTGCATGTCACTGGCAAAACCGGGTTCCATGAGTTCAATCATGGCGCGCGATTGTTGAGGAAATTCTTCTGGCAGCATTTGACAGATATTGGTGACAACATTGGCATGTTGGCGCAGGCTGGCCGACAGCGCACTGGCAAGTTGCTGACTCGCTGCATTAACTTCTTCGTGGTGCCTTTGGTCTACCGCGAGCGATTTCAAGAACCGGTGTGCCGGAGTCACATCCCGCACCAGACCTATCCACTTGTCTGGTTGCGCGGTTTGGCAGCCCAGCGTCGTGGCAGCCATCTGCCACCAGAACTTCTGGCCGTTCACGCGCACCGGCAGTTCAATGTTCCTGACCAGGCGATTGCCGGACAGTCCGGTTTGAATTGTGGCTGCAATGCATTCCGGGGTCGTGTCGTTCAACAATTCCTGAAGCGTCTTTGTGAGCGCTTGCTTGTCCAGATTGCGTTCGAGTTCAGGGTCAGGATGCCAAACAGTCGAGTCCTTCGTGTCTTGGTCAAATGTCCACAGGAAATCGGGCAGCGAGTTACCTGGGTTATCCATTGCCAGCAGCAAGGCGGCTCTGATTGTCTTGCTTTCGACAGAAGCATCGATGGGCGCATGGGCGCGCGCTCCGTCAAGCCCATGCGCGGGTTGGCGTATCCAGCCAACTGCCGAGTTCAGCACATTGTGGAATGCTTGAGCCATGGCGTGTCGTCTGGTGCCCCTGGTTGCTTGCCGGTTGCTTGCAGATCGACTGCAACGCGCCACCGGAGAATTGAACGGTTATTGTGCGTTCATTCAACCAGATCTGGATTGTTAACCTGTTAAATCAATTGGGAAAATTTGGAAGCAGACGTTATGAATGACCATTACGACGACTTGGAAATCCGCGACCCAGAAGTGCGCCAGTCCGCTTTGTTCGAGGCACTGGCCGGGCAGATTTGGTTAGCCAGAAAAGCACCGGGATGGAACCGGCATCTAGGTAACGTCGACCCCGCAGAGGTTAACAGCAGGAAGGCGTTGGCAACTATGCCAGTTTTGCGAAAGACCGACCTGACGGGATTTCAGAAGGCTGAACCGCCGTTCGGCGGGTTTGCTCTGGGTGGACCTGAAAACTGGGGACGTGTGTTCATGTCACCTGGCCCGATATTCGAACCAATGGGGCTTGAGGCTGATCCGTGGCGCAGTGCGCGGGCCCTCTTTGCTGCCGGGTTCAGGGCCGGAGATATTGTGCACAACAGTTTTGCCTATCACCTTACTCCGGGGGGCTTCATTCTGGACGCCGGTGCACGTGCGCTGGGGTGCGCGGTGCTGCCGGCCGGCATCGGCAATTCCGAACAACAGATTGAAGCGATTGCAGCCTTGCAGCCGAGCGGGTTTACCGGCACGCCAGACTTCCTGAAAATCCTGCTGGACAAGGCTGAGCAAGGTGGCCGCAGCCTGTCCTCCATCAAGCGTGCGCTGGTATCTGGCGGGGCCTTGTTTCCCAGTTTGCGTGAGGAATATGCCAAACGTGGCATCAGTGTGCTGCAATGCTATGCCACCGCTGATGTAGGGGTCATTGCATATGAGAGTGAGGCGATGGAAGGCATGATCGTAGACGAAGGGGTCATCCTTGAAATCGTTCGCCCTGGCACGGGTGATCCGGTGGATGATGGAGAGGTTGGTGAAGTGGTTGTGACCAATTTCAATTCGACGTATCCCATGATCAGGCTAGCCACCGGCGATCTGTCCGCAATCATGTCAGGCACCAGCCCGTGCGGCAGGACCAACATTCGCATCAAGGGCTGGATGGGCCGCGCCGACCAGACTACAAAGGTGAAAGGTATGTTTGTGCATCCTTCGCAGGTAGCGGAAATCGCAGGCAGGCATCTTGAGCTTGGCAAACTGCGCCTTGTGGTGAGTAGAGCCAATGAACAGGATGAATTGACCTTGTATGCGGAATGCGGCAAGTCATCACCGCAGCTGGCTGACAAGGTTGCGCTGAGCCTTCATAGTATCTGCAAGGTGCGCGGCAGGGTCGAGTTCGCTGAACCGGGAACATTACCTAACGACGGCAAGGTGATTGCTGATGATCGCCCTGCAACGACCTGAACTGACCAATCGGCCACCGCGTACCAAGAGCGGGGCCTGGTTCCGAAAATGGATTGAGAAACATGTTACAGACGACCGACAAGCGCGCTTTTAGACTTCCTGCTGATCATCCGCCTGTAAAAGGTGGCAAGATCGGGGTGCTGATCATGAACCTTGGTACGCCGGAAGCGACAAGTTACTGGCCGATGCGCCGTTATCTGAAAGAGTTTCTGTCAGACGTGCGCGTCATTGAAACCAACCGGGCACTCTGGTGGGTCATTCTGAATGGCATCATCCTGTCTTTCCGGCCTACCAAGTCTGGTCACGCATATGACCAGATATGGAACAAGGAGCGCGATGAATCGCCGTTGAAGACTTTTACACGGGCACAGAGCGAAAAGTTGGCTGAGCTGTTTGCCGGTAATTCCCGCATCGTTGTTGACTGGGGCATGCGGTATGGTTTGCCCACGGTGAAGTCCCGTATCGAGCATTTGCAACAGCAAGGTTGTGAGCGCATTTTGCTGTTTCCGCTGTACCCGCAATACTCTGCCACTACGAGCGCAACCGCGCTGGACAAGTGCTACGAAGCGCTGAAGCAGTTGCGCTGGCAGCCGGCTGTACGCACGGTTCCGCCCTATCATGATGATCCCGCATACATTGATGCGCTCGCGACCAGTCTTAAGGCACACCTCAAGTCGTTGGATTTCAAACCGGAGAAGATACTTGCCTCTTATCATGGCTTGCCGAAATCATACCTGATGAAAGGTGATCCGTATCACTGTCATTGCCACAAGACGACTCGGCTGTTGCGGGAGAAGATGGATCTGTCGGAAGACGAACTGATCACAACTTTCCAGTCCCGGTTTGGCCGGGCCGAAT
Source organism: uncultured Alphaproteobacteria bacterium (assembly GCA_963787895.1). Lineage (GTDB taxonomy): Bacteria > Pseudomonadota > Alphaproteobacteria > Rhizobiales > Aestuariivirgaceae > Anderseniella. The sequence goes on along the minus strand of CAWBEX010000002.1, from coordinate 248,805 downwards.
GGTTGCAACCCTATACGGAACCGACGGTCAAGGAGCTGGCCAGGGCGGGCGTGAAAAATCTTCTGGTCATCACGCCGGGCTTTTCATCTGATTGCGTGGAGACGCTCGAGGAAATTGCCATCGGCGTAAAGGAGACTTTCGAAGACAACGGTGGCGAGAACTTTGCCGTTACTCCTTGCCTCAACGACAGTGCCGCATCCATCAGGATGCTCAAGCGGATTATTGACAACGAACTTGCCGGCTGGCTCTAGCGGCTTCGCCCGGCACTTCAAATGACTTGTCGCAAAAAGCACCGGTATTTTGCGAATCATAGTAGATTTCACCTCACAAATTGAACCATTGCGAGGGAAGATTGATGCTGGAAGGCTTTAGTGTATTTGTGCTGGTGCTGCTTGCGCTGGCAGTTATAGGCGTCTTCAAGGCAATCACCACTGTGCCGCAAGGTTTCGAATATACCGTCGAGCGGTTTGGGCGCTACACCAAGACCCTGGGTCCCGGCCTTGGCATTATCATGCCGTTCATCGATCGGATCGGATCGCGGATGAACATGATGGAGCAGGTGCTGGAAGTGCCGAGCCAGGAGGTCATCACCAAGGACAACGCAATGGTCCAGGTGGACGGCGTTGCATTCTACCAGGTGCTGGATGCGGCCAAGGCAACCTATGAGGTGAACCGGCTGGAGAATGCCATTCTCAACATTACCATGACCAATATCCGAACGGTCATGGGGTCCATGGACCTTGACAGCCTGTTGTCGCAGCGAGACGACATCAACCACGCGATTCTGGGTGTGGTGGATCAGGCAACTTCGCCGTGGGGCGTCAAGATGACCCGCATCGACATCAAGGATATCAATCCACCGCGCGATCTGGTGGATTCAATGGCTCGCCAGATGAAGGCCGAACGTGACAAGCGTGCCGCAATCTTGGAAGCGCAGGGCGCGCGTGAGTCAGCCATCCTGAAGGCAGAGGGTGAAAAACAGGCCATAATGCTGGATGCAGAAGGCCGCCGTGAAGCTGCATTCCGTGATGCTGAGGCACGTGAACGCGGGGCAGAGGCAGAAGCCAACGCAACCCGCATGGTGTCTGAGGCAATTGCGAGTGGTGATGTTCAGGCTGTGAACTATTTCGTAGCCAACAACTACATCAAGGCGCTTGAATCCATCGCCAAGTCACCGAACCAGAAACTGCTGATGCTGCCGGTTGAGGCTTCGAGTGTGATAGGCTCCATCGCAGGTGTAGCGGAGATTGCCAAGGAAGCCTTCGGTCAAGATGGTGGCTCGGCGCAGCGTACAGGCAGTGCGAAAAGGTCATCTGTGCCACGCGCCGGTCAATAGGGGGTATCGGTCTTATGGCAGAACTTATGGACTTCTTTGGCGGCTGGACCTGGTGGATCATAGCCGCCGTTCTGCTGGTGAGTGAACTGCTCACCATGACGATTTTCCTGGTCTGGCTAGGGCTTGCTGCGCTGAGCGTTGGTATCGTTGATCTGATCCTCGGGCTGGATTGGCGAGCCGAGGCGGTGCTGTTCGTTCTCCTCAGCGTCATATATGTCTGGTTTGGACGTGGCTACATGAAGACACGGGCCGTCGACGAGACTGACCAGCCTCATCTGAACCAGCGCATCAACGCCTATGTTGGCCGGACGGTCGTGCTGCATGAGGCAATAGTCAACGGCGAAGGCAAGGTCAGGCTGGACGATGCTGTCTGGCGGGTTCGTGGTGCTGATGCGCCTGCCGGAGAAAAAGTCCGCATAGTTGGTGTATCCGGCATGCTGCTCGAGACGGAACCGGCCTAGATTTTGACCGTGCACAATGCAACGTGCCGTTGCAGATACACCTCTTTGACCTCCTGTTAACCATAATCTGCGCATCCTTCTATCGTGGGCCCCTTACGGGGATTGTCCGAGGACGGCTGCCTATGGCCGGTTACGGGAATCGTGTTGCAAGACGGATAGTTATCATGCGTGTGCTGCCAATAACCTGTTGCCTGACCGCCATCACGCTGTGCTGTCCTGCAGCTACAAGCGCGCAAGAGGTCAGCACTACCTATTCGACTTCTGCCGGTTTGCGGCAAACCACGGTCATCGAGGACCCCTTTCAGGACACGCGGGTTCCAGTCAGTCCTTCAGCATTCCCCCCGGTTCGGCGCGATGCTGTATCGCAAGGCCCGACTTCAGTTGGCGGCAGCCAGGACCAGGGCGGTCAAACGGCTTCCAGCAGCAGTGCCGCAACCACAAGCCAATCGCAGCGCAGCGCGTTTGATCGCGGCGCCGATCTTGATCCTCTGCAAGACTCCGCTCTTGCTTACAGCGGTGGAGACTCGATTGCTCGCGAAGCTCAGGACCGCGAGCGGCTTTCGGCCCTGGCAGCAACTGGCCAGTTGCCCCCGGTTGACGAGGAAGTGCAAGTGCGCCGCCGTGCGGCACCGGAGGACCCCTATGCCGCATCAGGTATCCGCAGGGGCAGTTTCGTGCTTTCACCGCAGCTTGAGGTGGGCGGTGTCTACACATCAAACCCGCTGTCTCAATCGCGTACCGGGCCGGACGATACAGGTTTGAGGATTGCGCCCACCTTGGCCTTGCGCAGCGACTGGGAACGCCACGCCGTAGCTTTCGACTTCACTGGCGAGCACATCTTCTATGACAAGTTTGACGATCAAAACGTCAACAATTTTTCGGCTGCTGTTTCAGGACGGGTCGACATCAGGTCAACGACGACACTCGATGTTTCTGCAGGATTCGGACAGTCGCAAAGCAATGCCGCCAGCTTTGAAGTTCCAGATTCTGCACGCGGTTTGCGAGATGACCGCGCCTACAATGTGCTGGCGCGGCTGACACACCAGATGAACCGCGTCATTACACAAGTGACCGGCTCTGCTACCTGGTTCAAGTTTGGCAATGTTGATCTGGGGCCGGGCCTGGAGGAGCTGAATCAAGATCGCGATTATGTTGCGCCGGCTGGTGGACTTCGGGTCGGCTATCAAATTTCAGAGGCGTTGCAGCCCTTCGTCGAGGTAACCTACGCGCCGCGCATTCACGATGTTAGTGTTGACCGAAACGGGCTGCGCCGTGACTCGCAAGGCGTGGTCATCAGGTCTGGCTTGAGTTTCAATGACGGCGCGCTATGGGCCGGCGAGATTGCTGCGCGGTTCGAGTTTCGCGACTATGAAGATACCATTCTGGCGGATCAAACCGCACTCGGCATGGACGCGAACGTGACCTGGAGCCCGACGGAGCTCACTTCGGTGGTGTTCTCGGCAAACTCGCAGGTTGAGGAATCGGCAGATCCTCTGGTTGCTGCTGCAACGACCTGGACTGCAGGAGTTCTTGCATCGCATCAATTGCGTGACAATCTGGCAGTCGAGGCTGGTGTGAGCGTGGGTTACACCGACTATGACGGAGTGTCGGATGAGACGGTCATCATAACCACGCTGGGGTTGGCGTATGCACTGCGGCCGGAGGTGGAAATGATTGCCGGATACGAATTCACTTCGCAAAATCCGGGCGACGCCGGCGGGTATGACGACCATCGCATTAGCGCGGGCATGCGGTTCCGGTTATAGGGCCGTTTGCCTTCCAACAGTTTCCACAACTTGGCACGCCGCACCAGCCACTAGCGGTGTTTCATGCTGGGCGACAGGTTAATCCAGCCCGCCGGTCTCGGCCAGGATGGATTTCAACACTGTGCGGAACGCGGGGCTGATGTCGTCGCGCGACAAGCCCAGGGCCACGTTTGCTGCCAGAAAGCCCACCTTGTCACCGCAGTCGTATGTAGTGCCGTGGAATTTGAGGCCGAAAAACGGTTGCTGTGACATCAATGTGAGCATGCTGTCAGTAAGCTGGATTTCGCCACCTGCGCCTGCAGTTTGCTTGTCGAGCAATGTAAAAATTTCTGGTTGCAGGATGTAGCGGCCGGAGATGATCAGGTTTGAAGGCGCATTGGTTCTTGGTTTCTCCACCATGGCGTTGATTGTAAACCCATCACCAGCACGTTCTCCGACGCCTACCACACCGTACTTGTGGACCTGATCTTCAGCAACCTCTTCGACTGCAATGACATTGCCGCCGTGGCTTTCATAAACGCTCATCATCTGGGCAAGGCAGCCAGGTTGTGAATGAATGAACATATCGGGCAGCAATAGCGCGAACGGCTCATTACCGACAAGTTCGCGCGCGCACCATACTGCGTGTCCCAGACCCAGAGGCTCCTGTTGTCTGGTAAAGCTGGTTTGACCTGCGCCGGGCAGGTCGTTCTGAAGGATTTCCAGCTCCTCCTGTTTGCCGCGTCTTTTCAGGGTTTCTTCCAGTTCGAACTGCTTGTCGAAGTGGTCCTCGATGACCGCCTTGTTGCGTCCGGTTACGAAAATGAAATGCTCGATACCGGCTTCGCGGGCCTCGTCAACGGCCAGCTGGATCACCGGGCGGTCAACGATGGTTAGCATCTCCTTTGGAACAGCCTTGGTAGCCGGCAGGAAGCGAGTGCCAAGCCCTGCCACGGGAAAAACAGCTTTCTTGATCTTCCTGGCCATGTGCCTTGTCCCTCTTGTTTTTGCTGACGCAGATTTACCTCGGTGGGTTTTGCGCTCAAAAAGGTAAAACTTTCTAAACTCTTTGTTTGGGTTTTCTTAGCACAATCAGCTCTCGCCAGGGACTGACCTGGGAAATCGGGTTGGCAAGGAAAACTGACGATGAGTGTATTGGTAACCGGTGGTGCAGGCTACATCGGGTCCCACATGGTGCTGGCACTGTGTGACGCTGGCCATGAAGTTGTTGTTCTGGACAATCTGTCTACCGGGATGGCGTGGGCAGTAGCCCCGTCTGCAAAGCTGATTGAAGGTGATATCGGCGATCAGGATCTTACGGCTTCGATTATCAAGGAACATGGTGTCAGCGCGATAGTGCATTTCGCCGGGTCCATCATCGTGCCAGAAAGCGTTTCAGACCCGCTAGGCTATTATCTGAACAATACCGTCAAGTCACGGGCGCTGCTGGAGTGTGCAGTTCAGGGCGGTGTGCCGCACTTCATCTTTTCCTCTACGGCCGCGGTCTATGGCAATCCCAAAACCGTTCCTGTTCGTGAAAGTGATGATCTGCTGCCGATATCGCCCTACGGCACATCGAAGCTGATGACCGAGCTGATGCTGCGCGATGCCTCGGCCGCGCATGATCTCAACTATGTGGCATTGCGCTATTTCAACGTCGCAGGCGCGGATCCCGCGGGCCGCAGCGGACAGTCGACGCCTCGTGCAACCCACCTGATCAAGGTCGCATGTGAGACAGCAATCGGCAGACGAGATCACATGCAGGTGTTCGGCACAGACTATGACACTCACGATGGCACCTGCATCCGCGATTACATCCATGTCAGTGATCTGGTGGCGGCGCATATGGATGCGCTCTCCTACCTGCGTGAGGGTGGAAGCAGCCAGGTTTTCAATTGTGGGTACGGCAAGGGATATTCAGTTCTGGATGTTGTCGGCGCTGTCCAAGGTGCGGCGGGTCACAAGCTGGATGTGCGCACGACCGATCGCAGAGCAGGCGATCCTGCGGAAATCGTTGCCAATGCAGATCGTGCTCGCACGGTGCTGGGGTGGCAACCGACGCATGACAAGCTGGACGAAATTGTTGCGAGCGCGCTTGCCTGGGAAAAGCACTTGATGCAGCGCAACGCCTGAAATTTTGTGAGCCGCCGGGCATCTGCCGCGGCTGCTTTGGGGAACGTGGTCGCGGCAATGTTGGGATTGCCGCAATTGGGGAAGGACTGGTGGGGACATGAAGCAGATTTCCGCAACATTATTTGCAGCAGGCGCGATGGTGCTTCTGGCTAACGCTTTGCCAGCACGTGCACTTGACATGTCAGCTCTCGAGCAGCTCAGCCGGAATGCCGCGTTTGACCAGTTTGTCATGGAACTATGGCCAGAAGCGCGGCGTGAAGGCATATCCCGCAAGACATACGAGGCGGCTTTTAGGGGCGTTACGCCCGACCCGCGCATCTATGAGCAGCAATCTTCGCAAGCTGAATTTGTGACTCCGATCTGGCAGTACATCGAGAAGCGGGTTTCTGCCGAGAGGATTTCGCGCGGGCGCGCGAGCATGCTTGAAAACGAGCGCGCGATGGTTGGGGTGCAACAGCGCTTCGGTGTTGATCGCCATGTCGTGGCGGCCATCTGGGGCATGGAAACCAATTATGGCAGCTTCACCGGCAACATGAGTGTCATACGTTCGCTGGCGACCATGGCCTTTACCGGAGGCCGTAAGGAATATGGCCGAAAGCAGTTGCTTGGTGCGCTGGACATCTTGCAAAGTGGTGACATTGGCGTGGCGGATTTCAAGGGCTCATGGGCAGGTGCAATGGGTCACACTCAGTTCATTCCATTGACCTACAACGCTTATGCCGTCGACATGACAGGTGATGGCAAGAGGGACATATGGAACTCGGTTCCTGACGCACTCGGGTCAACAGCGCATTACCTGAAAAAGCGCGGCTGGCAGAAGGATTTGCCGTGGGGATGGGAGGTGCAGCTTCCCACCAGATTCAACTATCTGATGGCAGGGCGGGATGGAACACGCAGTCTTGCTGACTGGGCAAAGCTTGGGGTGCGGCCTGCAAAGGGTGGGCGGTATGGAGTGTCAGAGGCACGCGCCAGGCTCCTGCTGCCGGTTGGTCAGCATGGACCTGCATTTCTGGTAACGGCCAATTTCGATGCCATCCTGGCGTACAACAGATCAAATTCCTATGCATTGGCGGTGGCGCACCTTGCGGACCGGCTGGCGGGCGGGGGCGACTTCGTTGGCAAGTGGAGGCGTGACATGAAGTTGTTGTCGCGCTCGGACAACAAGGAGCTGCAGCGGCTGTTGATGGCGCGTGGTTTTGATACCGGCGGGTTGACGGGTACAATTGGCCCGCGCACCCGCGATGCAATAAGCAATTATCAGCACAAGCGTGGGCTGACACCGGACGGATATGCAGATGCAAGTCTGCTTGAGCAGTTGCGCCGGGGGCTGTAAGATTCAGGGCATGAGTCTGTGCCGTAATCTGCTGATCATCGTATGTCTTGCACTGCTTGCCTTGAATGGCCTGGCGGCGGCTTCTGCACAAGATCAAGGTGAAGCACCTGCCGAGCAGCTGGCTGGGCAGCAGAGCTATCTCAAGTTCCGCAAAAATGTATACGAAATGGTGATCCTGGGCGATGTTCTGGGAACCGGTATCTGGGCGGGCATGAACCGTGTGGTGGAAACCGAAGACCGGCTGACGGTGACCGGGCGTATTCAGGAGAATTCCGGGCTTGCCCGGCCGAAGCTGTACGACTGGACCAATGCGGCTGTAAAAATTCTCGAGGCCAGGCGGTTCGACATTGCTGCCATCATGATCGGGGCCAACGATGCCCGGGATATTGAGTCGGAGCAGGGAACGCTGAGTTTTGGGTCTCTGCAGTGGCGTGAGGCATATGCGGCGCAGCTGGAATCTCTCGTCAAGGTACTGAAACAGCGCGATGTCGCAGTTTACTGGTTTGGTGTGCCGCCCATGGCTCGCAAACCTTATGACGAGGCGATGAGCATTGTTGCCGACGTTGAACGGCAGGTGATGGCCGAGTTAGGCGTGCGGTACATTGATTTGCGCCTGCTATTGAGCGGGTCGGACGGTGAGTTTACCGACAGCGGGGATGATGGCACCGGCGAAGTTGTGCGGTTGAGATCACGAGACGGGGTCAAGTTCATTACTCGTGGCAATGACAGGCTGGCAACGGAACTGATGAAGCTCGTGCGTGCCGACATTGCTGTTGCCGACGGAATGACTGCCCCAGCGGAGAGTGCAGTTGACGCAGTGGCTGAGCCGTTGAGTCCTGAGCAACTGGCAGCGCTGCCGACATTCGGTGCTGAGCAACCTGAAGGCGAAGCCATGCGTTCTGTGCCTCCTGAAAACCTGCCTGGGCCCGACTATCTGCAGATTGCCAGGGTTGGCAAAGACATTAACAGCGATAGCAGCACGTTTGATTCTGGACGCAGCAACACACCACCGGGCAGTTCGGCGCAACAATTGTTCGTCGAAGGACTGTGGCCTGAAGCGCCGGCTGGGCGGTTCGATGCGTTCGAACCGGTATCCGAACAGTGAACCGGCAACGTGTCGTCTCGTGCTGGCAGCCTATCGCGGCAGGCTGCTGGTACCCATGAGGAACTCATCTATGGCAGTTGCGGCCTGCCTGCCTTCCCGGATGGCCCATACGACCAGTGACTGGCCGCGGCGCATGTCACCTGCAGAAAACACTTTCCATCGGTTTGTCTTGTAACCAATTGTATCCGCCTTGACATTGCCGCGACTATCCAGAGCGACGGACAACTGATTGAGCATGCCTTCATGCACCGGATTGACAAAGCCCATGGCAAGAAGCACGAGGTCCGCCGGCAGTTCGAACTCTGAACCCGACACCGGTTTCATGTTGGCATCCACGCGCGTGCCGTGCAGCTTCTTGACCAGGCCATTCTCTCCGGTCAGATGGGTGGTCATGACGGCGAACTCGCGCTCTGCCCCTTCTGCCTGCGACGAAGAAGTCCGCATCTTCATTGGCCAGTGTGGCCAGCTCAGTGCCTTGTTCTCCTTCTCCGGCGGTGTCGGCATTATTTCCAGCTGGGTGACTGACAATGCGCCCTGACGGATCGAGGTGCCGATGCAGTCGGAACCGGTATCGCCGCCGCCGATAACAACAACGTGCTTGCCGGATGCCAGGATTGGGGCGACATCGCCGAGGTCTTCACGCCCGATCCGCTTGTTCTGCTGACGCAGGAAATCCATGGCGAAGTGAACGCCGGAAAGCTCGCGGCCACGGACAGGCAGGTTGCGCGGCTTTTCCGAGCCACCCGCCAGCAGGACTGCATCATGACTGCGTTCCAACCCGGCAACATCCGTGTCGAGACCAACTTCGCGGTTGCAGTGAAAAGTGACACCTTCCGCCTTCATCTGCTCGACACGCCTGTCAATCAGGGTTTTGGACATCTTGAAGTCCGGTATGCCGTAGCGCAGAAGCCCGCCCGGCTTGGCCTGGCGTTCATAGACATGAACATCGTGCCCGGCACGCGCAAGCTGCTGGGCTGCGGCCAGTCCTGCTGGACCGGACCCCACAATGGCAATTTTCTTGCCAGTCTTTATTGAAGCTACCTCAGGAGTGATCCAGCCTTCCTGCCAGGCACGATCAACGATGGCGCATTCAATTGTCTTGATAGCCACCGGGTTGTCGTCGATGTTCAGCGTGCACGATGCCTCGCAAGGGGCGGGGCAAACCCTGCCGGTAAACTCCGGGAAGTTGTTGGTGGAGTGCAGGTTGCGCGATGCTTCTTCCCAGTCATCACTGTAGACGAGGTCGTTCCAGTCCGGGATCTGGTTCATCACCGGGCAGCCATTGTGGCAATAGGGTATGCCGCAATCCATGCAACGCGCCGCCTGGGTTCTGGTTTCCGCATCAGACAGCGCAATGACGAATTCGTCGAAACTGCTGACCCGCTCTGCAACGGGCTTGTAGCTGCGGTCCTTGCGGTCGAATTCCTTGAAACCTGTGACCTTACCCATCTTACTTGCCCTCCCTGACGCCGATCAGCATTTCGCCGCTGGCGGTTTGAGCTTCCATTTCCTTCAGCGCGCGGCGGTATTCAACCGGCATCACCTTGACGAATTTGGGCAGATAGGCCTGCCAATTGTCCATGATGTGCCTCGCCCGTGCTGAATTGGTGTAGTGAACGTGGTTGCTGATCAACTGGAACAGGCGTTCGGCATCGTGGCTAGTCATGTCGCCTTGCACATCCACCAGGCCATGACTTTCAAGGTCGCCGGACTGATTGGCGATGCGTTGCAGAAGCTCTTCTTCTTCCGGCACCGGCTCAAGGTCTACCATTGCGAGGTTGCAGCGCTCGCGGAAGTTACCTGCTTCGTCCAGCACGTAGGCGATGCCTCCAGACATTCCGGCGGCGAAATTGCGCCCGGTCTCGCCAAGCACGACGACGATACCGCCCGTCATGTATTCACAGCCATGGTCGCCAGTGCCTTCAACGATTGCTATGGCCCCGGAATTGCGCACCGCAAAGCGTTCGCCTGCAACACCGTTGAAGTAGCACTCGCCTCCAATGGCTCCATAAAGGACGGTGTTGCCGACGATGATGGATTCAGCCGCTATAATGCCGGACTTCTCCGGTGGGCGCACAACAAGCCTGCCGCCTGATAGGCCTTTGCCGACATAGTCATTGCCTTCGCCAATGAGGTCCAGGGTAACGCCCTTTGCCAGGAATGCGCCGAAACTCTGACCGGCGGTGCCGTGCAGGGTGATGGAGATTGTATCGTCCGGCAAACCTGCGTGGCCGTAGCGGCGGGCGACTTCACCTGAAAGCATGGCTCCGGTAGAGCGGTCAACATTGCGGATTGGCAGGTCGATGGCGACGGGCTTCTTGTTTTCCAGCGCCGGTCCAGACTGCTCGATCAATTTGCGGTCGAGAATTGCCTCAAGTTGGTGATTCTGCCTGTCAGTATGGCGAATTGAAACCTCTTTGGAGACCTTTGGCATCGCGAAGATTTTCGAGAAGTCCAGCCCGCGGGCCTTCCAATGCTCGATCGCATGTTCCTTGTCGAGGGAATCTGTACGCCCGATCATCTCGTTCAACGTGCGGAAACCCATGGCGGCCATTATCTCGCGCACCTCTTCGGCAACAAAGAAGAAGTAGTTTATGACGTGTTCCGGCTTACCAGTGAAGCGCTTGCGCAATTCCGGGTCCTGCGTGGCGACGCCGACCGGACAGGTGTTGAGATGGCACTTGCGCATCATGATGCAGCCTGCCGCAATCAGCGGAGCAGTGGCAAAGCCAAACTCGTCGGCGCCAAGCAATGCACCGACGATGACATCCCGCCCGGTACGCAATCCGCCGTCGACCTGTACGGCAATGCGGCCGCGCAACTCGTTCAGAACCAGTGTCTGCTGGGTTTCGGCAAGGCCGATTTCCCATGGGGACCCGGCGTGCTTTATGGAGGTCAAGGGTGATGCGCCGGTGCCGCCCTCAAAGCCCGAGATCGTCAGGTGGTCTGCACGCGCCTTTGACACGCCGGCGGCAACTGTGCCGACACCAACTTCCGACACCAGCTTGACTGAGATGTCTGCCCGGGAGTTGGTGTTCTTCAAGTCGTAGATGAGTTGGGCAAGGTCTTCGATGGAGTAGATATCATGGTGTGGCGGAGGCGAAATCAAGCCCACGCCGGGGGTGGAATAGCGCACCGCTGCAATGGTCTTGTCAACCTTGTGGCCGGGCAGTTGCCCTCCTTCACCGGGCTTTGCGCCCTGGGCCATCTTGATCTGGATCATGTCGGAGTTGACAAGGTATTCGGTGGTTACGCCAAAGCGGCCGGAGGCGACCTGCTTGATGGCGGATCGCATGGAGTCACCGTTTGGCAATGGCTTGAAGCGGTCTGGTTCCTCCCCGCCTTCGCCTGTATTTGACTTGCCGCCAATCTTGTTCATGGCAATGGCCAGCGTTGTGTGTGCCTCGCGGCTGATGGAACCGAAGGACATGGCACCGGTTGCAAAGCGCTTGACGATCTCGGAAGCAGGCTCTACCTCGTCCAGCGGGACGGGGCTTCTGCCCATTTCCTCTGCCGGACGCAGGCGGAACAGGCCGCGCAAAGTCATCAGTTGGTGTGCCTGTTCATTTATTTGCTGGGCAAATTCCCGGTATTTTGCAGGAATGTTGCCGCGCACGGCGTGCTGCAGGTCTGCTACGACCTGCGGCCGCCAGACGTGGCTTTCGCCACGGAAACGGAAAGCATACTCGCCGCCAACGTCCAGTGCATCCTTGTAAACAGGTGCGTCAGAGAACGCGATTTGGTGGCGTGCCACGGTTTCCGTGGCAATTTCGGCAAGGCCAACCCCTTCGACCTGTGTTGATGTGCCGGTAAAGAAGCGGTCGATAAATGGTTGCTTGAGTCCGACGGCATCGAATATCTGCGCGCCGCAATAGGACTGGTATGTGGAGATGCCCATCTTGGACATGACCTTGAGCAGGCCCTTGTTGATGGCCTTCATGAAGCGCTTGTTGGCCTCTTCATGGCTGACCTCTTCAGCCAGTTTCGGCAGCATTTCAGTCAGTGTTTCGAAAGCCAGCCAAGGGTTGATGGCCTCTGCGCCATAGCCGGCCAGGGTTGCAAACTGGTGCACTTCGCGCGCTTCGCCGGTTTCAACAACAAGACCAACCGACGTCCGCAAGCCCTTGCGGATCAAGTGATGGTGAACTGCTGATGTTGCCAGCAAGGACGGAATCGGCACCCGGTCAGCAGAAACAGCCCGGTCTGAGAGGATGATGATGTTGTGGCCTTCATGCACCGAGCTTTCAGCGCGCGCGCACAATTGATCCAGGGCCTGTTCAAGGCCATTTGCGCCGTTCTCCGCCGGGAAGGTTATGTCCAGCGTGATGGTCAGGAAGTCGTTGTCCTTGATGTCTCCGATGACGCGGATCTTTTCCAGGTCCTCGTTGGTAAGGATCGGTTGCGGCACCTCCAGGCGCTTCTGGCGCGATGTGCCCTTCAGGTCGAGCAGATTGGGGCGCGGGCCGATAAACGATACCAGCGACATGACCAGCTCTTCACGGATCGGGTCGATTGGCGGGTTAGTGACCTGCGCGAATAGCTGCTTGAAGTATGTGTGCAGAAGCTTGGGCTTCGATGACAGCGCCGAGATGGGCGTGTCTGTACCCATGGATCCGATTGCCTCCTGGCCGGTCTGGGCCATTGGTGCAAGCAGGAACTTGATATCTTCCTGGGTGTATCCGAAGGCCTGTTGACGATCGAGCAAAGACACGTTGGTTTGCCCGGCGCGCGGCTTGGAAGCAGGCATGTCCTTGAGCAGCACCTGTGTGCGGTCGAGCCACTCCCGGTACGGGAACCTCGTCGAGAGGCTTTCCTTCAGTTCCTCGTCAGAGATGATGCGCTTTTCTTCCAGATCAATGAGCAGCATCTTGCCTGGCTGCAGGCGCCACTTGGTGATGATGCTCTCTTCGGCGAAATCAAGCACGCCCATTTCAGATGCAAGCATGACGAAGCCGTCATTGGTGACCAGATAGCGGGCAGGGCGCAGGCCATTGCGGTCGAGCGTGGCACCGATCTGGCGTCCATTGGTGAAGGCTATGGCAGCAGGACCATCCCATGGCTCCATCAAGGCGGCGTGGTATTCGTAGAAGGCACGCCGGTTCTCATCCATGAGCGGATTGCCGGCCCAGGCTTCCGGTATCAACATCATCATGGCGTGCGGCATGGGGTATCCGGCAAACTGGAGCAGCTCCAGCGCGTTGTCGAAACAGGCTGAATCTGATTGTCCCTCATATGAAATCGGCCACAACTTTTCCATGTCCGCGCCGAACAGCTCTGAACTCATGGTCGCGTAGCGTGCTTCCATCCAGTTGTAGTTGCCGCGCAGGGTGTTGATTTCACCGTTATGGCAGATCATGCGGTAAGGGTGCGCCAGTGGCCAGGACGGGAAGGTGTTGGTGGAAAACCGCTGGTGCACAAGTGCCAGTGCGGAAGTCACCTTTTCATTCTTCAGGTCGGTGTAGTAGTCGCCCAGGTTCATGCCCAGCACAAGACCTTTGTACACAATAGTGTCTGGCGACATGGACACGACATAATAGCCGGATGAATCGGTGTCTGCGATGGAGGTGACGCGGTTGGATACGACCTTGCGCATGACATAGAGCTTGCGGGCGAAGCTCAACGGATCGGTATCGTTGAAGCCGGGACCGCGCGCCACGAATACCTGACGGTGAAATGGTTCGCTGGCCAGCACGGACTTGCCCAGCACATCACGGTTGACCGGCACATCGCGCCAGCCAAGCACCTCAAGGCCTTCTTCAAGTGCGGCCTTTGCGAAAATGTGCTCAATGCGTTCGCGCACTGCAGCATCGCGCGGCAGAAATACAAACCCGACGCCATAGTCACCTGCCTTGGGCAGCTTGAAGCCGAGGCGCTTTGCTTCGGTGCTGAAAAAGTCATGCGGGATTTGCAACAGGATGCCCGCACCATCGCCCGCCTTTGGGTCGGCTCCGACAGCTCCGCGGTGTTCCAGGTTTTCCAGGATGCGCAGACCATCGGCAACAATCCGGTGGCTTTTTTCATTGTTGATATTGGCTATCATGCCGACGCCGCAAGCGTCGTGTTCATTGGCAGGATCATAGAGGCCGGTTTTTGCTGGCAATCCGGCCTGTGTCAGAGCCTTCGAGCGTGCAGAAACATCATATGTCATGCCTGTCATCCTTGCCATTTTGGGCTGCGGAATTCGTGAGACTAAGTCCGAACCGCGGCTGTGCAGATCATCTATACTTTTCGGTGTGCTGGAGAACAATTGCTCAATCGAGATTGCCGAAATTGCGCATGTAGCGCCTGCCGGCAGCTCTATTGGAACGCTGTTGCCCGTGCACCCCCTGCTTGTCAGGGAATTGCCCTTGAGCGACGTTCATTAAGAGCGTTTGAGCCTTGAGCGTTTTCCCTGGGTCAGGCAGACCGTGCCCCGACGTTTTATGCTGGTTTTTGTAGTCATTCGCGCTCTTGCCCGAAGCTTTGGTGGTCTGCTTGTGAATTTAGGTCAGGCTTGCTGTCCTAAGTTGTGCATTTTGTGCCAGATATCCAGCCAATATGCAAGCGCTGATAGAGCCAGATAAGGCGCATGATTTGACGCATGGTGCACCATGCCACCTGTGCCTGCTTGCGAGGCTGTGCTAGGTCTGCAGCATTGTAATTGAGATTGCAGCAAGGGCAGAGCTTTGACGGACATGAATTTCGCGAGTGATAATGTATATGGCGTGCATCCTGACATCATGGCAGCGATGGCGGCTGCCAATTCAGGCACGCAAGGCTCTTACGGTGCGGATGAATTTACCGCCCGCGCGGAGAAGCAGCTGGCAGATATATTCGGCTGCGAGCTCGACGTTTTTCTGGTGCTGACCGGCACGGCGGCCAATTCGCTCGGGTTGTCGGCGATGGTGCCGCCTTACGGTGGTGTGATTTGCCATGGTGATGCACACATCCTGGTGGATGAATGTGGCGCGCCCGAACTGTTTTCGGGCGGCGCAAAGCTGATCGGCATAAACGATGCTGCTGGCAAGCTGCAACCAGCCAGTATTGCAAGGGTGCTGAATGGGTTCATTCGTGGTGAGCACGACCCCAAGCCTTCGGCAATTTCCATTACTCAGGCTAGCGAGCTTGGCACCGTGTACACGCCGGATGAGATTGCGGCGATTGCAAAGCTGGCAAAATCGCACGGCATGCGGCTTCATATGGATGGTGCGCGATTCACCAATGCCCTGGTCTCGCTGGGCTGCACGCCGGCTGAGATGACATGGAAGGCCGGAGTGGACGCATTGTCATTTGGCGCCACCAAGAACGGCGCGATGATGCTGGAAGCGGTCATCTTCTTTGACCGGTCGCTGGCGCAGGATTTTCAGTACCGTCGCATGCGCGCTGCCCAGCTTTTGTCCAAGGGCCGCTATCTTGGCGCCCAAATGAATGCGTATCTGGACAATGATCTATGGTTGAACAATGCACGCCACGCCAATGAGACTGCGTCCTACCTGACGCAGGCCTTGAGAAATACCGGCAAATTGCGATTACCGCTGCCCACTGATGCCAATGAGGTGTTTGCGATCATGACGTGCGCGCTGCACGATCATCTGCAGGCAAGCGGGGCCGTGTTTCATGAGTGGCCAGGTGCAGGACCTGGAACTGACGAGATCGGGCAGAATGAGAAGTTTGTCCGGTTTGTGTGTTCGTATCTGACGAGCAGGCAGCAGTGTGACGCACTGGTGAGTGAGGTTGAAAAGTGGAACAGAAACGCCTGAGCGCGTTGGCGCTTGCAGCGCTGTTTGCGGTGTCAGGATTGATCCCGTTGCAGGCACAGGAACTGCGCATATACGCTCCGCCTGGCTATAACCCCTATCAGTATCCTTATCCGGACAGGGATGGTTACGGGCGCTTCGACCTCAATTGTGTGGATGCAGCGCGGCTGCTGCGTGATGATGGGTACCGTGTGCTGGATGCCATCCGCTGT
The DNA here is from genome assembly GCA_963787895.1 of uncultured Alphaproteobacteria bacterium. Taxonomy (GTDB): domain Bacteria; phylum Pseudomonadota; class Alphaproteobacteria; order Rhizobiales; family Aestuariivirgaceae; genus Anderseniella. Next base: position 232,744 of record CAWBEX010000002.1, on the reverse strand, counting down.
AAGCGGCATCTGCCGTTTGTGTATCTCGCGATTGGAGATGATGGCCGCAAATACAAGGTGACAATCAGTCAGTTTGACGGGCAGATACTCGATGTGGTGCGTGAAGGCTCGGATGTTCGTAAACAAACGCCCAAAAAGCGGCGCAAGAAACGCAAGTAGATATGGCAAATAGCAAAGGCGCCGGAATCTCTCCCGGCGCCCGTTTCAAGGATTGCGGACAGCCTGGGTCAGGCAGCCTTGTCCTCGATTAGTTTGGCCTTGGTCTTGGCACCGTTGATTGCAATGGTGCGCGGCTTCATGGCTTCGGGGATCTCGCGCTTGAGATCAATGTGAAGCAGGCCGTTTTCCATGTCAGCACCAGTAACCTCTACATGATCGGCAAGCTGGAAGCGGCGCTCGAAGTTGCGCGCAGCAATTCCCTGATGCAAAAATTCAGGCTGCTCGGGACGCTCCGTCTTCTGTCCGGCTACGGTAAGCGCATTGCTCTTCACCTCGATGTTGAGTTCGTCGGGCGTGAAGCCTGCAACGGCCATGGTGATGCGGTATGTATCGTCGCCGGTGCGCTCGATGTTGTAGGGCGGGTATGACGGGGCATCGAAATTGTTTACTTCGTTCAGCATCTGGGCCAGGCGGTCAAAGCCAACGCCTGTGCGGTACAAGGGGGTCAAATCAAACATTGTTGTCATCCTTTCAAAAGCGATGTTTGCAACTGAGCACCTTTCCCAAAAAGCGGGACAAGGTGACTGACAGCTTGTGGACCCAATCGGCGTCCACAGGCCTGATTTAGGAACCATTCTGCAAATTTCAAGTCCGCTGAAAGAGTGTGTGTGCTTGCTGCAAGTCTCTGCTTGGTCTACCAAGATTTCCAGATGACGGAAGTCAGCCTGTGGCGGCAGCCGCCAATACAGGTGACGCAGTTTTCAAGAGGCACTGATGCGCGATGGTTTTGTACTGGTGGCTGGCAATCCCGTGCCCACTGGTGCAACGGAGGGCCACTTGCAGGTCGCGCCCGGGGTGGTGCTGCGCTACGGCATATTTGCACCAGAAGGACCAGTGCGCGGAACGGTTTGCTTTCTCCAGGGCAGGGGAGAGTGCATTGAGCGCAATTTCGAGACAATCAGAGACCTTGCGGCGCGTGGTTTTCAGGTTGCCACGTTTGATTGGCGCGGGCAGGGCGGTTCACCAGAAGCAACACGTACGCCACGCTATGGTCATTGCAGCAATTTTGACAAGTACATCGGGGATTTTACCAGGTTCATGCAGGAGATCGTGCTGCCGGATTGCCCGCCTCCGTATGTGATGTTGGGCAACTCCATGGGTGGGCACATAGGGTTGAGGCTCATTGCCAGGTACAACTGGTTTGAAGCAGCCGTTATGGTCGCGCCCTTTATAGATGTGCCGATGAGCCGCATGCCGCGCTGGATGAAATCCACAATTGTCCATGCAATGGCCAGGCTCGGCCTTGGCCGGCTCAAACTGCCGTTCCATTCTGGTCGCCTTCCGGTTCCAGAGGGTTTCGAGAACAACCCGCTGACCGGCGACAAGACCCGGTTTCTGCGAAACGCGCGGCTGTGGCAGGAGGCTCCTGGCCTGGCCGCAAGCGCTCCAACTGTTGGCTGGGCCGCTGCAGCGCTGCGCTCTTGTGCTAAGCTGCAGGCGCTGGATGATACCTCGCCGCTGCGATGCCCGGCCCTGCTGGTCATTGCAGGTGGCGAGAAAGTTGTTTCCAATGAGGCGATTCAGCAGTTTGCCCGGTTTGTGCCGGGGGCAGCCAGCGTAACGATTAACGGATCCAAGCACGATATTCTTTGTGAACGCGAAGCGTTCCGGGACCAGTTTTTCGCAGCTTTTGATGCTTTTGTGGCAGACCACGTGCGCAAATCATAAGGCCCGTCTGCTTGGCCGTTTATGCCAGCAAGGCCATGGCCTGCTCGTGCAGTGATCTGTTGGCAGCGGCCAATATGTCGCCCCCGTCTCTCGCATCTGCGCCCTGCCAGGTGGTGACAATGCCTCCGGCTCCTTCAATAATGGGAACAAGCGCAGCGATATCGTAAGACTGCAGACCTGTATCCAGGCTTACTCCCAATTGACCGGCAGCAACCATGCAGTGAAAATATGCGTCGGCATCAAAACGCATATGGCGGACGCCTGCCTGTAAATTTTCAAGTCTGGTTTCGTGCCCGTTTTTCCGAAACAGAGCCGGCGCTGTTGTGCCTGCCAGCACCTCGTTCAAATGGCAGCATGTGGTGGTAGCCAGCGCCAACTTTTTACCATTGTGCAACAGGTAAGAGGCTTTCGGGGTGCCCGCAAAAATTTCGCCGGTGAATGGCTGGCTGGCAACACCTGCCACAGGCTTGCCGTTGCGGGTCAGGGCGATAAGCGTCATCCAGGTCGGGGTGCCGCAAATGAAGCTGCGGGTTCCATCTATGGGGTCGAGTATCCAGGCATATTCGCTGTCTGGCGGCTTAACGCCAAACTCTTCACCAATGATGCCGTGGCCAGGGAAGGTCTGCTCGATGCATTTGCGCATGGCCGCTTCCGCAGCACGGTCGGCCTGGGTTACGGGGTCGAACCCGTCATGCAACTTGCTGGAGATTACCAGATCCTGCCGGAACAGCGGCAATGCCACTTGCCCGGCGGTTCTGGCAAGGTTGATCGCAAATTCAAGTAATTCGATGTCTTCTGCCATTCACAAATCCATTTCGCAGTGCACAAATTACACCCTTCTTGGCCGAATTAGTTATGCGGCAAGCGCATATCAGGTGCGCAATCGGCCAGGTGATCCACGCTCTTTACTTACGCATTTTGCCATAAAACTCATTTATATCAGTATGTTATGAGAATATTTAGCTGCCAGCATGCGCTGTGGGTATGATATCTTTCATGCTGATCATGTCTTGAAACCGCCAATGTGCAGTGCAATATATGTTCAGCGAAGACAACAGATCAGTCTCGTTGTTTAGCTTGCCCTTTATGGGCGTTTCCTCCCTAGACTTGGGCCGCCGAGCCATTGGTTCGTGCGGCCCTTTTTCTTGGCATCAGCTTGATCTCACATCAGCAATCTGGCGTGTCATGAGATGGTAGTGTTCGCGGTCAGCGAAGCCGGATTTCAAATACAATTGCTTTGCTGTCTTGTTGGCTTTCTCAACTTCCAGATGAAGTGCACAAATACCTTCTGCCTCCACCCAGTTGTTGACAGCAGCAAGCGTGGCGCCGCCCAGACCTCTGCCACGGTAGGCTGGCAGTATGTACAGTTCATCTAGGAAAGCGTCACGGCCTCCAAACTCCAGCGAGAAACCAAAGGCAAGGGCTGCGTAGCCGGCTCTTGCTCCGTCTGCAAGTTCGACCAGAAAAATTCGGCCGAAGGCGGGGTTGGCGAGAAGTGTCTCAACTGTGTTGCGGCGTACCCGGTCGCTGACAATGGCACCTTCTTCGATGTGAAACGACTTCACCATAGGGTCAATCGTTCCGGCATCGCCGAGGCCTGCCTGCACCAGTTGGAAGCTGATATCGGGCATGCTGGCCTGTCCTATTCGGCTGCGATTGCCTGCAACGCTGAATCGTCACGCGCGCGGTCAATAAAGCGGGACATAACATCCAGCAGCAGGGTCTGCATGCGCGAGAAATCGCGGTTCTTTCTGAGGGTAGACTCATTCATGTAGAGAGCCCGGTTTATCTCAATCTGGATTGCATGCACATCTTCACGGGGGCGGCCGTACTTTTGGGTGATGAAGCCGCCTGCGTAGGGTCTGTTGCGGGAAACCTTGAGACCATGGGCACTGAGTTGGTCCTCAAGTTGCTGGGTAATCCAGGAATCACAACTGGTGCCGTGCCTGTCTCCGAGCACCACATCCGGCCTGCCAGTGCCTGACAGGCCCGCCACTGAGGGCATCGAGTGACAGTCAATGAGGATGGCGGTATGAAAGCGGTGGCGTGTTTTGGCCATGAGTTGACGCAGCGCTTCGTGGTAGGGCAAATAGTAGTTGCTGATGCGTGCCTCTGCATCTGTCCAGGTCAGTTTTCTGGAGTAGATCTGCTCACCTTCGCTAACAACACGCGGGATAGTGCCCAAGCCGCCGGCCACCCTTACGGAACCCGCATTGGCATAGGCTGGCAATTTGTCCTTGAACATTGAAGGGTCGAGTTCATAAGGCTCGCGGTTCAGGTCCAGCCAGGCCCTCGGGAAAAGTGCTTTCATGAACGGCGCACCAAGCGAGCGGGCAGTTCCGAACAGTTCGTCAACAAAACAGTCTTCCGAGCGCCTGAGACTGAGAAGGTCGAGGCGTGAGGATTGCTGAAATGTCTTGCTGTAAACGCTGCCAGAATGAGGCGAATTGAATACCACGGGCGCTGTCTGTATGCCGGGTAAATCGATTGCAAAGCCGCTGGAAGCACTGGTCTCGGTCATGGCCGCATTAAGCCCTGCGCGGTGGGTAGCAGTCAACGCCATTTGGCAGTATGAGTTGCAATTTGATGAAGTTGCACCGCGCAGGCAAACTACTGTCTTCACATCAGGTTTACTCTTTGACACTATAGTACGGCTTTGGGAGTTGAGCGGTCCAAACCGCCAATCGTTTTTGCTGGAGGCTGGTATACGGCGATGGCGCGAATTCTGCTTGCTGAAGATGACAATGACATGCGTGTTTTCCTGGCGCGGGCTCTGGAGCGCGCTGGCCATGAAGTACATTCGTTTGCCGAAGGGGTAAGCGCGTTCGAAGAGTTGAAGTCACGTGAGGTTGATCTTCTGCTTACCGATATCGTGATGCCTGAAATGGACGGCATCGAGCTGGCCCGGCGTGCAGCCGAGCTCGACCCGTCTTTGAAGATCATGTTCATAACCGGGTTTGCTGCGGTTGCCCTGCATCCGGATTCAGAAGCCCCGAAAGAGGCAAAGATCCTGTCCAAGCCATTTCATTTGCGCGATCTGGTGAGTGAAGTTGATCGCATGATCGCTGCTGCCTGAAGCGGGTCTTGCGTGCCGCACGGCATCCCGCTATAGAGGCCATCGCGCGCGTTTCGCACGCCTTGCCCTGCCGCAGGTCGCGGCTCCGGCATCCGGGCGGTTAGCTCAGTGGTAGAGCACTACGTTGACATCGTAGGGGTCACAAGTTCGAACCTTGTACCGCCCACCATTTTCCACCTTGAAATCATTGGACAATGTCCTTCGGTTTGATTTTGACTAGCGCCGTTCAGGCTACTTGTTGCCATTTGTTGCCAGATTTTTGGCCAGTTTGTTTTCGTAGTGTTCTGCAGTAGGTAGCTGAATTGTCCTCTTGCTGACTGCTTCGGAGCTGTGGCCCGGGTCAAAGCCGCCGTGGCGTCTATCGTGGGATTGAATTGGCTAACCGACTTAAGTGACCAGTCAGTTGCTGCAAAATTTTCGGACGAGCAAAGTTTTCGAGTACCAGTTGATGCAAGTTGTAAGCTGTTTTCGATGCCTGGTTAGTATCATCCAGACAGGACAGACAGGCTGCTTGAAAAGCCGCGGGTGTCTCTTTTGAAATGAATGCATGGACGCCGGCATCAAGACAAAGCCCTTCAGCGCCCTTGTTTGTCGTTACAACCGGCACGTTGTTAATGCCTGCCTCAAGGATTTTGATCCGGCTTCCGCTGCCCAACCTCAAGGGTATTATGGCTGCAAGTGCACGGGCGTAGAGTGGTCCAAGATCAGTAGGGTTGGACACGAGCTTGATAGCCGAAGAGCTGCAAAGCGAGCGAATTCTTCGAGTTCGGCAGGCTGCCAGCCACGCAAAGCTGAAGCTTGGGCTTTCTGGATATCAGTTGTGGCCAAATTTTCAGAACAAACCAATCGAGGGCGTCGATGTTTGGCGCATAACTAAGGTTGCCCACAAAGAGTAGCTGATCGCGAACGGGTTCTGGAGTGGGTATGCTCGAAGGCTCAGGTGCCGCATTCTTTATCTGAACCCCCGGCAATTGCTCCAGCGCCATGTCGAAGAACTTTGTGAACATATGGGCGGTGATGGTCGTTGAAACACCAATGCTCAAATTGCGGTGGCGGCCATTGACAGAGTTCTCAGCCAGTTCCCTTACCTGCTGCAGATTGTGGTCAATCCGCATGAACTCCACCTGCAAATCACGCCCCAGTGCCGTCAGTCGGGTGTCCTTGCCATCGCGATACAGCAATGGTCCGCCCAACTCTTCTTCCAGCCGCTGGATGGCGCGGGTCAGGCTGGGCTGCGAAACCCCGGCGCGCCTGGCTGATTCCGTGAAATTGAGGGTGTCTGCAAGATGGAGAAAATACCGAACCTGATTAAGATCCATAAAACCTTTTTCTTTCGTAAGCGACAGAACAAAACCAAAGTCCAGCCAGCCGTTCTGCGGCATTCACAAGCCGGACGGGAAGAGCGTGTACATCACCGCTGCCATGCGATGCAATGGGGCGGCAGAATGGCCTCCCAGTCCTTGCGCCCTGCTGCAACACGTTGAGCGAATTCAAGCCAGACATCCCCTGATGCTGCCCGGTTTTTCCTATCGTTCGCCCATGAATGGTAACGATGTGCGGAAAACCCTCGCTCATGCAATCAATCCAATGCAGACGAAAGGATCATGCGCGAGGACCGCCGCCCACATGATCGTCATGACCGGAACTGCCAAAAGCACGTGAAAGGAAGTCGATGAATGTGCGGGTTGCCTGAGACGGATCACGCTCTCTTGACCAGGCAATACCAACATCCATTGTAGGAATATCTGCGTCCACGTTTCGGGTTTCCAGTCTCTGACCTTCGAGTGACCATGGTCGATAAACCATGTCTGAAAGGATCGTTACACCCATGCCGGCAGCCACCATTGAGCGAACCGCCTCAACGGATGATGTGTCGAATATTACATTCGGGCGTAACCCGGTGCCATGCCAGTACTTGCCCGCCGTCTGGTCAGCTTCGTCCACAGTGAGCATGACATACCGCTGCCTGGCCACATCCTCCAGCGAAATGGAGCTTGCCTCGAGCAAGGCATGCTCAGGCGGCACCCACAGACGCCTGCGCGAGCGCAGAAGCGTTTCATAGGCAATGTTGTTCCGGTCTTTCAGATTTGACACCAACATGACTGCTGCATCTATTTTGCCGGTCAACAGCCCTTCTTCAATATCTTCCCGCTGCATTTCGCGCATGTTGAGTTGGATGCGGGGGAATGTGCGAGCGAAACGAGCATGGTGGCGCGGCATGAAATAGCCCGCTACCGTGTAGGACATGCCAACTGTAATCGCGCCTTGCAGACTATTGTCTTCACTCAGCGGTGAAACCAGGGCCTCATTGACCACCGCCATGATGTTGCGGGCATGTTGCAGGAACCGACTGCCCTGCGCCGTCAAGGTTACACCGGCAGGTGATCTGACGAACAGCTTCTCGCCCAGCGAAGCTTCAAGCTGTTGAACAGCCGCGGTAACGGCTGATTGCGACACATTCAGCTCCAGAGCAGCAAGCGATACCTGCCCGAAGTCCGCAGCAGCAATGAAGTAGCGAACCTGCTTGATAGACAGCGACATGATGATGCCCTTCTGGATATATGTATCTGTTTTTTGGATAATGCCAAATTGAATTTCCGATTTTACAATACCATTGTTTGGTTGCACCATCACAATCCAGTTTGCCAATAGACAAAAGCGCAGACAACGGGGAGCGAACAGATGGGTGTCACGGTCAATTGCGACATGGGCGAGGCGTTTGGCCTCTACAAGATTGGTGACGATGAAGGGCTTATGCCGCTCATCGACATTGCCAACGTAGCCTGCGGCTTTCATGCATCTGACTTCAACCACATGCGGTCCACAGTCCAGCTTGCCAAAAAGCACGGCGTTGGCGTCGGCGCGCACCCCTCATTGCCGGACCTGCAGGGCTTTGGCCGCAGGGAAATGATGATTTCGCGTGAGGAAATGGCCAACTGCATCATCTATCAGGTTGGCGCGCTGAAGGGTTTCCTCGAGGCTGAAGGCGTGGCCCTCAACCATATCAAGCCGCATGGCTCGCTGTATGGCATGGCCGCACGGCAGGAGCACATTGCCGAGGCGGTATGTGATGCTGCCGATGTGTTCAAGGTCCCGTTGCTGGGCATGTCCGGCACCCTGCATGACACAATCTATCCCAAGCGCGGGCATTCCATGGTCGCAGAGTTTTATGCCGACCTTGATTACAACGACAATGGTGGGCTTATCGTCACCCGTGAGCACGATGCAAAAGACGCAGCCGAAGCAGGTGCGCGCTGCGTCCGTGCGATAGAGGAGGGCCTGACCAGGTCGATTGGCGGGAAGGACATTCCCGTCACCTGCCAGTCCATTTGCGTCCACTCAGACACACCCAACGCGGTTGAAATCGCCACTGCGGTACGCGCGGCAATCAAGCCGTATCAATAAGCTCAACGACCAGGAAGAAGAAGCCCATGGCAACCAAACAAATCATGTCTCCACTGCCCGGTACATTCTACCGTAAGCCTGCACCTGACCAACCGTTCTTCAAGTCTGAAGGCGACGATGTGGCGGTTGGCGACGTTATCGGTCTCATTGAGGTGATGAAATCATTTCATGAGGTCAAGGCTGATGTCGCCGGAAAGCTGGTGAAATTTCTCGTTGAGAACGAAGACGCCGTGATGGCCGGGCGCCCTCTGGCAGAGCTTGAAGACTGATGAGAACACAATGACCATCCGCAAGCTACTCATTGCAAACAGAGGCGAAATAGCTGTTCGCATTATCCGGGCTGCCCACGAACTTGGCATTGCCACAGTGCAGGTGCATTCGGATGCAGACGCTGAATCGCTTGCAGTGCAGCTTGCCAATGAAAGTGTCAACATTGGCCCGCCACAGGCGGCAAAGTCCTATCTGAATATTGAAGCCATTCTCGATGCGGCCAAAAAGACCGGCGCTGATGCAGTTCACCCTGGATACGGCTTCCTCGCGGAAAATGACCGTTTCGCTGATGCAGTCGTGGAAGCCGGACTGATATTCGTCGGACCGTCAGGCGACGCAATACGCCTGATGGGTGACAAGGTGTCAGCCCGCACCGCAGCCATGAAGGCAGGGGTCCCGACCGTACCGGGCAGCGACGGCCGGGTGGAAGGTGATAGCGAAGCGCACAAGGTTATTGCTGATATTGGATTTCCAGCCATGATCAAGGCATCTGCTGGCGGTGGTGGCCGCGGCATTCGCATTGTGCATTCGCAAGAAGAGTTCGACCGCATGATGCCACAAGCGCGTGCCGAGGCGCAGGCAGCGTTTGGTGACGGCGGGCTGTACATTGAAAAGGTCATTGAGAAGGCCCGCCACATCGAGGTGCAAATTCTGGCTGATGGCACACGAGCGGTGCATTGCTTTGAGCGTGAATGCTCGTTGCAGCGCAGGCGACAAAAGGTCTGGGAAGAAGCGCCCGCCTTCAACTTGCCGGAAGCGGCGCGAAAGGGCTTGTGTGACAGCGCTGTCGCACTGGCCGAAGCGGTAAACTACAAGGGTGCCGGCACTGTCGAGTACCTCTATGATGACGATACGGGTGATTACTATTTCATCGAGATGAATACACGCATCCAGGTTGAGCACCCGGCGACCGAGTGGATTACCGGGCTTGATCTGGTGGCAGAGATGATCCGCATTGCGAGCGGTGAGCCACTTCGCTTTGAACAGTCGGATATTACCTGCAGGGGTCACGCCATCGAAGTGCGCCTCAATGCAGAAGACCCTGCCAAGGATTTTATGCCGTTCCCTGGTGTCATAGGCAACATGCGGCTGCCCGGCGGCCCCGGTGTCCGCTTCGATTCCATGCTCTATTCCGGCTATGCCATTCCGCCATTCTACAACTCGCTGCTGGCAAAACTCATTGTCTGGGGTGAGAGCCGCGAACACGCCATTGCCAGATTGCAGCGCTCGCTTGACGAGCTTCAGCTCGACGGCCTGAAAACGACAATGCCACTGTTCATCGCACTTGCCCGCGATGAAGCGGTGAAGGCAGGACAATTTCACACGCGCTGGCTCGAGGGCTGGCTTGAGGCAAATGCCTCAAAACTGGTTTGACCGACGAAGGGAGACGCAACATGGGTGCAAGATATACTTTCGGTGGTGACGAGCACATTTTCGTTGAGGTCGAAAATGAGATGTCGCTCTCGGCATTCTTCAAGAGCCTGTCCATCACTAATGCGGTGCGTGACAGCAATATCAAGGGTGTGACTGAAATCTGCCCGGCCAACGCCTCGTTCCAGATCAAGTTCAACCCTGACGAGATCGCGCCTGACGACCTGATGGCGGAGCTCAAGCGGCTGGAAGCGCTGGCGGGCGATGGCACTGACGGTAGCCTGAAGACACGCATCATCGAGATCCCCGTCTACTATCAGGACCCGTGGACCCATGAAACACTGATGCGGTTTCGCGAACGCCACCAGGACCCGAACTCAACCGACATAGAATACGCCGCGCGCATCAACAACTATGCGAGCGTGGAAGACTTCATCGAGGCGCACTCCGGCGCGCCCTGGTTCGTGTCGATGGTTGGTTTCGTGTCCGGCTTGCCGTTCCTGTATCAAATGGTTGAGCGGCAAAAGCAGATCCAGGTGCCCAAGTACCTGCGGCCGCGCACCGATACACCAAAGCTCACCGTGGGCTATGGCGGTTGCTTCTCCTGCATCTACTCGGTGCGCGGAGCAGGCGGTTATCAGATGTTCGGTGTAACGCCGATGCCGATCTACGATCCGACCCAGAAGACCAGCTACCTGAAAGACTTTATGTGCCTGTTCAAGCCGGGCGACATTGTGAAATGGAAACCCATCAATCGCGAGCAATATGACCAGGCCGTGGCTGATGTTGAGGCCAACAGGTTCAAACCGCTGATACGCGATGTCGATTTCTCACTGGCAGAATTCCAGAAGGACATCCCCGCCTACAACACCAAATTGCAGGAGGTGCTGAAATGACCATCAAGGTTATTAAACCGGGCCTCGCCACCACCGTTCAGGACCTTGGACGTCCAGGCTATTATCACCTTGGCATTCCACTTTCCGGCGGCATGGACCGGCTGGCATTGAGATCAGCCAACATGCTGGTCGGCAATGATGAAGGTGCCGCCGTTCTTGAAGCCGTGTTCATGGGGCCGGAGCTGAAATTTACGCAAGACGCAACTGTCGCCGTGACCGGGGCAGACATGCCGCCAAAGCTGGATGGTGAACCGCGGCAGGGGTGGACATCATTCCATGTCAGGAAGGGTCAGGTGCTGTCGTTTGACTACCTGAAAACCGGTGCGCGCATATACATTGCTGTGTCCGGCGGCATCGACGTACCCTTGGCGCTCGGATCTCGCTCTACCTATGCAATCGGTGCGCTGGGCGGGTTTGAAGGTCGCCCCATTCAGGCAGGCGACGAACTGCCGGTTGGCAAGGGGGCTGGTGCAGCAGAAGGTCGGTCAGTGCCGGAAAGCCTGCGTCGCAAACCGGGTGCAACGGCTGAACTGCGCGCGCTGCCAGGCCTCTATTGGCACCGCATCACCGAACAGTCAGGCAAGAACTTTTTTGACGACACCTGGAAGGTTGCCCCTGAAGCTGACCGTATGGGTTATCGTTTCCGCGGCGGTCGCCCGCTGGAGTTCGTTGACCGCGAGCCGCCATTTGGTGCGGGTTCTGACCCGTCCAACATCGTCGATGGCTGTTACCCCTATGGCTCCATTCAGGTGCCCGGTGGAACCGAACCCATCGTGCTTCACCGTGATGCGGTGTCTGGTGGTGGATACTTCATGGTCGGCACAATCATTTCTGCCGACATGGACCTGATTGGGCAACTGCAGCCACACACACCGGCAAAGTTCATCGAGGTGGATATGAAAACCGCCCTGAAGGCGCGTCATGACCGCCACGCGCTGATCGACAAAATCCGTGCATCTCTTGCATAAAGGAAACAACACATGACGAGCCTCACATCCTCGATCTGGCCGCAAACCCGAACCTCGATTGTGCACAAGGCGCTGCTGGTACTCGCCGGTACTGCCTTGCTTGCCATCTCGGCCAAGGTACAGGTGCCGTTCTGGCCCGTGCCAATGACGCTGCAAACGTTGGTGGTGTTGTTGATTGGTGCTGCTTACGGAGCACGTCTCGGCGGCATTACCTTGGCAACTTACCTCGCCCAGGGCGCAATAGGGTTGCCGGTCTTTGCAACCGGTGCGGGCGTCGTCTACATGGCCGGACCAACGGGTGGCTATCTGGCGGGGTTCCTGATTGCAGCTGTTGCTGTCGGCTGGCTGGCGGATCGTGGCTATGGCCGCACCGTGTTGACGACGCTTGCCGCCTTCGCCCTTGGTGAAGCCATCATGTACGCTTTGGGTGTCGGCTGGCTGGCCACCTTTACCGGAGCAGAAAAGGCAATTGCGCTTGGGCTGACACCGTTTCTGCTGGCCGAAGCCACCAAACTGGCGCTGGCATGCCTGCTGCTTCCTGCAGCGTGGAGGCTGGCACGTGAATGATTGTTTGCGGCTGTTGCAGACGTCTATGTGCGCTCGCGGCAGCACGCTCGGAACTGAGTTGGCGACAGACCGAAATGAGTCTTGAATGCACGAGAAAACTGGGCCTGGTCACCGAAACCCCATTGATAGGCAATCTCAGCTATGGATTGCCTGTTGCTGGCGTCGGCGAGGTCAGCGTGGCAGGCAGCAAGGCGCTGATCACGAACCCATTGGCCGAGCGTCTGGTTGGTGTCGCGGAACAGTTCATGCAGATAACGGGTGGAAATTCCGCATGCCCCCGCAATGGTTTCCGGGTCGAGATCATGGTCCTTGAGAGAGCGGCGGACGAACTGTTCAATCCGCGTCAGGTGCGCCTCACGTACAGACGAGTTTCCAGAGGTCAGCGTGCGCTCATCACCCTGCAGCGACAGCACCAGCAGGTCTACGAGCTGCAACCCGACGGCAGTGCGCGCCTGTTCGGTCATGGTGTCAAATCGCTGCGGCAGCAAATGCAACATGTCTGTGAACAGGCCGCCGGCCCCGTTCATTGCATCAAACTGCAACGAACAGAACCTGTCGGGTGCACGGATACGGCCAGCCAGCAACTTTGCATTGATTTTGACCACCCACAGGTCAGCTTCGCTGGCATGGCTGAACTCATAAGGTTCGTCGGAACGCTCCAGAATGAAACCGCCAGGAGCGCAGCGCACATCCTTGCCACACTGGGAGAACTGCACTTCGCTGCGCGCCGGCACCGTAACAAGGAACTGCTCTTCACGTTCGGCGGCCAGATGGCGCGGCAGGCGTCGATACAAGGTTGGCGCTGCGCTCAGCCGCGACAACGATACGTCGCCAAAAAACCAGCTGGTCAAATCGCCATTGAATTGCTGCGCATTGGAAAAAATCAGGTCAAGCGGGAAATAGGTGTCAGCAATAGCCTGATGCCAGTGCTGTCCGCGACTGGCAGGCGGCTCTGCGGACGTCGTGATATGCGTTTTCATCACCACTCAACTCCCAATGTCCAAAGCCTAGACTGGAGATGGGGAGGGCGCAATGGCTGCATAAATGAGTGCGCTGACAGTCAAAACAAGGTTCACGCGGCATCAAGACTCTGCGCCACGCCGCACACTAAGCTGCATCGATCGATGCCCGTGACCGGCGCACAGCGAAACGGCGTGCGCGGCATGAAAATGGAGGTGAGCGCATGACAAAGGTAAAGCCAAAGACAAAAGCCAAGGCAAAACCAAAGAAAGCAGCAAGCAAGCCAGCCAAGAAGATCAAGGTTGATCCGATCACGTTGTCGGTTGTGCGCGGCGTGCTGGAAACAACACAGCGCGAAATGACCCTCTCGCTGGAAAAGACAGCGCGCTCATCCGTCTTCAATCTGGCGCACGACTATTCAACTGCCCTGTTCAACGCAACGCCCGAAATGATCCTGCAAGGCCAGGACATCCCAATCCATCTGGGCTCACTCATCCCCGCCATGAAAGCCGTCAGCGGCTATTTCGGTGATGATATCAACGAAGGTGACCTGATCCTTCACAATGATCCGACCTATGGAGGCAGCCACTCCATCGACACCTGCATGTACAAACCGGTATTCTACAAGGGCAAGCTTGTCTTCTGGACGGTGTGCAAGGGCCACCTCACCGATATTGGCGGACCTGTGCCTGCCGGCTACAACCCGGATGCCAAGGAAATATTTGCCGAAGGCTTGCGCATCCCACCCATCAAGCTCTGGGACAAGGGCGTGCCGCGCAAAGACATCATGAACATGCTGTTGCTCAACATGCGCGCCCGTCGCGACCAGGAAGGTGATTTCAACGCCCTGATCGGCGCATGTCAGGTAGGTGAGCGTAATCTGCTTGCACTTATCGACAAGTACGGCCTCGACACGGTGCAGGCCTGCATCTCGGAGCTGCTGAGCATGGCAGAGCGGCAAATGCGCAGTCTTATCAAGTCGGTGCCAGATGGTACGTACAAAGGGACTGCCGTCCTGGAGGATGCGGGTCATGGCTTCGGCGACATGGACATTACTGCCACCGTCACTATCAAGAAAGACACCTGCCATATTGAGATCGAGTCCCCGCCGCAGGTGCCGTATTTCATCAACTCATATGAGGGCAATTCCTATTCTGGAGTCTATCTTGGATTGATGATGTTTGCCCAGTTGCCGCCTCCCTATAACGAAGGCCTCTATCGTTGCGTGTCGGTTGACATGGGCAAGAAGGGATCGTTGTGCAACGCCAAGGAACCAGCACCGCACATGAACTGCACGACCACGCCGATGGAAACGCTCACGGATGCAGTGCGACTTGCATTTGAAAAAGCCGTGCCGTCCAAGGTTGCTGCCTCATGGGGCCACGCAAACGGCTTGAACATTGCCGGCTGGGACAAACGACACGATGAAGAATACGTCACCATGGTGCTGGCTACGATCATCTCAGGCGCCGGCGCAACGCCTCAACAGGACGGCTGGCATGCCTGTGGACCGGAATGCTGCTTTGGTGCGTTGACATCCGGCGACGTAGAGCTGCTGGAGTATTCCTATCCAATCATAATCCACAATTACTCGCTGATGACCGACAGTGGCGGTGCCGGAAAGTACCGTGGCGGATCCGGCACGGCATGGAAGGTGGAGCCGATGGACTCCGACATGACCTTCATCATGTTTGGCGAAGGCCGCCGCATCCCGGCCATGGGCGCAGGCGGCGCGCAATCCACCATGATAGAGCCCAAGGTCGGCAGCATGGATATCTATCGCAAAGGCAAGGTGGAAACCCTGCGCAACAACGTGATTGATGTCATCAAACCGGGCGAGTGGGTCATGAATCGCAATCCGGGTGGCGGCGGTTATGGCAATCCGATGGAACGGCCAATTGAAATGGTCGTGGCGGATGTGCGCAACGATCTCGTTTCAATCAGGGGGGCAAAGGAGGATTACGGCGTCGTCTTCAAAGATGAGGAAAAACTGCAGGTGGACATGGCAGCCACCACAAAGCTGCGTCGGCGATCAGCTGCATGACCAGCATTTCCTGTCCAACATTTTTGAAAGGCTAAGTAATCCAATGCGTTCAGAATACAGACTTGGCATTGATGCCGGCGGCACCTTCACCGATTTCGTTCTGGCAGACAGCAAGGGCAAGGTAAGATTGTACAAGGCCCTGTCTACCCCGGCAGACCCGACCATTGCCATAAAGAACGGGCTGTCCCTCATAGAAGAAGATACCGGCATGAGTGCCGAGCACATCGTGTCGCATTGCGACCTGTGTATCAACGGGACAACCGTTGGCCTCAATGCACTGATACAGCACAAGGGCGGTAAAACCGGCCTTATTTGCACAGCAGGGCATGAGGATTCCATCGAGATCAGACTGGGTCACAAGGAAGACGGTTACCGCTACGATCCAGAATACCCGCCTGCTGTCATGCTGGTGCCACGGTATTTGCGGCGCGGAGTTCGCGAGCGTGTCTTGTCGAATGGTGTGATCAGAACCCCGATGCACGAAGAAGATGTACGCGCGGCTTGTGAAGTGTTCAAACAGGAAGGCGTGGAAACCATAGCCATCTCGTTTGTCTGGTCGGTGCTGGACTCATCGCACGAGCGCCGTGCTGCAGAAATCGTCCGCGAGATGCTGCCGGATGCAGTACTGACAGTAGGGTCGGAGCTGTATCCGCAGGTGCGTGAATACACCCGCACATCAACGGCCATCACCAATGCCTACCTCGCACCGATAATGAAGAAGTACGTGGATGCGGTAGACGCATATTTCCGCAAACTTGGTGCCCGGTATCCGGTGCGCTATTTCCAGTCCAATGGTGGCCTCGCGATCGGCCAGGCAATGACAGATCGCTCGGTCTACGCGATCAATTCCGGACCTGCATCGGCCCCTATGGCAGGTCTTTCAGTCACCGCGCCATTCAAAAAGAAGAATGTCATCACCTGTGACATGGGCGGCACCAGCTTCGATATCACCTTGACGAAAGATGGTGTCACCAACCTCAACAAGAATATCGACTTCCTGCGCTACCGCATCGGCGTACCGATGATCCAGGTGGAGACACTCGGCGCAGGCGGCGGTTCAATCGGCTGGATTGACGAAATGGGCCTTTTGCAAATGGGCCCGCAAAGCGCTGGCGCTGATCCGGGGCCAGCATGTTACGGCCAGGGCGGCACCGAACCTACCGTTTCAGATGCAAATCTTGTGCTGGGCTATCTGAACCCGGACGGCCTTGTGGGTGGTCGTCTGCCGCTTGATGCGGACAAGGCCGCACAAGCCATCAAACAGAAGATTGCAGGACCACTTGGCATGTCTGTAGAGCAGGCGGCGTTTGGCATGTACACCATCGTCAACTCCAACATGGTCAACGGCATCCGCCACGTATCTGTTGAACGCGGTTATGATCCACGTGATTTCGTGCTGGTGGGGGCTGGTGGTGCCACCGCGGCACATATTACCGCAATTGCCGAGGACATGGGCATCGACACGATCGTCATCCCCAAGCTGGCTTCAGGTCTGTGTGCGTACGGTCAGATCATTTCTGATGTGAAGTACAACTATATGGCCACAGCACCTTTGCGGCTTGATAACAAGAAGGCCTATGCCCGCATCAATGAGCTCTACAAGCAAATCGAAAAGCAAGGTGTGGATCATTTGAAGGCGGACGGGTTCTCCAAGTCTCAAATCCGCGCCGAGCGTTCAATCGAGATGCGGTATGTTGGTCAGGTGCATGAGTGCACGGTGGAAATTGGCAATTTCGAGATCAACGAGAAGACCATCGACAAGGTAAAGGAGGCCTTCCACAAGCGCCACGAGCAACTTTACACCTACTCCGAACGCCATAACACAATCGAAGTGGTGAACCTTGAAAGCACCGTTTACGGCGCCGTCGAAAAGCCCAAGCAAGCCAAGATCGGAAAGGGCGCCACGCCAGCCAAAGCGATGAAGGGCAAGCGCAATGCAATCTTCTCCCGCTCCGGCAAGGCCCAGAAGACACCGGTTTATGACGGGGGTCCACTGGGCGCCGGTGCGCAAATCAAGGGCCCGGCCATCATTGAGGAAGAAACCACAACTATCGTGGTTCAACCGGGCTGGACTGCGGCACTTCATGCCAGCGGATCTTATGTCGTGACCCGCGACAAAAAGAAGAAAGGCTGATCAGCTGATGGCGACCTCTTTGCGGGCGGATCATGTTTCAGTGTCGTTTGACGGCTTGCGGGCCTTGTCGAACGTCACCTTGAGCATTGCGCCTGCAAAGGTAACAGGTCTCATTGGTCCAAACGGTGCGGGTAAAACCACCATGGTGAACGTACTCACCGGGTTTCAGCCGCCATCAGAAGGCAAGGTGTACCTGGGTGATCAGAACGTGTCGCAGGTTGCCAGCCACAAGCTGCGCCGCATGGGCGTTGCGCGCACATTTCAGGGCGGGCGCATGTTCAAGGACCTGACCGTGCTGGACAATCTCGAGGTTACCGGCGTAGGGCTTGGGCTTGCCCGGCGGGCAGCGGCTGAAAAGGCGCTGGAGATGCTGGGCTGGATCGGCATATCCCACTTGACCGAAGATATGGCAGGCAGCTTGCCCTACACTGATGAACGCCGTGTCGCCATTGCCCGCGCACTGATGATGGACCCGCACTTCCTGCTGCTGGATGAACCCGCCGCCGGCATGTCGGCTCATGAGGCAGATGACCTGTGCAACATCATTGCCCGTATCGTTTCAGAGAAGGGATGCGGGGTGTTGCTGATCGAGCACAATATCGGGCTTGTTCTGAAAACCTGTGACCATATTCACGTGCTGGATTCTGGCGAGCTGATTGAAGAAGGCGATCCTGATTTCATCAAGGCCAGCGAGAAAGTGCGCCATGCCTACATGGGCACGCAAGGCGACGTTGATATCAGCCTTGAAAAGGCGGCTGTGTAATGTTGCTGCAGGTTGAAAATATCACCAGCCGATATGGCCAGTTGACGGCTTTACGCAATGCCAGCCTGTCCATCGACGAAGGCGACACCCTGTTCGTTACCGGGCCAAACGGTGCGGGCAAATCAACGCTGCTTAAAACCATTGCAGGCGTGGTGGCCCCCGTTGAAGGTTCGATCACGCTGGCAGGCAACACTGTGACCAGAAGAACACCAGAAGACATTGCCAGGCTTGGCTTTTCGATGGTGCCGGAAGGCCGGCACGTTTTTGGCTCGCTGACCATTGAGGAAAACCTGCGCCTGGGCACCGGCATGTTGACAGATAAGTCAGGCGTCAAGACAGGTCTTGAAACGGTTTACGAGTTGTTTCCCATGCTGGCAGAGCGCAAGCATAATCCGGCTGGTGTACTGTCGGGCGGGCAACAGCAAATGCTGGTGATTGCACGTGCCTTGATGGCCGAACCAAAACTCATTGCCATTGACGAGCCGTCGCTTGGCCTTGCCCCGTTGGTGATTGACCAGGTCTACGAAGCGCTGTTGAAGCTGCAGCAGACCAAAGGTCTGGCCTTGCTCATTGTCGAGCAAAGCTCTACCCGCGCCATTATGGCGGGTGGGCGCATGATCCTGATGCGCTCAGGTGAAATCGTGCTGGAAGGCGACGCGGTTGAGCTGTCAAAGGGCGATGCGTTGCAAGCTGCCTATTTCGGTTATGAGGAGCATTGACCTGGCATGACGGCGGTTCTTCAAACCATCTTTGATGCCTTGAGCGTGGGCTCGATTTACGCTCTGGGCGCGCTCGGCATCGCCCTGATTTTCGGCGTCATGCGGCTGGTGAATTTCGCCCATGGTGACTATATCGCCTTCTGCGTGTTTGCCCTTCTGTGGCCATCGATCGATGTCACGGCAATCGTCTTTGCCGGCAAGTTGCCTTGGTATTTGTTGATCCCAGTTATTCTCGCCATCGGTGCAGGGCTTTCAGTTCTGTCTGAAATTCTGGTGTTCCGTCGTTTGCGAAACTCAAACCCGGCAACCATGATGATCACCTCATTTGCACTCGGCTTTGTGCTTCAGCACGTGTTGTTGATGTTGTTCACATCCCGTCCAAAGTCGATCAACCTGTGGTCCAACCTGTCACTGCCGGTTGAATTGTTGGGCGCGCGCATACCGTTGCTGCAAGTCATTACCATTGTCACCACGATCACCATTCTGGTGGCACTGGTGACCTTCCTCAAACGCACACAATTTGGTATCGAAATGCGTGCTGCCGCGGAAGATTTCACCATGGCCCGCATGCTGGGTGTGCGCGCCAACCGCGTTATCATGGCCGCCTTTGCTGTGTCCGGCATGCTGGCTGCCGCCATTGGCCTCATCCTGGCCACACAGACGGGCACGACGGATATCCGCATGGGTCTTCCAATAATGCTGGTCGCGTTCGTGGCAACGGTCATTGGCGGACTGGGCAGCCTGCAAGGTGCGGTCATATGTGGTTTCCTGATCGGTGCTGTGACCGTGTTGCTGCAGATATACTTGCCGCTTGAAGCCCGCGCGTTCCGTGATGCATTTGTCTACCTGGCGGTGATCGCCTGTCTGGTCTGGCGGCCTCAGGGGCTGTTCTCACCCAAATCCGCGAAGGAGAGGGTGTAATGGCCTTGAACAAGACGACGTCCGTGTTCGCCCGCACCTGGTCCACGCCGGTCATTCTGATTGGCCTGCTGGTCATCATCGCACTCGTGGCTGTGGCTGCCGGTTCAGGCACGTTCTCGCGCACCATCACCGAAATTTTCATCCGGGTGACACTAGTCGTCGGCATGTATATTTTCATCGGCAATTCCGGGGTAATCAGTTTCGGACACGCCGGTTTCATGTGTCTCGGGGCGTATGGAGCTGCGTGGCTGACCATACCACCCATGATGAAGAAAATTCTGCTTCCCGGGCTCACTCCGCTCATTGCTGATGCCCAGTTGCCACTGGTCGTGTCCGCCGTTGTGGCGGCATTGTTTGCAGCGGCCGTCGCCCTCATCGCAGGTGCCGTATTGATGCGACTGGCCGGTATCGCTGCCTCCATTGGTACCTTTGCCATGCTGGCTGTGATCAACACGATCTACTCGAACTGGCAATCTGTAACAGCTGCAACCAGTTCAGTGGTCGGTATTCCCATTGCGACCGGTATCTGGTCATCTCTTGCAGGTGCGGCTGTCGCAATCCTGATAGCCTACTTCTACGGCATCTCGCGCTCAGGCCTTGCCTTGCGGGCGGGGCGCGACGAAGCTGTGGCTGCTGCTGCGTCCGGTGTCGACATCTACCGCGAGCGCTTGATTGCTTTTGTCATATCCGCCTTTGTGTGCGGTTTGTCGGGCGTCCTTTATGCTCACTTCCTGGGCGTGGTGAACCCGGACGCCTTCTATCTTGGAGTTACCTTTATCGCTCTTTCCATGCTGGTTGTCGGCGGCATGGGCAGCCTGTCCGGTGCAGTGGTCGGCGTGGTGGTCATTTCCGCCATCATCCAAATTCTGCGCTGGATGGAAAAAGGTATCGATATCGGCGGCGCAAACATTTCGCTGCCAAATGGTATTCAGGAGATCGTGATCGGTATCGTGATGATCATCATTCTGATCGTGCGCCCGACAGGGTTGATGCAAAACAAGGATCTTTCGTGGGGAGCATTTGCGTCCCGCAAGAGTGAGACAGGTGACCAGGCGAAACGCCCTGGTACTCCTGCAGTATGACTTCACTGAGTGGTCTATCAACGGAGGACTAAATGATGAGTATAACGAAAAAACTGGCAGCTCTTGCTGCGGGCACGTCCATGCTGCTCGGGTCCGGGCTGGCATTTGCCGAAGACATTACAATCGGCATGGCAACCGCCCAATCAGGTTGGATGGAAGCCTATGACAAGCCAGCCCGTGAAGCCGCCCTTATTCGTATTGACGAGATCAATGCAGCAGGCGGTCTTCTCGGCAAGCAGATAAAGGTTGTTGAAGCAGACACCAAGACAGACCGTGCTGAAGGCGCAAAAGCCGGCCTTGAAGTGCTCGACAAGGGCGCGGAAATGGTAGTGGTTTCCTGTGACTATGACTTTGGCGCACCCGCTGCGCTTGCTGCTCAGGCCGCGGGCAAAATCTCGTTCTTCCTGTGTGCGGAATCCGTCAAGGCTGGCATTCAGGGTGTTGGCCCAGCCTCCTTTTCGGCGTCGGTTCTTGCAGCCGTGCAGGGCGCAACCATGGCTGAATGGTCGGCCAAGAAGAAGGATGTAAAATCTTTCTATGTGCTGCTCGACACCTGGATTGAATACAACAAGGGCATTTGCGACGGCTTTGACTGGATGCAGCCAAAACTTGAAGGCACAGAAGTCGTGGGCCGTGACACCTTCAAAAACGACGACGCATCTGTTGCAGCCCAGATCACACGCATCAAGAGCCTTGCCAAGGAACCTGATGCGATCATGCTTTGCTCTGTTATGCCGGGCGCTGCTTCTGTGGTGAAGCAAATCCGCGCCGCCGGCATCAAGTCAAAGATCCTGAACGGTTCTGGAGTTGATGGCAGCTACTGGCTGAATGCCGTGCCAGATCTGTCAGACTTCTATGTGCCGGTGCAGGGTTCTGTCTTTGGTGACGATCCCGATCCAAAGGTGGAAGAGTTCAACAAGGCCTATGAGGCGAAGTTTGGTGCGCGCCCCGCGACACAGTACACTTATCCCGGTTACGTTCTGATCGACGTTTGGGCCAAGGCGGTCGAGCGCGCTGGAA
Organism: uncultured Alphaproteobacteria bacterium; assembly: GCA_963787895.1. Taxonomy (GTDB): domain Bacteria; phylum Pseudomonadota; class Alphaproteobacteria; order Rhizobiales; family Aestuariivirgaceae; genus Anderseniella. The sequence goes on along the minus strand of CAWBEX010000002.1, from coordinate 210,661 downwards.
CAACCGAAACAGCGGCCGTTGTTGCGGAGCTGGAAAAGATGAAAGACGAGCCAACCATTTTTGGCCCACGTACCTTCACATCTGAACTGCACCACCAGAATACCGGTCGCTATCACATTTCCGAGGTGAAAGCGGGCAAACCAGGTATCGTGGATAGCTGGACAATCAGTGAGCCAATTCCGCTGGAAGCTTTGCTCAAGTAAGCGCCAATCAGGTGCACAACAATTATGGCCGCCAGCCCACTGGCGGTCATTTTTTTGCGCGCTTGTCCGGTGGCAGTGGCTTTCGCACTGGTGCCGGCAAACCGCACATGAAAGTAATTGTAGTTCACTATCAGTGAACAGAGTCCATCTGGATAATTTAAAACAGGTCTTGAAATCACATCTATTTTGCCAAACAGAAGGTTTCCTGTCTCGTATGACATTACTCCAGAAGAAAATCCCGCTCAGATATATCATTTCATTGCGGCAAGGGCGCCGGATGCACTAGCATTCAAACCGGGCCAATCAAACGAAGCTGGTCAAAAGACGAATTTGGTCTGATTTGAAGACATACAAAAAGGGAGAATATTACAATGAAGAGTAGAGTTTTGATGTTAGCGATGGCTGCCGTGGCGGCGGTCAGCCTCTCGATTGAGGCATTTGCAGATGCAGGTGACAGCCCCACACTGAAGCGCATACAGGAGCGCGGTGTCGTGAACATTGGTCACCGGGAAACCTCAATTCCATTTTCCTATATTGGCGACAACAATGAACCGGTTGGATATTCCATCGACTTGTGTCTGAAGATAGTTGACGCCATCAAGGCCGAACTCGCAGTTGACAAACTTGAGGTCAAATATGTGCCGGTCACTGGTCAGACCCGCATTCCGCTGATTGCCAACGGTACGATCGACATGGAATGCGGATCCACAACAAACAATCTGACACGCCAGTTGCAGGTCGAGTATTTGCCCACCACGTTCATCACCGGCACGAAGATTGCGTCCAAAAAGAATTCGGGCATTACTGAACTCGAAGATATGGCCGGCAAGGTCATCGGTCTGTCATCAGGCACGACCAATGAAAAAGCTATCAAGGCCGCGATTGAAGCTGGTGGCCTGGACATTAAAGTTGTTCCGGTCAAGGACCACAGCCAGGGCTGGCTGGCATTGGAGACGGATCGAATTGACGCCTATGGTTCGGATGACGTGCTGCTCTACGGGCTGATCTCAAAATCAAAGGATCCTTCAGCCTACCAGGTAACCGGCCGCTTTCTGTCATTTGACCCCTATGCACTGATGGTTCAGCGCAACGATTCAACCTTTGAGCGCTTGGGCCGTGCAACGATTGCCGGTCTGATGCGTTCAGGCGAAATGGCAAAAATCTATGCCAAATGGTTTGAACCAGGCCCGACCAATATCAATATGCCGCTGTCTGATACTCTGCGCACCGCCTTCGAAGTACAGGCGCTGCCGGAATAATCTGAACTCGGAACCAGTCAGCCAGGGCGGGTCAGGCCCCGCTCTGGCACTGAATATTGAGGGGTTTGAAAGTGAACTACAATTGGGACTGGGGAATTCTGTTTCGCGACCCGTACCTTGGATGGATCATTTCCGGTCTCGGTTGGACACTCCTGATATCAATTCTGGCATGGATTATCGCCTTTTCTCTCGGCTCAATTCTCGGAGTATTCCGCACGGCATCGAACCCGATCCTGCGTGCCATTGCCACAACCTACGTTGAAATCTTCCGCAATATCCCACTGCTGGTGCAGTTGTTCCTGTGGTACTTTGTATTTCCTGAATTGCTCCCGGATGATTGGTCGCGTTGGGTCAAGCGGGACATGCCATTCCCTGCACTGACAACGGCCGTAGTAGCCATCGGGTTGTATACTGCGTCTAGGGTTTGCGAACAGGTCCGATCGGGTATTGAGGCCGTCGGCCTTGAACAGCGACAAGCTGGACGCGCCATAGGAATGAGCGAGGTGCAGGTCTATCGCTACATTCTGTTGCCTAACGCGTACCGCATAATCATTCCGCCTTTGACCAGCGAATTCCTCACGATCTTCAAACAGTCCTCGCTTGCGTTGACCATCGGCGTGGTTGAGCTGACCGCAATGACCCGCCAGATCGAGGAATACACCTTTCAGGGGTTTGAGGCGTTTACCGCTGCAACCATAGTGTATTCGATGGTGACATTCACCGTAATGGCACTGATGCGTCTGGTAGACAGGCGCACAGCCTTGCCGGGCACCTTCTCGAAAGGGGCCGCATAATGTTCGACCTCGATTTCTCTGTAATCCCAGCCAATGCTTCCCTGCTTTGGGAAGGCATGAAGATGACCTTCCTGCTGACCGGTTTGGCCATTTGTGGCGGTATCGTCCTGGGCACCTTTCTTGCGCTGCTGCGTATCGCCAAGGTACCAGTGTTGATGCATGTGGCAGCTGCTTATGTGAACTTTTTCCGTTCCTTGCCGTTGATCCTGGTGATCTTCTGGCTGTTCTTCCTGGTGCCGTTAATCCTGGGGCGGCCGGTGGGCGCGTTCTCTTCGGTGCTTGTGGCATTCATATTGTTCGAAGCGGCCTATTATTCCGAAATCATCCGCGCTGGCATAAATTCTGTGCGCCCGGGGCAGTTGGCTGCGGCACGCGCAATTGGCCTGACCTATGCTCAAGGCATGCGCTATGTGGTGCTGCCCCAGGCTTTCCGCGCCATGACACCAATCCTGCTGACCCAGGCCATAATCCTCTTTCAGGATACGTCATTGGTTTATGTTGTTGGTCTGCGTGACTTCCTTGTCAGTGCTGAAATCGTGGCTAATCGAGATCAAAAACTGGTCGAAATGTTTCTCTTCGTCGCCGTGGTGTACTTCGTCTTCTGCTTCATTGCGTCCATGGGCGTCCGGTTCCTGCAAAAAAGGCTCGCAACATGATCGAAATGAAATCCGTCAGCAAATGGTATGGGAAATTTCAGGTCCTGAAGGACTGTACGCTCAGCGTGGCCAAGGGCGAGGTCATCGTAGTTTGCGGACCATCAGGTTCGGGCAAAAGCACCCTGATCAAAACTGTCAACGGCTTGGAACCAATTGACAGCGGCGAGATTACAGTGGCCGGGACAAGCATAACTGCGAAATCCACGAACCTCGATCAGATGCGTGCAAAAATCGGTATGGTGTTCCAAAATTTTGAACTTTTCCCACATATGAATGTAACGGAAAACATCAAACTCGGGCAGATCAAGGTGCTCGGCAGAACGCCTGCTGAAGCGGAAGAAAAGGCACTGGCGCTGCTTGATCGTGTCGGTCTTGCCGAACATGCCAGCAAGCACCCTTCGCAATTGTCCGGCGGTCAGCAACAACGCGTAGCGATTGCCCGTGGCCTGGCTATGGAGCCGATGGCCATGCTGTTCGATGAACCAACCTCGGCACTGGACCCCGAGATGATCAACGAGGTGCTGGACGTAATGGTACAACTGGCCAAGGAGGGAATGACAATGATGGTTGTCACCCATGAAATGGGATTTGCCAGAAAAGTGGCTGACCGGGTTGTTTTCATGGATCATGGCGAAATCGTCGAAGACGCCACCTCACAGGAGTTCTTTGGCTCTCCGCGCAGCGAACGCGCGCAGGAGTTCCTGTCCAAGATCCTCAATCACTGAATCTTGCCGAGCAAACGTGGCCAGTAAACCTCGTGCATGTCGCAACGAGTGGTCTTGAGTGAGGAATCCGATGTCCGAAAATTCCATAACTGAGTTGGAGCTCCTGCCCGGACTGGCAGCCTATCCACGAGCAAAACTGTTTTCCTCCCCGACCGACATCGAACCGCTAGCCCGGCTTGGCAAACGGCTCGGCATTCACCTTGAAGTCAAACGCGATGACCTGCTGCCGGTCGCAATGGGCGGCAACAAGGTCCGGCAGCTGGAGTATTATCTGGGCGAAGCCGTTGCGCAGAATGCTGATACCGTTTTGATAACCGGCGCGGTTCAATCGAATTTTGTGCGGTTGTGTGCGGCCAGCGCCCGAAAGCTGGGGCTGGACCCGCACATACAGTTGGAAAGCCGGGTGCCAAGAGATGATGCTGGGTACAATCTGTCCGGCAATGTTTTGCTGAACCAGCTTCTGGGTGCAACGATTTACTACTACACGGGCAATCAGGACGAAGCCGCCGCCGATGCAAATCTGGATTGCCTGGCAGATGATTTGCGCCGCGCCGGTAAATCTCCGTTTGTCATACATCTTGGAGCTGACCACCCTCCACTTGGTGGCCTTGGGTATGCGCGTGCAGCCGCCGAACTGTTCCTTCAGTATAAGGCCCTTGGCCGGATGCCTGACCATATCGTGCTGGGTTCAGGTAGCGGGTTGACCCATGCCGGCCTTCTTGCAGGGGCCAGAACAATTGGCTGGCAGGTACCTGTTCACGGCATATGTGTGCGGCGTCCTGCTGCTGAACAAGGACCGAGAATACACAAGCGCTCGCAGCAGATTTGCAACATGCTCGGAGCCAGCTATGAGATCACTGCCAATGATATCAGCGTTGATGACAGTACGTTTCATCCCGGTTACGGACAATTGAACAAGATGGTGAGAAGCGCGATGGAATATGCTGCTCTGGACGAGGGCATGCTCCTGGACCCGGTTTATACCGGTCGCGCCTTGGCCGGCTTGATTGCCCTGATCGAACAGAATGTGATCACGCAAGACCAGACCGCTGCGTTCATTCACACAGGCGGATTGCCAGCCATCTTTGCTTATCAAAGTGACCTGGTTGCCGGATCGAACTGAACTTGCATGGGGTCTTGAACCCGGCCTGCGCTAGGGGGCTGGTCATTGCGGTCCATACAGCACCCATGGTGAGTTGAGTTGTCCATTCCGGACGGGTCTTGAAACTTTAAACAAATAATGTTTATGTTTAAAGTAAATACTATATCAGCAACCGGGGTGCGTGGTGAAGGTCAGATGAAAATTGCCTGTCTCGGTGGTGGCCCGGCGGGTCTCTATTTTGCCATTTCGATGAAGCTGCGCAATGGCGCTCACGACGTCACTGTGTTCGAGCGCAACAAGCCGGATGATACATTTGGCTGGGGTGTAGTGCTATCTGACGAAACACTCGATAACCTGGCGGCCAATGACCCGGTGAGCGCTGAGCGGATCCGCAGTCACTTCGCCTACTGGGACGACATTGCCGTGTGGTTCAAGGAGACCAGGCAAGTCTCTACCGGTCATGGCTTCTGCGGCATAGGACGCATGAAGCTGCTGGAGATCCTGCAGCAGCGGGCACGAGATCTGGGCGTCAATCTGCAGTTCGCCATGGAGGTTGACGACATAGACGGACTGATGGGCACCTACGATCTGGTTGTGGCGCCAGATGGCATCAACTCAAAGGCGCGCTCCAGATTTGCTGATGTGTTCAAGCCGGACATCGATGTGCGCAAGTGCCGTTTCATCTGGCTCGGAACTCACCAGAAGTTCGATGATGCCTTCACCTTTATTTTCGAGCAAACCGAACATGGATGGATGTGGGTGCACGCCTACCAGTTCGACGCCAATACGGCGACATTCCTGATCGAATGTTCCGAAGAAACGTACCAGCGGTTTGGTTTTGAGCAGATGAGCCAGCAAGAGTCGATCGCCACCTGCGAGCGCATCTTCGCAAAACACCTTGATGGCCACTCGCTGATGAGTAACGCCGGGCACCTGCGCGGTTCGGCCTGGATTCGGTTTCCGCGGGTGTTGTGCGAGCGGTGGAGCCACGAGAATCTGGTGCTGATGGGAGATGCGGCAGCAAGTGCGCATTTCTCTATCGGATCAGGTACCAAGCTGGCTCTTGAAAGCGCAATGGCACTGGCAGAATACCTTCACATTGAACCGAATATGGCCGCAGCCTTTGCCAGATACGAAGATGCAAGGCGCCTGCAGGTGTTGCGGCTTCAGTCAGCTGCGCGCAATTCGCTGGAATGGTTCGAGGAGGTCGAGCGGTACTTCGGCCTGGATCCAGTGCAGTTCAACTATTCACTGCTCACCCGCTCACAGCGGATAAGCCACGAGAACCTGCGGCTGCGCGATCCGAAGTGGATGGAACAGGCCGAACGCTGGTTCCAGACCCAGGCCGGGGTCAGCCCTGACGCAAAGGTGAACGCGCCGATGTTTGCGCCTTATCGTTTGCGAGGCATGACACTGAAGAACCGTGTCGTTGTTTCGCCGATGGCCCAGTACAAGGCGGTGGAGGGCATGCCTGCCGACTGGCATCTGGTTCACTATGGCGAGCGTGCCAAAGGCGGAGCCGGACTGGTTTTTACCGAGATGACCTGTGTCAGCGCCGAGGGCCGCATCACGCCGGGATGCACCGGACTGTACGCTCCGGGCCACGAAGCAGCCTGGAAACGCATCGTGGATTTTGTGCATGCGGAGACGGATGCGAAGATTTGCTGCCAGATCGGCCATTCAGGTCCGAAAGGGTCTACCCGCGTCGGCTGGGAGGGGATGGACAAACCGCTGCCTACTGAAAACTGGCCGGTGCTGGCGGCCTCGGACGTGGCCTGGTCGCCGGACAACCAGGTGCCGAAACCTATGGACAGGGCCGACATGGACCGGGTCCGGGATCAGTTCGTCGATGCTGCTGAGATGGCCGGGCGGGTCGGCTTTGACATGATCGAATTGCACTGTGCCCACGGCTATCTGCTGTCTTCGTTCATTACTGCGCTTACGAACCGCCGCAAGGACGAGTACGGCGGCTCGCTGGAAAACCGCCTGCGCTACCCGCTTGAGGTGTTCGCTGCCATGCGGGCCGTATGGCCGGAAGACAAGCCGTTCTCGGTCCGCATCTCGGCAAATGACTGGATGGGTGATGAGGGCGTTACACCTGAAGATGCGGTGGAGATTGCTAGGGCCTACAAGACAGCTGGTGCCGATATCATCGATGTTTCGGCAGGCCAAACCTCGGCACAGGCGAAACCCGTCTATGGCCGCATGTTCCAGACACCGTTTTCTGATCGTATCCGCAATGAGGCTGGTATAGCCACCATGGCAGTGGGGAACATCTACGAAGCTGATCACGTCAACTCGATATTGATGGCGGGCCGGGCCGATCTTGTCTGTCTGGCCAGGCCGCACCTTGCGGACCCGTACTGGACGCTGCATGCGGCCATTGCATCTGGCAATGAAAGCACTCTTTGGCCTGAGCCCTATCTCGCCGGACGCGACCAGGCTTTGCGCCTTGCGGAACGTGCAGCTCAGCAAGAGCAGGAGATCAAGGTATGACGGACCTGTCAGACAGGCATGCGCTGGTTACAGGTGGCGGTAGCGGCGTTGGCGCGGCCATCGCGCGAGCGCTGGCGGACGCGGGTGCTATTGTGACCATCACCGGCCGAAACATTGAGGCGCTTGAAGCTGTGAGTGAAGGCAATGACCGCATCCGCAGTTATGTTGCCGATGTGACCGACCTTGCAGCCCTGCGCGCGGCATTTGCAAGCGCTGCTGACAAAGGCGGGTTGGTCCCGATTGTCGTTGCAAATGCTGGCATTGCCGAAAGCCAGGCGTTCCATCGGACAGAGCCCGAACTTTGGCAACGCATGATCGACATAAACCTCACAGGCGTTTTCAACACCTTCAAGGCCGGGCTTGAGCACATGAACACTGGCAATTGGGGCCGCATGGTCGCGATTGCCTCCACCGCCGGGCTTCAGGGTGGCGGCTACATTTCCGCATATAGTGCATCAAAGCATGGTGTCGTCGGATTGGTACGTTCGCTTGCAGTGGAACTCGGCCAAAGAGACATCACTGTCAATGCCGTGTGTCCCGGTTACATCGACACGCCGATGACGGAGAGAACCCTTGCCAATATTGTCTCCAAGACTGGCATGAGCAGGGAGGATGCTGTTCGCAAATTGCTGAAGGATGTGCCAACCGGCCGATTGATTACAGCCGATGAAGTGGCTGGCACGGTGCTATGGTTGTGCAGTGAAGCCGCGCGCTCGGTGAATGGCGAGACGGTCGTGATTGATGGAGGCCAGACATGAAACAGGCCGCCATTGTCGAGTCTGCATCCCCGTCCGGAGCGAGCAAGCAACGGTTGCGCATGTGGTTGCGGGTACTCAAGCTGCAGCGCCAGATGGAAGCTGCCTTGCGCGACCGGCTCCGCACTACTTTCGACACGACCTTGCCGCGCTTTGATGTGCTGGCTGCACTCGGCCATCACGCTGACGGCTTGCGGATGAGCGAACTGTCAGCCTGGCTCAAGGTGTCAAACGGCAATATCACCGGCATTGTCGACAGGCTCGTGGACGACGGGCTTGTGGTTCGGGTGCCGGTCCAAGGTGATCGGCGGGCCATGCTGGTCCGGTTGACCCGCAGGGGCGCTGACTTTTTCAGTGAGATGGCTGAAGCACACGAAAGCTGGGTCAACGAACTGCTGGGTGGCATGTCTGAACAGGAATCGGGACAACTGATGGCGTTGCTGGACAAGGCCGCCAAATCGAGTGGAGGAAAGTCATGACCAGTTTTACCGATTTCAACCCCAAGTATTTTCACTGGTCTCTTGATGCCCGCATAGGCACCATTCGCCTGGCGCGGCCCGAGCGCAAGAACCCGCTGACCTTCGACAGCTATGCCGAACTGCGCGATACCTTTCGGGCGTTGGTATATGCGGATGACGTTGACGTGGTAGTATTCCTGCCCAACGAGGGCAATTTTTGCTCCGGTGGCGACGTGCATGACATCATCGGCCCACTGACCAAGATGGACATGAAGGGTCTGCTCAACTTCACTCGTATGACCGGAGATCTTGTGAAGGCAATGATCGGATGCGGAAAGCCCATAATCTCGGCAGTGGATGGTGTGGCGGTCGGTGCCGGAGCGATCATCACCATGGCCTCGGATTTGCGGCTGGCCACGCCTGATGCAAGGACCGCCTTTCTTTTTACCCGCGTCGGGCTTGCCGGTTGTGACATGGGTGCGTGTGCGATGCTGCCGCGCATCATCGGCCAGGGGCGGGCTGCAGAACTGCTTTATACAGGGCGCACCATGAGTGCCGAGGAAGGTGAGCGCTGGGGCTACTATAGCCGCCTGGTACAGTCTTCAGAGCTGGAGAAGGAGGCACTTGATCTGGCAGCCAAACTTGCTGCCGGACCAACCTTCGCACATGGCATCACCAAGACGCAGTTAAATCAGGAATGGTCGATGGGCCTGGAGCAGGCCATAGAGGCTGAGGCCCAGGCTCAGGCCATCTGCATGCAGACGCAGGATTTCCACCGGGCCTACAAGGCTTTCATCGCCAACCAGAAACCCGTATTCGAGGGCAACTGACATGGTAGACAGAAGCTTTCTTGGCTGGCCGTTTTTCGAGCCCTCTCACCGCGAACTCGCCGCAGCACTAGAGGAATGGTGCGCAAACAATCTGCCAGTCGATCATGCAGATGTTGATGCCGCCTGCATCGGCCTGGTTCGCAAACTTGGAGTGGACGGCTGGTTGAAATACTCTGCCGCCGACCCGGACGCCCCCGGCCCGCTGGACGTGCGTTCATTGTGCCTGATCCGAGAGACACTTGCTCGCCATGACGGTCTGGCCGATTTTGCTTTCGCCATGCAAGGGCTGGGTACCGGTGCCATCTCGATTTTTGGCTCTTCGGAACAGCGTGAATGGTTGAGGAAGACCCGCGCGGGCAAGGTGCTGACCGGATTTGCGCTGAGTGAGCCGAGGTCCGGTTCGGATGTTGCCGCCATGGACATGACTGCAATCCGGGATGGCAATCATTATGTGCTGAACGGTGAGAAAACCTGGATATCCAATGGCGGCATTGCAGGCCTCTATTGCGTCTTCGCCCGCACCGGCGAGGCTCCGGGTGCGAAGGGACTGTCGTGCTTCCTCGTGCCGGCAGAAGCGCCGGGCCTCGAGGTCGCCGAGCGGCTTGAAGTGATTGCACCACACCCACTGGCCCGTTTGCGCTTTGAAAATGTGCGCGTACCGGCCGATGCAATGATCGGCGAGCCGGGGGCTGGCTTCAAGGTGGCGATGTCTGTTCTGGACGTGTTCCGGTCCACGGTTGGTGCAGCGGCGCTGGGCTTTGCACGGCGTGCGCTGGACGAGACGCTGACACATGTGCGCGAGCGCGAGTTGTTTGGCGCGCCAATGGCCGAGTTGCAGATGGTGCAGGGCCATGTGGCTGAAATGGCACTGGACGTTGATGCAAGCGCGCTGCTGATTTATCGCGCGGCATGGACCAAGGATACCGGTGCAGCACGGGTTACCCGCGAGGCGGCGATGGCCAAGCTGCATGCCACCGAGACGGCGCAAACCGTTATCGACAAGGCAGTGCAGTTGCATGGTGGTGACGGGGTTCGGGTGGGGACTATCGTTGAAAGCCTGTACCGGGAGATCCGGGCGCTGCGCATCTATGAGGGCGCATCGGATGTCCAGAAAGTGGTGATTGCCCGCAATATGCTGTCAGGAGGTTGATCGAGATGAACCTGTTGCCCAGTGCCCACACTGATACCTTTGCCCGCGACAACCTTCCGGCTTTTGAGCTGTGGCCGGAGTTGTTGCTCAGCGGCTTCGATTACCCTGACAAATTGAATGCCGCGGTGGAACTCACGGACAGAATGGTCGAGCAGGGCTTTGGAGACCACGAGGCGCTGATCGGCAACGGACGGCGCAGAACCTACAAGGAACTGGCCGACTGGACGAACCGGCTCGCCCATGCGCTGGTTGAGGACTACGGCGTCAAACCCGGCAACCGGGTGTTGATCCGCTCGGCCAACAATCCGGCCATGGTCGCTTGCTGGCTGGCGGCCACAAAGGCTGGTGCGGTTGTGGTCAACACCATGCCAATGCTGCGGGCCGGCGAGCTGATGAAAATCGTTGACAAGGCGCAGGTGTCGCTTGCCCTGTGCGACACCCGGATGATGGACGAGATCGTTGCCTGCGGGAAGGACTCGAAATTCCTGAAAAAGGTGATCGGTTTCGACGGTACAGCCAACCATGATGCCGAACTTGACCGGGTGGCGCTGGGCAAACCGGTCAGGTTCGCTGCGGTCGAAACCAGCCAGGACGACGTGGCGCTGCTCGGCTTTACGTCCGGCACGACCGGCGAACCCAAGGCGACCATGCATTTCCACCGCGACCTGATGATCATCGCTGATGGTTATGCCAAGGAAGTGCTTGGAGTGACGCCGGACGACATTTTTGTCGGCTCGCCACCCCTGGCTTTTACTTTCGGACTGGGCGGTCTGGCGGTGTTCCCGCTGCGTTTCGGCGCTACGGCAACGCTGCTTGAGGCAGCCTCGCCGCCCAACATGATCGAGATCATCGAGACTTATAGGGCGACGATATGCTTTACCGCACCAACCGCCTATCGGGCCATGCTGCGCGCGATGGATGAAGGTGCTGACCTGTCATCACTGCGGGTGGCAGTGTCGGCTGGCGAAACGCTGCCCGGCCCGGTATTCGAGGAATGGAAGGCCAAGACCGGCAAGGAAATGCTCGACGGCATCGGTTCCACGGAACTCCTTCACATCTTCATTTCCAACCGGCTTGGTACAGCCGCCCCGGCTCAGACCGGCACGTCTGTTACCGGTTACCGGGCTATCGTGGTAGATGAGGACATGAACGAGGTTCCACGCGGGACCATTGGCAAGCTGGCAGTCAGGGGGCCGACCGGCTGCCGCTATCTGAACGATGCCCGCCAGGCCAGTTACGTGCGCAATGGCTGGAACCTTACCGGTGACAGTTTCATCCAGGGCGAGGCAGGAATCTTTCGTTTCGCCGCGCGTTCGGACGACATGATCATTTCGGCCGGCTACAACATTGCCGGGCCGGAAGTGGAAGCTGCGTTGTTGGCTCACCCTGACGTGGCTGAGTGTGCGGTGATCGGGGTGGCTGATGAGGAACGTGGCCAGATCGTGCAGGCGCATGTTGTGCTGGCCGAAGGCATCGTAGGCGATGAAGCCTGCATCAGGCTGCTGCAGGATCATGTCAAGCAGGCAATCGCACCTTACAAATATCCGCGCTCAGTTGTTTTCACCGCTTTGCTGCCCAAGACCCAGACAGGCAAGATCCAGCGCTTCCGACTGCGAGAGGGGTGAGTGCACCATGTGGAAGCCTCCGCAAAAGATCAGATGGGAAGCCTTGCCCGGCCACGTCCCCGCTCCGAAGGAACTTGCCGCGTCGCAATTGTTCCAGCCGTTGAACCGGGGGCGGCTCGATCTGCGAAATCGTACATGGGTGCCGGCCATGGTGCCGTGGCGCGCCACCGAAGATGGTCAGGTGACCGCTGACGTGCTCGACTGGTATGGTCGCTTTGCCCGTGGCAAGCCTGCTGCCATTGTAGTTGAGGCAACCGGTGTGCGCGACGTTCCGTCAGGCCCGCTGCTGCGTATAGGCCATGACCGCTATATCGATGGCCTCATGGCGCTGGTGCGGCGTGTGCGCGAGGAAAGCTGTGGCGCCACCAGGCTGTTCATTCAGTTGATTGATTTCCTCTCGATCCGCCGTCGGCCAAAGCGCGATATGTTTCTCAACCGCTTTCTGCAGGTCACCAACGCCCATCGTGCATCATGCGGTCTCAAGGATGCGTCTGAGGAGGAGGTGCGTGCCTGGCTTGTCTCGCTGGACGGTGATGAACTGGCCAGGGTGCTGACAGCGCATGAACTTGAAGCGCTCAACATGGGGCAGCGTGAACGCGTCACCGACATTCACCTGCCGCACATTGCCCAACTGCCGCAGGTGCTGCCGGCCCTGTTTTCCGATGCTGCCGTCAGGGCGCATGAAGCTGGCTTCGACGGGGTGGAGTTACACTACGCCCACGCCTACACGATGGCGAGTTTCCTGTCGGCCACCAACACCCGCAATGACGGGTATGGCGGCGCGCGGGAAAACCGCGTGTTATTACCGCTCCAGGTGTTCCGTGCAGTGCGGGCGGCGGTGCCTGATGGTTTCGTCGTCGGCAGCCGGTTCCTCGCAAACGAGGTCGTCGAAGGCGGCAGCACCCTGGAGGACGTCTGTTACTTTGCTACCGAGTTCGCCCATGCTGGGATGGATTTCCTGTCCTTGTCGCGCGGCGGCAAGTTTGATGACGCCAAGCAGCCGAAGGTGGGGCAGGCGGCCTATCCCTACACAGGGCCAAGCGGGTATGAATGCATGCCGCAATATCTGTCTGACGAGTTTGGCCCGTTCGGCCGCAACTTTGCGGACACGAAGGCCATACGCGAGGCCGTACGTGTAGCAGGACATGATACGCCTGTGGTGGCCGCAGGCGGCATTCACAACTACGAGCTGGCTGAGCGTGTGCTGGCAGAAGGCATTGGTGATGTCGTTGCCTCGGCGCGGCAGGTGCTGGCTGACCCTGACTGGTTCTTGAAGCTAGAAACCGGTCACGGCCGTGATATCCAGCTGTGCGAGTTCACCAATTATTGCGAAGGCCTCGACCAGCAGCACAAGCAGGTGACCTGCCAACTGTGGGATCGGGAAGCGCTCGATGCCCCCGGAGTGACGCTTTCCAGTGATGGCAAGCGCCGGCTTGTGGCGCCTGACTGGACACCTGCATGAGCGCTGCAAGTATACAGCTCGACCGCTTCGTGCACGACAGGCTGCCGTTGCCGGGCAAGTGGCCCGTGATCAACCCGCTGGCGAACGTGCCGATGTCCGGTCCGCTGAACTGCGTGAGCTACCTGCTTGACCGGCATGTTGAAGGGGCGGGTGCCGGCCGACCGGCCTTTCATTCGGCGTCGGGGTTCATAAGCTATCAGGAACTGGCTGGCCGGGTGGCGCGGCTTGCACGATTGATGACAGAGGATCTTGGCATAAGGCCTGGCAACCGGGTGCTGATCCGTGGGTTCAACTCGCCCGCCGTGGCTACCATCTGGCTTGCCATCCAGAAGGTTGGGGCAGTGGCGGTAACGACCATGCCGCTTTTGCGTGCAGGTGAACTCGGAACCATCCTCGAGATGGCCCGGCCCGCACTTGCCCTTTGTGAGGAGACACTCGCTGGTGATCTACAGGCTGCCGTCGCATCTGCCTGTGTGGACACCCAGCTGGTCTCCTGGGCAGGCGATTGTGGAGAACCCGCAGCCGCGGCGGCCAAGCCAGACAGATGCGACACGGCCGCTACTGTGGCCGAAGACATATCGCTGATCGCATTTACCTCAGGCACCACCGGCCGGCCCAAAGCCACGGTACATTTCCAGCGCGACGTGCTGGCAATTTGCGAAACCATGTGCCGCCATATCGTGGCGCCTTCACCGGCTGACGTCTTCATAGGCACTGCACCGCTGGCGTTTACCTTCGGGCTGGGCGGCCTCCTGGTTTTTCCGTTGTATGCCGGGGCAAGTGTGGTTCTTCACCCTGTCTGGAAGCCCGATACCCTGCTTGAGGCTATCGATAGGTATCGCGCAAGTGTCTGTTTCACGGTGCCAACTTTCTACCAGCGCATGTTGCGGCTCGATGATGCGTCCCGTCTGTCGCGGCTGCGCCTTGCGGTTTCCTCGGGAGAGGCGCTGCCGCTTCCTGTGCGAGATGCATGGTCTGACATCGCCGGCAGCGTCCTTGCCGAAGTGATCGGTTCCACCGAAATGCTGCATGCTTTTGCCGGGGCGGCAGGCGACGCCGTGCGGCCAGGCTTCATCGGCCCGGCTATACCGGGTTACGAGATTGCGGTGCTTGACGGGCAGGGCAGGGCGCTGCCGCCGGGGCAACTGGGCAGGCTTGCGGTCAGGGGGCCGACCGGCTGCCGCTACCTTGCCGATCAGCGCCAGCAGGACTATGTGCAAGACGGCTGGAACATCACTGGCGACACTTGCGTTATGGAAGAAGACGGCTACATCGCCTATCACACCCGCCACGACGACATGATCATATCTTCGGGCTACAACATTTCTGGCCTGGAGGTCGAGAACGTGCTGCTGCAACACTTTGCAGTTGCCGAATGTGCGGTTGTTGGTGAACCGGACCCGGACCGCGGACAGGTGGTTGCGGCCTATGTCGTGGCAAAGACCGGTGCAGCAGATGCGGCCTTGGCGACGACGCTTCAGGATTATGTGCAGCAGATCATTGCGCCCTATAAATACCCCCGCATCATCCGCTTTATCGATGCCCTGCCGCGGAATGAGTCCGGCAAGGTTCAACGTTTCAGACTGAGGAAGGATAGCGAGACATGAAGGTGTTGCAACCAGCCGGCTGGAAGCAGCCGAAAGGATATGCCAACGGTATTGTGGCACAAGGGCGGATGGTGTTCACCGGTGGCATGATCGGGTGGAATGCCGAGGAGCAATTCGAGACCGACGAGTTTGCAGGCCAGGCTGAACAGGCGCTGTGCAATATCGTTGCGGTGCTGGCCGTGACCGGCGGCAGACCCGAACACATTGTGCGGCTCACCTGGTATGTGACTGACAAGCAAGAGTATCTGAGCCAGCAGAAGCAACTTGGCGCGGCCTACAGGCGTGTGATCGGAGATCATTTTCCGGCAATGGCGCTGGTACAGGTTGTGGCGCTGGTCGAAGACCGGGCCAAGGTTGAGATTGAGGCCACTGCGGTATTGCCGGACTGATCATTGGGCGCGTTTGAGCGGGAATACTCTGTTGCCGGTGATGGCATGAACACCGCCGAACGGCAGGTATGTGGCAGCCTATACCTGTGCCTTGCCGGCGTCGTCGCGCGCGGACCTTCTGAAGCAGGCAGATTTCAGTCTGACTGGCCCTGTCGTATGGGCAGATTAACTGGAATTAACTGGCATTGAGATAAGCGTCTGCTATCACTTTAATCACACAAGGCCTGAATGCTACCCCTGCAAATGACCTTGAAAAGAAGGCCGCCGGGTTACCCCTCCCCGGTGGCCTTCGCCATTTTCACCCAGCTTGAAACTATCCCTGGCGTGATTGCTGATTGTGCCCGCAAAATGCTCGTTTCTGCGATGGGCCAACAACCGGCGGTGTCGTGCTTCGTGCAGAACCCTTGCAGCGCCAGCCAGCAGTTCAGATCAGCCGTCGTCTGCTCAATGAAAAGCAGGCCAGACGTAATTGGCGCCCCTGTTCAGGTCGCATCAGACCTAACCTTGTTCGATGATATCAGTGTGTAGAACATTGGCACCACGAACAGCGTGAACAGCGTGCCCACAGCCATGCCCGCGGCAATCACCAGTCCCATGGAAAACCGTGCTGCAGCACCTGCGCCCGTTGCAGTCAGCAGTGGCGTGACACCCAGCACCATTGCCGCCGTGGTCATCAGTATGGGACGCAGGCGAACTTCAGCGGCCGTTTCGATCGCCTCGCGTTTGCTCATGCCGTGCAGTATGCGTTGTTCGTTGGCGAATTCGACCATCAGGATACCGTGCTTGGTGATCAGTCCCACCAGGGTGATCAAACCCACCTGGGTAAAGATGTTCAATGTGCCGAGACCGAGGTTCAGCGGAACCAAAGCGCCAAACAGCGATAGGGGCACGGCCATCAAGATGATGATGGGGTCGCGGAAGCTTTCGAACTGGGCAGCCAGCACCAGGTAGATCACCACGATGGCAAGGGCGAACGCGATGAGCAAGTCATTGCCTGCTGATTGCTCTTGACGGGACTGACCAATGTAGTCGGTAAAGAATCCCGCTGGCATAACCTGTTGCGCAATGGTTTGCAGTTCTTTCAGGCCGTCTGAACTGGCGACCGTTGGCAACGGAACACCGGAGATGGTTGCCGAATTCAGCTGGTTGAACTGTTCGATGCTGGCTGGCTGAGCCAGATTTTCAAACTTCACCAGAGCCGACAGCGGCACCATCGCGCTGCTGGACGAGCGCACATAGTATTTGCCCAGCAGGTCCGGGTTCATGCGGTTCTCGTCCGACACCTGCATGATCACATCATAACTGCGGTTGTCCCGGTCAAACTTGGAGATTGCCGCACCGCCCACCAGCGCACCAAGTGTCGTGCCTATATCGGATATGGGAACTCCCATCGATGCAGCCCGGTCGCGGTCAATCACGATGCGCGACGTGGGTGTGTCAAATGACATCGAGTTCTGCACAACGATGAACTTGCCGCTGGCCTGGGCTCGCTTGCGGATGGTCTCCGCCACCTCGTAAACCTGTTCCGGGCTGCCCAGAGACCTGATCACATACTGCACCGGAAGGCCGCCCCCGGTACCGGGCAAGGAAGGCCTTGCAAACACGAATGCCTGTATACCGGGACTTGCGCCAACAGCGTTCTGTATTTCCTGCTTGGTCTTGGCCGCTGGTGTGCCGGTCCGGTCTGCCCAGTCTTTCAGCTTCATGCCGAAGAACGCCCCACCGCCGCCGTCAATGCCGACAATCGAGAACGTCTCCTTGATCTCGGGGATGGTTTCACGCAGCTTGTGAAACTCCTTGATGTAGAACTGGGTGTAGTCCGAGTTGGCATACTTGGGTGCGTTCACTACGCCCAGAAAGACACCCTGATCCTCTTCCGGGGCCAGTTCTGATGATGTGTGGGTGAACAGAAAGCCGACTGTCCCGAGTAGGGCAAAGGCCACAATAAATGTAGCCCAACGGGCATTCAGAGAACTATGCAGACCACCATGATACTTGCGCTCGAGCCAACTGAACCGCCGGTCAACAAAGCCGGCAAAGCCGGTTTGACCACCCTCGGCATGCGGTTTCAACAAGCGAGATGCCATCATCGGCGAAAGTGTGACAGCAATGATGCCTGACAGGATCACTGCCCCTGCCAGCGTGAACGCAAATTCGCGAAACAGTGACCCTGTCAATCCGGCCGTGAAGCCGATAGGTGCATAGACAGCTGCAAGCGTAATGGTCATGGATACGATGGGGCGGAAAATCTCGTTCATGCCGTTGATGGCGGCGTTGATCGGCGTGTCACCAGCCTCGATGTGCCGGTGGATGTTTTCGACCACGACAATGGCATCATCCACAACAAGCCCGATTGCCAGCACCATGGCCAGCAGGGTCAGCAGATTGATAGAAAAACCAAAGGCATACAGGAACAGGCACACGCCAATGAGCGACAGTGGAATTGTGACGACCGGAATGACTACCGAACGGAATGAGCCGAGGAAGATCAGGATAACCAGCACCACGATCAATACCGCTTCCGCTATGGTCTTGAAAACCTCGTCAATCGAAGCCTGAATAAAGCTCGATGCGTCGTAAACTACTTCTGCCGTCATGTTGGCTGGCAGGGTGGGCTGCATCGCTGCCACTTCCTTGTGGACCAGATTGGCAACGTCCAGCGGGTTGGCGGATGGTGTGGTGGTGACGCCAATAAAGGTGCCTTCCCGGCCGGAGAAGGTTACTTTCACATCAGAGGACTCAGGGCCAAGTTCCACGCTTGCAACATCTCGCAAGCGCACGATCTCGTCGCCTGACGTGCGCAATGGAAGGGCGCCGAAACTTTCTGCCGTTTGCAGTGTGGTTCTGGACTCAAGCGAGTACGCAACATACTGGTTTTTTGTTTTGCCTGGTGCGGACAGGAAGTTGGCAGCGTTGATTGCGTTGACTACATCAGCAGCGCTGACATTGCGTGCTGCCAGTCTCAGTGGATCCACCCACACACGCATTGCAAAATTCTGCCCGCCCAGTATCTGCGCATCGGCAACACCTTCCAGCGTAGACAGGCGTGGTTGAACCACCCGGGTCAAATACTCTGTTACCTGCTGCGGCGACATTTCCGGGCTCGCAAATGTCAGGTACATTAATGCAAATGTCTGGCCGGTACCTTTGGCAACAACCGGGTCCTTGACGTCAGATGGCAGTTGCGCACGCACTGCCTGCACCTTTGCATTCACCTCGGTCAGCGCCGCGTTGGGGTCTGTGTCGAGCTTCATCTGCACCTGCACCGTACTGAGACCGAGGCGGCTCGATGAGGTGACATAGTCCACACCTTCGGCACTGATAACCGCCTTCGCGATCGGCGTTGTAACAAAGCCCTGAATCAGATCTGCAGACGCGCCCACATACACCGTCGTGATGGTGATCGTGGTCTCCTTCACTTCCGGGTATTCACGCAATTTCAGGCTAAACATCCCTTGAAACCCGAGCAGCAGGATTAGCAGGGAGACAACGGTAGACAGCACCGGGCGGCGGATAAATGTCTCTGTGAAGCTCATGTTTTTTGCCTCACTGGCTTGCAACGGGTTTGGTGATGCTAATCGAATTGTCGACCTTCACGCTGGCGCCTGGTTGCAGCTTGTTCTGACCGGCATCGACTATGACATCGCCCGCGGAAAGGCCGCTCACGACTTCGATCTGGCCGCCATCCAGTCTGCCCACCTTCACAAACACCTGCTGTACCATCACGGCGTCCTTGGCTGCGCCGGTGTTTGTGTCGGGCACAATCTTGTAGACGTAGTCACCATAAAGCGATGTCACGACAGCCGTTTGCGGCACAGCGATAACATTGTCTTCTTGCTGCATCTGAACCCGCACCTGCACGAAGCGACCTGGTATGATTCCCTTGTCGGCAGACGCAAATATGCTGGCTCGCACATTGACCAGCCGCGTTTGCGGATCGCCGCGCGGGTTGATGCCGCTTATTTCACCACCCATGTCTAGTTTGTCTTCGCTCAGGCCAAACAAGACCTTCTGACCAAGCGCGAGGAACTGTACGGATTGCTCCGGCACGTAGAAGTCCACCACCATGTTGTCGAGATCCTGAAGCGTTGCAACTACAGTGCCGGCGGAAAGGTACTGGCCCAGATCAATTTCGGGGATGCCGATAGTGCCGCTGAAGGGTGCCTTGAGCGCCTTGGTCTCAATGATTGCTTGCGTATTGGCCAACTTGCCACGCGCTGATTCCAGCGCGCCTTGTGCGTTATCAAGAGCAGCTTGAGAATCAAAACCCTTTCGCTTGAGTGATTGGCTGCGTCCAACTGCCGTTTCATTGATTTTTACGGCAGTTTGAGCATCGTTCAGGTCTGCGCGTTCAACTGCATCGTCCAGCTGTACCAACACATCGCCAGCCTTCACCTTGTCATTTGCCTTGAACCGGATTTCCTTGACCAGGCCACTTGCCTGCACGGCTAGCTGCACACCCTGGGCAGCGCGCGCGGTACCAATGGCTGTTATGCCGGGCTGCCAGGTCTTTGCCTTAACCAGGGTAGTGGAAACAGTCTGAACTGGTGGCTTCATGCCGGCAAAAAACTCGCCGATTTTCTGTGCCTTGAAGAAGTTGAACCAGATCAGTCCTCCGCACAGCGCAAGAATCAACAACAAGAACATCGTGGCCAATATCTGGCGTTTCATTCGAACCTACTCACTGAAAAATGCCGGAATACAATAGAATTTGTCCGTGCTCAGATTTTTGAGACAGATTGCAACATAGGTGAAGCAAGTAACTGGCTCAACTGTCTGAATTTGTTAGGCGATACAATTACGGTTTTGCAAAGACCGCCGTTGTCACGATGATGCATGTGTTGGCAGGTCTGCCAAACGCAATTTGCATGACTGTGTGCTGGTTGCTGCCAATATGGAAACGCCCGGAGACGGGGCTCCGGGCGTTCCACAGGCAGGCAGGAGTTGAGGTGAAGTTACTTCTGGATGCTCGGTTCGCCATCCTTGATGTTGACTGTTTCAGCACCCTTGAGGGTCAGCTTGTGTGAGCCCACGGATAAGTCGCAGCCTTTCGCGCATATGTATTCCTTGCTGACATTGGCTGCCAGTGTCATCTCTGATGTCTTGCCGTTCTCCATGATGGAGACGGTCTGGGATTTCGCATCCATGTTGTGCACGGTTGCTGCAAAACTTGACGACGCAGTTGCAGCAGCGAGCAGAAGTCCGGCCATGATAAAGGGGGTCTTCATTTCAATTACTCCAATTGTCGTGTGGGATTGTGTTGGACTTCCAGGGGCGTGGCCACACGCGCGCTGCTGAAAGGAAATTTGTATCTACACACATGTAGACAAGCAGGTCTTATTTGTAGCCGTAGTTTTTGCCAGATTGATTTGGCATCGGTTTGCCCTGCTGGGGTTTGGGATGCGGTTTAGGTGTAGACGTTGGTTTGTTGGTAGTCATGGAAATGTTTCCTTTTCCACTTGTGATACCGGCTACCGTTTGGATGCCGGAACAACGGCAAGACTGCTCTCGTGCTCTGAATGCTGCCAGTGAATTCGGTGTAATCCTTGGTACGCTTTCAAGGCAATTGCGGCAAAAGAGTTATGCCTTCACCGCAAGACAAGAGATTTCTGGATGGATAATTGTTCGCACGACTGTGCCGTTAAACATAATGCCGTGAGGATTGCCATTATGCCGAACTTGCTCACCATGATTGAGGTTTGGGCGTTGCGAAATTGCGGTGCCCGCACAACACACCCTCAAAGATGTGATGCTGCATGTTGTGCCAGCACACTCTCGTTGAACACTTCCAGCAGGGGCCAGTTGTGCACTGTCCTGTCGTTGGTCACCAGATAGGCATTTCTTGAATATGCCGGCGAGCCAGCGATCTGGTGCAGTTGCGCACTTGCAACGTATGGCTGCGCTAGACGTTCGGGCAAATAGGCTGAACCGCCATTTTCCAGTAAGTGCTCAAGTGCCCAAACGGCGCTGGAGAAGCTGATGCGGGCAACGCCGGCATCTGCATACTCGCGCGAATGCTCGCGGTGAAAATCGTCGCCTAGGTCTACATAGACATAGCCGGGATCAAACCGCATGGGTTTGTCTGGAGTGTTGGCATATAATACCAGCCGGTCAGGCGGCAACAACTGGATTGATTGATTGCCGTGCACAACAGGCTGATAGGTGATTGCCACATCGACCAGGCCGGCACCCAGGCGAGCATCAAGTTCTGACTGTTCGCCGGTCCATATCGACAAGGCATCGTCGGGATGGGTGCGACGCAGCGCTTCAAATACTGACTTGCCGAGGCCGGGCCAAAGATCCTGATGACAGCCCAAATTGCACACTGACCTTGTTCCCTTGGGCAGGGATATCTCCATGCGGGCCTGGCGCCAAAGGCCGGACATGACCTCTGCATAGCGTTTGAGTTTGAGGCCGGCAGCAGTAAGTGTGGCTCCTGATTTTTGCCGCACCATAAGCGTCTGGCCCAGTTCGTCCTCCAGTGTCTTCAGCCGCGCGGTAACCGTGGACTGGGTCACATTGAGTGTTTCGGATGCTCGCACCAGACTGCCGGTTTCGATGATCTTCAGGAATGTCTCAAGATTGGCGTGGTTCATATGAAACATATTAAGTGCAAAAAAATCGAATTTAAATGCCAAAATATTTTGTTTTTCAGGATTGTAAATCTGAGCCAGATTGTGCGGTGGAGGCAGCAGCTTCGGGCGGAATGATGGGTTCGTTGCATGTGCCGCTTCATGGGCAATCAAGATCTTGCCATTTGCAAGAAAGAACAGAAGCTGAATGAATTCGCTTGAAACCTACCGGATGCTGATCGATGGAGAATGGGTTGCTGCCTCGGACGGCAAGACCTTTGAAAGTTTCAATCCGGCGACCGGCCGGGCTTGGTGCAATGTGCCTGAAGCCACTGCGGAAGATGTTGATCGTGCAGTGAAAGCTGCCTGGAAGGCTGGCAATGAGGGTCCCTGGAAGTCCATGTCCGCTACGCAGCGCGGCCATTGTTTGCGCAGATTGGGTGATCTGTTGGCCAGCAAGTCGGAGGAGCTGGGCACGATCGAAACCCGGGACACCGGCAAGATGTTAAAGGAAACGCGCTGGCAGGCGAATTACATTGCGGAGTTTTTTCACTTCTATGCCGGTGCTGCTGACAAGATCCACGGTGAAACCCTGCCAATCGACAAGCCCGACCTGTTCGTCTTCACCAAGCGCGAACCGCTTGGCGTCATTGCTGCGGTAGTGCCCTGGAACTCACAGTTGTTCCTGAGTGCGGTTAAAATCGGCCCGGCGCTGGCAGCTGGAAACACTATCGTGCTGAAGGCATCGGAATATGCATCCGCCGCCATGCTGGAATTTGGCAGGTTAATAGAGCATGCCGGCATTCCAGCTGGAGTTGTCAACATTGTCACCGGACACGGCGACCCGTGCGGTAGAGTGCTGACCTCGCATCCGATGGTGGCGCGTGTGTCGTTCACCGGCGGTCCGGTGGCTGCGCGTCATGTAGTGCACAATTCGGCGGAGAACTTTGCGGAAGTCTCACTCGAGCTCGGTGGCAAGTCTCCATTTATCGTGTTTGAGGACGCCGACATCGAAAGTGCAGTTAATGGTTCTGTCGGCGGCATTTTCGCTGCTGCCGGACAGAGTTGCGTGGCGGGGTCACGGCTGCTGTTGCAGGAAACCATCGCTGACGAATTCCTTGAACGCATGAAGGCAGTGGCTGAAAGCGTGAAGATTGGCGATCCGATGCTGGACGAAACCCAGATGGGGCCATTATGCACTACTGCGCAGTTGGAGAACATCGAGCGTGAAGTTGCCTACGCGCAAGAGCAGGGCGGCAAGGTAATCGCGGGTGGCAAACGCCCGCAGGGGCTTGAAGGATACTTCTACGAGCCGACAATTGTCGACTGCCCCAGCCATAATCTCAAAATCACCGATACGGAATTGTTCGGCCCGGTCGTCGCTGCCGTCAGGTTCAAGACCGAAGAAGAGGCGGTTCGCCTTGCCAATGACACCGTCCACGGATTGGCTGCTGGCATATTTACCCGCTCCAGCGCCCGGTCTTTGCGTATGTCTGATGCGGTCAAGGCTGGCATTGTCTGGGTCAATACTTACCGGGTGATCTCGCCGGTGGCAGAGTTCGGTGGAATGAAAAACTCCGGCTTTGGCCGCGAAAGCGGCTTTCAGGCGGTGCTTGATTATACCCGGCCAAAGACGGTTTGGATGAACACTTCTGATGCACCGCTGGCCAGCCAGTTCCACAGCCGCTGACCCAGTGCAAATTCACAGGAGCAAGCAATGAAATTTCATCTGGCAATAAACATGGAGCGTATGGATGCGTCCGTGGACATGCGAGAGGTGCGTGACCATACACTCGAAATGGTCAAGATGGCAGATGCAGCAGGGTTCGAGGTTGCCTGGGCGGCGGAACATCATGCCATGGAAATGACCATCGCACCGAACCCGTTTACCATGCTGGCCTGGTGGGGTGATCATTGCCCCAACATCCGGCTCGGTGTGGGTGTCGTCAATGCTGCGTACTGGCACCCAATCAATCTGGCAGGGGAAGCAGCGCTGCTCGATCTCCTCAGCAACGGCCGACTGGAGTTCGGTATCGGTTCAGGTGCCTATCAGCGCGAGTTTGACCGCATGTTCCCCGGTCTCGATCAAAAGGACAGCTGGAAATACATGCAGGAAATGCTGCCGGTTGTGAAAAAGTTGTGGCAAGGCGACTACGAGCATAACGGCGAGTACTGGCAGTTTCCGTCGGCCACCTCATGCCCGAAGCCGATTCAGCCGGATGTGCCGGTGTGGGTGGCAGCCCGGGCCCCAATCACCTTTGATTACGCAGTCGAGAACAACTGCAATATCATGTCGTGGCCACTCACCATGCCCTTTTCCGAGGCAGAGGAATACAAGAAGCGGCTTGATGCATCCATTGCGAAGTTTGATGGAAAGTACACGGGAGAGTGGGCGGTTATGCGTCATGCTGCTGTTTATGAAACTGAATCTGATCGCAAGGCGACTATGGACGCACTGCGTGGTGTTCTGGGTCAGTTCGGCAACTTGATGACCAAATCCGGAGACGTGATCAATGGCTTCCCGGAGAAGGTGCAGGCAGAACAATTGTCAGGCAACTTCCGGTACGACCCGGACACACTGGAGCAGAATCTTGTATTCGGCTCGCCTGGAGAGGTAGTCGACAAGCTGAAAATGTATGAAGGTATCGGAGTGGATTCCTTCATCTATTACGCGTCCATGGGCATGGATATGGATCAGCAAAAACGTTCACTGCGCCTGTTCATCAATGAAGTGATGCCGGCATTCACAAACAAGGAACTTGCCAATGCCGGTTGAAATCCGTCGAACCCTGACACTCATCCAGACCACCCACAAGGAAGGCTGGAAAGATGTCGTAAATCCTACGCGGCTGGTGTCTGCGATGGCGATAATCCGAAATCCCTGGTTCGGGCGCGGGCATGTCGAGAACATGGGGCCGGAGGTGCGCGAGCATTGTCCAGAAATTGGCAAGCTGCTCACTGGCATGTTGCTGGACATCACCGGTGACAAACTGGAAGGTTGCGGCAAGGCTTCGGTCGTCGGTATGGGCGGCGAACTTGAGCATGCCCAGGCGCTGACACATTCATTGTGGTTTGGAAACCAGTTTCGGGAAGCCATCAACGCCAAGTCTTATCTGGTGTTCACGAACACCCGGGGCGCGGCGGGCTGTTCGCTGATGATCCCGTTGATGGACAAGGACGACGGTGGGCGCCGCTCGCACTACCAGACAATTCACACCTGTGTTCCTGATGCCCCTGCCGATGACGAAATCATCGTTGCCCTTGGCGCTTCTGTCGGGGGACATCCCAACCATCGGATTGGTGATCGCTACACTGATCTGAAGGAAATGGGACGTGAAGTTGATAACCCGGCGGGCGTGTGAATGCTGCAAACCCGATACGGAACTGCCTATGAGGTGAATGGATGTGATGATGCGCCTGCTGTTGTGCTGATTCATGGGCTGGGCCTGACCCGCCGCAGCACCTGGCAGGAGATGGTGGCTTCATTTGCCCGTCACTTCCGGGTGATTGCATATGACCTGTGCGGGCATGGAGAAACCAGGTTGCCCGACAAGCCGGTCAGTCTGACGCTACTGAGCGAACAACTGATTTGTATGCTTGATGAGCTTGGCATTGAACGCGCTGCCTTGGTCGGCTTTTCACTCGGCGGCATGATCAATCGCCGCTGTGCCATGGACCATCCGGACCGTGTATCTGCGCTGGCAATTCTCAATTCTCCCCATGAGCGCGGCGAAGAGCAACAGAAACTTGTTGAAGAACGGGCGCGAGATACCGGGGCAGGTGGACCGGCGGCCAACATCGACACCACTCTTGAGCGCTGGTTTACTGAAGGTTTCCGCCGCGATCATGCGGACATTGTGACGAGCGTCCGGGATGTCGTCCTGGCCAATGATCATGGCAACTACGCTGCCCACCGCCAGGTACTTGCCGAAGGGGTCAAGGAGTTGATCCGGCCGCAGCCACCCATCACGCATCCCGCACTGATCATGACGTGTGAAAATGATACCGGTTCAACTCCGGCCATGAGCACCGCCATTGGTGAGGAAATTGCTGGCAGTGAAGTGATCATCGTGCCTCACTTGCAGCATCTGGGTCTGATCGAAAAACCGGACACTTTCACGACACCAGTCATTGAATTTCTTGGCCGCGTGCTCGGCTGTACATCAAGCAGGAACATCACATGAAGACAATGACAGGTGGACAAGCCGCAGTCGAAGCCTTGAAGGCAGAAGGAACGTCTCACGTTTTTGGCCTGATCGGCTCCGCGACCATGGAAATGTTCGACGCACTTTATGATGCCAGTGAAATCACCTTTGTTGGTGTACATGATGAGAGAACCGGCACTCACATGGCAGACGGGTTTGCCCGCATGAGCGGTGAAGCCGGTGTGATACTTGCGGGTCAGAACGGCCCCGGTGCAACAAACCTTGTCACGGGGCTTGCGCAGGCCAAAGCGGCCTACTCGCCAGTGGTTTCGATTGCCGGGGCGCTGGCCTCAGGTCATCTTTATCGTGATGCCTTTCAGGAGGTTGATCAACAAGCGCTGTTCAAGCCTGTCACCAAGAAGACCTGGACAGCGACGGGTGCAGATCGTGTCCCGGAGATGTTTCGCGAGGCATTCAGGGAAGCGATGGCTCCACGGCGGGGGCCGGTGCAGCTCAACCTTCCGCGCGACGTGCTGTCGGGGCAGGCGGAATTTGGTGAATTCCAGACACGCGACCAGTATCGCCCTTACGCGGCACCTGCTGGCGCACCTGGCGCAATTGCAGAGGCAGCGCAGATGCTGGCCGGTGCTGTGCAACCGGTTATCATCGCTGGCGGCGGCATCAAGAACACTGGTGGTCACGAAGCAACGCTGGCGCTGGCTGAAGCCTTGAACTGTCCGGTCGTCACGTCGCCTGGTCATGGTGATGCGATCCCGTTCGCTCATCCGCTGAACGCCGGTCAGATGGGGCCACGCGGCAATGCGGTAGCATCCCGCCTGGTCAAACAGGCAGACATCATTCTGGCGCTTGGTACAAGGGTTGGATTCAACTCGACCTTCTACAGCTATGACAACATCAATGAGCAGGCAAAAATCATCCACGTTGAGCTGGAACCAACTGCTCTTGGCCGGTACTTCCCGGCTGCGCTCGGCATTATGGCAGATGCGCCGACTGCCGCTGTTCAATTGCGTGAGGCAGTAGAGGCACTGGGCATGCGTGGCGAAGCAGATGCGTGGACGCGTGCTTTCAAGGCCGAACGCAAGGCCTTTCTGGAACAGCGCGACGCAGACGCCAAGGTGGAGGCCATGCCGATCCATCCATCGGGCTTGTTCAAGACGCTTCGCGATGTACTGCCAAGGGATGCCGCATTGACGATGGACGCAGGCACCCTGTGCCTTCAGGCGACCGATGCAATGAACTACTGGACACCCAAGAGCCTGTTTACTCCGCTGGATTTTGGTCTGGTCGGGTTTTCGTTTGCCTGTGGCCTGGGCGTCAAGCTGGCTGCACCGCAACGCCCGGTCGTCAGTCTGATGGGGGACGGCGGATTCGGCATGACCGTTTCGGAACTTTCCACTGCGGTCGATCATGGCATCAACACCGTTACAGTCGTCATGAACAACCGGTGCTGGGGTGCCGAGAAAGCCTATCAGCGCGACTTTTTCAATGGCCGCTACATCGGAGCAGATGTTTCCAGCCCACCTTTCGACAAGCTTGCAGAGCTGTACGGCGCGAAGGGCTACAAGGCCGAGACGCTGGATCAACTTGCCCAGGCAATCGAGGCAGCACTGATATGCGGCAAGCCCGCGGTCATTGATACGTCAGTGGACCCGGCGGCGCTATACAGTTTCCGGCGTGACAGCTTCAAACACAGGGGAGGGTAGCTGCATGAACGACAAGAAAAAGTATCCTGCAACTGAAGCCCAGCGCGCCACGGGAGACTGGAACCCCATGTGGAACACGCTGGCAGAGATGGATCCGGATTACCTTGAGGCGTTTCTGGCGTTTCGCGCGGTGCCACAGACCAACGGGCCGCTGGAGCAGAAATACAAGGAACTGATTTTCATCGCCATCAACGTTGCCACCACACACCTGTGGCCATCAGGGGTTCGCCGGCACATCAAGAACGCGTTGAAGGCCGGCGCCACCAAGGAGGAAATCCTGGAAGTAATGGAACTGACCTCAATAATGGGGATCCATTCCATGGCAATGGGTGTGCCGATCCTGATGGAAGAGGTTGAGAAGGCGGAAATGTAACAACTGCCAGAGGTGCCTGTTGGGTTAGCGCTTTGCAGTGACGTTCTCCGCCATCATCGACAGCATTTCGAACATGATCGATGTTGCGGTCATCGCGGTTATGTTGTTTGGGCTATCTTTCGTGGGCATCATGCAAACCACGTCGCCGCCAATGATGTTGAGCCCGCGCGCTGCATGAAGCAGACCGACCGCCTCGTCGATGTCGAAGCCCTTTTCTCCGGGCTCGATATTTGAAACCGCAGGCGCCACCGTCGGGTCCAGACAGTCGAGATCAAAGGTGATGTAGACGGGCCTGCCTGCCAGGACTTCCTTTGCTTGGGCTACCACGTCCTGCAGGCCGCGCTTGCGGAATTCCTTCATGGTGACGACGTTGTAACCGTACTCGTAGGACGGCTCGAGCCAGTCCAGTGTGCGTGGATGTCCGCGCAATCCGATCTGCATGGATCGGCTGGGGTCGACCTTGCCCTGATCGGCGAGATATGCGCCCCAGTGCGCGGCAGATTTTTCTGCACCCAGAAAATGATCGACCTTGGTGAACACGTCAGTATGGGCATCGAGATGCAGGAAGCTGACCGGTTCACCGCCTGCCAGCTTGCCGCCACCCAGCGCCTGCACGATGCCACCCGTAATTGAATGATCGCCGCCCACAGAAAGCGGTCTAGCGCCAGATGCATCGACCTGGCGGTAGAATTTCGTGATCTGCTCGATGCAATCCTCGTTGTCGTTTGCACGTGGAAACGGCACGTCGCCAATGTCTGCAATCTTTGCGCTTTTCCAGGGGTCGAGGCGAAACCCGCCGTGCACTCGCCGCTGCAAGGCAGACACGTTGCGCACTGCGCGCGGTCCCAGGTGTTGGTCGCGCTCGGTTGTTCCGTTACCGGTTGAATGGGGCACGCCGGCAAGTGCGATGTCCATGCCTTCAGGGCCCTGATGCGGACAGCGGAACATTGTTGCAATGCCCCACCAGTATAGGTTTTCCATCATGCTGCGGTCGTGCTGGTCTGCCATGTAGCCCTCCACTCATTCAAGGCGAGGCTATTGTCACCGCGAGCAGGTTGCAATGCCAGGGAAAAGCATGGCTGGCAGTTGGGTGTGTCACCGCGCCAGAGTTTTTTGCCGCTTTGGTTTCTGTGCCAGGCCAGCAAACTTCGGGTCAGAAGCGGCAATTCCGGTCATGCCTCACTTCGAAAAACCACTGCTGCACAACATCAATTGCGGGGGCGCTTTCAATTTGCCTGTTTGCAGCCACCCTGAATGGTGCTTTGATGGGAAATCCGATGAACCCGGATGAATTTGTTAGTTCGTAGACAAAGGGAGACTACGCATGTTGAAACGAACCGGAATTCTGATGGCAGCCCTTCTGGGCGCTACTGCCTTGACCGCCGCCACTGCTGCGGTACAGGCGAAGACACTGGTCTATTGTTCCGAAGGGTCGCCTGAAGGCTTCGATCCTGCACCTTATACCGCAGGCACGACGTTCGACGCCTCTTCCAAGCCGCTGTACAACCGGCTGGTGGAGTTTAAGCGCGGCACGTCTGAAGTCATCCCCGGCCTAGCAGAAAGCTGGGAAGTTTCTGAAGACGGCCTGACATATACATTCAAGCTGCGTCAGGGCGTAAAGTTTCAAACCACTGAATTCTTCACTCCAACGCGCGACTTCAACGCCGACGATGTGCTGTTCAGCTTTGATCGCCAGCTGAAGAAGGACAATCCCTGGAACCAGTACACAGCAGGCATCGCCTGGGAATATTTCAACGGCATGTCGATGCCGGACCTGCTCAAGTCGATTGAAAAGGTTGATGACTATACCGTGAAGTTCGTTTTGAACCGGCCGGAAGCTCCCATGGTTGCCAACCTCGCCATGGATTTTGCGTCAATCCTGTCGGCAGAATATGCCGCCAAACTTGAAGCAGATGGCAAGAAGGAACTGCTGAACCAGATGCCGATCGGTACTGGCCCATTCAAGTTTGTTGCCTACCAGAAGGATGCTGTCATCCGCTACAAGGCCCATGAAGGCTATTGGGGCGGCAAGCAGGCCATTGATGACCTGGTGTTTGCAATCACCACAGATGCATCGGTGCGCCAGCAGAAGCTGAAGGCCGGGGAATGTCATGTGGCACCATATCCAAACCCGGCTGACCTTGCCGACCTGAAGGCTGATCCAAATCTGCAGATGATGGAGCAGGAAGGTCTAAATGTCGGCTATCTTGCCTACAACTCCATGGTGGCGCCGTTCGACAAGGCCGAGGTACGCAAAGCCCTCAACATGGCAATCAACAAGCAGTCCATTCTGGATGCGGTGTTCCAGGGCGCGGGCAAAATTGCCAAGAACCCTATCCCACCGACCATGTGGTCCTACAACAACGCTATCGAGGATGATGCCTACAATCCGGATGAAGCCAAGAAAATGCTTGAGGCCGCTGGCGTCAAGGACCTGAAGATGAAGATTTGGGCGATGCCTGTTCAACGCCCGTACAACCCGAATGCCCGGCGCATGGCCGAGCTTATTCAGGCTGACTTCGCCAAGGTTGGCGTGGGCGTGGAAATCGTTTCCTATGAATGGGGTGAGTACCTCAAGCTGTCCAAGGAAAAGGACCGCGACGGTGCTGTGCTTCTGGGTTGGACAGGTGACAATGGTGACCCGGACAACTTCCTTGCCGTGCTGCTCGGCTGTGACGGTGTTGGTGGTTCCAACCGCGCGCAGTGGTGCAACAAGGATTTTGACGGGCTGATTCAAAAGGCCAAGACCGTGTCCGACAAGGCAGAGCGCACCAAGCTTTATGAAGAAGCGCAGGTCGTGTTCAAGAAGGAAGCTCCGTGGGCGACCATCGCGCATTCGGTGGTGTTCATGCCTATGTCAAAGAAGGTGTCAGGTTATGTGATGGACCCGCTGGGTGGTCACTGGTTTGACGGTGTTGACATAGCTGAGTAAGCCAACAATCAACTCCGCCGTGCCGTGGCTTCCATTGTAAGCCACGGTGCGGCGGTCAAGGCTTGTCATGCTCGCATTTCTCCTAAAACGACTTGGCCTGCTGATCCCGACCTTCATCGGGGTCACTATCGCGGCCTTCACTTTCATCCGCCTGCTGCCGGGAGACCCGGTTCTGCTGATGGCGGGTGAGCGCGGCATCACGCCTGAACGTCATGCTGAACTGATGACCCAGTTCGGGTTTGACCGTCCGCTTTACGCACAATATCTGGACTACCTTCTGTCCGCGCTGGGTGGTGACCTTGGCTATTCGCTGGTGACCAAGAAGCCGGTATGGGGCGAGTTTTTCGCGCTGTTCCCTGCCACTTTGGAATTATCGATCTGTGCGATCCTGTTCGCCATGATCCTGGGAATGCCGGCAGGCATGTTTGCTGCGATCAAGCGTGGCAGCTGGCTCGATCAGTCTATCATGGGAACCGCTCTTGTCGGCTATTCAATGCCAATCTTCTGGTGGGGTCTGTTGCTGATCATCCTGTTCTCCGGGGTGCTAGGGTGGACGCCGGTGTCGGGGCGCATATCCCTGTTGTATTTTTTTCCGCAGGTCACAGGATTCATGCTGATAGACAGCCTGCTGTCGGGCCAGAAAGGCGCCTTCACGTCGGCGCTGTCACATCTGGTGTTGCCTACCATCGTGTTGGGGACCATTCCATTGGCGGTCATTGCACGGCAGACGCGTTCGGCAATGCTCGAGGTCATGGGTGAGGATTATGTCCGCACAGCCCGGGCCAAGGGGCTTGGCGAGATGCGTGTCGTCGGGGTGCATGCACTGCGCAACGCCATGATACCGGTCATCACCACGATCGGGCTGCAGGTGGGAACATTGCTGGCGGGCGCCATACTGACCGAGACCATCTTTTCGTGGCCGGGTATTGGCAAGTGGATGGTCGATTCAATTTTCCGCCGTGATTACCCTTCGGTGCAGGGCGGGTTGTTGCTTATCGCAGCAATCGTGATGATCGTGAACCTGGTGGTTGACCTGCTGTATGGCCTGGTCAATCCGCGCATCCGGCACACGAGGTGAAGCCATGAGTGATAACACCACGCTTGATGCCGCTGATACCCGCACCACTGGCTGGCGCGGGGCGTTTTCCGAGTTCTGGCACTATTTCAGCGAAAACCGCGGCGCGGTAATTGGCTTGTGGTTCTTTGTCGCCGTGTGCCTGATTGCGGTATTTGCCAACCTGATTGCGCCTCATGCACCGAACGTCCAGTACCGTGATGCGTTGCTGGTGCCGCCGGTCTGGCAGGAAGGTGGCAGCTGGAAGTTCCTGCTTGGCACTGACGCGGTTGGGCGGGACATGCTGTCGCGCCTGATGTTCGGCTCCCGGTATTCGCTTTTTGTGGGGTGCATAGTCGTTGCCGGTGCAATGATCATCGGGGTGACAGTTGGTCTTCTTGCGGGCTTCGCGGGTGGGACCACCGACACGCTGGTCATGCGCTTGATGGACATAATCCTGGCCTTCCCCAGCCTGCTGCTGGCGCTGGTGCTGGTGGCTGTGTTGGGACCGAGCCTGACCAACGCCATGATTGCCATCGCCATCGTGCAGCAGCCGCATTATGTGCGGTTGACCAGGGCGGCGGTGCTGGGTGAGAAAAACAAGGACTATGTCACTGCTGCGCGGGTGGCGGGGGTTGGTCCCGGCAGGCTCATGTTCCGCACGATCCTGCCTAACTGCATGGCTCCGCTGATCGTGCAGGCTGCACTGTCGTTTTCATCGGCGATACTGGATGCGGCTGCACTTGGATTCCTTGGCATGGGTGCTCAACCCCCAACGCCGGAGTGGGGCACAATGCTGGCTGAAGCGCGCGAGTTCATCTTGCGGGCCTGGTGGGTGGTGACGCTGCCGGGTGTTGCCATTCTGATCACGGTGCTTGCCATCAACCTGATGGGCGATGGCCTGCGAGATGCGCTTGATCCCAAACTGAAGCGGAGCTGAGCCATGGAAGTTTCCGGTTGGCTCGGCCCTGCGGTGATAGGCGCGCTGGTAACAGCGTTTGGCTGGTTCGTCACTCATCGCAATGACCGCCATATGGAAAATCACAGGCGTTCAGAGAGGGTCCGTGATTGCAAGATTGCCCTCCGCGCAGAGATAAGCTGCCATTTGCAGCGTTGGGCCATGACGAATGCGGATGAGCATGTCGAATCCATGACCCGGCGCATCAGGGAAGGGGCGGATCAGAAACCTCCCTTCACACCTTTCGTGCCGAAGGAAACACCAAATCCTGCATTCAACACCATAGTGAATGAGATCCAGATATTGCCAGGAGATGTCATCGAACCGGTAATACAGTACTATCAGCAGGTTGATGTCATCACACAGCTGGCCGAAGATATGCGTGGTGACCGTTATGAGGCACTGGAGCCTGATCGCAAGATCGAGGTTTACGGTGATTTCATTCAACTGAGACTGGAAGCGGGCAGGCTGGCCGTCGAGGCCATTGATGCATTGGAGCAGTCAAGTGACGACGAATAACGCCTCAATAACCGGGCTTGGGGCCTGTTGGACCATTGATGGGCCGCATTGGCGGCATCGGAAGTGGTTTCGTACCCATGTTTTTATCTCCAGTGTTCATATGATACTACAAGCGTGAAAAATCAACAACCATGGCTCTTTTAGAGATCGAAAATTTGACCGTTGAATTCGCCACTGCCGGTGGCGCATTCCGGGCTGTTGACCAGCTTTCGCTGTCTGTCGATTCAAGCCAGGTTCTGGCGGTGGTCGGTGAAAGCGGCTCCGGTAAGTCTGTTGCAATGCTGGCCATGATGGGGCTGTTGCCGTGGACTGCAACTGTCACCGCTGACCGGCTCAATTTCGACGGGACAAACTTGCTGGCAATGAGTACCGGCGAAAGGCGCAAGGTAATTGGCAAGGACATTGCCATGATCTTTCAGGAGCCCATGTCCAGCCTCAACCCTTGCTTCACAGTGGGCTTTCAGCTTGGAGAAGCATTGAAACAGCATCTTGGCCTCGACCGTGCCGCGCGACGGGCGCGCAGCATAGAGTTGCTCGATCTGGTGGGCATTCCTGCACCTGAAAAGCGACTGGGTGCATTCCCACACCAGCTGTCGGGCGGCATGAGCCAGCGCGTGATGATTGCCATGGCGATTTCGTGCAATCCGAAACTGCTGATTGCGGATGAACCGACAACCGCGCTTGATGTGACCATACAGGCGCAAATCCTGGACCTGTTGTTGAAACTGCAGACGGAAACAGGAATGGCGTTGGTGCTGATCACGCATGACATGGGCGTGGTGGCCGAGACGGCACAGCGGGTCAGCGTTCAATATGCCGGCCAAAAGGTTGAGGAGCAGATGGTCAAGTTGCTGTTCCGCGATCCGCACCATCCCTACACTGCGGCGTTGCTTGCCGCTCTACCAGAGCGTGCAAATTCGCGCATGCTGCCGTCCATTCCGGGGGTAGTGCCGGGTCAGTTTGACCAGCCGTCGGGTTGCCTTTTTTCACCGCGGTGTACTTTTGCAACGCAGAAATGCCGCAACACTGCACCGCCGCGCCAGCCGGAAAATCTGGGTCAGGCGCTGTGCCACTATCCGCTGAAGCAGGGTGAGCCGGTCAATCATCCCGGCAAGCAGGAGGAGATGGCATGAGCGGCGAGACGGTGCTGCGTGCGCGTGATTTGAAGAAGCACTATCACTTGGCCGGCGGCATGTTTTCCAAACCGGCGGTGGTGAAGGCGCTAGATGGTATCAGCTTCGAACTGCAGCGCCACAAGACGCTGGCAATTGTTGGTGAGTCGGGTTGTGGCAAGTCTACCCTGGCACGCCTTGTCACCATGATCGAAGAACCTACGGCCGGGTCGTTGCAGATTGCGGATGAAGAGTTGGCTGACGCGTCTGCTGAGGTGCGCCGTGCTTTGCGACCCAAGGTTCAGATCGTGTTCCAGAATCCGTACGGCTCGTTGAACCCGCGTCAGAAAATTGGCGCTGCTCTTGAAGAGCCACTGCAAATGAACACAGCGCTTGGCAAGGCTGAACGACGGAACAAAGCCCAGGCCATGATGAAGTCGGTGGGACTGCGGCCAGAACATTACGAGCGCTATCCGCACATGTTTTCAGGCGGCCAGCGCCAGCGCATTGCCATTGCGCGGGCGCTCATGCTTGACCCGGACATATTGGTGCTCGACGAGCCGGTTTCGGCGCTCGACGTTTCAATTCAGGCGCAGGTGCTGAACCTGCTGGGCGAGTTGCAAGAGCGGCTCAACCTGGCTTATCTTTTCATTTCCCATGATCTGTCGGTGGTAAAGCACATCGCCGATGAGGTGATGGTGATGTACCTCGGCAAACCGGTTGAGTACAGCACGCGTGAGGCCTTGTTCGCCAATCCGCAGCACCCCTACACAAAGGCCCTGTTGTCTGCCACTCCGGTTCCTGATCCAGGCCGCAAGAAGGAAAGGGTCGTATTGCGTGGGGAGCTTCCCTCTCCACTCGATCCGCCCAGTGGTTGTGTGTTTCATCCGCGGTGTCCTGTTGCCATCGACCGGTGCTCAGCCGAGGTCCCGGAACTGAAAGCGGCGGCGGGCGCCATGGTGTCGTGCCATCTGGTGCAAGGTTCGTGATGGCGCAGCGGCCAGGAGCTGGCGCGGGTGCAATGTGTATCCAGTGTCGCATCAACCTGTTGAAGTTGTAGATGCTGTTTGTCGTTGGCAATCATGTTCCTGTATACGAAATGGTGAGATCAAATGCCGGACCGGCCTGTTACGTTGGCAAGCAAGCCGTCAGTGGAGTTTGAGAAGTGGCCGAACGACTAGCAAATGCAGATAGCAAACTGGTTCCTGCCGCGTGCGCAGTGTGCGGTGCGCGCCAGCAAGGTATCTGCATGGCGCTGCGGGCGGCTGACTTGTGGAAGTTTTCCAATGTCACCAGGCGCCGGAAGTACAGGGAAGGCGAGACGATTGCCTTTGAAGAGGACGAGGTAGTTGACTACGCGAACGTCGTTAGCGGATCAATCAAGCTCAGCAAATTGCTGCATGACGGGCGCCAGCAGATTGTCGGCTTGCAGTTTGCACCGGAATTCATTGGCAGGCCGTTTTCAGATACGGTCAAGGTTACAGCCGAAGCAGCGACAGATGTAGAGCTGTGTGTGTTTCCCAGGGCCGAATTCGAGAAGATGCTGATCGAGCGGCCTGACTTTGAACACCGCCTGCACATGCAAACACTCCAGCAACTGGATGAAGCGCGCCAATGGATGGTTACCCTGGGCAGAAAGACGGCTCAGGAGAAGGTGGCCAGCTTTTTGTTGTTGCTTGCCCGCCACCTTGGCAAACCGGTTCAGGATCACCCGCAATCCAAGAGCTTTTCATTACCGCTCAAGCGGGCAGACATCGCGGATTTTCTTGGCTTGACGATCGAAACAGTCAGTAGACAAATGACGAAAATGCGCAAGGCCAACGTCATAATTGTCGAACGCAACCTTGATGTCACCGTAGTGGATCTTGACGAGCTGATTCGGCAAACCGGCGACTAGAAGATTCAGTAATCTGCAGGGTCCGTTGCAGAAGTGGTATCAGGCATTCCCGCTCGAATGCGATGTGCCTGCGCAGTGATGAAAAGAACCCGCGCAACATGTAGCCAGCCGTTTCCGGGTCTGCCGCTCGCCCCGTACCGCCGCAATGATGAAGCAGGCCTGCAATTTCTTCAGCAAATGCATCGTCTTCGAGGTGTTCATTGCATAGCCGGTCAAGGCTGTCATGAACCTGACCATCATTTTCAAAGACGCTGCAGACTATCGGGAAGAATTGTTTTTCCTCAATCAGTTGTGCCTGACGCACCGTGGGGACCAGGCATTGTGAAAGATTTACGCAGCTGCGGATGTCCACCTTGTGGGGCAGGGAATCGGCGATAAGCTCAAGTTGGTCGCACAGTTGAAGTTTGAGCGTGTGAAACTTTTCGAGCAGTTGCAGCGAGTTCTTCATTTGCTCGATTGTTTTGCCTTCAGCCATGAGAATCTGTGCCACCAACGCGCTTGCTTCAACGATGCTTGCTGGTGGACATGTTGTTTGCAGACCTGTAGGCGCGCCTTGACCCAGATCAATGTTGCAAGTGTCAAGGCAGGCCATGTTCGCTCACGGTACACGCGTGCCGATTTCTGAACGCGACAATGTCTGGGGGCACCTGACATGAAATATGGCTATGAACTCGCGGCGATGGTGTTTGCAACGTTTCTTGCGCTTATGGGTGCGGCGTTTGCAAAGGACCCGCTCTTTCAGGCTCATGCCTGGATCCTCTTCTTCATTCTCACCGGCAGTTCCGTGGTGCTTATGCGCAAGGTGCAGTTTGCACCGGCGGGCAAGGCAATGGTTTCCGAAGATACTTCCGGCTACATGGATGATGTGGTGCGCTATGGCGTTATAGTCACGGTTTTCTGGGGCATCACCGGCTTCCTGGTAGGTGTCATCATCGCGGCCCAGCTTGCCTGGCCGGTTTTCAACCTGGAACCGTATCTGAATTTCGGCAGATTGCGTCCCGTGCATACCTCAGCAGTGATTTTCGCGTTCGGGGGCAATGCATTGCTGGCTACAAGTTTCTATGTGGTTCAGCGCACCTGCCGTGCCCGGTTGTGGGGCGGAAATCTGGCGTGGTTTGTGTTCTGGGGCTACCAGCTGTTCATTGTCATGGCGGCAACCGGCTACTTGTTGGGCATTACGCAATCGAGGGAATACGCAGAACCCGAATGGTACGTTGATATCTGGCTTACCCTTGTTTGGTTGGCGTATCTGGCGGTTTTCGTTGGCACGCTCGTCAAGCGCAAGGAGCCCCACATCTACGTTGCCAACTGGTTCTACCTGGCATTCATCATTACTGTTGCCATGCTGCACGTGGTCAACAATCTCGCCATTCCGGTGTCGTTCCTGGGTGTAAAAAGCTACTCCGCCTTTGCGGGCGTGCAGGACGCGCTGACGCAGTGGTGGTACGGCCACAATGCTGTGGGCTTCTTCCTGACGGCGGGCTTCCTTGGCATGATGTACTACTTCGTGCCCAAGCAGGCTGAGCGTCCGGTATATTCCTACCGGCTTTCGATCATTCACTTCTGGTCGCTGATCTTCCTGTACATCTGGGCAGGCCCGCATCACCTGCACTATACGGCTCTGCCGGACTGGGCGCAGACACTTGGCATGGTGTTTTCCATCATGCTGTGGATGCCGTCCTGGGGTGGCATGATCAACGGTCTGATGACCTTGTCAGGTGCATGGGACAAACTGCGCACCGACCCGATATTGCGCATGATGGTTCTGGCACTTGCGTTCTATGGCATGTCGACCTTTGAAGGTCCGATGATGTCGATCAAGTCGGTCAACTCGTTGTCGCACTATACCGACTGGACCATTGGCCACGTTCATTCCGGCGCATTGGGCTGGGTTGGCATGATCTCGTTTGGCGCGATCTACTTCCTGGTGCCGAAGCTGTGGAACCGCGAGCGGCTGTATTCGCTGCGGCTGGTGAACTGGCACCTGTGGCTGGCTACGATCGGCATCGTGATTTACGCCGCCGTTCTGTGGGTCGCGGGCATCACGCAAGGCTTGATGTGGCGCGAGTATGATGAACAAGGCTTCCTGGCCAGATCGTTCGTCGAGAGTGTAACTGCCATTCATCCCGAGTACATCATGCGTACCGTGGGTGGCGGCCTGTACCTGATCGGTGGCCTGATCATGGCCTACAATGTTTACCGGACAATTCGCGGTGATGTGCGCAAGGAGGTGCCCATGGGCGCCGGCGCCGCTGCGGTTCCAGCAGAATAAGGGGCCGACAAATGTCCATACTCAATAAGCACGGCAAACTGGAACGCAATGTTACCTTGCTGATGGTCGCCTCACTGGT
This sequence comes from uncultured Alphaproteobacteria bacterium, assembly GCA_963787895.1. Taxonomy (GTDB): domain Bacteria; phylum Pseudomonadota; class Alphaproteobacteria; order Rhizobiales; family Aestuariivirgaceae; genus Anderseniella. Next base: position 171,513 of record CAWBEX010000002.1, on the reverse strand, counting down.
GACGGTCATGATAGGCGGCATTGTAGAGATCGCGCCGCTGTTCTACGTGAAGAACACCATCGAAAAGGTAGAAGGCGTTCGACCATACTCACCACTCGAACTGGCCGGTCGTGACATTTACGTTCGCGAAGGGTGCTATTTGTGCCACTCGCAAATGATACGCCCGTTCAGAGATGAGGTGGAGCGCTATGGGCATTATTCGCTGGCGGCGGAATCGATGTACGATCGCCCGTTCCAGTGGGGATCCAAGCGAACCGGGCCAGATCTTGCCCGTGTAGGCGGGCGATACTCCAATGAATGGCACGTGGCACACCTCAATGATCCGCGCTCGGTTGTGCCGGAATCGATCATGCCAACCTACAGCTTCCTGGCGACAACCGAACTGGATCCGTCGGTTCTGTCCGGGCATCTGAAGGCAAATGCAACTCTGGGTGCGCCCTATACCGACGAGATGATCGAGCTGGCCGCAGCTGACGCCGCGGCTCAAGCCAATCCCGACAGTGAGGGTGCAGAGGCGGTAAAGCAGCGGTACCCGAAAGCGGTTGTTGCCAACTTTGACGGCAACGCTGCGACCCTTACCGAGATGGATGCCATGGTTGCTTACCTGCAGATGCTGGGCACTCTGGTCGACTTCAGCTCGTATGACGCTAGTGCTCAAGCAAACCAACGGTAGGAGGCAAAGACAATGGATTATGAAGTTTTCCGCCACTTTGCCGATAGCTGGGGTCTGGTTTATTTGGCCGTCCTGTTCATCGGGATAGTCGCTTTCACCTTTCGGCCCGGCTCAAAGCGCATAGCCGATGAAACTGCCCGGACTATTTTGAGAGAGGACGACTGAAATGGCCAAGAATGAAATTGACGAGGTCTCGGGCATTGAGACGACGGGCCATGAATGGGATGGCATCAAGGAGTTGAATAATCCGTTGCCGCGCTGGTGGTTGTGGACATTCTATGCCTGTATCGTGTTCTCGATTGGATACGTGATCTACTATCCTGCCATACCATTGGTTGAAGGCTCTACAATGGGTATGTCGGGGCAAACCAACCGGAGCGACCTGCAGGCGGAACTGGCGCAAGCCACTGCTGCAAAGGCAACCTTGCTCGGAAAGATCGACAGTACTTCACTTGAGGTAATTGCCAGCACCGACGAGTTGCGCCGGTTTGCCATTGCGGGCGGGGCGTCCCTGTTCAAGGTCAACTGCTCGCAGTGTCATGGTTCAGGTGCGCAAGGCGCGCCGGGATATCCAAATCTGAATGACGATGACTGGTTGTGGGGTGGCGACCTGGACGCCATATATACAAGTATCAAGCATGGCGTGCGCAACAGCGACGATCCCGACGCGCGGGTATCGGAAATGCCGGTGTTCAGTGATGGTGTGCTCGAACCGGCACAGATTGCTGCAACGGCTCAATATGTCATGCAGTTGTCGGGTCAGGAGCATGATGCGACACAGGCTGCTGCCGGTGCCACGGTTTTCACTGAGAACTGCGCTGCCTGCCACGGAGACGATGGCAAGGGCGGACGAGATTTTGGTGCGCCGAACCTGGCCGATGCCTTGTCATTGTACGGCAACACGGCAGAACTGGTGGCAGCGCAAATAACCAAACCCAGGCACGGTGTGATGCCCGCGTGGGGGTTGAAGCTTAGCGAGGCCGAGGTGAAGAAACTGGCGGTTTATGTGCACAGCCTCGGTGGCGGTGAAGCAGGCAAGACCGAATAGTGCAATCTCGAACCAAAATGGAAGCAAAAGACGGTCATGACATCGGACATTGTTGACGTTGAAAAGTTTGATGCCGAGGCCGTAAACGCCAAGCACAACCGCGAGCTCTATGCTGCGCGGCTGAAGATTCACCCAAAACGTGCGAGTGGTTCATTCCGCTCGCTCAAATGGGTGATCATGCTGGTGACGCTTGCGGTCTACTACATCACGCCCTGGCTGCGATGGGATCGTGGGCCATATGCACCAGACCAGGCCGTGCTGGTCGACATGGCCAATCGGCGCTTCTATTTCTTCTTCATAGATATCTGGTCGCATGAGTTCTTTTTTGTTGCGGGCATGCTGGTCATGGCCGGCATCGGTCTGTTTCTGGTTACTTCCACTGTGGGACGTGCGTGGTGCGGGTACACCTGTCCACAGACGGTGTGGGTCGACCTTTTCCTGGTTGTGGAGCGCTTTTTCGAGGGTGACCGTAATGCCCGGATCAAGCTGGACAAGGAACCCTTGTCGGCAACGAAGATCTACAAGCGTACAGCCAAGCACACAGTGTGGTTGTTGATTGCCTTCGCGACCGGCGGTGCCTGGATCTTTTATTTTGCGGATGCACCAACCCTTCTGAAGGATTTTGTCAGCGGAAACGCAGCTTTTGTCGCCTATGCCACTGTCGCGGTTCTGACCGCCACAACCTACATTTTCGGCGGGCTGATGCGGGAGCAGGTGTGCACCTACATGTGTCCGTGGCCGCGCATTCAGGCGGCCCTGCTGGATGAGCATTCTCTGACAGTTACCTACAATGACTGGCGTGGCGAGCCGCGCTCCCGGCATGCCAAGAAAGCAGCGGCTTCCGGCCAGTCTGTGGGCGATTGTGTTGACTGCAATGCATGTGTCGCTGTGTGTCCGATGGGCATCGACATACGCGATGGACAGCAACTGGAATGCATAACGTGTGCTTTGTGCATTGATGCATGTGACGGAGTGATGGAGAAGCTTGGCCGTGAAAAAGGGCTGATCTCCTATTCCACCTTGTCGGCCTACAATCACAACATGACGCTTGCCAAGGGCGGGCAAGCAGATGGGCCGGTCAACATGCAGAATATCCGCAATGATGACGGTTTTCTGAAAGGCGTACAGCATTTTCACTGGGGCGAGATTGTTCGCCCGCGAACCATGATCTACACGGCCTTGTATGCGATGATCGGGCTCGGCTTGCTGGTGATGCTCTTCATGCGCAGCCCGCTGGATGTGACTGTCCTGCATGATCGCAATCCGCAATTCGTGCAGCTGAGCGACGGGTCCATCCGCAACGGATATGAAATCAAGATACTCAACAAGCAAACCGAGCCAAATTCATTCCGTATTGAACTAGCCGGCTTGCCCGGCGCCAAAATGCGGTTTGAAGGCAGTGATCTGGGTCAAGATGCAAATGAGGAAGTTGCGGTAAAAGCAAATCAGTTGAGGAGTGTGCGTGCGTTTGTCACCATGCCTGAGGAGGCCATCAAGTCGGCAACTTCAGAATTTACAATTACGGTGATTGACGTGAACACGAAAGTCAGCGTTTCGCACGGTCTGCGCTTCGTGGCGCCGGCACCATAGGAACGACACCACATGAGCACTGACCAGCCGAAACAGAGGCAGTTTACCGGAACGCACATGCTGCTGATCATGGTGGCATTTTTCGGCACTATCATCGCGGTCAACCTGACGATGGCCATGTACGCCAGCAGCAGCTGGACCGGGCTGATTGTGAAGAACAGTTATGTTGCGTCCCAGGCGTTCAATCAGGAGCTGGGCCAGGCCAGGCAGCAAGCTGCGCGTGGATGGACCGGTGCGATCGAATACAAAGCAAACGGACTGGAACTGACTGTAACAGACAAGGCGGGCACCCCGGTGCATCTGAACAATGTTGTCGCGCTGGTCGGGCGTCCTGCGTATGAGCAGTCGGACATGACACTGGGGCTTGCGGCACAGGGTGCCGGTATGTATCGCGCAGACACTGCATTGGCCCCCGGCGTCTGGCAGATCAGCATGCGCGGCAAGAGCCAACTGGGGGATTATCGCCTCGATGCCCGGTTGATTGTGGAGAAGCCACGACAGTGACATGCTGCAACTCAAGCTCGGTGCCAACAGCATCTGCGATCAAGCAGAAACTTGACCATGAGCGGCTGATGGCCTTGTCGCATGAGTTGCCGGATGGTTGCCTGCAAAGTGATTTTTCGGTGCCGGCGATGCACTGCATTGCCTGCATCAAGGGGATTGAACGCGGCATAGCCAGATTGCCGGGTGTCAAATCGGTGCGGGCAAATCTGTCGACCAAAAGGGTTGCGGTAAAGTGGGACCCGACCGTTGGCGCTGACAATGATTTTGTAGAAGGCTTTGCCGCGCTGGGTTTTGAGGCATCGCCGTTCGATGCTGCGGAAGTAGAAACAGACGCTGGCAATGCGGGGCGTCAATTGTTGATGTCGCTTGCTGTGGCCGGATTTGCAGCCGCCAACATCATGTTGCTCTCGGTTTCGGTTTGGGCTGGTGCAGATGGCGAAACCCAAAAGCTCTTCCAGCTGATTTCCGGGCTGATAGCAGTGCCTGCGTGCCTGTTTGCCGGCCTGCCGTTCTTTAGCTCTGCTGTGTCAGCGCTGCGCGTGCGTAGGCTGAACATGGACGTGCCGATCTCGCTGGCGGTGTTGCTGGCGCTTGGCATGAGCGTGTACGAAAGCCTAGCAGGCTCACACGAAACATATTTTGACGCCTCAATCACCTTGCTGTTCTTCCTGCTGGTTGGCCGCTATCTTGATCATATGATGCGTGAACGAGCGCGCAGCGCTGTTCTTCATCTTTCGCGCCTTGTTTCCAAAAGTGCGTCACGTGTTTCTGAAGACGGCTCGGTCTTCTTTGTCCCTGTCGGTGAACTTGTCGTTGGTGACGACATCATGGTTGCAGCTGGTGAACGGTTGCCGGTGGACTGCAAGATCATGGACGGGTTCAGCGATCTTGACCGCTCGCTGGTAAGTGGTGAGACCACGGAAGCAGCAGCTTGCCCTGGCATGGAGGTGGAAGCTGGTGTGTTGAACCTGTCTGGCCCGTTGAACTGCCGGGTCGTTCGCTCGCAACAACAGTCTTTCGTGGCTGAAGTCATAGCGATGATGGAGATCGCGGAGCAGGGCAAGTCTTCCTATGTGCGCATAGCCGACCGGGCTGCAGGTATTTATGCACCGGTGGTGCATTTGCTGGCAGGTCTGAGCTTTGCTGGCTGGATGTTCGCAACTGGCGGCGACTGGCATACTTCCATCTATGTTGCCATTGCGGTGCTGATCATCACCTGCCCATGCGCGCTTGGGCTGGCTGTTCCGATTGCCCATGTGGTGGCTGCCAACCGGCTGTTCCGTTCAGGCATCATGGTCAAGGATGGTGCGGCGCTGGAGAAACTTGCTGAGGTTGATATGGCGGTTTTTGACAAGACCGGCACATTGACGCTTGGCGAGCCGCGGATATCTTCAATCAACGGTGGCACCACCACTGAGCATGCATTGGCTGCGGTTCTGGCGGGGCTTTCGACACACCCGGCAGCCAAGGCGGTTGCGCGTCTGAAGGAGAAGCACTCTGGTGTGCTTGTTTCAGACATTCAGGAACATGCGGGCTTTGGGCTGGAGGCGCGTTGGAAAGGCAAACGCATACGCCTTGGGCGGCGCGAATGGGTTACTGAGATTACCGGCAATGCTGGCACGATGCTGCAAGGCAGCGAAGTGTGCTTCGGGGTCGAGAAAGGGGATCTCGTGACTTTCGCCCTGGCAGACACATTGCGTGCTGATGCGGCAGACACAATCAAGCGGTTGCGCGGGCTCGGATTGACCATGGAAATACTGTCTGGCGACAGTGAGGTTCCTGTAATGGAGGTATCTGCCCGCCTTGGCATTGAGAACGCGCAATGGGGTTTGAAACCTGCGGACAAGATTTCGCGTATTGAAGCGAAGTGTGCTGAGGGCCACAAGGTGCTTTATGCCGGTGATGGCCTGAACGACGCACCAGCCCTTGCGGCTGCACATGTGTCCATTACACCGTCATCTGCATCAGACGTTGGGCGGGCCTGCGCGGATATTGTGTTTACCGGCAAGGGCCTGGGCGCGGTTGCGACGGCTGTTGTCGTGGCAAGGCGTACTGGGGCGGTGGTGCGGCAGAACTTTGCGCTGGCCATCGGCTACAACTGCATTGCCATACCTTTTGCGGTGCTCGGCCATGTGACACCGTTGATTGCGGCGATTGCCATGTCAGCGTCGTCAATTGCCGTTGTGGCCAACAGCTTGAGGCTGAACCTTGTACATACAATGCAGGCGCCTGTTGATCAGGCGCGGCAGGATGAGCGCGATACCGGGCAACAGGAAGCTGGCACAGACGGCAAGCCTCGGCTGGAGCTTGTGTCATGAGTCATCTGGTTTTTCTCATTCCGATTGCGCTGGGCCTTGGTGCGCTTGGGCTGGCGGCCTTTATCTGGTGCCTGCGCAATGGTCAGTTTGATGATCTGGACGGTGCTGCACAACGCATTCTCGATGATGAAGACTAGGGCAGTCGCCTGACGTTGTGCAGCCTGGCCGGGTTAGTGAAAGTTCCTGCCTTTTGGCAATGCGCGCTGCGCCAGTTTCTGCTGCTGGATTTCCTCATGGTCACGACGCAGGTCCGGATGTGCCTCTATCAGCCGGGCGATGTGAGCAGCGGGCCTGATCTTCGAGCGGATGTCTTCCTGAGGGCGGCGCACTTCATCGGCATTGGCAATGCCGCCCATTTCGCCAGCAAGATCAGAGATCGACAACAGCCATGGCGTGAGGTCTTCAAGATGATGGCTGACGATATGGATGACGCCGTCGTGCTTCTGCAACCTGCCGCGCACGCCGATACAGCGTGAACCCAGAATGACAGTTCGATACTTCTCAAACGCCTTGGGCCAAACGATGATGTTGGCAACACCTGTTTCATCTTCAAGGGTGGCGAAGATGACGCCCTTGGCGGTGCCCGGGCGTTGACGTACCAGCACGAGACCTGCCACGCGCACAAGCTGATCGTTTGCCGTGGCGTGAAGGTCTTGCGCCTGGATATAGCGCTCACGCGCCAGCCTCTCGCGCAGGAAAGACACAGGGTGCGCCTTCAGCGAGAATGACAGCGACTGGTAGTCGTTGATGACGTGCTCGCCCAGCGGCATGGGAGGCAGGTTGACCGCCTGCTCGCGCTGCAGGTGTTTTGCATCAGCGGCTGCGAACAGCGGCAGGCGCTCACTGCCGGACAGGGGATCGAGTGCTTTCACCGCCCACAAGGCATCACGACGGTTTAATCCGATGGACCGGAAGCAATCGGCATCGGCCAATTTTTCCACCGCGCGGCGGGGCAGGCCGGAGCGCATCCACAGGTCACGCACGCTGTCATAGCCACGCCCGCGATTTTCAACGAGCATCCTTGCGTCTTCATCGCCAAAACCTTTCACATGTTGCAGGCCAAGACGCACAGCGTGAGTGTTGCGCATTATGTGCTTCATGACTGCGTGTTGTGGTGAAACGGGCAGCCGGCCTGCATCAGATTCCAGTGTCGATAACCAGTCAGAGTGATTCACGTCCACCTCGCGGACTTCAACGCCGTGCTCACGTGCATCACGGATCAGTTGGGCCGGTGCATAGAACCCCATGGGCTGCGAGTTCAGAATGGCGGCGCAGAACACATCCGGATAATGGCATTTCAGCCAGCACGACACATAGACCAGCAACGCGAAGCTGGCGGCATGGCTTTCAGGAAAGCCATATTCGCCGAAGCCCTCGATCTGGCGGAAGCAATGTTCGGCAAATTCGCGCTCGTAGCCGTTTTTCACCATGCCTTCGACCATCTTCTTCTGGAACGAACCGATGGTGCCGACACGGCGGAAGGTGGCCATGGCGCGGCGCAGTTTGTCGGCCTCGCCGGGGGTGAAGCCTGCTGCCACGATGGCAATATTCATGGCTTGCTCCTGAAATAGCGGCACGCCCAGCGTCTTGCCCAACACCTGACGCAGTTCTTCCTTGGGGAAGGTGACGGGTTCCTTGCCCTGGCGGCGGCGCAGATAGGGGTGCACCATGTCGCCCTGAATGGGGCCGGGGCGCACGATGGCCACCTCGATGACGAGGTCATAATAGTTGCGCGGTTTCAGACGCGGCAGCATGGACATTTGTGCGCGGCTTTCAATCTGGAACACGCCGATAGTGTCAGCACGGCAGATCATGTCGTAGGTATCTGTGTCGCTCGTCTGGCAGGGACGAGAGTGTTTCATGCCGTCCGTAATGAGCTTCGAGAAAATCAAACGACTTGCGGATGCAGGTCAGCATGCCGAGTGCCAGCACATCGATTTTCAACATGCCGAGGCTTTCCAGATCGTCCTTGTCCCATTCCACTACGGTGCGGTCCTGCCATGGCGGCATTCTCGATTGGAATGAGCGAGGACAGCCGGTCTCGCGAGCGATGACGAAGCCGCCGACATGTTGCGACAAATGGCGTGGGAAGCCGATGATCTGCGAGGCGAGATCCAGCATCTGCTTCAAATGCTTGTCATCGGGGTCAAGCCCGGCGCGGCGTGCGTCGTCGACATCGATCTGACGTGACCAGCTGCCCCACTTGGTGCCGTTGAGTGCGGTTATGGTGTCTTCCGACATGCCGAAAACCTTGCCTACCTCGCGCAGCGCGGAGCGCGCCCGGTAGGTGATGACGGTGGCGGCAAGGCCGGCTTTCTCGCGGCCATATTTTGCGTATATGTACTGGATGACTTCCTCACGCCGTTCATGCTCGAAGTCGACGTCGATGTCGGGGGGCTCTCCACGTTCTTCAGAGATGAAGCGCTCAAACAGCAGGTCGGTCTTGTCCGGGTCGACCTCGGTGATGCCAAGGCAATAACAAACAGCGGAATTGGCGGCAGAGCCGCGGCCCTGGCACAATATGCCTTGCGAACGGGCAAAGCGCACAATGTCATAGACGGTGAGGAAGTAGGGCGCGTAGTTCAATTTCCTGATCAGCCCGGTTTCATGGGCAATGGCATTGAGTACCTTCTGTGAGGCACCTTCAGGGTATCGTTTTTTCAATCCGGACCGGGTCAGGCGTTCAAGTGCGATCTGAGACGGTATGGGCCTGTTGCCAAGCTCTTCGAACACCGGGTCCTCGGGGTATTCATAACGCAGTTCATCCAGTGAAAAGTGTATGCGCTGGAACAGGGCCAGTGTGCGGATGACTGCGTGCTCATAGCCAGCGAACAGTCTCAGCATTTCGTGTGCAGGCTTCAGGTGGCGTTCGGCGTTGGGATTGAGACGCGTGCCGACGGCAGACAGTGTTTGATGCTCGCGGATACAGGTGAGTACGTCCTGCAGCGGGCGGCGTTCCGGGTGGTGATAGAGTACGTCACCAATAGCGATGATAGGGATGGAGTGTTCTTCCGCCAGTCTGGCCAGGCGTGCCATGCGGCGCTGGTCCGAGGTGCCGTGATTGCGGGTGATGGCAAGGTGCAGGTGGCTGGCGAAGTGTTCGGCAAGCGTGGCGACGCAGGTTTTCAACGCCTTGTTCAACCGGTTCGGCATGATGGCCATGAGCAGATTGCCGCCATGCCCGATCAAGTCTTTCAGGTAGAGTTCGCACTCACCCTTGCTGGTGCGGCGCTTTCCCAAGGTGAGCAGTTCGCACAAGGTTCCCCAGCCTTCGCGGTTCTGCGGCCAGATGAGAATATCTGGTGTGGCATCGGCAAACACGATGCGGCAACCGGGCGCGAATGGCAAACCGGCTTCTTTTGCTGCCATGTGGGCGCGCACCACGCCTGCCAGCGAGTTGCGGTCAGTAACGCAAAGGCCTGACAGTTCAAGCCGCGCGGCGGCGACTGCCAGTTCCTCCGGGTGAGAGGCTCCGTGCAGGAACGAGAAGTTGCTGGTGCAGCAAAGCTCGACATACTGGTTCATGCGAACAATCCGTGCATGTACCAGCCGGGCCGCGCTGTTTCACGCCCGTAAAGTCCGTGGCGAAACAGCCAGAAGCGGTGGCCGGTGGTGTCTTCGATGCGGAAATAGTCGCGCGTTTTTGCGGCACGGCCATCACGCCACCATTCACATGCTATGCGCTCTGGCCCTTCAGCACGGATCACCTCGTATGTCACCTTGCGCCAGCGGAAGCGTGACGGCGGATTGTCGGGCACTTGCGCAATGGCGTCCACGGGTTCGGGGCGCTCCAGAAGGATGAGTGGCCTCGTGGGTATGCGTGATGGCAGCGGCAAATCCGGGGTTTCCAGCTTGTGCCGGCGCGGGCCTGCAACAGGGTGAAGCGCAAAGCGGTGTTCAGGGATGTGGCTGTCAGTGAAGGTGAAACGCAACACGCGATCTATGCCAAGCCGCGCGCCAAGCCTGTCTACAAGGGCATTATAGAGGTCGTCATTGCGGGTTTGTCCGGTGAGGTCGTTCTGGGTTGCGGCAAGGGGTGCGGCCTCAAGCACATTGAGCCGGGCAATATCGAAGCCGAAGCCTGCATCAAGGTCTGTGTGCAGCCGCAAGATACGATCAGCAAACAGGCCGGTGATGCGGGCGGGATCACGCAGCGGGTTGGCGGCGTTGACCTCAAGGCTGAAAACTTCGCCATCCACCCGGTAAAGCTGGAGCTGGCAAACCAGTGTGCCCAAGCCGCGCCGCTGCAACAAGGGAGTGAGATTTGCCGCCATAAGCGCGATGGCGTGACGGATGTGGTCCTCGCTGGTTATGGGCTCGGCAAAGCGTTGTTCGGAGGCCAGTTCCGGCACAGGGCAGAGAGGCGATATGGCTTCATCCTGCATGCCCAACGCTTGATCGAGCCGGAACAGAAGCTGCTTGCCGAAGCGTGCGGTCAGGGGCGCGCGCGGCAGGTCCATTATGCAGCCAATGGTTTTCAACCCGACCCGGCTCAAGCCTTCGACAAGGTTTGCAGTGACGCGCAGCCCATGCAACGGCAGCGGGGCTATCGCGCGCGCCTGTGCGCCGGAGGCGATGTGGCGGGCGGTGCCGAAGCGTGCCATGGCCCAGGCTGCACCTGCGGTATCAGCCATACAGATGCGCACGGTGAAGCCTTGTGCGGCCAGGCGGGTTTCCAAGTCTGACAGGGACGCCTGTTCGCCGCCAAACAGGTGTGTGCAGCCGGTGACATCAAGCAGCAGGCCGGTGTCATCTGTGCTGTCGAGGGCGACGAGCGGGGTGTAGCGTCCGCACCATGCGGCGAGGGAATGAAGCAAGGCAGTTTCAGCTTCGGGTGCGCGGATGTGGTGCTCAAGCTCAGGCAGCAGTGCGCGGGCATCGGCCAGGGTTTGACCGATGTGGATGCCAAAGCGTGCGGCACATACCTCATGCGCCACAATGCGCACGGCATTGCGGTCGATGGCGGTGACAGCAATGGGCGGTGCATCAGGGCGCTGTCCCAAGGCCCACGATTTTCCCCACTTGATCCGGGCAATCCGGTCGGTTGGCAGGTGTGTGAAGGCGATGGATGCGATGCGTTGATGTGTTGAACGATGGGCCATCCTCAAAGGCTTTGCTGCGCGGGTTCCAGATCAGGGGCCAGTGACCGGTGCGGCCATGGCGGTTTCTCTCAAGGGTAAGATGGTGCAGGGGCGTGCCGATGCCTTGCGGAAACCCGGGGTCTGGAATGGACGGGGTAACCTCTACATGCCAGCGGGTGGTGGCAGCGCTTGCTTCTTCATCGCCGCTTTGACGCAAAACACACACTAAAACCTTACTCTCACGCGCCCGCAGCATGAGGCGGCGCGAGGCAGTGAGGTCGAACGGTTTCGGATTGCCTTTCACCTGGATGATGACGGCTGAAAGTTCGCCACACCTTGCGGCCTGGTCGGCTGCCCACAGGGCATCAGACAAGGTGAGGGGGCGCACAAAGGTTATGGTGCAAGGGTTGATGCCGTGCTGGGCAAGACCATCAGGGAAGGGAAGGCCTGCATCTACGGATGCAGCGGGATCCATAATCCAGATTATACGGTCTTGCTGCTTGTTGCGTGCAGACTGGGCCGCAAGGCCAAGTGCAAAGCTGGCTGCTGCAGCAAACCCGCGTACTTCGGCACAGCGCACTTCGTGCAGGCCATGCTTCACGCTGGCTGCTATATGCGTTGCTGTATCACTGGCGTGTGTCATGCGGGGGTGCATGAGCGGTCTCACTGCTAATTGTTCATGTTTTGTTCTATATCAGATCAAGCCAGCGAAAGAGTCAAGGCGTTTGATTGTGGATGGGTGAAAGAGGTTGCTTCAGGTGAAATCAGTGAAGCAGGCGTTCCATGGCAGACAGCACGGACAGCACTTCGTTGGTTGAGGGGCCAACGCCATGTTCATGGTCACAAAAACTGCCGGGGCAACGGTAGTTCTGCGGGATGGATGTGCCATGCGCATCAGCTGCGCCAACGGCAGAAATCTGGTTGTATTGCGAGCGAGGCATGGTTTTGAACTTTCCAGGTTCGTTTCTATGCCGATCAGACTAGCCTCAATGAACTGAACGGGAGGTGAATTGTGTCACAACCCGGCATTCATGTTGGAAACACGGTGAAGCCATGGTTAACGTGACGGTGGCTGGATACCGTAGAGTGTGAACAGGTGAACCAGCGCCAGCACCGTCAGAAAGGCACCGGCCAGCAGCAGCGGCGTGGTTGGAACAAGTGATACCTCGAATGACTTCTTCGGCCGGGATTCGCGCCATGCCATAAAGGCCACCAGGAAAATTCCGAATCCGAAAACAGCCCACGTAATGGCGGTTTCATGGGTCAAGACAAAGGACATGATGGTGCTGCTCAAAGAAAAAGACGGCCTGCTTGCAGTAGTTGACAGCGGTGCCAAGCGCAACTATGTTCCGCCGCAGCAATTCAACAGGCCGCGCCGGGGACACAACCCGCTGACGCGGCTTTGATTATGAAAGACCGGTCCGATGAAGATTCGCAACTCATTGAAATCGCTTGCCAAGCGCCACCGTGCCAATCGTGTAGTGCGCCGCCGCGGACGTCTTTACGTGATCAACAAGGTCAATCCGCGTTTCAAGGCGCGCCAGGGCTAGGCCACAGGCGACGTCCGTCAAGGACCTCAATCAACCAGAATTGAAAGCGCCGCGGGGTTTCCGGCGGCGTTTTTGTTTGGCTGATGCGCAGTTGGTGCTAGACTTGGAACATGATGCTGAAATCAGGTTTTGCACTGATCATGATGGCGGGTCTTGTATTCGCCTCGCCTGCTGACGCGCAGCAGGCAGGCGAGGCGCATGGCGGGCCGGGGCAGGGCCCCAACCTTTATCAGGATACCGACACCACAGACTCTGCTGAAGTTCTGGACCGGCTGTTTGCGCAATTGCGCCTTGCCGGGGATGAACGTGCTGCAAAACTGCTTGAACGCGCGATCCAGACCTTGTGGCTGCGATCGGGCAGTCCAACCGCGGATCTGCTGATGAAGCAGGCAGCCGACGCCATGGAGAAACAGCAATTTGGTGCTGCGCTGATCATTCTGGATACGGTGGTGGAACTCAACCCGGACTATGCCGAAGGCTGGAACAGGCGCGCGACGCTGCACTTCATGCGCGGAGACTACACCAGCTCACTGAGTGACATTGACCAGGTTCTGGCGCTGGAGCCACGTCACTTCGGGGCGTTATCGGGGCAGGGCGCCATTCTCAAGGAGAACGGCGAAGGTCGAAAGGCGTTGCGGGCACTGCGCCGCGCCAGGCAGGTCTATCCGCAACTCAACAACATTGATGACCGCATCCGCGAACTCGAGCAGGAATTCGATCAGAAAATCTGACACCTTGCTGCCGACAGCGAAACGCTCCTGCCTTGCAGCAAGAGCGTTCGAGAGCTTGATATGAACAGTAAACTGTTAAACCGACCTGCGAAGCCTTCAAAGCAAGGCACCGGAGCCGATCGCTACCGTGTCTCGTACGAAGTCGCCGGGAGGTTCAGGTGAAAATCTGATATTCGGCATGGCTGCTTCCCTATTTTTCAGTATGGCCCTGTTAAAATCTGAGCCTTGTTTCCGTCCAAGCTTGCAACGCTCAATTATGGCTTTATTGTTACCTCGAGTCAACCGGGGCGAATTGAGGGGAACATGACATTGGTGCGGAAACTAAAATGGTGGGTGCTCGGTTTGGGACTGTTGGGCCTGTGCGCCGGCATGTATGTGCTCGGGGTTTATGCGTCGGTTCACAACCCGACGGCGCGAGTGTGGGCGAAGCAGTTTGAACGCGGTGGCGCCAAGGAACGCAGCGCACGCAAGCTGGAACACAACAAGATGTGGGCGGAGCGTGTCATCAAGGGCGGCTACATTCTGCATTTTCGCCATGCCCAGCGCGAGAAGTGGCATGATTCAGCAGCCTTCGACGCTTACGAACTTGCCAACGGCATTGACGCATCAGGGTCAAGTTTTGCCCGCGCCACCTGCCTGACGCAGCAGGGCGTGGAGGAAGCAAAGCTCATCGGTGAAGTATTCAGGATGGCCGGTGTCAAGGTGGCATCGGTTATCTCCAGCCCGAGCTGCCGGGCACGGCAAACGGCGCAGAATGCATTTGGCGAGTATAAGGTTTCCAACGCTCTTATCGCCCGTACAGGTGTGATGGTTGAACAGCGTGAAGATTTTGCCGTGGAACTACGCAAGTTGCTCATGGAGGTGGAGCTTCCTGCGGGTGAGAATGTTGTGTTGACAGGCCATGGCCAGACGTTTGTCAAAGGCAAGACAGTGGTAATTGATGAAAACCGCATGTCGAAAGCCGAAGGGCGCAAGGAGACAGGCTTTTATGTGATGGAGCGCAAGGAGGGTAAGATCATCGCGCACTATCTCTTTGCCAGCATCAGAGAGTTTGCCAACGCGGTGATCCGCCTTCCGGTGAAAACCGGGCTTTAGCCGGGCGGCGGACGCAGGCCTTCAGGCGGTGGCAGCGGCCGGGGTATTGGCAGGCGCGCCAACCAGCTTGATGCAGATGGCGTTCAAGTGATTGTCCTCAAACCCTATTCGACGATGATGACCTCACCCGTGATTGCGCCTTCCACGGACTTGGCATAGGCAAGCCCGACGCGGCGGGACGAGACGGGATCATGGCCAGGGAAATAGCTGCCGTAGCGCGGCACCGAAACCTCGAGCAGGCCGGGGCTGACCACGTTGATGCGCAAGCCCCGCGGCATTTCAATTGCAGCGCCCTTGACAAAGCCGCCCAGCGCGCCGTTTGCCGTGGCGGCTCCGGTGCCGAGCCTGATCGGGTCGCGGTCCAAAACGCCACTGGTAAGGGTGAACGAGCCGCCATCATTGATATAATCTAGACCGGCCAGAACAACATTGACCTGGCCCATGACCTTATTGGTCAGCCCGAGCATGAACTGTTCTTCAGTGAACTCGATCAACGGGCCGAAATGCACCGACCCAACTGTGGTGACGACGCCATCTACCTTGCCGATTTTCTTGTACATCGCGTCAATGGATGAGCGGTCTGCAATGTCAGCATGAAAGTCGCCGGATGTGCGACCCACCTTGATGATTTCATGGCGCGAGGAAAGCTCAGCCAACGCTGCGCTGCCAATATCGCCACTGGCACCAATCAGAATGATTTTCATCGGTCTTCTCCGGGGCTTCAGGAAAGGGCTGGTGGGGTTTACTGTAGGCAGCAGACGCGCCTTTCGCCACCGGCAAAAATTTGCCTTTTAGATTGGGGATGGTTGAGTGGCGGTTGATGGATTTGTGGATGATTGAGGGTTAGTAGCCCCACCCAGGCACCCTCCTGCAAGCGGTAGAAAGGGCAGGTGAACCCCTGTGACAAGCACAGGGGTGACGGGGCAAGCTAGTTCGGAGCGGTGACGCGGGCGACGCGCAACATGTTGGTCTTGCCCGGAGTGCGCAACGGAACGCCGGCGGTGATGACAATGTGATCACCCACCTTGGCGCACTTTTCATTCAAGGCGATGTGGGCGGCGCGCAATACCATGTCGTCCAGATCCTTGGCATCTTCCGTCAGTACGCAGTGCAGCCCCCAGACAACAGCCAGGCGGCGGCTGGTCGCCTTGACCGGAGTGAGCGCGATGATCGGTTGCTGGGGGCGTTCACGTGCGACGCGCAGGCCGGTTGAGCCGGAGCCGGTGTAGCACACGATGGCCGAGGCATTGAGTGTGTCGGCGACGGTTCGCGCGGCGTTGGCAATTGCGTCCGCGCTGGTTGGTTGCGGTTCAGAGCGGGCATTGCTGATGATGTTGGCATAGAGGGGGTCACGCTCGATGGACTGGGCGATGCGGTCCATGGTCTGGACGGCTTTTTCCGGCCACTTGCCTGCGGCGGATTCAGCAGACAGCATGATGGCATCAGCGCCTTCGAACAACGCGGTGGCAACGTCGGAAACTTCTGCGCGGGTGGGCACAGGCTCTTCGATCATGCTTTCCAGCATCTGGGTGGCGACAACCACCGGTTTGCCGGCCCTGCGGCAGGTGCGCACCATGCGCTTTTGCCAGCCGGGCACCGATTCAAGCGGAAGCTCCACGCCAAGGTCGCCTCGTGCAACCATGATTGCGTCGGACTGGTCAACGATCTCTTCCAGGTAATTGAGGGCAGACGGCTTCTCGACCTTGACCATGATGCCGGCCTTGCCGCCGATGATGGCACGGGCCTGGGTGATGTCGGAGGGAAGCTGCACGAACGACAGCGCCACCCAGTCGATGTCGAGGGTGAGGGCATAGTCGAGGTCGGCCAGGTCTTTTGCGGTAAGCGGGGTGAGCGGGATGATGGTGTCTGGCAGGTTGACGCCCTTGCGGGCCGACAAGGCGCCGCCGAAAACGACGCGGGTGTGGATGACCTGCGGGTCGGCAGAGGTGATCTCAAGGCGGATTCTGCCATCGTTGAGCAGCAGGTGTTCGCCCGGCTTTGCAGCGGCAAATATTTCCGGGTGAGGCAGCTGGACGCGGGTCTTGTCGCCGGGTGCTTCGTCGAGATCCAGGCTGAAGCGGTCGCCGGCCTTGATGGTGACTTCATCGGTGGAGAAGCTGCCGATGCGCAATTTCGGACCCTGCAGGTCGACCAGAACGCCGATCGGCCGGTTGTGCTTTTTCTCGATCTTGCGGATGGTCTCGTAGCGCAACTTGAGGCTTGGATGATCAGAGTGGCTCATGTTGATGCGAAACATGTCGACACCAGCAAGAAACAGTTTCTCGATCATCTCTTCGGATTCGGAGGCCGGTCCGAGGGTTGCTACAATTTTTGCCTGTCTTTGACGTCGCATGGCGTGCCCCCTGTCCGGTTCATTGTGAACCTGATTGATAGGCAGTTGCAGGCGTCAGGTCAAAGATTACTGTGTCGCGGGTGCGGCCTGGGTCTTTGCGCCTTCCAGACGGATGGTCCAGTCGTCATTCTCACCGGTGTCGACTTCGAAAAACCCGGTTTCCTTGTAGCCGCGCTCTTCGCAGCTCTTTATGCCGCGGATGGTGAACAGCTTGTCCCTGCTGCACATCAACGCCTTGCCACCCCAGGAACCACCATTGTCATAGTCAACTGCGTAAATGTAGTACCAGCGGGCAATCAATGGGCCCTTGAGCAGGGTTTCACAGGCATTGGCCGCGATATTCCACCAGCCTTCGGATGCCCAGCCTTGCTGGTCCTTGTAACCCAACGCGACCCCGACGCGGCTTGGCGTCAGATTGCATAGTTTGAGATCGGCGTGGGCGGGGGCCGGAGAGGCCAGCAGCGCAGGTGCAGCGATAGCAGCTGCAAGAAGAATTGAACGCGTCATGTGTCGTGTTTTCCCAACAAGTCCCTTGTGCATGATTGGCTTCATGCGAATGCAAATTTCAAGACAGTGAATCAACCCAGACCGGAGAGACGAACTTCACCTGCTCCCGAAAGCATTTTTATGGCATAGACCGGTTACACCAAGTTAAAAATTCACCGTACTGGCGGGCAGCACGTTTTCAACCGTGTCGATGCCTTGACCATCAGTCCTTTTATCAACGTGTTCCGCAGTCTGGTCAAGCGTGCTGGACAACCCGGCACACCAGCCTGTAGTCATGCCAGCCATGAACGTTTCTCCTGTCAAACAATCCAGCGGTGCACAAGAACCAACCGGGCCTGGCGGGTTCGTCAGCCATTATTGTATGGCTGGAGACCGCACGCGCAAGGTTTTGTTGATCGCCGATCATGCCAGAAACCAGTTGCCGGGAGAATACGGTACGCTGGGGCTGCCAGCCTCGGAGCTTGAGCGGCATATCGGTTATGACATCGGTGTGGAAGCGCTGGTGACGGGGCTGGCGCAGCGGCTCAATCTGCCAGCGGTTATTTCGGGGTTTTCGCGGTTGCTTATCGACCCGAACAGGGGTGTCGATGATCCGACACTGATCATGCAGCTGTCTGACGGGGCAATTGTGCCCGGCAATGTCTTGCTGGATGCAACTGAGCGTGAGGCGCGTCTGAACCGTTTCTATCGGCCCTATCATGCTGCCATCGATGCCGAGATTGACGCCATGATCGCAGCGCACAGCGCGCCGGTGCTGTTGTCGGTTCACAGCTTCACACCTGCGTGGAAGGGGGTGTCACGACCCTGGCATGCAGGGCTGTTGTGGGAAGATGACCGGCGGCTTTCGGATTTGTTCATTGCGGCCCTGACGCGCGAACCAGGGCTGGTGGTGGGCGACAATGAACCCTATGCGGGCGGGCTGGAAGGCGATTGCATGAACATGCATGCGGTCAGGCGCAATTTGCCGCATACGCTGCTGGAGGTGCGCCAGGACCTGATTTCGGATGAGCGCGGTGTGGTAGAATGGACAGACCGGCTGGCAACAATCATTGAACAGTTGATCGGCAGTGGCCAGATTGAGGCATTGCACGACACGATGGACCAGGAGAAATAGCTATGGACGAGAACACCCGAACCGAACTTGAGGCGGCAGCTTTCCGCCGGCTTGTGATGCATTTGCGTGAACGCAGCGACGTTCAGAACATTGACTTGATGAATCTCGGCGGGTTTTGCCGCAATTGCCTGTCCAACTGGCTGAAAGATGCTGCGGATGAAAAGGGCATTGCGCTGGACAAGGAAGCCGCGCGTGAGCATGTCTATGGAATGCCCTATGCGGACTGGAAGGCAAAGCATCAGCACGAAGCCACCGCGGAACAGGCAGCAGCATTCAAGAAGTCGCACTCGCATTGAAACCGGCGGGGGCGCGCAAGGTGAGTAGCGGGAAGGATCAGCCATGGACACCAAGACGAGTTTTGCACAAGGCCAGTTGCGCTCTTTGATTGAGCGGATAGAACGGCTGGAAGAAGAGAAAAAGGCAATCGCTGCCGACATCAAGGAAGTTTATGCCGAGGCAAAATCCAATGGCTTTGATGTCAAGGTGATCCGCAAGGTGGTGAGCCTGCGCAAGAAAGACCAGGCCGAGAGAGCCGAAGAAGAAGCCATGCTGGACCTGTATCTGGCGGCATTGGGCATGATTGTTTCCGAAGGCAGCCTTGCCGAAGCGCGCGGTGGTGCTGACGGCAGCGCGGTAGCAGAGTAGGTGTTGCGGGAGCGGGCTCCTGTACGTCACCGTATTCCGCCTCTTGTAGATGTGGACCGCAAGTTTCTGCTGTTTTTAAATGCGAAGGCCGGCAACACTACGCTGAAGACCTGGTTCTTTGAAAACATGCAGATTCTGCAAGTGTTGAAGAATCCAAAGCGGGCGGTTGAGAGTTTTGGCTGGAGTTTTCCGGCCATGCTACTGACCAGACCTGCAATGATGGCAAGACTGTATGGCAATGGTTTTGCCAGCGACAGCGATCTGCGAGGTTTCGCCCGACTGTTCAGAATGTATCACTGCCGCGCGTTTTTTGAAGCGGGTGCTGGTGACCGGTTTGCCAAGATCCTGGTCACACGCAATCCTTATGACAGAATCGTCAGTAGCTTTGCGGACAAGTTCTGCGGTGAAGATGTGGGCAAGGCATGGGTCAAGGATGTCGTGCGGCAAGCAGGCACAGATGGCGCTATCAGCTTCCGGCAATTTCTGAATTATCTTGCTGTAACTGATGATGAGCAGCGCAATTCACACTGGCAAAGTCAGTCATACAATGTGAAAGGCGTAAGATTTGACCATCTGATCAAGCTTGAAAACCTGCAACAGGGTTTTGCGGCCATCGGACACATTACGGGCACCAATGCTAACCACTTGCTGGAAGTGCGCAGGCAAAGCAACCAGTTCAATGCTGTTCCGGCAAGTGCGAAGCAAATTGATGAAACAAGCAGCAATCTGGAAATCGCGCAGTTCAAGCTGATGCACGGGTTTTACCCGTCCAAAACGCAGTTTCTGAGCGCTGAAATCAGAGGCATGATCGAAGTCATCTTCAAACAGGATTTCGACCGGCTGGGATATGACATCCAGAAACGGTGCTGACATTGCATCTGGCGCAGCGCAGGTTCTTGATCAGCGCCCAATCCGCGGAAACGCCATTTCCGGCTTGTAGCTGGCGAAACTGGAAAGCGCCTGGCTGTTGCATTCAGCCTGCCAGCGTGAGCCTGGCACAACAGCAGCTACACACGGGTAAGTCTTGCGATAGTTCGTTGTGCGTTCGTTGTCTTCAATGGCCACGGCTGCAATGCCGGCCACAACGCCATTTTGGCGTTCCACCAGCCTGATCGCTCCGTCCATTGTACCGCCGGTTTCAACCCACTGGTCAACCAGCAGAACGCGGGTGCCGGGGGCAAATGCCGGCTTGCGCATTTCCATGTCCTGGGTGCGGCCGGAATAATTGGAGAACTCCACCTTGTCAGTATCTACGCACAGCTTGCCGGCCTTGCGAATGGGCAGGAAGCCTACATCAAGGCGAGTGGCAAGTGCGGCGGCCAACACGAAGCCCATGGCATCCAGTCCTGCCACAACATCCACTTCGACACCTTTCAGGTCTGCAACCAGATCATCCTGCAGGTCATGAAAGGCCTCGCCGTTGATGTAGATGGAAGTAGGATCAAGCCACGCAAACTTTTCACCCTTTGTATTGGGTGCCATGATGTTCAGGTACCATCGGTCGTCTCTCGGGCCCTTGTCGCGGATCGTCATGATATTTTACCTCCCCCAAGTTTACGGGTGACCTGCATCAGCTTTTTCAGCCGTGCAGGGTTGATGTCATAGAAGTTGTCTTGCTGGTTGATGCCGGTTGCCACCAGGAAGCAATCCACATCAGCATAGCGCTCGGCGTTGTCCGGGGTGATGCCGGAGGCCAGCGCCAGCGGCCTGTCGTGAATACCATTTCTGAACGCCTCTATCTTGGCGAGATCAGCTTCCTTGCCAGTGGCCACGCCGGAGGTGGTGATGACTTCCATGTGGTTTGCCGCAGCGCGCGCTGCCTGCGTGTAGTGGGCAGAGCTGACTTCGCGCTGCTTTTTGAACGCGGTGCCGCCAAAGTACATGCCGGTCCAGCCGCATGCCTCGCGCACCTGATCAATCTCTTCGGCTTCCGGTTGCAATGCGCCGCCAGCTTCGTCGATGCGTGCATCGTCAGCCCAGTAGGCATCCACATCGCATCCGTCCTGCTGAAGGCTGGCCAGTACGGGAAAAGCATCGCGTCCGGTAACGGCAAGAAAATTCACGCCCATCCACAGCGCAGGGAAAGCGCTGCGCACGGCGCGGATGATCGGTTCGAACCGGTCGATATCGAAGTCGTGGTTGATCAGGAAGCAGCCTGCTGCGCCTTCGCCGACTGTAATCTGCACATTTTCGATTGTGCGCGCGATGTCGAGCACGTGAATGACCGGCAGCACTGCCGGGCCGGTGGACTTGAACAGCTTATGGAAATCAGTTCGGTTCATGGTGCAAAACTAGTCATTGCAGCCGGATTGGAAAAATTTATACTTCTAATAAAGGTATAATTATCGGATATGGGGAGTTTCTGTGCCTGCTACCAACTTGCCGACCGACCTGTTGCGGACGTTTATTACCGCCATTGACCTTGGCGGTTACACCCGCGCGGCTGAAGTGCTTGGCCGCAGCCAACCTGCGATCAGCCTGCAGATGCAGCGGCTTGAAACGCTACTGGGCAACAAGTTGATCATACAATCCGGCCGGGAGATGAAGCTGACCGAGGACGGCAAGGCGCTGGCGGTTATCGCCCGCCAGATCCTGCGTCTCAATGATTTGGCGGTAGGCCAGTTTGAACGCGCGCGGGTGCATGCTGCCTTGCGCATCGGTTTGCCGATTGATTTTGCTGTGGGTGAGTTGCAGCGCGGCCTGACATCATATGCTGAGCAGGTTCCGGGCGTGCGGCTTGAGCTGCACTGCGACCTTTCCCGGGTGCTGCTGGAGCGGTTGCACCGGGATGAAATTGACCTGACGGTTGCCCTGTTTCCTGGCGGCGATCAACAGTATCTGGTGCAGCAATGGCAGGAACAGCCGGTTTGGGTGGCGCGCAAGGGATTTGAAGTTGCCGCGACCGAACCAGTGCCGCTTGTGACGCATCCGGAGGGGTGCGAATATCGCAATCGCATGACTGCGGCCCTGACCGGCAAGCGGCGCGATTGGCGCATTGCATTCTCAAGTCCCGGCATCGGCGGCGTTCAGCGTGCGGTGCTGGACGGGCTTGGCGTTTCGGCACTGACCCAGCCGACGCTGCTACCTGGCATGCAGGTGCTGTCACCGGTTGACGGGTTTCCACAATTGGCGCCTTTGCATATTGGTCTGTTTTACAAGCACTCACGCCTTGCCAATTCTGGCCACGCAGCTGCCAGCCGCCTGATTGAGCTAGTGGACGCCACCGGTTCCATCACACCGCCCAATTCCCCGGCAATGCCATAAGCAGGATTTATGACACTATTATAAGGATAAATTTCCACAATCCCTCGCGCTGTCATAGCGTTTTCGGTGGGTTTCGCTGAGCCGCACCTTGCCGAGGCTAAGGAGGTGGTGTCAGACTGAGTATCCCGCCGGAAACAGGCACAAGCAGGAGAGGTGGAAATGGCTAACAAATGCAATACTGGAGTTTTGACCCCGTCGCGCCGCGACGTTCTGAAGTATGGCGGGGCCGCCGCCTTGTCCATGCCCTTTGTCAACCGCGCATGGGCGCAAACGGTTGAGATCAACATGCTGGCCTGGTATGGCCACGGCGAACCTGACATCGTGGGCGAGTTCGAGGCCGCCAACAATGTGAAGTTCAAGCCGAAGTATTACGCAGGCGGCGACAATATGCTGGGGCTGATCGCCCAGTCACCGGCCGGTACCTATGACATTATTCTGTCTGACGCAGAGTTTGTGCAGCAGCTCAATGCAGCTGGCTATATCGAAGAGCTGAATGCGGCCGACTACAATTTCGATGACATGCTGTATGACGACTTCAAGAAGTTCCCCGGCCACTGGGACGGCGACAAGCTGCACTCGGTCATGGTTCGCTGTGGCCATCTTGGCGTATCCTACAACAAGAATGCCATTACCGCCGAAGAGGCAACAAGCTACAAGTGTTTCTGGAAGCCTGAAGTCAAGGGCAAGGTTGGTCACTTTGACTGGCACCTGCCCACACTGGGCATGATGAGCCTGAGCAACGGCAACGGGGCAGGGTTGTGGGATCTCGATGATGCCAAGTGGACTGCAGTGAAGGAAACCACCATGAGCCTTCGCCCGCAGGTCGGCGGCTTCTTTGACTACGGCGGCACCTTCAACAGCCTGAAGAATGGCGAAATGCAAGCCATGTGCGGCATTGGTGACTGGATCACCGGTGTGCTTGAAAAGGACGGCGCGCCAGTTGCCTCCGTGGTACCAAAAGAAGGCGGCATCCAGTGGACCGAGAGCTACTGCATCGGCAAGGGTTCGCAGAAAGCTGATATGGTGAAGACGTTCATCCAGTACATGCTGTCGCCAGAAGGTCAGGTGAAGTCAGCGCAGATGGCGGCCTATCCGGGCTTCGCCATTACCAAGGCCGGCCGTGCCAAGCTGAACGAGGTGGACAAGAAGGAAGCCGAGCGCACCGGTCAGGTGGACGGCATGGCCAATGATCCAATCACGCTGATCAAGGAAGGTCGCATCCACTATCGTGACATTCCCAAGCAGCAGAGCCTCGAGGACTGGAACGACTTCTGGTCCGAATACAAGAACGCCTGACATGACTGGGCCCCGGACCAGGTCCGGGGCACATCAGGCTGACCAACGGTCTGTGGCCCGGGCCTGAACCGGGACCCAGACGTCAAGGCGCCCGCATGAGCCAACCCGAGAAGAAGAGCATCGACCTGTATGCCATGACCTGGCGGCTGCCGATTATTGTCTGGCAGCTCATTTTCTTTGTCGGACCGCTGTTGTTCATGGTCGCAATGTCGTTCTTCGTGGTGAAGAACTACCGCATGGTTGAAGCTTTCGAGCTGACCAACTGGGCCAAGATGCTGGGCCGCGGCTATTTCTGGGATAGCTATCTGCTGACACTGGGCCTGGCCACGGTTTCAACTGTAGTGGCAACGCTGATAGCCTTTCCGGCCGCCTATGCCCTGGCTTTCAAGGTGCCCGCCAATGTGCGCCGCTGGGCCATATTTCTGCTCATCATTCCGTTCTTTACCAGCTACCTGGTGCGGACCTTTGCCTGGTATGTGATCCTGGCGGAAAGTGGCGTGGTGAATGCCATTCTCGGCTATGTGGGGCTCGGCCCCTACACAATGCTCAACACCAAGTTTGGCACACTTGTCGGCTACATGACTTTGACTTTACCGCTGGTGGTTATTTTGCAGACGTTCGCGCTGTCGAACATCGATATGCGGCTGGTTGAAGCTGCGCACAACCTTGGCTGCAAACCGTTTGCCACTATCTGGCGGGTGGTCATTCCGCTGGCCAAGACCGGGCTGATCATTGCCGCGCTGTTCTGTTTCATTCTGTCGTTTGGTGACTTCGTGGCGCCGTATTATCTGGGCGGGTCAAAACCACCGACGCTGCCGATCCTGATCATCGACACCACCAAGTCCGGCCAGCAATGGCCGAGGGCGGCAGTCGTCGCCATCATGATGATGGTGACATTGTTTGCGGTCGCATTTGCCGCGCTGACTGCCGCCTACCGCAAGCGGGGCAGGTCATGAACATGGAACGGGCACTGAGCTGGTTTCTGCGCGGATACGCCGGGGTGGTGTTTGCCTTCGTGTTTACGCCAATCGTGTTTTCGCTGGTCTTCTCGTTCAATTCGCAGCGCTTTCCAACTATCCCGTTGGGTGAGTTTTCGACCCAGTGGTATGAGTTAATCATTGCCGATGCCGATGTATGGCAGGCTGCGGTGACAAGTATTGTCGTGGCTGTATGTACATCGCTGCTTGCAACCCTCCTCGGCTTTTGCACGGCATATTCCGACTTTCGGTATAATTTCCGGTTCAAGAGGTGCTTACCTGGCGCTGATCCTGCTGCCGCCGTGCATTCCGCTGATCATCATGGCGCTGGCCATGCTGGCATGGTTTTCAAGGATCGGGGCATCGGGCGAAGTATGGTCCATCATTGCGGCCCACACTGTGCTGACCGCTCCATTTGCCATGGCAATCATCCGTTTGAGACTGAACCAGATGGATGAGAACCTGGAGGCAGCAGCCTGGAATCTTGGTGCTTCGGACTGGTCCACCATGCGCCACGTGGTGTTGCCGTTCTGCAAGCCGGCTATCATTTCTGCCGCCTGTCTGTGCGCGGCAGTTTCGTTCGACGAGTTTGCCATTGCGTGGTTTGTGTCGGGCCTCAACAAGACCATCCCGGTGGTGATCCTGGAGATCGTCACTGGCAACATCGATCCACGGGTCAATGCCATCGGTACTTTCGTCTTCCTGACGTCAATGACGCTGGTGGTGGCTGCGCAGCTGCTGTTCATCGCGCGTGCGGCAAGGGGCATGAAACAGGGGGATGAAGCATGAGCGAACCGTTGGTTGTGTTCGACAAGGTGGTCAAGCGGTTCGGTGATTTCACCGCCGTCAAGCAAATGGATCTCACCATCGGTGAGGGCGAGTTCGTCGCCATCATGGGGCCTTCGGGCTGCGGCAAGACAACCACGTTGCGCATGCTGGCGGGCCTGGAAGCGCCAACCCAAGGGGAGATCCGGCTGGGTGGCCGGGTGATGAATGACGTCAAACCGCACGAACGCGACACCCCGATGGTGTGGCAGTCGCTGGCGCTGTTCCCGTTTCTGAATGCGCGCGAGAACGTCGAGTTCGGCCTGAAAATGCGCGGGATGGATGCAGGTGTGCGCCGTGACAAGGCGCTTGCGTGGCTTGACCGGCTGGGCATGTCGGAGTTTGCCGAGCGCGATATCTCGACGCTGTCGGGCGGACAGAAGCAGCGCGTTGCGCTGGCGCGTTCTCTGGTGACGGAGCCGCAGATACTGCTGCTGGACGAGCCGCTGTCGGCGTTGGATGCACATCTGGTGATCAGGATGCAGTCAGTGCTGACCAACCTGCAGCGCGAGCTTGGCATCACCTTTGTCTATGTCACACACTCGCAGTCGGAAGCATTTGCCATGGCTGACCGGGTTGTGATTATGGCGCAGGGCGAGGTGGCGCAGGTGGGCCAGCCAAAGGACATCTACCGTGCGCCAGCCAACCGCTTCGTGGCGGAGTTCGTCGGGCGTAACAACATCATATCCGGCAAGGTGAAATCCGCAGCAAAGGGCAATGCGGTTATCGAGGCTGCATCGGGCACATTTGCCGTAACCGCGAGCCCGCCACCGAAGCCTGGCAGCGAGGCAACCTTCGTCATATCGGCAGACCTGGTGCGCCTGACCACAAGCAAGCCGAAGGCTGAAAACGCCGTGCAGGTCAAACTGATCTCGGAAGAGTTCATCGGTTCGGTGGTTACGCTGTTCCTGGAAGCGGCTGATGGCAGCGAGTTCAAGGTGCAGGTGCAGGAGCGTGAACTGGCAACGCTGGACCTGAAATCAACGGCTACGTTGTGGTTGAGCTGGCCAGCCGCCAGCGCGCATCTGCTGACAGGAGTTTGATCTGATGATCCGCAATCCAGTTCCTTGGCCGAACGGGGCGAAGTGCGCCTGCGCCATCACTTTTGACATGGATGCCGACAGTCTCATTCACATATCACGACCGAAGGACGGGCATGACCGGCTCTATCCTGTCACCATGGGGCGTTATGGCCCAACCGTTGCCATTCCGCGCATTCTCGACACCTATGAGCGCATGGGGATCAAGCAATCATTCTTCATTCCCGCGTGGTGCATGGAGCAGTACCCGGACGCCGTTGAAATGATCCTCAAAGGCGGTCATGAGATCGGTCATCATGGCTATCTGCACGAAGACCCGATTGAAACGAAGGACAACCAGCGCATGTGGTTCGAACGTGCGCTGGACGTGCACTTGAAGGTTGCCGGGATGAAACCGCGCGGCTATCGCGCACCGGTGTACAACGTCAACCAGACTGTCATTGACTTGCTGGTGGAGCACGGTTTCAGGTATGAGAGCTCGCTGATGGCAGATGACATTCCGTATCTGATGCAAACGGACAAGGGCGAGCTTTACGAAATGCCGGTGCATTGGGGCACGGATGATTGGCCTCCGTTCGCGCACTATGCCGAGATCGGCTACATGATGCCGGTTAAAGCGCCCTCTGATGGATTGCAGGCATTCTGGGAAGAGTTCGAGGCCGCGTATGAGGCTGGCGGGTTCTTCATGCTCATCGTGCATCCGTTCCTGACAGGCAGGCTGGCTCGCTGGCGGTTGGTGGAAAAGTGGATCGAGGAAACCATGCAGACCAAGGATGTCTGGTTTGCCCGGCTTGAAGACATTGCCGACCATATGGATGGTCTGCGCAAGGCAGGCACATGGAGCCCCCGTGTCGAGAAACTGCCCTATTATGCTGGCCCGGTACTGAAATGAGGCAAGACCAATGCTGAGTGATACAGACAGAAAATTCCTTCGCATGGCCTATGAGGAGGCCAAGGCAGGGTATGACGAGGGGGGCTGCCCCATTGGCTCGGTGCTGGCGCGAGGGAGCGAATTGGTGTCAAAGGGCCGCAATCAGCGAGTACAGAAGGGTGACCCAATTGCCCATGGCGAGATGGATGCGCTGCGCAAGGCCGGCCGGCAGAAGTCCTACCGGGATATGACCATCTATACCTCACTGTCGCCTTGCATGATGTGCACCGGCACCATAATCCAGTTCGGCATTCCTCGCGTGGTGATCGGTGAGAACACCACCTTCGGAGGTAATGAAGAGTTTCTGCGCTCCAGGGGCGTCGAGGTGATCGTGGCTGATGATCCGGACTGCATTGCCCTGATGACCCGGTTCATCGCGGAAAGGCCGGAACTTTGGAACGAGGACATCGCCGAGGATTGAGACGCTACAGGGTCAACTTCATGCCGTTGTGGCTGGCTACGAAGCCGAGCCGTTCGTAGAAACGCAAGGCGTCTGACCGCTGCTTGTCGGTTGTCAGTTGCACAAGCCTGCACCCGCGCGCCCGGCACTGCTCGATGGCCCACCTGAAGAACTGTTCCCCTATGCCTTGCCCGCGCAAGTGCGAGGTCACGCGAACGCTCTCCAACTGGCCACGCCATGCGCCGCGCCGTGACAAGCCGGGAATGAAGGTGATCTGCATGTAGCCGATGACCTCGCCGTCCAGCTCTGCAACTGCCATGATCTGGTTGGCGTCTGCATCAATCGTGTTGAAAGCAGTCATATACTCTTCGGCAAGCGCTGTGCCTGCCGTTTCGCGGCCACGGCCAAGACCGTCGTCTGCAATGAGCGAGACAATGGCGTGCAAATCGTCGCGCCGCGCTGCACGAAATATCACACTGCCCACATTCACCTCGCTTAACCACCATGAATCATGCCACGGCCCATCATACACTAGCGCTGGACGCCTGCATGGATTTCAAGCATTATCAATTGCTTCCGATGGACGGTGACAGGTGATGATCCATGTCTGAGACGAAGCATATAGTTCTGACATCGCACCCGCCCAAGGGTGTGTCCAAGAGCCTCGCCATCAACTGGGGGGCCACTACGGCGAAACAGCGCGGCCCGGTTATCGGCAGCATGAGCGCGCCCGAACAACGCAATGTTGTTGGCGTACATTCCGGCGCCTACGGCCTGTATCGCGCGCTTGCCATAGCATCGGGCAAGCTTGACCCCATCCACCGGCAGGATTTGACCAACACGTCGCCGCCGGTTGGCATCGGGCCTTTTGGTCAATGGTTTGATCCTGCCAGGATCGTATCCATTGATCCATGGGGGCACATGGTGGCGGATGAGTTTGCGGACGAGCTGAAGGCCGGTTATGACATTCGTCCGACCATCGCCATTACCAAGGCGCGCATCCAGCTGCCGGAGATGAAAGAGGCCATAAGGCTGGGCCGGGTCAAGCCGGATGGCAAGGTGCTGCATGAAACAGGCGAGGCGTCAGTGACCAAGGCGGCGATTGAACCTGTCTGGTATCTGCCGGGTCTGGCCGCGCGACTGAACATCAAGGAAGGTGATCTGCGCCGGGCGTTGTTCGAGTATACCGGTCACATGTTTCCGGAGCTGGTGACGCGGTCTGACCTGAAGGTTTTCCTGCCGCCCATCGGCAACATGACGCTTTACATCATGGGTGATGTCGAGGCGCTGTGGGACGGTGAACGCGAGGTGGCCTGCCGGGTGCATGATGAGTGCAACGGATCAGATGTGTTCGGATCCGACATTTGCACCTGCCGGCCGTATCTGGTGCATGGCATCGAGGAGTGCGTGAAATCTGCCCAGAACAACGGAGCTGGGCTCATCGTCTATAACCGCAAGGAAGGCCGTGCACTGGGCGAGGTGGTCAAGTTCCTTGTCTACAACGCGCGCAAACGCAACCCGGCTGGCGACACCGCGGCAGCCTATTTCGAGAAGACCGAGTGCGTGGCCGGTGTTCAGGACATGCGGTTCCAGGATCTGATGCCGGATGTATTTCACTGGCTCGGCATCAAGCGCATTCACCGGTGGATATCCATGTCGAACATGAAGTTTGATGCCATGGCATCGCAAGGTATCGAGATCGTCAAGCGGGTGCCTATACCCGATGACCTGATCCCGGCAGATGCCAGCGTTGAAATGGATGCCAAGAAGGCGGCGGGATATTTTACGGACGAAACGGTGAAGGTGGCAGATGACCTGTCCAAGCCGCAAGGGCGCGCGCTTGACAAGTACTGAGGCAGAAACCGCCGACTGGCTGTTGACGCCTGAAGCGGTGCGTACGCAGTGCTCAGCATTGTTCCAGGCGGGCCTTGCCGGTCAGCTTGCGCACTTCAGCGTGGACATGACCAATCTGGCTGCAACAGTTGATTTCGTATGCGAGGTCATCGGGCAGAACTACCCTGATTTGAATGTGCCGCCTCACGCGCGCTGGCGGCATTTTGTCTTCGAGGGCGAGGATCGCTGGGCGGCGCATGCCGATGCCAGGCTGAAGGACTTACAAGAACGTGCACGTGTTGAGTGTGAGCTGGCCATCATATCTGTGCTTCTGGATGCGGGAGCGGGCCCACACTGGAGATATGCCGACAGGCAGACTGGCAAGGTCTATGCCCGTTCTGAAGGTCTCGCAATGGCAAGTCTCGATATGTACGTGGCTGGCGAATTTGCGGGCGACAGGCTCGCCGGTTTTGATGCGGCTGCCTTGGCGGCCGGATTTCAGGTGTCACAGGAAAATCCGCTCGAGGGGCTTGAGGGCCGTGCTGCACTGATAGCCACGCTGGGCCAGAGGGTTGCAACCTTTCCTCAAGTTTTTCAGGGCGGCCGGCTTGGCGGCATCGCAAATCATCTGGCTGGACAGGCGCACGGTGGACAACTTGAAGCAAGAACCATCCTCATAACATTGCTTCACGCTCTTGGCCCGATCTGGCCGGGTCGTGCAGAAATGGCCGGGCGGCACCTTGGAGATGCCTGGGTGCATCCGGCCGCGCCGGGCTGTGGACTGGTGCCGTTTCATAAGTTGTCACAATGGCTCAGCTACTCGCTGTTTGAGCCCATGCAACGGCTGGGGATTGAGATCACAGGCCAGGAATGCCTGACGGGTCTGGCAGAATATCGCAATGGCGGGCTGTTTGTAGACACCGGTGTGATCAGCCTCAGGGATGGTGCTGCTGCGGGCAGGCAACATGAACCGGCCAGTGAGCTTGTGGTGGAGTGGCGGGCGTTGACAGTTTGCCTGCTGGACGAAGTTGCGAAGCTGGTGCGCCAGCGGTTGGGCAAGACACAAGCCAGCATGCCATTGGCATCAGTGCTGGAAGGGGGCACCTGGGCTGCCGGACGCCGTTTGGCAAATCAGTTGCGCAAAGATGGTGCTCCACCCATTGCCATTGTCTCCGACGGCTCTGTATTCTAGGCAAAACGAGGCAATTCACATGAAACAGCATGTAACCGTCATTGATCACCCGTTGGTGCTGCACAAGCTTTCGCTGATGCGGGACAAGACAACGCCCTCTGCGGTGTTCCGCAAGTTGCTGAACGAGATATCGTTGCTGCTGGCCTACGAGGTGCTGCGCGACCTGCCGATGAAAACCATCCATATTGAAACGCCAGTTGAGGCGATGGAAGCGCCGATCCTGTCTGGCAAAAAGCTGTGCTTCGTGTCAATTCTGCGGGCAGGCAATGGTTTGCTGTCTGGCATGATGGACCTGGTGCCGTCAGCGCGTGTTGGCCACATTGGCCTTTACCGCGATCCGGCGACGTTGGCTGCTGTGGAGTATTACCTGAAGCTGCCGGATGACATTGATCAACGCCCGGTTATTCTGGTCGATCCCATGCTGGCAACCGGCAATTCGGTTTCTGCAGCGATTGACCGCTTGAAGCAGGCAGGTGCGAAGGATATCCGCTTTGTGTGCTTGCTGGCAGCGCCCGAAGGTATCAAGGCGCTTGGTGAAAATCACCCGGACGTGCCGGTTTTCACCGCTGCGATAGACAGCCATCTCAATGACCACGGCTATATTGTGCCCGGACTGGGCGATGCGGGCGACCGCATGTTTGGCACCAAGTAGAACTCTCAATCCGCGCCGTGAGGTGTCAGTTTCAGGCGATGACCGTGCAGCATTTCCCGCTTTGCACCGAAACCCCTGCTGCGCTCAACGATGAAGCCGGCGGACAAAAGGTTGCGGCGAACCCAGCCTGCGGCGGCATAGGTTGCGAAGCTGCCGCCGGTGGTTGTGTGGTCAAAAACAGCCTGCATCAGGGTTGCTGACCACATGTCCGGGTTGCGGGCAGGGCTGAAGCCGTCAAGATACCAGGCGTTTGCCGTGCCCACCCATGCCGAGACACTTTCAAGCGCATCGCCCCCCACAACCGTAAGTGTGGTCTGATTATCCAATGCGACCGGTAGCCCGGGTTTGTCAACCTGGCATTTTTGCGCCAGCAGCTTCGCCAGCGGCACAAGTGCGGGCCAGCGCGCCAATGCGCGGGCCATGTCGTGCGCTGCCATGGGAAACGCCTCGAACGAGGTGAATGACAGATGCTGTTCAGTGTCTCGGGTAGCGATCCACTGCGCCCATGTCTCGAGGAAGTTCAAACCGGTGCCAAAACCAAGTTCAGCCACTTGAAAATTAGCGGTGTTGCGCCATCGGGCAGGCAGGCCGTTGCCGGCCAGGAAGACATGGGCTGTTTCAGCCCGGCCGTCTTCACGCGAGAAGAACTGATCGCCGAAGGCCAGCGAGCGGGGCTGACCGTCATCTGTCCATTCGATGTCATGTGTCTTGTCTGGCATTGCGCGCAGCGCCCGGTTATGTGTTGGTGATGGTTTCTAGCGTGACACATCAACAATCGCCAGATGTAGTGATTATCGGTGCCGGGGCGGTTGGCCTGTGGACGGCCTGGAAGGCCGTGAGCCTTGGCTTGCGCGTGCTTGTGCTGGAGCGAAGTTGTGTGGGTGCTGGCGCAAGCGGGGGCATTCTGGGTGCGCTGATGCCTATTCGGCCAAGCCGTTGGACGGACGAAAAACAGTTCCAGCTGGATGCTCTTGCGAGCCTTGAGGGTGATGTTGCCGCCGTGGAGCAGGCATGCGGTGTGGCATGTGGTTATGCGCGTTGCGGCAGGCTGATGCCAATTGATACCGAGAAGCGGCTGACCGAACACCGCAACTGGCAGGAGGCATCTGATGTTCATTGGGGCAGCGCACCGGGCCGTTGGAGGGTGATTGATGCTGCGCCGGAACAGTGGCGCGGGCTTGTCGCAGACGCCATCGCCTACGACTTCGACACGTTGTCAGCAAGGATCAACCCGCGTGGCCTGATTGCGGCTTTGAGTGCGGCCGTGCGCGCAGCAGGAGGCACGATCCGTGAAGGCTGCACCGTGGCAGGTGTGCACCCTGACGGGCAGGTGCAACTGGCAGATGGCAGCAGCGTGGTTGCAGGTCACATCGTTCTGGCAGCCGGGGTCGAGACTTTCGGCATATTGGCTGGGTTGGGCTGGCAAGATGCAGGCTGGGGGGTAAAAGGCCAGTCGGTGTTGTTGAAGCCCGCCAGGCCGCTGCCCGAGGACCTGCCTGTGCTTTATCGTGGTGGCACCTATGTTGTAACGCATGAAGGCGGGCTGGTGGCGGTAGGCTCAACGTCCGTGCGTTCTTATCGGGATGTTACCGTTGAACCAGAGGTCACGGCGCGACTTGCGCAAGAGGCAGCCGAGCTTTGTCCGGCGCTTGATGGGGCGCAGGTGCTGGAAGCCTGGGCGGGCGTGCGCCCTCGCGCAAGTAGCCGCAAGCCGATGCTGGGTCCGTTGCCGGGCGCGGAACGCATTATTGCTGCAGCTGGCGGGTACAAGATCACCCTTGGGATCGCTCACAAGATGGCGGATGTGGCACTGACCTTTGCAACTTGCGGGACTGTTGACCTGCCAGAAGGGTTCAGACCGGAACCGCAAGGCGATTGAAAGGTGGGCCGCCAGTCTCGCAGCTGCCATGTTTGCAATTGAGCTTCGGTCAGTTGGAAACGCAGTGCCGTTACATCACTTGGTCTCGTCTTTCCAGTCCAGGTGTCTGGTGAGCATTGACTGGTACCAGTGTCGCCAGCCTGTGTGTCTGTGGCGCATGAACCAGCTCTTGCGCAGATCCCACATATCGCTGAGTGTTTGCAAGTGGTCGGGATCAGATGTGGTAAGCAGTCCGCCGGTCGGATAGACAGTGATTTCACCCAGATATAGGTCGTTGCCGCTGCACATGAAGTCTATGCGCAGATAGTCGTAACCTTTTGAAAGGTCGCGTGCGGCACGCATTGCTGCGTCATAACATTGCGGCAGTCGGTATGTGTCAGGCAATGCACGGGCGGGATTTCTGACAACCAGCGATGTTGTGGCACCTAGTCGGTTGCCCTGGTAATCGTACAAGCCGGATTTGGCGGCTGGTGTCTTTTCATGTTGGTATACAGTGGTGTAAAAAACCTCGCCGTCGCAGGCATGAACCTTCAATTCATCAAGAGTGCCGCTTGTAGGCTTCAATTCTGGTTCTGCCAGCAAGGCTGGGGCGACCTGGGTATAGCCCCATTCAGCATTCCAGATTTTGTATGGACGCGACAGCCAACGTTTGCATGTGTTCAGGAAAGCCTCGCGGCAGTCATCCTTGCCTTTGATTACCAGGCTTCGCGAGCTGGCATTTATCATTTTTACAATAATGCCCTCTCGCCAGAGCTCGTCGGGAAACGCCGCAGGGTCAGTGCCGAACCATAATGTCGGTACTGTCTGTATTCTCTCGCCACATCTTTGCGCCAATGTCTTGGTTTCAAGCTTGTTGCAGAAAACCGCGAAGTCCGGATTGGTGTCAAAGGCCCTGCGCCAGAACATTTTTTCGTTGTAGGTGCGCGGCAGTGCTATGTTGGGCAGGTAGCGCAACTCCAGTACAAATGCTGCAGTCGCGCGGACATGACGCATGTAGAGTAAGATGTTGCACAACGCGGCAACGGTCACGTGCGCTGTCTTCGTCATTGGTGCGGGATCAGACCCCCTAAGGTTCCCAGTGATAAAGCCGTTTGTATTCATTCGACTGCAACCTAAATGAAACACGAAAACAATAGTTTAATGTGGAACACGCTGTTGGCGGGTAACTCCAGCCAATGAAACCGGTATCTGCTGAAACGATGAGACTGGTAAATTCCGTGCTTCGCTGCCGTGCCGGGAACTGATGCGCGGCAGCAGGACAAGCGTTGAATAGGTTTGCAAAGGAGTAGTCAGCAAGCTGCCGCGTGATTCCGGCCGGCACGTGAAAGTGCCAGCGCCAGATACAATACGCGTGTGATCAGGCGGACGGTGTTGGATCAGTTCTTGAAGACGATCGGTGTTTCGACAACCTTCAACACTTCAATGTCAGCAGCGCTGGTTTCTTTCCAGATTTTCTGCGTGCCGATGATCTCGGGTGTGAAATTACCTTTTGCCGAGCGGTTTACCAGCTGGCTGTCGGCCTTGCCGGAGCGATTTACGCCGTTGGAATCACCTTGTGGCTCTTCTGTCTCAGGTTCAGCGCCGGGCATGAATGCTGCAATCAGTTTGGCGAGTGCAGACTTGTCGCTGTCGTCAAGCTGGCGAATGGTTACATCGTCGTCCTTGACGAAGGGTTGAGGTGCGCCGTCACGCCGAGCCACAGATTCTGTGTTGGTGAACAGGTCGCTCAGGCTTGAAGTGTTGGCGTAGCTGACGCTGAGAGGGCGGATGCCTGTTTCAGCGGCAGTTTGTCCGTCCAGGCTGCCCTTCGTGGATGCGTTGCTGGCAACCATGCTCTGGTCTTCAGTGGTCAGAGACGCAATGGTGACCGGACCCAGGCTACCGCGCACGAGCGATGGGGTATTGTTGAAGTTCTGCTGCGTTGCCGGTGCCGAAACTGGCATGATAGTGGCAGCAGCAGCGTACAGCACCTCAATAGGCTTGGGACGCGGCTTGGGCACGGATGCAAGCTGAACAGCTGGTGTCGCTGTTGGAGCAGGAGTTGTGTTCACAGCAGCGATAACAGCTTCTGCCATGCTGGCTGGCACAAGACTGACCGGGCCTTTGGCTTTGGTTTCAGGTGCCGAAGACGCGTTGCCGCTGGTATTGGCGGCGGCAAGCAACGTATTGCCAACGCCACCGTTGCGGGCGGCAACAGTGCGATAGTACTTGCGTGTAATGCTGGCCTGGCGCGATGCGCTCATGCGCGGCCAGTGGCGGACGCTGCCGTTGTCGATATGGACAAAGCCATACTGGCCGGACCGTGGATAGTAGCCTACGCCGCCGATCTTGCGGATGAATGCCGAGCCCATGATCTTCTCAACTGGGACATCGGGGAAATAGAAATCGATGGCACGGCCCTGCATGTGCTGGGACTTGGTGGCAACCTTGCGGCCGATGCGCTTGAGCATGGCGTTGGTACGCGGGCTGCGGTAGCCGGAAACGATGTGGACCGGCTTCTTCGAACCCAGATCGGCGTGGAGTTCCCACAGCAGATCCACGGTTTCCAGTGACATTTTCGTCTGCTCGTTGCGCCGCCAGTCACGCAGGAACCAGTTGATCTTGTTGATGGCAGCCTGATCATATTTGCCGTTACGCTTGTAGGTAACGGTCAGGCTTTCCTTGGTGTGGGTGAAATACATGGAAAGCGTGCGAACTTCTGCAGATGCACCGGTGGCGCTGCCCGTGGCTGCACCAAGGAACACACCGGCTGCAATGCAGCCGGACAAAAGAAACGATTTGGCCTGAAAAACCACGCCGCCTGGCGCGGTCTTAGGATCCCTGCAATGCATTACAACCATAACGCGGAATAAACCCGCATCCCCTAGAAACTACCCCTGAGCAGTTCTTGTGTTGTCCTTGTAGACAATGTCATCAAAGACCACAAGAATAAGGCTGCTATTAGGCGAGACTTATACTCACTTTGTACAGTCTGGCAGATTGTGCTTAACGGCGCCTTAAGACTGTCAATCAAACTGCAGCTGACACGTCCTAGCGCAGTGCAGCATTTTCGGTTTTCCAGGCTGTCTGAAGGTACCCGTCCCGACCGTAAACATCTGAGAAATATGATAATTCTCCATCTTCACCGATCCAGGCCGTAAAGTAGGTGAGATGCACTGGCAGCTTGGTGGTCAGCTTGACCGGCAGGTTTTTGCCAGTACTGATAGTGGATGCAACTTCAGCCTCGGACCAGCCCAGAATGTGCGTCGCTAGGTCGCGCGGGTTCTGTACCCTTACGCAACCGTGGCTGTACGCGCGATTCCCGTTGTCGAACAGCGACCTCTTCGGCGTGTCGTGCAAATAGATTGCATGCTTGTTCGGGAACATGAACTTGACTTCGCCAAGTGCATTGCTCGAACCGGGCTTCTGGCGCACCCCGACACCACCCTTGTAGTTCCACCAGTCAACTGCCGAACTGGAGACAACCCTGCCGTTGCGTATGGTTTCATAGCCGCGCTGGTCGAGATAGCTTGGATTAGCGCGCAGTTTTTTCAGGTATTCGCCCTTGATGATGGATTGCGGAACGCCCCAGTAGGGGTTGAACTCGACCCGTTCCATCTCGTCGGAGAAGAAAAACGTCTGATTGGACGGTTTTCCGACGATGACGCGGGTTGACCACTCCGTTGCGCCCTTGTTGATGATTTTCATCTCGAAGGCAGGTTGGTTGACGAACACGTAGCGTTCACCCAGGTCACGCGGCAGCCAGCGCAGCCGCTCCATGTTGAGAGCAAGCTGCTCTTCGCGCTTGACCGGACTGTTGGTGTTGCCGTTCAAGGCATTTACGGTTTGGTTGCCGACAAGGCCGTCTGCCGTCAGGCCAGCACTCTTCTGGAAGGCCTTAAGCGCAGCCTCATCTGCATCATTAAAGGTGCGGTCTTCTGTGTCTGAAGCCAGTACGGCAGCTTCAGAACCGAACAAGGGGGCGTCTGAAGTCTGCTGGGTGCTTTGCACCACCTTGTCAGTATTTATCAGGAATTTCAATTGCTTGAGGCGAGCGCGAAGGACCAGTACGCGGTCATCTTTCATGCCTGGCTTGAGCAGTGGACCGGTAGGCATGACGATAGGTTCAGGCTCACTTCCCCCAGCGCCAAGGCGAACCAGTTCGGCTTTCATGGCTGCATAGGCGGGTAACACGGGATGCAAGCCCATCAACCAGTCAGCCGGCTCCGGGTGCGAGAACAGCGAAGCGACAGCATCGGCTGCGGCTACTGTGGGCGGGTTCAGATCATGGTAGCCGGAAATCCTGTTCGGGTTGACCATCCCGCCTGAAGCATGTGCTGAAAAGCGCAGTGCCATGGCCGACAGTTCCAGATCAAAACGGGCAAGAGTGGCCGGGTCGCCTGCGAGGCTGGATGCTGAGCCTGCCTTGCCAACAACAGCAACCTCGTAGTTTTCCGGATTAAGGCCTTCCTGATCTGCTTTTTGCAGTGTTTTCAATAGCTTGAGAGCTTGCGGCGTGGGTTTTCCCGCAACGCTCCAGCGCGGTGCGAAGGCCCGCTTCTCATAGGCTGATATGAGAGCTGGCACCTGGTCTTTTGCCAGGGAGATGTTGGTCTGTGACTGTTGCACCAGTTCAAACATTGCCTGGGCAACCGGGTCGCTCAAGTTGACTGCTGCCAGGAACTGCGCACCGTTCACGGTGGCGCCTGCTGCAGAAGCAAAAACCGGAGCGGGCGGCTTGGGCTGCTTGAGTTCCGGATCAGCAAGCTTGACCAGCGCATCAGCCTTGTAAGTGTAGTAACTTTCACCGCTAGTTGCGGCATCTGGCCCGTCATTGCTGTCGAGGGTAACGGTTTGACGGGCGCGATTTTTCTGGCGTTTGCGAAGCTGTTCTTCGAAAACCTGCGCATCATCTCTTGTCGAGAAAAAGCCCCGGCCATTGTCAAAAAAATTGAAACTTCCAAACGTTGTAGACTTCTTTTTGCGCCTGCTTCGGTTGTTCCAGATGCTGTCTGTTGTGCCGGATGCGGAGCTCGAACCAAAGTTCTGACTTTTGCGCGGGTAGCCTCGCGATTCAGCCGATGCGGATGAATCGGACAGTGGCAGGACAATGCATGTCGCCAACAAGGCAGCACTAAAGCGGAACAACATCTGACATAACTCCCATTTTCAACAACGACTAAAGCCACAGCTGGGCCTTAGCCGCAATACTTTGCATGAGGGGATGTTGTAATTTTTGCGCGATCAGCCGCGGGCTTCGAGGCCAAGTTCGCGCATTTTCCGGTAGAGGGTGGACCGGCCAATGCCCAGTTTGCGGGCAACTTCCGACATTTGACCGCGATAGCGGTTCAGCGCCAGACGGATCATGTCTGCTTCGATCTCTTCGAGCCTTCGGATATGCCCGCCATCTGTGACTGCCGGTATGCCGAGAGCCATGCCGTCGGCAACCATTCCGGCAGATGTCCTGTGTGCGGCTTCAGAGCTTGCGCTTGAGCCGATAATTGCTTCAGCACCTGAGACCTTTGGCGCCGGTTTTTCGGCGACCGGTGCTGGTGGCACTTCGACTTCAAAACCATCAGTAAGTGCGGCAATCTGCGGAAAATCTGCAATATGCAGCTGGTTGCCTTCACACATGACAATGGCGCGGAATACGGTGTTTTCAAGCTGGCGCACATTACCGGGCCAGGTGTAAGCCATGAGCATTTCCAGCGCATCGTCCGCGATGCCATTGACCTTGCGCCCTTCTTCGGCGGCAAAGCGGGTAATGAAGTGGGTGGCGAGCGGTGGAATGTCGTCAAGGCGCTCGCGCAGCGGAGGCGCCATGATTGGAAAGACGTTGAGGCGGTAGTAGAGGTCCTCGCGGAACTCGCCCTTCTTGACCATCTCGATCATGTTGCGATTGGTGGCAGAGATCAGCCGGATGTCGACTTTTACAGGTTTGCGCGAACCGACGGGGTCAACTTCGCCTTCCTGCACCGCACGCAACAGCTTGACCTGAATGTCCAACGGCAATTCTGCTACTTCGTCGAGGAACAGGGTGCCGCCGTCGGCCTCCTGAAACTTGCCGATATGCTTGCCGACGGCGCCAGTGAAGGCGCCCTTTTCATGCCCGAACAGGATGCTTTCAACTAGGTTTTCCGGCAGGGCACCGCAGTTTACAGCCACAAATGCCTTGCCGCGGCGCTCACTTTCGCCCTGGATGGCGCGGGCAATCATTTCCTTGCCGACACCACTTTCACCTTCGATGAGGATTGGTATGTTTGATTGTGCCGCCCGCCTGCCGAGTTTCACCAGGCTGTTCATTGCCGGGCTTGCAATAATCAGATCGTCAAACGACATGGCGCCTGAGACTTTCTGATTGAGCCGCTTAACTTCCTCGGTAAGCGCATTCACCTTCAGTAGGTTGTGAATCGACACCTTCAGCCGTTCCGGATTGACGGGCTTGACGACAAAGTCGTCAGCGCCGGCGCGCATGGCCTTGACCACGGTTTCAATCGAGCCTTGTGCAGTTTGCACAATAACAGGGACGGTGGTGCGATACGCCGACAGGCGCTCCAAAAATTCGAGGCCGTCAATTTCCGGCATGACCAGATCAAGAATGATCAGATCAACCGGCTTCGATCGGCTGGCCTCGAGAATGTCCAGGCCCTGGCTTGCACTGTCTGCCGAAACAGCTTCAAAACCGTAGCGTTTGACAAGTTCTTCAAGAATGCGGCGTTGGGCCGGGTCATCTTCGACTATAAGAATCTTGTGGGGCATGCTGTCTCGTTCTTTTTCTATGCAGCCGTCGGCAAACTTAATTGTCAGTCGCAATGTGACCTGCGGTTTAGAATCGACAGGCCCACTGATGTTTCCTGATGCAATGTGCCAGTGATGGGTAAATGGCTGCTTAAGATCAGGCCGTTTTGATACAAGTTGATGATTTTCCGGAAATATTGCCAAAAACGCCTTGTTTGGTGCCCAAGCAGGGTTCATATCTGCTGACAGACACAAAATTCACCAGACAATTTGCTTCAGGCGCGGAGAAAAAATGCGAATCTTGCAAGAAAATTTTCAGCAAACGGAGCAAAGCGGCCAGAGCACTACAGGCCTTGGGAAATTACCTGAATGGAACCTGGGGGATCTTTATTCCGGCCCTGACACCGCCGATTTCACGAAAGACCTGAAAAAGGCAGCCAGTGAGGCGGGCCGTTTCGCCAAGGATTACCAGGGCAAACTGGAGGAGATTCTTGATCGTGGCAGTGGCGGGGACGCGTTGGCCAATGTGATCACCGACTATGAGCAATTGTCAGACCTATTTGGCCGAATTGGCTCATACATGATGCTTTACTATGTCGGCAACACAACAGATCCGGTGCGGCAAAAGTTCTATGGCGATGTGTCCCAGAAGCTGACGTCCATCACCACGGGGCTGGTGTTCTTTGAGCTGGAGTTCAACCGGCTTGACGATCAGGCGCTTGAGACGGCAATGGCGGCATCAAGTGGGCTGGCGCATTACCGGCCGTGGATTGATGATCTGAGGAAGGAAAAGCCGTTCCAGCTGGAGGACCGGGTCGAGCAGCTGTTTCATGAGAAATCTGTTACGGCATCCGGTGCCTGGAACCGGTTGTTCGATGAGACCATGGCGGGGCTGAAGTTTGCGGTTAACGGCGAAGAGCTGTCGCTTGAACCGACCTTGAACATGCTGGTGTCGAAGGATGGGGCGAAGCGCAAGGTGGCAGCCGAGGCGCTGGCCATGGTGTTCAAACAGAACATTGCGCTTTTTGCCACGATCACCAATACGCTGGCCAAGGACAAGGAAATCTCCGACCGCTGGCGCGGATTTGCAGATGTTGCCGATTCCCGGCATCTGGCCAACCGCGTGGAAGCGCCGGTGGTCTCGGCTTTGGTGGAGGCAGTGCGCTCGTCCTATCCAAAGCTATCGCATCGCTACTATGCCATGAAGGCAAGGTGGATGGGCATGGACACGATGATGCATTGGGACCGCAATGCGCCATTACCGGATCAGGACGATCGCAAGATCGCATGGCCGGATGCGCGAGCCATGGTGCTTGATGCCTATGCTGGCTTTGCTCCGGAAATGGCGGGTATTGCGAAACGGTTCTTCGATGAGCGCTGGATTGACGCGCCGGTCAGGCCGGGCAAGTCTTCCGGGGCTTTTTCACATCCAACAGTGCCATCAGCACATCCTTATGTGATGCTGAATTATCAAGGCAAGACGCGCGATGTCATGACCCTGGCGCATGAACTAGGCCATGGGGTGCATCAGGTGCTGGCAGGCAAGCAGGGGCCGTTGATGGCGTCAACCCCGCTAACGCT
This sequence comes from uncultured Alphaproteobacteria bacterium, assembly GCA_963787895.1. Classification (GTDB taxonomy): domain Bacteria; phylum Pseudomonadota; class Alphaproteobacteria; order Rhizobiales; family Aestuariivirgaceae; genus Anderseniella. The sequence goes on along the minus strand of CAWBEX010000002.1, from coordinate 129,717 downwards.
GGCGGAAACGGCTTCCGTGTTTGGCGAGATGCTGACTTTCCGCTCATTGCTGAAGCAGACAAAGGATGTGAAGACACGCAAGGTGCTGCTGGCAGGCAAGGTTGAAGACATGCTCAACACGGTGGTGCGCCAGATCGCGTTCTACTGCTTCGAAAGGGAAGTGCACATTGCCCGGCGCGAAGGCGAACTGACGGCAGATCAGCTGGGTGAAATCTGGATCAAGACCCAAAAGGAGGCGCTGGGTGATGCTATCGAGTTTGGACCAGGTTATGATACCTTCTGGGCCTACATCCCGCATTTCATCCATTCACCGTTCTATGTGTATGCGTATGCGTTCGGTGACTGCCTGGTGAATTCGCTCTATGCCCGCTACCTGGAGGCAGAGGATGGTTTTCAGCAGAAATACTTCGAGATGTTGAAAGCTGGTGGGACCAAGCATCATTCCGAATTGCTGAAGCCGTTCGGGCTTGATGCGTCGGACCCGGATTTCTGGAGCAAGGGCCTTTCGATGATTGAAGGGTTCATCGATGAACTGGAGCAGATGGAAGCGTCTGCCTGAAGGGTGTGCCCATGACCAGCCTGTCACCGCACTCAGCGCTGAACCCGGAGAAGCTCAAACGGCCGTTTTCCATCGGTCTGTCGGCGCTTGATCCGAAGGACTGGATACTGCCGGACCAGCATCTCAGCGACCAGCTTCACGAAAAGGCCCACCACTTTGAAGAACGCCATGAAGCGGTGTTCAAGGTGGAAGACGCCACGCTGGAGACGCAGGCCGAGGTGCTCGACATGCTGCTCGGATACCTGCCCGCTACATATCCCGATATCTGGCAGGTGGAGCAGGGCAATGTGACCATAAAGCCCGCAGGCATCACCTACAGGCTGAGCGATTTTGCCGACCGGCCACTGGAGCTGGCAGGCAGGATTGTGCAGGATGATCTGGTCATCATGCGCAAGGGCGAAGACGGATACAGGATCGCGGGGGCGGCCTTGTGTTTCCCTTCAACATGGGTTCTGGCGGACAAGTTTTCAAAACCGATTGCGCAAGTGCATGGCCCGGTGCCGGGGTTTGGGCCGGGAACAAAAACGGCGGCGCTGGTTGACCGGATTTTTGAAAACCTCAAGGTGGATCACCCTGTTCAGCGGGCAAACTGGTCGATCTACGAGGTGCCGGATCTCTACCATCCCTATTCGCATTCCACTCACACAAGGTGGACTGACATATCGGATGGATTTCTTAATGGCACATGGCTGAGGGCCGAACGCCAGACATTGATGCGACTGCCTGCAAGTGGCGATGTGCTGTTTACAATCCAGATCGTGGTTGATCCCGTAGCACTGCTCATGACACATCCAGACAAGGCAGAAATTGCGGCAACGCTTAAGCGCCACATTGAAAGCCTTGATGCGCCGGAGCTTGCCTACAAGGGGTTGACCGGCCACCGCGATCTGGTTCTGGCCGAGTTGAGTGCCATTGAGACCTCATGAGTAAGGACGACGAAGCCAATTCACTTTCCGGCCGTCTGTCACGCTATGCGAAAGTTGGTACTGGTGTGGGTTCGGCTGCGGCGCGTGTTGCTGCAGGCCGGGTATTTTCTTCAGAAAAGGACATGGCTGCGGAGGCCAGGCTTTTTCGCGAGGCGCTGGGCGGCCTGAAGGGCCCTCTGATGAAGGTTGCGCAATTGCTGGCGACCATCCCTGAGGTATTGCCTGCGGAGTTTGCCGAAGAACTGGCGCAGTTGCAGAACGAGGCACCTGCCATGGGCTGGCCTTTTGTGCGGCGGCGAATGGCAGCCGAGTTGGGGGCTGACTGGCAGGAGAAGTTCGCTTCATTCGAGCGTGAGGCTACGGCAGCGGCTTCGCTGGGCCAGGTTCACAAGGCAGTTACGCATGATGGCGAACAGGTTGCCTGCAAGCTGCAATATCCCGACATGGCATCGGCGGTGGAGGCGGACCTTTCGCAACTCAAGCTGTTGTTTGCGCTGCACCGGCAGATGAGCCGGGCGATCGACACCACCGAGATTGCCGGTGAGATCGGGGCACGGCTGCGTGAGGAACTGGACTATACCCGCGAGGCTGGGCACATGCGGCTCTACAAGCAGGTGCTGGCAGACCGTCCCGACATACACATCCCCGACATGCACGCCGGGCTTTCTACCAGCCGCCTTATCACCATGCAGTGGCTTGAGGGGCGCAAACTGCTGGAGTTCAAGCAGGACGCCCCGGAGGTGCGCAACCTCTTGTGCCGCAACATGTTTGAGGCGTGGTGGCGGCCGTTCACCAGCCACGGGGTTATTCATGGTGATCCGCATCTGGGCAACTACACTGCATGGGCGGACGGGGACGGGCGCCCTGGCGGGCTGAACCTGCTGGACTTCGGTTGCATCCGGGTGTTTCCGCCGTCGTTCGTGAAGGGCGTGGTGGAGCTTTACCGGGGGCTTCAGGCAGACGATCGCGAGCGCATTGTGTCGGCCTATGATATCTGGGGTTTCAAGGGGCTGAGCAATGAGCTGATCGATATTCTGAATGTGTGGGCCAGGTTCATCTATGGCCCGCTGCTGAGCGACAAGGTGATGAAAATTTCCGACGGCTCAGGCTCTGCGGCACAATACGGGCGGCAGCAGGCGTTTGCCGTGCACAAGGAACTGAAGGAGAAGGGCCCGGTGCGCGTGCCGAAGGAGTTTGTGTTCATGGACCGAGCTGCAATCGGGCTGGGGTCGGTGTTCATTCACCTGCGGGCTGAAATGAATTTCCACCGCTTGTTTGAAGATGCGCTGCAATCGCATGAGCTGGAAACGGTTGGTGCGCGGCAGGCTGCGGCGCTGGCTGAAGCAGGCGTTGCCCCGCAAATCGATGCGGGGTGAGAGGAGAGGTTGCTGACGGCAGCTGTGCGGACTATGCAGTTGTTCAATTATTGTCACCCAATGCTCGGCTCTGATCCACATCAGGCGTACCTTTCTTTCTTCAGCGGGTCGATGTAACCTTAGGTAAATGGTGTGACTTTCAATACATGTCGGATCGATACGAAACATCAGTATTAAATACGTCAGAGCTCTACCCTTTGCGAGGCACTGACGGGTTACTTCTAATGCCGGAAGCGATTGAACGCGCCGGGGATTGGCTGCGTCATGAGCTGGCGAGACCTGACAGCTTTTTCAACCTCCCGCCACGCAAGGGCTTCGGACGTGGTATCGAGTTTTATAGCTCCTACGACCTGCTTCAGATCATGGCACGTTCTCTGGCGATCTATGCGAGCAAGGTTGGCTGCTGGCCCAACCTGATTGAGCCCAAGAAGCAGACCGAAAAGCTGGTGTGGATGAAATTCTTCGCCTATTTGCCGACACCGACACCCGCCAACAAGCTGACAGTCGGTGACAGCATTCCGCACGAGTATCGCGACCGTATCCATGCTGCAAAGGTGTTCTGGCGTTCCTCCAGGCCTGCCATCCCTGGGCCAGGTGACGTTCCCATCGGGAAGCACTTTTTCAAAGCCAATAATTCCAGCGGTTACAACCTGCATCTGCAGTTTCCGCTCCAGTCCGCTGTCATCCCGCAACTGAAGCAGCGCATTTCGCAGATGTTCCAACGCCCGCATCTCGTCGGTGGCGGCGAATGGTGGTACGCAATGATGAAGCCGGAAATCTTTGTGGAACAGGAAATCGACGCTCCCGGCAGGTTGTCAGAATGGAAATTTTTTATCTTCAACGGAAAGTGCCAGTATCTCTATGAGCGTGAAGGCAATCTGGGCAACTCGACAATTCACACTGCCTATGACAGGAATTTCAAGCACATTCCTGTCAGCATCAGGCACCTTGCGATTGGCAAGGTTTGTGATCGCCCGCCCGCCTTTGAACTCATGCTTGAAGCAGCCGAGGCGATTGCCAGTGACCTGCTGTTTGCCCGGGTTGACTACTACGTGACTGAATCAGGTAAAGTGTATCTGGGTGAAGTGACACTCTGCCCTGCAAATGGTGCCATTTACTACTCGGATCCTGACTTTGACAGTCATATCGGAGACCAGTGGGATCATATGGCTCAATACGCTAGTTAGCAAATTCGGGGGCGCTGAATTTAGGGCAGTCTGACCGGCAGTTCTTGTCTGGAAGAGGAGCCACTGCAAGCAGACTAGCGGCGTTGGGCTGGTTGCAAGTGTCACTCCGCTGCTCATGCATACCCCTTACCAGCACAGTCGTGGCGCCGGAGACCGAGGCGGGTTGAGAGGAGAGGTTCTGACCCCTATGCTGTTACACGCCCTGCATTGGCAAAGCTGTTGAAAAGGTGCGGCGTTAATGCCAGTGGCAAACACATTGGTGCTAATGCAAGTTGATTTTTCAGGGTGGGTCGCCGTATGGTGACTGCCAATTGATTTTGACAACTTCCGTACTCAGGGGCACGTTTTCCAATGTCTGGAGAAAACCGTTTCACCGCCGAGGTTCTTGACCCAGCCGGCAATACCGACCACGCAGCAACCTACAGTGCATTCGTGAAATACTCCGTTGCACTTGGGCTGGCCTGTTTCATGATATTGACTTCACTTTGCGTGTTTGCATTTGCGCCAAGCGGTGGCCTGTATCTGTTTCTCGGCTTCGCAGGTCTGATCATCGGCCTGATCAGCGTAATCATCGATACTCGCATTGGTTCGGGCAACTGGCTATTGTCCGGTATCGTCGGGGTGGTTTTCGCACTGCTGGCCGCCATGTCGATGGGGTGATCTGGTGGGCAGCGACATGCTGTCCGACCTGACCATACATGCCAGCCGTGTGTAGAATACTCTGTCGGGAGATTGTATCGCTATGGCAGGTTTGACACCCGAAGAAGCAGCCGGTGCCGCACAGGATGCTGCTGATGCTGCGTTTGAAGCTGCTGAAAAGGCGCAAGCCCTTGCTGATCAGGCGCGGGTTCTGGTCGAGGGCGGTGGCGCTCCCCTGACAACTGTATTTCTGCAGATCGCCCTGTTCGCACTCGTTGCTCTTGCCGCAGCTGCGGCAGGCGGTGTGGCGGCGAGCCATCGCGAGGCCAGGCAGATCGTGCCGGTTGCACTGGCGGCGGCCGGGCTTGCCGGCCTGATTGTTGTAGTGGCGGGGATGGCCAACCCATCTTTCGTGGGACTTGATCCGGGCTGGATTGCATCAACGCTGAAGCTTGCCGGCATGGCAGTGGCGGTTCTGGGGGGCAGTTTCGCTGCGTGTTGCGGGCTTGCTTTCCTGGCCCGTATCGACGGATTTTCACCTCGACTGGAGCAATTGCAGGTAACCAACAAGGTGTTTGGGGCCGTGCTGGCGGTGGCCGCTTTGCTGGCTGTCACGTTGATTGTCATCGGGCAGCCGGTGCTGCTTGGCGTGGTGTGTGTCATGGCAGGTGCTGCTGCTGCGGCATTTCTGGTGCTGCCGGTGGAAGAGGGTCGGCTGGATCGTTTCATTCCTGCATCAGGTGCTGCGGCTGCTGCGGCAATTGCCGGCATAGGAGTGATGATCGGCAATGTCGCGTTTATCGGTGTGGGCGCTGTAGCGGCGGCAGTGAGCCTGATTGTGGCGTTCGCGGGCAGTAGCGGATTGGGCTCGCGCGGGTGAAGCAGGCGCTGGTTTTCACGGTTGTAGCGGCCTCTGTCGCTTATGTTGCCATGGCTGCCTTCATGTACGTCGCGCAGCGCAAGTTCCAGTACTTTCCCCAGGCAAGTGCGGCGCAGGGGTTTGAGCCCGCCGCGCAATATCAGCTTGCCGGGTTTGACGATGTCACCATCCCCACTGAAGATGGCGAGATGTTGCGGGCCTGGTACTATGCCCGGCCCAATGATGATGTGCCGGTCATTCTGTACATGCATGGCAATGCGGGCAGTCTGGCGGACAGACACGAGCGTTTTGCGTTATTTGCCAGAGAAGGGTTTGGCGTGCTGGCCATCAGCTGGCGTGGATTTGGCGGGTCTACCGGTAGCCCAAGCGAGGCCGGGTTGCTGGAAGACGGCAAGGCCGCGCTGCGCTTTTTGCAAGGCAAGGGCGTGGACGGCTCTGGTGTTGTGCTGTTTGGTGAATCGCTTGGAACCGGCATTGCGGTTCAACTGGCGGCAGACCCCGCCACCACACCCAAGGCGATGATACTGGAGGCTCCGTACACATCGGCGGCCGACGTAGCACGCAATCAATACTGGTTTCTGCCAGTCGAGTTGCTGATGAAGGACCAATTCCGCTCCACCGAGCACGCGCCGCAAGTCACAGCGCCGGTGTTTGTGTTTCACGGTACTGCCGACAGGATCATTCCGTTTCAACAGGGCAAGCGGTTGTCACAAGCCTTTGCCGGCCCGGTGCAATTTCATGTGATGAATGGCAGCGGCCATATTGACCCGCTGACACCCGAAAGCTGGGGCGCCATCAAGGCGTTTCTGGGCGCTCACGGGGCAAGTGCGCGAGGCTGAGCTTCACGCATAGTCCAGCGGCAACACGGTGGTGCGCTTGATTTCTTCCATGACAAAGCTGGAAGACACATCCGACAGTTCAACTTTCGAGATGAGCCGTTGATATAACGCGTCATATGCCTTCACGTTCGGCACGACTGCTTGCAGCAGGTAATCGACATCGCCGGTGGTGCGGTATATGCCGATGATTTCCGGCAGGCCGCGCACAGCCGCGCGAAAACGCTCCAGCCAGTCGCTGGTGTGATTGCTGGTGCGCACGGTAATGAAGACGGTCAGCCCGACATTGAGCTTTTCAGGGTCGAGCAAGGTCACACGGGCCTTTATGATGGCTTTGTCTTCCATCTGCCTGATGCGGTTCCAGCAGGCATTGCGCGACAAGTGCACTTTGTCTGCGATGTCGTTGAGGGAGAGGCTCGCGTCAGCCTGAAGGAGCGTCAGTATTTTCCGGTCTGTATGGTCCATATGATCTCACTTACATGATTTTATGGGAAAATTTCCCACAAATTTAGCACGGGAGGTTGAAATTTGGGAGCACTTTCGGCCATATACAGGGCAAACTGGTTCCCATCAAATCATCCGAAGAGGGGAAACACCATGATCCGCACATTTACCGCAGCATTCATTGACCACCCGGCCACCGTTGGCGAAAGCTATCTGGGACACGCCCGCTTTGCGCTTTGGTTCAGCTTCAAGCTGGTTCAGGCAGGTCTTGCTGCACTGGCCCACGCGGCGCTGCCTTTTGCATTTCAGACAACGGCCAGTTCCATAGTAAAAGAGTTGCATGAAGTTGTGACGAATCGCGCTCACAATCACCACTGACAGGTGCCTCGAGTCATGTGCCGCTGGATTGTCTACCGGGGTGAACCGGTGTTTCTTGATACGCTCGTGACCGAGCCCAAGCATTCCTTGCTGGCGCAGAGCCTGAAGGCACATGAAGCCAAGATCGAGACCAATGGCGATGGTTTTGGTGTTGGCTGGTATGGCGAACTTGCCAGGCCGGGCCTGTTCCGGGAGCCATTTCCAGCGTGGAATGATGATAATCTGCGCGGTCTTTGCCAGCAGATCAAGTCACGGTTCTTTTTCGCCCACGTCAGGTCGTCAACCGGAACGCCGGTGTCGCGGGCCAATTGTCACCCTTTCGTCATGGGCAAATGGATGTTCATGCACAATGGACAGATCGGCGGCTATGACCGGCTTCGCCGGGCGCTTGAGAACGAGGTGTCGGAAGCGCTTTATGCGCACCGTGCGGGCACGACCGACTCTGAGCTGCTGTTCCTGATGGCCATGTCGCATGGCGGCGAGGCGGACCCGGTTGGAGGCATGAAGTTTGCCGTCGCGCATGCTGAAAGCCTTATGCGGTCAAACGGGGTTCGTGACCCGTTGAAGTTTGCAGCCGCGATTGGCGACGGTGAGACGTTGCACGCTTTCCGCTATTCCACGGACGGGCAATCACCGTCACTGTATTACAAGTGCACGGCAGGCGGGTTGGTTGTGGTGTCGGAACCACTGGACCAGGATGAAGCAAGTGAGTGGAAGCAAGTGCCGGAAGGCAGCGTGCTGAGCTTTTCTTCAAACGTGTCTTGCACCCCAATGATCTCGCGGTTTGCGCCGGGCGAGAGGATCAAGGTGGCAGCGGAGTAGGCGGCAGGATTTTACTTCACGCCGGCGGCCTTCAAAAAGAATCCGACCATCAGCTTGTCTATTGTTGCTGCATCCGGATCGACCTTGCCAGTCCGCTCTACCAAGCCGTGCCCTGCATTTTCAACCGCTGCAAGCATCGGTTCATGCCCTGCCTTCTTTAGAGCCAGTGCGAACTTTACACTTTGGGCGATGGATACGAACTTGTCCTGCTTGCCGTGGATGAGAAGAAACGGCGGATCCTTGCGGGTTGTGTAGCGGATCGGGCTCCAGGTGCTGCGCAACTCCGCAGTAGGTAGTGCGGAGCTGATGGCTTGGGGCAGTAGGGTATCTGTCTCCATGTTGACCAGATCAAACGCGCCATAGAAGGCTGCAACAGCCGAAACCGGCACGCCGGGGCCCAGGTCACTGGTAACGCCGAGCAGGGCTGCAAGGTGCCCACCAGCGCTGTCGCCCATGACACCGAGCCAGCTGGTGTTGATGCCAAGTTCTGATGCATTGTCGAACAGGTATTTCACTGCACAGCCCGCATCCGCATATTGCGCAGGGAAGATGGCTTGCGGGGCCAGCCGATAGTTGATGGAGACGACCGAAAAACCGAATTGCGTCAATAGTTTCGCGCGGCGGAGTTCAAATCCGGTACGCTTGTCACCTTGGGTGTAGCCACCACCATGAATGTAGATGATGGTGCCTGGCGACTGAAGCCCGGAAGCGGGTTTGTAGAGGTCGAGCTTTTGCTCCTGTCCGCCATTGCGGCAATAAGTGTATTCAGCCGGGGCTGCCTGAGAGGGACGGTCCGCACTGATTAGGCAAATAAACGTCAATAACGCGACGATGAAGGTTTTCATGTCTCTGCGTCCTTCCAACTAGCGCCCACTCTCGTTGGTGCAGAACTAATAGCACAGTATTTGTGACTTTGCACGGTCAGAGCGGTGCAATGCCTGGCCCCGGACACAACAAAGCCTGCGCGGCGGGTATACTGCGCAGGCTGGAAATATCAGTTCTGTAAGGAAGCGCTATTTACCGCGCTTGCCAGCGACCAAGCCGCCTTCGCGCATGGCTTTCTTGCGGGCCAGCTTGCGGGTGCGGCGGATAGCTTCAGCCTTCTCGCGCGCCTTCTTTTCAGATGGCTTTTCGAAGTGGCCGCGCAGCTTCATTTCACGGAAGATGCCTTCACGCTGCATCTTCTTTTTCAGCGCTTTGAGCGCCTGATCTACATTGTTGTCACGTACAATTACATGCACAGGTTAATACCCCGCGTTGGCGTTAATACTTTTCAGATCAATTGCTGTGGATTGGAACCTGGCGGAAAGCCGAAGCAATAAACCATCAGCAGGACAAGTGCTTACCTGACCCGATTGGGCCTGTGACTACCAGAACGTCCTGGCATTGTCGAGGGGCAAGTTGCGCAGGTTGCTGGTAAAAGAGGGCTATTTGCGCAGTTTGAGGCGGGTTACATGACCCATCTTGCGGCCGGGCCTGGTTTCAGCCTTGCCATAGTCGTGCACCACTGCACCGGGCAGGGCTGCCAGGTCATGGCAAGCATGGATTTCGTCACCCAGCAGGTTCTCCATCACGCAATCACTGTGGCGCTCGGTACTGCCGAGAGGCCAGCCAGCTACTGCACGGATGTGCTGTTCAAACTGTGAGACATGGCAGGCAGCTTCGGTCCAGTGGCCGGAATTGTGGACGCGCGGAGCGATTTCGTTGAGAACGAGGGTTTCACTACCACCTTTTGACACCAGAAACAGCTCAACACCCAGTACCCCGACATAGTTCAGCGCCTGCAGCAGGGTTCCGGCGATTTCGCGCGCAGCAGTTGCGGTGCGCGGTTTCACGCGGGCCGGCACGGTGGAGGACCGCAGGATGCCGTTTTCATGAGCATTTTCAGGTAGATCGTAGGTGGCGATGGCCCCGTCATGCGTGCGTGCACAGATGACGGAAACCTCGCGTTCGAAGGGAACAAAAGCCTCCAGTATGGCCGGCTGCTCGCCGATTGCAGCCCATGCCTGAGCGAGGTCAGTGGTGTCCATTATGCGGGTCTGGCCCTTGCCGTCGTAGCCAAAACGCCTGGTTTTCAGCACGGCTGGGCGCCCAACATGGCCAATGGCTTCCTGCAGTTCAGCCAGCGAGCCGACCGGATGGAAGTCCGGTACGGCAATTGCGAGGCCCGATGCGAAGGTTTTCTCGGCGATCCGATCCTGTGAGATGCGCAGGACGTCAGCACCGGGGCGAACCTGGCAGATGGCAGAGATGGTGTCGCAAACACTGACCGGCACATTCTCCCATTCATAGGTAACGACATGGCAAGCTGCAGCAAACCGCTGGATTGCACTTACGTCATCGAACGCAGCTTCAGTGTGGCGGTCTGCTACCTCAAATGCCGGATTGTCTCCCTTTGGTGCAAAGATGTGAGTCTTGAACCCCAGCCTTGCCGCAGCCAGCGCCAGCATGCGGCCAAGCTGTCCGCCACCAAGAATGCCGATTGTCTGGCCACGCTGAAGAGGGAATGTCATAATTGTTCAATCTTTAGGTATCGAGGCGATGGCATCCGTTTGATCGCTACGCCATTTCTCCAGTTTTTCTGCCAATTCCGGGTCATTCAACGCCAGTACCGCTGCTGCCAGCAAGGCGGCATTGACTGCACCGGCCTTGCCAATCGCCAGCGTGCCCACCGGGATGCCGGCAGGCATCTGGACAATTGAATACAGCGAGTCGATACCTGATAATGTCTTGCTCTCAACTGGTACGCCAAACACCGGAAGCGGGGTCATGCTGGCAGTCATTCCGGGCAGGTGTGCAGCGCCTCCGGCACCGGCTATGATGATCTTGAAGCCTTCAGCCTTTGCGCCCTTTGCAAAACTGAACAGTCGTTCGGGCGTGCGGTGGGCTGATACGATGCGGGCTTCGTAGCTGATACCGAGTGCCTTCAAGGTATCTGCGGTGTTGCGCATGACGGGCCAGTCGGACTGGCTGCCCATGATGATGGCAACATCATTGCTTGCTGGTCGGGTCATACTGGGTGCTTTCGTGTTGCTGCACGTTCGATGCTGGAAAGCGCGCGATTATATGAATGCATGATCACAGCGCAATGGGCAAAGTCAGGCAGTGATGTCGGGCAGGAAATCGTCTTCAATGCGTGAAATACGGTCTTTCAGCGCCAGTTTCTCTTTCTTCAAGCGGCGCAACTGAAGCTGGTCGGCCGAAGAAGACTGGCTGAGCGAATCGATTGCTGCATCCAGATCGCGGTGGCGTTGCTTGAGCGCATTGAGCAGGGACATCATCTCGTCCCGGGCTGCTCTTTCCATGATGGCCTCGATTGTGATCGGCAGTGCCGAAAATTTGAAATGCATTTTTCAGCATTTTCTGCGGACTTTGCAAGGTTTCGTTCGGGCTTGCGCCCACAATCGGTCAACAAGGGAGATAAATCACATCGACTTGAGGTGATTGGCATGGCACAGTTTGGTGGTTAGGTTTCAAACATCGAAGGAGGTCTATATGTCGCTTCAGTCACACCTGTCGGAGTTGAGCGCAAAACACCAGTCCTTGGAGGCCAAGATAGCTGATGAAATGCAGCATCCTTCAGTCGATAGCGTTGAACTGGCGAAACTCAAGCGACGAAAACTGCAATTGAAGGACGAGATCGCACGTATTGAGGGACAACTCGGTCGTGTACTGGTTTCCTGACCTTCAGGTTTTCGGATACATTTGAGTTAGAACCTGCGCCGCCCAGGCTTCAAGTCTGGGCGGTTCTTTATTGTGAGGGCTTGTCCGGGTCATGAAACAGCATATTGGCGTCATCGGTGCCGGCATCATTGGGGCGTCCATCGCCCGTGAACTTTCTCTAAGAGATTGTAAAGTCACGGTATTCGAAGCATTTGAACCTGCCTGCGGGGCGTCATCACGTTCCATGGGCTGGATAAATGCCAGCTTTGTCAGCCGCGAAGACTACTATTTGATGCGGCTGGCGGCGATAGAAGCTCACCGCGAACTGGACAAGATTTTCCGGGGTGCGCTGGATATCAAGTGGACCGGTTCACTGAACTGGGAGACTGGCGATGAAAGCCTGCAAGACCTTGCGCGTGATCTTGGCCGCTTCAACCATCCGGTGAAAGTGGTGAGTCGGCAGGAAATCAGCGAAATGGAGCCGGAACTGGCCGATTTACCGCAGCAAGCGCTGTACCTGGACAGTGAAGGCGTAGCCGAGGCAGGACATATGACCCGGCTGTTGCTGCGCACAGCCCAGGACGCGGGCGCGGTCGTGCTGGCAGGTGCGCAGGTCTCGGGTATCGAAACAAGTGGCAGCGGTGGTTATGTGATCGTCAGCCCGGCGGGCCGAACCGCGGTGGACGATGTTGTCATTGCAGCAGGAGTGCAAACGGGTGCGCTGGCAAAATCGTGCGGATATCACCTGCCAATGCAGAATGAACCAGGTGTACTCATTGAAACCAGCCAACTGCCTGTGAAGATCAACCATACGGTCTGGTCGCCGGACGTGCATTTCAAGCAATTGAGTGACGGGCGTGCGGTGTGCGGCAACATGTTCTCCGGCGCGATAGGCGCCGATGCAGTTGAAAGCGTTGCCGAAAGGATGCTTGAACGGCTGAAGCAGCGGCTGCCGCGAGCTGCAGCGGATATGCGCATTGAAAAGGTGCGCTACGGAGTACGCCCGATGCCAGGTGATTCGTATCCCGCTATCGGCCGATTGGGCGGTGAAGTTGCCAACCCCTATGTCGCCGTGATGCACTCCGGTGTCACACTGGCGCCACTGGTGGGGCGTCTGGTGGCAGCAGAAATGGCAGAAAACTCGACACAGACGATGCTCTCGCCGTTTCGTCCTCACAGATTTAATGTTTGAGGTCTGATTGCTGATTGACGGAAGCACTGGTGGTGATAGGCTTTTTACATCGTCAATCAACGAAAGGAGGTGATCCGATGTCTAGTGAGATCAAAACTGCTGTTAGGGAAATCCAGGCACGGACATCTGATATTGGAGCAGCCTTCTCTATCTGATGTTTTTGCCGCGAAAGCCGGCTCAACAGCGAATTGCGTATAGGCAGTATCAAAAAGTACACCAAATTGGGCACTTACTGATGCGTTGCCAGTTTGAATGAAACGCAAAGCGCATTGGTTTTCAGGACATGCCCTCAAACGGCATCTCTCACGAAGGGTTCGCGAACGGAAGGTTTGCGGACCCTTTTTGATGCGAACTGCCCAGTGGACAGACAAGCAGCTCCGGGAGAGGGTGCCCGGAGCCGCTGTAGCCTGAACCAGCTGGGTTATGCCTGAGAATCAGCGCAATTCAGCTGCAGGCAGTTTGCACAGAGTTTAGCGCTGGCTGCGCCGTTGGTGCTCAAGATCTATGTTTCCACCACCAAAATTGAACTTCTTTCCTGCGGTGCTGACGGGGGCAATGCTTGCTGCAAAGTCCTGTTTTGCGTTCGCATTGCTGTTGGTGACAGCGGCGGGGTTGAAAGTGTCGTCCTTGTAGTTGTCACCGGCAATTGCTGGGCCTGCGAGCAGCGCCAGGGTGGAAAGGGTGATTGCGAGTTTTCTCATCTTCTTGTTCCTTCTGTATTGCTTGTGAGCGGCCTCGGCAGTCGAGGGCGTCGGCCTTGTGTCGATGTACTGAAGATGGGCCTGGCCGGCGTAACTTGCCAATCAAGTTGCAACACAGCTTGGGCAACAGGATTGTTTATGAATTTCAAGATGCTGCAGGGCTGGGGGTGCACAACGTCACACCCGGCTTCACACATTGCGTGAGCGGCTGTCACACGGGCGTGATTGCCAGCGCTGTGGATTGGCTGTGGAAAGAGTGAGGTTTGGCCCACACGCTGCCTGAAACAGCGCAAATATAATGCGCGGGTTTGTGGACCCCCCGACCCCGCGGCGTTCATCACAGGAGCAATGTACCCGGTGCCAGTCATCAAGTTTTCAGAAGCAGGCATTGCCCGGCTCGAGTTACCCAAACAGGGGCGGGTTGACTACTGGGACAAAGAGCACCCCGGCTTTGGCTTGCGCATGACAAGTTCCGGCCAGCGTACTTGGCAGATCATGTACAGGTCGGCCGGCAAGCGCAAGCGGCTGTCACTTGGGGCGTGGCCGGCGCTGCCCTTGCAGATTGCACGCACAGCGGCCGGGCAGGCCCTGAAGGAAGTAGCGGAAGGCCGTGACCCGGCACGGCAACGTACGGCTGTCACCGGTGGTGCGGTGACAGTCGAGTACCTGGCGCGCAGCTACCTCGAGCGCCATGCTCAGCGCAACAAGAAGACGTGGGCAACGGACGCGGGGCTGATCCGGCGAGAAGTGTTGCCGCTGTGGGGCAAGCGCGGAGCAGGCACCATCCAGCGGCGTGACGTGATTGAACTGGTCGAGACCGTCGCAGCGCGCGGTCACCCTGTTCAAGCCAACCGCCTGCTGGCGCTGGTGCGCAAGATGTTTGCATGGGGCGCGGGTGTGGATCTGGTTGATGCCAACCCCGGTCGCGGTGTGTCCGCCCCGCACAAGGAGGTGTCGCGGGAGCGCATACTCAGTGATGGCGAGATCACAAGTTTGTGGTCAACGTGGAGCAGGCAGGGCTGGCCGTTTGGACCCTTGTTCAAGCTGCTGCTGCTTACAGGGCAGAGCAGGAATGACATCGCATCCATGCGGCTTGAGGACATTCAGTTTCAGTCAAGGGTGTGGACGCCGCCGGGTGCACGTGCGCATGGATCACACACGCATGAGTTGCCGTTGGCAGATCTGGCTCTGGAAATTCTGGCCTCGTTGCCGCGCTCGAAAAGCGGGCTGGTGTTTCCTGCCGGCCCACGCGCAACGACCCCGGTGACGGGCTATTCCAATGCGGTTGCCAAATCACGAAAGCTGTCCGAAGTTGAGGGCTGGCAGTTGCGTGACCTGAGGCGCACAGCGGCAGTAGGGATGGCGAGGCTGGGGGCAGCGCCTGAACTTCTTGATAGGGTTTTGAATGTAAGATCAGGTACGGCATCGGGGGTTCGCGGCATCTACCAACTTGCAGCAGAAATGGATGAGAAGCGGCGCGTGCTCAATGCCTGGGCGGAGCGGGTAAGGGCCGTCAGCGGTACCCAGGATGGTGCATGACAGAGTGGAACCCATTGTGGAACCCAGTCTCAATTGCCTAGTCAAAAAATCCATGTTTTATTTGATGTGCGAGACACATGGCAGATGATTTGTAATCATCTGCCCATGTCCAAACTCACAAGCCGGCAAGTCACACGTCTTCGGCCATCTCTCGCAGCTTGAATTTCTGAATCTTGCCGGTGGAAGTTTTCGGAAGCTCGGTGAAGATGACATGGCGCGGAGCCTTGAAGCGAGCCATGTTGGCACGGCAGTATTCGATAATTTCTTCGGCTGTTGTGGTCTTGCCTGTCTTGAGTTCAATGAATGCACATGGTGTCTCGCCCCACTTGTCATCGGTCTTCGCAACAACGGCACACGCGGCAATGTCGGGGTGCTTGTAAAGGGTGTCTTCCACTTCGATCGAGGAGATGTTTTCACCGCCGGAAATGATGATATCCTTGGAACGGTCCTTGAGCTGTATGTATCCGTCTGCGTGCAGGACGCCCAGGTCGCCGGTGTGGAACCACCCGCCACGGAAGGCTTCGTCTGATGCCTTCTGGTTCTTCAGATAGCCCTTCATGATGATGTTGCCGCGCATCATGACCTCGCCCATTGTCTCACCATCAGGGGGCACGCGGGTCATGGTTTCGGGGTCCATGATGGTGAGGTCATCAAGCGCTGCATAGGGAACGCCCTGGCGGGCCTTCTTCTTTGCGCGTTCGGCTGAGGGCAGTTCGTCCCACGCGGCCGACCAGTCATTGACGACGGCTGGACCGTAGCTTTCGGTGAGGCCGTAGAGGTGGGTCACGTTGAAGCCCGCATCAGCCATTGCAGCGAGTGTGGCTTCCGGCGGCGGGGCGGCGGCGGTGAAGAACTCGACGACATGATCGAGCTTGCGCTTGTCCTGTTCGGGAGCACCGAGGATGGTCGACATGACGATCGGCGCGCCGCACAGATGGGTCACGCCATGGTCTGCCAGTGCCTGCCAGATTGCATTGGGGCGAACCTGACGAAGGCAAACATTGGTGCCACCGATGACGGACATGGTCCATGGGAAGCACCAGCCATTGCAATGGAACATGGGGAGTGTCCACAGGTAGACAGGATGCTTTGCCATTGATGTGGTGATGGCATTGCCCTGGGCCAGAAGGTAGGCGCCGCGATGGTGATATACGACACCCTTGGGGTTGCCGGTTGTGCCTGAGGTGTAATTGAGAGAGATAGCCTCCCACTCATCATCGGGACCTTTCCAGTCGTATTCCGCGTCTCCGTCGGCTATGAAAGTTTCATACTCGACAGAACCGATCATTGGGCCGTCCTGCTGAAACTGCCTGTCGTCGAAATCGATGACGAACGGCTTTGGACCTTCCATCAAACCAAGTGCGTCCTGCACAAGTTGTGAGAATTCACGGTCAACTATCAGCACTTTCGTTTCAGCATGGGCTAGCGTGAACGCGATGATCGGGGCATCCAGTCTTGTGTTCATGGTGTTGAGCACAGCCCCGGTCATCGGCACACCGTAGTGGCACTCGAGCATGGGCGGGGTGTTGGCAAGCATCACCGAGACGGTGTCACCCTTTTTTACGCCGTGACGCTCCAGCGCTGAGGCGAGCTTGCGGCAGCGTGCGTACATCTGTGCGTAGTTGAGACTTTGCTGCCCATGGATGATGGCAGTGTGGTTCGGGTATACGCGGGCTGAGCGTGCGAGGAACGTGATGGGGGTGAGTGGCTGGTAATTGGCTGCCGTTTTGGCGAGGCCAAGGTCGTATGAATTGGTCATTGTGGGCTTCCTGAGGGGTGTTAGCCGGGGTCACTGTTGTTTAGCGCGATCACAGAGCTCGTGCAATTCAGCATATTTGCCTGCGCAACCCCGGTTTTCCGGCACTGAGCAGTTGCCATGAGGTGAAACCGGAATGCAGGCAGATTTGGCACCGCTGGCGCCAATCCGGTCAGTGTGCCCGGTAGCAGCGTGTCTGAAGGCACCGGCGTGCCAAAGAGTGTTGGCAGGCAATGAGTGCCGCCGGAAATGGCTGCCGTAGTATATGCAAGCGGGTCTTTAGTCTTTTTGCGACCTTGCAACAGGGGTGCAATTGATCAAGATGCATTGGAAACAATCAAGTCTGGCGCGAGAATGGGAAACAGCATGAGCGGTTATCACGATGTTTACGCAGGTTGGAAAGCGGATCCGGAAGGGTTTTGGGCGCAGGCAGCCAGCGAGATCGACTGGATAAAGCCTTGGGACAAGGTTTATGACAAGGTAGGGGGACTGGACCGCTGGTTTGTCGGCGCGCAATGCAACACCTGCTGGAACGCGCTGGATAGGCATGTCGCAGCCGGAAGAGGCGATCAGGCTGCGATTATCTATGATTCACCCATTACAGGGACCAAGCGCACCTACACCTATTCGCAGTTGCTGAGCGAAGTAGCCGCGTTTGCCCAGGTTCTCGCGGACAAGGGAGCGGGAAAAGGTGACAGGGTCATCATCTACATGCCGATGGTGCCGGAAGCAGCTATTGCCATGCTGGCGTGCGCGCGCATTGGCGCAGTTCATTCGGTTGTGTTTGGTGGATTTGCTCCGAATGAGCTCGCTACACGTATCAATGATGCCACTCCGAAGCTTATTGTATCATCCTCGTGTGGTATTGAGCCTGGAAGGGTCATTGCATACAAGCCTCTTCTGGATGAGGCCATTGCAATTTCGAAGGCAAAGCCTGTTGGCACAATCGTTCTGCAGCGCGAGCAGGTGACGGCTGAACTGAAGGCCGGGTATGATCATGACTGGCACACTTCGGTAGACGAGGTGAAAGCTGCAGGGCGCGCGGCAGACTGTGTCCCCGTGGAGGCTACTGACCCGCTCTATATTCTGTACACATCAGGCACAACCGGCCAGCCCAAGGGGGTGGTGCGCGATAATGGCGGGCACATGGTGGCGCTGAAATGGTCGATGTCGGCCATGTATGGGGTGAAACCGGGAGAGGTTTACTGGGCCGCATCAGACGTGGGCTGGGTGGTTGGCCATTCCTATATCGTTTATGCGCCGCTGTTGCATGGCTGCACAACCATCTTGTTCGAAGGAAAACCGGTAGGGACGCCCGATGCAGGGACTTTCTGGCGAGTGATCGAAGAACACAAGGCAGTGTGCCTGTTTACAGCGCCAACCGCGTTCCGCGCGATCAAGAAGGAAGATCCAAAAGGCGAGTTTGTCAAAAAACATGATCTTTCGCACTTCCGGACGTTGTTTCTGGCCGGCGAACGGGCTGATCCGGATACCATCCAGTGGGCGCAGGGTGTGTTGCAAGTACCGGTTATTGACCATTGGTGGCAGACGGAGACCGGCTGGACCATCGCCGGCAATCCGGTTGGGCTGGGACTGCTGCCGGTGAAGCTGGGCTCACCGGCTGTTCCGATGCCCGGCTATGATGTCCAGGTGCTGGATGAAGCGGGGCATGAAGTGCCACGCGGTGAACTGGGTGCGGTTTGCGTAAAACTGCCATTGCCGCCATCGTGCCTGCCAACGCTGTGGAACGCCGATGAGCGCTTCAGGAACAGCTATCTGAAGACCTTTCCGGGTTATTATGAGACGGCAGATGCCGGATACATGGATGAGGAAGGTTACCTGTTCATCATGGCGCGTACCGACGACATCATCAATGTGGCTGGCCACAGATTGTCGACCGGGGGCATGGAGGAAGTGTTGTCATCACATCCTGATGTCGCTGAATGTGCGGTAGTTGGGGTTGCAGACAAACTGAAGGGTCAACTGCCTGTCGGGTTTATTGTGTTGAAATCCGGGGTCAACAAGGCACCGGAAGATGTGGAGGCGGAGTGCGTGAAGCTTGTGCGCAAAAAGATTGGTGCAGTTGCGGCGCTTCGCACGGTGATGGTGGTCAAGCGGCTGCCAAAGACGCGGTCTGGCAAGATATTGCGTGCGACAGTCCGCTCCATTGCCGATGGAGCTGACTGGAAGATGCCCGCCACAATCGATGATCCGGCCATTCTGGATGAAATCACCGAAGTGATGACTGGGCGCGGGGTAGGTACTCTCGGTTGATCTTTGTCTTGCCGATTTCCGGGGCAAACGCGAAGTGTCGTCGCTAAACAGGGGGCTGGTTGCAAGTAAATTAAGACTCAGCCCTCTAAACTTACCCTTACATATGGCAAATTGACTATGGGGCGGTATGCGGCATGTCAAATGCGCACGAAGACAGGAACTTTGTAGGCATCGTGTGCGTTTTGGGCGGGACTCTGGCTCTCGGCATCCAGGATATGATAATCAAGTTGATTTCGGGCATTTATCCGCTGCATGAGATTGGATTTGTCCGCTCAATCGTTGCCATAGCGCTGACATGCCTGTTTCTGATGCTGGAGGGTGGATTTCAGCAGCTGAGAACCAAAAGGTTGGGTGCGCATGTGATTCGGGGCCTTTTGCTGATTTGCGCCAACATGGCCTATTTTCTGGGGTTGGCGTCGATGCCGCTTGGTGATGCTGCGGCAATCTTCTTTTCTGCTCCTCTCATTATCACTCTGTTGGCCATTCCCGTGCTGGGCGAGAAAGTGGGCGCCAAACGCTGGGTTGCCCTGATCGTCGGCATGCTGGGAGTGATCATCATGTTGCGGCCGGAGGGCAGTTCGTTGCGGCTGGTTGCGCTGCTGCCGCTGATTGCAGCGTTCTGCTATGCCACTATCCAGATTCTTGCCCGCATTATGGGGGCGACGGAGAGCGCTTCGGTCATGGCGTTCTATGTGCAGGTGTGCTTCGTCGTGTTTTCTGCGGTGTTTGGTCTGGTTTTCGGCTCTGGCTGGATGTCGATCGGCGATGATCCGACACTTGATTTCCTGTTCCGTGCCTGGGTATGGCCGGATATGTATGGCCTGGCAATGATGATGGCGTGCGGAGCACTTGTCGGTGTGGGCGGCTATCTGTTGTCGCAAGCCTACCGGATTGCGCAAGCGCGCACTGTTGCACCGTTTGAGTATGCTGGTCTGCCGTTCGCTGTGTTTCTGGGTTTCATTACCTGGGGTGACTTGCCGGATGCGCTGAGCATGGCTGGTATTGTGCTGATTGCTGCGGCAGGGCTGTATGTGTTCTTCCGCGAAAAAGAAGTGCACAGGGATGGCAAAGTGCCGGAGCCGGTATTGCACGATTGACGAAAAGCAAGAGGCCGGCACCCAATCAGGTTTCCGGCCCCCGTGCGATCGAGAATGGTGGAGAAGTGAAGGTCTAGTTTTCGCCCGTCTTCAGATCCTTCAGCTTGGCAAACACTGAATCGACATCCACATCGGCTTCTGCCTCTGCATCCGGGTCTGCCGGTTCCGGTTTGAAGTCCTTGAACGCTTCGTCGGCGCTGGGTGCATCTGATTTGCTTTGCGGCGCTTCGGCAGCAGGTTCTGCAATGGCGTAGGGTGGCGGGACGGTTTCTTCTGCCGGCCTCAGTGTCTGGCTGACCTGTCCGCCGGCCTTTTCAACGCGTTTGGCTGCCTTACGCACGGCAAGGTCGAGTTCGAGCTGCGAGCACAGGCCCAGGGTTACAGGGTCAACGGGCTTGAGGTTGGCACTGTTCCAGTGGGTGCGGTCACGGATGGCATTGATCGTGGTCTTGGTTGTGCCAACCAGTTTCATCACCTGACTGTCGGCGAGCTCGGGATGATTGCGCAGCAGCCAGCTGATGGCGTCCGGGCGGTCCTGCCTGCGAGACACTGGTGTATATTTTGGGCCTTTGCGCTTGGCGGCCGCGGGCACAACAATTTTGGACTTGGCCAATTTGAGCTTGAACGAAGGATCCTTTTCGCCGGCTGCGATTTCATCACGGGTGATCTGGTTGGCGGCGACCGGATCGGATCCCTTGATCCCAACGGCTACTTCGCCATCGGCAATGCCCTTCACCTCGAGCGGGTGCAGTTTGCAGAAGTCGGCAATCTGGATGAAGGTCAGTGCGGTGTTGTCGACCAGCCAGACGGCGGTTGCTTTGGGCATCAAGGGTGTATCAGACATGGGTTTTCTCCTTCAGAACCGTTTTCAGGTGGCTCTGCTGATCCGGCAGGATCAAATTGTTTGGGAATAGACGCTATATAGATGCCGCAGGATCAATTGGCAATTGCTGTTTTGCGCTCAGCTAAAGAATGTAGCCCAAGTCACTGGCCTCACCTCGCTCGCGCTTTGCGTAGTGCTCCTCGAAATTCAGCATGTCCATGAGGCCGGCGCCTTGCTTGAAGGCGGCAAATGCCTTTTCTTCGTTGGCCATCAGGTTGGCGGCATTCGGCACAAGTTGAGCCAACTCGTCCTCGGTGCCACAGATCACGCCATCTGAATCGCCCAGCAGAATGTCGCCTGGCGACACGACGATACCGCCGCAAGAAACTGGTTGCTGGATTTTGCCGATGGTTTGGATTGTCCCGGCAACGGGGTGCACTCCGCGCGCATAAACCGGCAGGTCGATGTCTTGCATTGCGCCTGAATCGCGGGCCAGACCGTCGATGATGATGCCGCCGAGTTTTTTGCGTGCGGCTTCCATGGCGAACATTTCGCCAGCCAGTGCCAGGTTGCCGCCCATACCATCGATTACCAGTACCTCACCTTGTTCCGCGTCGGCCAGAATGCGCATGACGGTGAGAAAATCATTGCGGCAGGAGGCGGTGCGAGCACGACCGACCAGTTTGCGGCCCGGGTTGATGCGGCGGATGCCTGGGTCCATTGCGCGGATCTGTTTATTCATGTCGGCCAACATCGAGGTTTCAAGCCGGGCGAGGTCGGTGAGGAGAGGCATGAAATTCAGCTTTCCATTTGCAAATTAACCGTCACCCCAGTTCGGCCCGGGGCGACGGATGGCTTTAGTTTTGTGGCGCTATACCATTGCGAAAATTCTCGCCGGTCCGCCAGTTCCACCCTTGTGCTTGGGTGCGCCAACAATGAGGGTTGCACCCTTGGCCGGAACAGCATCGAGATTGGCAATGTTTTCAATGCCCCAGCGGTTGGTTGGCAGCCAGGCATAGTGGGTGGCGAAGTCACCTGAGGGGCCGTGGTCCAGGGACAAGGTGTCGACGGCCATGCCGACAGCTTTGGTTTCCAGAAGCATCTTGGTTGCCTCGACGTGGAAACCGGGGAAATGCATCTTCTTTTCTGCGTCGGCACCGCGGAACTTGTCAGTGCCGAGATGTGCAGCCCAGCCGGAGTTCATGGCTACGCAGGCACCATCAGGGACAGGGCCGTTGGCGTCGGTCCATGCCTTTATGTCATCGGGGGTGACTTGGTAATCGACGTTTTCTGCCGCTTTGGCCTTAACGTCGATGACGCACAACGGGCAAACCAGGTTGGCGACAGGGATTTCCGAAACAGACTGACCGTTTTCGGAGAAGTGCAAGGGCGCATCCAAATGGGTGCCGGTGTGTTCGTTGACGCGCAGTTCAAACAGGTTGAACTTGTGCTCGGCCCAGTTGAATTTCTGCTCCATGAAGAACTGCTGTTCACCGAAATATGTGGGGAACTGTTCATGCAGCTCGTGAGTCATGTCTTCCATTTTCTGCGCACCCTGGGCCATGACGGGCCGGGTGGACGTGCCTGCGACGGCTATGGCCGCGGCACCGGCTGCGGCGGATTTGAACAGGCTACGACGAGACAGCATCCGCTGCTTTACGCTTTCGATCACACATGCATTGCACATAGGGGCTCTCCTTGTTGTTTGAACCGACTAACCTGACCCGTCCTGCCAGAGGTGGGGAGTTTATCACCAGGATGCGGTAGCGCCAGCCCCCTTGATTATGCGGTTTGTCAGACCGCCAGCACGATCTTGCCTATGTGGGCGGAGGTTTCCATCAGCGCATGGGCTGCTGCTGCCTGGTGTAGCGGAAAGGTCTTGTACAGTTGCGGCTTTACCTTGCCGGCTTCGATGAGCGGCCAGACTTTCTGCTTAAGGGCTGTCGCAATGGCGGCCTTGTCGGCAATGGGCCTGGCGCGGAGGGTGGAGCCGGTCAATGTCAGGCGCTTCATCATCACCATGATGAAGTTGACCTCGGCAGTTGAGCCATTCAGGTAGGCGATGTTGACAATGCGGCCGTCCATGGCAGCTGTCTTGATGTTTTTCTGGATGTAGTCGCCACCGACCATGTCAAGAATGACGTTGACGCCCTTCTTGCCTGTGACATCCTTCAATACCTCGACGAAGTCTTCCTCGCGATAGTTGATGGCGCGCGTTGCGCCGAGGCTTTCACATACGCTGCACTTTTCGGGCGAGCCTGCGGTGGTATAAACGGTTGAGCCCAGCTGTGAGGCGATCTGGATGGCGGTCGTGCCAATGCCGGATGAGCCTCCATGCACCAAAAGGCTTTCGCCTGGTTTGAGGGCGCCGCGCTCAAAGACGTTGGTCCATACGGTAAAAAACGTCTCAGGTATGCCTGCTGCTTCCGCCATAGTAAGGCCATGCGGCACGGGCAACGCGTTGGTTTCATGCACCACACAATATTCAGCATACCCCCCGCCTGCGGTGAGTGCACATACCTTGTCGCCTAGTTTCCATTGTGCTGCAGCTTGTCCCAGAGCGACAACTTCTCCTGCCACCTCAAGGCCAGGCAGGGGCGAAGCGCCGGGCGGAGGCGGATAGGCACCTGCGCGCTGCAAAACGTCTGGACGATTGACGCCGGCGGCGTCCACCTTGATGAGGATTTCATGCTCGCCAGGTTGTGGTATTGGTATTTCAACAGGTTTCAGGACGTCGGGGCCGCCCGGCTCTGTGATGGCAATTGCGGTCATGGTGGCAGGTAGATTGGTCATGTTGCAGGCTCTTTTGGTGTTCAGCTTGTCAGCCAGATTGGTTTTTGGTGTTATCTGCTTACTAGTGATGCGAACGGACAGTTGCAAGCAGAGGTGAGTGCGATGGAAGAAGAACTGGTCAAAACAGGAAAGCCCGGGCCTGCGGTGGGCGATGATCTGTCGGAGCTTTCGGTTGAGGAGCTGAAGGTGCGCATAGAGGCGTTTGAGTCGGAGATCGTCCGGCTGAAGGCTGACATTGACCTCAAACAATCTACGAAGCTCGCTGCAGACTCGTTCTTCAAGTCATGATTTGATGCCCGCAGGCAATAATTTCAACAGGGGCAACATACTGTTTTATATATGTTTCCTGATTGGTAACGTGAACAATTAGATTCAAAGTTGATCAAAATGAATCACGTTAACTATTTGGTAAGGACCTTCTGTGCATATTGTTAATCGTAGTCCTTAGGGATTACCCGAGTGGTTTTCCACTCTGTTTGACGCCTCCCTGTTAGACTTTCGAGCCGCGATCTCTCGCGGCTCTTTTTTTTGGCATTGTGCTTGCTTCTCATGTGGTCAGTCTGGTCTTGATGGTTCATATTGACCCTGTTTCCGGCCCGGACGAGAATGAGGCCAGGGTGTTTCTCGCCCCAAGATTCTGAGGTTTGCATGTTTACAGGTGGTAGGTCACAACCCGCTATGCCCGTTGATTTTTTGTCCCGCTTTACAGCGTCAAAACAGTTCCAGGAAGTGTTTCAGGAAGGCATGAGCCTGATTGAGGAAACCGCCAATTATCTTGATGGGCCGGGCCGCAAGGATGTGCGGACACTCAACAAGGCTGGCTCTGTGGTTTATGCCAGCCAGTCCATGAGGCTGACGACGCGGCTGATGCAGCTTGCTTCGTGGCTGCTGCTGCAACGCGCGGTTTCTTCTGGCGAGATCAGCCAGAATGATGCTGAACATGAGAAGGGCCGGATCTCGCTTGATGAAATAGGCGAAGGTGAAGCGATTGACGGTGCCGACAGCATGCCGGATGCACTCAAGTCGCTGGTGGCGCGGTCAATACGGTTGCACGAGAGGATTCTGACGCTCGATGTCATGATTGCAGAGCGCGATGAAACGATTTTGACAGGTGAAGCCGCCAATGAGGTGAGCTTGCATCTGGAGCAATTGCAAAAGGCGTTCAACGCCAAGCGGTCCTAGGCTCAATCCGCCTTTACCGCGAGAGTGTAAATCCAAAGCCCGGCTTGTTGTGCGCAAACCGGGCTTTTTTGGTTTCATAGCTGGTGCAGAAGCTGTGCCTCACCCATTGGGTTTCAGGCGCGGTCTGCCTGGCAGTTATTTCTTGAGGAAGCCGAACTTCTGGTTGAAACGGCTGACGCGGCCGCCGCGGTCGACCAGGTTGCCAGAACCGCCAGTCCATGCCGGATGGGTGGACGGGTCAATGTCGAGCTGAAGAGTGTCGCCTTCCTTGCCCCAGGTCGAGCGCGTCTGGAACGAGGAACCGTCTGTGTTAGTGACGGTGATCATGTGGTAATCGGGGTGGATATCTTTCTTCATCGGACGCACTTTCTCGGGCAGAATTGAATTTGGTGTGGAGCCTATACATTAGCAGGCGCGCAAGCGCAACCGTTGCAATAAGTTGACAGGGTGTGTCACCGGGCCGCTTGCCTGCTTGCCAAGCGCGCGGCTAGTGTCCGGCCAGTTTGAAACAGACGAGGTGTATAACCGTGGATTTGCAGATTGGCAACGCAGGACAGCAAGGCGGGGTGCGTGAGCAGGGGGCTGCGATTTCATCGAAGACCGGGCAGGACACAGGCGAAGGGTTGAACAGCGACCAGCCCGGACGGCGGCCAAAGGCCAAAACCCTGCGGCCGCTTGCCCGTTTGCTGCCGATGTTGTTGCCCTACCGGTTTCAGATCATATGTGCCTCCATTTTCCTCACGCTGGCTGCGGTTTCAACTCTCGTTGTACCAGTTGCCGTACGCCGGGTGATAGACAACGGATTTTCCGGAGAGAATGCCGCGTTTGTTGACCAGTACTTCTCGGTCATGATGCTGGTTGTCGCGATTTTGGCAATCTCGTCGGCCGGGCGTTACTACTTTGTCACGTGGATTGGTGAGCGCGTCGTTGCAGACCTGCGTGACAAGGTTTTCGTGCACCTTTTAAGGCTTGTCTCCGTCGTTTTACGATACTGCCCAGTCGGGTGAGGTGCTGGCGCGGCTTACTGCTGATACCACCCAGGTCAAGAACGTGTTCGGATCTACGGTTTCGGTTGCCCTGCGCAATGTTGTGATGCTGCTGGGCGCCATCGCCATGTTGCTGGTAACCAGCTTGAAGTTGTCCGGCATGGTGTTGCTGGTCATTCCGTTGATCGTGCTGCCGATGGTGTTGTTCGGCCGTAAAGTGCGAAAACTCTCGCGCAAGGCACAGGACACGCTGGCGGCTTCAGCGGCCATGGCGCAGGAATCGCTGTATTCAGTTCAAGCAGTGCAGGCATATGGCCAGGAGCCGCGCATCGCCAGCAAGTTCAACAGCGCCACAGAAACCGCCTTTGACGCAGCCGCTGAACGTACGAAGAGCCGGGCGCTGCTTACGGCCGCCATCATCTTTCTGGCCTTTGGCGCGATTATAGGCATCTTGTGGTTCGGTGCGCAGGAGGTGCTGTCAGGCACCTTGACGCCGGGCACTCTTGGCCAGTTTCTGCTGTATGCCGCTTTTGCCGCCGGGGCCATGGGTTCGTTGTCGGAAGTGTGGGGAGAACTGCAGCTGGCATCGGGCGCCGCAGAGCGCTTGTCTGAGTTGCTTGATACCGCAGTAGACATCAATGATCCTGAAACGCCGTTGCCGCTGGCGATGCCAAGTGCAGGTGCAGTAGAGTTTGACAAGGTGGATTTCTCCTACCCGTCGCGTCCTGGCGAGCAGGTGCTGCACAGGCTCAGCTTCGCAGTCAAACCGGGTGAAACAGTTGCAATTGTAGGGGCCTCAGGCGCCGGTAAGTCGACATTGTTTTCGCTGATCCTGCGGTATTATGACCCGAAATCAGGTGCGGTGCGGCTCGACGGGGTGAATGTGGCTGAGCTTAAGCTGGCAGACTTGCGCAGCACGATTGCCCTGGTGCCGCAGGATGCCGTTATCTTTTCGGCATCTGTGCTGGAAAACATCCGCTTTTCAAAGCCTTCAGCGACGCATGAAGAGGTATTGCAGGCCGCGAAGCTGGCTCGTGTCGATGAGTTTGCCAGCCGCCTGGAAAACGGATTGGAAACCCAGGTTGGAGAACGCGGCATTGCCCTTTCCGGCGGGCAGCGGCAGCGCATTGCCATTGCAAGGGCGATTTTGCGTGATGCGCCGCTGCTGCTGCTAGATGAAGCGACCAGCGCACTTGATGCAGAAAGCGAGCAGTTTGTGCAAGCTGCGCTGGAGCAGCTCATGCGCCGTCGCACGACGCTAGTCATTGCACACCGGCTGGCAACAGTGCGCAACGCTGACCGCATCATCGTTCTGGACAATGGCAACGTGGCGGCCCAAGGCACCCATGCGCAATTGATGAAAAAGGGCGGGCTTTATGCCCGGCTGGCCAAGTTGCAGTTCAACGAATAGCATAGCAGGGGCTGACTTCGCTCGTGCTTTGCCGGACAACTTCCTTGTGCGGAATATTTGCGCTATGGTGCTGTGTCCAACCGTGAGACGCAATGAAGGAGGCGAGTATGGCCGAAAGCATTGAGCATGATGTTGCGCAACACTACGGCGCAGCAGGAAACGGACTTCTCGATACAATCCTGCAAGCCGCCAGTGAAGCAGGCGTGGACATTGACAACCTCAAACCGGCTGATCTTGCGCCTGTGGACGAGTTCCATACAGCTGGCCGGGCAGCAACCCTGAAGGCGTTGGAGAAGATCCGGCTTGAGCCGGGCATGCACATGCTGGATGCAGGGTCAGGGGTGGGCGGTACCGCACGCACACTCGCCGCGGAGCATGGTTGCTCTGTAACCGGTATTGATCTGACGCAATCTTACGTCCACACCGCGCAGGCGCTTACCCGCAGGATGAAGCTGGATCACAAGTGCCGGTTTGTGCATGGCAGTGTGCTTGAATTGCCCTTTGCAGACGAGACATTTGATGGTGCAGTAAGTTTTCATGCGGCCATGAACGTGGCCAACAGGAGCGGGTTCTACAGCGAGCTTGAGCGAGTGTTGAAGCCGGGTGCGCAGGTGTGCGTGTTTGACGTCATGAAAGGGAAGACGGATGGCATGACTTACCCTGTGCCATGGGCGGAAACAGCCAGGACAAGCTTTCTAAAGACACCGGAGGAAACCGCCGAATTGCTTCAGGCGGCGGGGCTGCAGGTCTTGCAGAGCGAAGGGCTCCGGGATTTTGCGCTGGAATTCTTTCGTCAGGCATATGCGAAAATTGCCGCCAGTACCGGGCCGCCGCCATTGGGCCTGCATCTGCTGACCGGGGAGAACACAAAACAGAAATTTGCCAACTATGTCGCCTGTGTCGAAGCCCGGCAACTGGAACCGGTCATAATGGTGGCTGCAAAGGTTATGGCATAATCTGAGGTCTGTTTGATCATTGCAGGTCGGCGAATGCCTGCTGCATGCGGTCGACTGCTTCAACAATCTGCGAACGCGGGCAGGCCAGGTTGAAACGCAGGAAACTTTCACCGCCCGTGCCGAAGGTGGGGCCGTGGCTAGTGGCAATGCGGGCGTTGTTCTGAACCCGCTTGATGATCTCATCGTAGCTCATGCCTGTTGCAGAAAAATCCACCCATGCAAGATAGGTCGCCTGAAGCTTCATTGAAGCAAGTCCAGGAATGGCGCTGATGCCTGCGTCGAACACCTTGCAGTTTTCGTCCAGGTAGGAAAGCAGTTCGGCGAGCCACTCATCTCCGTGGTTGTAGGCGGCCTCCGTCATTGCCAGACCAAAGCTGTTTGGCGAGATGCCATTTGCCGCCATGGCAGCAGCAAATCTGGAGCGCAACTTCTCATCCTTGATGATGACGTTGCCGGTGTGTCCGCCTGCAATGTTGAAGGTTTTAGAGCCGGAGGTCATCATTATGAGGCGATGTGAATATTGCGGTGCGGCGTTGGCCATGACTGTATGCTTGCTGCCGGCAAACACAAGATCATGGTGGATCTCGTCGGATACAAGCAGCAGGTCGTTTTTCTCGCAGAAGGCGGCAACAGCGAGTAATTCGTGTGGCGACCAGATGCGGCCGCCCGGGTTGTGGGGCGAACAGAACACAAGCATCTTCTCATTGCCGGTGAGTTGAGCCTGCAAGGTATCAAGGTCGAGGTCGTATCGACCGTCATTGTTGATCAACCTGCTTTCCAGAACCTGCCTGCCAGCGGCTTTGATGACGCGGGAAAAGGCGTGATAGACCGGAGTGAAAAGGATGATGCTGTCGCCGGGTGAAGTGTAGGTGTGAATACACATTGCGGTTCCGTGAACCAGGCCATGGGTGGTGAAAATCCAGTTTGGATCAATTTCCCAGTTGTGACGCCGCTTCATCCATCCGCATATCGCGTCATGATAGGATGTCTTGTCGCCATAATAGCCGAACACGCCGTGATCAATCATAGCCTGAAGCGCTTCGATCACGGACTGCGGCGGGCGAAATTCCATGTCGGCCACCCACATTGCGATGCCATCGCGCGGGTCAATCTTGTAGATGGTTTCCAGCGCATCCCATTTGCCGGCATGAGTTCCGACGCGGTCGATAACCTTGTCAAAGTCCGAATTTCCCAAGTCTGTATCCCCCTATCAAGGTGCAGGCGTCTATTGCAGGGTTTGCCCTGATCAGCGTGTGGTGAGTTTGAGTTCGATGCGCCGGTTGCGGGTTTTGGCGTCCTCAGACAGGCCTGGATCAAGTGGTTGATACTCACCAAAACCGGCTGCCACGAGGTGTTTAGGAGGTATGCCGACCTGCTGCAAGGCCTCGACGACAGCAATGGCGCGAGCTGACGACAACACCCAGTTGGACGGGAACTGGGCTGTTTGTATCGGGTCATCATCGGTATGACCGTCAACCTGCAAAACCCAGTTCAGGTCTTCAGGAATTTCCTGCACAAGCTGTGCAACGACCACTGCCAGCTTGGCGATTTCTTCGCGCCCTGTCGGCGACAATGTTGCCTCGCCTTTGCCGAACAGCACTTCCGACTGGAACACGAAGCGGTCTCCAACGACACGGATGTCTTCCCTTTCGGCGAGAATCCGGCGCAGTCTGCCGAAGAATTCAGACCGGAACTTGTTCAGTTCCTGCACACGCTGTGCAAGGGCGACGTTCAACCGGCGGCCAAGATCCACGATTTGAGTGCGGCTTTCCTGGTCCTGCTTTTCTGCTGCATCAAGCGCATCATTTAGAACGCCGATCTGCCGCCTGAGGGCTGCAATCTGCTGGTTGAGCAGTTCGATCCGGGCAAGCGCCTCGGCCGAGACTTTTTTCTCGCTGGCCATCTGTTCCTGCAGGGCTGACAGGCGAGTGCCCTGCTCATTGCCTTCAGAGGTGAATGTGTCGACGATGCCCTGCAACTGACTGGTCTGGTCACGGGCTGATTTGAGGTCATCGGTGAGAGCGGAAAGGGTGGTTTCCAGTTCGGTTTTGGAAGACTTTTCCAGAGCCAGCAGTTCGGTCAGTTCAGCAATTTCGGTGCGCAGGCGTGACAGGGCGTCATCTTGCCCGGAAATTTCGCGGGCCTGCAGGAATTGTGTGATCATGAACACAGACAGCAGGAAGGTGATAACCAGCAGCAATTGTGCCATGGCATCGACGAAGCCGGGCCAGATGAAGCTTGCCCCGTCATCGCGCCGTCTCTTGCCTCGCGCAAGGCCTGCCATCTGTTAACGGCTCCCTGCGGGGGGCTGGCTAGAGCCTCCCACCCTGGCAAGCATTCGCTTGATCTCTACATTCTGCTCCGATTGTTGCTGTGCCCATTGGCGCACAACCTTCTGCTCCTCACGCATTTGCTGGACCAGACCGTGCACGGCGGTGGCCAATTGCTCCATCGATTCGGCATTTTCCGGGGCTGCCTTGCCATTGCTGCCTCGCACCGCGCTGTCGAGCGTGCGATTGATGCGGTCCATGCCGGACCGCAGTGTCGACATTTCTGCCTGGATGTGCGGTGGCAGGTCGATTGCGCTGGCATATTCGCCGGCATCAATGTCGGTCAGGGTTGCCAGCCAGTCTTCCAGATCGTTGTAGAACCGGTTCTGTGCCTGGCTGGCCTGCAACTCCAGAAAACCCAGAACAAGAGAGCCGGCAAGACCGAACAGGGAAGATGAAAACGATGTTCCCATGCCTGCAAGTGGTGCTTCCAGGCCGGCTTTCAACTCCTCGAACACGGTGCCTGCCTGTGCGGTAGAAATGTTGAGAGAGCGTATGGTTTCGCCAACTGCGGACACTGTCTGCAGCAATCCCCAGAAAGTTCCCAGCAGGCCGAGGAAGATCAGCAGCCCGATCATGTAGCGAGAAATGTCGCGCGCTTCATCCAGGCGTGATGCGAGGGAATCCAGCAATGAACGCAAGGTTAGGGGTGACAGGATGGTCAGGCCTTCCCTGTCGCGTAACTGCGCTGCCATGGGCGCCAGCAGCCGTGGCGTAAATGGGACTTCCAGACCCGGGTCGGCAATGCGGAAATTGTTGACCCAGTTCACTTCCGGCCAAAGCCTGAAGACCATGCGGAATGTGTAGGCAATGCCGAGTGCCAGCACTACCACTATGAGACCGTTCAGGCCTGGGTTTGCCATGAAAGCTGACTTGATGCCTGGAAACAGGACTGCTGCGCCAATACAAATCAGGATGGTGAAAACTGCCATTCGCACCAGGTACACGCGCGGCAGTTCCAGAACTTTCAGATGATCTGTTGATATCATGCAGGTTTCGAGGCCTCCCCGAACAATCAAATTTTGCGCAGTGTAGCCAAACAGGCAACATTGTCACGCTCGTAAAATGGCTCGCCAAAGATTATGTGAAGGGTATGGAGGTTTTGCGGCACAAGCGATAAAACCGCACTACCATGTTTTACCTCACTATCAAGGCCCTGCTATCGGGCGTTATCATTGCTGTAGTCTCTGAGGTATCGCGTCGTGCCCCGGCGTTGGGCGCATTGATTGTCTCCTTGCCGCTGGTATCACTTCTGGCGATCATCTGGCTGTGGAATGATACCCGCGATGTGGCGCGCATAGCAGATCACGCACAGTCAACCTTCTGGTTTGTTTTGCCGTCCATGCCGATGTTTCTGGTGTTGCCAATGCTGCTGCGCTCCGGGGTAGGGTTCTGGCCAGCGCTTGGTGCGTCGTGTGTTTTGACGATCTTGCTTTATGCACTTATGGTCTGGGGGCTGGCTAGGTCAGGCATCAGTCTGTAGTTGGTGCGGCTTCAGCGCGTGCTGCCTGGATGCAGGCCTTCAGTTCTTTCTGCATGTGCTCATTGCCAGCCATTATGTCACCGGAGTTCATTACGTCTGGTCCGCCGTCAATATCGGCTGCAAACCCGCCTGCTTCACGCACCAGAACAATGCCTGCGCAGATGTCCCAAGGTTTCAATCCGCGTTCCCAGTATCCGTCAAGCCGGCCTGCAGCGACCCAGGCAAGGTCGAGAGAGGCAGTGCCGCCACGGCGGATACCAGCTACCTTGGCCTGCACATGGGCCAGTTCGCGGCGGAACTGCGAATGATCGCCACGGCCGCGGTGCGGTACTCCGCAGGCAATGACGGCATCGTGAATGTCACGGCGGGCAGACACCCGCATGCGGCGGTCATTCAGGTAGGCGCCGCCGCCGCGTTCGGCTGCGAAAAGCTCATCGGAAACGGGGTTGTAGACAATTCCAGCCACTGGTTCGCCATTGCGGGATACGCCTATGGATATGGCGAAATGAGGTATGCCGTGAATGAAGTTGGTGGTGCCGTCGATAGGGTCGATGATCCAGTCGTGCTGGCCATCGGTTCCGGGTATGATGCCGCCTTCTTCCAGTACGAAGCCCCATTTTGGGCGGGCCTTCCTGAGCTCTTCAACCAAGGTGCGTTCTGCCTTCTTGTCGGCGCGGGTAACGAAATCGGCAGGCCCTTTCTGGGAAACCTGCAGATTTTCCACCTCACCAAAATCACGCGCAACGGCGCGCGCGGCCTTGCGGGCGGCCCCGGTCATCACGGTAATTAGCGGAGAAGCAACCATAACGGTTTCATCAACCTTCTGATGCGCGGCGCACGTAGGTCACCTCGTTGGTGTCCACGATGATTTTTTCACCCGCTCCGATGAACGGCGGCACCATGACTTTCAGGCCGTTTTCCATCAAGGCAGGTTTGTAGGAAGATGAAGCCGTTTGGCCCTTGACCACGGCATCTGCCTCGGTCACTTGCAGTGTTACATAGTCGGGCAGGGAAATGCCAAGCGGCTTTTCCTCATAGGTTTCCACCGTGACTTCCATGCCATCCTGGAGGAATGCAGAACGTTCGCCGACGAATTCTTCCGGCAGTTCGATTTGCTCGTAGGTTTCGTTGTCCATGAAAACCAGCATGTCGCCCTGCTTGTACAGGTACTGGTAGTCTTTTTGTTCCAGGCGCACCTTTTCAACGGTTTCCGACGACCGGAAGCGTTCGTTCAGCTTGGTGCCGTTGACGATGCCCTTCATCTCGACCTGGGCGAATGCACCGCCCTTGCCGGGCTTCACGTGCTGGCATTTCACTGCGATATACAGATCGCCATTGTGCAACAGCACGTTGCCTGGTTTGATTTCGTTTCCATTGATTTTCATGGGTATCAGTCCGCAAGGTTGGTTTGGTGGCGCGGGTTTAGCAGGGCTGGACGCAGATGGGTAGGGGCAAAACGCCACTAGCAATTGACGCAGATCAGTTCAAACGCGATTGTGCAGCACAATTGTCACACAAGCTGTACGCGCTGGAGTTTTCATGCCGACACTATCGTTTCTCAACACATGCCATTTTGACCATGGCGCGCTGGAAAAGCTGCAAGGGTCGCTGGATCGCAACAAAGTCAGCAAACCGTTGATTGCAACCGACAAAGGCATTGTGGCTGCGGGCATTCTCGATGCCGTTCGGCGCGCAATGAGCGATGGCGGGTCTGCGCCTGTGTTTGATGACACGCCCGGCAACCCGACCGAGAGGGCAGTGATGGCTGCTTTCAAGCTGTATCAGGACGAGGGCTGTGACGGTGTCATTGCGCTGGGTGGCGGGTCGGCCATGGACCTGGGCAAGTGCGTTGCCCTACTGGCTGGGTCCGGTGGTCCATTGTCGCAATTTGATCCGTTGAAAGGCGGCAACAAGCTGGTGAAAGCGATTGCTCCGGTGATTGCCATTCCAACCACCTCCGGCACCGGCTCGGAAGTGTCGCTGGGCA
Source organism: uncultured Alphaproteobacteria bacterium (assembly GCA_963787895.1). GTDB lineage: Bacteria > Pseudomonadota > Alphaproteobacteria > Rhizobiales > Aestuariivirgaceae > Anderseniella. The sequence goes on along the minus strand of CAWBEX010000002.1, from coordinate 95,497 downwards.
TGGTCATCATCATGGAGGACGGGCGCAAGCTGACATTCGGCAATCCCAAGTTCATCCCGTCTGTTGCCATCTGTGACCCGGACCTGACGCTGGGCCTGCCGCCTCTGTTGACCGCAGCAACTGGCATGGACGCGATCACCCATTGCATCGAGGCGTTCCTGACTTCAACCGTTAACCCGCCTGCAGACGGTATCGGGCTGGACGGGCTGTGGCGCGGCTGGCGCAACATTGTCGGGGCCGTGAAGGACGGGTCGAACAAGCAGGCTCGCTGGCAGATGATGATGGCATCGGTTGAAGGTGCGCACGCCTTCACGATGGGACTTGGTGCGGTGCACGCCATGAGCCATGCCATCGGGCGGCGTGAAGACTTGCGCCTTCATCATGGCACGTTGAACGCGGTCATCCTGCCGGCAGTACTCAGGTTCAATGCGCCCGTGTGTGAGGAAAAGTACGAGCGCCTGCACGCTGCCATGGGGTTGGGGGCGGGTGCTGATCTGGCAGAGGCGATTGAAAGCCTGAACGCTGACATCGGCATGCCCAAGGGGCTTGGCGCAATGGGGGTCAGCGAGGACATGATTTCTGATTTCGTGCCGCACGCGCTGGCAGACCTTGCCCACCGCACCAACCCGCGCGAGCCATCAGCGCAAGACTACGCAGCGTTGTTTAATGAGGCGATGTGAGGTGGGTTAGCCCAGCCAAATGTTTCTCACAGCGCCGAACAACAATGAACAACCTATCACAAACAACCCGGCGAAGAACAACTTGCGGAACTGCTCTTCCGAGATCGCATTGCGATAGCGCGTGCCGAGCCACAGGCCCAGAAATGCGGGGGCCAGGACAAGTGCAGAAACCATTGTCAGTTCTTCTGTCATCATGGAACGAGATGTCAGGGACACGGCCAGCGTGGACGATATCACCATGAAGGTGACGCCGAGCGTCTGCACCATCATGTCGCGTTTCAGGCCCAGCGCCTGTAGAAACAGGATACCGGGGACGATGAAATTGCCGGTCATGCCGAACATCAGCCCGCCAAGCCCGGAACATACCACAGACCAGATCTTCTCGCGCTCCGGCGCAGGCGCTGGTGTGCGGTACTTCGTGAACGAGATCAGCGAGTTCAAAATCAGGATGATGCCCAGCAGCGCGACGAGATAGTCCGGGTTGGATTTGTTCAAGACTTTGACGCCGAACCATACGCTGACAATTGCTGCCAGGAAAAAAGGCCAGAATCGCTTGATGATGGTCTTCAGGTGCGGACCTGTCAGCGCCTGCCAGATGTTGGTGATGAGCAGCGGCAGCACAAGAATGCCCAGCGTTGTTTTCAACCCCAGAGGCAGTGTTAGTATTGCGAGCGTCACTGTCGGCAGGCCGAGGCCAATGGTGCCTTTTACGAAGCCTGCGGCAACAAAGGTTGCTGCGATGAGCACTATGATTTCAGGCTGCCATAACATGCATCCGGGTTAGCAGGGCAGCGGTGAGTTGACCAGAGAGGGTGTTGTGCGCAATCTGCATGGCTCGGTGTCGTTTGAAGAGTGCCATAGCATGCTCAATTCGCTTACTCTTATTCTGGTTTGCCAGCTTGCGGGTGAGCTTGCGTCGGCTGGATTGACCCTTCCGGTGCCTGGCCCCGTCATCGGCATGGTGCTGCTGTTTTTGTACCTGATGGTGCGCAAGGGCATCTCGAGCAACATGGCGCAGACTACCGACGTGCTGCTGAACCATCTGTCATTGCTGTTCGTTCCAGCCGGTGTTGGTGTGATGCTGCATTTCCGCCTGCTGGAAGAGAACTGGCTGGCGGTTTCCATCGCGCTTGTTGTCAGCACCCTGGTCACGATAATTGTCACTGCCTTGATGATGAAATGGTTGTCGAAGGCTAACGCATCGTGAGCGATCTTCAAGGCATATGGGTTTATCTTTCCGCCAGTCCGTTGCTGCACCTGACCATGACGCTGGTTGCATTCCAGGTTGCGTCGCGGGTCTATGAACGGGCAGGCAGAAACCCGCTGCTCAATCCGGTCCTGCTTGCTGTCATTGCGGTGGTGTGTGTGCTGCTCGCCACGGGCACCAGCTATCAGACTTACTTCGAAGGCGCGCAGTTCGTGCACTTTCTGCTTGGACCTGCCACGGTTGCATTGGCCATTCCGCTGTACCGCCAGTTTGACAAGGTACGCGCGTCTGCCGTCGCCATCCTGTCAAGCATACTTGCCGGTTCGCTGGCGGCCATCGGGTCGGCGCTGACCATTGGCAAGCTGCTTGGGGCATCTTCTCAAACCCTGGCATCGCTGGCGCCAAAGTCTGTCACGGCGCCTGTTGCCATGGGCATTTCAGAGCAGCTGGGCGGAGTGCCGTCGCTGACTGCCGTGCTGGTTATCCTTACCGGCATCATAGGGGCGATGTTGGGTCCATTGGTCCTGAACCTGATAGGTGTGAAGGACTGGGCGGCGCGGGGCCTGGCCATGGGCACAGCCAGTCATGGCATCGGAACGGCTCGGGCGTTGCAGGTGAGCGAAGTGGCTGGTGCATTTTCCGGTCTTGCCATGGGACTTAACGCGCTGGCGACCGCTATTCTCCTGCCGGTGTTGTGGCAGTTGCTGTTCTAGCTGCCTCCTTGGCAAGTTCGAATTCGGCGCGCTTTTCAGCAAGCACTTCGGCCGCTACGGCCTCCGGGTTGCAGTAGTCGTCTTTCCAGCTGTCGTCGGATGCCCATTGCAAGGGTGACACAAGCGTGGTGCGCGGGCGCGAGACAATTTCCAGTGCGTTCAATGCAAGTCCGAGGGTGAAGCGCTGCGACTGTTCGTCGAACGGCTTGCCGGCAGCATTTCCCAGAGGAAAATCAGAGAACACATAACGCGGCACGCCGCAGTGTTCGACGATGTCCCTGGCGCACCCCAAGATGATGGTGGCAATACCGGCTGCCTCAAGCTGGCGGGCAGCGAGGCTGAGGGACTGGTGGCACACCGGGCAATTTGCGACCAGCACTGCTGCCTGAACGCCATCGCGTGCGAGAAAAGAAAGCAGGGCGGGTGCGTCTTTTTCAATATTTGCGCGCTGTGAGCGGTTTGTCGGAAAACCATAGACGAAACCTGGCAACGAGCCGACGCGGCCGTTTGCTTGTGCCTGTTCAAGCGCTTCAAGCGGAAACCATGTCCGCGGGTCCTGCGCCGAGGTGTGGGCCCTGTCATAGGCGATGTGGGAAATTCGCACGTCCGGGTAAGGTTTCGACGCAATCGACCAGACATCATGGAATTTCGCAGCGCCGTTGTATGCGGCACCGGGTCCTTGATCTCCCTTGCTCGGGTTATATGGCGAAGCGGTTGTTACCAGGCCAACGCGTGTCCTGGACAATGGCCTGCCCAAAGGAGTAAACGGCACGTCCTCGTGGTGTGCCCAGACATATGGGTTCTCGTAGCCCAATGCCAGATACCAGGCGCGGGTGCGCGCCATGTAGTTGATCGGCTCAGCCATTCTGGTCAGACTTGCCTTTGCCTGTGGTGTTGAGTTTTTCCTGCTTGCGTTGTTCCGCAAAGACCCGGGCCCGGCGCTGTGCATCACCAGCTTGCGGGGCTGACAGGTTGGACATCATGACTTCGAGATCTGCGTCCTGCTGTCCGGCTTGCTTTGCCAGAAGGTAAAACTTGGCGGCCTCAACCTGGTCTTTCTTCATGCCGCGCCCTGCTGCCAGAATTCGGGCTACAAACATTTGCGCCTTCGGATTACCGGCGTTTGCCGCCACCATCAGCCATTGCGCGCCGATCTCGTAGTCCCTGCGGATGCCGGCGTCGCCACCATAAACCATTAGCCCATAATCCAGTGCTGCTTCCGGCAGGCCCTGAACAGCAGCTTTCTGAAACCAGGTCGAAGCAATGGCCAGGTCCTGCTCAACCCCGTGTCCATTGGCATAGAGCAGGCCGAGATTGTACTGTGCCTGGGCCAAGCCTGCTTCAGCGGCAGTTCGAATGTACTTTGCTGCCGTGGTGGCATCTGCCTCGGTGGCAATACCTTGATAGTACATCAGGCCAAGTTCGTTGGCTGACTGCAGATGGCCGGCAGCGGCAGCCTTGGAAAACCAGTCACGGGCTTTCACCGTGTTCTTCTTCAAGCCGGATGTGCCGTTTAGATTGAGCATGCCGATGCGGAACATTGCTGCCGTGTTGTTCTGCGCGGCGGCCATTTCGTACCATTGCAGTGCATTGTTGATGTCGACGGTGCGGCCATGGCCAAATTCATACATTTCGCCAAGCATGATCTGGGCATTGACGTCGCCAGATGTTGCCAGCGGTACAGCAATTTCATAGGCCGCTTCAAAGTTCTCATCTGAATAGAGTGCCGCCGCTTCCTTGAAGGTTGGCGCCATTTTTGCGTCTTCGGCATGGACATGAGTGGCGAGCACGGCAAGGCTGCAGGCAAGCACCAAGTTGCGTATGAACTTCATTCGGCTTGACCCCTTGTTCCGGCCTTTGTGAGGGTCGCGGCCATGGCGGCAGCTGTTTCGGCAGACGTCCAGAATCCTGCTGGTGGTGAAATGAACTCGGCACCAGCAGCAATTGCCTGCAGGCAGGCGTCTTCATCAGGCGGATTGAACCCGACGCATGGAACCTCAAACAGGGGCGTCCACCATTCCAGCAGGTCGGCACCTGCAGTTTGTGAGAGGTCGAAGGCGATATAGTCGATTTCTGTTTCGCCGGCGTCCATGGCAGCGTGGCGTGATCCGGATGCAACAAAGCCGACACTTAAATTGCGGCCAAGCGACTTGCGCGCTGATACTGCGTCTTCAAGGCTTGAGGTTATATGCACGCCGTCTGCTTTCTCGTAGGCCGCCAGGCGCGCATCATCAACCACCAGGACCGCTATGCCAAGTTGCTGGGCGCCGGGCATCACCGCAGCCAGCAGTTGCTTGTCAGCAGGCAGAATCAGGCATGCCACGTCGCCGGATTGCGCCGCAGCGGTGACACACGCTGTAATGGTATTCGCGTCCATGCCTGACGATGGCATCAGGAAAAGGCGGCAGTTTGGCAAGTCGTCTGAAGTGTTTTCATTCATGGGGCGAATCAATGACCGGTTGCTGAAAGTGCCCCTTTGGTATCACATCTTCACCGGCCAGGTATCACTGAGCCGGTAGCCTTGTGGCCACGGGTCTGCCGGATCGAGCATTTCCTGTCGCATGCCGGTAATCCAGGCGCGTCCGGTAATCGTGGGCACGATAGCCGGCCGGCCTGCAATTTCGGTCACTTCCTCAAGAATGCAATGGAAGTGCGATCCGATGATCGAGCGGCCGATGAAACGGTCGCCCTGTTTCAGTTGTCCACGAGCGTGAAGCACAGCCATGCGGGCGCTACAGCCGGTCCCTGTGGGCGAACGGTCCACCTTGCCGGGATCGACGACCACCGCATTGTGGCTGACCGGCACGCCGTCTTCGAAGGTGATCGGCATGGCCAGCTGGCAGAAGGAAATGTGCGCCCATCCAGGGTTTGAAGGGTGAGTAAACCCCAATTGCTCATTGGCAGCCTTTGTCACCTTTGCACCGAGCACCGCAATGTCACGTGCCTCATCAGGATGAATGGAAAAGCCAAGCGAGGGCGCGTCCACGATGACGAAACTGTCGCCACCGTAAGCTGTGTCGACTGTCAGTGTGCCATGACCCTCTACTTCCAGTTTCGCGCTGAGCTTGTCTGCGAACGAGGCCACATTGCGCACGGTGATAGATTTTGCCTTGCCATTTTCACATTGTGCGGTAACGGCAACAAGGCCTGCTGGTGCTTCAATATTGAATCGGGTGACCGGTTCGCTCATCGCGACCAGGCCGGTGTCTAGCAAAGCAGTAGCCACACAGATGGAGTTGGAACCTGACATTGGCGGGGTGTGCTCCGGCTCCATGATGATGAAGCCGAATTGCGCATCCGGGTGTTTTGCCGGCACCAGCAGATTGACATGCCGGAACACACCGCCACGCGGTTCGTTGAGCACGAGATTGCGCAGTGTTTCGTCAGTTTCTATGAAGCTCCGCTGCTCCCAAAGCGTGTCACCTGGCGGTGGGGCAACGCCGCCGACAATCACGTCGCCCACTTCGCCTTCTGCGTGGACCGAGACGATATGGATCAGTTTGCTGGATCGGGTCATGGCGATTGATCGGGAACCGTGATGGGCTTGCTGACTTTTGCGCAAATGAAGCTGGCACGGGGAGGGTGCACATGGCAAGCACGCAGGCGAGCAGTTACATGTTGACGCGTTGCCTGACGCTGCCGATGGTGATGCTGAGTGTATTTGCGCTGGTCAATGCGGCGCTGATCGTGATCAATTGCTGCCATCCACAGGTGCCTTAAGGAGCGCTGCGGGTGCCAAGACAGCGGATTGTTGTCTTGCATGTCTCAAAGAAGGGGGCACTGCGTTTTGGGCGAGTTTGACTATATCATCGTGGGGGCAGGTTCAGCAGGATGCGTGCTCGCCAACAAGCTTGGGCAAAACACATCGGTTTCCATTCTCGTGCTGGAAGCGGGACCGATGGATTACAACCTGATGATCCATGTGCCCGCTGGCGTTTACAGCGCGTGGCGCAATCCGAAGCTTAACTGGAACTACATAACCGAACCTGAAGCTGATTTGCTGGATCGGCAGGTGGACATACCGCGTGGCAAGGTGGTTGGCGGCTCGTCTTCGATCAACTCGATGGTCTATATGCGCGGCCACCCTTATGACTACGATAACTGGGCCAATGAGTGCGGGCTTGCCAATTGGCGTTATGAAGATTGCCTGCCGTACTTCAAGGCTGGTGAACGCTCTGACCGTGGAGGTGATGACTGGCGAGGTGGCGACGGACCTCTGGGTGTCACGAAAGGCAGCTACGACAACCCGCTTTATGATGCCTTTCTGGAAGCCGGTGGGCAGGCCGGGCAGGGTCAATCCGACGATCTCAACGGCTTCAACCCGGAAGGTGTAGCAAGGTTTGATGCAACCCGCTGGCAGGGCCGGCGGTGCAGCGCCGCTGTTGCGCATCTGCGGCCGGCGTTGAAGCGCGGCAACGTGACCTTGCTGACCAGGGCAATGGTCAAGCGCGTCGTTGTCCACGACGGGCAGGCCGTGTCAGTGGTTTTTGACCACAAGGGTGGTGAGCGAGTTGTGAATGCGGGCAAGGAGATCATCCTTGCCGGTGGTGCCATAAATTCGCCGCAGGTGTTGATGTTGTCGGGCATTGGTCCGGCAGATCACCTGCGTCAGATGGGAATTGAGCTGGTTGCTGACCTGCCGGGTGTGGGGCGCAATCTGCAAGATCACACAACCGTGCTGTTGCATTATGAAAGCCTCAAGTCATATCCGATGCATAAGGTTGACCATCCGCTGCGCAAGCTGGCTGCCGGTGTGCAATGGGTGTTCACGCGCAATGGAATGGCGGCATCCAACATCTGGGAAGCTGGTGGTCTTGTGCGGGGCAATGAGCAAGTGCGCTACCCGAACCTGCAGTATCATTTCGGACCTATCGGCTTTGAGTACGAGGGAGAGAAAATCATCCTCAAGCAGGGCTTCACCATCCATGTTGATCAATTGCGCCCGCGCAGCACTGGTAACGTTGCGCTGGCTTCCGGCAATCCGCTGGACAAACCAGTCATGCACTTCAACTATTATGCGGAACGACCAGACCTGGATGAAATGGTGGAAGGGGTGAAAAAGGCCCGCGATCTGGTTGCCCAGTCAGCATTCGACGGTTTGCGCGGCATGGAACTGGAACCCGGGCCTGATGTGCGCTCGGATTCGGATATTGCGCGATGGGTGCGCGCAACTACCGGCACCGATTTTCACCCCTGCGGCACGTGCCGGATGGGAACCGGAGGAGATGCTGTTGTTGATGACAGATTCCGGGTTCGCGGGGTAACCGGACTGCGCGTGGCAGACGCTTCAGTGATGCCGTTGATTATCAGCGGCAACCTGAATGCGCCAACCCAGATGATAGCTGCAAGGGCTGCAGACTACATTGCCGGAAAGCCACAACTTGCACCTTACAAGGCGCGATTTGCGTTTGAAAACCAGCCTTCGTGAAGGCTCACCGGGTCTTTTCGGCAGCCTTGGTCCACTTGCCTTTCGAAGCCAGGCCGTTCATGGCGGCGCGATGGGCAAACGCAGCTTGAGCCGACTTGACGTTTTCCGTCTTTCCGCCCCAGGCCTTGAGTGCGGCTGCCTGCAGCGCGCGGCCGTAGGAGAATGTCAGGTTCCACGGCAGGTCGTGGCGTGAATTCATCAGTGACAGGTGCTCGGTGGCCTCGACATCGGACTGCCCGCCGGACAGGAACGCGATACCGGGAACAGCCGCAGGCACGCACTCCTTGAGGCACTGCACCGTGTAGTCCGCGACCACTTCGGGTTTGGCCTTCTTGCCGGACTTCTGGCCGGGAATGATCATGTTAGGCTTCAGCACCATGCCCTCGAGCATGACCCCGGCATGGTAAAGCTGCTGAAAGGTTTCCTTCAGCGTGGCTTCGGTAACATCGTAGCAGAGTTCGATATCATGGGTGGAGTGCTCTCCATCCATAAGCACTTCAGGCTCGACGATCGGCACAATGCCGTTTTCCTGGCACAACGCGGCATAGCGGGCCAGTGCGTGGGCGTTGGCGTGGATGCAATTGTAGCTTGGCATATTATCACCGATGGTGATGACGGCGCGCCATTTGGCGAAGCGGGCGCCGAGCTTGTAGTATTCCTTGAGACGGCCACGCAGGCCGTCGAGGCCTTCGGTGACCTTTTCACCCGTGATGCCCGGCATGTCCTGCGCGCCGGCGTCGACCTTGATGCCGGGGATCGAGCCTGATGCCTGCATCATCTCGACCAGCGACTGCTTGTCGTTGCTGGCACGCTGGCGAATGGTCTCGTCGAACAGAATCACGCCAGAAATATTCTTGCGCATGGCTGACTTGGCAGAAAACAGCATTTCACGGTAGTCGCGGCGTGCTTCAAAGGTTGACTCTACGTTGATCGAGTCAAAGCGCTTCTTGATTGTGCCAGTGCTTTCGTCGGCAGCAAGTATGCCCTTGCCAGGTGCCACCATGGCTTGTGCGATGTCTTCGAGAGATTGTTTCATGTTGTGTTGCCCCTGATTAAAACTGGCTGCCTAGGCTGTTTTCAAAACTTCAACACCCGGAAGCGCCTTGCCTTCAAGCCATTCAAGAAATGCGCCACCTGCGGTGGACACATAGGTAAAATCTTCTGCTGCCTTTGCGTGATTAAGTGCTGCGACAGTGTCTCCGCCGCCGGCGACTGCGGTAAGTTTTCCTGAGCGTGCTAGGCTGGCTGCATGTTGTGCGGCAGCTACTGTGGCGGCGTCAAACGGTGGGATTTCGAATGCGCCGAACGGGCCGTTCCAGACAAGTGTTGCGGCCTCATCAAAAGCTGCGCAGGCCTGTTCGATCGACTTTGGCCCGACGTCGAGCATCATTTCATCGACACCGATCTGATCGACAGGAACGGTGCGGCTGGCGGCGCCGGCAACAAATTCCCTGGCTACCACGGCGTCAACCGGCAGGATGATGCGGCAGCTGTTGGCTGCGGCCTGCTTGAGAATGTTGCGTGCAGTGCCGGCCATGTCGTGCTCGCACAGTGACTTGCCAACGTCGATGCCCTGAGCAGCGAGGAAGGTGTTGGCCATACCTCCGCCGATGATGATGGTATCTGCAACCTTCGACAGGTTGCCGAGCAATTCCAGCTTGGTGGAAACCTTTGCACCACCGACGACACACACCAAAGGCCGCTTCGGGTTGGTCAGCGCTGCAGACAAGGCAGAAAGCTCCTTCTCCATGGAGCGGCCGGCCGCTGAGGGCAGCAGGTGAGCGACACCTTCGGTGGAGGCGTGTGCCCGGTGCGCGGCAGAAAAAGCGTCGTTTACGTAGATGTCGGCGATGGAGGCGAGGAATTGCGCCATCTTCGGATCGTTGGCTTCCTCCATAGGTGTGAACCGGGTGTTTTCAACAAGCACCACGTCACCGTCGTTCAAGTTCTTTGGCGGCTGTTCGCTGAACTGAACCGGTCTGCCTATCGCTTCTGCCAGGGCAGGGGCAATGGGGGCCAGGCTCATGGATGGATCAGGCTTGCCCTTGGGCCGGCCAAAATGCGCCAGCAGGATGACTTTTGCACCCTTTTCAGACAGTTCGTTGATGGTCGGTGCGACAGCATGAAGACGTGTGGCGTCCGATACCCTGCCGTCTTTCATCGGTACGTTGAGATCAACCCGGACCAGTACGCGTTTCGATTTTACATCCAGGTCATCAAGTGTTCGAAAACTGGTCATTGCAGGTTCCGCAGTCCTTAAGCGCTGGCCTCAAGGCCTGAAATCGCAGCCTGTGTCGCAGCTTCCGCGGTGATGCCGAAATGTTCGTAGAGTTTTTCATAGGGGCCAGATGCGCCAAATGTGGACATGCCTATGAACGTGCCTTCATTGCCAATGAGCGCGGTCCAGCCCTGACGAACACCAGCCTCGATGGCAATTCGCACTGGCTCCTCGCCATAGATCAACTTCTGGTACTCCGGCTCCTGCTGCTGGAACAGGTCCATGCAGGGCACCGATACGATACGCGTTGAAATTTGCAGTTCAGAGAGCTTGTCAGCCGCTTCAAGTGCAATTTCGACTTCCGATCCGGAGGCGAAGATCACGACTTTTGCATCGTCGTCTGCCTTGAGATCATAAGCGCCGCGGGCACACAGGTTTTCCTTCTGGAATTTCAAGCGTGCCGGCTTCAGCTTCTGGCGGGTCAACGCCAGCACCGATGGAGTATTCGCCGATTGCAACGCCAGTTGCCAGCACTCGGCTGTTTCGGTTGCATCACAGGGGCGGAATACATTGAGGTTGGGGATGACGCGCAGGGCGGCAATATGTTCAACCGGCTGATGTGTAGGACCGTCTTCGCCGAGGCCGATTGAGTCATGCGTCATCACGTATATGACGCGCTGTTGCATCAAGGCTGACAGGCGAATTGCAGGGCGGCAATAATCGGTGAACACTAGAAAAGTGCCGGAATATGGTATGACACCGCCATGCAGAGCCATGCCGTTCATTGCGGCTGCCATGGCATGCTCGCGGATACCCCAATGGATGAAGCGACCTGATGGATCTTCAGCGGTAAACGGGGTCATGCCCTTGGTGCGGGTGTTGTTGGACCCTGTAAGGTCAGCAGAACCGCCCATGGTTTCCGGCACGACCGGGTTGATCACCTCAAGTGCATTTTGCGATGCGTTGCGGGTTGCGATGGTTGGCGGGTTTTCTGCCAGCTCCATTTTGTAGGTGTCGATCACCTCATCCAGGCTTTCTGGCAGGTCACCAGCGAGGCGGCGGGAAAATTCGGTCCTGTCACCGGTAGCCATCTTGGCGACGCGGCCTTCCCAGGCCTTGCGCTCCTTGCAGCCGCGCAGGCCGGTAAGACGCCACATGTCGTAGATGTTGCTTGGAATCTCGAACGGCTTGTACGTCCAGCCCAGCTGTTCGCGGGTGGCCTTGATTTCTGCATCCCCGAGAGGTGCGCCGTGTGCGCCGGACGTGCCCTGCTTGGCTGGTGAGCCATAACCAATGACGGTGCGACAGGCGATCAACACCGGCTTGGTCGCATCTTGTGCGGAAGCCAGCGCGTGGGCGATTTCGGAATAGTCATGGCCGTCGATGCGCATAACGTCCCAGTCGGAGGCTGCGAAGCGAGCGAGCTGGTCTGTGGAATCAGTCAGGCTAACCGGTCCGTCGATGGAAATCTGGTTGTCGTCCCAAAGCATGATCAGCTTGTTCAGCTTCAGGTGACCAGCCAGGGTAATCGCTTCCTGGGAGATACCTTCCATCAGGCAGCCATCGCCGGCCAGCACATAGGTCTTGTGGTTGACAATGGCGTCGCCGAACTTGGCTGCCATGTGGCGTTCGGCAATAGCCATGCCGACGGCGTTGGCAATGCCCTGACCTAACGGCCCGGTGGTTGTTTCGATGCCTGCAGCGTGGCCATATTCCGGGTGCCCGGCAGTGCGTGAGCCGATTTGGCGGAAGTTTTTCAACTCTTCGACCGTCATATCTTCATAGCCGAGCAGATGCAGAAGGGAGTACAGCAGCATCGAGCCATGGCCTGCAGACAGGACAAACCGGTCGCGGTCGGCCCAGTCAGGCATTTGAGGATCGAACTTCAGATAATGTGCGAACAGCACGGTGGCGATGTCAGCAACGCCCAATGGCAAGCCTGGATGACCAGAGTTGGCGGCTTGCACCGCATCCATCGATAACGCCCTGATGGCGTTGGCCATCTGGCGATATTTGGCTATGTCTTCTGGGCTTGCCGGTGCAGCGTCAGCGGTGCTTGCAGCGGAGGCGGGGTTAGCCGGTGTCATTTATTGCTTTCCCGTTGAAATTTGCACTTCACATAGCACTCACTGGCCTTGAGTCAATGCCTTACAATTGCCGCATCCACTCAGCTGTGAATACAATCAACAAGGATCACCAACAATGCGGGTTTTCAAGTATAGTTGACGCCGATGATCCTAAGCTCATACATTGGCTGGAGGATTTCAGGTTGACGTTGTGCAGGGTACATGACGTCATTGCTGGGGGAAGTCGGGGATAAAACACGATGTCTGCAACTCCGAAACTGGATACGGCCATTCAACATTTCGAGCAGGCGATGCGTCAGCTTGAAGCGGCGTGGGCGCAGTCAGAAAAGAATCAAGGTACGATTGACAAGCTGAAGGGCGAGGCGTCCGCAATGAAGGATGACCGAGCCAAGCTTGCGGGTGAATTGGACGAAGTGCGCGCGCGCGCCGAAGATCTGGCTGAGGCTAACCGGCAGGCAGCGCGGCGCATCGAGCTTGCGATGGCACGTGTCAGAACAGTCATTGGCGAAGAGGCATAGAGTCTGATGGGGCAGGTCGTTATCAAGGTAAACAATCGTTCCTTCACCATGGAGTGTGCCGATGGTGAGGAGGGTCATCTGAAGGAACTGGCCAACCTGCTGGACAGCCAGGTGCGTGACATCAAGGCCGGGGTCGGTGAAGTCGGCGACATCCGCCTGCTGGTGATGGCCGGATTGATAATCGCTGACCAGCTCGCCGAGGCTCTGGACAAGGTCGAGGACCTGTCGAAAGAAGTGACCGGCGCGACACGCACCGGCTCAGATGCCATTGAGCAGTCTAAGAAGGCGGAGACGATGGCGGCAGAACGCGTGGAGGCCGCAGCCAAGCGGCTTGAGCAAATTTCGCGGCTTGCCCGGCAGGGGTGAAGGTTGCTGCTGCCTTGAGGTGACTGGCCGGGCGCGCGAATTTCCAGGTTTATCCAGTGTTTGAAAGCTGAAAAATCCGATTTGATCCGGGCACCTTGCACCATGGAAGATGACGCCCATGCCGGGGCAACTGTGCTGGAAGAGGCAAAAAAGCGACGAGCCACCGTGGGCCGTGGGTATTCAAGATCTCGGGTCCCTACAAATGTAGGTGGGCACCGCGTGTCCTGGACCACGGTCCAGGTCAGAGACAGCTCCCTTAGAAGATCTTATAGGCCCCAGAGAATAGTAATACCTTCACGCACCGGGCAGCCCGTCACCTGCTTATGTACGCTCAACCAAGCGGGTTTTAAAGAGGCATTATTCCAGGGTATGGCTGAGGCTTGGCTGATTGCCGGCAATCTCGCGAATCCATGCGACGAACGCTTTGACTTCTGGGCGTGTGTGCGCCTGCTTTGTTGTTACCAGATCATAGCCGATGTCGGTGGTGACCATGTGTTCGAACGGACGGACAAGAAGGCCTGCGTCGATGGTGCTGCTGAGGATGGGCCAGCTTGCCAGGATCATGCCCTGGCCTGCGATTGCGGCCTGTACCGCCTGTCCATAGTCGGAAAAGTGCAGGCCCCGGTCGGTGTCGACATTGTTTGCTCCGACTTTGGCCAGCCAGTTGCGCCAGGCAAACCAGTTGCGTGTCTTGCGGGCCCAGTCGAGTTGCGACATGTCCCAGTGAATGAGGGGTACCTTGTGAAGATCGTCGAGACTTGTCAAAGCCGGTGGACCGGAGGCAAGAGCTTGCGAGCAGGCGGGAAAGATGTGGTCTTCAAACAGCCGGTGGGTAATCAGACCGGCACCGCGGTCCACCCCATAGCGGATCGCGACATCCACATCGCTGTGCGGCAGGTCAACTATGTGCTGTGATGAGTCCACCAGCACGTTGAACTGTGGATAAAGTGCCCTGAACTGCTCCAGCCGTGGCACCAGCCATGCAGTGGCGAAGGATGATTCAACTGTAATGATCAGCCGGTGCTGCGACTTGGGCGCGCGCATGCGGGAAACTGCAATTCCAATGTGCTGCATCGCGCTGGCGAGGTCGTGCTGGGCTGCCTTGCCTGTCGCGGTCAAGGCCAGCCCGCGCCCTTTGCGGGTAACCAGGCGGGTTTCCAGGGAAGCTTCCAGCTTGCTGACAAGCTGTTTGACCGCTGCTGGCGTGACCCGCAGTTCCTGTGCGGCTGCCTGATAGCTCAGGTGCCGGGCAACACACTCGAAAGCGCGCAGTGCGTTCAGCGATGGTATCCATTCAGACATTTTAGAAGTTAGAATTTCTAATTATTGGCTTTAGATCAAATCAATTTTGCCGGCACCGCATTGCTGTATTCTTGGTGGTCGCGCCAGCTTGCGGCAAGCAGGCAGATACAATCAATATGAAAAGTGAGGAAGACATGCGCTCAAGTGATGGAAAGACACGGGATCTGGTTACAAGTATGCCAGGGGCCGGTTGGGATTATTCGCTGACACGTCATCCATATCATGAAATCGAGCGCTCCAAAGGGCCGCATTATTGTGTCTACAACCGCCGGCATATGGCCTGCTGTTTCGATGACCACTCTACCGAAGACGGCTATTGGCTGCTGCGTCAGAAGGCAGCTGTACTTAATACCGGTGAATATCCGCTGCAGTTCAAAGGCCCGGATGCCGAGCGGTTGCTGGACAAGCTGTTCACCAAGGATATTACCAAGGTTAAGCCTGGGCGTTGTGGCTATGGGCTGGCCTGCTACGAAGATGGCGGGCTGCTCGTCGATGGTGTTTTGCTGCGGTTGAGTGAGGATACATTCTGGTACGCCCAGGCCGATGGCGACTTCTACAGCTGGGCTCGGGCGCATTCTGCCGGTATGGACGTTGAAATCACCGATCCGGATGTGTTCGTGTCACAGGTGCAGGGTCCAGCGGCAATGAAGGTGCTTGAGGCTGCCAGTGCAAATGGACTGCCGGAGAAGTTCGGCTATTTTGCAGTTGCCAAGGTGAATTTCGGCGGGCAGGAAGTGGTTGTCACCCGTACTGGATACACCAATGAGCTGGGTTGGGAATACTACACCGAACCACATCATGACGCACAGGCACTGTGGGCCCATCTCAAGGCGGCGGGCGAACCCCACGGCATGGAAATTTTTGGCCTGGATGCGATGAACATCCGGCGCATCGAGGCTGGTATCCTGAATGCCGGATCGGATTTCAACAGTACCACTACGCCATACGATGTTGGGTTGGGCAGGTTTGTTGATGAAGACAAGGCCGATTTCATCGGCAAGCAGGCACTGGCAAGTGCTTCCCGAGGTCTCCGGCTTTTCGGTATCAAATGCAATGATGGCGAACCGCTTATCGCCGCTGCAGTACACCAGAACGGAGTGCGAGTGGGCACGGTAACTGCAGGTGCAATTTCTCCCTATCTTGGCCATGGCATTGGCATCTGCCTGCTGGACAAGGCAGGCGCACAGGCAGGAGCGGAAGTCGTTGTCGGCTGCCGGGACGGTTCCATGCAACTGGCGGAGCTTGTTGAAATGCCATTCTACGATAAACAGGCCGAAATTCCCCGCGGCAAACTAGTCGATATTCCCAAACGCCACTGAAATGGACAACGCTGGTAACCTGCTGTATGAGCCTTGCGGCCATGACAGACCCATCCAGCATCAAAGATCACAAAGTCGAAGCGCGCAGCGTTGCAAGTGCTGCGCGCAAGGCAGCCCACGAAGCTTCGAAGGATAGGGCCGGACTGGCCCTGGCGCAGACGGGGCTTGATTTTGCCGGCCTCGAACAACACCACGTCGTCTCGGGGTTTATTCCGTATCTTACAGAGATCGACACCAGGCCATTGCTTGCGAAGCTGGCTGCTTCGGGCATTAAAACCTGTGTGCCGGTGGTGATCCGGAATGCGCAACCACTGGAGTTTCGCCTTTGGACTCCGGGTGAAGAGACCGTGCCGGGGCGCTGGAAGATACCGGTACCTCCTGAAGGCAGGGAAGTGGTTGAGCCTGACATTCTGCTTGTGCCGTTGCTCAGTTTTGACCGCGCGGGATACCGGCTGGGTTATGGCGGCGGGTTTTATGACCGTACCCTTGATAAGCTGCGCGCCAGCAAATCGGTGGTGGCAATCGGCGTGGCATATTCAGCACAGGAGGTGCAGCGGGTAGTTCGTGGAGAGCACGATCAGCCGCTCGACTGGGTGTTGACCGAAAATGGTGTGATCAAGCCGGAAGCAGACTGATGAGAGTATTTTTTGTGGGTGACGTGGTGGGCCGTGCCGGGCGCGATGCAATTGCCAGCAGGTTGCCAGGCTTGCGCGAACGGTTGAAGGCGGATTTTGTTGTGGTAAACGGCGAAAATGCTGCCGGGGGTTTTGGCATCACCGAAGAGATTTTCAACGATTTGCGCAATCAGGGTGCAGACGTTGTAACTCTGGGCAATCATGCCTGGGACCAGCGCGAGGCGCTGGTGTTCATTGAACGTGCACCGGAGCTGATCCGCCCGATCAACTATCCCGCAGGTACGCCCGGCAAAGGGGCAGGGCTGTTTGAAGCAGCGAACGGCAAGCGTGTGCTGGTGATGAATGTGATGGGCGTTGCGAAGATGGAACCGCTGGGCGACCCGTTTGCCGCTGTGGACCGGGAGCTTGAAGCGTGCCCGCTGGGCGAGGTGGCCGACGCCATCATCGTCGACATGCACGCTGAACTAACTTCCGAGAAGATGGCTATGGGGCACTTCTGCGATGGTCGTGCCTCGCTGGTGGTTGGCACACACACACATGTGCCAACGGCAGACACCCACATATTGGCAGGCGGCACCGGTTACCAGACAGATGCCGGGATGACCGGCGACTACGACAGCGTGATAGGTATGGAAAAGGAAGAACCATTGCAGCGGTTTACACGGCGGATTCCTTCAGGACGTTTTTCACCGGCACTGGGTGAGGCTTCGCTGTGCGGCGTGCTGGTGGAGACAGATGACAAGACCGGGCTTGCGGTGCGCGTGGGTGGCGTTCGTGCTGGCGGTCAGCTTCAGGAGGCGTTGCCGGAGTGGGCGTCGTCGTAGGCCGCGATCTGGTCTGCGATACGGCGCAGTTTTGCCAGTCTTTCTGCATAGTCGGAAAGGGCCATCACACGCGCGCAGTCAATTGCACCGGTGCTTTCGTCGTTGTCACGAAACGAGCGCCGTGCTGCAGACATGGCATCTTCCATGCGCTGAACGCTGGCTTGCAGAGTGCCGGCGGTCCTCAGTGCGTTGCCTGGCGAGCCGGTAGTGGCAATTGAATGCAACGAAGACAGCACTGATGCCATGGCTTTGCGTGCCATGTCGGCTGTGTCTGCAATGTGCTGGTCGAGTTCGTCTGCCTTGGTCATTTGCCGCCGTCTGTTTTGTCGCCTGAGTGTGCAAGATTGACGCGTGAATCGCTAACACTTCGTAAATGAATTTGAGACAGGCGATTCGGGCATCTGGACACACCGGGTCTGGCTGGTTTAGAGGGTGTGTCTCAAAATCAATGCGCATTGCCTATTTGTTGAGGAACAAGGTCATGGCCGGACATTCCCAATTCAAGAACATCATGCACCGCAAGGGCCGTCAGGATGCCGTGCGGGCGAAGATGTTCTCCAAATTGTCGAAGGAGATTACGGTTGCGGCCAAGATGGGCGGACCAGACATAGATTCCAATCCGCGCCTCAGGCTGGCGGTGCAAAATGCCAAGGCGCAGTCGATGCCCAAGGACAACATCCAGCGCGCCATCAACAAGTCGCTGGGCGGTGATGCGGAAGACTATGAATCAATCCGCTATGAGGGTTACGGGCCGGGTGGTGTTGCTATCGTGGTCGAGGCGCTGACTGACAACCGCAACCGGACTGCCGGGGCTGTGCGCTCCTACTTCACCAAACATGGTGGCAACATGGGCGAGACCGGTTCTGTGTCTTTCATGTTCGACCGGGTTGGCGAGATCATCTACAAGCCGGAAGCAGGCGACGGCGACACAGTCATGATGGCAGCCATTGAGGCTGGAGCCGATGATGTGCAGTCAGAGGCTGACGGTCATACCATCATATGCGCGTTCGAAAACCTCGGTGAAGTGTCGTCTGCGCTGGAGGCGAATCTGGGCGAGGCGGAAAGCGTCAACATCATCTGGAAACCGCAGACCACTACCGAGGTTGACGAAGACAAGGCTGCGACACTGATGAAACTGATGGCAGCGTTCGACGATGATGAAGACGTGCAGAGCGTGTTTTCAAACTTCCAGGTCTCCGATGAGATCATGGAAAAACTGACTGCGGCCTAAGGCATTTCAAGCCACGCCAACCGATCGCTCAGTTCGGGTCTGAAATAGCAGATCATGCGGCCATCGGGGCCTGCCGTGGCTTTGTCGCCCCATGGTGCCACGCCATGCAGTGACAACCGATGAGCCAGATATGCCTCGCCTGGCCGGGCGTGGATCTCCACTCGCTTGCAAACTTCAAAGCATGTCCTGCGGGCGGATATATATGCATCTGTCAGGTCAATTTCGCTCCAGCGTTCAGGATGGGTTGCCTCAAAGGCTGCGGCAAGGGCTTGTCGCATGATCTCATGTGAGCCTTCCCATATGACAAAGGGCGAAGCGTCCATGCTGGCCGGTACCATGGGTATGCCGAGGATGAATGCGTGGGTTTCTTCAAGATGGCGGCGCTTGGGTTCACCTGTGCCGTGCAGGCCATCCAGGTGGGCTGCATCCCGGTTCATGCGGAAATCGTGTTGTGCAATTGTCTCGCCCTGCATCGGTTTTGGGTAACCTGGATAACAGATTGATACTTGCGCACGGTCCCAGGCGATGTCTGTAAGACCCAGTTGCTCGGCGAGAAAGTCTATCACTGCACCTTGCAGTGGCGGGCTGCTGCCGACCCGTCCTGTTGCGTCGTTGGCGAGAGCGTTCACACCGGCAAACCAGGTGCCCTGATAACGCATCCATTGTTCTTGCGCCGTGTCGTTCAAAGTGTTGCGGGCATGGAAAAGGGCGTGGTCCACCCAGGCCTGCAAGGCTGGATCAACCGGAAACTTGCACCAGCTTCTGGAGTGGAAGTGATCTGCCAGCTGCATTCACGAGACCGCAGGGTCGACGGGCAGCGCAGGTACACCGCCAGCTTCAATTACTTCACCGGCTGTCAGCATCGTATCCTCTCGGTAACGCCCACCAATGATCTGCACACCAACTGGAATGTTGTTGTCAGTCATGCCTGTGGATACCGTGAGACCGGGAAGGCCCATGAGCGGCAGGCCGACCTGGGTGAGTTGTGCCTCGATGATCCGGTCAAAGGCTTCAGGTGACTCCACATCCAGCAGATCAGGGAATGGTAATTCGCCTGATACCGGACACAGCAGTACCGGATACTCCTCGAGGAATACCTGCCATTCGCGCAACAGACTGGCCCTGCGTTGCAACGCGTCGAGAATGCCGTTCAGGTCCGGTTCAGGGCATAGGCGTATCATCTGCTCATATACAAAACCGGCATCGGGGTCGGCTTCTTTCCTGACCGCATCAGCGCCTCCACGGCGGAACTCTGCCAGCCAGAGCTGGGCTTGCAATTGTGCGGGCTCGCGAAATGGCGGGCAGTCCACTTCTTCCACTATCCAGCCTGCTTCAGACAACCGGCTTGCAGCATCCCGAAGTGCAGCTTCAACCTGCGGGGCAACCTTCATGCCTTCTGGCGCCACGCAAAGTGCGGCGCGCATTGGCTGCGGCTCCAGGCTGAATGGCACCGGAACCCACCAGGGGTCGCGCAGGTCTTTTGCCGACATGGCCTCAAGACCCAACCGCAGGTCTGCAATTGTGCGGGCAAGTGGTCCTGAAACTGCCATCAACTGCCCGCCGACATGGCGTTCTGCCCCTGAGAAATTAACTGCGGGAATGCGGCCGAGAGTTGGGCGAAGCCCATGCAAACCGCAGGCATAGGCGGGATAACGCACAGAGCCGCCAATATCTGTGCCGTGGCCGATGCAACCGATACCTGCAGCCGTTGCAGCCGCTGCGCCGCCGGAAGAACCGCCAGGGGTGATAGCTGGGTTCAATGGATTTGTAGTGTGGCCATGCAGGGAGTTGCGGCAGAACCAGCGCAGCGAGAATGCGGGTGTGTTGGTGCGTCCAATGATGATGGCGCCTGCATCACGCATATTGGCAACGACCGGGTTGTCCTGTTCTGCGACCAGGTCCTTTTGCAACCTCAGGCCGTTGGTTGTGGCAAAACCCTTCTGGTCCACGTTGACCTTGATTGTTACCGGTACACCAGCCAGCGGAGGCAGTCTGTCACCGCGTGCCACTGACTCATCAACCTCTGTTGCTGCGGCAAGGGCTTCTTCGGGCATGAACTGCACAACTGCATTAATTGCAGGGTTGACTGCTTCCAACCGGGCAAGGGCGTCTTGTGTAACTTCAAGTGCGGAGACTGCGCCCAGTCGAATGAGTTGGGCGATTTCGGTGGCGGGCTTTTTCCACAATTCTGACATGGCAAATGTTTCCAGATTCGGTTTCAGCGGAAGTTTGTTGTCTTGCGGCAGTGACCGTCAAGAGCTGTGCATGGCCGCTTGTCATGGCGAACATCATTTAGCGCGCAATGCAGGCAAATTCTTAACAAATCCTCAATCAGTACTACCTAAGGTAAGTATGGGGTGCAATTCTGGATAGAGACTGAACATGCGAGGTTCATCTGAAGCGCAAGGTCTGGCAGTGTCGATCAAGCTGAATGACGGCAGTGTGTTGCGCGGGTGTCTGGTTGCCGGTATTACCGGCAAACTCGAGCCGACACTGAACAAGGATACGCCCTTTGTCGAGTTTGTTTCCCAATCCGGAACCACCTCCTTCATTTCCAAAAGCCAGATTGCAACAGTCGAACCTCTGGAAGCACTCAAGCGGCCTGAATTGATTGTGCCCGGTGGTGGCAGCACATGCTACCAGCTTCTGAAAGTGCCGGAAGATTGCAGTTTTGATCAGGCCAAGGCATCATACCATAAGCTGGTGAAGCTGTATCATCCTGATCATTATTCCAATGCGCAGTTGCCGCCTGAAGTCGTGCGCTATGCCACGGACATGTTCTCGCAGATTTCGGCAGCCTTTGCGGAAATCCGCGAACGCTTCAACAAGGCTGCCTGAAACGGATGATGCTTGGCGGCGTCGTGAGCCGGCCGGCCCTTGCTACGATGAGTGCCTGGCCTGCCGCCAGAGAAGCCTTGCATGTTTCATGCGCAGCTTCAAACCGGCAGCAAGCCATTGATGTCAGCTCAAATGATGCACCTTCTGCATGCCGTAAACCGGGGTCTTGATGCCTGCCTGCCTCGCCTTCAATTGCAGCGACAGGAACTGCGAGTAGTGCCGCGACTGGTGCAGGTTACCGCCATGGAACCACAGATTTTCCTGCTGAGTGGGCTTCCACATGTTGCGCAGTTCACCTTCCCATGGCCCAGGGTCTTTCGGTGTGTCCGAGCCAAGTCCCCAGCACTTGCCAACCTTGTCTGCCACTTCCTTTGAAATCAGCTTTGCAGCCCAACCGTTCATTGAACCGTAGCCAGTGGCATAGACAACGAGATCGGCAGGAATCTTGGTTCCGTCGCTCAGCACGACGGCAGTTTCGGTGAGGTGGTCGACCTGTCCGTTTGCCAGTTTGATTTTCCCATCCGCGACCAGTTCGGAAGCGCCCACGTCAATGTAGTAGCCAGAACCACGCCGCAGGTATTTGAGGAACAAGCCGGTCTCGTCAGCACCGAAGTCCAGATCAAAGCCAGCCTTCTTCAACCGGTCATAGAACTTCTTGTCGCGCTTTTTGGTTTCATCGCACTGGGGCTTCATGATGGCTGGCAGTACCTTGTAGGGCAGCGACGCGAATATGAGATCAGCCATGTTGTGGTCGACGCCGTTCTTCACCGCCTTTTCGGAATACAGATCGCCAAGTGCAATATCCATCAATGTGTCGGATTTGACTATGTGGGTGGATGAGCGTTGCACCATGGTGACGTCTGCGCCTTCTTCCCAAAGGGCTGCGCAAATATCGTGGGACGAGTTGTTGGAGCCGATTACGACAACCTTCTTGCCCTTGTACTTGTCTGGCCCGGGGTGCTGGCTGGAGTGCTGTTGTTCGCCCTTGAAGATATCCTGCCCTGGAAACTTGGGGATGTTCGGCACGCCGGACATTCCAGTAGCCAGCACAAGCTGCTTCGGCTTGAGGGTCACTTCCTTGCCGTCGCGCACTACCTTGACTGTCCATTCGCCCGCCTTTTCGTCAAAGGTGGCGGATTTGGCTTCGGTCTTTGACCAGTAGTTGAGCTCCATGATCCTGGTGTAGCTCTCCAGCCAGTCGCCGATCTTGTCCTTGGGTGAAAACACTGGCCAATGGTCCGGAAACGGCAGATAGGGCAGATGGTCGTACCAAACCGGGTCATGCAGGCACAGCGACTTGTAGCGCTTGCGCCAGCTGTCGCCGGGGCGGTCGTTCTTCTCAATGATGATTGCGGGCACTCCAAGCCGCTTCAGCCGCGCACCAAGGGCAATTCCGCCCTGACCGCCACCAATGATGACCACATAGGGCTGAACTTTGTAGCCAAGTTCGGCTTCTTCGCGGGTTCGCGCTTCGGCATATGTCTCACGGTTCTTGAATGCGCCGTGCGTAACGCCGTGTGGGCGGTTCTCGCCCTTGGCTTCCTCATGTCCTTTCAGCTCCTGCAGGGAGGTCAGGAACGTCCATGCCTTGCCATCAATCAACCGTACCAGGCCCTTGCCGCGCCCGGTTGCTGTTTCAAACGTGAACCATGCATCAGTGACACCGCCAGCCTCGTTGGCCTCACCCTCGATCTGGAAGTTGTGCGGTTTGGCCACAGCTATTGTTTTCTTCAGCATGTCCGCGATTTCGTCGCGCCCTTCAACCGTCTTGATGTTCCAGGTCAGCGAGACCAGATCGCGCCAGTAGCTGTCCTTGCCGAACAATTTGACGGCCTTGTCTGCATCTTTTTCAGCGAGCGCATTTTCCAACTTCTTGAGCCAGGCCTTGATGGCCTTTGTTGGTTTTGTGTCAGACATCAATACTTCCTCCGGTTGCTGATGGCCCCCCGGTCTTGTCGGCGCGCAAACGCTAGCACTGCAAATTGCGGGGCCGCAATAGTGTTTGTGGGGCATTGGAAATGTGGATTTCCGACCCATGGTCAACTGTTCGCTTGCGCCGAACTGGGGATGCGCTAAGCTGTCAAAGTTTAGGACGGCACTTTTATGGGACGGCAATTCCAACTCCCAATGGAGGTCGCATGTCAGCAGATCAAGTCAGGATGACATTGAAGCAGGAGGCCGATCTGCTCGGCCGGATGATCAAGTTTGTTGAAGACACTGAAACCAAGGGGCTGACTACGCAGGCAGAGGTTATCCAGCGCAGCTGGGCACGCTTCCTCGGCGAACGCAAGCTGAGCAATGAAACCCTGGCGAAAACCGGTGACGCGGAGTTGCTGGCTGACCTGACAGAAGAGCTTGCTCAAGTGCAGTGCTATATTGGCGAGACGCGCACGCACCCTGATTACACGGAGACCTGGGAGGTCTTTTTGAAGTGCGAGAGAGACATTCTTGAAGCACTGATCAGAAAGATAAACGACGAAAAGGCGGCGGATTGAGATTGCCAATACAGCCAGCAGCAACGCTGGCAGGCCGGTTCATGGGGCGCTAGTTCATGGTGAGTACGACGTGTAACAGGAGGCTCGCTGCTATCCTCATGGGAGATGTTGTCGGCTTCAGCCGTCACATGTCCCAGGATGAGACCGCCACACATCTGCTTTTGAACCGGCAGCGCGAGACCATTGTGGATCCGGATGTATTGTCTCACAGCGGCCGCGTCGTCAAATCTACTGGTGACGGAATTCTGGCTGAATTTGCAAGTGTTACTGCAGCGGTAGATTGTGCGATTGACCTGCAACGCCACCTTGCCAGCGCCGATGAAGAGACCTCATTCCTGAAGTGGCGGGTTGGCGTGAATTTCGGAGAAGTGATTGCTCAGGACGGAGACGTGATCGGTGA
This sequence comes from uncultured Alphaproteobacteria bacterium, assembly GCA_963787895.1. Taxonomy (GTDB): domain Bacteria; phylum Pseudomonadota; class Alphaproteobacteria; order Rhizobiales; family Aestuariivirgaceae; genus Anderseniella. The sequence goes on along the minus strand of CAWBEX010000002.1, from coordinate 71,236 downwards.
TTGCGTGAACATCGCTTCGCGCCTTGAGGGCCTCGCTGAACCGGGTGGCATCTGCATTTCGGAAAAGGTTTTCCGGGAGGTGAAGTCGAAGGTCAGTGTAACTTTCGAGTCGATAGGTGAGCAGCGGTTGAAAAATATCGTTGAACCGATTCATGTCTACCGCTCCAGTTTTGAGCTTACGCAGCGCGATGAACCGGCCGCCCTCAGCGGCCGGCGGGTTGCGTTGCCACTGCAAGGCAGGCCCTCAGTGGTTGTGCTGCCTATTGCCAATCTGAGTGCAAACAACGAGAACCCGCATCTGGCACAAGGCCTGACCGAAGAGCTGATATTTGACCTTTCAATGTCGCCGGAATTCTTTGTCATAGACCGGGCGTCGAGTTTTGCCCTTGGCGACAGCCGGAAGAACCTCAGGTCGGTCACCAGCCGTCTTGGTGTGCGCTATGTTGTAAGTGGCAGCCTCGAGCAGTCGGGCGACAGAATCAAGGTGACCGCAGAACTGATTGACGGCGAGACCGGACTGCAGATCTGGTCCGGGCGGTTCAATCGGGAGAGCCCCGGTCTGATGGAAACACGAGACGAAATCGCCCAGGCAATTGCTGCGACCCTGATGACGTCTTCAGGTCAGATCGCCAAGGCCGAGTTGCGGCGTCAGCTTGCCTTCACCCCGAAAGAGTTCACGGTCTATGACCGGTATTTGAAAGCTCGCGATTATTTTCACCGGTCGCTTCAGCCGCCCTGGGAGGAGGGCCGGAATTGGAGCGATCTTGCCATTGAGCAGTTTACTGAGGCGATAGCGATGTCGGATCCGCCGTACTGGCCTGCGGTGGCTGGTCTTGCATGGCAGTACGCAATCGCGTTTGATTTTGAGTATTCCGATGACTATGCCGAGACCGGCAGGCTGGCGTATGAACATGCTTTGCTGGCGGTCAAGAATGCGCCTGACCTGCACCTGGCGCACTGGGTTCTGGGGTGGGCTTACCTGGTCGTCCATCACGACCATGACCGAGCCGAGTATCATTACAACCGGGCGCGCGAGTTGAATGTCGGAGATGGCCGGCTGGTTGCGGAGATGGCGCAATTGTTCATTTATACCGGCAGGTATGGTCAGGCAATCATGAACCTCAGGCAGGCCATTCGGCTTAATCCGTACCATGAGCAATGGTATGATGATTTTCTCGGATGGGCATATGAGGAGAACGGTGAGCCGGACAGGGCAGTAGAGGTGCTCAGCCGGATGCCCGTACTAGAGGAAGTGTGGAGTTATGTCGTGCTGGCCCGCTCATACCTGCAACTGGGAAAGAACAAAATGGCGCTGAAGACGTTGGAGACCGTTGATGCGCTGGCACTGAAGAAGTCTGGCCGTGTGTTTGACATGGCTATGTGGGCTGATTGGGTAGAGCACAAAGAACCGTACAAGGACCCGGCACGGGCCGAGCGGGTCACTGATCTTGCAAGGCAGTTGCTTGAACTTGCCGGTCGCAGACCCTGAAACAATGACAGTTGCCAAAATCGTTGATGCAGATACTGTCTGTACGGCAAACAGTTTCAGGAGCAGGCATGTTTCAGATTGGATCGCATAGTGAGTTCGGCAAGTTGCGCGAAGTTGCTGTTGGCAGCGCGGAAGGCCTGCACCTGCCTCCGTTCGGCAAGGATCTGTCGCACTATAATGACGAATTGCGCGAAGCCCTGCTGGCCAACGGCAACCGACCGCTAGATATCAGAAAGCATTTTCCCGAGCGCTGGGAAGCGACGGTTCAGCAGATGGATAATGTTGCCGCGACCTACGAGAAATTTGGCGTCAAGGTGCACAGGCTGCGTGGCTACACTGAAGCAGAGACGAAATATCTGGGGCATTTGCAGGAAGGCTGGTCACAGCTTTATCCGGCAGATCCGGTGTTTGTGATTGGCAAGCACTACATGGAAATCTCGATTCGCCGCGCGTACCGGCGCAAGGAAGTATTTCCCCTGCGCGACCTGATCCTGCCGATGATTGATGCCGATCCTGAAGCGCATTATGTGGCCATGCCGCAGTCGCAGCCCTGGACCCCGTCGGGCGAGGGGCCGGGACCGTTTCTGGAAGGCGGCGACATTCTCATCCACGGCAAGGACATCATGGTGGGTTGCGGTGAGCTGTGTTCGAACATGGCGGGGATCAAGTGGCTGGCGCGCTACATTGAGCGTTGGGGCTACAAGGTGCATGCAATGCCGATCAACGGGCCGATCCTGCATGCACTGGGCATCATGTGCCTGCTGCGGGAAGGGCTGTTGATGGCGTACATGCCTGCCCTGGCCGACGGGTTGCCGGAACCGCTTAAGGACTGGGACGTGATCGAACTCACCCATGACGAGATGATGAACCATGCCACTGTAGGTGTGAGCCTCGATGACAAGCACTACATGATTGACCCGCGCTTCAACCGGGTGATGAATGAACTAGGCCGGCGCGGAGTGGAGCCGGTACCGACACCGTGCGACCATATCGGCTATTGGGGCGGTGCGATCCGCTGCATCACACTGCCATTGGTGCGCGACGAAGCCTAGTCTGCCTTGACACCGCGAGGGGTACGCAGATGGGCGATGCCCTTCTGCTCGACGAACTGTGTGGTCGCTTCCCAAAGGTGATCGCCATAGCTGACTGGAGCGAATGCCTCACCGCCGGGCAGCGGAGAGATGACGGTGTCGACGGAAGGTTCATAGAAGAAAGGTATCGAACAGCGTTCGCGGTTCCTGCCGATGACGCGGTGCAGGGTGGCATTGATACGCCCGCCGGTCCAGCGTGCCAGCAACTTGCCGAAGTTCACCGCCAGGGTGCCTTCTGCCGGAGGCACGTCAAGCCAGCTGCCGTCCTTCGAACGTGCCTGAAGGCCTTCAACACCATCCTGTGCGAGCAGCGTGACAAAGCCTGAATCAACGTGACCACGGGCCAGCAGATAGTATTCCTGCCCATTGTGGGTGACATGGGTTTCTTCAACCGCGCCTGCAAAACTTTCCGGTGTTCGGAGCGGGTAGTGCAGCAGCCGGAGTGTCGAGATGCCGCGCTCGAAGGCTTTGTCGAACGTGGTTTCATTCAGCTCAAGACCGCGCGCGATGGCCCGCATCAAGGCGCGGCCGGTTTCTTCCATGTGCATGTAATACCCAGTGACAGCATCATGCCAGCCTGGCAGGTCGGCTGGGTCTGGAACAGGGGTTGCTTCGGTCAATGGGTCACCGGGGATGACGCGGCCTGCGCCATGGGCTGCGTCCGGGCCAAGATCGATACCTTCTTTCCAGGTCGGGTGACCCGGTGTGAGGGGAAACCAGCCGCGATAGACATTGCTGCGCGCGGGGTCGAAATTCTGCCGGTAGAGCAAACGCTTTTTTTGATCGGGCAGGGAGAATATGGACAGCAACGTCCTGCGGGTTGCTGGCGACAGCATGTCATCGGGCAATCCCGTCACCGTCATGAAGCCGCTGCTGGTGGCTGCTGCCATGATGGCCCGGTCGGCTGCGTCCCTGGCTGGCGAAGGTCCGCCAAACAGGGACGAGATGTCGATGACCGGGATATCGCTCATCAGGCGGCTTCACGGCGCAACGGTTGGCACATGCAATGTACACCGCCGCCAGCCCACGTGAACATGGTCATGTCCGGATCGTAGACTTCAAAGCCGGCGGCACGCATCTTGGCATTGAGGTCGGTTGCGCCGAGGGTGGACAACACGCGGTCATTGCCCAGCGCCACGACGTTGCAGCCAAGCGCCATGGTTTCCTTGAACGTGGCAGGGATGATCTCGATCTTCTTTTCCTTGAGCCAGGTGACAATGTCCTCTGGTGTTGTGTCGAGGCAAACGGCTGCACAATTGTCGTTGAGCATGCAGACCATCAGGTCGATGTGCACGTAGAACTGGTCGATGGGGGCGTACTTGATTTCCCAGCCTTCGGCCTTGAACCAGTTGGCGACCTGGTTTGCTGCAACCTCTTCGGAGCGGTGGTCGGTGTAGCCTACAAGGGCTACGCCGTGGCGGATGATGTTGAAGTCGCCACCTTCGAAATTGCCTGCCGAGACCATGTCGTAGATGGGGATGTTGTTTTCCAGGTAAAAGCGCAGCACCGGTGCGTATTCGCCGCGCCGGCGCGGGCTGGCCAACTGGCAGACAACCGCGCCATAGGGCGACATGAACGAAGAGTCACGGGCATAGATCTGATAGGGCACGCTGTTCGTCCACCGGCAGGAAGTGGGTTGTCACCCCTGCACTTTCGTAGGCGTCAACCATTTCGCGGTGCTGGCGCATGGCCAGTTGCTTGTCGAACTTGAGGCCGCGGCGCAGTGTGTCGCGCACCAGTGATGACCAGGCAGCGTTTTCCAGCCCCAGCCAGCGGAAGCTTTCAGCAGGGCCAAGCAATACGTCGCGCAACACTCCGGTTTCTGACTTGAGATACCAGTCCTTCATTTCCGGTGTGCCGCCGCCTTCAACACGGGCACGCAAGGGTGTTTGGTTTGCTGACATGGTTTGCTCCGGGCTTTGGTTTCTAGACGGGATAGGGCCAGTGTGATGTGACAAATTTTTCCTGACAAGTGAAAATTCTGGGCCTTGCGGCGGCTTGAAGATGGATCTGATTTCACGGGCACAGAAGCGGCCGGCCGGGGATTGCGGTTGACCGCACGGGCAAGCAGCTATGTGCAGGAGGTCAGGCATGCGCTCGACAGCATGGCCAGGGCGACTTTGGTAGGCAGTCTGGCCACTGCCTGCCGGACATTTGGCGTCTTCGAGACCTGCTATCGCTTGCACACAAAAGCTGGATCAGGAGAACGAGCGTATTGCTGAATTGCTGATTGGCTTGACCCAGTCCCGCAGAAACCGGGGCTTTGGCCTGTGGTTTCTGCATTTGCGCAATGTGATGGGCCATGGCTGGAACCACCACATGGGCAGGCTTCAATACACCCTGTCTCCCTCAAACGCCGAAGAATTCTGACCGTTGTCGACGGTGCCATCTTGAACAGGAGGGCCGCCTCGCGCCGCGAATGACTGTCTTCTACAAACTCGACAACACACTCACGTTCTCGCTTCGACAAGGCTTGCGGCATGATCAGAACCATCCGCAAACCTTTGATTATCTTCAAACTGATTTGTGAAGCCCAGTCGGTTCACTTCGAACATGCGACGCTCTAGAAAACCAATCTACAACTACCGCAATGTGTATGCTTACTGAAAATTGTTTGGATTGCCCGTGACCACAGTGCCGGTGCCTTGGGCCTTGCCGTCCTTGATCCACTTTACCTGATCACCTGCTATTTCGACACCCCAGCAATCCTTCGGCGAGCCGTCATAGACCCAGCACATCGTATCACCTTCAACCGACCACTTTGCCTTGTAGTCCTTGCCAAAGGCGGTGCCATCAGCAGCATAGTACTCAGTGTAAGCGCCAGAGGCATCCATACTGCCTTGGACCGTATTGCCAGAAATGGCAGTCTTGATCTGTTCGCCGGTGGCCATTTCGGCCATGGCAGTGCCTGACATTGCAATGAGCGTTGTGGTCAGCAACAAGATGTAGCGCATGAAAATCTCCCAAGATTCATTGTTATTATTAGTGTGAAAGACGCTACGCCTTTGCAATCAGTTTGCAAGGGCTTTTCGTAGTGTGCAGTTGGTGATGCGCGTAGGTGTGCGCCAACTGCGGTCAGTGCCGAAACGGGCTTGCGGGAGCCATCTGATCTGGCGGGCTATCCATTCCTGCATCTGTTTACACAGGTGGATTGGGCGCGGTGGCTTCAGGCTGCCGGATTTGGATTTACGTGGTGGCCTGATCTTTTCCGATATGCCGATGGTGCCTGAATATCCAAGCAAAGATTGTTAACCTCAAGCAATTGTATTTAGTGTGGGGCCCATGACAGAGACGATTCGCATCATCGGGATTGATCCCGGTTTGAGACATACTGGGTGGGGCATTATCAACGTGCAAGGCACGCGGCTGTCCTACGTGGCAGACGGTACGATAAGGTCTGATGCCTCGTCGCCGCTGGCAGACCGTTTGATGCAGTTGCATGATCAACTGAGCGAAGTGATGCGGGGTTTTGAACCGGATGAAGCGGCGGTGGAGGAAACCTTCGTCAACAAGGATGCCCGCGCCACGTTAAAACTGGGGCAGGCGCGCGGCATTGCCATGCTTGTGCCTGCGCAGGCGGGATTGAGCGTGGCAGAATATGCGCCAAACCTGGTGAAGAAAACCGTAGTAGGCGCGGGTCATGCAGACAAGGTGCAGATACAGGCGATGGTGAAAATCCTGCTGCCGATGTGCAAACCCAGTTCGGCAGATTCTGCTGATGCGCTGGCCATTGCCATCTGCCATGCGCAACACCGCAAGTCGGCCTCGCTGGTGGCGGCATTGAGGGTGGCGGGATGATTGGCAGGCTCAAGGGTATCGTCGATGAGTTTGGCGATGACTACGTCATTCTGGATGTGCAAGGCGTTGGCTATCACGTGGCGTGTTCCACCAAGACACTGGCCGCGTTGCCATCGGTGGGCGAGGCGGCCACCCTGCAAACCGAAATGCTGGTGTCGGAAAACTCGATCCGGTTGGTGGGCTTTTCCACCGAAGCCGAGCGCGGCTGGTTCCGCCTTGCTGGACAATGTGCAGGGCGTTGGCACCAAGGTGGCGCTGGCACTGTTATCGACGCTGACGACCGCGGAACTGACCAATGCCATTGCGCTGGGTGACAAGGCGATGGTGGGGCGTGCCAACGGCGTGGGGCCAAAACTGGCGCAGCGCATTGTGACGGAACTGAAAGACAAGGCGCCAGCGTTCACTGGCGGGGATGCAGCGCTCGCGGCGGTGGCTGGTGCGCTGGATGCGCCACGGCCAACGGCTGTGGCGGAAGCGGTATCGGCGTTGGTCAACTTGGGCTACGGACAGTCGCAGGCAGGGGCAGCGGTGTCTGCGGCGATGCGCTCAGCGGGTGAGGACGCGGCAACCGAAACGCTGATCCGGCTGGGCCTGAAGGAACTGGCGCGGTGAGTGATGAACGTCTCATAGCTTCGGCAAGAAAGGGCGAGGATGAGTTTGACACTCACCTGCGCCCGCAGGTGCTGGATGAATTCATTGGCCAGCGGCAGGCCAAATCCAACCTGAAAGTGTTCATCGAGGCAGCGCGCACCCGTGGCGAGGCGCTGGACCATGTGCTGTTTGCAGGCCCGCCCGGCCTCGGCAAGACAACGCTTGCGCAGATCGTGTCACGCGAACTGGGCGTGAATTTCAAGGCAACATCCGGCCCGGTCATCGCCAAGGCGGGCGACCTGGCAGCCCTTCTGACAAATCTTGAAGATCGCGATGTGTTGTTCATCGATGAAATTCACCGGCTCAATCCGGCGGTGGAAGAGGTGCTCTATCCGGCAATGGAGGATTTTCAGCTCGACCTTATCATCGGCGAAGGTCCGGCGGCTCGCTCGGTACGCATTGATCTTGCCAGGTTTACGCTTGTTGGCGCGACCACGCGAACCGGCCTTCTGACCACGCCCTTGCGTGACCGGTTCGGCATTCCGGTGCGGCTGAACTTCTATGAGGAAGACGAACTGCTCGACATCGTGACACGCGGGGCGCGGGTGCTTGGCGTCAGCATGACGCAGGATGGTGCGCTGGAAATTGCCCGACGCGCGAGGGGGACACCGCGCATAGCCGGAAGGCTGTTGCGCCGGGTGCGGGACTTTGCGTCGGTTGATGGCACCTTGCAGGTGGATCGTGAGGCGGCTGACAAGGCATTGCGGCGGCTGGAGGTGGATGCGCTTGGCCTTGATGCGCTCGATCACAGATATTTGAAGTGCATCGCGGTGAATTTTGGCGGCGGTCCGGTGGGTATAGAGACTATCGCGGCTTCGCTGTCAGAACCGCGTGATGCGATTGAAGAGATCATTGAGCCGTATCTGATCCAGCAAGGTTTCGTGAACCGCACGCCGCGGGGCAGAATTCTGACACCTCACGCATTTAAACATCTGGGGCTGATGACGCCGGACAATCTGGCAACCCGGCAGGTTGAGCTGTTTCAGGATGAAGAATGAGTTTGAGTGGAGAAATGAGACACGGCGTTCACCGCCTCGACGTTCGTGTCTACTATGAAGACACGGATCATTCCGGCCGGGTCTATCATGCCAACTATCTCAAGTTTTGTGAGCGTGGCCGGTCTGAAACGCTCAAACTTGCTGGTATTGCACACACCGCACTTGCCGAAAGTGATCTGTTCTTCATTGTTCGCCACATGGATTGTGACTTCCGCGCCGCCGCGCGCATAGACGATATTGTTACCGTTGAAACCAGCTTCAAACAGGCATCTGGCGCGCGCCTGGTTCTGGAGCAGCAGATCAAGCTGGACGGCAAGACTGTATTCAAGGCTGATGTGGTGTTGGCGCTGATCAACCTGGCGGGCCGGCCACAGCGCATCCCTGCCCAGATTCTTGATGCGATGCCAAGGACTTGATGCCGCAAGCAGATGAAATCGTAACGTTTCATTAACCAAAGCAGCGTTGAGTGATAGCGATGATGAGCGAGGTGCGTCCGCCGCCATGAATGCCGCAGTTTCGACAAACTAAGCAGGCTTCTGGTGCTGCTCGAGCCCTTCAGAGAATCGATTAGAGCGCCCGGAATACCGGGCTTTGCGCAAAGAGCAGGCTGAATATGGAAGTTCAAGTGGGGGAAGCAGCGGCACAGGCGGATCAGTTTGGATTGCTTCATCTGTTCTGGATCGCCTCGCCAGTGGTCAAGCTTGTGATGATCGGGCTGGTGATGGCCTCAATCCTGTGTTGGGCAATTGTCTTCCAGAAAGTCCTGAGCATTCGCAGCATGAAACGGTCGATGGACCGGTTTGAACAGATGTTCTGGTCCGGCCAGTCACTGGAAGACCTCTATCTGACACTGGGCCCGCGCAACAATATTGGAATGGCGACATTGTTCATGGCTGCGATGCGCGAGTGGAAGAGATCTCAGGATACGGCGATGCGAGCGGGTTTTGCCGGGGTGCAGATGCGCATAAACAAGGTCATGGACGTGCAGTTGCAGAAAGAAATGTCGAAGCTTGAACAGCGATTGCTGGTGCTGGCGACGGTTGGATCAACAGCTCCGTTTATTGGACTGTTTGGTACCGTATGGGGTATCATGAATTCGTTCCGCGCCATCGGCATATCAAAGAACACCAATCTGGCAGTGGTGGCGCCGGGTTTGGCTGAGGCACTGTTTGCTACCGCCTTGGGCCTGATTGCCGCCATTCCAGCGGTGATGTTCTACAACAAGTTTTCATCCGACATTGGCAAGATTGCCGCGCGGCTTGAGAACTTTGCTGACGAATTCGGTGCGATCATCTCGCGCCAGCTTGACGAACGCATGTGATTTCCGGCCCTGCAACGGCCGCAACGGAGACAATATGGCAGGCGGAATGGCAACAGGCAGGACAGGTGGAGGCAGGCGGCGGCGTACTGCGTCTTCGTTTGCGCCAATGAGCGAAATCAATGTGACGCCATTTGTGGATGTCATGCTGGTTTTGCTGATCGTGTTCATGGTGGCTGCGCCGCTACTCAATGTTTCAGTGCCCATTGACCTCCCGGAGAACAAGGCTGAGCAGACGCCCGGCGAGAAGGAAGATCCGATAACCATCACCGTGAATGCCGAAGGAAAGGTGTATATTGGTGACAGCGAAGTGGGGTTGGACACACTGGCGTCAAAATTGGGAGCCATTGCACAGTCACGTCAATCAGAATCTGCAACCAAGGACCAGAGGGTGCGGGTTCGTGGAGACAAGGGTGTCAACTATGGGCTGGTCATGCAGGTGATCGGGGAATTGAATGCCACCGGGTTCAAGAAAATTGACCTGTTGAGTAACCCGAAGCCACAATAGGTGATCAACCGCAGCATGAAGAACAACTGGAGTTTACTGGCTTCGTTCATGGTACATGTCGCCATCTTGCTGATGGGGATTGTGGTGTTGCCTGCGCCCAACGAGCATGCGATTTCCGAACCGCCTCCGATTGCGGTGAACATTGAGGATTTCCAGGACGTAGCCAAGCGGGCCAACCAGACTACCGAACCGGTGAAGAAGAAGCCCGAGCCGGAAGAAAAGCCCAAAGTCCAAAAAGTGGAAAAGAAGGTTGAAACGCCTTCGCCTAAACCGGCGAAGGAGGTCAAGCAGGCCGTTCGTGAGCCGAAGCCGCAGCCGAAACCAGAGCCCAAGCCTGAGGAGAAGGTGGCTGAGCCTGAGCAACCTGATCCGTCTGAACTGCAGGAATTGCTGAAAAAGACTGCTGAAACCGAACCCGTGGACAAGCCTGTACCAAAGCCGAGGGTGAAACCGGCGCCGCCCAAGAAGGTGGTGGAGCAGAAAAAGGAACCGGAATTCAAGCTGGATGAAGTGGCAGCTTTGCTGAACAAGATCGATGACGACAAGGCCGCACCTTCTGATCAGACTGAAACCGGTACCCCGCTGCAGGGCGACCAGAACCTTACCGGTGATGATCAGCAGGTGACCGCCACTGCTCTGGATTGGCTGCGCCAGCGCGTCGGGCAATGCTGGAATGTGCCTGCAGGTGCACGCAATGCCGGCGGGTTAATTGTAACGCTGCGGTTTCAGTTGGACATCAACGGCAATCTGACGTCCCAGCCACTGATTGAGCAGATATCGTCGCACCCTGCTGCGCAGGCTGCTGCGAGTTCGGCTCTGGCTGCCTTGATCCAGTGTCAGCCATACGACAAGATGCCGAAAGAAACCCACGCCTTGTGGGCGGACATCAGAATGAAATTCGACCCCAGTCAGATGGTGGGTCTGAATTGATAAACGGGGGCTTGAAATTGTTGAATAATTCTCGACCGATCTTTGCAGGTCTTGTTGCTTGCGCAATGCGCGGTGCGGCATTGTTGATTGCATGGATCATGCTGGCTGTGCCTGCGCATGCCGTGCTGGAAGTTGATATCAATCGCGGTCAGGTTGACCCAATCCCGATTGCGTTGCCAAATTTCACCGGAGCAGATCCGCAGGCGCAGAAGTACGGTGTCGACATCACCACCATCATTGGCAACAACCTGGAGCGCTCCGGGTTGTTCAGGCCACTGCCGCAGAATTCCTATATTCAGCAGATCACCGACTTCAATGCTCAGCCGCAGTTTGTTGACTGGCAGACGATCCAGGCCCGTGCACTGGTTACAGGCCAGGCCGTCGTGATGGGAGATGGACGCCTGAGAGCTGATTTCAGGCTGTTCGATGTGTACGGGCAAAACCAGATTGTCGGCTTGCAGTTCGTGACCAGTCAGAAGAACTGGCGCCGAATCGGGCACCTAATCTCCGATGCGATCTACAAGGCAATGACCGGTGAGGACGGATATTTCGACAGCCGCATTGTTTACATTGACGAAACTGGCCCGAAGAATGCCCGCAAGAAGGTTCTGACCATCATGGATCAGGACGGGTTCAACCGGCGTGCGCTGACAAACGGCAGTGACCTGGTGCTGACGCCGAGGTTTTCTCCGACTTCGCAGGAAATCACCTACATGTCTTTTGAAGGTGGCAAGCCTCGCGTTTACCTTTACAACATCGACACCCGTCAGCGCGAAGTGGTTGGCGAGTTTCCAAACATGAGCTTTAGCCCGCGCTTCTCACCGGACGGGCAGAAAGTTATCATGAGCCTGCAGGAAGGCGGTAATGCCAACATCTATGAGATGGACCTGCGCACCCGCCAGCTGCGGCAGCTGACCAACACGGCAGCAATCGACACTGCACCTTCATTTTCACCTGATGGCAGGCAGATTGTCTTTGAAAGTGACCGTGATGGTGGCCAGCAGATCTATGTGATGAATTCTGACGGTTCCGGGCAGCGGCGCATTTCGTTCGGCCAAGGACGCTATTCAACCCCTGTATGGTCGCCGCGCGGCGACAATATTGCCTTTACACGCTTCGGGGGAGGAAGATTTTCCATCGGTGTGATGCAACCGGACGGTTCTGGTGAGAGAATATTAACCGAAGGTTTCCATAATGAGGGTCCAACATGGTCGCCGAATGGACGGGTGATTCTGTTCTTCCGTGAATCAGGCGGAGAAAATGGAGGAGCCAAGCTTTTTTCGGTTGATCTGACTGGTTACAACGAGCGCACGGTGGAGACACCGGCTTTTGCTTCCGACCCAGCCTGGTCGCCACTGCTCAAGTGATCGGAAATTACCGGTGGAAATGGACGGGTTCGTCATAAATCTGCCACTACATGGGTCGATTGGCCCTGCATGAATTTGCCACGTTGCGTGGAGAGCCTTGAGGGATGGGGCAACGCAACTAGATGGCTGGAAACTGTACGCCACAAGGAGTGGGATATATGTTGCGTATTACTGCTGGCCGCAAGGTCGCAATTGCTTTTGCCGGATTGATGCTTCTGGCGGGCTGTTCGAAATCAGAAAAGCCGGATCTGCTGGCCCAGGGCGGTGCAAACAACGCCACCCAGGTTGCCCCAGGTACCGAAAGGGACTTCATCGTGAATGTTGGAGACCGGGTGTATTTCCTGGTGGACCAAACCACGTTGACGCCTGAAGGCATGGAAACACTTACCCGGCAGGCTCAATGGTTGAACCAATACCCGAATGTGACAATTCAGGTTGAAGGGCACGCCGATGAGCGCGGCACACGCGAGTACAACATCGCACTGTCTGCACGCCGGGCTACTGCAACACGCGAATTCCTGATTTCTCAGGGTGTGACTGCGGAACGTGTTGCCACACTGGCTTACGGCAAGGAACGTCCGGTTGCCCTGTGTGATGCGGAAAGCTGCTGGGCGCAGAATCGCCGGTCTGTAACCGCCATTACCGGTGGTGCGGCTCCTGGTTGAAGCTGTGGCGAAGGCCAATGCAATTCTCAAAGAGGCCCGCTGCCCGTCAGCCGGGCCTTTTTGCTGTCCATGTTTGGCGCTATGCGACCTGATTGAGAAATCAGGACGAAGCAGTTACATTCAAGGTACACCAATCAACAGGCGATCACGGGATAGCTTGCAATGATCAAACAGTTGAAGCGCGCACTTGCCATCACACTTTTGTCGCTGGCTGCCTTGCCAGCCGGCATGGCCCATGCACAGACGGACCAGTGGAATGCATTGTACGACCGGATCATCCGGCTTGAACATGAGGTGCGATCTGGTGGTGGCGGCGGTGGTGGCGATGGCAATGTGCAGATACAGGCCCAGTTGCAGCAACTTTCGGCACAGATGAACGCCATGGCGCAGCAGATGCAGGACATGCAGCGTGAACTGAACAGGCTGCGTGAACTGGAACGCCAGGGTCTGTTGTTCAAGAAAAACCGGCAGGTCGCCACGGCCATTGCGCCGCAGCAACAGCCGTCGCAATGGGACCAGGGGCAGGTAGCTGCAAACCCGAACTATGGCCAGATGCAACAATCGGTCGAGATCGAGGGTCAACCAGGCGTGCAGCTTGCTCCAGGCCCACAGACACTGGGTACACTCAATCTGGACAACGGCAATGCTGTGGCGCCATCTCCACCTGTATATCAACCGCAGGCGCAGCAGGACTGGCAGCAACAGAGCGCGCCGCAGCCTCTGCCTCAGCAGCAGCAGCAAATTCTGCAGCAAACCGTCGAACCCCGGCAGGTGCAGGGTGTGCAATCGCAGGCGCTCGCCCCGATAGGAAGCGATCAAGGCGGAAATGCCCTGCCGTTGCAGCAGCAACAGCAACAACAGCCACAGTATCAGTTGCAACAAGGTGTGCAGGCCTATCAGCCGGAACCAGTGCCGGCGCAGGAGCCGGGATTTGACGCTTCCGGGCGGCCATCGCTGGCCCCGGAGAAGGTGGAAACTGCACTTCTCGATGGTAGTGCAGGCGGAGCCAACCTCGCGGCCGGATCAAACGACACCGGAGCAGGCGCGGGCGATGGTGCCAGCCAGATGTTCCAGCAGGCGCAAGACAGCTACCGCTCGCGTGACTTTGCCGGTGCCGTGTCCGGCTTCAGATCGTTTGTAACTCAACACAAGGATCATGAGTTGGCAGATGATGCACAGTTTCTGCTTGGCGAAGCGTATTATGCACAGAACGACTGGAAGCAGGCGGCACAGTCCTATCTTTCGGGATATCAGAATTTTCCTGAAAGCGACAAACGTGGGTCGAGCCTGCTGAAGCTGGCCATGTCGCTCAACAAGCTGGGACAGCAGAAGCAGGCCTGCAAGACATTCGCCGAGGTGAACAAGAAGTTCGCCAATGAGGCGGCGGTGCGCAACACTTCGATCAAAGAAATGCAGCGTGCCGGGTGCAGCTAGCACGCTGGCGGTTGGCGCGGAAGAAGCCAACCAAATCTTTGCACCTCTGAAGAACGCCGGAAGCCTGCTGCTGGCGGTGTCTGGTGGTTCGGATTCGATGGCGCTGATGTGGCTTGCTGCGCGCTGGGCGCGTGACAGTGGCTGGTCCGGGAAGCTGCATGTTGCAACAGTGGATCACGGGCTGCGGGAAGCAGCGGCAGACGAGGTACGTTTTGTCCTGAATGAAGCCGCCAGGCTTGGCCTGGACGCGCATGCACTCAAGTGGCAGGGGCCGCATCCTTCATCCGGGATGCTGGCGGCTGCCCGCGAGGCGCGGTACGAGCTGTTGTGCAGTCTTTGCAAGAAGTTGCAGGCCGATCTCGTCACTGCCCACAGTGAAGATGATCAGGCTGAGACAGTGCTTATGGCGCTGGCGCGCGGCGCGGGTGTGGATGGTCTGTCGGCAATGCAGCCGCGGCGGTTGGTTGCGGGTGTGGACCTTGTCAGGCCGCTGCTTGGCGTGTCGAGGGTGCGGTTGCGTGCAACTCTTGCGGAGGCTGGGGTCGCGTGGATTGATGATCCGACAAACGAGGATGTCAGACACGAGCGGATCCGGGTGCGCAAGGCGCTGGACGTGCTTGGCGAGCTCGGCATGAGCCGGCAGGCAGTTGCATTGAGCGCGCATAGGCTCGGCAGGGCGCGCGCTGCTCTGGATACAGCGGCGCTGGCTTGCATGAATGAGAATGTCCTGCTGGTTCACAACAGTTTCGCCAGTATTGATCTGGCAGGCTGGCAAGGTGCTGCGGATGAAACTCAGGTCAGACTTGCCGGTCTGCTGGTCCAGGCGCTGGGGGGCGATGGCGAAGTCAGCTTGTCGGGTGCTGAAGCATTGGCACGGTGGTTGTGCAGCGGCCAGGGCAGGGCGAGGACATTTGCCGGGTGCATGTTCACAAGGCGCAAGCGGGTGATGATTGTCGGGCGCGAGCCGGCGCGGGTGAAAGAGCCTGTTGCAACCCTCCAGCCAGGCCAGGCAATCATCTGGGATGGCCGGTACAGCATTTCGCTGGAGCCAGCTGCCATGCCTGTGAAAATTTTTGCACTGCAGACCCTTGAACCGGCAAATCTGCCTGAACGCCCGGGCGAGGTTCCTGACTTTGTCTGGCAGGGTTTGCCGGTCGCCATGGCAATTAATCAACCGGTGCAACTGCCCTTTGTTTGTCAGGGTGAGCCGGCGCAAAAAAAATCGCCAATATCGTTCAGGCTGGTGAACTGGCCCAATGTTGCTAAATCTTAATCTTGCCGACCATGTTCATCTTGGCAAAGGCATCGCGCGTACCTATGTTAGACACAATCATTTTTGCGCGTTGTGCGGCAGGGTCAAATTGACACCGTATCGCGACAAATCCTGAAAGGACCAGCGTTCAGTGGGAAACTTCCGCAACTTCGCCGTCTGGGTGATCATAGCAATGCTTTTGTTCGCCCTTTTCAACCTGTTCCAGCAACCTGGCAGTAGTACGCGTGCTGACGAACTTACGTATTCAGAGTTCATGAGTGAGGTCGATGCGGGCACGATCCGCAATGTTACAATCGCTGGCGAGCAGATCACCGGAAACAAGTCTGATGGCAAGTCCTTCCAGACTTATGCTCCGAATGACCCTGGCTTGGTGACGAGCCTGCGTGACAAGGGCGTGAACATATCAGCTCAAGCTGCCAACAGTGATGGTGCCTTCTCTGGCATGCTGCTTTCGTGGTTCCCGATTCTGCTGATGATTGGTGTGTGGATTTTCTTCATGCGCCAGATGCAGGCGGGCTCGGGCAAGGCGATGGGCTTTGGAAAATCCAAGGCCAAGCTTCTGACCGAGCGCCAGGGTCGTGTGACGTTTGACGACGTCGCAGGGGTCAATGAAGCAAAGGAAGATCTTGAAGAGGTTGTCGAGTTCCTGCGTGATCCGCACAAGTTCCAGCGTCTTGGCGGGAAGATCCCCAAAGGTGCACTGCTGGTCGGACCTCCCGGCACTGGCAAGACCTTGCTGGCGCGCGCGGTTGCCGGCGAGGCCAATGTGCCGTTCTTCACCATCTCCGGTTCTGATTTTGTTGAGATGTTTGTCGGTGTTGGCGCCAGCCGTGTGCGTGACATGTTCGAACAGGCCAAGAAGAATGCTCCATGCATCATTTTCATTGACGAAATAGACGCTGTTGGACGCCATCGCGGCGCGGGCCTTGGCGGCGGCAATGACGAACGCGAACAGACGCTCAATCAGCTGCTGGTCGAGATGGACGGCTTTGAAGCAAATGAAGGTGTAATCCTGGTAGCTGCCACCAACCGGCCTGACGTGCTGGACCCGGCACTGCTGCGCCCGGGGCGCTTTGACCGCCAGATCGTGGTTCCAAACCCGGACGTCAATGGACGGGAAAAGATTCTCAAGGTGCATATGCGCAATACTCCGCTTGCGCCTGACGTGAACGCCAAGACTATCGCGCGTGGAACTCCAGGATTTTCTGGTGCCGACCTTGCCAACCTGGTCAACGAGGCAGCGTTGCTGGCTGCCCGGCGTTCCCGCCGCATGGTGACACAGGCTGATTTTGAAGATGCCAAGGACAAGGTCATGATGGGTGCTGAGCGCCGCTCCATGGCCATGAACGAGGAAGAAAAGCGCCTCACCGCCTATCACGAAGGTGGTCACGCCATCGTTGCCATGAGCGTGCCGGATGCTGACCCGGTTCACAAGGCCACGATCATTCCGCGCGGGCGTGCGCTGGGTATGGTCATGCAGTTGCCAGAAGGCGATCGCTACTCCATGAAGTTCAAGCAGATGACTTCACGCCTCGCCATTTTGATGGGTGGCCGGGTAGCGGAAGAGCTTGTGTTCGGACCCGAGAACGTCACCTCTGGCGCGCAGTCCGATATTGATCAGGCGACCAAACTTGCCCGGGCAATGGTGACCCAGTGGGGTTATTCCAAGGAGGTTGGCCTGGTGTCGTATGGAGACAATCAGGAAGAGGTTTTCCTCGGCCACTCGGTTGCCCGCCAGCAGAACGTATCAGAAGACACCGCACGCAAGATCGATGCCGAAATCAAACGGCTGGTGGATGATGGCTACAAGACAGCCAAAACCCTTCTGACCAAGAAAAGGAAGGACCTTGAAGCACTGGCGCAAGGTCTGCTCGAATTCGAGACGCTCAGCGGAGAAGAAATCAAGGACCTGCTGAACGGCAAGCCACCATCGCGGGATGATGAGGACAATGCGCGTCCCAAGGCCAAGCCGGGGTCATCTGTTCCCGTTACCAAGAAGAAAAAGGGTGACGAAGGCAGCGGAGAGATGAAACCCCAGCCACAGGCTTGATTGTTGCGCCACTGAGACGCTATCACACGTGCCGGGCTTCCCGTGATGTATCATGGGTGGCCCGGTTGTGTTTTGACGAAAGGGTTGGCTGAGATGAGCAGCCTCTACATCAGGCCTGCCGGGCTGGTCCATGGAGCAGATGCTGATGCCGCCATCGAAGCCGGGCAGGGCATGAGGCTTGCCGGCCTGCCGCTGGCATGGACCATGGCGATGGTCACGGAAGATCGTGGTGCAAGCTGGACGCCGCACCAGGCGCATGCGCTTGGCAGTTCGCGCGACAGTGGCGTGCAAAGCTGGATGGCGAAGCTAAGCGGATTGCGTGCGCCGGTTGCAGACCTGACCATGGACCGCTGTCACATCATGGGTATTGTGAATACCACTCCCGACAGCTTTTCTGATGGTGGTGTGAACGCAGATGCACACACAGCGATTGCCAACGCTGTGGTGATGGCTGAGCAGGGTGCCGCGATGCTTGATGTCGGTGGCGAGTTTACCAGGCCGGGGTCAGACGCCGTGGACGAAGCTGAGGAATGGCGTCGTGTCGAGCCGGTGATCAGCGAATTGGTCGGTGCCGGATACAAGGTCTCTGCCGATACCCGCAAGGCGGCTATCATGCGCAAGGCAGCGCTGGCCGGGGCCGTAATGATCAATGACGTCAGCGCGCTTGGCCATGAACGGCAAGCCGTGGAAGCTGCACTTGAGACAGGTTTGCCGGTGTGTCTCATGCATGCGCAAGGCGACCCAAAGACCATGCAGAACAATCCGGCCTACGACAATGTTTTGCTTGATGTGTACGACTGGCTTGAGCAGCGCATAGCCGATGTCGTTGCAGCCGGTATTCCGGCTGACAGTGTGGTTGCCGACCCTGGTATCGGTTTTGGCAAGACGTATTCGCACAATCTCGAATTGATTGCGGGGCTGGCGCTATTTCACGGACTGGGAGTGCCGGTCATGCTTGGTGCATCGCGCAAGGGTTTTATTGGTGCCGTTACGGGCGAGAAAGTGGCCGCAAACCGGCAGACAGGGTCGGCAGCGGTGGCGCTTCTGGGGGTAAGGGCAGGGATGCAGTTTGTCCGGGTGCACGATGTGCGGGAAACCGCGCATGCACTGTCCATCTGGCAAGCGGCAGTTCCCCAGCGTTAACCCAGACATTCTTTAACCTTTTCTATGTTTTTAACTGAAGATTAGGTAGATTGATGCACCATTTTATTCATCGAAGGGATGAGTTGAATGGACGGGAACAAAATGTCAGACAAATCATTTTTTGGCACCGATGGTGTGCGTGGAAAGGCCAATACGTATCCGATGCTTGCGGATACGGTTCTGAAGATTGGCATGGCGGCGGGCGCGCTCTATCAGCGCGGCAATCACCGCCACCGGGTTGTGATCGGCAAGGATACCAGATTGTCCGGCTATATGGTCGAGCAGGCACTGACGGCAGGCTTTCTGTCAACTGGAATGGACGTGTTTCTCTTCGGGCCGGTTCCGACACCTGCTGTCGCCATGTTGACAAGATCCATGCGCGCAGATCTTGGTGTAATGATCTCCGCATCGCACAATCCCTACCATGACAATGGCATCAAGATTTTCGGACCGGACGGCTACAAGCTATCGGATGGTCAGGAAGCCGAGATCCAGAAACTGGTGATGGCACCAGAGATGATCCGGCTTGCTGCATCTGAGCAAATCGGGCGGGCGAAACGTATCGATGATGCTCAGGCTCGCTATATCGAGTTTGTCAAAAGCTCGTTCCCGAAAGAGTTGACGCTCGATGGGCTTCGCATTGTGGTCGATTGCGCAAACGGTGCCTCCTATCAGGTTGCACCGACAGCGTTGTGGGAACTTGGCGCCGAAGTGATCCCGATCGGGGTGGAGCCAAACGGCTTCAACATCAACCACGAATGCGGCTCCACGCACCCTGAGAAAGTGGCTGCGCAGGTCCGGAAGATGCGCGCAGATATCGGCATTTCGCTGGATGGCGATGCTGACCGCTGCATCCTTGTCGATGAAAAAGGCAATGTGATCGATGGCGACCAGGTCATGGCGCTCATTGCCACGTCCTGGCACAAGCGCGGCATTTTGCGTGGTGACGGTCTCGTGGCGACCATCATGTCGAACCTGGGTCTGGAACGCTTGCTGGCCAAGCAGAAGCTGCGACTTGAGCGCACCAAGGTGGGTGACCGTTACGTGGTGGAGCACATGCGTTCCAACGGCTTCAATGTGGGCGGAGAACAGTCCGGTCACGTGGTGTTGTCGGATTTCAACACAACGGGCGATGGATTGATTGCTGCGCTGCAGGTGCTGGCGGTTCTGGTTCAGAATGGTGGCAGCGTCAGTGAGGTTTGCAACGTGTTTGATCCGGTGCCGCAGGTCTTGAAGAATGTGCGCTATGGGGCCGGTTCGCCACTTGAGGAGGACGCGGTAAAGAAGGCAATCGAGGCTGCGGAGCAGAAGCTCGGGACAAGCGGGCGGCTTGTCATCCGCAAGTCCGGCACCGAACCGCTGATCCGGGTCATGGCTGAAGGCGATAACGCCGATCTGGTGACAACTGTCGTCGACGACATTGTAGCTGAGGTATCGCGGTTCGCGGCCTGACCTGCCGGAAGCGCCGCACTTCTGCGCTTCAGGACACAATCTGCAATTTCTGAACCCGGCGGTTTGACTGCCGGGTTTTCCATTTTTGGCGGCATTTCTGAGGCAGCAGGAAAAAATGTTTTCATGCTTAAGGGGTTCTTAAGCGGTTTGGTTAATTATCCATTCTGAAGGTTAGGTCCTGACGGCTTCCAGACATATCCGGAAAGCCGAATGGAAACAGGCAAGTGCGCTGACCCGGTTGGGAGGCGTTCATTGGATGGAGAGTACAAATGATGGGTCGCACGCTGCTGAGAGTGTGTATTGGTGCACTGGGATTGGGAATTGCCGGGGCTGCCAATGCAGCGGATTATGATGGCCAGCTGCCTGGCGAAGGTTTCAACGGCATTTTTGGGTGCATGTATGCCCGCGTCGATGGTGGTGTCACCATGTACGAGCGCCCGACTGTAATTCAACCGATCGGCGGCCTGTTCTCAAATGGCGCTGGTGGCTTCACTACTGAAGCGCTTGATGAAAAACTCGATTCGACCGGCTTCTTCGAAGGCGGTATTGGCTGTCAGGTTTCTGACAACATGCGCATAGAGATCACTGGTGGACTACGGTTGAAGTCGTCGCTGGCGGACCCGTTCATCGATTCTCTTAGTGCAAATCTTTCGTCGCAGAACGTGTTTGTTTCGACCTTCTGGGACATCACCAACTATGCCGGTTTCACGCCGTATGTTGGCGGCGGTATCGGTGCTGCCCGACACGAGATTACAGGGCTTACTTTCCCGCTGGGTGCCGCAGATGGCGCACAGTATGACTTCGCCTATCATGCAACGGTTGGTGTGTCGTATGACATTTCAACGAACCTGAAGCTTGATCTGGCCTACCGGTATGTGGATCTCGGCGAGATGGTGTCAGGCGTTGACTATGCAGCTGCTGATCCCGGCGCCATCAGCGTCGACAACATCCAGGGCCATGAGGTCAAGGTTGGTCTGCGCTACCACTTCGGCAACTGATTACGCATACGTTGGCGGCGGGCCTTGCCTGCAGCCAGACGTCCGAAAGACCCCGCATGGTTAGAGGGGAATGATGGCCCGCATACCTCGGGGACCGGCGACGGAAATGGGGGGTATGCGGGTCTCTTTTTGCCATGGTTAAGGCTGCGTTAGCGTAATGTGTCGCAACGGCGCGAATTTGGCAGCATTTTGGTAACTGTGGCGGGCGGTCGCTTTACTGCCCGAATCAAGTCTGCAAACCGACAAGATGAACTTGTAGTTCCATTACCCAAGCGAGTGGGCGGAGCGCCTGTACAGGGATTGTCCTTACATGGCGGCCACACGAAGCAGGGATGCCCCGAAAATCAATCGGGGTGAAAGGAGTTACAAGGTGGACAAGTTTTTCAAATCTGGTCTTCTGGCCGTGGTCTTTACGGGCCTGGCCATTCCGGTTGCGATGGCTGCCGACATAGACCAGCCGGCTGCGCCGGAACCTGCACCTTATGTGCAGAACGATGACTATATTTCGGGGTGGTATGTACGCGCAGATGCCGGGTTTTCCTGGCTGGACGTAAGTGGCCTGGATAGTGGTGGTGCCGTTATTGCCGGTGGTGGCATCGGCTATCAGCTGAACCAGTACTTCCGCACTGACGTTCGCGCTGATCATGCCTTCGACCATGACGGCGGACCTTACGATCTGGGTGCTACGACTGCACTGTGGAACGGGTATGTTGATATCCCATTGGCCATGGGCTTCACGCCTTATGCGGGCCTGGGCGCCGGTTATGGTTGGGTTGATTATTCAGGTGCTGGAGCGCCAGCTGACGATAACGGGTTTGCCTGGGCGGCAACCGGTGGCGTGGCGTTCAACATCAACCAGAATCTAGCTCTGGATGTTGGCTATCGGTACCGCTCAATCGATGTGGCCGGACCGGACTACAATGATCATTCGGTTACCGCGGGTATCCGCTGGAATTTCTAATACCGCACGAGCGTCTTCAAACGTTCACTAGACGGCACAGCACTGGACGGTCTGCTCTTCTCCCGGGCAGGCCGTCTTGCATTCTTGCGGGCGAAAAGCGACATGTCGTGTTGCAAATGCGAAATAGAACTTGCGCAAGTTGTGGACATCCAGTAGTCCGGTGAGTGGGACACCTCTCCCCAACGAGAGGCTCATCATCTGGAAGGATGACCAGAAATGGCTACGACCAAACCGGCAGCGCGGCCGGCAAATGCGCGTTTTTCTTCTGGCCCGTGCGCCAAGATGCCCGGCTGGACCACCAGTTCACTCACCACTGCATTCCTGGGCCGCTCGCATCGCGCCAGCGAGGGCAAGGCGCGTTTGAAGCGTGCCATTGACCTTACCCGCGAGGTCTTGCGGGTACCTGCTGATTATCGCATCGCCATTGTGCCAGCATCCGATACCGGCGCTGTAGAGATGGCGCTGTGGAGCTTGCTGGGCGCGCGCGGTGTGGACATGCTGGCCTGGGAAAGTTTTGGGGAAGGCTGGATCACGGATGTGGTCAAACAGCTCAAGCTGAAAGATGTGCGTCTGATTCGTGCAGGGTATGGTGAGCTGCCGGACCTCAGCGAAATCAACTTCGACAATGATGTCGTCTTCACATGGAACGGCACGACGAGCGGCGTACGCGTGCGCGACGGCAATTTCATTCCTGCGGACAGGGCAGGGCTCACCATTTGTGATGCAACTTCTGCTGCCTTTGCCCAGAAGCTCGATTTCGGCAAGCTCGATGTGGTGACCTTTTCCTGGCAGAAGGTGCTGGGTGGTGAAGGCGGTCACGGCATGCTGATTCTCAGCCCTCGCGCCGTTGAACGGCTGGAGAATCATGTGCCTGCCTGGCCGATGCCGAAGATTTTTCGCCTGACCAAGGGCGGCAAGATCAATGAAGGCATATTCCAGGGTGAAACCATCAACACGCCATCCATGCTGTGTGTTGAGGACTATATCAAGGCACTGGAATGGGGGGAGGATCTCGGTGGCCTGCCAGCGCTGATGGCGCGCGCCGATGCCAATGCTGCAGCGCTGAACGCCTGGGTTGATCGCACCGGGTGGATTGAAAACCTGGCTGTTGAACCTGACACACGTTCCAACACATCGGTGTGCCTGAAGTTGTCTGCGTCCGCGGCATCTGGCATGAGCGAAGATGCAGCCGCCGCGTTGCCCAAAAAAATCGCCAGGTTGCTCGAGGCAGAAGGCGTTGCGTTCGATATTGGAGCATACCGTGACGCACCGCCAGGCCTACGAATTTGGTGTGGTGCAACCATAGATGCACAGGATGTCGAGGCACTGACGCACTGGCTCGACTGGGCCTATGCGCATGCAACTGCGTCATCTGCGGCATAATTCCAGGTATCCACATATCCATACTTCACAGGAGGCTGCCACATGGCACCGCGTGTACTCGTATCCGACAAACTGTCCGAAGCTGCCATCGACATATTCAAGGCGCGCGGAGTTGACGTTGATTTCAAACCAAGCCTTGGCAATGACAAGGATGCCCTGCTGGCCTGCATCGGTGACTATGACGGGCTTGCCATTCGCTCGGCAACCAAGGTTACAGCCAAGATCATTGAGGCTGCGAGCAAGCTGAAGGTTATTGGCCGCGCAGGGATCGGCGTCGACAACGTTGATATCCCCGCTGCCTCGGCGAAGGGTATCATCGTTATGAACACGCCGTTCGGCAACACCATCACCACGGCTGAACATGCCATTTCGCTGATGCTGGCGCTGGCCCGGCAGATTCCGGCTGCGAATGCTTCCACCCATGCGGGTAAATGGGAAAAGTCGAAATTCATGGGCGTCGAACTGTTCAACAAGACGTTTGGCTTGATCGGTTGCGGCAATATCGGTTCCATCGTGGCTGACCGCGCGCTCGGCTTGCGCATGCGTGTAATTGCCTATGATCCGTTCCTGTCGGATGAGCGTGCAGTCGAGTTGGGCGTTGAAAAGGTTGACCTCGATGAGTTGTTCAAGCGTGCCGACTTCATTTCGTTACACACGCCGCTAACAGACAAGACCCGCAACATCATTGATGCGAAGGCAATGGAGAAAATGAAACGAGGCGTGCGCATCATAAATTGCGCACGTGGCGGGTTGGTCGTTGAGGCTGCGCTGAAGGCTGCCCTTGATGCAGGTCACGTGGCAGGTGCTGCTCTTGATGTGTTCGAGGTGGAGCCGGCGGCCGAGAACATATTGTTTGACCATCCCAATGTAGTGTGTACGCCGCATCTGGGGGCTGCCACCTCTGAAGCGCAGGAGAACGTTGCCCTGCAGGTGGCGGAGCAGATGTCCGACTACCTGCTGCAAGGCGCAGTGTCCAATGCACTCAACATGCCTTCCATTTCGGCGGAAGAGGCTCCGCGACTGAAGCCTTTCGTGGCATTGGCGGAACTGCTGGGTTCATTTGCCGGGCAGCTTACCGAGAGCAACATCAAGGCAGTGACCATTGAATATGCCGGTGATGTGGGCGAGATGAACGTCAAGGCAATGACGTCGGCGCTGCTGGCCGGACTGATGCGACCGATACTGGGCGAAGTCAACATGGTGTCTGCGCCGGTGATGGCCAGGGAACGCTCAATCAAGGTGGACGAGGTGCGGCAGACCAAACGCGGCGTGTATGACAACTACATCCGCCTCAACGTCAAGACATCCAATCAGGAGCGGTCAGTGGCCGGCACTGTCTTTTCCGATGGCAAGCCGCGCATCATCCAGATCAAGGGCATCAACATGGAAGCGGAACTGGGCTCGCAAATGATCTATGTGACCAATGAGGACAAGCCAGGCTTCATCGGGGCGTTTGGCCGCTTGCTTGGTGATGCCAATGTCAACATCGCAACGTTCAACCTTGGCCGCGACGTGGCGGGAGGCAATGCCATTTGCCTGGCGGAAATTGATGGCAAGGTAACGCCGGAACTGCTGGCAGAAATCGAGGCGCTGCCACAGGTCAAACAGGCAAAGTCCTTAAGCTTCTAATATCTGGAAAATCAGCGCAAATGCGTGCGACGTGTTTGCGCTGTGTCCCATTCACGGCGCGCCACACCTGTGCAGCGGGAAGTTCTTTGCTTAACTGACGGCGGAGGATTACTGAAGTTGCTTCTTGCGTCCAATGTAGTCGATGTAAAGCAGCAGGTCTTCGGCCTGCTGTTCGGAGAACTCCCATTGGGGCATCGGGTCATGGCCAAGCGGCAGGCCCTCCAGCAGCTGATCGGCGACGCCTTCAATTGTCAGTTTTTCCACCAGTGTTGCAAACGGGGGGGCTTTTTCTTCCGGGCCCGGCAAGGTTCCGGTTATGGCGTGACAGCGCATGCACAGCAATTGCGCCAGCTCGTGCCCGCGCTTGATGCTGGCTGTGTTTTCCTGATCGTCTGCAGCTGCCAAACATGGCGACAAGGCAAGCAGCACCGTTGTCAAAATCAGTTTGAGCATTTCATGTTTCATATGATTCTCGCGTATCGCCGCAGTTTGGCCCAATCTTGCACATTTTACTTGGAATTGAGAGCGGCAGTCTTGAGGGAGATCAACTGAATGCTACGTAGTTTGCTAATGTGCAGTGTTGTTTTTGTGACAGCACTTAATCCTGCTTTGGCTGATGAGATCAAAGCCGACCTGAAACTGGATGAAGTGACGGTTAATCCGCATGGTGCGCAGTTAACACGGCTGGGCAGTATTGATGTGCCTGCCGGTTCACATGAAATCATATTGGACACACTGCCTCAAGGCATTGCTCCGGGGTCTGTGCAGGTTGAGGGCGTTGCTGATGGTCCTGCGGAAATTGGCACTGTTGATGTGTCTGTGATTGCGCTTGATCCAGATGCGGAGGCATCTGATGAATTGAAAGCGTTACAGAATGAGCTTGAAGCGCTGGCGCGCGACAGGGCCAGGCACAACCGGGTGCTGCAGGATGCGCAGTTCCGTCGCCAAACATTGGAGCGATTGACTGGTGGTTATGGCGCTGTGCCTTTTGCCAACAATGACAAGCCGGCGATGTCGCCGGAACAGATCGGCAATCTTTTGCTGCTTACCAATCGTGAACTGACAGAGATCTCCTCGGCGATGCTTGACGCCGAAACCGCCATTGTCCAGATCGGCCGGCGTGAGCAGGTCGTGCAACGCAAGATTGAGCTTCTGGCACAAGCGCCGCTTACTCGCACACGTGTTGCGGTGCAGGTGTCTGCTTCTGCTGCAACCAGAGTGACCATGTCGATGAAGTACACCATGCCGGATGCCGGTTGGCGGCCTGTGTATGATGGCCGGTTAACGCTGCCAGTCGACGGCAAGGCAGCCAGCCTTGAACTGGTACAGCGTGCCCTGGTTTTCCAGCGTTCGGGTGAGGCATGGGAGGGGATCAAGCTGAAACTGTCAACGGCAACGGTGACAGGGCGTACTTCAGCGCCTGAACTTGAACCTGTGGCCATCGGCCCAAGCCCGCAGCTGGGATACGCCGAAAGCTCAGTTTCCAAGCAGGCGGATGACCTGGCCAATGTGCAACGCAAAACCATGGTGCAGGGTGGTGTTGCCGCAGATGCTCCGCAGAAGGTGCGCCTGCGCGAGGCGGAAGTCGTCAATGCGGGGTTCCATGCGGTCTACACTATCGAGGGTCAGTCCAGCGTCTCAAACGACGGTGCGCTGAAGTCGGTGCGTATTGCCACGCGAACCGTAACCCCAACCTTGCGGATTGATGCTGTACCCCAGTATGACCCGGCAGCTTACCTGACCAGTGTGTTCAAGATTGACGGCAGCACCCCCATGCTTGGAGGTGAGGTGTCATTGTTTCGCGATGGGGTTTTTGCCGGCAAGGCACAGATGGGCCAGATAACGCCTGGCGAAGAAGCACAGCTTGGTTTCGGGCGTGATGACCTTGTTCGCGTCACGCGGCGGGAGCTGGAAAACACATCAGGCTCCAGCGGTATCATCACCGAGCAGAACACGCTGAAACGGCTTTATGTGTCTACCGTGGAGAACCTGCACAGCTTTCCGATAGAAGTTCAGATGTCGGAACGCATGCCATATCCCATCCATGAGGCGATCAAGGTGGAAATGCTGTCTGATACGACGAAACCTTCAAAGATTGCACCGGACAACAGGCTTGGCATCGTTGTCTGGGACCTGCCGCTTGCGCCACAGGCGAAGTCTGAAGTCAGGTTCGGCTATTCGATCGCTCATCCCTCGGACATGGAAGTGGCAATACCACGGTAAAAGTTCACCTTGGACCTTCCAAACCGCGACACAGCGGTGTAAAGACTCGCAACGGCCCTGCTGATTCAATTCGGTGAGGGCCGTTCGCTTTTTCTAATACAAGAGACAGGGCCGGATTCGATGGCAAACGTGGTTGTGGTTGGCGCGCAGTGGGGCGACGAAGGCAAGGGCAAGCTTGTTGATTGGCTGTCAGAGCGCGCTGACGTGGTGGCGCGGTTTCAAGGTGGTCACAATGCCGGCCACACGCTGGTAATCGACGGAGTGACTTACAAGTTGTCGCTGCTGCCGTCAGGCATCGTGCGCCCCGGTAAGTTGTCGATCATCGGCAATGGCGTGGTTGTTGATCCCTGGGCGCTGGATGACGAGATCAACCGGCTTGTGGCGCAGGGTGTTTCGGTTTCACCAGACAACCTTCGCGTTGCCGAGAACGCTGTTTTGATCCTGCCTTTGCACAGGGAACTAGATGGACTGCGCGAAGCCGCCGCTGGTGCAGGCAAGATTGGAACTACGGGCCGCGGCATTGGCCCTGCCTATGAAGACAAGGTCGGGCGCCGCGCCATCCGGGTTTACGATCTTGCCAACGAGGCATCGCTTGAAGCAAAGATTGAACGTCTGCTGGCACATCACAATGCGCTGCGGCGCGGGCTGGGCGAGGCGGAAGTGGACGGGCGCAAGCTGCGTACCGAGCTGCTGGAAATTGCGCCGCGCATATTGCCGTTCATGGATTGCACCTGGGACCTTCTCGACAAGGCGCGGCGTGCACAAAAGCGGATTCTGTTTGAAGGTGCCCAGGGCATCATGCTGGATATAGATCACGGCACCTATCCGTTTGTGACGTCTTCCAACACCGTTGCTGCACAGGCTGCTACCGGCTCGGGTGCGGGGCCTGACATGCTGAATTATGTGCTGGGCATCGCCAAGGCCTATACTACCCGCGTCGGGGCCGGGCCGTTTCCATCCGAACTGTTCGACGAGATCGGCGAACGGATCGGCGAGCGCGGCCGTGAGTTTGGCACGGTGACGGGGCGCAAGCGCCGGTGTGGCTGGTTTGATGCTGTGATGGTTCGCCAGGCAATCAAGACCTCGGGCATTTCGGGCATTGCGCTGACCAAGCTCGACGTGCTGGACGGGTTTGAGGAAATCAAGGTGTGCACCGGTTACAAGCTGGATGGCGAAACCATTGAGCGGCTGCCGGCAGGCCAAGGGGCGCAATCGCGTGTTGAACCTGTGTACCAGAGTTTTGAAGGCTGGAGTGATACCACGGCAGGTGCGCGTTCATGGGCTGATCTGCCTGCGCAGGCAGTGAAGTATGTCCGTCAGATCGAGGAACTGATCGACTGTCCGATTGCGCTTTTGTCAACCAGTCCGGAACGCGAAGACACAATCTTGATGCGTGATCCGTTCGAGGATCAGGTTCGGTAGTCAGGCCTAACTGGCGGCCTTTGATTTTACGGGCTCTTCGTACTTCGTCTGACCGCCGGACTGTTGTGCGATGTACTCTGCAAATTCGGTGATCACGATGGAGGCAAGTTCCGTCTGGGGTATAGCCTTGCCGAACAGGTAGCCTTGTGAGTAATCGCAACCCAGGTCTGCCACCCGTTTGGCATGGACTTCGGTTTCAATGCCTTCTGCGGTGATCTTCATGTCTAGCGTGCGGCCAACCTCTGCGATCTTTTCAAGCAGGGCAAGTGCCTTGGGATGATGGTCGGAAGCGCGAATGAATGCCTGGTCGATCTTCAGCTTGTCGAAAGTGAAGCGCCACAGATAGTTGAGACTTGAGTAACCTGTTCCGAAATCGTCCAGCGCGATCTTGATGCCCATCTTTTGCAAGGCTGTGAGTTGGCGAAACACTGCCTCTGCATCACCGATCATGATACTTTCGGTCACTTCGAATTCAAGCCGGGAAGGGTCGACCCTGGTGTTGCGGATAATCTGTTCCACGGCATCGAACAGGCCACCACTGCTGAACTGCTGGACCGAGAGATTGACTGCAATGCCAAGGTGCTTTGGAAGACCCGCAAGTGTGCGGCACGCTTCCTGGAGTGTCCAAAGGCCAATCTCTTCGATGCGGCCGATGTTTTCGGCAATCGGAATGAACTTGTCCGGGCCGATTTTTTCACCATCGGCAGTGGTCAGGCGGATAAGTGCCTCGAAACTGCAAAGCTTGCGTGAACGGGCATCTACAACCGGCTGGTAGTGCAGCTCAAAGCCATTGTTCTCGCAGGCCTCGTCCACGGCAGCGGCGATCCTCTCTGCCTCGCGGAATTCGATAACCGTGTCGCTGTCATATCTGACGAGCCGCTGACCGCCGTTTGTCTTTGCCGCGCGCAGGGCGAATTCGGCATGACGCTGCAGTTCAGCAGGTTCATACAGTCCATCTATGGATGAAGCGACGCCGATGCTTGCCGAAAGACGGATGCTTTCATCGTCAATTTCAAATGCCTCGGCAAAAACTTGCTCCAGCGTCCGGTCCATGTTCATTCCGGTCTGCTCGTCGGTCAGAATGCCAAAGGTATCGCTTTTCAGGCGGGTGCATACCACCTTGTCAGTGCATCCAAGACGCAGCCGGTCTGCTACGCTACGCAGCAGCAAATCGCCATTCGTACTGCCCAGGCGTTCATTGATCCGCGCGAAACGGTCAATGTTGACCATGTACATGTTGGTGGATCCGCGATTGCTGATTTCCTGCTCATGAAACGTTGAAAGCATGTCGGCAAATGCCAGCTGATTGGGTAGTCCGGTCACTGAATCATTGCGCATCATGCGCTGAATGCCGCGTTGCGTCTCCTGGCGTGCATGTGCCCGGACCAGCAGGCTGACGAGCAGTATAAATGCGATGGCGGAGGACAGGATGGTGCCGATCTTCTTCGAACCATCGATAAACGCGGCATACATCTCGGTGGAATCCACATCCGTAACCATCATGCCGATTTTCTCACCCTTGCTGGTGAGCGGCAGGTTCACCTGGATGATGCGGCTGCCTTTGTAGCGCTCTGCAGCAGGCAGGCCGGTTCGTGACCAGACGCGGAGTTCTCCAGACTTGTCGTAGATGCGGTAACCGGCGATGTCGCCTGCCGGGTTCAGGTTGCCAATTTTCGTCAGGGGCTCATCATTGCCGCGCGGCTTGGCTAGCAGTTCCGGCAGTTCCGGGGCGTTATGCACAAGTTGACTGGTCCAGGTGCGGGCAGCATCGCTGGCCTGATTGTTCACCAGGCTTCCTATTTCAATTCTTGCGTAGTTGACCCCTACGACAAGCAACAGAGCGCCAACGCATATCAGGAATGCGTTGGCCAGGAGTTGTGAGGAAACTGGCAGTCTGAAAATCTTAAGCAAGTGCAAACTCACCGGCAAATAGGCCGGATGCCCCTAAGTGTTGCTACAGGGGTTGAGTTTACAGGACTGCGGGTTTCGAAAAGGTTATTGCAGCGCAATAATCAGACGTTTTCTGCTGACTAACCGACCAGCTCCGCCGACGCCTTGCGCACCGCCTTTTCAACTTTTTCGTATGCCTTGACCTCAATCTGGCGAATGCGCTCGCGCGAGACGTCGAACTCCTGCGAGAGATCTTCAAGCGTAGAGGGTTCTTCAGCTATGCGGCGGGCCTCGAAGATGCGCCTTTCGCGAGGATTGAGGCTGTTCATGGCCTGGTGCAACAGCTTGGTGCGCATGTCCAGTTCTTCGGACTGCTCGTAGAGAACATCCGGAGTATCGGCTTCGTCAACCAGCCAGTCCTGCCATTCGCCGCCTGCCTCGCCATCACGGCTCAGCGGTGCATTCAGTGATGCATCACCACCCATGCGGCGGTTCATCGATACCACGTCTTCTTCCGGCACGCCCAACCGTGTGGCGATCTGGGTAACCTGATCGGGACGCAGGTCGCCGTCTTCAAGCGCCTGAATTTCACCCTTGGCACGGCGCAGTCCGAAAAACAGCTTCTTCTGGCTGGCAGTGGTCCCCATTTTCACGAGCGACCAGGAACGCAGCACATATTCCTGAATGGAAGCCTTGATCCACCACATGGCATATGTGGCGAGACGGAAACCACGATCCGGCTCAAACCGCTTGACCGCCTGCATCAGCCCGACATTGCCCTCGGAAATTACTTCTGCGACCGGCAGGCCATAGCCGCGGTAGCCCATGGCGATCTTTGCCACGAGCCGCAGGTGACTGGTCACCAGTTTGTGCGCTGCTTCACGGTTTTCTTCTTCGCGCCATGTCTTGGCCAGCGTGTATTCCTCATCCGGCTGCAGCATTGGAAACTTGCGGATTTCCTGCAAATAGCGCTGCAAGCCATTTTCGCCGGCAAGCACCGGCAGATTGCCACCTGGATTTGCCATTTTCGTCGTACCTTTCACGATCCCCACTTGGGGATACTCTGCCCATTGTTGAGATGGATATAGGAATTGTGAGTGCTACTTTAAAGGGTTGGGGAGCCGATTTGGATTACAGTTTCGTTATATTTTTCTTTACGTAAACGTCAAATTTTATTGAGTAAATCTGTCATATCCTGCGGGATGGGAGCATGGAAGTCCATTCGGCGTCCATCATCGGGATGGCAAAAGCCAAGGGTCTCGGCGTGCAGTGCCTGTCGACCCAGATTTTCAAGCGCGTTGCGTGCTGCCTGGTTCAACCGGTTGGAGGAAGCCTTGTGGCTGGCGCCGTAGACGCTGTCGCCCAGCAGCGGGTGCCCGGCATGTGCCATATGCACCCTGATCTGGTGAGTGCGCCCGGTTTCAAGGCTGCACCGCACACGGCTGACCAGCGCGGTTTCTGAGCCCGAAGGTAATGTCTGTACTGTTTCATAGTGGGTGATTGCACGCCTGCCACCTGTCCTGCAGACGGCCATCTTTATTCTGTTGGTTGTCGAGCGCGCGATCAAGGTGTCTATGGTCCCGCGCAGCGGCTGTGCAACTCCCCACACCAATGCCGAATACTGGCGTGAAAGCTTGCCGTCACGGCCGTGGGCTGCAAACTGTGCTGATAGCGCATGGTGAGCCTTGTCAGTTTTTGCCACTACGAGAAGGCCGGTGGTTTCCTTGTCCAGCCTGTGTACGATGCCCGGCCGTCTGACCCCGCCGATGCCTGACAGGCTTTCGCCGCAATGGGCGATGAGGGCGTTTACAAGAGTGCCGGTCCAGTTGCCTGCGCCTGGGTGGACCACAAGGCCAGCCGGCTTGTTGATCACAATGATCTGGTTGTCTTCGTAAACTACATCCAGTGCGATATCTTCGCCCCTGGGTTGCGGATCATCGGCTGCGGGCAGTACCACATTGACAATAGAGCCTGGTTTGACCTTGCTGGAACTGTCCACTATCTTCGCGCCATCCACATTCACATGGCCTTGTGCTATGAGCATCTGGAAGCGGGCGCGTGACAGACCGGAGCCTGACTTGCCCAGCAGCTTGTCAAGCCTTTCGGGTGATGTGCCCTGATAGGTAAACTGCAATTTTTCTTCCGGACAGGGCATGGACAAAAAGCACACAACGGTGAAGGCCGGGCCTAACGGCGGCGAAGACGAATTGCCAGCGGGCGATCCGCCCAGTCTGGTGGTTCTCAAGGCGGTTGTCTACATCATGGCGGTGATGATCGTGCTGGGTGTTGGCATTCTCGTTTACACGCTGATCAGCAGGGCAAGCAAGCTGGAACCAGGTATCAGCACCTCAGAAGAGGTTGGTCAGCTGGTAGTCAAAGCAGGTGAAACCGTGCAGTCCATTTCGATGGACCGGGGGCTGGTTGCAGTTCATTTGCGCGCCAATGACGGCAGCGAGCGGGTTGTCGTTTACTCGTTGTCGCGTCAAGCGATTGTGCGGCAGGTGGAAGTCAAACCACAATAAGCTACTACGTCATGGTTTTCCGGTCAGGTCTGCCTGCAGGGCGCGGATACGCTGTGCCAGCGAAATGACGTTGTCGTCCAAAGCGTCGGGACTGTTGCTCAACTGCGTGCTGGTTTCCGTATCAGTGCCGGTGTCCTCGACCAACGCACCTATCTGGGGTCTTGTGCCGGGCAAGGCAACATCTGGAGTTTTTGTCTTGCGCGGCTTGCGCCCGGTGCTGGTTTTGCCAACGGGTTTTCCTTCAACTGGCTTGTTTGCCTTTGCTGCCTTGGCTGGGGCCTTCTTCGCAGCCGTTGCCCTGGATGTCCTGGCAGGTTTGGCGGGTTTGGCAATTTTCTTCTTGCGCGCCTTTGACTTGCTTGCAGACGTCTTTGCCGCAGCCTTCTTTGCTGTGCGCCCGGCCTTGGTAGTGGCGGACTTCTTCTTAGGTTCGCTGTCTGCCTGCTGCTCAGCGGCATGCTTTTTCAAACGCACAGATGCAAGCTCGGTGATGTTCGTCTTGCCATCACTGGCGCTGCCGGCGGCGGCGCTGAGGTTGAGTTCATCTGAACTTGAACTCCACAGCTCGTCCAGTTTGGCCAGTTCCTGGGCTAGCTTGTCGGTCTCACTCTCTGCCTCGACTATCTGTTGTTCAAGGCGGCTGCTGGCGACTTCCATTCCGCTAACAGCATCTTCGGGTGTGAGGTTTGCATTGTCGTCTTGTGTCGTCTTGGCTGCAGACCTGGCCGCGGCGAGTACGCTGCTGTCGGATTTTTGAGAGCGGTTGATCTGCTCGCGCAAGGTAGCAAGCTCTTCCTGCTGGACATTGAGGTCCTTGCGCTGCTCGTTGATCTGTTTGGAAATTGCGTTCAGCTGTGCAATGCGTTGCCGCAGCCGGTCATTTGCACTGTCACCTTTGCCCGCTGCTGCAGTATCGAAATCATCGTCTGTGACGAGGGGGTCTGATCGCACAGTGAGTTGTGCCTCAACAATGCTCAGCTGGCTGCGCAGTTCGCTGGTTTCTTCCTCGCGGTTGAGCAGCAGGTCTTTGGTTTGCTGCACAAGTTCGGTGCGCTCGGTCAATTCACGCTCCAGAGCTTCAGCGCTTGCATTGGCCGCTGCCAGTTCTTCGTCCTTGCTGGCGAGTTGCTCATCGCGCTTGCGAATTTCTGATACCAGTTGCTCGATCCGGTTGCGGTTGCGCGATGTTTCTGCAAGCTGCTCAGCCATCCGCGTTTTCAGGTCATCCAGGCGCAATTGCAATCTGCGACCCTGCATTGCGTACTCAGCTTTCAACCTGTCGCGGTCCGCCTGCAATTCGGCAATCGCCGAAGGCGCGCGCCGTTCAACCCTTCGCTTGCCAAGTGAAACTGCATAGGCCCAGACGCCGCGCGCGACCAGCATACCAACCAGCAAGGCACCTACAAAACCCAGTGCAACAAGCATTATGGTCTCGATTTGAGACATAAACCTTCCCCCGCTTCGGAAAAACAATCACCGGTTGAAGTCAAAGCAAAGCGCACGCCAAATTGGCTAAATATTGGCAAAAAAGTTGGGTCTAGCCCAGGCGATATGCTGCTTGTACAGATAGCGTAGTACAGCGATGGAGTGGTGTGAAGGCATTTTAAGGCCCGGAGCAAAAATTTAACCGCCACGAGTGCCCGCGGTACTTGTGACGGTCAAATTCAAGCATGTTCTGGCGCACCCAATCCGGGTGGCCGCTTCATCAGTCCGGTATTGTCAAAACGGATTGAGGGTCGGTGCTGAGGTGTATTTCAGATAGCCGATATTTGCACCAAGGCGCGCGCCGACACCCGTGCGGATGGGGGCCAGTTTCAATTCTTCGTTCGACTGGAAGTTCACTCCAACTCCGCCAACAACGTAAGCTGAGCCTTCAACACCCACGAAACGGTCAAAGATCTGGTCTTCGCTTCTGATATTGTACACAAGGACCAGTACGCGCGAACCATTGCCGCCCAGGTCAAATCCGACCGAGGGGCCTTGCCAGTAAACCTTTCTCTGAGTGCCGTCCTTCATGAACAGGGTGCCTTCGCCGTAGCGCAGGCCACCGAAAAATGCACCGGAGGCTTCTTCACCAATAATGTAACCGGTTGGTCGGCCTGCCGAGGCAAACACGGATTCAACGGCCTTGGCCACGCCCTTGGTAGTGGTGCCAAACCAGCGGTGACCGCCGGCAAGGATCTCGTCGTGAGAGTAAGTTGCTGTTTCCTGGTTGGCGGAGCGAGTGTACTCATCGCCAGTGTGCTGGTCGGTGCTGCGCGCCATGGCGAGGTTATCTATGCCGGAAGTGGCAGATATGGCAGCAATGGAAAGACTCGCAAATGCGGCGAGGGTCAGAATGCGTTTCATTGGTTTACTCACTTGGTACTTGCTACTGACTGACAAGCTGGCCCGAATTGGGGAGCAGCCACTTGCAATCCAATATGCCGATGTTGCGTTAACGGAGCGTATACGATTAACGCGCGGTTTCAATTTTTGATCAAATTGGAGTTTTTGATACCGATGCTATGAACGCCGGATTGTCGAATCCGCGTTGTGTCTTGCCATAGCGCAGCACCGGACCGTCCACTTCAAACACTTCACCGCCCGCTGCCGAAAGGACGGCATGACCTGCGGCGGTGTCCCACTCCATGGTGCGGCCAAACCTTGGGTACAGGTGCGCCTTGCCCTGTGCGAGCAGGCAGAACTTCAAGGAAGAACCCGCAGCAACCGTGTCGGTGATGTTCCTCGCGGCAAGCCAGTTTTCGGTTTTCTCGTCCCGGTGAGAGCGGCTCGCGACAGCCTTTGCGCCTGAAGCAGGCAGGGCAGGGCAGCGGACCTCGACAGCTTCAAGTCTGGCGGGCCATGTGTCGGCGGCGTTTAGTTGTGCCATCCAGGCTCCGGCACCTTCTTCGCCTGCAAACAGCTGGTTGAGTGCAGGTGCATATACAACGCCTGCTACAGGTGCGCCGTTTCTGATCAAGGCGATGTTGACGGTGAATTCGCCATTGCGGCTAATGAATTCGCGTGTGCCATCGAGGGGATCAACAAGGTAGAATTCGTCTGTGGCTTCAGGCTTTTGGCCTGCCGACACGGATTCTTCGGCGATGATATTCGCACCTGGAACCAGCTTGCCCAATGCGGTGAGGATGATCTCTTCGGCTTCCGTGTCAGCACGTGTGACAGGCGATGCGTCATCCTTTTCCGAGACATCGAAACCGGAACCGTAGATGGTCATGATGCGTTGACCTGCGGCGTGGGCGGCCTTCATCAAACCGGTCAGGTGCTGCGAGAATTCTGGCTTGATCATGCTGCTGATTCGGTCCGGTTGTTTGGTTTGCAATTGCTGGTCTTGTTGCACGCGCTGGAGCAATAGTTGAATTGTCGAGTCGGAACAAGGTGTTGAGTCAGTTGCCATGATGCGGGTTGGCAGGGCCTTGAGTGTGCCATTAGAATCGGTTCCGGCAATTGGCAGACAATGTTTTGAGAGGGCACCTTTGCATGAAGTTTGATGCGGTTTTGAGCGATCTTGATCTGGCGGCGCTGCTTTGTTCTAAAGTGTGCCACGATGTGATCTCACCGGTTGGCGCAATCGCCAATGGTCTTGAGATTCTTGAAGATGAGCAGGACGCAGAGATGCGGGATATCGCTATGGACCTGGTTCGCCGGTCTTCCCGGCAGGCGTCTGCAAAATTGCAATTCTGCCGCATCGCCTTCGGTGCTGCGGGTTCGGCCGGGTCCAGCATCGACACGGGAGACGCCCAGGATGTTGCAGCGAAGTTCATCGGTGAAGACAAGATCACGCTTGAATGGGCCATACCGCGGGAGATCCGCCCCAAGAGCCAGGTCAAGCTGATGCTCAACATGCTTATGCTGGCTATCTCATCCATTCCGCGGGGTGGCAAGATCACCATGGGGGTGGCCGATGGCGGCGGATTGACGGCAACGGCAGAAGGCAAGAACGCCAAGGTGCCGGAGAAAACCCTGACCATGCTGGAAGGTGATGTGCAGGAAGATGCAATGGATGCCCGTCTGGCGCAGGTATACTATACCTTGCGGTTGTCGCGCGATTGTGGGCTTGACCTGACAGCTGCCGATGACGGCGAAGAGGCCGTCACTTATTCTGCTCTGCCGTCTTGAACGAATAGCGGAAATCGCAGTGTGATGCGCCTTGCATGATGGTCTTGCTGCGCTCCAGGTCGATGTTCGGGTTGTAGCCCTTGCAGAATGTGCCATCGCGCCCGCATGACAGAAGGTGGCCAATCTCTGCCAGGCCCATCTGCTTGTACATCTCGGCGTACATGCACCGGGTTACATTGTAGTGTACTTCGGTGCTGGTCTCTTTCAGCATGTCGACTTCGAGCGCGCCATTTGCTTTCCATTGCGGCAGCAATGCGTGAAAGCTGTCCAGGGTGGTGGTGCCGCCTTCAGACCTTGCGTAGGCTGCGCCTTGTTCAATTGCGTTGCGGGTTATGGCCGCAGCAATGATCTGTTTTGCCTTTGCCTCGCCGATCTCGGCTTTCATCTGCTCATAGATCGGCTTGATTATGTTGGCCTCGATGCGGCGCTGTTCGAGGATTGGCAGATCTGTCCTGCTCATAAGCTGGAAGTCACTGTTGCTGTTGCCGGGCTGAAGCCAGTCTGGCATGCGGGCATTGTTGCTACAAGCTGCTCTCTGCCGGTTCGGAGCGGGCAAAGTGGCGCATCAGACCTACGCGCAGGGCAATACTGATGGCGGAAGCAAGCGCTGTTCCGGCGAGGCCTAGCATTATCGTGAGTGCAATGCTTGCGGCTACGTTGAACAAGAGCGAACCAGCAACGATCATGGCAACAGCCCTTTGCTGATTGAGGACAACCATGCGCTCCTGGATGGGGCCTGCGGCAGCCTGTATCAGAATGCCGATGGACAGGATTGCGACCGGCACCGAACCACTTGTGAATTCAGGGCCAAAGACGCGCAGTATCAATGGGCTTGCAACAATCAGAACCGTGCAGCCCAGCAAAGTTGGCCACAACATCATCATGCGGCCGCGCTCAAAATGGTCAGCAAATGCGACAGTATCGCGGTTCTGGTTGGCTTCGGACATTCTGCGGGTAATTGCGGCACCAACTGCCATTTGCACGAAAGACACGCAGGCAACGACCTTCGCCGCGGCGAAATAAATACCGACGTCTATGGGGTCTACGAGGCCGGACAGAACGAACACGTCCAGGCTGGTGGCCAGGATGAAAAATCCCTGTGCGAACAGCAGCGGCAACGAAGCACCCAGCCATTCGCGCACTTCGGTTATCGCCTTACCGCTTCCAATCTGGCCTTTAATCTTCGGATTGAGGGCAAAGGATTGCATTGCGAGTGTCGTGATGGATGCGCAAAGCAGGGCTGCCATGACTGTCACGGCGTTTTTTGAGCCACCCATTTCAACCAAAAAATAGGTAAAGGCGATCAAGGCAAGCGGGCGTATCACATAGGTCGGCATCAAGCCGCGCAGGGCAAGCGAGCGGCTGATGGCGATGTTTTCCTTCAGGTGCGTGGTACACAGCATCGGTGCGCAGGTGAACGCCAGCACTGTGGGCATGAAGTAGTGTTCGGGTACGTAATCGCGGAACAGAACTGTTAGGGCGATGCCGGTAAGTGACACGATTGCCGAGACTGTGAAGACGAAAAAGCTGGAAAACTGTACAAATCCGCGAGCACGTTCGAAGTCCTTGCCGACAATGTAAGCGGGCAGGAAACGATTGGTGGTCTCATTGAAGCCACAACAGCAGAACTGTCCGATACACGTTGCAAGCACCCATGCGAAGGCAAAGACGCCGAAGTTTTCTGCGCCGACCATCCTTGCCACCACGATCTGCAGTAAAAAGGCGGCTGCCACCCCACTTAGCCGCATGGCGTAGACACCGGCTGCGGCAATTGAGATTTCCCGGTCACCAAACCTGGCCAAAATCTGACTCAGGAGCCTGGCTGGTGCCGCATTTACCAGGTTTTGCGGTGCGTGCAAGTCGCTCATCTTGTTTTGGGCCCTTGGCGCATGACCTCTGCAAACTGTCCCGCCGTGGAACAATCTTGAGACATGTCGCGAACTTTGTGCAGGGCTCGTGCCAGTTATGCGTGTATCTGGCGGCGGGACTTCACGTTGGTGAACAGGGCATTAAAAAACCCCCGACAGAGCCTCGCCGGGGGTTGTTTGGCCAGGAGCGCCAACTGATCAATTTACAACCTTGAGGATGTAGAATGATCGCACGCTTCAGGTCCGCACGTATGAATGTCAGGCCTTATGCAGCGGCCTCGTCTGTTTCACGCAGCACATAGCCACGTCCCCAGACGGTTTCGATAAAATTCTGGCCGCCTGCAGCAGCTGCGAGCTTTTTGCGCAGCTTGCAGATGAACACGTCGATGATTTTCAGTTCCGGCTCGTCCATACCACCATACAGGTGGTTCAGGAACATTTCCTTGGTCAGTGTTGTGCCCTTGCGCAGACTCAGCAACTCCAGCATCTGGTATTCCTTGCCGGTGAGGTGAACGCGTTGGCCTCCAACTTCCACGGTCTTGGTGTCCAGGTTGACCTGCAATTCACCGGTAGT
The DNA here is from genome assembly GCA_963787895.1 of uncultured Alphaproteobacteria bacterium. Lineage (GTDB taxonomy): Bacteria > Pseudomonadota > Alphaproteobacteria > Rhizobiales > Aestuariivirgaceae > Anderseniella. The sequence goes on along the minus strand of CAWBEX010000002.1, from coordinate 31,480 downwards.
GATGACTGACTGGGAGTGACCTTTCGAGCGGCGTACAACAGCGTGAATACGTGCAACCAGCTCGTCCTTGTGAAACGGCTTGGTCATGTAGTCGTCAGCGCCGAAGCCGAGGCCGCGAACCTTGTCCTCTATGCCGGCCATGCCGGAGAGGATAAGTATTGGTGTGTTTATCTTTGCGACGCGAAGTGTTTTCAGGACATCATAGCCGCTCATGTCGGGCAGGTTGAGATCCAGAAGTATAATGTCGTAGTCGTAAAGCTTGCCGAGATCGACCCCTTCTTCACCCAAATCAGTGGTGTAGCAGTTGAATCCATCCGACTTGAGCATCAGTTCGATGCTCTGCGCTGTAGCAGAGTCGTCTTCGATCAGCAGAACTCTCATCCGTAACCCCTTGATATTCGCGTTCGAACCGGACCCCAGCCCGCCGAACTAGCCGTCTAATTCTTGGTGGCCGAAACAGGCCAAAGGAAACTCTTGATTAACTGTACGGACACGATAAACGCCAAATGGTTAACAAAACCTATTTCATTCAGAAATTAGAACACCTTCGCTTCATTTCCTTACGTGTCGATACAAGCTTGATCAGTCTTCAGATGCTGTGAAAGCCGCAGGTTCTGCAGGAAAACCATCTGGTCGAATCAAAAATGCAGGGCACGGCGTTTGTGTTTACCGCCCCTTAAGCCTGATCGTTCATCATACTCGAGATAACTGGACTCTCCGAAACTAGTTGATTCTTTTGAATCTGACCAGAGTAGTGACGGCGAATAGTTCTCCGGTTGATTTTGTGAGTAGCGTTAGTGAGTGAGGCATTCCCATGCGGTCCAAAGACACGCTTTTGCGCCTGCACCGTTTTCATGTTGAAGAAAAACGGCGTCAGGTAAGCGATATTGAAATGATGATGGCGGATTTTCGCCGCAAGCAGGATGATCTGGATCAGCAGATTGCCTACGAAGAGCAAAAGACCGGTGTATCGGACCCTTCGCATTTCAATTATTCTATGACAGCCAAATCCATCCGTAAGCGCCGCGAGAACCTGCTGGCGACCGTTGAGGACCTGCAGGCTCAACTTGACAGTGCAAACGACGCACTGGCCGAGGAAGAGGCTGAACTGAGAAAAGTCGAGCTGATGGTTGAAAAGGAAGCCAGCCATCGCGGTGAAGTGAACATGATTGGCCGGCCGGGCGAGAATTCCGGCGCCAGATTGCGCCACTAGCCTTACAGGAATTTGCGGGCCGGCACCGGCTTGCGAAACAGTTCAAACGGGTCTGTTGTCAGCAAGGCAGCAGGCCCGCTTTCATGTTTCAAGCTTGTGAGCCGCAAGCACCTGGTAAAACGGGCGCGCTTCGTCGGCGATCCTCGCAAGCTCGAGGCCAAGGCTGGGATAGTCTGTTTTGGGGTCTGCGAAGCCGGTCGATTTCCAGACTGCGTTGTACCAGTGCCTTGCCCACACCCCATCATAGGGTTTTGGCCCGGACGGCCAATGCAGCATGGCATCCGTGAAGTTGATGCCGGTCGCTGCACATAGCGCGGACAGGGTAGTTGTGGGGTTGGCCAGAACATCATCGCAGTCAATTACTGCGGGTGCGTGACCGAGATGGTCAGCTACAAGGTTGAACAGGTCCTGCTGGCGCTCAAACCCGATATCGGCCAGCGAAACCTCTTCGCGCTTGGCGGCATAGCTTGCCAGCACTTTTTCCGGCGCGCGTATCAGGAACACGTTCTCAAGCGGCAGGCACCAGCGCCAATCCTGACCTGGCAGCATGTGATGGGTCATGTGTTTCTGGTAGAAGACCGGTTCATTGCGCAATGGAGGCGCCAGGCAGGCCTGTACCACCTTGTCATAGTCGGTTTCGCCATTTGCAATCACGTCACCTCCCATCGGGTGGGTGATGCCGGTCGTTGCCAGGTAATGGGCGTAGAACGGTTCGTCCCAGACGGCGCAGTCGCCACGCGCTGCAAATGAGTACATCATTGCGGTGGAAATATTGCGAGGGCCGGACCACATGGCGATAGTTGTCATGGCTAAATTCCTGCTGCGGGCCGGGCGGTTGATAGGGCCAGCCACACTGCCACGCATGCCAGCAGTACGGCCATTGTCTTTCGCACCGTGTCCACGTTTTTTGGTGACGTCAACCATTTGCCCGCCGTACTTGCAAACATCACCAGTATCAGGTGGATGGCGGTGGCTATGGCGACATAGATAAAAGTGAGCATCAGCAAGGCAATCAGTGCATTGCCGCCGGGTGAGATGAATTGAGGCGGTACGGTCAGGTAGAACAATGCTGCCTTGGGGTTTAACAGATTGGTGATCAGGCCCATTCGGAAATAGGCCGCATCACCCGGGTTTGGTGCAGCTGCGCCTCCATTGGCGCCACGCCAGATCATGACCGCCAGATAGAACAGGTACGCAACACCGGCCCAGTGCAGCACCTGATACGCCATCGGCGTTGCCGCGATCACTGATGCAGCGCCGAATGCTGCAGCAAGACCGATGGTCAGCAACCCGGTTGCAACACCAGCCGTCGCCATCAGCCCAGCGCGCCTGCCGGAGGTTGCCGACAGAATTGACAGCCAGGTCATGTTCGGGCCAGGGGTCAACTCGATTGCTATGCAGACGATTATGTAACCGAGCAGGCTGATGCTGCAGTCTCCCGTTTTCAGTGTGGCAAGGCAAGTGTGGCGGGATCTGATAGACCGAAATCGTCTTAGATGCACAACAGTTTGTGCAGTTTGGAAGACAAAGCGCCGAGAAATCTGACAACAAATGAAACGGCCGCTCCTGTTAGAAGGAACGGCCGTTTCAAGATTTCTGAATGCGTTGCCGGTGGAAACCGGCTCAGCGATGCATTTTAGTTCACGCGATAGTCCTGAATGCGCGTGGTACGCAGGCCTGCGAGGCCGTGCTTGTCGATCGAGCGCTGCCAGGAGAGGTATTCCTCAACAGTCAGGCTGTAGCGACCACAGGCATCTTCAAGAGACAGCAGGCCGCCGCGAACAGCGGCAACGACTTCTGCCTTGCGGCGGATTACCCAGCGATGGGTGCCCGGCGGCGGCAGATCTGCAATCGTGAGGGGACTGCCATCGGGCCCGATGACATAATTGATACGCGAACGCAACTGACCTGAATTATTCACTTACTTCACCTGATACGCTGGTACTTACTAACGACCAAGGTAAGCGAGGGCCGTTTAAAAAGGTCTAATCGTGTACGAACAATTCGCAAACAACCGGCTGAATGTGGCTCAAAACGAAACAACCCCGGACAATTCGGCAAATTTTCAGCGAAAAGAAAACTGTTGCGGACGGGACTGCCTCACCATATCTACCGCATCATGAAGCTTGATGATGCAACTATCGGACGCGTGCGCGAATGTGTGGGCGTGGACCCGGACGGCGGCCGCACCCTGGTGGTTGCTGCCATGTCGGGCGGTGTGGATTCCACAGTAGTGGCCGGTTTGTTGAAAGCTGCAGGTTATGGTGTGGCTGGCATCACGCTGCAACTGTATGATCACGGCGAAGCGGTGCAGCGCAAGGGCGCGTGCTGCGCGGGGCAGGATATACATGATGCGCGCAAGGCAGCGGCGGCACTTGATATTCCACACTATGTGCTCGATTTCGAAAGCCGCTTCAAGGATGCCGTGATTGACCAGTTTGCCGACGCCTATGTTCGCGGTGAGACGCCCGTTCCGTGTGTCACCTGTAATCAGACCGTCAAGTTTGCCGATCTGCTGTCGCGGGCAAAGGCGCTTGGGGCAGTGGCCCTGGCAACCGGCCATTACATTCGTTCTGTTGCGCGTGAAGATGGCTCACGCGTGTTGCTGACGCCGGAAGACATGAACCGTGACCAGAGCTATTTCCTGTTTCAGACAACGCAGGAGCAGGCCGACTATCTGCGTTTTCCGCTGGGGTCATTCACCAAGGATGAAACACGCGACATGGCGCGCGCCATGGGGCTGGCCATTGCCGACAAGCCGGACAGCCAGGACATATGCTTTGTGCCGAACGGCAATTATGCTTCAGTGATCGAGAGATTGCGGCCGGAGGCAGGCGAACCCGGTGATATCGTGCATGAGGATGGCCGTGTGCTTGGCCACCATGAAGGCATCATTCACTACACGATTGGCCAGCGCAGGGGCATCGGCATTGCTGCAGCAGAACCGTTGTATGTCACCGGGCTTGACCCGGCCAGTGCTCGGGTCATCGTTGGTCCGCGTGAAGCACTGGCGCGCCGTGTCATCCGGTTGCGAGATGTGAACTGGCTTGGCGGAGACGCCGGCCAGGAGCGTCAGATCTACGTCAAGGTGCGTTCGACCCGGCCTGCGGTGCCTGGAAAGCTCAGCGGTCTTGCGGATGGATGTGCTGAAGTCAGGCTTGATCAGGCCGAGTTTGGCATTTCGCCGGGCCAGGCTTGCGTGTTCTATGAACAGCCGGGCAAGAATGCTTGCGTTCTTGGCGGCGGATACATTTCGGCTACCGCCAGATAGCGGCAAACGCTGGTCTGGTGACATTTGAGCAAATATGTGACATTGGCTTCAGCATGAACGACCGATCCGGACCCAAAGACCAGCACAAGAAGGATGTTGCCGCCGCCTGGGCGGTGCATGCCTTTACCGCATCAGGCATTGTGCTGGGCTTTCTGGCGCTGGTTGCCATCCTGGAAGGCGACCGCATAGCCGCCTTCCTGTGGCTTGGTCTGGCGCTGTTTGTCGACGGCATTGACGGAACACTTGCCCGGCGCGCCCGGGTGCGCGAAGTCACACCGCAGTTTGACGGTGCGACGCTGGACAATGTGATCGACTACTTCACCTATGTAGTTGTGCCGGCGATGATGATCTACAAGTTCTCACTGGTGCCGGAAGGTTGGGAAACAGCGACGGCAGCGGGCATTCTTGCGGTGTCGCTGTATACCTTTGCGAACGCTGGAATGAAGACCTTCGACTATTATTTTGCTGGTTTTCCGGCGCTGTGGAACCTGGTAGTGCTGTACTTCCACATCATGCAGACCGACCCGTGGTTGAACCTGGCAGTCATTGCAGTGTGCGGCGTGCTGACCTTCGTGCCGTGGAAGTATGTGCACCCGCTGCGGGTGCGCGACTGGCGTGCCTTTACCATTCCCATCACCATCTTGTGGGGCGGCACGACGCTGCGGTTGCTGATCGTGTCCAAGGAGCACAAGGCGCTGGACGCATCACCGGTCATCTTCTGGCTTTGGGTGGCTGCGTCGGCCTATTTCCTTACCATCAGCGTGTGGCGTTCATTCCGTCCTGAACCGGATGAGGCCGAGTAGGCAACTGCAATGCGCTGGTGTTGATGGCGGCGCTTGACTTGGGGCAGGGCAGGCGACTATACCCCGCTTGTCCTGAACCGGTGCGCTGTATCATCCAGTCGCAAACGGACCATTGGGGCGGGGTAGCTCAGCTGGTTAGAGCAGCGGAATCATAATCCGCGTGTCGGGGGTTCAAGTCCCTCTCCCGCTACCAAAACTTTCAATAACTTAGCTTCATTCGCTACTGGGCGGCGACGCGTAAGGTAACGCCTGAGGTAACTGATGGGGGATTCTAAAAGTCTATTGTGGATTAGAGTGAACCAAAATTGAACTGGTAATGAACCACAAACGGTCTGCTTTGTGAAAGCCCTTGTCCTGAACTCATGGCGCTGAAACTGAAAAGGCCACTTTGCATTCTGCGTAACTTTTGGCTCTAGATTGTCGGGAGTGGGTATATTTGAACATTTACGCTTTGGCAGTTGTCTGACCTTTACTGCGCGATGGCGGGTGTAAAACAGTTCAACTGGATCAGCGGTGTATTGGATGTGTGCATCGTGCGAATCCATCTCTTAGGCCTATGCTGTCGGAGAAAGTTGGATTCTATGGGTGGAACCCGTGACTCAATGAATTTCATGCCATAACTGTACAATGCTGAGGGAAATGATGGCTTGAAAGGGCGGGAAGCGGACTTTCGCTGCAGAGCTACATCATATGCCGATTGGCCAAGACCGAACATCCATAGGGTCCAAGTGATGGCGATAAGTTGTGATGCAGCGACTTTTGCCAATGGGATGGGGCAACTGCCCCCTTCGGAGATGCAGGAATTTCATCATCACCCTGCTTCAAGATAAACGTCTTCTGGGCGTCAGAAAACTTCGATGCCTTGATCATTTCCACTCCTTGTTCCAGCCAGGAGTCTCAAGCGGAAAACTCTAACTTAGAACAGTCCAGTCATTGGGGATCAGAGCAGCGCCGACGGGGAACAGGGTCCAGATTGCATGTGCAATGGAGATACTCGACCGGACCCGCAGGAGTCTGCAGGCTGGCCCTACCAGCTTCTGGTCTCCGGGAAAGGTGTAAAGTTCGAGCTCGTCTCGCCTCTAGGCGATTTCAACTCTGCTACTCCAGCCTGGCTGCGAACTTGTTGACCTCGTCGGCCAGGGTTTCCCAGTCGGTGAATTCCCTGCTTTCTTCAGATTTGAATGTTTCATCGTCGCACATCACGACGTGTTCAAGGATTTGCTGCTGGAAGTAATCGTACTCTTCGCTCTTGATTGCGCCAGCAACCGGCAGACTGAGTGCAGGCGTCCAACCTGTGCGCAACTGAAAATCCTTAATGTAATTCTTTGCGTCCGCTGCCTTTGCGTCAAAAGCCGCGGCGAGGCTAACAGATACGAACAGGTTTGGCTTGGTTTGCAGCGTCTTCAAGCAAGACGCGACGAATGCTTCAATCTCGCGCTGATGTCGTTCCTGGTGAACCGAACCAGCAACAACGAAAGCATCATAATCGTCAGCGTGCACAGACTGCCGTCGTCGCAAACTGTCGTGCAGTTCGGCATCGAGTCCCATGCTGATAAGCTGGTCAGCAATGAACCCGGCAATCTTGCTGGTTTGTCCCTCGGTGGTTGCGTAGGTAATCAATACCTTCATGGCGAACCTCCCAAATGAGCGATCAATCCAAGAATGCATCATTGCACTGACGACCTGACGACAACTTGATCGAAATCAATGCAGCTTGCGCCGAACTGGCTAAGTGTGCTGATGGGCTCAACAGGTCTAGAATGGGTTCCCCGTAATCCTGGCATGCAGAAAGATGCAGTGCTTGTGTCGTGGCCCGAAATTTCCCGATTCTCTAATACGGGAACTTCACTTCCATATCTGGCAATATTGACTGGCAAACGCCTCATTCTGCACAAGCACTCAACACTTCTGGGAGTTGGTGGAGTTGGTGGAGTTGGCAGGCTAGGTGCTTCGGTCGTCAATGAGCGAGTTAGGTTTTGCCAAGTTCTCCAGGGCCCCAATGTCCGATAGACCGATGGTCATGCCATCGACAGAGACACCATAGGGCTTCAATGTGTTGAAGGCCCGCGACAGATTTTCGGGTGTCATGCCAAGGACAGAGGCAAGTGTGCGTTTGTCATTGGGTAGTTCGAGGGATCCGCTTGCTCCCTGATCCTTGTGATAGCGCAATAGACGATTTGCAAGCCTTTCAACTGCCGTTCTCAACTTCAGATCCTTGTATTCCTTCACAACCTGACGGTAACAGTTTGCCAGTTCACCCACGATGGCGCGGGCAAATGCTCCATCGGCCTCAAACGCTTTACGAATATCCTCAGAAGGAATCAGCAATAACTTGGCTCTGCCTATCGTCCGCGCCGACATCAGGTATACGGCGTCCTTGATTGCAGCTGCAAGAATGAACGTACCAACAGGCTTGACAATGCCCATGATTGACTTACGGCCATTGGTCTTTGCGTAAAGCTCTACCTCGCCATCCACGACTATATAGAGGAAGTCGGCAGGATCGCCCTCCGCAATCAGTTCCAGCTGTGGTGGAAAAGTCTGCAGATAGGCAACTTCCATGAGGGCATCGAAGTTGCACTCCTCCATACTCTGGAAGAGTTGCAATGACCTGATCTGCGGCAAGTCGGTGGACCGCAAAATAATTCTCCTTGATAAATATCAATTCCCAACTTGATCAAATTAGCAAGCCGGGCGGTCGATCGCAATTCGATTAATTGATTTTTTATCTTGTTGAAATTGCTGATTTTTAATCGCGCTCTTGTTTCACTGCGAAGTCCTCTCGTTTTGATCTGGATCAACCGCTGGACTTACATTCAGCAGATGCTGCCACCGTCCTTAACCGATTTGCGTGGGTTTCTTCCGCGCGTGCAAGAGAGGGGTTGGAGCAATGCACACTCTAGATGGGGTCACGCAGCAAGACCAATACAGGGCGCTGGGGCTCAGTACATTTGCCTTTACCGTATGCTTCGCAGTCTGGACAATTTTTTCAATCATTGGCGTCAAAATAAAGCAAGATCTCGGTCTTACGGATACCCAGTTCGGCCTGCTTGTTGCCACGCCAGTTCTTACCGGATCGGTCAGCCGTATCTTTCTTGGTGTTTGGACCGAGCAGTACGGCGGCCGCATTTTGTTTCCGGTGCAAATGCTGATCACGGCAATTGCGGTCTGGTTGCTTTCATCTGTGCAAACTTATGAAGTTTTCCTTCTGGCGGCTCTGGGGTTGGGCCTCGCTGGCGGCTCATTCATTGTCGGTGTGGCCTACGTCTCGCAATGGTTCGAGAAGGAAAGGCAGGGCACAGCGCTTGGTATTTTCGGCGCAGGTAACGTAGGCGCAGCTGTCACCAACTTTGCAGCTCCATTCCTGGTGGTGGCGATGGGATGGCAAGGTACTGCCAGGGTTTATGCCATAGTGCTGGCGATCACGGCGGTGCTGTTCTATGCGCTCAGCAAGGACGATCCGGCACGGACCAGCCGCAAAAAGACTGGAAGCAAGCCGGTGTCTGCAGCTGAGCAATTGGCTCCTCTGAAGAACGTACAGGTATGGCGCTTCGCCACCTATTATTTCTTCGTGTTTGGTGCATTCGTAGCGCTCGCGTCGTTCCTTCCGCGCTACTACGTCGGTGCCTACGGTCTGCCACTAACCACCGCTGGGGTGCTGGCAGGGATGTATTCACTGCCAGGCTCTGTGTTTCGCGCGCTTGGTGGCTGGATGTCGGACAAGTGGGGTGCTCGGTTCGTGATGTACCTCACCTTCATCGTCTCGCTTATGTGCCTATTCATCATGAGCTATCCACAGACAAGTTACACCGTACAGGGCATCAAGGCGCCAATCGAGTTTGCATTCGGTGTAAACCTGACAATGTTCGTGGTGCTCACGGTTGTGCTCGGGTTCGTCATGAGCCTGGGCAAGGCCGCGGTCTACAAGCACATCCCGGTTTACTACCCGCATCACGTGGGTTCGGTTGGTGGTCTCGTTGGTATGATAGGTGGACTAGGTGGGTTCGTGTTGCCCATCTCGTTCGGTATCCTGCTCGATTATACCGGTGTCTGGACGGCCCCCTACATGTTGATGTTCGCACTCGTCACCGTCTCGACGATCTGGATGCATATCGCGATCCGACGCATGGAGAAGACCCGCCACCCCGGCCTGGAAGAAGAGAGATATCTCTCGGATGTTCCGGAAAGACCGCTTGGCAAACCAAAGAGTGCACAAGGCAAAATATCTGCCACAAGCGGCCACTTGAAGCCGGCCGAGTAACCACAGTCGTGCGGGCCGCATGGTGCGGCCCGTTCGCCCCTGTTCACAGCCTTAAGGGAGATTCCCATGGTTACTGCAAGCACAATTAAACCCCAACGTGGCCCGGTGCTGACAGACTGGCGTCCAGAAGACAAGGAGTTCTGGGAAAACCAAGGCAAGGCAATTGCTACCCGCAATCTCTGGATATCAATTCCCAACCTGTTGCTTGCGTTCTCGGTTTGGATGGTGTGGTCGGTCGTCGTCGCGAAGATGCCATCCATTGGTTTCAACTTCTCAGTTGGCGAGCGCTTCTGGTTGGCGGCTCTGCCAGGTCTGTCTGGTGCGACGCTGCGCATCTTCTACAGTTTCATGATCCCGATTTTCGGCGGCCGGAAATGGACTGCGCTGTCAACAGCCTCACTTTTGATCCCGGCTATCGGTATCGGATTTGCGGTACGGGATCCCAACACTTCATATGCGACCTTTCTGGCACTAGCCCTGCTTTGCGGTCTTGGGGGCGGAAACTTCGCGTCGTCGATGGCCAATATTGCTTACTTTTACCCGAAGGCCACCAAAGGCAACGCCCTGGCCCTTAATGCCGGTCTCGGCAATCTCGGTGTCTCTGTCATGCAATTCGTCGTGCCATTGGTCATCACGGCCGGAGTGTTTGGTGCGTTTGGCGGTGAACCGCAACAAACTGTGGAAGGTGGTCAACTGTTTTTGCAGAACGCCGGCTTTATCTGGGTGCCATTCCTGGTTGTCTCTGCAATAGCAGCCTGGTTCGGCATGAACGACATAGCCGATGCCAAGGCATCTCTTGCTGACCAGTTGTCGATCCTCAAACGCTTCCACAATTGGGTTATGTGTGTTCTTTACACCGGCACCTTTGGCTCATTCATTGGTTACGCGGCTGGTTTCCCGCTTCTGATGAAGACCCAGTTCCCAGATGTGAACGTTTTGTCCTACGCATTTCTGGGCCCGCTTGTCGGTGCGCTGAGCCGTGCTGCTACAGGCTGGATATCTGACAAGTTCGGCGGCGGCCGGGTTACCTTCTGGACATTCCTGGGCATGATCATCGCCGTGTTTGGCGTGCTGCAGTTCCTGCCGTCCAATGGTGATGGCGGTAACTTCTGGGGCTTTTTCGCCTGCTTCATGGCCCTGTTCTTCCTGACCGGTGTCGGCAACGCATCGACCTTCCAAATGATCCCTTCGATCATGAAGCAGGAGATCACGCGGCTGATGCCGAATGCGAATGAAGCCGAGCAACAGAAGATCACTGGCCGCGAAAGTGCAGCCATCATCGCGTTTACGTCAGCCATCGCAGCCTATGGTGCATTCTTTATTCCGAAGGCCTATGGCACCTCGATTTCAATAACGGGACAACCGCATGCTGCGCTGTGGACGTTCCTGGTGTTCTACGCCGTGTGTGTGGTGATTACTTGGTACTTCTACTCGCGCAAGAACGCCTCGGTGCCGTGCTGAGAAAACAAATCAACAAGGACTGGAAACGATGTCACATCTATTGAACCGTCTGAACTTCCTGGCCCGCAAGAACGTCAACACTTTTTCGCAAGGTCATGGCGTCACGACCAACGAAGACCGTTCGTGGGAAGACAGCTACAGGAAGCGCTGGCAGCACGACAAGATCGTGCGCTCCACCCACGGCGCGAACTGCACGGGCTCGTGTTCCTGGAAGATCTACGTCAAAGGCGGCATCGTTACTTGGGAAACCCAGCAAACAGACTACCCACGAACACGGCCTGATCTGCCGAACCATGAGCCGCGCGGCTGCTCTCGTGGGGCATCTTACAGCTGGTACATGTACTCCGCCAATCGGGTTAAGTATCCGCTCATCCGGTCGCGGCTGTTGAAGTTGTGGCGCAAGGAGCGTGCAGTCCGCACTCCGGTTGCTGCATGGACAGCCATCCAGGAGGATCCGGCCAAACGGCGTGATTACATCAAGGTGCGCGGCCACGGTGGCTTCGTTCGGGCCAAGTGGGATGAGGTCAACGAGATTATCGCCGCTGCCAATGCCTACACATCAAGGAAATGGGGCCCGGACCGTGTCATTGGCTTCTCGCCGATTCCGGCAATGTCGATGGTTTCCTACGCAGCGGGTTCGCGCTACCTGTCACTATTGGGTGGCGTGTGCATGTCATTCTACGACTGGTACTGCGACTTGCCGCCTGCATCGCCAATGACGTGGGGCGAGCAAACAGACGTGCCTGAAAGCGCCGACTGGTACAACTCCGGCTTCCTGATGTTATGGGGATCTAACGTGCCGCAGACTCGCACGCCGGATGCACACTTCTACACCGAGGTTCGCTACAAAGGTGCGAAATCGGTCGTTGTGTCACCAGACTATTCGGAGGCGGCCAAGTTCTCCGACATGTGGCTTCACCCGAAGCAGGGAACTGATGCAGCTCTCGCGATGGCAATCGGCCATGTCATCCTGCGCGAATACCACCTGGACCGACAGGCGGAGTACTTCGAAGACTACTGCCGCCGATATACCGATATGCCGATGTTGGTGAAGCTGGTCAAGAAGAACGGCGCATATGTGCCTGACCGGCTGTTGCGCGCTTCCGACATCAAGGGCGCATTGGGCGAGAAGAACAATCCGGACTGGAAGACGTTGGCCATCGACGGCAAGTCGAAGAAAATCGTAGTGCCAAACGGCTCTGTCGGGTTTCGCTGGGGTGAACAAGGCAAGTGGAACTTGGAAGCAAAGGACGGGAAACGCAGGGATGTCGATCTCACCATGAGTCTGATTCTCGACGAGAATCATGATGAAGTGGCATCAGTTGCCTTCCCTTACTTTGGCAACCGTGAACACGACCATTTCGAAGGCACCGATCATGACAGCGTTTTGCTGCGCTCGGTACCAGCGAAAAGGGTGAAGCTCGCAGATGGTGACACGCTCGTGACAACGGTGTTTGACCTGTTCGTTGCGAACTATGGCCTCGATCGCGGCTTGCACGACGCCAACAGTGCCAAGTCCTATGACGATTACCTGCCCTACACTCCGGCGTGGGCGGAAAAAATTACTGGTGTTCCTCGCGACCAGATCATCACGGTGGCGCGCGAGTTTGCCACCAATGCCGAAAAAACCCAGGGCCGCTCGATGGTCATCCTCGGTGCTGGCCTGAACCACTGGTACCATATGGACATGAATTATCGCGGCATCATCAACATGCTGGTGATGTGCGGTTGCATCGGCCAGTCCGGTGGTGGCTGGAGCCATTATGTTGGGCAGGAGAAACTGCGCCCTCAAACCGGGTGGTTACCGCTGGCGTTTGGCCTCGACTGGGGCCGTCCACCGCGCCAGATGAATTCGACCTCGTTCTTTTACGCGCACACAGACCAGTGGCGTTACGAGACACTCGAGATTGATGAAATCCTGTCGCCAACAGCGCCAGACGGGCCGTGGGATGGCACGCTGATCGACTACAATATCCGTGCAGAGCGGATGGGTTGGTTACCCTCCGCGCCCCAACTGAAAACCAATCCGCTGGAAGTCGCCAAGGCGGCGGCCAAGGCAAAGATGGAGCCCAAGGACTATGTCGCGAAACAACTGAAGTCGGGCGAGCTGCACATGTCGTGCGAAGACCCTGATGATGAAGCCAATTGGCCGCGCAACCTATTTGTCTGGCGCTCGAACCTGCTTGGTTCGTCAGGTAAAGGACATGAGTATTTCCTCAAGCACTTGCTCGGCACATCGCATGGAGTGATGGGTAAGGATCTTGGTGATGAAGGCAGGGTGCGCGCGAAAGAAGCTGTGTGGCATGATGATGCGCCGGAAGGAAAACTTGACCTGCTGGTGACACTGGACTTCCGCATGTCCACGACTTGCGTCTATTCCGACATAGTTCTCCCGACTGCCACCTGGTACGAGAAGAACGACCTCAACACCTCTGACATGCACCCCTTTATCCATCCGCTTACAGCCGCAGCTGATCCGGCCTGGGACGCCCGCAGTGACTGGGACATTTTCAAAGGTTTGGCAAAAAAGTTCTCCGAGGTGGCGCCAGAGGTCCTTGGCGTGGAGAAGGACATTGTGCTGGTCCCAATTCTACACGACACGCCCGGCGAGCTTGCACAGCCGCTTGACGTGAAAGACTGGAAGAAGGGAGAGGTCGATCTTATCCCCGGCAAGACAATGCCGACAGTGGCCATTGTAGAGCGAGATTATCCGAACCTCTACAAGCGCTTCACCGCGCTCGGGCCACTTATGGAAAAACTCGGCAATGGTGGCAAGGGTATCACATGGAATACCGAGCACGAAGTTGAACTGCTTGGCCGTCTGAACGGCGTTGTGACCGAGGAAGGCGCTACCAAGGGCCGCCCCCGCATTGAAACAGACATTGATGCAACAGAAGTGATCCTGTCACTCGCGCCGGAAACCAACGGTGAAGTGGCGGTGAAGGCCTGGGAAGCCTTGTCCAAGAATACAGGGCGTGAACACGCCCATCTTGCCCTTCCCAAGGAGGACGAAAAAATCCGGTTCCGTGATGTGGTGGCGCAGCCGCGCAAGATCATCTCCTCGCCAACCTGGTCCGGCATTGAAAGCGAAAAGGTCTGTTACAATGCCGGCTACACCAACGTGCACGAGTTGATCCCCTGGCGTACACTGACTGGTCGCCAACAGCTGTATCAAGACCATTTGTGGATGCGGGCATTTGGCGAGGGCTTTTGTGTTTACCGGCCTCCGATTGACACCAAATCGATAAACCCGGTGATTGAAGCGAAGTCAAACGGCAAGCCGCAAGTAGTGCTCAACTTCATTACGCCGCACCAGAAGTGGGGCATCCATTCGACCTATTCCGACAACCTGATGATGCTGACGCTGAATCGTGGTGGCCCGGTTGTATGGTTGTCTGAAACAGACGCTGCAAAGGCAGATCTCGTCGATAATGACTGGGTGGAGGTATTTAACTCGAACGGCGCAATCGTTGCCCGTGTGGTCGTCTCCCAGCGCATGAAAGTAGGTACGATTTACATGTATCACGCGCAGGAGAAGATTGTGAATACGCCGGGCTCACCAATCACAGGCAATCGTGGCGGCATCCACAACTCGGTCACCCGCGCCATCACCAAACCTACCCATATGATTGGTGGCTATGCCCATCAGGCCTACGGTTTCAACTACTACGGTACCGTGGGCTCCAACCGCGATGAGTTCGTCGTGGTGCACAAGCTTGACCGGGTGGAATGGAAAGAAGGTCCATACCGTGATGTACCTACAACTAAACTGGAGGCAGCAGAATGAGAGATCCGCGCTCAAATCGGCATGGTGCTGAACCTCGACAAATGTATCGGGTGCCACACCTGCTCAGTCACCTGCAAAAACGTGTGGACCAACCGCGAAGGCGTTGAGTACGCCTGGTTCAATAATGTCGAGACCAAGCCAGGTGTCGGTTATCCGAAGGAATGGGAGAACCAGAAGAAGTGGAACGGCGGCTGGACGCGAAAGTCTAACGGCAAGATTGAACCAAAGATGGGTCCGAAATGGCGCATTCTTGCGAAGATTTTTGCCAACCCCGATCTACCTGAAATTGATGACTATTACGAACCGTTCGATTTCGATTATGGCCACCTGCAAACCGCAGGCGAAGTGGAAGCCGCGCCAACTGCACGCCCTCGCTCGTTGATCAGCGGTGAACGAATGGAGAAAATCGAGTGGGGTCCGAACTGGGAGGAGATTCTGGGCGGCGAGTTTTCCAAGCGTTCTGCTGATTACAACTTTGAAGGAATTCAGAAAGAAATCTACGGCGAGTTTGAAAACACCTTCATGATGTATCTGCCGCGGTTGTGCGAACATTGCCTAAATCCGGCATGCGTGGCCGCTTGTCCTTCCGGCGCAATATACAAGCGAGAGGATGATGGCATTGTTCTGATCGATCAGGAAAAATGCCGCGGCTGGCGCATGTGTGTGTCCGGCTGCCCGTATAAGAAAATTTACTACAACTGGTCTTCCGGCAAGTCTGAGAAATGCGTGTTTTGTTACCCACGCATCGAGGCAGGCCAGCCGACCGTTTGCTCGGAAACATGCGTGGGACGTATTCGTTACCTGGGTGTCATCCTCTACGACGCTGACAGAATATCTGAAGCTGCTTCAACAGCTGATGAGCAGAACCTCCATGAGGAGCAGCTCAATGTGTTCATGAATCCCAATGATCCCAAGGTTGTTGAGCAGGCCCGTAGAGATGGCGTTCCTGAGGCGTGGCTCGAGGCAGCAAAGAAATCACCTGTCTACAAAATGGCGATGGATTGGAAAGTCGCCTTTCCGTTGCACCCTGAATACCGAACCCTGCCAATGGTTTGGTACATCCCTCCGCTGTCGCCCCTCCAGGCAGCCGCAGAGGCCGGAAAGATCGGAATGGACGGCGCTATGCCCGACGTTCGGTCTCTCCGGATACCCGTCAAATACCTCGCAAACCTGCTGACCGCGGGCAAGGAAGAGCCGATTGTCTCGGCGCTTGAACGGATGCTGGCCATGCGCGCCTACATGCGAGCCAAGACCATTGATGGTGTGATTGACGAGGTAGTTGCCGAGAAAGTCGGCATGACGGGTCTTATGATAGAGGAAATGTACCACGTAATGGCGATTGCAAACTACGAGGATCGCTTCGTCATCCCGACAAGTCACCGCGAGATATCTGAAGACGCCTATGATGTCCGCGGATCTTGCGGGTTCTCATTCGGCAATGGCTGCTCGGGCGGCACGTCTGATACCGACCTCTTCGGCGGCAAGCGCACCCGCACCGTGCAGACCCCGACCGATATCTTCAAGGAGCGCGTGGAATGAATATGACCCTGAAAGTTCTTTCATTATTGCTGACTTATCCGAACCTGGAACTTAAGTCGGACATGCCTGAACTGAAACAGGCACTGAAGATGGATGCAGCATTGGGTGCGCGTGAGATGACGCTGGTAACCAGACTTATCGACGACATTGCCAAGTTCGATCACTACGATGCGCAGGAGCGCTATGTGTTCCTTTTCGACCGCACCCGCACACTGTCTCTGCACCTGTTCGAACATGTGCATGGCGAAAGCCGCGACAGAGGCCAGGCCATGGTCGACCTGATGGCCATGTACGACGCTGACGGCTTTGAGGTCGATGCCAAAGAACTGCCGGACTATTTACCGATGTTCCTGGAATATCTGGCCAACAAACCGGAGTCCGAGGCGCGTGAGTTGCTGGGCAAAACGGCTCATATCATCACGGCTATCAAGGAACGGCTGCGCAAGCGCAACTCAGTCTATGTCAACGCCTTCATTGCGCTGGAATCAATCGCCAAGGGGAAGCCTGACAAGAAGTTGGTGCAGGAGCTTCTGGCACTTCCGGAAGAGGACCCGAACGACCTCGATGCGCTGGACCGCATCTGGGAAGAAGAGGTCGTGACCTTTGGCGGTAACGCCGGCGAAGGCGTGTGCGGCACGGACCGCATTCAGCGGCAGGTGCGTGCCGCACGACGCAAGCCAGGTGGCAGCGCCACCAACTATCCGCAATAGGAGTCCACCATGCCAGGCTACATCAACACGCTGCTCTTCACTGTTTACCCCTATGTTGCCCTAGCGGTGATGATCATCGGGTCCATCCTGCGCTATGACCGCGAGCCCTATTCGTGGCGTTCGGGCTCATCTCAGCTTCTGAGGCGCAAGCAGCTCATGTGGGGCTCGGTCCTGTTCCATCTGGGCATCCTGTTCCTGTTCTTTGGACACTCGATCGGACTGCTGACGCCGCACTGGATCTATGAACACTTCATCTCCGCGGAGTCGAAGCAGTTGCTTGCCATCGTAGCCGGTTCGATTGCTGGCATAGTCTGCTTCATCGGCCTGCTGTTGCTGATGCACAGGCGCTTCTTCGATCCCCGCATCAGAGTTACATCGACTTTCGCAGATAATGCCATCCTGATCATCCTGTTCATCCAGCTGACGCTTGGCCTGATAACGGTGCCGTACTCGCTGGCGCATGAAGATGCAGGCGTGATGCTGGCACTTTCGGAATGGGCGCAGCGCATCCTTACCCTGCGTATCGATGGCACAGCTGAGCTGGTTGGTGCGCAGGCATGGCCATATCAATTGCACATACTGCTCGGCCTCACGATCTTCCTGATGTTCCCGTTCTCGAGGCTGGTGCACATGCTTTCTGTACCGGTACGCTATTTCTGGCGGCCCGGTTATCAGGTTGTGCGCCAGCGCAATCAGCGTGGCACAGCCCGCCTGCCTGCGGAGTAATCAGCAATGACCTCGATCTATCAGAACCCTACGCTGCACAGGCGTGATCTGTCGAAGAAGCCGGCATCAAAGGAGAGTTATTCGGGATACCTCGAGCCGGATACAGAAGTGCCACCCAAACCTGCGCAAGTTATCAAGGATGTAACCGTGAATGATGTGATGATCACCGAGTCAGCCATCATGGCGGAGGCACAAAACCATCCTGCTGCGACGCCCGGGGCTGCTCTTGCACTGGCTGCTCAAGCGCTGGCCGTACGTGAGTTGCTGCTTCAGGAGGCTTCCCGGATTGGTATTGCGGTATCTCGCGAAAATACCGTTTCGCAACGCTCAGAAACAGCAGAGGACGCAAGCATCCGGTTGCTGATCGAACAGGAGGTATCAGTTCCCCAGGTAACGGAGCAGGAGTGCCGCCGTGTTTACGAACTGAACAAGCACCGCTTCCGCTCTGACACTATCCATGAAGCACGTCACATTCTTTTCGCGGTCGAGCGGGATGACATCCAGGCTCGTGAAGCCGCCAGAGTAAAGGCGCAAAGACTGGCAGGATTTATCGCAGATCACCCGGATGAATTCGCCAAGCTGGCCGCGGAATATTCAGACTGCCCATCTGCCCAGCAGGGCGGCAATCTGGGGCAATTGACGGCTGGTTCTACAGTGTCCGAATTCGAATCTGCACTCGCAGGCATGACTCCAGGAGTTGCAGCTCCTGGCTTGGTCGACAGCAGGTTCGGTATTCATCTTGTCGTCCTGGATCGCAGGATCGATGCAACGCCGCTGCCGTTCGAGGTGGTGCGTGAGAAAATCGCGGCCTGGCTTGAGGCCTCGAGTTGGTCGAGGGCGGTCGCGCAATATATTGGCATTCTGGCAGGTCAGGCCAGAATTTCAGGCGTGGAGATAACGTCAACCGAGGGTTCTTTGGTCCAATAGGAGGATACGAAGATGGCCAACAAGGCGGAAATGGAAAAACTGGCACTCGAAGTGCTGGATAAGGTGCCGCCTGTAACTCAATTGAACGAGCCGCTGGACTACATTTTCGCGGAACATTTTCGTCAACGTGTCCTGTGCAATGTGCTCGATGGGTTTGCTTGCGGAAAGAAGTTGGATGCGACGCTGATCGCATCTGTACTGCATTTTCTGCGAGGCGACTTTGTCTGTCACATCTTTGACGAAGAGCAGGACTTGTTTCCACTATTGCGCCGCCGGGCAAGACCTGATGACCGCATTGAAGATGTATTGGGTCAGCTCAGCGAGGAGCATGCTGCTGACCGCCTTGATGCCGAGTTAATCACGGATGGTCTGGGCAAGGCGCTTGCAAGGGGGGGCAAGGCTGCCTTGCCTGCACGCTTTGCCGCATTGTTGCGGCGCTTCGCCGAGAATGAACGTCATCATTTGACGCTGGAGAATGCCATTGTGTTGCCGATTGCCAGAGTGCGTCTGACCGCTGATGACCTGCGCAATATGGCGAAACGCATGGCTGCACGTCGTGGCATAAATTTACCGGAGCCTGGAAATGCTGTCTGATCTGCTTGATCACAATGCGGCCTGGGCGAAGGCGCGCCGCGACGAAGACCCTCAATACTTTGCAAAGCTGTCAGCATTGCAGCGCCCTGAGTATTTGTGGATCGGTTGTTCTGACAGCCGCGTTCCTGCCAATGTCATCACCGGGCTTGAACCAGGTGAGGTCTTCGTACACCGCAATGTCGCCAATCTTGTTCATCGTGGCGACCTGAACCTCCTGTCAGTACTGGAGTTTGCAGTCGATAACCTGGAGATCAAGCACATCATCGTGTGCGGCCATTACGGCTGCGGTGGGGTGAAGGCCGCGATGGATGGTCATCGACATGGTATTATCGATCATTGGCTGCAGCCAGTCCGTGATGTTGCGGATGCAGGCGAACAGGAACTCAATGAACTCGGGGATAAGCAGGCAAGGCTCAACCGCCTTTGCGAACTCAGTATCCAGTCGCAGGTGGCAAGCCTTGGCAGAACTCCGATCATTCAGTCAGCATGGCGGCGCGGCAAGCCGCTGCGTATTCATGGTTGGGTATATGGGTTGAATGACGGCCTGCTGCGTGACCTGGATTGTTCAACTGAAGGCGTTCCGGTCGCTGTGCCAAGGATCGTCTTGAGTTGTCCATGCGGACCTGCGGAGGTGAAGCATGATTGAAGCCCTCACAGTCCCAGCAGGTGGTTGTGACTGCCCCGAACAAGTGCGCGGATTGATCCCGGTGGACAAGGCAATCGATCGCGTTCATGCGATGATTCCAGCGAAGCGTGCAGCAGATTTGGCCGGGCTCGCTGAAGCTGCCGGACGAACGCTTTCGCGTGATGTTTGTGCGCCAAGGTCAATGCCGTTTTTCGACAATTCGGCAATGGACGGCTTTGCAGTGCGCGCGTCTGATTTGGTTGGTGAAGGCCCATGGATGCTGCCAGTGATCGGGCCCGTAGCTGCCGGCGATACGTCCCGGTTGCCTGTGCCCGTTGGACCTGTGGCGGTGCGCATCTTCACTGGTGCTCCGGTGCCTGTAGGATTTGATGCTGTTGTGATGCAGGAAGACGTGGGTGTGGATGCAGACAGGGCGTGTATTCTTGAAAAGCCAAGGAAGGGGCAAAACATCCGGCTGGCCGGTGAAGATGTTCAGCGGGGTGCGATGCTTGTGAGGGCCGGGACCCGGCTTGACGCCCGCCACATTGGATTGTTGGCAGCCAGTGGGCACTGTGCCGTGAATGTTGTTTGCAAACCGCGGGTCGGGGTGTTCTCCACCGGAGATGAACTTCTGGAAGCAGGACATGTCCTGACAAAGGGACAAATCTACGATGCCAACCGGCCGTTGTTGTTGAGTCTAGCTGTCCAAGCTGGAGCTGAGGTGACAGACCTGGGTAATGTTTCCGATACGCTGGAGGGGACGATTGATTTCTTCAATGCGATAAATGGTAAGTATGATCTGGTTATATCGTCTGGTGCTGTTTCAGTTGGCGGTCATGACTACATCAAGCCGGCCCTCGAGCGTTCTGGTGGCGAGGTTGCTTTCTGGCGTGTCGCCATGAAGCCCGGCAAGCCGGTAATGTTCGGCCGGCTGCGTGAAACGATAGTCGCCGGTTTGCCGGGGAATTCACTTGCCGCCTACATTGGATTCAAACTCTTTGTAGAAGGTATGATCACCGCCTTGTCTGGCCAAGAGGTGCAACCAATCCGAATGTCTGCTGCTGTCGCTGGCTTTGAATGGACGCGCCGTACTGGTCGGACTGAGTATTTCCCAGTTAGGGTGATCAGGACAAATGATTGCCAGTTGCCCGTGCTTGAAAGGCTATGCCGGGGTGGCTCAGCATCGCTCTTTCCTTTATGTCAAGCCGATGGAATTGGGGTCGTAGATGCGGAGGCATCGCATATATCTGCGGGCACATGCCTGAATTGGCATCCCATCACATGACATGCTCATACTATGCGGCAATCTGAGAACGGTATCCTTCGCAATCGCAACGAATGCCTGCTTCTGGGAACATGCGCGTTAGACCTTGAACGGCAGGTTTGGGCCGGCTGTGACGCCGACCCTTTGATTGTTAGATCTCAACGCTCTCGGAAATTGCGAGCGCGTCTTCCAGATCCACGCCAAGATACCGGACGGTGCTGTCCATTTTGGTGTGACCGAGAAGTAACTGAACTGCACGCAGGTTGCCGGTTTTCTTGTAAATCTGTGCAACCTTCGTCCGGCGCATCGAGTGGGTGCCGTAAGCGCCTGGCTCAAGGCCAATGGACCTAACCCAATCCTTCAACATTCGTGCGTATTGGCGTGTAGAGATGTGAGGACGATCATGAAAGCGACCCGGCCAAAGATACTCTTGCCCCGACATCAGAGGATGACCAATCCAGTCCATTAATGATTTGCGCGTCCCTTCAGTGATCTCGAATCGGACCGGGGTTTGGGTCTTGCTCTGAAGAATTGAGACACGCTCCTTGATTGCGCCCGAGGCATAGACATCAGCGACCTTCAGCTTGAGCAGATCACAGCCACGCAATTTGCTATCAACAGCCATGTTAAACAGCGCGAGGTCTCGGGTTGCACCTGCAAGCTCCAGGCGCACACGTATGGCCCAAACATGCTTGGGTAACAATGGTCGCTTCTGGCCTATGATACGACCATTGTTCCAAGCGCGTGTTGATGGGATGACCATGGGTAGGTTGGGAGTGGACATAACAAAGTCTCCTGACCATACCCTCCATCCGCAGCACTCAGACATTCAGCATTAAGATATTCGACCAGAACAGGTTGCGA
The DNA here is from genome assembly GCA_963787895.1 of uncultured Alphaproteobacteria bacterium. GTDB lineage: Bacteria > Pseudomonadota > Alphaproteobacteria > Rhizobiales > Aestuariivirgaceae > Anderseniella. The sequence continues at coordinate 9,435 of CAWBEX010000002.1, read as the reverse complement.
GGCAAATACCGCCTGGAGCCCTTTTAAGACCCTCGCCCAATATCTACGAGTGGCAACTTTACGCCAGAAACACTCATCGTCACTCAAACCCATGAACTTTACCAGTAAACATACTCGGGCTAGCTCTGGCCAATCTACGGCACTTCTTCATTCACAGTTCTGTAGGCATCCACAAGGCTTGGTGAATCCTTACACATGGTGCGGGGCAGGTCGTCGTGAATGTCGAGCCACGGCATCGTGCTTTCGATACCTAGATGATAGGTGGGTGGATATTTTTCTGGCTCATCTAGGCTGGCAGTGAAAATCATGGTCCATTTTGTCCACACACCTAGAGTACCTTGATAGATAAGAGCTGTGCCGCAGTTGCCACAAAAACCACGCTGGGCAATCTTCGAGGATACAAAGAACTTGGGTTTACCTTTAGTGAAGGACAGCGCCTCTGTCAGAAAAGTTGTGCCACCTAGAATGGGAGCCCCAGAAAAGCGCTGGCACATCCTGCAATGGCAGAGCATGGAACCAAGCGGCTTGGCAGTCGCCTGGTAGCGGACGTTTCCGCAAAGGCAGCCGCCGGTGATGAGCAATGGCTTGTTATCAGGAGGGTCAATGAATGGACGAATGGCAGTGTTTTCTGGCTTCGCGTGGGCATCGGCACTGTAATGATAGACACGGACCGGGCGGTTGATGTTTTTTAGTTCATGTGCGCCCATGTCAGCGAATGCATGCTGGAGTTCATCTTCCAGATGACCCAGCACGACACTCGATATGGCAATCCCGTTGGGTTCTGCAATTTCCTGCAAGCGTGCTGCAATGTTGACGCCGTCTCCGTAAACATCATTGCCCTCAGACAGCACATCGCCAAGATTGATGCCCATCCGATATCTGAACTGCCGGTTTTCAGGGACGTCTCTCATTCGATCTACCATGCCACGCTGAACTGCGAGTGAGCACTCAATCGCGTCGTAGACACTCGTAAACTCCACCAGCAGGCCATCACCCATTGTCTTGATGATACGACCATGGTGCTGACCGATCGTAGGATCCACTAAAGAGAAGCGGAACTTTTGCATTTCGACCAAAGTGGCTTCCTCGTCCGCGCTCATCAATCGGCTGTAATTGGCAATGTCGGCCATCAGAATAGCGGCCAGTCTGCGCCTCACTGCAGTTGAAGCACTTTTCTGCATTCCAGATGAAGGCTGATTACCGTCCATGATATTGCTAGCTCATTTGTCGGGAACAATGTCACACACAATAGCCGTTGCCGGTTTGTCGCTGCGGTTGAAAAACCAGTGTGTGGTGTTCTCATCCTCAATGATGGCTTCGGCCATCCCGGATGCAAAGTTGACCTCACCAGACGACCGCCCCTCGATCCATTCACCGTCCACGACCTTAACGAGGCCCGGGCGTGTTTCGTGGCTGTGCTTGGCGATCTGACCGCCAGCTTCGATAGTGATGGCCCGCAACTGGAGTTTGTGACCTGCAAGCCCGAGCGTTGCCTCCATGGACTTGGCAGAAACTATCCCCAGTGCCTCAACCTTCAACCCTTTGTGCTCGGTTGGAGCAGTCGCCGCCGCGATTGCGATAGGGCCCAATACGGCAAAGCTCGCACCACCAATCAAAATGCCGGTTAGGAAAGCCATGGTTGCGCAATGCTTAGTGCAAGTTTCAAAAACTGACATGCGGGTTCTCCTTGGATGCTGTGGTTGATGCCGTTCTTATGCTAAGCTTCCCAGCGACAGACATTCAAATGAAGGTATTTCATTGGCTGCTGAAAATAATTCATGTGCCGGCAATCGCCACCTTCCTCCGCAACCAGCGCTCCGCGCATTTGAGGCGGCTGCCAGGCGTTTGAGTTTCCGTGACGCCGCGGTCGAGTTGTCTTTGACACCTTCGGCAATCAGCCATCAGGTAAAATCACTGGAAGGCCTCTTGGGTATCTCGTTGTTTGTCCGCGATCCGCAAGGTCTGTCGCTAACCAAAGCTGGCAAAGAGTACGTGAAAGACCTGACGCCCATTCTCGATGCTCTTGACGCCAGCACCCGGCGCATCTCGGCAAAGGGTCCAGCAAGTGCGCTGCGCGTTTTGTCTACACCGGGATTTGCTGCGAGGTGGCTTGTGCCACGTTTGCACCGCTACCCTGAAAAAGAGAGTATCGTCATATTAGTGTCCGCAGGGGCTCCCTGCATGAATTTTTCGGTAAATGAGGCGGACGTTGTCATTCACTGGGGCTCAGAGCCGGTGTCATCCACAATTGTTGAACCCATGATGCGCTCTGGTCGCTACCCGGTTGCCAGTCCCGCCTTCATTGAACGTGAAGGCTTGCGCAGGCCTGCTGACTTGCTGCGCACTACGCTACTGCATGACGAAGTAGATGACGGTTGGGCCGCCTGGTTTTCGGAAGCTGGTGTAGAGTTGACCAACCTGCCGCGTGGTCCCCGATTGGCTCATTGTGAGTTGTCCCTGACGGCCGCGGAAGAGCAGCAGGGTGTAGCGCTGGCTTACGATGCCATGGCTCGCAATACAATTGCTGAGGGACGGCTCCAACGTCTGTTCGACATCGAAAGTCCATCAATTGCCATTTATTCATTTGCCTATACGGAGGGACGTAGGAAGTGTCCAGATATTGGCCGGTTTAGGGACTGGATGTTCGAAGAAGTTCACTTGGAAGGGTTGCTCGATGTGCAATCTCTGCTTTCTGCTGCAGAGTGAGCGCAATCTGTTTCTAGTCAAGCACACACATCCGTCTTCTTCAAGTCACAAGCTACCAATCATCTAGATATCTTGTGTGGCAAGTTTGTCCGCGTTGCTGACCTTGGCGCTCCAAGTAGTGAATGGCTCTTATGAGCAGTTAGCTCAATAGGTCGTCACAACACTTTAATCTTTGGGCAAATATGGCGTGTTCAGCATAAAGCATCATCGCCGCATCTATTATTGACCCGCTCGGCGTGCCCAGATCTGGGACGGTTGGTAGCGCAGGGTGTCAGTAGGACTTAGTTGATTGGATCAAGAAACGGCATATCGGGTTCAGTCACATAGAAAATGACAACTTTCATAGGATCGTTTGAACTTTTGTTATATCCCGTCATTTTTACGCTCGGGGGCTCAACTATGGATTCGCCAGCTGAAACCGTCACGGGCTCACGCCCCTCCATTTCCAGTGTGAACTTGCCACTCAGAATATAGATCGTGACCGGAAAACGGTGCGTATGAAAAACCGTCTTGTCTCCGGGAGCTAGAGTAGCTGTAAGTACTGTAATTTGCTGCTGTTCTCCTTTGGGCATCCCCGTTACAACTTCTTTGTGCAACAGAACGGGTTTTGCCACATCTGACGCCAAGGCGTTCATGGGCAGCATAAGAAGCAAACTCGCAAACGCTAATCTATTGATCATTGTGAATTCTCCACGAACTGTCAGATAGGTTGATCTTCGTTTGAGGAGACTGCGCCGTTTATCTCCACTTCACAATGCAATTTCCAACCGTGCTGCTAATGGCATTTATGCCGTTGTTTTGGCTGTTGAGCATACAGCATCACTCGGGTTGGTGCATCCACGCCTATATGGCCGTCAAAGGTTAGGACCGGACCCGCGTCCGACTGATTCAAACGGCAGGTTTGGTCCGCGTTGCGGTCATTGATGTCACTAAAATGATGCGGCTTGCACGAATGTCCGGTCTGGGTAAGCGATAAGAACGTCTTTCCAGTAAAGCAAAAGTCGGCTTGGGGCCGAGAGCGGCTATGGCAGGTGAGGGCGGGAAGTGTGAATTCACCGCAACTGCGCAGAGGTACCGGAAGCGGTAAAGGCAAAATTGGGCGGAAACCGGACTTTCGCTGCGACCGCAGGCCAGTTATGCTGCGACACTGATAGCCGACATTCAGACGATTTCGAATGCGGGCTTCACACTGCAGCGCCGCATCGGCTCTTCGAGTTCCCTCTTGAGACCTTCGTCCAGCATCTATAAATCGCAACTTTGTGCCAAAAGCAACTTCCATGCCTTCGCAAATATCCTAAAAAGCTACCCTTCCCCAGCAGATCAACCTTACGTCTTCCTCTTTACTGGCAAATCTGGGGACCAATTTGGCTATGAAGATGGATGGCGAGACGAGGATGTCTTCGTTTACACCGGAGAAGGCCAGCGCGGTGATATGGAGTTCCGCGCTGGAAATGTTGCCATCCCTCTCGCCGTAGGTCGCCAATCGTGATTTGTCCGGCATCATCTGTGTACTGGCTAGCCATTCGATAGTGCTGACACATTTGGGCGGATGTCTAATGGATTGACGACGCATCGCCATGCGGAAAGAACGCCTAGCTTATAAATTCATCTCCGCAATCTGCAGCGTAGCCATCACCGCCCTTTAGAAGGGTTGAATAATTTTTGAGCCTAAAAGTGATAGTTCAAACCAATTCGCACAGTGTGAAAATTTACATCAGTATAGCAATTGAAACCACAGTTGTATTGATCCTGCCGGCGACCAAGATCGGTGTAGAGGTATTCAATTTTGGCGGTTAAGTTTTCTACCAAGTTACGCTCGAAACCAGCACCAACCGTCCATCCTACGATCACATCGCCCCGCCGCTGAAATATTGGGTCACGTGCATCAACATATCCATACGCTACACCCCCAGTTACAAAGAACATCGACGCATCCATCGTATAACCTAGGCGCGCGCGAGTAGACCCAAACCAATCGACCTTTGTGCGGCAAACACCACTGGGACAAGCAAAGACGATGCCCCCGTTGTTAGTGGATGTAACTTTGCTTGCATTGAAGTCGGTCTCGACGCCGAGCATAAATGAAGGAGACACCAACCAATTATAACCAAGAACACCGCCAACAACTAAACCATCCAAATCAGTAGCGGGTGTTGTCGCAGGTTGATTGTTGCGCCAAGTGTTTTCTCCGAATCCATAGCCGAGGTGACCACCCATGTAGACTCCTGACCAGTCAAAGCCGACTGGCATGTCCATCAAGTCTGCAGCTTGAGCTGACGCGATCATTGCTGTCAGAGCAACAGATGCTGAGAGTACGAGTTTTCTCATGTGGGCGGCCCCTGCAATTCAATAGAGTCAGCATGAATAATAGCACATAGGGTCCGAACGAGAACTTCATAAGCTGACAGCGATGTATTTTCCGGCGCAGTGTGACATTTCAGCCACAGGGCCATACATGCGCTGTTCAAGAGATCGGCATGCTGATTAGCGCTGCTTTTTATCCTCTTCCTTCAGCGCCCTCGCAACCGCCCAGTTGAGCATCCTCACCAGCCGCTTCGGATCGATCGGCCCTTCTTCCTGTGGTGTGACGCTCTTCATGCGCATTACCTCGTCCTCATCTAGCCGAGATCCGCTCAGAACCGGTCATTGGGCGACATTAATTGAACGGCAGAAAAGTCCCGCTTTGCGGTCGTCCACAATACCTAGCACTTCGCTCCTGCACCGAATGTCCGGAATGATTGGCGGCACCGTCGCATAGGAAGTAATCGCCCAAGGTCGGCTCTGGGCCGTTAGTGCCGCTGTCAATTTGGGCGGAAAGTGTGAATTCGCCGCAACTGCACAGCGGTTATGTCAATTTGTGAAAAGCGGACTTCCATCCGACGGAGATTTTTTCCGTGATGCTGCGTCGCCGCATGACCGCTCCGAGCCCTTCCGAGACCTTCGGCCTGACTTGCCGCACCGTACTTCGGCCCACAGTTGCCGTTGGACTTGCCTTTAGAGAATGGCAGCTTTCGCGCGCAAAGCGGACGTCTTCTGGTTCAAGTCACATGTCTGCTATGTGCCGATTGTGTTGCAAAAGTCGGAACAGCGTGCAGCGCTGATTTATACGGTGCATGCGGTATTGAAGTTGAGGGTTGCGTTTGACCGTGCCCGGTTCTGTCGCGGCAGTGCAACCGCCTTTGAAGCAACCCTTTCGATCGCTGGATTGTCTTGCAGGCTCTGACGTAAGGCACAGGCGACAGCCGACGGCGGCGGTCGGGTGATATTCCTTGCCAGTTTTTTCAAATTCTGGGCAGTGGCTGCGAGCAGGAACTCGTCTTGTGCCCCGCGTGGTCCCCGCAGTCGCAAACGCCCGAGCCCGAATATTCGCTTGAGATGAGCAAAGACCATCTCCACTTTCTTGCGTTCACGCCGGGATTGATCGAACGCCGGGGTTCCAACCAATGACCGGGCAAGGTCGCGGGCATCCTCATCAATGTCTCGCGGTATCCGCCGTGATGGCGCCTTGGGACAGCACTTCGACTTCAGCGGGCAGGCATCGCAATCAAACTTGCTCGCACGGTAATACAAGGTTCGGTTCTGATGCACGCGACCTGTAGTGATCAGGGGTTTGCCTTGTGGGCACACGTAGATGTTTTGCTCTGCATCAAATGTAAAGTCGGCTCTGCTCAGCGTACCGTCCTTGCGGGCCGACTTGTCGAACACGGGGATATGCGGCTCGATCCCCTTTTCCTTGACCAGCCATGCAAGCATCTCTGCTGCGCCATAGGCGGTATCACCAGCAAGGCGTTTGGGCTTCATGCCAAAGCACATCTCTGTACGCTCGATCATCGTCATGGCAGCGCCGACCTCGGCCGGACGGATGGCACGTGAGGCTTCCACATCCACAATGACGGCATGCTTGTTGTCGATCAGATAGTTGGTGGAATATGCAAAGAACGCCGGTCCTTTGTGGGCACCTGTCCATTGCGAAGCTGGATCAGACGGCGAGACAAACTTGGGCACAACATCGCTTGCAGCGCCAAAGGCGGCATCGTCGAGCGTTTCGACATATTCCTTCACAGCCCGGCTGGCCGTGTCCAGGTTGCGCTGCTGGTTCCAGTCCGGTCCGGGAATGGAGCGCTGCTTGTTGGCATCGGCCTGGATGAGGGACGCATCCACCGCAAAGCTGTGCCCGCCAACAAGACCGGCATCAATGCACGACATCACCACATGCTCGAACATGGTGCGCAATAGATCACTGTCGCGGAACCGTTCAGACCTGGCGCGCGAGAAAACCGAGTGGTTAGGGATACGGTCTTCAAGCCCCAAGCCGCAGAACCAGCGATAGGCCAGGTTGACCTGAACATCACGGCAGATCTCGCGTTCAGAGCGGATCGCGAAGACATAACCTACAATCAACATCCGGATCATCAGTTCAGGATCAACAGAAGGCCGCCCAAGGGTGCTGTAAAACGGTGCAAGCTCCCGGTGAACCCAACTCGTGTCCAACACCGCATCAATGCGCCGGACCAGGTGATCCGCCGGCACGACCTCTTCAAGACTGAACGCGTAGAAAAGCTGTTCCTGGCCCCGTGTCTGACGTCCCATCATTGTCCGTCTCCGCAGCTGCTGCACTACGGAAATGGAATCACTGTTCGCAGTTCTTTTCAATGGGAGTTTTGCAACACAATCTGCCATGAGCTGCCATTCGTTAGGCCCAACCTGGGTGTCAGCTGAGCGGACATTTCGACCAAGGAAGACTTCCACGCGCGTCCGGGTTGCGAGAGACGCGATATCGACACTTTTTGTGCTGACCTCGAACATCTCGCGCGCTCTTTCACAGTGACACAGCTTATGGCTGAAAACAGCGAAACGGCGCCTGACGAAAGTGGTTGTTTAGACAGAACCCAATAGCTTTAATACTGGTGAGACATTTGGCGGAAGTTCTGGCCGGTTTCACTGCGATTACTCTTCGCGGAAAGCTTTTTCTATCTGATCAAACATCGGTTTCAGGAGGTAGCTGAGGACCTGTCGTGATTCAGTTTGTAGGAAGACCTCTGCCGGCATGCCGGGAACGATTAGAATAGATCCAAGCCGATCTCGCTCACCTTGATTTAGAGCAATCCGAATGAGGAAGTGGTTAACACCGGTTTTTGGATCCGTCGTCGCGTCAGCCGAGACATGTTCAACCGTGCCATCGATTTCCGGTGTTGTGCGCTGATTAAAGGCTGAAAACCTGATCCGCGCCGCCTGACCTCTGTAGATCCGGTCGATTTCTTGCGGCGCTACCAGCGCCTCAATCACCAGCGCATCTAAGTTGGGTACGATCCTCATCAACGTATCACCGGCACTTACCACGCCGCCAACCGTGTGGACACTTAGTTCGTGAATGAAACCGTCCGCTGGAGCCCGCAACTCAATCCGTCGCAACCGATCTTCTGCCGCAACCTTTTTTTCCAAGAGTTCAGCTGTTTGAGCGCGAAGCTCGTTTAGTTCACCAGCTACTTTCGTTTGAAATTCGTGATCAAGCTGCAAGAGTTTGAGCCGCGTTTCGGACATAGCGGCCTTTGTGCGTGCGATGGCACCAACCAGTCTCCCGTGGTCGCCACGCACACTAGTTTTCTGCCTCTTGAGCGCTATGACACGGTTCTGGGAGACGAGAAATTTTGATCTCAGTTCTTCAAGGCCATGTAGCTCATCATCTATCAGGAAAAGTTCATCGGACTTGGCATCGCGCTGTGCGACCAGTCCTTTGATTTCCTCCGCGGCCTGAACAATCTGCTCCTTAAGTAGGGCGTATTGGCCCTCTCTCATGGTACGTCGGGCCACAAATACAAGCTCTTGCCCCCGAAACAACTCGGCCAACTGTTCCTCGTTTCGAGTTCGGCTCTTAATCTCATCCGGCCAGTCAATGTGCGTGGCCATATCCCGCTCTGCGATCAGTCGGGGAACGCGAGTTTGCACGTCGTCAAGCCGTACTTGCAAGATCGAGAGATTGACTTTGGTTAGAGTGCCATCCAGTACGAGCAAGATGTCGCCCGCCGCAACACGATCGCCATTCTTTACATTGATGGCGCCAACGATGCCGCCTTCACTATGTTGTACGACTTTAGAGTTCGTCTCAACTACAACGCGTCCAGGTGCAACTACGGCACCTGAGATCGATGCGATTGCCCCCCAGCCGCCAAGGCCGATCACCAGCGCCGTGCAAATAGCTGCACCAACAAGCATATTCCGCTTCAGGGAGCTAGACGTTGAGCTGTTATTTTGGTCGGTAATTGACCTAAGAGCGAGCAGCATTGGAATCGCTTTCTGCGCTGACCGTCTTTAGAACCCTTGGCAGCACTTCTTCCCGCGGGCCGAAAGCAGCCTGGAGACCGGCATTGAGGACGAGTATTTGGCTGGCAAGCGCAATCGCGGTCGCGCGATGCGCAACGACGATAACGATCTTACCGCGGTCGCGAAGTGCTCTCACCGCTTTAGACAATGCCTGTTCGCCCTCGGCATCTAAATTGGAGTTTGGCTCGTCTAAAACAATCAGGAAGGGATCTCCATACACTGCCCGGGCAAGCGCGATACGTTGGCGCTGGCCGGCGGAAATGCCACTCCCTCCCGGTCCGAGCTGCGTCTCGAAGCCATCTGGAAGCGCTAATATGACCTCAGATGCGCCTGCGAGTTCGGAAGCGGACACAATGTCCTCGGACCTCGGATCCTCGTCAAAACGCGCAATATTCTGTGCTACTGTTC
>CAWBEX010000001.1:0-628363 GCA_963787895.1 uncultured Alphaproteobacteria bacterium | reverse complement strand
TGCTGCCGGTTTCAAGGACACTGAGTTAAGGTGTTTTGATGGAACTGGAGATTTCAAATGGCAAGAAGGACGTTCAGCCGCGAGTTCAAGCTCGAGGCAGTAAACCTGGTGAGTACACACGGTGTAGCGATTGCCCAGGCAGCGCGTGACCTTGATGTAAATGACAATGTGTTGAGGCGATGGGTAAAGGAACTTGGGAGTGATCCTGCGCATGCTTTTCCCGGTCAGGGGCAATTGAAGTCGGAGCAGCTTGAGATTGCCCGGTTGCGCAAGGAAGTCGCCAGGCTCAAGGCGGAGCGCGACATCCTAAAAAAGGCCGCAGCCTACTTCGCGAGGGAAGTGACATGAGGTTCGCCTTTGTCGCGAAGCACCGTTCGATCTGGCCGGTGGCATGGCTGTGCAAGGCGCTGGATGTATCTCGGTCCGGGTTCCATGCCTGGCTGACGCGCAGCCCCAGTCAGCGAAGCCTTTATGATGAGAAGTTGACAGCGTCCATTCGATCCAGCTTCCTCGCCAGTGACCGGACCTATGGAGCACGCCGTGTCTGGCATGATGTTCTGGCCACGGGATTTTCTTGTGGCCTCCATCGTGTTGAACGCCTGATGCGCAAGAACGCTCTCAAGTCCCGGCCACGACGGCGGGGCTTGCCGACTGATGCCGGACAACGGATCACCAGTGCGATTGCTCCCAACGTGCTGAACCGCGAGTTCACGGCCTTGGCACCAAACAAAAAGTGGATCGCCGACTTTACCTACATCTGGACAGCTGAGGGCTGGCTTTATGTAGCAGCGGTGATTGACCTGTTCTCAAGGCGTGTCGTTGGCTGGTCCATGAGCGCAACAATGACCGCCCAACTGGTCACGGATGCACTTCTCATGGCCGTCTGGCGGCGGGGCAGGCCAGACGCGGTGCTGCATCATTCCGATCAGGGCAGCCAGTACACCAGCGAGCAGTTCAGGAGACTTATGGATGACAATGGCGTCACCTGCTCAATGAGCCGGTCTGGCAATGTCTGGGACAATGCAGCAATGGAGAGTTTCTTCTCGTCGCTGAAGACAGAACGAATAGCACACAAGGTATATCGGACACGCGACCAAGCCAGGGCGGATGTGTTCGACTACATCGAATGCTTCTACAATCCCAAACGACGGCATTCGACACTGGGATATGTCAGCCCTGTTGAGTTCGAAAGAAAAGCAGGATTAGCTAAGGATGGTGTCTACTGAACCGGCAGCAGGCCAGTTTCGAGCCGCCCAGTAGCTATTGATCAAATGCCTGCAATGTCCACATAGCTGCCTTTAGTTCAATGCGCACCGAAAGTCCGCCCCCCGACCATTTTAGCCATTTGCGGTAAATCGTACCGTGGCCGCTGCGTTGGCATTGCTGCTCTCAATGCCCCTCACGCCCTCCGCCCCATCCACACACACAACACAACCACCACCGCAAAGCCTGCCAGCATCGCCGTGACAGGCTCGCCCAGCAGCACCCATGAGCCGGCAAGCGTGACGAATATCTGCAACAGTTGCACCTGGCCTGCCTTGGCCACGCCTGCCAGCGCCATGCCGCTGTTCCAGAAGAAAAACCCGAGAAACTGCGAGAACACCGCCACATAGGCAAATGCCCACCAGGCATTTGCCGATGCACCCCAGTTGACCTGCGGCAGGGTGAACATGACGGGCAGGGCGATGACCGGCACCATGATCAGCAGGATCCATGAAATCACCTGCCAGCCGCCAAGCCGCCTTGCCATGTCGCCCGAAATCGCATAGCCGACTGAGGCCGCTATGATGGCGGCAACCAGCCACAAATCGGCGGTATGAAACTCCGTGCCGCCAGCGTTCAACAGTGAGAAGGCCACTACGGCCGCTGCTCCGGTCACGCCCCATGCCCAGAACCTTGCGGAAGGTTTTTCGCCTGCAAACACGATGGCCGCAGCCGCCGTTGCCAGCGGCAGGATGCCCAGCACCACGCCGCCATGGCTGGCAGGCGCCGTCTGCATGGCGATGGCTGTAAACAGGGGAAAGCCAATGACCACACCGCAGCCCGCCAGAAGCAGTCTGAAAACGTCGCGACGGACAGGGCGGGGTGAGTTCGTCATTGCAAGCATGATGGCTGCAATACCTGCTGCAACCAGTGCGCGCCCCAGCCCGACAAACACCGGAGGCAGTTCGGCCACGGCAATACGGGTAAACGGCAGCGTCAGGCCAAATATGACCACCCCGGCAAATGCCAGCAGATACCCCTTGGTTGTGTCGGTCATGAAATCTTTGTCATACGCGTCTGGAAACAGGTGCGAACCGTATGAATGTTGAGGTAAGCTTGCAAGCAATGAGTATATGGACGCGCATTACCGAAATTCTTCAGGCTGTTGGCGACAGTGTCTCCGAGGCACTGGCTCGTATTGTCGGCGCGCCTGCAGAAATGCGCGATCCGCAAAAGTCGGTCGCCTTCACCATCGGAGTGATTGCGCTTTCCGCCAAGATGGCCAAGGCCGATGGTCTCGTTTCCCAGGCGGAGATCAATGCCTTTCGCGAAATCTTCGTGGTGCACCCGGAAGAAACTGAAAATGTGGCGCGGGTGTTCAATCTGGCCAAGCAGGACGTGGCCGGATTTGACAGTTATGCGCGCAAGATCGCTCGCCTGTTCAAGCAACAGCCCCAGGTGCTGGAAGACCTGATTGACGGTCTGTTTCACATTGCCCGCGCAGACGGTGATGTGGGTGAGCAGGAGCTTGTGTTCCTGGAGGAAGTTGCACGGATTTTTGGTCTGGAAGCACGCTTCGGCTGTATCCGGTCACGAAACCTACGCGGCACTGACAATGACCCTTACAGCATTCTCGGAATTGACTGCGAGACCAGCGATGTTGATCTCAAGTCGCATTACCGCAAGCTGGTGAAGGAAAACCACCCTGACGTGCACATTGCTGCCGGCATGCCGGAAGAGGCAGTCAGCATTGCCACTTCCAGACTGGCAAGGATCACCGAAGCCTGGGAACAGGTCGAGAGGGAACGGGGCCTGTGAGCTGGACAAGCCTGCCGCATGAACGAATTGACGCTGTCAACTTCAATGAGCGTGCCGGCGGTGCCTGGCCGGACATCCTGCTGATGCATTATACCGGCGTTCCTACGGAAGAATTTGCCCTGGAGATACTGACCAGCGGCGAGCGCGAGGTGTCATGTCATTACATGGTGCGCGAAGACGGCCGCATCGTGCAGATGGTGGGCGAAGACAAGCGCGCCTGGCACGCGGGCAAGTCGTCGTGGCAAGGGGGCAGCGACATCAATTCACGCTCCATTGGCATCGAGATCTGCAACCCCGGCCATGGCGATGACTATCACGACTTTCCGCACGTGCAGATTGCAGCCGTTTTGGCGTTGTCGAAAGATATCATGTCGCGCCACGCGATCCCGCCGCACCAGGTGCTCGGCCACTCTGATGTGGCGCCGGGGCGCAAGGTGGACCCCGGTGAAAAATTTCCGTGGAGGGAGTTGGCCGCAGACGGTGTCGGGATGCACGTGCCGGCTGGCCTGACGTCTGCCCTGGCGGTGATGCGACCAGACGATGAAGGCAAGCATGTTGCGGAGTTGCAGCACGGTCTTGCCGCGTTTGGCTACAACATGGATGTCACCGGTTTGTACGACAGTTCAACGGCCACTGTTGTGCATGCGTTTCAAATGCACTTCAGACAGCACCAGTGCGATGGGGTGGCGGATGCCGAGACGCAGGCAATCCTCAATACGCTGCTGGAGCGGCTGGCTGTGTCATAGAATTGCTTTGTCAAGTCTCGCCAGCTTGTCAGGTGACAACGGCTTTTCAACAACAAGTGCCACGTTCAGCTTGAGGCTGTTGGCCATGGTTTCGGCCATGTCCACAACCGAGCGCGGTTGGCTGGACACGATTATCAGCTTGCCTTGAAAGCCAGCAGAAGACAGCGTGCTGAGGTATTCGAAGCCGTCCCTGTCAGGCAGGGACAAATCGAGTAACAGCACGTCAACGACAGAGCCTTGCGTCAGTCTTTGTTCGGCTGCGGCAATACTGGTAACCTGGTCAAGGTCTACATTCTGGTGTCGGGAGAAGTGCTGAAGAAGCACAGCATTGAACAGTGGATCGTCATCCACCTGCAAAATACGAACCCGTGTGTCAGCCCCATTCATGCTCTTGCCGCTGTTTCGGAACCTTCTCGCCAGGAATGACTGCGTTCCGATTTGCTTGGTATGCAATTTTGCACGATTTGGTTGCATTTGTACATATTGGCAATGGGTGCATCGGGTGCATGACTGTGCTACAGTATCCACATGACACCAGTCGGCTGGATGACCGCGCAATATCACCTGACCTGTTCGCAGGTTGAGTGCGTTGTGAGGAAAGTCCGGGCTCCAGGAGTACACGGTGCCGGATAACGTCCGGCGGGGGCAACCCCAGGGAAAGTGCCACAGAAAGCAAACCGCCCGGCAACCCGGCAACGGAAAGCCAGGCAAGGGTGAAAGGGTGCGGTAAGAGCGCACCGCAGTTCCGGTAACGGGACTGGCAGGGTAAACCCCACCGGGAGCAAGACCGAATAGGGACAGCAGGCGCCTTCGGGCTGCCGGTTCGCGTTTCCCGAACGCTGTCCGGGTTGGTCGCATGAGGTATGCGGTAACGCATATCCCAGATGAATGGTCATCCAGTAGCGGCTTTCCGCTATGGACAGAACCCGGCTTACAGGCCGGCTGGTGTCATGTTTCAACCTGCAATCGTGAAATCTTCATCGCAGTTTGAATTGCCCTCAGGTGCGATCTCGCCTATCATCGGGTCTACCGGCACACTGAACTTGGAATGGGTGTGCCCAGTGACGACCGGATTGGACCTTCGTTCTCTAGTTTGAGGCAAGACTGCTTTCCCGAGTGCGCCCGGAGACCGGCAAGACCGCAGAGCCGGACTGGTCATTCCAAACAGGAGCGGGAAAGGAATTATCCCCATGCGTGTCAATGGCACCGTCAAGTTCTTCAACACCCAGAAAGGCTTCGGCTTCATTGCCCCCGACAATGGTGACAAGGATGTGTTCGTCCATATCACTTCCGTGCAGCGTTCGGGTCTTGATGGCCTGGCTGATGGTGAAAAAGTGAGCTTCATTGTTGAAGACGATCCGCGTGGCCGCGGCAAGCAGGCCACCGACATACAGAAGGCCTGACCAGCCCCCTGAAGCTGGCGCAGCGATGAACTGCTCAGCCTTGCATCTCGCAGGGATATGGCGTTGTTTTTTCGATTGCAATTGATTGCTGACCGGCAAAGGGGTATGAACCTGCCAACACAGTTGGCAAGAAAGTGACCTTATGTCGAAAGAAGAAGTCCTTGAGTTTGAAGGTATTGTTACCGAAGTCCTGCCGGACTCGCGGTTCCGGGTAAAACTCGAGAACGATCACGAAATCATCGCCTATACCGCAGGCAAGATGAAGAAATTCCGTATCCGCACGATCGCTGGCGACCGCGTTACCGTAGAAATGACACCCTACGATCTGGACAAGGGCCGCATCACGTTTCGCCACAAGGATACCAAGGGTGGTCCTCCGCCTCCAGGGCAGAATCAGGGCCGCCGGCCTGGTGGTCCGGGCCGCCGGTAAGGCGCACCGCAACCAGACAATTTGCAGTTTGAGCAGCCCCTTTTGGGGCTGTTTTCGTGTTTGTGTTGCAAAATTGGCAGGTTTTTCCATCTGCGGCGCATAATGAGTCACCGTTTCAACGGTTTGTTAATCATCGCGGCTCCAAAGTTCTAACGTTCGTTAACATTTTGAACGGCTGGCGCCGCAATTAAACTGTTGCGCCAAACTGGTGGGAAATTCTGAAGCCGATGATCTGTCCTGATGGCCAGTCAATGCAACGTCATGTTCCGGTCCTGCTGGAGCCGGTGCTGGATGTGTTGTGCCCGGCAGAAAATGAAATCTTTGTGGATGGTACCTTCGGTGCGGGGGGATACACCGCTGCATTGCTGGAAGCTGCAAACTGCAAGGTGATCGCAATTGACCGCGATCCTGATGCCATTCGCGCAGGTGCTGGCTTGGTGCAACGTTACCAGGGTCGGCTTCAACTGGTTGCGGGGCGATTTTCTGAAATGCAGAGCATCGTTCAGGCCGCCGGCATTACCAGCGTCAACGGTATAGTCCTTGATGTCGGGGTGTCGTCCATGCAGCTGGATGAGGCGGGTCGAGGGTTTTCGTTCATGCGAGACGGCCCGCTCGACATGCGCATGGAGCAGTCCGGCCGCAGCGCCGCAGATATTGTCAATTCGTTTGAGGAGCGTGATCTGCGCTACATAATCGGTGTGCTGGGCGAAGAAAAACGCGCGTTTGCAATTGCCAAGGCCATCGTCAAACGGCGCGAAGACCAGCTGTTTACCGGCACTCTTGATCTTGCCGGGGTGATTGAACAGACGCTGGGCCGACCACCCAGGTCAAAGGGGCCATCCATCCATCCCGCAACCCGGACATTCCAGGCCCTGCGCATCTATATCAATGCCGAACTGAAGGAGCTGGCCGAAGCGTTGGTTGCGGCTGAGCGCCTGCTTGCACCGGGTGGCCGGCTGGCTGTTGTGACATTCCATTCGCTGGAAGACAGGATTGTGAAGCGCTTCCTTGGTGCCCGATCGGGGCGGGCGGCGCGCGCGTCCCGGCATCAGCCTCAGGCCGAAGAGATTGAGCCTTCGTTTGAAGAGATTGCGCGAGGCGGCATCGTGGCCAGTGAAGATGAGACGCTGCAGAATCCACGTGCGCGGTCTGCGCGGTTGCGGGCGGGGGTTCGCACCGCAGCGCCGGCGCATCCGTTTTCGCTTGAGGACTTTGGCCGGGAGGTGACGCTGTGCTGAGATTGCTCAATGTCATACTTGTGGCCGCGGTGCTTGCGTCGGGCTTTGCGCTGTACACGCTGGAACACAGGACCAGATCGCTGGAGCGGCAAATTGCGAAGATCGATGCAACGATTGAGGGTGAGTACGAATTCATCGGCTTGTTGAATGCTGAGTGGAGCATGCTAACCCGGCCAGACAGGCTGGAGGTGCTGGCGCGTGATCACCTCTCTATGGGACCGTTGCTGCCCGACCAATTGGTTCGGCTGAGCGATCTCGCCGGACACCTGCCACCGCCGCCGGAGGTCAAGCCGGAACAGACACCGGCGGGCGAAGATCCGCTGGCGGACCTGCTGAGGATGATGCAATGAACACCAGCATTCCACCATCCGCCAGCAAGCAGAATGCATCGGCAACAGGCACCTTGCGCGGGCACAAGCGTCTTCGCCTGGTAATGGCCGGGTTCGTGCTGGGCTTTTCGGTGCTGGTGGGCAAGCTCGGCTGGCTTACCATCGTGCAGGGCGGCCATGGGGCGGGCGTAAACCGCTATGAAGCCAAGGTGCGCATACCGCGGCCTGACATCACGGACCGTTACGGCAATGTGCTTGCCACGGACATTCCGGTCTCATCGCTGTATGCAGACCCGGCCAAAATGCTCGATATTGACGAGGCTGTTGAACTGCTCACCGGCGCCTTGCCGCGTCTCGATGCGGTCAAGCTGCGCAAGGCATTGAGCAACCGCAAACGGCGTTTCGTGTGGGTCAAGCGCGAGGTGTCGCCCTCGGAGCGCGAACTCATCCACAACATGGGTATTCCAGGGGTTGGTTTCAGGGCCGAGACGCGCCGGATCTACCCGATGGGCAGGCTGGCTTCCCATGTGCTGGGATCTGTTGATCTGGATTCGCATGGCATCGCTGGTATCGAGAAATTTCTTGATGACCAGGGCGCGCTGTATACTGCCTCTCTTGCAGATACCACGCGCGCTGCCAGCCTGCCTGCGCAGACCTCGATAGATGTTCGTGTGCAGCACGCGGTCACCGATGAGTTGCGCAAGTCGATCATCAAGTTCAGGGCCAAGGCTGCTGCAGGCATAGTGCTCAACTCTTACACCGGGGAGGTGCTGGCGCTGGTTTCGCTGCCGGACTACAGCCCCAACAATCCGAAAGATGCGCTGAAAGACGAGAACGTCAACCGCGTGACAGCGGGCGTTTTCGAGCTCGGATCTGTCATCAAGGCGGTTACCTTTGCGATGGCACTCGACAAGGGAACCGCCACGTTGCAGTCGCGTTATGATGCGCGGTATCCGCTGGTGATCGGGCGCGCCCGGATCAACGATTTCCATGCCAAGCGGCGGGTGTTGAGTGTGCCCGAGATTTTCATGTATTCCTCCAACATCGGTACCGGCAAGATGGCGCTCGAAGTGGGCGAGGAGGACCATCAGGCGTTTTTGCGAAAGCTCGGTTTCTTCGACCGGCTGACCACCGAACTGCCCGAAGCTGCCAAGCCGCTGCTGCCGCCGCGCTGGGGCAAGCTGGTGACTGTCACCGCCTCATTTGGTCACGGATTTGCCGTACAGCCATTGCAGGGTGCCATGGTTGCAGCAGCGCTTGTCAATGGTGGAAAATTGATTCCGCCGACGCTTCTGCGACGCGATAAGGAAACTGCGGACGCATTGGCAACACAAGTGATCAAACCTTCAACAAGTGCTGACATGCGCTATCTCTTCAAGTTGAACGTGGATGAGGGCACGGCCGGCAAGGCCGGGGTGCCGGGTTATCGCGTTGGCGGCAAGACGGGCACCGCTGAAAAGGTTGTCAAGGGCCGCTACTCGAAGGACCACCGGCTGAACTCGTTCATTGGTGCGTTCCCGATGGATGAGCCGAAATATACCATGCTGATCATGCTGGATGAGCCGCAGGCGCTGCCTGAGACCCATGGCTACGCAACTTCAGGCTGGAATGCCGTGCCTACAGCCGGCAACGTCATTGCCCGCATTGCGCCTTTGTTGGGTGTAACGCCGCTGTTTGACGACAAGTCCAATGCCGAGTTGAAAAAGTACAGGGCCGGCGTATTGAAGGAGCGCGAGGCGCAGGCGAAGCTGGCCGGTGGTGCGCAATGAGCATGCGGCTTGATCACCTCGTTCACGCGATTGCGCCCGTGCCTGCCGGCAGTGGTCAAATGGTTGTCACCGGGCTGAACAGCGATAGCCGCAAGGTTGCACAAGGCAATCTCTTTGCCGCGCTGTCCGGCACCGAAGCCGAAGGCGCAATGTATGCTGCAAGTGCAGTTGCCAATGGCGCATCGGTTGTGCTGGCGGGCAGTGAGGCTGTCTTGCCGGACGATCTAGGTGTTCCGGTGGTGCGGTGCGGCAATCCACGCCTTGCCCTGGCCCTGATGGCTGCCCGTTTTCATGCGCCGCAACCTGATGTGATGGTTGCCGTGACCGGCACCAACGGCAAGACATCCGTGGCTTCGTTCGTGCGACAGATATGGAGTGTGCTCGGACTGCGCGCTGCCAGCATTGGCACGGTTGGAGTGGTGTCTCCGGCCGGTACCGTCAAACTGGCCCACACAACGCCGGACCCGGTGGAAATTCACGCCAGGCTTGAAGAACTGTCACATGATCAGGTCACCCATGTGGCGCTGGAGGCATCAAGTCACGGATTGGCGCAGTACAGGTTGCATGGCATCCGGTTTGCAGCAGGCGGCTTTACAAACCT
Organism: uncultured Alphaproteobacteria bacterium; assembly: GCA_963787895.1. Lineage (GTDB taxonomy): Bacteria > Pseudomonadota > Alphaproteobacteria > Rhizobiales > Aestuariivirgaceae > Anderseniella. The sequence continues at coordinate 618,826 of CAWBEX010000001.1, read as the reverse complement.
GACGCGCGACCATCTCGATTATCACAAGACCTTCGAAGCCTATCTTGATGCCAAGATGATGCTGTTCGAAGAGGTTTTGGGCGCAGGGGCCAATGCCGTCATCAACGCCGACATGCCGGACGCCGGCAAGATCATCGAGCGATGCATTGCGCGTGGCCTGGTTGTGAGCACGGTTGGACGCTCCGGTTCAGGCCTCAAACTGACGGGGGCACACCCGCAGGGATTTGGCCAACTTCTGGAGATCGAGGGCCGCGCCGGAAACTACAGGATTTACCTGCCTTTGGTGGGAGATTTTCAGACGGAGAATGCTCTCATGGCGGCTGAACTGGTCATATCCTCCGGCGGGTCGGAGCCGCATGCCATCCGGGCGCTGGAACAGTTGCGCGGTGCCAGCGGCAGGCTGGAACTGGTGGCAACAGCAGATGCAGGCGCTCCGGTGTTTGTTGATTTTGCCCACACGCCAGATGCGCTTGAACATGCATTGAAGTCTGTGCGCCCCTATGCTGCGGGCAAGTTGCACGTCGTGTTTGGAGCAGGCGGTGACCGTGATCCCGGCAAGCGGCCTGAAATGGGCAGGGCGGCACACGCTCATGCAGATGTGTGCATTGTCACCGACGATAATCCACGCTCCGAGGACCCGGCGCTGATCCGTGCCGCCATTCTGGCCGCCTGTCCCGGCGCCAGCGAGATTGGTGACAGGGCGCTGGCGATACAAACAGCAATCGAAGGTCTGCGCGCCGGTGATGTGCTTGTCATAGCGGGCAAGGGTCACGAGACCGGCCAGACCATTGGCAACAAGGTGATCCCGTTCTCGGATCAGGAGGCTGTGCTGGCCTGTGTCGGCGGGAGGGTCGCAAATGGCTGATGCCGCATTGTGGACCATTGACGAGCTGATAGCGGCTACCGGCGGCACGCTGGAAGGTGAAGTATCGCAGGCCCTGAACGGCGTTGCCATAGACAGCCGCTCCATTGCTGAAGGCGACATCTTCGTGGCGATTACGGGTGATCGTACCGACGGGCATGAATATGCTGCCAGGGCGCTGGAGGCTGGTGCCGGCATTGCGGTGGTGTCCAGGCCTGATGACGCGATGCGCGCTGCCGGGGCAGTGCTCGTTGTGCCTGATGCGCTGGCAGCGCTTGAGGCGATGGGCCGGGCAGCGCGGGCAAGGTTCAGCGGGCGGGTGATTGCTGTTACCGGGTCTGTTGGCAAGACTACAACCAAGGATGCGCTTCGTGTCGCGCTTTCTGCCTGTGGTGAAACCCATGCATCTGTCTCGTCCTTCAACAATCACTGGGGTGTGCCGCTGACGCTGGCGCGCCTGCCTCGTGATGCGGCTTTCGGTGTGTTTGAAGTGGGCATGAACCATGCCGGTGAGATCGCAACGCTGATTGACATGGTCAGGCCCGGAATTGCCATCATCACGGCAATAGCAGAAAGCCATCTGGGGCATTTCTCGTCGCTGGAAGGCATTGCCCGGGCGAAGGCGGAAATATTCACCGGCGTTCTGCCGGGCGGCACGGCCATCATAAACCGCGACACCGAATTCTTTGATCTGCTCAGGCAGCTTGCCAGTGAACAAGCGATCTCTAGCATTGTCAGCTTCGGCGAAGCTGAAGACGCTGATGTGCGGGTGACACGCATGACCCTGCATCAGCAGTGCTCCTGTGTCAGCGCGAATGTGCAGGGCCATGATGTGACCTACAAGCTGGGTGCGCCGGGCCGTCATGTGGTGGTGAATTCGCTGGCGGTGCTTGCTGCCTGTCACGCCGCCGGAGCTGATCTGGCCAGATGCGCGCTCGCACTTGCCAACACTGAGCCACCCTCGGGGCGCGGGGTGCGCCACACACTCAAGGCAGGTGGTGTCTCCATCACGCTCATTGATGAAAGCTACAATGCCAATCCGGCATCGGTGCGCGCAGCGCTGGAGTTGCTTGGCGCTGCAAAACCGCAAGGCCGCGGGCGGCGTGTGGCGGTGCTCGGTGATATGCTGGAACTGGGTGATCATGCCGAAAGGTTGCATGCAGAGCTTCTGAACCCGATAGAAGATGCCGGTGTGGATGTGGTGTTTGCCTGCGGAGAGGCCATGGGTGCCTTGTGGCAGGAGTTGCCGGCGGACATGCGCGGCATGCACGCAGTTGCGTCTTCTGAAGTGGTGGAACCGCTGCTTGCCGCAGTTCAAAATGGCGATGTAATCATGGTCAAGGGGTCACTCGGTTCGAAGATGAAGCCGGTGGTGCAAGCAATTATCAACAAGTACGGGGGCAACGCCGGAGGCAAATAATCTGCACACCGCCAGCCGCAGTGGCTGAGGCAGCGTGGATTGCAAATTACCGGCCAGGATCGACAATGCTACATTACATCTTCGTTGAGTTCAGCGACCAGCTTTCGGCATTGAACGTGTTTCGCTACATTACATTCAGAACCGGCGGCGCGCTGATGACGGCCCTGTTTCTTGTGTTCATGTTCGGGCCGTGGCTGATTGCAAATCTGCGCCTGAAGCAGGGCAGGGGCCAGCCCATACGCGAAGATGGACCGGCCCGACACATTATCGAAAAGCAGGGAACGCCCACCATGGGCGGATTGATGATCCTTGCAGGCATCGTGTTCTCGACCCTTCTGTGGGCAGACTTGAGCAACCTGTATGTGTGGTCGGTACTGTTCGTCACGCTGGGTTTCGGGGCCATCGGATTTTACGATGACTACCTGAAGGTGACCCGGGCCAGCACAGGCGGATTTTCCGGCAGGCTGCGGCTGGCGCTGGAGTTCATCATTGCCGGTGTTGCAGTGTGGATGTTTACCTTGCTGGGTGATGAAAAGCTGTCAAATGCGCTGGCACTGCCTTTCCTGAAGGATACACTCATTCAGCTGGGCTTTGTGTTCGTGGTGTTCGGCGCGCTGGTTGTGGTGGGCGCTGGCAACGCGGTCAACCTGACCGATGGTCTGGACGGGCTGGCGATTGTACCTGTGATGATTGCCGCGGCCAGTTTCGGGGTCATTGTGTATCTGGCCGGTAACATCAAGTTTGCTGATTATCTGCAAATACACTATGTGCGCGGAACCGGCGAGCTGGCGGTGCTTTGCGGTGCCTTGATCGGGGCCGGGCTAGGGTTCTTGTGGTTCAATGCACCACCCGCCATGATTTTCATGGGTGACACCGGTTCGCTGTCACTTGGCGGCACGCTGGGCGCAATTGCGGTAGCTGCAAAGCATGAAATCGTGCTGGCCATCATTGGAGGGCTGTTCGTGCTGGAGACGGTGTCAGTCATCGTGCAGGTGGCCTCGTTCAAGCTTACGGGCAAGCGGGTATTTGCCATGGCACCCTTGCACCATCACTTTGAACAAAAGGGGTGGAAGGAACCAACAATTGTCATCCGGTTCTGGATTATCTCGGTGGTGCTGGCGCTGGTCGGTCTGGCCACGTTGAAGCTTCGCTAGGAAAGGCAGCGGCCGGGCTCTACATGAAAATTGCAGCACACAGTTTCAAGGGCAAGAAGGTCGGCGTGTTCGGCCTGGGCCGGTCGGGCAATGCGACGGTCGACGCCTTGCTGCGTGGCGGTGCCCAGGTGCTGGCCTGGGATGATGCTCCGGCTGCTGCCGAGTTGGCGCGTGAAAACGGGCTGCCGGTGGTCAACCTGCATGAGACCGATTTTGCCAGCCTCGACAGTTATGTGTTGTCTCCGGGCGTGCCGCTGACACATCCCGAACCGCACTGGAGCGTCAAGAAGGCGCGAGCGTCCGGTGTCGAGATTATCGGGGACACCGAGATTCTGGCGCGTGAGATTACTGGCTCCGGCGCCAGGTTGATCGCCATCACCGGGACCAACGGCAAGTCCACCACCACTGCACTCACCGGGCACGTGCTGGCATCGGCCGGCCTTAATGTTCATGTTGGAGGCAATATCGGTACTGCAGCCCTGTTGCTGCCGCCGCCGTCTGCGGATGCGGTCTATGTCATCGAGCTTTCGTCCTACCAGATCGACCTGATGCCATCACTCAAGCCTGACGTCGGCATTTTGATGAACCTGACACCTGATCATCTTGACCGCCACGGCAGCATGGAAAATTATGCCGCCGTCAAGGCCCGCATGTTCGCCCTGCAAGATGAAAACGATCTTGCTGCCATTTCGGTCGACGACAAATGGTGCGCCGCCATTGTTGCTGATGCTGCAAAACATACCACGATTGGCACGTTTACCGTGCGCAGCAATGATGCCCTGGTGAGTTGCGACGGGGACACTATCAATGATGCCCGGGATGGTGCGCGTGTGGCGCTGGTCGCCGCGCGGGCGCTGCGCGGTCTGCACAATGCGCAGAACGCATGTGCGGCCTATATCGCAGCCCGACGCCTGGGTTTGACGCCTGAGCAGATAGAAGCAGGTTTCGGCAGTTTCCCTGGTCTTGCCCACCGCATGGAAGAAGTCGGTGCTGCAGGGCGGGTGGTGTTTATCAATGACAGCAAGGCCACCAACGCAGATGCCGCAGAGAAGGCGCTTGGCAGCTTCCAGCGTATCTACTGGATAGCTGGGGGCCAGGCCAAGCAAGGTGGCATTGCTTCGCTGGAACCGTTGTTTCACCGCGTTGCGCGTGCCTACCTCATTGGTCAGGATGCACAGGCGTTGTCTGCTGCATTGAAGGGCAAGGTAGACCATGTGATGGCGGGCACCATGGCAGAAGCGGTTACGCAGGCAGCCAGAGATGCTGCCGCTGATGCCAGTGATGCAGCAGAGGTTAGTGTGCTGCTGTCACCTGCGTGCGCATCTTTTGACCAATATCCCAATTTTGAAGTGCGCGGTGATGACTTCCGCGCGCTGGTGCTGGCGCTCGATGGAGTGCGGCAACATGAAGAGGTAACCTGATCCATGCCAAGATCTGTTCTCATATCACGCTCGGACCGTGGGTTGGTCGCTGACTGGTGGTTTACCGTCGACAGGGTTCTGCTGGGCTGTGTGTTCGTGTTGATGGCGGCGGGAGTGCTGTTCTCGATGGCGGCGTCGCCTCCGGTTGCCGCGCGTCTGGGCCTGGAGCATTTCCACTTTTTCACCCGGCAGCTGATCTTCCTGGCGCCTGCATCCGTGGTTCTGCTGGGCACCTCTCTATTGTCGCCTGCGCAGGCCAGGCGCGTGTGCATGGTTGCTTTTGTTGGTGGGTTGATTGCCATGGTGGCGGCCTTGTTTATCGGCCCGGAAATCAAGGGTGCACATCGTTGGCTCGATTTCGGCCCGATCAACATCCAGCCGTCCGAATTTGCCAAACCTGCTTTCGTCGTGACGGCGGCTTGGCTGCTGGCCGAAAGCACACGCAAGCCTGAAATGCCGGGCCTGTGGTTTGCGTTCGCGCTGTTTGGTCTTATGGCAGGAGCTCTGGTGTTGCAGCCTGACTTTGGTCAGCTTGTACTCACTTCGGCAGTATTTGCGACGTTGTTGTTGATACACGGAATTTCATGGTTCTGGATTTTCGGGCTGGGCGGTGCTGCTTCGGGGTTTGGCGTGTTTGCCTACTTCACCTTTCCGCATGTGGCGTCACGTGTTGACCGGTTCCTGGACCCTGAAAAACATGACACGTTTCAGGTGGATGCAGCGACACAGGCCTTCAACAATGGTGGTTTGATGGGAACCGGGCCTGGTGGCGGCAGCGCCAAACACATTCTGCCTGATGCCCACACAGACTTCATCCTCGCTGTAATCGGTGAGGAGTTCGGTTTCGTTGTTTGCGCCATCCTGATTGGCATCGTCGCCTTCATCGTGCTGCGGGTTTTGACGAGGGCATTGCGTGTCTCGGATCCATTTGCAGCACTCGCGCTAACCGGGCTGGTGACGTTGTACGGCTTTCAGTCGTTCATCAATCTGGGTGTGAATCTCACCCTGCTGCCCGCCAAGGGCATGACGCTGCCGTTCATCTCATATGGCGGGTCTTCGCTGATTGCCATGGCGTTTTCCATGGGGTTGCTGCTGGCGTTCTCGCGGGTGCGGACACGCAGTGCCGCATTGCCGCCAGCAATGGCCAGCATGAAGCCGGTTGTGGCATAGTTGGTTCATGGTAAAGTATCCAGCACCAGGCCGCAGAGGTGACGGCACGATAGTTCTTGCTTCAGGCGGGACCGGTGGGCATCTGTTTCCGGCTCAGGCGCTTGCGCAGGCGCTGGAGGCACGCAAGTGGGATGTACTGCTGTATACCGACAAGCGCGGGCTGGAATGGCGCGACAGGTTTCGCGCAGGCATGGTCGAGGAAATACAGTCATCGACGCTGACGTTCGGCAAGCCCTGGAAGTTGCCGGGGCAAGCATGGCGGTTGGTGTCCGGTTATCGTCAATGCACTCAATTGTTCAATCTTCTGCAGCCGCGCGCTGTGGTTGGTTTTGGCGGGTATCCCTCTTTGCCTGTGATGCTGGCGGCTCGCCGGTGTGGCATCCCCGCGATGATCCATGAGCAAAATGCCGTTGCCGGGCGCGCCAACAGGCTTGCTGCGGGCATCGGTCAGGCGCGCATCATCGCTACCTCGTTCGAACCGGTTTACGGCTTCACACCTGAGCAGATGCAACGGGTGCGCATGACAGGCAACCCGGTGCGCCAGCAGGTCAAGGATGCAGCATCGGCTTATGAGCCATCGCGAGCTGACACTGTGTTCAACCTGCTGATCTTCGGTGGAAGTCAGGGCGCCCAGTTCTTTTCCCAGATCATGCCGCAGGTTGTTGCCGAACTGCCAAAGGCGATTACCAAGACCTTGCGGATCGTCCAGCAATGCCGCCCGGAAGACATTGAGGCGGTGCGCAGCGCATACGAAGCAGCCGGTGTGAAGGCCACCTGTGAAGCCTTCTTTGATGACATGCCCAGCCGCATAGCCAGGGCACATCTGGTCATTTGCCGGGCAGGCGCTTCGTCGGTGGCAGAGCTGGGTGTCATAGGCAGGCCGGCCATCTATGTGCCGCTGCCGCATGCACTGGACAACGACCAGTTGCGAAACGCCGAGAGCATGGCAAGGGCAGGTGGCGGGTGGATCAAACAACAGCCGGGTTTGACCGCTGCAGACCTTGCGTCCTTCATAACCCGCTTGCGATTCGATGATGCCGGACTTACCAGAGCTGCAAGTGCGGCTGTGTCGCACGGTAGACCAGACGCTGCTGAGCTGCTGGCAGACCTTGTGGAAGAACTGCTACACCCGGCCAAAAAGGACAATGCTTAGACCATGAAACTGACTCAGGACATCGGCCCCATTCATTTTGTTGGCATCGGCGGCATTGGCATGAGTGGCATTGCCGAGGTGATGGCTACGCTTGGCTACACGGTGCAGGGCTCGGACATTGCCGACAACTACAACGTTGCCCGGTTGCGCAAGGCCGGAGTTACGGTTCACATCGGCCATCGGGCGGAAAACCTTGGTGAGGCGCAGGTTGTTGTTACCTCGACGGCGGTAAAGAAGGACAACCCGGAAGTTGTTGAAGCGCGCGCCCGCTTCCTGCCGCTGGTAAGGCGTGCGGAGATGCTGGCAGAGCTGATGCGCTTCAAGTCATGCGTGGCAGTTGGCGGCACACACGGCAAGACCACCACGACATCGCTGGTGGCTTCGCTGCTCGATGCAGGCGGTATCGATCCCACCGTCATCAACGGCGGCATCATCAATGCCTATGGCACCAATGCCCGACTAGGCAAGGGCGACTGGATGGTTGTCGAGGCGGATGAGTCTGACGGCACGTTCGTCAAGCTGATATCAGACGTTGTCATCGTCACCAACATGGACCCGGAACACCTGGACCATTACGGCACGTTTGATGAAGCCAGAAAGGCCTATCGCGCTTTTGTGGAGAACATTCCGTTCTACGGATTCGCCGTCATGTGCATTGATCATCCCCATGTGCAGGAGTTGATTTCGCAGGTTTCCGACCGCCGGGTATTCACCTATGGCAAGAGCGCCCAGGCTGACTTCCGGTTGACGGACATTTCATATTCGGGTGGAAGGAGCCATTTTTCCGTTGTCATCAACGACCGCCGCTCCGGCACCTCCCGCACCCTCGATGACATAACGCTGGCCATGCCGGGCGAACACAACCTGATGAATTCCACTGCAGCGATTGCCGTGGCAACCAACCTCGGGGTTTCAGACAAGGCGATCCGCAAGGGGCTTGCGGGCTTTTCCGGCGTCAAGCGGCGGTTCACCCACACTGGTTCGTCGGGCGGTGTGGATGTGTACGATGACTATGGTCATCATCCAGTGGAAATTTCAGCCGTATTGAAGGCGGCGCGCGGTGTCACCGACAAACGGGTGATCGCTGTCATGCAGCCGCACCGCTATACCCGGCTGCATGATCTGTTCAATGACTTCTCCTCCTGCTTCAATGATGCTGACCAGGTCATTCTGGCTCCTGTCTACGAGGCGGGTGAAACGCCGATTGAAGGCGCAACCCACAGCGCACTTGCAGACGGTTTGCGTTCGCGCGGACACCGGTCGGTGTTCACCATTTCCCATCCAAGTGAACTGGCGCCGCTTGTGCACGAGAGTGCTGCTGAGGGTGACGTGGTCATTTGCCTGGGTGCCGGCAACATCACCCAGTGGGCTTATGCACTGCCGGGTGAGCTGGACGAACTGGCGAAGAAGGGCAACGGCTGATGGCTTCAGCGGGCGAATTGCTGGCACGCAGGCTGCCGCCGGTGCGTGGCCGCATCGAACTGGACAAGCCGCTTGCCGATTTCACGTGGTTTCGCGCCGGTGGACCTGCGGATGTGCTTTTCTCACCTGCTGACGAAGAAGACCTGGCTGCATTTCTGGCTGCCCTCGACGCCGACATTCCGGTCTATGTCATTGGCGTTGGTTCCAACCTGCTGGTGCGCGATGGCGGTGTACCCGGTGTCGTTATCCGCCTTGGGCGCGGATTTTCGCAAATGGAGAATGCTGGAGACTACCGGATCGTGTCGGGAGCTGCTGTGCCGGATGTTCGGCTGGCGCGTTTCGCGCTTGATGAAAGTATCACTTTGTTAACCTTTTTGAGAGGTATACCCGGCACAATTGGCGGCGCGTTGAGGATGAATGCCGGGGCACATGGTGGTGAAACCAGGGACATTCTGATCGAGGCGCGGGGGATAGATCGCAAGGGGACGCTCCATATCATGTCGAATGCGGACATGGGTTACAGCTACCGCCATTCCTCGGCGCCTGAAGACCTGATTTTCACGTCGGCGTTGTTTCAAGGTGCGCATGGCGACCAGGACGAGATTAAGGGCCACATGGATGAGATTACCCAGGCGCGCGTCGCGAGCCAGCCGATCAAAAGCCGGACCGGCGGATCTACGTTCAAGAACCCTGAAGGCGGCAAGTCGTGGCACTTGATCGATGCTGCCGGCATGCGCGGTTTTAATATTGGACCTGCAAGGGTTTCGGAAATGCACTGCAACTTTCTCATCAATGAGGGCGGCGCGACGGCTGCCCAGATCGAGGAGCTTGGAGAGACTGTCCGCAAGCGTGTCATGGAGACATCGGGGGTGGACCTGCAATGGGAAATCAAGCGGATTGGCGTGGCGGCGCGGTAAGGGCTGCCACAGAAAGTTTTAGAGGCCGGTTATGGAACAGCGCGATCCCCAATTGACGCACGTTGCGATGCTTATGGGCGGATGGTCGAACGAGCGTGAGGTTTCGCTGTCGTCGGGGCGTGCCTGCACCAGAGGCCTGGAAGAGGCGGGGTTCAAGGTCACGCAGATTGACGTGCAGGACGACATCATTGACAAACTACGGGAGCTGAAGCCGGATGTTGCCTTCAACGCGCTGCACGGCAAGTGGGGCGAGGACGGCCACGTTCAGGGCATTCTGGAAACCCTGAAGATACCATACACCCACTCTGGTGTGCTGGCGTCTGCTTTGGCAATGGACAAGCATTTGTGCAAGGCGGCGGTGGCCAGGGCGAAGGTGCCGGTGGCTGAGCACAAGGTGGTTAGTCTGGGTGAAGCCATCGACCGTGAAGTCATGCCGCTGCCGTATGTGGTCAAGCCCGTTGCCGACGGCTCCAGCGTTGGCGTGCACATTGTCGACCGCGGGTCAAACTCGCTTGTCGACATGATTGCGGGCGAAAAGTTCAGCCTTGAAGACAAGATGATGGTGGAGCGTTATGTGCCGGGCCGGGAGCTGACATGCGCCGTCATGGGTGATGTTGCACTGGGAGTTACCGAGGTGGTTTCTGCCGTTGGTTTCTATGACTACTCAGCAAAGTATGAGCCGGGTGGTTCGCGCCATATCCTGCCGGCTGAACTGCCAGGTCACGTTTACCGCAAGATTCAGAAATTTGCATTGATTGCACACATGGAACTTGGCTGCAGGGGAGTGTCGCGGTCCGACTTCCGTTACAATGATACCGAAGGGGCTGAAGGCGAAATCATCTTCATGGAGATCAATACGCAGCCCGGCATGACCCCCACTTCGCTGGTGCCGGAGATGGCTGCACACGAAGGGCATGATTTTCCTCAACTGGTGACCTGGATGATCAATGATGCGGGGTTGAAGCGGTAATGATGAGGAAGATCAACCGGTGGCTGCGCAGGGCGCGCAGGTCGCCTGCCTGGACCACCGCCGTCGCAACTTCGATGTCATTCGAGCGAATGGCCAACCGCCGCCCGTTTCGTGCCCTCGTGCGCTCGCTGGCAGTGGCGATGCTGGCCGGTGTGACAGGCTATGGTCTGCTGGCAGGCGATCACCTTTCCGACCCTTCCAGCGGCACCCGCGGTTTACCTGCACAGTTGTCTTCATGGCTTGGCTACGCGGCAGAAGATATTCGCATTACCGGGCTGCAACGCATGAATGGAGCCGCAGTGCTGAATGCCATCGGGGTGAAGCCTGGTGGTTCGCTAATCGGATTTGACGCCAATACTGCGCGCAAGTTGCTGCTCAACCTGGACTGGGTGACAACGGCGAAAGTCCGGGTGTTGCCGCCCAATCGGCTGGATGTCGAGGTGAGCGAGCGCGAGCCGTTTGCTATCTGGCAACGCGGTGGCTTGTACTATGTGATCGACCGGGAGGGTGTGGCTGTTGCGAGCCTCAACGTGCGGAAGTTCACTGATCTTCTGCTGGTATCAGGGGACGGGGCCGAAACAACTGCATCGCAACTTGTTAACCAACTTGAAGTGTGGCCTGACATACACTCTTCAGTGAAGGGTGCTGCGCGTGTTGGTAAGCGGCGCTGGACACTTTATTTTTCCGGTGGCCGGCAGGCGTTGCTCCCTGAAAACGGGGTCGAAACAGCACTTGCGGTTCTGGCCGACATGCAGGCGCGTCACAAGGTGTTGTCGTCTGGCATCCGGGTGATTGATCTGCGGCTGGCGGGTTCTGCCGTGCTGGTGCCGTTTGAAGGTGAGAGTGGCAAGGCGGCCGAGAAGGTCGCTTCGCGCTGATCCCGGCAGGCGGGTGCGTGAGCCTTGTGTGGGCAGGGCTGGGTGAGTTGTTTGAGTAGGTAGTATACGCCATGAAAGTAGTTCAGTTCCCGTCTTCTTCAGGACAAGGAGGCTCTGGCGTTGCGCTGAGGTCCTCCACCATTGCTGTTCTGGATATTGGTTCAACCAAGATCTGCTGCCTGATAGGCGAAGTTCAGGGCAGCCGCAGACGTGCGCTGGACGAAACAGTTCCGCAAATCAAGGTCAAGGGTTCAGGTCATTGCCGCTCACGCGGCATCCGTGCGGGTGTGGTCAACGACATGGAAGCGGCTGAGCAGTCAGTTCGCACAGCGATTGACCAGGCCGAACGCATGGCCGGGCAAACCGTAACCGAAGTCTACGTGAACATGTCTGGAGGGCGCACAACTTCGGTGCACACCACGGGCACGGTCAAGCTTGGTTCCGCGCCTGTCGGCGAAGCTGACATGCAGCGTGCCATGGTGGAAGCCATGGCCAAGGTGAACCCGGCTGGCAGGGCAGTGATACACGCCTCTGTTTTCGGTTATCGTCTTGATGAGGCTCGCGGTGTGCGCGACCCTCAAGGTCTGCACGGGGTAAGTCTATCGGCTGAACTGAATGTCGTGATGGCAGAACCTCATGCGGTGGCAAATCTCGGATTGCTGCTGGAGCGTTGCCATCTGGATGCTGCCGGCGTTGTAGTTGCTCCTTATGCCGCAGCGCGCTCGGTGCTTACGGCTGATGAAATGGAGCTGGGTGTTGCTCTTGTTGAGCTTGGCGGCGGTACGACTTCGTATGCGGTTTTCAATGAAGGCATGTTGATGCACTCGGGCATGATCCCGGTCGGCTCGCATCACGTGACGACTGATATTGCGCGCGGACTGAACACGACAATTGCACATGCAGAGCGTGTAAAAACGCTGTGGGGTTCCACGGTGCCTGCGCAACTTGACGAGCGCGAACTCATTACCTGTCCGATTATTGGCGAGACCGGCAGTGATGCCATGAGCCAGGTGCCGCGTTCGATGATCTGCGGCGTAGTGCGCCCGCGCATGGAAGAGTTGCTGGAGATGGTGCGCGACCGGATCAACGAGATTCCCGTGGCCAGGCAGGTTGTGCGCCGCGTGGTGCTGAGTGGTGGCGGCAGTCAGTTGAACGGCGTGGAGCAGCTTGCGGGTGAGGTCATGTCGCGCGGTGTCAGGGTTGCCAGGCCGGCGCGATTTGAAGGGTTGCCGGATGCTTTGTCGACGCCGGGTTTCGCGGTTGCTTCCGGGCTGCTGCGTTATGCGCTGGTGCCTGACAGGCAGGCTGCGAATCTGGGTGTTCTGCTTGCCGGTGCCGGCCATGATGCGGGTTACTTCCGCCGTGTCGGTCGCTGGTTGAAGGAAAGCTTCTAGTTCTGCGGCCAAGTGTTTGACCTGCGGTCTTTTTGCCTGTTTGATGCCTGAATCTGAACGGCTCCGGGGTGGTTGCGGCTACAAAAGTTAACCCGGGTAAATCCGTTGCATCAAAAATTCACAATTTTCCGCAGTCGAGTAAGGGTCCGTTAACCATTTGTTAGTGATTCAGAAACCACAATGCAGGTTCCAGGGGAAACCAACGGGAACGTCAGACCCATGCCGATCAAGCTCACAGTACCAAACTCAACAGAACTGAAGCCACGCATTACCGTTTTCGGGGTTGGCGGTGCAGGTGGCAACGCAGTCAACAATATGATCGAGTCCAATCTCGATGGTGTTGAATTCGTCGTTGCCAATACCGATGCGCAGGCCATTCTGCAGTCTTCTGCCGAGCGGCGGATCCAGATGGGTACGGCTCTCACTCAAGGTCTTGGCGCCGGATCCCAGCCGCAGGTTGGAGCCGGTGCCGCCGAAGAGGCGTTGCCTGAGATCATGGATCATCTTGCAGGTGCTCATATGGTGTTCATCACCGCGGGCATGGGTGGTGGTACAGGCACTGGCGCAGCTCCCGTTATCGCCCGCGCGGCGAAAGAGCAGGGTATCCTCACAGTTGGTGTAGTCACGAAGCCGTTCCACTTTGAAGGCCAGCGCCGCATGCTGACTGCCGAGCGCGGCATCGAGCAGCTCGCCAAGCATGTTGATACGCTGATCGTCATTCCAAATCAGAACCTGTTCCGCGTTGCCAATGAGAAAACCACGTTTGCCGCTGCATTTGCCATGGCTGACGAGGTACTCTATTCCGGTGTTGCCTCCATCACCGAACTGATGACGCGTGATGGCCTTATCAATCTCGACTTTGCCGATGTGCGCGCGATCATGTCCGAAATGGGCAAGGCGATGATGGGCACTGGCGAAGCGTCGGGTGAAAAGCGCGCCATAGAAGCTGCTGAAGCTGCAATTTCAAACCCGTTGCTGGACGATGTCTCCATGCGCGGTGCACGCGGTCTGCTGATTTCCATCTCCGGTGGCCCAGATCTGACACTCTACGAAGTTGACGAAGCCGCTACCCGCATCCGCGAGGAAGTGGATCCGGAAGCCAACATCATTCTGGGCGCCACGTTTGACGAGAGGCTGGAAGGCACGATGCGCGTGTCCGTGGTTGCAACCGGGCTGGCCGATGAATTCCTGCAAGGCTCTGATGACAATGATCAGGACGAGGAAGAAGACGAAGGCGGCTACAGCTATGCTGCACCGAGGACGGTAAGCCGTCCTGCTGCGGCTGCGCCAAAGGCTGCTGTGCGGGAAATCGAAGAACCTGCCGAAGATGACAGTGACGCAGCGGCGGCTGAAGCGGCTGAAGGAGAAGCCGAAGAGGCAGCGCCGATGCACCGCCCGGTCATGTCTGAACCAAGGCCGGCACCACGTCCGCGCATGCCGTCGGCCGATGATTTTCCTGCACCTGTACGCGAGCAGCTTGCTGCCCGCCCCGACAAGATGCAGCAGGTCGCACAGGCAGCAACAACCAAACGCAAGGGTTTGCTGGAACGTCTGGCCAGCGTTGGCCTCGGGGTTCGCCGCGAGGAAGAACCAAAAAGTCGTGTCGAGAAACCGGAACCAAGCATGCAGGCTCCGCGCAAGGCGGCAGAGCAGGCCGGCAATGTGCTGGCCCTGCAACCGGCGATTGACCCGGCGCTTGACGATGATCAGCTGGAAATCCCGGCCTTCCTGCGCCGGCAGTCGAACTAGACCATATTGATTGTGGTACCAGGCGTCGTTTTGCCAAAGTTTGGCGGGTGACGGCCTTGTGTTCTGGCAGGTCACAATTCCGCCCGGTTGCTGCATCATTCAAATTGTATGCAGGCCATGGCAGGACTCGCTCATTTGCGGGTTTTGATCTAGTGTGCCGCCTTGATGATACACTGATGCCGGAATCAGGCCGCGCGATAGCTGGAGCGAAACTTTGCCAGTCAAACGGAAATCCTCATCCCTGCTCGCGCTGGCTTTGACCGGCGTGCTGCTGGCCGGTTGCGGCGGCGGTGGTCTGTCCGACTATCTGGGTGGTGATGACAGCAGTTCTTCAGAAGGTTTCAGCCTGTTTGGCGGCAAGGGCGTAGCGCCTGATCTGGGCACAGACCCCAATGGCGAGCCGATCGCACGGATGTACAATGAAGGCGTCAAGGATGTCCGTGACGGAGAATACCGCTCGGCGGTGAAAAAGTTCTCCGAAGTAGAGCGCCAACACCCGTATTCCAAGTGGGCCACCAAGTCCATTCTCATGCAGGCTTTCGCACAGTATCAGCGCAGCGAACATGCTGCATCCATTGCTGCGGCAGAGCGCTTCATTCAGCTTCATCCAGGCCATCAGGATGCAGCCTATGCGCAATATCTGATTGCACTCAATCATTACGAGCAGATCAACGACATCCGGCGTGATCCGACTGCTGCGCGCAAGTCACTTGAAGAACTGGAAGAAGTGGCAAGGCGATACCCTGGCACACCCTATGCCCAGGACGCAGCTGGCAAGGCAGCCCTTGCGCGGGACGTGCTTGCGGGCAAGGAAATGGAAATCGGGCGCTACTACCAGCGCAAGAAGGCGTTTCTGGCGGCCATCAACCGCTACAAGACTGTCGTCGAGAAGTATCAGACGTCGTCACACACCCCTGAGGCGCTTTACCGTCTGACCGAGAACTACATGCAGCTTGGCGTGCGCTCGGAAGCACAGACGGCAGCCGCCATACTGGGGCACAACTACCCCGGCTCGCAGTGGTACAAGGATGCGTTCGCGCTGTTGCAGGGCGGCGGTTTGAGCCCACAGGCAGATTCCAGTTCCTGGTTGTCCAGCGTGTTTGGCTCCTGATCACTTCTTTTTCAGCAGCCAACCCATTACCAGCACGGCCATCACTGCTCCAAACAGTTCAGCCAGAATAAAGCCCGGCAGGTCGATCGGCCTGATGCCGGAAAACGTGTTTGTGAAAGCGCGCGATATGGCCACCGCCGGGTTGGCAAACGAGGTGGACGCTGTAAACCAGTAGGCGGCAGTGATGTACAGGCCGACAAGCCAGGCAATGGCATCAGTCTTGAACCGGATACCGCCCAGAATTACTGCCATCAAACCAAAAGTTGCGACAAACTCGGCAAACCATTGTGCGCCGCCGGTCCTGTCGGTGAGCGAAGCCTGCAGAACCGGCAGTTCAAACATCAGGTGGGCCACCCAGGTGCCAATCAAACCGCCAGCAACTTGTGCAGCCACGTAGGGGCCGAATTCACGCCAGGGCAGATCGCCGCGCATTGAAAAGCCAAGCGAGACGGCAGGGTTGAAGTGAGCGCTGGACACAGGGCCCAGGATGGTAATCAGCACAACCAGTATCGCACCTGTTGGAATGGTGTTGCCCAACAGTGATATGGCAGCGTCATCAGACAGTTTGTCCGCCATGATGCCGGATCCGACTACCGTGCACACAAGTGCACACGTACCAAGTGCCTCTGCCAGCAGGCGGCGTGGCAAATCAAACTTAATCATGAAACTGTCCTCTTGCGGGTTGGTCCCGCGCCCGCAGCCTTTGTCAATCACTTCCAGCTTATGAAACGGGCTCAATCGGTCAATACTTTCGAATGTCAGGTTCACAATTACAGCGATGGGATTGTTCATAAGTTCAGCGAACAGGCATTGTACCTGCCTGCATCAGGTTTGCTGGTAGTGCCTTGCGACTTGGATGCAACAGTCTGGTGACAGTTTGCCTGCGTGGTTGACCCGGGCCACGGGCAAAGCCACACTGCAACTGCAAAACACGCTGCATTTCCCGGAAAGCACCATGGATTTCATTGCTGGCCTTGTTGCTAATGGTCTGTCGCTGCTGGCAACCTTGTTTGTGTTCGCCGTTGGGCTTGGCTTTCTGGTGATAATGGTGATGTTCGTCATGGATATCAGCCAGCGCGAGGATGCAATCCGGCGCAACTATCCGGTCATCGGCCGTTTCAGGCATGTGTTCTCCACACTAGGTGAGTTCTTCCGGCAATATTTCTTCGCGATGGACCGCGAGGAAATGCCGTTCAACCGGGCGCAGCGCGAATGGGTCTACAAATCAGCTGCTGGCGCCGACAATACCGTTGCCTTCGGATCAACGCAGAATATAACTGCTGTCGGTTCGCCGATTTTTGCAAACGCCATCTATGCACCGCTGGATGAGGAGGTTTCGCCGCCTCCGGCGCTGATTATCGGGCCTTATGCGCGCCAGCCATACAAGGCACAGTCCATCATCAATATTTCCGCCATGAGCTATGGTTCGCTGTCCGCGCCTGCCATCCAGGCTTTGTCGAAGGGTGCCGCGATGGCGGGTTGCTGGCTGAACACAGGTGAGGGCGGCCTGTCTTCGCATCATCTTTCAGGCGGGTGTGACATCATCTTCCAGATCGGGACAGCCAATTACGGCGTGCGCGACGAGCATGGCTGCTTCAGTGAACAGAAGTTGCGCGAAGTGGCCGGTCTGGAACAGGTCAAGATGGTCGAGATCAAGCTGTCGCAGGGTGCAAAACCCGGCAAGGGCGGCATTCTGCCTGCTGAGAAGGTCACACCGGAAATCGCTTCAGTGCGTGGTATTCCTGCAGGCCAGGCTTCGTTGTCGCCCAACAGGCATGCTGATATTGCAAACAATGAGCAGTTGCTGGATTTCGTGTCCAGGGTGCGTGACATATCGGGCCTGCCGACCGGCTTCAAGACTGCCATGGGCGGTGTTGAGTGGCTGGAAGACCTGTGCAAGCTGATAAAGAAGCGCGGGCCAAAGTCTGCGCCGGACTTTATCACTATTGATTCAGGCGACGGAGGAACCGGGGCGGCCCCCATGCCGCTTATCGACAATACCGCACTCACCATCAAGGAAGCCCTGCCGCTGTGTGTGGATGTTCTGGAAAAGTATGGCCTTAGAGGTCGCATCCGCGTCATTGGTGCCGGCAAACTGATTACACCCGCTGAGGTTGCCTGGGCCTATTGCGCCGGGGCTGATTTCGTGAATTCGGCGCGCGGTTTCATGTTTGCGCTTGGCTGCATTCAATCCCTGAAATGCAACAAGAACACGTGCCCTACTGGCATCACTACCCATCAACGGCATCTGCAGCGTGGGCTCGACCCTGAAGACAAGGCGGTACGTGTGATGAACTATGCCGCCAGAATTCATTACGGAGCCGGGTTAATCGCGCATGCCTGTGGCGTAGCGCATGTGCGCGCGCTGGAGCGCAAGCACGTGCGGCTGATTCAGGAGAACGGCAAGTCCAGACCATTGAGTGAGATTTATCCACCAGCAAAACACAGAAAGGGCAGGGCCGCATGAGGGGACTTACAGGCAAGACGGTGATCGTGACCGGAGGTGGTGCAGGCATTGGCCGGGCCATCTGCAAACGGTTCGCTGATGAAGGGTGCAAGGTCGCCATTTTTGACATCGACGAGCCAGGCGCTGCGCATACTGCCGGAATGTGCGCAGGTCAGGCCAGGGCTTACAGGGTCGACATCGCCGATCACCAGCAGGTGGACGCCGCTGTCGTTGCAGCAGAGGCAGAGCTTGGTCCGATTGACATCCTGGTCAACAATGCCGGTTGGGACGAGGCAAAACCGTTTCTCGATACCGACCGGGCCCTGTGGAAGAAAATCATCGACATCAACCTGTATGGCCCGCTGAACATGCAGCATTCCGTCGTCGCGCGCATGGCGCAGCGGAATGCCGGCAAGGTGATCAACATTTCGTCCGATGCCGGGCGCGGCGGGTCTTCCGGCGAGGCGGTGTATTCAGCCTGCAAGGGCGGGATCATCGCTTTTTCCCGCACTCTGGCCCGCGAAATGGCGCGCCACAATATCCAGGTCAATACGGTCTGTCCCGGCCCAACGGACACCGCGCTGTTCAACTCGTTTGCCGGACAGGGCGAGGCCGGCAAGAGGTTGGTGGAAGGGCTTACCCGTGCCATCCCCATGCGCCGCCTCGGGCAGCCTGAGGACTATCCCGGCATTGTCTGTTTTCTGGCGTCTTCGGATGCTGACTACATGACCGGGCAGACCATATCTGTATCCGGCGGTCTCACCATGCAGGGCTAGACTATCGTGCGATCATGTGGTTCATCTCGGACAGGCGGCGTTTCAGCCAAAACCTCTCGCCCGATTCGGGTCCCAGGGGGTATAAAGTGAACAGCCATGCTGACACATCTTTCCATACGCGACATCGTGCTGATCGAAAAACTCGACCTCAACCTTGAGGCCGGGCTCGGAGTGCTGACCGGCGAGACGGGAGCCGGCAAGTCCATTCTGCTGGACTCGCTGGGGCTTGCGCTTGGTGCGCGCGGCGATGCCTCGCTGGTGCGTTCAGGCTGTGACAAGGGCAGTGTCACCGCGATGTTCCATCCGCCAGCGGGGCATGCGGCCTATGGGCTGCTGGCTGATGCCGAGATTGACACTGATGGCGATGGCATTGTCATCCGCCGCATTCAGGGCGCTGACGGCAAGTCGCGGGTGTTCATCAATGACCAGCCGTCGAGCGTCAACCTGTTGCGCCAGCTTGGCGGGCTGCTGGCCGAAATCCATGGCCAGCATGATGACCGCGCGCTGATGGACGTTTCATTTCATCGCACTGCGCTGGACGCTTACGGAGAGCTGAGTGGTCATGTCGGAGAGGTGGAGCAGGCGTGGCAGGCACTCAGCGGCGCGCGCGCTGCCTATGATGCGCATCAGGCGCGGCTGGACCGGGCGGAGACCGAGCGCGCCTTTCTTGAGCATGCGTTGAAGGAAATGCACGAGCTTGAGCCGCAACCGGGCGAGGAAGCTGCGCTGGCCGACAAGCGCCAGCTGATGATGAATGCCGAGGAGTTTGCCTCAGTCGTCAACGAAGCCCAGAAGGCTGTCGACAACAACGACACGATTGCATCGCTGAACACAGCACTGCGCAAGCTGGAGCGCCGCCGCGAGGCAGCGCAGGGCGCGCTTGATCCGCTGTGTGCAGCGCTTGAGCGTGCGGTCATCGAAATGAACGAAGCGCAGAACCAGCTTGATGCGGCAGCGCGTGAATTTGTGCTCAATCCGGCCGAGCTTGAAAAGGCCGAAGAGCGCCTGTTCGCCTTGCGCGCGCTTGCCCGCAAGCACAAGGTGCAGGTTGATGATCTGGCTGCATTGATGGCGCAGTTCGAAACCGACCTTCAGTCCATCGATGATGGAGGGGTGATGCTGGGCAAGCTGAAGACGGCCCGCGATGAAGCGCAGGCTGCATATGATGGCGTGGCGCGCAAACTGTCGGATGCTCGCATGAAGGCGGCTTTACGGCTGGACGAGGAAATCCTCACCGAGCTTGGGCCGCTGCGGCTTGAGAAAGCGCGCTTCGAAACACGGGTTGAGACCGATGAGGCGCGCGCGGGTGCGTCGGGTATAGACCGGGTGGAGTTTCTCATTGCCGCCAATCCGGGCACCCCGCTGGCGCCCATCGTCAAGGCTGCTTCGGGCGGTGAGCTTTCGCGCTTCCTGCTGGCGCTGAAGGTGGTACTGGCCGCGCGGGCATCCGCGCCGACGCTTGTGTTCGATGAAATCGATACCGGGGTGGGCGGGGCCGTGGCCGATGCCATAGGCCAGAGGCTATCGCGCATGTCGAAAGGTTTGCAGGTGCTCGCCGTGACCCATTCGCCACAGGTTGCCTCGCGTGCAGATGCGCACCTGTTGATCTCCAAGATGGAGGAGGCGGGCGACGCGCAAGGCCGGCGCATGATCACCCGCGTGACGCCGCTTGCTGGCGATGGCCGGCGCGAGGAAATTGCCCGCATGCTGTCAGGCGCCGAGGTGACGTCCGAAGCGCGTGCCCAGGCCGACCGGCTGTTGCAGGCTGCGGGGTAGGCAATGGCTCAGGGCAACCCAGGGTCCGGCCTCACGCGTGAGGAGGCAGCAGCAGAGCTGGAATGGCTGGCGGAGGAAATTGCCCGTCACGATGAGGCCTATTACCGCGAAGATGCCCCAGCCATCACGGATGCCGAGTACGATGCGTTGCGACTCCGAAACGATGCGCTGGAGACTGAGTTTCCTGACCTCGTGAGGCCCGATTCGCCATCGAAACGTGTTGGCGCTACTCCATCTGAAAAGTTTAGCAAGGTGCGCCATGCTGTGCCCATGCTGTCGCTGGGCAATGCGTTTGCCGACGAGGATGTATCGGAATTCGTTGCCCGTATCCGCCGCTTCCTGAAACTTGCAGATGATGAACCGGTTGAGATAACTGCCGAACCCAAGATCGACGGCCTGTCGATTTCGCTTCGCTACGAGAACGGCAAGCTGATGCAGGCGGCCACCCGTGGTGATGGGCAGGAGGGGGAAAATGTCACCCGGAATTGTGAAACCATCCGCGATATTCCGCGCATGGTGAAGGCGCCTGACTTTCCGGCCGTGTTCGAGGTGCGTGGCGAAATTTACATGTCTCACACGGACTTTACCGCTCTCAATGAAAAGCAGATTCAAGCCGGCCAGAAGGTTTTCGCCAATCCGCGCAATGCGGCGGCCGGTTCCTTGCGCCAGCTTGACCCGTCCGTCACCGCGCAACGGCCGTTGCGATTTTTCGCCTATGCCTGGGGCCAGGTGGACCAGCTGCCAGCGACCACCCAGCGTGGCGTGCTGGATTCGTTTGCCCGCTGGGGTTTCCCGGTCAATCCCCTGACGACGGTGTGCTCCTCGGTCGAGGAATTGCTTGGCCATTACCGTTCTATCGAGGAGCAGCGCGCGACACTTGGCTATGACATTGACGGGGTGGTCTACAAGGTGAACCGGCTTGACTGGCAGGAACGGCTGGGTTTCGTTTCGCGTTCGCCGCGCTGGGCCATTGCGCACAAGTTTGCCGCCGAGAAGGCAACCACGATCCTTGAAGGCATCGACATCCAGGTCGGGCGCACCGGGGCACTGACACCGGTTGCACGGTTGAAGCCCGTTACCGTTGGGGGCGTCGTCGTGTCCAATGCGACACTGCATAACGAGGACGAGATTGCCCGCAAGGATATCCGGGTGGGCGATACGGTGATCGTGCAGCGTGCCGGCGATGTGATTCCGCAGGTGCTGGGTCATGTGCCTGACAAACGCCGGGCGGCTGCGGTGGCGTACGAATTTCCGAAAGTATGCCCTGCGTGTAAGTCGCATGCGGTTCGCGAGATCAATGAAAAGACCGGCAAGATGGATGTGGTGCGCCGCTGCACGGGTGGATTGATATGCCCGGCGCAACAGGTCGAGCGGTTGAAGCATTTCGTTTCGCGCAACGCCTTCGACATCGAGGGCATGGGCGACAAGGTCATCCAGGAGTTTCATGACGATGGGCTGATCAAGTCACCGGTGGATATCTTCAGGTTGAAGGACGAAGATTCCAGAACCGGCAACCTGAAGCCGCTACGCAGTCGCGAAGGTTGGGGCAAGTCCAGCGTCGACAAGCTGTTTGCCGCCATTGAGGAGCGCCGGACAATCGGTCTTGACCGGTTCATTTTCGCGCTCGGCATTCGTCATGTTGGTGAAACCACTGCAAGGGTTCTGGCGCGGTCCTACGGTGGTGTGGCTGCGTTTCTGGTTGCCATGCAGGCGGCACAGGACCACGCCTCGGATGCCTATGCGGATCTTGTGAACATTGACGGCATTGGCGATGTGGTGGCGCGCGCGGTTGCAGAGTTCTTTGCAGAGCCGCACAACCTGACCGTGGTGCAGGAACTGGCAGGCATTCTGAAGATTGAAGAGCTGCAAGCGGTTGCTTCCGACAGTCCGGTGTCGGGCTTGACCGTGGTCTTTACCGGCGCACTGGAACGCATGACGCGGGATGAAGCCAAGGCCATGGCAGAACGCCTCGGCGCAAAGGTGGCAGGTTCGGTGTCCAAAAAAACCGATCTTGTGGTCGCTGGTCCCGGGGCCGGGTCAAAGTTGAAGAAGGCCGAAGAACTGGGTGTCGAGACGATCACTGAAGACGAATGGTTCGTGCGAGTTGGTTCTTGACATTATTCCTATTTTGTTGTAATATCCTTTCTGCCTGATCTGGCGGAAGGAATGGAACGTGCAGCCCGGAGGTTCGGTACCAGGTTTTCGGGGCAAGCTGCGCGACAGGAAATGCGTTTCCGTTCTCCGGTCAGGGTGCAGCAGGTCTCATTGGCAGCTGAAGTAACGCCAGCTTCACGATGAGATGGGCGAAACCGGAATGTGCCGACGCCACGGTTGGCGACAGTGGCGGCTGCCTGATCTGTAGCGATACGGTCGGGTTTTGCCGATACCACCGCGAGCGCCAAGCTTGCGGCCACGGGGGCGAAAACCGCTCAGGGCCCCGGGCCTTCCGGATAAGCAAAAACATGCTGTGCACGGGCCGCTCGGTGGAGCGCCTGCTTACATATATAGACGGTGCGATATCGAGTGGCCCGTTTTCCAACTGTTTGACAGTGCTCGCGGCAGTTTTCCTGCCGGGAGATGTCTGCGTTTGGCCGCGTTTTGCAACGTGCATTACGTTGCGTCATGTTTTTTGCCCGCGTAGGCTATCCGAGCTGGACGTGTGGATATCTGAACTGTTCAGGCTTGCTGCAAGTGCACGCCGCATCGTTCGCCACACATGGTGTCTGCAAGGCGTCTGGCTGTCAGAAGAGGAGGGCGGTATGCCTGAGAACAGCGTGTGCGAAGGCTTGTGTCTGGTAGAGCAGCATGATTGGGAAGAAGAGAGGGTGCCCGGATACGTTCAATTCAACGGGCAGCCGCACATAAAGCCCGGTGCGTCAGACGATCCTGAGTTTCCTGCCACAGCAACAGATGCCCAGATATGGCACGGTGAGGACTTCACAAAGTACACCGAGGGAATTCCTCAGGAGTTGATGGCCACCATGTACATCAATGCCTGGCGAGAGGGTGTTCAAAGGCGGTTTCCGGCCAACAAAAATCTGGACTGCAAGACGGCCGGATGCCGGTGCGTTCTGGGCGAAAAGCCTACGGTGGTTGAAGGCTGGAAACCGAAAGAACGCAGTCGGGTCATCATTGACGTGCCGCATGTTGCTCGCTGGCCGGTAGATGGCAGCAACCCGCCGAAAATCAAGGCAATGAGAGCGGTGCTCAAGGGTGTTATTCGCCACCGTGTGCGTATCGTGCGCGGCATCTGTTCGGTTGACCCCAATGAGGTGATCATCGTGGCTCCATCAGATCAGCCACCGGAAACGGAGTAACGGCGCATTTGCGCTGTTGTCATTTGGCACCGGATGCGATAGCGCCACGGAATGAGTTCAAGACTTCAAGACTTTTCTGCAGGCGCGCTTGCCATTCTTCCCGTGCTGGCGGCAGCTGTGCCCATAGCACTACTCTACGGTACGCTGGCAGTGGCCAAGGGCCTGTCGCCGTTTGAGGTCTGGTTCATGAGCGCTACGGTTTTCGCTGGCGCCTTGCAGTTTGTTGCCATCGATCAGTGGAGCGATCCTGCCCCCATAGGACTGTTGGCCATTACAGCCTTGATTGTGAATGTTCGTCATGTGCTCATGGGCGCCAGTATCGGGCGTGCCATGGGCGGGTTCTCGGCGCCTCAAAGGTATGCTGCCATGTTCCTGCTAACCGATGAAGGGTGGGCATTTGCCGAGCAACGTGCCCGCAAGGGTGTGTTGACGCCTGCCTACTATTTCGGCCTTGGCACTGCCATGTGGCTGACCTGGACAAGTGCGTCCCTGGCTGGTGCATTGCTGGGAAATCTTGTTGGTGACCCTGCCGCCTGGGGTTTCAATTTTGCATTCTCGGCAGTGTTCATCTGCATCCTGGCGGGGTTCTGGAACAATTGGCGCACCGGCTTCGTGCTGGCAGCCAGCGGTGTCGTCTCGGCGCTCGTCTACCTTAATGTCGATGGTGCCTGGTACATCATGGCCGGGGCACTGGCAGGCATTGTCATGGCCGCCTTGCTGCACGCTGAAGCGGACAGTGGTGCAACAGACGGGGTGATGCCGTCATGAGTTTGGATGCCGATACAGCATTGGCGATCATCGCCATGGCCGTTGCCACCTATCTCACCCGGGTAGCCGGGTTGTGGCTGCTGCAACTGGCCAATGTGCAAGGGCGCGCGCGTTCTGCCATGGATGCCTTGCCGCCAGCGGTTTTGATGGCGGTCATTGCACCAACCGTACTGGCGACCGGTCCGGCAGAAACCATTGCGGCTGGCGTAACCTTGCTGGCCGCGTTCCGCCTGCCTTTGCTTGCGGCCGTTGTCATAGGCGTTGTCAGTGTTGTTGTGTTGCGCGGGCTTATCGGTTGATCTCGGCACAGGCCAGCTTCAACCAGTCGAGATCGGCCTTGTCGTCCAGGCCTGGGCCAACCTTGCGCAGAACATCGGCGTGATAGTGGTTCAGCCAGTTCAGCTCGGCGTCGCTCATGATCGAGGGCTCGACGAGGTTACGGTCTATAGGCGCAAAAGTAAGTGTCTCGAACCAGTGCATTGGCCGTTCGCCGCCGTCAATCTGTTGGGCTTCGCGTACGATCAGCAGGTTCTCAATGCGGATGCCAAATTCGCCGGCCTTGTAGTATCCCGGCTCATTGGAAAGGATCATGCCCGGTTTCAACACTGTTTTGTCCAGCTTTGAAAAGCGCTGTGGCCCTTCATGCACCGACAGATAGCTGCCCACTCCATGTCCGGTGCCGTGGTCAAAGTCCAGGCCAGCTTCCCACAGGGCGATGCGGGCAAGCGTGTCCAGATGTCCGCCAGTGGTTCCTTCGGGAAAGCGCACTCTGGTCAGGTTTATCATGCCCTTGAGGACGCGGGTGAAGCGATCCTTCATTTCGGCGGTAGCCTTGCCTGCAATGATCGTGCGAGTGACGTCGGTGGTGCCGTCTATGTACTGGGCGCCTGAGTCGACAAGGTAGATCTGGTCCCTTTTGATTGCCAGTTTGCTGGTTTCAGACACTCGGTAATGCGGAATCGCAGCGTGTGGGCCAGCGCCGGAGATAGTGTCGAATGAGATGTCACGAAGTTCACCGGTATCAGACCGTAGAGCCTCCAGTTTGCGGGCTGCCTGTATTTCGTCCAGCTCCCCAGTTGGTGCAGCTTGCGACAGCCAACGCAGGAACCGCGCCATTGGCACTCCGTCGCGCAGGTGGGCTGCACGCGCGCCTTCCAGTTCAGCATGGTTCTTGATTGCGCGGGCAATCGTACAGGGGCTTTCGTGCTGCAATACGGTCGCGCCGGCGTCTGTCAGCGTCTGTTGCAGCGCTGCAGCTGCCCATTGCGGGTCAAGCTCAACCTTTGCCCCGGCTTTGCCAAACGCTTCAAGGCTCGCTGTCATTGCCTGAGGCGGCAGCAGTGCAACGTTGGCAGCCGAAAGTGCTGCATGTGCGTCTTCCGGTGCACGTTGCGGGTCAAGAAAAACCGTGGCGGATGCATCAGCATTGACGATGGCAAATGCCAGAACTGCAGGTGTGTGGGGTATGTCCTGACCGCGTATGTTGAATGCCCAGGCGACCGCGTCTGTCTGGGTCAGGACGCAAGCCGCCGCGCCGCGTTTGGTCAGACCATCTGCTATGGCGCGCAATTTCTCAGCTACGGGAACACCGGCAAACTGCAGTGGCTGCAACGCAATGCTACCGGATGGGGCTGGCGGCTGATCCGTCCAGATTTTGTCAACAAGGTTGGACTGTAAGGGCACAAGCTCTGCACCCGCCACGCCGCAAGCCTTTGCAAGTTTGCGTGCAGCATCAATGGTCACCAGCCATGGATCAAAACCCAGCCGGGACTTTTGGGCAAGATTGGCTGAAAGCCAAGCTTCAGGGCCTTCTGTTGGGTATGCCAGAGGCGTCAGAATGTTCAAGTCAACCTGTTCGCGCACCTGCAGGGTGTATCGGCCGTCAACGAATATGGCGGCGGTGTTCTTGAGGATGACGGCAATGCCTGCAGAGCCGGAAAACCCGGTCAGCCACCTGAGGCGCTCAGCATGCACAGGCACGTATTCTCCCTGGAATTCGTCGCCGCGCGGCACGATGAAGCCATCAATGCCCAATTCGGCAAACCCGGCTCTCAGCTGACGGATGCGTCCTGCGGTCAGGTGCACTTCGTTCTTGTCTGTAAAGTCTTGAAACATGCAGCAAACCTAATGCCAATTGCCACAAACGGCAATCTGATTCCCTATCTGGGCCGAGGCGCCCAAATCGATTGTGCAATGCAAAATATGAGGCCGCAATGCGGCTGGAATCCGCCGCCGCTATGTTGCAATGCACATTATGTCGCAGTTTGTTCACGGCAGCGGCAGGGAAGATGGCGCACGCGCGTCATTGTGCCGAATGGAATTCTTGTTATCTATATGATATTAAATACTAAATTTATAAATTTTTATGGTTATGAACAAACCGTTTATCGGGTCATGCACGCAATGCATAGCTGAATTTTGATTTCGTGAGTGGTCTGTGAAGGGCGTTTCACCATATATGCATCACATGATTTGTGCGGCGCAATAAAGCCGAGTGTCGCTAACCTTTCACAGCAAGCTTCATGGTGGATTGAACGCTGCTGCGGGAAATTGGAACTTAGGAGAAATAAAATGGTAGTTGTTGTTGCTGAACGCGCTGTTGAAATGCGCGATGGTGTCAAGTTTGACCTGGTCAATGCAATGTCAAAGGTAACGTTCGGTATGAAGGATTACTTCCGCCGCCGTGCCGCACAGCGCCGCCTTGAAGCGCTTGACGATCGCATGCTGGAAGATATCGGCATGACCCGTGCAGACATTCGCGCTCATATCTGGGCTCGCTAATATCTGCCTGCAGACAGATGCTGTTACAATGCAATGGGGGTGGCCAAAAGCCGCCCCCATTTTTATTGCCTGCCAAGCGTGAGTACAGCCCAGCCATTGTTTGACATGGCTGACACTATAAACACTCCCTGTGCAGAATAAGCTGCACGTACCATGGCAACCTGATTGTTTGTCAGCCCTGCGAGGATCAGCCGTCCGCGGCGGCTGAGAATGCGGGTCAGGGCAGGGGCGAGCGAGACCAGCGGCCGGGCGAGTATGTTGGCGAAAATCAAATCGTAAGGTGCTGCTGCAGTAATTTCCCGGTGCTGGACGCCGGTGGCTGTCATGCATTTGACGAGCGGGGCAACGCCATTGAGTTCAATATTGGTTTGCGCAACTGCGACGGCCTCGGGGTCAATGTCGCTGGCCAAAACCGGGATGCGAGCGAGTTTGGCTGCAGCAATGGCCAGCACGCCCGTGCCGCAACCTACATCCAGACAGTTGAGCGGTTTGAAATAGCGCAGCACTGACTGCGCTGCTTCCAGGCAGCCCAAGGTCGTGTCGTGATGGCCGGTGCCGAAGGCCAGACCGGCATCAATCTCGATTGCTGTCGTGCCTGGGCTGCGCACGTGCCTGTCATGGCGGCCATGTACGACCAGCCTTCCAGCCCTGACAGGGGCCAGCCCCTCCAGGCTTTGGCGGACCCAATCGGTGTCTGGCACCTGTGCGATACTCAGGCCCGGTGCCTTGATGCCAGCCCGAACCGCGGCGGCTTCCAGCAGGCTGGTGTCGGGGTCGTCTGCATAGATTGCCTCAACGCGCCACAAATCACGGGCTTCGTCGGTTTCTATCATGCTGACAGACAGGGCTTCAGGCCAGGGACATGCGTCCAGCGCGTCGCTGAGCCTGTCGGCAACGGTTCTGGGCAGGGATTTGCTGGTGAGTTGAAACTGGCCTGACATTCAAGATCCGGGAGGTTGCTGTTGTCCGGAATGCCCGGCATGGGCAACCTGGGTCCGGTTTAGCCTCAAGCGGCTTCCGGGTCGAGCAATGTTTGCACAAGCTGCCCGCGAAATGCCGGTAACCTCGCGGCATTTGACCACCGATTTATGGTTTTGGTGAACTTGCCGCCAAATCGCCTTGAACAACTGGCAGGAATCAGCCGTATTGGGGCATAAGACAAACAGCAGGGAGATAGCTGTGAAGGCAGTAAAGAAGTATGTGTTCGCGAATATTGCCGCAGGCCTCATTGGCGCCAGCCTGGCCACGGCTGCATTTGCCGGTGGTACGGACGGCACGATCTATGATCCGCATGTTTTGTCCAAACTGAGTTTCTCCAGCAAGCAACTGCCCGCTGTGAAACAGGTGCTGGACAAGTCTGAAGTGGCGATCATGAAGGTGTTCACCAAATACAGCATTGACCCCAAAGCCAAGCCCGATTTTGACAAGTTGCGCGCTGCGTCCAACGAACTCCAGTCTGTTGAGGCGTGGGAGAAGAAGCAGATGAAGCGGATCTTGTCGAAGGAGCAGTATGCCGATTATCTCGAGCTGCAACAGGCAACAGCCGCAGCCGTGATCAAGGCAACGCGGGATGATTGATTGTCTCATCTTTCCATTGCTGCGCTTGACTGGCAACATCAAGGTTTAAAACGGCAAGCAGGGAAGGCTCTCCAGATGAAGACCTTTGTTGTCAGTGTTCTTGGTACGGGTGCTGTTTTGTGTTCGGCTATGGCTGGCACAGCACACGCCGATGATGCGGCATGCCTGGAGCGGTTCAGGGAACTGCTGGTGGGCGGCAATGCGTCCAAGGAGCCGGTGCGTATTCATGTCACGCAGACCTATGCGGGCAACACCACCGAGAATTACTTCTACTCCACGGGGCCGGGTACTGGCGACGGACTGATGCAGCCGCTGAAGAACATGGGCGACATGTGGGTGCTGTTCCGGAACCGCAAGATGTACACCTCGACCGATGGCGGCAAGAGCTGGAAGTTCGGCCGTGAACTGGATGCCGCCAGTGACCCGGCGGCAACCAAAGCCAAGCTGGCGGAGGATTCAGCGAGCGCGGCCAGTACCATTTGCGGGCAAGAGACGCTGGATGACGCGGCGCATGAAGTCGTTGAGGGTGAATACGTCTCGTCACTGATGCAGGGCGCCAAGGTCTATCACAAGTACTGGGTGAACGCCGCAACAGGCTGGATCACCAAGACGGAAACCCGCTCGTACGGTGGCGGCGCTGAAAGCCTTGCATTCAGGTGCTGGAACCGGCACCGGAGTTTGAGTTTCCCAAGGTGGAGTAGGGGGTGGCAGCTTGTGAGAGCTGGCATCTACTGTTGTGTCCGGGCAAATTGACGGCGGCTATTGGGCCCGAGTTTGCGTTGGGGTGAGGATGGGTGGACGTGCTGATTGCCACTTGATGCATCGAGACTGTCGTGGCGCTGTTACACGCTGACCGGGACTTCGATGTGATGGAACCGCTGGGGTTGAGGGTTGTGGGGTGAGCACGTTATTCGACATTCACAGCGCGGATGCAGATCAGGGGTACCAGAACATGCGCGACTCGAATGTTCCTATTGCGCGTGAGATCGTGTGTGCTTTGGACGAAATGTGGAAGCAGTATCAACCGTACGCAGACGCGCGGTTCAAGGAGTACTTCGCTCGAGATCCAGATGGGCGTTATTGGGAGATGTATCTTGCTGTCAATTTGCTTAGCGCAGGTAAGAAACTGCTGCCGAGAGATAAACATCCCGGCGGCAAGGAAGGGTATGGCCCGGACATCTGTGTCCTGGACAAAGACAAGGTTATCTGGATTGAGGCTGTAGCCCCTGATGAAGGGGCGCTTTCAAATCCCGATAGAGTGCCAAAAATCGTTCCCCTCAGCCAAGGTGGAAAGGCTGAGACAGTGCCGAAGCGGCAACTTCAGTTGCGAGTATCTGGAGCAATTACTTCAAAGCGAGATGCATTCGAGAGGTACACTAAAGACGGTTTGGTAAGTGATGAGGACGTTAAAATAATTGCTGTTTCTGGGTGTAGGTTGGGTCTACGGTGCCGGACTGGTCGGCTGCCACTGCCCGCGTCTGTGCTGTTTCCGCTAGGCGATGAATATATTACGTTTGATCGCGAGACCATGGAGGTTGTAGATGGCGGATTTCATTTCAGCGAAAAAATTGACCGTGTTGGCAAGTCGGCCGTACCTCGCACTGCATTTCAACATCCACACTTTTCGCAGATCGCTGGTTTGATCTGGTGTACTGATCTCATCGGGAACTTCACCCACAGCGCAGAGGGGCTGGTGTATTTCCACAATCCGCTTGCAAGTACACAGTTGCAGCAGAAATGGATGGGTTGGCCTCGTGAGTTTGTGGTGTTGGACGGCGAAGACATCTCTGAACTTAAAGAGGTGTAAAGTACTCACCCCCTCGTTACAAAACTATCCAACACGCGTTTATCCCCTGCGGTGTCGAAGCTGATCGACAGTTTGTTGCCGTCAACGTGGGTCACCGTGCCGGGGCCGAATTTCTGGTGCCGGATGCGGTCGCCTGTCTGGAACGATGTGTCGCCTGCATCCGATGCGGTCAGGGAGCCTTCAACAATGCGCGGCGTTGAACGCATGGCGTCACCGGTCGCGTGGCGCTGCTGGGCGCGCTTCCAGCCGGGCGTGTCGTAGCCGGAATTGAACGGTTTCACATCGTCAAAGCGCGACCCGCCAAAGCTGTCGGCGCCGCCCAGATTGTAACCGCCATAGGACGACGACATGGTGTCAACCTCGACGTGTTCGGCGGGCAGTTCATCGACAAAGCGCGAGGGCAGGGCGGTCTGCCACATGGCGTGGACGCGGCGGTTCTGGGCAAAGGAGATGGTGGCGCGCTTGCGTGCACGGGTGATGCCCACGTACGCCAGGCGGCGCTCTTCCTCCAGTCCGGCCTTGCCGCTTTCGTCCAGTGAGCGTTGATGCGGGAACAGGCCTTCCTCCCAGCCGGGCAGGAACACCACGTCAAACTCCAGCCCCTTGGCGGCGTGCAGCGTCATGATCGAGGCCTTGGCTTCATGCTCGCCAGCCTGCTCGACATCCATGACCAGCGCGATGTGTTCGAGAAAGCCTTCCATGGTTTCGAACTCGTTCATCGAGCGCACAAGCTCTTTCAGGTTTTCCAACCGCGACGGGGCTTTCGGATCCTTGTCCAGCTGGTGCATTTCCGTGTAGCCGGACTCGTCCAGAATGATTTCGGCTACCTCGGTGTGCGACATGGACGAGACCTGCGCGCGCCAGCGGGCAAACTGGGCCAGAAGGTCGGTGAGCGACTTGCGCGCCTTGGCGGGCAGCTCTTCGGTGGTGACGATGTCCTGTGCGGCACGGTACAGCGAAATGCCTGAGGCGCGGGCCACGGCATGGATTTTCTGCACCGAGTTGTCGCCGATGCCGCGCTTGGGCGTGTTAATGATGCGCTCCAGGGCCAGGTCATTGTCGGGCGACATGGTGACTTTCAGGTAGGCGAGGGCGTCTCGGACCTCGGCGCGTTCATAAAAGCGCGGGCCGCCAACTACGCGATAGGGCAGCCCCAGGGTGATGAAGCGGTCTTCAAAGGCGCGCATCTGGAACGAGGCACGCACGAGGATGGCGACTTCCTCCAGCGAGGTGCCGGCACGCTGCACCTGCTCAATGTCCTCGCCAATGGCGCGGGCTTCCTCGTCGCCGTCCCAGTGGCCGCGCACAATGACCTTTTCGCCGTCGTTCTGGTCGGTGCGCAAGGTTTTGCCAAGGCGGCCTTCATTGTGGGTAATCAGCCCGGATGCTGCGCCCAGAATGTGCGGCGTGGAGCGGTAGTTGCTTTCAAGGCGAACGACCTTGCTGCCCGGAAAATCCTTTTCGAAACGCAGGATGTTGTCGACCTCGGCGCCGCGCCAGCCATAGATCGACTGGTCGTCATCGCCGACGCAGCAGATGTTTCTATGGCCTTGCGCCAGCAGACGCAGCCAGAGATATTGCGCCACGTTGGTGTCCTGATATTCGTCGACCAGCATGTATTTGAAGCGCTTCTGGTATTCGGCCAGCACTTCGGGGTTTTCCTGGAACAGGCGCAAGGTCTCCAGCAGCAGGTCGCCAAAATCGACCGCGTTCAAGACTTTCAGGCGCGCCTGATACTCGGCATAGATTTTTGCGCCAACTCCGTTGCCATAAGCTGCGCCTTCGCCTGCCGGTACTTTCGAGGGGATGAGGCCGCGGTTCTTCCAGCCGTCAATGTGGGCGGCAAGCTGGCGGGCAGGCCAGCGCTTTTCGTCAATATCGCGGGCCTGGATGAGTTGTTTCAGCAGGCGGATCTGGTCATCAGTGTCGAGGATTGAGAAGTCGGACTTGAGGCCTGCCAGTTCGGCGTGGCGGCGCAGGATCTTCACGCCAATGGAGTGAAACGTGCCCAGCCATGTCATGCCCTCGACCATGCCGCCGATGAGACCGCCGATGCGGTGCTTCATTTCACGCGCTGCCTTGTTGGTGAAGGTTACAGCGAGGATTTCGCCGGGCCATGCCTTGCGCATGTTGAGCAGATGGGCAAGCCGTGTAGTCAGTACCCGGGTCTTGCCGGTGCCTGCGCCTGCCAGCACCAGCAAGGGCCCGTCGAGTGATTCCACGGCGGCGCGCTGCTCCGGGTTCAACTGGCGCAGGTAGGGCGGCGCGGCATTGGCAGCCGCACGCGCGGTTATGGAGGGCGAACTCATGCAGGTTATATAGCACCTGACGCGCGAGATTCGATGGTGCACCAAGCACTTTTCCGCTTGCGTGCGAAGTTTCCGCATTGAGTCAGCAGGCGACGTGGTAGCAGGCATCCCCACCACCATGAATGGCCTGCACACCTGTATCGATCATTGTTTTTTAGACCGTCGCGCATTGCCGGTGGTGCAGGGCAGGTGCCGGCACTTCCGGCAGGCCGCCGAAACGGCGGTTGCGGGAAGTGAATGCAGCAACGGCTCTTGCCAGGTCTGCGCCAGTAAAGTCAGGCCACAGTTTTTCTTCAAAATGCAACTCGGCATAGGCGCACTCCCACAGCAGGAAGCCGGACAGGCGTTGCTCGCCTGATGTGCGGATGACAAGGTCAACATCACGATAGCCGGAACCAAATCCAAGGGCTTGAGCAAAACCTGCCTCGTCCCGCGCCCCATTTCTTGCGGCTGTGAGAATGCTGTCGCGGCCGGAATAGTCTATGGCGATGCGCACGTTGAGCAGTTTGCCGCCGGCAGTTGCCTTCTCAACCTTGTCGATAGCTGCGACGGTGGATGCAGGCAACCGGTCACGCCGCCCGATGACAGTCAACCGGATGCCGGCAGCGACAAACGGGGTCGTCTGGTGCTCGGTATAAAATTCGATAAGTTTCATCATGCCGTCGACTTCCGCCTTCGGGCGTTTCCAGTTGTCTGATGAGAATGCGAACAGGGTGAGGGTATCGATACCCAGCGCAGGGGCAGCCGCAACCGCGCGGCGCACGGCCTGTACTCCGCAGCGGTGACCGTCTGTGCGGGTCAAACCGCGGGCGATGCCCCAGCGGCCATTTCCATCCATTATGATGCCAACGTGAAGGCCCGGGTTCGGGTCTGTCATTTTGCATTGTAGATTGCTTTGCATTGTAAAGTATCCTTTCAAATTTTTTTGAGACGAAGATCAGGCGGTTTTCAAGCTGCCGGGTTTGGGTTTGCGAATGTCCGCAGCTGCATTTGCATTGCGGACAACTTCTTCCAGTACATTCAAGTAATCGAGAAACCTCTCTCGGCCCAATGCTGTCAGTGCGCACGTGGTGTGCGGGCGGTTGCCTTCATATCCTTTGGTGATGGTGACCAGATCAGCCTCTGCCAGAACCTGCACATGGCGTGACAAATTCCCGTCGGTCAAGCCGCACAGTTTCTTCAACTCGTTGAATGCAAGACCTTTTGGGTGGGAGATCAGCGAAGTCATAATGGAAAGCCGCGCCTTCTCATGGATCACGCGATCAAGTCCGCCATATGAGAACGGGGCGTCACTTGCGGTTGGCATGATATTCTCCATAAGCAAAATGAAGCACAGCGGCGAGAGCCAATTGCCCGATGGTGAAGGGGCCCCCCATCAGCCAGGGAGAGAGGCTGGCAGACGAACTTGCAATCATGATCACGGTGAACCCGCTCAGAAAATACCAGCCTGCGACCCAACGTACTGGCCGGGGAAGGGAGCGCGAACCTGCAAACATGCCGAGTGCCAGAAACACCTGCCAGAGGCCGGGTAGTGTCCATAAGGCCGCGGGTGCGAACTTCCACATGATTGCTGTCAGTGCCAGCCCGGCAAAGCCGGATGGCAGAAACTGCTCGAAGGCATTCAGCACGATCGAGTCGGCCAACCCGCCATGGTGGCGATGGGAGCGGGCATAGACCTCCCAGGAGATTAGGATTGCAGCAAGGGCTGCCGTGGCGAGCCATGTGGCAACATAGGTGTGCTGGTCTGTTGCCAGGGCATGCGGCCAAATGGTCTGCGCCATTGCAGCAGCAAATGCCAACACTCCGGAAAGGGCCATGACGGAAGGGCCGAAGCCGCGGAACATTGTGCCGGCGGCTAGCTGGCTTTTGATGTTGGAGATGTCCACAAGTGCGCGGTCAACGTCTCGCATATTTGCCTCGCAAATAACTTTACGATGCAAAGTATATGAGATTCGAAAGTCAATGACAAGATTTTTGTTGGTGCGGAAGCGATGCTGTCAAAAACATGGAAAACTCTTGGCCCTCAGGTTGACTTGCCTTTTGGTCAACTAGAGAGTGCATCTTTATGGATGCACTACAACGGAGAAACCACATGATGATTTCAGGCAAAACCCTGGCGTTTCTCGCCATTGCAGCAGTGGCGGCAATGGCTGTCGCAACCACGGCTCATGCCGGGTCTGGCAAACTCACTCATGCAAGTGGCAAGAGCGTTTATGTGAAGTGCAAGAACAGTGGCTGCACGTCGACTTACTACGATGCAACAGGTGCGACTGTGAACACAAAGAAGTCTAAGGGCGGGACGGCCAACTACGTCAAGCTGGTAGCCGCCTTGAAAGCCAAAGGGTATCGGTAGGGTGCAAAGATCGTGGAGCAGCTCGGCCAGAAACTGTTCTAACCTGGTGCCATGAACCTGATCAGGTGACCACTGACATCATCTGCGGCCTCAACCAGGATTGAGTGCTTTACGTGCGCCAGCACGACGAGCTGGGAGTTGGGCAATGCCTCGTGAATGAGCTTGTTGAGGCGAGGGTTGCAACCGCCGTCGTTCTCACCGGTCAGCACAAGGGATGGTGCGGTGATCTCGTTGAGCCACGGCCCCATCTCCACCCCGGCATAAATGCGGAACACGTTCATGAACACGTCCGGGTTTGTGTCGATAACCTGCTTCAACCGGCGCTCGACAAGGTCCGGATTCGCAGCAATGAATTCATCTGTGAACCAGCGCGCGGTCAGGGTTTCCAGCACCTGCGGGATGCCCTTTTGCTCCATCGCCTTCACGACGCCCCATACCTTGGCCGAGTCATCGTCTGTGCGAAATGCAGCGGTGGACAACAGGCCAAGTTTTAACACCCGGTCAGGATGTTCACGCGCATAGGCCGGTCCGATCTGCCCACCCAGGGAATGCCCGGCAATATTGATCTGTTCGAAACTGGAGCGTTCACGTACCCGTTCAAGGTCGGCGACCAGCTCTTCGATGCCGAAATCGCCATCTGGCATGGGTGATGCGCCGTGGCCGCGCAAGTCATAACTGATAACCGTGAAGTGCTTCTTCAAAGCGGGCACCATGAAGCGCCACGCATCTCGTGCCGCGCCGATGCCGTGCACCAGAACGAGTGGCGGGCCAGCGCCCTCCACTGTCATTGCGCAGTCGATTGCGCTGGTCATGGGTACCTGTCGCAGCCCAATTCGCCGCCAAAACCCCAGTCTTCCTTTTCTACGTCGCTGACGACGACCCACACGGCCTCGCGCTTGGCGCCAGTAGTTTCAATCATGGCATTGGTCAGTGCCTCGACCATCTTCCGTTTTTGCTCGCGGTCACGGCCCTTGAACATTTCAACCCTGATAATTGGCATTGCCTGCTCTCCTGTTTCTATTCTGCTGCCATGGCCCTGCGCCGGGCCGAGAATTGCGGCATGATGTCTTCTGCGATTGCCTGCATGTTGTCCAGCGTCTGCTGGTTCGGTGTTCCCAGGTTCTGGCTGAGTATCAGTTCGTCAACGCCCGCCTCGTGGTATACGGCCAGCTTGTCAGTCAGCTCCTGCTTCGTGCAGATAATCAGGTTTTCAGCCAGTTCGTCGATTGTCTGCTTGCGCGGCAACGCATGAATGGCGCCGCCGGTAACAATGCCTGGTCCGGAGAACACATTGTCGAAACGGGCGTAATAATCGTGCGCGGCCTCGGTCATGCGGCGTTTCTCGGCGTCGTCCTTTGCCAGCCAGGCGACGCGTGACAGCGACAAGGTGAGGTGTGCGCCAGCCTCGCCCATTTCCGCTTTGGCACGGTGAAAGGCATTGACCTGGTCAAGCATTTGCTGCTTTGAGCCGGACAGCGGCGTGGTCTGGATGTGAAAGCCGCGCTTTGTGCAGGCGTAGATGCCGTCCGGCACCATGACTGCCATCATCATCTGGATGGGCCGGACAGGCCGCGGCATGATGGTCATCGGTTCGAAGTCGTAGTACTTGCCTTTGAAACTGACGTCTTCTTCGCTCAGCAGCTTCTGCAAAACATCAAGTGACTCGTCGAATTTCTCGCGGGTTGTCTCGATTGGTGCGCCGAGCCGGGACAGCTCTACTGCAAATGCACCGCGTCCTACACCCAGAACAAGACGGCCATTGGTCAGAATGTCTGCCATTACCACCTCACCGGCGTAGGTGCGCATGTCGTGGATTGGCAGCACCACTACCGAGGTCATCAGCTTGACGTGGCTGGTTTCACCTGCCAGCCGCACCGCCATCTGAAGTGGGGCCGGCGTCAGCAGGATGTTGATCAGGTGATGTTCAGGGATGGACACGGAGGCATAGCCGAGTTGGTCAGCCAGCTTCGCCTGCGCGATCATGTCGTCGAACAGTTTGTCCCCGCCATACGAGGTGTCGGGGTAATAGGCCGAGATGAAGTGATTGAAGTCCATATCTCACCGTGCGGGATTTACAGGCAGTGAGAGTGTCAAAGAAATTGCTGAACGTAAATACGTATTCCGATTAGCGCCAAGGCCTCATTACTGCGGCACGATGAACCTGATGCCGGAGTTTTGAGGTTTGACAATTGCATCATCTGGAATGGTGGAGGGCACATTCTCCTGGATCAGGTCCTTCAACCGCTGTTGCTCTTGCCTGGCGGCACGGGCGCGAGCACTAGCTGCGGCCTTCATGCGTTGCTTTTCTTCAGCGGCATGGCGGCGCGCAGTTTCACGGGCCTGGCGCTGTTCAATGATGAGGCGCTGGCGTTCTGCCTCGCGGCGCTCCTGCTCTTCGCGGAATTTGCGTTCTTCCTCGACAAGGCGTTGTTCTTCGCGCTGAAGTTCTTCCAGCTTTTCCAGACCCCTCTGCAGCAGGGCGCTGGACAGGTGCGATTTCAACGCGGATGTGTTGTAGGTGCGTGTGAGCGCGAGAGGATGGCCCGCCAAACGCATTGATACGGCGGGCAATCCATTGTCTGGCTTGATCGAAATGTCCAGACGGGCGCGACTTGAGGCAAGATCCAGCGTCACATTCAGGTTGCCGCTGCCGGCAGCGGAAATGACCGGGATCCGATTGGTGCGAACAATGCCATTGTCAATCGTGATGTCCGCCTTCTGGGTGGCCAGTTCAAGTGGGCTGGACTGCAATGCAGTTGTAACCCTTGTTTCAATATCCTCGACGCTGGACAGTTCGTCGGCTTGCAGTTCCAGCTGGGCGACGTTGAAAGCACCAGCCTGGACCAGTGATGCTTGCAATGTGCCGCTGCCTGACAACTGGCTGAGCAGTCCGCCAGGAGACCGTCCCGTGCTGGTAAATTCCAGGGACAGGCTGGCAGGCCCTTCAAGTGCAGGTTGACCAGCATTCGTCTGCAGAACGCGTGCAAGATCAACCGATGTTGCGAGTTTGCCGCCTGCTTTGATGACGCTGTTCTTGTGATCGACAAGCAGGGACATGGAAAAAGGCGCTCGTTGGTCGTGCTGTGTCTGCCCTTTGAGAGTAATGTCCAATACGTCTGGTTTCTGACGGTGCATGACCAGCGTTGCTGAGGACAGGTGCAGTCCGGGCACGAACTCCATTTGTTCGGCCTGCACTTCCAGTTTGTCTGAAACCCAGCCCAGCCGAGTGGTGTCAAAGCTCGTGTCCGGGGTAGCTTCGGACCTGGAGGAAGGCGCGGTAAGGGCTGCGGCAAGCCAGGCGCCTGAGAGGTGCTTCACTGCAAGTTTTCCTGAAACCCGGGGCGAGCGCAAAGAACCAGACAGTGAGATGTCGCCGGAGGCTGTGTTCGCAGGAAATGCTGCTACAAGATTCGACAGTTGCAGCTGTCCTTCGGAGAGGACGGTTTGCGCACTTGCTTCGAGTTGTTGCGATACCTGTTGCGGCAAGTCTGTCGATCTGACGCCTAGGGCACTGAGCAGTTTGCCGGTATTTGCGGTTTTCAAGGAAGTGGTGCCGGCGGCTGAGATTCTTGATGCAGGATCAATGGTAAATCCGCCATCATACACCAGGCGCGAGCCCAGCATGTCGAGCCCGAACGAGCCAGTAAGGGCGGCGGAAGGGGTGCCTGAAAACGCCAGCTTCAAGGTTGCCGGTTCACTGCCGCCTGAAACAGGTGCGATGCCTGCGAGCGCCAGGAGCTTTTCACTGCTCGCGCCGGTGATTGAGCCTGTGAGCTGCAACTTGCCGTCCCGCCATTGTGCCAACTGGCCATCAAAGTCACTGTTCACGATGATTGCCGCGCCTGCTGCGGTGCCGCTGGCGGAGGCGACTGCAGTGTTGCCCCGCTTGCTGGTGCTGACCTCTCCCAGCACTTTGAGGTTCACGGGTCCAAGCAGCGAAGCCCACGGCTGTTGTGCCTGATCCGGATCGATCAAACCGAGGAGACGTAGAAACGGGCGCGGATCCTGCGCCTTGAATTCACCCGATACCGACCCGGCCACGCCGTCGTCAGGAAAGTTCAGTACACCGGCGATGTCGAGGCGTGCGTCGCCTATCCCGCCGATCTCCACGGTGTGCAGTTCAACAGCGCCTTCGGAAACGTCAACGTTGATGGCAATATCGCGTGCTTCTACACCGCGCATGACGAGCGTGTCAGTTTGAACGGTTACCTGGGTATCGCCGTATGCAATGGCTGCGGCTGCAAGCTCGGCAAATCCTGCCAGCGTTCCGCTCTCTACTACACTGGTGGAAAAACCACGCGGGGCATAGCGGTCTACGTTGATGGTATCTGCAATGAGGCGCAGGTTGAGTACAGGCGTGTCATCGTGACGGTTGAGCAGACTTCCGGAGATCTTTGCGTCATCCAGAGTTGCTGAGGCGTCAGACAATCTGAACAGCTCCGGGGTCCAGCCAATCTGTCCGCGCAGCTTGGCGCGACCTCTTGCTCCCGTCCAGATGCGGTTGATGTCCTTGGCCTTGCTGGACACAAGCCATGTTACCAGATCACGCAATGAACCGCTGTCGATGTCAATGTTTCCGGCCAACTGCGGCAGGCGCTTGGCGCCGGTTGGCAGGATGACACCGGAAAAGCCCGCCCTGGTCTGACCTGGCAGATTTGCTGTTGCTTCAGACAGGCGCAGAAGTTGCGGTGTCATCTGGCCAGCAAGCTTGACCTGGCTGAGGGTTGCGCCACCGGTCAGCAGACTGGTGATTTCGGTCGTGAAGCCGATCTGAGTGTCATCCGGCAGGCTGGCCAGAAGCTCAGAAATCGCAACCAGGTGGGTATGGGAGGTAAACTCCTTGACCAGCGGTTTTCCAAGTATCTTGTCGAGATCAAGCTGTGCGGCCTGCAATCTGGTATCAACGATGAACTTTTCACCAAGCGTCCAGACCGCTGATCCGGTCATGAGATTGCCGCCCGACAGGTCGTTCGACGGGATGACCTCGATATTGTCCATTTTGACCTTGTCGAAGTCGGCGCTCAGGTCACCTGACATGGCGATCTGCCATTGTGTGTTGAGCGGGTTAGCCTTGCCGCTGTTCTGACGGGCGGGGCGAACGTTGATCTTTCCCGCTACCTTGCCGTCGGGGCGAAGCGCCTCGCCGTCAAACGCCCACATAAATCCATTGCTGCCGGACGGTGTCACGGCAACCGACATTCTCAAGGGCTCGCCGTCTTGGTACTTGCCGGTTGATACAGTGAGTTCAATCGGGGCGCCCGAATGAGTGCCGGTAATGTCGGCACGCCATGGCCCGTCCAGCGCGGGCGCCTTCAACCTGCCTTCTATTCCGGAGAGTTCGGATAGCCCGCCGCGCCGGCCATCACCGAAGAACAGGCTGCCGTCTATGATGTCGATGCCGGCTACAGCGATTTGTTCAGCACCGGGCAGGCCGGAAAGGTTCCGGGCCGTGTGAAGTGTCCAGTTGAACCCACCTGCGGCCATACGTTCCGCAGAAAACACAGGCCGCACCAAACGCACTTTCTGTAACGCAATCCTGCCGGACAGCAATGGTGCGACAGACATCTCGGCATCAATCAATTCGATGCGGGCGAGATCAGGCAGCATGGAGCCTGCCGGATTGGCTATCCGCACATCACCTGCGGTCAACTGCGGCCATGGAAACAGGCGGATGCTCAATGGGCCGCCGATCTGCACCTGGCGACCCAACAGCAGGCTGGCGCGATCTTCGAATTCAGCCTTGTACTTGTTCCAGTCCACAAACAGCGGGCCAAAACCCAGCGCTCCCGCTGCAAGAATGAGCAGGATGCCAAAAATCAGCAATGGAGACTTCCAAGCACTCACTTGTGAAACGCGCCCTGGTTTTTGTTAGCCCGGCAGAATCTTGCCGGGGTTCATGATGTTCTTCGGGTCTAGCGCCTGCTTGATGGACCGCATCACTGCGACGCCTGTACCATGTTCGGCCTCAAGAAATTTCCTCTTGCCCGAGCCGACGCCATGTTCACCGGTGCAGGTGCCATCCATCGCGATAGCCCGCATGGCGAGGCGGTACAAGAATTCTTCGGTTTTCCTGACCTCTTGCGGATCCTGTCTGTCACAGAACAGCACGACGTGGAAATTACCATCACCAACATGACCGAGGATAGGGCCGTAGAGCCCGTTCTCCTCCAGGTCCTTGCGAGTTGCCTCAACGCAATCCGCAAGCCTTGATATCGGCACGCATACATCGGTGCCGAGCGCGTCCTTGCCCGGCTTGACCGCCTTGATTGCCCACCATCCGTCATGGCGGGCCTGCCATAACTTGTTGCGGTCTTCTTCCTTGCTGGCCCGCTCGAATGGTCCGCCAGCAAGTTCGGCAGCGATTTCAGCAAACAGATCCGCTTGCTCCCTTGCGTAAGCCTGGGTTCCGTGAAACTCGACAAACAACGTTGGTTTTTCTGCAAGGCCCAGATTGGAATAGGCGTTGAAGGCCTTGAGGTTTTCTTCATCCACCAGTTCAACTCGCGCGATTGGAATGCCTGACTGTATCGCCATGATAGCCGCGGTGCAGGCTGCGTCCACCGACGGGAACGGGCATACGCCTGCAATAATCGCTTCCGGTATGCCGTAGAGCTTCAGGCATATCTCAGTGATGATGCCCAGCGTGCCTTCGGAACCGACCATGAGCCGTGTGAGATCATAACCGGCAGATGACTTCTTTGCCCGGCGCGCCGTTCGGACGATTTCACCATTGGCCATGACTGCTGTGAGAGAGAGTACGTTGTCGCGCATGGTGCCATAACGAACCGCGTTGGTGCCGGAGGCTCGGGTGGCTGCCATGCCACCGATGGAGGCATCGGCACCAGGATCGATCGGGAAAAACAGCCCTTGATCGCGCAAGTATTCGTTGAGTTGTTTTCTGGTAACGCCTGGTTGCACCCGCACATCGAAATCCAGAGGATTGACCTCGAGCACCTGGTTCATATTCATCAGATTGACGGATATGCCACCGAATGGTGCTGTGATGTGGCCTTCCAAGGACGTGCCGGTACCGTGCGCGATGACCGGCACTTCGTATTTTGAGCAGATTTGCACCACCTTCTGCACTTCTTCGGTGTTGTTGACGAAGGCCACGGCGTCGGGCGAATGGCCTGGGTTCCAGGTGGTGTCCTTGCCGTGCTGGTCGCGCACTGCCCTGGAGGTTGACAGTCTTTCACCCAGCAGTGCCTGCAATTCCGCGATGGCTTGAGGGACAGAATTGCTTAGTCCTGCTGATTGAGCTGTCATTGCCGGCATTCCTTGTGAGGTCAATCGAGTTTGGGCCTACACCTTGGCGTGTGGTTGCACTATACCCGGTCTTGACACCTTCGCACCCCCTTTTAACCAAGTGAATGGATCACAAAATGACGAAATACGGGCGGCCGTTTGTTGGCTCGATCAAAAAGGTCGAAGATGGCTGGATTGACTATAATGGTCACTTCAACATGGCATATTATGGCGTGCTGTTCGACCGTACCTGTGACGAGGCCTTTGAGCTTGTTGGCCTGGGGCCGGACTATTTGAAGTCAGGTGCCTCGTTTTTCACGCTTGAGACCCATACAACCTACCTGCGTGAACTGCACGCAGGGGACGAGGTCAAGATTACAGTCCAGATGCTGGATCACGATGCCAAGCGGATGCATTATGTGCAGGAAATGTCCCACGCCAGTGAAGGTTGGCTGTCTGCCACCATGGAGGCGATATGCATGCATGTGGACCTGGGTGCCAAGAAGTCCTCGCCGTTTCCGGACTGGATGCTGAAAAACATCGCTGACATGCAGGAGGCGCACAAGGGTTGCCCGCTGCCGCCGCAGGTCGGGCACAAGATCGGCATACCGCGCAAGTGACGCACACAGGCCTTGCACCTGCCGCTTTGCATGTGCTCACATTATCACGGGGCTGAAAACAACATTGCGGGGCTCGCCGATGGGCGGACTCAGGGACAGGATATTTGCTGCGCTTGGCGAACTGACGCTGCCGCAATTGCGCGCGTTCCGGGCGGCAAGACATCCTGTCGTGTGGCTGTTGGCACTGCTCATTGGTGTTGTTACCGCATTTGCCATTCTCGCCTTCAGGAAACTGATTGGCTATGTGCAACTGCTCTGGCTGGGCAATGCCAATGAAAATGTGGTTGCCACACTGGCAGCTTTGCGAGACCCGTGGGTTGTTGTTTCGGCACCAACCATTGGCGGGCTGGTGGTAGGGCTGATCATCTGGAAGCTGGTGCAGGAACGGCGTGCGCATGGCATAGCCGATGTGATCGAGGTCAGTGCTCTCTACAATTCCGAGATTTCCCTGCGCACCGGGCTGACATCGGCACTGGTGTCGGCCATTTCCATCGGCAGCGGTGCCAGCGTGGGCCGGGAAGGCCCCGCGGTGCACCTTGGCGCTACCGTTGCGGCATTTCTGGACCGGCAATTCAACCTCACGCCAGCCTCGCGCCGGGTGCTTCTGGCGTCCGGTGCGGCGGCGGCAGTGTCTGCCAGTTTCAATGCGCCGATTGCCGGTGTGCTGTTTGCGCATGA
Organism: uncultured Alphaproteobacteria bacterium; assembly: GCA_963787895.1. Taxonomy (GTDB): domain Bacteria; phylum Pseudomonadota; class Alphaproteobacteria; order Rhizobiales; family Aestuariivirgaceae; genus Anderseniella. The sequence goes on along the minus strand of CAWBEX010000001.1, from coordinate 574,751 downwards.
AGTCATCCTGGGCCATTTTGCCCTGTCGGCGTTCGTGCCGACAGTGCTGGCGGCTGTGGTGGCGACGTTGATCACCCGTGTTTGGCTGGGTGATTTTCCGGCATTCATCCTGTCTGAACAGCACATCGCGTCCTACTGGGAGTTTCCGGCGTTTGCCCTGCTTGGCGTTGTTTGCGGTTTGGTGGCGGTGTGTTTTCAGCTGACTGTCATGGGAGCAGACTGGACAGCGAGACGGGTCACCATGCCCTTGTGGTTGCGCCCTGCCGTTGGCGGACTGGTTGTCGGACTGATGGCATTGGGCGTGCCGGAGGTTCTGGGTGTCGGGTATGAAGCAACTACGCAGGCATTGAGAGAGAGTTACGGGCTGGAATGGCTGATCGTGCTGCTCATTTGCAAAGCCGTTGCCACGGCGATCTGCATTGCCAGCAGGTTTGGCGGAGGGGTGTTTTCACCGTCTGTATACCTGGGTGCCATGGCAGGTGGTGCGTTTGGCATCATAGCTGCAACCGCTGTTCCCGAATACGCATCAAACCATGGTGTCTACGCCATGCTCGGCATGGGGGCCGTTGCTGGCGCGGTACTCGGTGCGCCGGTTTCCTCGGCGCTGATAGTTTTTGAGCTGACGGGGGGTTACGAACTGACAATCGCGTTGTTGCTGTCGGTTTCCATTGCATCAATGGTCACTCAGGGACTTCTGGGCAGGAGCTACTTTCTCTGGCAGTTGGCGCAGCGCGGGGTGTTTCTGGGTGAAGGCGCACATTTGCGGATTGTGCGGACCTGGGCAGTGCGGGATTTCATGACACGGCTTGCACCGGAAGAGATGGGTGATCCGCCGGTCCTTGAAGACAGACCGCAGCTGATACCGTCCGATACACTTGAGCGAACACTGCGTGCTTTTGATGAGGGCGGCTATTCGCGTCTGGCGGTTTTCGACAAGCGCGAGGGTGGCGTGCAGGTTGGATGGGTCGACCAGGTTGAAGCGCTGTCTGCTTACAACAAGGCCTTGATTGAGGCCAACGTGGAAGAGCACAAATAGTACGCACCTGCTTGCGGGCGGTTGACGTGGGCAGGCCATCGCGTCAAATACCTGCGTGCCTTCAACCACGCGGCACAGAGATTTGCAAAATGAACGAAGATTTCAGTTCACATTACAAGGGCTCTTTGCTGGAGCGGTTGGTAACGCTTGGTACCGGTGGCTGGTACGGGCAGGACAAGCTCGGCCTGATCATTGCCAATGTGACCGGATATCTGGCGACGCTGTCCTCACTCGGATTTGCCCTCACCTATGCCATGCACGAGTACCATGCGTTGGTGCCGCTTGTGTGGGGGAATGTGGTTTCGGCTGGATGTACCGCCATCACGCCGGCATTCCATCGGTTTGGGCGGATTGCCGCGGCGTTGTGGTTGACAGCAGTAGTGCTTGTTTCGGTGACCTGGTTCAGCAGTCTGCTGGGCAGGGAGTTCTGGGGTAATCCTCAATCTGATTGCCACTGCGGCCGTAGCGTTTGCCATACTCGGCCTGGAGCGCATCAAGCTGGTGGCAGTAATTTGTGCGGCAGCGGCTGGGTTGATCATCCTGAGCTGGATATGGTGGCCCGCGCCGGCACCCGGCATTCATGATGATCCGGAGTTCATGCAGCAGATATTCATCTCCGCGATCTTGTCAGTCATGGGTATCAGTTTTGTCGTGGTTTACTATGCGTTCTATCTGGCGAGACAAGCGCAGGCGCGATTGCGGGAACTGATGAAGGCCATGATGCCGGATGCCATTGCCGACCGGTTGATGGCAAACGAGGGCGAGACGATCGCCGAGGCGCACGGGCACGTTGTTGTGCTGTTTTCCGACATCGTCGGATTTGTCGAAATGTCCAACAGGCTTGGGGCGGTGCGTGTTGTGTCGTTGCTCGACGATCTGTTTCGTTCGTTTGACGGGTTGGCGGCAGAACACGGTGTGGAAAAGATCAAGACAATCGGCGATGCGTACATGGCTGTGGCTGGTGTGCCTTCATCCATCTACAGACCAGAGGCCGCAATGGTGAAGTTTGCCCAGCAGATGTTGCGTTCAGCGAGCGAGGTGGGCGATGCGCATGGTGTTGAGCTTGCGCTGCGTGTCGGCATGGCATCCGGTCCGGTCATGGCTGGCGTCGTTGGCAAGTCAAAATATTCTTATGATGTGTGGGGGGCTGCGGTGAACCTTGCTGCCCGGCTGGAAAACATCGGTACGCCGGGATGTGTGGTTACAACAGGTGACATCAAGGTTGCATTGCAGGATGAGCATGAGTTCGAGAGGTCAGGGTCTGTTGAGTTGAAAGGGTTCGGCAATGTGGCAATCTGGCGGATGGACTGTCGCCTGGGTGCGGTAAACAGCTCGAAATGAAAACGGCCCGGTTGATGGATCAGCCGGGCCGGTTAGGAACAGTGCGGGGGACCAGCGTCAATCTGTGGATGTTTTCTTGCGCCAGATTGCACCAATGATATTGGAGTAACTATCCGTCCACGCCTCGGGCAGATTCTCGGCCTTCAGCGGCTGCCAGCGTTCGTCGTCGAGAATGCCTCCCAGTGCCTGCATGTTGGCGGCAACTACGGCAACCGACGCATCGGCCTCGTACTTGCTTTCGTCGGTGGGCCAGCCGGGTCCGGCACGGTCATTGAAGTAGGCGACCAGGCCCTCAGCCTTGGCCATTGCATCAACCACCGAGCGCAGCTCCATGTGACGGTTTGAAATGTGCAGCACCATGGCGCCATCTTGCTTGAGTTTGGTGCGGTAAAGCGCCATCGCTTCCCGGGTCAGCAGGTGCACGGGAATCGCGTCAGAGGAGAATGCATCCATGAGGATGAGGTCGAACTGCGCGTTGCGGGCCTTTTCGAGGGCCAGGCGTCCGTCGGCGAGGATTACGCCTTCGCTTTCACCGCATTTCTCGAGGAAGCTGAAATATTTGGGGTCGCGAGCCAGCTTGATGACTTCCGGGTCGATTTCGACATAGCTCCAGCGCTCACCTTCGCGGCGCTGACAGGCCATGGAACCTGCGCCGAGGCCAACAATCATGGCATCATCGATGCGCCCTGATTTCTGACGGATTGCATCAAATGCGGCGACGATTGCACCGCGCTGATGGTAGTAACGGGTGCCTTCCGGGCGGCTTTCAAGCCGGTTTCCACTGGCGTCGAGGCGAATTTCCCGGCCGTGATCGGTTGTGCCGTGCTTGAGAACATGGGCGCGACCATTGTCTGCAGACACCACCGAACTAACACCGAAGAAGCTGCGGACCCGGACCAACTCGTCGCTGTATGGCTGGTACAATGCGACCAGGAACATGCCACTCGCCACGGCTGCTGCCTGGGCGCGAGGATTGTTGCGAAGCAGGTATGCACTGATGGTGAAGATCACGATACCAGAGAACCAGGCCCAGTGAATGAAGTCCGTGAGCAGCGGCACGAACATGCCGACAACCAGAAGTGCAAGGACCGCGAGTGGCCAGTCCTTTTGCAGGCTCAGCTTGTTTGCCTTGTTCCAGATCAGTGGATTGCACAGGAATGTTGCAGCCAGAAGGATCGGGTATTCATGGATGGTTGAGAAGATGTTTGGTGCGATCAGGCTGGCAAACAGGCCGCCCATGACGCCACCGATAGACATCAGCATGTAGAATTCTGTCAGGTGCACAGAAGCAGGCCGGCGACGCACGAGTTCGCCGTGGCACAACATGGCGCAAATAAAGAACACGGCCAAATGAACCACGAGGCTGAGCAGCCCTGACATGAACGGTGAGACCAGCAGCACTGCCACAGGAGCTACAATGAGCACGTGCAGTTGGCGGATGCGCGCATGTGAGATCACCGGGGTGCGCTGGAACGTGATGACGAAAGTGGCCAGGAACATGGCCAGCGGAATGATCCACAGGAACGGAGCGGATGCGAGATCAGTCGTGATGTAGGCGGTTACGCCGACAAGCAGGCCAGACGGGATCATTGCAAGCGCCATCCAAGTGAATCTTTCGGTCCAAGTGACGGGTGCCGCCTTGATGCTTGTTGCCTGTGCTGCAGATTGGCCATCTGCTGCGGTGTTGTTTGAAGTTGTGCAAAGTTGCGCAACGATGAAACCGCATATGCCGATCATTGCCGCCAGAATGACGAAACCACCACTCCAGACCAGGCTCTGTGTCTGCAATTGGAACACGGGTTCGAGAATGAACGGATAAGCCATCAGGCCTATGAAGCTGCCGATGTTGCTGGCGCCGTAGAGGAAATACGGGTCAGCCGCGTGCCGGTGGCCGGTGCGCGAAAACCATGATTGCAGCAAAGGCGCGTTGGCCGAAATGGCAAACGCTGGAAAACCGACACCCACCGCAAACAGTGACAACACCCAAAATGGTACGTTGGTGGCGGGAACTTCCGTCCAGCCTTCAGGATACGCGATCGGCAGGCAGGCTATTGCTGCAAGCATGACTGCGGTGTGGATCATTGCGGCCGTGCGCGGCTGTGTCAGCTTGGTCAACAAGTGCGCATAAGCATAGCCAAGGACAAGAATGCCCTGGAAAAACACCAGCGCAACGGACCATACAGCAGGCGATCCGCCGAGCCGCGGCAGCACGAACTTTGCAAAAAGCGGCTGAATTCCGAACATCAGCATGGCGCTTGAAAACAGCGCGCAGGCAAACGCCAGCAAGATCAGGTTTTGTGACAGACCAAAGGTCCGGCTGGCAGTTTTTGTAAAGTCGACCGACATTCCACTCTCCCTCAATAACGGTTTGACTCTAGTCAAATCCGGTTAAGGGGGGTTTACCGTCAAGACGCGCTTTGTAGCCTTTCAGGTGCCTGTGCCTTTAGCAGCGCGAAGCACCTCGACACGCAGGGCACTGGAAAGGTTCGTGCCGCCTCTGCGTTCGTCGATCAGGGTGACCAGGCCGGCAAGCGACTGGTTTCGTGCGTCCGCCAGTTCTTTCAGTGCATCCCAGAACTCAGGTTCAAGCGAGATAGAGGTGCGATGCCCGGCAATTGTCACCGACCGTTTTACCGGACTTTGCCGCCGATCAGTCATCGCTGTCGAGCTTGTGGCCGTCAAGGTTTCGGCGGGCTTTGTCCTGCGCCGTGCTGGACAGCAGCTTTTCAGCCTTTGTGCGGCCAAATTTCACACGGTTCTCATCTGCCTGCTTTTGCCTGTCAGCCTTTGTGGCGGCCTTGCGGAACTTGTTGAGGTTGGTGACCTTGGCCATTCACTTCGGGCCAATCATGTCTTCCGGGCGGACGATGCTGTCAAAGTCAGCTTCGGATATTCCTGCCGCGATTGCCTCGTCACGTAGTGTAGTGCCGTTCTTGTGGGCGGTCTTGGCAATCCTGGCAGCGAGGTCGTATCCGAATTTTGGTGCAAGCGCGGTGACCAGCATGAGCGAGTTGTTGAGACCGGCCATGATGTTGTCCTTGCGTGGCTTTATGCCTGCAACGCAGTTGTCGGTGAACGATACTGCCGCATCTGACATGAGGCGAACGGACTGCAGGAAGTTGTAGGCCATGACCGGGTTGTAGACGTTGAGTTCAAAGTGGCCTTGCGAACCTGCGAAGGTGAGGGCGGCGTTGTTGCCGAAGATCTGCACGCATACCTGGGTCAAAGCTTCGCACTGGGTCGGGTTTACCTTGCCTGGCATGATCGAGGAGCCGGGCTCGTTTTCCGGCAACGCCAGTTCACCCAGGCCAGAGCGTGGTCCGGAACCAAGGAAGCGTATGTCGTTGGCGATCTTGAACAGGGAAGCAGCAATAGTGTTGATCGCGCCGTGGGCAAACACCATCGCATCGTGAGCGGCGAGCGCTTCAAACTTGTTCGGTGCAGTCTTGAACTTCAGCTTGGTAATTTTTGCAATATGGGCAGCGACCATCTTGTCGAAGCCTTTTGGAGCGTTGAGGCCGGTGCCAACTGCAGTGCCGCCCTGTGCAAGCTCCATCAAGGCGGGCAGGGTCTGCTCGATGCGGGCAATTCCATTTTCAACCTGTTTTGCATAGCCCGAAAATTCCTGGCCAAGGGTAATGGGGGTGGCGTCCTGGGTGTGGGTGCGGCCAATCTTGATGATCTTTTCCCACTGCTTCGATTTGCGTGCCAGCGCCTTGTGCAAATGCTTCAGGGATGGCAGCAGGTCGCGCACTACCTGCTCGGCGCAGGCAACATGCATCGCGGTGGGGTAGGTGTCATTTGACGACTGGGACATGTTGACGTGATCATTGGGGTGGATCGGGTCCTTGGTGCCTATAGTGCCGCCGAGCATTTCTATTGCGCGGTTGGAGATTACCTCGTTGGCGTTCATGTTGGACTGGGTGCCGGAACCTGTCTGCCATACAACCAGCGGAAAGTGATCGTTCAGCTTGCCGTCGATAACTTCCTGGGCAGCCTTGATGATCGCATTGCCGCGCTTCTTGTCCAGTGTGCCAAGCTTCATGTTGGCTTCTGCGCAAGCGCGCTTGACTATGCCAAGCCCGCGCACTACCGGCAGTGGCTGCTTTTCCCAGCCGATCTTGAAGTTGCCAAGCGAGCGCTGAGCCTGGGCACCCCAGTAGCGCGTGGCGTCCACTTCGATGGGGCCGAAGGTATCTGTTTCGGTACGCGTCTTTGCCATTGCCGTTATGCTCCGTCTGGTAGACTTTTTATCTCGGGGCGGCATAGCACGGTGTTCAGCCGAGTCCAATGTCTTCGAGCCAAAGAGGGTTTGTCCAGGCAGCGTTGCCGGCCGCATCCCTGATTGCCACCCGCAACCATTTTGATGGCGGGCAGGGGATCCAGTCATTGTTGAGTCTGGCAAGGTCTAGCGTAACCCGTGTGAGCCCGCGGCCAGTTCTGGTAACCGTGCGTGATGTGCCGCCGTTGACGGATATGGCATTAACCGGCGAACACTCGATTGTGAGTTCACGGCCAGCGAGCCTGATGGCGTGAATTTCCGGGCCGGTGCTTGAGTAGAACCGCCCAGCCTTGAGAGCATCGAGCAAGGCATCCGGGTCGGCACTGTCGGCCTTAACCTGCACCCAGCCACCAAACGCATCATTGTCGTGATCGTGAAAGTGGGCATCGTCGGTTGCAATGGCAGTCAAACGGTGTCCCTCGGTCAGCAACTGGTCCATCAGGTAGAATCCATCCGGCCGGTCGCATTCAACTGCGCACCCATGATTGTATATCTCGACCGCATGGGCGATGCCCATCAGTGCGCGACCGTCTTCTATGTTGAGTTGCGACCATGCAGGATGCGCAATGGTCACGAATGCTCCTGCATCCGCGGCGCGTCTGGCCAGTGTGACAGCGTCTTCATTTTCGCCGCAAGGTGCAAAGTCCAGCGGAAGTCCATTTGCAAGTATGTGCCAGAGTTCTCCAGCCGAGGTCCTGGGCGCATGCAGTTCAGCACCGATGATGGTGGTGAAGTCGTCGCTGCGCAGGTGTCGCGTATCTGCAACAGGCCAATCGTATTTGCTCCAAAAATGATCTGACAGGCACATGAAGTCATAGCCGGACCGCTTGTAGGCATTGATTACATCTGCCGGCTCAAGTTTGCCATCCGACAAGGTGGAATGAGTGTGCAGGTTGCCGCGGTAAAAGCGGCCCTTTGCGGAAAACAGGTCAATCGGGTTCATGGCTTTCAACGATACAAGGTGTGGGGACCGGTCAACGGGCAGGGCCGCCAACAAGAAAAAAGCGAGGCAGGTTCAAACTGCCACGCTTGGTGTGTTGGGAGAACGCAGCCTGGACCTATGGGCGGCAATCCTGGCGGCGCACGCAACGCCTGTAGCGGCTGCCGGTGCCCCATTCGTTGCGGCAATAGCGACGCACATTTCTACAGCTAGACCCGACAGAAGGTCCGCCGAGGTAAATGGAGAATCCGTCGCCCAGGTACAGCCCGCCGCTGCCGCCAAACCCGCACCATCCGTGGACGTTGCAATTGTGGCGATGGCCACGGCGATCAACCAGAGTAAAGCCGTCAATGCCGGATTGCTGCGCAATTGAGCCTTGCGCCTGCGAGGCACCGGCAGGCGCAGCATTTGCCCCTGCAGTTGCGGCCATGGTAGCCCCAATCAGCAGTGTGGCTGCCAAAAGATATCTCTTCATGCTATTCTCCTTCGGTTGCTTTGTTAGCGGGTTCTCTCGCAAGCCCGGCGCAAAATTTAGCATTACAAATCAGATCGAGTCCCGTAGAAAAACCAATCGGTCACATGAACTTTTCCGTACGAGCCGAAACTTGGGACCTAGCGAATTGTGACCAGCGCCCTGCAGGCCTTGGGCAACCATGCCAGGTTCTTTCTTGCAACCGGTTTTTTGCGCGGAATTGGCACGCCATTGACGATTGTCGGTGTTTTGGCTGGTGGTGTGTACTTCGGCTGCTTCCATGGTTGGTCGGAGAACCAGTAGGCCAGTTCCTCGCCGCAACCGGTCCCGTCCTTCGGGCTTGGCGCAGCCTGGTTTTTGCACTGTGGCGAGCCGGCAGGGCATTTCATCCTGATGTGGAAGTGATAGTTGTGTCCCTTGAGCGGACGCACCTTTGCCAGCCAGCTGCCCTTGTTTCCGGCAAAGTCACAAAGCGCTTTCTTGATCGGAGGGTGAACAAAAATCCTTGCAACATCGGTGTATGAAGCAGCCCGCATGATCAGGCGGCTGTGAGCATCAGTCCAGAGCTTGGGATTGATGCGCTTGCGGTCCAGAGTCATGAGCGTTGCCGAGATCGTCTCACGCTCTTTTCGCGAGAGAGTTCTGTCAGGCATGGGCGTCAGCCAAATGTCGGCATCAAGACCAGCCTGATGTGAGGCGTGTCCGGTGAGCATGGGGCCGCCTCGAGGTTGCTGCAGATCACCAACCAGCAAACCGTTCCACCCGTCATTGGCCTTGGCTTCCACAGCAAGACGTTTGACCAGTTTGATCATGTCCGGGTGCGCCCATGCCCGGTCGCGCGAAGGGCGCATGACCTGCCAGGCCGGTCCATCGGCCGGCATCTCTACAGCGCCGGCAAAGCAACCACGGGAATAGCTGCCAAAAACCTCTGGCTTGAGTGGCGCCGGGCCAACAACGCGGCCGAAATAGAGTTTGGCTGGCAAGACATCCGTGATTTCGGGCAGTGGTGGTTTGGCCTGGTTGTTTACGGTTCCCTTTGTCTGGGCAATTGCCAAGCTGGACGCAACGGTGATGACCGCAAAGCCAACGGCCAGACCACCGCACAGCGCTACGAGCAGCTTATTTTTTGCGGAACTTGTCAAGCGATACCACCGTTGAGTCATCGTTTGAGGCTTTTGCTGGCGTTGCAGAGTCATCGTTTTCCGCAGCACTGGTAGATCCGTTGTCCTGTATACCTGAAGTGTCTGTGGCAGAAGCAGGTGCTTCGTTGTCCACTTCTTCAAATACGCCTGGTTCAAACTGCAGGCCAAACTGCACTGTCGGGTCGAAGAAGCCCTTCACAGCTGCAAACGGGATGACCAGCTTTTCAGGTATGTTGTCGAAAGAAAGTTCGACCTCGAAATACTTGTCAAAGACATGAAGGTTCCAGAACTGGTGCTGCAGCACGATGGTCATGTCGTCCGGATACTTGGCCTTGATCCGGTCGGACACACTCGCACCTTCAAAGCCGGTGTCGAATGATATGAAAAAATGATGTTCGCCAGGCAGCACGCCTTCCCTGACTACGCGCAGGAGCGCAAGGCGGACTACCGAGCGCAGTGCATGCTGAGCCAGCAGGTCGTACCTCATCAGGTCTACGGTCGTCTTGCTTTCATTGCTCAAGTTGCGTCATCCATCAAATTCGAAGTGATTCCCTTATTGTTGGAGCCACTCTACAACTTCAACCGCTGCTTCGCTATGCGGCGATGTGTTTTTCCCGCAATCGAGCATAACACGCGCGGGAGCAGGGAGCAGGCGGCGCAGCGGACTTACGATACCGGCCCGCAATTGCGGTGCCTTTGGCATATCATGACTACAGTCCCGGAAAGTGGGGGCTTCTGTTGCCAGGTGCCCCCGAACCCCGCCTAGACCTGCGAGGGCCTAGGGCTTTGATCGAAGCGATCGGACTGCGTTACGCAGCCAGACGTGCTTCCGCATAGTTGTCGTTTGCAACTATTAAGATAGCCCGATAACGGCGGTACAATGCCGGGCAAAAGACAATCCTTTACACCCTCGTCGATCCTGGTTCACCCCCATCAGACAGCGCTGATCCGGGAAACTGGCCTCACCAATATTCAGCCCACATAAAGCGCTGTTTGGTGGAGGTGCCGGGTACTGCCCCCGGGTCCGAATGGTTTATTGCGACAGCAGTTTATTGCCATAGCCGATGCGAACACCGGCAACATCAATATAGGACGTGTGAATGACAAAATAAAGTCTCACGCGAACTTGAAGCTCGATAAGGCGTTCGTGTGATGAAGTTCATCCATGTTTCGCTTAGGGTTTGGTCATCAAATACGGATCAAGGAGATAGATCGATGATCAACCGTCGCAGTTTTGTAATTGCAGCAGCAGGTGTTTCAATCATTGGCAGCCTGGCCACGCCAGCGCTGGCAGGCAAACCGGAAATATTTACTGGTCTTGTCGAAGGTATGGGTGCTGCAGGTCATGATGTCGTCGCCTATTTTACCGAGGGCAAGCCGGTTCTGGGAAAACCTGAGTTTGCCACCCAGTGGAAGGGCGCTACATGGCAGTTTGCAAGCGCCGAGAACCTCGAGAAGTTCAAGGCCAGCCCCGACGCGTTTGCGCCCCAGTATGGCGGCTACTGCGCCTATGGTGTGGCGAAGGGTGCTCTGGTGAAGGGTGAGCCGGACCAATGGAAGATTGTTGAAGGCAAGCTGTACCTCAACTACTCGTCCGGTGTGCAGAATACCTGGAGCAAGGACATTCCCGGCTACATCGAGACGGCAGACAAGAAGTGGCCGAATATTCTCAACTGATCGTTGTATAAAGGCGACCCTTTAGCCTTTCTTTGGGTTGGTTTTCTGTTAAGATTTGAGTTCCGGTGGAGTTCATTGCGTTCCCCGGTGTTTGACGTTTAACTGACCCAAAGGGGGATACTATGGCCGACAATTCAAATTATCATGCAGACATTGCCAAATACGCCAAGAGCGTGAACGGCGCTGCGGTGGATTCGATCGTGAAGTATTGCGGTATTGCGCTGCGTTCCAAAGATGCATCACTTGTTTCGTGCACTGATCCGGTTGAATTGGGCCGTGTTCGTGATGGTTTTGCATCCAAGAAGCTTGGTTTGGCGGGCGATGCTGCCGACAAGGCTATGGCTGCTGTTTGCGAAAAAATGAAGGGCGATCGCACAAAGAGCCGTGTGACCTTTTATTATCTGCTGGCTGAAGAAACCGGCACAATGGGCACACTCGCCTAGGCCGTTACATGGTGGCAAGGTAAAACCTTGTGTTGATGGCCGCCGGCAAGTGATTGCCGGCGGTTTGCTTTTGGGCCTAATCTGAGGCCCGGCAAGATGAGGGAATCGCGTGATGCAGCAATATCTGGATTTGCTAAGGCATGTTCGCGAGAACGGTGCGCAAAAAGGTGATCGAACCGGGACCGGCACGCTGTCGGTGTTTGGTCACCAGATGCGGTTCGACTTGTCGAAAGGGTTCCCTGTTCTAACCACCAAGAAGCTACACCTGCGTTCAATCATCATCGAACTGCTGTGGTTCCTGCGCGGCGACACAAACATAAAGTGGCTGAACGACAACCAGGTTTCGATTTGGAATGAATGGGCCGACGATAGCGGAGACCTGGGGCCGGTCTATGGCCATCAATGGCGCTCGTGGCCGGCGCGTGATGGCGGCACAATTGACCAGATCGCAGATGTTGTCGAGCGCATCAGGAAGACGCCGGATTCGCGCCGCCTGCTTGTTACGGCATGGAACCCGGCAGATGTGGACCAGATGGCGCTGCCACCTTGTCACTGCCTGTTCCAGTTCTACGTGGCCAATGGCAAGCTATCGTGTCAGCTCTACCAGAGGTCGGCGGATATCTTTCTTGGTGTGCCGTTCAACATTGCTTCATACGCTTTGCTGACGCATATGGTTGCCCACGTGACGGGACTGAAGGTTGGTGACTTTGTGCATACGCTGGGCGATGCGCACTTGTACTCAAACCACATCGAGCAAGCAGATGAGCAGTTGAAGCGCGAGCCATTGCCACTGCCGCGCCTTGTAATGAAGCGCGATGTGAAGTCGCTGGATGAGTTTGTGTACGAGGACTTCGAAATCATCGGCTACCAGTCGCACCCGCACATTGCTGCCCCTGTAGCGGTATGAATATTGTCATTCGCGACGCGCGGGCAGGCGACGGCGCCGCTTTGCATCGCCTGGTGTGCGATCTGGCAGAACATCACGGCCATCTGGACGATGTAGTCTCCACACCGGAGCAGCTTGAAGCGGTTTTGTGCGCGGCGGCAGACCATCGCGGATGTCTGGTTGCAGAAGCTGCTGGCGAGATTGTCGGGCTTGCCTACTGGTACGAGGTATTCACCACATTCACTGCTCGCAACAAGATCTACCTCGAGGATATTGTCGTCAGTTCCACTGCGCGCGGCTCAGGTGCCGGACTTGCCTTGATGAAGGCCGTGGCGCAGGTTTGTGTTGATCGTGACTGTCCGCGGTTTGAGTGGCTGGCGATGAGCGATAACCGGGCCGGACAGAAGTTTTATTCCAAGGTTGGCGGCAAGGTGCTTGATGGTGCAGAAACCTGGCAGATGTGGGGTAATGACATCAAGGCGTTGGCAGAGGAAGGCAAATGAGGGTTTCAGCTGTGGTCGCGGCATCGCAGAACGGGGTCATCGGCAAGGATGGCGGATTGCCCTGGCATGTGTCTTCCGATTTGAAACTGTTCAAGGAGATCACGCTCGGCAAGCCGGTGATAATGGGCAGGCGAACCTGGGAAAGCCTGCCGAAGAAACCGCTGCCTGGCAGGAGAAATATCGTCATCACGCGAAACCGGGATTATGTTGCCGAAGGGGCGGACATTGCACGCTCTGTGGATGAGGCTTTGTCGCTGTGTCATGGCGAGACGGAGGTGTCGATCATTGGTGGCGGGCAGATCTATGCGGATGTGATGGATCGGATCGACCGCATATATCTGACGCGCATTCATCTTGACGTAGAGGGCGATACATTTTTGCCTGATATGCCTGAAAATGAATGGCGTGAAGTGGAGCGGCGCGAATTTGAGAAAGGCCCGCGAGATGATGCTGCATTTTCGCTGATTGTTTATGATCGGGTGAAACATGAGTGATCCGCAGGTCGTGATTGTCGGGGCCGGTGCGGCTGGGGTTGGTGCCGGACTTGAATTGCAGTCACGCAATATCCCGTTCGTAATTCTGGAAGCAATGGACCGGGTTGGCGGACGCGCCTTCACCGACAAGACTTCACTGCCGCAGCACTGGGATCAGGGTTGTCACTGGCTGCATTGTGCTGACGTGAATCCACTGGTGGCGCAAGCAGACCGGCTGGGCGCGAAGTACATTACTGATGCGCGTGAAGACTGGTTCGGGGTCTGGCGAAACGGGCGATGGGGCGACGAGGCCGAGCGCGACGAGGCCATCAACGCAGTGTGGGGTCCGATCATTGCGCTTGCCAAACATGGAGCGAAGGTGCCGGACCTTGCGATGCATGATGCGCTGGACATGTGTGGCGGGTGGAGCCGGCTTCTGCAGCACTGGGTACAGCTCATGGCCAGCGGTGATCCGTCCGAGGTGTCGGCGAAAAGCTATTCCGAGTATGAGGACACCGAAGTCAACTGGCCGGTTGCCTCTGGCTATGGCGATTTGATTGAACGGATGGCGGCAGGCCTGCCGGTGCGGACAGGTGTGCCTGTCAGCGCCATTGAACAGGGAGCGGGTGTTGTCCGGGTGACGACGCCGGCCGGAGTAGTCGAGGCCAGGGGAGCAATTGTAACTGCTTCGACCAATGTGCTAGGGGCTGGCGACATCAGGTTCAACGCAGGCCCTGCCAGGGATTTGCTGGCCCTGGTTGAGGATGTCCCGTGCGGTGCCTACGAGAAGGTAGCAATGAGCTTTTCCGGTGATCCCTTCAGGGACCTGGCGACACCGGGGGGGTCAATCATGCCTGATGCCGGTTACGTGATGAATTTTCAGATCAGCCCATACGCTCCTGGGTTGGCAATCGGTCATGTCGCGGGCACACCTGCGCGAGAGCTTTCCGTAATGGGTGAAGCTGCCATGATTGATCATGCGATGGACCTGCTGGTGCTTGGGTTTGGTGCAGATATCAGGAAGCATCTTGTCAAGGCAGCAACGACCAGCTGGAACAAGAACCCCCATGTGCAGGGTGGCTACAGTTTTGCGAAACCGGGCTCTGCTCACAAGCGCCATGCAATGATTGCGGCCGACACCGGCAATGTAGCATTTGCAGGCGAGGCATTTTCACTGAAGTGGGAAGCTACGGCACATGGTGCCTATCAATCTGGCAGGGATGTTGCCGCCAGGCTTGCAGATGGTCTAAAGCTGCAATCATGAGTACTGCAGAAGACATCGCGGAAGCGGAAGTCACTGGTGGTCCTGCATTGCTGACAGGAGCGCCGGACAGCGTGTCTTTCAAGAAGTTGCGCAAGCGGCTGGTGCGAAATGTGCGCCAGGCCATGGACGAGTTTTCCATGCTGCCCAAAACGACAGGAGGGCGGTGGCTGGTGTGTCTGTCCGGCGGCAAGGACAGCTACACCTTGTTGGCTATCCTGGATGACCTCAGGTGGCGTGGATTGCTGCCGGTTGATCTGCTGGCATGCAATCTCGATCAGGGTCAGCCAGGGTTTCCTAAGCATATTCTGCCGGACTACTTGTCGGCTCACGGTATTGCGCATCGAATTGAGTATCGTGATACCTACTCCATCGTCACTCAGAAGGTGCCTGAAGGGGCAACCTATTGCGCGCTGTGTTCACGTCTGCGGCGCGCCAATTTGTATCGCGTGGCGCGGGAAGAGGGGTGTTCGGCCGTGGTGCTTGGCCACCATCGTGAGGACATACTGGAGACATTCTTTCTCAATCTCATGTATGGCGCAAAGCTGGCTGCCATGCCGCCCAAACTGCGCAATGACGAGGGCGATCTGACGGTGCTGCGCCCACTCAGCTTTTGTGCCGAGGAAGATATTGCCCGGTTCGCGGCAGCTCTGCAGTTTCCAATTATTCCATGCGATTTGTGCGGCTCTCAGGACGGGTTGAAGCGTAACCAGATGAAAGCCATGCTGAATGATATGGAAGCACGTCAGCCGGGGCGTAAGGACACCATGATGAAGGCGTTGGGCAGGACCAGCCCGAGCCATTTGCTGGACCGGGAATTGTTTGATTTCTCAACGCTCTAGGCAGATGTTTGCGTGTTTTGATTCCACTTGTCAGCGTGAAGCCGTGATGATTGTGGCCTGGATATCGTCGATGCCGTAGCCGGATACCTGACCCTGGCTTGACTGGCTGGCAACTGTCACGCCGACAATGGCAAACCATGCGACTGTGAGCACAATGGCCATGGTCAGGAGTGGTCTGGCAATGGTGCGCGATTTCCCGGTGTCTTCGGTTTCCTGATCATCGAACATGGCGACGCTTCCTGCTGCGTGTTTCTATTATGGGAAGAAACTAGCGCAGCTGCGCGCGCAAGAATGTGCACTTGGTCACAATATGAAGCCACACATGAAAAAGCCGCATCCCGAAGGATGCGGCTTCACGAAGTTCGTTTGTGAACTGGGTCGGCTTAGCCGGCCATCCACCAGCGCTCGCCGTTCTTGTGGCCGTCGAGTTCCCAGTTGTTTGCCCACTTTTCCGGTGTGCCGATTTTCTTGGAAACCGCATGTGTGTAGGCCATGAACATCGGGATGATGGCACCGCCGTCCTGATTGCAGATGATCTGCATCTGAACGTAAAGTTCGCGGCGCTTCTTCTCGTCGAGTTCCGAACGGGCTTCGACCAGCAGCTTGTTGAACTCTTCGTTCGCCCACTTGGTTTCATTCCAGTCGGCGCCCTTGGAGTATACCTGCGAGAACATCCAGTCTTCGGTCGGACGGCCACCCCAGTAGCCGCCGCACCATGGCTTCTTGAGCCAGACGTCATCCCAGTAGGCATCATCTGCTTCACGCACAACTTCGATCTCGATACCGGCGGCCTTGGCGCTTTCGGCATAGAGCTGGGCAGCATCCACGCCACCTTCGAAGGCTGTGTCGGCGATGTGGAGCGCAACCTTGAGGTTCTCCATGCCGGCCTTTTTAAGGTAGGATTTTGCCATTTCCGGATCGTAGGTGCGCTGTGGCATTTCTTCAGCCGTGGCGCGGTAGATGTTGGCAGGACCGATCGGTGAGTCGTTGCCGATTTCACCCTGACCGAGAAGGATCTTCTTCACGAATTCTTCGCGATTGACGGCGTGCTTGAGTGCCAGGCGCACATTGACGTCGGAGAACGGTGCGACATCGACATGCATTGGCAGCACGGCGTGCTTGTTGCCGGTTACAGGCCTGATATCGATGTTCGTGTCGCGCTCAAGCAGAGCCACTGTCTTCAGGTCGAGGTTTGACATGGAGTGCAGAGAGCCGGTGCGAACACCGGTGGTGCGGGCATTGGCATCGGCCACGAACAGGTTGTCGATGTCTTCGAAGTAGGCGGCGTTTTCCTTCCAGTAATTCGGATTGCGCTTCACCTTGGTGGAGACGCCTGCTTCGAATTTCTCGAGGCTGTAGCCACCGGTGCCTACACCATCTTCCCATGCCATCTTGCCATCGTCCTTGGCAGGGCAGATCATGAGATGGTAGTCGGATACGATAAACGGCCAGTCGGCGTTGCCGCCTTCCAGTTCGAATATCACGTTGTCGCCATCAGCCTTGACGTCCTTGATCTGCTTCACCAGGCCCTTGGCACCCGACTTGGAGTCTTCGCCGCGGTGATGGTTGAATGATGCTGCGACGTCATTGGCGTCCAGGGTTTTGCCGTTGTGGAATTCAACACCCTTGCGCAGTTTGAACACCCACTTGGTGGCGTCCGCGCTCTCCCAGCTTTCAGCCAGTTCAGAACGCAGCTGGCCTTCAGGGGACATTTCAGTGAGGTTGTTGCGCAGCTGGTTGCCAACGTTGATCATGTAGCTGTCGTTGGTCTGGGCCGGGTCGAGCACATCCTTGGTGCCGCCGCCGGTCAGGGCCTGAATAAAGCTGCCGCCCTTGGTTGGGGTCGCGGCCTTTGCCTTGTCAAACATGGTGCCAGCGACCGAAGCAGTTACGCCGGTTGCGATGGCATATTGAATAAAGTCACGTCTGGAAACTTTTGGTGTCTTAAGCAGTGTGTCGAGCTTGTCACTTCCTGACATTTTAACATTTCTCCCTGATGGTTTTCGAGCGCGCAGAGTACTGCACAGTCGCGACAAGTTTGCAACAATTTGTCGGCACGCGCCAGAGGGGTATTGCGGTGCAAACCGTGAATTGACAAACTGCCATCCAATCATCAACACAGCAGAATTGGTTCAGGGAGCAACACAACAATGAAAACCCGTGCAGCAGTCGCATTTGAGGCAGGCAAGCCGCTGGAGATTGTCGAGGTCGATCTTGAGGGCCCGAAGGCCGGCGAGGTGCTGGTCGAGATCAAGGCGACAGGGATTTGCCACACGGATGAGTTCACCCGCTCCGGCGATGACCCTGAAGGTGCATTTCCGGCCATCCTGGGCCATGAGGGCGCAGGCGTCGTGCTGGAGGTTGGCCCCGGCGTCACCTCGCTCAAGCCGGGCGATCACGTCATCCCGCTTTATACGCCTGAGTGCCGCGAGTGCGAATACTGCCTCAACCCGAAGACAAACCTGTGCCAGAAGATCCGCACCACGCAGGGCCAGGGCGTGATGCCTGACGGCACCAGCCGGTTCTCCTACAAGGGCCAGAAGGTGCTGCACTACATGGGCTGCTCGACGTTTGCCAACCACACGGTGCTGCCGGAGATTTCGCTGGCCAAGGTCAACAAGAAGGCCCCGTTCGACAAGATCTGCTACATCGGCTGCGGCGTGACCACCGGCATCGGCGCCGTGATCAACACGGCCAAGGTGGAGATCGGCTCCAACGTGGTGGTGTTCGGGCTTGGCGGCATCGGCCTCAATGTCATCCAGGGTGCACGCCTGGCTGGTGCCAACATGATTGTCGGGGTGGACCTGAACGACGGCAAGGAAGAATGGGGCCGCAAGTTCGGCATGACCCATTTCGTCAACCCGAAGAAGGTTGACGGTGACCTTGTCGCCCATCTGGTTGAACTGACAGGCGGTGGCGCGGACTACTCGTTCGAGTGTGTCGGCAACGTGAAACTCATGCGCATGGCGCTGGAGTGCGCGCACAAGGGCTGGGGCGAGATCGATCATCATCGGCGTGGCCGGAGCAGGCCAGGAGATCTCCACCCGTCCGTTCCAGCTGGTCACCGGCCGGTCATGGCGCGGCACGGCGTTTGGCGGGGCACGCGGGCGCACCGACGTGCCGAAGATCGTCGACTGGTACATGGACGGCAAGATCGACATCGACCCGATGATCACCCACACCCTGAAGCTCGAGGACATCAACAAGGGATTCGACCTGATGCACTCGGGTGAATCAATCCGCGCCGTGGTTGTCTATTGACCTGCATCTACGTTGATGCGGATGCCTGCCCGGTGAAGGACGAAGTGGTTCGTGTGGCAGGCCGTCACGGTATCAAGGTGTTCATCGTTTCAAATGGCGGCATTCGGCCAAATCCCGATCCGCTAGTGGAGACGGTGATCGTGCCCGACGGGCCGGACGTTGCTGACAAGTGGATCGCTGACCGGGCGGTCAAGGGTGACATCTGCATAACGGGCGATATCCCGTTGGCAGCTCGATGCATCGAAGGCGGAGCCTGTGTGGTCAAGCACAATGGCGAGGTGCTGGATGAGAAGAACATCGGCCAGGTGCTGTCCATGCGCGACTTGATGACAGATTTGCGCGCTGCCAACCCTCTGAACCAGGGCGGGGGCGGCAAGCCTTTCAGCAAACAGGACCGGTCGCGGTTTCTCGATGTGCTGGAGCGCGAGGTGAGGCGGGTAACGGGTTAGTGTATCTGCCGCTCGCGCCACCAGACATAAAGCCCTGACCCGATGATGATCGCTATTCCGAGCCACTTCGTCGCGTCCGGCGCTTGTGCAAACACCAGATAGCTCAAGATGGTTGCTGACACGATCTCCAGATACTGGAACGGGGCAAGTACCGAGGCGGGTGCACGCATGAAGGCGTGTACGATCATCAGATGGCAGACGGTGGCAATTACCCCAACGCCAAACAACAGCACCCACTGGTATGGGGTTGGCATGGTCAGGGCGAGAATCGAAATGCCTGCAGCCGAACCGGTGACCGCAATCACGGTCAGGATGATAAAGCCAACCACCCCGGAAAAGAACTGCATGGTCAGAGGGTCTTCGGATGCGGCAAGTTTCTTGGTCAGCAGCAGATAGATTGCAAACAAGGTAGCAGTCGCGACGGGAAGCAGGGAGACGGGCCCGAAAATTTCGTAACTTGGCTGAATAACGATCAATGCGCCGATAAAGCCGACGATGACGGCAATGCGCCGGCGCCAGCCAACATGCTCTTTCAGGAAGATGGCGGAGAGAATGGTCAACAGCAATGGCTCAATGAAAAAAATGGCGATTGCGTCTGGGACCGGCATCCATCTGAGCGCTGTAAAAAAGCATGTGACGGCGCCTGCCATCAGCAAGGCTCTGACAATGTTCAGGCCTACACGGTTGGGCAGCAGCGCGCGCGTGCCTTTCAGCCACAGCAGAACGGGCAGTATCAAAATGGCCTGAAAGCCGAAACGCCACTGTGCAACCTGAATGCCGTTGATGTCTTTTGACAGAAGTTTGCCGAGAATATCCATCGACGGAATGACCAGCATGGCAATGGCCATCAGCGCCAAACCGCGCGATATGACGGCCTGGTCGGAAACTTTCGGCGAGATATGGATGTTCATTGCGGGCAATCCTGACGAAAGCGGCACATAGGGGCAAAGCAGTTGTCGACGCAAGGCTTGACCAGCGCGTGCAAATCATGCGGGGTATGCGCAACAATTGATGGTTTTGGGAGATTCATACATGCCGGCAATACAAAAGCTTGCCACCAATGTCTGCTTTGGAGGCGAGCAGATACAGTTTAACCACATGAGCCAGGCCTGCCATTGCGAGATGACTGCATCGATCTACCTGCCGCCGCAAGCGGTGAGCGGGCCGGTACCGGTCTTGTGGTGGCTTTCGGGGTTGACATGTTCGGATCAGAATTTCGTCACCAAGGCCGGAGCACAGCGCTATGCGGCGGAGCATGGGGTTGCCATAGTTGCTCCTGACACCAGCCCGAGGGGGGAAGGGGTGCCGGATGACCCAGAAGCGGCCTATGATTTTGGGCTGGGTGCCGGGTTTTATGTGAATGCGACACAGCCGCCGTGGTCAAAGCACTATCATATGTATGACTACATCACGGAAGAACTGCCCAAACTGGTAGCGGCCAACTTTCCGGTCGACATGCACAGGCAGGCAATATCCGGTCACTCTATGGGCGGGCATGGCGCACTTACCATCGCCTTGAAGAATCCGGGCCGGTACAAGTCAGTTTCGGCGTTTTCTCCAATAGTGTCGCCAATGAACTGCCCATGGGGACACAAGGCACTGGGCGGATATCTGGGGCATGACAGGGCGGCATGGGCGGCACATGATGCATGCGCGCTGATTGAACACGCGAGCGAGAGACTGCCAATGCTTATAGATCAAGGTGACGCCGACAACTTTCTGAAAGAACAGTTGAAACCGCATCTAATCGAGGAAGCTTGTGGCAAAGCTGGCCATCCGCTTACACTGCGGATGCAGCCTGGTTATGATCATTCCTATTACTTCATCGCCAGCTTCATTGGCGATCATGTAAGCTGGCATTCGCAGGCTTTGCACCATTAACCGCGTGTAATGCTTGATCCATGGACTTGACGCGCGCGTTTGCCTATACCACGTAGACACTACAACCATATGGTCCAACGGCGGCCGAAACTGTCTTCAACAACAGGGAAATGACCAAGATATGCCATGGGATAAGAAGGGCGGCTGGCAAGGCGGCGGCAATGGCGGTAACGGTCCGTGGGGTCAGAAGCCCAGCGGCGGCGGCGGTGGAGGCCGTGGCGGACCAGGTACACCTCCGGATCTGGAAGACCTGATCCGCAAGGGCCAGGACAGGCTGAAGACAGTGCTTCCGCAAGGCGGTGGCGGCAAAAGCCCGTGGATTGCAGGCCTTGTTGCGCTTGCTGCCATTTGGTTCTTCAACAGCTTTCACACAGTTGAGGCGGAAGAGCAGGGCGTTGTTCTGCGACTGGGCGAATACAACCGGACGGTTGGGCCTGGTCTGAAGTTTGCTGCATGGCCGGTCGAGACCATGGAAAAACTGCCTGTTGAAAGTGTCAGCCAGATCAATTTTGGCGGCAGTGGCAACTCGGCTGACAGCCAGATGCTGGCAGGTGACCAGAACCTCGTGGATATCCGGTTCACCGTTCAATGGAAGATCGCCGAGCCGAAGGACTTCCTCTTCAATGTTCGAGATCAGGAAATGCTGGTGCGTACAGTCTCGGAAAGTGCCATGCGCGAGATTGTGGGGCGCACCGCGGCTGAAGAGATCAGAACAAGGGGCCGTCTTGATGCCCAGGGTCAGGTTCGTGAGCTGGTGCAGGCATCCTTGAACGCCTACGAAGCCGGAATCACCATTCTTGGCGTGCAGCTGGAGCGTGCTGACCCGCCACCGCAAGTGGCAGATGCATTTGAAGAAGTGCAGCGCGCCGAGCAGAACCAGAATCAGTTCATCCGTGAAGCTGAGCAGTACCGCAACCAGGTGCTGGGCAAGGCCCGCGGCGAGTCTTCAAAGATTGTCGAAGATTCCAAGGGGTATACCGCGCGCGTGGTCAACGAAGCTGAAGGTGAAGCACAGCGTTTCAGCGCTATCTACGAGGAATACTCGAAGGCCAAGGATGTGACCCGCAAGCGACTGTTCCTGGAAATGATGGAAGGTGTCATGTCCAAATCCAACAAGGTTATCATTGAAGGCAATGCCGGCGGTCAGGGTGGCGGCACAGGCGTTGTGCCTTATCTGCCGTTGCCTGAAATCCAGAAGCGCCAGCAATCTACCGGAGGAAACCAGTGATGGGTATTTTCAAGTCTTTCGGGCTGGTAATTGCTGCAGTGCTTGCGTTCATCGCCTGGACATCGCTTTTTGTCGTGGATGAACGCGAAAAGGTCCTGGTTACCCAGCTTGGTGAGATTCAGCGGGAAATCTCGAAGCCAGGTTTGTATTTCAAGTTGCCGTTTGTACAGGAAATCGTGCGTGTTGAAGACCGGATTGTCTTCTTCGAGAGCCCGGACAAGGAAGTCCAGGTGGTCGATTCACGCCGCTATGTCGTCGATACGGTGACAATGATCCGGGTCAACAATCCTCGTCGTTTCCGTGAAACAGTTGGTGCTTCGCTCAATCGGGCGAAGGATCGTATTGAGACCAGGCTTGATGCAGCGCTTCGCCAGACCTATGGGCGGCGTTCGTTTGATGCGGCCCTGTCAAAGGACCGCGCTGCGATGATGCGCGAAATTCGCGATCAGGTCCGCCTGGAAGCTGAAGGCCTCGGCATTGAAGTGGTAGACGTAAAGATCCGCCGCACCGATTTGCTTGACCAGGTGTTGAAGGACACCTATGCGCGCATGAATTCCGAGCGCTTTGCAGAAGCAGCAGAGTTGCGTGCGGTTGGTGAGGCTCAAGCAACCCGCATCAAGGCTGAAGCAGACAGGCAATCGGTTGAATTGGTTTCCAAGGCACAGCGCGAGGCGGAAATCCTGCGCGGTGCCGGTGACGCCAAGCGTAACGCGGTGTTTGCCGATGCTTTCCAGCAGGACCCGGAGTTTTTCGCCTTCTACCGCTCGATGCAGGCCTATGCCAAGAGTCTTGCCAATTCCGACACCACTCTCGTACTCAAGCCGGACTCGGAATTCTTCAGGTATTTCGGGACACAACAATCAGGTGCGCAGCAACAGTGAGTGAACTGGTCACGGCGATCGGACTTGTCCTTGTAATCGAAGGTTTGGCTTACTCTGTTTCACCAGGCTGGTGGCGCAATATGGCAAGGCAGTTGGAGAATATATCTGACGAGGCCTTGCGCACTACCGGCCTTGTGGCGATTGGAATTGGCGTACTCATTGTGTGGGTGTCACGAACTTTTCTGGCATGAGAAAAATGTCACGCGATCGTGACAGAACGGCCGCTGAGGTTCTTGCGTATCCAATCTTATGATGCTCACAATCACGTCTTATGAATCTCTGAATTGATCAGGAGCCGAGTTCAACAAATGAACCAGAATGCAAGAAGCAAGGTTGCGGCAAGGGCGGTGTCCTCCGTTCAGGTGTTAATCCTCAAGTTGGCTATGGCAACATGTCTCGCTATAGGCATCGTTGCAGCCGGGGTTCAGGTTGTCCGCGCCGAGGGGCCGGCTTCAGTGGCTGATCTTGCTGAAAAGCTGTCACCTGCTGTCGTCAACATCTCGACGAGCCAGAAGGTGAGCGGGGCAGAAGAAACGCCTGTGCCAAACGTTCCGGAAGGCACTCCGTTCCGGGAGTTCTTCGAAGAGTTTTTCAAGCAGCAGCAGCAAGGCCAGGGAGGCACAAAGCCCAATAGGCCCCGCAACGCCAACTCGCTTGGCTCAGGCTTTGTGATTGATGCAGAAGGCACCGTAATCACCAACAATCACGTCATCGAAGGTGCTGACGAAATTGAAGTGATTTTCAATGATGGCACCCGGTTGAAGGCTGAAATTGTTGGCAAGGATTCGAAGACGGATATTGCAGTTCTGAAAGTGAAGCCGGAAAAGCCACTGCCGTTTGTGGAGTTCGGCGATTCTGGCGGGCTGCGCGTAGGCGACTGGGTCATGGCAATCGGCAACCCGTTTGGCCTTGGTGGCACTGTCACCCTGGGTATCGTGTCGGCGATGAATCGCAACATCAATGCCGGCCCCTACGATGACTTCATTCAGACAGACGCTTCCATAAACCGCGGTAACTCCGGTGGCCCGCTATTCAACATGGCAGGTGATGTAATCGGTGTGAACACTGCGATCATCTCCCCCTCCGGTGGTTCCATCGGCATCGGGTTTTCAGTGCCCAGTGATACGGTGCGCAACGTGATCGACCAGCTCGTGAAGTTTGGCGAGACCCGGCGCGGCTGGCTGGGCGTTCGAATTCAGAATGTCACAGATGACCTGGCTGAAAGCCTGGGGCTGGACAAGGCCAAGGGAGCGCTTGTGGCAGACGTTACAGCAACGAGCCCGGCAGAGACAGCGGGCATCAAGGCGGGCGATGTCATTGTGTCGCTGGACGATAAGCAAATGAAAGACAGCCGGGAGTTGTCCCGTGCGGTGGGGCAATTGGCGCCTGACACAACTGTCAAGGTTGGAGTGCTGCGCAAGGGCGAGCCGATGGATTTCGAGGTGACCCTGGGGCGCCTGGAGTCTGGCGAGAAACTTGTGCAAACCCAAGAAGAGCAGCAACAGCAGCCTGCGTCGCAGGCTTCGGTTCAGGTCGAAATCCTTGGTTTGACTGTCGAGGAGTTGACCGATGAGCTTCGCGCCAAGTTCAAGGTGCCTGAGAAGGCTGAGGGCATCATCGTGTCTGAGGTGGCTGCTGAGGGCGCTGCTGCCGACAAGCAACTGCGGCCCGGGGATGTGATTTCGGAAGTTGGCGATATCAAAGCGACATCGCCTGCCGAATTTGCCAAGGCCGTGGAAGCAGCCGTTGCGGCGGGCGACACGTCGATCCTGATGCTGGTGCTGCGTGCACAGCGCAACTTTGACCCGCACTTCATTGCGTTGAGGTTGAAAAAGGAAGGTTAGACTTCCTGCAAGTCAGATCAAGATGAATGGCCGGGCATGATGTCCGGCCATTTGCTTTTGTGCAATGCTGGCTATTGTCGGTTTAGGCCAGATTGGCGAATTCGCGGGGTGTGAAGCCTTGCAGAAACAGCAATGCCGTCAAGTCACCATGATCGATCTGTACGGCAACGTCCTTTTTCACAACCGGCTTTGCATGCATGGCAACGCCCAGCCCGGCAGCCTGCAACATCGGCACATCATTGGCGCCGTCACCAACTGTCAGTGCGAGCGTCGGTTCAATGCCAAGTTTTCCGCATATGCGGTTCAGGGAAGTGACCTTGGCATTGCGACCAAGTATCGGTTCTGTCACTGCGCCGGTGAGTTGGCCATTCTTGATCAGCAATTGATTTGCCTGGTGCTCATGAAAGCCGAGGATCTGACTGACGTGCTCGGTAAAATGTGTGAAGCCACCGGAAACTAGAGCGCAGTAGGCACCATGCTTGCGCATTGTAGCAACAAGCTGGGCGCCGCCGGACATCAGGCTAATGCGGTTGGCGATGACCTCTGCGATTACTTTGGCGGGCAGGTCTTTCAGCACGGTCACGCGTTCGCGCAAGGCATCCTCAAAATCCAGTTCGCCGTTCATGGCACGCCTGGTGATGGCGCGAACAGCCTCTCCTGCGCCCGCAGCTTCAGCCATTTCATCAATGCATTCCTGTTCTATCATGGTCGAGTCCATGTCTGCGATCAGAAGTCGTTTGCGCTGATGCTCGGCACGGATGATGTTTATGTCGACTGCCCACCCGTCAGCCTGCTGTCGCAACGTCTCAAGCGCGTTGGCTGGGCAATTGTTCAATTCGGCCTGCCAGGCCTGTTCCGGTGAAAGCCAGACACCCGTGGCAAGGTCTGCACCAAGAGCAGACAATGTGGTGCAAGCAGCGTCAGTGTGCATTTTGCGCAAAGGGGACTTTTGCGGATCTGCAATCAGGGATAGGACTTGTGGCATGGGGCAATCTCAAACGAAAACTGTCGTTCTTATTGCAGGCCCGACTGCCAGCGGCAAGTCAGCTGTTGCAATGGCTGTTGCCGAGGGTCTGAAAGGCATCATCATCAATGCAGATGCAATGCAGCTATACAGTGAACTGAAGGTGTTGACGTCGCGACCTTCTGCTGCGGATGAAGCTGCGTATCCGCACAAGCTATATGGCTGTGTGCCAGCTCGTGAGGTGTGGTCAGCAGGGCGCTGGCTGCAAGCTGCCAACGAGGAGATCAAGGCGGCATGGGATGCAGGAGCGGTGCCGGTGGTGGTAGGCGGCACCGGGCTTTACTTCAAGGTTCTGGAGCAGGGGCTGTCGCCAGTGCCGACGGTGCCGGACGACATTCGCGAACGTTGGCGCAACCGGTTGGTGTCTGACGGTGCGCATGCGTTGCATGCTGAACTCAAGGCTGTTGAACCCCTTGAGGCAGAGCGTCTCAATCCCGGCGACAGTCAACGCGTGGTGCGTGCACTGGAAGTGCTGGAGGCTACAGGCAAGCCTTTGTCCGCACATTTTTCCAGTGCAAGGGCACAGTCTGTGCTGGCCGGGGCAACTGTCAGGCGTGTCGCCTTGCTGCCGCCGCGCGAGGAGCTTTATGGCGTGATAGATGTTCGTTTCGAGACCATGATGGCACGCGGTGCTCTGGATGAGGTCAAGGCATTGCTGTCCTTGTCGCTGCCACGGGATGTTCCTGCCATGAAGGCGATCGGCGTTGAGGCGCTGGAAGCATATCTCAACGAGCGGGCAACTCTGCCCGATGCAGTTGCCATGGCCCAGCGTCAGACACGAAACTATGCCAAGCGCCAGATGACCTGGATTCGCAATCAGATGGCGGACTGGCCCAGGGTGGAGAGGCTTGAAACGGCGAAACAGGTGGTGCTGAATGATTGAAATCATCACTGCCGGGGCAGAAGATGCGGACGTTGTAGCCGCTCTTCATGCGGCAAGCTGGAAGGTGTCGTATCGCGGCATCATGGCGGATGACTATCTCGACACTCATGCGGATGCAGACAGGCAGGCCTATTGGCAGCATGCAATGGCAACAGGGCGCTATCCCATTGTCATGCTGGCGCGCGAGTCAGGCGTCGCGGCAGGATTTGTAGCGGTGCACAATGACCCCGATGATGAAGCTTACGATTTTACAGTCGAGCACCTTCATGTAGCGCGGGGGGCGAAAGGCAGGGGGATTGGCAAGGCGTTGCTTGCAGCGGCTGCTCGATTGGCACAGGGGCTGGGCGGAAGCAACATCTGCTTGTGGGTGTTTGAAGACAATGTCGCGGCAATAGCTTTTTACGAGCGGTTGGGCGGGGTGACAGACGCCTACGGTAGTGACGCAATGGTGGGCAAGCCGGACAGGCGCATGGTCTGGGAAAGGCTTTGTGATCTTATCGATGCCTGCGAGGAGGGCGCGCCGTGACACGTCGGATTCTGCTGGCTGAAATCATGCACGAAACGAATACCTTCAACCGCATTGCCACGGTCAAGTCGGACTTTGAAACCCGCTATTGGCATGAGGGGTTGGAAGCGGCGCGGGCGCTTGCTGCCACAAACACGGAAGTCGGCGGGTTTCTGGAGGCCGCCGACAAATATGACTGGTCACTTGAAGTTCCGCTGGTTGCTTCAGCAAGTCCGTCCGGGCCAATGGCTGCGGAAGACTGGCAACGCGTCAAGCAATTGATCATTGCGCCGCTTCTGGCTGGTGAGCGCTTTGATGGCATCATACTGGTGCTGCACGGGTCGATGGTGACGCAGTGCTGTCTGGATGCTGAAGGCGAATTGCTTGCACTGGTGCGTGCAGAGGTTGGCCGGGATGTGTTGATCGGCGTCACACTCGACATGCATGCCAATGTATCTCGGGCCATGGTGGAAGCTGCCGACATCATGCTAGCCTATCGGACCTATCCGCATGTCGACCAGCGCGAACGCGCTCTGCACATGGCGCGATTGATGCAGCAGGTGTTTGAGGGCTCTCCGCGCCCGAAGCTGTACATGGCGCGCAGGGCGATGATGGATGCTGCCAATCATGGGCAAACTACACCAGGTCAGCCGATGCTGGCATTGCTGAAGCTGGCTGATGAGCTGGAGCAGCGCCCCGGCGTTGAATGCGCATCCATACAGATCGGCTTTCCGTGGTCGGATGTGCCGGACATTGGTCCCAATGTCATTGTGACGGCAACAGATGAGAAAACTGGCCGCCGCGCTGCAGAAGTGCTGATGGATGCGGTTTGGGATAGCCGGCATCAAACACAACTGGAGTTTGCCACGCCAGCAAAGGCCATGGAACTTGCCGCGCGGAATGTGGATGAGGGCAAGCCACTTGTGCTGGCGGACTTCGCGGACAATCCGGCAGGAGGTGCCTACGGCGACAGCCCCAACCTGCTGCGCGCAATGATTGATGCCGGGTTGTCGAACGCAGCGTTTGCAACCATCAGCGACCCGGCAAGTGTTGTTACCTGCCGGGATGCGGGTGAAGGAGCGAGAGTTACGCTGAGCCTTGGTGGCAAGGGTGCCCCGGAACTCACTGCGCCGCTGGAAACCGAGGCAGAGGTGATCAGGCTTGGCAACGGCGAGTTTATCTGCGCTGGCCCGATGTGGCAGGGCGTCGGGTTTTCCATGGGTATGTCTGCACTTGTGCGAATTGGCGGCATACAGGTCATCATTTCATCGGTGCCGACATCGGTCATGGACCTGAATGTGTTCAGGTGCATGGGCATCGAACCGAAAGACATGACAACTATCGGCTTGAAGAGCCGCAATCATTTCAAGGCGGCTTATGCGCCGATTGCGCGTGACACACTGCTGGTGGATGCCGGCGGCATTGCCTCGATGCGCCTTGCAGAGCTGGAGTACAAAAACATCCAGCGACCAATCTGGCCGCTGGATGATGATTTCGGCTGAAAGATCTACTTGTCGTTAAGCAGCGTCTTCCACAGCATGGCACCCAGAATTGCCCCCACAACCGGAGCGATGATGAACAGCCAGAGCTGTTGCAGAGCCCAGCCATCCGCAAACAGCGCCACACCGATCGAGCGTGCGGGATTTACCGAAGTGTTTGTCACCGGGATCGAGATGAGGTGAATGAGAGTAAGTGCAAGCCCGATGGCAATAGGTGCAAAGCCGGCCGGTGCTTTGGGTCCTGTTGCTCCCAGAATGATGATCAGGAAGAAGGCTGTCATGACAATCTCGATGATCAGTGCGGACATCAACGAGTAGCCACCCGGTGAATGTTCTCCATACCCGTTTGAGGCGAACCCGCCAGTTGACGTGAAATCTGATTTACCGGAAACAATCAGGTAGAGAACCAGAGCTGCCAGGATCGCACCTACCACTTGTGCGGCAACATACATTGGCAGGTCTTTCCAGTCGAACTTGCCGGCAGTTGCCAGCCCGACAGATACTGCGGGATTGAAATGGCCACCCGAAATGCCACCGACTGCGTAGGCCATGGTCAAAACAGTCAAGCCAAACGCAAACGACACGCCAAGAAGTCCGATGCCCACGTCTGGAAAGGCGGCGGCCAAAACGGCACTGCCGCATCCGCCCAACACGAGCCAAAACGTTCCAAAACACTCTGCTGCTAGTTTATTTGTCATGATTTTCCCCTCCGGTTAATGACGCTTCATCATAACAGAGTTTCCGATTTGCCAATGTTTGATCGTCGGGGAGAAATTTTTTGCTCTGGTAACAATGCGTTAAGCCTTTGCACACAATCCGGCCATAGACTCCTGATAATTCGAATCAGCGAGAGGTTTTCGGGCAGAAGGAGTCGGGGACACATGTATTCAAATATTCTCAAAGCGCTTGTGGTTGCTGGCCTTGGGGCAGGCATGGCTTTGTCGGGCAGCGGCACAGCAGACGCGCAGGAGCGCCGCTGCGACCGCGAAGCACGCCATCATGCCGACAGAGTGATGAACCGCGGCGAAGCTGCGCTTGGCTCGGGCCTTGGCGGTGCAGCTGTTGGTGCCATAATTGGCGGTATCGTTGGCGGCGGCAGGGGTGCCGGGCGCGGCGCAATCATTGGCGGCTCGACAGGTGCCGTTGGTGGCGCACTTGGATCTGGTCCAAAATGGCAGCGTGCATACGATCGTGCTTTTGAAAACTGCATGGACCGTTATGAGCAGGTGCGGACGCCAGTGCGCGAAGTGCGTCCTGTGTATCGCAATGCCATCGAGCCATGGACTGGCGAGTGGTACGATTACTGCCGCGAACGTTACCGCACTTTCAACGCGAATGACGGTACGTTCCGGGATTATGATGGTATCCGGAAGTTCTGCCAGGCTGAGTAGGCTGGTAGTATCTGGTAACGGTTTTGAAGCCCCGTTGGCACAAACGTGTTGACGGGGCTTTGCCATTGACCTTATTGTCCGCGCCCATGAGACACGCACTTGTAGTGGTGGGAACGCGCGCCGCCGGGTCAGCTTAGGCTGACCTGAATATGGTGGTGCGCGAAAATGGCTCCCTCGGGGGCCTTTTTTATTGGCTGCACGACGTCTAAAAAGAAAAGAAGTGGAACGATGAACCTCAAGCCTGAGACGAAGACCATGAAAGCAAAAGCTGAAGAAGCCCAGATGATGACAGGTGCCGAGATAGTGCTCGAGGCACTCAAGGATCAGGGTGTGGAGCACATGTTCGGATATCCAGGCGGGGCGGTGCTGCCGATATATGACGAGATTTTCCAGCAGGACCACGTGCAGCACATTCTGGTGCGCCACGAACAGGGAGCAACGCACGCTGCTGAAGGATATGCGCGTTCCACCGGCAAGTGCGGCGTGGTTCTGGTGACTTCGGGACCAGGTGCGACCAACGCGGTGACGGGGTTGACCGATGCACTTATGGATTCAATTCCTATGGTATGCATTACAGGCCAGGTCCCAACGCACCTGATCGGCAATGATGCCTTTCAGGAATGCGACACGGTTGGGATTACTCGCCCTTGCACCAAGCACAATTACCTGGTCAAGGACGTGAATGACCTCGCGCGCATCATGCACGAGGCGTTTTACGTTGCTACCCACGGCCGGCCTGGCCCGGTCGTCGTGGACATCCCGAAGGATGTTCAGTTTGCCACCGGTAAATACGTCAAGCCCGACAACATTGTGCACAAGACCTACAAACCGCGCATAGAAGGAGATGCTGCGGCCATTGAAGCGGCAGTGGAAGTGATGATGAATGCCAAGCGGCCTGTTTTCTATACAGGCGGCGGCATCATCAATTCAGGTCCGGATGCCTCCAACCTGCTGCGCCAGCTGGTGCGCATGACAGGCTATCCGATCACT
This sequence comes from uncultured Alphaproteobacteria bacterium, assembly GCA_963787895.1. Taxonomy (GTDB): domain Bacteria; phylum Pseudomonadota; class Alphaproteobacteria; order Rhizobiales; family Aestuariivirgaceae; genus Anderseniella. Next base: position 543,617 of record CAWBEX010000001.1, on the reverse strand, counting down.
TCGACGCTGATGGGACTGGGTGCTTATCCGGCTTCGGACCGGCAGTGGCTGGGGATGCTCGGCATGCATGGCACCTATGAAGCCAACATGGCGATGCACGATTGCGACGTAATGATATGTCTTGGTGCGCGATTTGATGACCGCATCACCGGGCGTACGGATGCTTTCTCGCCTGGCTCCATAAAGATCCATGTCGATATTGACCCCTCCTCGATCAACAAGACCATCAAGGTCAACATTCCGGTCATTGGCGATGTCGGTCATGTCATGGCGCAGATGATCCGCACATGGAAAGCCCGCAAGGCCGAGCCGGACAAGGCTGCGATCGCCTCATGGTGGAACGAGATCAACACCTGGCGAAACGTCGAGTGCCTCAAGTACAAGGCCAACAAGGACGTGATCATGCCGCAATACGCCATTGAGCGGCTGTATGAGCTGACCAAGGATCGCGATACCTACATCACGACCGAAGTGGGCCAGCACCAGATGTGGGCGGCGCAGTTCTATCACTTCGAGGAACCGAACCGCTGGATGACCTCCGGCGGACTGGGCACGATGGGCTATGGATTGCCGGCAGCGCTGGGTGTGCAGGTTGCGCACCCCAAATCGCTGGTTATCGATATTGCCGGTGATGCGTCTGTTCAGATGGTCATCCAGGAAATGGCGACTGCCAGTCAGTACAATCTTCCGTTCAAGATATTCATCCTGAACAACTCCTATATGGGCATGGTGCGCCAGTGGCAGCAGCTTTTGCACGGCAACCGCCTGTCGAATTCCTATACCGAGGCGATGCCGGATTTTGTCAAACTGGCTGAAGCCTATGGTGCCACCGGCATCCGGTGTTCAAAGCCGGGTAATCTGGACGAGGCAATCCAGAAGATGATTGATACACCCGGCGCAGTGATCTTTGACTGTGTGGTAGCCAACCTTGCCAACTGCTTCCCGATGATCCCGTCCGGCAAGGCGCATAACGAGATGCTGCTTGGTGAAAATGTATCCGATGAGGAAGTTGGATCTGCCATTGACGAGAAGGGCAAGCAGCTGGTCTGACGGACGAGCAGCCTGAAAGCCTCATGGCCAACCGCCAACCCAATTCCGGAGACTATGGATTGCTGCTTTTGTTGGCGGCGATCTGGGGGTCGTCGTTTGCGTTCATCAAGGTGGGGGTGGCTGAGGTGCCGCCTTTCACGCTGACCGCAGTCCGGTTGGGGCTGGCAGCATTGTTTCTGCTGGTTCTGATGGGCGTTAGCGGGCGTGCAATACCTAAGGGCAAGAAGTTGTGGACAATGATCGCAGTTAGCGGCCTGCTTGGAAACGCGCTGCCGTTCTGCCTCATCGCGTGGGGTCAGCAGTCGATTGCGTCGGGCACCGCAGCCATCCTGATGGGGGTGATGCCGCTTATCACCATGGTAGTTGCGCACACCTTCACCGAGGATGAGAAGCTGAATTCGCGCAAGTTTGTTGGCATGGTCGTTGGCTTCATCGGGTTGTGCGTGCTGGTTGGGCCAACCGCACTGCAGGGTTTGACCGCGAGCTTCATGGGCATGATGGCGCTGTTGTCGGCGGCTACCTGCTATGGTTTCAATGCCGTCCTCATCCGCCGCATGAAGGCACCAGACCGTACAGCCGCCGTTACCATGGTGCTGGGTCTGGCAGCACTGATGGTGTTGCCCTTTGCATTCATTCTGGAAGACCCGTTCTCGGTTGATGCAGGGATTGTTGCTTGGGGTGCGGTTTTCTCGCTCGGCATTCTGCATGCAGCAATCGCCACCTTGATCATGTTTGCCATCATCGCGCGGGCAGGCGCCAGCTTCTTCAGCCAGCTGAACCTGCTGGTGCCGGTTGCCGGGGTTGCCTGGTCGGCAGTCTTGCTGGCGGAAGTTCCCGGAGCAAAAGCGCTTGCCGCGCTTGGCCTCATCATACTAGGCATATTGATAGCACGCGGCGGACTGGCCCTTTCCGGGCCGATTACAACCGCCGACAAGGAGCCCATAAAGTCATGAACACAGCGCAACAGCCTGCCTCTGCCTATTTTCTTGATGATCGCAAGGAGCCGATCGAGGCCCATACCCTGTCCATCGTGGTGGACAATGAGCCGGGCGTGCTGGCCCGTGTGATTGGTCTGTTTTCGGGGCGCGGTTATAACATCGAGAGCCTGACCGTGTCAGAGACGGAACACGAAGCTCATGTTTCACGGATAACCATTGTAACCTCGGGTACGGCAGAAGTTCTGGTGCAGATCAAGGCGCAGCTGGAGCGCATGGTGCCTGTTCATTCGGTTGCAGACCTTACTGTGCAAGGCGACGCGATAGAGCGGGAGCTGGCGCTGATAAAGGTCGCCGGTGAGGGTGAGCAGCGTGTTGAGGCGCTGCGGCTTGCTGATGCGTTTCGCGCGCGCGTGGTGGACGTTACCAATAACTCGTTCGTGTTCGAGCTAACCGGCAAAACACGCAAGGTCGAGCAGTTTATCACGCTGATGAAACCTTTGGGGCTGCAGGAAGTGGTGCGTACTGGCGTCACCGCGATTTCGCGCGGTCCGGAGGCGATGAAAATTTGACCACCAGGCTATCAGTGAACGTCAACGCCATTGCGCAGCTTCGCAATAGGCGGGACCTGCCCTGGCCGTCAGTGGTGGGGTTGTCACGCATCGCGCTGGAGGCAGGGGCGTGGGGCATAACGGTGCACCCGCGTCCTGACGAACGTCACGTCAGGCGCTCTGACGTAGCGCCGCTGGCACAGCTGGTTTCCGAGTTTCCCCATGCTGAATTCAACATCGAAGGTTATCCGGATGACCGGCTGATGGAAATTGCGCTGGAAGTGTCTCCGGACCAGGTGACGCTGGTGCCGGATGATCCTTCACAAGCCACCTCGGACCATGGCTGGAATTTCCGCATCCATCACAATTTTCTCAAGCCTGTTGTTGCGCAATTGAAGCAGGCCGGTATACGGGTGTCACTGTTTGCCGATGCAGATGCGGACACTATCGCAATGGCGGGCGATACAGGGGCTGACCGGGTAGAGCTTTATACCGGGCCTTATGGTTCGACGTTCGATGACCCGGAGGCTGCTGCGCGTGAACTGGACATGTTGGAGGCGGCAGCAGCTGTTGCACGCAATGCCGGGCTGGCAGTCAATGCGGGCCATGATCTGACGGTTGCCAACTTGCCGCCGCTGATTGCGCGGGTTCCGTGGATTGCGGAAGTGTCAATCGGGCATGGTCTTACTGCGGACGCCCTGCAGTATGGCATGGCGGAAACCGTAAGACGGTTTCGCGCTGCGTGCGGTGAGGGTCTCTAGGTCAAGTCGGCATCCTTGGAATGCTGTTGGCGAAGCGCACTTGTGCCTGCTACGGTTTCATGCAGGACGGCAGAGAATTGATGCGGTGTTAAGCCGGCATGACACTTGAGCAGCTAACGGTGTTTGGCATCATTGCCATTACCATGGCCTCATTTCTTTGGGGCCGGGTGCGCTATGACATAATTGCAATCATGGCCCTGCTGGCAGGTGTGTATGGCGGGGTGATTCCCGCCTCCGGTGCATTCCAGGGGTTTGCCCACCCGGCGGTGATTACCGTGGCAGCAGTGCTTATCATCTCCCGGACGCTGCAAAATTCCGGATTGGTGGACTACCTGGTTCGCTTTCTTGCCCCAACGCGGCGAAGCACGACCATGCAGGTTGCTGCAAGCAGCGCACTGGGTGCGTTTCTGTCATGCTTCATGAACAATGTGGGCGCACTGGCACTGATGTTGCCAGTAACCTTGCGCAATGCGCTGAAGGCGCGCCGCTCTCCTTCACTGGTGCTGATGCCACTGTCGTTTGCGACCCTTTTGGGAGGCATGGTGACGCTGATTGGTACGCCGCCCAATATCGTGATTTCCAGCTTTCGCGAAGACATAACCGGGCAACCGTTTGCTATGTTTGATTTTGCACCTGCCGGGCTTGTGGTGTGCATCGGCGGTGTTATCTATGTTTCGCTTCTGGGCTGGAAGCTGCTGCCGCAGCGTATTTCGCCCAAGACAAACCTGGCCATGACAGGGGTGGAGAGCTACACGTTCGAGACTGCATTGCCTGAAGGGTCTCCGCTTGAAGGCATGAGCGTGCGTCAACTGGAGGCCGAATGTGAAAATGAGGTGACTGTTCTGGCAATCATCCGCAATGGCCAGCGGCGTCTGGCGCCGGCTGCACGCGAAAGGTTCCGGGCCGGTGATGCGCTCATTCTTGAAGGTGATCCGGTGGTAGTAAATCCACTGGCTGATGACCGGAAACTTGCCAAACTTGGAGCCGCAGCGGCCGACGAGACCAGCATCCGGTCTGATGATGTGCAGATCATCGAAGCTGTCGTCATGCCCAACTCGGTACTTGAAGGGCGCTCCATGCGAGGCGTCAGGATGCATGCGCGCTATGGGGTGAACCTGCTGGCGCTTTCGAGGGAAGGCAAGTCTCCAACTGCGCGGCTCAAGAATATCCGGTTTCGGGCAGGTGATGTGCTGCTGTTGCAAGGTGAAAGTGAGCAGATGGAGGTCGCGCTCAATTCATTGGGCTGCATGGTGCTGGCCAATCGCGGTCTGCAGCCGCTGCGTGGTGGCAGACGGGTTGTCCTGCCGGCCTTGTTGTTTGGCGCTGCCATTGCAGCGGCCTCTTTCGGGTGGGTTTCGGTGCCCGTAGCATTTGTTACCGCCTGCGTGGCAATGGTCATTTTCGGGTGCATTTCGGTCAATGAAATTTATGACGGTGTGGAGTGGCCGGTGCTGATCCTGCTGGGAGCCATGATTCCCTTGGGGCAGGCACTTGCCTCCACCGGTGGCACAGACCTGATTGCCAGTGCCATCGTGGACAATGCCGGCACCTTGCCCATTTGGGCGGTGTTGGGGTTGTTGATGCTGGTTTCGATGCTGATGTCCGACGTAGTGCCAAATGCCACTACCGCAATCCTCATGGCACCGATTGCGATACGCGTTGCCATTGGCCTTGATGCAAGTGTGGATGGTTTCCTGATGGCTGTGGCGGTGGGGTCGGCGGCTCCCTTCCTGACACCAATCGGGCATCAGTCCAATACGCTGGTGATGGGGCCGGGCGGCTATCACTTTACTGACTACGCCCGTATGGGTTTCATCATGGAAGTGCTGGTGCTGGTGCTCGGCGTTTCAGCAATCTACTTCTGGTGGTTGATGTAGTTCACCCTCGTGGTTGATGCGGGCGGCATCAAATATCTCTTGCACAGGCAGAAGTCACTCGCTAGAAATGCCGTACTGTACGGTACGGTACGGTACGGCAATGGGAACTAGTTTGTGACAGCAGCAGTGGCATCAGATCAAGCACAGCGTGAGCGTGTGCAGGGGGAGGAATTCAGCCCCCGGCAGCGCGAGGTGCTGGATGCTGTATTGTCGCTGATGGTGGAGGAGGGCGATGGCTTCTCCATGGCTGCGGTGTGCCGCCGTGCCAGCTGCTCCAAGGAAACACTCTACAACTGGTTTGGCGACAGGGACGGGTTGCTGGCAGCTACGGTGCGCTGGCAGGCGTCGAAGGTACGGCTGCCTTCGCCATCACGCGACGGCATGACCGCAGATACGCTCGAGGCGCGGCTGACTGATTTTGCAGAGAGTTGGTTGACGGTACTGACCGGAGAGCTTTCCATCGCGCTGAACTCACTTGCGGTCAGCCATGCAAGTTCCGCAAAGAGCGGACTTGGCCGGACAGTTCTGGACAATGGCCGTTTCGCAATCGGGGGGCGCGTGAAGCCAGTGCTGGAGGTGGCGCGCGGTGCAGGGCTGATAGCGTTTGATGATACCGAGGATGCCTTCCGCACCTTCTTTGGACTTGTTGTTCGTGACGTGCAGATCCGCGCGTTGCTGGGTGACAGGCCATTGCCGTGCTCCCGGCAAATACGAGTTGAGGCTGCCACGGCAGCGAAACAGTTTCTCACGCTTCATGGCGTGGCGAAGTGAATGACTAGGACAAACCGCAACAGCGAAAGGAAAACCCATGCGTGTTTATTATGATCGTGATGCAGACGTAAACCTGATCAAGGGCAAAAAGGTTCTGATAGTTGGCTATGGTTCGCAGGGCCGCGCCCATGCACTGAACCTGAAGGATTCAGGCGCCAAGGAAGTGGCCACGGGGCTGCGTGCCGGGTCGGCCACTGCCAAGAAGGCGCAAGCAGACGGCATCAAGGTGATGACAGTTGCTGAAGGCGCTGCCTGGGCTGACCTTATCATGATGGCGGCACCTGACGAGTTGCAGGCTGACATCTGGAAGGCTGACATCGAGGCCAACATCAAGGATGGAGCTGCGATTGCCTTTGCCCATGGCCTCAATGTTCACTTCAAGCTGATTGAGCCGAAAGACACCATCGACGTTGTGATGATTGCGCCGAAGGGACCGGGCCACACGGTTCGTGGTGAATTTCTCAAGGGCGGCGGCGTGCCATGCCTTATCGCCATTGATCGCGATGCGTCCGGCAATGCACATGATCTGGCGTTGAGCTATGCCTGTGGTGTGGGCGGCGGCCGGTCCGGCGTCATCGAAACCACTTTCAAGGAAGAATGCGAGACTGACCTGTTCGGTGAGCAGGTTGTGCTTTGCGGCGGCCTTGTCGAGTTGATCCGCGCCGGTTTTGAAACGCTGGTTGAAGCAGGCTATGCACCAGAGATGGCATACTTCGAGTGCCTGCATGAAGTGAAATTGATTGTCGACCTGATCTATGAAGGCGGTATCGCCAACATGAACTACTCCATCTCCAACACTGCGGAATGGGGTGAGTATGTGTCGGGTCCGCGCATCATAACTGCCGAAACCAAGGCCGAAATGAAGCGGGTTCTGCATGACATTCAGTCTGGCCGCTTTACTTCTGAGTGGATGCAGGAATGCAAGGCAGGCCAGGCCCGCTTCAAGGCCACCCGGCGTATGCATGATGCGCATCAGATCGAGGAAGTTGGCGAGAAGCTGCGCGGCATGATGCCGTGGATCGCGTCCAACAAGCTGGTGGACAAGTCCAAGAACTAGTCTCGAGAGCGAATGTCGAAAAAGGAAGGGCCGGTGCAATAGCTCCGGCCCTTTGCTATGTTTGCAGCATGAACAGTAAATGTCTTGTCTTGCGGAAAGCACGGCCGGAAGAGGCTGACATACTCACAAGCCTTGCATTCAGGTCCAAGGCTTCGAACGGCTATGACGACGCTTTCATGGAAGCATGCCGGGCAGAGCTGACTTATACCGCGCGCACCATTTCCGCGGGTGAAACCTGGGTGGCAGATCGCGGGGGCGCTATCGAAGGGTTTTTCGATGTCCGCTTCGAGGGGGCCATTGCCGAGGTCTACGCGATGTTCGTTGAACAGGACGTAAAGCGGGCCGGGACAGGCAGGGTGCTGTGGCGCAAGATTGAGGACATTGCCGAAGCTGTTGATGCGGCAGAGATTGGGCTGGACGCTGATCCATTTGCGGTCGCATTTTACCAGGCGATGGGGTGTGTGGTGGATGGCGAGTCGCCGTCTGCTTCGGTGCCCGGGCGAATGCTGCCGCGCATGGTGAAGCGGTTGGGTGGTCCTTGAGAGACGCCAGTGATCGAGGCGGTACATGGACTACCCTGGGTACCTTGCGTCCTGGAACCTCATTTCTTTGAATGGTGCAGGTGTGCTGTTTTTGGCTGTTGGGATTTACATCGTAACCGTCGCCAGGGCTCTGCGCAGCAGCTGCCACATGGTTGGAGCCTTGTGAAATGGATGATGAACACAGACAGTGTCACTCATGAATAGCGTAGTCGAGATCAACGCCTGCGATCTTACAGTGACAGAAGCGCCGTGGGCGTGGGCTGAGGAGAACGCGGCGGCCATCAGGAGGTTCTGGAACAGGGCGGTGGCCGAAAAACCTGCCATGTTCAACGGTGGAATTCTGATGCTATGCCGGCACGATATAGACGATGGAGTTTTTCACGGCGAAGTGCTGAAGACGGATTTTGCATCTCTGCTATACTGGAAAGACAAAGCCATGCCCGATGATGCGGGGGTTCGAAATGTGTTTGGCTGCGCCGTCGTTCGCTCTTCAGACGGGCACTTGCTGTTCGGTCATATGGGAGCACACACGGCCGTGGCAGGCCGTGTCTATCCCATGGCGGGCACGCCTGACTTGAACGACATTGCGGATGGAAAACTGGACATTGAAGGCTCTATCAGCCGGGAGTTGCAGGAAGAGTCCGGTCTGAAGGCTGAGGACGCAAATCGCCACCCGGGTTTTCTGTACATTGAAGATGGAGGCATGAGCGCGTTATGCGCCGTGTTTGAATACGATTCACCGTCGCGCGAATTGAAGACCCGGATGATGCAGCATATCGACTTGCAGGATGAATCTGAGCTTGACGACATTGTTGTGTTCAGGCGTGCTGCGTTTCATGTTCACCACCGTATGCCTGGTTTTGCCCGGACATTGGTGCAGCATCTCCTGGATTGAAACTGCCTGGACAAACTTGCCCGGTCAGACCGGGGGGACCGACCGGGCAAGACAAGCAGGCCTGCGGTTTGCACCACACAGCCATGCTATTCATATTGTGGCAGCAAACCAGGACCATCGTTGAATACAAACCGATGGTCCATGCCGCGCCACCTTTCGACCATCACAACCCGTATGCATTGCAAGCAACGATTGATGGCCAGTGCTGAACTCGCGTAAATCAGCATTGTTCATGTCACTACACGCGTCAAGCTTTTCATCAAGATTGATCAAGATAATGTCTGAATCCCCGGCGGTTCATGCGCGTATGGCATTGAGTTGCATCCGAATTTATGTCAGTAATACTGACCTAATTTGCTGAGCCGGAGTTGAAGCCCATGAAGTATCCATTCCATACGCTTGATGTTTTCACCTCACAGCCATTTTCGGGAAACCCGCTTGCCGTGGTGCTTGATGGCAAATCGCTTGCAACCGACAAGATGATGGCCATTGCGAGAGAGTTCAATCTGTCTGAAACGGTGTTTGTGTTGCCGCCTGAAGATGATGCGAACACCGCAAAGCTGCGCATTTTCACCCCTGATCGCGAACTCAGTTTTGCCGGCCATCCAACAGTTGGTTCGGCAGTGCTGCTGGCGGAGCTTTATGGTATTGAAGATGAAGTGCGGCTGGAAGAGGGGGTTGGGCTTGTTCGGGTTGCGCTGGAAAAGCGTGAGGCAGGCATATACGCGCAACTGTCGGCTGCCGTGATGCCTGAACCCTGGACCAACGTACCGTCGGACAAGAAGGTTGCAGCTGCACTTTCGCTGAACGCACAACAGATCGGTTTTGGTACTCACCGTGCCAGCGTTTTCAACCCAGGCAATCATCCCATGCTGTATGTGCCCTTGAAAAACCGTGCAGCACTTGCCGAGGCCCGCGTCTCCATGGCCGAATGGCCGGCTCTTGGGGCGGCAGGTGCCTTTCTGGCCTACTTGTACTGCGAAGGTGAAGTGGGGTCCGGCGTGGACTATCATGCGCGCGCCTACACGCCGCTTACCGGCATCTTCGAAGATCCCGCCACAGGGTCGGCAGCGGCTGGATTTCCTGGCCCGCTGTTGAGTTTTGAAGGCCCGTGGGAAGGCACCCGTTCATGGGTCATCATGCAGGGCGAGGATATGGGCAGACCCAGCCGTATCGAACTGGAAGCTGATGCTGCGAAGGGCAGCCTCAAGGCCATCCGCGTTGGCGGGCATGCAGTGCGAGTGTCTTCCGGCGCGATTGATTTGTGATCGTCTATTGCACGGTTCAATTGCTTGGCGTAAAACTCGCGTTAACTTTCCAGCCGCATTCTAAGGGCGCCTGGGAAATTCAAGGAACCGGCGAAAGCAGATGAACATTGCGTTCTACATCGCAGAGCTTCGCAAGGGCAGCATTCCAAATGCTGGCCTACTCCTCCTTATTTGCCCCTGACCATTGGCTGTCCTTGTGTAACTTGCACGAATGGACGGATGCTCAGGGGGTTAAGACTTTCACCAGATCAGACCAGTTCGTTGCGTGCTTTATGCGACACCCCTTTCAAGTAAACCGGGACCGCTACGCGCAACATGATTATCAGGATGGAGCTTGAGGCCAATGGCATCAAAACAGGACGACATCATTATTTTCGACACTACCTTGCGCGATGGCGAGCAATCTCCGGGTGCCACCATGACATTCGATGAAAAACTGCAGGTTGCGGCTCTGCTCGACGAGATGGGGGTGGACGTTATTGAGGCGGGTTTTCCGATTGCATCAGACGGCGACTTCGAAGCGGTGTCTGAAATCGCCCGCCGTGCAAGCAATGCGATGATTGCCGGGCTTGCCCGCGCCATTCCCGGCGATATCCGCCGTTGTGCCGATGCGGTGAAGCACGCAAAGCGCCCGCGTATTCACACTTTCGTTTCAACCTCGCCGATCCATCTGGAGTTCCAGATGAAGAAGTCGCAGGAAGAAGTGCTGGATATCATCCATGAAACGGTCACACTGGCTCGCTCCCTGTGTGACAATGTCGAGTGGTCGGCGATGGACGCAACACGCACCCCGCTGGATTATCTGTCACGTTGTGTGGATGCCGCCATCAAGGCTGGTGCTTCAACCATCAACCTGCCGGACACGGTGGGCTATACAGTTCCTGACGAGATGCGCCACTTGTTCAAGACTGTGCGAGAGAACGTTGTGAATTCGGACAAGGCGGTGTTTTCGGCGCACTGTCACAATGACCTCGGCATGGCCGTGGCCAACTCTTTGGCGGCAATTGAGGGCGGTGTGCGCCAGATCGAGTGCACCATAAACGGGCTGGGAGAGAGAGCCGGTAACGCTGCGCTGGAAGAAGTTGTCATGGCCATCAAGACCCGCAATGACGTGCTTCCCTATGCGTGCAATGTGAAAGCCGAATACCTGACTCGGGCATCGAAAATGGTGTCGGCGGTGTCGTCGTTCCCGGTGCAGTACAACAAGGCGATTGTAGGCCGGAATGCATTTGCTCATGAAAGCGGCATTCACCAGGATGGTATGCTGAAGAACCAGTCTACCTATGAGATCATGACCCCCGCTTCGGTCGGTGTCACCAAAACATCTCTGGTCATGGGCAAACACTCCGGACGCCACGCCTTCAAGTCGAAGCTGGAAGAGCTGGGCTATGATTTGTCTGACAACGCCTTGCAGGACGCGTTCGTGCGCTTCAAGGCGCTGGCGGATCGCAAGAAGCATATCTATGACGAGGACATAGAGGCGCTGGTGGACGAGGGTATCGCGTCTGCGACAGATCGCATGAAGGTTGTGGCATTGACGGTCATTGCCGGCACCATGGGGCCGCAGACAGCAACGCTGACACTGGACATTGACGGCAAGCAGTCCACTGTCCAGTCGGTGGGCAACGGGCCCGTTGACGCCACGTTCAACGCGATCCACGCCTTGCATCCACATGATGCGAAGCTGGCGCTGTATGACGTGCATGCGGTGACTGAAGGCACTGATGCGCAGGCAGAAGTGTCGGTGCGGTTGGAAGATGTCTCCACCGGACGCCAGGTGACCGGGCGGTCTGCGGACCCTGATACACTTGTCGCTTCGGCCAAGGCCTATATTGCGGCGTTGTCGAAACTTGAGGTCAAGCAGGCCAGGGGCGACAGCACCGCACCGCAAAAGGCGTTGTCGGGTGTTGAACGCAGGGGCCCGTGATTCACGCCGCCAAAATTTACCAAACCGAGAGATCGCAATGGTCAAATGCCGCAATATCCGGTAGACATTTGTTTACTCCTTTGATATTGCACTCGAACAAGTTGGAGAGGCGCGCTGACAACAGCGCGCCTCCGGCATTCCCGGCCTTTCTTGAGTTGCAAGGTCAGACTTGAAGACTTTGGTGCGGGCGTATAGCTCAGTTGGTAGAGCATCTGACTCTTAATCAGACGGTCCTGGGTTCGAATCCCCGTGCGCCCACCAAGCTTTTCAATAAGTTAGACGATTTTTTCGCCATCCCCTCTGGGGCTAGTAAGCGCATAGTAAGCACGCGGCATTGGTTTGGCGCTAACCAAACAGCTTGAGACGCTCGCAAATCGCCGCCGCGCTCATTGTATCGTACCAGTCATGTCTAGCTTCCAAGCGCTGGTAAGTGCCCCAGTGCATTCCAGGCGGCTTTGGTGGAAAATCCCAGTTTCGATATTTCTCTCGCCATTCACGTGGCCCAGCGTCCAGCACCTTGTCAGTAACCTTGTGCATTTGGCTTATGTGCCGTGAGGTGGTGTCTTCGCTTTGCGAACGATATTGCAATGGAACTCTGAACCCATGACGGGAACGGAAGCGAGTGGCCCCAGGCGGTTTGTAAAGGCACTGGGCGCGCCTTCTTGATTGTGGGCAGATGAAGTACCAGCGATACCCACCGAAGGGCTGGGCGAAGCGTTCTAGCTCAAACTTCTCATCGACACGAACTGGTTCTTCGCCATACGGAGTCGATGTATATTGAACCCTGAACCACGGATTATGCCCGTAAGAGCAGAAGCTGTAGCCAATGTTCGCGACCTTCTCGTCGGAATGAGTGTAGGACCAGACCAGGTTTCCGCTAGCGAGGGGGGCATTCGGAACAAACTGGCCTTGTTTACGCAAACGCCGCAAGTCCAGCTTCAAGCCATCTTCTATGACCGGCAGCGAGCCTTGCCTACCTGAACCGAACCCACCCATATTTATCGAAATCCTGTGGCAATTGATATTCCTTGCTAAAACGAGCAGATATTGAGTGCTTGGCCACTCCAGTCATATAACCCAAGACAGGCGCTCCACGAAGAAACCTCCTGCAGATACTTTGGTCAGTGACTTTGTACAGGTTGCAAGATGCAGAATTAGCCCGTTGCGGGTTTATAGCTTGCTGAAGCCTTCTTGGCAGCTGCCATTGCCTGCATTGCTTCACCAGCAGTCATCAGTTTGGTCGTTGCGCCACCGGACATAGCGCCAGAGGCACCAACAGCCAATGCGCCAGCCGCCATAGCCTTATCATCAGGAGCCTCGATCAACGCAACAATGTCTTCTGATCCAAAACAGAAGAACAGGTGATGGAGTTTGCCGCCAATGGCTTCAATCAGTGGACGAGCCGCCGCTTCTCGGTCTTGAGGGTTGTCAACCATAGCTTTGAGGGCGGCAGCGGTGTAACGACCTTGAAACATATAGAATGGCATTGGAGTTTCCTTCCTGGAAAGCACCCACAGCAGTACAGACACATGCGTGGGCAGAACAACACTATGAGCCCTTTTCTGGTCTCAGCCAAACAAAAACCCCGGGTTTGCGGCCCGGGGAACTCTTGCAGATTAGATTGGGAGGTTCAGTTCAATCTAAATGCATTGATGCCAATATCTCTTGCCGTATGTGCATCGATGTAATTGGCAGCCAACAGGCTTTGTTTCTCGTTGGAACGGAACAACCGCTGAGTTGAACTTAAAACAACTCTTGTGAAGCTGATGTGGTGCTGCGTGGTCATGGCTGTATTCCTTGGGGGTTAGGATTATGTGCCGTCTTGACGTGATGACTATCGCCCAATAGGTAGCCGTCGGATGTGAGCTTCATCACATTGCGAATGCAGGGTAGGTAAAGGCCATTGCAGCAAAGGCCGCCCATATATTAACATTCAAATCGGACCAATCAAACGGGGATGGTCAATAGTAGCAAATGACTATTCATGATGAAATGATTTTCCTCCGTGAGGTGCCTCCCTTCGCTGAGCTCAACCCCAAAAAATTGGAACTTCTTGCGCTCATGAGTGAACGCATCAGCTATGATGCTGGTGAGGTTATATTGCAGCAAGGAAATGCTGGCGATGCCGCTTATGTTCTGATGGAAGGCGTTGTTGATATTTCGATATCCACCGGAGAGATTTCCAAGCATGTTCGCGAACTTCATCAACATGCGTTGTTTGGCGAGATTGCAGTGATGAGAAACACAGGGCGTGCAGCGACTGTGACGGCCAGGACCGATGTAGACGTTCTAAGAATCCCAAAGGATGTGCTGAACAAAATGATCAATGACTTGCCAGACCTAGGGAAACGTATCGCTGAGCATATCGAAAAAGCTGGTTACACATTCGAATAGAAACAACAATCAATTGAGAAGACGCATTCCCTACCTAGGTGAGGTCTCTCCGCCCCCCCCCCAGAGCGTCTCTGACGCAGGTTTTGGCATTTCCGATGGCCAAGGGACTCGGCAAGCCGTTTCGTGCGCTGGTGGAGTCGTGCGGGGCCTCTCGGTCAACTCAAACAAAACCCCGGGCTTGATACCCGGGGAGATGTGACAGTGTTGCATTCTAGCCCATCTAAGCAGCAGCAAAAACTTACTCGATACCAAGAATAGTTTTGGCTTCTCCAAGGGTCTTTACGGACTCAGCGTGGTCGCCTGAGCTATGAAGTTCTTCTCCTTTGGCACGAAGCTCCGTTACCTTGGCCTTATCTGCGTCAGACAGTTGTGCAGTCTCCATAGCAGCATCAATCTTTGACATGTCACCTGGACACTGACTAGCCACCGCTGGAATGGAAAGAAAGCCAACCACAACGAATGCTAATATAAACTTGTTCATCAAGTTTTCCTCCCTTTTGGCCGGCCAGAATGACCGGACCGCTGAACCATGGCTTACTAGAATGGCTTTATTTAGGTCTTGAACACTCTGCTTCCTTTTTTTGTTTGGACGCTTTTGAGGTTATAGTGACCATCAGGTGCGCTTGCAGGAAATATAAATATGAACACACCCGCACGTCTAGTAGTCGTCATGACATATGACGCTGATCCAGAAACAGGTGAATTGATTGCGTCGAGTGAACCAATGCAATTAGACAGCTCAGAGCGCGCTATTCGTATAGCGCAGGGATTGGTTGACAAACATGCAGGAGTCATTGCCTGGGCGCGAACTGCTGCACCGGACCTGGGTGAGTATGGAGAGCCAGATATATTGTTCCAGGCCGGTGAAATCGGGTATCTGGAATAGACAGACTGCGCCATAGCTTACTCTCATGGACAGCTATTCAAACGCTTGCGACACCATCAAGAGCTGATGGCAGGCAGGTAGCGCCTACAAGCCAATTAGAGAGTCACTGACGCGTGTTATGCCGATTCAGTTGTCTTGGACTCTGCAAGCCGTTTCACGCGCTGGTGGACTCTGAAATGGCTTGTGAGCCGATTGTGAATAGTCCGAGACACGGGTCGCCGAGATGTTGCCTATTTTTCCTTGAGGCTAAGGATATAAGCGATAACGTCATCTAGGTCTTGATCTTCAACCATCAGGTTGGGCATTTTGCGATGAGACGACTGCATCCAGACGAGCAGTGATGTTCGTGAAATGCCAGAGGTGTTTGCGACCACGTAGAAAGTTGGAACACCTGATGCGGTACTCATCAGATTTCGCGATGTGATGTCATGACATTCTGCGCAATTTTGTGTCGCAAATTTCAGGCCTGCATCTATATCCCCCAACTCAGCCGCCGCTACAATTGATGCAGCAGATAGCAGGCCGTAAACCAGCGTCACTGCTGCAAGTCCTGTTCTCGCCTTTGTGTACATTCAAAGCCCTTCTGCTCAATGTCTGAGGCAGTCAGTTTGCATTGGACACTATAAAGCGGCTGCAATCTGCTTCTGGACTTTCAGATTGTAACATAATTTCTGACGCTGGCAGGTGATGCAAATCAATGCAAAGCCGCGCAAATCCTGATCTATTTGCATAATCATCAAGGTCCCCCTGTGAATTATCCCTGCAAACGACCTTGAAGAAGGCCGCCGGGTTACCCCTCCTTGGTGGCCTTCACTATTTGTGCTTGCCCAGATGCTTCCCACAGCCCGGTTTCACGCCGAACCCGCCTGTCTGGTATGCTAATTGAAACAATATCCGCCTATTTGCTCTTTGGTTTTGCACCGCGTTTTGCCGCAGGTTTTGTCTTGGCGGCAGGTTTTGTCTTGGCGGCAGGTTTTGTCTTAGCCGCAGGTTTTTTCGTGGCCATGAAAGTCTATCCTTTTCTGCACGAAAACCGGCTATGCATTTTGATGAGCCGGAATAGCCTTAATTGATATAGTGATTCGATCAGACTTCAATCGCATTCTTAACCGTTTGAATGTCGGGTCTTTATAGGAATTCAACAACAAATGCCTTGTCAGAGGTAGGGCCGCTTGTGATCAATGATGAATTTCCTCAAAACCGCGCTCTCAGTTTTAGTTTCAGTTTTGTCTTTGTCACAGTCTGGTCCGGTCTCCGTCTGAGTCTAGTCTCTGTCTTGTATGTCGACACTGTCTCGACACAGTGTCCGCACGGTGTACTTGAGAGAGCAACAAATGCTTGTTTATCCTCTTGCCATGTACTTGGTGTTCAGGAGTTGCGAATTGCCAATACCCGTCGCATTAGATGCGGGCGGCACAGTTTGTTTTCTTCGCTGGGCCTTTGCGGCCTTTGCCAGTTCTATAGCTTCACAGGCCGCGTCTAATGCCTCCTGAGCAGCCATACGCAATGCAGGAGACGGTACGTGCTCCAGCGCTCGCTCAATTCCCATTAGGTGGCTTGGATTCATTGGTGGGTTATGCCTGAACCACCTCTCTATGAAGATGACCTGGCTTTCATCATCACTTTGAATCAAGTTGCTTGCGACCAGCGTTTGTCGAGCCGTGGTATAGCGTTCAATGTTCCATCGTAGGTCATTGCAGGCGTACCCGTTAGGAAGCCAACAGCATCCGGCGCTATTCTGGTGAGGGCAAGTCAGCAGATACAAGTACAGGAGCCTCCCGTCGTCTGACGGGAGGTCCATAAACCGGCTGGACTGCCACAAGGTTGGAGAAACCTTGTTAAAGTCCCTCATGCAACTTCCTCCTCTTTTACTGGAGTTAGTAGCACTTCACTCCGCAACACATATCGCGCATGTGTGCCGGGAAATGGCCCAGCGTGAGCTTCATGCACGGTTTCTATGTCAAACCCCATTTGCCGAAGGTTGAAGACATACCCAGACCAACGTGGGGCTGGGTTATCAATTGGTGTACAGCCTCGCTGGGCGGCGGAAACGAGTTCCTGTAATGCCCAGGCGTCGCGACCAGAAACATGCACTGGTGGCCGCGCTGGCTGACTTGCGAACGATGCGAAAAATTCCAGCCTCACCATCTGTCGCCCTCCAACCCTAGCCCCGCTTGTTCCAGATGCGCTCTGACCAGAGGAAACGGCAGGCCGGTTTTTCTTGCGAGTTTGTGGGCGGCGCGATGGTTGGTTGGGTGGTGATGAGTTGCGGCCCTTTGCCCTAGAGAACTCTTGTTGAAATTTGGGTCTGGTGAAGGTATCTTCATTAAACCGGTATCCTTCTAATTTTGCGATTGGTGGGTTTTCTGGGTTGGGCTGGCGAGGTTGCACCCTCGTCAGTCCGTTTTCTTTTTGATGCACTAGTTGTTCTCCGATGTTGATTGTCGGGAATGAGAAGTCAAGCCACTGCTCAAACTCATCGCGGCGGTATAGAACTCGTTTGGAGCATTTCAGAAATTTGGGGCCATTGCCTGTGACCCTAAGCTTGCTCAGCCATGATACAGACAACCCATATGAGGCTGCTGCCTGTCGTGTATTGATGTAGTCCATACTCATCCTTTCCTGAATGATTGCAGGTAGCCTGATAGCAAACCAGGCCTGTAGCTTTGATACCTGCTGAAATCATCGCAGCGAAGCACTAAACTGTCCGGCTAATCAGCTTTCCACTGTTTCGTGCAAAACTGTGGATAATGCACCTGTAGACAGCTTGTGAATTCAGGCGAGGAGAATGATTGAAATCAATTAGTTATTCAGAATATCTCTTTTTCTTGACTTTTGATAATGTGGGGCGGTTTGCGCGAATAGAGTTGGTCAGTTTCGCGCCGATTGATTCGTTTGCAGCCCTCAGTGGGTCGCTGGACAAGTGTGCATAGCGGGCCGTTGTGGCGGGCTGGGAATGGCCCAGCAGTGCGCCGATCAAGGGCAGGGACATGCCGCTGGCGACGGCCACGGAGGCGAAGCTATGGCGCAAGTCATGAATGCGAACATCCGCCAGTCCGGCGGCGGTGCGAAGCCGTTTCCAGCCTTTTGCAAGTTGACCAGATGTGCGCCTTCCTTCTCGCCACAGATGACATGCGGGTTGCCTTCAATGCGGGGCAGGTTCGCCAGCACCTCTAGGGCAGGGGCATTGAGATAGACGGTCTTTGCGCCGGTCTTGCTGTCTGGCAGGTGGATGCAGGCTTGCTCGAAATCCACCCAATCCCATTTGAGCGTGAGAATTTCCGAATGCCGCGCACCCGTCAGCAACAGCAGGCGGATTGCGGCAATAATCCAAGGTGACGCAGAGCCGTTCTGTTGCGCGTCGGTCAACGTCTCGCTGAGCCTGACAATTTCCGTCTCACTCAGGAAGCGTTCCCGTTTGTGTTCCTTGTACTTGTCGATATGGCGGCAAGGGTTTGACCAGTCAGGCCGGAAACCGTGCTTCTCGGTCCAGTTGAAGAACTTGGAAAGCAGGGCAAGGCAACGGTTTGCCTGATATGGCTTGTCGCGCATGGAGTGATGCAGCTTGGCAATGTCTTGCGCGCCACGTCATTGATGCGGCGATGGCGAAGGCTGGGCAGAATGTACAGGGCAGCGATGCGGCGGTATTCGCTCGATGAACTGTGCTTTCAGCTTGGCGTCCGCATGTTCTGTCAAGAAGCGCTCCAGCAGCGCGCCAAACGCTGTGTATCAGCCTTGCGGCTGTCACGTTCAGCAGCCGGGTCCGCTCCAGATGCAATCTGTCCCAACACCCTGCGGGCTTCAACTCTCGCCTGTTCTGGTGTCAGGGTGCCGTGCGCGCCGATGGTCACACGCCGGGTGCGGCCGTTGCGTCCACCAATGCGGTATTGGACCAGGTACACCTTCTTTCCGGCTGGTGTCGTCTTCAGGCCAAAGCCCTTCAGCTCATCATCCCAGAGATAGGCGTCCTTGGTGTCAGGGGTTGCGGCGTCAACAGAGCGTTTGGTGATGCGGGGCATGGTGTGTGCTTACTGGAGTGTTGCTGGTAAGCACATAGTAAGCGCACTTGCGGGAAGCTCCAAGCACTATCAGGAAGCTACAGGCAACAAATTACAGCAATATTCGGGGATTTATGAATGCTTCAAGCTATCAGGAGGAGCGATGGAAGCGTTAGACTGTGAAACTCTTAATCAGACGGTCCTGGGTTCGAATCCCCGTGCGCCCACCAAGCTTCCTTTCAATTCACAGTATGTGACCGGGCCACGGCAACTGCGGGCTCATGCTGCTGCTGGTTGTCGGGCAGGCTGGCCAGGTTGCTTGAAATCTCGCGCAGCAGCTTGCTCCTGATAGCTGTTCCAAATGACTGGAAATTCTCGGCAACAACGATGAAAGATCCTGGTCCGGTGATTACCTCATCACGGTAGTACTGGCCCAGATCTGGAAAGCGTTGTGACAGGATTGGCAAGCCGTTGACAGTGACGTTGTTGGCATCTGCCATGGCTCGCGCCTCACGCAGCTGGGTGAAGCTTGTCTGAAACCAGAATTTGGTTTCGATGCCGTCACCGGAGACATCGACCACCCGCCGCAGACCAGTGTGTGTATTGTTGTCGAGAAGCCGGATTGCTTCTTCTATGCCGGCTCCGATGCCGGTGCCGCGACCTCCCACATCAATGGTGAAATCATCAACCACACGGTAGGTAGAAACAAAGTCGGCGAAACTGTCGCTAGTTTCTGGGCTGTCGAGAATGAACCACGGGGAGTTGATTTTCGGCAAGCTGGCATCTGACCACAGCAATACCGCAACGGCGATCTTGCGGTTTGGACCGGATGTTATGGCTGCCTTGACTGCTGGGTCGCGGAAAGCCTGCGCGGTACCCTTGAGTTGCAGCAGATAATCAGCCACCGAAATGCTGCCTGAGGTGTCCATTGCCAGCACGAGTTCCAGGTCGACATCTTCGGCTGTTGCAGCGCTGGGCAGACAGGCTGCGAACATGATGCCAAGCACTATTGCGAGCTTACATAATGGCGGGTTTCTGATCATGTCGTGAAATGTAGCCCGGCCACAATCACAGTCAAATACCTATCGTGTGAACACTGGTGCGCGCGCAACTTCTCAACACCAAGAGTGTGATTGTCGATTGAGGGCAGGAGGCTTCAGGCATTTTGCAGGAGGCTGAATGCAAACATGGCGGCCAGCATTGCCATCACGAAAACCGCAATGGGCCAGCCGCCGACCAGCAGGCCTGCCAGCGCCGGGCCGGGACACAGGCCTACAAGACCCCAGCCGAGACCGAATATGGCGGCTCCACCGATCAGCTTCTTGTCAATGAGAACGGATGGCTTGCCGGGCATTGTGCCGCCGCAGTACCCCTGCGATTGCCTTCCTGCGAGTGGCCACACAAGTGCCATGACGACAACTGCTCCGCCCATGACAAATGCCAGGGTTGGGTCCCAGTGCCCGCCAAAAACGTCAAGAAAGCCCAGCACGCGACCGGGGTTGATCATGTCGGACAATACCAGGCCAAGGCCGAAAACCAGACCGGAAACCAGTGCAACGACGCCGCGCATCATGCACCTCCCATCAGATGCTTGACGATCGCTACTATAGCGATTGCCACACCCATGAAGGTGAATGTAGCCAGGATAGATCGTTTTGACAGTCTGGAGATGCCGCAAACGCCATGGCCTGAGGTGCACCCGGACCCGAGCCGCGAGCCGATCCCGACCAATACCCCACCTGCCACAAGCAACGGTACTGAACTTGTCACCGTGATGGCTGGCTTGTTGACCAAAAGAGCGTACAAGGCAGGGGCTGCGATGAGGCCGGCGATGAACAAGGCATTCTCGCTCCACCCCTTGGGCAAGCCCTTTGTGACCAGTGCACCTGTAATGCCGCTGATGCCTGCGATACGCCCGTTACCGAGCAGCAGGATTGCGGCCGACAAACCGATCAAGGCTCCGCCCAGTAACCCGAACATTGCATTTGTCAGATCAAAATTCATGACCAACATCCCTGTCTTGTGTGTTGATAACACATTCAGTTTTTAGCAGATATTGCGAGGAGCGTGCAGTTCAAACATCCAGTTGCTGTGCGACGTGTTGAAGCGCTGGTGGACAACAGCAGGTGTACTACTGGTGCATCAAGACTTGTCCGGACCAGTGCTGAGAACGCGCTACACCGGCAGAACGTCAGACAAGTGCTGGTTCAATTCTGTATCGGGAAGATTGACGAGGTCCTTTGGCACCTGCGCATGCACGATTTGCTGAAGTGATTTTGGCATCGCCTTTCGCAGGTCGCCAAGCGTCGCTGGTGCTGCCACTATGATAAGCCGGTCAAAGGCGTCGTTATCATGTTTGTCTTGCAATGCCTGAATGATCTTGTCGGCGAAACCGCGTTTGAGCTCTCGTTGGGCGTCGGTCGGTGGTTCCATCGCATGGCGGTGCTGACCGGTTGAGTCGAAAGAGCGTCCAGGCCGGTCAGCCATGACTTCGCCAGTACGCCTATTGTCGCCTTCATATGTCATGTCCGCTACTTCGGATACACCTTTGCCGGGGCCCAAATTGCACACAACACGCGCGCGTGCGCCGTCGGCTAACAGAATCCACGTCCTGACTGGTTTCATGGCATTGTCCTTCGCGACTGGTTCAGAAGTGAAGGATTGCATGAGATGGGCTGCCCGTCATTGATTGTGGTCAAAGACATCGAGATTGAACAGAACATCGCGCAGCCGACGGAGCGGGGGCGGGGTATCACTGCACTATAATGGTTTTGTATTGTTTGTCCGCGCCGGACAACTTGTCGATCATCAACTGGAGCTTGCCGAAGAAAACCTGCTTGCCCGGATATCCGATGATACGGTCAATTTCCTCGCCGTCACGCATCAGGACGAATGTTGGAGTGCCTATGACTGTGCGCGACAAGCTCCTGACATTGTCGGGCATGGCCTGACCGAATTTGTATATGTGAAGGCTGGCGGAGGCGCTTTCCGGTGCAGCGGCATAGCCATTGACGCCAATTTCGGCATGCCATTTGGCGCACCACGGGCATCCGTCACGGTCGAACATAATCAACTCGGCCGCATGAGCCTGAGTCAGCGTCATGCACACAAACACTGCAGCGAAAATGTATCTTAGCATCGGTGTCATTAATGAAGGTTATAATCTGTTTCGCGGTGTTTGTGTGATCAAACAAGCGTAATCGGGCTAACGGCGCAGCTGTGCCTTGTATCTGGTTACACGCTGCCATGAACGGTGCAGATCCTTGAAGTTGAGGCGGCCTTCCTTGACGCCGCGTTCAATCGCGCGCACCGCAAAATCGGCGTTTGACGGTGTTGAAGACAGTACATTCCCGATCAGCACGATATCGTTGCCCGCCGCCAGTGCCAAGATGATGGCTTCGTCGAGCTTGATGCGGGAAGTTATACCGCGCATCTGCAAGTCGTCAGTGACTACCACGCCATCAAAACCCAGCTCGTCGCGCAGCATTGTTTTTACCGCAATGGGTGAAAGCGAGGCCGGAAGGTCTTTTCCGGCACCCCAGTCCTTGTGGAAGAGGTGAGAGGTCATGACCATGCCACTATATCCGGCATTGAACAGCCTGCGGTACGGTTCGATTTCAACCGGCTTCCAGAGACCGGTCACGTCAACGAACTTCACGTGGGTGTCTCTTGCGGAAGAGCCATGGCCAGGCCAGTGCTTAAGTGTGGTGCCGACACCGGCGTCGCGGTGGGCTTGTATGAAGCTTTGCGCATACCGGGCAACACGCAGCGGATGTTCGCCAAACGAGCGGTGCTGCTTCACGATAATCGGGTTGTTGGGGTTGAGGCTGAGGTCAATGACCGGCCCGAAATTGGTGTTGAACCCGCTCGCGGTCAGTTCCTTGACCATGCCGTCATATTGCTTGCGCGCCTGCTCGACCGTGCTTCGTTGCTGCATGCGGAAGTGGCCTGGGATGTAGGTGTAGCCCTTGCGCCGATTAAGCCGTTGAACTGCGCCGCCTTCCTGGTCGACTGCGATTATGGGGGTGTTCGGGGTTTTAGCATCCAGCAGATAGCGGGTCAGCGACTTTACCTGCGCCACGTCCCGGATGTTTTTGGAATAGAAAATCACGCCGCCGATCATGCCTCGCTCAAGTGCAAGGCGCGTATTGCGGATGCCTGCTTCACGCTGGTTCTGTCCGAAAAAACCCTTGATGACAAGTTGCCCGTACATCATGCGCAGGCCTTCATCACGCGTCCTGGGCCGTGCGTCGACTGCCGGCAACGATGCAGTTGCCACAGTGGCAAGGCACGCCAGGACTGTTGTGAGTTTTGTAAACATGCGCCGCAAACTGTCATGGAGGATGGTTGGTAGTCTAGCCGATGCTGTGCATTGCATGGCAAGCGCTTTTTCCAGACTTGACGTTTGAGGTGTGCACAAGCAGATTTCACCGATGCGCTTGTATCACCCCTCCGCTTTTGATTTTTCCAACACGGTGCCCAGCTACTGGGAAGCGTCTGCAGCGCCGATTGAACGCCATCCGGATCGGCTGGAATCGTCAATTCAGGCAGATGTTGCTGTTATTGGTGGTGGATATGCCGGGCTGCATGCTGCTTTGAGGCTGGTTGGCAAGCACGGTTTGAAGGTGGTCGTGCTGGAGGCTGGCGACATCGGATGGGGTGCGTCAGGGCGCAATGGCGGGTTTTGCTGCCCGGGCTCGACCAAGCTCAGTTACAAAGAATTGATCAAGCGGTTCGGTCTTGAGGAGACGTGCCGCTTCTACGAGGCCCAACGCCGGGCGGTGGATTTTGTTGGCGATTTTCTGGAGCACAATGGCATAGATGCCGATCGCACGGGCGAGGGCGAGCTGCAGGTTGCGCATACTGCCTCACGGATTGACGATCTCAAGCAGGAACAGTCCTTCATGCTTGAGACCTTTGGTGAGGCCTCCGATCTTTTGATGCGCGACCAGTTGAAAGAGCAAGGCTATGAGAGCCCCGCATTTCATGCCGGGTTGAAGACCCACGTCTGTTTCGGCTTGCATCCCTTGAAATACGTCCGCGGCCTGGCTCGTGCTGCCATTGATGCCGGGGTCACGGTGCATGTGCGCTCGGAAGTTACCGGTTGGGAAACCACTTCAGGCCGCCATACTCTGAAGACTTCGCATGGCGAGGTGAGTGCCCGTCACGTGCTGGTTGCGACAAATGGATACACTGATGAGACCTTGCCGCGTGAGCTGGGTGGCAGGCTGCTGCCTGCGCTGACGCGGATCATTGTCACACGCCCGATCAATGATAATGAACTCAGGAACCAGGGCTGGTTGGCAACTGAACCTACGTACGATACCCGCAAGTTGCTGCACTATTTCCGGTTACTGCCAGACAACCGTTTCCTGTTCGGCGGGCGTGGCGGGACAGATGCATCGCCTGATGGCATGAAGGCGATTGCGACGAGTCTGCGCTCGACCTTTGAAACCATGTACCCCAGGTTGGCCCATGTCGAGACCGAGTATTCCTGGGGCGGATTTGTGTGCCTGACATCTTCGCGGCTTCCATTTGCCGGGCCGTTCCCGCAGATGCAGAATGTTTGGGGGGCATTTGGCTGGCATGGCAATGGAGTTGCGATGGCAAGCTATGCCGCCAACCGGTTGGCTGATGTCATTGCTGGCACT
Organism: uncultured Alphaproteobacteria bacterium; assembly: GCA_963787895.1. GTDB lineage: Bacteria > Pseudomonadota > Alphaproteobacteria > Rhizobiales > Aestuariivirgaceae > Anderseniella. The sequence continues at coordinate 519,054 of CAWBEX010000001.1, read as the reverse complement.
AAAGCCCATCATGATGCACTGCCGGCTGCCATGCGCACGCTGCCCGGGCGGTTCATTTTACCACAATTGCGCGTTCAATATCTCAAGGCCGCATATGTCGGGTATGGTTTGCAGGACAATTGGCGCAGTGGAGACCAGACATGACCGGTAAAAAGATAGCTGAAAAACTATGGTCGCTTGAGTTCGACGAGCTGCCACAGGAAATTGGCGCGCTGGCTTTTCCGGATGGCGACTACATTCGCGACAAGAAAATCAAGAAATCGAAGTACTGGGAGCGCCTTGAATCACTGCAGATAGAATTGGTGAAGCTGCAGCGCTGGATCCGTGAAGAGGGCCAACGCGTTGTGCTGGTGTTCGAAGGGCGTGATGCCGCGGGCAAAGGCGGGACTATTCAGCGTTTCATGATGAACCTGAATCCGCGTGCTGCCCATATCGTTGCGTTGTCGAAACCTTCAGATGTGGAGCAGGGCCAGTGGTATTTTCAGCGCTATATCGACTACTTGCCGACTGTTGGCGAAATGGTTTTCTATGACCGGTCCTGGTACAACCGGGCGGGTGTTGAGCGGGTGTTTGGCTTTTGCACCGAAGACCAGGTGCAGGACTTCTTCATGGAAGCGCCGGTGTTTGAGGGCATGCTGGAGCGTGAGGGTATACACTTGTTCAAGTTCTGGCTGACGGTAGAGCGTGCTGAGCAACTGAAGCGTTTCTACGAACGCAAGAACAACCCGCTCAAGCAATGGAAGCTGTCACCGATTGATGCAAAGTCGGTCGGCAAATGGGATGACTATACCCGCGCAATCGCAGACATGTTCCGTAACACGCACACTGACCATGCTCCCTGGACGGTGCTTGATGCGAACGACCAGAAGCGGGCGCGGTTGAATGCCATCCGCATTGTGCTCAATGCCTTTGAGTATAAAGGCAAGGATCAGTCAAACATCGGTGATGTTGACGATGACCTTGTGTGGGACGGTGCAGAATTTCTGAAGTACAAGGGCTGGTAAGGCTGTTCCAGCGGCTAGATGCTGGTGTTGAAAAGCCCCCCATCGATCAGGATCGACTGCCCGGTAATGTAACCGGCCTGGGCGGAGCATAGAAAGGCTGCCAGTTCACCGAATTCCGCTGGAGAGCCAAATCGTCTGGCGGGAACGCTTTGTGCCCTGATCTTTGCCATTTCCTCATCGCTGACGCCACGCAGTTTGGCCTGAGAGCTGGTCGAACCCTTCAGCCTGTCGGTATCAAACATGCCTGGCAGGATGCAGTTCACAGTGATGTTGCTGCTTGCCAGTGCGCGCGCCGGACCTGCCATGAATGCTGTGAGGCCAGCGCGTGCACCTGATGAAAGGTCCAGCCCCAGTATGGGCATCTTCACCGAGGCGGATGTGATGTTCAGGATGCGTCCGAAACTATTGCGCTCCATGTGCGGCAGTACCCTCTGGATGAGTTCAATCGGCGTAACCATGTTCTGGATCACGCCATCCACAATGGCTTCGCGGTCCAGTTCGCGGAAGTCCTTGAGCGGCGGCCCGCCGTTGTTGTTGATGAGGATGTCACAGTTGGGACAGGCTTCCAGCAGTGCGTCCTGGCCGTCCCTTGTCGAAACATCGGCCTTGACGATGGTGACGCCGTGCGCCCCGGCCGCCTGGCACAAATCGGCTGCTTCCTTCAGCTTGTCCTCATTGCGGCCATTGAGCGTGACATGCGCTCCGGCGCCAGCAAGTGAAATTGCACAGGCGCGGCCGAGGCCACGACTGGAAGCACAGACGATTGCGTTCTTTCCGGCGATCCCAAGATCCATGATTGATGTTCCTGTTAGCTGCGGTGAATGGTCTGACAGGGTTAGAAACAAAAGAACCCGGACGCAAGGTCCGGGTTCATCATCTGGAACGCTTTTGCAGCAGGTCAGCCCTTTACGGTAACCTTGTCTGCGGCAAGGGCATGCTTGCGGTCGCTCATGAAGCGCTCAAACTCTTCACGGTCGCGGGCATCGCGCAACTTGGCCATGAAGCCATTGAACTCTGCCTGCTCTTCTTCAAGCCGGCGCATGGTTTCTGCGCGATAGGCGTCGAAGGCGGCATTGCCACTGCTGGAACTGCCTGACGTGCTGGATTTGAAGGCGCTCTTGACCTGCTCGATAGCGTCACTGGCAAGGTCGTCGATGCTTCCGCCCCACATTACGTAGGCCACTACGGCAAGGCCAATTGGCCACCATGTTACAAAGCCGAGTACGGCAGCTGCAACACCAAGCGGGGTCCAGCGGCTCTTGCGGCGCGTCATCGTCGTCATCGTGTAAATCCCTCCGGTTTTTGGGTAACTAACACAATTGATATGGTAGTCTGTTCAACAGTTTCAAGATGGCAGGTGCCAAATTCATGTATGGCTTACATCAGAAAACCCCGGCTTTCAGTGATATAGTTGAGGCTTCGCAGAGACTTGAAGGTCGAGCTGTAAAAACTCCGATGGTCACGTCAGCGGTGCTGGACGAGATTGTTGGCGGGCGTGTCTACCTGAAGCCGGAGTGTTTGCAGCGAACCGGCTCCTTCAAGTTCAGGGGGGCCTGGAACTTTATCTCAAGACTGGACCCTGACAACAACAAGGGTGGTGTTGTTGCCTATTCGTCCGGAAATCATGCTCAGGGTGTTGCAGCGGCTGCTGGTCTGATGAACATTCCGGCATTGATTGTGATGCCGTCTGATGCGCCCGAGATAAAGAAGCGCAATACGCTGGCTCTGGGTGCAGAGGTTGTGACCTATGACCGGTTCAACGAGAACCGGGAGGCAATCGGCGATGCCATTGCGACAGAGCGCGGTGCACAATTGGTGCCGCCATATGAACACCCATGGATTATTGCCGGACAGGGTACAGCCGGGTTGGAGCTGGCGCAGGACCTTCTGGCTATTGGTGAAAGTCTCGATGCGATGCTGGTTTGCACCGGTGGTGGCGGCCTTACCGCCGGGGTGGCACTTGCGATGCGCGAATTGATGCCGGATGCGAAGATATTTGCCTGCGAGCCCGAGGGATTTGATGACTATGGCCGCTCAATTGCGGCTGGCAGGCGGGTCAGCAACGAACCGGGTAGAGTGTCGATTTGCGATGCGATTGTGACACCTACACCGGGGGAGCTGACATTTTCGGTCAACCAGCCCAGGCTGTCGGGTGGATTTGCTGTATCTGAAGGTGAAGTGAGGGCGGCTGTGAGATTTGCATTCGAAACGCTCAAGCTGGTGGTGGAGCCGGGCGGTGCGGTGGCGTTGGCGGCCATTCTTGCCGGCAAACTGGATTGCCGTGGCAAGGCCGTTGCCGCCACATTGTCTGGCGGAAATGCCGATGCCAGCATGATGCGCGATATTCTAGCTGGCTGAAGTGGGGTCGCCGTCTCTGGAAGGTGTGCTACCTGCCAGCGGAATGTCGCTGTCCTCCTCAGCCGCTCTGCGAATTACGATGATGCGCTTTTTGGAACTGGAACTAGAGCTTGAATTGGCGATGCCGCTTGAGGCGCCATTGCCGTTTGAAGCGGTGGACGGTGCAGCCGGTGCATTCGCGGGCACCGAAATCTGATTGGTTGAGGCCGGATTGTGCAAGTTGATCTTGCCGCCATAAGTTACCGGTCCGTCCTGTTGCGTAAGCGAATGCTGTTTGCCGGACTGCGTGCGGGTTACGCTGATGACCCTTTCAGGTGTCTGATCCGGTTCTTGTATCTGTGCAGCTTGCTCAACCTGTTCGCTCTCATTGGCGTCAATTGGCTCGTGTTCATCTGCGGTCGTTTCGGTTTCGGATACAGCCTCTATGGGCGCGGTGTGGATGTTGGAGAAATCGAGCGTGTCGCTGTCAATCTGAGGCAGCACTGTGGGCGCATCCTCTTGAGGCGCTGGCTCATTGTCTTCGAATATGTCGTCATCAGATGCTTCAAAAGCTGGAGCAGGCTTGTATTTGACAGGCTCAATTCTGACGATGTCTGCAGGCTTCTTGCTGGCTGTCGCAGTTTGCGCGACGACCGGTGTCTCAGGGCTGATCTGAATGTCCTCAGAAGACGCGCGAATACGGTGCACCAGCTGCGCAGTTTGAGCGAGCTTGTCAGCCAGGTTGTCCTGTTCGTTGCTGCAAGCTTCCAGTCGTCTGATTTCCGGTTCGATGGCCTGTGCAAGCTGGCCGGCAGGTTGAGCCAGGGCACCACGCAAATTGTCAGTTATGGAGACCAGTCGGGCCGCAAGGACACGGGCGTTGGCTGGTTCATCTGAAGCTGTGCCGATGTCCGAAATCCTTGCAGGACCACTGAGGTTCCGCATTTCTGTTTCTGCTTCCTGCACCAGCTTGTCGATGTCTGAAGATGCTGCAACCGGCATTGCCAGCAACTGGTCTTCAAGCCTGCGAATTGCTGCGAGGAGAATCTTCGTGTCATTGGCGCGCTGTCTGCGTGCGAATTCAGTCAGAAACCAGCGCCCACGCGTAGTTTCCATGACAGCTTGCTCGATTTCATCGAAATCCAAGCCGCTTGTGGTGTCGACTGCTGTAATTTTTGACATAACGCCCCAAGTTCCAAAACGCATACACAACGACTGGGTTTGCATTATTCGCAAGTTTGGTTACTGAAACCTTTCCTTAGCGGCTATTTAGCGCGGGAAGCGCAATCAAGGGCAGTAATGTTAAACCAGATGGCAGTACGCACCGGGGTAGTTTATGGCGCGCTCCTGCTGATGGTTGGGGTTATGTTGCCGTTCTTGCCTTTGTGGCTGGCAGCAAAGGGTTTCACTGTTGCTGATGTGGCGTGGGCTTTGGCCTGCCAGTCCGTGGTGCGGGTCGCTGTCATGCCGGCAGTGACATTTGCCGCTGACAGGAAGCAGGCGAGGCGGCGCTTCATCATCGGGCTGGCGGTGCTGGCATTGCTGTTCATGGTTGCTGCGGCAATGAGTTCGGGGGTGATTGCGACAACCGTCTTTGTGGTGCTTTCTGCGGCTGCCTGGGCGCCGATCATGCCGATGCTGGATGCGGTGGCTGTTGAGCAGTCGGAAGCGGGTCATTTCGACTATGGCCGCGTGCGCATCGCGGGGTCGGTAACATTCATTGCGGGTTCGGTCGGGGCAGGGGCTTTGCTTGGTGTGGTGCCAGCGAGCAATCTGGGGTGGATGCTGGTTGGCACCCACCTCGTGCTGGCGGTCACAGCGTTTGCCTTGCCCAGGCTTGGTGCTGCGAAATCAGCCGGCCACGCGGTTAATCTGGCATCCGCACGAGTTGCCCTGATGACGGGCGCCTTCGTGCTTTTGATACTGGTGGCGGGACTGACGCAGGCAAGCCATGCCGTCTACTACGGATTTGGATCGCTGCACTGGAAGGAACTTGGCTACTCCGGGGTTACCATAGGCACGCTATGGTCGATTGGTGTGATTGCCGAAATCGTCCTGTTTCTGTATGCGCGGGATTGGGTGCAGCGGCTGGGGCCAGTGTTGTTGCTGATGATGGGGGCAGCGCTTGGAGTTGTGCGGTGGGGTGTCATGTCGATTGACCCACCATTTGCGGTGGTGACAGGGCTGCAAATTCTGCATGCTGCGAGCTATGGCATGACGCACCTTGGTACCATCTATTATATTCGCCGGCACATGAACGCGGATTTCGCCGGCACGGCGCAGGGCGTGTTCGGTGCGTTGTCCGGTGGGATCATCATGACAGCGGCGCTGTCGCTTGCCGGCTGGTCCTATGGTCTTTTCGCAGGGCAGGCGTATGCATACATGGCGATGATGTGTGCAGCGGCACTGGCGCTTGCACTCGTGCTCAAGCGGCTAACCCCATAGGGCAGATGGCGGCGGGTGCATGATGGAACCGGCGAAGCGAATTGGCGGGTCGCGGTCCTTCGCCAGCAGCAGCGGGCCATCCAGATCCACCACCTTGGCCAGTTGCGCAACTATGTGGCCGGGTGCCATGGCAAGCGAACTTGCCAGCATGCAGCCGATCATGATTTCAAAGCCCTGTTCGCGCGCTGCCTTGGCCAGGGCGAGGGCCTCGGTCAGACCGCCGGTCTTGTCGAGCTTGATGTTGATGGCCGTGTATTTGCCCTGCAGCTTGTGCAGGTCTTCCTTGCCATGGGCGCTTTCATCGGCACAGATCAACACGCCGGTCTTGCCAAGACCCTTCAATGCTTCATCATCATCCGCTGGAAGCGGTTGCTCGACCAGCTCCACGCCCGTCTCGGCGCACACGGCAAGACGGTTATCCAGTTCGGCAGGCTTCCAGCCTTCATTGGCGTCGATAATCAGACGTGACTTTGGCGCTGCCTCGCGCACAGCACGCAAGCGGTCATCGTCGCCGTCGCCGCCGAGCTTGATTTTCAGGAGAGGACGCTCGCTGGCGCGTGCCGCAGCATTTGCCATTGCATCTGGTGTGTTGAGGCTGAGCGTGTAGGCGGTGATCACCGGTTCAGGCTTGCGGGCAAGGCCTGCCAGTTGCCAGACCGGCTTGCCGGTGAGCTTTGCTTCGAGATCCCACAAGGCACAGTCAAGCGCATTGCGTGAGGCGTGCAGCTTCAAAAGACCCGGTACGTCTGCTCGTTTGCAGCCTGTTTCAATCTGTGCGCGGGCAGCCTCAAGATCGGCCATGGCACCCTCTATGGTTTCTTCATAGCGGGCGTATGGGGTGCATTCTGCCTGACCGATGGCGCCGTTCTGCTCCAGCCGGACATAGACTACTTCGGCCGAAGTCTTTGATCCGCGCGATATGGTAAAGCTGCCGGCGATTGGCCAGCTATCGTGCGTGATGGTGAGCTTGCGCCGTGTCATGCCTTGTCAGCCTGGAAAACGCTTCTGGATTTCGTCAACAATTACGCCCATTCCAGTGCGGATGGGATCGACGCACGGCAGGCCATGCTCTTTGCCGGTTTTGGCAAGATACTCGATTGCTTCGGCTTCGGACAGCTTCTGGGTGTTGATGCAGATACCGACGCATTGGATGGCAGGATTGGTCAGTTGACCTTCGATGATGGTGCGGTCAATCACTTGCTGGATACTTGGCAAGACATGTTCAACGCCGCGCATTTTTGTGCGGGTGGGTTCATGGCACACAACGAAGGCGTCGGGCTGTGCACCATGCAGAAGCCCGAGTGTGACACCGGCAAAGGAAGGGTGAAACAGCGAGCCTTGACCTTCAATGCAGTCCCAATGGTCTTCATCGTTGGCAGGGGAAACGTATTCGGCGGCACCGGAGATGAAATCTGCGACCACGGCATCCAGCGCGATGCCGCGACCCGAGATGAGCACGCCGGTCTGACCGGTGGCGCGGAAATCGGACTTCATGCCACGCTTTTGCATTTCAGCATCAAGTGCAAGGGCAGTGTATTTCTTGCCAACGGAGCAATCCGTGCCAACGGCCAGAACGCGTTTGCCGGGCCGCTTTGTTCCCTTGCCGGTAGGCAGCTGGACATCCGAGAAGCGCACATCATGCAATTTCGCCCCATGCTTTGCGGCAGCTTCTGCGATTGCGGGAATGGAGGAAAGACGCTTGTGCAAACCGGTAGCCACGTTCATGCCAGCTTCGATGGCCTTGACGATTTCGGCTACCCAGTGGTCGGGAAGGACGCCTCCTGCATTGACCACGCCGACAACCATGGTGCGAGCACCCTTTCCAACGGCAAAGTCTATTCCCATGTCCGGCAAACCGGTATCAGCCTGACAGTTCGGCAGACGCATCTGCCCGAGGCACCAGTCCCGGCGCCAGTCGACCACGCCTTGCGCCGTTTTGGCTGCCAGCTGGTCGTGAACATCGCCGAGAAACAGGAGGTAAGGGCGTTCGATTTCCATATCACTTCGTCCGTCAAAAAGTATGGGTTTTGAAGCCTCTACACGCCACAAGATCAACAGTTTCGCAAGAGGGCAGTGTAATTATGCGGATAGGGCCAGATACCGGTAGCCACACAGATGATGCAACCACTCGTAACGTTCTTGAAGCCGTGAACCTAGTGCTTCACCCGGCCGCTGGACTCGGCAAGCATGATGTAGACCTTGCCGGTTTCTGATGCCAGGCACTGGTCGACCAGTTCTTCGCCGGCAGAGCTGGACGCAACTGTGTCAAGCAGCCGTTCAAACAGTCTTACAAAGCCATCAACGCGGTTGCGCAGGTTCTTGTCATCGCGGTAGCCGGTGCGCACCTGCTCCATGAGCTTCTTGCCGCGCGCCTGGAACAGACGGTGGGTGTAGATCTGGGCTTCGCCCTGACGATAGGCCTTTTCGAGTTCTTTTGGCAGACCGTCGTTCAGTGCTTCGTATACATCGCGCGAGGCTGTGTTCAGCTTGGCCACCAGGGTTTCCGTCTCGCGGCTGGTGGAAGTGTCAGTCGAACCGGATTTACGTGCATGCCGAACTTTCGCCACCGGGGTGTCCTGGTCACTAGACAACAAGTCACCGAGAAAGCGCCTGATGCCGGTTTGCGTGTCAGGTTCTTCCTGCTTGCTTTCCTTGCGTGGTGTGCGGGTGGTCCGTGTGGCACCGGCATCGTGCTGCGTGGCAGCTAAAGACGCGGTGCCCTCAGTTTTTCCCGGCGATCGGCGGGCCTCCGGTGGAACGTAGATGCCAGGGCCTGACATTGCCAGTGACGAAGACTGCCGCTTGACTACATCAGCCAGTGCAGTGAGCGCGGTAATCTGATCGGATACGACGCGGCGCATGGCATCAGCAGAGTTGCGCGTTTCGGCAGGCAGCTCGAGTACTGCACGACGCAGTTCTGTACGGGCGAATTCGATTTCACGGACAACGTTGGCAGCGGCTTCTCGCATCTCGTCTGCTGTAGACGAGAACTCTTCGGTGGAGCCGGACATGGTTGCGTTGAGCTGGCGTACGACTTCTTCATGCTGAGAGACGATGCTGCGTGCAGCGCGTGACACCTGTTCATCCGAGATGGCTTCGATTTTCTTTACTTCTTCCTGCAGATTGTCTGAAGCAGCGGCAAACTGGGAAACCATCAGGCGGCCAAGCTCATCGGTACGCGTGTTGGCTTCGGCAAGAGATAGTTCGACGCGCTCCATGTAACGCTCCATGATGCCGTCCACTTCTTCCGACTTCTTGCCCAGTTTGGTGAGCAATGTGGCCATCTGGGTGTCGCGGTTGTCCATCAGGCGGTCAATGCGCTCATTGAAGTTGGTGACAGCGCGTTCAACTTTTTCCGAAGTGCTTTCGAGGCGTTCGGAAATCTTGCCGGACGTTCCATCAAGGCGGCCTATCAGCGAGGTTGATACTGTGTCGATGCGCTGGTCCAGTTCCGTGGCTGTTTCCTTCAACGCGCCAGCCAGCATCGTGTAGGCCTGTTCAAGATGCGTAGAGAATTTCGAGCCGGTATCGTCCAGGCGGCGGGATGCCTCGCTGGCGCGGGTTTCCAGTTCACCTGCAGACTGGGTGATGCGCCCGAGAATGTCGGATGTGTGGGTCTCGAAGCGTGTCGAGATGGAACCGGTCTTGTCTTCAAGGCTGTCTGCAAATGATTCCGAAGCGCGGCCCAATTCTCCGATCAGTTCACGAGCGGCTCCGTCCAGACCTTCAGCAAAGGCCGTGCGTGCAGTGCCTAGCTCGTTGAACACCCGGACTGCGCGATCGTCGAGCATTTTTGCGAAAGCTTCGCCGGTCTCGTCCATGCGGGTGATAACATCACTTGTGACTTCCTGCAGCAGCGAGTTGGCAAGATCGAAGCGCTTGCCCATGTCGCGGGAGTTGGCCTCCAGGCGCAGGAACATGGCCTCGCCGGACTTCTCCATTGTCTCTGCAACCTCGGCAGTGGTCTGCTCGAAGCGCGTGGACATTTCATTGTTGGCGCGCTCGACGTGGCCGTACCATTCGGCAGTGGTGTTATCGAGCTTGCCTGACATGCCCTCAATCTGTGCCAGGACGGTGCCAGAGCGGTCTTCCAGCTGGTTCATCAGGTTGGACATGGTGTCTGCAACGCTATCGAGACGGCTGGTGAGGCTTGTCGAGGTCGTGTCAAGACGGTCGGAAAGCACAAGGGAGACCTCGTCAAGGCGGGTCGTCAGAGCGCCGGACGAAGAGTCCAGCTTGTCAGCCAAGGCGTAGGTGGTGCTTTCAAGCTTGCTGGTCATGCCGGAGGTGGCTTCGTCAAGCAATTCGGCCATGCGGGACGTTGCACCTTCAAGGCGGGTGGTCAGCTTGCCGGAAGACGAGTTGAGGCGGCCGGCCATTGACTGGGTAGTGGCGTCCAGCTTCTCGGTCATCTCGGCGGATGCCTGATCCAGAACGTCGGCAACGCGCGACGTGACTGTTTCCAGCTGACCGGTCAACTCGGTGGAGTTGGTGTTCAACCTGTCAGCCAGCGCGGTGGTGGTCTTCTCCAGTTTGCCGGTCATGCCCACTGAGGCCGTGTTCAACAAATCGGCCATGCGTGAGGTGGCACCTTCAAGGCGGACGACCATTGCGTCAGACGTTTCTTCGATCTGGCCGGACAGCTTTGCCGTAGACTCATCAAGATGACCAGACATATGGGACGTAGCCATCTCAACCCTGTTGAAGAGGGTAGAGGCAGATGTTTCCAGTTTTCCGGTGATATCGTCGGTGATGGTTTCGAAGCGCTTAAACAGGTCGCCAGAGGCAGTGTTCAAGGTACCGGTCATCTTGCCGGACACATCTTCCATGTATGTGTACAGTTCGTCGCGTGCGGCAACCACGTTCTGAACAAAGTCGCCGGAGATCGACAACAACTTCTCGCTGAGCTCATTGCCGGAAAGGTCAATCTGATCACCAACTGCTGCTGATGCGTTGGTGAGGCGGGAAGTGATTTTCTCGACCGACAAATTGAGCATGTCGGAGACTTCGCCAGTCGATGCCAGCAGGCGGGTGTTGACATTGTTGCCTGCGGCCTCAAGGGCCTGGGCGGCCTTTGCCCCGCTGGCGTTGATGTAGTCGAGCAGGGCTTCCGATGATGCTTCGGTGTTGCGGGCAATTTCCTCGCCGGATTCCTGGAGCCGCTCAACAACCTTGATACTGGTGGTCTCGAGGCTGGAAGCGACCGTTTGGCCAGTGGTCATCAGGTTGTTGACGACACCCTTGCCGGCGACCTCGACGCGGTCGGTAACTTCAGTGCCCATTTCGTTGAGGTTGCGCAACACAACTTCAGACGTGATCTGCACGGAATCCGCCACGTCAGTGCCCACCGTCTTGAGCTGTTCGAGGATGGATTCAGAGGTGGATTGCATGGTCGTGACAACGGTGCCCGAGGTCGAGCGGATCGCCTGGGTGACGTTGTCGCCTGCGTTCTTGACCATTGCAACATTGGCATCGGCGACAGTGCGCAGCTCTTCGGCTACAACACTGCTTGAGGATTTCGACAGAAGAAACAACCTCGCTGGAAGCGCGGCGCATGCGTTCTGCAATGTTTTCTGCCGAGGCTTCAACAGACTGGATGATTTCGCCAGATGTTTGACGGACCCGCTCTGTGACCCGTTCGCCGGTCTCGTTCACGGTGCCGGTGTATTCTTCCGACAAAGAGCGCAACTGGCCTGCAACGGCCTCGCTCGATGAGCGGATGGTCTGTGTGACGGTGTCGCCGGTGAGCTTCATCAACTCGGTGTTGTGTTCGGCGGTAGCACGCATCTGCTCTGCCGTGGATGAGGTCAGGTGCTCAATACCTTCACCCAGTTCGGAGCGAACGCCACGCAACTCTTCCAGGCTTTCGCGAATGCCGCCGCTGACCGATCCTTCAAGCATGCGCAGGTTGTCGGTGAATTGCATGCCTTCGCTGTTGAGGCGCATGGCCGTTTCCTGCATGGCCGAAACCTGACCAGTGACATTTTCGGAGAACAGTCGCATTTCATTGACCAGGGTGCCGGACATCTGCTCCATGCGCGCGGTCTGGCCGGAAATCTCTGTGCCGACGAAGCTGGCACGGCTGGAAATTTCGTCAACGGTCTGAGACAGCTCGACTGTTGTCGACTTCAGATTGTGCTCAAGTGCTGCAAGGGTAGAAGAAGCGGTTGCGATGATGCCTGACAGGCCATGCGTATTTTCTTCAAGCCGTGACAGCAGCGGCGAAGCTTCAGTACCAATAATCATGCCTGTCTCGTGCAGGGCATTGCGTTGGTTCTCGAGGCCTTCCAGCATCACGCGCACGCGCTCTTCGTTTGCACCGAAGGCACGTTCAATGTTGGCCATTTCCTTGTGAATGACGCCTTCAAGCTCCGATGCGCGCTGAACAGCGTGCTCGACACCGCCAACCAGCTGGTCAACCTCGCGGCGGACAAGCTGGGATACAGAAGCAAGGCTTTCAGTGGCGACATCCTGTGGCCTGACCAGCCGCATGGCCGTTTGCATCAGCGCCTGGGAGACGTTGTTCATCTGGTTTGCGCGATAAATGAGGTAGCCAAGTACCATGAACATCAGTGCTGGCAGAACTGCGACCAGCAAGGTGCGCATTGTTGTAGGCATGTTCTCAAAGCTGAACGGGCTGCCAAGTTGAGCCAGCGCCGGAACATAAAGAATTGTCCAGATCGCAAACCATATGATGGTCAATACAGCCGCAGCCCAAATCGGGGTGGTTGGTGTGCGGCGGCGAATTGCCTGCAAATTGCCAGCGGCGTACGCGTCATTTTCATTGGCTGGGCGGCCACGCAGTGCTGCTTCCTGGCGGCGCTGGTTGATTGCCTCCAGACGGCGGCGATCAGCGTCGTCGCGCGCGGCAGCCTGCTGGTCATTTGCTTCAACTGTCCGGCGATTTCCCCGGCGCGATGCGCGACGCGGCTGACTTGATTCGCTTGACATTACTAACTTCCCCGCAACTAAAACTTACCAACGTTTACAGCATTCCAGCTCAAGCTGGGGCCCCAAATGCTGTTCCGCCACGATCTGCGATATCCTGCACCCATGATCAAGGACAAGCATTGCGCATACAAGTCATTTCAGACAAGAAACGGTAGTACTTATCCACAGTCATAGTTGCGACTCGTAGTTGATTCTAATGCAAGGGTGCCCGTTTCAGAACAGGAAATGCCTCCCCAATACCCAAAATCTAAACAATTGGTTAATAAGCTGGCTGCATTAGAGTCAATTTTTAAGTGCCTTTGAAACCAATTCTTTGGAGACCGCCATTATAATCCGTCGACTGTCGATTTTTTTGTGGGAAGCGTTTCCGGGCGCCTTTGAGTAGTAGGGAAATCAGATGACGCAGATGCCAGCAGAAAGCCGCATGTCCGACAACCTGTCTGATCAAGCTGTTCTTGATATCGCGCACCTGGATCAGTACACGCTCGGCGATCATGCGTTGCAATCTGAGTTGCTGCAGCTGTTTCGCATCCAGTTGAAGGATCAGACCTCGGAGCTGATGAACTGTGAAGTGGCCTCTGCATGGAAATCTGCGGCGCATATGCTGAAAGGTGCTTCGCGTGCGGTCGGTGCCTGGCAGATAAATGCCGTGGCGGAGCAACTGGAAGCCATTGAGCATGACGACGAGGCAGCAAGGGTGGCATTGCTCAGCCGGCTGCTGGCAGTCACTGCGCGATTTGAAGGCTCCGTAGGGGACTATCTCTAGGCACTGCCGTCACGGCTCGGCCTTTGGCCGCGTTCGCAAACAAGTTCAATCTTCGAATTCCTGTTTTCTACCATGTTGCGTGAATTCTGGCATCGCGATGGGTATTTATGCGTGTTCAGCCAGCAGCAGGGTGGTGTTACGGCCTGGATTGCGGCGCGCACCCGGCTCCTATTGTCGCACAAGTGCGTGTTTTGGAGTTGGTTGCGGTGGAAAATGTTGCATTTTCGCTGCTGACGTCCTAGCTAGGAAGCTGATTTGTAATTGATGGTATGCAAACAAGTTTGCATGCCGGGGAAATTGGCAGGACCGAAAATGGCGAAGATCACTTTCATCGAACACAACGGCACAGAGCACGTAGTGGACGGCGAGAACGGTATGTCCGTGATGGAAACCGCAATCAAGAACATGGTGCCAGGCATTGATGCAGATTGTGGCGGGGCTTGTGCATGTGCGACATGCCACGTGTATCTGCAGGGCGAATGGGCTGAAAAGCTGGCAGAACGTTCGGAAATGGAAGAAGACATGCTGGACTTTGCCTTTGAGGTGCAAGACTCCTCGCGGCTGTCATGTCAGATTCGTGTCTCTGACGATATTGACGGCCTTGTGCTGAAAGTGCCGGAAAAGCAGTTCTAGAAGACTGCACTTTACTGTCTGAAATCTGGCTTTGTTTGAACTGAGGAGGCCCAGCCCTATGAGCGGTCAGGCGATAGAAACCGATGTTGTGATTGTGGGTGCTGGCCCGTGCGGTCTGTTCGCTGTTTTCGAACTGGGGCTGCTGGATCTCAAGTGTCATGTGGTTGACATTCTCGACAAGCCAGGCGGCCAATGCGCCGAGCTGTATCCGGAAAAGCCGATCTATGACATCCCGGCTTTGCCGCTGGTGACTGGTCAGGATCTGACAGATCGCCTGCTGGAGCAGGCTGCTCCGTTCAACCCGCAATACCACTACAACCAGATGGTTACGGGCCTGAAGAAGCTCGATGACGGCACGTTTGAGCTGGCTACTGATGGTGATATCAAATTCCATTGCAAGGTGGTGGTGATTGCTGCTGGCGGTGGCAGCTTTCAGCCGAAGAAACCGCCGATGCCAGGCATTGATGACTATGAAGGTACCAGCGTCTTTTATTCCGTCAAAAGGATGGAAGACTTCCGCGGCAAGGACATCTTGATTGTTGGTGGCGGCGACTCTGCCCTGGATTGGGTGAACAACCTGCAGCCATTGGCCAACTCGATGACACTGTTGCATAGGCGCGATGAGTTCCGCGCTGCGCCTGACAGCGTCAACAAGATGCGTGAGCTGGTTGCCGGCGGCAAGATGAACCTGCACATCGGTCAGGTGACGTCGCTGCACGGCGATGGCAAGACTTTGTCCGGTGTTACGGTGAAGACCAAGGAAGCTGAACTGGAGGTGGCATGCAACACCTTGTTGCCGTTCTTCGGTTTGACCATGAAACTCGGCCCTGTTGCAGACTGGGGTCTGAATCTGCATGAGAACCTGGTGCCGGTGGATACCGAGAAGTTTGCCACCAACATTGCGGGCATTTTCGCCATTGGCGACATCAATACCTATCCGGGCAAACTGAAGTTGATCCTTTCCGGCTTCCATGAAGCAGCGCTGATGGCGCAGGAAGCATTCCGCATTTGCAAACCGGGAGAGCGGCTGTTGTTCCAGTACACAACTTCAAGTTCCAACCTGCAGAAGAAACTCGGCGTGGCTTGATCTGGATCATTGCTGTTTCCCCATACATATTAGACATTGAATATGTATCCGGTTGCCTTCGCAGCCGGGCAAACTGGGAAACGAGACAATGACACGTAATGTGGGAAGTGTTGACCGGGCTCTGCGCGCAATACTCGGCGTTGGCCTGATTGTTTGGGCTCTGGCCGGAACTGGCCAGTACGCATGGCTTGGCTGGATTGGTATTGTGCCTCTGTTCACCGCAATTGTCGGCTGGTGCCCGCCATACAGCCTGCTTGGTATCAACACTTGTAGTGTAAAAAAGACTGGCTAGATCCGTCCGGCTTTCTTCAGGATGTCCAGCAGATCGGCGTGGGGCAGTGCACGCACCGTAAGGCCATTGCGCCCGCTCATGTCCTCGTTGCAGATCATGGCATCCAGCACGGCTTCTTCAACAGTTTGAACCACTGCTTCAAACAGCGGGTCGAGTTCGCTGTCGGCCAGTGCATCGAGGTGGCGCAAGCCAGACGCGCCAAGCACTTTGTCGTTGGCGGTTGAGAAGGCCAGAAAGATATCGCCTGAAGAATTGTGGCCGATGGTTCCGGTGCGGGCGAGGCCTAGCGGCACACGCCGGGCAAGCCGTTTCAACTGGTGTGGCAGAAGCGGCGCATCAGTTGCGATGATTGCTATTATGGAGCCCGACCCCTTTGAGCGGCACTCGCCGCCTTTAAGTTCCCTGCCAACGGGCACGCCCAGCACCGTCAATTCGTGGCGCAGGCCGAAGTTGGACTGAACAAAAGCGGCGAGTGTGTAGGATTTGCTTACGGCTGTGACCTGTCGTGATGCCGAGCCGGAACCTGCCTTGAACTCGTAGGTTATCATGCCGGTACCGCCGCCTGTCGAACCAAGCTCGAAGGCACCTTGCGTCGCTGTGTCGAACGCGGCAAAGACGTGCTGATCCTTCACGTGGAAACCGTTGATGTCGTTCAACTCGCCATCATAGGTTTCCGCAGCCACCGGCAGACCCCAGTCCTGCCCAGTGCCGATGCCAGTGTTCACCAGCCATTTGAGCGTTGCATCGCGGGTGACGCCGCAAGACGCCGTGTTGGTGATGGTGATTGGTGTTTGCAGTTCGCCTGCTTCCTCGATCCAGGCCAGTCCGGTCATTTCTCCGTTGCCGTTGAAAGAAAAACTGCCAGCCATGCAGGGCGTGGCGGCACCTGCGCGGCCACGAGGCAGTATTCCGGTGACGCCGGTTCTGATGTCCTTGCCTTCAATCAGCGTGGAATAACCAACCTCCACACCGGCGACGTCGGTAATGGCGTTCAAGGGCCCGGGGGCGCCATCGACACAGATGCCAAGGCCGCGGGCCCGAACTTTGCCAGGCGGCGTGCTCATCCAGTTGGTGTCGCTCATTGAAGGCTGGTCCAGTGATTTGTTTGAAGGCATGATGAAGCTTTAAACCTGTAGCGGCAAGGGAATGCGTGATGGCGCTGGACAACAATTTGGTGAAGGCGCTGGAGGCCCTGTGCACTGTGCGCCGGGGCGAGGCCTTCAGCGCGCTGGACAAGGGTTTTCATGACAATAACCTGGATGCGAAAATTGCTGCATTTCCAGAAACTACGGGGCAAGTGCAGGCGCTGGTCAAGCTGTGTGCACTGTACGCGGTGCCTATTGTCACACACGGCGGGCGGACCGGGCTTGCCGGGGCAGGAGCCAGCAAGCCGGGCCAATTGATTGTTGATATGTCGCGGATGAATGCAATCGAGGATGTGGACACCTTGTCCGGAACCGTTGTTGCACAAGCAGGTGCAACGCTGCAGGTAGTGCAGGAACGCTGCGCACAGGCCGGGTTGACACCAGGCATCGACCTGGCCGCTCGCGGCTCTGCCACCATTGGCGGTATGATCTCGACCAACGCTGGCGGCATGGAGGCATTCCGTTGCGGGGTTATGCGCCACCGCGTGTTGGGGCTTGAAGCTGTGATGCCGGACGGCAGCTTGTTTAGTGACATGACCCGGGTGACCAAGGCCAATGAGGGGCTGGACATAAAGCATTTGCTGATAGGAGCTGAAGGACGCCTTGGCATCGTAACGCGCGCGGTGTTGAAGCTCGAGCAGGTGCCGGGTGCCACGGCAACGGCAATCGCTTCTTGCGCTAGCGCGCAGGCGGCCGTGCAGGGCTTTTACCAGTTGCGCAGGCGTGGCGACCTGCTGCGTGCAGAGGTCATGTGGCGCAACTATGCAATGACCGTGGCTGAGGCTCTGGGATTATCGGATCTGCTGACATTCTGCGAGGCGCCTTTGTATGTGTTGTTTGAAGCGGGTGGGGCTACACAATCAGCAGCGCGTGAGACTCTGGAAGCGGGACTGTTGGCTGCTGTCGAGGCGGGACATGTGAGCGATGCGGTGTTTGCGCAAAGCGGACGTCAGGAGGCGGACATGTGGCGCATTCGCGAGGAAAGCTGGGAAGTTGAAAAGGCCTGGCCGGGTGGGTTGTGGTATGACGTGTCGCTGCCGCTGGATCGGCTGGATGAATATGCTTCAGGACTTGAGGCCGCGATTGGTGCGATGGGCGCGGACATGCGGCTTAGCGTGATGGGGCACCTGGGCGATGGAAACCTGCATATTACCGTGTCTCATGCAGGCGGCGGGACGCCGGACAAGATGCGGGTCGATGCAGTGGTGTTTGCCGGCATCAAGGAGTGTGGCGGCTCAATCTCGGCGGAGCACGGTATTGGCATCGAGAAGATGCAGGCGCTGTTGGATCACGGCGATGGCGGCAGGCTTGCTGCAGCAAGGCTGGTGAAGCAGGTGTTTGACCCCCATAACCTGATGAACCCGGACAAGGTTCTGTTGTAGTCAGCGCCTCTAGAGCTGGTTAAGGGGGGTCTTGAGATAGACCACACCATTGTCCTCCGGCTCGGGCATGCGGCCTGCGCGCATGTTCACCTGAATTGAAGGGACGATCAGTTTTGGCATGCCAAGCTTTGCATCGCGTGCCTCGCGCAAGGCGACGAACTCGTCCTCACTAACACCATCCCGGACATGTACATTGTTGGCGCGCTCTTCGGCCACGGTGGTTTGCCATGCATACTCGTCGCGGCCCGGTGCCTTGTAATCGTGGCACATGAACAGCCGCGTTTGCGGCGGCAGCGCCAGTACCTTTCGGATGGAGCGATAAAGCTGGCGTGCATCGCCGCCTGGAAAGTCTGCCCGCGCGGTGCCAAAATCAGGCATGAAAAGGGTATCACCCACAAAGGCTGCATCTCCCATGACATAGGTCACGCAAGCAGGCGTGTGACCAGGGGTGTGCATTATCGAAACAGACAATGCGCCGATGGCCAGTTCGTCGCCGTCATTCAGCAACCTGTCAAACTGCGACCCGTCGCGTTCGAATTCGGTGCCGGCATTGAAAACCTTGCCGAACACTTCCTGCACCTGGGTGATGCCTGCACCGATGGCCAGCTTGCCGCCAAGTTTGCGTTGGATATAGGGGGCGGCAGACAGGTGGTCGGCGTGAACGTGGGTTTCCAGCAGCCACTCGCAAGTCAAGTTGTTGTCCTTGACATACTTGATGATGGCGTCGGCTGAACGTGTTGATGTGCGTCCGGCGGCGGCATCATAATCCAGTACGCTATCAACTACGGCACATGCTTTGGTCTCCGGGTCTGTCACCACGTAGCTTGCTGTGTTTGTTGGCTCATCAAAGAACGCAAGGATATCTGGCGTAGTCATTTGCGTGCCTCCCGGCAGGTGCATCGGTTGATTGTGGCAATGTCTGCAGCCAATAAGCGGTGTGTCATTGATGGAAGTCAAGAACCGCAGAGTTCGCCACAGTTGCAACTGCCATGACTGTATAACCAAACCCAGTTTTAGGCAAAAGCCACTGGAATGATTCAGCTTTTGTTAGCCGATAATTCCTCAAATTCACCGAAATTGCGATCGGTCTGGTACAAAGGCAGCATCGGTAATTTTACTTCCAACTGCGATTGGAAGAAGGAGCGCAAACTGGGTGCACTGGCTACTCAGTTATTTACGGGAGAGAGAATAATGTTTGGTCTTGCATCCAAGCTGCGGCTGCTGAAGCGATTTGGCGGTAGCGAGTCCGGAACACTGGCGCCAGTACTGGCGGTTGCTGCTGTTCCAATGATTATGGCAGCAGGTGTTGCTGTTGACTATGGCAACCAGGTTTCTGTCCATGCGCGCCTGCAGGCCGCAGTTGATGCGGCAGCGCTTGCAGCCGGTCGTGAGGCCAACAAGAGCGAAGAGGAACTTGAGCGGATCGCCAAGGACTACTTCAACTCAAACTTTGGTACGCCGGCCAACTCCGGCACGCCGAGCATGACCATGTCTGTTGGCGGTAATGAACTGACAGTGACTGGTTCGGTCGAAGTGCAAAACTACCTCACCAAGGTTGCAGGTTTTGACAGCACGATCATCTCGGCGACATCTGAGGTGAGCAAGGAGGCAACCGGCCTGGAAGTTGTACTGGTGTTTGATAACACTGGCTCAATGGGTCGCCAAAGCCGCCTTTCAACGTTGAAGATCGCCGCCCATGACTTTGTCGAGATCCTGTTCGGCCCACGCGAAGTGGCCGATACGCTGAAGGTCGGCGTCGTGCCGTTCTCGCAGTTTGTCAATGTGGGTCCGGACAAGAGCACCGAATTCTGGGTAGACACAACCGGCAAGAATGATCTGTCGAAAGACAACTTCTCGGGTTCGAATGAATGGCACAACTGGAGAGGATGGCAGGCCATAACGGCGCGCCGTTCCAGCCGCACCTGGCCTGGCTGTGTGGAAGCCCGCGCTGGCAATTTGTCGGTTGACGATGTGACGCCGGACATAAATCTCGAAAGCACCTTGTTTCCGCCAGCGTTTGCGCCTGATGAACCTGGAAAGGCCAGTGACGGCCAATCTTGTATCAGCAGGTCAAGCGGTAATCGGTCAAACTGCGGTGGCAACAAGTGGCGCTATTACAATAACTACCTGAGCGATAGCAGGGAAAGTGCACCAAGCAGCGTTTCCGGTGCATACAACCGAGCCATGTGGTTGCAGACGGATTATGTCAAATATGTACGTGAGCGTGTGAACACCAACGCTCGAGGCCCGGAAGCGGGCTGCAACATTCAGCCAATTCAGAAGCTGACGAATGAGAAGGAACCAGTTCTGAACACCATCAACAACATGCGCGCTGACGGTTATACTCATGTTGCAGAAGGTGTCGGCTGGGGCCTGCGCGTGATTTCGCCTGGTGAGCCGTTCACCGAGGGTGTTTCCTACTCGGATGAGGATATCACCAAGGCCATGGTTTTGCTGACGGATGGTGAAAACACCTTCGATTCTGAAGGCAACCATAATGAATCAACCTACACCGCGTATGGTTTTCTCGATCAGGAGCGTCTGGGTTCATCGAATTACTGGACTGCAATCACCAAGCAGAACCAGCTTTTGCAGCGGGCTTGCAGCAATGTGAAGGCAGCGGACATTGTAAGCTACACGTTTGCCTACAACGTGCCGAGTGCGACGCAGCGCAACCTGATCAAGAATTGCGCAACCAGCCCGGAAAAGTACTTTGACCCGCCTTCCAACGCGGCACTTGTTCAGAATTTCCAGCAGATTGCCGATGAACTGCGCAAGCTGCATTTGAGCCAGTAAGCAAGATTACAGGGAGACAGACCTCGCAAAAGAGGCGTCAAACGGGGCACGCAACCAGGCGACTGGTTGCGTGCCTTCGTATTTGCAGTGCCAAAAAGAAAACGCGTGAAACGGTTGCCCGCTCACGCGTTTCCTCTTTTGCCTGCATCCAGCGGTCCGGACGCTAGCAGCCCGAAGGCGCTTGGCACCGTTCCAGCCTTCTACTGGCAACCAGTATGAGGTCCGCCGCGATTCTCCTAAGAAAACAATGACTTCACTCTACTGCCAGCGTACGATCAGTTTCCCTCCCGTCTGCTGATGAAGGTAGTATTTACCGCTTCTGCGGTGTGGGCAATACTGAATGGCGTTGTGCACAGCTTATCCACTGGTGCCGGTGGATAAGCCCCCGAAATTACCTACAAATCCTTGCATAGCCGCAGGGCGTCATAAATTCCTGCGTGTACATTGCGCGCCGCAACGGCATCGCCGATGCGGAATAACTGGAATGTTGCATCAGCGTTGCGAACCACCCTTTGCGGTTTGCCCGCAACGAGTGCTTCATAATCCATTTCGCCGCCATTGCGCGAATGCGGCTTGAGCGCAAAGTAAAGGTCGTCCGTGGGGGTGGTGGCATACTCAACCACCACCTGATCGACAAGGCGTTGACCAATCCGGGCACCGTTGTAAGCGCTCGTCAGAGTGGCGGAGATCTTGTTGCCCTCCCGTTTCAGCGAGTGGACCCTGGTCATCGTGGTGATGATTGCGCCATGGCCATGCAGTTTCTCGATGTAGGGCACGAGGTTCAGGCCGCCAATCTCAGGCGCAAACATGCGTTCAGGCGACACAACTTCAAGCTTGGCTCCGTTGGCCATTATCGCCTCAGTTGAGGCCATGCCGGGATGTGCACCGTTGTCATCGTACATCAGCACGTCCTCGCCTACGCTGGCGTCACCGGAGATGATATCCCAGCTGGATGTGGCGAGTTCGCCGCCATGGGGGATGGCATCCTCGCGCGGCAGGCCACCGGTAGCGATGACTACGACATCGGGTTCAAAACTGGCAACGTCAGTGGCTTCGGCGTATGTGTTGTAGTGAACTGCCACACCGAGCCGTTCAAGCTGGGACAGCCGCCAGTCGATTATGCCAACAAGTTCCGCGCGACGCTTGACCCTTGTTGCCAGCAGCAGCTGGCCGCCGGCCTGTGGTGCTGCTTCGAGTAATGTGACCTTGTGGCCACGCTCGCCGGAGACACGGGCGGCCTCCAGGCCTGCAGGTCCAGCGCCGACTATGACAATGTGGCGCTGTTTGCCCGTGGCACGCGGCACATCGTGCGGCATGGTGGCCTCTCGGCCCGTGGCAGCATTGTGGATGCAGGTGGTGCCGCGGCCCTCGTAAATCCGGTCAAGACAGTAGGTGGCACCAACGCATGGGCGAACTTCGTCTTCGCGGCCTTCCATGATCTTGCGGCCAATATGCGGGTCGGCAATGTGGGCGCGGGTCATGCCTACCATGTCGAGCTTGCCTTCGGCTACGGCGTGGCGGGCAGTGGCGACATCGTTGATGCGGGCGGCATGAAACACCGGAAATTTGGTTTCGGCGCGTACCTGGCCGGCAAAGTCAAGGTGAGGGGCTGTGGCCATGCCTGTGACCGGTATAACGCGCGAAAGGGGGCCGTCGTGCTCGATGTGACCTCGGATAATGTTGAGGAAATCGACGTGGCCGGTGGCAATCATGCGGCGGCAGATCTCCAGGCCCTCGTCGCGCGATATGCCTTTTTCCATGTCTTCGTCCGCCACCAGCCGCAGGCCGACAATGAAATCGGGGCCGATGCGTTTGCGGATGGCCTCCAGCACACGGATAGTGAAACGCAGGCGATTGTCCAGTGAGCCGCCATGTTCGTCGACGCGATTGTTGATGGCTGGTGACCAGAACGAGTTCGAGCAAGTGGCCGTAGCATTCCAGTTCAAAGCCGTCCAGGCCGGCTTCCTTCATTCGCTCTGCGGCATCTGCATAGTCGTTGACCACCCGGTCCATGTCCCAGTCTTCCATGATCTTGGGAAATGCTCGGTGGGCAGGCTCGCGGACATTCGACGGCGATACGACCGGCAACCAGTCGGCGCCGTTCCACACTGTGCGTCTGCCCAGATGGGTAAGCTGTATCATGCAGGCCGAGCCGTGCTCGTGGCAGGCGTCTGTCATGCGCTTCAGCCATGGCACGATCTCGTCGCGGTAGGCGTGCAGGTTACCGAAGACGGGCGAGCTGTCGCGCGAGACAACAGCAGAACCAGCGGTCATGGTGAGTGCAATGCCGCCCCTGGCCTTTTCTTCATGATAGCGAATGTACTGGTCTTTGGGTAAGCCGTCATGGTGGAAGTTGGGTTCATGGCTGGTCGACATAAGCCGGTTGCGCAAGGTGAGGTGTTTGAGCTGGTAGGGCTGCAACAGGGGGTCGTTGGCACGGTGAATGGTCGTCATTTCACAAAGGCTCCAAGGCTATCCAACCGTCATTCTGCAGGAGTTGCTGCAGGGGATGCAAGCTTTGCAAGCAGGGTTTCGTTGCCCTCGTGCGGGTCACGCGGCACCAGCAGCGACAGGAGCAGCGACACACCGGCCATGGCCGCGCCTGTAATGAAAACCCAGGCTGGATGGCTGAGCCAGATGAGCCCGAACACAACCGGAATGACCACTGCGGCAATGTGGTTGATGGTAAATGCAATACCGGCCGTGGGTGCGATGTCGGCGGGGTCGGCGATCTTCTGGAAGTAGGTTTTCATGGCAATGGCCATTGCGAAGAAGGCGTGGTCGACAAGGTATAGGCCCGCGGCAATCCAGGGATTGCTGACCAACGCATAAGCGAGAAACACGCCGATCAGCCCGATGTATTCCAGGATGAGCACGCGGCGTTCACCGATGTTGATGATGAGATTTCCGATTTTGGGTGCGATCCACATGTTGAACATCGCATTGGCCAGGAAAAGCCCTGTTATGGCGGCAACGGAGAAGCCGAACTTCTCGACCATCATGAAGCCGGCGAATACTATGAAAATCTGGCGCCGTGCGCCGGACATGAACGTCAAGGCGTAGTACAACCAGTAGCGCTTGCGCATGAGTAGATGCTTGTTCTGCGGCACGGCCTCACGGAACTTGGGAAAGCCGTACCATGCGAACAAGCCCAGGAGCACCGTGACGCCGCCGCCTGCGAGGTAGACGGATGAAAAGTCGAGGTGCAGCAGCTTCCATGTCAGGAAGATGAGGGCATAGGCTGCGATGGTGGCAAATGAGCCGGCTGCGATTATGCGGCCCATTTGGCGGGGCGCTTCGCCTTTTGGCAGCCATTGCAAGGCGAGGGATTGGTTCACCGTTTCGAAATAGTGGAAACCCACCGACATGATGAAAGTGGTGAGGTAGAAACCCAGAGCGGTTGGGAAAAAGCCGGTGATGGCAGTGCCCAGGCCGCACAGCGCCAGCGAGATGACAGCGAAAGTCTGTTCACGCCAGACGAAATACAAGAATACGGCTGTAAACGCCAGGAAGCCGGGAATCTCACGGATTGACTGCAGGATGCCAATTTCCTTGCCGGAGAACGATGCGGCCTCAATGGCGAAATTGTTGAGTAGCGCAGACCATGTTGAGAACGCTATCGCGTTCGCCGCGACCATAATGATCAGCAGATTGACCGGTGTGCGCCAGCCAGTTGCATCAGACATGTTGATTTCGGTACGGTGTTGCATCGCGAGCGACCCTAACACCGCATTCTTCATTTCAGGAATGCTTAATTGCGCGTCAGGACCTTCATTGCTGACATGGCTTTCTGCCGCAAGGCACCCGGTGCCTTGAGGTAGGCCTTGCGCATGATCGGGCGCAGCAATCGCAGGTAAAAGGTATGATGCAAGCGCCCGCGCAGGGTCAACGGACTGGCGAAGTCGGCAACAGCTACGTTACCGGAAGACCAGGATTCCTTGTAGGGATCACCTGGAACCATAAGATCGAATGTTGTCATTCCGTCAGCGAGTGCAAGGCGTTGTGAGCCGTCCATGTGCAGTCTCGCCGGCGACAGGTCGGTGAGTTCAGGGTCGTGCGCAGTTATGAAGGCACAGTGGCGGCCCTTGTAGCGCAACCCCAGTTCATGGGAAATGCTGCGCCCGTCTGCCAGGGTTTCGCTCAAGATGGTTTCCAGCCGGGACGCTTCGCGCCTGGAAAGCTCGGTTACAAAGCGTTCAAGCTGGGGGGCATGCAGGGCTGTAGTATGAAGTCCACGCTCCGCGATCCAGGTTCGCTTGTTGACGATAAGGTGGTTGCAGATTTTCTCGAATTCTGTGCCGGATGTGAGTTTGCGGAAAGTGACCGTCCCAAGCTGTGATATGGCGTTTGAAATTTTCTTGCGGCGTCTGCGCTGGCTCTTGGTGTAGCGGGCGAGATAGGCCTCGTCAGTGTCAAAAGCCGACAGGTCCATGAAGGGTGCAATTTCATGGTAGCCGGTGGGGTGAAGGTGGGTGGCGGCAAGGCTCCAGCTTGCAGAACTGGCGCGAACATGGCGGAGGTAGACCAGGTCAATCGAGTGTTGATTTGCGATGGCGTCCATCAACGCACTGCAAATTGCTGTCACGTTGGCTGTGGGGTCACACAACATACCACCATATTGGGCATAAGGCTCTGACAACCAGCGCAGCACTTTCAATCCGTTGGTCCGGTCAATCATGCAGGGCAGAATGGCCAGCAGCTGGCCGCTGCGGCGTACCGTGAATACGCAAAGCTGAAGATGCGGGCATACCGGCAAGAACACTTCCGACCAAGTTGAGCACCAGTCGAAGCTCTGGAACACCAACTGGCTGTCGCACAGCCGGTCCTCGAGGGTCTTCCATTCGGCCTCCAGAGTGCACAGTTCCGCAAGGGTTGAAACTCGCGATACTTCCAGCGGGGCACTGATTTCTGCAGCCGTGGACCCGGCGCGGTCCAGCGAATGAGAATCCAGCGTTTCCGCCTGAATTGCGGATTGGGGCTTCCAGTTCTTTCGAAGAGCAATATTCACGCCGAATTACACCCGTGACAGTTGTTGCAAGCCTTTTGAACTGGCTCAATTTGGCACTCACGATGTCGTGAGCTGCAACTCTTGTACCGTTTGCAGGTCGAAATCGGGTTAACGGGATGTGGCACGCTGCGGCTGAGCTGCGCAGACCGGAGTGATTGGTGATTGTACAGCCGGAAACCCAGAATTTTGCGTTTCCGGCCTGGTTTTTCGAAGTGATCTGTCAGCTTTTTGAAGAGAGCTTGCAGTGACTTGCGTGTTGCACTTGCCTGATGGAGCTAGTTGTTGTCGCTGTCATTGGCAGGCGGAGTTTCGTCGCTCGAAGTGTTTTCATCCTCGTCCATCATGCCGGCACCACCGCGCATTCCCATGCCGCCGCGCATGCCATGACCGCGCATGTCTTCGCGGCCAAGCACACCATCGCCATTGCTGTCGTGGGTTTCGACCAGATCGGCCAGTGGGCTTTGATACTCTTCCAGCGTCACACCCGAACTTCCGTCAGTGTCGAATTGCTGAAACTCCCGGACAATGCGCGCGGCGCGAGCTTTCAGGAAAAGCTGCTTGAATTCGTCGAGCGAAAGCTGACCGTTGCCATCGGCGTCAAATTCCTTGAGCCAGGCTTCGCGGTTGGAGTTGATTTCTTCCTGACTGAGCTTGCCGTCCTTGTTGGCATCATACCGTTCAAGCATGTGCCGGGCGCGCTGGCGCATCCCATGGTGTTTGCCCCAGCCACCATGTTTACCTTGCATACCGCCGTGCATGCCGCCGTACATGCCACCGCCGTGCCGCATGCCTTGCTTGTGAGCGTACGCTGTGGTGGCAATTGCACCAAGTGCAATCAGTGCGGTAGCGGACAGGGCAATTTTGATCGACTTTTTCATGTCGCATCATCTCCTTCTGGTAGGTTCAGTTGAATTGTGCTGACTAGACGGTTTCAATGTTTGAATACCGTCGCGTCGCAACATTACAATTGGGTCATGAAGCCAACTCATTACAGACAATCGGCCTGCATCCTGGCGATGATGAGGCGGTGCGCTGTCAGCCCAGGCCTGGGCCCAAGTGGCGCCTACTGGTGCTGAGCTTGCGGCCTACTCAGGATTGCACGCAGCCGCAGCACAAGGCGACATTGCGCTGATCAAGCAACTGATCGCAGCAGGCGCAAACCTCAATGCAACCGATGCCTATGGCCGGACGCCGATGCATGTGGCGGCCCACCAGTCTCACGATGACGCGGTGCTGGCGCTGGCCGAAGCCGGTGGCGATGCCAACCTGCTGAAGCACGACAAGTACGACAACATTTCCATCGCTGCCGCGGTCAATGATGCAGACATGGTGCGCACCGCTGTGAAGGCTGGCGGCAGTACGAAGAACGTCACCAGCATATACGATGGCACCGCGCTGATTGCTGCTGCACACCTGGGCAACTGGGAGAGTATCGACGTGCTGATACAGGCCGGGGCGCCACTGGACCATGTCAACAATCTCGGTTGGACGGCGATGA
The DNA here is from genome assembly GCA_963787895.1 of uncultured Alphaproteobacteria bacterium. Taxonomy (GTDB): domain Bacteria; phylum Pseudomonadota; class Alphaproteobacteria; order Rhizobiales; family Aestuariivirgaceae; genus Anderseniella. The sequence continues at coordinate 491,710 of CAWBEX010000001.1, read as the reverse complement.
TTGAGGCGGTAATACTGGGCGACGGCGGCGAGCGGCATCAGAAGTCATTGAAGTTGCTGATTGATGCAGGTGCAGACGAGTCGATCACCGACCGCAGCGGTCGGACACCGCTCGATCTGGCACGTGAACGCGGATACGCAGACATGGTGAAAATGCTCGAAACGGATTGATGTTTCCCGTGCCGAATTCTGATGGTTGCTTGCGCAGGATGGGCCACAACAGCAGTCAGGGACAGTTGGATGTGGTGCAGTTGTCACCCTGTTGAGTGAAAACCGCACAACAGCGGTTTGATTTCAAACTCAAGTATGCGCGTGTGAACCCTGGTGGCACAGACATGGGTGTGTGTTGATAGCTGCCTGTCTGGTGGACGCCAGCAAATTGTTGTGCATACACTCCTGCGGGACGTTCTAATAAAAAGCAGTCAGGTGGAGGAAATCATGAACTTTTTGAAGCGTGCGTTCGCGGTCACAGCCATAGGTGCATCAATGGTCGTGTCGGCAATGGCATTTACACCCGAAACAACAGAGTGCATTGCACCGGCAAACCCTGGCGGCGGGTGGGACTTCACTTGCCGGCAGGTCGGAAAGACCATGCAGGATCTGAAGATGATTCCCGGCACCATGCAGGTGCAGAACCTCTCGGGTGGCGGAGGCGGTGTGGCGTTTGCGGAAGTGGTCAACAAGCGCAATGCGGAGAATGGCCTTATCGTGGCTGCCTCTTCAGCAACTGCCACGCGGTTGGCGCAGGGGGCCTATCCTGGCAACACGATGGATCAGGTGCGTTGGGTGGCTTCGATTGGCGCTGATTACGGGATTGTCGCGGTTGCCAAGGACTCACCGATCAACACGCTTCCCGAGTTGCTCGACAAGATCAAGGCTGATCCAACTACTGTATCCATTGCAGGTGGTTCGGCTGTAGGTGGCTGGGACCATCTGAAAGTGTTGATTGCCGCAAAGAAGGCTGGCATCGGCGATGTTCGCACCATCAAATATGTTGCATTTGACGGTGGTGGAGAGGCTGTGACGCAGTTGCTCGCAGGCTCTGTGCAGGCATTTACCGGGGATGCGTCGGAAGCCAAGGGCTTTGTTGACTCCGGTGACATCAAGGTTATCGCAGTTCTGGCGCCTGAGCGGCTGGAAGGTGACTTTGCAAGCTTTCCCACTGCCAAGGAGCAGGGAATTGATGTGATAGGCGCAAACTGGCGCGGTTTCTATGCTCCAGGTGGCATGTCGGATGAGGCATATACCTATTGGGCGGAAAGCATTTCCAAGATGTATGCCACTGATGAGTGGAAAGCTGTCATGGCATCCAATGGCCTGGCACCGCTGAGCCTTTCTGGCGCTGATTTCCAGTCATTCGTTCAGGGATCAGTAAACGAGATACAGGAAATCTCGAAAGAGATCGGTCTGATCAAGTGACACTTTGTCCACTGCTGCCGGGCGCTGCAATTGATCAGCGGCGCCCTCAGTGGGCGAATTGGAGGGCAATATGACGGGACGCAGCGGCATCAGCGACAGAATGCTTGGTGCAACATGCGTTGCGCTGGCGGCCTTCTTTATCTGGGGTGCAACGCGCATTGAGCTCAGCTTCATTTCCGACCCAGTTGGTCCGCGCGTTTTCCCGATCATAATTGCAATCGTGGTTGGCCTTTGTGGTTTGTACATATTGCTGCGGCCGGACCCGGAGCCGGAGTGGCCAGCCTTGCCGCGATTGCTGGAAATTGGCGCCGCGGTGCTGGTGCTGGCGGCTTACGCAAATGTGCTGCCTGAAATTGGCTTCGTGTTCAGCACTGCGATTTGTGCGGCATATCTGTCTTGGAGACTGGGCTCACGGCCGGTTGAGGCCGGGCTGGCGGGTGCAGGTATTTCGATAGCAATTTACGTTGTGTTTCATCTCATTCTCGGTTTGTCACTGGCCAAGGGGCCATTGGGGTTCTAGGGCATGGATACTCTCGCTTCACTGGCTGACGGATTTTCCGTCGCGCTGACCTGGCAGAACCTCGCGCTTGCGTTGCTGGGGTGTTTTCTCGGTACCATAATTGGTGCGCTGCCTGGTCTGGGCCCTTCCAATGGCGTCGCCATTCTCATTCCGGTGGCATTTGCGCTTGGTCTTCCGGCCACTCCGGCACTCATCCTTTTGACCAGTGTCTATTACGGCGCAATGTATGGCGGCAGGATTTCATCCATTCTGCTGAATATTCCCGGTGATGAACCTGCCATGATGACGACGCTAGATGGATACCCTATGGCGCAGCAGGGCAAAGCCGGTGAAGCGCTGATGATTTCCGCGATCGCCTCTTTCGTTGGTTCCTTTGTTGCGACATGGGGGCTGGTATTTCTGGCACCCCAGTTGGTCAAGGTGGCTTTGCTGTTTGGCCCGGCGGAGTACTTCGCACTGTTTACCTTGGCATTTGCGACGCTTGGCGGATTGGCCAGCCGCAATCAGGCCAAGGCCGCGCTCGCTGCCGGGTTGGGGCTTGGCATCGCCATGATCGGTGTTGACGGGCAGACAGGCGTGCCGCGTTTCGCCTTCGGAGAGGTTCATCTGTACGATGGCATAGATTTCCTGGTGGCGATTGTTGGTCTGTTCGCGCTGTCGGAGGTTTTTATCTTCCTTGAGAAACGTCACGATGATGCTGGTGCAGCCGCAGCCGGCGTCAAGCTTGGTGGCCTGTTGCCTTCGCTGTCCATGATGAAGGGTCTTTGGAAGTCTATCGGCAGGGGCACGGGGATCGGCTTCATCGCAGGCGTGCTGCCGGGTGCTGGTGCTTCGCTGGGTTCGTTTCTGGCCTACGCCCTGGAAAAGAAGGTGTCGGACACAGACAAGACTTTCGGCAAAGGAGATGCGCGCGGCGTTGCGGCTCCGGAAGCGGGCAACAATGCGTCTGCGGGTGGGGCATTGGTGCCAATGCTTGCGCTTGGGGTGCCCGGTTCCGGCACGACGGCGGTGCTGCTTGCCATGTTGCTGGCGTTGAATATCACTCCGGGGCCGTTGCTGTTCACGCAGAACCCGGATGTGGTGTGGGGATTGATTGCTGCATTGTTCATCGCAAATTTCATGCTGCTGCTGCTCAACCTGCCTTTGGTGGGATTGTTTGCGCGCGTATTGCTGGTGCCGACACGTTACCTGATGCCGGGTGTGGCAATGATTTCAGTTGTTGGAATCTATGGCATTTCGGGCTCAACGTTCGACCTCATGGTGATGATAGGATTTGGCGTAGCCGGGTGGGCTTTGCGCAAGATGGATGTGCCTTTGGTGCCGATCGTGCTGGGCATTCTACTGGGTAACCAGATGGAGGTGAACCTGCGCCGCGAGATGACAATATCCAACGGCGACTGGACGGCGCTGTTCGATTCTGCGTTGTCTGTTGGGTTGTGGGCCGTTGCCATTATCGGCTTTGTGATGCCAATTCTGTTCGGACGCTATTTCCGTCCGAAGATTGCGGATGAAGCGAGGATGGAAGGTGCTGATGTGGACTAGGTATCCGGTTGTGTGAGCAGTGCGAAAAGCGCTCATCAGCCTCTTGCCTTCTACCGCACCAGCTCCTTTATCGCGCCGTCGATGCCTTCCAGCGTGAGCGGGTACATGCGGTTTTCAAACAGTTGGCTGATGTACTGGATCGATGGTGTGTAGTTCCAGTATTTCGGGTTGGACGGGTTGATCCAGACACAGTGTGAGTAGATATCGGTGATGCGCTTGAGCCACAGCGCGCCGGGTTCTTCGTTGAAATGCTCTACCGAGCCGCCGGAGTGGGTGAGCTCGTAGGGGCTCATGGAGGCATCGCCCACGAAGATGACCTTGTAGTCCGAGGCGTAGGTATGCAGCACGTCCCAAGTCGGTTCGACTGCGGTGTGTCGGCGGCGGTTTTCCTTCCACAGCCGCTCATAGACACAATTGTGGAAGTAGAAATACTCCATGTGCTTGAATTCGGCGCGGGCAGCTGAAAACAGCTCCTCACACATGCGGATGTATGGGTCCATCGAGCCGCCCACATCGAAGAAGATCAGCACCTTCACGGTGTTGCGCTTTTCGGCAACCATCTTCAGGTCCAGATAACCCCTGTTGGCAGTGGCGCGGATTGTGCCGTCCAGGTCAAGCTCTTCGGGGGTGCCTTCGCGGGCGAATTTGCGCAAGCGCCGCAGTGCCACCTTGATGTTGCGGGTGCCGAGTTCCACCGAGTCGTCCAGGTCCTTGAACTCGCGCTTGTCCCACACCTTGATGGCGCGGTTGTGCCGGTTCTTGTCCTGGCCGATGCGGATGCCGGCGGGGTTGTAGCCGTACGCCCCAAACGGAGAGGTGCCGCCGGTGCCGATCCATTTGTTGCCGCCCTGGTGGCGGCCTTTCTGTTCCTCGAGGCGCTTTTTCAGCTCCTCCATGATCTTGTCCCAACCGCCGAGCGCCTCGATCTGGGCTTTCTCTTCGTCGGTCAGGAACTTCTCGTTGAGTTTGCGCAGCCATTCCTCGGGAATGTTGGCGAGTAGCTCTTCCGGTGAGAGGCCCTCGAGGCCCTTGAACACGTGACCGAACACCTTGTCGAACTTGTCGAGGTTGCGTTCGTCTTTCACCAGCGTGGCGCGGGAGAGATAGTAGAAGTCTTCAACCGAAAATCCTGCGAGGCTCTTCTCCATCGCCTCCATGAGGGTCAGGTATTCCTTCAGCGTTGCGGGTACGCCGGCGGCTTTCAGCTCATGGAAGAAAGTGGTGAACATGGCGAGGTTATAACCAGCAAGTTGGCGAGGGTCCAGCTGCTCCAGCCACAAAAGAAAATCGCCGGCAGGAGAGGGAGGGAGGAGGCCCATTCGTGCCGGCGACGCCGTCAGATCATACTCATTTCAGCGATTTTTTTCTTTGCGGTGGTGCCCGGTTTGCAGGGGGGGGGGAACCGCTTTGTTTTTCTTGTTCATCGCCTTGTTGTTGAGTTGAATGTAGGGCGCATCTCAACTTGCTGAAGTGCATTTCATCACATTGTGAAAATGTCCCAACACAGCGCCACTCAGATGCAGTGAAAGCCCGGCCGCCGAATTGGTCCGGTCATATCCCTTGCTGCCACACCTTGATCGCTTCCAGTGGCCATAGCAGCATGATAATGTTGAGTATCAATCCGTCGCGGATAAACCAGCCGACAATCAGTTCTGCTGCAATGAACAGTGCGATTGACGCCCATATGGGTGCACGGGCTGCAATGATGAAGCCCAGTACCATCATTGCCAGGTCGCTGGTGGAGTTGATGACGCTGTCACCAAAATAGTCGAGGGCGATTGTGTCTTCACGGTACTTGTTGATGATCCAGGGCGTATTCTCGATTGTTTCCCACACGGCCTCGATGATGCCGGCTATAACCAACCGCCAGCCGACGGCAAGACGTGGCAATAGATAGTGCAGGGCGGCATAGAAGACCAAACCATGCAGGACATGGGAAGGCGAGTACCAGTCGAGGATGTGTTGCGAGTTTTCCGCTGACATCACAACGCCGTGCCACAGCTTGATTGAACCGCAATCGCAGATGATGTCGCGGCCCATCAGGATGAGGGTGGCAGCCATTACCGTGGCAGTGGCCGCAAGAGATGCCCAATGGCGATGAGTGAAGCCGGCAAAAATCAATAACGAAGTCCCATGCGAGAGATGTGGACACGCGGCGCCCGCACAGGGGGCACTATGGAGTTTGAAGGGCGGTGGAGGTCGTCGGCGCGTACGATGACCGGATTGGCTTTGGTTCGCAGCGACATGAGGCGTTCAATACGATCTTCGGTTTTCGGGTGGGTGCGCAAGATGGATGGCTGTTGTGAGCGCGAACCGGGAAGCACCAGCTTTTCCCACAAACCGCCCTGCTTGTCTTCAAGCGACTTAAGCGCTGAAGCCAGCCCTTCGGGGTCACCGGTCAAGCCGGCTGCATCAAGGTCTGCGTCATATTCGCGGGCGCGTGACAGCGCCATCTGCAACAGACTTCCCACGGTAGGAGCAGCCATCAGGCCGACAATGGCAAGCCATGGCATTGTGGTGCCACCTGTCAGGAGGGCAGTTGGTACGCCGACGAGCAGGCCAAAGGTGGACATCGTGCCAGTGAGCCGGGTCAGTACATCTCCCAACGCCATGACACGCAGGTCGCCATTGCGGATGTGGCTGACCTCATGGGCCAGCACACCTGCCAATTGGCGCAGAGTGAGATTGCGGATCAGGCCATCGGTGACGGCGACGGCAGAGTTCTCCGGTTTGCCAACGGCGAAGGCGTTCATCATTTTTGACGGCACATAGTATAGCTGCGGCACAGCTGGCAGGTCGGCGCGGGCTGTGAGCTCGCGCATAAGGTCTTGCAATTGCGGCGCGTCCTGCTCGCTAAGTACTTGTGCCTTGTAAAGTTTGAGCACCATGTTTGGCGATACGCGCCCCGCCTGCCAGAGACCGAAGGCGGTAAACAGGACCGCCCAAACTACGCCGGAGGTGCCAAAGATCAGCCACGCAATGATGCCCATGAGTAATGCCGAACCGGCAATCATGACCCAAGTGTGCAGCGTGTTGCGCCATTCGTGCTCGCGCTGGGCTTCGGGGTTCAGAGGGTGCAGGGTGCTATCAGTCATGGGCTCAATGTAGGTAACAGCTGCCGGACTTACCAGCCGCCTCCGCCACCTCCGCCGCCACCGCCGCCAGACGAACCGCCACCGCCACCACCTCCGCCGAAACCGGAAGATGATGATTTGGGTGCGGGCATGGCATTGGTCATGGAGTTGGAAATAGACGACGGCAAGCTGGCCATTGTGTCTCCCAATTGCCCTGATGAAAAGTTGCGGCCCGAGTACCAGTTTGGTGAATAGCTGGCCGCGGCTGCTGCGCCAGCGGCTGTCGCCAGCCATGACTGAAATGCGTTTGACCAGGGTTTTTCAAGGCCCAGCGAGACGGCATAAGGCAGCACGGTCTCAAAATGTTGCGGCGACATGACGGGTGCCCCGGCCAGGTTCATGCGATCCTTTTCGGCCAGGTTGATATAGGTTTTCAGCCCCTCAATGCCGTCCATGTATTTGCGGCCAATGGGTGTTGGTGCGCCAAGCAGATACCAGAACAGGACATTGAGCATTATGATGCCCGCAACACCGGCCAGAACAATTTTGCCTGTGTCCATTTGCAGGAGCAGACCAAAACCTGCGGGTACGAAATTGAATGCCAAAAAGCCGAGCACGACCCAGCGGATTACCGAAGTGAACTTCCCTGCAAAACTGCTGCCGCCAGCAAACTTGAAGCCAATGGACACCATTATGACGGTGAAGATGCTCGCCATGAACATCATCACGATGGCCGGGCCCATGGAAGCCTGGTCGGCAGTTGAAGTGGCCAGCGAGATGATTACGGCCAGCAGCGACAGTCCAACGCCTGCGAACACGTAGGGAAGGTTGCGGACGAAGTATTTGTTGCGGTGTTCAGCATACATGGCCTTGCGGAAGCCATTGACCATGCTCAGCACTTTAGAGCCATTGGATTGGTTGACCCTCAAGGTGCCGCCGGAATTAACAACCTTGTCGTAGAGCAGCGCCTCTCCGGCTGGCAAGAACCTTTTGCCCTGTGGGGCGAGGCTCTTGATGGTGACGTCATCGACCAAGCTCCTCCAGCTTGACGTAACCTTTCACGGCGAGATTGAGCAGGGCAGCGGACAGTGCGCCATTGCCTGACAGCCCCTTGTTTTCGATGTAGTGCACCTGGGCCGGAGAGATGCCGTCCGGGGCATCCCATCGCGGCACGATTACTCCAGCTGGCGGATCGCGGCCCACCCTCTGCCATGCCTTGAAGTAGTACAGCAGCAGCACCAGAAAGCTGCCGATCGCGGCAATCGAGGACAGGTTGTCACGCAGATACCATGCTGCTTCCTGGCTTGTTGATGGACGGGCAATTGATCCTTTCGCCATCTTGACGGCGATGGTCATGCCTTCCCGCGCGGCGAGCGGCCTGGTCGTCGAGAAGCTGACCGAGTTGCGGCTTGAGCCGAAGCGAGCAGATGCGTTCTTGTCCTTGGCCCCGAACGCGCCTGTGAACCAGGTTGCGTCTTCAGCGCGTACGCCATCAGGCAGCAAGATTTCAGCTTGTGCGACGTTGATGGGAAAGTCCCAGAAATTGCCGGTTACGTTCCAGTACAACTCGTCATGGGTTTCGAAAAAGCGGATCTGGCGATCGGTGTCATACATGATGGTATAGGTATGAACGCCTTTGTCTATCAGGCGGTTTGCGTTGCCTATGTACAGGCGCGCAGACCGGCTTGCCTTTTCGATGTGAAAGTCTTCCGACTGGCCATCGCGGGTAACTGAGCGGACATCAAAACTGACCTGTACCTCCCGGCCTTCAGGGGTTTCAAACACCATTGGAAAATCACGAAATATGCCGCGTCTTATTGCGCGTCCTTCGGCGACCACGCGGATTGTCTCAGTAACTCGCAAGTTGCCGTCACCCGCCACTTCAATTCTGGAATTGAAGTTCAGTATCTCTTCTGCTGCCTGTGCGGGAAGCGCAAGCAGCAGCAAGGCAAGCAGCGCAGACAGTGCAAGATATGGCCAGCGTAGCATGGCGGAACAATGCCTCACTTGTCGAATGTCACCTGCGGTACGGCACGGTCTGCGGCGTTTTCAAGCTCGAAGTATTCAGCGGTCTGGAAGCGAAAGTAGTTTGCGACAAAATTGGATGGAAAGCTTTCCACCTTCACGTTGAGGTCGCGCGCGGCTCCATTGTAGTAGCGCCGTGACATCTGGATTTCACCTTCGATCTTGTCGAGTGTTTCCTGAAGTTGCAGGAAGTTGGTGTTGGCTTTCAGGTCAGGATAAGCCTCGGCAACAGCCATCAACTTGCCCAGCGCCTGGCCCAGCAGACCCTCTGCTACTGCGCGGCCTGCGACGTCGCCTGCGGGAACCGCCTGCACCCGGGTGCGCATTTCGGTTACTTCACGAAGCGTGTCCTTCTCGTGTGATGCATAACCCTTGATCGTGGAAACCAGATTGGGGATCAGGTCTGCGCGGCGTTTAAGCTGCACGTCGATGCCGGACCAGGCCTCCATGACCATTTGCCGGGCCTTGACGAGGCCGTTGTAAATGCCGACGCCCCACAACGCGATGGCGGCGAGGACGCCGAGAATTATGAGAAAGGTCATTTGCTTTTACCTCCGGGATGTCTTGCTGGGGTCGAGCCTAACTGGGCGTCAGGAGTTTGTCTGCCAATTTGTGTGAAGGTGCCGAAAACATGCGCGCCTGAAAGATCACGGACATCACATTTGCCTGCGAATCGCGCGTTATGTGCGGCCTTTCGCGTCTTGGCCGTCCCCGCCGATCCGCACTACCTCACGCATGAAATCTGACAGGCCGGGGCGGTGCTGGGTCTGGAAGGGCAACGGGCGGCAAAGATCCATTGCTGCAAGGCCGATGCGGGCGGTGAGTATGCCGTTCACCGCGCCTTCACCGAAACGGGCAGACAGCCGGCCGATAAGACCCTTGCCGATGACAGAAGTGATAACGGTGTCAGACAGTGCAAGACCGCCAGTGACGGCCAGGTGGCCAGCCACCATCCTGGCAAGCCGGGCCGTGCCCAATGTGCCAGGCCTGCCGCCATAAAGAGTGGCCAGTTCGCGCAGCATTTTCAGGTTTTGTGCACCGACCAGGGCAATGTCGAGCGCAGCAGGCGCGATTGCAGTGATGACGGAGACGCGCCGGGCGGCGCGGGCGATGATGCGGCTTGCTTCAGCATCGAGCGGCACCATCAGGTCGCGTTCGGCCAGCTTGATGCGGTCTGCAGGGTCCATGATGGCTTGCGAGTGCTCGGCAAGCTGGGCGAGCCCCCAGCGCATGTCGGCACGGCCTTGATAAATTGAGTGCAACTCAGCCAATGTGGTTTGGGCGGCCTTGTTATCGTCGCTGGAAATGGCCCTGGCCGCATCCGCCTGTGTGGTGCCGAGCTTCTTCAAGCGCATGAGGCCGACGAATTCGCGCACGATGATGGCCAGCGCTGAAAACAGCACGAGACCGAGAAGGCCGGTGCCGATCCAGCCAAGCCAGGAGTTGCGGGCGAACAGATCCTCGATGAGTTGTGTTGCGGCAAGGCCAGCCCATAGTGAAGCGAGGCCGAGCGCACCCGACAGCAGAATGCCTCCCCAGCGGAAACGCCTTGCCATCGTGTGGTCGCGCGCAACAGAGGGCAACAATTCATCGCCAGATGGCTCTTCAAACTTTATCTCTGGTGCCAGCATTGAGCGCGGTCGCCGTCCCTTTGCGCTGGCGTTGCTGGTCTTGGCGCTGCTGTTGGGCCTTTCAGTCTTGCCGGAGGCAGGTTGCTGTCTCATTTCAGGCTGTGCCAGCACATCTTCAGGCGTCAGGCGAAATGCCTTCGGTTTGCGTGGAGCTTCGATCATGTCAGGCGGTCTCCAGCAAGAAACTCAAGTGTGCGGTCGAGGCGGATATGGGGCAACGCTGCGCTTGAACCGGGCGTTGTCAGAATCTCGCGCTCAGGGGGCAGGAAGCGTACGAACTTCAGCTCGCCTTCCAACGATCCATCCATGGCGGCAGCCGGGTCGTCGGGCAGGTCACCGGGGAAGATGGCTGCTTCGGTTTTGCCATCAAAGATGTCGCCTGCCAGTTCCTCGCCCTTGATTGGAGTTCCTGCGATGCAGTCGAGGGTTTCCCCGTCCTGTTTCACAGTCGCTTCGCGCGTGGCACGTACAGCTGCGATGGCGGCCACATCAATTTCTGCTCCGGCAAATTGCGCCCGCCTTGTTGCTTCCTCGACAATCAATTCCAGCACTTTCTCCAGCCTGTCGTGGCTGGAATGGTGCAACAGATCAGCCTTTGTTGCGGCGAATAGTATGCGGTCTGCCCTGCGGCCGAACACGGCAGAAGCCCAGGAATTGGCACCTTGGCGGAAGCACGACAAGACGTCAGTCAGTGCGGTCTTGAGGTCCTTTACCGCTTCAGGCCCTGCGTTGAGGGCAGACAGGGTATCCACCAGCACTACCTGTCGGTCCAGACGGGCAAAGTGGTTGAAGAAGAATGGCTCGACTACGCGGCTGACATAGGCGTTGTAGCGCCGCTGCATCATCGCGTGCAGTGATCCGGCGGGGGCATCTGTTTCCGGCTCGACAGAAAGCGGAGCAAAGGTGAGCAATGGAGAGCCTGCGAGATCACCCGGCATCAGGAAACGGCCTGGCGGCAGGGTAGAAAGTGAGACGTCGTCAACGCGGCAGGATGCGAGGTATTCGGTAAACAGCTTCGCCGCCTTTTGCGCGTCTGCCTCGGTTGCCGGCGCGGCAGGCTGTAATGAATTAAGGTGGGTGAGCCACTTCCTGGCCAGTGACTTGCGCGGCTCTCTCTGGCTGGCCTTCAGGGTCGCGTTGCTCCACTGTTCATATGTCTGCGTCATGAGTGGCAGGTCGAGCAGCCACTCTCCGGGATAGTCAACTATGTCAATGTGCAGCTTTGAACCCTGCAGGTTGCGCGCTATTATGCCGGTTGCTTCATATTCGATGGTCAGCCTGAGTTGTGACAGGCGGCTTGTGCTTTCCGGCCAGTGGCGGTCCTCGCCGGTAAGTGCGGCGATGTGGTCTTCGTAGGCAAAGCGCGGTACGTCGTCATCAGGCTGCGGTTCCAGGTAAACCCGGTTGATGCGGCCTTGGGTCAGGGCGGTGAACAGGGGCAGCCGGCCGCCGTTCAGTAGTGCATGTACCAGAGCGGTAATGAACACTGTCTTGCCCGAGCGTGACAGGCCGGTGACACCTATGCGCAGCGTGGGTGAAACAATGCCGGTGGCAAAATCCTTCACGCCGCCTGCGGCGTTGCGGGCCTCATTGTATATGCCAGATAAAATTGATGACAGTTGCCGATCCCCCGGTTGCAAATTCCGTGGTGCGTATATGGTACTGCTTGCGACAGCAATCAAACCTTGCGTCGTGGCCGTTTGTCAATTTGAGTCTAAATGGCGCTCCAAGGCACTGTTTTTACGTGATTATATGGGTTTGGTGTAGATCTGTTTCATTGCAGTGATCGTGGAGTGGTGAAGGCCTTCAATACACCCTTGACGGTTGTAATGCCGGCCCATTGGGGCATGTCATAGGTGATTTCACACAGGCCGCAGGTAGGATATTTGCTTTTCAGCCTGCCTAATGCCTCATCGTCTCCGCCGCCGCATGTGGCAAGCGCAAAGGCCTGGATGCTGGGGTTGTGCCCCACGACAAGCAGCGTTTGTGCATTTCCACCACGCTGTGAAATGGCGTCTTCGAATGCACCGCCGCTGCCGAAGTCATACAGACCCGGAACTTCGACAATCGGAACATCAGTTTTCATTGCGGCAACAGCGAGCCAGGCTGTGTGGCGGGCTCGCACGGCAGTGGAGGTCAGGCAGAGGTCCGGCACCAATGATCCTGCCAGCATGAACTGGCCCAGCAATGGCGCATTGCGCAGCCCGCGCGAGTTGAGCGGGCGGTCATGGTCATCCAATTGCGGATGGTCCCAGTCCGACTTGGCATGACGCATGAGGAGCAGTGTTTTCATGGTAGCAAGTGGAGCATTAAGTGCGGTGCAGCAGCAAGCGGAAACCGGTTCAGACCAGTTGTGCGTCTGCCTGCATGGCCAGTTCGCCTCGATGGTTGCAGGCCCATACGGCAATGGCGTCAGCTTCCGGCCTGGCGGCGTGAATGGAGAACTCATGCACATGGGTTAGCGGGTTCGTGGCCCGGAAAGTGAAGCTCTTGAGCCGCTTTCCGGTCTGCTTCTGCGCCAGGTTCATCAGCAGTGTAGCGGTAAATGGGCCGTGAATAATCAGGCCGTCATAGCCTTCCTCATTGCGGCAGAAATCCACATCATAGTGAATGCGATGCGAGTTGAAGGTTACGGCTGAATATCGGAAAAGCTGAACCGGGGACGCTGAAAGGTTGCTGTTGAACGCGGCCTCGAGTTTGGGCAAGAGAGGCGGTGGCGTGGAAGCGTTTGCAATTGGTGCCTCACGGTAGACGATGGTGTGGACCTCGCTCATGTCCGCTCCCATGTTGCCGGTAAACTGGTGGCCGACACGCACGAATGCCAGTGCACCTGACCTGCCATGTTTCTCCTCGATGGAAAGAATCGTGGATACCTTTTCCACCGTCTCACCAACTGTCAATGGTTTGGTGATGGCAAATTCACCGGCGGCCCACATCCGGCGGGGCAGGGTGATGGGAGGCAGAAACTCACCAAGTGCCTGGTGACCGTCGCGGCCTATGCCTGACAGAGGTGTAATTTCGGCAAAGAATGCCCAATGCCAACCGAGGGGCAATGGATCACCCTTTGCCGGGGCCTGGCAATCAAACGTTGCTGCAATCTTGGCAAGATGGCCGGACTGGATTGTGTCCGTGGCCTTGCGGGTGCGGCCAATCCAGTCACTCAGGTACGCGCTGCTCATTTGCCGATATCATCAATGTCGTAGGGCGTATGTTGGTAAACTTCGTTGATCCAGTTGCCGAACAGCAGGTGTGCATGGCTTCGCCAGCGGTTTTCCGGCGTTCTCGAAGGGTCGTTGCCTGGAAAGTAGTTTGGCGGAATTTGAATCGGTTTGCTGGCTGCCACATCGCGTTGGTACTCTTCGGCCAGCGTGGTCGAGTCATACTCGATGTGATTGAACATGTAGAGCGCCCGGCGGGGCTTGTCGTTGACAAGGCAAAGACCGGATTCGTCAGATTCCATCAGCACCTCGAGATTTTGCCCGGCTGGCAGATCCTGTCTGTGGTTCTCTGTCCAGCGCGAAACCGGAACGGAAAAATCATCGGAGAACCCGCGCAGATAGGGTGATGTCCTGTTCAGGTTGCGGTGCCTGAAGACGCCGAACATCTTGTTCTGCAGCGGATATTTGGGCACACCGTGATAGTGGTGTATGGCGGCTTGCGCACCCCAGCAAATGTGCATGGTTGAGTGCACATGGCTATCGCACCAGTCAAACACCTGTTGCAGCTCGGACCAGTAGGTGACCTCCTCAAACTCGAGCAGCTCTACCGGGGCTCCCGTAACTATGAAGCCGTCGAACTTCTCCTCGCGCACCTCTTCGAACGGGCGGTAGAAATTGAGCATATGCTCTTCTGCTGTGAGTTTCGAGGTGTGGTGGGTCATCTTGACCAGCGTCATTTCCACCTGCAGGGGCGTAGCGCCGCACAGTCTTGCAAACTGTGTCTCGGTGCGCTGCTTGTTGGGCATCAGGTTCAGCAAGCCGATACGCAGGGGCCGGATGTCCTGACGCGCGGCTTCGTCATCATCCATGACCATGACCCCCTCTCTTTCAAGGGTGGTGCGGGCAGGCAGGTTTGTCGGAATCTTGATTGGCATTGTCTGGGGCGTACTCCAGGTGTTCAGGGTCTGGAGCCAATGGCGCGGGCCAGCAGTTCCATGAAGTCTTTCTCGTCGCGCACATGTGGAATGTCGTTCATTTCCACCACATAACCGCGGGAGCTGGCGATCTGTTCATAGATCGGCATTCGATGGTGCAGCAGTTTTTCAAAACCCCAGACGATGAACTGGTCCGGATCTACATCATTGTCCTTGGCAACGCCGAATTCAGCCTTGAATGCAGCCCAGGTCGCATCGAGAAATTCTGGCTGATAATACATCGGTTTTGGTGCCTGGGAGAACCGCTCGACCAGGGCTGCGGCATGTTCTTCGGTGCCGCGTATGTATAGCATCAGCGTATTGTCGCACAGTGTCTGCAGCACCGGGTCGGCCTGGTCAGAAGGGTCGACGATCTCGCACAATGATCCGCCGGAATCGCAGATGAAGTGCTGATAGCCATAGATGTCGCGAGCTTTCGCCATAAAAAGCGGCACATCCTTGAGTGCACGCCTTTCAGCTTCACGATGCTGGGCCTGACGGCGCTTGTATTCGGCAAAAGGAATGCCGCCCTTGTCCGGGTTGCCTGGTTTGCCGAGGTAGGTGGACAATGGATCGAGGTTGTTGAAGCTGATGTTTGACGCGATGTAGATTGAATCCGTCTTCAGAAGCTCGCGCAGGAACGGGTTCTTCATCGCCTCGTGCTTGAAGTTGTCGACGATATGCTCGCCCATGTAGCGGGTGCCGATGCGATAGTCCACCGAGTAGTGGAACCAGTCATCATCACGCAGCAGGTTTGCCAGTGTTGTCTTGCCGACACCCGACATGCCCATGATGGTGACGGCCCGCGAGGGCCAGTTTTCCAAATCTTTTGCGCTGTTAAACTTCATGGCCTCGCAATACCCCAATTTGATGAGGCTCTTGTTAGCGCGAAACGGGCTGTCTCAAAAGGCCCTTGTGAGGGTCAGGGCCAGGCCATGCGAGTCATAGCGGCTGAGTGCGTCGTTGGAAAAGTTGCGTGTGTAGGTGTACTCAAGCTGGGGTGCAAGGCCGCGCCAGTAGAAATCGCGTTTGGTGAGGGTAACGCGCCCGGTAGCGCGGGTCTGTTCGCGCGCCGCGCCCAACAGCGGATAGTCGCCGTCACCCACGGAATAGTTTGCGTAGCCTTCAACCATGCCGGTCAGTCCTCCGGGCAAGTCGTGGTAAACCCCAAGACCGCCGCCGCCATTCCAGTTTGACAGATGTTCACGCTTGGTTTGTTGCCGGCCTGCATCGGCTTTGACATAAAGTATCGTGGTGTCGTTCAGGGCGTACTTCAGCTCGGTATTGATGCTGGTTGTCCAGCCATTGCGGTAGGTCGCTGCCTCGTAGGTGTTCCACTGGTGCCTCAGGTTTGCATATAGCTGTGCCTTGGGGGAAACCATGTAGCTGGCGATGATCTCCGGCCCCACAGACCAGAGAAATTCGTCCTCACCATACCAGCCTTGTGATGCCGAAACGCCTGCAGCGACGGAGTATTCCGGTTTGCGGTAGCGCAGCAACGCTGATTGATTGAGGCTGGTCTGGTCAAACTGGACGTCGTCGTATTGCACCAGATTGGTGCCGGATGAGACGATCAGGCTGATGTCGTTGGAAATCGTGTGGTTGTAGCTGATGTTGCCGCCGCCACGCACGCCGATGCCGGATTTTTCCCTGGCCTGATTGCCGACTTCGAAGTCGAGACCGCCAACGTTGATCACCTCCAGGGAGGTGCCGTTGTTGAAGTTCGTTGACGGTGCAATGGAACCCCAGACATTGAATGTCCATGTGCGGCGCGACTCGATGGCCTGCATGGCAATGTCAAATGTGCGCCGGGCAGTTTCGTTGACGGCTGAAGCGCGCAGAAGATACAGGTGGTGTATGGCGCTGCGGTCTTGCTTGTTGTCGTACAGTGCGCGCGCAAGCTCGGCCCTTACTGCTGTCAGCTTGGGGTCGTTGGCCAGCACGGTGCGATAAATGCGGATGGCATGTTCAACATTGCCGCGTTGATGCTCTATCATCGCCTTGATGAACAGATTGCGGTTCTGGCCGAACTGGCCGGTAAATGGGGCAGTGTTCAGCAGTATTTCTGCCGCATCCGGTTGGCCGGAGCGGATCAGGCGACCGAGGATCTTGAGCCTTTTGCCCTCAGGCAGCGTAGCAAATTCCTGCCGGGTTTTGTCGGGTACTGACAGCTTAAGGGACTTTTCGCCATGTTGATTTGCTGCGGCTTGTTGCGCGGCACTGGCCTGGATCTGGTCAGGGGAGGGATTTTCGCCGGCAACCGTCAATGTGGCAATGCCAGGTAAGGCGAATGCGGCAATGAAAAGTACGCTGCTCACGCGAAGAGCGCGCCGCAAGGCGCGCTCGGATTTGTTGCCGGTAGTGACTTCCGCTGGGATCATGGCGTAGCCGGAGGAACCGCGATGATGCCTGCGCAACCCTGGCATGCGCTGAACCCGCCCTGCAGGTCGAAAGTACCGCGCCGGTCGTCGTTCAAGCCGGTATCACCACCTGTCGGCAGAGGCTTGACAGCGTAGACACTGAACACGCCGGTGACCACGTCAGCATTGGCGCCGTATGTGGCGGCACTCAAAGCCTGGTCGCCGTTCACCCAACCGCCATTGGTGCCGTTGTCGACAACGGTCGCGGTGCCGTCAATGCTGCTGTCAGTCACAGCGCCTTGAAGTTTGATCTGGGCCTTGTGGAAGGCGGCAATGTCTGTTGCTCCGGCAATCGGAGGTACAGGGTCTGCCGGGTCATATGCTGTGGCCGAAGTTACAACGTACTCGTCGTTTGCCTGACGGTGAACGTCGATCTGTACGACGGTGCCATCGCTTTCATATTTTTCCCAGAACTGCGGTGTCAAAGTGCCGTTGAGCTGGTTGGCGGCGAGATCGAGTGCGACCGAGGCATGGCCCTGAACGCGCCATGCGCCATCGCGTGTCTGGTAGCGTGATGCCTGGCCCCAGCCGCTTGTCTTGGCCTGGCCCACATAGCTGCCTTCATAGTTCAATGTTGCTCCACCCAGTGCAGCAATCTGGTCTGAGGTTGTCTGGCTGCCAGCTGCTGCGGCTGCTCCGAAGAACCAGGAGTCCTGATCGCGGTTCGCGTCGCGGAAGTGGGCGACATAGTTTCCAGTACCAGCACCGTTGGTGAAGTCCCAGTACTGCAACTCCACATCTATGTTCTGGGAGGGAGAGATACGGCGGAACTCGGAATATACCGAGTTATCGACCCGGTGATCCTGCAGATACACCTGCGCTGCCTGGTTTACGTCTTCAACCTCCGGGTTAACTGTCTGCTGTTCGAACACAGCGAGTGTCTGCGGGCCGGTAAAGCCGATGGCCTGTTTCGGATCAACAGTGATTGCTGCAGCAAGATAGTTGCCCGGATTGGCTGCATCATAGCTCAATGTCAGGCTGGTTCGGGCGGTGCCGTCTACAACGCGTGATCCGTCAGTGAACACGAGAGAGGTGTCGCCTACACTTCCTGGAAGCGAGCCGCCATTGTCTTCGCCACTGGGTTCGTCACCAGACAGGCCGTCGCCGCCTGGGCCCTGGGTCGCGTCAAAGGCGTTGACATATGCATCGTCAAAGCCGGACGCACAGCCTGAAAGTGCGGTGCCGGCAAGTGCCAGCATTAGAATGAGGGAACGGGAACGCATGAGTACTGCCTCGCATCACAAACATTGGATTGAGGCCATCATGGAGGAACGTGGTTAATATAGTTCTAAGCGTTCACCATTGATTATCCTTAACAATTTCTTACCCGTCAGGGACGTGTTCGAGGACGTCGCCGGGTGGCAGTTAGACTAGCGGCCCTCGCGCCGGGCCATGAAGGCAAGGCGCTCGAACAGGGCTACGTCCTGCTCGTTTTTCAGTAGTGCACCGTGCAGCGGGGGGATAACTTTGGTCGGGTCCTTCTGGCGCAGGATTTCCGGTGTGACGTCTTCGTTGAGCAGCAGCTTGATCCAGTCCAGCAATTCAGAAGTCGACGGCTTCTTCTTCAACCCTGGTACTTCGCGCACCTCATAGAAGATGTTGAGTGCCTCGCTGACCAGGCGTGACTTGAGCCCGGGGAAGTGCACCTCGATGATGTCCTTCATGGTTTCAGCATCCGGGAACTTGATGTAGTGGAAAAAACAGCGGCGCAGGAAGGCGTCCGGCAATTCCTTCTCGTTGTTTGACGTAATGATCACGACAGGGCGATGCCTGGCGGCAACTGTTTCGCCGGTTTCGTAGACGTTGAATTCCATTCGGTCGAGTTCCTGCAGAAGATCGTTGGGAAACTCGATATCGGCCTTGTCGATCTCGTCGATCAGCAGCACAGAGCGTTGTTTGGCTGCGAATGCCTCCCACAACTTGCCGCGCTTGATGTAGTTGCGGATGTCATGGACACGCTCATCACCCAGCTGGCTGTCGCGCAGCCGGGAAACGGCGTCGTACTCATACAGGCCCTGTTGCGCCTTTGTGGTCGACTTTATGTGCCACTCCAGCAGTGGCGTATCCAGGGCCTTGGCGACTTCATGGGCGAGAACCGTCTTTCCGGTGCCCGGCTCGCCCTTGATAAGCAGAGGGCGTTCCAGGACGATGGCTGCATTGACAGCGACGCGCAGATCTTCTGTCGCGATATAGTTCGTTGTGCCTTCAAATTTCATGAGCAGGGACGGGTCCGATGATTGCTGGCCTAGTTTGAAAGGGGGTCTTTTGCCCGATATGCAGGCAAGAGGCAATGGCCGGATTGGCACGCAGACGGTATTACATGCGCTGATAACGTTACGAACGTTTCAAGTTTTCAATAACTTGTTGCACCCGTGGTGGCGTAGAGATATAGACACGCGAAAGAGGCCCTAGAGTCGATTGGCGTTTGATCACGAGGAATGGATCCCATGGGAGAAAACAAGCCGATTTCAATTTCCAAATTGGAAAGAGAGCCTTTCATGAGTGAACGGCAGCAGGAGTATTTTCGTGCCAAATTGCTGGCATGGAAAGATGACATTCTGCGCGAAAGTCGCGAAACCCTCAACAATCTCCAGCAGGAAAATCTGGTGCTTCCGGATGCTGCTGATCGCGCATCTACGGAGACTGACCGCTCGCTGGAATTGCGCACGCGTGACCGCCAGCGCAAGCTGATCTCCAAGATTGAGGCTGCTCTCAAGCGAATCGAGGATGGCACATACGGGTATTGTGAAGAGACCGGTGAGCCAATTTCGCTTCGCCGACTAGATGCCCGTCCGATTGCCACCTTGTCCGTTGAGGCACAGGAACGTCACGAACGGCGCGAGAAAGTGTATCGCGACGATTGACGCGAGCGGTTTGCCTCCAGGGTTTGTCAAACAATTGCTGACAATCAGGGCAATGCGCCACATCTGATTGCTTTGTGGTGCGGCCGGACATCCTGCTGTGTCAGGTTCGGATTCATGATCCACCATGGTTCCAGCGGGTTTCAAGCAGATCCTGGAATGTGGACCTGCTAGATGGGGTCGCGCTCAACCGCCCTGAGATTGGGGGTGCGGTCTGATGCCTGCTCGGGAGACAGGGGCGGACGCGGTGCTGCGCGGGTAGAAATGGGGCGCATGCCTGCTTCAGGTGACGAAGCAGACAATTCAGGCTCCATGGTTGCCGGACGCAGGGGAGTTGCTGACGGGGTCTTGCCCACAATATCCAGGTCTTCAGGACTTAATCTTGTCTCAGGGCGTGCCCGTTCTGCCGCGGCTTGTGCTCCAATCCCAGTTTCTATGACGATGTCCTGATTGCCTCCTACAAGGACAAGGTGTTCAACATTGTCGCGTCGAAGCAGCACCAGGAATCTCGGACTTGTCCACCTCATAGTATTCGGAAATGCCAAGACGCGCTCCCCGTTTGGCTCTGACGCCTTTGCCGAAGGTGCGGATAACCATCCAGGCCAATATGAGAAGGACAAGGACCACGCCTGCGAGGTAAATGAAGTTCTTGTAGGGTTCTAAAAGTTCCATGCAGTATCCCTGCCTCTGAGTTGTGCACGCATTGTTGCTGCCAATTCGATTCGCGGCAATCTGAAATCGGCGGGCAATCTGTCATATCGTTTTGATGGTAGCCCCGGTTTGGGGCTGATCCATGACGCAATTTGACTATACTGCTGCGTGATTCGCACACTTGCGATGGATTGCACGACGGGGCACATGAGCAAAGAGCAACAAAGCAGCGATGAGGAAGACTCAACGGGTCTGCCTGACACGGGGCAGCAGGCGGCCCGGCAAGACACTGGCGTGAGAGACCTCAGACCAGCGCAAAGCGAAGGCCGCCCGGTGCTCAGCCTGCTGCTGGCGGTGGTGCTGGCGGTTGCCGTGTATTTCGCCGTGCACAATATTGGTGAAATCGTCCCCAAGGTGGTGGTGGCGGCATTGGCGATGCTGTCACTTGCGGGGCTGCTGGGTATATTCGGCTCTCTGGCGGGCTTTGTTCACTTCGGACGTGCGCCGCGGCAGAAGGAATTCTTCGACCGGTTGTTTGATGCTGTGGGTGAACCGTGCGTTGTGTCAGATGCCCGCGGCCTCGTCGTCTACTCCAACGAACCATACCAGCGGCTCGTATCGGAGTCCGGTCAGTCGAGGCTGGTCGGGCTTGAGACGCTTTATTCCGGATATCCAGATGTTTCGGAACGCGTTTACAGGTTGTCGAAGGCCGCGCGTGAGGGGCGGGAGGCTTCCGAGCAGTTCCGGTTGTCGGCCGGGTCAGCTGCCGCCGGTGCCCGTGAGACCAAGGCAGCCTGGTTGCGGCTTTTGGTCAAGCCGCTCAAGGTTGGTGCCGGGCAGGCGTATACGGTCTGGCGTGTTATTGACGAAACAGACGCGCGAGCTTCTCAGGAAGATGCGTTCGAGAACCTTCAGTACATTATCAATTACCTCGATCACGCACCTGCCGGATTCTTCTCGACAACGGGCGAGGGCTCAATCGCCTACATAAACGCAACACTTGCTGAATGGCTGGACCTTGATCTGGCGACGACAACTGATGGCAGTCTGAAGCTGGCTGATATCGTGTCTGAGAACGGTGCGAAGCTGTTGTCAGGCATAGAGCCGGAGCCTGGGCGGCCGGTGACCGAGGTATTCGATCTGGATCTGACTGCGCGCTCGGGTGAAACCATTCCCGCACGTGTGGTTCACCGGTGTGAATTTGACAGTGAAGGGGTGTTGCAGCCATCGCGGACCCTGGTTCTCGACAGGCGGGCCCATTTCGCGGTCGAAAAGGATGCCGGTGAAGCGCAGGTGCAGATTTCCCGGTTGTTCAATTCGCTGCCGATTGGCATCGTGCAGATCAATTCCGCTGGCACGATCGAGACAATGAATGCCGCTTTCCTGGATATGGCGCCGAAGGCCAAGCGTCGCGGCAAGTTTGCTGAGCTTGTGCAGCCAGATGAACGGGAAATGGTGAATGGGCTGATTGCCGAGGCTGCGGCTGGCAAGGTGCCGTCAGAGCCAAATGACGTACATTTTGATGTGAAGGGTGAAGCGTCCGGCCAGCTCTACTTTGTTGCCGATGAAACCGGCGGTGAAGGTGCGGTTATGGTGTTCGCGGTCGACACAACGCGGCATTCGTCGCTTGAAGTGCAGCTTGCGCAGAGCCAGAAAATGCAGGCGGTTGGCCAGCTTGCCGGAGGCGTGGCGCATGATTTCAACAATGTGCTTACCGCGATAATCGGATTTTCCGATCTGCTGCTTGCCAGGCACAGGCCTACGGACCCATCGTTCGCCGACATCATGAACATCAAGCAGAACGCAAACCGGGCCGCAAACCTGGTCCGCCAGCTGTTGGCTTTCTCGCGGCGTCAGACCTTGCGGCCAGAAGTGCTTTCGCTGACCGATGTACTGTCAGACCTTGGCAATCTGCTCGGGAGGCTATTGGGCGAGGTTGTTGAACTGAAGATTGTGCACGGGCGTGACCTGGCGCTGGTCAAGGTGGACATCAACCAGTTCGAACAGGTGGTCATCAATCTGTGTGTGAACGCTCGCGATGCCATGCTGGATGGTGGCACGCTGACCTTGAAGACGTACAACATCCGCTACGATGGTACGGATGCAAGCCTGCCTGACCTGATGCCGGCGGGCGACTATGTGTTGCTGGAAGTTACCGATACCGGGACCGGCATGTCGCAAGAGGTTCTGGAAAAAATCTATGAGCCGTTCTTCTCGACCAAGGAAGTTGGCAAGGGCACCGGGCTTGGGCTGTCGACTGTTTACGGCATTATCAAGCAGACCGGCGGGTTCATCTTCTGTGAGAGTGCACTTGGCAAAGGCACAACGTTCAAAGTGTATCTGCCGCAATATATCGAAACAGCTGAGGAAGAGGCCAAGCGCACCGCCGATGCATCGGTGGGTGAAGCCAAGGGTACGGACCTGACCGGCAGCGGCACTATCTTGCTGGTGGAGGATGAAGATGCTGTGCGCTCGTTTGCCAAGCGGGCGCTGGAGTCTCGCGGGTACACGGTTCTTGAAGCTGATTCAGGCGAAGTGGCGCTGGCAGTGCTTGAGGAGTATGGAGCTGAACCGGACTTGATCGTATCAGACGTGGTTATGCCGGAACTTGATGGTCCGAGTATGTTGCGCGAACTTCGCAAGCGCGGTGTGAAGACCAGGGTGGTGTTTGTGTCCGGCTATGCCGAGGACGCATTCGAGAAGAACCTGGAAGGTCAGTCAGATTTCGCCTTCCTGCCGAAACCCTTTACGTTGAAGCAGCTTGCCGAAGCGGTGAAAGAAAATATAGCCTGATCACCCATGTTCCGTTTTCCGGTGGTTGCATTTGACCAAACTGTCTCCGATGGCTGACCGTTCACGATTGCCACCCTCTTTGTGGGCGGCAACGGCGGAAGAGAAATTCAACGGTGAACAGCTTGCCGGTGAGCACCGGTTCGACATCTGCATCGTGGGTGGAGGGTTCACTGGTCTTTCAGCGGCACTTCATGCGGCTGAAGCCGGCGCTTCGGTGTGTGTTCTGGAGGCGTCCGAACCCGGATGGGGTGCTTCCGGCCGCAATGGAGGCCAGGTTATCCCGGGGTTCAAATGGGATCCTGACGAGATCGTTGCGCACTTTGGTGCTGAAGCGGGTGAGCGGCTGGTGAAGTTTGCCGGGGATGCTCCTGACGTAGTGTTTGATTTGATCAACCGCCACGCTATCAGGTGTTCGGCAGAAAGAACCGGTTGGTTGCAGGGCGTGCACAACATGGGCGCACTGCCTGCGGTCGAGGCCCGGATGAACCAGTGGCACGAGCGAGGAGCGCCCGTTTCCCTGGTTCGGGGTGACGATGCCAGAAACCTGATTGGCTCGCCTGCCTACGTGGCGGCGCTGGTGGAGCCACGTGGCGGCCGCCTCAATCCACTCTCCTATGCGCGGGGACTGGCAAGAGCAGCGCAAGCTGCGGGAGCTGTGATATCGCCACACTCTGCGGTCACATCGCTGGTCAGGCAAGGCGGAAGCTGGCGCGCCGGCACTGCACAGGCAAGCGTAGTGGCAGACAAGGTGCTGCTGGCAACAAACGGTTATACTGACGGGCTGTGGCAGAGGCTTGCGCAAACCATTATCCCGGTGTCGAGCTTTATCGTCGCGACACAGCCATTGTCACAGAATCTGCGCCGTTCGATCTTGCCTGAAGGCCATGTGATTTCGGATACACGGCGTTTGCTCACATACTCGAGGCTGGATCCGGAAGGCAGGCTGGTTGTCGGTGCGCGCGGCAAGTGGCGTGATCCGATGGGAGCGGACGAGTTTTCTCATGTTGTAAAGACGCTGCATGATCTGTTTCCGCAGGTGGGTGATTTCGGTGAACCTGCCTTTTACTGGTCGGGCCGAATTGCGATTACGCCCGACTACATGCTGCATGTGCATGAACCGGAGCCGGGTCTGACGATGTTGCTTGGATATAGTGGTCGCGGTGTAGCCATGGCGTCGGCAATGGGGGCTGCAGCGGGCAGGTACCTGTCAACCGGCAATCGGGATGAGCTGCCTTTGCCATCCACGCCCGTCAGGCCGATACCAATGCATGGCGCACGCTGGGCCTATGTTGCTGCGGCATCCGCCTGGTACAGGATGCTTGACAGGCTGGGGACTTGACCCGCTCACCTTAGCAAGGCCAGCCAGTCCTGGTGCCCGGCCGCGTTGAGCGCCTGCACGGCCAGTGTCCTGGCTTCGCGCTGAGCTTGTGTGTCGGGCAGGTGAGGGTGCCGGGCGAAACCCTCCAGCAAGTGTGCATCGAGACCATGTTCCATGGCACCGGCGACGCACAAGGCCAGATACCAGTCATAGGGCAGCAAGGACTGGTCATGCCGGGTCGGCATGTAGGTAAAGCTGGAGACAGCCTCGCCTGCCACGGTTGTGACCGGGAAGCCGTCATGGCGGGTGTAGCCATGGCCCACCCCTTCGATGCGGTCGAGAGTGTCAATTTCCTTGCTGTGGATTTGATACAGAATGCCGGGGTGGCGGGCTGATGGAGCCTGTGCGAGGCCTGCCTTGCCTGACCCGTCTCCGCCCGGCTTTGTGAACTGGACATGCCATCCGTCTGTGTAGGCAATGCCTTTGCACAATACAGACGGGCAACGAGCTGCCAGCCGAGTGGTCAGCATGTTGGAGCCATACGCAAAATAGAGTCGGGATTGCATGAAGGGGCCTTGATGAAAATTTGTTGCGCGTGGCATGGTGACCGCAATGAAAGTTTCAAACAACAGAGAAGTGCCCTTGCTATGATAGTTGAAACCCTTGAAGGCCTGGCGCAGCAGCTGGACGATGGCAAAACCACTTCGCGCGACCTGACCGAAGCCTGTATTGCGCGCATTGAAGACGGCTCAGGCGAAGGTGAGAGGGTGTTTCTGACGGTTGATCCGGAAGGTGCGCTTGCCGCCGCGGATTTCATTGACGCACAGCGACGTGTGGGACGGGCGCCATCACGTTATGCCGGTATTCCGGTATCCATTAAGGACCTGTTTGACGTTGCGGGTCAGGTGACGGCGGCTGGTTCAACCATACTGCGCGAAAGTGAGCCGGCGTCTGCGGATGCTGATTGCGTTGCAATGCTCAGGTCCGCCGGGTTGATTTTCGTTGGCCGTACCAACATGACCGAGTTTGCGTACTCTGGGGTGGGCCTCAATCCGCACTACGGCACGCCGAAGTCGGTGTGGGACAGAAAGGCTGGACGTATTCCTGGTGGCTCGTCGTCAGGCGCGGCGGTGTCTGTGGCAGATGGCATGGCCTACATGGGGCTTGGCACTGATACGGGCGGGTCCTGCCGCGTGCCAGCGGCTTTCAACGGTATCGTCGGTTACAAGTCGTCCACGGGCAGGGTTTCCAAGGAAGGGGTTTTTCCCCTTTCAGCTACCTTGGACACGGTTGGCCCGCTGGCAAATTCGGTACAGTGCTGTTCAACCGTGGATGCGCTGATGGCGCGAGACCGGGATGGGCAGTTGGCCCCTCGCAATCCGGCCACGTTGCGTTTCGGCATATTGCAGCATGTCGCACTTGATGGGATGGACCCCGAAGTGGCAACGGCATTTGATGCGGCCATCAAGACGCTGGGTAAGGCCGGTATGGTGTTTTCCGAGGTTGGGTTTCCGGACCTGACTGAACTGCCCAGCCTGAATGCGAAGGGCGGCATATCTGCGTGTGAGGCAATGGATGTGCATGCACCGATGCTGGAACGCCACGGTGATGAATACGACCCGCGGGTACGCAGCCGGATCATGTCCGGCTTGAATGTGACCGGCCCGGAGCTTGTCGGCATCTACAGACGGCGCGAAGAGATGATTTTACGGTTTGCTTCGCTCTGTTCTGGCCTTGACGGCCTCATCTTGCCAACCGTGCCGATTCTGCCACCCCTGATTTCACAGGTCGACAGTGCCGAGCAGTATGGCCCACTCAACTTCCTTTGTCTGCGCAATACCTTCCTGGGCAATTTTCTTGATGGCTGCGCCATTTCCATACCCATGACAGCGCGCGGTGAAGCGCCCGCCGGTTTCATGATTATGCGCCCCTGGGGGCAGGACGAAGAGTTGTTTGATGCCGCAGCCAGTATTGAAGCTGTATTGCAGGGAGCGCTGTCATGAAGACAGCACACATCAGCCTGCCAGACTTGCGCACAATATGCATTGCGGCACTGAAGAAAGCCGGGTGCGACGACAGCAATGCGGATGCGATCTCTGGCACAGTTTGCGCGGCAGAGCGGGATCATTGTCATAGTCACGGCTTGTTGCGGATGCCCGGTTACCTCAAGTCGATTGCTGCGGGCAAGGCAAAGCCCGACGCCAGGCCCACATGGAGCAAGGTCGCACCGGGGGTTATCCGCGGTGATGGTGACAACGGCTTTGCGCCACTGTCGCTGGGGTTGATGGCTCCTGACCTTGCCGAGTTGGCGAAGAGCCAGGGAGTGGCGTGTCTGGCACTGACAAACATGCATCATTTTGCGGCAATGTGGCCTGAGATGGAGCTGATGACGTCGCATGGGTTGGTGGCAATGACCATGACCAGTGCATTTCCGATTGTTCCACCTCCCGGGGGCATGAAGCCTCTGTTCGGCACCAACCCGATTGCATTCGGCTGGCCGCGTGAAGGTGGCGAGGCGGTGATCTTTGACATGGCAACGGCAGCCAGGGCTCACGGCGAGATACTGATTGCGGAACGCGAAGGCAAGCAATTGCCGCCGGGCACTATCATTGACAAGGATGGCAATCCTTCTACCGATCCGGCAGATGTTCGTGGCGGCGCCATTCTGGCATTTGGCGGGGCAAAGGGAGCAATGATATCCATGATGGTGGAGTTGATGGCAGGTGCCTTGATGGGCGAACCATTCAGTTTTGAGACGGCGAAAAGGGTTGAGCGCGATGGATTGGCGAACCGGGGCGGGCAATTGATCATTGCAATTGACCCGGCAAGGTTCGGAGATGCGCAAGGGTGGCTGGCGCATTCAGAAGCGCTGTTTGCCGAAATGGTGAAGCAGGAGGGCGTCCGCCTTCCGAGCCAACGGCGGTATGAAGCGCGGCGCATGACGCAAGCAACGGGGCATGTGGATGTGGCGGTTGACCTGCTGGAGCAGGTCAGGGCAGCGGGCTAGACGGCAGCGATTGAAGCAGATGGTGACTGGTGTTCGCTCCAAGATTGAATTGCGCGGTGATCGCACGCAGGTGAAAGCGGATGCGGCTGCTGATCTTGTCACCAACATCTTCGTGAACCTTGGGTGTGCCGCTGAAATCGCACGAGAGTCGGCACTGCATCTTGTCGATTCCAGTTTAAGTGGCGTCGAGTCTCATGGTGTGATGCGCATCCTGCAATATGCGGAACAGTTCAAAAGCGGATACATGAAAGCGGCGGGCCTTCCGCAGGTGCGTCAGAACGGGCATGGCGCAATTCTGGTAGATGGCGGAGGAGGCATCGGCATTCCTGCCATGCGCATGGCGTACGAAGAAGGCATGGAGCGGGCCAGGGCATCCGGCATATCTGTGGTTGCGGTGTGCAATGTCGGTCACACGGGCAGGCATGGTGCGTTTGCCGACAAGGCTGGTGAGAAGGGGTTTGTGACCATTTTGCTCGGCGGCGGCAACAGGCGTCTTTGGCGGCAGGTTGCGCCGCATGGTGGAGCCAAGGCGATGCTGCCTACCAACCCATACTGCCTGGGGGTTCCCGGTGGTGAACGAGGGCCGGTGGTGCTTGATTTCGCAACCTCAAAGATTGCCGGCGGATGGATTTATGCAGCCAAGAGCGCCAACGCACTGCTGCCGGAAGGATGTGTCGTCGACAAGCACGGAAACCCGACCCGCAATCCGGACGACTATTTTGACGGTGGTGCAATATTACCTGCGGGCGAGCACAAGGGATATGGCCTTGCACTGGTTGCAGAGCTTGTGGCCGAGGCAGTTCTCGGCCCGGTGCGCGCGGAAGCAAACTGGTTGCTGGTGAGTGTTCGGGCAAACCAGTTCAACAGTGACAGCAAGATCGCGGCGGCAGCGGAAGAAGTGTTGTCGGAAATGCGCGGTTGTCCGCCTGCTCCGGGATCATCGGGGGTCGAGATACCGGGCGAACGCGAGCGAAATTATCATGCAGCCAGTGGGGGCACTATCCAGGTGCCCAGCGCAACCTGGCAGCAGATGTTGAGACTGCTTGAACAGACCCGGTGCTGATCTGCTGAACGAGTTGTGATCAAGATGATTTGCCAGTGCGGGCCGCTTGTGCCAGATTTGCTGGAGAGTAGTTCGTGCATTTGGTTGGTCGACCGTTTGTTCGCGATTGCTCAAGTAAAGCGCATCGAGACGCACCCTTGAGGAGGAGACACCTATGACTGTGAGGCCGGACCCAACTTTTCACGCAACTGCCCAGCTCGCCATGCAGGCGCCAGCCGAGAATTATGGCTTTGTTGTCATGCTGAGTCCTGATGGCAAGAAGCCGGACGGCATCGCCACGGTTGATCTCAAGCCTGGCTCAAGCACCTACGGCCAGATCGTCAAGGAACTGTACGTGCCAAACCTGGGTGACGAGTTTCACCATTTTGGCTGGAATGCCTGTTCGTCGTCGCTGTCGCCGCTGTCCGGCCATGCCTTTCTCGAACGGCGCTACCTCATCGTTCCCGGCATCCGGTCGTCGCGCATCTACATGATCGACGTGAAGGACCCGCTCAAGGCCGAAGATTCACAAGACCATCGAGCCGGAAGAGCTGTTCGAGAAGACCGGCTATTCGCGCCCCCACACCATCCATTGCGGGCCTGAAGGCATATATGTCTCCACGCTGGGTGGCGGTGGCAAGGACGGCACCGACGGCCCTCCGGGCATCTTCATCATGGATTGCGAAACCTTCGAGATCATCGGCCGCTACGAGATGGACCGGGGCAAGCAGGACAAGCACTACGATTTCTGGTGGAACCTGCCGCAGGATTACATGGTCAGTTCTGAATGGGGCCTGCCGCCGCAGTTCGAAAACGGCATCGTGCCAGAGGACCTGCTGTCCAACAAGTACGGCCATTCCATCCACTTCTGGGACCTGCGCGAGCGCAAGAACATCCAGACGCATCGATCTTGGCGACAATCACCAGATGGCGCTGGAAATCCGCCCGGCGCATGACCCGGCAAGAAGGCTTACGGGTTCTGCGGCGTTGTGGTCGATACCACCAACCTGCAGGGAGCGATCTTCACCTGGTGGCGCGACGAGAAGGGCAAGTGGCAGGCCAAGAAGACCATCACCATCGACCCGCGGCCGGCAGAGGCCG
Source organism: uncultured Alphaproteobacteria bacterium (assembly GCA_963787895.1). GTDB lineage: Bacteria > Pseudomonadota > Alphaproteobacteria > Rhizobiales > Aestuariivirgaceae > Anderseniella. The sequence continues at coordinate 462,175 of CAWBEX010000001.1, read as the reverse complement.
AAAACCTGCCGCCGCTGCTGAAGGGTTTCGGCGGCAGTGCCGCCACTGGTCACCGATATCGACCTCAGCCTGGATGACAAGTATCTCTACGTGGCCTGCTGGGGTCTGGGCGAGATGCACCAATACGATGTGTCTGACCCGATGAAGCCCATGCTGGCCGGCAAGGTCGAAATCGGTGGTATCGTCGCCGAGGCACGAAGCATCCCAACGGCAAGGACTTTGTGCTATGGTCCGCAGATGGTCGAGATCAGCCGTGACGGCAAGCGGGTCTACTGGACCAACTCGCTCTATTCGACCTGGGACGACCAGTTCTATCCCGGGCAACGAAGGCGGGCAGATGGTCATGGCCAATGTGGGCGAGAATGGCGGTCTGACGCTCGACAAGGACTTCTACGTCGACTTCCCCAAGGGCTACCGCGTCGCATCAGATCCGGCTTGAGGGTGGAGACTGCTCAACCGACTAGTTCTGCTATCCGAACGTGTAGGCTTTGGGCTTCGACGACTGGTCGGCGGCGGCCTTTGGTTCGCCGTCATCGGCTCCGGCATCTATCACGGCATCAACCCCGGCATGGGCTGGCCGCTGGCCGTTTCAGCCGCATTGATGGGGCGTGGCCAGCGCGATCTTCTGGCGGCGCTGGGCCGCGCTGGCCATTGGTCATGTGCTGGCCATGGCCGGCATTTTGCTGCCATTCGCGATGATGGCGTCTCTGGTAGAGTGGCAGCGGGAGATCAGGATCGGGGCAGGCCTGCTGGTCGTAGGCATGGGCATCTATCTGCTGATTAACCGGCGGCATCCGAGGTTTCTGGCCCGCATCAGGCCGACGCAACTTGCATTGTGGTCCTTTGCTGTTGCCATGGCGCACGGGGCAGGTCTGATGCTGGTGCCGATCTATCTGGGGCTGTGCCGTGCAGACGAGCTTGACGCAGGCCACAAGGCAGCTTTTTCACTGATGTCGGGCAATTTGGGCATGGCGGTGGCTGTGTCGGTGGTGCACGCGGCAGCGATGATCGTGTCAGGCGGGTTGATCGCGTGGGGCGTCTTCAGGTGGCTGGGGCCGCAATTCATCTCGAAAAGCTGGTTCAACCTCGATCTGGTGTGGGCGCTCAGCCTGATCCTGGTAGGAGGGTTGGGGCTGTGGGGCGCGTTTTGATTGGCACGGTGCGTGCGCCGTACCACGCTTTGCTTAGCCGCTATCTTTCTTCAGCCACACCCTCATGATGGCACTGCTCAGGCAGAAGGCCCGAAGTTTTCATCAAAGAAACTCAACCAGTTGCCACCCATGACTTTGGCCACGTCGTCGGCCGACATGCCCACCGCCTTCAGTCCTGTCTCGATGTTGCCGAGGTCGCGGTTGTCCCTGAACCAATCAGGCTGCGGCGGGAAGCCGGCATTGTCCTTGGAGCCTTCGCCATAATCTATTTCCTTCGACCAGCGGCCCACGCGCATCCATTCCACAACGCTGTCTGGCTGGTCCTGGCAGAGGTCCGAGCCAATGCCTATGTGGTCAATACCGATCATGTCAGCGGTGCGAGCAACCATCTCGCAGAAGCTTTCAAGCGTGCAGTCCGGTCCGCCCCTGAGGTGATGGGGGTACAGCGAAAAGCCCAGCATACCGCCACGCGCGCTGAGTGCCTTCAGCACCTCGTCTGATTTGTTGCGCAGGCCCGGATGCCAGAACTTCGGGTTGGCGTGGGTGATGGCAATGGGGCGGGCCGAGTGGTCGATCGCTTCCAGTGTGGAGCGATCTGCAGAATGCGACATATCCACCACCAGTCCAACGCGGTTCATCTCGTGCACCACCTGCTTGCCCATGCGGGTCAGGCCGGTGTCTTCAGCTTCGTAAGCACCTGTCGCGAGCAATGACTGGTTGTTGTATGTCAGCTGCATGAAGCGCACACCCAGGGTGTGCAGGATCTCTACCAGCCCGATATCATCCTCGATTGGCGAGCAATTTTGCAGGCCAAAGAAGATGGCTGTGCGTCCTGTCTCTCTGGCGCGGCGTGCGCAATCACCAGTTGTGCCCTTTATGATCAGGTCAGGGAACTGTTCGAACCATCGGTTCCAGCGTTCCAGATTGGCAACCGTCTCACGGAAATTCTCGTGGTAGCAGACGGTAACATGCACCGAATCAACTTGGCCGATTCGCATTTGCCGGAAAATTTTCTCGCTAAAGTTGCAGTACTGAAGCCCGTCTATTCGCACCTACCCCGCCCTTCCAAATGATTTCCCGATACTTTCAAAATGGCATTTTTTGGCGGGAAAGACCAGTGCAGTCGACGAAGGTAATCTAATTGACGCGGGACCTGCCTCGTGAATTCAGAGTATTGAGATTCCTGTAAGTATCAATTTAACTCAGGTCTAGTGCGTTAGATCAAAGTGGTGTGTACCATATGAAAAGAGATCGAAAGGCAGTTCCGTTTGATTTTATGCCATATGGTGACCTTCGAAGGAGTTGTTCGGTTTGTGGGGTATCAAGGTCAATTGCTGCATGGTCGTTGATGAGAAAGTATGGTTCTGGATCTTCGATAAATACTATTCCGAAGCAACAGTGCGACTTTTGCGATTCATTTGAGGTAAGTATCGAAGTGATTTACTAGAGCTCTTGGCATGGGATTTTATGCTGGAACGTGAGCGCACTTTGCATCTGCTTGAAATTGAGGGCTATCGGATCCGGCGGGAACGCCTGACGCTCAAGGCAGGGGCAGCAGGCGTGATCACACAGATTGACACCTACCTGGCGGCGGGCCAGTGGGTCGGGTCAACGCAGCGGCTGGTGCACATGGCACGCACTGATGCGGCGGTGGCGCGCGCAGTGGTGCGTGAGCAGGATGTCGCGCGACTGGACACTGGTGCGCACGGCGTTTTCATCGCCGATGATGCGAACCTTCGCAGCGTGGATGTCCTGCTCAAGACAATCGGCGCAGGTACCAGCGCAACACGTGAGCTCAAGTTGCTGGCATCAATGTACGGGGGCCCAGTGGATGCTGAGCCTGACGCAAATGGCACGCCGAAGACAACGGCAGCAATGTTTCCGGTACAGTTTCAGGCTGCACAGGTGGACCAGCATATGCGCGACTGGCCCCGCGAGGTTCGTGGTGTAGTCGTAGCCCAGGGGCAGCGTAAAAGCATTGCAGAAAGAATCGCTGCCCGTATGGCCGCTGTCTTGCTCAGAGAAGCCGGCTTCTAGACACACCCCAGCAATGAATCCCGATAAACCCCGGAATACTGCGCATTCAAGGGCCGGGAAAATTTCACTTGCAATGAGAACAAAATAAGTACAATAGTATGGAACATAAGTAGAACGTCAGATGGTCTGGCGGCTTCGGCAGCAATATGAAATAAGGAGCTTGAGTGTCATGGGGCAAACGAACCTCAAAGTTGTAGAAGGTGGTGGTTCAGTGGACAAGCAAAAGGCTCTTGAAGCAGCGTTAGGTCAGATCGAACGGGCTTTTGGCAAGGGTTCGGTGATGAAGCTGGGTTCGAGCAAGGCAATTGAGGTGGAGGCAATATCAACAGGCTCCATCGGTCTTGATATCGCACTGGGCATTGGTGGCTTGCCGAAAGGCCGTGTTGTCGAGATATATGGTCCGGAGTCTTCCGGCAAGACAACGCTGGCGTTGCATGTGGTGGCTGAATGCCAGAAGCGTGGCGGCATATGTGCCTTTGTGGATGCTGAGCACGCGCTGGACCCGCTTTATGCCCGCAAGCTGGGTGTGGATGTTGACGAGCTGCTGATTTCGCAACCGGACACTGGTGAGCAGGGGCTTGAGATTGCAGACACGCTGGTACGATCGGGTGCGGTCGAGGTTCTGGTTATTGACTCCGTGGCTGCGCTCACGCCGAGGGCCGAGCTTGAAGGTGATATGGGCGATTCACTTCCTGGCTTGCAGGCCCGGTTGATGAGCCAGGCGCTGCGCAAGCTCACTGGGTCCATTTCCAAGACCCATTGCATGGTCATTTTCATCAACCAGATTCGCATGAAGATCGGTGTGATGTTCGGCAATCCGGAAACCACCACGGGTGGCAACGCGTTGAAGTTCTATTCCTCGGTTCGTCTTGATATCCGCCGGATTGGTGCGATCAAGGACCGCGATGAGGTCGTCGGCAACCAGACCCGGGTCAAGGTGGTCAAGAACAAGGTTGCGCCGCCGTTCCGCCAGGTTGAGTTCGACATCATGTACGGTGAGGGGATTTCCAAGGTGGGTGAACTGCTTGATCTCGGGGTGACTGCCGGGATCGTGGAGAAATCCGGCTCGTGGTTTTCCCATAATGGGGAACGCGTGGGTCAGGGGCGCGAGAATGCAAAGACCTTCCTGCGTGAGAACCCCGACATAGCCAATGCGATCGAAGCATCAATTCGTGCCAATGCCGGGTTGATCGCCGAGCGCATCGTGGACCCAGACGGGGTCAAAGCTGATGAGGACGGTGTCATCCAGGATGATGATGTTCCGATGGCGGCGGGCGGCGAGGAGTGATTGTTGCGGCGGCCAACCAAACCGCCGGCCAGATTGTCACGTAAGAATTCAAGTCAGTATGCGTTTGATACCGTGCAAGGAGCGGGCGATGCTTCGGCTCATTCCCCTGCAAAGAGCGCGTTACCTGCTTCTTGTTGTATAGCGCCAAGGTGCCTATCCCTGAAATGCACCATGGCGATGAGTGATGATCTCAGGTTTCTCAGACTCCGGTCTGCTGGCCCGATGATCCCAAGCGCCTTCCCTTGCCCCGGGAAGGCGTTTGTTTTTGTTGTACTGCGCCTTAGGGTTATGTGGACATGAGCGCGCACCACGGTATAAATGCGCCCTCAGGCTCAACCCAACCAGAATTCCACAGGCAAGCCAGTCCATGTCCGGTGTCAACGAAATCCGCTCCACATTCCTCAACTATTTTGCCAAGAACGATCATGAGATCGTGGGCTCCTCACCTCTGGTGCCGCGCAATGATCCGACGCTGATGTTCACCAATGCCGGTATGGTACAGTTCAAGAATGTGTTCACCGGGCTGGAGAAGCGGCCCTATGTGCGGGCAGTCTCGTCACAGAAGTGTGTCCGGGCAGGGGGCAAGCATAACGATCTGGACAATGTTGGTTATACGGCACGCCATCACACATTCTTTGAGATGCTGGGCAACTTCTCTTTCGGCGATTACTTCAAGGAGCGCGCCATAGAGCTTGCCTGGAATCTTGTTACCCGTGAGTACGGGCTGGATGCGAAGCGGCTTCTCGTCACCGTCTACCATACCGACGATGAGGCTTTTGATCTGTGGAAGAAGATTGCCGGCCTGCCGGACAGCCGGATCATTCGCATTGCTACTCATGACAACTTCTGGGCGATGGGTGACACCGGTCCATGCGGGCCGTGTTCGGAGATCTTCTATGATCACGGGGATCACATTCCTGGCGGCCCTCCCGGATCGCCTGATGAGGATGGCGACAGGTTTATCGAGATATGGAACCTGGTGTTCATGCAGTATGAGCAGGTGAGTGTGGATCAACGGCAGGAGCTGCCGCGTCCGTCCATTGATACCGGCATGGGGCTTGAACGCATTTCGGCCCTGCTGCAAGGCACCCACGACAATTATGAGACGGATTTGTTCAAGTCATTGATTGCTGCCATCGAGGAGCAGACCGGGGTTGAGGCGAAGGGTGCGCAAAAAGCATCCAACAAGGTAATTGCTGATCATTTGCGCGCCAGCTCTTTCCTGATCGCGGATGGTGTGCTGCCTTCCAATGAGGGGCGCGGATACGTTTTGCGGCGCATCATGCGAAGGGCGATGCGCCACGCGGAGCTGCTTGGCGTCAAGGAACCGCTGATGTGGAAGCTTGTGCCAGCGCTGCGGCGGGAGATGGGGCAGGCTTATCCGGAACTGGTTCGTGCCGATGATCTGATTACCGAGACGTTGCGTCTGGAAGAAAGCCGGTTCCGGAAGACATTGGAGCGGGGCCTGAAGATGCTGGACGACGAGTCGGCGGGCCTCAATGCCGGTGACCGTTTCTCTGGTGACGTGGCATTCAAGCTTTATGACACCTACGGCTTTCCGCTTGATCTCACACAGGACGCCCTGCGGGCGCGCAGTATCTCGGTCGATACGGATACCTTCAATACTGCCATGGCCCGGCAGAAGGCTGACGCGCGCAAGGCATGGGCCGGTTCAGGCGATGCAAACACGGATGCGATGTGGTTCGAAGTCCGCGACAAGACAGGGGCGACAGATTTTCTCGGCTATGATACCGAGTCGGCTGAAGGCGTGATTGCGGCAATCGTCGCACAAGACGGCCAGCAGGTTGCTGTTGCCGGCAAGGGCGATGAGGTTTCCATTATCGTCAATCAGACTCCGTTCTATGGTGAAAGTGGTGGGCAGACCGGTGACCGCGGGACAATGAAGACCGCTGAAGGTGCGCGTTTGAAGATTGCCGATACGCAAAAGCGGGTCGGCAATCTGTTCGTTCATAGTGCAGTTGTCGAAACCGGCGAAGTCAGGACCGGTGACGCGGTTGAGATGAGTGTCGATCACGTGCGGCGTAGCGGGAATCGCATTCATCACTCCGCAACACATCTGGTTCACGAGGCATTGCGCCAGGTGCTTGGCAATCACGTAGTGCAAAAGGGCTCACTGGTGGAGCCGGGCCGGCTGCGCTTCGACTTTGCCCATCCCAAGCCCATCTCTCAAGGCGAGATGGAGCAGATTGAGCGCATTGCCAACCAGGTTATTTTGCAGAACGATCCTGTCAGGACACGCCTGATGAGTGTGGATGAAGCCATTGAGCATGGCGCCATGGCGTTGTTCGGCGAGAAATATGGCGACGAGGTGCGGGTGGTGTCCATGGGTGTGCAACCTTACGCTTCGGGCGGGGGCAGCAACAAACAGACATTCTCCATGGAGCTTTGCGGGGGAACCCATGTGACACGTACCGGAGATATCGGCATTGTGCGAGTGATTGGAGAAGCGGCTTCAGCGGCTGGTGTACGGCGCATCGAGGCGCTGGCGGGTGACGCGGCGCGCGAGTATCTGGAAGCGCGAGACAAGCAGATGAGCCGGCTGGCAGAGTTGCTCAAGACCTCGCCGGATGATGTCGAGGCACGGGTGTCTTCGCTGATGGATGAGCGCAAGAAGCTTGAACGTGAGCTTGGCGAAGTGAAGAAGAAGTTGGCCATGGGTGGCGGCGGTGCATCAGCAGGCTCCGCAGTTGAAGATGTTGCCGGCGTGAAGCTGATGGCGCGCGTGCTGGATGGCCTCAACCCCAAAGATCTCCGCGGCGCGATTGACGACGGCAAGGCACAGCTTGGCTCAGGGGTCATCGCTTTGGTAGCTGTAAACGAGGGCAAGGCCGCAGTTGGTGTCGGCGTGACTGACGATCTGAAGAGCAAGCTTGATGCGGTTGAGCTGGTCAAGGCCGGCGTGGAAGCAGTCGGCGGTAAGGGCGGTGGTGGCCGGGCGGACTTGGCGCAAGGTGGTGGCCCTGACGGCGCGAAGGCCGAAGCGGCGCTGGATGCTATCCGCAAGGCGCTGGCCGGCTAAGTCACCTCGGCCACTTGTCAGTGTCGTGATCCGGGTGCTGCCGGCTTGTCAGCTTTGCCAGATCCTGCGGTGCCCGGTCGTTGACCGTTTGTATGCCCGGTAAAGCTGCAAGGGCGTCGAACCAGGACAGCTTGCTTTCAATTCCTACAGCGTGTGTGGGTGGCGCTGCTTCGGGGTCGTCGAGCGACGCTATGGTGATCTCGTAAACGCTGTCGCCATCCTCATACATGTAAAGTGGCGTGCCGCACTGGCTGCAAAACCCTCGGGCTGTAACAGGTGTTGTGCGGAATTCGCTGACCTTGCCGCGCGTCCAGTGCAGGGCAGCGGCAGGTGCACTTACCAGTGGCAATGCAGCATTGCCGGACGCTTTTTGACACATCCGGCAGTGGCAAATGCCGGCATTGCCCAGATCCCCATCTATGCGATAGCGCACCGCGCCGCACTGACATCCGCCGGAGTGACCGGGTCTGGTCATGGTGCGGGGTTTCCAATCTTCGCTTGCCAGGCTTCAGGCATTGCATCCTGTGTTGCCTTGCCGGGCAAATCCGTGAGGGCGGCAATGCACTTCACAGCTGATTCGATGCCAAACTGCCTTGATGGTGCGATCAGGTCAGGATCGTCGAGTGATCCGATGGTTACGCTTATGTCGGGCAATTCGACATACCGAAAAGTCAGGGGAGAACCGCAGTCCCGGCAAAACCCGCGTTCGGCAATTGGCGATGACCGGTATACGGCAAGCTTGCCGGAAACCAGTTTGAAATGCTCGATTTTCACATTTGCAAGCGGTGCAAAATAGCTGCCGGTGGCACGCTGGCACATTCGGCAATGGCAAATACTGGCACGACGCGGCGGTGCGGTCAGCTCATATTGCACTGCGCCACACTGACAGCGTCCTGCAATACTCATCAACGCCTCCTGTACTGAATACTCTCAGCTTCCATAACATGAGCCTGCTGACACGGTCCTGTCAGGAGGTTGAATGGCTCTGCCACACAACCGGGAACCAATCCTCCGGCAACCGATCACCCATGGACAACTTGAGGCCCATCTCATCAAAAGGGGGTGACACCGCATGGCTACGAGCCACATAGCGACAATCCTCTCCGATGAAACGGAACGATACTGCGCGGCGTCTGGTGCCGGAGGTGTTGGGTGGGGCGTTGTGCAAGGTGTGATAGTCGAAGGCCACCGCATCACCTGGTGCCAGATCCCAGGCACGCAAGTTCGCTGCGTCCCGGCTTTCGTCTATGTCCGGGAACGGCTGGTAGGTAGAGGTGTCGCCTTCCAGCGGTTCCAGTGTCTTGAAACGGCGCGGCACGTATGTGATTGAGCCCTTGTGGCTGCCCGCGATAAAGTGGGGGCAGACTTCCTTCTTCACCGGGTCAAGCGGTACCCAGATGGAGACTGTCTTGGTGCCGTCGAGGCAGTAGTAGGGCAGGTCCTGGTGCCAGGGTGTCGGGTCGGCGGTGCCGGGTTCCTTGACCAGCACATGTTCATGGAACAGTTGTGTCCGGTTTGCGCCCATGAGCTGACCTGCAATTTCGCCTAGCGGTCCTTCATCACAGACGTCCTTGTAGGCAGGTATACGCTTCCAGTTCACGTAGTCGCCGAAATAGGCGCCAGGTCGACCCGCCTCAGTGTGATTCTTGCCATAGGGGCCGGGGTTCGCGATGTTTTCTTCAATCGCTGTTTCAAGCTTTTCGCGCCAGCTTTGCGGCATGATATTGCGCAAGACGCAGACGCCATCGCTGGCAAAGGCCTGCCGGGCTTCGTTGGTTACTGTGGTCATGTAAGCGCTCCTGGAGAGTTCATCACGGGCAGATTGCACCAGAACGCGCGCTGCAGCAATTGGGTTAGTTTGTTTTCTGCACCAGGCAGGGAACGGCGCGGGCACGCAGTGTCTGGCAAATGCGGGTGGCTTCGGCCTGTGACGATGTGCCGATGCGGGCCGAGTGGCGAAGGCGTGCACCCATACTGAGGTTTCTTACCGGAATCACCATGGGAGCCGTGGATTGAAGTTCGGCTGGAAACCGCTTCTGTGTTTGCCTGTATATCCGCACCGCGATGGCGCGTGAGAAATGCTCTGAAATCAGCACGCCCCATGGCTGGCGCGGCGCAGCCTTGCCAGCGATCCGAACCCGGCCCGGACGTTTGACTGCCGCCGGACAGGCTTGCTGAAATGGCAGGGAGTTGTGGATCAATGGAATGTCATGGTTTGCTTCGGGTTTGCGCCATGCATCCGCTACGCGGCCGGTGATTGCGTAGACATAGTTTTCCGTCTCGAAGGGGATGTTGCCGTTGTTGATGAACCGCGCTGCTGCACCTTCGCCTGCATTATAGGCAACCGCAGCCAGACCGAGGTTGCCGAATTGTGCCTTCAGGTGTGCCAGGAAATCGATTGATGCTGTCAGGGCTGCAGCCGGGTCATATGGGTCTGACAAGCCGCGGCGGCGTGCTGTTCCCGGAATGAACTGGGCGATGCCTTCTGCGCCTGCGGGTGAAACCGCGCTGGGCGAGAAGCGGCTTTCAACGTCGATCAGCCGCACGATGAAATGTGGATTGATGCCGCGCCACAGCGAGCGATTGTAGATCAGGGCGCATACATCCCTGGCAAAACTTGCCTCACGTACAGGCAGCGGCGAGGTGACGGGGCCAGGGCGCTTGCTGACCGGCTTGGCTGATGCTGTACCGCTTGCATTGAGGAAAAGCAGCAAGGCAATGCAGCATATGGTGTTTGCAAATATCCGCATGGCCCAACTCTCTACCCGCTTAAGCGGATTCTCAAGTTGCCAGTGTCACAATGAAAGCGGCCGGACAAAAGCCCGGCCGATTTCAGTGTTGCAATGTTGGACAGAAGCAATCAGCCCATGGCCTTTTGCAGGTTCTGGTCAACTGCATCAAGGAAGCCTTGTGTGGATAGCCACTTCTGGTCAGGGCCGATAAGGATTGCAAGGTCCTTGGTCATTTGACCAGCTTCGACAGTGTCGACGCAGACCTTTTCCAAAGTAGCTGCAAATTTTGCCAGTGCCGGATTGTCATCAAGCTTGGCGCGATGTGCCAGGCCACGGGTCCAGGCAAAGATGGACGCAATGGAGTTGGTGGAGGTTTCCTTGCCTTCCTGGTGCAAACGATAGTGGCGGGTCACGGTGCCATGGGCAGCTTCAGCTTCAACCGTTTTGCCATCCGGTGTCATCAGCACCGAAGTCATCAGACCAAGTGAACCATAGCCCTGTGCAACGGTGTCGGATTGAACGTCGCCATCATAGTTCTTGCAGGCCCAGACATAACCGCCGGACCATTTCATTGCGCAAGCAACCATGTCGTCGATGAGGCGGTGCTCATACGTTATGCCCGCTGCCTTGTACCTGTCGGCGAAATCTTCTTCAAACACTTCGGCAAACAGCTCAATGAACCGGCCATCATACTGCTTCAGAATGGTGTTCTTGTGGCTCATGTAGAGCGGGTATTTGCGGTTTAGTGCGTAGTTCATGGACGCGCGGGCAAAGTCGCGGATGGAATCGTCCAGATTGTACATCGCCATGGTGATGCCTGAGCCGGGAGCCTGGAACACTTCCTTCTCGATGATCTTGCCGTCATCACCTTCAAACCTGATGCTGAGTTTGCCTGCTGTCGGGAACTTGAAGTCTGTGGCGCGGTACTGGTCGCCAAATGCGTGACGGCCTATGACTATCGGCTGCGTCCAGCCCGGAACCAGGCGGGGCACGTTCTGGCAGATGATTGGCTCGCGGAAGATGACGCCGCCCAGAATATTGCGGATGGTGCCATTTGGTGACCGCCACATTTGTTTCAGGTTGTATTCCTCGACGCGTGCTTCGTCAGGGGTGATGGTCGCGCATTTCACACCTACGCCGTACTTCTTGATGGCTTCTGCTGCGTCTACCGTCACCTGGTCATTGGTCTTGTCACGGTATTCGACACCCAGATCGTAGTACTTCAGGTCAATGTCCAGATAAGGGTGGATCAGCTTTTCCTTGATGAACTGCCAGATGATGCGGGTCATCTCATCGCCATCAAGCTCCACAACCGGATTGGCAACCTTGATCTTCGACATGAAATTCTAGCCTCGCTGATTGTTTGGTGCAGCGCACAAATGCGCGTTCGCACGCGTCATAGCAAAGCGGGCCAGCAAGAGCAATTGTGACCATTGACTAATGGGTGACTAGTCGCGGTCTACGAATCGGATGCCAAGATCGCGTCCATTGCGCCAGCACACCTGCGAGATCTTGGTGATTTTCTCTGGCAAGATGACGAATTCGAAACAGGATGGAACCGTAACTTCGCCAAGCAGACGCAGCTTGGCACCGGTTTCACTCAGGTCACGGATCTGACAATCAACCTCGAAGTTATGGCCTGCATAAATAATCTTGCCTCGTTTGAGCACCTTGTGGCGGGAGGTGCTGCGGTCTTCGTCGGAATGGCCTGCTACTTCCGGCTCAGGGGATGCTGAAATATCCGTATCAGGCGCAGGCGCTGCGCTGGCCTGGTCAACTCCAGAGCTGGCTGCGGGCATTTCCGGCGTAATGTCAGGTATGAAGTCCGGTGTCTCGGCGCGGGTTTCATTGCGCGCAGGCGCTTGGACTGGAGCTTGTGAAGTTCCATTGTGGCCTGCGTCCATTGCCTTTACCCGGTCGAGCAGGTGAAGCATGCGCTGGTGAAGATCAGACGCCGTCATGATCCAGAAAGGTCCTAATTTCTCTCGTCAGATATTCACTATCGTCCGATATTGGTGAATACCGGGTAAATCTGCAAAAAATTGTATGGCCTGCACCTGTTCGCGCAGGACTTGTTTTTTCAACACCGTGGTGTATGCGATGTGCCTTATGGCAAAAACCGATACAGCCCTGGATGCAAGGCCGGCAGTCATTCTCGTTAATCCGCAGCTGGGTGAAAATATCGGCACGGCGGCGCGCGCTATGGCGAATTTCACCCTGTCGGAAATGCTGATCGTAAACCCGCGGGATAGCTGGCCGAACGAGCGCGCCCTCAAGGCGTCGTCGGGCGCAGTGCATGTGATTGAACAGGCCAGGGTGCTGGAAAGCTGCAAGGAAGCGATAAAGCCGTTCAATCGTGTTTATGCGACCACCGCCCGGCCCCGTGGCATGACCATGGAGGTGATGACACCCGAACAGGCAGCAGCCGACATGCATGCGCGCGCAGCAAAAGGCGAGCGCTGTGCCATGATGTTTGGCCGTGAGCGCTGGGGCCTGAACAACGACGAGATATCGCTGTGTGATGTGATTGTCACTGCTCCTGTGGACCCGGAATTTGCCTCTATAAATATTGCTCAGGCCGTATTGCTGATGGGCTATGAATGGTACAAACCGGTTGCCGGATCGCTGGGCATGGGGACAGGTGAACTGCCTGCCATGGCAGGGTCAGGTTTGAAGATTCATTCTGACGACGGCGTGGCCAGCAAGGAAGACACGCTGGGCTTTTTCGACCACCTGGAGAAGGAGCTGGAGGATGCTGGCTTTTTCAAGTCGGTCTCCATGCGCCCGGTTATGGTCCGCAATATTCGCAACATGTTCAATCGGGTGGAGTTAACATTGCAGGAGATCCGGACGCTTCGCGGAATCATCGCTTCGTTGACGCGCACCCACTTGCGAGGGCGGCAGAAGAAAAACAGGGAGAGCAGTAAATGAGCACCGCGCGTACGCGTGTGCTGGTGTTCGATTCCGGCATGGGCGGGCTTTCGGTCAGCCGTGCTATCCGCGAGCAATTGCCAGGTGTGGACTTGTTCTATGCAGCAGACACAGCCGCGTTTCCTTATGGTGCATGGGCTGAAGTGATGCTGGTGAAGCGCATTTTGCGGGTCATGAGAGAGTTGATGCAAATTGTGCGGCCAGACTGTGTGGTGATTGGTTGCAACACAGCCAGTACATTGGCGCTAGATGTTCTGCGGGAAGAGTTCCGTTTGCCGTTTGTGGGCACTGTGCCTGCCATCAAACCGGCTGCAGCACAAACAAGAACAGGTGTTATCGGCGTGCTGGCGACACCGGGTACGGTGAAACGGGAGTACACAAAGACGCTGATCCATACCTATGCCTTCCATTGCAAGGTGCTGCTTCACGGAGCTGCAGACATGGCGGCGATGGCGGAGGGGAAGCTGGCGGGGGTTCCTGTAGACAAGAGTGCGCTGCTTGACCAGATCAAGCCGGTGTTCAAGTCGCGCGGCGGCAACAAGACCGATGTCGTGGTGCTTGGCTGCACGCACTACCCGTTGCTGCTGGATGAGTTGAAGGAAGTCCAGCCTTGGCCAGTGGAGTGGATCGACCCGGCACCGGCCATTGCGCGCCGCACAATATCGGTGTTGCCTGAACATGGCGGCGGTCCGGCTGGCAGAGTGGTGCCCGGCACCGTCATTGTAACGTCTGATCCCATAGACAGGGGCCGTACCTCATCAGTGTTTGGTGCAGAGGGGTTCGATGTTCTGGAAGTGGTGGAGATCCCTGTTTAAGAGGATGGGACCTGAGCTGCATGAAACAGATCGAGACCATTGAACAGCTTGAAGAAATCTATAGGGAACCGGCTGCGCCGTCACTGGTGAAGGAAACCGACTTTGTCACCCCGCATTACGCCAGGTTCATTGCAGCATCGCCATTCGCTGCGTTGGCAACATCGGGGCCGGAAGGGCTGGATTGCACGCCGCGTGGGGACCTGCCCGGATTTGTGCGACTGGCTGATGAGCGCACCTTGATGATGCCGGACAGACGCGGCAACAACAGGGTAGACAGCTTGCGCAACATCGTGAGGGATCCTCGGGTGGGGCTGTTGTTCATGGTGCCGGGATCAGGCAGCACCTTGCGGGTCAATGGCACTGCGTACCTTAGTGTTGATGCAGAGCTGCTTGCCTCATTCGCGGTGGAGGGCAAGGCACCAAGGTCTGTCATCGTCATCAAGACTGAGGCTGTGTATTTCCAGTGCGCACGGGCAATCGTGCGGTCAAGGCTGTGGAGTGAGGAAGCGAAGGTGGATCCCAAGTCGCTGCCGACGCCAGGTGAGGTGCTGGCCGCACTTTCCAACGGCGAGGTGGGCGGCAGGCCTTACGACGATCAATGGTGGGCGCGCGCCGAAAAGACGCTGTGGTAGCCAGTGTTTGACTTCACGCGGTTTCCAGCGTAAAAGCCGCGGTGTTGCTGGCCGGAAGGCTGGCAGTATTGCTTGCTCGTGAGCATTTTGCCTTTCCCGATTTACCAACTGCGGGAAGCTAGAATGGCGGAATACTCTGTCGGACCGGGAGACCGGTGAGAAGGAGAGCAGGCTCCATACCAACCGGCGGTCAGCGGGCATTTCAGCCTTTTCCTGGCCGCTAAATTTGTTTTTGAAACGGAGTTCCTTGAACCAATGTCAAACCGCATCAGCGCAAAATACAAGCTTGACCGCCGCATGGGCGAAAACATCTGGGGCCGTCCGAAGTCCCCGGTAAACCGCCGCGAGTACGGCCCCGGCCAGCATGGACAACGCCGCAAGGGCAAGCTGTCTGACTTCGGTACGCAGCTGCGCGCCAAGCAGAAGCTGAAGGGCTATTACGGATCGATCTCTGAAAAGCAGTTCCTGGCGACCTACAAGGAAGCCTCGCGGATGAAGGGCAACACCGCTGAAAACCTCATCGGCCTGCTTGAGCGCCGCCTCGACGCTGTCGTTTACCGCGCGAAGCTGGTGCCGACTGTTTTTGCCGCTCGCCAGTTCGTCAACCATGGCCACGTGCTGGTCAATGGCAAGCGTGTCAACATTCCGAGCTACAAGGTTCAGATCGACGACGTTGTTGAAGTTCGTGAGAAATCCCGCGAAATGGGGCTGGTGCTCGAAGCCATCCAGAGCCCAGAGCGCGATGTGCCTGACTACATTGATGCCGATCACAAGAAACTGACAGCCAAACTGGTACGCGTACCGCTGTTGGCTGATGTGCCATATCCGGTGATGATGGAGCCGAACCTGGTTATCGAATTTTACTCAAGCTGACACCTGCTTCAGCTTTTACGAGACCCGGCCCGGCAGCATCAGTTGCCGGGCTTTTTTGATTCAACGGAGCAACGCAAATGTCTGAACTTACACTCTTTATTGGCAATCAGAAGTATTCATCCTGGTCACTGCGGCCGTGGATCGCCATGAAGGTGAAGGGCGTTCCATTCACGCAGGAACTGCGCCGCTTTGACGATCATCCGGGGCGCGTGGATTTCAAGACATTCTCTCCAACAGGCACGGTGCCGTGTCTGCATGCCGGGGGTTTGCGGATATCTGAATCGCTCGCGATCCTGGAGTATCTGGCCGATCTTTATCCGAACATGGGATTCTGGCCGCACGACATGGCCAGGCGTGCTCAAGCGAGGATGATATCAGCAGAGATGGCGGCAGGTTTTGGTGCGCTGCGTAACGCATGTCCGATGAATTTCGCGCGCGAGATTCGGGCGCTTGAGGTCTCTGATGCAGTACGCACAAACGTGTCACGCGTGGAGCAGATATGGAACGAGTGTCTGGAGCAATCTGGTGGACCGTTTCTGTTTGGCGAATTCTGTAATGCTGATGCCATGTATGCGCCGGTGGTGAACAGGCTGGAGGTATACAAGCTGTCTGCACACCCGGCTGTGCTGCGCTACACGGCAGCCATGAAGGCGCTGCCTGCGTGGCAGGAATGGGAGGCAGCAGGCAAGGCAGAGCCATGGGTCTATCCGCCAGATGAGGCGTAGGGACAGTTCAGGCCTCATGCCGGTTCCTGAAAATTTCCCAGCCGAACTTCGCCCGGACGCCAAGGTCGAGGAATGGGCGAGGCGGCACGCGTGAAGGGGTTCCCAGGTCCTGCATGTCGGCGATGAGTGGGTTGTGAACCCCGCATGCAAGATCGGCGACCAGCAAGCCTGAAATGGTGCCCTTGGTAACGCCAACAGCATTCTGGCACACGGCCGACCAGACATTGCTTGCCAACTTGCCGAACCCTGGTGCTCCGTTTTCGGACAGGCATATGTAACCGGTCCAGGTGTGCTCCATGTTCACAGCGGGCAGCATCGGAAAACGCACGTCAAATAGCCGCTTGTGGTCTCGTGCGATCGCTTTCCGGCTGCCGTCAGATACTCCAAGCGACGGCTGAAAATGTATGTTCTGACGGATCAGGATGCGGCTGTCCGGGGTGTAGCGCATGGTGATGCCTGCGAAGGCGTTGGCCGGTGTCAGGCCCCAGTCTTCAGGTGCGCCATAGGCGGCCTGCTCGTCTTCGCTCAATGGGCGCGAAAGGCTCGCATGGGCTGCGAAGCGCAGCAGGCGATGCTTGAGAAAGCCGAACTGGTCCGCAAGCCCGTTGACAGCGAGGATCATCTTCGGCGCATAGACGCTGCCTGCCGGAGTGGTGGCGGTAATGCCGTTGGCGTAATCCACTTCCATTACAGGCGAATGCTCGTACAGTTCGACATTGCTTGGCTGGCTGTCGGCCAGGCCACGTGTCAGAGCGGCCGGGTTCATCAGGATGGAGCCTGGTGTATAGACAGCGGCATGGAAGTGAGGCGTACCAAGTTTGTGTCGAAGTTCCTCGCCCTTGACCCAGGTAAATGGTTCTTCGCTAGCCTCCAGTGCGGCAGCGGACGGTTCCAGAACTTCCTTCGTGCCGCGTGGTGAAACGGCGGCATGGTACTTGCCCTTGCGCGCCCAATCGCATTCGATTTTGTGGGTGTTGACCAGTTCTTGAAGGTGTTCAATCGCTGCGCGGGCGAGACCCATGTACTTCCTTGCACCGTCCAGTTCTTCCAGTGAAGAGCCGACATTGTGCGGCAGGTCGATGGCAAATCCGGAATTGCGTCCGGAGGCATTTTCACCCGGTTCGCCAGCCTCGAGGATGACAATGCGCTGGTCCGGGCAGTTTTCGGCCAACCTGCGAGCGGCAGCGAGGCCTGCGTAGCCAGCGCCAACAACCAGCCAGTCAGCGCGGATGTGCCTGTCCAGCCGCGGGTTGGGAGTACGCTGCGGCAGGATGCGGCTCCAGCCGTTGGTGTTGTCATCGCCAGGTAGCAGGGCAATCTTCATCCCTGATCAGCCCAGTTGGCCGGATGAATGGCGAACAGGATCAGGGCGTCCTCGGCCTCATAGGTGAGGGGGGTTCCCTTCGGCAGCCAGATTGAATCCCGAGGGCCTGCATTGAAAACACCTTCAGGCGTGTGAACCGTGATGTTGCCGGAGACGACATGCAGCACCTCGTCATATTTGACGGTCCAGTCCAGTTTTGCATTTGTAAGGTGAGCCATGCCGCAGCCAAGCTCGCTTCCATCTTCACTTGAGCATATGGAAGCCAGCTTGGCCTGATCGCCGCCTTCAGCGCGCGGCACGAAATTCAGGTCGGCAAATCGTGTAAGACGCGCCGGAGATTTCTTCGTCTTCATAAAGCCCGCTCCCGTGTGAGAAGTGCACTATAGGCAACAGTCTCCAGTAACGGCAATATCAGCTAGTGCAGTCGCCATTCGTGATCGACAAGGCGTAACTCAGCCGCCCCGATTATCGACTTGTGTGCAACGCGCACTTCGCTCAATGGTCCGTCAAGATTGTGTGCCCAAAAGTCGAGAAACTTGATAAGCCGGGGAAACCGTGGCGCCAGATCGTACTCCTGCCAAAGGTAGCTTTGCAGCAGGTTGCGATGGTCAGGCATACGGTAGATGATTTCCGCCGTGGTCAGGCTCCAGCCTTTGAGCTGCCGTTCAAGTGCGCCGGGTTCAGTCATGCGGTGCAATCTCCTGTTGCAGTTCGCCCACCCGTCAAATTCTTGCTTTCAGATATGTTGCAGTCAAGATTGCAAACAATACATTAATGTGTAAAATCAGTGATTTAGCACTCATATAACTAGAGTGCTGCCAGCCAGCTTGAAAGATCACGGCAAGTCGCCTAACTGTTTGGGCAACGCATCACGCTGAGCTCATTGATTCGATTGTGTGAAAGACGGGAATGACCGTACTGCTCGAACTCACAGCTTTGGTTAAACGCTTCCAGTCCTTTACGGCGGTCAACGGCATTTCAATTGAGGTGCCGGCAGGCGAGGTTCTCGGCTTTCTCGGGCCAAATGGTGCGGGCAAGTCCACCACCATGAAGATGGCCGCCGGATTCCTCGCTGCAGATGAGGGAAGTGCCAAAATCTGCGGTATTGATGTTGCCGCACACCCGGAAGAAGCCAGGCGCAACCTGGGCTATCTGCCGGAGGGCGCGCCAGCATATGGCGAGATGTCGGTTGCAGGTTTCTTGAAGTTTTGCAGTGACGTTCGCGGGTTGCGCGGCAACGCGGGCAGTTTGGCAATCGGGCAAGCAGTTGAGCGTACAGACCTTGGCGGCGTGCTGGACCAGCCTATTGAAACAATGTCGAAGGGTTTCAAGCGCCGGGTCGGGCTGGCGCAGGCGATCTTGCATGAACCGAAGGTTCTGATTCTCGATGAACCGACAGACGGGCTTGACCCGAATCAGAAGCATCAGGTGCGCGAGTTGATCAAGGACATGTCGGCAGGGCGCGCCATTATCATCTCCACGCACATCCTTGAAGAAGTCGATGCCGTGTGCACGCGCGCAGTTGTGATCGACAGAGGGACGATCGTGGCGGACGGCACGGCCGACAGCTTGCGCAAGCTTGGGCCGGGCAAGACCGCTACGCTGGAGCAGGCTTTCCGTCATATCACCCAGCTGCGCACGGACGAGGTGGCCTGACATGTCATGTACGTTGGCGATCTTCAGGCGGGAACTGGCGGGCTACTTCCGCACTCCGATTGCATATGTGTTTCTGATCATCTTTGTCATGCTGTCAGGGTTGTTCACCTTTTACATTGGCAATCTGTATGAGCGCGGTGTAGCTGACTTGCAGCCGTTCTTCATCTACCTGCCGTGGCTGTTTCTCATTCTGATACCGGCGATCTCCATGCGGTTGTGGGCGGAGGAGCGGCGCAGCGGCACCATTGAGCTGCTTATGACGCTGCCGGTCACGGTGTGGCAGGCGGTTATAGGCAAATGGCTGGCGGGTGTGGTGTTCGTTTCGGTGGCGCTGTTGTGCACGGTACCGCTGTGGGCAACGGTGAATTATCTCGGCTCACCCGACAACGGCGTCATTGCAGTCAGCTATGCTGGAGGGCTGGTGTTGGCTGGAGTTTTCATGGCGATCGGAAGCTGCATGTCGGCGGTTACCAGCAACCAGGTGATCGCCTTCGTGCTGGCGGTGGCGGCGAGTTTCGTGTTCGTAACATCAGGCACGCCGATTGTACTCAACGCGGTTCGGGCAATTGCACCTGAAGCAGTTGTGACCGGGGTGTCTGCGCTTTCGGCGTTGTCGCAGTATGACGGGTTGACGCGCGGCATGATCGAGCTGCCAACCGTGATCTGGGCGCTGTCGATGACGGGGTTCTGGCTGCTGGCAACTGTTGTTGCTGTTGATCTGAAGAAGGCGGGATAGGGCATGCCTGGTTCTGTTTCAAGATCAACACTTGGCGTTGCGGCACTGGTATTTGGTGCGATTGCGCTGATAGCGATCAATCTGTGGTCGTCGCAGGGGCTCGGCCGGTACCGGGCCGACATGACGGAAGGTGGCATATACACACTGTCCGATGCGACGAGGTCTGTACTGTCGAACCTCGATGAGCCGGTAACGCTGCGGTTCTTCTATACGTCCGATCTTGGCGAACAGGTGCCGACATATGCACGCTATCACGACCGTGTCCTGTCGATGCTGCGCCATTATGAAAGCCTTGCTGCAGGCAAGTTGAGAGTTGCGCTGGTAAAGGCAGACCGGTTTACCGACGAAGAGGACGAAGCCGCTGCCGTTGGCTTGCAGGGCGCGCCGTTGCCGGGTGGCAACGGGTCAGCCTATTTCGGGCTCGCGGGCACCAACTCGACAGATGAAGTGGAGACGATTCCCTTTCTTGCGCTGGAGCGGCAGGAGTTTCTCGAGCTTGATCTGACGCGGATAATTTTCAAACTGGCAAACGCCGGCAAGAAGAAGATTGCCATGATGAGCCGTCTGCCGGTGGTGGGAAATATCAACCCGCAGACAGGCCAGCAAATCCCGGCCTGGGAAGTCTTCAACCAGTTGCGCGAATTTTTTGATGTCGATGTGCTGGCGCCAACGTTCGATGCCTTGGCTGATGATGTTGATCTGCTGCTGATGATTGCACCCGCGGTAATCGACGAAAAGACCGCGTATGCGATTGACCAGTTTGCACTTTCTGGCAAGCCGGTGATTGTTTTCGCTGATCCCTATTCGGAAGTGCTGCCGGGCCGGCGTGAGGGGTTCAAGGATAATCCTGAGTACGTGAAGCTGCTGAAAGCCTGGGGCATCAGCATTGACGGCGACAAGGTGGTTGGGGACATCGAGAACTCGCGCCAGGTGCAATATATCAATCAGGGCAGTCCGACTATTGTCAACTACGTGACCTGGCTTGCCATGCCGGAGACCAGCTTCGACCGGTCAGATGGCGTTTTCAACCAGGTGTCATCGTTGCTGATGGCTTCGACGGGCGCATTGGAGCCGGCAGAGGGCTCCCGGCTGAGCTTCCAGCCGCTTGTAGCGTCATCACTGCGTTCATCCATGGTGGAGGCAAAACAGCTTGCCAATCCAAATCCGATCAAGCTGCTTCAGACATATCTGCCTGACAACAAGCAGCGGATTCTGGCGGCGCGGACACGCGGCGACGCAAGTTCTGCTTTTGCCAGCGGTAAACCGGCGACGGCAAAGGTGGAATCCGAACATCGCGCAACCGGCGCCGTCAACGTGTTGACCGTGGCGGACGCGGACATGCTGTTTGACAGTTTCTGGGCCGAGATTGGCGAGCAACAGGGCCAGCGATCCGTCATTCCGAGGGCCGGCAATGCCAATTTTCTGATCAATGCCATATCGGACATGGCTGGTGGGCAGGCTCTGGCAGGATTGCGCGGCAGGGGCGTGGAGCAGCGCCCGTTCACTCGTGTGGATGCGCTGCGCACGGATGCCAACGCGCGGTTCAGGCAACAGGAACAGTTGCTCAACAAGCGGCTTGAAGAAACCCAGAAGAAGCTCACCAGTTTGTTGACCCGCTCGAAGGACGGCAAGGTGACACTGACGGAAGCCGATCAGAAGGCAATCGAAGACTTCCGCACGGAGATGTTCACGGTTCGCAAGTCCCTGCGCGAGGTGCAGCTTAACCTCAGAGCCGACATTGATGCGCTTGGAACCAGGGTGAAAGCCATCAACATCGCGATTGTGCCGCTATTGATCGGGCTGTTCGGTTTTGTTGCGTTGTGGCGCAGGCGCTCACGCGTAAGCCTGAACAAGGCGAAGGGAGTTCAGCAATGACGCCGCGTGGTGTAATTGTGCTTGCCTTGGCTGCATTTGTGACCTGTGCCGGCGCTGCCTGGCAGTTGCAATCCAACTCTGCCGGGTTTGTGGAGGCCGGGCGCGGAGAGCGCCTGCTGCCGAACCTTCTGGGCAAGGCCAATGAAGTGGCTGCCATTGTCGTGGAGAAGGGTGACCGGAAGGTCCGTATTGAACGCAAGGAAGATGGTTACGTACTCGGTGGCTCCGGCTATCCGGTGAAGGCGGGTAAATTTCAAACAGCGCTGGTAGCGGCGGCCAGCCTGGAGAAGTTTGAGGCCAAGACTGCGCGTCAGGACAAGTTCGTCCTCATCGAGGTGGACGATCCTGTAGCCAAGGATGCCAAGGGCAGGCTTGTTAGATTTGAAGATGCACAAGGCAATACGCTGGCCGAGATCATTCTTGGCAAGAAGGCACGCGGACGCATTGGCGGCGCTGTGGGTGATGGCCAGTATGTGCGTCTGCCGGGTGAGCAGCAGAGCTGGCTGGCGCGGGGCCTGGTAGATGCTGACACGGAACTGACAGTGTGGGTGGACGACTATGTCACCGACATGAACATAGACCATGTGGTGCTGGCCGAGTTCGAGCCGCAAACGGGTGATCAGACCAGGGTGCGCCGTACCGGCGTGACGGAGGGCGGGCAACCGAAGTTTGAGCTGGATAACGTGCCGGACGGCAAGAAACCAAAAAACGATCTGACAATCCGTTATGCAGCAACCGATTTGGGCAATGTGCGCTTCACCGATGTGCGCAAGAATGAAGGTGGAGAAACCGTCTGGCGAACCCGGCTGATGATGGCAGATGGTATGCTGGTACAATTCAACATCACGGCAGATGACTGGGTGAGCCTTGAAGTGCTCAATGTCGGCAAAGACAAGACCACTGCAAAGGATCTGAAGGCGCGTACCGAGGGGTTTCAGTACAAGCTGGAAGACTACAAGCTGAAGCAGCTCAAGCTGACGATGGCTGATCTGACCGAGTAGGAGTCAGCAATCGGCAACCGGCCATAGCCCTACTGGTTGATTGCGAAAACCTGCGTGACTTTCGCATCTGCATACGCGAAGCAGCCGGCCAATTGAGGCAGGATGGGTGAGGAGGTGTAGGCGCCGATGGCTCCATGCTGTTTCAGCCTGCCTGCAAAGCCTGGCTCATCGGAATGCACCACCCAGGTGCCGCGAACCCAGGTGGGACGCACCGGATCGCCGCCTGCCAGGATGATCTTGCCAAATACCGAGTTCGGTCTGGTTGAAGGCGGAAATACTGCCAGCAGGGTGCCGGCCTGGCTGTCGTCTGCCCGGCTGGAAATCATGAACAGTGCGGACAGTGCAAGGAACAGGGTCAGGACGCTGACAAAGAAGATTGCCGCAAACTTGTGGCCTGGCCAGGTCATTCGGCTGTTGCCATTCAAGCGTTTGCGCCTTCAGGTACAGCGAATGAGGGTGCGCGTGCTTCCCTGATGGGCCAGTGCATGATGGCCGCGAATAGCCCCAGCGCCACGGCAAGCCACCATACGGTGTTGTAGTTGCCGAACTGGTCGAACAACCTGCCGCCGAGCCAGACACCCAGGAAGGAGCCGACCTGGTGGGAGAAGAACACGATGCCATACAGCATGGCCATGTAGCGGGTGCCGCAGATGACAGTGACCAGACCCATGGTGAGCGGGACAGTGCTGAGCCACAGCAGACCCATGCAGGCGGCGAAGATGACGGTCGACAGCGCAGTGATCGGCAACAGGAAGAAGGTTGCCATCACAATTGACCGGGCGACATACAGCAGGGTCAGGCTGTATCGACGCGAGTACTTGCCGCCGACGATACCAGCCGTGTAGGCGCCGATGACATTGAACAAGCCGACAATGCCGATTGACCAGGCGGCCAGTTGCGGGTCGATGCCCCGGCCTACCAGCATGGCGGGCATGTGCACAGTCAGAAAGGCAACCTGGAAACCGCAGACGAAGAATCCGAGGCTGAGCAGCACGAAGCTGGGGTGTTTCATGGCGCGTGACAAGGCTTCGCCGATACTCATTTCAAGCTCGGTTTCATCACGCGCCACACCACCCTTTGCTGCGCGCAGCGGCAGAACCAGCGCCCACATGAACAGCACCGAACCGGCCAGCAGCAGCAAGGCCATCTCCCAGCCAAATGCGGATATGAAGCCTTGGCCCAATGGAGCAAACACGAACTGACCCATGGATGAGGCTGCGGTGGCAATGCCGAAAGACCAGGAGCGCTTTTCCGGCGGCACAAGACGGGCAAATGAAGCCATGATGACGGAGAACGAGGTCATGGCAATGCCAAGCCCCATCAACAGTCCGCCGGCGAGGTAGATCATGCCGGCAGAGTCGGACACTACCAGCAGGGCGGTACCGGAAGCATAGACGACTGCCCCCAGAACTATGACGCGAAACGTGCCGAACTTGTCGGCGAATGCGCCTGCAAATGGTTGTGCAATGCCCCAAACGAGGTTTTGCAGCGCCATTGCCAGTCCGAAAGTTTCCCGGCCCCAGCCATTCGCCTCGGTGATGGGAGTGTTGAACAGGCCCATGGTCGAGCGCACGCCAAACGCGATCAAGGCAATCAGGCAACCACAGGTAATGACCAGCATCGGATTGATGCGGGGCAGGGCTGCTGGTGCAGAAGATGCGGACATGGACGGGTTCTTTCCGGTTGGAGATTTGTCATAGGTCAAGGCACTGGCGCACCATTTGGGTTAGCCGGGTATTTGAAATAATGCAATTGGGAGGTGTCACATGGCAGATATACCGGAGCCACAAGCCGGGCAGACCAGCGCAAAAGCAATGAACGGCTCTGCAGTGCGGGAGACCGAACGTGAAGCCATCCGGCGTGTGTTCGAGAACGGCGAGTATCCCTACAAGACGAAGATACGCAGGCCAACCTACGAAAAGCAGAAAGCCAAGCTACAGGTAGAACTGCTCAAGGTGCAGGAGTGGGTAAGGGCAACCGATCAGCGCATCCTGATGTTGTTCGAAGGCCGCGATGCTGCGGGCAAGGGTGGAACAATCAAGCGGTTCACCGAACACCTGAACCCGCGCGGTGCACGCGTTGTTGCGCTGGAAAAGCCGTCGGACAAGGAAAAAACCCAGTGGTACTTCCAGCGCTATATCGAGCATCTGCCCTCTGGTGGCGAGATCGTCATGTTTGACCGGTCCTGGTACAACCGGGCCGGGGTTGAACGTGTGATGGGTTTTTGTAGCGCAAACGACTATCTGGAGTTCATGCGTCAGACGCCAGACCTTGAGCGCATGATCGTTCGCAGCGGCATCAAGCTGTTCAAGTACTGGTTCTCGGTGACGCGCGATGAGCAACTGCGCCGCTTCAAGTCGCGGGAGGCGGAGCCATTGAAGAAATGGAAACTGTCACCAATAGACCGGGCCTCGCTGGACAAATGGGACGATTACACCGAAGCGAAGGAAGCCATGTTTTTCTACACCGACACTGCGGATGCGCCCTGGACAATCGTGAAGTCCAACGACAAGAAGCGCGCACGGCTGAATTGCATGCGGCATTTCCTGTCTTCGCTGGATTATCCAGGCAAGGACCGCTCTGTGGTGCGGCCTCCAAATCCGCTGATTGTCGGGGCTGGCGATGATGTTATTGGCCACAGCGATCATATACTGGGCGCTCGTCTGCACTCGGATGTCAGCAAGGGCTCGGATACCTGATCACGCCAGCCCGGTTATCAGGGCTTCCGGACCCTGCACGGTAATGCTGACGCCGGTGCTGGAGTAGAGGCGCTGTGTCACCACCAGTGCAGCTGCAGCGGATATGCGCTGTTCCAGTCCTGACATTTCGTCAAAACCACAGGTCAGGGTGCGGCAGATGATGCGGTGCCAGGGCGTGATACCGGCGGCATCAATGCATCGGATTGCCGTGCCAGAGTAAGCCCGCGCGAGACCGCCCGCGCCAAGCTTGGTGCCGCCGAAATAGCGCACGATGATGATGCCTGCATCAACCAGACTTGCGCCAATCAGCACTTTCAACGTCGGCATGCCCGATGTGCCGGCAGGTTCGCCGTCGTCCTTGGCGCCTTCCTCGATGCGATTGTCCGGCAACATGTGCCGGAAGGCGGTGACATGGTGCGAGGCCTTGCGGTGTTCTTCGCGAAGGTGCGCCAGAGTTGTGTCAAATTCGGCATAGGGCACCAGGAAGCCAAGGAAGCGTGACCCTTTTTCTTCCAGTTCAGCAGTCGCGCGGGTTTTGACGGTCTGGTATGACATTGAGTCAACTGAGCACAAAAAAGGCTTCCAGATCAATGATCTGAAAGCCCGTGTTGGTGTACCGTGCAGACCTTACCGAGGGCGGCAGCCGTGGTAACGCATGCATTGGCGATAGCTTGAATTGCGGTATCCCCAGTTGCGCACGCACCGGCGGTGCCAGCGGTGGCATGAACCACCTCGATACCTGCGGACACGCGGGCGATAATAGTACGGATACGGGTCATAGTAGTAGGATGGTGCGCCAAAGCCGAAATAAAATGACGGCCCGCGGTGGCGGCGATGCCTGAGCCTGCGGCGGTGCACTTTTGTGACCTGGTTGGCTTGGGTCGCTATGCCTGCAATTCCGCTGTTTGCGAGACCGCTTGCGGCCGGCGTAGCAGAAGCTGTTGCAGGTGCCAGCAACAAGCCAATGCCAAGGCCAAGCGCCATGGTGAGTGTTTTGCGATTGATCATTCTGGCGACTCCTTTCGAGATCCCCCCTCGATAAAGACAGTCTAGCGCCAAATATATGGCCGTGTCTTGACGTTGATCAATGAAGTGTACGGATCAAGAAAAACCCCAGCGCGTCGGCGCACCGGGGTCTATTCTTGCAGGAGAGGTCTTGTCAGGCCGTCTCGTTGGCCTCTTTTACCTCTACACCGCCGTCCGAAAAGGTCTGTTTCAGGTCGCCATTCTGGAACATCTCGGTAATGATGTCACAACCGCCAACGAACTCGCCCTTGACATAAAGCTGCGGGATGGTTGGCCAATCTGAATATTCCTTGATGCCATTACGCAGGTCATCGGATTGCAACACATTGATGCCGGCATATGGTACGCCAAGGTAGTCGAGCATTTTTACAACTCGGCCGGAGAACCCGCACTGGGGCTGGTCCGGGGTGCCCTTCATGAACAGCACCACGTCATTGTTGTTTACTGCGTTGTCGATCCAGTCATGGATTGGGTTGGACATCATAGGGCTCCTTGTTGAGCGTTTATTCCGGTGCTTTGGTATTCAGTGCAAGGGCATGCAGTTCGCCGCCCATTTTACCTTTAAGGGCAGCATACACCATCTGGTGCTGCCGCACCTTGGGTTTGCCCCGGAAGGCTTCTGAAATAATTGTTACCTGCCAATGGTCGTTGTCGCCAGCAAGATCGGTCAGCTCGATCTGCGCATCGGGCAGGGCGTCCTTGATCATTGCAGTGATTTCATCAGCGGGCATCGGCATTTGTCGAATCCTTCAAGCAACTTCTGCGGCGGTGCTCATGTAGGATGGGAACCAGTTCTCGTGAGCTGCACGCAGTTTGTTGAGAGATATGGACGCTTCGCCCATCACAATCAAGCCTGAGCCGGTAACGGTACCGATCCGCGATGCGGAAACGCCTGCATCTTCTGCTGCGCCCAAGAGGGCGTGGGCGTCCATTGGTCGGCAGGTGATGACATAGCGTGCCTGATCCTCGCCGAACAAGGCTGCGTGGGTGTCTTTGCCGCGTGGCAGTTCAATCTTGCAGCCTATGCGCGACGCCAATGCCATGTCGGCCAAAGCTGCAACCAGACCGCCATCGGAGATGTCGTGCACTGCCGTGGCGCGCGCCTTGCGGATCAACATGCGCACGAAATTCCCGTTCTTTTTCTCCAGGTCCAGGTCAACCGGCGGCGGAGTGCCTTCCTCACGCCCCAGTATTTCACGCAGGTACATCGACTGGCCCAGATGTGTCCCGTGCCCACCAATGAGGATGATCGCATCGCCCTCCTGTTTGAAGGCCAAGGTCGCCATCTGTCTCACGTCAGGCATCAGGCCAACACCACCGATGGCAGGAGTTGGCAGAATGCCCTTGCCGTGGGTTTCGTTGTATAGCGATACGTTTCCGGACACGACGGGGAAATTGAGCGCGATGCATGCTGCGCCGATACCCTTGATGGCGTGCACGAGGGTGCCCATGATTTCTGGTTTCTCTGGGTTGCCGAAGTTCAGGTTGTCGGTAATGGCAATTGGGTCAGCACCCACTGCAGTGAGATTGCGCCATACCTCTGCCACTGCCTGCTTGCCACCTTCAAACGGGTCGGCCTCGACATAGCGGGGCGTTACATCCACACATACGGCTATAGCCTTGCCCGCGTCGTTGACACGTACCACGGCGGCATCGCCTCCGGGGATCTGCGCCGAGTTTGACTGGATCAGGTTGTCGTACTGTTCCCACACCCAGCGGCGGGACGCCATGTCGGGAGATCCCATCAACTTGATGACAGCGGCGGAAAGATCATTGGGGGCAGGCACGTCCTCTTCGCTCAAGGCGGCAGGCACTTTCGGTTCAAGCCAGGGCCGGTCATATTCGGGCGCTTCATCGCCCAGTTCCTTGATTGGCAGATTGGCCACTTCGTGGCCGTTCCACAGGCAACGGAACCGCAGGTCGTCGGTGGTTTTGCCGACGATGGCAAAATCCAGCCCCCACTTGTGGAAGATGGCTTCGGCTTCCTTTTCCTGTTCCGGGCGCAAGACCATGAGCATGCGCTCCTGGCTTTCCGACAGCATCATCTCGTAGGGAGTCATGCCAGCTTCGCGGCACGGCACTGCGTTCAGGTCCAGTTCAATTCCGAGGTCACCCTTGGCGCCCATCTCCACGGCCGAGCAGGTAAGACCGGCGGCCCCCATGTCCTGTATCGCGATGACGGCACCTGAAGCCATCAGTTCCATGCAGGCTTCCAAAAGGCACTTCTCGGTGAACGGGTCGCCAACCTGCACGGTAGGGCGCTTCTCCTCGATTGAGTCGTCAAACTCGGCCGAAGCCATTGTGGCGCCGTGGATACCGTCGCGGCCGGTTTTGGCGCCGAGGTAGACAACGGGCAGGCCTACGCCCTTGGCTTCGGAATAGAAAATCTTGTCGGCATCAGCCAGACCCACCGCCATGGCGTTGACCAGGATGTTGCCGTTGTAGCGCGGGTGGAAGTTCACTTCGCCGCCTACGGTTGGCACGCCGAACGAATTTCCATATCCGCCAATGCCGGCAACCACGCCAGACACCAGGTGACGGGTCTTGGGGTGGTCCGGGTCGCCAAAGCGCAGCGCGTTGAGGGCAGCAATGGGCCGCGCGCCCATGGTGAAGACGTCGCGCAGGATGCCACCCACACCCGTGCCAGCGCCCTGATAGGGTTCAATGAACGAAGGGTGGTTGTGGCTTTCCATCTTGAACACGATGGCTTGATTGTCGCCGATGTCGATGACACCTGCGTTCTCGCCCGGCCCCTGAATGACCTTGTCGCCGCTGGTTGGCAGTGTCTTGAGCCACTTTTTGGATGACTTGTAAGAACAGTGCTCGTTCCACATGGCTGACACGATGCCAAGTTCGGTGAGCGTCGGCTTGCGGCCGATGAGATTTTCAAAACGCTCATATTCGTCGGGCTTGAGGCCATGCTGGGCAACCAGTTCGGCTGTTATCTCGACATTGTTCTGATAGGCGGGTTTGGCAGTCATTGGTAAGCAGTGCCCGATTCAAGGAGAGGTTGGCCTGCGTTCTAGCGCAATATGCCGCCGCAATACACACCTAATGGCGTGTTTTGAACGATATGTCGTGGAAAGATCGATGCAAGACACTGACTGCCTAAGCAGTGAGTTCAGCTGCACAAGTTGCTGGGGTCAGTCAGAACCGCCAGGCAACGCCAGCGCGAATTGTGTGTGTCTCGACGTCCAGATCAAAGTCACCGCCGGCGCTGAATGTGTTGTTGCCGTAGTTGGCATAAAGGTATTCGCCACGGATCGAGATGTCTTCGGTGAGCATAGCCTCGTAACCGGCACCGACAACACCTCCGACAAGAAAGTCCTTGTCACGGGCACCTGATGAAACTGTGCCCCAGAAGTCGGCCAGGGCGAGACCGCCTGTGACATAAAGCAGACCGCTGGTTCCGGTTTCAAGGCCAAGCCGCGCGCGGAAAGTATGCTGACCGTGATTGGTCAGGCGCAGGGCACCAAACCCAAAGACCGGTTGTGTGTCTGATTGGCCGCCAAATGACGCATCCGCCTCAAGACCAGCGACATAGTTGCCGAGATCCCAATTGTAGCCAAGCAACACTCCACCCATGGCGCCAGAAGCGTCAAGGTTGACTGGTGCGCCAAAACTGCCGGAAGCGTCGAACCAGCCAAATCCGGCATGCACGCCTGCATAAAAGCCGTTCCAGTCGGCGGGAATGGTGTCGTAGTCGGCGGCATTGGCTGCCTGCGGCAGAGCGAAGACTCCCGCCAACGCCAGCGCGCCGGCCAAATAGGTTCTGGTGCGGTTCATGGCTTGATCAAGTTCCTGTTCATACCGTTATGGTTGGAACAAGGTCGGGCAATAGTCAACTGCATAAGCTAACAGGTGCACATGGGTGTGCAGTCCTGGCTTTTTTGAAAGATGAGAGCCCGCCACGAGATGTGACGGGCTCCAGGTTGTGACAGCTTCGTGGGTTAGCGGCTCAGGTGCAGTCTGCGAAGTTCATCCGCGATCTGCTGGAAGCTTGCTACCAATGCCGCGTTTGATGGCGGATCGAAGTATTTTTCCGGGCTTGTTGCGCAGTTCTTGATAAGATTGCGCTGGGTTGCACTGGGCACGTTGTATGCGAACGAGTAGGTGACGATATCTGCCGCCTTCACATTGTTGCAGGCTTGTGCCAGCAGGGTGTCCTGCGCAGAGACCGCAGTCCAGTAGTTGGTAGAACCGAGGCGGCCTTCGCCGAGGAAGCCGTATGCGGTGTAGGTGGACTGGTTGTGGTTTGATTCCGAATCGAATGTGTTTTCGCCATCGGTCAAAAGCACCATTGCCTTTGTGATTTCCTCGTTGTCAAAGCTGACGCCTTCGGTGAAGGGCTCACCGGGAGACAGTACGCGCAGGCCCCAGCCAACGCCTTCGGCCACATGAGTGTAGCCGTCAGCGCGCATGTTGTTGATGGTTTGCAGCACGGGCTGCTTGCTGTTGGTCAGCGCCTGGATTGGCTGGATGTTGCATCCCTTGTCCGGCCCGCGAGAGGTCGTGCTGAGGGTGACATTATTGTACTTGGTCTGGTGCGACTGGCGGACAGCAAGTGTGTTGCCACTTCCCTTGCTGTCGTTCAGGTAGCTGTTGGAATAGCTGTAGTCGTATCTGGAAGATGTGCCGTCAGTACCGTTTGAACGCAGATAGGTGGTCGAGGCATTGTTGCCCGGCTCATCTGGTGCGAAGGCTGGCGGAAACAGGGTGGCGGCGTTGTTGATGTCAGGCGCGGTGTCGTTAACCGACAATGGCCCTTGTCTGGATTCCACGCAGCCCGGCCATGCCCGGTTGCGGATTGATTGCCAGGCGCGCCAGTTGTTCCAGCTGCTGGTTGCGAAGTTGGTCCTTGAATATGTGTTTTGGCCGCCGGTATCGACCCAGAAGTTGTCGCCCTTGCTTGGCCCAACATTGACGAACTGGGAAAACGGAACGACAGCAACTTTCAAGGTGTCGGCTGTCTCGCGCGGGCCAAACAGGATTTCCACGAAATCGTGAGCAGCAATCTTGAGGGTGGTCAAACGGCTCTGTGAACCCATTGAACCGGTGTTGTCGAACACCAGTGCCACTTCAAGGCCGGTTGCTTCCTTCGATACCGTCGAAGAAGCTGACACAATCGTCGTGTTGAAGCCAGCTACCTTGGTAAGGTAATTCTGTACCTCAACCCGGCCAGTGACGAGAACATCATTGCCATTGGCGCTCAATGTCATACTCGGCGTGCCAGAATTGGCAGGAGTGCCAAAGTTTGAAAAGAAATAGTCTTTCGCTATGCGCGAAAGCTCCTGATCGCTTTTGTTTGCCTCGCGGCCTGCTGCAAGGGCCGCCGCGTCTACTGCAGCTTGCAAGCGCGCATGTACCGATACCTGGTTGCCGTAGTCCACGGCAACGCCTGCTGCCATGATCATTGGAATGGCTGCAACGGCAAGGACTGGTGCTAATGTTCCCGAATTGTTCGCCCGAAACCTGGCGATAGTGAAAATAGTCCGACGTAATCCACTCATCGCCTTCTCTCCTTAAGACGATAAACAAACCAGCGGGTCAGCCAGTTGGCCTTGCTCACAATGTGTCTGGGGTTACCTGTCGACTTTGGTCAACATTGCCTTCATACGCTCACGGTTGGAATATGCGAGGAAATCCAGTTGCAATGGCTAAGCAAGCCTAAACAGGAAACAGAAAATTTCTTGAGGAAGTCACATGCTGGCTGGTCTGATTTTGGGAGAACCAGGGCGCGTCATTGCAGCGAATGGTCCTTGACGGTTTGCAAGCCAGGGCAGCGCTGCTGGTTTTGCAAAACCTGCTATGTGCTCTACGCCGCCAATCCTTCGAACAGCGCCAGGCAGTCGGTGCGGCCATGCAGCGGTTCGATCATGTTTTCCGGGTGCGGCATCATGCCGATCACGTTGCCGCTGTCGTTCACAATGCCGGCGATGTCATTGATGGCGCCATTTGGATTGGTGCCTTCAGCATAGCGGAACACCACCTGGCCGTTGCCCTCCAGGAGTTTCAGTGTCTCGGCATTGGCGAAGTAATTGCCGTCATGGTGGGCGACCGGGCAGGAGACGACTGCGCCCTTGGTCATCGAGCGGGAAAAGAAGGTGGTATTGTTTTCGACGCTGAGGCGTACCTGCTTGCAGACGAACTTCAAACCGGCATTGCGCATCAAGGCGCCGGGCAGCAGGCCTGCCTCGGTGAGTATCTGGAAACCGTTGCAAACGCCCAACACCAGACCACCACGGCTGGCGTGGTCGATAATTGCATTCATGACCGGAGAACGCCCGGCAATAGCGCCGCAGCGCAGATAGTCGCCATAGGAAAAGCCGCCGGGCACAGCCACCAGATCGGTGCCCGCAGGCAGTGCTGTCTCTGTGTGCCAGATTTTTGTGACATCAGCACCGGCGCCATTTCTCAGGGCGCGAACCATGTCATTTTCGCGATTGATACCGGGGAATACGACGACGGCAGCCTTCACTGGGTAGAGTCCTTCGGATTCGCCTGAACGGAGGCAAGGTAGCGAGAGAAATCAGCGATCTGGTCGTCGGTGAGATCGCGCTGTGAATATGCAATACCGGCAACAGCGAGATCCGCCGTCCGGAAAATGGAGGCATAGTAAAACAGCGTCTTCAATGTGCTTTCTATCACCATCGAGCAAACCGGGTTCATGTTGCCTTGCGGCGATCTGCCAGGTGAAACCCGCAAACCATTGGCCTGCAGTGGCTTTGCCAGCTGTGTCAGGTACAGGCAGGGATTGGGTTCCTTCTTGTTGGCAGGCAGCGGAGCGATGCGTACTTCAATGGTGCCACTGCTGCCATCTGGCTGGATATCAAAACGTTGATTGAGTGATAGCTGGCCTTCTGAAAGCAGTTCCCAGTCGGCAGGCTGTTGGGCAGATACATCATACGATTTTGCACCTACCTTGATAGAAAGGTTCAAGGGCTTTGTTTCAATTACCGCAGCTGCGGTTGCGGCCGAGAGCAGCAGCGTTGCGGCTGCAGCGGCTGCGAGCGTTTGCCAGATGCGCATCATTCGATATCCACTCGGTAGTTTTCGATCACCGTGTTTGCCAGCAACTTGTCACACATCGCCTCAACGTTCTTGCGGGCTTCTTCCTTGCTGGCGGCGGTTACATCCAGTTCGATGAACTTGCCCTGACGCACATTGCCGACACCGGAGAAGCCGAGGCCTGACAAAGCTCCTTCAATGGCTTTGCCCTGCGGGTCAAGCACACCATTCTTCAGGGTGATAACAACCTTCGCTTTCATGTGTAGCAGTCCTTGAGTCAAGTTTGCGGCTGGCGAGGTCAGGACTTTACCAGCTTGGGTTTGGATGGCTTCTTCGGATCGTTTTCATTGAGGATGCCAAGGCGACGGGCAACTTCCTGATATGCTTCGACCAATCCGCCGAGGTCGCGGCGGAAGCGGTCCTTGTCCATCTTCTCGTTTGTCTTCATGTCCCATAAACGGCATGAGTCCGGGCTGATCTCGTCTGCCAGCACGGTTCGCACCAGGTCGCCTTCATACTGGCGGCCAAACTCGATCTTGAAGTCGACGAGCTTGATGCCAATGGCTGCGAACATGCCTGACATGAAGTCATTGATGCGAATCGTCATTGCCATGATGTCGTCGATCTCCTGCGGGCTTGCCCAGCCAAACGCAGTGACATGTTCTTCGGCCACCAGAGGGTCGCCCAGTTCATCATTTTTGTAACAGAATTCAATGATCGAACGCGGCAGGGGCGTGCCTTCCTCGATGCCGAGACGCTTGGCCATGGAACCCGCCGCGATGTTGCGGACAATGACTTCCAGGGGAATGATCTCGACCTCGCGGACGAGCTGTTCGCGCATGTTGAGGCGCTTGATGAAGTGGGTCGGCATGCCGAGCCCGTTGAGCTGGGTAAATATGAACTCCGAAATCCGGTTGTTCAGCACGCCCTTGCCTTCGATCACTGCCTTCTTCTGTGCATTGAACGCAGTGGCGTCGTCCTTGAAGTGAACCACAATGGTGCCCGGCTCAGGGCCTTCATACAAAATCTTGGCCTTGCCTTCGTAAATGCGTCTGCGTCGCTGGTTCATATGAGGGGGTGTCTCTCTGTGCGTTGTGACGGGCAGGAGCACGCCTGCGATGCGGATACTGCGATTATTTAGCTCAGATGACCTGCGCGTACAATCCAACTGGGCGATTCATCCGGGGTTTTCAAACAGTATTTGACCAAATCGGCGTTTCTGCTGCCGAATGCCGCACAAGATGTATTGAAGCTGCAGGGGGGATTGGCTATGTGATGGCACGTACTGACAACGCGGCCCGCCGCCAAACTGACAATGCGGCCTGCCGCCAAGGAGACAGCCAGAGACATGAACACGTTCGATGACCGCAAGAAAAGCTACGAGAGCAAGTTCGCTCACGATCAGGAATTGCAGTTCAAGGCTGGGGCTCGCCGCAACAAGTTGTTGGGCTTGTGGGCAGCCGGGTTGCTGGGCAAGGAAGGTGTTGAAGCCGACGCCTATGCCAAGGAAGTCATCAAGGCTGACTTTGAAGAAGCCGGTGACGATGATGTGTTCCGCAAGGTGCGTGCCGACTTCGATGCTGCCGGGGTCAATCAGTCTGATCACCAATTGCGCCGCCAGATGGATGAACTGATGGCGGAAGCCGTTACCCAGATCGAAAACCAGGGTTGATACGGGCTTGTCCGCCGATCATCCACTTTCATTAAAGGCCCGTCTTGCGCGGGCCAATGGTGGACCCGTTTTCGTTGCCTGGAGCCAGATGGCCGGTGCCAGTCAGGCCGCGCATATGGTCAGGTCCGGTTTTGCCGGAGTCGTTGCTGATATGCAACACGGTACACTGGGCTATGATGCCATGGCTGCAATGATGGGCAGCGTGGCTGGCGCGGGGGGCATTCCGGCCATGCGGCCTCCGCTTGAGGACTTTGGCATGGCGGCGCGCGGGCTGGATGCAGGTGCGTCCGTGATCATTATGCCAATGATCAATTCCCTGGCTGATGCGAACAAGCTTGCCAGCGTCACGAAGTATCCGCCGTTGGCGTCTCGCAGCTTTGGTCCGGTGGCAGCGGCAAGTATCTGGAACCTGAGCGGTCCGGAGTACCTGGCTTGCGCCAATGATTGCACTACCGTCCTGGCGATGATTGAAACCGAACAGGCAATTGCCTGCCTGGATGACATTCTGGGCGTTGACGGCATCGACGGGGTGTTTGTCGGGCCGTACGACCTGTCGATCAGCCTGTCTGGCGGCAAGATGGAAGGTGCTAACGATCCCGGCGTTGTTTCGGCATTGCCGGAGATACTTGCGGCGGCAAACAAGCATGAGAAGATTGCCGGGATTTATGCCTCTGGCGGCGAACAGTCGAGGACATTTGCTGAACTTGGCTACAAACTCATTTCCGCATCGAGCGACGGCGGGTTGATAGCTGCAGGTGCAAAGGCTGTGCTCGAGGCAATCTGAGCGATCCGCATTGCCCCGGCGTGTGCCGCCCGGCAACTTTCCTTGCGCAATTGCTCACAGTTTCAATGCCATCTGAATTGGCCTAGAGTAGCCATGAAATTGCAATTAAATGCAGTGGAGGCTGGCATGCGCATTCTTGTTTGTGGGGCAGGCCCAACCGGGTTGACGTTGGCGCTTGAACTGGCGCGGCGCGGTATCAAGGCTGACATCATTGAACGGCGCGCGCAGCCATCGCAGTTGTCGCGGGCCGTCGGATTGATGCCGGGCAGCATGCGAATATTTGAACCTACCGGGGTCGCCGAGGCCATCCGCGCACAAGCAATAGAAGTACAGCGTGCGCGCTTTCACGATGGCAGCAAATTGGTGGCAACCCTGAATCTCACGGTTCTGCCAGATCCGGCAAAGCGTTTGCTGGCATTGGCGCAGGACCAGACAGAGCGTTGCATACAACAAGGCGTGGAGCGGTATGGCGGCAAGGTTTGCTACAACACGGCGCTGGATGGACTTAGTCAGGATGAGAAAGGCGTGAGCGCTACCTACAATGGCTCACTGCACTCTTATGACTATGTTGTGGGATGTGATGGTGTGCGCAGCTTCGTGCGCCAGGCGATGAATATCAGGTTTGAAGGTAGGGAACTGGACAAGCAGTGGTCTATCGCAGATGCGGATGTGCTTGGCTGGGACGGCATGGACAGTTTTAGCGTGTATCTGCTGCCCGGTGGGAACGCGGCTGTTGTTGTGCCGCTGGAGAAAGCCCGTGTGCGAGTGATTGCCAGCACGGTCGATGCACTTGCCGCTTTGCCGGTTCCGATCAACGTCGCCAGAATTCGCAGGTCAGGGGCGTTTGCCATCTCGGTGCGGATTGCCCAGACCTATCAGAGCGGGCGGGTGTTTCTCGCAGGTGATGCTGCGCATTGCCACTCTCCGGCGGGTGGTCGGGGTATGAATCTTGGAATTGCCGATGCTGCAGATCTGGCTCGGCGTTTCGCTGAAGGCGGGCTCAGCGACTACACAGCCACACGCCGTGCCGAGGGTGAAGCCGTTTTGACTTTCAGCGAACAGGGCAGGCGGGCGGTGATGTCTGAAGGAAAGCTCAAGCGGGCCTTGTTGATAGGGGCAATGAAGCTTGCTTCGAATATTCCGGCGCTGAACCGCGTGGCAGTTGGCAGGTTGCTCGACTTTTGAACTGCAGAGACTTCAATCCATTGACGCCCCGGCCAGCATATGGCCATGATTGCCCGGTTAGTCGATTTCCACTGCCCAGGGCTATTGCATCTCCATGACATCCAAGAAAATTCACGGCCTCACTCGTGACGAGGCCATTGACCGGCTTGTTGAAGTCTCGCTTGCGGCAGCGCCCGTCTCGCAGATGACGGACAAGTATTTCACCAATACCCGCATGGTTGTCGAAGCCAACGGCGATGTGGATGTGGTTTATGCGGTGTTTCTGCGCCGCCGGTGCATTGCTGCGCTGGAGCCGGCGGAGCGTCTGATCAAGCGGCTTGTCCCGGATGCAGAGGTTACGCGCTTTTTCAAAGAGGGAGAGATCGTACCTGCCGAGCGCAAACTGATGGAAGTTCGCGGTCCGATGTCCAAGCTGTCTGAAGTTGAAACGTTGCTGCTTCAGAAAACCGGCTTCCCGTCGGTCTCGGCAGTAAATGCATACGAGATGTGTCTGGCGCTGCCCGAAGCCTCGTTCATTGATATGCACGCACGCCATGGTTCAGGTATCGACATGAACATGCTCGCAGCTTACGGCGCGTCCGTGGGGTCTGATGCTGCAAAGCGGGAAAACAAGAAGGTCAGGGGTTTTGTCGGCTCATCGCAGGACGTGACCGCGCCCATGTTCGGAGCGAAATCCGGCATCGGCACCATGCCGCATGCATTGGTGGGCTATGCCGACGGTGATGTGGTCAAGGCGACCAAGATGTTTACAGAGCGTCTGCCGGAAATAGACCACCTCGTGGCACTGGTAGACTTCAACGGGCGTGAAGTAACAGACAGCCTTCGAACAGCCGACTGGTTTTACAACGTGGCAAAGCTCGACAAGAAGGGCAAAACTCTGGGCGTGAGGCTGGATACTCATGGTGGCCGGTTCGCAGAGGGCCTGGACTATGAAAAGTCCATCGAGACGGTGGGGCGCTGGCTGAAGGTGAACGGCGAGTACAACATCGTGGAGCATGTGTTGGGGCCAAGGGCCTTCCAGCTGGATCCAGGCAACATTCTGGTCGACAAAGTGCGCCGTGTTTTGTTCGGGTCGGGCGTGTCGGTGGCCAACATCATTCACACCCGGCAAGCGCTGGATGTAAACGGATACAAGAACGCCAAGATCGTTGCCTCGTCAGGTTTCAGCCCGCAGAAGTGTCAGATAATGGGTGCGGCCGGGGCTCCTATTGATACTGTTGGAACCGGTAGTTTTTTACCTGCCACATTAACTGAGACTTATGCCACGGCAGATATCATCTCTTATTCAGGGAAGCCGAGAGTCAAGTTGGGGCGGGAATTTCTGTTTGAGCGTTGAGGAACATGCTCCG
The DNA here is from genome assembly GCA_963787895.1 of uncultured Alphaproteobacteria bacterium. Classification (GTDB taxonomy): domain Bacteria; phylum Pseudomonadota; class Alphaproteobacteria; order Rhizobiales; family Aestuariivirgaceae; genus Anderseniella. Next base: position 423,636 of record CAWBEX010000001.1, on the reverse strand, counting down.
TAGCAGTAATGTTCCGGGTGATGGAATTATTGCGCAATTGTGCAGTGGTTGCGACCTGGGCGGCTTCAACTTCTGGTAAACTAGGTTTACAATCTAGGATAGTTTGTGCTTCCCTAGCGTAAGTGCAGAGTTGCTGAGAACAGGAGCTGAGACAATGGGTTTTATGAAGAGTTTTGCCAGATGTGCGGCAGGTGTGATGGCTGCAGGCATGATGATGGCGGGCACGGCCAGCATCTCACTGGCAGGTGTGGTTGCCCATGTTGATCTCTCCACACAAACCATGCAGGTCAAGGTGAACGGCCGTCACTATGCAAGCTGGAAGATTTCTTCCGGTCGCAAGGGCTACGGTACACCGACCGGGACATGGCGGGCAAAGTGGACGTCAAGAATGCACTACTCGCGCAAGTACGACAATTCACCAATGCCGTACTCGGTGTTTTATCATGGTGGATTTGCCATTCATGGTACCAATTATGTCAGCCGTCTTGGCCGCCCTGCGTCGCATGGCTGCATCCGCCTGCACACCTCGAATGCGCGTCAGTTTTATCAGTTGGTCAACAAGTTCGGCCGCAAGAATACACTGATCAAGGTGCGCTACTAGAAGCCAACCTCAACCGTTGAGTTTGTCTTACCCGCCTGTGATTACCGCAGGCGGGTCATTGCCTTTTGCTGTTGCGCTGTTCGAAGCGCCGTGGCGCTGGCGCCGACGGCAATTACTGCAAAAACAATGCAAGCGTGTCCGGCTACCGGAAATTGGACTGTTTCACCCGGTGACAGTCAGACATAGTATTGCACCATGAACGAGACCATCAAGAATGCAAAGCCTGGTGCGTGGAATCCTGGCATTGAGTCAGCCATTCCTGAGCGCTACCTGCCGTTGGCAACCATCTACCGGCAGGAAAATGTTTCCACCACTTTGGCGGAAGTGCGCGAACTGGCCGACTTTACTGGCCTTCCAGCACACACTCTTATTGCCTTCAGACCCGAACGCCTGATCGTGCATGAGGTTTTGATCCGGGTCATGGCCGACATTTCAGTCCCCGATGGCAAGGTGTACGAGGATCTTGGCATCAATTTCCGGCGCATTGTGGGGATTGTTCTGTCGCGCTATGTGGCGCCGAAGCGTGGCGCACTTTTGGGAGTCTTTTCATCCGCTTGTGAGGAAGCGCTGAAGTTGATTGAAGCGCAGCTGGCAGGGTCAGGGACTGATGCCGGGGCGAAGGCTGCTGCTATGCCGCAGAAGCAGGGCTGGCTTGCCCGCATCTTCAGGCGTAGCGAGCGGTTGCCCAGGGCGGCTGCACCTGTGGCCAGCAGCGATGATGAGCGGATCAGGCGATGGAGTGAGTTTGCGGCTGGCGGCACGCAACTTGAAACAGAAGCCATTGCTTCGCTTGTGCGCGTCGCGAGCCTCATTTTGGGCAAGCGCGGACGTCTGATGGGTGACAATGAGTTGATTGCGAAGCTTGCGCTGGCTGACTTTGGCAACGGTTACGGCAGCCGTCTCCTTGGTGAGCAGATCGGGCTGATTGTGCAGGAGGGCGCAAGAAAAGAGGGTTTCAAGCTGCTGCCTGCGCAAGAAAAACCGGTCATTCTGAATGTCAAAGGTGCCTCCGCCGCTGGCAAGAGTACTCTGCGACCACAACAAAAGGCGCTGGTTGAAAGGCTGAAACTGGACTGGAGTGACTTTGCCCTAATCAGCCCCGATGTTTTCCGCAAGTATCTGCTCGACTATGGGTCGCTTGATGTAGCGGTGCGCTATGCGGGCTCGCTGTCAGGGCACGAAGTAGAGATTGTCGATCTGAAGCTCGATGACTACATGGCTGCCAAGGCGGGGCGCGGAGAGGTGCCGCATCTGCTGATAGACAGGTTCAGGTTTGACAGTTTCTCTTCGGCATCAGACCGGGAAGCAGGTGGGCGCCTGCTGACGCGATTTGGCGATACCGTATATCTGTTTTTCATGATCACGCCACCGGCAGATACGGTAGAGCGGGCGTGGTACCGGGGAGAGCAGGTGGGTCGTTACAAGGCTGTTGATGACTTGCTCTTTCACAACATCGAAGCGTTTTCGGGCATGCCAAACCTGTTCTTCACATGGGCGCTTGGTGCCGGCAAGCAGGTGCACTACGAGTTTCTGGACAATTCTGTAAGCAAGGGAAATCGCCCGCGCACCGCTGCATTTGGTGCCAACGGAGAGTTGACTGTTCTCGACGTAACACAATTGCTGAATGTTGAACGCTACAAGAAGGTCAATGTTGAGGCTGCGTCGCGTGAGCAGGTGTTTGAGGATGCGGGTGCATTGGCGGCGGTTCACAATCTGGAATTTCTGCAAGACTGTTGCCGAAAGTTGAAGGCAGTGCGCTTCGCAGATCAGACCACAGGTGAGGTCTATGCCTGGATAGAGGAGGGGGTGCCTGTGGCGGTCAATCGCAAGGCGTTGCAGAAGGCCCTGGAGGATGGTGACACACGTGTTGCCCTGTCCAGCGTTTTGTCCGCCCTTGTGGAAGACACAACCTCGCTGGAGCAACGCAGTGAGCTTGCCACTGCTGGAGAAACCCAGACGCTGGGGGCCTGGAGCACCCAGAGTTGAACCTACCTGCATAGTTGCCTCGGCACCGGCTCCAGCCATTCTAGATGACTGCCCAATCACCGCGCCTACTTGAACACCCGGGCAAAGATCGTGTCGACGTGCTTTGTGTGGTAGCTCATGTCGAACAAGGCTTCGAGTTCAGCGTCCGTGAGGGCGGCGGAAACGTCCTTGTCCGCTTTCAGCAGTTCGAGGAAGTTACCTTCGCCGCGCCATACCGGCATGGCGTTGCGCTGGACCAGTCTGTAGCTGTCTTCGCGACTTACACCTCTTTGAGTAAGCGCCAGCAGGACGCGTTGCGAGTGCACCAGCCCGCCGAGTTTGTCGAGGTTGGCCTGCATATTCTCAGGGTAGACAACGAGCTTGTCCATGACGCCTGCAAGCCGGCGCAGCGCGAAGTCCAGATGCACGGTCGCGTCCGGTCCGATACCGCGCTCGACAGATGAATGCGAGATATCGCGTTCATGCCAAAGAGCCACGTTCTCCATCGCCGGGATGGCAGCTGAGCGGACAAGACGGGCAAGACCGGTGAGATTTTCCGTCAACACCGGATTGCGCTTGTGCGGCATGGCGGATGAGCCCTTCTGACCGGGGGAGAAATACTCTTCCACTTCCAGAACCTCGGTGCGTTGCAAGTGGCGAATTTCAGTGGCCAGCCGCTCGATGGAAGATGCAATGACGCCAAGCACCGAGAAATACATGGCGTGCCGGTCGCGCGGAATTACCTGCGTTGAAACAGGTTCCGCAGTCAGGCCCATCTTCTCGGCAACGTGTTCTTCCACACGCGGGTCGATGTTGGCAAAGGTGCCGACCGCACCGGAAATGGCGCAGGTGGCAACTTCCTTGCGGGCAAACTCCAGCCGTTCCCTGCAGCGGTCAAATTCTGCATAGGCTTGCGCCAGCTTCAGGCCGAATGTGGTTGGTTCGGCATGAATGCCGTGGCTGCGGCCTATGGTGAGGGTATCCTTGTGCTCATGTGCGCGCTTCTTCAGGGCGGCTAGAAGTAGGTCCAGGTCTTCCAGCAGCAGGTCGGCGGCGCGCACCAGTTGCACGTTGAAACAGGTGTCCAGCACATCTGACGAGGTCATGCCCTGGTGCACAAAGCGGGCTTCCGGTCCGACGATCTCTGCCAGATGGGTCAGAAAGGCGATAACGTCATGCTTCACTTCCGCCTCGATGGCGTCGATGCGAGCCACGTCGAATTCGGCATTCCGGGCCTTATCCCAAACCGTTTTTGCCGCTTCCTTCGGGATCACGCCCAGTTCGGCCTGCGCATCGGCGGCATGGGCCTCGATCTCGAACCAGATGCGGAACTTTTGTTCAGGCGACCAGATGGCTGCCATTTCGGGGCGGGTGTAACGAGGGATCATCCGGGCGCGCACTTTCTTGGTAGGACGTGTGAATGCGTTGATCTAGCAGAGTTGCGCGCAGCCACTCAACCGAAGATACCGGGTTATCTCCAGGAAGGCAGCTTGACCGGCACGGCCACAAAACGGGAGTCACGACCTTCAAATCCGAAAGTGAGCATGTGTATCAAAACAACGACGCGGCCATTTTCGTTTTCACCAAACGAAAGGACATCAGCGAGCCGGTAGTTTTCCGGGCAGCCGCGGCTCTTGGGCAAATCCTTGTCACGGTAGACTTCCTTCAACTCGCCATTATCAACTGCGACTGACAAGGCAAACCCCTTTATGCCTGGCAGTGACTGGCAATCAGGCGGTGTTGCCAGATCAACATGCGTGAGCTTGACAGTCCACAGGGTAGACAGATTGTGAAACCTCTTGAATTTCATCATGTGAGGGTCAGCCACCTCTTCACCGACTGCGTTGCTGGCCAATGTTTTGGCCGGCTGGATTGTGCCGAACTCTTCAATCAGTGGCGCAGCCTGGGTCAGGGCCTTGTGGCGTGCGCCGTAGGCGGTGGCGCCTTCCTCGCGCATCTGGACGCGCACCGGTGTTCCTTCAACCCAGGTGTCGGTCTGCAGGTCGGTGATATAGATGCTGGAATAGGGAAAGCCTGATCCATCCTGGATGCCGTACTCCTCGAATGCGAAGTAACGTCCATCCTTTGAAAAGCCTATCACGGTGCGGTCTGCAGCGTCGGCCGCGAACGCGGATGTGGCGTTTACTGTCAACCAGCAGAACATTGCTGCTATCAGGTAGAGGGTTCTCATGGTTCGCATTATGACGGAAACCTTTGTCCATGACGAGGTGCGGTTTGCAGTTTGTTCAAACGAGTTTCCTGTAAAGCGGTTTGAGCAACATCGGCAGGCAATAAATAGGGAACTGCAGCATGGCGAAGAACAGCCACGCGTCCGGCGGCGCGGCAGAGCCCAGAACCCCCATGACGACGGCGATATTGCGCCCGGCATGGGTGTAGCCAAGGGTTAGTGCGCGCTGCATGCCCGTCATCCGAAACAACACAAAAGAAGCGAGATTGAGCGACAGGTGGATGGCTGTGGCCAGAACAATGAGGGCAAGAGCATAACCGGGTTGTGCCATGACCCTGTCAGGAATGCCTGCCATGAGCGCTATGGCGAAAACCAGCATTATGATGACGTTGAGACCGTCGAACAGACCGCCCGCTGCGGCTCGGCGTTCACGGCCCATGAACCAGGCAAGCAGGAACGCGGATGTGACTGCAGCGCCAATCAACCCGGCAAGTCGCAGGGCCAGATCAAACCCGGAGATGGAAATAGCGCCGCCGCCAAATACTTCCGTAAACACCGGAGTGATGATCGGGTGCAGGGCGGTTGCTGCAAAAATTGTTGCGACTGTCAGAGCGCCATCCAGCCCCATGACGAATGCCAGTGCGGCAGCTGCATAGTTGGGCGGTGCAGTGCCGTAAACAACCAGCGCAGCGGTCAGTCCCGGTGACAGTGGCAGCGAGACTGCTATCACCGAAATAATCAGCGGAACAACCAGTAGCGCCCAGACCAGGGAGATCAGGAAGACCTTGGGTTTGCGCAAATGTGCCCATGCGCGCTCAAGGTCCAGCCGCGTCAAAACGATGGTCAGCATGAAGTATACGGTCAATGGCAAAACCGGAAACAGCATGTTTGCGAGTGGCTGTACTGCTATTCCTATGACGATGCCAAGTGGCATCAACAAGGTGCCGTACCGGCCAACCCACTCAATCATGGTGCGCATCAGCAGTTCCTACATGAGTGAGGGAAGCCAGGTTGCAATTCCGGGGAAGACCGATACCAGCAAGACTCCCAGTACCATGAGCAGGAACATTGGAATTGCCGAGCGGGCTATGAAGTCCATGTCCTTGCCGGTCATCCCCTGTAACACGAAAAGGTTGAATCCTATGGGGGGTGTTATCTGTGCAATCTCGACGACGATGGTCAGGAATATGCCAAACCAGATCATGTCGAAACCGGCCTGACGGGCAATGGGCTCAACCACCGCCATGGTCAGCACGATGGATGAGATTCCATCCAGAAAACAACCGAGAATTATATAGAAGACTGCAAGAGCGACAACCAACATGGCCGGGGTGAGCTGCTGTTCTGCGATCCACGATGCGACTGCGCGTGGCAGGCCGGTAAAACCCATGGCAAGTGTGAGAAAGGTGGAGCCAGCCAGAATGAAGGCAATCATGCACGATGTGCGAGTTGCCCCCATCAAGGATGAGATGAAGTTTTCGCGGGTGAGGAAGCCCTGGCTCCACGATATGGCGAAAGCTCCCAGAACACCCAGCACTGCGGCTTCCGTGGCAGTCGCAATGCCAAAGGCGATGGACCCCATTATCGACAGGATCAGCAGCATGATGGGTGCAAGCTGGCCAAGGGCTCGCATCCGTTGTGACATGGTGTAGGTGGCTGTGTCCGAACGATCCTTGCGCCCTCCTGCCAGGTCCCAGACCGCAACATAGCCCATGAACAACAAAGCCAGCATGATGCCGGGCAGGATGCCGGCAACGAACAGCTTCACGATGCTCTCATTCACCGTCACTCCATAGATGATGAGAATGATGGAAGGTGGAATGAGCAATCCAAGAGTGCCGGCACCGGCCAGGGTGCCAATAATCATGTTCTCGGGATAGTTCCGGCGCTTGAGTTCGGGCACGGCCATCTTGCCTACTGTCAGCACGGTTGCTGCGGAAGAGCCGCATATTGCGGCAAAGATTGCTGAACCGGTGATGTTTACGTGCAGCAGTCCACCGGGAAGGCCGTGCAGCCATGGCTGCAGGCCCTTGAACAGGTTTTCCGACAGTTTGGTTCTGAAAAGTATTTCGCCCATCCATACAAACAAGGGAAGCGCGGTGAGCGTCCAGCTTGATGATGCTGACCATATGGTCAGAGCCATTGAGTCACCAACCAGCCGGGTTGTGAACAATTCCATGCCGACCCAGGCAACGGCCAGCAACGAGATGCCAATCCATACGCTTGAGCCAAGCAGTGTGAACAGGACGAGCAGGAAGATCAGCGTTAGCGCAATGCCGTCCATTGGGTCTACTCCGCTGTCAATTCGGTTGGGGCAGCGGATGCAGCATCAGGGTCTCTGCAGACCACTACGCGACACAGCCCGTGCACCATGGAGATTGCGAATATGACCGAGCCAATGGCCATAAGCAGCTGCGGTTTCCACAAGAGAGTTGCGGCTGCACCTTCTGATTTTTCTTCGAACTTGTAGGAAACCCAGGTCATCTGAACCAGATACCAGGCCAGATAACAACTCATGGCTGATGCTACCAGCAGGCACCAGATCTCAAGGTAGAGTTTGGCATTTCCGGTTAACCTGGATCGCACCAGGGCTACCCTGATATGGCCTCCTTTGCGTAAGGTGTGTGCCAGGGCCAGGAACGACGAGGCAGCCATGGCGTAGCCGGAATACTCATTGATGCCTGCTATGTAGAAACCAAAGCTGCGGGCCAGGATGGAAGTCAGCACGCATAGCCCAACCAGGATAAGGAATATCGCGGCCGCCGCGCCAGCCCAGACGTAAAGCCTTTCGAGGAAAGCGTCGAGGCGGGTGAGTAGTGCAGTCATCTTGTTCACCCGCCTTGTATTGTTGTCACAAATGCAGCAGCGCGACTATTGAGCCTTGTAAGCGTCTACTGCTGCCTTGCCGGCATCCCCTGCCTTTTCAAGCCACTCGGCTGTCATCGTTTCGCCGATCTTGCCAAAGTCCGCCTTCAGCTGATCGCCAGCCGGTCCCACGGTCATGCCTTCCTTGGCCAGTTCCTGGACATACCAGTCAGACAGTTCCTCAGCCTTTTTCCAGCCGCGCTCTTCAGCAGCGGCAGCCTTATCAAGCACAACCTTTTGGGTAGCTTCATCCAGTGATGCCCAAGCTTCGTTGTTCACGATAACCATGTTCTTGGGAAGCCAAGCCTGCACGTTGTACCAGTACTTTGTGTGTTCCCACAGCTTGCGGTCATATCCGGTTGAGCCTGAAGAGACCATGCTCTCTACCGCGCCAGTTGCGAAAGCCTGTGACATTTCGGCGGCTTCGATTTTTGTGGGCACGGCCTCCATCAATTCTGCCAGGCGCGACGTTGCGGCATTGTAGGCGCGGAACTTGACGCCCTTCATGTCAGCTGTGGAGTTGATTTCCTTTTTGGAATACAGCCCTTGAGGCGGCCAGGGTACAGTGTAGAGAAGGGTCATGCCCTTTTCGCCAAGTATCTTCTGGAGAGCCGGCTTGGTCGCGTCGTACAGTTTGCGGGCTTCAGCAAAGCTTGTTGCCAGGAACGGCAGGCTGTCAATTTCAAACAGCGGGTCTTCGTTGCCAAGAGCGGAGATGAGGCGTTCGCCAATCTGCGCCTGCCCGGTGCGCACTACACGGAAAATCTCATCACCCTTGAACAGCGAGCCGCCCGGATGGGTCACGATCTCCAGCTTTCCGCCGGATGCTTCAGTGACTTCCTTGGCGAATTGCGCTCCGTTTTCTGAATGATAGTTCGACGCCGCGTAGGCCATGGGCATATCCCATTTGACGTCGGCTGCCATTGTAATGCTGGTAGACAGCGAAAGCGCGGCTGCTGCCAGAGGTGCAGTAAATTTGAAATGCTTGGTCATATGAAAACTCCCTAGTTTGTACGCGCGTTGATGTCACTACATGGCGGCAACTTAAGCAAGTGGAAGGCGCCTTAAAAAGGAAACCTGCCTACTGATTGCCCTTGTTTTTCAGACGTGAGATTGCATCAAAGATGTCAAGTATGCGGACTTCGTGGTGTTTCAACAAATGGTCCTTGTAAGGTGGCAGGTTTGTGCACTCCATGACTACTGTCTTGATGCCGGGGCATTTGTCCAGCAGGGCGACGAAGGCAGCCTCAACTTCAAGTGCAGCCTGAGAGGTGTCGAGGTCGGGTAAATCATTTGCGATGACCGAATGGAGATGGCTGCCGGGGGGTAGTCCGGCAACGGCAATGGGCGCGTGATCGCCAAAATGTCTGGCAGACAGCCGGTTGGCATCAAATGTAAGGATACCGATTGTTTCATCCGGGTCTAACTGGCTGCGCAGGTGTGGCAGAAGGTGCAATGATGACGTCACCACGGGCACGTTTACCGCGGCCTGCAGTTTTGCTTGCACCGGTGCCAGAAATCCGCAGCTGGTGGTAATCACCATCGCTCCGTCGGCCTCCAGCGCGCGTGCTGCGGCGGCGAACCTGTCGACCAGTCGTGCAGGCAAAGGCGTGTCGACGACTACATCCGACACCATGGCGCCCGGCAGGCGCCGGTAGATGACCGGGCAGTCAAAACTTGCCGGATTGCCGATGTCGCCAACCGGTCTTGGAAAGCTGGTGTCCAGCATGAGCACGCCGACTGGCTGGCCGGACGGCGAGGGCATCAGAATGCCCGGTAAGTCACAATTGTGTAAGTGTCCTTGACGCCGGATATGCTGTGCACCTTCTGGCTAATGAAATGACCAACATCCTGACCATCCTCAAGGTAGAATTTTACCAGCAGGTCCCAGCCGCCTGCGGTTGAGTATATTTCCGATGCAATTTCCGAATCTGCAAGTTCGGTGGCCACCTGATAGGCTTTGCCCAATTCGCATTTGATCTGAACAAAGAACGGCTTCATGGCGGCATCTCACTTCTGGGCAATTGCTTTGCAGCATTTGTGCTGGATGGGGCGGGTAAGCGTCAAGGCCTGAAGGCCTTGCGGCACCAGTAAATTTTGACTCAAATGGAATTCAAATTTTATGAAAAAGTTTGAAAAATCCTCCACGAATTCAACTTAAACCAGCAATGTCTCTGCTGGAAACAGTGAGGCCGAAGGCGGCGCGGTTTAGCCAGGAGCGTCCCCCCACGCAAGGGGCTGAACCGTCGCCGCCGGGCTTCTTTGATCAGATTTTGCAGTTGCCGCGCTGGCCTGTGCCAGCGATTGTGGAGAGAGCACAGGCTGGTTGCCGCGGGTGACCAGCCTGTTTTGCGTTTACAATCATGATGCCTGGTTCTAGCGTCGCTTGTAGTCAGTTTTCACCAGAATTTTTTTAACACCTATGGCTCAGAAACTTGTTGCTGGAAATCTGGCAGGTGTTGCCTGCATGTTGATCTGGGCGATCAATTTTCCGCTTGCTGTTGCAATTCTGAAAACCTGGGATGCACTGGCGCTGGCGCCTGTGCGCATGGTGCTGGCTGGATTGACCGTGCTTTGCTTCGCGCTTCTGTTCAGGCAGTCAAAGGATCTGCTGGAGACTTTGCGCAACAGACGGTTTGTGCTGGCGTCTGTTCTGTTCGGGGTGTCAGCAATGTTTTTCATGTATGCGCAAGCCAAGGTTGATGCCGTGTCGGCGTCTGTCGTGGTGTCATCCTTGCCATTGTTCTCAGCCATGTTCGGATGGTGGGCGGGTACTGAGAAGCCCGGCTGGCGACTATTGTTCGCGATTTTGCTGACAGTAGCTGGCGGAGTGCTGACTGCAGTGGTTTCGGCGCAAGGATCGGGCAGTGAAGGGTCATTTGTGGGGTTGGCCAGCATGCTGGCAGGAGTGATTTTTTATGTCTGGTACAGCCGGGAAATGGTGGTGAGGTTCGCCAGCTGGCCGGATCTGGCAAAAACCGCTTCGAGCATGTTGCTGGCAGCAATACCGTGCCTCGGTGTGGTGGCTGTGGTAATCATTGCTGGTGGCTCATTGCGCCATGACCTGTCGGCTACCAGTCTGGCGCAGGTGGCATTCCTTGCCTGCGTCACCATCGGAGCGTCTTCGGTTCTGTGGCTGTGGACGGGCAGGGCCGTCGGTGTCACCGTTGCAGGCATGCACCACAATATGGTGCCGTTCTATGTCATTATGCTCGGGACGTTCTCGGGATCGGTAATCACATTCAATCATGTGGTTGGCGCGCTGCTGGTAGTGGCTGGTGCCGTGCTGGCCCAATTGCGTCCGCGAAGCATTGTGGTTGGGGTGACCCAGCCCGTTGTCGCAGGCCGGGCGCCGTGGGCGCCGCCGCGACGCCGGCCTTCGGAATGAGCAGGCTGCACTGCAGATTCCACTTTGCTGCTGATCGCGACAGGAGTATGAAACGCATTGTCGGATGAGAGCCGGGAGACACGGCAGGTTGTCCGGCCGACCCTCTCAAAAAGGATCGCGCATACCGTCAGCAGGAAAGGCTTGCCGGCGGACAATTCATGTGTGGGATCATTCGAAAATGGAACTAGTTTCCTGGTTGCTTCTCGTCGTAGTTTCGGCGGGTATGCTTTTTGTTACCAGCTGGGTTTTCTGGATATTTCTGAGCTCAGCATTCACGGACATCTCCCGGAGTCTTCGCGGCAAGCAAGGCGAGCCGGAAGATGGTCTGCCTGGTGGTGTGGTGGAAGGCATCTAGCTGCCCGGCAATCAATGCCGGTCGATCAATAGCCTAGGTTGTCAGGAGTATGCTGGCGGCCTTGGCAAGTCTTTGCATGCCTTCACGCAGATCATCTTCACTCGCGGCGAACGACAGCCTTATGCAACCAGCTCCGCCGAATGCCGAACCGGGGACAGTGGCGAGGTGAAATTCGTCCAGCAGCCAGTTGCACAGTTCCCCGTCAGTTTCGATGCGGGTGTTGCCGACCGTCTTGCCCAGCAGGCCGGAAATGTCAGGAAACACGTAGAAGGTTGCTGGTGGTGCAATTGTGTTGATGCCGGGTATTGACTGAAGCATGGATACGACCAGATCGCGGCGCCTCATGTAGGAGCGGCGCATAGCCTCAACCTCAGTTTTCGACCCGGTTATGGCGGCCAGCGCACCTTGTTGCGCAAACGCATTGCCACCGGCTGTGAATGTACCCTGAACCTTTGAAATGGCACGTGCCAGTGTGGTGCATGAGGCCGAATAACCGACCCGCCAACCGGTCATGGCATAGCCTTTGGAAAACCCGTTGATTGTAATTGTTCGTTCAAACATTTCCGGCAGTGCGGCCAGCGAAGCCGGCCGTTCATCAAACCAGATGTCTTCGTAAATCTCGTCAGAAACGACGACGCAGCGAGAGTGGCTTTTCACCAGGTCAGCCAGGGCTTGTAGTTCGGCCTGGCTCCATACAGCCCCTGTCGGGTTGGACGGGCTGTTGAGCAAGATCAGCTTGGTACGCTCGCTCATGGCACCTTCAATTTGCGCAGTCGTGGGCTTGAACCCGGTCCCGGCTCCAGCAGAGATCACTACGGGCACACCGCCCGCCATTTTCACGATGCCTTCATAGGCAGCCCAGAAAGGAGCGATCAGGATGACCTCGTCGCCTTGATCCAGTGTCGCGAAGCAGGCGTTGGTGAGGGCCTGCTTTGCACCGTTCGACAACACAATACCGGCAGCTTCGACGGGTATGGCGTTTGTCTGTTGCATGTGGGCAGCAATGGCGGCGCGCAACTCCGGGTAACCAGCAATGGGGGCGTAGTGGGTAAAGCCCTTGTTCATGGCATCCGTTGCAGCTTGCCGGATGGCTTCAGGTGTATCGAAATCTGGTTCGCCAATGGTCAGTGATACGACGTTTTTTCCGGCTGCCTTCATTTCGCGCGCCTTTTGCGCCATCTGTATGATGGCCGCTTCCTCGATTGCGGCGGTGCGTTGAGACAGGGCGGAAGCGGGATCGAACGTGATCATTTGCGGAATCAGCCTTGAGAACGGATTATGCGGGCCAGTTTCGGGTCTGCTATGCCACGCAAGACCGTGTGCGGGAAGGAAAATCGCCTACATGCTCCGCTTTGTGCCTATGACCGTGCTCGTTATCCTGGTCAGTGCTTGTGCAGCCGAAAAACCGAAACTTGCAGTGGTGAATGATAACCCTTCACCCTATGCACAGGGCCAGACACACACAGAACCGCTGTATTACAATGGCCGCACCTATCGTGTGCAGTTTCGCCATATCATCGAACAGAAAGTGTTTGATGTGAATGTATCGGTTCCCGGACGCCAGCTCGGTTCGACGAGCGGTGATGCGAGGATTGTTACGGAAGTCGGCAGAAACGCAGTGAACCATTTTGCTTGCAGGTCAAGCCAGAAGGCGCAAATCGTGCCGGACAGTCCGGCTCCGGCCAATGGTGGCTGGAATATGCAAGCCAAGTGTGTGTAGCAGCTCTTGGCCTGGCTAACCTGCTTGATTTTGCCCAGCCCAGCAGACATTGTCTTCAGTATAGATAATATTTCTGATTTCGCGTTTGGGAGGTTTGGATGATAGTGCGGATTGCAACTGCATTGGCAGCGGGTTTGGTAGCAGTTGGGTTGAGTTTGACGCCGCTTACCATTGGTTCTGCACAAGCCAAGTCCAGTTGCCAGAATACTGGTAGCTTTGATGGCTGGATTTCCGATTTCAAGAAGCAGGCAGTGAGCGCTGGAATATCGCAGCAGATTGTTGATACGGCATTGCGCGGAGTAAAATTCGACCAATCGATTATCAAGAAGGACAGAACCCAGGTCATTTTCTCCGATGACTGGCTGACATTTTCCAGCAAGCTGGTGTCTGCGGCGCGTCTGAAGAACGGGGCGGCGAAACTCAAGTCCAACGCAAAGCTGTTCGATGCGATCGAGCGCAAATTCGGGGTTCCCGGCGAAGTCATCACGGCGTTCTGGGCACTGGAAACCGACTTCGGCGGCTTTATGGGCAATGACTCAACAATCGCATCTCTGGCAACGCTGGCATATGACTGCCGGCGCCCGGAAAAGTTCACCAAGGAGCTTCTGGCCGCGCTCGATCTAGTGCAGAAGGGCGATCTCAGGGCGGAGGAGATGAAAGGGGCTTGGGCAGGAGAGCTGGGGCAGTTGCAGTTTTTGCCATCCTACTATGACAAGCATGCCGTAGACTTTGACGGGGATGGTCATCGCAACATGATCAAGTCGTCGGCTGATGCGCTGGCGTCTGCGGCCAACTACATGAAATTCCTCGGCTGGAAAGCCGGCCAACCATGGTTGCAGGAGGTCGATGTGCCTGATGAAATGCCGTGGGAGCAGGCAGACGTGACAATCAAGCATCCCGTTTCCCAGTGGGCAAAATGGGGAGTGAAGATCCGTGGTGGCAAGGCGCTGAAAGCCAGCAATCTTCCGGCCTCTCTTATCCTGCCCATGGGCAAGGACGGGCCAGCATTCCTGGGTTATCCAAACTTTGACGCATATCTAACGTGGAACGAGTCGCTGACCTATTCACTTACTGCTGCATACCTTGGAACGCGGTATCTGGGCGCTCCGAAAGCCAGCAATGGACACGGCAACTTTCCAAAGCTTGGTTACAACGAGGTTGTGGCGGTCCAGAATGCACTGGTCAAGCGGGGGTATGATGTAGGCGGTGTAGACGGTACACTGGGTGCCATGTCCCGTGCGGCGGTGCGCGACATGCAACTGAAGCTGAAGATGCCGGCTGACGGATATCCGTCTGAGGAATTCATCAACCGGATCAGGTAGGGGATGCAAGTGGACGGCGCATAACATCTGGAGGTTATCCTGATGAAGCGGGTTCTGAAATGGTTGGTTGGTGCGCTGGTGGTTGCGGCGCTGGTAGTGTTTGGTGGTGGCATGCTCATGCCATCAACTGTCGAGGTGTCGCGTGATACTGTGATCAATGCGACGCCGGAAAAAATTTTTCCGCATGTGGCAAACCTCAAGGCCAGCAACAAGTGGTCGCCCTGGGTTGAGATGGATCCGAACATCAAGATCGAGTACTCCGGGCCGGAGCAGGGCGTCGGGCAGGTGTCAGCGTGGAAATCTGAAGAAATGGGCGATGGCAGTCAGACGGTCACTGAACTGATTGATAACCAGAAAGTGGTCACAGCTCTTGATTTCGGGCAGATGGGCACTGCAAGCGCGCAGTTTGATCTGGTGCCAGATGCAGGTGGCACAAAGGTGATCTGGACCATGAAATCGGAACTTGGCAACAACCCGATTGCACGGTGGTTCGGACCCATGATCAAATCCGAAGTCGGTGAAGAATATGAAAAGGGACTGGCCAAGCTTCGCGTGGTCACGGAGGGCGAATGAAACTATCAGAGTACGCAATGCTGGACGCAACCGGGCTCGCAGCGCTGATCCGGCGCGGTGAAGTTTCTACCCGAGAGGTTGCCGGGCTTGCAGCAAGTGCGATTGAACTGGTCAATCCCGCAGTCAATGCAGTGGTGGAAACCTATGACGACAACATCGAAAATCCGGATGTGAGTGCCGGGCCTTTTGCCGGAGTTCCATTTTTGATCAAGGACGTGCGTGGGCACCTGGGCGGGCGCAAGGTTGAGTTTGGTTCACGGTTGGCAGAAGGTTATGTAGCGGCAAGCGATACGCATGTTGGTGAATTGCTCAAGGGAGCCGGGTTCAACATTGTCGGGCGCAGCAATGCTCCTGAATACTCGATTGCCACATCCACGGAAAACCTGCTCTACGGCAATACGTCGACACCCTGGCGCAAGGGATATTCGGCTGGCGGGTCGTCAGGCGGGAGTGCTGCTGCCGTTGCTGCAGGAATCGTGCCGGTTGCTCACGGGTCTGATATTGGCGGTTCAATTCGCATTCCGGCAAGCTGGTGTGGCGGCATAGGGCTTAAGCCTTCACGCGGGCGGGTGTCGTCCGGGCCTCAGATTGATGAAGGTGGTTTCGGGCTGAGCATGAACTTTGTGCAAACCAGGTCCATGCGAGATACCGCCGCGTTACTTGATTGCCTGTGCACACCGCAGCCGGGCGATCCATTTCGCATTCCTGTGCCCGAAGGTGGGTACATGCCATGGCTGGAGAAGCCACCGGGAAAGCTGCGCATTGCGTGGACGGCAGCGCCGACGATGGATGCTCCGGTTGATACCGAAGTAGCTGGCGCCGTTGAAATGACCGCGAAGACGCTGGCAGGCATGGGGCACATGGTCGAACAGGCTGATCTGGTGTTCGATCAGGAGCAGGCTTCAAAGGTAATGTGTTCGGTCTGGTTCTTCGGATTTCACAAGATGCTTGACGGCATTGGCCAACAGACCGGCCGCAAGCCGGGGCCGGACACGCTGGAACCCGTGACATGGGAAATTTATCAGCAGTCCCGTGATGCTGATCCCTATGGCCTTGTTGACGGATTAGCCTGGATCAATCAGGCGCGGCGGCAGATTGGCAAGTTCTTTGAACGTTTTGACGTGCTTGTTTCGCCAACGACTGCGCAGGTAAGCCAGCCGCATGGGCGCTATGGGCTGAACTTGCCGGGACTGTCGCCGGAGGAATACATGGTGCTGGCTGATGAGCCTGTGCAGTACTGCTTCCCCTACAATGTTGCAGGTACGCCTGCCATGTCGCTGCCGCTGGCGACGCATTCGAACGGATTGCCAATTGGCGTTCAGCTTGGAGCCGGACCTGCCAACGAGCATCTGCTGATTGCACTGGGTGCTGCGCTGGAGCAGGCAATGCCGTGGGCGGACCGTTTGCCAGGATTGCATGTCACGAACCTGTCGTAAGGCAGCTCATCCCAGTTCAAGCATTACGATTTCCGGCGGCACGCCGAACCTGACGGGCATGATGGATGTGCCGATCCCGCCGGAAACGAGAAGGTGGCGGCCATCCTCGACAATGTGGCCATAGGCAAAGCGGTTGCCGTAGGCAGATGGGACAATCGGCGACCAGCCGAACAGGCGCACCTGTCCGCCGTGTGTGTGGCCGGACAGCGTCAGCGATACGCGCTCAGGCATTTCCGTGAACAGGTCCGGTTCGTGGGCCATGTGAATGATCGGGGCGTCATCGCTTACCTGTGCCAATGTGCCAGCAATGTCGGCCTTGCTGTCAAAGACGCCGTGCCTGCCGGTTTTCAATGCCACCATCGATGACGTGCCAGATATCCAGAACGGCTTGCCGGCTTGCTCGAGCCTTACGGCCTTGTTCTCAAGAACCGGAATACCGGCAGCTTCGAATGCCTTCTCGCCTGTAATCGGACCTGTTCTGTTGCGCTGTGCGGCGAGGTCGTCCCACCAGTCATGATTACCCATGATGGCAAAACGCCCGAGAGGTGCTGACAGTCCCGCGCAGATTTTCGCAGTGTCCGCCACCTCGATCTTGCGGGTGACGAAATGGTGCCCAGCGGCATAATCACCGAGCAGCAATATAAGGTCTGGCTGCAAAGCATTGGTCGTATTGACAATTCTTTGCAAGCGCGAGAGCGGCATGTGTGGCTCTCCCAGATGCGGATCGGCAATCAGTGCCACGCGCAGTTTCAATCCGGGTGACCAGCGCGGCGGCGTGAATGCATACTGCTGCACACGCAACCTGTAACCGGGCTCAATGGCAAATGCATATGCTGACAGGCTCGCACCAGCAGCCATCAACCCGCCCAGCCATTTGAAGAACCCGCGCCTTGTCATGGCTAGGGTTTACAGCACAATCACTTGCCCTTCCACACGGGATCGCGCTTCTCGGCAAACGCCTTCGCGCCTTCAAGCTGATCTTCTGACGCATACAATTTCGAGATCGTCGGCAAGCCGCGCCGGTTGAGCAGTGCAAGCGCTTCCTTGTCGTTCAGGTGATGAATGCGCTCCAGCACTTCCTTGATTGCCGCATAAACCAAAGGTGGACCGCCAGCGAGCTTTTCAGCAATTTCGCGCGCACGGCTCATCAGGTCAGCTGCAGGCACAACTTCATTGACGACACCCCAGTGCTTGGCTTCAGCAGTGTCAAACGAGCGTCCGGTGAGCAGCATTTCCATGGCGACGTGATAGGGAATGCGCCGTGGCAGCTTGATAGTGGCTGCATCGGCGATGACGCCGGAGCGGATTTCCGGCAATGCAAACGTGGCGTGGTCCGCGGCAATGATGATGTCGCACGAGATCATGATTTCAAATCCGCCACCGTAGGCAAGGCCGTTAACTGCGCAGATAACTGGCTTGCCCAGACCGGGAAGCTCCTGCAGGCCGCCAAATCCGCCCAGACCGTAGTTGGCATCCGCGCTTTCGCCCTCAGCGGCTGCCTTCAGGTCCCAGCCGGGGCAGAAGAAGCGATCGCCGGTTGAGGTCAGGATTGCGCACCGAAGCTTCTCGTCGTCGCGGAAGGCCGAAAAAACATCACCCATGATGCGGCTTGTTGCAGCGTCGATGGCATTGGCCTTGGGCCGGTCAATGGTGACTTCGAGTACGCGCCCGTTTACCCTGGTCTTGATTGGTGCTTCGGTCATGTCGAGCAGGTTCATTGTTTGGCCCTCATTCTGACAAGTGCATCGGCGGCGATGGTGCCATTGTGCTTTTCAAGCACCATCAACGGGTTTACGTCCAGTTCTTCAAGTTCTGATTCATATTCGGCTGCGAAGTTCGCAACAGCTTCGATTGCTTTCAGAGTGGCTGCGAAGTCTCCGGTCTTGCCGCGATATCCTTCAATCAGCGCAGATATTTTCAAGCGTTTGAGTGCTGTCTCAATTTCATTGCGCGTTGTTGGCAGCAGCAAGGTAGCGCTGTCGGCCAGCAGTTCCGTGAGAATTCCACCAGCTCCGAACACCAGTGCAAGCCCGAATTGCGGGTCGCGCTTCACGCCGATGATCAGTTCGGCCACCGTGCCCGTGATCATTTCTTCCACCAGTACATCGGAGCAGATTGCAGACATGGCGTCTGCTGCGGCTTGGGTTTGTACGGGGTCATTCAGGTTGAGTGCGACACCACCGGCCTCGGTTTTGTGGGCAAGTGTATTCGACGCGGCCTTCACTACCACCGGGAAACCGATTGCCTGGGCCGTCTCGCCGGCCTTGGCGATCGGGCAAACAATTGACACAGGCACCCGCAGGCCGTGGCTGGCCAGCAAGGTCTTGGCTTCGGCTTCTGTGATGGAGCCGACTTCTCCCTCGCCGACCGGGGCAGGGTGCAGTGGTTCCGGTGCTGAATCAATGGCCCAGTTGCGTCCAATCAGGGCAGCTGCGGCAAACGCGGCAAAGGCATCGTCCAACCCCAACATGGGCGCAATGCCTGCTTCCGTTAGCCGCGCTGCCACATCAGGCGGCATGGATTCGTGCAGAGATGTCACCGTAACAGCGCGTGCGCCGGTTGCCTTGAATGCATCGACATATCCGTCCACGGTTACGATCCAGGTTGCCGGATTCATGGGTGGCTTGTCCGGCACATCAATGATCAGCATGCCGACGTCGAACCCTCCGGACAACACGGCTGAGAAGGTTGCGGCCAGCTTGTCACGCTGGTTCCAGATGAAAGTGTGATAGTCCAGCGGATTGTCCACCACTACAAATTCGCTCAGTGTGGCGGCCACCTTGTTTCTTGTTGCGGAGTCAAATCCGGGGAAAGACACCGGGTAGGTCATTGCCATATCGGACACCAGCGCCGCTTCGCCGCCGGAACATGACATGGATACAAGGCGGGTATCGCTGATCGGCCCCCCGAAATGGAGAAACTTCAGCGTTTCGCAAAGAGCGCTTACCGAATGCACGCGGGCAACGCCGTAGCGGGCAAACATTGCATCATACAGATCATCCGCGCCTGAAAGCGAGTTTGTGTGGCTCATGGTCACCTTGGCGCCCTGTTCCGAGCGGCCGGTCTTCAGCACCACGACAGGCTTTCTGGCAGCACGTGCGGCCAGCGCGGCGCGCGAGAAATGGGCAACGTCTTTCAGCCCCTCAATATGCAGTCCGATTGCTGTGATGCGAGGATCTGTTGCCAGGTGCTCGATCATTCGGGACATGTCGACATCAGCCTGGTTGCCAAGGGTGAACAGGCCGGCCAAGGGTACATGCCGCTTCATCATGGCAAAGTTGCAGGCAATGTTGCCGGACTGGGTGATGAATGCCACACCTTGCCCGACGGGCTTCATGCCATGCTCATCGGGCCATGGCGAGCACTTGTCGAGGGCATTGACGTAGCCATAACAATTGGGGCCCATGACCGGCATGGAACCTGCCGCCTTCAGCATGTCCTGCTCCAGCGACTTGCCGATGTCCTCAACCTCGGCAAAACCGGACGAGTACAGCACAACACCGCCGCAGCCCATTGCCGACAGTTCGGCGATTATCTCGATTGCCAGTTCGCGCTTTACCGCGATGAAAGCACAATCTGGCGCTTCCGGCAGTTCGGCTACAGTGCGCAGGCACGCCACGCCGTTGAGGTGGTCGCGCTTGGGGTGGACTGCGTAGATCCGGCCTTCAAATCCCAGTTCCTGGGTGACGCGCAAGGCCGTTTCGGCTTCCCATCCGCCAATGAAAGCTGCGGATTTTGGCGCCAGCAGACGAGTGAGCGGTGAGGCGGTCATGTCAACTCCGAATAGATTCCGATGCCACGCTTCTTGATCTGGCCAGCGATGATGATTTTCTGGATTTCCGATGTGCCTTCCCAGATGCGTTCCACGCGGATGTCCCGGTAAAGGCGTTCCACCGCATAGTCGCGGATCAGTCCACGCCCGCCATGCAGCTGCAATGCGGTGTCGACCACGCGGCCCATTTCTTCTGAACAGTAAAGCTTCGCGGCAGAGGCTTTTGCGTGGATGAGTTTGCGGTCTATCCCGGTGTCGATTTCGCACGCAATACGGTAGAG
This sequence comes from uncultured Alphaproteobacteria bacterium, assembly GCA_963787895.1. GTDB lineage: Bacteria > Pseudomonadota > Alphaproteobacteria > Rhizobiales > Aestuariivirgaceae > Anderseniella. The sequence continues at coordinate 403,170 of CAWBEX010000001.1, read as the reverse complement.
CAGTGACTTGGCGGCAAGGATGCGTGTGGCCATATCAGCCAGCATGAACTCGACGCCCTGAAAGTCGGCCAGTGTCCTGCCAAACTGCTTGCGGTTCATGACGAACTTCGTGGCTTCTTCTGCCGCACGCACGCCCATGCCGCAGCATCGCGCAGCGATGGCGAGGCGGGCTTCGACGAACCATTCACGGGTGATGTCCAGTCCGTCGCCCACCTTGCCCAGCAGTCGGTCCTCAGAAACGCGGACGTCTTTCAATGTCATTTCCGGATGTTCGTCGACACCACCCATCATGAAACGGGGAGAACGGCCCACCGTCAGGCCTTGCGAGTTGCTGTCGATGATAAAGACCGCCTGCCGTTCCACATCGCCCTCGACATGGGCGTGTACCATCACCAGCTGGCAATAATTAATGCCGGATACGAACCATTTTTCGCCATTGAGCACCCAGTCGTTTCCGTCTTTGACAGCGCTCGTGGTCACGGCGGACGTGTCGGAACCAGCGTTGGCTTCGGTGATTGAGTAGGCGAGGTGAACATCGCCGGCACAGGCAGGTTTCAGGAAATGTTCGATCTGATCGGGCGCGGCGTCCCGCAAGGGCAGTGGCGGCTGGTTGACATAGGCCCAAAGTTCGCCAGTGGCCTTGCCGCATTCCTCGTTGACAAGACATTGCTGCACCATGCTCATGCCCTGGCCGCCGACGTCAGGTGTGTGGTTTATGGCGTTGAGCCGTGCATCACGAACTGCCTGTTCGATTGTCTTCACTGCCTCCGGCCGCAGAGTGCCGGTCTCGTCCATCTCCATTTCATGCGGAAACAGCTGTGACCGGGTGAACGCGCGGGCCCGGTCGCGGATCTCGCGGTCTTCAGGGGTGAGACCTGTGTCCATCACATCACCCTCCCAACGGGCGCAATAATTCACGCGAGATGATGTGACGCTGGATTTCCGAGGTACCTTCCCAGATGCGTTCAATGCGTGCATCACGCCAGATGCGTTCCAACGGCAGTTCGTCCATCACGCCCATGCCGCCGTGGATCTGGATGGCTTCATCGGCGACCATGGCCAGCACCTCTGTTGCCTTCAGCTTGGCCATCGCCATGTCGGCTTCGCTCACCGTGCCGGCGTCATATTTCCACGCGGCTTCCATGGTCAGGAGATTTGCCGCTTTCATCTCCATTGCCATGTCGGCCAGCTTGAAGGACACGCCCTGGAATTTTGAAATCTGCTGGCCAAACTGCTGACGGTCCACCGACCATTGCAACGCATGGTCAAATGCCCGTTCTGCACGGCCGAGGCATGTTGCAGCCACCTGCAGGCGTGTTGCGCCGAGCCAATCATTGGCAACCTGAAAGCCCTTGTGGACATCGCCCAGCCGCTGACTGTCCGGGATGCGGCAATTGTCGAACTCGAGGATCGAGTTGGTGTAGCCGCGGTGTGACACGTTCCTGTAGCCTTCGCGGATATTGTATCCCGGCGTGCCGGTGTCCACGATGAATGACGTGATCAGCTTCTTCTTTCCACGCGAAGTCTCTTCTTCACCTGATGCAAAGTAGGCGATCACGAAATCCGAAACATCAGCGTGGGAGATAAAGTGCTTTGTTCCGTTGAGCACCCAGTCATCACCATCTTTCACTGCGGTTGCCTTCATGCCGCGCAGGTCTGATCCAGCGCCCGGCTCGGTCATGGCCATGCAATCGATCTTTTCGCCGCGCACGCAGGGAAGGGTGTAGCGCTCGCGCTGTTCCGCGTTGCAGGCCATCAGGATATTGGAAGGCCGTGCCACGCAGTTCCAGTGAAGGGCATAGTTGGTCCGGCCCAGTTCCTTTTCGTAGAGCACCCAGGTCAACGTATCGAGGCCTGCGCCGCCAACTTCCTCAGGCATGTTTGCGGCGTAAAGCCCGGCTTCGATGGCCTTGGCCTTCAGTTCTTCATACAGCTCACGCCGCAAGGTTCCGGTACGTTCGACCTCTGTTTCGTGCGGATACAACTCGGTTTCCACGAAACTCCTCGTGGTGTCGACGATCATCTGCTGTTCTTCGGTGAGATTGAAGTCCATGAGAACTACTCCGAGTGATAGGTTTCAGTATTGCCGTCGACGGCAATGGCCTGGCCCGAGATGAAGCGAGCCGCATCCGAGGCCAGGAACAAGCACATGTCTGCTATCTCGTCCGGGTCTGCAAAGCGCCGCAGGGAGGTGCCAGAGGTGTAGTCGTCGCGCACCTGCTCGACAGAACGGCCGGTGGTGGCGGCTTCAGCGGCGAGCACCCGATCCATGCGATCACCGGCTACAGAACCCGGGCAAATTGCATTGCAGCGGATGCCAAAAGGTCCACCTTCAATCGCTATGCTCTTGGTAAAGCCGATGACAGCCCATTTGGCGGCAGAGTAGGGGGTGCGGAACGGTGTGCCGTACAGTCCGGCGGTAGACGACATGTTGATGATAACCCCAGACTTCTGGGCCTTCATCACGGGCACGACACGGCGGCATGTCAGCATTTGTGCGTCGAGATTGATGGCAAGACACTGGCGCCACTGCTTGAGGTCCATGTCTTGAACCGGGCCGGTTTGCCCTGCAATGCCTGCATTGTTGATGAGTACGTCGCAGCCGCCCATCTCCTCAAGGCAGTCTTCCAGCCAGCCATCAAGGGCTGCCTCATTGGTGACGTCTATGCCGTCGCCAACGATGGCCGGGTATTCATGCGAGAGCGCCTCCAGGGCTGCACCGTCCACGTCGCAGACGTGGACTTCCGCGCCAGCATTGGCGAAGCGAGTACCGATAACGCGTCCAATGCCCGAGCCACCGGCGGTTATGATCACTCGCTGGATGCTCATCAAACTTTACCGTTCAGCACTTCGCCGACGCCGATATTGTGCTTCTTGAGCACATGCATGATGTCGACCAGCACATCGTTGCGCTTCGTTTCCCATTCACCCATGGTCTTGCCAGCAGCCTGGGCTTCGCAACCTCCGATCAATTTGTCGGTCAGTTCATCTGACCATTTTGGAAATTTGAGTGCTGTCCATGGCAATTCCAGCGACGGGTCGAACTGCGCCATGAATGAGCGCATGCCGCCATCGCCGCCTGCCGTGTGATAGTGCAGGAACGAACCCATGATGGCCCAGCGAAGTCCTGCGGAATAGATGATCGCACGGTCGATGTCCTCGGTATTGCCTATGCCCATGTCGAGAACATTCAACGCTTCGCGCCACAATGCCTCCTGCAACCGGTCACAGATGTAACCGTCGACTTCCTTTTTCAGGCGCAACGGAAACATGTGCAGGCTGCGGTAGTAAGCATCGGCCTTGTCCATGGCTTCGGCTGAGGTTCGTTCACCAGCCACGGTTTCCACAAGCGGTAACAGGTACACCGGATAAAACGGATGGCCAATGATGACACGCTCGGGGTGTTTGCATTTTGACTGCAGACGCGTTGGCAGGAAACCGGACGACGATGAGGCAATGATTACATCAGGGCGCGACAGGGCATCCATCTGTTCGTAAAGACTGATTTTCAGATCTTCACGCTCTGGGGCTGCTTCCTGAATCCAGTCAGCAGCCTGGCACATTTTCTTCAGGTCGGTTGTGAAGGTGAGGGTGCCCATGTTTGCAGGCTTGCTGCCAGCTAGTTTCTCCATGGATGGCCACGCGCGTTCGATCTTGTCGCGCATGGGTTGTTCAGACTTCTCGAAAGGGTCATAGGCGATGACGTCATAGCCTGCCCACATGGCCCGCGCTGCCCAGCCTGCGCCTATGACGCCCGAACCCGCAATGCCGACTGTCTTGATCTGTTCCATGTGTGTTACAGCCCCAAAATGCTGCGGGCTTCAGCGGGGCTCGCCACTTGCGCTCCCAGCAGGCGGATGATTTGCGTGGCGCGCTCGGTCAGGGAGCCGTTGGAAGCATAAACGCCCTTGTCGAGGTACAGATTGTCCTCCAGGCCAACGCGCACGTGACCGCCCAGAATGATGGCCTGCGCCACCATGGGCATTTGCCATTTGCCGATGCCAAAGCCTGCCCATACGCATTCTTCCGGCAACTGTGATTTCATGTAGGTCATGGTCTCGGTGTTGACCGGCGCGCCCCACGGAATACCCAGGCAGAGCTGGAACATCGGAATGCCGGTAATCAACCCTTCCGCGACCAGTTGCTTGGCGAACCAGAGGTTGCCGCTATCGAAGATCTCCATCTCGGGCTTCACACCATAGGACTGGATCAGCTTCGCCTGTTCGCGCAGTTGCACAGGTGTTTGTACCACGATTGAATTTGTATCGCCGAAGTTCAGCGAGCCGCAATCAAGGGTGCAGATTTCCGGGCGCAACTCAGCCACATGCAACAGGCGCTCGACCGGCCCAACGAGGTCGGTGTTGGCTTCATCGAAATTACGCGGTGTTTCGCCCTTACCGATCATCAGGTCGCCGCCCATGCCGGCGGTCAGGTTGATGATCACGTCCGTGTTTTTGGCGCGGATGCGCTCCATCACTTCGCGGTAGTAACCGACATTGCGGGTGCCTTTGCCGGTTTCTGGTTCACGCACATGGCAGTGCACCACTGCTGCGCCTGCACTGGCTGCTTCCAGTGCTGAAGTCGCGATCTGTTCCGGCGTGACGGGAATGGCCGGGTGCTTGCCCACGGTATCGCCGGCGCCAGTGACTGCGCAGGTAATGATGACTTTCGGGTTCATGTGTTGCTCCGTTGAATTTGAGATTGACGATGAGTGTACGGGCGGTGCAAAAACTCATTTGAGGTTTCTCGACATTTATTTGAGCTTTTTGATGAACCGAAATCCGTTCGATATTGTTTTCCTTCTGGTGCCTGGCTTTTCCATGATTGCGTTGTATTCCGCGCTTGAGCCATTGCGGGTTGCAAACCGGTTTGGCGGCAGCATGTTTTCGTGGCGCTTTGCATCGCTGGACGGGCAACCGGTAACCGCGTCCAATGCCATACCGGTATCAGTGACCGCGAGCATCACCGGTACGGGGCGGCCGAACCTCGTGATTGTGTGTGCCAGCTATGACCATCAGGCGGCCATGACACAGCGCATGCGCAGCAGCCTCAGGCGGTTTGACGGGGCAGGGGTGTGGCTAGGCGGGCTGGACACTGGCGCAATCCTTCTGGCAGAGGCAGGGCTGCTGGACGGCTGCCGGGCCACGTGCCACTGGGAGACGCTGCCTGCGATGCGCGAGGACTATCCGAAAGTCTCCGTAACTGATGCCCTCTACGAGATTGACGGACCGCGGCTGACCTCTTCGGGCGGTACAGCGCCGTTGGACATGATGCTGGACTGGATCGGGCAACTGCATGGCACCGAACTGGCGGGCAGGGTGGCCGATACACTGGTGTACACACGCGGAGGCGATAACCCTGGCGGGACCCGCATCCCTGCGCGCAGCCGGTACGGGTGTGATGATCCGGCGTTGCTTGCAGCCATTGCAGCGATGGAGAACCACCTGGAAGACGTGCTGCGCCTGGAGGATCTGGCGCGGGTATCAGGCCTTTCGGCCCGGCAGCTTGAACGCAGGTTCAAACGCGCCCTCGCCCTGTCGCCGATGCGGTTCTATCTATCGTTGCGGCTGGAGCGCGCAGAACATCTGCTGACCTATTCCCGGCTCAGTGTTCGCAATGCCGGTCTGGCAGCCGGGTTTCAATCGCTGGCCGAGTTCTCGCGGGCATACAAGCGGCGCTATGGTCTTGCCCCGTCGCAACATCGGCGCAGTGCAGAAAAGGCCTAGACGTTACTGCCGGGTAGCGGTTCAAGGCTGACTGCGCCGATGCGCCATGTCCCGTCAGGCTGACGCTCGAACTGATAGGTCGCCCGCCAGCTATTGCCTGCGGAGTCTACAATGTCGACGATTTGCACGGGATTTCCGTCCGGAGCCGACGTCATTTCTCCAAATTGGTAGCTCTCGGGCCTGTACACCGGCGCATACCCGCGCTTGACCATCTCCATGAAGCGGGATGGCGTTTGGAACAATTGCTGCAGGTTGGGCGAAGCAAATTCAAATGCGGTGTTGCCGTCATCGGCCTGAAATGCCTGCATCTGGCGCGAGATTATGGATTGTAATGTTGTCGAGTCCTGCGATCGCAATGGGGTGTGGGCAAGGACAAGAATAAAAATCGCCAGACAAATGTTCAAACTGCGAACCAGCATGGCAACTACACCTTTCAATGTTTGACGCTTCAGACTCTTTGCGCAAAATCTTGCGAGATGGATACAGTGAGGCGCTTGACGTTGGCAGGGGCATTGGAGCAGAGTTGCTTTCCGTTAACAATACGTCGGACCTAACGCGGCGGGGCAAGTTTTTGTAAGGGAGTTTTTGAATGCCGGCAATTTCAATGACAGTAAATGGCGAGAAAGTTTGTGGCGAGGTTGAAGGCCGCACGCTTCTTGTGGAGTTCCTGAGAGTGAACCTGGCTAAAACGGGTACGCATGTTGGTTGCGACACCAGCCAGTGCGGTGCATGTGTCGTGCATGTGGACGGCAAGGCCATCAAGTCGTGCACCGCGTTGGCGATTGCATGTGAAGGTGCCAAGGTTACTACTGTCGAAGGGCTGGCTGTAAAAGGCAAGCTGCATCCGATGCAGGAAGCCTTCCGCGAACATCACGGCCTGCAATGCGGCTTCTGCACCCCGGGCATGATCATGGCTGGTATCGATATTGCCAACCGCAAGGGCAAGAAGCTCAAGGAAGAAACCATCCGCGAAGAGCTGGAGGGCAACATTTGCCGCTGTACCGGCTATCACAACATCGTCAAGGCCATCCAGGACGGCGCATCGAAGATGTGATCAAGGCCGGCCCGCCTATGGTGGCTGTGGCCGGACAATGCAGAATTGCAGAATTCAGAGGAAACTGAGATGACTGAGACAGGAATTGGTGCGCGCGTGAAGCGCAAGGAAGATCACCGCTTTATCACCGGCAAGGGCAGGTACACAGATGACATCAATTTGCCCGGTCAGACATATGCCTATTTCATCCGATCTCCACACGCTCACGCCGAGATCAAGAAGATTGATGCAAAGAAGGCGCTGAAAGAACCAGGCGTCATTTCGGTGCTGACCGGTGAAGACATTGCTGCCGATAGCCTTGGCGGCCTGATTTGCGGCTGGATGATTCATTCCAAGGATGGATCACCGATGAAAGCTGGTCCGCATCCGCTTCTGGCCCAGGGCCGTGTCCGGCATGTGGGTGACCCGGTTGCAGTTGTCATTGCTGCCACTCTTGCGCAGGCAAAGTCAGCAGCTGAGAAGGTTTCAGTATCCTACAAAACCTTGCCTGCTGTCGTTCATACTGGTGACGCGCAAAAGCGCGGTGCGCCGCAGGTTCACGATGTCGCCAAGAAGAACACGGCTTTTGAGTGGGAGTTGGGCGACAAAGCTGCAACTGATGCGGCATTTTCAAAGGCCGCTCACGTCACCAAACTTGAACTGATCAACAACAGGTTGATCCCCAACGCCATGGAACCGCGCGCTGCGCTGGGCTCATATGACGAGGGCGAAGATCACTACACCTTGTACACAACCAGCCAGAACCCGCATGTCGCACGTCTGGTTATCTCGGCGTTTCTTGGTCTCGCTCCAGAGCACAAGTTGCGTGTGATTGCCCCTGATGTTGGCGGTGGTTTCGGTTCGAAGATATACATCTATTCCGAAGAAGTGGTGTGCGCATGGGCTTCCAAGAAAATTGGCGGACGTCCGGTCAAGTGGACGGCTGATCGCAGCGAAGCCTTCCTGACCGACGCCCATGCTCGTGACCATATCACCACGGCAGAAATGGCAGTGGACAAGGACGGCAAGATTCTTGGCCTTCGGGCGAAGACGGTAGCAAACATGGGTGCCTACCTATCCCTGTTTGCTTCATCAGTGCCGACATATCTTTATGCAACGCTGCTGTCGGGTCAGTATGACATTCCCAGCATCTATGCCGAAGTGGACGCGGTTTATACAAACACCGTGTCTGTTGATGCATATCGCGGGGCTGGCAGGCCGGAAGCCACTTATGTGGTGGAGCGCCTGATAGAAACTACTGCGCGTGAAATCGGTATGGATGTTGTAGACATCCGCCGCAAGAACTTCATCAAGTCGTTCCCGCACCAGACGCCGGTCATCATGTGTTATGACGCCGGCGATTTCAACGCGACCATGGACAAGGCGCTGGCCATTATTGACTACGCCGGCTTCGCCAAGCGCAAGGCAGCTTCCGCGAAAGCGGGCAAGGCGCGCGGCATCGGATTTTCAACTTACATCGAAGCCTGCGGCATTGCTCCGTCGGCAGCTGTTGGTTCGTTGGGAGCGGGCGTCGGATTGTGGGAATCTGCAGAGATCAGGGTGAACCCTGTTGGAACTGTTGAAGTTCTGACCGGTTCGCACAGCCATGGTCAGGGCCACGAAACGGTGTTCGCACAGCTTGTTTGCGAACGTCTTGGCGTGCCGATTGACCAGGTTTCCATCGTACATGGCGACACTGACAAAGTGCAGTTCGGCATGGGTACATATGGATCAAGGTCTGCTGCCGTTGGCATGAGCGCCATGTCCAATGCGCTCGACAAGATCGAAGCCAAGGCCCGCAAGGTCGCTGCCCACGTCATGGAGGCTTCCGAGAAAGACATCGACTTCAAGGACGGCACCTTCACGGTCAAGGGCACGGACAAGAAGATGGCCTTCGGTGAGGTTGCGCTTGCTGCATATGTGGCTCACAAAATTCCTACCAACGAGCTGGAACCAGGCCTGAAGGAAGGCGCGTTTTACGACCCGACCAACTTCACGTTCCCTGCAGGGACGCATGTGTGCGAACTCGAGATAGACATCGAAACCGGCGTTACCGAGATCATCGACTGGGTCGCAGTGGACGATTTCGGCAAGGTTATCAATCCGATGATTGTCGAGGGGCAGGTCCATGGCGGACTGACACAGGGCATCGGTCAGGCATGGTCAGAAAATGCTGTGTATGACGACAGCGGGCAATTGCTGACCGGTTCATACATGGACTATTGCATGCCTCGCGCTGACATGATGCCGTCGTTCAAACTTGGCTTCAACGAGACCAAAAGCCCGTCTAATCCGCTGGGTGTAAAGGGCTGCGGTGAGGCAGGGGCAATTGGCTCACCTGCTGCGTTCATGAACGCAATTGCCAATGCTCTTGACGTCAAGCATGTCGATATGCCTGCAACGCCACAACGCATCTGGGCAGCATCTGCTCACCTGCGCGCTGCAGCCGAGTAAGAACAGGGACAGGAGAAAAGACCATGTATGATTTTGAATATCACCGTCCCACGAAGCTTGCGGACGCAGTAAAATTGCTCAAGGCCAAGAAAGAGGGCAAGGTCATGTCTGGTGGCATGACGCTTATCCCTACCATGAAGCAGCGCCTGGCAGCGCCGTCTGACATTATCGATCTGACGGGGCTGAAGAACGCAGGCGTGAGCGTCACCAAGACAAAGGTGACGATCAAGGCAGGCACTACCCACGCGGAAGTGGCTGACAACAAGGATCTGAAAAAGGCCATTCCTGCACTGGCAGCGCTTGCCGGCATGATCGGTGATCCACATGTACGCCACAAGGGAACCATTGGCGGTTCGGTTGCGAATGCTGATCCTGCTGCAGACTATCCGGCGGCGTTGCTGGCTCTGAATGCCAAAGTAGTGACCGACAGCCGCACTATTGAAGCGGACAAGTTCTTCAAAAGCCTGTTCGAGACAGCACTGCGCACCAACGAGATCATCAAGCAGATCGAATTCGAGGTTCCGGCGAAGGCAGCTTACTCAAAGTTCCCGAACCCGGCTTCGCGCTATGCAATGGTTGGTGTCTTCGTGGCAAACTTTGGCGGCAAGAAGGGCGTGCGCGTTGGGGTGACAGGAGCCAAGGGCTCTGCCTATCGTGATGCAGCCATGGAGAAGGCCCTTACAGCCGACTTTTCCGCCAAGTCACTGGCAGGCATAAAGGTCAAGGCAGGCGACATGAACTCTGATATTCATGGGTCGGCTGAATACCGGGCCCACCTTGTCGGTGTCATGGCCAGACGGGCTGTTGAAGCTGCCAAATAGGCCGCCCGAAGGTTAGATGAGTAAGCAACATGGCTCGTGAGCGAACAGCGCTCACGGGCCTGATTTTTCAGAAGGTACAGTAGCTTTTATGGCCAAAAATCTCCCAGTCTCTATCGACGCCACCCAGGACATGTTGTCGACCGCCGATTATATCGCGGACCGACCGCTATCGACCGTGGTGTACCTGGCGCTGAAAATGGGCCGGCCGCTGTTCCTCGAGGGTGAGGCTGGTGTAGGCAAGACCGAGATTGCCAGGGTACTGGCAAGTGTGCTCGGCCGTGATTTGATCCGGCTGCAGTGCTATGAAGGGCTGGACCTCAACGCAGCAGTGTACGAGTGGAACTATTCGGCACAGATGATCGAGATCCGTATGGCGGAGGCTGAAGGTGTCGATGACCGTGCCCGGCTGCAATCGGACATTTTTTCTGACCGGTTCCTGATCAAGCGGCCGTTGCTGCAGGCACTGGAACCGCATGCCGGTGGTGCTCCTGTGCTGCTGATTGACGAACTGGACCGCACGGACGAAGCATTCGAGGCATTCCTTCTTGAAGTATTGTCCGATTACCAGATCACCATTCCTGAAATTGGAACGGTCAAGGCCAAACAGGCGCCAATCGTGATCATCACCTCCAACCGCACACGCGAAGTGCACGATGCCCTGAAACGCCGGTGTCTGTATCACTGGGTGGGCTATCCCACTGCTGAACGTGAGTTGCAGATCATCAAGGCGCGCAAGCCCGGAGTTGAGGCTGAACTGGCCAGGGAGATTGTCGGTTTCGTTCAGGCGTTACGGGGGTTGGATCTATTCAAGTCGCCCGGTGTTGCCGAGACGCTTGATTGGGTGTCAGCCCTGAACGAGCTGGACGCCATCACGCTCGATCCTGCCACGGTGAACGACACCCTTGGTGTGCTGTTGAAGTATCAAGATGACATCGCCCGTCTGGAAGGATCAGAAGCCAAGCGGCTGGTGGACCAGATCAAGTCTGAAATACGCAACCGCGCGACAGGGTAGGCAGGTTTCCCATGGATCCCAGGCCGGCCAATTCCAACAAGGCGCCTCCGTCAGGACATCTGCCGGACAATATCATGCACTTTGCCCGCGTGCTTCGCGATACAGGTCTGCCGGTTGGGCCAGGCGCGGTGCTGGATGCGTTGGAGGCGGTGCGCGGCGGCGGGCTGGCGAACAAGAAGGACTTTTACTGGATACTGCATTCGGTGTTCGTCAAGCGGCGTGAGCACACGGTGCTGTTTGATCATGCGTTTGAGGTGTTCTGGCGCAAGCCGAAAATGATCGAGCAGATGATGCAGTTGCTGTTTCAGCAAGTGCGCGTTGAGACCAAGCCAGAAAAGCCAAAGGCGGGGCAGAAGCGCCTGGCAGAAGCCATGTTCAACCAGGAGGAAGCGCAGTCGCACCGGGAGCGTCCGTCCGATCAGGTTGAACTGGAAGGTGAGTTCACCTCGTCTGCGCGCGAAGTGATGCGCAACAAGGACTTCGAGCAGATGAGCGCCGATGAAGAACGGATCGCGCGCGAGGCAATTGCCAGAATGCGAATGAACCGTCTCGTTGTGAAGATGCGCCGCTTCAGGCCATCCCAGCGAGGCGTGGTTGATATTCGCGCAACAATGCGCAAGTCGCTCCGCTCCGGCGGCAACATGGCGCAACTGGCGCACAAGGCACGCCAGACGCGAGAACCGCCGCTGGTTGTGCTGCTGGATATTTCAGGTTCAATGGCTAATTACAGCCGCGTGTTTCTCCATTTTCTGCATGCGCTGACAAATGACCGCTCGCGGGTTCAGGTGTTCACGTTCGGCACCCGCCTGACCAACATCACCCGAGAATTGCAGCGCCGCGATGTGGACGAGGCAATGGAGATGGTCGGCAGCCACGTGAATGACTGGTCTGGTGGCACCCGCATTGGCCATGCATTGCATGAGTTCAATCTTCGCTGGTCACGCCGCGTCTTGGCGCAAGGCGCCCACGTACTGTTGATGACAGATGGTCTGGACCGGGACGATATCGAATTGCTGGACACAGAGATGGCAAGGCTCAAACGGTCTGCAAAACGTATAGTTTGGCTCAACCCGCTGCTGCGCTACGGAGGATTTGAGGCGCGCGCTTCCGGTGTTCGTGCGATCATGCCCCATGTGGACGAGTTCCGGCCATGCCATTCGCTGAATACACTTGCCGATCTGGCCGAAATTCTGTCAGGCTCGCGGTCTGAAGTTCACGATCCCCGCCGGTGGCTTAAGGGTGGTGATCCACGAGTGCAGGAGGCCGCCAAATGAGCGCAAATGATGCAGGACTTCTAAACGTGGCCCACGAATGGCTGGCGCAGGGGCGAAAAGTCGCGATTGCAACTGTTATCGAAACCTGGGGTTCTGCACCGCAGCCCACTGGATCGCAGCTGATAATCGATGCAGATGGCAACTTTGAAGGCTCGGTCTCGGGGGGGTGTGTGGAAGGCGCAGTCATAACCGAGGCGCAGGAAGCCATAAAAAGTGGTGTGGGCAAGGTGATTGCCTTTGGTGTAGCCGATGAGACTGCCTGGGAGGTGGGGCTTGCCTGCGGTGGCAAGATTTGCGTCTACGTGGAGCCGGTTATCTGATCCATGGAACGTTCTTTTGTAGAAACTCTGGTCAAGGCGCGTGACAAACGTCAGGCAGTCGCTGTCATCACCGATCTTGCGTCAGGCAAGCAGGAAATCGTGACACGCCAGTATGCGCATGAGCATGTGCTTGGCAGCCAGATCGACGAGGGGTTCCGATTTGACAAATCTGGAGTCGTTTCAACGGACAATGGTGAATTCTTCATCCACATTCACAATCCGGCGCTCAGGCTCATCATCATCGGTGCCGTACACATTGCCCAGGCTGTTGTGCCTATGGCCCGCCAGCTCGGGTATGACATCACCGTCATCGACCCGCGCGGTGCCTTTGCCACAGCTGAACGGTTTCCGGAAGTGAACGTTCTGGCAGAATGGCCCGATGAGGTTTTGCCGGACATGAAACTTGACGCGAGAACGGCCTTTCTTGCTCTGACGCATGACCCGAAGGTTGACGACCCCTCGCTGGTTCTGGCTCTCAAGAGTGAGTGTTTCTATATCGGCGCGCTAGGCTCGCGGAAAAACCATGCAGGCAGGATCGAACGGCTGAAGCTGCAAGGTGTGAACCCGTCGCGCATCTGCGGGCCCATTGGTCTGGATATCGGCGCGCGCGGTGCGCCGGAGATCGCCGTTTCCATCATGGCGGAGATGACAAGGGCTTTGCGTCTGGGTCTGGACAGATGATCTTTGGTGAGATCGAAGTGGCTGTTGCTGAAGGTGCAATTCTTGCCCACTCGGTGAAGGCTGCCGGCATCGCCTTTAAAAAAGGGCGGGTGCTGAACGGTGCCGACATTTCAGCACTTGAGAGTGCAAAGGTGGCGCGCGTGTTTGTTGCCCGCCTGGAGCCTGATGATGTGCATGAGGATGCAGCTGCGCGCCGCCTTGCCGATGCGGTGTCAGGTGGGGGGCTCACGCAGCAAAAGGCGAGCACCGGGCGTGCCAATATCTATTCTGCCCATGACGGCATTGTGCTGGTGGACGCTGGTTTGGTTCGCGCGCTCAACAGGCTGCATGAGTCGATTACGCTTGCCACGGTGACGCCGTTTCACGCCGTGGAAGCTGGCCAGATGGTGGCTACCGTCAAGATAATACCTTTCGCAGCCCCCGCTGCAGTGGTTGCAGAGGCTGAAGCGCTGGTTGGTTCAGGCAAGCTGGTATCGGTGGTGCCTTTCCAACCGCACAAGGCTGGACTGGTTCTTACCCGGACTGAAGGCATGAAGGAGTCATTGCTGGAAAAATCGGCCAAGGTCATCCGTGATCGACTTGAACGCCATGGCAGCCAGCTGGGTGATATTGTTGAGGTGGAGCACACGATTGGTGGTGTGGCGGACGGTATCCGGCAGTTGAAGGCATCCGGTCACAATCCGGTTCTGGTGTTCGGTGCATCGGCGATTGTTGATCGTGGCGACGTGGTGCCGGCTGGCCTTGAGGCTGCCGGTGGGCAGATTGTCCATCTCGGCATGCCGGTGGATCCCGGCAATCTCTTGCTGCTGGGCCGTCTTGACGATGAGGCCGTCATCGGAGTGCCGTCGTGTGCGCGGTCTCCCAAGTTGAACGGATTTGATTGGGTGCTAGGCCGGGTTCTGGCCGGGATCGACGTTCGCCCGCAAGACATAATGGACATGGGGGCGGGCGGCCTGCTGATGGAAATCGATAGCCGGCCGTCGCCGAGGGAAGCAGGCCGGTGAGCACGCTCGCGGGCATAGTCCTTGCCGCGGGAACTTCGACCCGCTTTGGCAGTGCCAACAAGCTGCTGGCGTCATGGAAGGGCCAGCCAATGGTGCAAACCGTTGTAGAGTCTGCGCTGGCTACTGAGCTTGAACCGGTCGTTGTGGTGACCGGTCATGAGGCGGAAGCGGTGCGGGCCGCGCTTGCCGGACTCGAGGTGCAGTTCGTCCACAATGGCGATTATGCCTCTGGTCAGGCAAGCTCACTCAAGACAGGTATTGCCGCCGTACCTGAACAGTGTGATGGCGCATTGATCCTGCTGGCGGACATGCCGCGGATTTCCCCGGGTGAGATCAACCTTTTGCTCGACAGTTTTGCCGGGCCGGCAAACATCGTCGTGCCTGTGTTTCAAAGCCAGCGCGGCAACCCGGTGGTTATAGGCCGCGCACATTTTGGCGAACTCGCCGGGCTGTCTGGTGATACTGGTGCGCGTCGTCTGCTTGAAGGCGAGAACGTCATTGCGGTGGAAATGCCGACCGGCTCCGTGTTGCAGGATTTCGACACACCGGAGGCGATGCCGTGAGCGTACCACCACCTGCCAAACCAGGCGACCCCGTAAGCACCATCGACACTCCTGCAATGGTGGTTGATCTTGATGCATACGAACGCAATCTGGATGCCATGGCAGCTTATGCCAAGGCGGCAGGGGTGGCGTTGCGGCCACATGCCAAGACGCACAAATCGCCTGAAGTTGCGCACGATCAGATAGACCGTGGTGCGGTCGGACAGTGCTGCCAGAAGGTCTCCGAGGCGGAAGTGCTGGTCGGGGGCGGCATTGCGGATGTACTGGTTTCCAATGAAGTTGTTGGCGCTGCAAAGGTTGCCCGGCTGGCTGCGCTGGCAGGCCGGGCGCGGATATCGGTTTGTGCAGATGATGCAGCGCAGATCCGTGCGTATGGCAGAGCTGCGCGCGCTGAAGGTGTGGTCTTGCATGTGCTGGTGGAGGCAGATGTTGGTGCTGGCAGGTGCGGGGTTTCCGACAGCAAGGCAGCACTGGAGCTGGCCCGGAAAATACTTGCAGAAGAGGGGCTGTCCTTCGATGGATTGCAGGCATATCACGGGGGTGCGCAGCATTTGCGCACGCCGGGTGAACGCGCTGCTGCTATTGCCTTGGCAGGTGAACGAACAGCGTCGATCGTTGCGACGCTCACGAACGCGGGCATCCACTGCCCAAGGGTTTCGGGTGCCGGCACCGGAACATTCACCATCGAGGCTGTTTCCGGCATTTGGGACGAACTGCAGGCAGGTTCGTACTGCTTCATGGATGCAGACTATGCCCGCAATCAGCCTGCACCAGGCAGCAATATTCCGCGCTTCGAACATGCTCTCTTCATCTGTGCCACTGTGATGAGTTCAGCCGCGCGGGGGCGTGCTGTGCTTGATGCCGGTCATAAGGCGGCCTCCATAGACAGCGGTCTGCCTCAGGTCTGGCAGCAGGAGGGAGTTGCATACGTCGATGCAAGCGACGAGCATGGTGTGCTGGAGTTTTCTGCTGGTGCGGAGGCACCAGTGCTGGGCGGCCGTGTCTGGTTGATACCGGGGCACATTGACCCGACCGTCAATTTGCATGACTGGTATGTGGGCGTGCGTGGCGGGCTGCGCAACGGAGTTGTTGAAAAGGTATGGCCCGTGGCGGCAAGAGGATGCGTTTTCTAGAGTCAGATCAAAAGGTCAACAGGAGAGGTTCAACAAATGTATACACTTATTGGGGCGGCGAAATCCCGGGCATTCCGGGTCATGTGGATGCTGGAAGAAGTTCGCCAGCCCTATGAGCATGTTGGTGTTCCACCACGCTCGAAGGAGCTCTTGGCCGTCAATCCTTCCGGCAAGACACCGGCTTTTAAGGATGGCAACAATATCATCATCGACAGTGTTGCGATTTGCCAGTACCTCGCCGACAAGCACAACAAGGCGACTTATGCGGCTGGCAGCATCAAGCGCGCCCAGCAGGACAGCTTTACGCATTTTGCCCTGGATGAGCTGGACAGTGCCTTGTGGTGGGCAGCCAAACATCGCTTCGTGCTGCCGGAAGATTTGCGTACGCCTGACGCGGAGGCAGGGTTCAAGCATGATTTTGATCGCGGGCTGAAGATCCTTGCCAAGCGGCTCGGGGACAATGATTTTGTCATGGGCAAGAAATTCACTGTGCCTGATCTGCTGATTGCCCACTGCATGGGCTGGGGTATCGGCATGTTTGGGTGGGAGGTGCCAAAGGGTAAGCTGTCTGCCTATCTGGCCCGCTGCCGCGCGCGCAAGGCATTCCAGAAGGCGTGGGCGATACGTGAAGCCAGTTAGGAACCTGGCTGATGGCAGCTGCTATTAGTCGTTTCGCGTTCGTGTTGGTTCTCATTGCAATGGCTGTCGTGGCGCTGAAAGCAAGCCACGCAGCCGATCCGGGGAAACAGGACGCGTTGCTTGAAAAGCTGGCTCCACCACCATCAGCGGAAGCACTGAGGCAAATACCGGAACTGGACCGCAAACTGCTGGCGTTGAGAAGTTATGTCAGGGCAGGTTCCGGACTGGTCGCTCGTTGGAGCTGGACAGATGCGCAGATCAGGACATTCCTGGCGTCTGAGGACAACAAGGCGCTGCTGGCCGAAATTGCCGCCGTAAACACACATTTCTCAGCCGCCAATCCGGGTTATGAACTCTATGTCCATGGAACGGTGCGCAGCCTTGATGAGCAGTTGCGCAAGTGGAACAGCAACGTATCCGTTGGTGATGCGGCTGCGGAAATTCTATCTGGCTGGCGGCAGAAGTTTGGAGCCGCACCGGAAACGGATGCATTGAAACCTGATGAAGTGCGGCAATGGCTGAAAAGCTTTCGACTGACCAAACGTGCCAATCTTGCCGCACCTGGATTGACGTCGCACGGGCGCGCGCTCGCCATTGATTTTCAGGTGATGAAAGATGGTGCCATTCATGCCGGGGCGAATACCGCGCAAATCGACAAGGTCTGGCGTGCTGAAGGCTGGGACGGGAAACTCAAAGCCAGTATTGAAGCTGCCGGATCGTCGTTCTCCGGCCCGCTGACCCGGCCCGACGAACCCTGGCACTATGAGTTTGACCCAGCGGCTGGGGAAGTTGCCGGAGACGAGAACAGCAACTGATCGCGTCTAGAACAGTTTCAGTGCCTTGAAGCTGGCATGACCCTTGCGGCCAATGATGATGTGATCATGCACCGTGATGGACAGCTTTGAAGACACTTCGACAATCTGCTGTGTCATGGTGATGTCAGCTTGTGAGGGCGTCGGATCGCCCGATGGGTGATTGTGAACAAGGATAATTGCCGAGGCTGACAGTTCAAGTGCTCGCTTGACCACTTCACGAGGATAGACGGGTGTGTGATCCACGGTGCCGCGCTGTTGCACTTCATCGGCAATAAGCACGTTCTTGCGGTCAAAAAACAGAATGCGGAACTGCTCGCGGTCATCATAGGCCATGGCAGCGGTGCAATAGTCTATAAGTGCTGTCCACGAGGTCAGGGCCGGTTTGTCGAGCACGGTATTGCGCGACATGCGCAACGCTGCAGCCTGAATAAGCTTCAGCTCAAACACCACCTTGTCGCCTACGCCCTTGACTTCCTTCAGCCGTTCAGCGGGAGCGGAGAGGACATCGCCAAATGTCCCAAACCTTGCAATCAATGCCTTTGCAATGGGTTTGGTGTCCTGGCGCTGTATGGCACGGAACAGCACCAGCTCCAGCAGTTCATAATCCGGCATCGCATCGGCCCCACCACCCGCGAACCTGTCTCTCAGGCGCTCCCGGTGGCCGAGATGACCTGGCCGGTCATCGGCAGGCGTTTCGGTTTGCGGAGCGGCAGGAGCAGTTTGTGGCGTGCCGTTTACGTCAAATCCTTGTGTATCCTTGAAGCCCATTCTGTTTCATTGCCCCCCAAAAGCAGTATCAGATGAGTTCGAGTTCAACTCTTGTGCGGCGGACAATGATAGCCGCCTGGCGACAGCGTAAATATCTCACACCCATCGCTGGTGATTCCGATAGTGTGTTCAAACTGCGCCGACAGCGAGCGGTCACGCGTTACCGCAGTCCAGCCGTCAGACAAGACCTTAACCTGCGGGCGTCCCAGGTTGATCATGGGTTCGACGGTGAAGAACATGCCTTCGCGAAGTTCTATGCCTTCACCGGGTCGGCCATAGTGCAGGATGTTTGGCATATCGTGGAACAGCCTGCCAAGCCCGTGGCCGCAGAAGTCACGCACAATCGAGCAGCGTTCGCCCTCCGCGTAAGTCTGGATGGCATGGCCAATGTCGCCGGTATAGGCGCCTGGCCTGATGACGGCCAGGCCGCGCAGCAGGCTTTCATAGGTGATCTCAATGAGGCGCTCGGCACGCCGGGTTATGTGGCCAACCGGATACATGCGGCTGGAATTGCCGTGCCAGCCGTCGACTATCAGGGTGATGTCGATATTGACAATCTCGCCTTCCCTCAGCGGGCGGGGACCGGGAATTCCGTGACAGACGACATGGTTGATTGATGTGCAAATGGATTTCGGAAAACCGCGATAGAACAAGGGGGCAGGTACCGCGCCATTGTCACGGGCAAACTCCAGCGCTGCCTTGTCCAGGTCCTCCGTTGTCGCGCCCGGGACAACCATGGGCACCAGCAGATCCAGAGCTTGCGCTGCAAGCCTGCCGGCCTGGCGCATGCCTTCAAAGTCCTCTGGGCCATGCAACTTTACCTGACCGTTGTTGGTCAGTGGTGCGTTGGCTGCCTCCACATATGTAGTCTGCATTCGCTAGTTTGCTTTCAAGATTTCTACTTGTCTGTCACATACAATCGTATCATCGCCCATGGTGCAAGCCATGGCTATGCTTTCAACTCCGGCTGCTGTTGCGGTGCGCCATGCCTGCATATAGGTAGGATCAATGTCATCAGCAAACCGGAAACCCTGCGCATCGGAGCGTTGGATGAGGTACACCATGACGGCCCGGTGGCCGTCACGCACCATGTCCGCCAGTTCATCAAGGTGTTTTGCGCCGCGTGTGGTGACCGCGTCGGGAAATTCGGCAATGCCGGTGGAGCGTGACAGCGTAACGTTCTTTACCTCAACATAGCAGTCTGGTTTGCCTTCGTCGGTCAGCAGGATGTCGATACGGCTGTTCTTGCCATATTTCTGTTCGCGCTTCAGTGTTTCGTAGCCGGCAAGGCTGGCAATGCCCCCGGCGTTGATGGCTTCTTCCACCAGCTTGTTGGGCAAGCCTGTGTTGAGGCCAACCCGAGCAGGCTTGCCTGCCGCGTTACTGGCCTCGACCATCTCCCAGGTGTGTTTGTACTTGCGCTTCTCGTTGTCCGAAACAGACAGCCAGACCGGGTTGCCCGCGTCGAGCAGTCCCATCATGGAGCCGGTATTGGGGCAGGTGCAGGTGACCATTTCACCGGAATCGAGCGTCACATCGGTCAAGAACCGCTTGTAACGTTTGATCAATTTGCCGCGCAGCAAAGGACTGTTGGAAATCTTCATGTGGCGTGGCCTGATTTGTGGGTTTAAACGTAATGTCTGAGTGACACAGATATCAGGAATGATCCAGCCATGACCACGGGCATACCCACAGCAGCAGTCTTGCTGATTGGTGACGAGTTGCTTTCAGGCCGCACCAAAGACACCAATCTGGGCTACATCGCCGACTATCTGACCGTGCTGGGCGTAGACCTGAAGGAGGCGCGCGTAGTGGCCGATGACGAGGCTGACATTGTCGCAGCGTTGAATGCGTTGCGCCAGCGTTACAGCTATGTGTTTACCACCGGGGGCATTGGGCCCACACATGATGACATAACTGCTGATTGCGTGGCCAAGGCGTTCAATGTGGGCATTGATCATCATCCGCAGGCTGTTGCCATTTTGCGCGAACACTTTGCAGCGCGGGGCCTTGAGGAGAATGAGTCCCGCATGCGCATGGCGCGGATTCCCGACACGGCAGAGCTTATCCCGAATCCAGTATCGAAGGCGCCGGGCTTCCACATCGGCAATGTGTTTGTCATGGCAGGGGTGCCAAAGATCATGCAATCCATGCTGGACCAGGTTGCACCGAAGTTGACCGGAGGTGCGCCCATGCTGTCACGTACGGTGACGCTCAATATGGGCGAGGGGGACGTGGCTGCGCCCTTGAAGGAGATACAGCGAAACCACGCAGGTGTCATGATTGGTTCCTATCCATTCGAGAAGGAAGGCGGGCGATATGGCACAAATATCGTGGTGCGTTCTCGCGATGAGGCAAGCATGAATGCTGCTGCGGAAGAGGTTGCCGGCATAGCCCACTCCATCGGTTCGCGCCCTCCGGACGAGGCCTGGAGTTGAAGTGCTGCGTGCGTCGCAGCAATGCCCTTTTCCTTCGTTGATGCAGGTCAAGGAGTTGATGCAGCAACATTTGTAGGTTGCAGGATACATGCAGCAACCAAACGAGGGCGTTACCCATGGCTATCAAGACAATTGCCGTTTCTATGGTGGATCTAGACCGGCAGGAAGAAATCATGCGTGGCGCATTTCTGTTGGCTGAGCAGCATAATGCGCATGTTATGGGGGTGTACGCAGTGCCGGGTTTTGACATGATTGCCATCCCGGCTGCTCAAGTGGCCGTAGCTGCACAGACCGGCTACAAACGCTATTTCGAAGATAATGCCGCTTCAGCGCGGGAGAAGTTTGAAGAAGCTGCGCGCAAGCACGGGGTTCGTTCTGAATGGCGCGAGGCGACAAGTGATACCCCGTTGTTGGCAGACGCTGTGTTGAAGCATGCGCCGTTTGCTGATCTCATTGTAACTGGCCAGGTGAATTCATCGACAAGCGAATATATTGAAACTGACTTCGCTGAGCGGCTGTTGCTGGAGTCGGGCAGGCCGGTTCTGGTCATACCGAACATTGGCACATACTCGAAAATCGGGACCAAGGTGCTGGTGGGCTGGAACGCAACGAAGGAAGCCATGCGGGCCACTTTCGATGCGCTGCCACTGCTGGAGCGCGCCAAGCAAGTTGAACTGCTGTGGGCAAATGCGCGTGACGAAGCTGAATTTGCCGGCGATTTGCCAGGGGCCGAGATGGCTGCTGCGCTTGCTCGCCATGATGTCAATGTCGTCACACGCAGCATATCGTCTTCCGATATGAAGGCATCAGACGCACTGTTGAACGAAGCTGCAGATACCGGGGCAGACCTTCTTGTGATTGGCGCATATGGCCATTCGAGGCTGCGCGAGTTTGTGTTCGGCGGCGTAACGCGGAGCCTGCTCGCCAGCATGACACTGCCTGTGCTCATGTCGCACTGATGCGATCTTTCGCCAGGCTTCGGCCGGGCTGAAGCTCTTCGTTTGCAGCAAGGCGCTTTCGCTTCCAGAGTGCCGTGAATCGCACCTGGTGGGGCTTGCCAGTACATCGGTCTTTCTGTATTTTGAATGTACATTCAATAAGAATGTTCCTTTAGATGACAGGTGCTGCGATGCTTAACCCGCTCCATAATCAGATTAGTCCGGAAGAACTTTGGGCGCTGGATCGCGATCACTTCCTGCATCCGTGGACGCATTTTGAAAGTTTCAAGGACGAAGGTTCGTTGGTCCTGACGGGCGGCAAGGGTTGCCGTGTCACAGACGCCGAGGGCAAGGAATATTTTGACGGCATCGGCGGTATGTGGTGCGTCAATGTCGGCTATGGCCGCGATGAACTTGCCCAGACCATGGCGGATCAGGCCATGCGGCTTGCCTATTCCAATACGTTTGTGGACGTGTCCAATGCGCCTGCGGCTATCTTGTCAGGCAAGCTGGCGGAGCTTGCTCCCGGCAGTCTCAATCGGGTCATGTATGCATTGACTGGGTCTGCTGCCAATGAAGGAGCTGTGCGCCTTGCCCAGTATTATCACGGCCGCAAGGGCCGCAAGACACGCAAGCACATCATCAGCCGCCGCAACTCCTATCATGGCTCGACTGTGCTCACGGCCTCAATTGGCCTGCGCGACGGTGACCGCCAGGAGGAGTTTCAATACCTCACGAGCTTCATCCATCACCTGTCGGCGCCTTACCATTATCGCGAAGGCAATGGCCGCACGCTCGAAGAGTTTACGGACTTTCTTGTGCAGGAATTCAAGGACAAGATTGCCGAGATAGGCCCGGACAACATTTCCTGCTTCATTGCAGAGCCCATTCAGGCTTCGGGCGGGGTGGTGCCTCCGCCACCTGGGTATCTCAAGCGGATGATCGAGGTGTGCCGCGAACACGACATCTTGTACATTTCGGACGAAGTGGTGACCGCGTTCGGGCGCATTGGGCACATGTTTGCATCCAAGGACGAGTTTGGCATTCAACCGGACATCATTGTCTGCGCCAAGGGCATCACTTCGGGATACTTCCCGATGGGTGCAACCATTTACACCGACGAGATCCATGAAGTCATTTCCAATGACAACCCAGATGGATGGTTTGCGCACGGGTTCACCTGCGCCGGCCACCCAATTGGTTGCGCTGTTGCGTTGAAAAACATCGAGATCATCGAGCGTGAAGATGTTTGCGGCAACGTGCGAGCTGTGGGCGACTATTTCGAGGCGCGTCTGCGTGAGCTGACAGAAATGCCGCTGGTCGGAGATGTTCGTGGCAAGCGCATGATGATGTGTGTGGAATACGTGGCGGACAAAACGACCAAAGCCCATATTCCAGATGAAGTAAATATCTCCAAGCGCATTTCAAACCTGTGTGAAGCACGCGGGTTACTTGTGCGCCCGATGGGGCATCTGGATGTGATGTCACCGCCGTTGACCATGACGAAGAACGACGCGGATTTCCTGGTGGAAACCATGGGCGCAGCGATCAATCACGTCACTGACGAGTTGGTGCGCGAAGGGGTTATCTGAGTGCGGGTTTCAGGGCAGTGGCGAGATTGCCACGGCTCGCAATTTCGGTTCGCTCCAGGCCCAGCCATTGGCGCATGGCTGCCAGGCAGGGTGCAACCTGCTGCGCTGCTTCTTCCGGTGAAGCGTCGTCTTCATGCCAGGCTGCGTTGACGCGCAGAACGCCTGCCTGCCTGTCGGCCTTCATGCAAAGCCGGCCAACAAGCTGCCTGCCCATGAGCACTGGCAAGACATAATAGCCGTACTGCCGTTTTGGTGCAGGAGTGTAAATCTCGATCCTGTAGCGAAAATTGAACAGGCGCTCGGCTCGATCCCGGTTCCACACCAGCGGATCAAAGGGCGACAGCAGCGCCGTTCGGTTGAAGTTGCGCGCCGATTTTGCCTCATGCCAGACGAAGGCAACATTGCGCCAGCCCTCGACCTGAACCTCTTTTAGTTCTCCAGCCTCAACAAGCTCGGATACAGCGCGTCTGGCGTCGTCTACTGGCAGCCGGAAATAGTCCCGGATGTCGGTTTCTGTAGCGATACCCAGGGCGCGGGCCGAATGTCTGGCCAGCTGCCGGATTGCGTCAGCGCGGTCCGGTGTTGGTGATGCATGATGTTCGTCCGGCAATACGCGTTCGGGCAAATCATATAGTCTCTCAAAACCCTCCCGGCAGGCGGCCGTCACTTCTCCTGTCCAGAACAGGTACTCCAATGCCGTCTTGTGATCATTCCAGCCCCACCATTCGCCGGAACGCACAGCAGGCTGCCCAAAGTCCCGTGCCCGTATCGGCCCGTCCTTGCGCACTTTTTCAAGAGTCTTTTGAACGATTTGCGGCTTCTGCTTCGCAAACTGGACGAGACCCTTGTAAATGCCCTTGCCGTTTCGGGCATCTTCCATGCGCCAGCGCAAAAGCGGCTGAAAGTGAAACGGCAGGATGGATGCTTCATGCGCCCAGTATTCAAAGCAGCGGCGTTTGCCTGCGGCCAGAGTATGGCGGTCCAGCACATCGCGGTCGTAAGCCCCAAGGCGCGAAAACAGTGGCAGATAGTGTGAGCGCGACAGAACATTGACGCTGTCGATCTGCAGCAGGTTTAGGTCGTCAATGACCTTTGCAAGGCTTTGCCAGCGGGTTGTGCGACTTTCAGCGGGTTGTGAGCCGGAAAAACCCTGAGCCGTCAGGGCAATCGATCTGGCAGTTTCAAGGCTTATCCGGTCCGGTTGTGACACTAGATGCAGCGCCCGCCGTCAACTTCCATGCACACGCCAGTGATGAATGCGCTGTCATCGGATGCGAAGAACAGTGCCGCATTTGCCATGTCGAGCGGGGTGGACAGGCGCCCCATCGGCACCGTGGAGACAAACTTGTCGCGCATTTCATTGGTGACTTCACCTCCCATGAAGGCGCCCAGCATGGGTGTTTCTCCGGCTACCGGACACAGCGCGTTGACGCGGATCTGGTCCGGGGCCAGTTCGACAGCCATAGCCTTGGTCAAGGTGTTTACCGCGCCCTTGGAAGCGTTGTACCAGACCAGTCCTGGGCGCGGGCGCAGGCCCGCTGTAGAGGCAGTGTTGATGATGGAACCCGCCCCTTGTTCACGCATGACAGGCACAACCGCCTTGGCTGCCAGGAATATAGATTTTACATTGACCTCGAAGATCCGATCGAAAGTGGCTTCATCCACATTCAGCATGGGCTGATTGGTCTGTGGCATTCCGGCATTGTTGATCATCACGTCGATGGAGCCGAACTGCTTTGCGGCAACATCTGCAAGGTTGTTCAGGTTTTCTGCACTGGTCACATCGCAATGGACATAGATGCAACCGGGGCCCTTTGCCGAGATTTCATCAGCCAGTTTCTCACCCGCTGGATCGTTGATATCTGCGATAACGGTTCTTGCGCCTTCCTCCGTGAAACGCCGGATCATGCCTTCACCAAAGCCGGATGCGCCGCCGGTCACGATCACCGTTCTGTCTTTCAGTCTCATTTGAGAGGCTTCTCCATCTCTACGAGGTGATTGGTAAAACCGTAGCTTTTGTAGACTTCGTGCGCCAAGGTATTCTTGGCCAGCACATGCACGCGAAGCCACTTCGCCCCTGCATCGCGCGCGATGCATTCGGCGTCTTGCAGCAATGCCTTGCCAAGACCGGTGCCGCGGGCAGTTTCAGCTACAACCAGTTCGCTTACATAAGCATAGTCGAATTGTAGTTCATCAGGCTCCTCATTGCGTACCCTGGTCAGGATCACACAGTAGCCTTGCGGCTTGCCGCCTGTTACCGCCAGGCGAATCCTGCCGGCATGTTCGCGACAGTCATTGCGGATATCGTCGATGTACCAGCCAGCCAGATCTTCGGGCTTGACCATGCGGTCGTAGTACTGGCGTTCATGGGTTTGCAGTTGGCGCAGAAGGCTGACCAGCTCAGCCTCGTCAGCGTCGTCATAATCACGGAATTTCAGTTTTTCAGACTTGGTCAACGTTAACTTACCATTCACTGTAAAATTCAAATCAAATTGTTTCTATCAGCGCCAGATGAGACACTGTTCTCAGCGTTCAGTCCACCACACACCAGTGTCCGGGACAACTTCGCAGAATGCGCGCAGTCTTACTGAGGGGTGAGGGTTAGCGTGCAGGGGCTGTGCGGGGTACGCACAATGGCGGTGCAGGTTGAGGGGCCTGTGCCGCCATTGTCATTTCTGTCGAAACGAAATGCAATTATACTCAATCGGTGAACACAGCTTCTGCTGGCAATGCCGCGCCGGCTTTCAGCGCACTTGAAAACTTGTAGAGCGTCGAGCAGTATGGGCAGACGATCTCGTGTTCGTCACCCATGTCCAGAAATACATGGGGATGGTCGAACGGAGGTCTTGCGCCGGTGCACTGAAACTCGTGTGCGCCAATCTCGATCACGCTCGCGCCCATGTCATTGTGGAACTTCGGTGTGCCGGTGTTTGCCATTTGCTGGTCACTTCCGCGAAAATTCTGGTGTTGATGGAACGGCATTATGCATTGGCCGCTGAACTGGCGATAGCATACCTTTGCATCTGTGGCCAAGCCCCGATCACCGATCTCAGGAGATGCCCCTCGTGCCGACTTTCATGTCAGATAATGTGAAGATTGCCTACGATGTGCACGGGGAAGGTGAGCCTATCCTCTTGATCCACGGATTTGCGTCAAATGCGCGGGTCAACTGGCAATCAACAGGTTGGGTGGATCTTTTGGTGAAGGTTGGGCGCCAGGTCATCACCATTGACAACCGCGGGCATGGCAAGAGCCAGAAGCTGTATGAGCCTGAACAGTATGATGCCCGGGCGATGGCCGGTGATTCAGCAAACCTGATCGAACATCTGGGCCATGAACGGGTAGACATCATGGGCTATTCCATGGGTGCCAGATTGACAGCACTTGTTGGCATCCATTATCCCGCGCGGGCGCGCTCGCTCGTGCTGGGCGGGCTGGCCTCGAATATGATAACCGGGGTGGGCGGCTCACAGGAGATAGTCACAGCCTTGCGGGCGCCGTCGCTGGCCAAGGCCAAAGGCACACAGGGGAAGGCATTTCGCACCTTTGCAGAGCAAACCGGCGGCGACCTTGAAGCACTTGCGGCATGCATGTCTTCGCAGCGGATACTTGTCAGCGAAGATGAGTTGACCGGTATCCGCTTGCCGACCCTGATCGTAGTTGGCGGGGATGACGAGATTGCCGGCAGTGCAGGGCCTTTGCAGGCAGCCATTGCTGGCTCGGAGGCTGTGACCTTGCCTGGCCGCGATCACATGAAAGCCGTGGGTGACAAGACCTTCAAATTGACGGTTCTGGATTTTCTCGACAGGCGGCCATGACCAAGCAAACCATTGAGTTGACCGGTGCCGATTGCAACCGGCTGGTGGCGGATGTTTATGCTGCGGAGAACGCAAGGGGAGCTGTCCTGCTGGCTCACGGCGGAGGCCAGACACGGCATTCCTGGGGTGGTACGGCTCGTGCGCTGGCACGCCAGGGCATCACTGCTGTGACTATGGATCAACGCGGTCATGGCGACAGTGACTGGATAAAGACTTCGGACTACAGTTTTCATGATTTTGCTGACGATATGCGGGTTGTGGCTCAGCAACTGAGGCAGATTTGCGGTTTCAAGCCTGCAATTGTCGGGGCGTCGCTGGGTGGTCTGGCAGGTTTGTTTGCGGCTGGTGGGCAAGAGGAGGCGGGCGAGATTGCCGCGCTCGTTCTGGTCGACATCACGCCAAAAATGAAGGTGGATGGCGTTGCCCGCATCATTGGGTTCATGTCGGAACATGCTGACGAAGGCTTTGCCACCGTAGAAGAAGCTGCAAATGCCATTTCGGCGTATTTGCCGCACAGGCCACGGCCGACCAATCTTTCCGGCCTGTCAAAAAACCTGCGTATGGGTGATGATGGGCGGTATCGCTGGCATTGGGACCCAAACTTCATCACGTCGCGTCAGGACTATAGAAGACATGCGAGCGAAGTTGAAAGTGAAGGGTTTGCCGCTGCAAAGCGTCTGAAAATACCAGTTTTGCTGGTGCGAGGGCGGGAAAGTGAATTGGTAGGAGAAGATGAAGTGCAGGCTTTGCTGGAAGCAGCGCCGCATATGCAATACGCGGATATCGTCGGCGCGCGGCATATGGTGGCAGGCGACCAGAACGACATTTTCACAGACGCGTTGCTAAGCTTCTTTGCCGGGCTGACTTGGCGCTGACATCTTTCCATACTATGTGTAGATGATCTTGCAGCAGTGAATAGCCTTGCCCTGCACCATATGGAGATTGTCACCATGGTTTCGCCAAAGCAGAAAACCGCCAGATTGCAATCGGTTGATCCGGTTTGGGAACGTATTCGCGACGAGGCAGAGGCCGCAACGCGGGCAGACACAAGTCTCGGCGGCTTCTTGTTTACGTCTGTGCTGAACCCGGGCAGCTTTGAAGATGCCCTTGCGCACAGGCTGGCCCAGCGGCTGGGCAATGCCGACATTGGTGCAGAGCTGATTGTCCAGGGATTTGAAGATGCCATGGACGCTGATCCCGACATAGCAGTGGCGGCAAGAGCGGACATTCTAGCGGTCTATGACCGCGATCCGGCTTGTGATCGCTATCTGGAGCCGTTGCTGTATTTCAAGGGCTTTCAGGCGTTGCAGACCTACCGTATGGCCCACCGCCTGTACAAGATGGGGCGTAAGGATTTTGCCTATTACCTGCAAAGCCGCTCCTCGATGATTTTCGGAACCGATATTCACCCAACATCACAGATTGGGCGTGGCATCATGATTGATCATGCGCATTCGATTGTTATCGGTGCTACGGCTGTTGTCGAGGACAATGTGTCGATGCTGCACTCGGTCACACTTGGTGGTACGGGCAAGGCGGATGGCGACCGTCACCCGAAGGTGCGCCACGGCGTGCTTATCGGGGCAGGCGCGTCAATTCTGGGGAACATCGAAATTGGACACTGCTCGCGCGTGGCGGCGGGTTCAGTCGTGTTGCATGATGTGCCTGCAAACAGGACCGTGGCAGGTGTGCCTGCCAAGGTGGTTGGATATGCAGGGTGCGATGAACCATCGCGTATCATGGACCATCGCTTGTCTGTGGCAGATGCCGGTGTACAGGAACAGGTGAAGCAATAATTCTGTTTCAGGGCTTGAGACTCCATGCCGAACCCGGCTACATCCATGGTGGATGAACCGATAGAGGCAACACATGACACCTGATGAAATTTCCAAGCTGAGCCGGTTTTTGCAGAAGACCTTTGACAACTCGGCAATTCAGGTCCGAAAACGCCCGCAGAAGGACGATTCCGGCGAAGTTTATATCGGCGAAGAATTCATCGGTGTCGTATTTCGTGACGATGAGGACCCGGACGACCTGTCGTACAATTTCCAGATGGCAATTCTCAGCTTTGATCTTGAGTGAACCTGCAGCGCTGGATTGAAGCAGCGGGTTACTGTGTCGCGCGGTACATGTTGGCCAGGGCCAACCGCACATTCTTTTCGATATCGGCCCAGTTCTCGAGATGTTTGCTGGCAAAGCGCAGCCGCAGCGTGATGTTGCCTGCCAGTTTGAATGCCCGTTCACACAAAATTGGTCCAAGTACTGACGGTTTAAGATCACAGCGGTGGATGATCTGTTTGCTGTCCGCGTTGGCTACGTAAAGAGTCAGGTCAGAGTAGGGTGAGTCCTGCCTGAATTTGTAGCGCAGCAAATTGCCTGACACCTGCTCCGGCTCGCCGTCGAAGTACACTGGGTAAATCTCGCCGTATCGTTCTTCCGCTGAGAGTTGTTCTTCTGTCGTGGTTTCGAAAGTCAGGATGAGCCAATCGTCAAATTCTCTGGCCGTTGCAGGCAGGGCCGGCACAGTTCCTGGCTGGTAGGGCCACGGTAGCAGCAGATCAAGTTTCCTCACATTGCCCAGTGTACGTTTATCGATGCGTGTCACCAGCCTGGTGGGTGCCACGAGCTCTGCTGTGTCAAAGACATAGCGTGCCAGAGCTGGCGGGGCATCGGCATTCGCAGCTCTGTTCGGAGTGCTGAACAACAAATCCCTGTCTGACAGGAACAGCCAGGTCATGATTGCGCCGCCCACAACAATGATTAACGCAACCAGATTGATGAGCAGGCGGGCAACCGATCGCTCTCGCGGGTCGCTGTTGCGATAGGTGCTGCGGTGACGTGTGTTCATTGGCGTATTCCAGCCTCTGCTTTGCGCGGCACTGGTATGCCTGTTGCATGGTCAAAGCGCAAGCATGAGTGCTGTGGGTTTCAGGCTGGTTGAAAAATGGCCTGAAACGCCAGTGTAGCCGGTCATGCAGACCAAACAGCAGACACAACAGGGTGTGTTTCACAATGACAATAGATGTTTTTCTGGTGATCATGGCGTTCGGGCTGGTGGCTGCGGGCCTGACACATTCGGCATGGAACTGGCTTGGCTACACACAGCCCGGGTTTGCGAGTGTGCTTGCGAACGGGTCTTTGCTGGCGGCTCCGCTGCGGGTGCTTGGGGTGATGCTGGCGGCACCCCTTATCCTGGCGGGCAGCGCCATTCGCATGCTCGATCACGGTTGGCGCTATGCCGGCATAACAGCAATGGGGCTGGTTGCTGCTGCGATGTGGTGTTTCATGACCGGTATCGTGGTACTTGTCGGGCTGGATGTTCTGATTTCAGGTTGAGGATACCAGTCCACATGAGCTTGTATGAGTTTGAAGGCCATCGCCCCGAGTTGCCTGCCGATGCGCAGTATTTCGTTGCCCCGACAGCCTGCCTGATCGGCAAGGTTCGTATTGGCGCTCTGGCGAGTGTCTGGTTTGGCGCGACATTGCGCGGCGACAATGAATTCATTTCAGTTGGCGATGAAAGCAACATCCAGGACAACTGCGTATTGCATACCGATCCGGGTTTTCCGCTGACCATTGGGCGCGGTGTGACGGTTGGCCATCTGGCCATGCTGCATGGCTGCACCATTGGCGACAACTCGCTGATCGGCATGGGGGCAACGGTGATGAATGGCACCGTGATCGGAAAGAACTGCATTGTTGGTGCCCACGCGCTGCTGGGCGAAGGCAAGAGCGTGGATGACAACTCGATGGTGCTCGGCGCCCCAGGACGAGTGGTCAAGACTTTGGATGAAACAGCTGAAGCCGCATTGCAGGCGGCGGCGAGATCCTATGTCGACAAGGTGCATCGCTATGCGCGCGAGAATGGTCTGAAATTGATCGAGACGTAAGCAAGGCTCTGCCTGAAGCGGCCGCAGCGCAAAAAAGCGGGGCCAGCATCAGGTGGGATTGATGCTGGCCCCTGGGACCCGGTTGGTTGGGGGATGGGGAGGGGACGCCGACCGGGCCGTTCCGTGCAGATGTGCTAGTTGGCACCTGCAATTGTTGCTTTGTCCTTTGCATAGCGGGTGCTCATGGCTACCCAGATGCGCGGATTCGACTGTGATTGCCGCTTGAGGAATTCGTAGCCGGTTTCCGACCAGCGCAGGACGGCGGTGCGGCGATTGTCGAGAACAAAGTCGCCGCCATCGGTGCGAACCATCAAAACCGCGTGGCCATCACCGTTTTCGTCAAACACGACGGTGATCAGAAGCGTTTCCGGTGCAAAGCCGAGACCCTCAAGATAGCGCTTCTTCATAAGCACGTAATCTTCACAGTCACCGGCGAGAGACGGGTATTCCCAACGCTCGACTGTATTGTAGAGGTCGAGATCAGACACCGGCGCGATCTTGTCATTGACGAAGTCATTCACTTCGACGATCTGCGCCCATGTCTTGTTGCTCAGCTCGGTCTCGCTCATGCTTGTTCCGACGCCGCGGCACTCCGCTTTGTAGCGCGCGCAGAACTCGACATAGCCGATAGGTGGCAATGTGACTCCATACTCTGGTGAATGTACCATCGACGAGCCATGCAAGTTGCCCGAAGATTGTTTTGTGTATCCCTGGGCAGATGTGGCCATGGCCATGACGGCCAGACACATCAAGGTCCCCTTTAAGAATTTCATTTTTAACGCCCCACAAGTTTTTTTCTTATGAGGTGAGACTAGCGGACCGGTTTTGAGATTCAGCTAAGTACTTGTGCCGAATTTGAATCGATCCGCGTGATTTCCGTTAATCATTAAAGGCTGCCTAACGTGCTGGCAGGCATCAAAAAACCCGCCATGGCAGGTTGCCTGGCGGGTTTGGAATTTCACTGCTGACCGGTTTGCGGCAATCAGGTGTGGGCGTGCTGAGCCAGCTTGTCACGATCCATCTGGCGCAGGAACTCTATGCCAACACCGTCATCGGTGTAACGCACCACCCGGCCTCGCATTTTACCCAGTGATACATAGGTGCCAATGCTTGGCAGCACATGTGTCTTTACCGCGGCGCCAGAAATGGAGATGTCGACAACTTCGCAATCATACTCTCGCCCATCAGCCAAAGTCAGCTTGGATGCGGCTTCTTTCGGGCTGAAACGGTCATGGCGGCGTTCGGTTGCCGTGGTGTCACGGTGCCACTCCAGACGTTTCTCCATGCGTTCGCGCCGTGCTCCGGTGAGTTCAAACGCAATGTGAAATCCGCCATCAATCTTCTGGTCGAGTTTGCCGTCCACGCGCCCGATGTCTTCCAGGTAGGCGATGATCTGGGTTCCTGCCTCGACGTCTGTGCTGGTGAGAAGTGATACACCTTCTGCGTTGATGTCTCCTACCTGGCAGGGGTGCTCGCTCATATCTGGCAGCATGAAGCGGCCAAATAGGACAGTAGTGCGAGGACTCTCCTCGGCAATTTGGGTTTCCTGTTCAGCGTTCATAGAAATTGCATTCACGTTGATGGTCCTTTTGAAGGTGCCACTACAAGTCTCTCCCCGGCAGGCGCATTTGAAAGTCGGGACTTTCTGCAGAGACTTTATGCAATTTCATGTAAATGCCGCATTAACAGCCTGTAGAAAGCTCGATGCAGCCGAGATACGCGGCTCAGATTTTTCCACCCTCAATTACGCGCAGGAAGTTTGTGTTCAAGCGGCGTATATCGTCATTGCTGGATACCACCGCAGCAGGTGCGGAGCCGGGCAGTTGATCACTCCACAGAATGCGAATGCATCTGATCTCGAATTCCACCAGCGGGTCAGCCTGAATTCCGCGACGGTCGCGAAACGGCGCAATTGTAGCCAGTGCATGTACTTCGGTGCCATCTGCAGACATGACAGGCACTGCGGTGAGTTCAAAGCCGACCTCTCTGCCTCCGAATGAGTGGGCAAGGAAGCGGGCCACGCAGGGTTGTTTCATGCCGGCGACCGTATCCAGTCCCCTGACTATGGTCTCGCGGTCAAAGTTTGGCCAGTCGTGAAATGCGGTTGAGCCGGTCAGCTGGCGGCCCCAGATGTCACAAACTGCAGTGCCGGCGAGGCGGAAAGTATAGGAGAACCGTACCGGGTCGCGATGCAGGATACACGTCCAGGGCAGGATTTCACGCAATTCGCGCATTGACATGTCTGATTTGTCTGGAGCATTGCGTTCGCCGCGGATGCGCTCCCAGGTTCTAAGGAGTTTGCGGCTGGTGGGATGCATTGCTGCATCATCCGGGCCTGTATCAATATCGTTCGTTGTTCCTGACATATCCAACCTGACTGAAAAATTGGCTTCACTGTTCCAAAGCTGTACTCTCGCGACAGGCGATGCAGGCTGCGTGCCAGCTACAATTTTCAAGTCAGGGGAAATCAACGTGAGCAGGACAGGGCGTGAGGACGAACCGGCGGATGGGGCTGCCGAATTTGACAAAAAGCGCCGCCTCGAGGCGGTTTTCGCTGAGAATGCCAACCAGCCAGCGATCAATGCCCCTGGCATCGTGCTATTCCTGTGCGGCGCATTGCTGCTTGTCCATCTGGCACTTCAGTTCGCGCCGGATGAACTCGCCAATCAGGTAATATTGTCGGCTGCGTTTATTCCGGCCCGCTATCTGCCATTGCCGGAGTTGGGCGGAATGTTACTGCCAGGAGGTGAAGTTGCCCGCGTAACTTCTTTTATCACTTACGCTTTCTTGCATGGAAACTGGCCGCATGTATTGCTCAACAGCTTCTTCATGCTGGCTTTCGGGTCGGTTGCGGCCAAGCGTCTCGGCACCGGGCGTTTCCTGTTTTTGTCAGGGCTGGCGGCAGCAATTGCAGCTTCATTTTCGCTGTTTGCCGGGTGGGGGTCTGGCATGATTCTGGTTGGCGCATCGGGTGCCATTGCGGGACAAGTTGCAGTGGCCATCCGGCTGATCTTTGCCCACGGTGGCACACTGATGTCGAGCATGCGCAAGGACTTGAGTTTCGTGCGCCGCGACAGTCTGGCAAATCTGTTCCGCAACAGGTCGGCCGTGGTGTTCATAGCAGTCTGGATGGGCGTCGATATCCTCAATGCCAGTAGCGGTCTCTTGAGCGACGGCAGGATAGCCTGGGAAGCTCACTTGGGGGTTTTCTAACCGGATTGCTGATCTTCGGCTGGCTGGACCCCGGGCCAAAGCCGGTGATCGGCAATGCAGGTTAGCGCTGTTTGCGCATTGTCGGTAATAATTCACGCTGAAGCTGAACTCACCTTGCGTCAATGAAACCTCTGCTTAACCGTTTATGGACATATTCGGGGTTGAGATTTTGTCCACTAATCGGTTTGAGAGCATTCACACGGCATGAAGGCGGCAGACATAGTCGAGCGATACGGACGCGGGATCCCGGTGACGGTGGTTTCGCGGATGATTGTTGACGTCTGCGCATACATGCGTTCAGGCAAGGTTCCCGGAGTGGTGGTGCTGAGTGAACGCGGCGAAATCCGCGGAGTTCTGTCACAGCGCGATATCATTTTGGCTGCTGGACGGATTGGCTCTTCAGTGATGCAAATGACAGCAGGTGATCTATCGAATGATTTGGCGGCTGCCTGTGAGGCAGACACTTCCGCATTTGACGTTCTGGAGCTTGTGAACAAGACGAATTCGGAATTCGTTCTGGTAACGCAAGAGGGTGTTATCCAGGGCATCATCACGGCAACCGACATTATAGACGTGGTGTTGAGTCAGTTTACCGAGGTTGAACCTGTGCTGGCTGGACTGGAAGCAGATGGACCGTCCGCACAGGAAGATACATCTGAGGAACAGGCCATTGAAGACTTGCCTGAGGTGGCCGAGGCTGAGGAAACAGTGCAGGAGGTTGCGCCCGAAGTTTCAATGGACGCACCCTATGAAGCTGTAGCCGAAGAGCAGGAAAATGATCTTGGCGTAGACGAATTGACCTTGGTGGAGAGCGCGGAAGATGAGACGGTCACAGCGCCTGCGATCTCTGAAGACCAAGACGATCTGCCGGCGGATTCCCAGTTGATTGATCAGGCGACTGACCAGATTGAGGTGTCTGTTCAGGCTGATGAAGAAGCCGCGCTGGAGCCGGCGCAGGACCTGTCCCCGGCGGAGCCTGTCCAGCTTGTTGATGAGACTGAGCCGTCAAAGTCTGCTGAACCGGTCGAGGCATTGCAGCAACAGGAGAATGCGGCTCATCCCGATGACATCATAGAGCGGGAAGAGTCCGCCCTAGAGTCGGTTGAACAAGTTGTTGATTCTGTTGTTGCCCAGGAATTTGAAGAGGCAGTTGCTGCGGATACTGAACCGGTGGCAGTGACTCCCGCTTTGGAGGCCATGCCAAACCCGGCCCCTGCAATCAGCGAGCCGGCCGTGCCAGAAGTGCCGTCTGCTGCAGAATTTACCCAACCGGCAACACCCCAGCCAGCTGCGCAGGAAGAATCTTCTTCACCGCCAAGCTTTGAAGAGCTGCAAGCCGCTATCATGCGGGCTAGTGAGAAAGCGGCGGCCGCACGCAGGGAAAGGCTGGCGAAGCCGGCGGGAAGTGGAAGCAGTGGCGTGCAAGCGGCACTGGACAAGCACGCCGTTGCAAAATTCGTGATGGGCTAGGGGCGGCGGCGCCTAGCTTTCCGGCTTTGCGTAGACCTTGTCCGGGTCAATGAGTTTGACCTGATCAACTGTCTTCAAGCTTCCGTCTGGTTGAACTGCGCGGTAAAAACAGGTTGCCCGTCCAGTGTGACATGCAGCGCCTTCGCCGGCCACCTCTACTTCCAGTATCAGCACGTCCTGATCGCAATCAGTGAGAATACGGCTGATCTTCTGGGTTTGACCGGATGTTTCGCCTTTCTTCCAGAGCTTGTTTCTGGACCGCGAAAAGTAATGTGCCTCACCTGTTTCAATTGTGAGGTGGAGTGCTTGCTCGTTCATGTAGGCGAACATGAGTGGTATTTGATTGGCCGCACTTATTGCCATGACCGGCAGCAGGCCATTTGCATCAAAGCGAGGAGTGAAACCTGACCCTTCTTCGAGGTTCGGGTTGTCTGCTGGCTTGGCAAAGGCGCGTCTGGTCACTGTCGGTCTTCCAAAAAGCCGGGCGCGCTGAATTAGTCAGGCGACTTGTAGCGCACCATTTCCATGAAGCGGGCTTGCAATGCCGGCTGCGTCTTGAACTCGCCAGTAAAGCGCGTGGTCAGGGTCGATGCATCCTGCTTGCGGACGCCGCGCATGGTCATGCAATGATGCACTGCTTCCACCATTACAGCGACGCCGCGCGTTTCAAGCAATGTGTCGATGGTGTAGGCGATTTGCGCAGTCAGGTTTTCCTGCGTTTGCAACCTGCGACCATAAATGTCGACCACACGTGCCAGCTTGGACAAGCCAACAACACCTTCGGTTGGCAGATACGCAATGTGCACATGGCCGTTGAAGGGAACCATGTGATGTTCACAATGGGAAGCGAACTCGATATTGCGAACGAGCACCAGGTCATCATATCCACTGACTTCCTCGAATGTGCGTTCGAGGACATCTCGCGGGCACAGTGCATAGCCGGAAAACAGTTCTCCATATGCCTTCAAAACCCGCTTTGGCGTGTCAATGAGGCCCTCGCGTTCCGGATTGTCGCCAGCCCATTTGATCAGCGTGCGCACGGCTTCCAGTGCTTCAGCCTCGGATGGCTTCTCAACCTTTGGGCCGGGGCCGATGTCCGGTTGTGGTGTTTTCAAGCGCTTTACGACGGCGTCCATGGTCTTCACCTTGGTGTTTTCAAACTTTGACTGCAACGGTTTCCCTATAAACGCGCAAGCGTCAGAACGGTTCACTTATTTTACCGGCAACTCGGAAGTTGTCGGTTTGTATGGTCTTATCATAGGGCCGCGCAAACACAAAAACAGAAATTGCATTCAGGACCGGCATGGCTGATGCGACAAAGATATGGAGGCCAGACACTGGCAAAACAAGTCAGATCACTCCATATTGTTCCAACCATGATCAACGACGTCTACAACAAGAAGATTTTGGCCTTTGCGGCGGACATTCCGCGGTTGGGCAGGCTGGATACGCCAGATGGCACGGCTGTCGGGCATTCCAGGCTGTGCGGGTCCAAGGTGACTGTCGATGTCAGGATGCGCGATGGCAAGGTTGTCGACTTTGCCCATGATGTGAAGGCGTGCGCACTGGGACAGGCGTCCTCATCCATCATGGCGCATCATGTGATTGGGTCTACGGCGGAAGAATTGCGCAATCTGCGCGACAAGATGCACAAAATGCTGAAAGAGAACGGGCCGGCACCAGATGGTAAGTGGGCTGACCTCGCAGCATTGGCGCCAGTTCGCGAATTCAAGGCGCGTCATGCCTCTACCTTGCTTACATTCGACGCGGTCGTCAGCGCCGTCGACATGGCTGAGGGCAAGAACACCGCCGAAGACGCGAAATCAGCCTGATTTCTTTTCCGGCTGGGCAGGGGGCGGGAAACGTGAGGTTTTTTCCAGCACGTTCAGGTCCTTGTGGTTGCGCATGTACTGTTCAGATGCATCGCGCAAAGGCTGGTAGTCCCAGGGATACCAGTTGCCCTTGCGCAGCGACTGCCAGACCGTCAGACGGACCAGTTGGCTTTCCCTGATTTCGGATTCAATTCTTGCCGGGTTCCAGCGTGCAGCAGCCATTGAGCGGAATTTCCGCACGGTTGCTGCATGGGCAGGCTCAGCGGCCAGGTTGGTCAGTTCGTTCGGGTCTGCTTCCAGGTCGAACAGCTGGTCCGGGTCAGGCCTGCTTGCAACGTACTTCCAGTTGCGCTGCCTGATCATCAGTAGTGGCGCGAGACATCCTTCAGCGGTCAGTTCGGCATAGATTGCCCTATCCGCATCATCCACGCCTTCTGCCAGAGCAGGCAGCAACGACTGACCGTCCAGTGTTGCAGCATGGTCATTGCGTCCGGCGATGTCAGTCAGGGTTGGCAGTATATCCAGCAGAGTTGCGGGTTGTTTTACCCGCCGAGGTTTGAAGAGGCCAGGTGCGTGCACGATAAGCGGTACTCGTGATGAGTGCTCCATGAAGCTCATCTTGTACCACAAGCCACGTTCTCCCAGCATGTCACCATGGTCCGAAGTGAACATGACGATGGTGTCGTCGTGCAGTTTGCAATCAGCCAGTGTCTGAAGAATTTTGCCGACGTGCTCGTCCAGGTAGGAGATGTTTGCGTAGTAGGCCCGGCGCGCGTTTTTTACATCTTGATCGGAGATATCATAATCGTCCATCGCCGAAACCTTGAACAGGCGTTGTGAGTGCGGGTCCATCTTGTCATAGGCTATGGCTGGTGTGGCAGGCAGATCGATCTCCGCATCCTTGTACAGGTTCCAGTGATGCGCGCGCGCTGCATAGGGGTCATGGGGGTGAGTGAACGAGGCAACCAGGCAGAATGGCCGCTGTTCAGGGTTGCGCGCGTAGTCGTATATCCGCCGGCATGCCTGAAAACCGACTTCATCATCGTACTCGAGCTGGTTCGTCTGTTCGGCTATGCCTGCCTGCTTCACCGACAGCAAATTGTGATACCACCAGTCGACACGTTCCTGGGGTTTGCGCCAGTCAGGCGTCCAGCCGAAGTCGGCCGGATAGATGTCGGTGGTGAGGCGTTCTTCAAAGCCATGCAATTGGTCCGGACCGACAAAATGCATCTTGCCGGACAGGCACGTTCTGTATCCCTCCAACCGCAAATAATGTGCGAAACTCGGGATCTGGGAGGCAAACTCTGCAGCGTTGTCATAGACCCGGTTGCGCGATGGCAGTTGACCCGACATCATGGCAGCGCGTGCCGGCGCGCACAGTGGGCTTGGCGAATAGAAGTTATCAAATACCACGCCTTCGCCGGCCAGCTTGCCGATGTTTGGTGCCTTAACTACCTTGTGGCCGTAGGCTGGCAGAAATTGTGCAGCCAGTTGATCGACCATGATGAAGATGATGTTGGGCTTTTTGCGCGACATGGATGACCATCCGTTGATCTGAATTACGTCGGTAACACTACTCCAATCATGAGCATCGGCTAGGACCAATATGCGGCGGCAGGAGAGCGCAAAACGACAAGGCATTGCAGCGCGCATTATGCTTGCGGCGATACGCGGCTATCAGCTCACGCTGTCATACTTCTTTGGCCGGACGTGCAGACATCTTCCAACGTGTTCGAGTTATGCCATGGAGGCCATAGATGCCCATGGTGCGTGGGTCGGGTTCTGGCTGGGCCTGTTCAGAATTGCGCGCTGCAACCCGTGGGGCACGCATGGCTTCGATCCGGTTCCTGACAGTGTTGACAGAGAGGGACTGAAGGTTTGGCGCTATGCGCGATACGGGAAGCCAAAAAGAGAAGTCCGGCCTCCCCGTGAAGAGAAGCCGGACTGATCAGAACCAACTCTAGAGCGTTTGCAGGTCTACAGAGTTGTTACCACTTGGTCGCGCTGGCAGTGGAGTAACCGCCGCCGAAGTTGAAGTTGTAGCTCGCACCAAGGCGGAACATGTGCATTTCGTTGTCCACGGTCAGCGCACAACCTGCAATACAACCGGTGGTGCCTGTCAGATCATAGGTGTGGCTGCCGAAGTCGCCGTACAGGTATTCTGCCTTGAGGTGGAAGTTTTCGGTCACTGCGTGTTCCAAACCGCCACCGACAACGAAGCCGCCTGAAGTGGCAGAAGCAGAAATCAGTTCACCTGGGGCAGGGCCAACCAGAGCGTCGATGCTGTGGCCAAGCCAGCCGTAACCACCTGTCACGTAAAGCATGGTGTCGTCGTTCGCCAGCCAGCCTAAACGAGCGCGAATGGTGGCAAGGTCGTCAGCGTAGTAGTTCACGTCTGATGGTGGAACCTGATACCAGAGGTGACCGTCGAACGCTGCGTTGTACTCACCTTCAAGGCCAATTACGAAAGAAGAGCCGAGTTGATAGTTGTAACCGCCGTAGACGCCACCCATTCCTGTGCAGCCACCGAAGTTGAACGGATCAACGGTTGCAGGGTCTGTGTCGGTGTAGGTTGTTTCAAAGCAGGCAACGCCAGCTTGCCCACCAACATAGATGCCGGTCCAGTCAGCAACAGACTGACGAAGTTCAGGCATTGGGGGAGGCGGAGGAGGCAGATCGAGGTCTGCCGCAAAGGTGGGCAGTGTCATTATTGATAAGGCAACCGCTGATACAGCCGCCAGGGATACTCGTTTGGTGAGGGATGTCATCTTGGTTTCCTTGACACAAACTATGGTTAACGATGACGTGAACATAGCCATGTCATGGTTAACTAATGGTTTCCCGAAATCAGAAAATTGAAGAGTATTTTGCGAAATGGCAGTTGTCTGAGTTCTGTTGCAGGTTGAAGGCTGGCTTGGTACGCACCATGTGGGGCCTTGCTTGAAATGGTTGCCGGCTGAAGGATGGTATCTTGGCAGCGCAATACTTGACGAAGCGGGCACCGTAGAGTCATTAAGTCTATACCCGGTGTTGTAGCAACCGGGTGATACCAATGAAGACAGCTTACCTGCGTTGGTTTGCAGAGAGTGAGCGAAAGGACAAACAATGATTTCCCTTACATTCCCTGATGGATCAGTCCGCGAATACGAAGCGGGCACGACGGGCCGTGAAGTTGCCGGCTCAATTGCCAAATCACTGGAGAAGAAGGCCGCCGCCATCATGCTGGACGGTGAACTGGCCGATCTTTCAGAGCCAATAGGGGGCAATGCAGAATTTCGCATTATCACCCGGGACGACGCGGAGGCGCTGGAACTGATCCGGCACGATGCGGCACACGTGATGGCTGAAGCCGTGCAGGAACTGTGGCCCGGTACTCAGGTGACCATTGGGCCGGTGATCGAAAACGGCTTCTTCTATGACTTCAAGCGCAATGAGCCCTTTACCACCGAAGACCTGCCGGTCATCGAAAAGAAGATGCGCGAGATCATCCAGCGCAACAAGCCTTTCACGAGGGAAGTCTGGGCGCGCGACAAGGCAAAGAAGGTGTTCCGTGACAAGGGTGAGAATTACAAGGTCGAACTGATCGACGCGATTCCTGACGAGCAGGATCTCAAGATATACTATCAGGGCGACTGGTTTGACCTGTGCCGGGGCCCTCACATGGCGTCTACCGGCCAGATCGGTACTGCTTTCAAGCTGATGAAGGTTGCAGGTGCCTATTGGCGTGGTGACAGCAACAACGAGATGCTGACCCGCATTTATGGCACGGCATGGGCATCACAAGCTGACCTTGACCAGTATCTGATGATGCTGGAGGAGGCTGAAAAACGCGATCACCGCAAGCTTGGCCGCGAGATGGACCTGTTCCATTTTCAGGAAGAAGGCCCTGGCGTTGTGTTCTGGCACTCAAAGGGCTGGCGCATGTTCCAGAACCTGGTCAATTATATGCGGCGGCGCCTTGAAGGTACCTATGAGGAAGTGAATGCCCCGCAGATTTTGGACAAGGCACTGTGGGAGACTTCTGGTCACTGGGGCTGGTACAAGGAAAACATGTTCGTCACCGAAACCGAAGACGAACGTGTGTTTGCCATCAAGCCGATGAACTGCCCGGGTCATGTCCAGATTTTCAAGCACGGTTTGCGGTCGTATCGCGAATTGCCTGTCAGGTTTGCCGAATTTGGCAATGTCCACCGCTATGAGCCATCGGGTGCGTTGCATGGGCTGATGCGCGTACGCGGATTTACCCAGGACGATGCCCACGTCTTTTGCACCGAGGAACAGTTGCGCGGCGAATGCATGCGTATCAATGACCTGATCCTGTCTACCTATGCTGATTTTGGCTTTGATGAAATCACAGTGAAACTGTCCACGCGCCCTGAAAAGCGTGTTGGATCGGACGAAGACTGGGATCTGGCCGAGAAAATCATGGGGGAGGTGCTGGCTGAAATCGAGGCCAAGTCCGGCGGCAAGATCAAGACGTCGATCAATCCGGGTGAAGGTGCCTTTTACGGACCCAAGTTTGAATATGTGCTGCGCGATGCAATCGGCCGTGACTGGCAGTGTGGTACGACACAGGTGGATTTTGCGCTGCCTGAGCGTTTCGGCGCATTCTATATCGACAAGGACAGCGAGAAGAAGCAACCGGTCATGGTGCATCGGGCCATTTGCGGGTCGATGGAACGCTTCCTCGGTATTCTGATCGAGAACTACGCAGGTCACATGCCATTGTGGTTTGCGCCTGTGCAGGTGTGTGTCGCCACCATCACCCAGGATGCGGACGAGTATGGCGAGAAGGTTGCAGCACATCTCAAGAGCGCCGGACTTCAGGTCATCACCGACTTTCGCAATGAAAAGATCAACTACAAGGTGCGCGAGCATTCGCTCGGCAAGGTACCGGTCATTCTG
Source organism: uncultured Alphaproteobacteria bacterium (assembly GCA_963787895.1). Lineage (GTDB taxonomy): Bacteria > Pseudomonadota > Alphaproteobacteria > Rhizobiales > Aestuariivirgaceae > Anderseniella. Next base: position 360,831 of record CAWBEX010000001.1, on the reverse strand, counting down.
GTCATTGGCAATCGCGAGGCAGAAGAGGGCACCGTCAACGTTCGCCGCCTTGGTTCTCGAGACCAGACATCAATGATGCTGGATGAGGTGACGGCTGCGCTGGTGGACGAAGCTACACCGCCTGATGTAAAGCGGCGTCGCGCTGACCGGTAAGGGGGGCTATCGTGCCTTGCCAGGGTTTGCCTTTCGCTTTTGGCGTGGTGGTAGCGGTGACGCGTCTATTTCGTGCTGGGAAGCCTCAACGTTACCCTTGATTGCATCAGCATCTGTTTCAAACAGGTCAGCCAGCTCCAGTGCATGGCGCTTGGCGTTGTCAGCCATTTTCGCGTCATCGGAATAATGTGCAAAGTCTTCGTACAACCGGTGCCTGTCGCCTTCGGCAAATACCTTGATGGTATGGTTTGCATCTTCCCGGCTCAGTCCTGCTTCGATCAGGACGCGCCGGGAAAGCTCCAGCGATGACAGGAACATCTCGCGAATAATGTGCTCGATGCCATGGTCCATCAATTGGTGCACATGGTTGCGGTCACGTGCCCGTACATAGATTGGCAGGTTGGGGTACTTCTTGCGCACCATATCAACGATTTTCAGTGAAGTTTCGGTATTGGAAACGCAGACAACGAACACCCGCGCCTTGCCGATCTGGGCTGCGTCGAGAATGTCTTCTCGCGATGCATCACCAAAATACACCTTGCCGCCAAATTTACGCACGATCTCGATCTGGGCTGCGTCACCGTCCAGCGCGGTGAATGGAATTTTGCGGGCTGCCAGTACGCGCGCGATGATCTGGCCAAACCTGCCCAGACCGGCGATCACCACGTGACTTTGATGGTCAGGCATGTCATCGGCCTTGGCGTTCACGGCCTCGACAGCGGGTTTGCGCGAGCTTAGCCAGCTTTCTGCCAGCATCACTAATGGCGTTGCCACCATGGTGAGGGTCACGATCACGTTTATCTTTGAAGCGAAGTCGCGGGTGATCACGTATGAAGCGACTGCCGTCGCAGTCAGAACGAACGCAAATTCGCCGCCTTGAGGCAGGGCGCTGGCAAACCTTCTGGCCCCCTTTGAGTCGAGACCGAAATATTTGCCCGTGAAGTACAGGACAACTGCCTTGGTCAGCATGAGAGTACACGCGGCAATGAAAACCATGGCCGGCGCATCGATTATCAGCTTGAGATCAAGCGACATGCCAACCGCCACAAAGAACATGCCCAGCAGCAGGCTCTCGAACGGCTTTATGTCAGCTTCAATTTCGTGCCTGTAGACCGAATCTGCCAACAGCGCTCCTGCAATGAATGCGCCCAGTGCCGGTGACAGGCCCGCCGACTTCATGATGATCTCGATCACCACTACCGTTAGCAGTGCAAATGCAGTCATGGCTTCTGAAACGCCGGTCTTGGCAATCAGGTGGAACACCCAGTCCAGCAGGTAGCGCCCGGCCAGAATAACCAGGCATATGGCGCCCAGTGCCTTTGTGGCGCCAGCCCATGTCATGGTTGCCTGCTCACCACCGCTGACTGCAAGCAGGCCGACGAAGGCAATCATGGGGATGGCTGCAATGTCCTGAAACAGCAGTACGGCAAATGCGAGCCTGCCATGGCGGTATTCCAGTTCGCCCTGCTCCTTCAAAACCTGCAACACCATGGCGGTAGATGACAAGGACAGCGCAAGGCCGGTGAACAGGGCATAGCGCCAGTTGTATTGCGCCAGCAACATCATCGCGAACAGGATCAGCGTGCATGCCAGCACTTGCACTCCGCCAGCACCTATTACTGAACGGCGCATTGCGAACAGGCGCTGCGGGCGCAACTCCAGACCGATCAGGAACAGCAGCAGGACTACTCCAAACTCAGCCACCTTGAGCATGTTCTCGGCATCGTTGAAGATGCCCATGACATAAGGTCCGATCAATACGCCAGCAAACAGGTAGCCGAGCACCGCGCCGATCTTGAAGTACTTTGCAAGTGGTGCGATGAGGGCAGCGGATGCCAAAAGCAATGCAATTTGCAGCAGGCTGATATTACCCAATTTCGATCACTCCGACAGGTTTTCGCGTATGCTAACAGGAGTACCAATGTTTCGGCCATGACCAAATTGATCGGAGAGCAACATTGAGCAGATTTGATTGTGATGATCCCGTTCCGGGTGATCCCAGATCGTGTGATGCAATTGAACACATCATCGTTCCGCGCGCACGCGATATTGGTGATTTTGAAGTGCGGCGCGCATTACCGTCTGCAAAAAAGCAGATGATCGGCCCATTCATTTTTTTCGACCAGATGGGTCCGGCAAGGTTGCCAGCAGGCAGAGGCATGGACGTGCGCCCGCATCCTCACATCGGGCTTTCAACGGTGACATGGTTGTTCGAGGGTCAGATTTTTCATCGCGACAGCCTTGGCTCGGCGCTGCCAATCAATCCGGGGTCGGTAAACTGGATGCAAGCGGGCAGGGGGATAGTTCATTCGGAACGTACCGCAGATGAGCAGCGCGCCAGCGAGAAAAGTCTCTACGGGATCCAATCCTGGGTGGCACTGCCCAAGGACAGGGAAGAAGACGCCCCGGAGTTCTTCCACCATGGTGCGGAAGAGCTGCCAGTCATCACTGATGGTGGCGTAATGTTGCGGGTCATAGCTGGCTCCATGTTCGGGGAGGCGTCTCCGGTGCAGACAGCCAGCGACATGTTTTACGGCGAGGCGGTGATGCATCCGGGCAGTTCCATGCCGCTGCCTCCCGTGCATGAGGAGCGCGCAATCTACGTGGTGTCTGGTCAGATACGCATTGCCGGTGATCTGTTTGAGGGTAGTCAGCTTCTGGTGCTGCGCGCGGGTGACCCGATTACAATCGTCGCGACAAAAGTGTCACGCATCATGTTGCTTGGCGGTGAGCCGATGGATGGTCCGCGTCATATTTGGTGGAACTTCGTGTCATCGTCGAAAGAGCGCATCGAACAGGCCCGGCAGGATTGGCGTCAGGCGCGGTTCGATATTGTGCCGGGTGATGCTGAAGAGTTCATTCCGCTGCCAGACAAGTAATGAGGTCTAGTGCGCCGCCTGCACCGTGGTGTGCAGGCCCGGCTTGATAATCACCGTGCGCGTTTCGCTGCCGCTCTTGTAGGTATAGGTGCCGGGTGCAAGTGTCAGGACTTTCTGACCCGCGCCCATCGTGCGCCAGTTGCTGGTAGCGTCTTCAAGGCTCCATGAGGCAAGGTCGGGCGCATCGACTGTGGCCAGTCCGGCTTCATGGTCCAACTGGATTGTAGTCAGAATACCGGGCTTGATAGTGACGTCGGTGTGGGTGACCGTGTTGCCCGGCTCTATTTCGCTCTCGAGCCTGTACTTGCCTGCACCCAGCCGCATGAGGCCGCCGGGCACTTCAGACGTTGCAATGAGCTGGCCTGCTGCGAGGCCGTTGATGGCATACGCCTTGTGGATCGCCCTGGCAGAGCCCGGCAGAGGCTCTTTGCCGACTGTCGACAATGTACGCAAGCCGCCTACATTGAACACGAACGTATAACCCAGGTGCTGACCGGACAGCAGTTTGACCGGACGCGCAATCGACACGCTGCCGTAGCTGGCCTCGATCATGTAGTCGCCCGGTGTCAGTGGTACATCGGACGAGGGTGTGTGATTATCAAATACGGTTTCACTACCGGTCAGGTTGTCGCCAAGGGTGCGGGTCAGCTTCCAGTTGATCGGTTTGGTAATCAGCCCGCCATCTTCCGACAGGCGGCCGGCAAACTCGATGCCTTCCTGTCCAGCCTTGGTAATGGAAATGCGCAGCTCGAACGGCACATCCTGGGTCTCGGCGGGCAGTGATCCTGTGATTATCGCATCAGCGTCGGGACGCTGGGCTGAAAAGGCGCTTGCGCCGGGCAGCATTGAAGCAATCGTGGCTCCGACAATGCACAGGGCCGCCCCTGTGAGAAAGCGGCCCTGCTTGCGCTGTCGTGCACGTTGGAGAGATACGTGCATCGTAATTTCCCTGTCAGACTTTCAGAACCCAACTCTAGATAAGGCCCTGTCTGCTCTATCCCCCGACCTTCCCGGCCGGTAGGTGAGAGAAAAACACGAGCTTGGACTGACCGCAATCCAATCCTTAATAGAAGGTTAACGTGAAAAACTCAGCTTTACTAAATGGCCACATATGATGCTAAAAGCAGCGAAGTTCGATCATTCTCAGGGGACGCAGATGACAGTTGAACTCGATAGCGGGCTGCCGCTCGAAGTGCTGAACGACACTTCCAGTGCGCTGAAGCTGCTGGAAACACGACGGTCAGCGTCTGCCAAGTCGATGACGGGGCCCGGACCAACGGCGCGGCAACTGGAGCGATTGCTGAGCATCGCGGTGCGGGTGCCGGATCATGGCAAGCTGACGCCTTGGCGGTTTATTGTTTTCGAGGGAAATGCGCGCGAGAAGGCGGGCAAGATCGTTGTCGCACGGTACCGGGAGCTGCACCCCAACCACTCTGAAGAGACGCTGGCTGTGCAAGAGCAGATGTTTTCGCGGGCTCCGTGTGTGATTGCGGTTGTCAGCACTGCGATTGCTGATCATCCGAAGATACCGGAATGGGAACAGGTTCTTTCCGCAGGTGCGGTGTGCCAGAACCTGCTTGTGGCAGCCACGGCTATGGGGCTGGGTACGCAGTGGATCTCCGGCTGGTTTGCATACGACCGGGAGGTGCTCGCCCAGTTCGGCTTGTCCGAGCACGAGCGCGTTGCAGGGTTCATTTATCTCGGTGCACCGGTTGAGTTGCAAAGCGACAGGCCGCGCCCGCTGGCAGCGTCCTTGACGACGCGTTTCGAGAAAGTGAAATCATGACGAGCAGGTTTGCCGGGGTGCTGTTTGACAAGGATGGCGTTTTTGTTGATTTCGAGAAGACCTGGACACCGGTTATGAGAACAATCGCGGAAGATTTTTCCAACGGCGACATGACGCTGACCGCGCAATTGCTCAACCTTGCCGGTTTTGATCCACACAGCGATGTGTTCCTGCCTGGGTCAGTGTGGGCAGCCGGTCACACGGATGATCTTGTGAAAGTCTGGCTGCCGGTGCTGGACGGACTGGGCGAACAAGCCGCGGTAAGACGGATCAATGAGCATTGCCTGCGTGCCAAGGCGCATCCGTTGTTGCCGCTCAAGGAGCAGCGCGATATTCTCGGATCGCTGCAGGCCAGCGGTCTGCGGCTGGGGGTGGCGACAAATGACAGTACTGCATCAGCGCGAGCCACCGTTTCAGCCTTTGGACTGAGTCAGTTCTTTGATGTCGTGCTGGGATATGATGCAGTAGTTAACCCGAAGCCGGCAGGTGATCCGCTGGTTGAGTTTGCCAGGCATACCGGTTTGCAGCCTGACGTCATCATCATGGTTGGCGACAACCGCCATGATATGGAGTGCGGACGCGCCGCAGGTGCTGGCTTGTGCGTTGGCGTCCTGTCTGGAAATTCAACCATGGCTGATCTTGCTCCTTTGGCGGATCATGTCGTGGAAGATATTTCAGCGTTGGGCGGGTTGTTTTCCCGGTTGGCAGCAGCATCCTGATCGAGTTTTAGGCGCAATGCGGTTGCGTACAATTTGCGCCAGCCGCGCTGGGGTGTACGCATGAACCAGGAGCGGCGCAAATCCCACATGCCGGTATAGATGGCGCTGAGATGTGGATCTGCGACCCATGCGAACCCGCCCAGCGTGTACAGGGTGAGTTCCGAGAAATATATCTGACCTTCCGACAGATAGAGGTCGGTTCTTACAAAGTCGAAATCCTTGCTCAACTGTCTGGCAGCTTCGTACAGTTCGCGGAACTCCACCGGTGCGATTATGGATGACGATAGTTCGCCGGCGTCAAATGACCCCGATTGCGGGGTGCCGTCGGTATCAAGCACTCCCTCAATCCGGCTGCCATCAGGGCCGCGCTGCCTGACAAATGCCCAGGCAATCTTTCCGTTGCCTCCATAGAACTTGTATTCGTTGGCAATGGGTTTGTCCTGTTCAAACAACATTTCCTCGACAAACAGCCGGGGTTCTACACCGCGATAACCCCATTCGGCATTGTGCTTGCCATACCGGGTTTTCATCCAGCGGCTGGTTGTGGCGTTCAGGCTGGCGCGGTCGACTTGCCCTTCGCGAACAAAGATGTTCCAGCCTGACCCATGGGTTGCCTTGACCACGACATTGCCGCGCAGCACATCATCGGGAATATCATTGGCATTTGTGCCGACCCAAAGTGTCTTGGGAACGCGCAGGCTTGAGTGCTTGCTTAGCGCGTAGTCCTTGGCCTTCAGCTTGTCGCTGATTTCAGTGAACAGAGGATTGCGGTCAAAACACTTGCGCCAGGCATATTTGTCGTTGCGAAGCTTTGGATATGCCGGGTCCGGCCAGCGTCCAATCTTGAGGCGGAAGCGCACAGCCTGTCGAGGATAGGTCATGTAACACCACACGTGCACAAGTCCGGTCACGAGGTCTGCCTGCCAGCGCTTCAATACATCACTCCGCTAACTGCAAAGTTGCACAACGAAACCTGTCAGGTATGATCGCAAGGCGTCAAGTAGGCGTGTTCGCAGGTGCGGGCCCCGCGATCAGTCGATGCGGGGAATGTTGACAGCTGCAACAGCTGGCGCTCATCTGCACTACGGGCATTTTTAAGGAATGGGGCGGTAATGTTTTACGACGCACAGAAGAACGATCATGGCCATCAGTACGATCCCTTCAAGGCTCTCGTGGCACCGCGTCCCATCGGCTGGATATCGACGGTTTCTAAAGCCGGGCAGGTGAACCTCGCCCCCTACAGCTTCTTCAATGCCATGTCGGATAACCCACATTATGTTGTGTTTGGCTCAGCAGGTCCCAAGGACACGATCAGCAACATTGCTGAAACTGGCGAGTTCGTTTGCAACATGGCGACGTGGGACTTGCGCGAGAAGATGAACACGACCTCGGTGCATGCGCCGCGTGGCACCGACGAGTTCGAATTGGCCGGCCTGAAGAAGGCTCCGTCCACATTGGTCAGACCGCCAAGGGTGGCTGAAAGCCCGGTTGCGCTGGAATGCCACTTCGTCAAGACAGTGGATTTGCCGGGTCACGACAACGCAACTGGTGGCTACGCCATTGTGGTTGGACAGGTCGTTGGTGTGTACATTGATGACAAATTCATTGTGGATGGCAGGGTTCAGACGGCGGCCATGCGGCCCATCGTCAGGATGGGGTATTCCGAGTATGCCGTGATCAATGAAGCCTTCAGCATGAGAAGGCCCGGTTAGAAATGGCATTGCAGAAGGAAATGTTGCCGCTGCTGTCTGACGGAAACCTCCACCAGGGCGCCGCGAATTTGTTGCTGGCGCAAAATGCTCCCGCCACATCAGGCACTACAAGCCAGTTGCCGTCAGCCGAACAGGCCACGACTGTGGCTGAAGGTGTGGGATCGTTCCTGATCAACTGGCTGACCAAGCTGGGCATCACGTCTACAGCGTCCGGCGTCCAGTGGGCGTCGATACAGTTTGCAATCATCTTTTCCTGTTTTGCCGCAGCGCTTGTGCTTGACCGCTGGGTGACACCGAAGATGGAAAGCTATGTGCGGGACATCAAGGGACAGCCGCAGGTGCTGCGCATTCTCGCAATCATCCTGCGAAGAATGCGCTGGATATTTCTAGCCATCCTGCTTTGGATAGCCCTGCAGGTCATGCAATCGGTGACCTGGATTTCGCGCACTTACCTGATCGTTGTTGCGGCAAACCTGAACACCGCGTGGGTCCTGATCTCGATTGTGACCCGGCTTATACGCAACCGGTTCATGGCCAACTTCCTTGCATTATTCGCCTGGGGTGTTGCGGCGCTGTCCATACTTGAACTGTTGCCGGAAACGATAACTGCTCTGGACCATGTCGGATTCGATCTGCAAGGCGTGCGGATGACGCCGTTGCTGCTTATAAAGAGCGTGCTCACGGTTTCGTTGCTGGTTTGGCTGGCATTGCTGCTGGGCCGTTTCTTTGACAACAGGCTGAAAGCGTCGCAGGACCTCAATCCATCCTTGCAGGTGCTGCTTGGCAAGTTGATCAAGGCACTGCTTATGATCACGGCCATTCTCACCTCGCTCAGCTTGGTGGGAATCGACCTGACTGCACTGGCGGTATTCTCCGGTGCCATCGGACTTGGTATCGGTTTTGGTTTGCAGAAGGTGGTTTCGAACCTGATTTCCGGGATAATTCTGCTGGTCGACAAGTCGATTAAACCGGGCGATGTGATTTCAGTCGGTGATACCTATGGTAAAATCAACGAACTCGCTGCGCGCTATGCATCTGTCATTTCGCGTGATGGGCGTGAGTATCTGATCCCCAACGAGGACCTCATCACCAGCCAGGTGATTAACTGGTCATATTCCTCGGATCTTGTTCGGATCGATCTCGATTTTGGAGTCAGCTATGAAGCTGACCCGCACAAGGTGCGCGAGCTGGCCAAGGAAGTGGCGGCGAAACACAAGCGCGTGCAAGCGGTTCCGTCACCGGTCTGTCACATAACCGAGTTTGGCGACAGCTCAATAAACTACAAGCTGCGCTTCTGGATTCGCGACCCGGGGCAGGGCACAGTCAATGTGCGCGGGGACATTTTTCTTTTGTTGTGGGACGCACTGAAGGAAGCGGGAATAGAGATTCCATATCCGCACCGCGACATTGCGATGCGCGGGCCTGTCACGGTTGAGATTGCGGGCCAGAAATCTGCGGTCCGGCGCAAATCTCCAATCAAGCGGGTGAGCATTGATAACCCAGAAACCGACGACTAGGGCGAACGGAGCCAGCGTCCCGCAGTTCCAGGCCTCACCCCTTAACGAGGCCATATTGGCGGGCCCGTTCAAGCAGTTTCCTTGCGCGGTTCAGGTGGGGGATATCGTACATTTTGCCGTCAATGGCAACAACGCCTGCATCACCCGCCTCTGCAAAGGCGGACAGAATTCTCTCGGCCTGTGCGGCTTCGTCCGGCGAAGGTGTGAATGCCTTGTTGATGGTTGCCACCTGTGCCGGATGAATTGCCATCTTGCAGGTGAAGCCGTCCCGTACGGCTTCGCGGCAATCCGCTTCCAGACCTGTTTCATTTCGGAAGTCCACGTAGACAGTATCCACCGGTTCGACGCCGGCGGCACGTGCTGCATACAGGCACAATGTTCGCGCCATGCGGTATGGTTCACTCAATCTGCCAACCTTGTCGCGGTTGTCTTGTGCACCCAGTTCGTTGGACAGATCTTCAGCGCCCCAGGCGATGCCTTGCAGACCCGCAGCGAGTCCAATGTATGTGCCGAGCCCAAACATGGCTTTTGCGGTCTCGGTGGCGATAGCGATAATAGGTACGCTGCCTGCTGCCATTGACGCCAGGCGCTCGACGCAACCGCCGGTTTCCGTCTTTGGTTGTATCAGGCCATCTGGTCTGGCAGGCATGATCGAGGCCAAATCGGTTTCAGTCAGGCCTGTCTCCAGTGCATTTACCCTCACATAGATCAATGTGTTCTGCGGGCGGTGAGCGGCAAGAGTTGCGGCCGCCAGTTCTCTCGCCGCTGTCTTGTTCTGAGGTGCGACCGAGTCTTCGAGGTCCAGGATGACGGTATCTGCGCCGCAGGCCATTGCCTTCTCGATTTTGCGCGGTGAGTCCGCAGGCACGAACAGGAGCGAACGCATCATTGATCCCCACCTGCTGGCCGCTTGTGCATCAGTGCCTGGCGGACACATTCGGCAACCAGTGTTCCGTCTTGTTTGTACGCCTGATGCCGGAACTCAACGATGCCGGTGTCTGGCCGTGATTTGCTTTCCCTGCGCGAAACTACATTTGTCTCCACCCGGATGGTGTCGCCATGAAACACCGGGGCAGGGAACTTTACAGCGGTGATGCCCAGTTGCGCGACCAGCGTCCCCAAAGTCAGGTCCTGCACCGAAATCCCGATCATCAGTGACAAAGTGAACATGGAGTTCACCAGCGGTTGACCCCATTCGCTCTTCGACGCGAAGTCATGGTCGATGTGAAGTGGCTGCGGGTTCAAGGTCATGTTGGAGAACAACATGTTGTCCGCTTCGGTTACCGTCCGGCGCAGTTCGTGCGCCAGGTGAAACCCTTCCTCGAGTTCATCAAACCATTTGCCTGACATTGCCTCTACCTCTTGCCCAGATCAACTGACCGCTAAACTGCTAGCTGAGGTGAGGCATCCGGGCAATAGCTGGCCCAATTGGCTTATGCCACACCACTGCAACCCTGGCTTGCGGCGACGGAAATAGTGAGTCGCGGGCCGAGTCGCTCTTTTCAACCGGGCGGCTGGTCGGCCGGGTTGCGGTTTTGATTCCGGTACACTTCTCAAGACATTGAAATTAAAACATAAAACCAATTCTCAGTCGAAGCGACGGGGAAGTTAATCTCTCGTTAACCGTACGGGCGCAGGACTCGTATTACGTGAACAGCCCTCTAAGCTGGGAAGTGAAATGATGTCGAAACAATACAGACGTATCCGGTGCCTGATTGTTGATGAAAACCAGCAATGGAGACATCAGACGCATGCCTACCTGCGCCAACGCGGAATTGAAGCAGTTGAGGCTGACAACGAGGATCTGGCGTTGCGCCGATTTGTGCTGGAGAAACCGGGCGTTGTTCTCATCGGAACCCCGCGGGCAAGCCGTTTTATCCGCCGCTTGCGCAGATGTGGGGAAGGCAAGGACGCAATTGTGATACTATGTCCCGAGAGTGGTGACGTTGCCGAAGTGGGCGAGGCCATATGGCATGGCGCCACTGACTATATCGCGAAGCCGTTTAATTCGCAGGTGTTTGACAACAAACTGCGTCAAACGGGCATACTGCATCTTGCAGCGAATTCTGGTTCTGCATACAGGCAGGATACTCATTGCCACTAAACCACCTTTGGGTGCTGGCAGGTCAGGAAATGCAACATGGTCGCGGGATTGCGCAATATATGGCCGCTGCTGGCAGCGGTACTGCTGATGTCTATTGGAAATGGCTTGCAAGGTTCACTTGTTGGCATTCAATCTGCCCTGGCTAACTTTTCCAGCACGACAACAGGTATCATTGCTTCAGGGTTTTCGCTGGGCCTGTTTCTGTCGGCCTTGCTGACATCAAAAGTGGTGCGCACGGTTGGGCATATCCGGGTGTTTGCGGCCTATGCGTCGGTGCTTTCAACGGCGGTCTTGCTGATACCCATATATGTGGAGCCGGTGTGGTGGTTTGTCATGCGGCTGCTTATCGGCTTTTGCGCTGCAGGGCTGGCGATCGTTATTGAAACCTGGCTGAACGAAGCTTCCAGTAATGAAGACCGTGGCACGATGCTGTCTCTGTACATGCTGATTTATTATGCCGGGGCAGGGCTTGGTTCGCTGGCACTTCTCATCAATGACACTTCCGGCTTTGTCCGCTTCATTGTTGTTTCCGCCGTGATGTCACTGTCGCTGGTGCCTATCGCACTGACCCGGATCGAAGCACCCATCCTGTCTGCTCCAAGGCGAATCTCCATTGGCGAGATTTTCCAGGCTTCGCCGCTGGCTGTAGTTGCTGCCATAGCCAATGGGCTTGGGCAGTCGGCATTCTTCAACCTTGGCGCAGTGTTTGGCGTCATGAATGGTTTGTCGCTGCCCTATGTATCGTTGATGATGGCTATTGCGCCGTTGGCAGTTTTGCTGTCGCAAATGCCGGTGGGGTGGCTGTCAGATCGCTACGACAGAAGAATGATGATTGCCACCTTGTCCGTCTTGTCTGCTGCGGTGGCGGCTGTGGCAATGTTGGTGCCGTCAACAATGTCAATTGCACTGATTTGCCTCGTTGCAGTGTTTGGTGGAATTTCCATGCCGCTGTATTCGCTCACCATTGCGCATGCCAACGACAAGCTGGACAAGGGGCAGATGCTTGCTGCCGGCTCCAAGCTGGTGCTGTTGTATGGGTTTGGTGCGATTGCCGGGCCTTCGATTGCAGGCGGGTTCATGCAGATGTTTGGCGCTGCGGGTTTCATGATCTTCATGCTGGCGACATACGGCTTGCTCGGCATCTATGCCCTGTACCGTTCGACCATGAGCAGCGCAGAGTCGCCCGCTCTCACCGGTGACCTTGTTCCCGTGACCCCCATGGCAACTGCCATTGCAGCAGAGCTGGTGGCCGAGGAGATGGTTGAGACCAGTGGTGAGCACCGCCGCAAAAGATCGTCTGATTGATCGGCTTCAGTCTGCAAGCCACATTTTTATGGTGAACCAAACGTTAATACTTGTCGCGCTACCTTCTGCTCAGGGAATACCTCGGCTTCGCATTGGGTTTGCCCCAGTTGTGTTGGCCGGTATGGCAGGTGACGAAATACATGATTGCGCACAATATCGAACTTGAAACGCCTTCAAACCTGGATACTTCTGTTTTTGAGGCGGTTATCGAATCCCACAGCGTTGCTGACCGGCTGGAACTGACGCGGCAGCTGTGTGACCTCGTCCTGTCAAGCGACACCTCTGCAGTAGACCGCCGCCAGGTTCTGCCATGCCTGATCAAGCTTGCCTGTGACACAGACAAGGATATCCGCACCATCATCGCAACCAGGCTTTCTGGTTCAGAGCACCTGTCTGCTGATCTCATATTTGCTATCATTGCCGATGACGATGACACTGCGTTGCCATTCATCAGGATCAATCCGTCGATCGCAGAATCAGAGATGATGGCTATCTTGACAGTGGGTGATGAAAAGCGCTGCGAAGCGGTGGCCATGCGCGCCGATGTATCGGCAGGCGCGGTGCGCAAGATCATGAATGAAGGCGGTGAGCAGACTGTCCTGACCCTGATGAGAAATGACGCTGTCAGGTTGGGAACGGGGTATTGCCGCAAGTTGTACAACAGGTTCCACGGGTCCAAGAGTGTGTGTGCCGCACTCATGAACCTGCCAAACCTGCCTGCTGAGATCGCCCTGGTTCACAACCAGCGTCAAGCGCAGGAAATGCGCAAGGCTGCCGAGTTGAAGGGCTGGGTCGCGGATTCACGCAGTGATGACTACATTGCAGACCAGGAAGAGATAAATGCGCTTAAGATAATCTCTGAGGTTGAGCCTTCGCAGTTGCAAGCCATTGTCGCGCTGATGTCTGAGCGCGGGATGCTGACAACGTGTCTGCTGTTACGTGCAGGCATAAATGGCCACCTGCCATTTTTCGAATGGGCACTGGCATATTTGTCCAACATGTCCTTGCGCAAAGTGCGTTCAGCCACTGCCAGGCACTCGCAACGTGCAGTCAACTCAGTGTTGCGGCGCAGTGGTATCCCTTCAAATGCACATGCCATCGTGCGGGCGGTTTGCCAGGTCGCTGCGGCCACGGGTTCAGCCGGCAAACAAGCCGATGCAGATGCTTTCGGGCGTGCCATGGTCGAGGTCATCATGACGCGTTGTGCGGCCGACGATGTACATGACAGGCAGAACATCATCACCATACTTGCGCAGCTTACACAGGGCCGCACCCAGACGCTGGTTTCGCGCATTGGTGAGGGGATTTCCCGCGTCGCTTGATACGGCCGCAGGCGGCTTTTTAGGAAAACCGGACAATTGTGGCTGGATTCTCCAATATGCATGTGTAGTATACTGCTGTTCAACAGCAGGAGTAGCGGCAATGTATCATGTAGTGTATCGCTCACCAGAACCAGGTGGAAAAGACGAGGCGTGAGCCTCAACAAGAGGCTTTTCCAACCTCTTAAGGCGGTACCTCTGGTGCCGCCATTTTTGTTTCCTGCGCCAGCCTTATGCACTGTCGATGGCAACAGCAAACTCATCTTGCCTACGGGACATAGGCAACTACATGAGCTTTATCATGCTTGTTTGGGTTCGCTCGCGCAGCCAAAGGCTTGACAGTCTTGCAGCGCCAAAAGGAAGACACCCGGCTCTGGAAGAACCGGGTGCCTTGTACTCATTTCCGGCAACAGGCCGGTTACGCAACTCACGAGTGTCACAATAGGCGGATGTGCTTAAGACACAGTGAATGGAACGTTGCGCAAAGCTTAATTTGGTTGTCTCAAAATCGGAATTGCTCGTTTAAGACGCGTTCTGCGAGCGAATGACCATCGTCAAACAACAATCTTGCGGATTTTTTTTCGTCTTCGCGGATGGAAACTTTCACGACATTGCGAAATTCGGTCTGGTCGGCGACAGCGGAAACCGGGCGCTTCTCCGGTTCAAGCATTTCTAGGGTGACTTCGGCCTCGTGGGAAAGAATTGCGCCGCGCCAGCGCCGGGGGCGAAACGGGCTGATTGGTGTCAGGGCGAGAAGCGGTGAGTCGATTGGCAGTATGGGACCGTGCGCAGACAGGTTGTAGGCAGTGGACCCGGCAGGTGTGGCAATGATCACGCCGTCGCAGACCAGCTCTTCAAGCCGCACCTTGCCGTCGACGGAGATGCGTAACTTGGCGGCCTGATGCTGTTGGCGCAGTGTCGAAACTTCGTTGAAAGCCAGTGCGGAGCGGGTTTCACCAGATTTCAGGGTGGCGGTCATGGTCAGGGGGTGAATGATGGTTTCGGTGGCCTGGCTGATGCGGCTGACCAGGTCCTCGGTAGAATAGTCGTTCATCAGAAACCCGACAGAACCGCGGTTCATGCCAAATATGGCCTGATCAGAATCCACCACGGAATGCACGGTTTCGAGCATCAGTCCGTCACCCCCAAGCGCGACGATGACATCTGCTGTGTCTCGCGGAGCCTGTCCCAGTTCATGCTTGAACTGCTGCGCCGCAGTTATGGCTTCAGGTGCCTGTGATGATACGAAGTGTAGCTTCATGGATCATGCCTGCAAAAGTTGTTGCGCCTGTTTATGGGGACATAGGGAGAAACAATCAAGCGAACGCGGCTGCAACTCCGGTCAGCAGCGTAAACAGGGTAAAGGTTTGTGCCAGCAATCGCATGGCCCTTCGCAGTGTGTCGGTTGTCATGTGTTCGACGCCATCACCTGCCCAGCCGTGTTGGGCAAGTTTTTCGCCATACAGGCGCGGACCGCCAAGGCGAGCATCCAGGGCGCCTGCAAATGCGCACTCTGACCAACTGGAAGTCAGGTTTCCGACGTTGCGTGCATCCCGCCAGATTGTTTCCAGTGCTCTGGCGCCAGCAACAGGCGATGTCATGCTCGCGGCACCTGCAACCAGCAGGCCTGCAAGGCGGCTGGGCAGAAAGTTGATCGCCGTGTCCAGCGCCATGCACAACCACGCAGCGGACTTGTCATTGCGCAACCGCCGACGGACTGCCGAAATGGCTGAAACCGCCACGATGCCAGGCAGACCGAACAGGGCAAGCCAGAAGGCTGGCGTTACAACTGCTGTTACGAGGTTTTCCGCCATTGCCTCTACGCAGCCGCGCACAAGGTTGCTTGCATCAAGGTTGGAAAGGTCATGGTTGACAAGGTGGCGCAGGGCAGTGCGGGTGCCTTCCAAGTCGCCATCGTTCAACGAGTTGGCAACTGCGGCCACCCGCACTCTCAGCGCATATTGCGCGAGAAAAGGAACTGAAAGTACGCCTTCCCAGAACCAGGCGTAGGGCAGCTGACGCAGATACAGTGTCAGAGCAATGACAAGCGCCAAGGTTACAGCAACGCTTGTGAAACAAAACGCAGCTCCCATCACCAGCCTGACTGTTGGCGCGGCGTGCTGCGCCGGAACCAGCGCGGAAAAGACACCATTCAGATTGTAGAGCCAGTTCGCAGGATGGCCGGCAAGTTTGCGCAGCGGGGTTGGCCAGCCGAGAAAACGTTCCAAGGCCAGAGCAACAAACGCGACCGTGAGCGTTACCGGAATGATGAACATGTCCATACCAGGGGGCCTCGATGCGTGCTGGTGAGTTTGCGCTTTTAGCAATACATGCGCGATTGCACCAGCGTTGACAGCACAGATGCAATAGGGTTCATCTTGATCCGAATGGCACATTTCCTGGAAACGTGACTTGCCCAAGAGCCTCAGGGTGGTGTTGACCACCGGAAATTACAATTACATCAAGGATGGCGTGTCGCTGACGCTGAACCGGCTGGTGTCCTGGCTGGAGCAACAAGGCCATGAGGTGCTGGTGATCGCGCCGGTTGCGCCACATGCTGCCATGGAACATGCCGGGCGTCTTGAACCGGTACCGTCATTCGCGATTCCTACGCGGAAGGAGTACCGGATCGGCCTCCGGCTGACTGAGGACATCAGGCAGAAGATTGCCGAATTCAAACCGGATCTGTTTCATATCGCTGTGCCGGATATTACCGGCCACTCAGCGCTCAAGCTTGCGCAACAGATGCGGCTGCCTGTGGTTTCATCGTTTCACACCCGCTTTGACGGCTATCTCAAATATTATCGACTTGGCATGCTGGAGCCATGGTTTCACAAGCGGCTGCGCAGTTTCTATGCGCGCTGTGAGCATCTCTATGTGCCTTCGCAATCCATGATGGACGAACTGGCCGCGCTCGGGATTGCCGGTAACATGCGGTTGTGGACCCGCGGCGTTGACAATGAGCGATTCAACCCGTTGAAGCGGTCTGCCCAGTGGCGCAAGGCACATGGAGTAGCTGATGATGAACTGGTCATTTGCTACGCGGGGCGCCTGGTTGCAGAGAAGAACATGGCGTTGATGGTCAGGGTATTTGATGCGCTAAGGGTCAGCGGGGTTCGCCATCGCACCTTGTTGCTTGGTGATGGGCCGGAAGCGGGCTGGATGCGCAAAGCGCTGCCGGATACGGTTTTTGCAGGGTTCTTGCACGGCGATGAGCTGGCAGTAGGGTATGCCTCCAGCGACATCTTCTATTTCCCATCAGTAACTGAAACATTCGGCAACGTAACGCTGGAAGCGATGGCCAGCGGGTTGCCATGTGTTGTTGTTGACGCAACCGGGTCGCGTTCGCTCGTGCGAGAAGCAGAAACCGGTTTCATTGTGCCGGAAGCTGACGAGGCAGGGCAGGTGGCACGGCTTGCGGAGTTGCTGGGCGACGAAGCCATGCGGCAGCGGTTTGGCGCGCGCGCACGTGAGTTGGCTGTCGCCAATCACGATTGGGATAGTATCTTCCGTGGGCTCGTGTCTGACTACAGGGACGCGATTGCCGGTTATTCCGGTGTGCGGTAGGGTTTTAACCAGCCCAAACCGTCTTGGGTATTTCCTTTGGGCCGATACTCACATCCGATCCACAAATCGGGATGTAGCTGCTCGCATGTCTCCATGATTGCGGCAAGCGGCAGTGTGCCTGTGCCCGGCTCGTTTCGCCCCGGAACACCGGCAATCTGCAAGTGCTGCGTTTGGTGCTGGCATTTTTGCAGCCATCCGGTCACGTCTCCATGGATCATCTGGCAGTGGTATATGTCGAACTGCAGCCTGACTGCGCCGGGTCGGGCCACATTGACTTCCTCGATGATTTCCAGTGCCAGGCCGAAATCGTTGAGAAAATAGCCCGGCATGTCCTGAGAGTTGATTGGTTCGATCAGCACTTGAACGCCGGTGTCTGCAAGCTGCTCGCTTGCTGCCATCAGATTTCCTACGAATGTTTCGCGCTGGGTGTCATGGGAAATGCTGTCATTTCGCACGCCCGCCATGCAGTGCACCCGCGGCACTGCAAGTTCACGGATATAGGGTAACGCAGTTGTCAGACCTTCCAGGAACTGCACCTGCCTGTCAGGCAGGCTGGCCAGACCTCTGTCTCCGGCGTCCCAGTCACCAGGCGGAAGGTTGAACAGCACCTGCCGCATGCTGGTGCGCTCCAGTGCTTGTCTCAACTGTGCTGCAGGCCACTGATAGGGGAACAGAAATTCAATGGCCTGAAACCCGGCGTTTGCGGCCGCCGCAAAGCGCTGTTCGAAACCGTGTTCGGTGAACATCATCGAAAGGTTCGCCGCGAACTTCATCTTTTGCCCGGACCCCTGCTAGGCCTTGCCGGACTCGTAACCTGCAATTTCATCCTTCAGCAGATCTGCCAACGGCTGCAGGTGGGTTTCATAGCGCCGCCACTTGCCAACGGATGTCGAGTAGATTGGCTGGCGCACCTGCAGTGCGGACGCAGTACGCACTTCGTTCGTCGAGTTCATGAAATCGAGGCAGGCATCTTCCCAATCCAGCCCGATATGGCTGATCAGGCGCCGGGCCTGTGCTTCGGGGTCAGCGATGACATCTTCATAGCGCACCCGGATGATGTTTTCAGGCTTCTTGTCCATCCAGAACCTGATGAGTTCTTCATGGCGTTTGTAGGCTGAAGCCAGGCGCGCGAAGTCGTAGGTATAGATCAGCGCATTGTCGGCAAACAGCTCGGTATAGGCCGACCAGCACACATCCATCGGATGGCGCTGACAATCGATGATCCGTGCATTGGGGAACATCGCAAGGATTGCCCCGATGTTTTCCCATGTCGAAAGCGACTTGTCGATTACGCGGCGGGCCTTCGACTTCTTGACCACGTCGGCGTCAAGGTATGCTTGTGCAGCATCACTGATACGTTGCTTGCCAAGCGGATTCAGCGAATTGATCAGGTACTGGACGAGTTCCAGTTCACCGGCGCCGTCTGCCTGAGAATGGCTCGACAGGATTTGTTCAATCAGTGTGGTGCCGGACCGCGGCATGCCGGTAACGAACACAGGTTTTTCGCTGTCACTGCCAAGCTGGTCAGGGTGTGCAGCAATATGGGCCGACAGGGCCTTGGCCTGTTCGCTGATTGCGAACTCGCGCTGTGCGTCCATTTCGGGGTTGATGTTGGCGATCCGGGCGCTTTGCGAAAAGGCCTTGAATGCTTCATCGATGTTGCCAGCGGCCTGGTTCAACAGGGCATAGGCTGAATAGAGTGCCGCCCGGTGCATGTAGGGCCTGCCGTCTTCTGCCGGCAAGCACATCTTGATGAAGTCGATCTCTGCTGCAAGATCCAATGTCTTTGCGGAAAGCTTTGCCTGCAACAGACGTGCATGACCGTCATCGGCCGCTATTGCCAGTGCCTTGTTGACTTCGGCGCTTGCAGCTTCCGTGTTGCCTCTGGTCATCTCCATCATCGCAGTCAGCACATGTACGGTTGCTTCGGCATCCTTGCGCTGGAGGGCCTGGTTGAAGGTGCGGCGGGCTTCGTCAGTTCTACCCGCAAGATCATAGGCCTCGGCAAGAGCCGTGATATCCTGTGTGGTTGCGTTGCCCTTGCGGGCCAGCCAGCTGCGGTGCTGAATAACCTCTTCGCGGCGGCGCAGGTCTGCCAGTGTCTTGGCAATATTATTGCGCACCGCCGGTTCAGTGGGGGCAATGATCATTGCCTTGCGATATAGCTGCAAAGCTTCCAGCGGCCGCAAATCGTCCGCCAGGGTAGCTGCGCCATTGACCAGGGCAGGCAGGAAGTTGGGGGCAAGTTCGACCACCTTGCGGTAGGCAGCGATGGCTTGTTGCTTCAACCCGGCGGACTCGCTGGCAATTGCTGCGAGAAAATGCAGCTCCGCGTTGCGAGGTTCGATAGCCATCATGCGGTTGATCAGGTCGCCTGCATTACGGTAATCGCGGCGCGCTATGAGCTGCTTTACCGCATCGAGGCCCTTGCGAACCTCGGGATGCTTTGCCTGGGGCAATCTGGTGAACTTTGATGAAGCCTGTCGTGCCGTGGTTTGTCTGAGCGAACTCATTGCTGGGTCTACTTGCTTTCCGCTTGCAGGGGTTGATTTGATCGCCATCCGTGATACAGGCTTTTGCAAGGTATGAGAAGGCTCACCGGGCGATGAAGTGGGCAGGTCGGTTGCAGTTTTGAGGATGGCAAGCCAGTGCAGTTGAACAAGCAGGAACCAAAAGTGCTGCTGCGGCAGGGAATTGAACGGGCGGTTGAGTGGCTGCACCACGAGATGTCCAAGCCTGACAGCTGTTTCTTGCAAGACCCCCGGCAAGGTTTTTCGAGGGGCATCGAGTTCTATTCCGGACTGGACCTGTATCGCATTGCCGGGCAATCGCTGGCCACCTATGCCCACACATGTAACCGCTGGCCGGACATGATCAACCCGCAACGCTACACCGAGAAACTCATATGGATGAAGTTCTTCAGCTGGCTACCGGTGCCTTCAGCTGCCAGCAAAACCCATGTCAGAACCCTGTTGCCAGAGAAATTCAAGGACAAGATCCTGTTGCCAAACATCATGTGGCGAAGCGACAGGCCGGCAATGCCGCCGTTGGCCAACATCAAGCCTGGCCGTCACTACCTGAAAGTCAGCAACTCCACAGCTACCAATATGGCTCTGGACTTTCCTGTTTCGGGAAAGAATGTGGAGATCGTCAAGCGCTGGATGCAGATGATGTTTCAACCGCCCCAGGTGGTCAGTGGTGGTGAGTGGTGGTACGCCACCATCAAGCCTGAAGTCTTTGTGGAAGAAACCATTGGAGTGGATGATCCTTTCACCGAATGGAAATTTCATGTCTACAATGGCAAGTGTGCCTTTCTGTATGAGCGCGTAGCCACTGACAATGTCTCTGACGCTATCACGCTTTATGACCGCAGCCTGAAGCATCTGCCTATCCAGCTCAAAAGCGTGCCGGTCGGGGACGTGCGCAAGAAGCTGGCCGAGTTCAAAATGATGCTTGAGGCAGCTGAAGTCATGGCTGCCGATTATCCGTTTGCACGGGTGGATTTTTATCGCACGCAATCAGGCAAAGTCTATCTGGGCGAGATCACCTTGTGTCCAGCAAATGCAAAGACGTACTTTTCAGATGATGAGTTTGACGCAAGGGTCGGTGCGACATTCAACCCGGCTTATCAGTACGCAAGCTGACAGTTAGACTGCATCATATTGCCTTGCTGCGGGAGGGCCTGTCCGGAAGGAAAAGCCAGCTTCCCTGCAACGGCCAGTAGCATAGACCAAGACGCGCCAGCATTTGCAGCGAGCTTCCTGCAGGTTCCAGCCCGTTGTCTGTACAGCGGTAGGCGCGAAAATGAGCGAGTTTGTGCAACATGCGTGCGGTTGCCCGGCTTGCCGCAAACCATTTCAAGGCGCGATCGGCAATCGATCCGGTGCCAATGAAGAACGCCGGATGCAGCGACAGGTGGACAGCACAAAGCGGCAATTTGAACAGTGCGCTTGCGCCCGGCAGTACCAGGTACTCGCTGCCTTCAATATCGACTTTCAGGAACACCGGCTTGCCTGCAGGGCAATGCGCGGCCAGTTGAGATTCGGTGATTGCCTGAACCTCCCATGCGGTCTGCATTCGGTCATGCACGAGACTGGACATGGAATCACCACCCTTGCGCCGCGAGCCGAACAGGACAGGCTTGTTTGAAGTGGACAGCGCTTGCGGCACCACGGTTATGCCGGCAGCCAGCTTCGGGTTAAGGGCAATGTTGTGTCGCAGCGGTTCAAGTGCCAGCGGGTCTGCCTCAAGCGATGTAACAGTTGCGCCCAGCGCTGCTGCATAAAGTGTGGTCGGTCCTATCCAGGTTCCGGTATCCAGAAAGTGCACTCCGGGGCCAACGTGCGCCTGGATGATGTCGAGCGTGCCGGGTTCCCATTGCCCGGCAGCGAACTTGTGCCAGAACTTGTCCTCGCCAGCATCATTTGCCTGAACCGTGAAACGGGCAGAACCGCGTTCAATGGTGTGCTTCCGGGGCCATGGCGGAGAGCCATTTTGCTTGTCGTTCTGCATGAATCGGGCCTTGCGGGCATATGGTTTCGGACGTGGAGCCACATTATGTGGAATCACTCAAGATGCGGACTTTTTGAAAAAGGCCATGGAAGCTGCCGTGAAGCCTTTTGGAAACTGGCCGTGAATCAGGCGCTTGTCAGGCGTGTATGGGCGGATGGCAGTTGATGCATTGATGGTTTTGGCGATTTCCGGCAGGTCACCATGTGCATGCAGGATCTTCACCGAGCGGGTGACTATCTGTGGCAGGTTTGCCCGGAAATTGTAATTGTTGGGCAGGGTGGCAATGCGCAATTTGCTATGTACCAAAGCGGCCCTGAGTGATGCCTGGTCCATGCGGTAGCCCTTCTCCATGCACTTTTCAAACATCACGCTCCATTGTTCAATGGTCTTCCTGACACCTGGTGTTGATCTAGCAACAATGACACCGCCATTCCACTCTGGCACAGCTTCAGAAACAGGCGGCAACATATCGAAAATGCCTTGCTCCAGCCCTGTGGGGTGCAGGTATTGCGGTGCAGCCATGGCCGCGATGTCGAATTGTTCAAGCATGTCGAACAGTTCGTACACCGGCTCTACGAAGAATGTGTCGGTATCAATGAAGATGGCCTGATCGAGAGCTGTTTCAAGCATGGCGTCGAAGCGGGGCCGGTGGAAGTGTTTGGCATCATCGAGAACGACCACTTGGGTGAAGCGGGTCTGCCAGCCGTCCTGCAGAACGTCAGCCACGGCGCGAGTGACATACACCTCGCGGGCGACGTCGGGCATGTGCTGTGCTGCTGAATTTGCCGATACAAGGCAGGCGTCCATCCATGTTGGATGGGATACCGCATAGACAATACCCTTGTTCATGAATGCCAGCCTCCGATGAATTCAGGGGAGGGTCATAACATTCGATGACACAAAAGAAAACCGGCCCGGGGAAACCCCGGACCGGCATTGACTTTCGTCCGTGACAGGAACTTCTTAGAAGAAGAACCGTGCCTGGAAGACTGCCTGCAGAGCGTCCTGGTTTACACCATCGAACTGCTCAGATTCACCGTAGTTGATTTCCCAACCAAGGCGCATCTGACGAACAGGCTGCCAGATCACGTTGGCACCAACAACCCAGGTGTCTTCAATCCAGGTAGCTGCACAGTTGCACCAGCGGGCCCTTCAAGGTTTTCTTCATAGGCACCGAAGACATTCAGGCTTGTGGTATCATTGATACCGAAGCCCAGGCTGCCGTGTGCACCCCATGCTTCAACCGGATTGCCTGCAGAGGTCAACATTGACCGCGCCGCCACCGTTCAAGCCGTTGGAGATATTGTAAAGGTGCTGGCGAACCAGGCCTTCACCGTACACAGCACCCAAAGTCAGGGTAGCAACATCGCCGAGGTTGACACTTGCGCCACCGCCAACGATCCAGCCGAGTTCGTCGTTACCTACTGGTTCCCAGTCAGATACACCAGCGATGACCTGGAACTGATGGCCACCGGCAACATCATAAGTGATCGATGTCACGATGTCTGGCATGTTGGTGGATGAGTCAAAGGTTGGCTCTTCCAGTGCAACTGCCCATGACAGTGGACCATCGGTGTAGGTCAGACGGATCTGGTCCACACGGGTAGCGGTCGGACCAACGACGCCAGAACCGTTCAGCGTGCTAGGCGTGCTGATCAGTGAAGCGAGCTGGAAGAACGAGCCTGCACCCAGGGTCCAGTTCGGGGTCATGTCCCACTCACCCCATGCATAACGCATGTCAGCGCCGCCTGGTGCGTCTGCACGCAGTTCGATGTCGGTGCGGATCTGGCCTACAGCGGTGTCAATGCGCGAACGAACGCGAACAGAACCACGTGAGTCGATGCCGATGTGGTCATCACCATCGGTGTAGTCCCACTCGGCTGGGTTGAAGGCGCAATTGTCATCAGGAGTGTTGCCGTCAAAGTCGTAGCACAGCCAGGAGGTTACATAACCGCTGACGGTGATTTCTGCTACTGGAGCAGGAAGGTCGGCAGTCGGCGTGATGCCGATTGTGTAGCCACCGTCGTCCTGGGCTTCCAGAGCGTTGTAGCCGCGAGCAGCCTTGAAGTCATAGTCGGCAGCGCCACGGCGGAAAGTCATCAGGCTGGTGCCTTCAGGCAGCGCGGCTGCAGGAGCGGACTCCAGCGAGTTTACGCGGCCCTGAAGAGCTTCAAGCTGAGCCTTCAGAGTGCTGAGTTCGTCAGCAGCTGCGCCAGTGGTCATTACAGCGAGAGCTGCGCCACCGAGCAGAGCCTTACGAAGCATGTTTGTCATTATGGTTTCTCCCATAAATTCTCTAGAGTTGGGTTTGCCCCCCGGAAGTTACCCCTGCAAACCGGGACTGGAGGACGACTGTGTAATACCAAATCACACAATGTTGTTTTCTATCTTTGCTGCAGATAAATCAACCGCCACTTCACTGTCGGCTGCACTATTCCTGAAAGTGTGACTTAAATGTCACAGTTGCAGAACGGTCAAAAAGGCCCGAATGAGCCCGGCTGCGCGCTACATTATTATACGGTGTAAGAGATGTGGTCGAAACCTGATTTCTGCATGACGCATTAAGATATTGATTTTATTGTATTTTTATTTGACTTTTGATCTCAAATCCCGGCTATCTGCACAGCCGAACCCGATTTGGGGGTTGAATCCGGCTTGCTGCAATTTCCGGTTGTTGGTATGTTAACGTTTGATTAACCATTGTGGCTGGCGCCCTCGGATCGTGGATCTGCAGAGGCATTTGACACATGGTTTTGTCAATTTGTGGGGGAATCACTGAATTGACGGGGAAAGCTGCTTGCAAAGCCTTGTGCGTGTGATTCTTATGGTCACATACAGGGCTGGACGCGCTTGTCTGGACGGATGATAGTGGTTTGACGTGCATATCGAGACTGCCGAGGGGCAGCTCATTCAATGATGAGGGGAATGCCGATGTTGAAGTGTAACTGGCCAAAATGGATCCTGCCCTGGGCGATTCTGCCACTTGGCCTTGGCGCAGCTGCGCTTCTGTTCAACTCCGATTCGCTTGAAGACAAGCTAGGGGAGGCTGCCGGTTCCCAGCTCAAGTCTGCAGGTCAGGAGTGGGCCGCTGTCATGATGGACGGGCGCGACGCCAAGATTACCGGCGAAGCGCCGGATCAGGATGCCATTACAAAGGCCGCGGAAATGGTGGCAGGCACATATGGTGTGCGCCGGGCTGATGTTTCCGGGGCAACCGTTGCGCCGCCGATTGTGCTTGATGCTCCTACAGTTGGCAAGGTTGAGGCCGAAGGCGAGGTTGGCGAAATTACGGGCACTTGGCCTGAGGGCAAGGCAACCACGCTTGCCGTTGGAGTTGCTGGTACAACCTACATGCTGGGCAAGGACAATGCGCTGACTTCTGACGGTTCCGGTAACTGGAAACTGATGATGCCGGAACCGCTCAAGGAGGGTTCTTATGACGTTGACGTGAAGATTACCGATGGCAAGAAGGCAGAGGCGACTGCTGCGTCTGCTGCGGCCATTGTGGTCAAGGCGCCTCCGCCGCCCCCGCCTGCAGCGGAACCTCCAGCGCAGGCTGTCGTCAGCTCTGTGTCGGGTGATAATCCACCAGTGATTACAGGTACTTGGCCGGAGCGGGAGGGCAATTCCCTTGCTGTGGCGCTGGGTGAAAAGTCCTACGTTCTGGGTAGCGATAATGAACTTCAGTCTGACGGTTCCGGCAACTGGACGTTGTCACCGTCCGCCCCATTGACCGATGGTTCTTACGATGTGAAGGCAACAGTTACAGGCAAGGACAATTTGACGTCAGATGCCATGTCAGCGGCACCAATCAAGATCGCCACAGTTGCTCCCGAAGCACCTCAAGTCGTCTCCGCGTCCAGAGGCAACCCGCCGCAGGTGTCTGGCACCTGGCCTGAACAGGACGGCAATGCGCTGGCTGTAACGCTGGCTGACAAGACATACAACCTGGGCAGTGATGGTGACTTGACTTCCGATGGGTCGGGAAGCTGGGTGCTGAAGCCCGCAGACAAGCTGGCTGACGGTGTCTATGATGTGACAGCGACGGTGACAGGCAAGACCGGGCTCAGCTCGTCCAGCACTGGCACCGGCATGGTGAGTATATCAACTCCTGCGCCTGGCGCGCCAACAGTGAGCCGGGTGTCCGGTTTCTCCAATACACCCAATGCCCGGGGTACCTGGCCAGAGCGCAATGGCAACAAGTTGTCAGTTGCATTGGCTAGCAGGGTCTATCAGCTGGGAACTGACAAGGAACTGGTATCGGACGGTTCAGGCAACTGGTCACTGACACCTTCCAGCCCGCTTGCAGACGGTAAGTATGATGTGGTTGCAAGTGTCACGAACTCTGTCGGCAAGGTGACTGATGCCCGCGGTGAGGCCGTTATTGTGGTTGACGCCACGCCGCCAGCAGCGCCTACAGTTAACAAGGTCGAGAGCCGCTCAGTTCGTCCGTCCGTCACGGGAACCTGGCCTGAGAGCGATGCAAAGATGCTCGTTGTTGAAGTAAACAAGCAAGCCTATGAGCTGGGTAAGGATGCCGGTCTGACGAGTGACGGCAGCGGCAACTGGACGCTCAAACTTGACCAGGACTTGCCCGACAACACTTACGATGTTGTAGCCACTGCCACAGATGAAGCCGGCAACAGCTCGACTGATCGTGATTTCGGTGAGGTGGTTGTTGATGCATCCGCGCCGGCTGTGCCGACTGTCAACAATCTGCTTACCCGGTTGCGGCAACCGGTTGTGACTGGTGCCTGGCCTTCGAAGGACGCAGAAAAACTGACTGTTGCAGTGGGGGCCAAGACATATGTCGCAGGTGCAGGTGACGGGCTGACAACTGACAATGAAAACTGGACCTTACGGATTGGCGAAAGCCTGGCCGACGGCACCTACAATGTTTCCGCCACTGCAACCGACAGATTTGGCAATTCAGCAACGGACGCCAGCGATGGTGAATTGGTGGTTGATGCAACCCCGCCTGCGGTCCCAACGGTCAATTCCTACAAGGCTGAGCATCCGCGTCCGCTGTTGTCAGGCAAATTTCCCGAAGATGAGGGTGTAACTCTGGCTGTGACCTTTGATGGCGAGACGTTTGCCAAGGGTTCGTCAGGTGAGCTTGCAACTGATGGCAAGGGAAACTGGTCGATTCTGACACGGAAAGATTATGCGCCAGGCAAGTATGACGTGAAGGTGGTGGTTGCGGACAAGGCCGGCAATCAGCGCTCCGACACGAGCGTGGACGAAGTTGAGATTGTTGCTCCGCCGAAGCCGGTACAGCCCGCAGGACCAGACTGTCAGGCGTTGCTGAATGAGGCAACCGCTGGTCAGGAGGTATTCTTCGCTACCGCCAGGGCCAAGATTCTGAGCCAGAGCGATGAGTTGATGGCGAAGGTTGCCGAGGTCATCAAACAGTGCCCGGATGCAAAGATCGAGATTGGGGGCCATACAGATGCCACCGGTTCTACATCCTACAATCAGGCACTGAGTGAACGGCGTGCCAACTCCGTGCGCGATGCGCTGGTAGCCCTGGGTGCAAACGCGGCAAACATTTCTGCAATCGGTTATGGCGAAAGTCAGCCCATTGCAGACAATGCAACGAAAGACGGCAGGGCTGAGAATCGCCGCACCGAATTCAAGGTAATTGAGTAGGTTCAACTGTGTTTGACCGGGCACCTGCACGGGACTAAGACTCGAACACAGATCATGCGGCCGGCGGGGGTAAACAGCATGTGCTGTCGCCGGTCCGGTCAAAGGGAGAAGAAAATGGACTTCTGGAACTTCAAGGATGCGATGATCGTGGCCAGTCACAACTGGTTGTGGTTGCTGGCGGCGCTGGCACTTGGGCTGATTGTCGGCTGGATGACCTGCCGCCGCGTAGATGCGCGCAGCTAGCCTAAGCACAAACAGAGGGAAATGTAATCATGCCACATCTTTCGATTGAACTGCTGCTCTGGATGCTGCTTGCCTTTCTGATTGGCTGCATTCTGGGATGTTTCTTGCGCAAGCTGTTCTGGACAGAAGAAGCACCTGCGGCAAAAACTGTGGCGGCGACTGGAGCAGCAGCAGCCGGCGCAGTTGCGGCAACTGCGGCTGCCAGACCGGCACCTGCACCGGTTGCAACTCCGAAGCCGCAACCAGCTCCTGCTCCGAAACCGCAACCAGTCGCTGCCCCGATGCCCGCAGTTTCTACCGGCAAGCCTGCTCGTCCGAAGGGGCTTGCAGCGGCCCGCGGCGGCAAGGGCGACAACCTGCAAATAATCTCTGGTGTTGGTCCCAAGCTTGAGAAGACGCTGCATGGCCTCGGATTTTTCCATTTCGACCAGATCAGCAACTGGAGCAAGGATGAGGTTAGCTGGGTTGACGAGCACCTGCGCTTCAAGGGACGTATTGAGCGCGAGGAATGGATCCCGCAATGCCGGCTGCTTGCTGCTGGTGAAATGGCGGAGTTTGAAAAGAAATATGGCACAGGTGGTCTGCGCAATTCTCAAGGAGCGCGCAAGTCCGGGAGCCGCACCAGGCGGCCAAACAAGAAGTAGACCTGCTGAATGCAAACCAAAAGGCCGGCAGTTTTGCCGGCCTTTTTTCATTCATTTGCCAATCGCCGGGCAGGATTTCCAAATCAGCAATCGGAAATCAGCGAGGCAATAGTCTTCTTGCCATCTCCGCAGTTGTCGGCAGAAGGCTGTGAAGACGAGGCCGCAGCTGTCGATGCGCCATTACCGCCGCGATTGAGATCACGGCTCATGGAATACTTCTTGTCGCCCAGTCGTGTACGGTAAACGTGGACGTTCTGCATAACCTTCTGCACATATTTCCGGGTTTCGGTAATCGGGATGGATTCGATCCAGTCCACAGCGTCGATCTGGCCCGTGCGGGGGTCACCGTAGGCCTCAACCCATTTCTTCGCATTGCCAGGCCCGGCATTGTAGCCGGCAAAGGCCATGATGTAGGAGCCATTGAACTGTTGGATCAGGTCACCGAGGTAGGCTTCGCCCATGGCCACATTGAGTGCGCCGTTTGATACCAGTTTGCCGGTTGAATACCCGCAAATCTTGTACTGCCGGGCGATCTGCTTGCCGGTGCCTGGCATGATCTGCATGAAGCCCTTGGCACCTGCGTGTGACCCGGCTACGCCGTTGAATTCACTTTCCTGCCGCGACAGGCCCAAAATGACCGACTTTTCGACCCGGTTATTGATTGTGTTCCAGTTTGGCAAGGCGTTGACCGGATAGGCCCAGTTATCCACGTCGAGGTTCTGGCTGCCAAATGCCTTGGCCAGCCGCACGGCTGCAAAATAGCCGGTTTCGGAGTGAATTGCGTCAATTGCTGCGGCTGCTTCGTCGCGTTTTTTGACCGCTGTTGCGATCGGGAAAAGGAACGACCCGACATAGCGGGTGCCACCTGCCTGTGCCAGCAGGTGTGCAGCGCGGAAAAGTTCGACCTGCCTGACTCGGGCCATGGCGTTGGCCGTCGACTTGCCCTCTACAATATTCAGAGGCCTGTCGCCGCGGCCCAGTTTTTCAAGGGCGAGCTGCCCGTAGAACAAGGTTGGTGAGGAGGCTGCCTGACGGTAAGCATCCTCGGCGCGGTTGTTGTCACCCCTTGCAGCGCGCGCGCGACCTAGCCAGTACCAGCCACGCGATGAATCAGTGCGTGTTGTTGCGGCTTCGGTGATCCGTTTGAAGTGTTCGCCAGCGGCGGCGGGGTTGTTCAGCTTGCGCAGCGCAAACCAGCCCGCCAGAAATTCTGCTTCGATGAAGTGCTTGCCGGAGGTAAACCCATGGGAGGCCATCATCTTGTAGATGCCTGGCCAATACTTCTTGTACTGCGGACCCGCCAGGTTGCGAGCGGCCAGACGCTTCTCAACGAACCATTGGCCTGGGTCGATCTGGGCCGCATGTGATGCAGGCGCCTGTTTCAGAACATTGTAGGCCGAGGTGTGCTGGCCCTTGCGGCGGAACCAGCGGGCATATGCATAGACCATTGGCGGATAATTGCGGAAGCCGGCTGACAGCTTCTTGTACAGGGCAGGGCCGTTGCTTTGTCGGCGGATCAGCGACTGGGCTACCTTTGCCGCGCTGACATGGGCCTTGGACACATAGCCAGCTGCGCGTATGGCAGCATTGGTTTCCTGAGCCATTACGAGGCCCCACAACCTCGCCTTATGGTCTTCGGAAGACAGAAGGTTGCGGTATCTGGCCGCGATTTCCTTCTCCATGCTCGATGGAAGTTCAGGGTCTATCCATGCAGCCTGGATGGACTTTGCCGCGGTAGCCTTGTCGCCGCGTGCCAGTGCCAGCCGCGCCATGGCTACATGGCCGCTGGATGATACCACCGTAAAGCGATTGAAGTGCCGGGCAACAAGTTCGATTGGTGTGTCGGGACGGGCCAGAAGTGCTTCAGCGGTCCTTGTCATGGACTTGCTGAGCGGCCAGCCGGGATTTGCCGCGACAAAATTCATGATCCGCTCTGGGCCGGAGTCATTCGGGTTTTTCCGAAGATAGAGCCATTCCACGGTTTTCAGCGCGGCCTGATCCCCCGATTTGGAAGCAAGGTCAAATGCTGTCTGCCAATTGGCGTCCATCGCAGCATTGAGTGCGCGTACAGACACGCTGTTGTTGTGAGCGGGCGAGCGGCCATTGTTTTCTGTCAGCAGTTCTTCGCTTGCGCCAGGCTCGTCGTCCTCGGTCGAGCGGGCAGTTGCCTCGACTGCAAAAGTGGTCATCAGCAAGAGGCAGATGGCGCTGCCAGTCACCAATGATTTCAGTGCAGCTTCCTTGAAGTGTTTGCCGGTCATGCCGTCCTCTTGCAGTTGTAATCGAATGAATTGCCAGTCATTGCTGTACGCTCACTTACCCTGCGACATCCTCGCTAAATGCCGATTGCGGCTGCCGTGTGACAGCCCATCCCGGTTTTGTGCGGCTAATCGCAGCTTTCGGTTGCCGCTCGACTGCATGGGAGTTATGGTGCCGCGCTCGTTAGGCACGTTTTCCGCTTGCAGTTGTGCTGACGCACAAACCTGGATCATTGTCATAACGAATCATGGTTTACGAATTGTTGAGGTTTTGAGATGGACGCTAAGTTTCACGGCTCTTTTCCTGCACTGATTACTCCTTTCAAGAACGGTAAAGTGGATGAAGCTGCGTTCCGAAAGCTCATTGAATGGCACATTTCAGAGGGTACTCATGGCATTGTGCCCGTGGGAACGACGGGTGAATCCCCCACGCTCAGTCATGATGAACACAAGCGTGTCGTGGAGATTGCGGTCGAAACTGCGGCAGGCCGTATTCCGGTAATTGCCGGAGCGGGATCAAACTCCACTGCAGAAGCGGTTGACTTTGCCTTGCACGCCAAAGATGCAGGCGCGGATGCTGCATTGTCGGTTTGCCCCTATTACAACAAGCCTACGCAGGAAGGGCTGTATCAGCACTTCGCCGCAGTGGCCAGGGCGGTGCCCGGGCTGCCGATCTTTGTGTACAATGTACCTGGCCGCACGATTTCCGAGATTTCGGTCCAGACACTCGACCGGCTAGCCAAGGATTTTGCAAACATCGTCGGCACCAAAGACGCAACTGCCGATCTGGCGCGGCCTTCCTTGCAGCGCTTGGCGTCGGGCGAGAAGTTCATACAGTTGTCGGGTGAAGATGGAACGGCACTTGCGTTCAACGCTCATGGAGGTACCGGGTGTATTTCGGTTACGGCAAATGTTGCGCCGCGCCTTTGTGCCGAGTTTCAGGAGGCCACTCTCAACGGCGATTTTGCCAAGGCGCTCAACCTGCAGGACAGGCTGATGCCATTGCACAAGGCGCTGTTCTGTGAGACCAGCCCATCACCGGTCAAGTATGCCGTAAGCCTGCTGGGTCACTCCAGCGAGGAAGTGCGCTTGCCCATGGTGCCGGCAACTGAAGCCGCCCGCCAGCAGGTCAAGGCGGCCATGGTGCATGCCGGCCTGCTCAACTAGCCGGACGGCTCACGGAGCGACAGATGTCTTCCAAAAGTGGTGGTGCAAAAAGGCGCTCCGGCAGTCCGGTCATTGCTGACAACCGTCGCGCACGGTTCAATTTCGAGGTCGGCGATGAGTTGGAGACCGGCATCATGCTGACCGGCACCGAGGTCAAGTCGCTGCGAAGTTCTAAGGCCAACATTGCTGAAAGCTATGTCCAGGTGAAGAATGGTGAGTTGTGGTGGATAAACGGCCACATCCCCGAATACGGCCAGGGCAACCGCTACAACCATGAACCGCGCCGCATCCGCAAGCTGCTTGCCCATGGCCGCGAGATTGCCCGGCTGGCGCAGGGCGTCGAGCGCGAAGGCCAGACCATCGTGCCGCTGAAGCTGTATTTCGACGAGCGTGGCAGGGCCAAACTGGAAATCGCACTTGCCAAGGGCAAGAAAGTTCATGACAAGCGCGAAACCGAAAAGAAGCGTGATTGGCAGCGCGACAAGGCGCGGTTGATGCGTGAGAAGGGCTAGCGGGAATGATAGCTGAAAAGGCACGGCTGCTTGATGAGGTGCGGGCCCGGTTTGCCCATGTGGACAATTGTCCTTTTCAGGGGCCTCGCGTGTTCTTTGAAAACGCCGGAGGCGCACTGACGCTCAAATCGGTTGTTGAAACTTCGACTTTCTTCTCTGCCATCCCGGACAACCAGGGCCGCGACAATGTTGCCGCGCATCACCTTGTGGATGTGATCAACAAGTCCAAGGCCAGGATGCGTACATTCTTCAACGCTGAAGGCGGGCAGTTTTTCGTTGGCGAAAGCGGTACAGAACTTCTGTTCCGTCTTATCCGCACTGCCGTTGCTGGTGCGCCTGAAGGTGGTGTTGTGCTTGGTACGACACTGGAGCATCCCGCCTCACGTTCCGCTGCCATGAAGTGGGCCGAAGTAACGGGCAAGCCATACATCGCCGTGCCGCACAATAATGACACTGGCACTGTGACGGCTGAAGACTATGCCAGTCATGTCAGTGCAGATATGCGCGTGGCGACTATTATCCACACGTCACCCGTCACAGGCATGGGGGTGGACGTTGCGGCCGTGGCAAAGGTCATACGCGCCGCAGCACCTGATTGCCTGATCATCGTTGACGGAATTCAGCATGCCAGCCATGGTCACATCGATATCAAGGCTGCGGGGGTGGATGGGTATGTGGTGTCGCCCTACAAGGTGTTTTCCCGCCACGGATACGGCGTTGCCTGGGCTTCAGACCGACTGACGGCCATGCCGCGTGAGATGCTGCAGAATGGCCCGGCGGACAACTGGGAGTTCGGCACCCGCGATACTGGCGCTTATGCCACGTTCTCGGATGTAGTGGACTATTTCGCGTGGCTTGGCAGCAATTTCACCGACAGTGATGATGAGCGCACACGGATCGAGGCCGCCGCAAAGGCAATCCATGCCCACGAGAAATCACTTACCGATGCCATGTTGTTCGGCACTGGAAATCTCAAGGGTCTGACGGAGTTGCCGGGAGTTTCCATTATTGGTGGTGTTGATAATCCAGCGCGGGAAGGTCTTGTGTCCCTGACGCTTGCCGGTATGCCGGCGGCTGATCTTGTCAAGGCCCTGAACGAACAGGGCATTCGCACGCATGTCAGAAAGGCTGATCACTATTCCGGCAATGTTTTGAATCCGCTAGGACTGGACGCTTGCGTCCGGGTTTCAATGTGTCATTACAACAGCGAGGCGGAGGTGGCGCAATTTCTGGCCGCGATGGCCGAAATCGCAACCAATGCCTGAATTTTGCACAAGGAAGCCAACATGACACATCCTGTCTATGCAGAAATCAAGGGGCCGATCGTCATGGTTGGCTTTGGGTCGATCGGGCGCGGTACACTTCCGCTGATTGAGCGTCATTTCGACTATGATGCAAAGACCGTTCACGTAATCGATCCATCTGATGAGCATGCGAATTTTCTGCATCAGCGTGGCGTGAAGTTTCATCACAAGGCTATTACACGGGAAAACTATCGCGAGGTCCTCGATGGATTGTTCAAGGGCACCAGCGGCGGCTTCTGCGTAAACCTGTCAGTAGACACAGGTTCGCTCGACATTATGAAATACTGCCGTGAACTCGGCGTCTTGTATATCGACACGGTCGTAGAGCCGTGGCCCGGTTTCTACTTCAATCAGGATGCTGCACCGGCCGAGCGCACCAACTACGCGCTGCGCGAGAAGGTGAGGGCCGAGAAGTTCGCCAACCCCGGCGGCACGACAGCAGTTTCATGCTGTGGCGCAAACCCGGGCATGGTGTCGTGGTTCGTCAAAGAAGCGCTGCTGAACATTGCACGCGATACCGGGCACAAGCATTCAGCGCCGAAAGGGCGCGAG
Source organism: uncultured Alphaproteobacteria bacterium (assembly GCA_963787895.1). Taxonomy (GTDB): domain Bacteria; phylum Pseudomonadota; class Alphaproteobacteria; order Rhizobiales; family Aestuariivirgaceae; genus Anderseniella. The sequence continues at coordinate 326,929 of CAWBEX010000001.1, read as the reverse complement.
GATTGGGCAAGGTTGATGATGGACCTTGGGGTGAAGGGCATTCACATTGCCGAGCGCGATACGCAAGCTCCGTCCTATCCAAAACCTGCCAATGTTTTCGTCAACACGTGGTCTGTCGAAGGCTTCCTGTCCGAGGGTTTCCAGCCTGCTGAACTTGGTTGGGGCACGCATGAAAAATGGATGCCGGACAACGCACACACTCATGCCAAGGGCTGCAAGGCTGCCATCTATATCGACTATCCGGGTGCGCTGACCAAGGTGCACACCTGGTGCCCAACGCCTGGTCCGCAATACGGCTTTCTGGTCACCCACAACGAGGCGATCTCGATTTCCGACTATTATACGGTCGGCCACAGTGATGCCCCGGACTACCGTCCGACCTGCCACTATGCTTATCACCCGTGCAACATGGCGGTCTTGTCTCTGCACGAGTGCTTTGGTGCCAGCAAACCGCAGACAGAGCACAAGGTGCTGGACGAAAACGAAATCATCGAGGGCAAGGATGAGCTGGGCGTGCTGCTGTTTGGCCACCAGAAGAATGCCTACTGGTATGGCTCGCGCCTTTCCATGGAGGAGACCCGCAAACTTGCCCCGTTCCAGAACGCGACCGGATTGCAGGTAACGTCAGCCGTGCTTGCCGGCATGGTGTGGGCACTTGAAAATCCACAAGCTGGAATTGTTGAAACAGACGAAATGGATCATGCCCGCTGTCTGGAAGTTCAGAAGCCATATCTGGGTCCGGTGGAAGGTCACTATACCGACTGGACACCGATCTCGGCGCGCTGGGATCGCTTCAACGAAGACATTGACGAGAGTGACCCATGGCAGTTTCGCAATATTCTGGCGAGCTGACCGACAGACAATCCAGGGTAATTTTGAATTTCAGGGGAAGGTGACTGCCGTTCCTAAACACTGAGCCCGCTTGTTACCACACCTGTGGCAGACCCTTCATGGAGCCGTCCAGTTGCAGTTTGCCGGATGTTGCCAGCCGTGCCTCCATGCTGGCCGACAAAGCCATCACCAGGTCAAGGCCGCGCCTGAGTTCGGTACAGCTGAAATAGTTGAGCACTTCGCAAGCCTCGGCTTCGTCGCCTGTTGCAACGAGCTTTGCAGCAAGTCTGGCAACGCGCGCTGTATCTTCCATCAGGCGAGCCTCTGAGTCTTCCAGCGCGCGCGTCACTTCCGGCAAGAACCGGTCAGCGTCCTGCAGCATTAGGTAGAACAGGCGTTTACACTCATACACCGCACTTCGGGTGGCCTCAGTGGCCTGACTGACAGTTGAGACCACGTCATCACCGAAGGTCATGTCACGGCGCGGGTCCATGAAGCGGTGGTCTTCACCCGTGGTCAGATAGCGATGTTTTGCAAACTCTGGAGGCACCGAATGCTGGCCCATGAATACCGGTGCAAACGGGGCCGCAACAGCGCCGATGGGGGCGTGCCACATCATTCGCAATGAAGGCGAGCCCGGTTCTGCAAGCGGAACAATTTGGCCATATCCGGCCGAGTCACCTGTCAGGTTGCCGGTTCGGATGGCCCAAATAATGTCTGCCAGGCCGATCTTTTCCGCACTGCTTGCGCGTGTGCGCATCTCGTTTTCGATCCATGCGACGCCTTCCCAGCGTCCTTTGCCGTCGCCATAAATAGCGTTTACGTCGAACGGGCCGCTTTCGTACCAACCCATTTCGCGGGCAAAACTCAGCAGGTTTGGCGAGTACAGGAAGTCCGGATGATGCGGTTGATCTACTGGAACGGTGCGAATGTAGCCGGGACGTGATGCACGGATGCTGTCGGAGCCTAACCGTTCGGCGGCCCAAAGTCCCTTGCCGCCGGCAAACTGAATGACGACCCAGGCCTCGCGATTGTCAGCGATCAGATGAGAGTTGCCGCCATAGGTTGCTTCGCCGTGCTGCGCTATCAGCTCACCCATGAGCTCGACGCCGCGGCGCGCCGAGGTTGCCTGTTCGAGGCAGGCACGGGCGAGGTCTGAGTAGTTGAGGCCTTGCTGGTCGATGGGTGTCATTGCCACCAGTTCGCTTCTGGAGGGCGACCAGACATCACGCACTGCAACACCGTGTTCGTTCAATCCGCCATTGGTAATCGGAGCCGGTACGCCCTTGTAATATGAGTAGCTGACCCGGATGTGCCTGCAGGTTTCTACAGGCTGCGGCACGTCAATGCGCTTGCCGGGCAGATCGGCTCCAGGCCCTACACCGGCGCAAACCGTGGTGCCCGGTTCATGGCTGGCGCGCGGCACAATCTCGAGCCAGTGGCTGGAAGGCTCATCGCCATAACCAGCCAGCCAGGCATTGCCATCTGCAGTGTGTTTGGCGCCAATATAGAGGGCGTAGCTCACGTTATTGCCTTCAAATCTCGGCGAATTCCTCGAAGTCGTCCGTTGCGATTCTGCCTTCGCTGCCCTGATCCCTGTTGGGTGTTGGCGCTCGGCCAATCTTGTCCTGCAGCGACTTCAATTCCACAAACTGGTCGGCCTGACGGCGCAACTCATCGGCAATCATTGGCGGACGTATGGCCATTGACGAAATCACAGTTACCCGGCAGCCCTTCGACTGCGCGGCCTGCACCAGCGAGCGGAAGTCTCCATCTCCGGAGAACAGCACGATATGGTCCAGTGCCGGACACAACTCCATGATGTCCACGGCAATCTCTATGTCCATGTTGCCCTTGATCTTGCGGCGGCCCTGCGCGTCAGTGAATTCCTTCGCGGGCTTGGTCACCACCATGAAGCCGTTATAGTCGAGCCAATCAATCAGGGGGCGGATCGGGGAGTATTCGGCATCATCTAGCAGGGCAGTGTAGTAAATGGCGCGGGTCATACGCGTGCCATCTTCAAATATCTTCAGCAAGTTCTTGTAATCAATGTCAAAACCAAGAGCCTTAGCCGTTGCGTAAAGGTTTGAACCATCGATGAAAAGGGCAGTGCGTTCGTCTTTGTAGAGGCGCATGGCGAATCTCCGGGTGCTGAAATCTGTTGCTCAAATTAAATCGCGGGCGTTAGCCCTTCAAATTGTGCTGCAGGGTGTGCCACAAGATCAGGTATCGCGCAATCGGGGCAAGCAGAATGATCCTCATTGGACTTGGCAGCAATATGACGGGCCCGTGGGGGTCACCGAAGGCCACGGTCAAAAGAGCGTTGGCTGCGATGGGCCGCAAACCGCTCAAACTGGTGCGTGCTTCAACAATGATCGAGACAAGCCCCCTGGGCAAGGTTGACCAGCCACCCTACATCAATGCTGCCGCGCGCATTGAGACCCGGTTGCCACCGCTTGAACTGCTGGCGCACTTGCGTGAAATCGAGAGGCTTGCAGGCAGGCAGCGCCGGGAGCGCTGGGGCGAGCGTACGCTGGATCTGGACATTCTCGACTACCATGGGCAGCTTCTTGCCGCAGATGCCGGACAGACGAGCGATGCTCAGCTTGTGCTGCCGCATCCAGCCATTGCCGAAAGAGAATTCGTACTTGTTCCCATCGCCGAAATTGCCCCTCGGTGGCGGCACCCGGTAACCGGTTTGACTGCGCGCAAGATGCTGGCGGCGCTGGATACCGATCAGGGAAGGGTAATTGGCGGGTGAATACGCAGACGCATTTGCTGCTTGCTTCGGCTGCGTTGACGAAACGCGGTGAGCTGGCGCGCAACTACGCCATCGTCATTGGTGCCTTTCTTCCGGACTTGCCGGTATTTGCGCTGTTTGCCATCGCCAAGGCGGCTGGGTACTCCGATTTTCAGATATTCGATGACCTGTATTTCCGGGAGGAAATGCGCAATGTCATGGGGATCTTCAATTCGTTTTTCGTTGCAGCACTCATCGGTTTTTCAGGGTGGTTGCTGCGAAGCAAGTGGTTCGGCTGGCCAATGATCTGGTTTGCCGCAGCGTTGACAATTCATGCTGCAACAGATTTGCCGGTACACGTTGACGACGGACACAGGCATTTCTGGCCGCTAAGCAACTTCGTGTTCGCTTCGCCCGTGTCGTATTGGAATCCCGCCTACCATGGGCATGTTGCTTCTCTTGTCGAGGCTGCGCTGGGCATCATTTGTGCCCTTGTCATCTGGCGCCGGTTTCCTGTCAACTGGATCCGGGTTTTGTGTGGTTTGGCCATGGCTGCCTATGTTGCCATTCCCGTATTCTGGATATGGACGTTTTCGTAATGCTGGCACTGTTTTTTGAGGTGTTGCCCCGGCCCGGTCATGAGGAACACTACTTTCGCCATGTCGGAATGCTGAAACCGGTGCTGGAAAAGCACACAGGCATGTTGTGGCTGGACCGATTCAAGTCGTTGTCGCGTGACAATCTGATCCTGTCCCACCAGCTGTGGAAAGATGATGCCGCCATTGTGCGTTGGCGCGAGGACGAGACGCACAAAGGCTCCCAGCATGCGGGCCGCTACAAGCATTTCGCCGACTACCGCATCCGGATTGCAGAATTGATTGTCCGGGCGGAGAAAGGCAAGGACGTGCAGAATTTTCAGACGGGCCCAAGCGCCACCGGCGGATTCATCGTGGCGGCGCATAGTCACGGGGCGGCAGTGAAGGGCTTCGATGAGTGCTTCTCAAGCGTGAACATCGAAGGCGCTTTCGTTGGTCTTGCAGAGGCAGCCGATGAAACGGCTGCCCGTGAGCTGTTGCTGCACGCTTCGCAGGACCCTGCCATGACCTCGGTCTTCATGGCGCGCATGACCCGCGACTATGGCATGTACGACCGGGCGCAAGCCCCGCAGGACTATCCGCCGGTAGAACGCGATGATGTTTGAGAGCTCCGGCGTGTTGCTGCGCCAGCAAGAATGAGCAGAATTGCGCCTGACGCGGCGAGCCCAGCTGCCACATACAGCATGGCGCTGTAGCTGGCTGCCTGCCAGACGAGCGAACCAAGTGTTGGCCCGGCGGCAAAGCCACTGATGTAGACTGTGGCCAGCATGCCGGATATGACGCCAAAGTTTTGCCGTCCGAGGAGGTCGGCAGTCAGCGCCGGCCGGATGATGCTGGCGACGCCGTTTCCAATGCCCTGAAAGACGACAAAGGCAGCCAGAAGCACAGGCATGGCAGTTGCTCCCATCAGGCAGAAGGCCGCTACACCAACTGCAAACTGGCAGGCCATGGAAATGGCAAGGCTCGACAGGCGTCTTTCGACATTTATCATGATAAGCCTGCCCAGCACCTGCATGGGGCCGATCATCGACATCGCGAATATGGCAGTTTCCTTGTTGAAACCGCGTTCGTCCAGCAGCGGCAAGGTGTGTGTCAGCAGCATGCCGTGGTTGGTCGCCAACAAACCAAAGCCCAACGAAAGGCACCAGAAAACGGGATTTGCTGCCACGCGCATCGCGTCCGTGGCAGATAGGCTTGCCGGTGGGGTTGATCCGTTACCCTGGCGCTCGGCTTCGCCTGCTGCATACCACAACAGCGGCACGGCAATCACACATACTGCGGTTGCGAAGGTGATGGCTGTTGCGCGCCATCCGTACGCTTGTGACAACAGATGGGCCAGCGGGAATGACACTGTGCCTGCAAACCCTGCCAGCAGTGACACAATGGTGATGCCGCGCCGTGCCTTTGCGCCCAACGTCCGCGTAAGCAGGGCGAAACACGGCTCATACAGGCAGCCTGCCATTGTCAACCCGATGCCGAACCAGATGAGATAAAACTGCCAAAGCTGAGCGGCCTGCGTCAACAGGGCCAGAAAAGCTGCACCTGTGAGTGCAGACCCTGCCAGCAACTTGCGCCCGAACCCATTGTCAACTGCCCGGCCTGCCAGGGGTGCTGCGATTGCAGAAGTCGCAACAGCCAGCGTGAATGCGCCGGTCAGTTCCAGCTTTGACCATTGGAATTCGCGATCCCATTCAACCAGCAGTGCGGCGAAAACATAGTACAGCCCGGCCCAAAGGATGGTTTCAGCCACTGCAAGTGGCCATACAATCTTGTGGAACCCGTCAAAGCGCATGAAAAGTGTGCCGTTTCGTTCTGGTCGACAGCTGGACTTGATTTCTTGCATTATGACGACTACAAGCCCACATAAATATCACATATCAACATTTCAGGAGCACTGGCTTCATGGCGCGCGTCACCGTTGAAGACTGCATCGAAAAATTGCCAAACCGCTTTGAACTGGTTCTCATGTCGGCTCATCGTGCCCGGATGATTTCACAGGGAGCACCGCTGACACTTGACCGTGACAACGACAAGAACCCGGTTGTTGCACTGCGTGAAATTGGCGACACCACTATCGATGTTGAAGATTTGCGTGAAGATTACGTCCACTCCATGCAAAAGCATGTCGAGGTAGACGAGCCGGAAGAAAGCGCCGTGCCATTGCTCACATCAGGTGACAGCGGTGATGCCGATGTTGGCCAGCAGGCAGAACCTGATGGTCAGGACGGGTATGACCGCATGAGCGAGGACGATCTGCTGCGCGGGCTGGAAGGCCTGCCGCCTGCAGAAAGCCCTGGTTCGCAGCGCTCCGGTTACTAAGGCCCGGGCGACTGATCAGGTCGGCAGGTTCCGCCACTTCAATCGACAGAATTGTTTCCAGCTGCGGCCAGTGTTTGATACACTGGCCGTACATTTTGGATTCTGCGGGTTTGATAGTTCGGCATGATGCGTCAGTACGAGTTGGTGGAGCGGGTTACGAGCTATGACCCGACGGCAGATGAGGCCATGCTCAACAAGGCATATGTCTATGCCATGAAGGCGCACGGACATCAGGTCCGCGCTTCTGGCGACCCGTATTTTTCACATCCGCTTGAAGTCGCCGCGATCCTCACTGACATGCGCATGGATGACGCCACCATAGCTGCTGCATTGCTGCATGACGTGGTTGAGGATACCGATTCAACACTGGCAGAGATCGAACAACTCTTTGGCGGCGAGATTTCCGAGCTGGTTGAAGGGCTGACAAAGATAAAGCGGCTTGATCTGGTGTCGAAGGAGGCAGCTCAGGCCGAGAACCTGCGAAAGCTGCTGCTGGCGATGTCACGCGACGCGCGGGTGCTGCTTGTGAAGCTGGCAGACCGGTTGCACAACATGCGCACACTGGAGCACGTCAAGCCGGACAAGCGTGCCCGCATTGCCACTGAAACCATGGACATCTATGCACCACTTGCCGGGCGCATGGGGATGCACACGATGCGCGAGGAGCTGGATGATATCGCGTTCAGCACACTGTACCCGGAAGCGCGCGACGGTATCATCAAACGGCTTGAAACGCTTCGTGCAGAGTCCGGTGATATCCTGCGCAACATCGAGGAGCGGCTGGAGCAGGAGTTCGGCAAGCATAACATCGCTGCCCAGGTGTCGGGCCGCGAGAAGAGACCCTATTCGATCTGGCGCAAGATGCAGCGCAAGCATCTTTCGCTGGGCCAGTTGTCCGACATCTTTGGATTTCGCATCATCGTTGATGACGAGGCTGCCTGCTACAAGGCGTTAGGGGTGGCGCATACAACCTGGCGTGCGGTGCCGGGGCGGTTCAAGGACTATATCTCCAATCCGAAGCAGAATGACTACAAGTCAATTCATACGACGATTATCGGACCGCATCGCAAGCGTGTTGAATTGCAGATCAGAACGATTTCAATGGATGATGTCGCAGAGCGCGGCGTGGCTGCTCACAGTTTCTACAAGGATGCGGCCGATCCGATGGCACAGGAGCGGGGCGTGAAGCTGCCGCATGGCGAATCGAATTCGTTCCGATGGTTGCGCTCATTGGTGGAATCACTTGCCGAGGGCGACAATCCGGGAGAATTCATCGAGAACACCAGACTGGAGCTGTTTGCCGACCAGGTGTTCTGTTTTACTCCGAAAGGTGCGCTCATTGCATTGCCAAAGGGGGCCAACGCCATCGATTTTGCCTACGCGGTTCACACCGACATCGGCAATTCGTGCGTCGGTTGCCGGATAAACGGCAGGCATGCTCCGTTGATGAGTGAACTTGAGAACGGAGATGAAGTAGACATCATCCGCTCGCAAGCCCAGACACCGCCTGCGGCCTGGGAAAGAGTTGCCCGCACCGGCAAGGCGCGCGCGGCCATACGCCGGGCGACGCGTATTGCCGTTCGTGACCAGTATGCCGGTCTGGGGCGCCAGATACTGGAGCGCAGTCTGGCGCGCTTTGAAGCTGTCTATGATGAACGCAAGATTGCGGATATCATACGCAAGTTTGGCATCAGCACTCTGGAAGACGGTCTGGCCGCCATTGGCAGGGGGGAGTTGTCCTCGCGAGACCTGATGAAAGCACTTGGTTTTGAGGATGACCGCACGAGTGCACGCCGCGATGTACAGCCGGCAGCAGGTACCGGTCATGGCCGTGATGATATTTCCATTTCAATTCGCGGCGCGGGGCGTGACGCGATTATGCATATCGATCCGGCAACCGGTGCCGTGCCTGGAGAGCGCATTGTCGGCATAATGGTGCCAGGAAAGGGTATTACTGTATACCCGATCTTCTCAGCGGCCTTGCAGGCGTTCGATGATGAAACCGATAGTTGGGTGGATCTTGCGTGGGATGAAGATACCGCGGGAGTTATGTTCCCCGCAAAGTTGAATGTGGTGCTTCACAATGAGGTCGGGGCTCTTGGTCAGTTGACACAGACCATTGCCGACTGCGGTGCCAACATTGAAAACCTTCAAATGACCAGCAGGGCACGCGATTTCTACAATCTTGATGTCACGGTTGAAGTCAATGATTTGCGCCATCTGAACAATGTAGTGAGCACTCTTGAGCGTAAGCCGCTGGTTTCGCGTGTGGTGCGTGCCTCCGGCTCAGGGGCAACGGAAACGAATGACGGCAATGCAGAAGGTAACGGCGAATGACGAACATACTAACTCAAGGCCAGGTGCTCGACGAGTTCCGCGACGCAGGGGCACTGCTTGAGGGACATTTCATATTGTCTTCGGGGCTGCATAGCCCCAGATACTTGCAGTGCGCGCGCGTGCTCATGGATGCGGCAAGGGCGGGCAGATTGTGTTCTTCGCTGGCAGCCAAGGTGGCTGCTGCGGGCATCACAGGCATAGATCTCGTAGTTTCGCCTGCGATGGGTGGTGTCGTTGTCGGTTACGAAATGGGACGTCAACTTCGTGTGCCGGCAATATTCTGTGAACGTGTTGAGAGTAAACTGACGTTTCGTAGAGGCTTCGCAATTGAGCAAGGTGCGCGTTGTCTGATGGTTGAAGACATTGTCACGACTGGTTTGTCGTCTCGTGAGTGTATAGAGGCGATAGTGAGGGAGGGTGGCGCGTGCGTTGGCGCTGCATGCCTGATCGACCGGTCTGGCGGCAAGGCAGATGTCGGAGTGCCACTGGTGTCGCTTGCCAGGCTTGATGTGCCAACCTATGAGGCCGACAAGCTGCCTGCCGAGCTTGCTTCCATCGAGGCAGTGAAACCGGGAAGTCGCGGATTGAAGGCCTGATCTGTAAAGAGAGAATTTGACGGAAGAACATGTTCAAGCGGCGAGAATCCATTGGCTGGATGCGGAAGGTCAGAAATCTCTTTTGGCCTGAGATCGGCTTTCAACGGGCGGCACGGTACATCTCCTACAAGGTGAACCGCATTGCCGGGTCACCGCACGCCATCGCGCTGGGGTTCGCCGCTGGAACTTTCGCTTCGTTCACTCCTCTGGTGGGCTTTCATTTCGTTCTGGCCGCCCTGCTTGCCTGGGCCATCGGAGGAAACGTGCTTGCTTCGGCAATCGGCACGTCGGTCGGCAACCCACTGACTTTTCCGTTCATCTGGTTTGTGACCCATAACACGGGAAGCTGGATTCTCGGACTTCAGGGAAGGGACGAGATTTCCATCGTGCGCCCCGATGGCGGCATGGCCTTGCTGTTCAACCACCCGATGGATTTCTTCGCAGAGCTTTGGGCCGGGGTTGAACCGGTGTTCTGGCAGATGATGGTTGGATCAGTTCCATTGGGGCTGTCGTGTGCCATCATTTGCTATGTGCTCGTCAAGCCGGCAGTTGAGCGTTACAAGAAGCGGCGCAGGGCCGTTCGCGACAGGCGTGCGCGCGAAATCCGTGAAGCTCGCAACAAGGCCGGACGGGTCGAGCAGGGCACGCGTGCATGATTCTCGGTATTGGCAACGACATGATCGACATCCGGCGGATCGAGGCTTCGCTGGAACGGTTTGGCGACAGGTTCATCAATCGCATTTTTACTGACATCGAAAAGGCTAAATCAGATCGCAGGGCGCAAAGGGCAGCCTCATATGCCAAGCGCTTTGCAGCCAAGGAAGCGTGCTCGAAAGCGTTGGGTACAGGGTTTCGCAGAGGGGTGTTTTGGCGCGACATGGGCGTGGTGAACCTGCAAAGCGGGCGGCCAACCATGGTTTTGACCGGAGGTGCGGCACAACAGCTCGCTTCGTTGGTGCCGCAGGGCTATGCACCCGACATCCACCTTACCATCACGGATGACTTTCCCTGGGCGCAGGCAGTTGTGATCATATCCAGCGTCCAGCATGTTAAATGAACCTTGCAAGGTAGTAATCTGCTAAGGCAGGCGTTGCAATTTTGCCAATAAGCTGCGACATGACTGTGCAAAGGTTAGAATGATTTGGCTGGAAAGTATGATTTCCAGCAGATTTTTCAGAGGCACAAGATATGGCTTCCCACGCGGAACAGTCCCGCAAGAAAACAGAAGACAGTGGTTGGGAGACGATCAAGGTTATCGTCCAGGCACTGCTGATTGCGTTTGTCGTAAGAACGTTTTTGTTTCAGCCGTTCAATATACCGTCCGAATCCATGGTCCCAACCTTACGGGTTGGCGACTATCTGTTCGTCAACAAGCTGTCTTATGGCTATTCGAAATACTCCTTCAACTTCACCTTCGGCTTATTTGGCAACAACCTGTTCAAGTTTGGCCCCGTGCCGTTTGAAGACAGGGTGTTCGCAGGCAAACCTGAGCGTGGTGATGTGGTGGTGTTCAAACTGCCGCGGGACAATGAAACAGATTACATCAAACGCGTGATCGGCCTTCCGGGCGACCAGATACAAATGATTGATGGTGTGTTGCACATCAACGGTGAAGCTGTGCAGCGCAAGGAAATTGATGGTTTTGTAAACCCCGATTCAGGCAATACGCGCACAGCCCGCCAGTATGCCGAGACATTGCCCAATGGCGTGACTTACAACACGCTCGATATTTACAACAGCGGCGCGGACAACACCGATGTGTACACCGTGCCGGAAGACCACTACTTCATGATGGGTGATAACCGGGACAATTCCACGGATTCCAGGTTCCTGAGCGAAGTGGGCTATGTGCCCTACGAGAACCTCGTAGGACGCGCCACTATCCTGTTTTTCTCGCATGGGCCGGATGGCGCTTTCTGGGAGGTCTGGAAGTGGCCTGCCAACATTCGCTGGGGCCGGTTGTTCCATTCGGTCGAATGAGCGGGCAACGCGCAACAGCCCAGGCCAGGCTGGAGCAGCGGCTTGGCTATCAATTCAACGATGCGGATTTATTGACGCGAGCGCTGACCCACGCCAGTGGCACAACGCAAAGCAGCAATGGCAACAATGAACGGCTGGAGTTTCTCGGCGACAGAGTTCTTGGGCTGGTGATCGCACAGTTGCTGTTTGAGCGGCACGAAGATGTGGCCGAAGGTGATTTGGCACGCATGCTGAATGCACTGGTCAGGCGGCAGACATGCGCCAGGATCGGTCACGAACTTGGCCTGGGCGATGTGCTCGTGCTTGCTGGCAAGGGCAGCAAACGTACTGTTGCCACCGACAACATTGTCGGTGACGCCTGTGAGGCGCTGATCGCAGCTGTTTATCTTGATGGTGGGCTTGATGCAGCAAGGGGTGTGATCACACGGCTTTGGCACAAGTTGCTCGATAAGGCTCCGGACATGCGCAAGGATGCAAAATCCGCCTTGCAGGAGTGGGCTGCGGCCCGGTCTCTCCCGCCACCTGCCTATGAAACGGTTGAGACGACGGGGCCTGACCACGCACCTGAGTTTACCGTCGAACTGGTGGTGGAAAGTTGCGAGCGCGTGCGCGGAGTATCAACTACAATCCGAACAGCAGAACAAGCTGCGGCTTCTGCGTTCCTGAAGCGGGAAGGTGTATGGCAATGACGAGTGAACCCGGCAGCGATGACGGCCAGGCGGACAGGGCTGCTGATCGCTCGTGTGGTTTTGTCGCGCTGATTGGTGCGCCAAATGCCGGCAAGTCGACACTGCTGAACCAGCTTGTGGGCTCAAAGATTTCCATCGTCACGCACAAAGTACAGACAACGCGTGCACGCGTGCGCGCTATCGCGATCGAGGGTCTGGCACAGATCATTTTTGTTGATACCCCAGGCATCTTCATGCCCAAGCGCAAGCTGGACGAGGAGATGGTTCAGGCAGCCTGGGCCGGTGCAGCAGAAGCTGATGCAACTGTGCTGTTGATTGATGTCCGCGATGGGCTGAATGACGACAATGAAAGAATAATTGCGGGCCTTGAAGCCGCTGGCGGGAAGGCAATTCTTGCGTTGAACAAGATTGACCTGATGCCGGCTGAAAAACTTCTCAAGCTCACTGATGATCTGAACAAGCGCTTTGCGTTCAGTGGCACCTTCATGATATCGGCGCTCAAGGGTCACGGAGTTGCGGACCTGCGGGCCGCACTTGCTGGCAGAATGCCGTCGGGGCCCTGGCTCTATCCGGAAGACCAGATTGCGGACCTTCCGCTACGATTGCTTGCATCCGAAATCACCCGGGAAAAGCTTTATCTCCGGCTGCATGATGAACTGCCATATGCCTCCACTGTGGAGACCGAAACATGGACCGAAAAGAAGGATGGTTCGGTACGCATCGAGCAGGTGATATTCGTGGAGCGCGATAGTCAGAAAAAGATCGTGCTCGGCAAGGCAGGCCAAACCATCAAGAAGATTGGCCAGGCGGCGCGTGAAGAAATATCGGGTGCGATAGGTCAGACCGTGCACTTGTTCCTGTTCGTCAAGGTGCGTGACAAGTGGGCCGAAGATCCCGAACGCCTGCGCATGATGGGGCTTTAGAGCGGAGAGTAGATGCTGTGGAGTGGCGCGCTGACGGCCTCATACTGAATGCCCGCAAGCACGGCGAAAGCTCGGCCATCATTGATGTGCTGACGCGAGATAGGGGCAGGCATTCCGGTCTTGTGCGGTCCGGGCGTTCACGCGCCAACCGTCCGGTGCTGCAGGCTGGAAATCTGGTGAATGTGGTTTGGCGTGCCAGGCTGGAGGACCACCTCGGTGTGTTTGCGGTTGATCCGCACAAGATGGTGGTTGCAGGTGTCATTGATGATCTGCCGCGGCTGGCTGCGCTTACCACGATGACCACTCTGGCCAGCCTGCTTCCGGAGCGGGAGCCGCACCCGCGCATTTATGAGGCGTCCTTGCTGCTGATCAATCATTTGCAAGATGACGAGATCTGGCCGGCGTTGCTTGTGCGCTGGGAAATTGGTCTTCTGGACGAACTCGGTTTTGGACTGGACCTGACACGGTGCGCAGTTAGCGGCAGTACATCCCGTCTTACGCATGTGTCACCGCGCAGCGGCAAGGCGGTAACTTCGAGCGAAGCGGAACCGTGGAAGGACAGGCTGCTTGTGCTGCCGTCCTTTGTCACTGGTGCTAGCCTTGCTGCCAGTTCACAAGATGTTGTCGATGGGTTGAAGCTGACCGGACATTTCCTGCAACGTCATGTGTTCGAGCCACGCGGAATTTCTCCGCCCGAACAGCGCGCCCGCATTATCAGGTGGTTGAGCGGTAAGCAAAGTGAACAGACCTAGGGTGCGCGTTTCGTCTCATTGTCCAACAGGTCAGGGATGCTAAAAGGGCTCAATCGAAACATCTCCGGAGATTGTCAGATATGCTTGGTCGGTTGAACCACGTTGCCATCGCGGTGCCGGATCTGGAAGCGGGTTGCGTTGTGTACCGCAACATGCTCGGAGCGAAGGTTTCTGCCCCACAGCCTGAACCGAACCACGGTGTCACGGTCGTGTTTGTCGAATTGCCAAACACCAAGATCGAGTTGCTGGAGCCGCTGGGCGACAACTCGCCCATACAGGCGTTTCTCGACAAGAGCCCGTCCGGCGGTATCCATCATGTGTGCTATGAGGTTGAAGACATCATTGCCGCGCGTGACCACCTGAAACAGGAAGGCGCTCGCGTGCTGGGTGATGGGGAGCCCAAAATCGGGGCCCACGGCAAGCCTGTGCTGTTTCTCCATCCCAAGGACTTCTGCGGAACCCTTGTCGAGTTGGAGCAGGCCTGATGATTGTCGATTTTCTCACCGGGTTTGCAGTCTTTTTTATCATTTGGTGGCTGGTGCTGTTCACCGTGCTGCCGTGGGGCATGCGATCTGCACATGAAGAAGGTGCGGATGTTGCAGTGGGGCACGACAGGGCGGCACCTGTTAAGGTCAACATGTGGAACAAGTTTGCATGGACGACTGCGATCGCACTTGTCATCTATGGCTTGTACTACTGGTTTGTTCACTATGGCGGGTTGAGCCTGGACGACTTTCCGTTCATGCCGAAACTGCCAACCGGCTGATGCTACATACCGTATCGAGCAATGCGGCCATCCACCGGGATGCCCAGTTGGTCTCCTACGAAACAGAGCCATTGATCGGGGATTTCGCGGATTGATTGCAGCTGCCTCGCATTTGAAAGATGCGCCATGCGTCGAATGTCGTCGTCCCGGCCAAGGCTGTTGTCCGCTTCAAGCGGGTCATGGAAATGCACACCGTAGTGCTCATACGGCAGCAGCTCGGTGGCAGTTACCGGCACAATCATGGCGTTGTATCTTCTGGCCATGTTGAGCGGGGCAGTCGCCTGGATCAAGTACAGATCCTCTGTCACGGGAGTGCAGGCGTGGCGCCTTCCAAGGAAGGCATTGTTCATTGAAAAAATGCTGCGGTTGTCGCGCATCGCACTGGCAAAACGGCGCATTGAAGCAAAGTGGACAAAGGGCCGGGATACAATGCGTTCATCCATGTAGCGTTGTTCCAGCTTGAAAATGCCCTTCTGTACCAGTTTGCGCGCCAGCCAGATGCCGCCGTGTTCATGGACGTAGTCGGAATAGTGCATGGCACGAATGCCGCTCTGGTGCAGCGCGATCCGCGCCAAGAGTTCAGCATACACGGTGTTGTCGCACCAGTAGATCACAGGTCTGAGCCGGGCCGTGGAGACTGCCTGCTGCGGGTCACCTGTCACCTGGACGACGGGTTTCCAGTCTTGCCAGCGCATCATTACAGCCTGGATTATGCGCTTCTTTATGGTGTGTGTTCTGGCCTGAAGATAGACAAGGCTGCGCTGCTCTTCGCTGGCGTGCGGCAGAACAGCCAGAAGTTTCCTTTGATATTCTGCTTTTGCTGCAGTGTTTGCCGGTTGCCGCGACAGGAGCTGCACTTCCTTCTCTTGCAACTGTAGCAATCTCTGCGGGTCTGTTGAGCTGACGCCAAGCCTGGCACGAAAAAACGCAGCGCAAGTCTTCAGAGACTTGCGGTTGACCAGAACCTTCTTGCGGCGGATGCGGGGGCCCGAAGTAGCAAGGACTACTTGAGAAAAGGCGCTCCAGTTATGCTGTCTTTCCATGAAAGCCAATCAGACATGAAAACACGTGGAGTGCCAATACAATGATTGAGTTTTGAGCGTCAGCGGGTCTTGTTTGCTGGACAGCGCCAATCGTCAAACTCAAGCCGCCAGCATTCCTTGTCGGTTTCGACAACACAAAAAAAGGCAGGGATGTTACCCTGCCTCATTCTTACACTCTTACTGACGTGGCCCTGCCATCGCAATGGCTGGGCGTTTCCTCCCCAGACTTGGGTCTGGATGGTTGCTGAAGCAACTCTGGCGCTGAACCTACACGTTTTCGTGAGCTTGTAAAGTCAATATGCCGCACCCTGCTGTAACAGAGGCATCGGGTGTCCTGTTCAGGGCAATGTTGCGCTTTGTCAAATCTGGCAGGATGGACTATGAACACGACACTCAGCCCGAAAATGGGGCTTTCAGTGGATTTGTTTTTGGGGCGATCAATATGAGACTAAGCCAGTACTTCCTTCCCATCTTGCGTGATGATCCCAAGGAAGCAGAGATTGTGTCGCACCGGTTGATGCTGCGTGCCGGCATGATCCGCCAGGAGAGTGCGGGCATCTATTCCTGGTTGCCGCTGGGCTACAAGGTGCTGCGCAACATCGAGCAGATCGTGCACGAAGAACAGCAACGCGCAGGTGCCATTCCGATCCTGATGCCAACCATCCAGTCTGCGGACCTGTGGCGCAAGTCTGGCCGCTATGACGATTATGGCAAGGAGATGCTGCGGATCACCGACCGGCATGAGCGCGACATGCTGTATGGACCCACCAATGAGGAAATGATCACGGATATTTTCCGCTCGGGCGTACAGTCCTACAAGGACGTGCCACGCAACCTGTATCACATCCAGTGGAAGTTCCGCGACGAGGTGCGCCCACGCTTCGGTATCATGCGCGGTCGCGAGTTCCTGATGAAGGATGCATACTCATTCGACCTGTCGGTAGAGGCTGGCAAGCATTCCTACAACAAGATGTTCGTTTCGTATTTGCGCACTTTTGCCCGCATGGGGCTGAAAGCCATTCCGATGCGTGCAGAGACGGGTCCGATCGGTGGTGACATGAGCCACGAGTTTCTCATTCTGGCGGAAACCGGAGAGTCTGAAGTGTTCTTCGACAAGGCATTCCACGACTTCGACTGGTCCGCATTCGACATTGACTATGATGACGTGGATGAGGTGGCGAAAGTGGTGGGCGAGTTTACGTCCAAGTATGCTGCTACGGACGAAATGCACGACGCTGCCGAGTTCGATAAGCTGCCCGAGGGTCGCCGCGTCAATGGCCGCGGTATCGAAGTGGGACACATCTTCTTCTTCGGAGACAAATACTCCGGGCCGCTGGGCTGCCAGGTGCAGGGACCGGATGGCAAGCCGGTCACCATTCAGTCGGGCTCGTATGGGATTGGCGTATCTCGTCTGGTTGGCGGCATCATTGAGGCCAGCCACGACGACGCCGGCATCATCTGGCCAGAAGCAGTGGCACCTTTCCGCATCGGGCTGATCAACCTGAAGGCGGGCGATGAAGCCACTGATGCCACGTGTGGCGAGCTTTACCGTCTGCTCCAGGCGCAGCGCAATGAGGTACTGTACGACGATACCGACAACCGGGCAGGCGGCAAGTTTGCTGCCATGGACCTGATCGGTGTGCCGTGGCAGGTGATCATAGGCCCGCGCGGGATCAAGGAAGGCAAGGCGGAAGTAAAGAATCGCGCTACAGGTGAACGTGAAGAAGTATCTATCGACTCACTTTCAAACCGGTTTTCCAAGTGATGACAACGAGCATGGATGCGCCAAATGGCAAGTTCTGACACTGCGCCTTTCTCCGCCCATGAGCGCATGATTGCGTTCCGTTACCTCAGAGCGCGGCGCAAGGAGGGCTTTATCTCGGTTATTGCGGGGTTCTCGTTCCTTGGCATTCTGCTGGGTGTGGCAACCTTGATCATCGTGATGGCGGTGATGAACGGGTTCCGCAGCGAGCTTCTCGACAAGGTACTTGGTTTCAATGGTCATGCCACGGTGTATTCCGCCACCGGTGAGCCGATGCCTGATTTTGCCGAGCGGGCGAAGAAGCTGGCTGAAACCCCCGGCGTCAAACGTGCGATTGCCTACACCGAAGGTCAGGCCATGGCGTCGTCCCGGCGTACTTCGTCTGGTGTGTTGGTCCGCGGTGTCAAGCTTGCGGATTTGCAACAGTTGACGAGTGTATTCAACGACAAGCTGCGTGGTGACCTCACCAATTTCGACAAATCAGACGGGGTCGCGGTGGGTTACCGGCTGGCCTGGAAGCATGGCCTGACGGTGGGAGACCAGATTACCCTGGTGTCGCCGGAAGGGCCGGCGACGATTTTCGGTACGGCGCCTCAAATCCGGTCTTATCCGATTGTCGCGACCTTTGAAATCGGCATGTCTGAGTACGACAATACTGTTCTCTACATGCCGATGGTGCAAGCCCAGGAGTTCTTCGGACAAGAGGACGGAGCAAGCGCCATAGAAGTCATGGTCGAAAATCCGGACCAGATTGAAGAGGTGGTACCTGCCATGGCGCTACAAGCGGGCAATGACCTGCAGTTTGTAACCTGGAAGACCTCAAACCAGACGTTCTTCAATGCACTTCAGGTGGAACGCAACGTGATGTTCCTCATTCTTACGCTGATCATTCTCGTGGCGGCCCTGAACATTATTTCAGGTCTGATCATGCTGGTGAAGGACAAGGGCAAGGACATCGCCATTTTGCGGACCATGGGCGCGACGCGCGGGTCGATACAGCGCATTTTCTTCATGACGGGGGCTGCGATCGGTCTTGCGGGTACGCTTGCCGGTATCGTGCTGGGCGTGGTGATCTGCCTGAATATCGAGAACATCCGTCAGGGGCTCTCCTGGCTTTCGGGCAAGGAGCTGTTCTCACCGGAATTGTACTATCTGTCCCGGATGCCGGCTGAAATGGACGTGAGCGAGACGCTCATGATTGCGCTGATGGCCATCGCGCTGTCGTTTGTCGCGACCATTTATCCTGCAAGACGTGCGTCGAAACTCGATCCGGTGGAGGCGCTGCGCTATGAGTAAGACTGGTGCCGCGTTGCGGCTGGAGAAGATTGCGCGCACCTACCTGCAGGGTCAGCGGCGTATCGACATTTTCAAGGACCTGTCACTCGATGTTCATCCCGGTGAAGTTGTCGCTCTTGTCGGGCACTCCGGAACCGGCAAGTCGTCACTGCTGCACATTGCCGGGTTGCTCGAGAAACCGACAGCCGGTGAGGTTTACATTGCCGGAGAGAACTGCACCAGACTGGAAGACGGGGCTGCAACCCGCGTGCGCAGACTAGGCATCGGTTTTGTCTACCAGTTCCACCACCTGCTGCCTGAATTCAACGCTATTGAAAATGTCATTATGCCGCAACTTATCGCCGGGCGCAGCCGGGAGGAAGCTCATGAGCGGGCAACCGAGTTGCTGACCAAGCTTGGCCTTTCCAGTCGCCTGACTCACCGTCCGGCGGAATTGTCTGGTGGAGAGCAACAGCGCGTAGCCATTGCCCGTGCACTGGCAAATCAGCCGCTGCTGTTGCTTGCTGACGAACCCACGGGTAACCTTGACCCGGAGACAGCAGGGCGCGTGCATGATGAATTCCTTTCCCTGATCCAGGAAGAGGGACTGGCTGCACTTATCGCTACTCACAACATTGAACTGGCGTTTCAGATGCATCGCGTGGTTCAGTTGCAAGGTGGTCAGTTAATGGAGATGACTCGATGAAGGCGGTGTTTCATCACAATCAGTTGCTGCATTTTCCCACGCGCTATTTGCAGCGTGGCCATATTGTGGATTTTCCTGAACAGCCGGAACGTGCCAAGCGCCTGCTGAGAGGAGCCAAGGCTGCCGGGTGTGAAATGCATGCTGCGCGCGCTCATGGTGATGCACACATTCTGGCGGTACACACACCACGCTATTTGAGGTTTCTGGAAAACGCCTACCGCAAGTGGAACAGGCCCAAAGGCAAGGCCTTTGAAGAAGTCATGGCCAGCATCCGGCCAGTGGAGAAACCTGCAAAGTACCCTTCAGATATTCTTGGCCAGGCAGGTTGGCACCAGCAGGATTTTTCTTGCCCGATCACCGAGCAGACCTACAAGTCAGTTCGTGCGTCTGCTGATACGGCGTTGTCGGCGGCAGAATTGATTGTCGAGGGCGAGAAGATTGCATATGCACTTTGCCGCCCGCCGGGCCACCATGCATATGCCGACCGGGCAGGCGGGTTCTGCTACCTCAACAACACGGCAATTGCGGCGCAGTTTTTGCGCCAATCGTGGGACCAGGTGGCAGTCCTGGACATTGACGTTCATCACGGCAACGGTACCCAAGGCATTTTCTACACCCGCTCTGACGTGTTGACTGTGTCCATACATGCAGACCCGTCGAAGTATTATCCATTTTACTATGGTTATGAGACACAGCGCGGCAAGGGTGCAGGCACGGGTTGCAACATCAACATTCCGGTTCCGGTCAAATCCGATGACGAGGTGTGGATGGGTGCGCTTGAGCTGGCCTTGAGCGAGATCAGTGATTCTGCACCAGGTGCTCTTGTTGTGGCGCTGGGCCTTGATGCACATGAGTTTGACCCGCTGAACGGTGGTGCTGTCACAACTGCCGGGTTCACAAGGTTTGCCAGCGCTATTTCAAAGCTCGGGGTTCCGACGCTCATCGTTCAGGAAGGGGGCTATCTGACCGATGACCTGGAAAACAACCTCGCCGCCTTCCTCAAAGGTTTCGGTGGGTAGCCGCAGCAAACTGTGTGTGATTTCGGCATTTTTCGGTAGTGTCGCAGCATGACCGACTCACCTGTCAGCTTCATTCATCTGCGCAGCCATTCCGCGTATTCATTGTCGGAAGGGGCCTTGCCTATCAAGTTGCTGGGCAAACTTGCCGTTGCACAGGCAATGCCGGCGCTGGGCATCAGCGACAGCGGCAATCTGTTCGGCGCGCTGGAGTTTGCAGAAGCCATGCAGGGGGCGGGTGTTCAGCCGATCATAGGCTGCACGCTGCTGTTGGACCCGGAAGAAAACACAGACACGCGCGCGCTTGGCCGCAACGGTCTTGATCTGTCACGCATTGCTCTGATTGCGAAAAATGAGATCGGCTACCGCAACCTCTTGAAGCTGTCCAGCCGGGCGTATCTAGAGGCACCTGAAGCAGAGCTGCCGCATGTTCCAATGTCACTGGTGGAAAAGCTGAACGAGGGCCTGATATGCCTGACTGCTGGACCTGGCGGGTTGATCAACAAGCCCATTGTTGAAAATCAAAGATCGTTGGCCCGTGAAAGACTTGAACGGTTAAAGCGCTGTTTTGGCGACAGGTTTTACGTTGAGTTGCAACGTCACGGGGTTGGCGAGGAGCAGGCCGCAGAAGCTGCGTTGATCGAACTGGCTTATGACCTGGAAATTCCGCTGGTGGCGACCAACGAACCGTACTTTGCAAACGCCGACGATTTTGCCGCTCACGATGCACTGATCTGCATTGCCGAGGGAGAGGTGATCGCCAATGACAACCGTCGGCGGTTGACGCCGGAACACTATTTCAAGTCTCAGGCTGAAATGGTGAGTCTTTTCGCAGATTTGCCGGAAGCAGTTGAGAATACGGTGGAGATTGCCCGGCGGTGTTCCTGGTATCCGCATTCCATTGATCCGATCCTGCCGAAATTTACCTCTGGTGAAGATGCCAGCGATGAAGCCGAGGAGCTGCGTGTGCAGGCGCGCAATGGCCTTGCTGACCGGCTCGACAAGCTGGGGCTGGCTGAAGACTACAGCCGTGAAGACTATGAAAAGCGCCTTGAGTATGAGCTTGAAGTCATCTGCAAGATGGATTTTCCGGGCTATTTCCTGATCGTTGCCGATTTCATCAAGTGGTCCAAACAGCAAGGAATACCTGTAGGGCCTGGGCGTGGCTCCGGCGCGGGGTCTGTGGTTGCCTGGTCGCTGACAATTACAGACCTGGATCCATTGCGGTTCAACCTTGTGTTCGAGCGGTTCCTGAATCCTGAGCGCGTGTCGATGCCCGACTTCGACATCGACTTCTGTCAGGACCGGCGCGACGAAGTCATTGCATATGTTCAGAACAAATATGGCGCCGATCATGTCGCGCAAATCATAACGTTCGGAAAGTTGCAGGCGCGAGCCGTGTGCCGTGATGTGGGCCGTGTCCTGCAGATGCCGTATGGCCAGGTTGACCGGCTGTGCAAGCTTATTCCCAACAACCCGGCAAACCCTGTCACCTTGCAGCAGGCGATTGATGGTGAGCCGCGCTTGCAGGAAGAGCGCCGCCAGGATGAGACCACGGCAACGATGCTGGAGATTGCGCTGAAGCTTGAGGGGCTTTATCGCCACGCCTCAACTCATGCCGCTGGTGTTGTGATTGGTGACCGGCCACTGGAAGAGCTGGTGCCGCTGTATCGCGACCCTCGCTCGCCAATGCCGGTTACCCAGTTCAACATGAAGCTGGTGGAAAAAGCCGGACTGGTGAAGTTCGACTTTCTGGGTCTGAAAACCCTGACCGTGCTGGACAAGGGCGTCAAGCTGCTCAAACAGCGCGAAATTGACGTCGACATGGCCTCTTTGCCGCTGGATGACGGCAAGACCTACGACATGCTGAAACGCGCCGAGACGGTTGGGGTGTTCCAGCTTGAAAGCTCCGGCATGCGTGACCTGATCCGCAAGGCGGAGCCGGGCAACATTGAAGACATCATCGCGCTTGTAGCGTTGTACCGGCCCGGACCGATGGAGAACATTCCGAAGTATGTTGCATCCAAGAAGGGCGAGGAAGCACCTGAATTTCTTCACGAAAAGCTGACGCACGTTGTTGAGGACACGTACGGCATCATCATCTACCAGGAGCAGGTGCTGCAAATTGCGCAGGTGCTTGCCGGATATTCACTTGGTGAAGCCGATTTGCTGCGCCGTGCGATGGGCAAGAAAATTCAAGCCGAGATGGACGCCCAGAAACAGCGTTTCGTTGAAGGCTCAGTCGCCAATGGGGTAGACAAAAGGCAGGCGGAAGACATCTTCGAACTGGTGAACAAGTTTGCCGGTTACGGATTCAACAAGGCACATTCTGCCGCCTATGGGGTGGTTGCCTATCAAACGGCCTGGCTGAAAGCCAACCATCCGGTGGAGTTCCTGGCCGCTTCCATGTCGCTGGACCGGGGCAATACCGACAAGTTGCTGGTGTTCAAGCGCGAAGCAGACCGGATGGAAGTGATGGTGAACCCGCCAGACGTGAACAGGTCGGGCGTGGATTTCACGGTCAAGGATGAAGCCATACAGTATTCTCTGGCAGCCCTGAAGAATGTAGGTGAACAGGCGGTAGAGCACATTGTTGCCATCCGCGAAGAAGGCGGCCCTTTCAAATCCCTTGGTGATTTTGCGCGGCGTGTGGATCCGCGCATGATCAATAAGCGCGCGCTGGAATCCATCGCCAAGTCCGGCGGGTTTGACAAGCTGAATCCAAACCGGGCGCAGGTTCTGAACGGGGTTGAGGCGATTCTCGCCATGGCAAACCGTACCGCAACTGAAGCCGAGATCGGACAGAACGACATGTTCGGCGGTGGCGATGCCGGTATCGAGGATTTGCCGTTGACCAATGTAGAGCCTTGGTTGCCCATGGACCAACTGGCAGCTGAATTCGAAGCGGTGGGCTTCTATCTCTCCGGCCACCCGCTGGATGAATACCTCTCCATACTGCCCAAGCTTGGCGCGGACACATGGGTTGGTTTCAGGGGCAAGGCTTTGAAGGGTGCCTCTGCAGCGCGCCTGACGGGAACCGTCACCTACAAGCAGGAGCGGCGCTCAAAGTCCGGCAACCGGTTTGCGTTCATCGGGTTTTCTGATCCGACCGGCCAGTATGAGGCAGTGTGTTTTTCCGACACCTTGAGCGGGGCCAGGGATTTGCTGGAAAGTGGCAAGCCATTGATGCTGCGCGTCGAGGCGGATGTTGAAGGTGAAGAGGTGAAACTTCGCCTTCAGGGTGTTGAGCTGCTGGATGCCAAGGCTGACACAGTTGTCCAGGGCCTGAAGATTTTCGTCAATGACGCCAAGCCTCTCGGGTTGCTCCAGTCACGGCTGACCAATGGCGGTTCGGCACCGGTGCATCTGGTCATGCAGCTGCCAGATTCACGCGAGGTGGAAATCGCACTGGGGCGCAAATTCACTGTGAATCCGAAAATCAAGGCAGCCATCAAGGCTGTTCCCGGAGTGGTTTACGTAGAGGATTTCTGATCGTAGGGGAGGATATGCAACGTGGATGAGTTTGTCTGGATTGCTCTTATCGTTGGTGCCGTTTTCCTTACGCCGATCATCTTGTCCATTGTTGCATTGAACAAGGCTGAAAGGGTCAGTCGCGAACTGTTCAAGCTTCGCAATGAACTCAGTCAACTCAGATCACAAGATGTTCAGACTGTTGCCGTACCAGCAGCAACACCGGAGCCGGAACCAGAGCCTGCTGCCGCGGCAAAGAAGGTCACCGCAAAATCCCGCATCGCCGCAAAGGTGGCAAATGACGACGTTGTAAAGGCGCCATTGTCGCCGGAGGAGCAGCCGGTTAAACCAAAGGCCGCGCGCTCCAGTCTGGAGGAAAACCTCGCAGGCCGCTGGTTCATCTGGATTGGCGGGCTGGCGATTGCGTTGTCAGGACTTTTCCTCGTCAAGTACATGGCGGACAACGGGCTGCTGGGGCCCGGGATGCGCGTCATGCTTGGGCTGGTGTGCGGTGGCGCATTGACCGTTGCAGGAGAATGGTTACGCCGGCATCCGTCGCAGCAGCGTCTGGTGTCTGACAAGCCGGATTATGTGCCGCAGGCGCTGAGTGCTGGTGGTCTGGCAGGCGTGTTTGCTGCTGTTTATGCGGCATCGGCGCTATATGGGTTCATCGGTCCTGTCGTGACGCTTGTAGCGCTCGCGGCAACTGCCCTGGTGGCATTCTCGCTGTCTGTTGTGCAGGGGCCCATGACTGCGATTGTTGGCTTGCTCGGCGGCTTCCTGCTGCCAATGTTCATGGCAAGTGCAGATCCGTTTGCGCCGGGTCTGTTCGGGTATTTCGCCATCCTGTTCATCGCCGTATGTGCCGTGCTGATCTATCGCCAGGCGCTGTGGTTTGCCTTGTTGGCAACCGTCTTGAGCGGGCTTTGGGTGCTGGTATGGGTGGTTGGTCCCTTTGAAGCCGGTCCAGGGCAATCCTATTCGCTGTTCGGTGACGGCCTGGTGCTGGCGCTGTTTTCGGTGCTGGCAGGAACCGGATATGCATTCGCGGACGGATATCGCTCGGCTGATGCTCAGCCCGCGCTGTGGCACAAGCCCTGGTGGCCGAAGGAACCGATGCACGTGGCTTCGTTTGCTGCTTCGCTGGCAGCGGTGTTTCTGTTGCTGGTTGTACTGGTGAGGGACGGATACGGCATCGGGTCTTTGCTTGGACTGGTGGTGTTTGCAGTTGCCTGCATGATTGCGGCAGCCCGCGCGGAACGCTTCGACTTTCTGGCTCTTGTTGCCGGGTTGGCGCTGCTGCTCGGGTTTTCTGCCTGGGGTGCACGGCTGCATCTGGAAGGTTGGCTGGAAGGCTGGATTTTCAGCGACAGGGCAAGCTGGTCGCTGGATCCTACCGAGGAAGCCAGATCCTATTTGAGATACAGCATGATCGTGGGGGCGGGCGCCCTGATTGCTGGTTACTGGCAGCTTTGGAGGTCAGTACGGCCGTGGGTGTGGGCAACGTTTGGAACAGCCGTGCCGATAGGTTTGATGGTGGCTGCCTATGCAACGCTGCGCTCGCTTGAGCCCAGCGTGACATGGGCGTTCGCCGGGTTGGCACTTGCGGCTGTGTTTGTGGCGTTGGCAGCCAGAGTGCGGTCAGCGGCATCACACGAAGAGGCGCGGCTTGCACTTGGCATCTATGCCATGGCGGTTTGCGCAAGTGTTGCCATGGCGCTTGCATTTGTCCTGCGTGATGCATGGTTGTCTGCATCCTTGGCAGCTGTCCTTGCCGCGACCGGGTATATCGCAAGCCAGTTGCAGCTTGGCCAACTGCGTTTGCCTGCGTTACTCATCGCGTTAGCCGTTTTGGGGCGGCTGTTTCTCAACCAGCAGATCTTCGACTATGGCCAGCAGGTCTGGCTTGGCCGCTGGTGGGTTGTTTATGGCTACGGCCTGCCTTTGTTGATGTTCCATCTTGCATTCAAGCTGTTTGGCGCAGGCAACACCAAAGACCTTTTGTCAAAGGTGCTTGAAGGAGGACGCATCGCCCTGGCCGCCATGTTCGTGTCCGCCATCATCCGGGTGGCAGTGGCCGGGGGCATTGAACGGGAGGACTTCAGCTTGCTGGAGGCGGGGCTGCATTCGACAAGCTGGCTTGTCAGTGCGGCGGCATGCTGGTGGCGCTGGTCGCATCATGGTGGCTTCATTGACAAGTGGGCGGGCAGGGTGCTGACCGCGATGGGCTGCGGTCTCGCGTGTCTTTGTGTGTTCACCGGGCTAAACCCGATTTTTGACAGGCAGATGGTTGGCAATTGGCCGCTTGTCAACGCACTTGCGCCTGCCTATCTCTTGCCTGCATTGCTCGCCGGGTTCATCGGCTACACGTTGCGCAACCATTCTGTTCCCAGGCTGTTGAAAATGGCATGGCCGCCGGCAGTGCTCGCAGCAATGCTGTTGTGGTTATCGATGGAAGTGCGCCGCTTTTTCCACGCGCCAGACCAGTTGGGCAGTTTTCAAATGCCCACTTCGGAGCTGTACACATACTCAGCGGTCTGGCTGCTGTTCGCGATAGCGCTGCTGGCGGGAGGCATCATGCTGCAAAGGGCGCAGTTGCGCTATGCCTCGCTGGCGGTGCTGGTGCTTGTGGTGCTCAAGGTTTTTCTGGTCGATTTGTCGGACCTGGAAGGGTTGCTGCGAGTGGCCTCGTTCCTCGGGCTTGGTTTGTGTCTTGTGGGCATCGGCTTTGTCTATCAGCGCTTTGTGCACAAACCGCAAACCGGCACAGGTGAAGCTACTTGAGCCCGGCAGTGATGACGATGAAGAGCAACATCATGGCGGCACCTGCAACGGCAAGCTTCCAGGCATCCTGGCGGCGCTTCAAACCGGGAAGACCGAGTGGTTTGATGTACTGAATGAGGGCCAGGGCGGCCATGAACAAGGCAATGAGTTTTGTCATGAGTTCAGGCCATCGCACGAGCAGGCCTTGCAATCAAGTGAGGTTTCGGGCATACACCGCCGCGTCCCAGGTTCGAAATGGGTTCGAACCGGGCCAATTCGCACGTGTTGGTGCGGAGTGCTTCACGCGGATCAGATCCGCCACATAGAAGCACTTCCATCCGGTGCCGGGTTTCCGGTCACTTGCCAGCGCGTCAGGTTTAACCGGAAAAGGAAACAGGCACATGGCATTGCCAGACTATTCCATGCGTCAGCTGCTTGAAGCTGGCATTCACTTTGGCCATCAGACGCACCGCTGGAATCCGAAAATGGAATCCTACATCTATGGTGCGCGCAACGGCATCCACATTATGGATCTTTCGCAGACAGTTCCCCTGCTGCACCAGGCACTGGTAGCAGTTCGCGATACGGTTGGTGGCGGCGGCAGGTTGCTGTTTGTCGGCACCAAACGTCAGGCACAGGAACAGATCGCTGACGCAGCGCGCCGTTCGGCCCAGTACTTCATCAACTCCCGCTGGCTTGGCGGAACCATGACGAACTGGAAAACCATTTCCAATTCGATCAGGCGTCTTCGTGAACTGGAAGAGCTTTTTGGTGGCGGAGCCCAGGGCTTCACCAAGCGTGAACAGCTGACACTGACCCGCGAGAAGAACAAGCTTGAGCTGGCACTCGGCGGCATCAAGGACATGGGTGGCATTCCAGACATCCTGTTCGTCATTGATACCAACAAGGAGGCCATCGCCATCAAGGAAGCCAATCGTCTTGGTATCCCGGTGATAGCCATTCTCGATTCCAACTGTGATCCGGCTGGTATTGATTTTCCTATACCGGGCAATGACGATGCGGGCCGCGCGATTGCGCTGTATTGCGATCTTATCGCACGTGCTGCCATTGACGGTATCTCGCAGAGCGCAACCGGCGCAGGCGTCGACATTGGCGCTGCCGTTGAACCTGTTGCTGAAGCTGTGGCCGCAGAACCGGCTGCTGCTAGTGGCGAGGATGACCTGACGAAGATTTCCGGTGTTGGACCAGTGCTGGCTGGCAAGCTGGCTGAAATTGGTTTTTCGACCATTGCCCAGATTGCCGAACTGACAGCTGAGCAGGTCAACGAGATCGACGAAAAGCTCAACTTCAAGGGCCGTATCGAGCGGGAAGACTGGATCGGTCAGGCGAAGTCCATGATTGCAGGGTGATGCTACCTGCTGGCAGGCGTCCACAGGGTGAAACCTTGGACGCTGCTATCTCAAAACCTGGCTTCGCTTTGAAGCCGCAACAGAAGACATGAAAGGTAATCTCATGGCACAGATCACTGCTGCGATGGTGAAGGACCTGCGTATTAGCACTGGCGCAGGCATGATGGATTGCAAGAACGCGCTGGTTGAAACCGACGGCGACATGGAAGCCGCGATTGACTGGCTGCGCGCCAAGGGCCTCTCCAAGGCCGCGAAGAAGGCAACCCGTGTGGCTGCTGAAGGCCTGGTGGCCGTGGCCGTCGAAGGCAACACGGGCGCTGCTGTTGAGGTCAACTCCGAAACAGACTTTGTGGCTCGCAACCCTGAATTTCAGACGCTCGTTACAACCATTTCCGAGCTGGCGCCTGCTGCTGGTGGTGATGTGGACAAGCTGAATGCGGCTGAATTTCCCGGCGCTGGCAAGTCGGTGGCCGACAGAATCACCGAGCTGGTCGGAACGATCGGCGAGAACATGAGCCTGCGCCGCACAGCAGCACTCAGCGTCAGCAATGGCGTTGTTGCATCGTACATCCACAATCAGGTTGCTCCGGGCGTTGGCAAGATTGCTGTTCTGATTGGTGTTGAAACCGATGGTGACAAGGCTGCGGCAGAAGCATTCGGCAAGCAGGTTGCAATGCACGTTGCGGCAGTGAATCCACTCGCGCTGACGCCGGAGGAGATTCCGGCTGACGTGGTTGATCGTGAGCGTGCGGTGTTTACCGAGCAGGCCCGTGAAAGCGGCAAGCCGGAAAACATCATTGAGAAGATGGTCGAAGGCCGCATTCGCAAGTTCTATGAGGAATCCGTGCTGCTCAGCCAGGCTTTCGTGATCAACCCGGACCTGACCGTGGGCAAAGCGGCTGAGGAAGCCGGTGGCCTGAAGATTTCCGGATTTGTGCGTTTGCAGTTGGGTGAAGGCATCGAGAAGGAAGTCGAGGATTTCGCGGCTGAAGTTGCGAAGGCTGCAAGCGGCGCCTGATAGCTGCACACACCAGAATGCAGCATGATCTGTTTCAGTTGAAACACTTGAACGGAACATGCTGGTCGCTTTTGAGCGGGTCGAACCATTTTACCGGTTCATTCTGGACTGCCTTGCTCTGGCGCGAATCGGCGAATTGCACAACAAATGACGGAGTCTGCCCTGGCAGGCTCCGTTTGCTTTTTCAGGAAGACGCACGATGGCAAAACCGGGTTACAGGAGAGTGTTGCTGAAAGTGTCTGGAGAGGCGCTCATGGGCTCAAAGGACTTCGGCATCGACATGGACATGGCGGGCCGCGTTGCAGGTGAAGTTGCAAAGGCCGTGAGCGGCGGTACGCAGGTGGCGCTGGTGATCGGCGGCGGCAACATCTTTCGCGGTGTGGCAGGGGCAGCCGGTGGCATGGACCGCGCCAACGCCGACCAGATGGGGATGCTTGCAACTGTCATGAACGCATTGGCCATGCAGGATGTGCTTGGTGGAGTGGGAGTGGAAGCCCGCGCCATGTCCGCCATTCCGATGCCAACCGTTTGCGAACCATTCATCCGGGCAAAGGCCCTTTGGCACCTGAAAAAGGGCAGGGTGGTCCTGTGCGCGGCCGGCACCGGTAACCCGTTTTTCACAACTGATACAGGTGCGGCATTGCGCGCAGCCGAATTACAATGTGATGCATTGTTCAAGGGCACGAGCGTCGATGGCGTTTACAGTGACGATCCAAAGAAAAATCCGGATGCAGATCGTCTCGACAAACTGACTTATGATGACATGCTGGCCCGCAATCTGAAGGTTATGGACGGTGCGGCAGTTGCTCTTGCGCGGGACAATGCAATTCCGCTAATCATTTTCTCAATTCGCCAGCCAGGCGAATTCAACAAGGTCCTCAAGGGCCAGGGCACGTTTACAACAGTCACGGTTTGAACTTGCAAATCTGTGAAATTGGGAAATATTCCGCTGGCCAACAGGGTGAAGAGAGAACCGGAAAATGAGCAGCAGCATCGACCTGAAAGACCTGACACGGCGGATGGATGGCGCACTTGATGCGCTGAAAACCGAGTTCGGCGGTTTGCGTACCGGCAGGGCGTCTGCAGCGTTGCTGGAACCAGTCATGGTGGACGCCTATGGTTCACAAATGCCCTTGAATCAGGTCGGCACGGTTTCCGTGCCGGAACCGAGAATGCTGTCAGTCCAGGTATGGGATGCTACTTTGGCGCCAGCAGTCGACAAGGCAATTCGCAATGCGGGACTTGGGCTCAACCCAATGTCTGAGGGAGCAGTGATCAGAGTCCCTGTGCCGGAACTCAATGAAGACCGCAGGCGAGAATTGACCAAGGTTGCACATTCCTATGCCGAGAAGGCGCGGGTGGCTGTGCGCAATATCCGTCGTGACGGGATGGATACGCTCAAGCAAATGGAAAAAGACGGCGACATATCCGAGGATGAACATCGTCAGCAGTCGGATCAGGTTCAGTCTCTGACAGATGAGAAGATAAAGGCCATTGATGATATGCTCAGCCACAAAGATGCAGAGATCATGCATGTCTGAAGTGGTCATATTGGCGGTGCAGGGGCGGGGTCCTCGGGTTGCGCGTTTTCACATGTTGCGAAAAGGGCGTCACAGGTGAAGACCACTATTCATGACGGGGGGGCGTATATGGCAAATCGAGCCGTTGGCGCTGAATTGCAGGCAGACATCTCCGGGCAACGGCCGGTTCATGTTGCCATCATAATGGATGGTAACGGCCGGTGGGCCACACAGCGGTCATTGCCGCGTTCGGAAGGTCATCGCAAGGGTGTCGATGCGGTACGCAGGCTGGTGCGCGCTGCCATTGAGGCAGGCACGGAGTACCTCACCGTTTTTGCATTTTCCTCCGAAAACTGGAAACGACCGAAGACCGAGGTCAATTATCTGTTTTCGTTGCTGCGCCGGTTTATCCGGCAGGATGTTGCGGAGTTGCACTCAGCCGGGGTCCGCATCCAGGTGATAGGTGAGCGTCAAGAGCTTGATGCGGACATTGTAAGGCTGATCGAGGACTGCGAGCGGCTGACGGCAGAAAACACTCGGCTAAAGCTGGTGGTTGCCTTCAACTATGGCGGGCGTGGCGAGATTGTTAGCACGGCGAGATCAATTGCGGAGAAGGTTGCTTCCGGCCAGTTGTTGCCTGATCAGGTGGACGAAGCCTGCTTTGCAGCCAACATGTATGCGCCGGATGTGCCGGAGCCGGATCTGCTCATCCGCACCAGCGGCGAGCAGCGCATCTCGAACTACCTCTTGTGGCAGCTTGCCTATACGGAGTTTGTGTTCATCGAAGAACACTGGCCAGATTTTGATGCCGGAACCTACGAACGGGCGTTGCAGGAATATGCAACACGAAAGCGCCGGTTTGGCGGCGAGCCCGGCCAAACAGCCGCAACGGCATAATTAACGCCATGCACAGGCCATGAAACCAACCGCACTCAAAACCGGCAGGCCTGCTTTCTTTACCCGTGAACTTGCCGTCCGCATCGTGGCTGCTGTCGTGCTTGTGCCTATTGTGCTGCTGGATGTGTGGGCCGGCAGCATCTGGTTTGATATCGGTATCGCGCTGATTGCTGCGTTGATGGCAGCCGAGTGGTGCCGGATGGTGCACCGTGGTTCACAACTGCAGTTTGTGTTGCATGCATTTGCTGCCATAGGGGCCGCACTCGTGGTTAGTCGGGCGGGTCTTGCGACGGCATTGCAGCTTACAGCAGCGTGCTGGGCGCTCAGCCTGTTGGTGGAAGCCGGAAGGGGCAAGTCGCGATCTGGCTGGGCCTGGTGGGGTGTGCCCTACATTGCACTGCCTGGTATAGCACTCATCCTCATCCGGCAATCGCCTGAATACGGCCTGAGCGCCGTGTTGTGGTTGTTCACCGTTGTGTGGTGTGCCGATACACTGGCCTTTGTGTTTGGCAGGCTGATTGGCGGGCCAAAACTTGCACCTTCAGTGTCACCCAACAAGACATGGGCCGGTCTGTGCGGGGCAATTGTCGGTGGCGTCCTGGCAAGCCTCGGCTTTGTTTGGGTTTCCGGTATTGATGCTGTCTGGCACGTGTTGGTGACTGGCGCTGTGCTGGCTGTGCTGGAGCAAGTTGGGGACCTTTTCGAATCGGGTGTGAAGCGCCGTTTCGGCGTCAAGGATTCCGGCCACATCATTCCCGGTCATGGGGGCGTGCTTGACCGGGTGGACGGACTGATGTTTGCCGCTATCGCGGCGGCAGCATTCGGTTTGTTTCGCGCCGGCGAGGAAACCGTGGCCAGAGGCCTGCTTGTCTGGTAAGCACTCGCCAACCTGAAACAAGTGAGTCAATCCTGTATGAGCAGCTACTCGGGCAACAAGACCCTGACCATCCTCGGGTCGACTGGTTCCATCGGCCAGTCAACCGTCGACATTATCAGGAACCATCGCGAGAGCTTTTTCGTGGATGCACTGGTTGCCAACCGCAACATTGCGCAGTTGGCAAGCGACGCTCGTGAGCTTGGTGTCAAGCTCGCGGTAACAGCGGATGACAGTCTGCTTGGTGATTTGCGCGACGCTCTTTCCGGCAGCGGCATCGAAGCGGCAGCTGGCGAGAACGCGGTGATTGAAGCCGCAGCACGGCCAGTGGACATGACTATGGGGGCGATTGTCGGGGCAAGCGGCCTCAAGCCGACACTGGCGGCGGTCGAGCAGGGCACAACGATTGCCCTGGCCAACAAGGAGTGCCTTGTCTCCGGGGCCGAGGTTTTCACAAATGCCGCAAAAAGGCACAACGCCACGATACTTCCGGTAGATAGCGAGCACTCAGCGCTTTTCCAGTGTTTTGAAGAGCACAATACTGCAGGTGTGGACAGATTGACGTTGACAGCGTCAGGTGGACCTTTTCGTACCTGGAGCAAGCAGGAGCTGGAGCAGGCAACGCTTCAGTCAGCCCTGAAGCATCCCAACTGGTCGATGGGTCAGAAAGTGACCATCGATAGCTCAACTCTTATGAACAAGGGACTGGAATTCATAGAAGCGTATCATCTTTTCCCGATTTCACTGGAGAAGATCGATGTCGTCGTCCACCCGCAATCCATCGTTCATTCTTATGTGTCGTATGTCGACGGGTCGACTATTGCCCAGCTTGGCGTTCCTGACATGCGCACGCCGATTGCCTATGCAATGGCGCACCCGGGCCGGATAAAGGCGCCGGTCGACCGGCTTGATCTGGCAACCATTGGCACCCTCACCTTTGAAGCAGTCGACAATGACAGATTTCCGGCAGTTGAACTGGCGCGTTCGGCGCTCGCAAGGGGTGGCAATGCCACGACCATTTTGAACGCGGCTAACGAAATTGCGGTTGCGGCTTTCCTGCGCGAGCAATTGCGATGGCTGGAGATTACCCAGCTGGTCAGCGACACGCTGGACCTGGCAGAGCGCGAAAACATGATTGTGGCAATGTCTTCACTTGACGATGTATGGCAAGCGGATTCATATGCGCGAACAAAGGCCACTGAGTTGGCGCGCCGCTTGCAGGCATAACGCTGCGCGTGGGGTTTGTTGCAAAGTGATAAAAGCATTTGCGCGCGTGTTTAATTTCTGACTGGTCAACCCGAGCAAGGGTATTCGTGGCAAGTCAGTTTGCTGCCGTACCGCAGCTGAACGGAGAATGATTGATGGACTTCAGCAGCCTGCTGACCGGATCAGTTTTTGACGTGGTCCTTGCCATAGTTGCGTTCATAGCGGTGCTGTCAGTCATCGTATTTGTTCACGAATACGGACACTTCAAGACTGCACGATTGTGCGGGGTGAATGTTGAAACCTTCTCCATAGGGTTTGGCCGCTCGATTGGCGGTTTCAAGGACCGTCATGGCACTCACTGGAAGATTGGGTGGCTGCCATTGGGCGGCTATGTGAAGTTTGCCGGTGATGCGAATGCAGCTTCAATGCCGGCAGCCGAGGCGCTGGCAAATGCCAAACCCGGAGATTTTCACGGAGCAGCGCTATGGAAGCGTGCCCTGATTGTCGTAGCCGGACCGATGGCCAACTTCATTTTGTCGATCGCCGTGTTTGCACTGATGTTCATGCTGATCGGCATTCCGGTTACGCAGCCCAAGGTGGCATCCGTGGTTCCACAATCTGCTGCTGCTGAAGCTGGTTTTCAGCCTGGTGATTTGATCGTGGGTATCGACGGGCGCGAGATAGCGTCGTTCACCGATGTGCAGAGAATCGTTTCTGTGTCGGCCAACACGCAATTGGTCTTCAAGGTGAACCGGGCAGGCCAGATCGTTGAATTGCTGGCGACGCCGAAAGCCACCGAGATTGATGATTCGTCCGGTAACAAGATCAAGATTGGTTTGCTCGGCGTTTCGAGAGGCGCTGATCAGGTTATCAAGGTTGAAAAGCTGGGACCACTGGACGCGCTGGCGCGTGCTGTAGATGAAACATGGTTTATCATCAGCCGCTCGCTCGGTTATTTGAAAGGTGTGATTCTCGGCAACGAAACGGCTGATCAGCTGTCCGGACCGATCAAAATTGCCCAAATTGCGGGCGAAGCGGCGTCGATTAGCATGACAGCGCTCATTCAGCTGGCCGCTGTTCTGTCTGTTTCGATAGGTTTGATTAACCTATTTCCCATCCCGATGCTGGATGGCGGGCACCTAATGTATTACTTTTTCGAAGCGGTCAGGGGAAGACCGTTAGGGGCACAAGCACAGGAATTCGGGTTCAAAGTGGGGTTTGCGCTGGTAATTGCGCTAATGTTGTTCGCAACCTGGAACGATTTGACCTGAAAGTGATCTCTATTGGCGTTACGGCAATCTGATTTTCGCCTTAAAGCCATGAAAAAAAAGCCTGACGCAAGGGTTCTAATACGCTGCAAATCAGCGTAGAAGATTGAAGTCTTCTTCTGCCGAATGGGTGGTTCGGTGTGAATTATTTGGGGTAGTGGCTCTTACATGGCCGGATCGTTTGTAAAAACAGCTAAGCTTGCGCTAGCTATGGGTGTGGTTCTGCCTGCGATGGCGGCTACCGATTTTGTGCCCAGTGCCTATGCTCAGGTGATAACCAGCCTTGTTGTAGAAGGTAATGCCCGTGTCGAGGCCGACACCATCAGGGCCTACATGCAATTCAACGCCGGCGAGAGCGTAACTGACGGTCAGATTGATGCGTCGGTGAAAGCCCTGTTCCAGACCGGCTTCTTCTCTGACGTGCGTATGTTCCGCCGCGGCTCGGCTATCGTCGTGCAGGTCGAGGAAAATCCACTCATCAACGAAGTGTCTTTCCAGGGCAATGATGAACTGGATGACAAGAAGCTGACTAGCGAGATTTCCCTGAAGGAGCGCACGATCTACACCAGGTCCAGAGCGCTGCAGGACACTCAGCGAATTCAGGCCCTGTACCGCAGGTCGGGCTACTTCAACGCTACAGTCGAGCCACGCCTTGTCACTCTGGGGCAGAACCGGGTCAACCTGGTTTACGTTGTGAACGAAGGCTCTGAGACCGGAATTGAGAGCATCAGCTTCACCGGCAATAACGCATTTTCGGATGGCCAGCTTGGCTCCGTCATTACCACTGCTGAATCTGCCTGGTGGAAGTTCTTTGCCACGACGGATAATTACGATCCGGACCGGTTGAACTACGACAAGGAACTGTTGCGCCGGCATTACCTGAAAAACGGTTTTGCCGATGTCGAGATTGTATCTGCAGATGCACAGCTTTTGCCCGATGGCAGCAGCTTCGCTGTAAACTTCGTGATCAATGAAGGCCCGCAGTACACAATCAGCAATGTAGCTGTGAACACGGGCAATACGACCATTGATCCGAATTCGCTGCAGAATGCCGTGGAAGAGACCGTTGGCGACGTTTATGACGCCAGCAAGGTCGACAAGACAGTTGAGCAGATGACGCTCGAAGCCGGCAAGGCAGGCTTTGCCTTTGCCCGTGCGCGGCCGCGGATTGACCGTGACCCGGCTCGTCAGCAACTGAACATCACCTATGACCTTGAAGAAGGCCCGCGCGTTTATATCGAGCGTATCGACATTGTCGGCAACGTCCGCACGCTGGATGAAGTTATCCGCCGTGAGCTGAACATCGCTGAAGGTGACGCCTATAACCGTATTCTGGTAGACCGCGCCCGGCGCAGGCTTACCGGCCTCGACTTCTTTGAGAAGATCGATATCAGGCAGGAGCAGGGCGGCGCACCAGACCTGGTGGTTGTCGTGATCGATGTGACGGAAAAGTCCACCGGCTCGATCAACTTCTCGGCTGGTTACTCCACGACTGAGCAGGTCATTGGTTCTATCTCGGTCAGCGAGCGCAATCTGCTGGGTACCGGCCATCAGGCAAGCCTGTCCACAGCACTCAGCTTCAAGCGCCAGTCCGTGAATTTGAGCTACACCAACCCGTATTTCCTCGACCGTGACATCTCGGCCGGCTTCGACATATTCGGCAACCGCACCGATGCCAATGATGAATCATCGTTCATCACGCAACAGGTCGGCGGTGCACTGCGCCTTGGCACACGTCTGGATGATTACAACTCGATCTTCGGCAAGTACTCGCTGACCTATCGTGATATCGACGTAAATATTCGGGAAGACGCATCGCGCGCCATCCGTGATTCGGAAGGCACTGACCTGATTTCCAAGGTTGGCCTAACCTACGTCTATTCAGATCTGGACCACCCAAGCCGCCCGACATCCGGGCTGCGCGGCAAGGTCGAAGTTGAAGTAGCCGGACTTGGTGGCGACGTTGAGTGGGGCAGGGTTGACGCTTCGGCTCACTATTTCATGCCGCTGCTGTTTGATGGTGTAGTCTTCAAGGTGGAAGGCAATGCCGGTCATATCGAACCGTTCCCCGGTGGTTCCGACGTGCCAATTCTCGACCGCTTCTTCAAGGGCGGCGATACATTGCGCGGCTTCATGCGCTCCGGTATCGGCCCGCGCATGCGCAACGAGTATAATGGCGAGTTGGACTCCATTGGAGCAACCACCTACGCCATCGGTACGTTGGAAGTAAACTTCCCGCTTGGCCTGCCAGAGGCATTCGGTCTTGAAGGCGCGGTGTTCACTGATTTTGGTACTGCGTTTGGTGCGCCAGAGAGTAGCACCGTTCAGGGAAGTGGCGGTTGTGAGGACTGCGTTCGCGGTGAACGGTTCGACGGCCAACTGCGACGTTCTCGGCAAAGATGTTGCCTTCCGCGCATCTGTCGGTGCCGGTGTTATCTGGCAGTCGCCGTTCGGCCCGTTGCGCCTCGACGTAGCTTACCCGCTGCTTAAGGAAGACTTCGACGAAACCGAACTGGTCCGGTTCTCGATCGGCACCCGCTTCTAGCCTAAAGACTAATTCGGCTTGTGCAGGCAAGCTGCTGAACCTATTACTGAAAGGCGCTCCGGCAAAACGGGGCGTCTTTTTGCATTTGCCAGCGGAGGAACCAGTTCATGTCAGACAACGGCACCTTGAGAACAGCCGATATCCAGCGGATCATGCAGCTTTTGCCGCATCGCTATCCGTTTCTGCTGATCGACAGGATTGTTGACATGAACGAGGATCAGTCCTGTGTCGGCATCAAGAATGTGACCATCAATGAGCCGTTCTTCCAGGGCCATTTTCCGGTTCGCCCTGTAATGCCGGGTGTGCTGCTCATAGAGGCTATGGCACAGACCGCCGGTGCCCTGGCACTTGATCACATGGGGGTCGATGCAGCCGGTCAGCTGGTGTTCTTCATGACCATTGATAACGCCAAGTTCCGCAAGCCGGTGGGGCCTGGTGATACAGTGCACTTTCATGTTCAGCAGACGCAAAAGCGCGGGCCGGTCTACAAGTTTGCCTGTGAAGCCAAGGTGGATGGCACAAAGGTTGCCCAGGCCGAGATCGGTGCGATGCTTGCCAGCGACGCGGGTTAGTCCCTCGCGCCACTGGCAGCTTTGTCAGTCAACCTTGCGGTCAGGTACGGGGACATACTTGCGCTCAGCGGGGCCTGTGTACAGCTGGCGGGGGCGTCCGATGCGCTGGGTAGGGTCCTCGATCATTTCTTTCCACTGGGCGATCCAGCCGACGGTGCGAGCAACCGAGAACAGAACCGTAAACATCGACGTCGGGAAGCCAAGGGCTCGAAGCGTGATGCCGGAATAGAAATCAATGTTCGGGTACAGCTTCTTCTCGATGAAGTACTCGTCCTTGAGTGCAATCTTTTCCAGTTCCCGTGCCACGTCGAGCAACGGATCGTCAGTGATACCGAGTTCGTTCAGCACTTCATGTGCTGTCTTCTGCATGATCTTGGCACGCGGGTCGTAGTTCTTGTAGACGCGGTGACCAAAGCCCATCAGACGGAACGGGTCGTTCTTGTCCTTGGCGCGTTCTATGTATTCGGGAATGTGGTCTACACTGCCGATTTCCTCAAGCATGTTGAGAGCTGCCTCGTTGGCCCCGCCATGCGCAGGGCCCCAGAGGCAGGCTATGCCGGCTGCAACACATGCAAACGGGTTCGCGCCTGACGAGCCGGCTAATCGGACTGTTGAGGTTGATGCGTTCTGTTCGTGATCTGCGTGCAAAATAAAGATGCGATCCATGGCGCGCGAAAGGATCGGGTTGACCTTGTATTCCTCGCATGGAACGGCAAAACACATGCGCAGGAAGTTGGATGCGAAGTCCAGGTCATTGCGCGGATACACGAATGGCTGGCCTACGTGGTACTTGAAGGCCATGGCCGCAATAGTCGGGATCTTTGCAATCATCCGGCGCGCAGCAATCTCGCGCTGGCGTGGGTCGGTGTTGTCTGTGGAGTCGTGATAGAAAGCAGACATGGCGCCCACAACACCAACCATGACGGCCATTGGATGGGCGTCGCGACGGAAGCCGCTGAAGAAGCGGTTCATCTGTTCATGGATCATGGTGTGGTAGGTGATGGCAGTCTCGAATTCCTTGCGCTGGGCTGCGTTGGGCAGGTCGCCGTACAGCAACAGGTAGCAGGTTTCGATGAAGTCGCCGTGCTCGGCCAGTTCGTCAATCGGATAACCGCGATACAGCAGGACGCCTTTGTCACCATCAATGTAGGTGATCTTGGAATCACAACTGGCCGTGGAGGTGAAGCCGGGGTCAAGCGTGAATGCGCCCGTCATTGAGTACAGCTTGGAAATGTCGACTACATCAGGCCCGATGGAGCCCTTGTATACCTCAAATTCGTAATCCTTGCCGTCCAGTGTGAGTTTTGCTGTGCGGTCCTTTTCCATTGTTGCTCCTCTCGGCAGTGCGCGCAAACGGTGCGACAGTGTTCCGGGTGGAAACTGGGTCAACCATCGGCTGTTGCGGATTGTAACCTTGCTGCTGCCCGGAATAGGGCACGTGTGAGGCGTATCGCATAGCCGACTTGCGCTGATTTCGGCGTGGTGGCTGCAATCTGCAATGTGCAGCGCAATATTGCAATGCGCAAAATGTCTATGACGTAATGGTGAGCTAGGGCGAATGCAGCTAGGTCGACGCGTCAGCTATCCGCGCCAGCGCCTCATCCCGGCCCAGAACCGCCAATACATCAAACACCGGTGGAGATTGTGTGCTGCCGGTCAGGGCCGCGCGCAGTGGCTGTGCCACCTTGCCCAGTTTGAGGTCATTCTGGTCGGCAAAATCCCGCACGATTTGCTCCAATGGCTCGATTTCCCATGCGCCCGCTGCTTCCAGTTGTGGTTTCAGTGCAGCCAGCACCTCACGCCCGCCATCATCAAGAATCGCCTGTGCTTTGTCTTCCATCGTCAAGGGGCGGGCCGCAAACAGGAACTGCGCTGAATTATTCAGCTCTATCAGTGTCTTGGCGCGTTCTTTCAAACCGGCCATGGATGCCATGAGCTTTCCGCGCGCCGTGTCATCCTGTAGCGCTGCCAGCGTTTTCTGGCCACCTTCCAGATGCGGCAACAGTGCCAACAGCGCAGCCAGCAACTCATCATCGGCGGTTTCGCGCATATATTGGCCGTTCAGGTTTTCCAGTTTTGCAAAATCGAACCGCGCGGCTGACTTGCCGATGCCTTCCAGCGTGAACCACTCAATCATCTGCTCGGTCGAAAACATTTCATCATCGCCATGGCTCCAGCCCAGGCGGGCCAGGTAATTGCGCATTGCCTGAGGCAGATAGCCCATGTCGCGATAGGCCTCGACACCAAGCGCGCCGTGGCGTTTCGACAGCTTTGCCCCGTCAGCACCGTGAATCAGCGGAATGTGCGCCATCACCGGCACATCCCAACCCATGGCCTTGTAGATCAGGCTCTGGCGAGCCGCGTTGGTCAGGTGGTCGACACCGCGAATGATGTGGGTCACGCCCATATCGTGGTCATCCACAACGACGGAGAGGTTGTAGGTCGGGTTGCCGTCCGAACGCAGGATGATCAGGTCATCGAGATTTTCATTGGCAAAAGTGACATCGCCCTGCACCTTGTCGGCAATCAGGGTTTCACCCTCCTGTGGTGCCTTGAACCGCACAACAGGGGTTACGCCCTCGGGTGCGTCCTTGGCGGTACGTTCACGCCAGCGGCCGTCATAGCGCGGCGGTTTACCTTCGGCCTGTGCCTTTTCGCGCATCTCGGTGAGTTCCTCCGGCGAACAATAGCAATTGTACGCATGGCCGCTTGCCAGCATTTGCTGCACCACTTCGCGATGCCTGTCTGCGCGCGAATATTGCGACACTGCATCACCGTCCCAGTCCAGGCCCAACCAATTCAGGCCGTTTTTGATTGCCTCAATGGCATCATCCGTGGAACGTTCCCTGTCCGTGTCTTCAATGCGCAGCAGCATCTTGCCATTGTTGGCCTTGGCGAATAGCCAGTTGAACAAGGCCGTGCGCCCGCCGCCAATGTGCAGGTAGCCGGTTGGCGAGGGGGCAAATCTGGTGACTATGGGCGCGGTCATGACCTGTATCCAAAGCTTTCGGGGGGTGACTTGAGGCATTTAATTCGAGATGCCGCCCGTTTAGCATAGCGCAATAGGTGATGTAAGGCCCAGTGTCGGGTCTATGGGGGCGGTTGCAACGTGGACTGGTTTACCGGCAACGAGAAAGGTGGCAGAGCACCTGACACTGCGGCGAACAGCCTTGATGCCGGGCAATCTGACGGTTTCACTGGGTCAGCAGGCAGGTGGCTGGCGACGCAGATAAACGGGCAGGAGGGGCGGCAGGTCTTGTGGGCTCCAGTATGGATCGTCACAGGCAGCCTGGCATATTTTTTATTGCAGGTTGAACCACCGGTGTGGCTGGGTGCCATTCTTGCGCTCATGGCTGTAGCGTTATTCGCTGTTGTGCGTCTTGGCAGGGCAGATGGTCTGGCTGTTGCTA
Organism: uncultured Alphaproteobacteria bacterium; assembly: GCA_963787895.1. Taxonomy (GTDB): domain Bacteria; phylum Pseudomonadota; class Alphaproteobacteria; order Rhizobiales; family Aestuariivirgaceae; genus Anderseniella. The sequence goes on along the minus strand of CAWBEX010000001.1, from coordinate 285,684 downwards.
CCGGTTTCATGTTGGCTGGCTTTGCCGTGGCGCAGTTGTCCACCCACGCAAATTCAACAAAGGTTGTGCCGGCCTCTACCGGCAAGATTGAGATGACCGGCTGGATTGCGGAGATCAGCAGGGGCAGGGGCAAGCGGGCGCGGCTGACAGTCGACGTGGATGAACTGGGCAACGTCAGGCCTGAATATTGGCCGGGCAAAGTACGGTTGTCGGTTTCTACCAGTAGCCTGAAAGACCATGTGCGCGGCGACCATGTCAGGTTCAACGGAATGCTTTACCCGCCGCTCACGCCTGCCATTCCTGGCGGTTGGGACTATGGCATGATTGCCTGGTTCGACGGCATCGGGGCAGGCGGACGGGTACTGGGTGAACTTCAGGCTGGCGGCAAGCCTCCGCGCCGGGGGTGGTATGACCAGGTGGCAGCATTGCGTACGACGATAGCGCAACGCATTCGGGCCAGCCTGCCGGAACGCGAAGCGGGCTTTGCCATAGCACTTGTTACCGGTGAACGCGCCGGGCTGGACACGGGCATGCGCGAGGCATTGCAACTGTCTGGCCTGGCGCATGTCCTGGCCATCTCGGGGCTGCACATGAGCCTTGTTGCTGGTGGAGTGTTCTGGCTTGTGCGGGCGCTGCTTGCGTTGTGGCCGGCGCTGGCACTCAGGTTCCCGGTCAAAAAGATTGCAGCACTGGCTGGTCTTGCCGCAGCGTTCTTCTATCTGCTCATCTCCGGGCAAGCAATTGCCACGCAACGCGCCTTCATAATGCTGTTTGTGATGTTTCTGGCTGTGCTGCTGGGCCGTTCGGCCATTTCCATGCGCAATCTGGCCGTTGCCGCGTTGATTGTTGTCGCGATCACGCCGCATGCTGTTCTGACCCCCAGTTTCCAGATGTCGTTCCTGGCCGTTATGGGGTTGATCGCCGGATATGAGCATGCCGGGGCGCTGCAATCATCGCTGCGGGAGAGGTTCAGTTCTGGCTCGATAGCTGGCGCCTTTGCTGGAAGACTGGTGTTGGGCCTGGTGGCGTTGTCGGCTACCACAATCATTGCCAGTGTGTTTACCGCGTTGCCCGCTGCGTATCACTTCAACCGGTATGCACCGTGGTCGCTGCCGGCAAATGTGTTGGCAATGCCCATCGTCACAACCATGGTAATGCCCGGGGCTGTCGCATCTGTTGTAGCGATGCCGCTGGGGCTTGAAAACTGGCCGTTGCAGTTCATGGCGTCCGGCTTGCGGATGGTGCAGGCCATCGCCACCATGGTCGCTGGCTGGCCTGCCTCCGCCAATGTTGTCGGCGCGATGGTGCCGGCTTTGGCGTTCGCATCAGTGCTGGGCTTGTGTTTTCTGTGTCTGTGGCGCGGCGCCCTGCGGTGGGCGGGTGCAATCGTCTCATTGGTGCTTGCCGGACTTGCGATTGTTGCAGGACCTCGTGCTGACATACTGGTCGAACGAACGGGCACGACGGTAGCGGCACGCAATGGTGAGGGTGATCTTGTGCCGGTCTATGACAGGCGCGGAAAGTTTGCGGTGGAACGCTGGCTGCTGGCGGATGGCGACAGAGCAGCCATGAAAGAGGCAGCGAAGCGGCCCGGCTGGAACTGTGACGCTGGTGTTTGCAGGGCCAATACCAGGGGCAAAACAGTGCTTTGGCTTGGCCGCGAAGCCAAGCCACCGGCTGATTGCAGGCAGGTGGATGTCCTTATATCGGCCAATCCGTTGCGCCGCGCCTGTGGCCGGCCGGCAAACGGCAAGGTGCAGATCGACAGGTTTGATGTGTGGCGAAATGGAGCCTATGCCCTCACCATCGATGCTGACGGCAGCGTGCAGGTCAATCAGGCGAAGGCTGCTTCAGGGGTGCGGCCCTGGGTGTATGAAGCGGTTTCACGGCGAAAAGTGTTGATCACACCGCCACCACCCTGGCAACCAAAGGTTCGCAGCAAGGAGCCGAGGACCAAGCAGGACGAAGATGGCGCGTCAGACCAGTCAAGCGACCCGGCAACCGACTGACCACAAGCATTCGAGCTAGTAACGACGCAGCAAGCCAGCCAGGGTGCCTTGAACGCGGACCTGATCAGGTCCGAAAATGCGGGTTTCGTAGGCCGGATTGGCTGCTTCGAGCGCAACCGAATCTCCCCTGCGCCACAAGCGCTTGAGCGTGGCTTCTTCTTCTTCGACAAGTGCCACGACAATTTCGCCGTTGCGGGCTGTGTCTGCCTTGCGGATGATGACTGTGTCACCGTCCAGAATGCCAGCCTCGATCATTGAATCGCCATTGACCTCGAGTGCGAAATGATCGCCTGAACGCAACATGTCCGGCGGCACGGGCACATTTGCCGTGTGGTCCTGAATGGCTGAAATAGGCACACCAGCTGCAATTCGACCCATCATCGGCACTTCAATGGATGCAGATGCTGGCGGCATTGGTGCCGGCGCGGCGTCTTCGGACATGCCGCGTGAGCCTTGAATGACACTTGGGTTAAATGGTGCCCGAGCAGGTTTTGAAGCCGGGCCAGCGGAGCTTTCCGGCAACTTCAACACTTCCAGTGCTCTGGCGCGATGGGGCAGGCGGCGGATAAAGCCACGTTCTTCCAGAGCGGTTATGAGACGGTGGATTCCAGACTTTGACCGCAGATCCAGCGCTTCCTTCATTTCTTCAAATGACGGCGGTACTCCGGTTTCTTTCAACCGGTCATGGATCAGCATCAGCAGTTCATGTTGCTTGGCGGTAAGCATGGTATTTCCTGTGTCTGTAGGCTGAATGGTGGGCGGGTAGTCGCGCCATCCAGCTGCGGAACAAATGCGAAACTCTTATGACATGTTCGCGCTATGTTCGGCAACCCCCAATTTTCCTGTTGCCGTCTAAAAATCCAGAAGCAGAACCTGTGCCAGTTCACCCTGCGTGGCTGCCGGGGCATTGGGAGGGCGGATGATCAGGCAGTCGGCCTCGCGGAAAATCCGCTGCATGGAGCTGTCCTGTCTGGTGAAAGCGGTTGCGACAAGCTGGCCATTGCTGCCGTGCGAAAGGGTGGCGCGCACATAGTCCTGGCGTTGATCATTGGCCTTCAGAGGTTGGCCGAGCTGTGCAGGTACTGCCTCCAGTGATCTGGGATCACCTGTCATGGCAGCTATCAGCGGACGCAGGAAGAGGCGCGTGCAGACCATTGCAGACACCGGATTGCCGGGCAGGCCAAGTACCCTTTGTGGGCCACGGCGGCCGAACATCAGCGGCTTGCCCGGTCGCATGGCGATTTTCCAGAAGCCAATCTTGATGCCAGACGCAATCATTGCGTCCTGCACCAGGTCATGCTCACCAACCGAAGCACCGCCAATTGTGATCAGTATGTCCGTGCCTGCTGCACGCTCAATCGCTTTTTCGATGCGCGCTACCTTGTCGGGGATGATGCCGAGGTCGAGTGGTTCTCCGCCAAAGCGCTGTACCATGGTGGCAATGGCGAGTGTGTTGGACGAAACAATCTGGTCGTCACGCGGATTTCCGCCTGGCTCCACCAGTTCATCTCCGGTTGCCAGCAATGCGACGGACGGTCTGCGCACAACCGGCACCCTTGCATGGTTCATGGCAGCGGCAAGGCCGATCTCTCGTGCACCCAGGACTGCATATTTTGGCAGAACCATTTCACCTTTCTTGAAGTCCAGGCCCGCAGGACGAATGAAGCTGCCTGGAGCCGCATTCTGCAACACTGAAACCTGATTGCGTTCAAGGGCGTCACCGGACGTGTTCTCCTGGATGACGATTGTGTCGGCCCCCTTGGGCACGGGTGCTCCGGTGAAGATGCGCACACACTGGCCTTTGCCAACGCGGCCGGTAAAGCTGTGGCCGGCAGGCGCATCTCCGATCACGGCAAGGCTTGCCGGCACAGACTGGATATCGCTGCTGCGCACGGCGTAGCCATCCATTGCCGAGGCGGCGAAGGGCGGTTGCGCGCGTTCAGCTTTCAGGGGTTGGGCCAGAATACGGCCTGCGGCGCTGGTTAGCGGCACTTCTTCAGCAGGCAGTGGACGCACCCCTTTCAGGATGAGTGCCAGCGCCTGGTCTACCGGCAAAAGTGTCATGATCAGGTGTCTGCCTTGAAGTGACCGGATTTGCCGCCGAGCTTCTCGACCAGCCTCAGGTCAGTGATCGTGATGCCACGATCGACCGCCTTCACCATGTCGTAGACCGTAAGGCAGGCAACGGAAACAGCCGTCAAAGCTTCCATCTCGACGCCTGTCTTGCCCTCGACCTTGACCGTAGCTGACACATCGACAGCATTTGCGGGCTCGTTGATTTGAAGATCCACGGTGATCTTCGATATGGCCAGCGGGTGGCACAGAGGTATCAATTCGTGTGTGCGCTTGGCAGCCATTATCCCGGCAATACGGGCAGTAGCGATGACATCGCCTTTCTTGGCCGCGCCAGACACAATGAGCTGCAGTGTTTCTGGCTGCATACAAACCCGGCCTGACGCCACTGCCACGCGGGTGGTTACGCTCTTGGATGACACGTCAACCATGTGGGCATTGCCGGCTTCATCAAGATGCGTCAGCTTGGCGTTGGTCATGCGCTGGCCCGCTCTTCTTCTTCGCCAGGTTTCTTCAGAATTGCGCGCGTTGCAGCTTCCACGTCCACCTCGCGCATCAGGCTTTCGCCAATGAGGAAGGCGTTGACACCGCAGCGTTCAAGCCGCGCCAGGTCATCTGGCGAGGACAATCCACTTTCACCCACAATCAGCCTGTCGTCCGGCACCAGTGGTGCTAGGGTTTCGGTTGTTGCCAGTGTGGTCTCGAATGTTTTCAGGTTGCGGTTGTTGATACCGATCATCGGTGTCGTCAGCTTCAGCGCGCGCTCAAGCTCGGCTTCGTCGTGCACTTCCGCCAGCACACCCATGCCGAAATCATGCGCTGCCGCTTCCAGTTCGGCGCACAGCGTATCATCGATCATGGCAAGTATCAGCAAGATGCAATCAGCGCCCCAGGCTCTTGCCTGTACGACCTGATACGGGTCCAGCATGAAATCCTTGCGCAATGCCGGCAGGCCGGTGCTGACGCGGGCAGCCGACAGGAAGTCGGGCGCACCTTGAAATGAGGGCGTGTCAGTGAGAACCGACAGGCAGGCAGCACCGCCAGCCTGGTAGGACTGGGCGATCCAGACCGGGTCGAAGTCTTTCCGGATCAGCCCCTTGGACGGGCTTGCCTTTTTCACCTCGGCAATCAGCGCCCAGTCACCATTGTTGATGAATGAGCGCAATCTGCTCGCGAAATCGCGTACCGGCGGTGCGTCAGATGCGTACGAATCAAGTACCGCCTCGCTGAACTCCAATTTGGCTGCAGCGACCTCTTCGCGTTTGTAGTCTGCGATCTTGTCCAGGATTGTGCTGCTCATGCGGTTGATACCTTCACCAGGGTGTCGAGCACTTTCATGGCCCGGCCATCATCAATGGCAGCTTGTGCCTGTGCGGCACCGTCCATGAGGTTGGCGGCCTTGCCGGCCACCAGAAGTGCTGCACCTGCAGTCATGACCGAAGCATCGCGGAAAGCGTTTTGTTCGCCGCCTAGCACCGCCCGCAAGGCTTGCGCGTTGTATTCCGCATCGCCGCCCTTGAGTTCATCAAGAGTGCGGCGCGTAACTCCCGCATCTTCCGGCTGAATTTTGAACGTCGTGACCTTTCCGTCCTTCAGTTCAGCCACCCACGTTGTGCCGGTCGGTGTGATCTCATCAAGACCGCCTTCTCCGTGGGTAACCCATACAGCTTCGGAGCCAAGTTTGCCCATTACATGAGCCAAAGGTTCGACCCATTTGCGATCGAATACGCCGACGATCTGCCGCTTGACGCCTGCCGGGTTGGACAGCGGACCAAGAAGATTGAAGATTGTCCGGGTGGCCATTTCAACGCGTGAGGGCCCAACATGGCGCATGGCTGAGTGATGTGCCGGGGCAAACATGAAGCCGACACCAGCCTCGCGGACGCAGCGGCCAATGACGTCAGGTTTTGCCTCGATGTTCACACCAAGTGCGGCCAGTGTATCTGCTGCACCTGACTTTGATGAAAGTGCGCGGTTACCGTGCTTGGCAATGTGCAAGCCCGCGCCTGCTGCCACAAATGCAGAGCAGGTCGAGACGTTGTAGGAGCCAGAGCCATCGCCACCTGTGCCGACAATGTCAACAGCATCATCGGGTGCGTCGACGCGCAGCATCTTTTCGCGCATGGTCATGACCGCGCCGGTGATCTCGTCAACAGTTTCACCGCGTACGCGCAGACCCATTAACACTGCACCGATCTGTGATGGCGTGGCGTCGCCGGACATGATTATGTCAAACGTTGTGCGTGCTTCATCCAGCGACAGCGGGTTGCCGTCCGCAAGCTTGGCAATAAAGGGTTTCAGGTCAGCCATTCTTCGTGCCGTCTTTGCTGCTGTCATAGGCGCCAGCGAGTTTCAGGAAGTTACGAAGTATCCCATGGCCGTGCTGAGATGCAATGCTTTCCGGGTGAAACTGTACGCCATGAACGTTCATGTCCTTGTGCTGCAACCCCATGATAATGTTGCCGGTGGTCGCGGTGATTTCCAGGCAATCGGGCAGGGAGGCCCTTTCCACAACGAGTGAATGGTAGCGCGTTGCCTCAATGGTTTCGGGCAATCCCTCGAACAGCCCGGTGTTGGTTGTTGTGATATCTGACAGCTTGCCGTGCATCAACTGCTGTGCGCGCACCACCTTGCCGCCAAATGCCTGGCCGATGGACTGATGCCCGAGACAGACACCCATCAAGGGAATTTTGCCGGCTGCCTTTCGTACAAGTTCGAGGCAGATGCCTGCCTCATTGGGCGTGCAAGGGCCGGGCGACAGCACGATGGCCTGGGGCTTCATCTCGATCGCCTCATCCGCCGTTATCTGGTCATTGCGGATGACAGTGCTCTCGCCACCAAGATCACCGAGGAAGTGATACAGGTTCCAGGTGAAGCTGTCGTAGTTGTCTATGAGCAGGATCATGGCAGTTACTGGCCCCTTGATGCGCGGCCGGCAAACCGCACTGCTTCTTCAGCGGCGCGGAACAATGCCTTGGCCTTGTTGATGCATTCTTCCTGCTCCGACAGAGGCACGCTGTCTGCAACGGCACCTGCGCCAGCCTGTACATACATCTTGCCGTCCTTGACAATGGCTGTGCGCAAAACGATGCAGGTGTCCATTTCGCCCGTGACCGAAAAGTATCCGACGCACCCTCCATAAGGCCCGCGTTTGGTGCTTTCAAGTTCGTCGATGATTTCCATGGCCCGGACTTTCGGCGCCCCCGACAAGGTGCCTGCCGGGAAGCCCGCAGCCAGCGCGTCAATTGCGTCGAGGTCGTCGCGCAGGCCGCCTTCTACGTTGGAAACGATATGCATGACCTGACTGTAGTATTCCAGCATGAACTGATCTGTAACCTTGACAGTCCCGATCCTTGATACGCGCCCGACATCGTTGCGGCCCAGATCAAGCAGCATCAGATGTTCTGCGCGCTCTTTTGGATCAGCAAGCAATTCTTCTGCGAGCGCGCGATCCTCAGCCGGAGTTTCGCCGCGCCGGCGGGTGCCGGCCAATGGCCTGATGGTTACCTTGCCATCACGAACCCGAACCAGTATCTCCGGGCTGGACCCGGTCAGTGTAAAGCGGTCGAATTCCAGGTGATACAGGAACGGCGAGGGGTTCACCCGCCGCAGCGCCCGGTACAGCGAGAACGGTGGCAGGGGAAACTCTGTTTCAAAGCGTTGAGACAGAACAACCTGGAAAATGTCACCGGCAGAAATGTAGTCCTTCGCCTTGCGGATCATGTCCATGTAGTCATCTGGCGATGTATTCGACGTAGGTTTGTTGATCGGTGCGGCTTCAGGGTCGTCGAACGCCTGTAACTCCAGCGGTCTGTCAAAGGCATCGACAACTGCTTCAAGCCGGTCGCAGGCGCGGGCATAAGCGGCTTTTGCCGACACGTCCTCATCCGGGAAAACCGGGGTCACGATTGTGACCTCGTCCTTCACGGCATCAAAAATGGCCATGATGGTCGGCCGGATCATTATTCCGTCCGGCACGCCGAGCACGTCTTCATTAGGTTCCGGCAGCTTTTCCATCTGCCGGACCATGTCATAGCCCATGTATCCAAACAGACCGGCGGCCATTGGGGGCAGGTCATCGGGCACATCGAACTTGTTTTCCGCCAGCAATGCGCGCAGCGACTGAAGCGGCGGTGCGTCATCTGCCACAAACGGGCCATCCGGGTCGATGAGTGCACGAGAGTTGATTTCGGCCTTGTCACCGTTCACCCGCCAGATCAGATCGGGCTTCATGCCGATCATCGAATAGCGGCCGCGGACCGCACCGCCTTCAACCGATTCCAGCAGGAACCGGTAAGGCGCATTGCGGGTCAGCTTCATGAAGGCGGACACCGGCGTTTCCAGGTCCGCTACCAGGCGCGTATAGACAACCTGAGACCGTCCCGCCTGGTAGCAGGTGGCAAAGTCGTCGCTTTCGGGCGCGATTTGCATCATGTTTGGTTTCCGGCTGTTTGGCTGATCGTCAGTTCTGACCTTGTGGGGTTGGCTGGCCGTTTGAAATGCGGGCCCACGCGGCATCATTGATGGTTACGCCAATATTCTCCTGCAGGGCTGTTACGTACTCAGCATACAAGTCATTGGTCAGGCCGGTTTTCAGCACTTCGCGAATTGCCTTGGCTTCGTCGGATGTTGCGTCAAAACCAGTGCCAAGAACGGGTGTGGATGCCATGACCCTGGCTGAACGCCCGTCATTGGACAGGGCAAATGCCTTGCCGTCTTCCTTGACCTCGAACACGGCGGCCACATCAGCTGGCGTCAAGCCTCCGGTGGGCTGGTTGCGACGTACGCCGGTAGCGGTTTGCAGTGTGGCATTCTCCGTCTGGGCGAGTTCTGCCAGCGGAGTTCCCTTGTTCAGGCTGGCAACCAGCGCTGCAGCCTTTTCCCTGGTGGCTGCTTCAGACTGGCGCGCTTTCCACACAGTGGCCACCTTTTCCTTGATGGAGTTGAACTCGGGTACCGACGCTTGCACAATTTCCCTGGTCTCGATCCAGGTGAAACCATCTTCGCCATCGGTCAGCGGCGAAATCTCCAGGCCAATATCGGTATCGAAGGCAGTTGCAAGGGTGGCTGGGTGGCCCGGCACATCGACGGTCTGGCCGGACTTGTCGGTCTTGTTCAGTGCGATCGGGCCCACATTGACCATCTCAACACCGATCTCATTGGCTGCCTCTGCCATTGAAGCACCGTTGGCGCGTGCATCTTCAAACTTGTCATGCAGGTCGAGGAGCTTGCCGCGAGCCTTTGACAGGCGGACCTTGGTTTCGATCTCGGCGCGTATTTCCTGCAGCGGAGCAAGCGTGTTGGCTTCCACGATTGTTGCTTTCACCAGAACCGTGGAGAAGCGGCTCTTGACCGGCTCTGATACGGCGCCGTCAGCCAAAGCAAAAGCAGCCTCGGCTATGGCCGGGTCGGGAATGGCAGCCTTGTCCACTGTGCCAAGTGACATATCTGCGTCACTCAGTCCGCGTTCCTTGGCAATGTCCTCGAAGCTTGTTCCGGCCTTGATCTTTTCAGCTGCGGCCCTGGCTTCATCTTCAGACGGGAATGGTATCTGCAATATCGTGCGCTTCTGGTCTGCGGTGGATTGTGCCTTGTCGGCGTCGTACTGGCGTTGGATCTCGTCTTCGCTCACTTCGACAGTGGGCGCGATAACCTGTGGTGTCAGGGCAACAACAGAAAACGCCCGCCGTTCAGGTTCCTCGAAGGCTTTTGGGTTTTCGTCGTACAGGCTCTTCAGATCAGCATCACTGGGCTGCTTGGCATCATCGGGCAGCGTGAATTCGAAATAGCTTACGTCTCGCTGTTCGGTGCGGTGCTTCCAGATCAGTTCGACGAGCGTGTCCGGGATAACCGCACTGGCGGTCAACGGGTCGGAAATCACCTGACGGGTCATGGCCCGTCCTTCGATGGCGAAGAATTCCTGCTCTGAAAGGCCGTTACTTCTCAGCAGGTTGCGAAATGCGTCTGCGCTGAATGTGCCGTTTCCGGAACGGAATTGCGGATTGTCGGCTACCTGCTGGGCAATAACACGTTCAGGAATGGCAATGCCGAGGCTATCAGCCTGGCTGTCGAGTGCCGCATCGCGCATCAGGTCACCAAGGATTTGCCGGTCAAGGCCCAGCTCGCGCGCCCGGTCAGGCGTGATTGTTTCGCCAAGCCGGCGTGAATACACAGACAGTTGCCGGTTGAAGGTCTGTGAGTACTCATAGGTCCCGATCTCGCGGGAACCGACTGTTGCAAGCACATCCGACACCCTGCCACGCAACATGTCCTCGATGCCCCACACCGCGAAGCTGGCTGCAAGGAGACCTATGAAAACCTTGGCAATGATACCGCCGGATTTGCTGCGCAGTGCCGTAAGCATTGGAACACCTTATTGGTTGTGGCTGTGCAGGGTATATTAAATGTGGACCATACCGTGCAAGCGGCTATGGAACTGACTTAAGTTTTGGTAACACCAGTTCGCACAATAGCAAGGGGAAATAGTGACATGAGGCCGCTGGCAGCAGGAAACTGGAAGATGAATGGCACCCGCCAGTCGCTGGATGAGGCGCGAGAGCTGATGGGCAGGCTGACTGGTCATCGCACGAATTGCGATGTCATGCTTTGCCCGCCTGCCACGTTGATAAGCGCCATGGCGTCAGTGGTTGAAGGCAGCGTCATTCTGGTGGGTGGTCAGGATTGCCATACCGGGCAGTCCGGCGCACATACCGGAGATGTATCGGCTGAGATGCTGGCAGATGCCGGCGCCAAGGCGGTGATTGTGGGTCATTCCGAGCGCCGCAGCGATCACGGTGAAACCAGCGCCGTTGTCAAGGCCAAGGCGGAAGCTGCCATTTCGCAGGGGCTGGTGGCGATCGTGTGTCTGGGTGAAACGCTGACAGAGCGTGAAGCGGGGCAGACACTCAGTGTTGTGCATGGGCAGTTGGCCGCGTCCATTCCGGCCGGCGCGACGGGTGAAAACACCGTCATCGCATATGAGCCGGTTTGGGCCATTGGCACCGGGTTGACTCCGACAGTTGAGCAGATTGCGGAAGTGCACCAGGCAATCCGTGCAGGGCTTTCGGCGTTGACCTCTGCCGAAACAGCTCACGACATCCGAATCCTCTATGGCGGGTCCGTAAAGCCTGGAAATGCCGCTGAATTGATGGCTATCGACAATGTGGATGGAGCGCTGGTTGGTGGTGCCAGCCTCAAGGCAGAGGATTTCTTCGGCATCATTTCAGCCTTTTGACCTGTTTACATTGCTGGCACGAGCGCCTACATGAGCGTTTCAATAACACTGCCGAAAATTTATCAGGGCCGCAAAACCGATGATCGCCGTTATAACAGTCATTCACTTGCTGATCGTACTTGCATTGATCGCCGTCGTCCTGATGCAGCGCTCTGAAGGTGGCGCGCTGGGTATCGGTGGTGGCGGCGGAGGCGGGGGTGGCCTGTTCACGTCGCGCGGGGCAGGCAATGCGCTCACCAAGACAACCGGGATTCTTGCGATCTGCTTCTTTGTTACCTCATTGTCATTGGCTTACCTGTCGCGCGGTGGTGCTAACGGTGGATCAGTGCTTGATCAGGTTGCGCCAACCCAGTCACAAGGACAGAGTGAAGGCACGGGCGGCGGGTCTGTGCTGCCACAATTGCCTGGCGGCGCAACTACAACCGAACCCACCCAACCTTCCGGTCCGGCTGTTCCCACAGAATAGGCTTGCTGCGTCGCTATTCATGCCATGCTGTTTGATCCAGATCATTTGACCTGTTGATCAAAGCCGCCAACATGCCTGAAAGCCCGCAAAGGGTCATCAGGTGTGGAGGGAACAATGGCAGGAAAATCAACGACGCCGGTATCTGGTTCAACCATGCCGAAGGTCAACACCATATCATTTGCCGATCTGCGAGCTGTTTTTGGGCAGGGCATCAAGGATTTCATCCGCGCACCACTGTTTGGCCTGTTCTTTGGCGGCGTGTATGCGTTGGGCGGGCTGCTGGCCGTTCTGTTTTTCACAAAGCTGGACATGCACTACATGATTTACCCGCTGGCCATCGGTTTTCCGCTGGTCGGGCCGTTTGTTGCCGTTGGCACCTATGAGGTCAGCCGGGCGCTGCAAAATGGCCAGCCGCTTACTTGGGCCGGGGTGCTCACTGCCGTTTGGCAGCAGAAGGGCCGCGAGATGTCTGTGATGGCGTTTGTCACACTGTTCATCATGTGGATGTGGATGTACCAGGTGCGCCTGCTGGTCGCCATCTTCCTGGGCACCAAACCCATCGCCACGCTGCAGAGCTTTATTGACACAGTGCTGACGACGGATGCCGGTATCAGCTTTCTCACCGCAGGACATATCGTTGGCGCAGTGCTTTACGCGGTGCTGTTCTCGGTGACCGTGGTTTCCATCCCCATGCTGCTTGACCGCGAGGTGGATTTCATCACCGCCATTGTAACAAGCATCAGGTCTGTGCTGGCCAATCCGGCAGTAATGCTGGTCTGGGGTCTGGTTGTGCTCGTGCTCACTATTGCGGCACTCATGCCGGCGTTCCTGGGATTGTTCATCGTGCTGCCGGTGCTGGGCCATGCCACGTGGCACCTTTATCAGCGGCTGGTGGAACCGGCGCAGTGAATGCACAACGGGAGGCATGCGCCTCCCGCCGTTGTCACGCAATCCTACCGGGCGGGGTTCAGGCCGCCACGATGTTGTGTTCGGGACCATACGGGAAGCCGGTGATGTTTTCCGAACCCGATTTGCCGATGACCAGAATGTCGTGCTCGCGGTAGCCGCCTGCACCTGGCTTTCCTTCTGCCACGGTGAGCATTGGCTCCATGGAAACCACCATGCCCGGCTCCAGAACCGTGTCGATGTCTTCGCGCAGCTCCAGACCAGCTTCGCGGCCATAATAATGCGACAGGATGCCGAACGAGTGGCCATAGCCAAAAGTGCGGTACTGCAGCACGTTCTCCTGCTCGAAAAAGCGATTGATCTCTGCGGTGATGCCAGAACACGTCGCACCCGGCTTGATCAGCGAAATGCCAAGCTCATGAGCCGCCACGTTGATTTCCCACAGGCGGCGTTCTGCCTTGGTTGGCTCGCCGATGAACAACGTGCGTTCAAGTGCGGTGTAGTAGGCCGAGATCATCGGGAAGGTGTTGAGCGAGAGAATGTCGCCCTTGACCAGCTTGCGGGTGGTCACCGGGTTATGTGCGCCATCGGTGTTGATGCCGGACTGAAACCACACCCAGCTGTCGCGGATTTCGCTGTCCGGATGGAATTTCGAAATCGCAAGTTCCATGGCATCACGTCCGGCCATGGCGATGTCGATCTCGCGTGCACCCACCTTGATTGCGTCCCGTATGGCATAGCCGCCAATGTCGGCAACCCTTGCGCCGGACTTGATGAGCTTGATCTCTTCAGCTGATTTCACCATGCGCTGGCGCATGGTTTCCTTGCCGAAGTCGATGATATCGGGGCACCCCAGGAATGCGGCTGCCTTGTCGCGCATTGCCATGGTCATGTGGTCTGCCTCCACGCCGATGCGTGATGGTGAACCTGCGGCCTCCTTTACGGCGCGCCAGTAATTGTCGCGCTGCCAGTCGGTGTAGGTGATGTTGTCATCAACTGACCGGCGCCACGGCTGGCCCGCATCAATGTTGGCAGAAATGGTGATGCACTTGTCGTGTGTAACAACGCAGGCATATGGGCGGCCGAAACTGCAATACAGGAAACCGGAATAGTAGGCGATGTTGTGCATCGAGGTCAGCAGGACGGCAGGCGTATCCAGACGGGCCATGATGGCGCGAAGGCCCTTCAGGCGGCGCGCATATTCCTTCTGGCTGAAGGGAAGGGGCGCCTTTTCACCGTTGTGAAAGCGGAAATAGTCTGGGCGGCTGGTGGCGTTGAGAACGGATTTTGGTGTCTTCTTGAGCATGTGGCGTCTCCAATGTCGGTGTTCGGGCATTGGAATTTGCGACCTGATGCCCGAACGCAACGCCCCGGCGTACAGGGCGCTACAATCGGACCTTTTAGGGTCCTGTTGCCGGGAGTAAGTCAGCGACGCCATCGCTGAACCGGCACGTTGTTGCAGATATCAGAACTGTTGCGGAAGTCAACAAAAACCCCGGCGCGAGTGGCCGGGGTGAATTTTTTGTGTGCTGTTTGTCAGCAGGTCAAGCGGCAGGCTTGCCGCCTTCGTCTGTGTCCTTTGTGTCCTTGCCGGTCACGTCTTCAACATCGGTCACGTCAGCGCGGCTGGCGCGGTCTGCCATGAACTGGTCGAATTCGGCCTTGTCGCGCGCGTGGCGCAGCTTTTCCATGAAGGTTTGAAACTCTTCATGCTCTTCCTGGAGCCTGTTGAGAGTTTCTTCGCGATACTCATCAAAGGCATGGTTGCCTGACGAAGAGAATGCGCTGCCGCGATACCAGCGGCCAGGACCGCTGTTGCGTCCGAAGTCCATGCCGAATTTGCCGCTGTTGAAGGCTGCGACCTTGCCCTTTGCTCTACATCCCATGCGTCCGCTCCATATCATGTATCCCAGAATAGCCAGACCAACTGGCCAGAAGATGATAAATCCGGCAATCATGGCCGCTATCCATGCGCCTTTGCCGTAGTCATCCAGCTTTTGAACCATTGTGTTCATTGAAAGCCTCTCTCGGTTATGTAAATGTTATTAACATTCACATATGTGAGCAATGTGTGTGGCAGAGTCAAGGCAGGTTCAAAATTTTTTTGAAGCAGTCGCGTTGATCAGCCCACGCAGGACCACATATGCCTGATAGTGACGAGCATGAACGATGAAATCCGTCGCCTGGAAATTGGAAAGGTGACGCTGCAATGACTCAGCGTTTGATGCCGAGCCCATCGAGGTAGATCAGCATCTGGCTTTCCAGCAGGTCTTCGGCAGATATTGGTTGCTTGAAGGCCGCACCGTCACCGCGCCCGAACAACGACGCCACGCCGTGACTGATGGCCCAGATATGCAGAGCCACCATCGTTGCGGGTGGGCGCTTGTCACCCGGCATCTTTTCGATCATTGCCTCAACCACCTCGCGCAATCCGCTCAGCGTGGCATCCGCCGCTTTGCGCAACTCCGGGTAATTCGAGAAATTCAGCCCGGATTCGAACATGGCAGAGTAATAGGCCGGATTGTCATGGGCGAACTTCAGATATGTCCTGCCCATTGCTGTCAGCGCACCATCCTTGGGAGACTTGGCTGCTTGTTCCATGGCGTGGCCGAACGCTTCAAAGCCTTCGCGTGCCACATCAGCCAGCAGTGCATCTCGGTCCTTGTAGTGGCGATAGGGTGCTGCGGGGCTGACCCCGGCATGGCGCGCAGCCTCGGCGAAAGTAAACCCTCCGGTACCCTTGGAGCCGATAAGTTCCAGCGCGGCATTGACCAGCGCCTCGCGCAGATTGCCGTGATGATAGGTTCCGCGTGGTTTCTTGTGCCAATTCATGTGAATGGCTTTTACATTGTGCAAGCCACCAACGTCCAGAGGGTTGTTGCGGTTGGGTGAATGCACCGATATACCCTGCGGCCATGATGATGTTCTTTTATGCAGCTTTGGGTGGAGCTATGGGCGCGGCGGCGCGCTACGGGGTGAACATTGCGGCTCCCAGGTTGTTGGGTCACGGGTTTCCATGGGCCACGATTGTCGTCAATGTTGCGGGGTCTCTGGCCATGGGCTTGCTGATAGGCCTGATGGCGCATGCCTGGAATGCGTCCAACGAGATGCGTGTTTTCCTGGCCACAGGAGTTCTTGGCGGGTTCACCACGTTTTCTGCGTTTTCGCTGGATTTTGCCACGCTTTATGAGCGCAAGGCCTATGGGCTTGCCCTGGGTTATGCAGGAGGGTCCGTCCTGCTTTCCATTGCGGCGGTGTTTGCTGGCCTGTGGCTGGCGAGGGCGGTGGCGCAATGAACACAGTTCAGCAGCGCCGGGTGAAGGCTGAAGAAGAAGGTATGCGGCTGGACCGGTGGTTCAAGCTGCACTTTCCGCTGATCAATCATGGCAAGCTTTCAAAGCTGTTGCGCACCGGGCAGGTGCGGATTGATGGCGGGCGCGTGAAGGCAAGTTCACGGCTTGAGACGGGGCAGATGATCCGGGTGCCACCGGTCAACATGACATTGCCACCGGACGCCGGCGGTGATGGTCAGCCTGCAAAGCCAAAGCCCTTGAGCGCTCATGACAAGGCGTTATTCGAGTCGCTGGTGCTGTTCGAAGACAAGCACCTGTATGTGCTCAACAAGCCTGCCGGGCTTGCCGTGCAAGGTGGTTCTCGCACAACCAAACACATTGACGGATTTCTGCAGGGGCTTGGCGCGGAAATGTATGACAGGCCGCGCCTTGTGCACAGGCTTGACCGCGATACGTCAGGCATTCTGGTTGTTGCCAAGACGCGCCAGATGGCGGCGGCGCTTTCGAAGCTGTTTCAGACCCGTTCGGTCCGCAAGATTTACTGGGCGCTTGTTTCCGGGGTGCCGCGGCCCGAACAGGGAGTTGTCAACAAGCCGCTCATAAAGGCAGGCGGGCCGGGCGATGAAAAGGTGAAGGCTGCAGCATCGGCAAAGGCTGAGGGTGCGCAGAAGGCGATCACCTATTATGCCGTCATCGACAGCGCTCCTCCGAAAGTTGCCTGGGTGTCGCTCAAGCCGGTAACCGGGCGCCAGCATCAGCTACGTGTGCATATGCAGATGATTGGCCACTCGATAATCGGTGATCCGAAATATATGTCATTGGAGCACGATGGCAGTGGTGAATTCGAGCGTGATGAGGGTTTTCCGCACAAGCTGCATCTGCACGCCCGCCGCGTTACCTTCCCGCATCCCAAGGGCGGCGAGGTGGATGTCACCGCGCCGGTGCCTGGCCATATGCGCCAGTCGATGCTCACCTGTGGCTTTGACCCTGATCAATACGATGTGCCGGAGCCCGGCGAAGGAGACGGGGGTTCGTTTTGAAACTGATCATCTTTGACTGTGATGGCACCCTGGTTGACAGTCAGCATGCCATTATTCACTGCATGAAATCAGCCTTTGCCGAGGTTGGTGTTGACTGGCCCGGCCGCGAGGCAACGCTGTCCATTGTCGGGCTTTCGTTGATCGAAGCCATGCGGGAAATGGTACCGCACCTTGATCAGAAAATGCACGAGACGCTGGCCAGTTCCTACAAAGACACCTTCATGCAGGCCCGTCTGGCGAAACTGCATGATGAGCCGCTTTACGAAGGCTGTCGCGAGGTGCTGGACCGCTTTCATGCGCGTGACGATGTTCTGCTGGCTATTGCCACCGGCAAATCACAGCGCGGTGTGCGCGCGCTGCTGGAGCGCGAAGGGCTTGAAGGCTATTTCCAGTCCATACAGACTGCAGATGATGCGCCGTCAAAGCCTGACCCCGGTATGATCCTGCAAGCCATTTCAGACACAGGTGCACGGGCGGACTCAACGGTGATGATCGGCGACACCAGTTATGATATGGCCATGGCACGCTCAGCCATGGTCGGAGCCATCGGTGTTTCGTGGGGGTATCACCCTGTGGAATTCATCCAGGCTTCCGGTGCGCATCATGTTGTCAATCATTACAATGAGTTGGAAGATGCTGTTGAGAACTGGTTCGGAGCAGTGAATGTCTGAGACTGAAGATGAGCGCGCCCGGCGTCTGTTGACACGTCGGGAAAGGAGCAACCTGCGGAAGCGGTTTTATGAAGACGTGACTGTATCGGCTGTGGCAGGTGGGTTTGAAGTGCAACTGGACGGCCGGTCAGTAAAGACACCGTTGAAGCGGGCGCTGGTGCTGCCGGGTGAGTCGATGGCCGAGGCCATAGCGGACGAGTGGCGGGTGCAGGAAAGCCATATCGACCCGTCCTCGATGATCATCACCAGGCTGGCCAACACCGCTATCGACCGGGTGTGCGGTGAAGAAGCGCGCATTGTGCGCGAAATTGGCGGATTTGCTGCATCCGATCTTGTTTGTTATCGCGCTGGCGGCCCTGAAACGCTGCTCGAGCGGCAATCAGCCAGCTGGGATCCTGTGTTGAACTGGATGCACAACGAGCATGGGGTCCGGTTCATTTGTGTTGAAGGGGTCATGCATGCCCAGCAGCCTGGTGAGGCGCTGGATACTGTGGAGCGTTTGCTAAGTGCGGAGGGGAGCTTCAGCCTCACTGCAGTTCACAACATGTCATCTCTTACCGGCTCGGCGCTTATTGCAATGATGACGGCGGCTGGTGCGTTGTCGGTTGAGGCGGCGTGGGCGGCTGCGCATGTGGATGAAGACTGGCAGATTGAGCAGTGGGGCAGCGATTATGAGGCCGAAGAACGACGCTCGCTGCGCAAGGCGGACTTTGATGCAACGGCCAGGTTTCTGGAGATGAGCAGGTAGCCCGAAGGAAAGCCGCCACTCATGATTTCGACAAGCTCGCGCAACATCTGCGACGACTGCTCAATACCCCGGGGCTGGAACCCAACACATAGTCGTACTTGCAGCACGCGGTCTGCGTGATAGAACAGTTCGCAACAAGATAGGCGGTGCAGGGCAGGGAAGATCGCGACATGCAGGATATAATCGAACAACTCAAGGTACGCCGTGACGAAGCACGGCTCGGCGGCGGGCAAAAGCGCATCGACGCCCAGCACAAGCGCGGCAAGCTGACGGCGCGCGAACGTGTTGACCTGTTGCTGGATGAAGGGTCCTTCGAAGAATTCGACATGTTTGTCGAGCACCGCTGCACTGACTTCGGTATGGAGAAAACCAAGTTTCCCGGTGACGGAGTTGTCACTGGCTGGGGCACCGTCAACGGTCGCACCGTGTATCTGTTCGCCAAGGATTTCACTGTGTTCGGCGGTTCGCTGTCCGAGGCCCATGCCAAGAAAATTACCAAGATTCAGGACATGGCATTGCAGAACCGCGCGCCGATTATCGGTATCTTTGATGCCGGTGGTGCGCGCATCCAGGAAGGCGTCGCTGCACTTGGCGGTTATGGCGAAGTGTTCCAGCGCAACGTGCTCGCCTCAGGCGTCATCCCGCAAATATCCGTCATCATGGGCCCGTGCGCAGGTGGAGACGTGTATTCGCCTGCCATGACCGACTTCATCTTCATGGTGAAGGACACGAGCTACATGTTTGTCACCGGCCCGGACGTGGTGAAGACGGTGACCAACGAGACGGTTACTGCGGAAGACCTCGGCGGCGCATCGGTTCATACGGTAAAGTCGTCTGTGGCTGACAAGGGCTATGACAACGATGTCGAGGCACTGTTGCAGATGCGCAGGCTGATAGATTTCCTGCCGGCGTCGAACATGGAAGAAGCACCTAACGTGCCAACCAGGGATGACGGCGAGCGCATTGATCACTCGCTCGATACGTTAATCCCTGCGAACCCCAACCAGCCTTATGACATCAAGGAGCTGATCCACAAAACCGTGGACGAGGGCGACTTCTTCGAGATTCAGGAAGCTCATGCCAAGAATATCGTGACCGGCTTTGGCCGCATCGAAGGCCACACGGTTGGCATCATCGCCAACCAGCCGATGGTGCTGGCAGGGGTTCTGGACAGTGACGCAAGCCGCAAGGCTGCCCGCTTTGTGCGGTTTTGTGACTGTTTCAACATTCCACTGGTCACGTTGGTTGATGTGCCCGGCTTCCTGCCTGGTACCGCACAGGAATATGGCGGGTTGATCAAGCACGGCGCCAAGCTGTTGTTTGCCTATGCCGAGGCTACGGTGCCCAAGGTGACTGTTATTACCCGCAAGGCCTATGGCGGCGCCTATGACGTGATGAGCTCCAAGCACATCCGTGGTGATGTGAACTATGCGTGGCCGACTGCCGAGATTGCCGTCATGGGTCCCAAGGGCGCTGCGGAGATAATTTATCGCTCGGAGCTGGATGACAAGGACAAGATCGCCCGGCGGATCAAGGACTATGAAGCAAGGTTCGCCAATCCGTTCGTGGCAGCCGAGCGGGGCTACATTGACGAGGTGATCACGCCGTCATCTACGCGCAAGCGCATCTCGCGCGCTTTGAACATGCTGCGCAACAAGCAGGTCGAGAACCCGTGGAAGAAGCACGACAACATTCCATTGTAGCGGTTGACCCCATGTCACCTGATGCAATTGTGCAACACTTGCCGAAAAAGTTCCCTTTGTTGCCTGCTTGAATTTGACCTTTTGGGCCGCGGGTGGTCTGGTTGGGCAGGGGCGCTTCTGATTCCTCAAGAGGCAAGGTACTATGTCAGATATGAAATTGGGCCGCAGATTGTTCGTGATGCTCGCTGTGGCGCTGGCTGTTGTGGCTGGCAATGCAATGGTTGGTGGCGTAACGCAAGCACACGCCTCCATATACGATTCCGGCTTCGAACGGAAAATCAAGATGACAAGTTCTCAGCGCAGCAAGGTGCGGCGCATCATGCGTGCATCCAACCGCCGGTTTAACCAGATTTTCCGCAAGTTCGGCATACGCAAGAATGCGACACCGGTCATGTCAAAGCTGATGGAGGCAAGCGGCCCTCTGCAGTCTGCGGCACGCACTGAACGCAATGAACTGGCCAAGGTGTTCACACCCACCCAGCTGCAACAATACGACAAGATTACGCGGGAAACCGAGGACAAGATCGTCCGCGCCGCCAAGTAGCAATTGCGTCAGGCGAATTCCCCGATGCCGAGCTCCTTCTGGCGCTTCTTGCTCAGGCCGGATGCTACGATCTTGTGTGATTGGGCAATGTAGGCTTTCAGATCTTCATCGCTCAGGCCCGGCTTGTCATAGTGCTGAATCCATTTCATGCCGCGCGAAGCAAGATACGGAGCAGGGCGCAGGCCGGGTTGCTGCCTGAGAATGTCGTAGGACAATTCTGACACCTTGAAGGTCACTGCAAATTCTTTGGTTTTCTGCCAGCCGGCAACGGCGAAGACCTTGCCTGCTACCTTCCAGACATGTGAGCCGCCCCATTGCACGACATGGCTCGTGTGCGGCAGTGAGGTGCAAAATTCGTTGTATTGATCCTGATTCATGTGCGGAAACTACAGCAGTTCTGCCACCAGATCATATTCTTCCGCTTCAACAATGCGGGCGCGGACAATGTCTCCGGGCTTCAGATCAGTCTCGCCCGGCAGGAAGACATTGCCGTCAATCTCAGGGGCGTCCCAGACCGAACGGCCGATGGCTTCGCCTGCGTCCTCCAGGTCTATTTCATCAATGATGACATCGACTTCCCGGCCAACCTTGCTTTGCATGATCTGAGCCGAGATTTCAGCCTGGGCAGCCATGAACCTGTGCCAGCGTTCATCCATGACTTCCTGTGGCACCGCGCCGGGCAGGGCATTGGCGCTTGCACCATCCACATGCTCATACTTGAAGCACCCGGCGCGCTCGATTTTTGCTTCACGCATCCAGTCGAGGAGGTATTGGAAATCCTCCTCCGTTTCCCCTGGAAAACCGACGATGAAGGTTGATCGGATAGCCAGGTCCGGGCAGGTCTGGCGCCAGGCATGGATGCGTTCGAGGACTTTTGCCTGATTGGCCGGGCGCCGCATGTTTTTCAGCACTGACGCGGATGCGTGCTGAAACGGAATGTCCAGATAGGGCAGCACCTTGCCTTCGGCCATCAGTTCGATAACCTCATCAACGTGCGGGTAGGGATAGACGTAGTGAAGTCGAATCCAGGCGTCCAGTTCACCCAGCTCCCGTGCCATGTCGATGAACTTTGCACGCACATCGCGCCCGCGATATTTGCTCTCGGCATACTTTATGTCGACGCCGTAGGCAGACGTGTCCTGGCTGATGACCAGCAGTTCTTTCGTGCCGGCCTTGACCAGGCGTTCGGCTTCGTAAAGCACAGATGCCATGGGCCGCGAAACAAGGTCTCCGCGAAGGCTGGGAATGATGCAGAACGAACAACGGTTATTGCAACCTTCAGAAATCTTCAGATATGCGTAGTGTCTCGGCGTCAGGCGCAATCCATGGTCCGGCACCAGATCGAATTTTGGATCATGTGCCGGCGGAACTGCGTCATGCACCGCGTTGACCACAGCTTCGTATTGCTGCGGTCCGGTTACGGCCAGCACCTGCGGGTGGGCCTTTTGAATGGTTTCGGCGTCCTTGCCCATGCAGCCCGTGACAATGACCCTGCCGTTTTCCTTGATGGCTTCGCCAATGGCATCAAGCGACTCAGCCTTTGCTGAATCCAGAAATCCGCAAGTGTTGACGATAACCGCGTCTGCCCCCTGATAGTTCGGAGATATGACGTAACCTTCGGCGCGCAGCTGGGTCAGTATCCGCTCGCTGTCGACAAGCGCCTTTGGACAGCCAAGTGAAACGAGGCCGATGGTAGGTACGGATGGGCGCGAAGCTGTTTTCATGGGCTGGGCTTGTCGCTGTTTTACAGATTGCCGTCAAGCAACTGTTGCGCACTGTGTATGGCAGGATGTTCGCTCTGCGAAGCCCAAGCCATCTACCGCCAGAAATTGCGCGACAGAATTGCAAGCAAGGCAAAAAACTCCAGGCGCCCAAGGATCATCGCCAGCAGCAGGATAATCTTGGCGCCATCGGGCAGGGTGCTGAAATTGCCTGCCGGCCCGATTATGTTTCCAAGGCCCGGCCCGACATTCGACACGGCGGTGATTGCTCCGGAGAATGCGGTCAGCACGTCAACATTGAAGATCGTAAGTCCGACGGTCACGATGATCAAACTGCCTGCATAGGCCGAGATGAAAGCCAGAATGGACAAGGCAATGTCATCGGTGATCAGGCGCTTGCCATAGCGCAGTACAACGACACGGTGTGGGCTGTAGAGGCGCTCGGTGTAACGTTTGGTGATCTGCAACATTGCCTGAATTCGATAGGTCTTGATGCCACCGGCAGTGGAGCCGGTGCAGCCGCCCAGCAGCATCAGGACAAGAAACAGCCCGCTTGGTGCCACTCCCCAGGCCGTGAAGTCACCCAGGGCATAGCCGGTGGTCGATACGATCGAAATGACATTGAAACTTGCAACACGCAAGGCATTGACCGGGTCATACTGCTTGCTCCAGATCAGGTATAGCGTGACCGTCAAAATGGCCCAGGCGCAAAGCTTCAGGAAGCCGCGCACCTGAACATCACTGAAAATACTGAAGTTCTGATTGCGGGCGGTCTTGATGTACAGCACGATTGGCAGCGATGCCGCCGCCATGAAAAACGTGGCCACCCAGTGAATGGCAGGGCTTTCATAGTATCCAAGCGAGGCATCATGCGTTGAATATCCGCCTG
The DNA here is from genome assembly GCA_963787895.1 of uncultured Alphaproteobacteria bacterium. Lineage (GTDB taxonomy): Bacteria > Pseudomonadota > Alphaproteobacteria > Rhizobiales > Aestuariivirgaceae > Anderseniella. The sequence continues at coordinate 262,387 of CAWBEX010000001.1, read as the reverse complement.
TCGCGATGGTTGTCAGGGCGTGGTTCAACGCATCGAACAGCGTCATTCCGGCCAGCAGGTAGCTCACCATGCAGGCAAGTGTGAGTGCGAAAAACGTGACGCCGATCTGGATGATCAGAGTAGAATCGCGCGGCAGGATCTTCTCCGATCTGTCCGAACTTTCCGTATGGAAAATGTGCATTCCGCCCACACGTAGAAATGGCAGCATGATCATCGCCATCAGGACGATGCCGACGCCTCCGATCCAAGACAGAATTGAGCGCCACAACAGGATGCCGGGAGGAAAGTTGTCGAGTCCCACAAGAACTGTTGATCCGGTTGTCGTCATCCCTGATACGGATTCGAACCAGGAATCGACAAAGTGGACTTCATTGTCCATGAACCAGATAGGCAGGCTTCCAACTATCGGAATGAACAACCACGTCGAGGCGGTTATCAGAAAACCTTCTTTGAGGGATATGGTTTCAGTTGACCATCTGTCCTTCGAGGCAAGTATCACGATGACTGAGCAGGAGCCTGAGATTGCTATTGCATGGACAAAGGCCATCCAGTCGGGGTTGCCTGCCGCGTAGTCAGTCAAGGCCGGGGCCAGCATGAACATCGTTACTATGAGTGAAAGCAACCCGTTAACAAAAAAGACGCGCTCATATTGAATTGACATTGGATGGTCCCACCGGGTGCGGATGCTTCATAGCGCTAAAGCGTCCCGGTTCAAAGTGTCTTGTTTGAACCCTTGTGACAATCGTAGACAATTTTGAGCCGCTAGATTGATGCGGCCATCTCGGCCGGGCTCAAGCCGGAGAAGGTTGTTCTGTACATCAGCCGCTCGTGTCCTTGATAGTCGTTAACGGCATAATGCTGGGTCGCAAGGTTGTCCCAGACGGCTACGGTTCCGGCTTGCCATGAGTGGCGCACGCAAAATTCGGGACGTGTGATGTGGCGCTGGATCTGATTCAACAACGGTGCGCTTTCGGCCTCGGTGAGACCTTCCAGCCGGGTGACGTAAGTGGGGTTGATAAACAGCATTTTCCGGCCGCTCAGCGGATTCTGCAGTACTGCGGGGTGGTTGCGTTCTTCATCTGCGCCCGGGTCTCCACGCGACATCTTTATGCCTGCGCCTGATTGTTCCTTGGCAGGAGGTGCCCACTTGACGCCATACGGTTTGCCGACATGGATTGCGTGTCGCCCGGACAACACAGATTTCAAGGCATCGGGCAATGCATCCCAGGCGGCGGCCTGGCTGGCCCAGATGGTGTCTCCGCCATATGGCGGCAGGGTGCGCGCGCAAAGCACGGATCCGGCAGGCGGCGCCTCCAGAAAGCTGAAATCGGAATGCCAGTCACCGCCGAACACACCACCCGTCTCGTCCGCTGCCTTGTAGACACGAATGACGTCTGGATCTTCTTCCATTGGCTGCACATATGGCAATTGCATGAGCGGGCCGAACGCTTTTGTCAGTGCCTTTTGTTGCAACAGCGAAAGGTCCTGACCAGGCATGAAGATGACTTGATGCAGGCTCAGCAATGAGCGCAGTTCACTTGCCAGATCAGCACTTATCTCCTGTTTGAGATCAATGCCGGTTACTTCTGCACCAATGTATCCTGTCAGTTTGCGTGCGCTTACTGGCATTTGCTGGTCACTCCGGTCAGGCTTGCCTTGTGGACTGATTGAGACAGAACTTGACGCCCCTGTTGTCGCTACAAAACCAATACCACTTATTCATTAGTTTACCCGCCGGTTTTTCGCGGCTAGAACACGATGATCCAGTACAACGGGGTGCGTTGATGTTCAAAAAAATTCTGATTGCCAACCGCGGCGAGATTGCTTGCCGTGTCATCAAGACAGCGAGACGCATGGGCATTGCAACCGTCGCGGTGCACTCCGATGCTGATGCTCGCGCCATGCATGTCCAGATGGCGGATGAAGCGGTTCACATTGGTCCTTCAGCAGCATCAGAGAGTTATCTGGTGATCGACAAGATCATTGATGCCTGCAAGCAGACTGGCGCGGAAGCAGTTCACCCAGGCTATGGCTTCCTGTCGGAAAACTCGAAATTTGCTCATGCCCTCAAGAAGGCGGGCATCATCTTCATTGGCCCCAACCCGAAGGCCATTGAGGCCATGGGTGACAAGATCGAGTCCAAGAAATTTGCCAATGCAGCGAAGGTCAACACCGTTCCGGGATATCTGGGCGAGATCATGGATCCGAAGGAGGCGATAAAAATCGCTGACGACATCGGCTATCCGGTGATGATCAAGGCATCGGCCGGTGGCGGCGGCAAAGGCATGCGCATTGCCCATTCCGCCGACGAAGTGGAAGAGGGCTTCAAGTCAGCCAAGTCCGAAGCCAAGTCGTCGTTTGGTGATGACCGTGTATTTATCGAGAAATTCATCGTCAACCCGCGCCATATCGAAATTCAGGTGCTGGGCGACAAGCATGGCAATGTCATACACCTGGGAGAACGTGAATGTTCAATCCAGCGACGCAACCAGAAGGTTATCGAGGAGGCACCGTCACCGCTGCTGGACGAAAAGACCCGCGCAGCAATGGGCGCGCAGGCAGTCGCACTGGCGAAGGCCGTGGATTACGATACCGCTGGCACGGTTGAATTTGTCGCCGGGCAGGACAAATCGTTCTACTTCCTCGAGATGAACACGCGCCTTCAGGTCGAGCACCCGGTCACTGAACTGATCACCGGCATTGACCTGGTAGAACACATGATCCGGTCTGCCTACGGTGAGACACTGTCCATTGCGCAAAAGGATGTGAAGCTGACCGGTTGGGCAATTGAAAGCCGCGTCTACGCTGAAGACCCGTACCGCAACTTCCTGCCTTCAACCGGGCGGCTGACCAAGTACCGGCCCCCGGCAGAAAGCAGCAACAAGGAAACCGGCATTACCGTGCGCAACGATACGGGCGTCTATGAGGGCGGCGAGATTTCCATCTTCTATGATCCGATGATCGCCAAGCTGTGTACCCACGCAAAGGACCGCAAGACCGCTATTGCGGCCATGTCGCGGGCACTGGACGCGTTTTACGTGGATGGCATTCAGCATAACATACCGTTTGTCTCTGCCATCATGGAGCATCCGCGCTGGCAATCTGGTGAGCTGTCAACCAGCTTCATTGCTGACGAGTTTCCGGACGGTTTTCAGGGTGCAGCACTGACCAGTCAGGTGATTTTCAACATGGCCACGGTGGCTGTGGTTTGTGATCATGTGCTGAACATGCGCAAGCGCGAGATTTCCGGTCAGATGGGTGGCCGGCCCGTGCGGTTTTCAAACACACGCAGCGTGAGGCTGGGTGATGAATGGGTGGATGCAGAAGTGCTCGGGTGCGAGGGCAAGTTGTTTCGGCTGAATGTAATGGGCGAAGAAGCCGTTACAGATTGCGGCTGGGTGCCTGGTGAACCGGTTTGGCATGGCCAGATCAACGGCAAGCCGGTTTCAGTGCAGGTTCGCACAGAGATGAACGGTTTCCGGCTGTCTCATGCCGGGTCTGAAGTGGCGGCTCATGTGTATACACCGCGCGAAGCTGAGCTGGTTAAACTGATGCCGGTCAAACTGCCGCCGGATACGTCGAAGAAGCTGCTGTGCCCGATGCCGGGCCTGGTTGTGTCCATCGACGTCAAGGTTGGTCAGGAAGTCAAGGCGGGCGAAAAGCTGGCAGTGGTTGAGGCCATGAAGATGGAAAACATCCTGCGGGCTGAGCGCGATGCCACGATTCAGGTGATTCATGCCGAGGCAGGGGCAAATCTTGCGGTCGATGCCATCATCATGGAGTTTGAGTGAGCTGTTTAGGCTTTTCTGATTTCACACCAGCTGCAACGCAGTGCGATGGACCCGCTGACCGGATCGCAGCGGTCAGTGGAAATCGCTGAATTCAGGTTGGTAGCAAACCGGTTGCCGGCGGGATTCGGAGTATCTGCCGAGGTGCTGGCTGCCCATCCGTGTTGGGCAAATGCCGTGCCGGGAGCCAGTTCAGCGGTTATTTTGGCACGCGCTATAAATGAGCCAGCTTCGGTGGAGATCTCCAGCCAGTCGCCATTCTGGATGCCGCGATCCCCGGCGGTATCCGACGCAAGTTCCAGAACAGGGTCTGGTACCAGCGAGCGCAGGCTTTTGATGTTGCGGCCCTGACTGTGGCAATAGGCGACCGTCTTTGCGCTGCTGAGCCGGATCGGGAAACTTGAACCAGGCGATTGCGGTAAATCGACAGGCACCAACCGCGGCACCGGAGCATATCCCGCTGCCAGCAACTGTTCCGAATAGATTTCCAGCCGCTTGGTAGGTGTGGGGAAGCCGGATGCTTCATATGCCTTGAGCGAAACGTGACCTGCCAATTCAACGCCTTCGGGCTGGGCTTTCAACATTTCAAGCGTTATGCCCGACGGTGCCAGAATGTGGGCATTTCCCTTGTCCTCATCGCAATCGAACATGCTGCTGGCCATCCCCAGACGCCGTGCAAGCTCCAGCACGATTTGTGTGTCGCTACGAGCTTGCGCCAGAGGCGCAATCGCTGCAGGGCGCAACTGAACCTTTCGCAAGCCCTCCAGGCTGGCATCAAACCCTGTCCTGAGACCTTCGCGTTCCCATGAGGTTGCAACCGGCAAGACGATATCGGCGTATTCGGCACTGGCATTGAGGAAAAAATCCGCATGCACGTGAAACTCGAGTTTGTTGAAGGCCGTTTTGGCGCGTTCTGTGTCCGGTTGGGCAGCGAGCAGGTTGCCGCCAAACGAGAACAGCGCACGCACCGGGTAGGGGGTCTGTTCCAGAATTGCGGTATAGACATCACGGGCGGTGACCCAGCCGGATTTTCCAGGCCCCAGCGGTCGGCTTGCAAGTCCAAGTGCCTTGGCCTTTTGGGCTTCAGACAGGAGATCATGCCCGGCGATGTCATTGAATGCGCCAGCGCCTCCCGGCACATTGCCGCCCCGGTCGCCATAGCTGCCCGTCAATGCGTACAAGATCGAAATTGCGCGATCTGTTTGCGTTGCAGTGATGCTCTGCCCGACGCCGTTCCAGGCGTAATAAGTCAGTGAAGAGCTCGAAGCGATCAGATTGACGGCTTTGCGGAGCTGGTCTTCTTCCACCCCCGTCACTTCATGCACCTGCTCTGGCGAAAAGTCCGCAGCGGCTTCGGCAAAAACCTGCAGTGCGGACTTACACGGAATTTGTGCATCAAGAGTGACTATGTCACGAGTGGAGAACAGGTCCGCTTGCTCTGCTGGATCCAGCCACTTTCCGGATTCCGTATCGTAGCGCAGTAACCCACCGTCGTGTCCGGAAGATGCCAGCAAGATGTTCGCATTGCCGTCTTTGGACAAATCCCTTTCGCGCAAGAAGTGCCCGGTATCCTGCCGGACCAGGAACGCGGCGTTCGTCCAGTTGCGCACGAAGGTTTTGTCAAATTTGCCAGATGCGAGCAGCAGGTTGGCAATGCCCAGCGCCAACGCCTGATCTGTGCCGGGTCGGACCTGCAGCCAGCTGTCGGAGCGCCTTGCGTACAAGGTTGGGCGAGGGTCAACCACGATCAGCTTTGCGCCACGCTTGATGGCCTTTTGAATTTCGACTGATCTGGCAAGCCAGGTGGCGGCTGGGTTGTTGCCCCACAAAAGTATGCAGTCGGTGTGTGCGAAGTCTGGCGTTCCGATGTCCGTACCGTAGGTGAAGCGCGACGCGACGTCCTTGTGCCAGTTGCAAATCTCAGTGCTGTAGATCGTGTTCGGACTGCCATAGGAGCGAATGAACCGTTCGATCCACGATATGCTGTCCGAAATGTGGGTGCCGCTCGGTGTGGTGACTGAAAAAGCCACCTGTTCCGGCCCATGCTCGCGGCGTATTCTGTCAAGATTCGAGCCAATCTCGGCAAGCGCTTCATCCCAGCTGATTTCCTGCCACGTTGTTTTCTTGCCACCTTTTGGCGACGTCCTGCGCAAGGGGCGGGTCAAGCGGTCTGCATGATAGACCAGCTCCGGCGCAGCCTTGCCCTTCGGGCACAACTTGATGCCGCTTGGGTGCGAAGGGTCAGGTTCGATGCCCTTCAGAACACCATCCTCCACGATTACTGTGCAACCGCATCTGGAGCGGCACTGGGTGCAGAATGAGGGAGTCTTTGTTGGTTGGCCCATGCTGGCAAACCTATCAGAATATCCTACTCTGTCCATGTGCAACGCGTGAACGTAACGCTATTGCCCAAGCGGCCCGAAAACTTCCGTGAAAGCTGCCTTCAAGGCGACGTCTGCATCCGCCATGGTCACCGGCAAGCCGAGATCAACCAGGCTGGTGACGCCGTGTTGTGTTACCCCGCAGGGCACGATGCCGGAGAAATGCTCAAGGTCCGGCTCCACATTCAAGCTGATGCCATGATAGGTGACCCATTTGCGGACCCGAATTCCTATGGCCGCAATCTTGTCTTCTGCGCCTGCCGCCCTTTCAGGTCGTCGCACCCAAACGCCGACCCTGTCTTCCCTGCGCTCACCAGCAACGTTGAAAGCGTCGAGGGTGGTGATCAGCCATTGTTCAAGTTGTGCAACAAAGCGGCGAACGTCCTTGCCCCGCCGGTTCAGGTCCATCATGACATAGGCCACACGCTGGCCCGGGCCGTGGTAGGTGTACTGCCCGCCGCGGCCAGTCTTGTACACGGGGAAGCGGTCTGGCTGAATTAGGTCGGCGGGGTTGGCGGAGGTGCCGGCGGTGTACAGGCAAGGGTGTTCAACCAGCCACACCAGCTCCGCGGCATTCCCGGCCGCAATTTCACCAACCCTTGCTTCCATTGCCGCGACCGCAGCCATATAGGGCGTCAGGCCCGGCTGGATCCGCCACTCGATGGGTTGCCGCGGATTGGCAGGGGCTATGCTGGTTAGATGTCTGCGTGGTGTTGACATTATCTTTGCGTGTTTACGCGAAAGTGACCCCGGTTCCAATATGCAGGCGAAGAGGGCTTGATTTGCCTGTAGGGCGCTGATACACGGGCGCCTGCCTACCTTGTCTAGTACGAGCGATTTGCGGCCGTGGCGGAATTGGTAGACGCGCAGCGTTGAGGTCGCTGTGGGGTAACACCCGTGGAAGTTCGAGTCTTCTCGGCCGCACCATTATTTTATTCATACTTTGAGCAACGTGCAGTTTCGTGCGTGATGATGAACTGCATCAGACAGCCTTTTCGGGGCCTGCTATGTAGACGGCCAGCAGCGCGCCATCCTTTGAGTAAGACGTGTGCTGGGTGCCGTCCTTGAGCCAGACAAGATCACCCTTGCGGTATACCTGTCCATCATTGTCAACCAGTTCACCTTCCAGTACCAGAAACTCTTCATCGCCGTTGTGTTGATGCGGTGTTGTTTGGGTGCCCGGAGCCATGCGATACACATGAAATCCGATGCCCAGCCGGTCATGTGAATTGACCTGCAGTATGGTCTCTTTTTCGCTGGGCACTCCATCTTCCTCGTAGTGCCGAAACTCATCAGCAAATATGTTGGCAACGCGGCGCTCGTCTGGTTTGATCGGTTTCATGGTATCGTTCCTGCTGCGATCGTTCATTCACTGCAAATTGTTTCATTTTTTTCTTTGCAAGTACAGCGGCCAGCTATCCTTGATTGCTCTGCTGTGCATGCGTGTTATGAGAATGTAGCGAATTGGTTGTACGTACGGTGAGGACGCCATGGCTGAACTTGAAGAAGAGAGCATTCACGACGAAGACGGTGCGTTGCGCGCCGAGTTTGTCTACGAAGTAGCTGAAGCCATTCATGCCACGGATGCGCGCGCATTGCGCAAGCTCCTGCGTGAGCTCCACGTTGCCGATATTGCTGACATCATCGAGCTGCTGCCGTCCGACGACCGCATAAGCTTCATTGAACTGCAAGGCCGCACTTTCGACTATGAAGTGCTGCCGGAGCTGGATGAATCGGTCCGTGACGAACTGATGGAGGCTTTGCCGAACCAGTTTATCTCGTCAGCTGTACGCAAGCTTGATACTGACGATGCGCTTTACCTCATCGAGGACATGGATGAGGAAGACCAGCAGGAAATCCTTGCCAAGGTTTCGCTGGAAGACCGTACTGCGCTTGCACGTGGTCTGGAATACCCCGAGTACTCCGCAGGCCGCCTTATGCAGACGAGCTTCGTTGCGGTGCCGTCGTTCTGGTCAGTAGGCCAGACCATTGACTACATGCGCAACGAAGAGGATTTGCCGGAAGATTTTATCGAGATTTACGTGGTCGACCCGGCCTACCACACAGTTGGGTTTGTGCCTGTCAGCCTGGTGCTGCGGCATCCGCGTTCGCAACAGATTCTGGAGATCATGCGCGAGCATGAGGTGGTCTTCAATGTTCAGGATGAACAGGACGACGTTGCCTACAAGTTTGAGCAGTATCACCTTGGGTCTGCTGCTGTGGTTGATGAGAACCAGCGCCTGGTTGGTTCGATAACAATCGATGATATCGTCAACGTCATTCAGGAAGAGGCCAGCGAGGACATCCTGCGCCTGGGTGGTGTGGGCGATGAAGAGATCACTGACACGGTGTGGTCAACAACAAGGTCGCGCTTTGGCTGGCTGCTTGTGAACCTGGCAACAGCAGTGCTGGCATCGGGAGTGATTTCCCTGTTTGACGCCTCCATCGAGCAGATGGTTGCACTGGCCATACTCATGCCTATCGTGGCGTCCATGGGCGGCAATGCGGGTACCCAGACAATGACTGTTGCCGTGCGGGCGATAGCACAGAGGAACCTCGGTCCGGTAAATGCGATGCGGGTTGTGTGGCGCGAAGGCGCTGTCGGCGTGTTGAACGGCGTGGCATTTGCCGCGATCATGGGGCTGTTCGCCTGGTGGTGGTTTGGCTCTGATCAACTAGGCATCGTGATTGCCGTTGCCATGGTGATCAACATGCTGGCTGCTGCTCTGGCTGGAATCCTCATTCCGCTGGCATTTGAAAGGCTGGAGATTGACCCGGCCATTGCGTCCGGGGTGTTTGTGACAACGGTCACTGATGTGGTGGGATTTTTTGCATTCCTGGGGCTGGCGGCGTGGTGGCTGTTGTAGTGCGAGCGGCCGTGCAGGCTGACAGACCCGCGTGGGATGCATTGTGGGCCGGTTATCAGCAACATTTCAACGGGTGTGTGCCTGCTGACGTTTCAGAGCGCAGCTGGGGCATGATGGTTGATCCAGCATCCGGGCTTGAGTGCCTTGTGGCGCAGGCGGATGGAGCGCCTTGTGGCTTTGTGCATTACTCGTTCACGCAATTTGCCTGGACAGCCGGGCCCTTGTGCTTCCTGCAGGATCTTTATGTCAATCAGGCAGCGCGTGGGCATGGCGCAGGCAGAGCTCTGGTCGAGGCGGTGTACGAGGCAGCAACACATGTGGGGGCTGCAAATGTGTTCTGGCTTGGCAATGTGCACGATGACAATTTGAAGGCGTTCTACCGCCAGATTGCGGTTGAGACACCCTATGTGCGGTTCATGCAGAAGCCGTGGGCCTGGTAGCGGGCTAGACGATCCACCAGGCCTTCACGCGGCTGGCATATGCGTTCCAGTGCTTGCCGAATTTTGCCTCAAGATGAAGTGCTTCACGCTTGACGGCAAGGTGGTGGGTCAAAACAGCTGCGACAGGAGCTGCCAGCAACAGCCAGCCATTTTGCAGTGCCAGCGCCAGGCCTGCGGTAGCGATTGTATTGCCTACGTAAATTGGATTGCGCATGTGTGCAAATGGTCCGCTTGTCACCAGTTGGTCAGCGCCGCGGTTGGGTAGGACGTTGGTTTTGGCTCTGATCATGACAAACATGGCCCAGGCGTCCAGACACAACCCGGCAGTCAGCAGCGCCCATCCTGGCCAGACCAGCTGGGCCGGCAAAGCAAGCGTCGTTTGCTGCTGCAGGAACAGGCCGGCCAGCACCAGACCGCCAAAGATCATTGGTGGCCAGGGCAGTCGATTTGGAGTTTGCGACAACATGCAGTTGCTTTCAGCGATGCTTGTTTTGCATAGTGCTCAAAGACACATTCCCAAGCGTACAGGCGGGCAGGGCAATTGAAAACAGTTATTGCAAATGGTGCAAGAATTCCGGCTCTTGGCTTCGGAACCTGGGAGCTGCGCGGCAAGCAGTGCCAGGAGCTTGTAGAGGCAGCCATTGGACTTGGATACAGACACGTAGACACGGCACACCTGTACAAGAACGAGCAGGAGGTCGGGGCGGCAATCAAGGCGAGCGCAGTGGCGAGAGACGAGATTTTCCTCACCACAAAGATCTGGCCCGATCACTTTGAGCCCGAGCAATTCAGCAGATCATTGGAAATGCGGCTGAAGTTGCTGGACGCTGGACCGGTTGATCTGCTTCTGCTGCATTGGCCTTCCCAGACCGTTCCATTGGCGCCAACACTTGGCGCGCTAGCTGCTGCGAAGAAGCAGGGGTTTGCAAGGCACATCGGTGTCTCGAATTTTACCGTGGATCTGCTCAATCAGGCTGTGGCGCTTTGCGATGAACCTCTGGTTTGCAATCAGATCGAGTTTCATCCGCTGATCAATCAGGACAAGGTGAGGGCGGCTTGCGCCGCGCATGGTATTGCTGTCACAGCGTATTGCCCGATAGCGCGCAATGAGGTGGCCAATGAGCCGGTGATGATCGAAATTGCGCAACGGCACAATATCAGTCCTGCACAGCTGGCACTGGCGTGGCTGCTTGGCCTTGAAAGTGTTGTGGCAATTCCGCGTTCTTCAAACGTAGAGAGAATTCAGGCCAACCTGGATGCTGCGCAAGTGTCTCTGACCGACGGAGAAATGGCTTCGATAGAGGCTTTGAAGAAGAAGCACATGCGTCTGGTGGATCCCGCCGGGATCAGCCCGGTCTGGGACACGGTTTAGCCGCGGTGGCGACGTGTGTTAGGCTGCATGGTTCTGGGTGAGGCCCCAGCCCTTGGAGGTGCCGCCGAGCTTCTCGGACCAGAGTTGCATTGTCGATTCAATTTCATGAATGCGCTGGGGTACAGGTGCCATCTCAAGTGTGACTGACACTGACCAGGTGTTTTCGTTGATGGCATGTGAAACCGCTGCAAGGCAGTTGGATGCACGGCGCGATACATTGACGATTTCATCTGCACACTGCTGCATCGGTACTTCAGCAAAAAACTGAATCCCAACCGGTGCAGCTGCGGGGCTTGCCTCGGCAAGTTGAACATCTGGTACGCTTGCATGCTGGTCATGCGATGGCACTTCAGGTGTTGGCACTGTGTCTCTTGCTGCCAGGCCGATGCGGGAAAGGCTGGCTGCGGGGTCAGATGTAACAATGGTTGTCGAGATGTCGCTGGTTTTCTGACGGGAAAGGATGCCCCTCAACTTGCCGAAAAGACTGTCGCCCATGTCAAACCCCACTCACCGAATTGGAAATACCTTGACCGAATAGTAGTTGCTTTTGCCTAACGAATGGTTGCCATTGGTCATTTGCGGGTTGACGTGCAACGGTCCGATTCGTACACGGCAATACTGTTGGGATTCTGTACGGCAAAACCCTCTAATCATGGCCTTCTCTGCACGATACCCGATCTGGCTGCCCGCCGCACCGCGCCCGACTGCGGCTGTGTTCACACTGCTTTTTGCAGTCGAATTCTCTGGCGCGCGCATGTGTGGCTACGGTTATCTCTCTGCAGGCTTATGACTTGCTGCAATCCAGCCAGCAGGTCTCGATGATTTACATGCTGGTCGCATGTGGTTCGCTGGCGACGACCCTGATTATTCCGTTGATTATCAACAAGACCGCGCGGCGTTTCGTTTATACGTTTGGCGGCCTGGCACTCATTCTGGGTGCGCTTGCTATGGCCAGCTTCACGGTAACCGGGCAGGCAATGGGAATGTTCCTGAGGGTGTTTGGCGCTGCCTGTCTCAACATCACAACCAGCCTTTACATACTCGATCACATAAAGAAGGCCGACTACGTAAAGGTCGAGCCGTTGAAGATGACCTTTGCCACGTTTTCGTGGACCATTGGCCCGTCACTGGGTGTCTGGCTCTATACATCCTATGGCGTCTGGGCGCCGCACGCGTTGACGGCAGTCTGCAGCGGCGTTTTGCTGATCCTGTTCTGGTATCTTCGCTTGTCCGACAGCAAGATTATCCGGGCAGGCAAGTCCAAATCGGTCAATCCGCTGACCGGCATCCGGCGGTTTGCGATTCAGCCACGATTGAGGCTCGCCTGGCTCATAGCCTTCGGCAGGTCGTGTTTCTGGGTCATCTTCTTTGTATATTCTCCCATACTCATGGTGCAGAGTGGGCTTGGTAAGGAAGCAGCGGGATTCCTTATTTCCGCCGGCAACGCCATGCTCATTCTTTCGTTCTTGTTCGGCAAGATTGCGCAGAGAGCCGGCGTGCGGAAGGTTATCGCCATCGCATTCTTCTGTATCGCCATCTTCAGTATATTGGCCGGCATTTCCGGTGCCGAGGCTCCGTTGCTGACGGCTGGTTTGCTGTTGGCTGCTGCAATAGGGGCGGTTGCTGTTGATGGAGTGGGTTCGATACCCTTCCTTCGCTCCGTTCATCCTCATGAGCGCGCAGAGATGACAGGGGTTTACCGGACTTATCTGGATTTGTCAGAACTGGTTCCGACTATGTTGTTTTCGGTGTTGCTTCTTTATGCTCCGCTGCAATCGGTCTTCATTGTTCTTGGAATTTGGACTGCTGTGTGTGGCGTGCTGGCCTGGAGGCATCTGCCTGCCAGGTTATAGACTGCCATGATTGCACCACCTTGACGCAGCGGCGCACATGTTGTGAGTATGGTCTGCCTGTTGGTCAGTCAACTTTGTTCGGGTGAAGGTTCTCTGTGATGGCGCAACAAATCAATATTGGGATCAAACAGTTACTTGCCGAAGCGCAGGCGGGTATAACTGAAATTGACGTTGCCCAGGCGCGGGCCATGCTGGACAACGAAAATGCCATGCTGATCGACATTCGGGATGTGCGTGAATTGTGGCGTGACGGCAAGGTTCCTGGGTCCAGGCATGTGCCGCGTGGGATGGTTGAGTTCTGGATCGCTCCCGACAGCCCCTACCACAAGGAAATTTTCACCGAAGACAGGCCATTCATTTTCATGTGTGCAGGAGGCTTGCGTTCAGCTTTGGCGACGGATGTTGCGCAACGAATGGGACTGAAGCCGGTCTACAACCTGATCGGTGGATTTGGTGCGTGGAAGGAATCCGGCGCGCCGGTGGAGGAGCATGAACGGCGATAGGGGGGCCTGGGTGTTGGTTGAGCCTTGGGCGGACTTGAAGGGGGCAATAATGACGGTGCCAGAGTACCAGCAACTCATGCAGCCTGCGTTGGCCGCGGTTGAACGGGCCGGTGGAGAGACATTGTTTGATGATGTTCTCAATGCAGTGTGCGACCACTTCCAGTTGAGTACGGTTGAGCGGCAGGTGCGTCTTGCCAGTGGCCGCGAAACAGTCATAGCCAGCAACCTGCGCTGGGCATTGTCGTATCTGACTGTCGAGGGGCAGGTGTCCTATGATGGCAACGATGGTCTGGTCCGCGCGATACGCCCGGCAGCCAGCGGCGGGGAAGTTGGCTTTAGTGAGCCTGTATCACTCTTCAGGCGCGAACCCATGAGCGACGATGACACTGAGAAGCTGTCCGAATTGTTTTCTCATGCAGAACGGCAGCTGCAACAGACACTGCTGGGACACATCTACAGCCGTGAACCCGAATTCTTCGAGCAGTTGATCGTGGATCTGCTTGTCGCCATGGGGTATGGCAACTCGAGGAACGAAGTTGCAAGGCGGCTCGGCGGCAGCAGGGACGGCGGAGTTGATGGTGTTGTCTACCAGGATGAACTTGGTCTCGATTTCATTTACATTCAGGCGAAGAGGTATAAACCCTCCAGCACTGTTCCCATTGCCGAAGTGCGGGACTTTGCAGGTTCGCTTGAGGCACACAAGGCACCGAAAGGTGTGTTTGTATCAACCTGCTTCCTTCCAGCCTCGGCTGCGAAGTTTGTGGAAGCAGTGCCCCGCCGCATTGCGCTTGTTGATGGCCGGCAACTGGCCAGTCTGATGATCCGCTACAATCTGGGGGTGAAGCCCGATCCCATTTTCCAGCTCAAGGAAGTTGACCAGGATTACTTCGCGGTTTGAAACCTGTGCACACTGCCTGGTTGCGGGATTGCCACAGGCGCTTCACAAGTGGATGCTGGTGAGATGCCTGTTCATATTCTCAAATTGTGCGTCGGCGTCAGCGAGATCAACGAACTTGTTGAATGGCAAACCATGCGCATGCGCACCGTGGGCAAGATCTGGCACACCACACGGATGATACCCAAGCGAGCCGATGAAGTGACCAGTGGTGGGTCGATCTACTGGGTTATCAAGGGATTGATATCAGTACGCCAGCGCATCACCGCCATAGAACCCTTCGAAGATGAAGATGGTATCTCGCGTTGCAAGCTTGTGTTTGACGAGGAACTGGTGGCTGTGAAGCCGCAGCCGCGCAGGCCATTTCAGGGTTGGCGTTATCTCGCTGCCGAAGATGCACCGGTGGACTTGCCAAAGGGTGGCGCAGCCCAGGACATGCCAGAGCAGATGCGCAACGAGCTTGCGGAACTTGGTTTGCTGTAGTGGCAGCGCTATTTGCCAAACAGGAAACGCCAGGACGCAAACGCCCAGACCAGCCAGAGTACCAGGCAGATTCCCGCGGCAATCGGGCTTGCCAACAAGATATGGGTATCGAATGTCACGATTGCGCGCATGCTGTCTGCCAGGGATGCACCATTGACAGCAAAGCCGAGAATGAAGGCAAACACAGCATAAGAAACGAAGCGCATTGCAACCCAGATTGCATACAGTGATTTCATGCAGAATGTACCTTCATGAACTTCAAACTCCGATATTGTCGATCAGCCTAGTTTTGCCGAGCCACGCAGCCGCAAGCAAGCGAATTTGCGTTTCCGAGATGGTCTTGACCGGGGCTAGGGTTTCGGCCGCTCTGGCTTCAACATAGTCGGGTTTGAAACCTGCTTTGGTCAGCTGGCGTCGCGCATTGCCGCAGCAGCGCGCGATGTTCTTGCCTGCGCGAATGTTTTCGGCAAGGGCTTGCAGGGTTTCATGTAACACAGGGGCGACGGCACGTTGTTGTGCGCTCAGGTAGGCGTTGCGCGATGAGAGGGCCAGGCCGTCATCTGCGCGCACGGTTGGCACGCCGATGACGCTGGTAGGTATGTGCAGGTCGCGCGCCATGGCGGTGACCACTTTCAGCTGTTGATAGTCCTTTTCGCCGAACATCGCGTAGTCGCAGCCAGCAGCAATGAACAGCTTTGCGACGACTGTTGCCACCCCCTGGAAAAAGGTTGGCCGGAACCTGTCTTCCAGTCCGGCCGTGGCCGGGCCTTTCAAGTTTACCGAGGTGGAAAACCCCTCGGGATACATTTCGCCAGCCTTTGGTACGAACACAACGTGGGCACCTGCAGCACGGAGTTGTTGCAAGTCTTGCCTTTCGGTGCGCGGGTATGCGTCCAGATCTTCGCCGGGCGCAAACTGCGTAGGGTTCACGAATATGGAGACAACAACGCGGTCGGCCATTCGCAAACCTTGTTCAACCAGCCGCAGGTGACCATCATGCAGTGCTCCCATTGTTGGAACGAGGGCTGAGCGCATGTTCTTTGACCGCCACCGGTTCACCCAGTGGCGCATTTCTTCAACTGTTAGAACTTTTTGCAGGCGTTCAGGCATGTCTGGATGGGGAATCGGTAAATTGACTGGTGAGGTATTCTATCACCTTTTCCCGGCGTTGCGCAGCGGGGCCAGTGGCAAGGCGCCGCTATCCTTAATCTCCTCCATGACGAAGTAGGAATGCGTGCCCTGGACCATGGGCAGCGAGCTGATCTCGCCGCCCAGCAGCTTGCGGTAGTCCTGCATTCCGCTAACGCGCGCCTTCACCAGGTAGTCGAAGTCACCACCGACCATGTGGCACTCCAGAATGTGGGGTAACAGCAGTACTGCGCGGTTGAATGCCTGCAGTGTTTTCTCATCGGTTTCCTTGAGTGTAACCTGAATGAACACGAGCAGGTCGAGACCAAGCGAGCGCGGGCTGACAATGGCAGTGTAGCCTTTGATGTAGCCGTTGGCCTCCAGCTTGCGCAGACGTTGTGCGCACGGAGTGGTGGAAAGATTGATCTTGCGGGCAAGATCACTGACACTTGTACGGCCGTTTTCCTGCAAGGCTTCAAGTATCTTGATGTCGTATGTATCTATCGTCACTGAATTGACGGCTTTCATGGATGTTTTGACTGTGCAATGTGAATAATATAGCGAAAATCACTGATTGAAAATGGATAAGGAGTGAATGATGTCATCCATGGAGGAATTTTAATGGCCGCGCAGCAGCTTCCTGATTTTGCCCCGCTCTCCGTCAAGCTGTTTGCCGATGAAACGGCGCTTGTGCATTCACTTGCTGCCCATGCGCGACTGGATGGCGAGGATGCGCAAAAGACGCAGGAACTGGCGACTTCACTGGTCAAACAGGTGCGCAAGGGGCGCAAGCAGAAGGGTGGCGTCGACGAGTTCATGCAGGAATACTCGCTGTCAAGCGAGGAAGGTGTGGTGCTTATGTGCCTGGCGGAGGCGCTTTTGCGCATTCCCGATGACCATACCGCTGACAAACTGATTGCTGACAAGATCGGTGGGCGCGACTGGGAGAAGCATCTCGGTGCGTCTGAATCGCTGTTCGTCAACGCCTCCACCTGGGGGCTGATGCTCACCGGCCGGTTCGTTGGACTTGGCGGTGAAGTGGTGCAAAACACGTCAGGCTACTTTTCCAAGCTGGTCAAGCGCTCCGGCGAACCGGTGGTGCGTCAGGCAATGCGCCATGCCATGAAGATCATGGGCAAGCAGTTTGTGCTTGGCCGCACCATCAATGAAGCACTGGACGTGTCGAAGCCACTCAAGAAGGAAGGCTATCGTTTCAGCTATGACATGCTGGGCGAAGCCGCGCGTACCATGGCAGATGCCAGGCGCTACTGGCAGTCTTACTCGGATGCCATCAAGGCAATTGCCGCGTCTGACAAGATGAACCGGCCAATCCACGAACTGCCATCGATTTCAGTCAAACTGTCGGCGTTGCACCCGCGCTATGAAGCGCGCAAGCAGGACCGCGTGATGGAGGAGCTGTATCCAAGCATTCTGGCCCTGTGTGAGCAGGCCAGCGCCGGCGGAATGGCGCTTACAATTGACGCCGAAGAGGTTGACCGGCTGGAGCTTTCATTCAAGTTGTTTGGGCGGTTGGCCCATGATGAGAAGCTCAAGGGCTGGAACGGGCTGGGTCTTGCAGTGCAGGCCTACTCGCGCCGTGCCATGCCGGCACTGGAATGGCTGGCGCAGTTGGC
Source organism: uncultured Alphaproteobacteria bacterium (assembly GCA_963787895.1). Taxonomy (GTDB): domain Bacteria; phylum Pseudomonadota; class Alphaproteobacteria; order Rhizobiales; family Aestuariivirgaceae; genus Anderseniella. Next base: position 245,043 of record CAWBEX010000001.1, on the reverse strand, counting down.
GCGCGATACGGGCCGCAGGTTTCCGGTCCGCCTGGTCAAGGGTGCGTACTGGGACACGGAAATCAAGCTGTCGCAGATTGCAGGCTATGAAGGTTTTCCGCTGTTTACCCGCAAGGTCTCGACCGATGTGTCGTACCTTGCCTGCGCGCGTTTCCTGCTGGGCAACCGGGATGCCTTCTATCCGCAGTTTGCCACGCATAACGCACACACGGTTTCTGCCGTCTCAGTCATGGCGGGAAATGACCGGGAGTTCGAATTCCAGCGGCTGCACGGCATGGGGCAGGCGCTTTACGATGCCGTGACCAGCCAGGACGGTCTGGCCCAGCCATGCCGCATATATGCCCCTGTGGGCAGCCACGAAGACCTGCTGGCCTATCTGGTGCGTCGTTTGCTTGAAAATGGTGCCAACACCTCATTCGTCAACCGGCTGGCAGATGATGAGGCGCCGATAGAGGAGATAGTGGAAGACCCGGTGGCCGTTGTACGGCGTCTGGACAGCCTTCCGCATCCGCGCATCAAGGCCCCGCGGCAGTTGTTTCATCTGCGTGACAACTCAAAGGGCATTCCGTTGTGGGATGACGCGACGCGTGAACCGCTGATGCAGCAGATTGAGGCCGCGCTCAGGAAACCCGTCAACGCCACGGCGCTGGTTCCGGGCGGCGCAAAGGGTGAAAAACCGCGCGACATCACCTCGCCGCATGACAGGTCAGTGAAGGTGGGCACGATTGCGGAAGCCTCGGATGCTCAAGTGGAAGCTGCGATCAAGGCAGCGGACAAGGCGCAAGGTGCGTGGGATGCGATGGGCGGCAAGGGCAGGGCGGCATGCCTTGATCGTGCGGCCGACCTGTATGAGCAGAACGCACCGCGCCTGTTTGGCCTGCTGATCCGCGAGGCCGGCAAGTCGCTCGACAATGCGCAGGCTGACCTGCGCGAGGCGGTGGACTTCCTGCGCTACTATGCGGCTGAAGCGCGTGAGAAATTTGCCTCGCCAGAAGACATGCCGGGGCCGACGGGCGAGTTGAACCAGCTTAACCTGCATGGGCGGGGCACCTTTGCCTGTATCGCACCATGGAACTTCCCTCTGGCCATCTTTACCGGACAGACCGCTGCAGCGCTGGCTGCGGGCAATGCGGTGCTGGCGAAGCCTGCCGAGCAGACGCCGCTGATCGCTTATGAGGCGGTGAGATTGCTGCATCAGGCAGGTGTGCCAGCTGAAGTGCTCTCTCTGTTGCCGGGCGACGGCGCACGCATTGGCAGTTCGTTGATGAAGCATCCGCTGCTGAGTGGTGTTGCGTTTACCGGATCAACCCAGACAGCGCACATCATCAACCGCGCACTGGCTGCGCGCAACGGCGCCATCCTGCCGCTGATCGCCGAGACAGGCGGCATGAATGCCATGATCGTGGACTCGTCCGCCCTGCCGGAACAGGCCGTGCGAGACCTGATCCTTTCAGCGTTCGATTCCGCCGGTCAGCGCTGTTCGGCAGCCCGCATCCTGTTTGTTCAGGAAGAAGCAGCCAAGCGCACCATCGACATGCTGTGCGGCGCTGCGGCGGAGCTGAAAATTGGCGATCCCATGAACTTTGCAACCGACGTCGGTCCGGTGATCGACATGGAAGCCAAGGACCGGCTGGATGCGCACAAGGCGCGCATGGCCCGTGAAGCAAAGACGCTGATCGATTTGCCCATGCCATCTGAATGCAAGGCTGGAACCTTTGTCACTCCGGCCATTTATGAACTTGGTTCGCTGAAACACCTGACCGAGGAAGTTTTCGGGCCTTGCCTGCATGTTGTGCGCTACCAAGCCGACAAGCTTGATCAGGTGTGCGAGGCGTTGAACGCAACGGGCTATGGCCTGACGCTTGGGTTACACTCGCGCATTGAAGACACAATCGAGCAGGTGCAGGCGCAGGTGCGCGTGGGCAATATGTACGTCAACCGCAATCAGATCGGCGCGGTGGTCGGCTCGCAGCCGTTCGGTGGCGAAGGCCTGTCCGGCACCGGCCCCAAGGCTGGAGGTCCGCATTATCTTTACCGTTTCGCGGCAGAGCGGGTGCTGTCAGTGGACACAACAGCGTCCGGCGGCAACGCAGCACTGATGAGCATGGAGCCTGCGCGGTGAGGGGGTGAGGCTGTATGGCAGCTTTGCGGACTTTGCGGGCTTTCACCACAACGATTGGAATGGCTGCTTTGAACTTTTGCCTCTTGCTCGCAATTGAAGGGATACTGGTCGCCACTGGACAAGTTTGACACGTATCGGGTCAGTAGTATCGCAAGGTACAAGCAATCATTGCCGCAGCAGGTACGTATTCCATGATATCGAAAACCCCGAATATCCTCGTGATAATGGCCGATCAGATGACGCCTTTCATGCTGGAGGCCTGCGGGGGTGTCGGGGCCAAAACCAAACACATGACCGCATTGGCGCAACGATCTGCCAATTTCACCAATGCCTATACGCCCAGCCCGATCTGCGTGCCTGCGCGATCCTGCTTCATGACCGGGCTCTATACATCGACCACGGGTTGCTATGACAATGGCGATCCCTACCATAGCTTTATCCCGACCTTCGCGCACTACCTGACCAATGCGGGATACGAGACGGTACTGTCAGGCAAGATGCATTTCATCGGGGCCGATCAGTTGCATGGCTTCCAGCGCCGCTTGAACACGGATGTCTACCCCTCCGGTTTCATCTGGTCCTATCCGCTGCCGCCTGAAGATGACCTGACTGCCAAAGCCTTTGATTTCACGCCGCAATATCTAGCCGAGAATATTGGGGCGGGCTGGTCAAAGGAGCTGCAATATGACGAGGAAACTCATTTCAAATCTTTGGAATATCTGCGCCACGCCCCCGACAAGCCGTGGATGCTGACTGTCTCTTTCACCAATCCGCATCCGCCATACAAAGTCCCCAAAAAATATTGGGAGATGTACAAGGATGCCGAAATTCCTTTGCCAGGATATCCCGATGACATGGACGCGACATATTCCGATTATGATCATGCCATCCGGCGCTGGCACGGGTTGCATTTGCGAGGCGACGAAATCCGCGATCCTAAGAACCTGATCGCGATGCGGCGAGGGTTTGCCGCCCTTGCCCATTATGTCGACGACAAGATCGGAGAGCTTCTGGATGTGCTCGAAGATAATGGGCTGCGGGACGATACGATTGTGATCGTCACGTCCGACCATGGTGAGATGCTGGGCGAAAAGGGCATGATCCAGAAGAGGAGCTTATATGAATGGTCAGCCCGCATTCCGCTGTTTATTGACATGCCTGGTGTCGCGCCCCGGACAATCGAAACGCCTGTTTCGTTGATCGACGTGCCTGTGACCCTGATCGATATCGCGGGGCAAGAACCTGTTGCCCCATTGGAAGGGCGATCGTTGCTCCCAGCAATCCATGGCGAAGAACTGGAAGTGATTCCAGTCGTCTCAGAATACCACGGCGAAGGCATCATGCGCCCTTCCTTCATGGTGCGACTGGGCGATTGGAAATACCATTACTGTCATGGCTCACCGCCTCAGCTTTTCAATCTCGCCCAGGATCCGAACGAGTGGGATAACCGCGCGGGAGACCCCGACCTGCAAGAGATACAGGCGGCGCTCAACCTAGTGATCACGGGTGGGTACTTCGATCTAGAGAAAATCAAGTCCGAAGTCTGGGAACGGCTTCCCTTAAAGCAAGTGGTCAATGAAGCAATGAAAGCAAACGGAACCGCGTGGGACTATGCCATAGACCAGAACGCAGCCGCTCAATACGTCCGAGAGTGACAGTTCAGGGCGCATGTTTGTGCAATCAGTTGAAATCAAAAATCACACAGTGGCCGTTCGTGGACAGTGCAGCATCAGGCACTTTGGGCTCGGACCTGACCTACGACAGTGTGGCGATAGCGTCCGGCGGGCGCCTCGACGATGTCGTTCGCGGCCCAAAGCCGACTTTTGCTTTACTGGAAAGACGTTCTTATCGCTTACCCAGACCGGACATTCGTGCAAGCCGCATCATTTTAGTGACATCAATGACCGCAACGCGGACTGAGCGGTCATTGAGAACAACCCGACGAATACCTGCTGTTGACCCGACCCAGACATTTTTGGGGCAATGCAGTTAGCGTCTCCCGTTTTAAACTTCAGCGATCGGATACCTCCGCTCAGTGATTTTTCACGGTAGCGCCAGTAGTGTCTGTTTTCGCCGCGAGCCACCGTGGTCGCCAGGTACGATCCACGCCGAATGGTGATTCTTTAAGGGCACTTTTTGTGTCATTTTTTAGTTATGCAGTTGGTTCGGTCGATATATTAGAAGCTGGCGCTCCATACATGATGGCTACGCGCTCTGCCAATTCCAGTGCTGTTGTGAGGCTCTCTTCAACAACGATGTTTGCACCGGCGTTTTGAAGATCATCAATGCTGTCACTCGTTGGCGCTCGTGCGATGATCAACTGATTTGGGGAAATCCGTCGCACTAGCTCGATTAAGCGCTTTGTCACGTCGGCGTCAGGAACAGTCAATATGACCATTGGCGCAGAAATAATACCACAGCTACGCAGTACTTCAGCTCGCAGGGCATTGCCGTAGTAGACGGGAAGTCCGCGCTGACGCCACTCTCTCACTCGTCGGGAGTTGTAATCAATGACAGTCACTGGAACATCAATGCTAATGAGATGGCGTGTAAGCGCCATACCTACCTGCCCAAAGCCCACGACGAGCACATGGTTAGACTTGCTCTGTAAGTCTCGGCTGAGTTCTTCAGGAGACGCTTGTGCTGCTCCTTCGATGTAGTCAAGGAATCGACCTGCTGAGCTGACTAGGCTGGCCACAATGATTAGTGACAGGCCGACACTTGCCATGAGAATCTTAGCAGTAGAGACTGGGAGTGACCTGCTCCCCTGAATTGTTCTCGTTTTGAGGTTAGTCTGTTCCTTCGAGAAGGAGACAGACGATGAGACGATCCAGGTTTTCTGACGAACAGATCATTGGCATCTTGAAAGAGCATCAAGCCGGACTGTCGGCCAGCGAATTGTGCCGTCGGCACGGCATCAGTGATGCGACTTTCTACAAGTGGCGCTCCAAGTACGGCGGCATGGAGTTGTCTGAGGCCAAACGGCTGAAGGCTCTCGAAGAAGAGAATGGCAAACTGAAGCGGCTTCTGGCTGATGCGATGTTGGATGTCTCGACGTTGCGTGAGATGCTCGGAAAAAACTTCTAACGCCCAGTGCAAGGAGGAATGCCGTGTCCTGGGCCATCGAACATAGAGGTTACTCTCAACGCCATGCGTGCGATCTGGTGGGGATGACACCACGTGTCTATCGCTACCGGTCTGCCCGACCTGATGATGCTGGTCTGAGGACAAGATTGCATGAGCTTGCGTCTGAACGCAGGCGTTTTGGCTACAGGCGTCTGCACCTGCTGCTGAAGCGTGAAGGCGTTCAGATCAACTGGAAGAAGTTGTACCGGCTATACAAGGAAGAACGGCTTACTGTGCGCAAGCGTGGTGGCCGCAAGCGGGCCTTGGGAACACGAGCGCCTATGGCAATACCACAAGGCCCCAACCAGCGCTGGTCGCTGGACTTCGTCTCAGACACATTGGTAGATGGCCGCAGGTTCCGTATCCTGTGCGTAATCGATGACTTCAGCCGGGAATGTCTAGCTGCTGTGGTTGACAACTCGCTATCAGGTCACCGTGTGACACGAGAGCTCGACTTGATTGCCGAGCAGCGAGGCCGTCCCTGCATGGTGGTCAGTGACAATGGAACTGAGCTGACATCAAATGCCATCCTCGGCTGGCAACAGGACACAGGCGTTGAATGGCATTACATTGCGCCTGGCAAGCCAATGCAGAACGGCTTGGTCGAAAGCTTCAACGGGCGCTTGCGCGACGAGTGTCTAAACGAGCACCTCTTCACAAGCTACAAGCACGCAAGACAGATCATCACTGACTGGAGGACCGACTACAACAACCACCGACCACATACGAGCCTCGATGGGCTCACCCCAAACGAATTTGCAACCCGGTCCAGAAAGGACCACAACGTGAACAGGACTAACTTATAACCAGGTACAAGTTGGGGAGCAGGTCAGTATATGGAGGATCGAGAAAAACAAAATCCTCACATGAAATGTCAGTTAGGCATTCCTCAAAATCTCGACAAAAGATTGTAGCTTTCGACAATGCGTTTGAAGCCGCTCTCAAGTTGGCCGCGTCTAAGAAAGCCTTTGTACGATATCCGAAGGGTACATTGTATTCGCCACGCAAATTAACCCTGTAGATCCCGTTGAATGAGGTTTGGTTGAGGTACAAGAATTGTGCTGCAGCTTCGGTATCCGTACTAGGAACCTGCGACCTCATCTCATGAAAACTCTTCCGTATTTTTGTATTTCCTAAGGACTTCGATAATACCTTCTGGATCCGATTGTAGCTCTAAATATGTTGATACAAGATCGCTGTTCTGATCCGATAGAACGGCGTTGCAGCCCGACGAAATAGCGAAAAAAACGGCTCCACTACCAAGGAATGGTTCGTGGTACCGTTCAAACTGCAATTCAGGAAAGATTGAGGCAATGCGCCGCGCCAACCAACGCTTCCCACCGCCCTCGAGAAACTCTCCATACCATTTGCCCTTCAACAATAGAAGGCTTGTGTAAATCCAACGCCTCGGATGGCAACCAAGCTCGACCCTTCTGTTTACTGGTGCTCTAATCGCGTCGATTTTTCAGCCCTCGCTCATGCGCTTTGATTGCGATTGAGCAACGTACAGTCAACATCAGCACCTAAAATGTGCAGTCGACGGCTCTAAAAAGTCGGGTTCGTCAGGTGCTTTGTGTCAGAATTGACCTCGAAGTGGACGGCATTCCAACTGGGTTCGTTCCCGGCTTTTTGCCGGAGAGCCGGATATGGTTCCTACCTAAATGTCTGCTCTGGTGTGACCAACCCCGGTATTACATATTCGCAGCTAAAGACCGCTTCCCGCCCATTTTCCTCCCTCTCACTGCTCACCTCTTGACAATGTTCCTATTTTGTTCTATATGTCTATCCACCTGATCCGGCGGAAGGAATGGCATGCGTTTCCATTTCCGGGGCAGGGCGTGCGTGCGTCCCGGCTCGCGTTGAAGTAACGCCAGTGCGGTCCGGGATGGGCGAAACCGGAATGTGCCGACGTCACGGTTGGCGACAGTGGCGGCAGCGTGGCTGGCAGTGATGCGGCCGGGCTTTGCCGATATCACCGCAGGTCTGTCTAGGGGCCTGCGGCCGCGGGGGCGAAAACCGCTCAGGGCCCCGGGCCTTCCGGATAAGCAAAAACCACGTGCGTGCGGGCTGCTCGCTGGAGCGCCATATCAAACATACAGACGGCGCAACATCGAGTGGCCCGTTTTCCGGTTCTCCTTTCCCCTCGCGCCCGGTTGGCCTGCGGGCGCGCTGGCGGCTGCGCCGGTGCGGGCGGGCTTTGCGCGCACGCCTTCAAACCTTCAGCATTTGCTAAGCGGTGGTGCGCTAAACTCGCCCGGTTGCGCGTGTTGCGCTTTGCGAAGGGGGCTGGAATTGTGGGGTTTGCGCGTGTCGCAGCACTGTTGGCATCTGCCGTAGGCGTCCGCCTGGCGGGGGCGGTGCTTGGCTTTGCGCTGCAAATCCTGCTGGCGCGCTGGCTCACCCCGGCCGAGATGGGTGGCTGGTTCCTGATCGTGTCGCTCGCCTCGTTCGCCGGGCTGGTCATCGGGGCGGGTTATCCAAACCTCGGGCTGACGGCGCTGGCGCGGTATCATTCGCTGGGCCGGCCCGACATGGCCCACCGCTTCCTCTACCAGGCCGTGCGCGACATGTTGAAGTGGGCGCTGGTGATGTTCATTCCCGGCCTGCTGTTTCTGCTGGCCGCGCCGGTTGCGCCGGAAACCCGCCTTGCCGTTATCGCCGGGCTGGCCGTTGCGCCCGCGTCGGCGCTGCTGCGGTTGAACGGGGCGGCGGCAAACGCGGTGCGCCGCTACATGGCGGCCATCGTGCCGGACTTTGTCGGCAAGACCGCGCTGATGATGGTGGGCGCAGGGCTTTGGGTGGTGGTGTTCGGCTACCTGTCGCTGCCGGTGGTGGCGGGGTTGTTTCTGGTGCTCAGCTGTTTCACCGCGTGGGTGGTGGGGCGCATTCTGGGCGACAGTGGCGCGCGCGTTGCGATGCATGCAGAGGTGCCGCCAAAGCTCATGCGGCTGTGGGCCGGGCGCGCCTGGCCGATGATCATCGTTGCGCTGTCGATGACCGCCATGGCCGACTTTCTCACCCTGGTGTCAACGCTGCTGCTGCCGAAGCACGAGGTTGCCCAGGTCGGTATAGCCATCCGTCTGGCGGCGCTTGTCGGGTTTTTCACCCAGGCCTCGCAGCAGTTTGTCCTGCGTGACCTGACCGGCGCGTTGAATGTGCGCAACGCCGCGCTTGCCAAAAGTCTGCTGATGCGCACCAACCTGGCCTGCATCGGCGTGATCGGTGCGGGTCTTGTTGCGCTGGCGGTCATGGGCAAGTGGCTGCTGGGTGTGTTCGGGCCGGACTATGTTCCCGCCCATGATGTTCTGCTGCTGCTGATGGTGGCGCAGGGGTTGCGCGCCCTGGGCGGTCTGAACGTCCATGTCCTGTCTCTGGGCGGGCGTCAGTTGCTGCTTGGCCGCACCTGCCTCGCCAGCTTCATCATTGTCGCAGCCAGCGCTGTGCTTCTGGTGCCGGCGATGGGCATAGCAGGCATAGGCTGGGCCGCCATCATTGGTGAACTGGCCTGGGCAGTTGCAGTGGCTGCGCTGGCCTCCCGCCATGTCGGCTGGCGTGGCGACCTTCTGGCGCTGCTGTCCGGGCGCAACGAGATCGGCCGCAAGACATAAGGCTGCCTGCACCGTGCGTCGTCACGCCCGGCTGTTGTCAGCTAACGCTGCGCGAAAGGAACGCCGGCATCGTGTCTTCGGTAAAGTGCGATGGTGAGCTGTCATTGTCTTCACTGCGCCCGCGCCCGCGGCCACCACGCTCGCGCTTCGGCTTGTCGTCTGAACTTGCTGCCCGCGCCGGCTTGTCAGCCACCTCGATTTTTTCCTGTGGCTTTTCGGGTTTGGGCTCAGGCTTTGATTGTTTGGCCGCAGCAGCAGCCGGCTTGCCCCTTGGCCCTGCCGCCTTTGCACCGCGTCTGCGCTTGCCTCTGGATTTGATGGACTCTGCCATCTCTTCCTCGCTGGGTGTCTCACCTTCCCATTCAATCGGTTTCTTGATCAGGTCTTCAATGTCCTTGAACACCTTGAACTCTTCCCACTTCACAAGGGTGAACGCATTGCCTTCGCGCCCGGCGCGGCCGGTGCGGCCAATGCGGTGCACATAGTCTTCCGAGTGGGTCGGCACGTCGAAATTGTAGACATGGCTCACAGCGGGGATGTCCAGACCGCGTGCTGCAACATCAGATGCGATGAGATAGGTGATATCGTTGTTGCGGAAGGCATCAAGCGTCTTCAGGCGAGCGTGCTGGTCCATGTCGCCATGCAGTGCGCCACAAGAAAACCCGTACTTCTGCAGGGATTTTTCAAGCACAGCCACAGTGGTCTTGCGGTTGGCGAAAATGATGCCGTTCTTGATCACATCAGCATGCTCGCGCATCAGCGCGCGCAACATGTCGCGCTTTTCCTTGTCATCCGAAGGTGCGTAAACGGCGCGCTGTGTGATGGTTTCGGCGGTGGACGAAAGCGCCTGCGCCTTGATCTCCACCGGGTTGTGCAGAAACTGGTTGGTTATGCGCTGGATTTCCGGCGGCATTGTTGCAGAGAAGAACAGCGTCTGCCGGGTAATCGGCAAAAGCTTGGCAACCCGCTCAATATCCGGGATGAAACCCATATCAAGCATCCGGTCGGCCTCATCGATGACAAAGATCTCGATCTGGGTAAGCATCAGCTTGCCACGCTCAACATGATCGAGGAGGCGGCCGGGAGTAGCGATTATGACATCCGCGCCGCGATCGATCTTGCGGTTCTGCTCATCGAACGAAACACCGCCCATGAGCAGCGCGATGTTCAGCTTGTGGTTCTTGCCGAGCATTTCGAAGGCTTCGTGCACCTGTGCGGCTAACTCGCGGGTCGGCTCCAGGATAAGCGTGCGGGGCATGCGCGCGCGCGCGCGGCCCTTCTCCAGGATATGCAGCATGGGCAGCGTGAACGCCGCAGTTTTGCCGGAGCCGGTCTGCGCCAGCCCCATAACATCCTTGCGTTCAAGCGCAGGCGGGATGGCTTCTGCCTGGATTTTGGTAGGGGTAGTGAAACCGGCGTCCTTGACGGCGGAGAGGACCTTGTCGCTAAGGCCGAGCGTGTCGAATGACATTAAGTAATATGATCCGTTTCGTGTGCGCCTGATGGCCCGCCGCGTGAGCTGCGGTCATGCAAACTGGGTTGATGATGCCGGAGCGAAGGCCGGATGCCTCGCCCGCTTTCACGGCACCTCAATCACATGGCGCCGCAACGAACATGATGCATATATGAGGATTCGCGTCGAAAATGTCAATTTTTATGGCTTGCGGCATATTGAACGGGGCAAATTGCACTTTACGATCTGGAAATAATTGGCGGTAATCATGCTGCAATGTATCGCTGGTTCAGACATAACACTTCGCTGCGCGGCATCGCGGCGATTGTCATTGGCCTGGTGTTTCTATGGATGGTGTTTGTATCGGGCGTGATGCACGAACCGACGCCAATACCGCTCGCGGTCGTTTTCAGCATGATGGGGCTGGCATTGGCGATTGCCGGTTGCATGTCAATCTGGTTCAAGTGGCACCGCGAACGGGTGGCAGAAAGCACGCTGCCGGAGGCTGTCCTTGTCGAGTTGAAAGACGGGGGTGGAGAAGGAAGTGCGGACATCGCAGTCGTTGAAGCAAGCACTGGCAGGTGGAATATCCCGTTTCACGGCCCGACTGCTCTGAACCCACTGTTTGGCAAAGGGCAACTGGACGCAACAGCGTGGCTTGATCCGAAAACAGACATGCCGGTCGCTCTGGAGATCGGCGGCATTCGCCTCAACACTTTGTGGAAACCCAGCCGGACTTGAGCCATTCACCCCTTCTCGAACAACGCCGCCGCCGCGTTCTTCCACGGTGTGAACGCATCTGCCTCGCGCAGCACCTCCAGCCCCTTCAAGGTGAAGGACCGCTCTGTGGCCAGTTCGTCGACCAGCTCAGGTACACTGGCCTCGGTTCGCTCGCGTACGGTGGTCGCCCCGGCTCTTGTCATCTGCGCGACAAGCAGCCGTGCGGTGTCCGCATCAACTCCCTGTGCTGACACCCACTGCGCCATCTCGCCGATCAGTTCCTGCACCCAGCCATAATAACAGGCGATGGTAGCTGCAGGTGCGAAGTTGTCTTCGCTTGCCAGCGCCAGAACCGGCCCGCATGGCTCCAGCAGCGCCCGGCAGGAGGCCTCATCCGGGTACAGCAGGGTGGGGCTTTCGCCGAACTGCGCCGCAACGACCGGCATGGCCATCACGAACCTGGCTGGCTTGACGTGCGGCTCCAGTTCCTGTGAGGCCACTCCTGCACAAAGGCTCAGGACGACCTGGCGCTCCTTGAAGCGCAATCCCTTGCACACTGATTGCGCGTCGTATGGCCGTACTGCGATGATGACTATGTCGGACCGATCGACTATGGCCTGGTTGTTTGAGGAAATCTCCACTTCATAGTGCCGGTTCAGCCAATCGGAAGTTGCGTGTCCGCGTTCCGATGCGATGAAGTGATAACCTGTCTTGGCCATTGCAGGCATCATGTGCTTGATCAAGTGCCCGGTTCCGATGATCCCGATTGTCTTGCTCATCTTGTCTCCTTCATCGCATTGAGAATGGCAGGCACTGCATCTTCAATCTCGCGGCAAACGATGGCGCCTTCGCTGGCCAGCAGGTCGCCCACGTCAACAGGCAGCGAGGTGTTTGAGGTGTCCGGAACCTGGTTCAGCCGGCCGCCGATCAAAACCGGAATCGAATTCCCAAGACATTCCTGCAACGCCTTGTAATAACTCAAGGCAATGCCATTGTAAGTGGAAAGCGCTATGGCATTTGCATTTTGGGCTTTTGCAAGGGCTGCAAGCCAGGCCGGCTCAGCCGAGGTTCCCCCGTCGATGAGGGTGGCGCCGGCGCTGCCCAGCACCTCATCCAGCACCAGCTTTCCGTGTTCATGAACGTCGGTGGTAGCGGTTACGATGCGTGGCTTCCTTTGCGCCATTTCCGACAGGCTGTCAGCCGGTATGCGCTGCAGCCGGGCTGCTGCCATTTCGGCAACTTCCTCCTGGATATCCGAGATAACCGGATCAACCTTTGCTGCGAACATCTGCTCCAGCCTGCGGCCGCCAATGCGGCGGATGGCCAACAGCATCTCGAACGGATTGTCAGTGTCTATGCCTGCTGCTGCAAGGCCTCGCATCGCATTGGCAAAGAAACTCTTGCCACCGGCCACAATGCGCCGGGCCAGTGTGCGGGCAGGGGCGTCATCCACCAGCCGCATGTGCCGCGCTTCAAGCACAGCAAGGCGGGCGCCAAACAATTGTGCGTCAATGACCTCATCAACGTCCGGGATGCGCTGGTTCTCTGTAACGGGCACCGGGTTGATGGCGTGCCCGGTCGGCGTCATGGCCTGGCCGGTGATGTCGATGGAAAGGTAGCTTGCAAGTGAGGCGAAATTCTCTGCCGCGCTGCCGCGATAGCTCGTCGTGTTGCCGTATATCATGGTGCCGGGCGTATCGCCTGCAACCTCTGCCAGTGCCAGGTGGAATGCCAGACGGCGAACCGGGTCTGCAAAATGATGGCCCCAGCAGTGGCTGACGGTGACGTTCAGCAGATTGCCGATATGGCGCTCCAGCAGAACCGCGCCCAAAACTGATGAGAGGTCGCCAAACAGAGCGGCAAAGCCGTCATCAAGGTTGGAGTGAACGAGGACCGGCTCAGGCTGCGCAGCAATCAGCGCAAGTGCCGTGACAGTGGCCGATGTGCACACGATGTCATTGCTGGCACCGTGCAACCGGAAGGTGAAATACTGCCCCAGATTTCCGATACTGGTTGAACCTGCGGCCAGCGCGGCGCAGGTGTTTTCAACCGCTGCCGGAAAGCCCAGAACAAAGTCGCCAAAATGCGCAGCAACCGGCGCCGCAGCCGTCAGCGAGGCAAAGTCCTCAGGATTGTCGAGAATGAGGCCTGTGCCGCGCATGGCTTGTCCACGTTCATCGCGTGGCACGCCCATGGACCAGTCAAGGCAGATGCCGTAGCGGTCCACAGTGACGTTGCTGTTTGCACATTGCGCATGGATTTGGGCCCATGCATCGCGAGTCTTCGTCAGGCTGCGCCATCCGATCTGCGCGTGCTGCATGAGCTGGCCGGAGGCAATGCACTGGCGCTTGTAGGCAGACTCGGACGGGACACCGCGATAACTGAGGAATGCGGACGGCCCGATGTTCCAATGCCTGGCCAATGCCCGTCCTTCGGCAATCAGCGCCACGGCATCTGGCAATTGCGCTTCTGGCAGTATTTGATCTCGCTCCATCGTGGGCGCGAGATTGCCCTCGTATCGCGCAAAAGAAAAGGGTGTAGCCATCCGCAATAGTGGTTAGCGTGTCGTGAAGTTGACATGAGAGGATATCATGCCGGAACCCTTGTTGCTGATACCCGGATTGATGTGCAACGCAGCACTTTTCCAGCCGCAGGTGAAGGCACTTGCCAGTGAGCGTCAAGTCATGGTTGCTGATCACACGGGCAGCGATCAAATGGCCGGCATTGCGCGGCAGATCCTTGACAGCGCACCGCAGAGGTTTGCTTTAGCGGGCCTGTCCATGGGGGTCTATCTGTCGCTCGAAATCGTTGCTCTGGCGCCGCACCGGGTTTCCCGGCTGGCCTTGCTGGACGGCAAGGCGGAGCCTGACACGGCTGAACAGACTGCCGCGCGCCGTGCACTGATCAAAATGGCAGATGATGGAAGGTTCATGGAGATCACGTCTCAGGTATTGCTGCCCCGCCTGGTGGCGCAATCCAGGATGGACGATGTGGCATTGTGCGAAGTTGTGCTGAACATGGCGCGCGAAACCGGAGAAGCGGTTTTCAGGCGTCAGATGGCAGCCATCATGGGGCGGCGGGATTACCGGCCGGAGTTGCTCAGGATCGATTGTCCGACCCTGGTGCTGTGCGGAGCGCTGGACATTATCACCCCGTCAACATGTTCAGTTGCAATGGCGCAAGCAATCCGTGGCAGCAAACTGGCGGTTTTGGCGGGGACGGGGCACCTCTCGACGCTGGAGGCGCCCGCGGAAGTAAGCAGCGCGATGCATGACTGGCTTGAAATGTAAGCCTTGCTGACCTTTTTCGTGATTTGACGGTGGTCATGCTGAGGTGCATGATTCGTTCATCCTGAAGCACGGAGGCCTAAAAAATTGACGCCGCCTGAGCAAAAGCTGCTGTAACTGCAGGAAACGGTCGGGGCCGCATAAGCCCGGACCAACGTGCTGTTTACAGCCAAACAGAAAATTCAAACAATTGAATTGACGGGCATTGCCCGTACCAAGACACGCCTGGTTTGAGACCGGGCAAAGGCAAATATGCCATCGGGCCCTGCACGGCGAGTTCCGGCGGGGCCCTTCATCTGGCTACATCCGCTGTGTGGGCGTCAACCAATCTGTGTGCAGATTGGGCAGGCATGTTCACGTATTTTGTGATTTGACGCAGAGGCAAATCTTGCTTATCCTAAAGTCTTAAGCTGGTAACCACGCAAGCATGTGAGGATCCGGCAGACAGCGCGTTCCTGGCCTTGATCCCATAAGCAGCCGGAGTGTGTTGGGAGAATGATCAGACAGGTGCTGGCGTACCCCATACCCCTGCCATAAGCGCCACCTTGTCCGGTTGTAGACTGGAAGGTGCGTTCTACCCCTCGTAACGTTTTTCCAGCCCTCTCTAGAGTACGAAGCCCTGCCAGGCATGAATTGCAAGGCGGGGCTTCTTTTTGGCCGGTGCAGGTTGCTGGAATGCACAGGCATCAATGGCCTCAGTAGTGGCTATCTTTCCTGCCAAACTCGCTATTGCCAGCTTTGCCGTGGCATACTTGCTGGAACTTGATTCGCTTGAACAACTGGTAGCTGAATGTCGAAGTCACTTGACCTGTTCGGCGGCGCTGAAGCCTCGCCTGCCGCAAAGCCGAAATACGGCGCTGAACCCGCTCGCAAGCACCCTGCAAGCGCAGAAGCAGGCTATACCGCCGCCGACATCGAGGTTCTGGAAGGCCTGGAGCCGGTGCGCCGCAGGCCCGGCATGTATATCGGCGGCACCGATGAAAAGGCATTGCATCATCTTTTCGCGGAAGTGATCGATAACTCGATGGACGAAGCGGTGGCGGGCCATGCCACCTTCATCGAGGTGGAATATGATGCGGAAGGCTACCTGTGCGTGACGGACAATGGCCGCGGCATTCCCGTCGATCCGCACCCAAAATTCAAGGATAAGTCGGCACTCGAGGTCATTTTGACCACGTTGCACGCTGGCGGCAAGTTTGACTCCAAGGTGTATGAGACATCGGGCGGTTTGCACGGGGTGGGGGTGTCAGTTGTCAATGCCCTGGCCGAGGTGCTGGAGGTTGAGGTTGCGCGCAATCAGACGCTGTATCGCCAGGTGTACTCGCGCGGGCATGCGCAAGGTCCGATATCCAATGAGGGCAAAGTGCACAACCGCCGCGGGACCAAGGTGCGCTTCAAGCCGGATGAGCAGATTTTTGGCAAGGGCTGCAAGTTCAAGCCGGAGCGCCTGTTCAAGATGGCGCGCTCAAAGGCCTATCTGTTCGGTGGTGTTGAAATCCGCTGGTCTGTTGACCCGGTTCACCTCAGCGACAAGGACCAGACGCCGCAAAAGGCGGTGCTGCATTTCCCCGGCGGGTTGAAGGACTACCTTGTTGAAGCGATCGATGGCCGTCCACGTGTGGTTGATGAAATCTTTGCCGGCAAGGTCAAGAAGGAAGGTGGTCATGGCTCTGTCGAATGGGCCGTGGCATGGTTTGGCGGCGCTGATGGTTTCGTGTCGTCCTATTGCAACACCGTGCCAACTGCAGAAGGCGGAACCCATGAACAGGGATTGCGCTTTGCGCTGTCGCGGTCACTCAAGAACTACGCAGAATTGTCAGGCAACAAGCGCGGATCCGTGATCACAACTGATGACGTCATGACCTCTGCCGGCATCATGCTGTCAGTATTCATTCGAGAACCGGAGTTTCAGGGCCAGACCAAGGAAAAGCTGGCGACGGCCGAGGCATCCCGCATTGTCGACAAGGCAGTGTCTGACCATTTCGACCACTGGTTGACGGGTCACCCGGCGCAGGCCGACAAATTGCTGGAATGGGTTATTGAACGTGCCGACGACCGCCTTCGCCGCCGGGCAGAGAAGGATATTGGACGCAAGACCGCGGTTCGTAAATTGCGCTTGCCCGGAAAACTGTCGGATTGTTCTGATTCAGGACGTGAAGGCTCCGAGCTGTTTATCGTGGAAGGGGACTCCGCCGGAGGTTCCGCCAAGCAGGCACGCAATCGCAAGAACCAGGCAATCCTGCCATTGCGCGGCAAAATCCTGAATGTGGCTTCGGCTACCAGGGAAAAGCTGAACGCAAACCAGCAATTGAGCGATCTGCTGCAGGCGCTGGGCTGCGGCACTGGCGACAAGTATCGCGAGGATGACCTGCGCTACGAGAAAGTCATCATCATGACTGACGCCGATGTCGATGGTGCACACATCTGCTCGCTGCTCATCACCTACTTTTATCGGCTGATGCCGAAGATGATCGAGGAAGGTCATCTGTATCTGGCGGTGCCGCCGCTGTACCGCCTGGTGCAGGGCACGAAATCTGCCTATGCGCGAGATGATGCCCACAAGGACGAACTGCTGGCGGGTGAGTTTTCCGGGCGCGGCAAGGTCGAGGTTTCCCGCTTCAAGGGCCTCGGTGAGATGCTTCCGGCGCAGCTCAAGGAAACCACCATGACACCTGCCAAGCGCACGCTGCTTCAGGTACAGATGGCGGAAAGCGAAGCCAAGATCACTGCACGTGTGGTCAAGGAGCTGATGGGCAACAAGCCTGAAGACCGTTTCAACTTTATCACCGAACGGGCCCAATTCGTCGAAGATGGCGAGTTGGATATTTAAGGCCTCACTCCTCATGACATTCTGGTGACATACACAAAGTTGTGATGTAGAATATATCTCGCACACGAGCAGCCGGGTTCACGGCGGTGTGGTTTGAGATCGTTCTTTGAAATGACTGTGCTGGGGCTTTCGAAGACAGCCCGTGAGTGGCCCACCTGGCTCACGCTGGCTGCATGTTACATTATCTGGCTTTTTACAATCATCTGGCACGATGTGCTTGGATGGTGGTGGATCATTCCGTGCACCTTGATGGTCACGCTGCATTCCTCGCTACAGCATGAGTGTCTGCATGGTCATCCAACCCGTTCCTGCGCATTCAATGAAGCGCTGGTGTTCCCGGCAATCGGGCTGTTCGTGCCCTACAGACGTTTCCGTGACACGCACCTGCGCCACCACAACAACGTACTGTTGACCGACCCCTACGACGATCCCGAAAGCTGGTATCTGAGTTGCCATGACTGGAACCACACCAGCGGATTCATGCGGCGGCTATTGCAGGTGAACAATTCGCTGGCTGGCCGTGTGACCATTGGCCCCGCGCTTGGGCTTTATGGCTTCTGGCGCAACGATCTCAAGTTGATGAAGGCTGGCGACCGCGATGTAATCAACGCTTATCTCATGCATTTTGCCGGGCTTTTTCCCGTGGTTGGCCTGATTGTATGGGCGGGGATACCGCTTTGGCTGTACGCCTTGCTTGCTGCCTATCCTGGCATGTCCATACTGATGATCCGCACCTACATCGAACATCGCGCGGAAGAAGCAGTGTCTGAGCGCACCGCGGTGGTTGAAGCCGGTCCTGTGATGCAAATGCTTTTCCTGAACAACAACTATCATTCTGTACATCACGACAATCCGGCAGCGCCGTGGTACAGGTTGCCCGGCCTGTGGCGTCGCTACCGGGCGGAAACACTGGCGGCCAACGGCGGCTATCATTACCCCGGCGGTTATTTGCAGGTGGCGAGGGCTTGGCTGTTCAGGCAGCGTGTCCCGGTTGAACATCCATTTATGCGACGCAACCCTGTTGACGCGCAGGAACGGACATTCCAGCCCCAGAAGCAAAAAGTAGAGGTGCTTGCCGAGCCCCCGCTTTGCGAATAATCTCGCTGCAGCGGACAAAGGAGCAAGCAATGAGCACAGCATCCGTCAAGGTGACGCCTTTCACGACCGCTATTGGTGCCGAGATTTCCGGTGTTGATCTTGGCAAACCACTGGGCGCTGCCGTTTCAGATTATATGCCACACTATCGATGCATGAATCGCATCACGGTGGTGAACGACCGCCGGACCGGGATAAAGGCCAAGAAGTCTGCAGCGGCTTGAAGTGTCCTGCTTGCAGCCATGGTGACAACCGCATCTTCCTCACGGACAGACAGGGCAGGGTGTACCACCGCTGCCAAAATTGTGAAATGACATGGCTGGATGCCGCCCATTGGCTGACAGCTGATGCAGAGCTGGCCCATTACTGCACTCATGAAAACGATGTGAATGACCCGGGATACAGAGGCTTCTTGTCCAGGCTTGCCGGTCCGCTCCTGCAAAAGTTGCCACAACACGCGTCCGGGCTTGACTACGGTTGCGGGCCGGGGCCGGCGCTGGCGGCGATGCTGCGCGAGGCCGGTCACGAAGTAGCGCTATATGATCCGTTCTTTGCCGATGACAAGACGCTGCTGGCAGGCACCTACGATTTCATTACGTGCACGGAAACGGCTGAGCATTTCCATGATCCGGCTTCCGAGTTTGCCGGGCTGGCGGCCATGCTGAAACCTGGTGGTATTCTGGCTATAATGACCATGTTCCAGACGAACGATGCGCAATTTGAAGATTGGCACTACAGGCTGGATCCGACCCACGTTGCATTTTATCGCGCCAGAACCTTCGCTGTAATTGCCAGTCAGCACGGCCTCTCCTGCGAAGTCGTTTGCAAGAACGTGGTGTTTTTGATGCGCCCATCTGCATGACATATTCTTTAATTGTAATGCGGTTCATGCCGGGGCATGGTCGCGCCCGAAATTGAATTTTTGTAATAAGGGAAACACAAATGGCCTTTTCAAACTGTCTTCGTTCCGCGCTGGCTGGCACCGCACTGGTTGCCATGCTGATTGCTTCGCCACTGCATGCCCAGGAGGCCAAGGTGCTGGCTGTGGTGGATGGATACGAGATATCCGAGAAGGATGTGGATCTTGCCCGCACAACGCTTGGCGAAGCGCTGAACCAGGTCCCGGCCGACCAGCAGCAGCCGTTTCTGGTCAACCTGCTGGTTGAATCCCGGCTGATTGCCGATGCAGCGAAGAAAGACGGCCTTGCCGATACCGATGACTACAAGCGCCAGCTTGTCTGGCTGGAAGCGCAGGCGCTGCGCGAATTGTATCTGCAAAAGCGCTCGTCCGAGCTGGTCAAGGACGAGGAAGTCAAGGCGCGCTACGACGATGCCCAGAAACAGGTTGGTGACAAAAAGGAAATTCAGGTCAGCCACATCCTGATGAAGACCGAAGACGAAGCAAAGGCAGTTATCGCGGAATTGGCAGCAGGAGCAGATTTTGCTGAACTTGCAAAGGCCAAGTCGACTGGGCCGTCCGGTCCGCGCGGCGGTGACCTGGGCTTCTTCGGCCAGGGCCGAATGGTGCCCGAGTTTGAAAAGGCCGCATTTGCGCTCGAAAAGGGTGCCTACACCAAGGAGCCTGTGAAAACCCAGTTTGGTTTTCATGTTATAAAGAAGTTCGACGAGCGAACCCAGGCTTTTCCGGAATTCAAGGAAGTCGAAGCTCGTATCAAGGCCAGCTTGCAGGCCGAGAAGATGAAGGGCATCATTGACGAGCTGCGTACCAAAGCAAAGATCGAGCTGAAATAGGGTTGCGCGTCAGGCACGCGCCGCCCGGAGAGATGGGCAATGAAGTTTGCTGCTTTTCTGACCTGGTTGCTGACCCTGATTGCCTTCGTCTGGCCCGCCGGACCTGCATATTCGCAGGCCGGCCAGACGTTGGCGCAGTCCCAATCCGACGCGGTACCTGCTCCGAGCCCCAGCAACTGCCTGGCAATTGCACATAATCTGCCAGATGCCACCTA
The DNA here is from genome assembly GCA_963787895.1 of uncultured Alphaproteobacteria bacterium. GTDB lineage: Bacteria > Pseudomonadota > Alphaproteobacteria > Rhizobiales > Aestuariivirgaceae > Anderseniella. The sequence goes on along the minus strand of CAWBEX010000001.1, from coordinate 224,835 downwards.
TGTGGATCTGCGCGTTGCCCAAAGTGATGTGCCAGCTGGAACAGTGCGCATCACCTATATCGGCCATTCAACATTCTGGATCGAGTCACCAGCCGGTGTGACGATTGCCACTGATTATGCCGGTTGGACGGGCAACAAGGGAGTGCCTCGCGTTGTGACCATGAACCGGGCCCACGAAACCCACTATACCGATGTGCCAGACCCGGCCATCGAGCATGTGCTTCGCGGCTGGTCTGATAGTGGAGACCCGGCCAGTCACAACCTTGCGATCGGCGATGTGCTTGTGCGTAATGTCACAACCGACATCCGCGGTTGGCAAGGTGCCCACAAGGATGCCAATTCCATTTTCATCTTTGAGGTGTCTGGTCTGTGTATCGGCCATCTCGGCCATCTGCACCACGAACTGGGAGCAGGGCATGTCGGGTGGATAGGCCGGCTTGACGTCGTAATGGTACCAGTTGACGGCACCTGGACATTGCCGATCGAGCAGATGGCCAGTGTCATCAAGACACTGAACGCCCGCGTCATCCTGCCAATGCACGCGTTTTCCGAGTTTTCACTGTCAAGTTTTGTAGCCGCGCTGCGTAAGGACTTCGACGCAAGGCGGGGCGAAACGTCCTCCCTGTCGCTATCACTGGACACTTTGCCCGCCAAGCCCACCATTATTGTTATGAAGCCTGATCAGTAAGTGGCTGATTCTGGCAGTACTATCTGCTGGTCAACTGGCTATGCAGGTACCGCAGTGCTGCGATGCAGCATTTTTGGTTGCGGCGCATCATAATCGTCACCATCTCCTTGTAGACAGTTGAAAGGGCGGGCCTTCAAGGCGTCAGCCAAAATACGCGAACAGGAGATAACAATGGCCACAACGGCACAAATCAGTGATTTTAGCCCATCTACATCTGCAAAAACGGTGCGGAGCTCACACTTGCGCCAACTGGGCCGCAGGATTGCGCTTGCCTGTGAAGCGCGTGCAATTCATCGCATGCGTGTTGATGTTGGGCATTTGCTCACCAAGGAGCAGATGGAGCGAATTGTCTGCGACTATGAGGCCCGCAAGGCTGCATTGCAGAAGTAATCGCAGATTACAGCCTGCCACCTGGTGGCATTTTTCGCACAATGGGCCGGACATGTCAGTCCGGCTCTTTTTGTTTGCGGCTCAAGCGTGTAAGTTCTGGCCCCGTTGCCCAAGTTTCTCCTTATATAAACCGCATGGATGGTTCGTAGGGAAGCTGGCATCCAGTAATGACATGTGTTCAGAAGGTGGAGTTCGTAGTGGTCGCAACCGTAGTTTGGTCAAAGAATGGTGGGCGTGGAAGCTGGGCTTGCGCTGGGTTGATTGCTTTGGCATCTGCCGCTATGTCGACAGGTGCTCATGCTGCCTCTGATATGGAAACCTGCCTTTCAAGCCTTCAGCCGATCGAACGGATCGAATCATGCACCGCCGTGATCAAGGCGGGGGTTTCCGGCGATGAGGCTGTAAAGGTGCTGGTATCGCGGGGACAAGCCTATCATCGCATGGGCCAGGACGACAGTTCACTTGAAGACCTCGGGAAGGCGCTGGAGATCGAAGCGACAGACCCTCTAATCTGGATATCCCGGTCGCGCGCCTTGTTTTCCAAGGGCAAACATGATGAGGCCATGCTGGATCTTGCAGAGGCAATCAAGCTGGATCCCAAGAATTCCGTTGCGGTTAATCTCATGGGCAAGAATCACTTCATGAAGGGCAATTTCGACATTGCCGTGAAGTTTTTTGATGAAGCCATTGAACTTGATGCCAACAACTACAGCGCATTCGTCAACCGGGCGACCACCTTTTACCGGACCAACGAATTGATCAAGGCAGTCAAGGACGTCAACGCTGCGTCGCTGATTCTCGCGCCCGGTGACCCGAGAGGAGCCGGATTGAAGCAATTGAAAATCGCAATCGAGCAGGCCTACGTCTCACAACAGAAAGTCAAGCCGGCCTCGAACTGATATGTTCGTGCTGAGATCGGCACGCAGTTTACTCGGATCGTTGTCAAAACAAGGAAACTTACCTGGTGCAGGCGGGATTGTTGTTGCCTGAGGTCTTGATGCCGGGCCTCCACTTTCGCGAGTGGGAACCGGGTGACACGCCTGCGCTGGCTCGTTTCATGGTGCTGCCTGCCTACAACAGATGGTTGGCGAACGCGGTTGTGGGCCTTGCCGATGTCGATGCCATGTTGAAGCGCCACGTGGCCCGGTTGCGCAGCGGCGACAGACGTCATTTCAGACTTTGTGCACAAGACGTAAGTACACACGAACTTGTCGGTGACGGGTTTGTTTTCATGCGTGGCGGAGGCGCGGCTGAAGTTGGGTGGGGCGTTGACCCCGCTGTCTGGAATTGCGGCGTTGGCACAATGATGGGTGAGATTGTCTGCGGCATGGCTGTCGAGCAGTTGGGTGCAGAAGAGGTCTGGTGCAAGGTGATGTCACCGAACCTGGCCTCGGCCCACATAGCAGCCAAGCTTGGGTTTGAGTTGAGCAAGACTGTCACTTCAAGTGTTGGTGCGTCGGGCGATGTCGTTGATGTGCATTACTTCAAGCTGACCGCGCAGAACTACTTTGAGCGCGGTTACGATGTCTGATGATACGGGTGCGTCTGGGTTCGGCGCAGTATTGCGACTGGTTGGATATTGAATGACGCGCAAAGCCTGTGTGATTGGTGCAGGGCCTTCCGGGCTCATGGCTGCCGAAACAATGGCCCTTGCCGGGCTGCAGGTGACCATATGCGAGCGCATGCCATCGCCTGCGCGCAAGTTCCTCATGGCAGGCAGGGGCGGTCTCAACCTCACACATTCTGAACCAATGGATACGTTCCTCAAGCGCTATGGTCAGGCAGCGGATTGGTTGGCGGGTTCAATCGAGACGCTGACACCAGTCGACTTGAGAGCATGGGCCGATGCGTTGGGCGAGGAAACTTTCGTAGGCTCGTCCGGCAGGGTGTTTCCGAAAGGCTTCAAAGCCTCGCCATTGTTGCGCGCATGGTTGCGCAATCTGGAAGCGCTTGGGGTCAAGTTGAGAACCCGCTGCGAATGGACCGGATGGTCAAGCGATGGCGCGCTCAGCTTTGCCGATGGCACGACCATGAAACCGGATGTGACTGTGCTGGCGCTGGGCGGTGCAAGCTGGCCGCGGCTGGGGTCCGATGGCACGTGGCAAGGTATTCTGATCCGCGAAGGCGTTGGTATTGCACCATTGATTGCGTCCAACGTCGCGGTGAAGTGCGACTGGTCGGACGCAACGCGTGAACGCCATGCAGGCCAGCCGCTGAAGCGCATCGCCTTGAGTATCGGTTGCCGCAAGATTGAAGGTGAGGCGCTCATTTCAACAACCGGTCTTGAAGGAGGGGTTGTATATGCGCTCTCACGCGAAATGCGCGATGCCCTGGGCCACGGCGACTGCGATCTGATGCTGGACTTGCGTCCACAAGTGCCTGCGGCAAATCTGACGGCAAGTCTGGCGCGGGTGCCCCGCAAGCAATCACTCAGCAACAGGTTGCGCAAGGGCGCCGGCCTGCCGCCACATGCAGTTTCGGTTTGGAGGGATTTTACCCACCCTTTGCCTGAAACGGACGAGGCGCTGGCAGACAGCATCAAACAGGTTTGCATCAAGGTGACCGGCATTCAGTCACTCGAGCGTGCAATTTCGAGTGCTGGCGGCATCTTGATGAGTGAGGTTGACTCCAGCTTCATGCTAAATGTCAGATCAGGGACTTTTGTATGTGGCGAGATGCTGGATTGGGACGCACCAACCGGTGGCTATCTATTGCAGGCGTGTTTCGCGACCGGTGCAGCCGCGGGCAGGGGCGCGGCCCGGTTTGCCGGAGCAGCAGAGCAAGGCTGTTGATCTGACAGTTTTCCATTGCGGCGATACCGAAAAATACGCATCCTCGCTCTCAGGCAACTCGTTTCAGGAGAATGCGCATGACCGCTACTGCTACCCAACTTCGCCCAAATCGTCTGGAACACTGGCAACAAAGAGTTGACCTGGCGGCAGCCTTCCGGTGGACAGCCCGGCTCAATATGCACGAAGGCGTGGCCAACCATTTCTCGGTCTCGGTCAACGACGACGGCACGCAGTTTCTTATGAATCCGAACCAGGTACACTTCTCACGTGTAAAGGCATCGGACCTATTGCTGATTGATGCAAACGACCCGGAAACCATGAACGGCCCCAACGCACCGGACCCGACAGCATGGGGCCTGCATGGAGCAATCCATCGGCTGTGCCCGCATGCGCGCGCGGCGCTGCATGTGCATTCCATCCACGCAACGGTACTGGCAACGCTGGAAGATCCGAGCCTGCCGCCGATTGACCAGAATTGCGCCACCTTCTTCAACCGCTATACCATAGACGACCAGTATGGCGGGCTTGCCTTCGAGGAAGAGGCTGAGCGTGCCTGTACGCACTTGTCGGACCCATCAAAATCGGTGCTGATCATGGGTAATCACGGCATCATGGTTATCGGGGACACTGTGGCTGAAGCATTCAACCGAATGTACTATTTTGAGCGCGCGGCGGAGACCTACATCAAGGCGCTGTGGACCGGGCGGCCACTCAAGGTGCTATCCGACGAAGTAGCCGAAAAAACTGCAAGCGAGCTGGAAAACTATCCCGGTCAGGCTGACTGCCACCTCAATGAGTTAAAGGCCATCCTGGATGACGAAGGCTCCAACTATGCAAGCTGATGAGGCTTCGACCTCGGCAAAGTGGAACTATCACCCGCCATTGCCGCTAGCCAATCCTTCAGTTTTTTCCTGGCCGCCCGATCCGCATTTCCTGGCACGTTGGGTTGTGACCAACTGGTTGAGCCTGTCTGAACGCTTGATGCTGGTCATCATTTCGTTCGCCGCCTGGTACTGGCTGTACCCGAGCCTGAAAGACAGCCGGGAGTTTGCATTCGGCTGGATTTTCCAGACCTGGGCCGTGAACATGGGGCTCATGTTGGCCATTGCCGGTGGCTTGCACTGGTATTTCTACATGAAGAAAGGGCAGGGCAAGACACTGAAGTTCGACGCCCGCGACCAGGCCACCAATTCGCGCAGCTTCCGCTTCAACGACCAGGTACACGACAACGTGTTCTGGTCGCTGGCAAGCGGCGTGACCCAGTGGACCGCGTTCCAGGTCGGCATCATCTGGCTCATGGCGAACGGCCACATTCCCACCACGACGTTTGCCGAAAGCCCAGTCTGGTTCGTGGCGCTGTTCGTACTGATGCCGATCTGGTCGGCCTTTCACTTCTATTGGGTGCACCGGCTGTTGCATGTACCGTTCATGTACAAGCGATTCCACGCGTTGCATCATCGCAACATCAATATTGGACCGTGGTCCGGCTTGTCGATGCATCCGGTAGAGGCGTTCTTGTACTTCACCACCGTGCTGATCCACTGCGTCGTGGCATCCCATCCGGTGCACCTGATCAATCATCTGATCTACCAGGCACCGGGCGCTGCCATGACCCACACCGGCTACGAAGACCTGTTGATCAGGGACAAGCGGCGGCTGGCGCTGGGCACCTTCTACCACCAGCTTCATCACCGTTTCTTCGAATGCAACTATGGCAACCAGGAAATGCCGTGGGACCGCTGGTTCGGCACCTTCCACGACGGCACGGACGAGCGCACGGTGGAAATTCGCCAGCGCAAGAAGCGCATGCACGCCTGAGGTCATTCGCATAGTTTGGGTCTCAGACGAGAACCTTGCTGGTTGCCGCCTTTACGCATCTTGATGTCGTCGGCTGCATTGCGCCGATGGAAAAAGCTTCTATTCTGCCGCAACCTGTAACCGCCGGACATCCACAATCATGTTTCTTTCCGTCTTCGACATTTTCAAAATCGGTGTCGGCCCTTCTTCGTCTCACACCATGGGACCAATGACGGCGGCTGCGATGTTCCTGCGGGATCTGCGCGATGGAAAGTCCCCGGTCCCCGGGTCCGGTGCACCGGCAGCTTTGCAGTGTTCATTGCACGGCTCGCTTGCCTTCACTGGTAAGGGTCACTCCACTGACCGCGCTGTGATCCTGGGCCTGTGCGGGTTTGAGCCTGCTACCATAGACCCTGATGAGGCAGAGCTTGCTCTGAAAAGGGTGGAGGCTTCCGGGCAGGTTGAACCGCAAGGATTGGGTCCTCTCAAGTTCAATCCCGCTGACGATCTGGTGTTTGACTACGATGTATCGTTGCCGGGACATGCCAATGGCATGGTATTGCGTGCATTTGATGCCCGAGGAGCCTTGCGCTATGAAGAGACCTATTACTCCATCGGTGGCGGCTTCGTGCTTACAGCAGCCGAGCTTGATGATCTGGACCGATCGCCAAAGGGGTTGAAGTCGGCCAAGAAGCAGGCGGGCTACCCCTTTCCGTTCGGCACTGCGCGCGACATGCTGGAAATGGGAGCGAAGGAAGGCAAGACCATCGCCGAAATGAAGCGAGCCAACGAGCTGTCACACATGGGTGACAATGACCTGAATGCGAAACTCGACGGGGTCTGGAAGGCCATGTCGTCGTGCATTGACCGGGGTCTGCGTGAAGACGGTATCCTGCCGGGCGGACTGAACGTTCGTCGCCGGGCACGGAAAATTCACGAACGCCTTGTCGAGCAGCGTGGTTCCAACATGGCACAGCCTCATGTCGCAAACGACTGGATGAGCGTCTATGCGATGGCAGTGAACGAGGAAAATGCGGCTGGCGGAAAAGTTGTCACCTCGCCAACCAATGGTGCAGCCGGCGTCGTACCGGCGGTAATGCGCTACTATCGCGATCATTGCATCGGCTCCAATGATGAGGGCCTGCGCACCTTCTTGCTGACCGCTGCCGCCATTGGTGGCCTGATCAAGCACAATGCCTCTATCTCTGGCGCGGAAGTCGGGTGTCAGGGGGAGGTCGGTTCAGCCGCTGCGATGGCTGCGGCGGGTCTTTGCGCAGCTCTCGGCGGAAGCAACGAACAAATTGAAAATGCAGCAGAAATTGCCCTTGAACACCATCTGGGCATGTCCTGCGATCCAGTCGGCGGGCTGGTGCAGGTGCCATGCATCGAGCGCAACGGATTGGGCGCCATCAAGGCGGTATCGGCAGCGTCCCTGGCGCTGCACGGAGACGGGCAACACTTCATGCCGCTGGATAACTGCATCGAGGCAATGCGTCAGACCGGGCGCGACATGTCGGAAAAATACAAGGAAACCAGCCTGGGCGGCCTTGCCGTGAACCTGCCGGAGTGCTAACGGCCCGGTCTTAACCATGTTGGCCTCCAAGGCGGTAAATTGCGGGTTTGCCTGAGGGTATGGCACGTGCCTTGCTTTGTAGTTCATGAAGGTATCGCGGATGTTTTATTTCCTGATACCTGCATGACTATCGTAGCAACTGCAACTTCGGGCCGGCATGTCGATTACAGAAAAGCCATCAGATTTCGAGGCGAATGCGCCGGCGCTTGAATGCCGTGTTCTCTCCACCATTGTCGACATCGACATTGTTGAGCACGAATGGCGGTCCCTGGCTGCGCGCTGTCCTGACGTGATGGCCTACTATCAGAGTTACGATTGGTGCCGGAACTGGATTGCTGTAGTGGCTCCTGAAGCCGGCGTGCTTGAAGCCCGCATTGTCACGGTGTGGCTTGGCGGAGAGTTGGTGGCGCTGCTGCCCTTGATGCTTTCAAGGGGTCCGGGCGGAATTCGCATCCTCAGCAACCTGGGCGAGCCGCATTCGCAGTATGCCGGCATGCTTACGGATCCTGTCCTCTACTGCGAGCAGGCAGGCGCACTGATAAAGGATTATCTGTCAGCTCCACCTGAGTGTGATCTTGTGAACCTCGACTTGTTGCCCGAGACCTCGCCGTTGTGTGATTTGACTGGCGCGGACTGGAATCGCAATGAGCGCATCAATGAGAGTTCCGCGCTGGACTTGAAGCAGTTTGAAAACTCCGACGCCTACCTTGGCGCATTCGACGCAAAGAAATTACGCAAACGCAACAAGCGCCGGAACCGGATTGCGAACAACCTGGGCCCGTTGCAGCTTCGTGAAATATGGGCGGGCGAGGACGGTTTTGAACAGGCGGTCCGCGATGTCATAGCGCTGAAGAAGATATGGCTGGCGGAAACCGGCCGCATCAGCACGGGGTTCGCATTGCCGTCTTACGCTGACTTCCTGCTCAAACTGGACGGTGACCGCGAAACGCGCGAAGGCCTCGTGGCATTTGTGCTGATGGCGGGCGACAGGCAGGTGGCCGTCGAAGTGTCGATGATCAGAAAGGGGCATATGTATGCCTACATCGGCGGATTCGACTGGGAGTTGAGGAACATCTCTCCCGGCAAGGTGCAGATGGAAGCAACCGTCTGCTGGGCAATTGATAATGGCATTAGTTCTTACGACCTTCTGGGCAATGTAGCTGCCTACAAGGAAAGCTGGAGCAACATTACCTGCCCGCTGCATTCATGCAGCCGCGCGTTCACGTTGCTAGGAAAATTCTATGCACATGTCTGGCTGGGTCGGGTTCGTCCCGGCCTGAAGCAGGCCTATAGCGGGCTGCCAGCCGGGGTGCGCAAGGTGATCGGGCAGGCTCAGGCCCCTTCAAAATGACCAGCAAATCCAAATCAGATGATGGCCGGGCAAGGCTGCTCGATGCTGCTATTGCCTTCGCGCTGCGGGTGGCGAGTGCTGGCCTGGTGTTCATTCTTCAGGTTTTTCTGGCCCGTGTGATGCAACTGGACGACTATGGCAACTACGTCACCATGTGGACGTGGCTGGTCATGCTGGGTGCATTCGCGCCGTTGGGCTTTGCAGAAAGTGCCGTGCGTTTCGTGCCGCGATACCGTACGCGTGACAGGCACGGTTCGGCCGCCGCCTTTTGGCGTTTCGGGCTGCGAACGGTCCTACTTGCTTCGCTGGCGATGGCCGGCATGGCAATTATCATTGCGGTTTCAGGCGGCATTGAAGGAAACCGTGTTGGCTTGATTGCACTGATGCTGGCTGCGGGTCTGCCGTTCCTGGCAGTGCAGAACTACCTCGAAGGCATAGCCAGAAGCCATGGCTGGTTCCGCATCACGTCAGTTCCGATATATGTGATACGCCCGCTGCTGATCATGGCGGGGTGTGCGGGCCTGCTGTTCGGGGGTTACAGTCTGAGCCTCTTCAATGTTGGTGCCGCAGTTGTCATTGCCATGATGTTGGTAACGGTCTTTTTGCTCTGCACAGTGGCGCGTGCAATTTCACTCCAGCCCCAGCCCAAAACCGCGCAGGACATTACCGGCAGCCGCAGTATCTGGATCAAGGCTTCGCTGCCGCTGATGATCGTATCTGGTGTTGAAGACCTCTTGATATACTCCGATGTGCTCTTGCTTGGTGCGTTGATGCAGCCTGAGGATGTCTCGATCTACTTTGCCGCCGCGCGGTCTTTGGCGCTGGCCAACTTTGTCTACTACGCTTTCTACTTCGTATCCGCGCGAGGCTTCTCGGTTGCCAACGCACTGGCCGACCGTGCAAAGCTTCAGGAAACCGTGTGGGCCACCACCCGGGCAACATTCTGGTTTACCACGCTGGCCGTTGTCGCAACGCTGACGGCAGGCCCTTGGTTGCTCATGGCATTTGGCCCGGCATTTCAAGCGGGCTATCCTGTGATGCTGATACTTGGGGCAGGGCTGATCGCACGTGCCTTGTCCGGTCAGTCGGTTGAGCTGCTAATCACAATGGGTCATCAGCGCCACATTCTCGTTGCCGGCTTTACGTCGCTTGCTTTCAATGTCGCGTTGACGCTGTTGCTCATCCCGCATTTCGGCATTGCCGGGGCCGCCACGGCCACTGCAGCTGCCATGTCCGTGCGTGCCCTCATGCTATGCATTGCTGTGCGCCGGGCCTGCAATCTTTCGGTTGTTTCCCTTGGTTTCCCGTCACTGAAGCTTTCTGCCGCCAACTGACCCTGCTGGCGAGGCTGGCCTCAACCTTGCTCATCTCCTTACAAGGTCTGAACAAGCTGTATCAAAAGGGCACAAGGCGCGGCATGTTGTGGAAGTTTATCAAAGTCGGCAAATGGGTTGTGATAGCGGATCTGTCACTTGGCGTGGCCATAAATGCAGCTTGGGTTATGGGCTGGATCAACCCATTAGGCTGGGGCAACAACCTTGCACTGGCCCTTCAGGCATCAATGAACTGACCGGCAAGGCCCAAGGCTTCAAGCCTAGTCCCATTCTACATTGCCTGAGCGTCCGCGCTTGATGTTTGCGCGTTTGGTCTTGCTGTCAAGGCGCCGTTTCTTTGAACCCAGAGTGGGTTTGGTCGCGATGCGCTTGCGCGGCACAAAGGCGGCCTTCGCGATAATCTGGATGAGCCTTTGCAACGCGTCTTCACGATTGGCAGCCTGAGTGCGATGGCGACCGGCCTCGATGACCAGCACACCGTCATTTGTCATGCGTTGGTCCGGGCTGGAGAGCAGCTTCTGTTTGACCCTCTCTGGCAGGGTAGGTGATGCCGCAACGTCAAAGCGAAGTTGTACCGCGCTCGACACCTTGTTGACGTTCTGGCCGCCTGGCCCGGATGCACGCACGAACTTTTCAGACAGTTCGTCGTCGTGGATGAAGACGCCCGGGGTGATGTTTATACGTGCCATGGAACCGGCTATTCCGCTGCAGCCTCGCCGGTGGCCTCCAGCTTGTCCTGGGTGCGGAGCTCGAAGTCTGAGGCGTCATGGCGCTCGTGCAGTTGCTGGTCGGGTCGGCCGGAGGCGCGGTTCACAATGCGGCCGCGCTGCACTGCCGGACGCTTGAAAATCTCTGTTGCCCAGCGGTTCACGTGCTCGTACTCATGGGTAGAGAGAAACTCTGCTGCTGAATAGACCCGGTTCTCCACCAGCGCGCCATACCACGGCCAGATAGCCATGTCGGCGATGGAATACTCGTCGCCGCACATGAACTGGTTGTGGGCCAGATGCTTGTCGAGCACGTCAAGCTGGCGCTTCACTTCCATCGCGAAACGCTCGATCGCATATTCTATCTTCGCAGGGGCGTAGGTGTAGAAGTGGCCAAATCCGCCGCCCAGATAAGGCGCTGATCCCATCTGCCAGAACAGCCAGTTGAGACATTGCGTGCGGCCATTGTGGTCGGCAGGAATGAATGCTCCGAACTTCTCCGCCAGGTAGAGCAGGATGGAACCAGACTCGAAAACCCGCGTTGGCGGATTGGTGGAATGGTCCATCAGTGCCGGAATTTTCGAGTTTGGATTTGCTTCCACAAAGCCGGATCCGAACTGGTCGCCATCGCCGATCTGAATCAGCCAGGCATCATATTCTGCGCCCTTGTGGCCGGCTGCCAGCAGTTCTTCCAGAAGAACGGTCACCTTGACGCCATTTGGCGTGGCCAGCGAGTAGAGCTGCAACGGGTGCTTGCCGACGGGCAGCTCCTTGTCGTGTGTTGCCCCTGCAATCGGGCGGTTGAGGCTGCCCCACTTGCCTCCAAGATCGGCTTCCCATGTCCACACCTTGGGCGGGGTGTAGTCTGGCAATTTGCTCATGTACGGATACCTTTCCCGTCAGCTTGCGAACTGTGCGCTCGGAGTGGACTGCGAGATGGCAAGTTCGTCTTCGTTCATGTCCGCCTGAATATTTTCAAACAATGGCGAGGATAGATAGCGTTCTCCTGTGTCTGGAAGCATACACAAAATGACCGTGCCTTTTGGCGCTTTTTCAGCAATCTGCATTGCCACTGCAAAGGTGGAGCCGCCCGACACGCCGGTAAGTATGCCTTCTCGTGCCGCAAGCTTGCGCGACCATTCGATGCCGTCAGGTCCGGCCACCGGCACCAACTCATCGTAGTACTTCTTGTCGATGGCTTCCTGCAGAACGAGCGGAATGAAATCCGGCGTCCAGCCCTGGATTGGGTGCGGGTTGAAAGCGGGGTGCGAATGGGCCGGTTGTCCCTTTTCGTTGCGGTCCTGACGTGTGCCTGAGCCAATCAGCTGTGCATTGGCCGGCTCCGACAGAATGATCTTGGTGTCCGGGCGCTGCTTCCTGATCGCACGGCCAATTCCTGCCACCGTGCCGCCAGTGCCGTACCCGGTGACTATATAGTCGAGCTTGTCGCCCTTGAAGTCGGCCAGAATTTCCCGAGCAGTGGTGTTTTCATGAATCTTCGCGTTGGCTTCAGTCTCGAACTGGCTTGCCAGGAACCAGCCGTTCTCCTCGGCCAGTTCGATGGCCTTCTGCACCATACCAAAGCCCTTTTGTTCTTTTGGTGTAAGCACAACCTTGGCGCCTAGGAATCGCATCAGCTTGCGCCGCTCGATGGAAAAGGTCTCCACCATGGTGATGACCAGTGGATAGCCTTTGGCAGCGCATACCATGGCAAGACCAATGCCGGTGTTGCCTGAGGTTGCCTCCACAACTGTCTGGCCGGGCTTCAACTTGCCGGATTTCTCAGCTTCCTCGATTATCGAGATGGCAAGCCGGTCCTTGACTGATGCTGCCGGATTGAAGGCCTCAGCCTTTACATAGAGACGCACACCTTTTGGCGCCAGGTTGTTGACGCGGATGCACGGCGTATCGCCGATAGTGTCGAGTACGCTGTCATACAGTTGGCCACGGCCATTGGTTGTGCGCGAAGCGGTCATTGGAAGCTCCCTTAATCAGCATGTTTTGTATAACGAACATAACAGCCTTAAGGACGAACGCCAAGTGCTTGACCTGTCATTGTGCAGGTTTTTGTGAATGCCCGGCAGCGATTGCCGCCGGGCACCCTAACCCTCCAGATTCATGCAGGCATACCCGAGGGCTTGCGCTTTCGGAACAGCTTTAACAGTGGCATGAGCAGCAGCACAATGGCGATCACCGTAATTGGCCCGGCGATCGGTCGCGTCAGGAAGATCATCGGATTTCCGTCAGACAACAATAGTGACTGGCGCAACGCCGGTTCTGCGATGGGCCCGAGAACGATTGCCAGCACAGCTGGAGCAAGCGGATAATCCAGCTTGCGCAGTATGAAGGCGGCAGCACCAAACAGCAGCATCAACCACACGTCGAACATGTTGTTTGTGGCTGCATATCCGCCCACCACAGACAGCACGAAGATGACTGGCGTGAGAATTGTGAACGGCATGCGCAGCATCCACAAGAAGACGGGAATGAAGGCAAGATTGATCACAAGCGCGAAAAAGTTTGATGCGTAGAATGAGCCGATCAGGTTCCATACAAACTCTGGCTGGTCCACGAACAGGCGAGGTCCTGGCGTCAGACCCCAGATCACCATGCCGCCCAGCAGAATGGCGGTGGTTGGTGAGCCGGGAATGCCCAGTGTGATCATTGGCAACATTGCACCGGCCGAAGCCGAGTTGTTGGCAGACTCTGGTGCCGCAATGCCCTCCTGGTTGCCCTTGCCGAATGAATCCGGGTCCTTGGAAGACAGCTTGGCCATGCCATAAGCCATCAGCGCAGCTGGCGTGGCGCCTGCTGCCGGCAGAATGCCGACGAAGAAGCCGAGCAGGGACCCCCAGGTCAAACCTCTCCAGCATCGCAAGGTGGAGCCAATGTGTTCGCGGATGGACTTCATGGTCAGGCGTACCTGGGTCATGGTAACTTCACCGCGGGTCTCGTCTATCGTCCACAGCATTTCTCCGATGCCGTAGATACCGATGGCCAGGACCAGGAAGTTGATGCCGCCCATGAATCCAGTCAGTCCGCCGAAAACCAGGCGAGGTTCACCGGATATCTCGTCGAAGCCAACCGCAGCCAGTACCAGACCCAGGAAGATTGACAGGAAGGTTTTCGGGATGTCGTCACCCCCAAGCCCGACAAAGGTGGCAAATGCCAGAAGCATGAGTGCGAAAATTTCAGGAGAGCCAAACTTCAGAGCTACCACTGCTAACAGCGGTGCAAAGAGGGTGAACAGCACATTGGCCACTGAGCCGCCGACAAAGGATGCCACAGCGGCTGTTATGAGCGCCTTGTCAGCTTGCCCCTTCAAGGCCATGGGTCGCCCGTCAAAGGTGGTTGCGACAGCGGTGGAGGCACCGGGAATGCCAAGTGTTATGGAGCTAATGGCACCGCCATACATGCAGCCAAAGTAAATGGCGGCGAGAAAAATGATGGCCGAACCCGGCGGTACAAGAAAAGTGGCTGGCAACAGGATTGCAACCCCGTTCACCGAACCGAGGCCCGGCATGGCGCCGATAAACAGGCCAACAGCCACGCCAACTATGATGAGAAACAGGTTGATGGGTTCGAAAGAGGCAAGAATGCCGTTTGCAAGGTGACCCAGAATGTCGGTCATGAGGATTTGATCCTTGGGTTGATGGCTGTTTGGCCGCTACAGGAAGATGGCGTAAAGCGGCAGGAACAATGGTTCCGCCAGCCCTTTGGGCAGCACAACGCGCATCAGAACGTCAAAGAAGAAAAAGAAGATGACAGGGGTGGCGATAGCGATGCTAAGGGTCGTAGCCCATGTATGCTGGCCCAGATACCTGAGGTAGAAAAACAGGAAGACAAACATCGCCCCGTACATGCTGATCAAATATGTCAGGCCGACAAAGCCGATGAGACTGCCCATCACGAGCGAGAGCATTTTACGGCTGTAGGCGTCAAACAACGGGGCGTCAGACTGTGATGGCGGCGATGTTCGTTGCACAGCCCGTTTGAATATGAAAACCGTGCAGACGAGCATTCCGGCTGCCAGCCAGAACGGCCAAAAGCCACCGCCTGGCCCTTCGCCGGCAACGTAACGGATTTCCAGTTCGCTGCTTTTCGCCATCATATAGACGGCGAGCAAGGCCAGCAGGCCTGCAACAATAAATTCGGATCGGCGCATTGATATACTCTCCTGCCAGACAGGCGCTACCTGGTGTTGGCTGCTTGTTGTGATTTCCGGATTGCCGGAAGACCTGCGTCAGGAGCAGCGCGCAACAACGCACTGTCGGACACAGCCGGCAACTGAAACGGTCATGGATATTGTTTGCAAAAAAGGCGATTGCAAAAGTTGAAGTACGTCGCTGGGCGGACCAGATAGGCCGACTGGCGCAGTGGGCCAGATATGGTCCTGTTAAACCGTCCGGCTTGACGTTTGGCCCCGTTGGCTGGCGGGCCCTTCACCTCGCGATTCGTGGAGGCACAAAACCTTCCTGAAGAACAGATTATCATGGCCATGCTGGAGCGCAATCGGATTCATGAGTTGCGAGCAAGCAATCTTGCGGGTGCGCACCACGGGGGCCTCCCGCTCGCCAGTTGTGAATGAAGCATGATTTGCAAGCCTGAGCGGATTGGCCTATTGCTCGAAAAGCCGTCCACCTTCAACGCGAACCGCCTCTTTCATGCTCCATATTCTCGGTCTGATACTGCCCCTTTTCGGGCTGATCGTCATTGGCTTTGCCGCGGCGCGCATTACCCGGCAGCCTCTGGAAGCCTTGGGGTGGCTCAATACGTTTATCGTCTACGTTGCCCTGCCGGCGCTGTTCTTCAAGCTGTTGTCAAAAACCCCGGTCGATCAATTGGCGAGCTGGGGCTATATTGGCACCAACATTCTGACAACCTACCTGATCTTTTTGATCACCTTCATCCTTGGTGCCATCGGCACGCGCGGACGCATAGCCGACGCCACCATTCAGGGGCTGGCCGGTGCTTATGGAAATATCGGCTACATGGGACCGGCTATTGCCATTCTGGCCCTGGGCGAGAAAGCCGCGATCCCTGTGGCGCTGATCTTCTGCTTCGAGAACATCATGCACTTTGCACTCGCCCCGGCGCTCATGGCGCTTTCGGGCAAGACGGATCAGGGTGCTGGCGAGATGGTCGTTTCGGTGGTCTCGAAGATCCTTCTGCATCCGTTCATTATTGCGACTGCGGTGGGCGTCGCGGCTGCGTTTATCAACGCACCCATCCCGGAAGCTCTTGACCGGCTTATCAGCTATCTGGCCCAGGCGGCAGCACCGTGCGCGCTTTTCGCAATGGGCGTAACGCTGGCTTTAAGACCGATGCGGCGTACGCCGCTGGCGCTGGGGTACATAGTGCCGATCAAGCTCGTCCTGCACCCGGTGCTGATGTACTTTGGGCTGAGCTTTGCAGGCGACTTTGAGCCGGTGTGGGTCTATACGGCAGTGCTGTTGGCATCGCTTCCAACGGCGACCAATGTCTATGTCATCGCCCAGCAATACAACGTGTGGGTGGAGCGGGCGTCTGCCTGCGTGCTGGTAACAACGGCACTGTCTGTGCTGACCGTCTCCGTGTTGCTCTGGGCGATTACCACTGGCGCGCTGCCGCCGGACTGGTGGCCACCTGCAGCTGTGGGTTAGAGGCGTCAGGTCAGTGTCTATTGTGATGCTCTATGGCTTTGGTTAGGGTCTTGGGGGTCGATTTCGCGGCAGTGTAGGGCTCGCAACATGAACAAGCATATGAAACCTGGGAACCTGCCCGCCGGGGAACGCGGCAAGGTTTCCGCTGACCCCATGACCTCTCCAACCCTGCCATCACGCTACTACACCGACGAAGCGATCTACCGTGCCGAGATGCGGCAGGTGCACCAGAAATCATGGGTGTATGTCGGGCATGTGTGTGATGTGGCTGAACCCGGCATGTATTTCACCGACACGGTTGGCGAACAGCCGGTGCTGGTGGTCAGGGGTCAGGACGAAAAGGTGAGGGCGTTTTACAATGTGTGCCAGCATCGCGGTCACGAACTTCTCACCGGGGCAGGCAAGCTCAGGACCAAGGGCATTTCGTGTCCTTACCATGCCTGGCTCTACAGGCTGGATGGCGCGCTTGCCGCCGCTCCCAAGACAGATGAACTGAAGAACTTCGACAAGTCGCAGTTTGCCCTCAAGGAAATCGCCATCGGCTTTGCGGCAGGGCTGATTTTTATCAACCTTGACCCTGCGTGCGCTCCGTTTGAGACAGAGATGGACGGCTTTGGAAGCAACATCGAAACCTTTCTGCCGGACGTTGCAGGCTGGGTCGTGGCTGAACGGCTCAACTACGACATCATGGCCAACTGGAAGGTGGTCGTCGATAATTTCTCGGAAGCCTATCACATTCCCATAGCCCACCCGCAATTGTCGAAGGTGCTCGAGCAGGAGATGGTCGAGTTTGTCGAGAGCCCGCGCTGGACCTTTAACCGGTTCAAGTCGAAAGGTGGCTTTCCGGGTCTCGAACTGACGCCGGGCTCACCGTACTATGCGTGGCAGGCGTGGCCGCATTTATGCATGTTGTCATTGCCGGGATCGGACAATCTGGTGGTGCTGCGCATGGCGCCCGACGGGGTGACAAGGTGTGCCGAACGCGTCGACATCTACACCCCGGCCGGTGATGCCACGTCTGACCCCAAGCTCTTGGCGGTGCGCGACCTGTTCATGCATATGTTCAACATCGAGGATATTTCCATCGTTGAAAGCGTGCAGCGTGGCCTGCAATCAATGGGCTATGATCAGGGCCGCTATGTGTGTGACGAGGCAACTTCGTGGTTTTCCGAAATCCAGCTGCACTGGTTCCACATGCAGGTGCTTGAGGCACTGGCGGGCGACAAGGCCTAAAGGCAGACGCGTTCGCGCTTCACCATGACGCTTGCTGCATCCGTACCCAGTTCGCGGGCCGCGCGGTGACCGTCATAGACGGCTTGTGCAATGATGCCGGGAGCGGCGCAGTCGCCTATGCGGTGCACATTCGATCTTTCCTTGAGCTTCTTCCAAAGGCTGTCATTGGGCTCGCGCGATGTTACTGGAACCAGACTGGTGCAGGCCATATGCGTCGTGCGTTGGGTGTAGGTGCAGGCGAGTTCGAGTTCTCCGTTTTTGAACGATGTAACTGCATGGTTGAGCACAATGTTGATACCTAGCATTGCAAGCCTCTGGTGAACCTGCGGCTGCTCGGTGGTCAGCGCGGACCAGCTGGCCACACTGGCTGCGGGCGTAACATAGGTGACGGTGTGGCCATCGCGTGCCAGCAACTCGGCAATGGCTGAACCCATGTAGTAGTTGTCGTCGTCATAAACGACAACGGGGCCGTCAGGGCGCTTGCCCGCGAGAATGTTGTCAGCGGTCAGCACGGCGGCATCCTGCAAACCCGGTATGGGTAAATTTGTCGTGCGGCCGCGTCCGTCGTGGCGCCAGTGACTGCCAGTGGCAAGCAGAACATGGTCGGCACCCGTTGCGACGATATCGTCGGCGGTCATGTTGCTGGCCATATAGATGGATACCGCTGCGTGGCTGTTGAGTTGGTTGACGCGATAGTCACGCACCCTGATCCATTCAGACAAACCGGGCAGGGTGGCTTCACGCAGTACGCGCCCGCCCAGCTGCTCCTGTGCTTCCGCCAGCATCACGCTATAACCACGCCTGGATAAAATGTGTGCAGCTTCAAGCCCGGAAGGCCCGGAGCCCACGACCAGCACAGTTTCCCTGGAGTGAGCCTGAGGCACAGTTTCCGGGTGCCATCCGCGCCGCCATTCCTCGCCCATTGTGGCGTTCTGCGTGCAGCGGATGGGGACGCCCTGGCCATCGCCTGCATAGCAAATGTTGCAGCCGATGCACTCCCTGATCTCGTCGATCCGACCATCGCGAATCTTTGACGGCAGGAACGGATCTGCGATGGAGGGTCGGGCAGCGCCAATGAGATCCAGCACGCCGCGCCGCACCTGCGCCAGCATTGTATCCGGCGATGTAAAGCGTCCAACACCCACCACTGGTTTGCCGGTCAGGGTTTTCACATGGGATATCTTGGCTTCCAGAGTGGCTGTTTCCACAAAACGCGACACGCCCATTTCGTGCGCGTAGTCGGATACGGTGACATCGAACAGGTCCACCAGTGGCGCCAGTGATTGCAGCAATTCATCGCGCCCATCGGTGCTGCAGTCTTCATTGTTGACCTCGATACGGATGGCGACGCCGCATTTACCCTGTGTCGCCTCACGGGTTTCCTGTGTGATGTCACGTACAAGCTGGCCGCGCTCCACAAGGGTGCTGGTTGTGTCGCTGCCGTCACCATCGAGAAACTGTGCAAGCAGGTATGTGTGAGCCGCGTAGACATAGACGATGTCAAAGCCTGCCTGCAGGGCGCGCGCCGCCGCTGCCTTGTGCCAGGCCCTGAGATTGACAATGTCCTGGCGGTCCATGCGCCGCGACTGCCACGGATCGTTCGAGGTTGGCAGGCTTTCAGCGCCCAGCGGCGCCAGCCGCGAATGCAGGTTGGAAGATCGCCTGCCGCCGTGCCACAGCTCTACGCCTGCAAGTGAGCCGTGGGTGTGAACGCGTTCAGTCATTGCCGCCATGTTGCGGATGTCCTGATCATCCCAGAGCGTGCAATGAGGGTAGGGCGTGTCATCCGATGTCGGGTGAATTGAGCAGTACTCGGTGTTGACCACGCCCCATCCGCCCTCTGCCTTGACCTCGCGCATGGCGGCAAGGGTCATCGGGTGGGTGTAGCCCATGCCGGTGCAATGAGGCACCTGGTAGAACCGGTTCGGCGCGGTAACGGGGCCAATGCTGACCGGTTCAAACAGGATGGAGTAGTCAGGCTTGATCATCACCTGAAATTATCAGAATGGAACTGGCGCTTCAAACTGGATAATCTGTCCGCCCGTCGGGTGATGGAGTGACAGTTTGCGGGCATGAAGCATGAGCCGTGCAGCCGAAGCGCCGTCACCGTACAGACTGTCTCCAAGGATGGGGTGACCAAGTTCACGCATATGCAGGCGAAGCTGGTGTGAACGCCCGGTCACCGGATCAAGACGCATACGCGTTACACGGTCTTCACGCGCAAGCACACTCCAGCGGGTTTGCGCCGCGCGCCCGGTCTCGTGGCAGATCTTCTGCAGTGGCCTGTTTGGCCAGTCGACTGTGATGGGCAAGTCAACAACGCCGCTGTCTTGTTTCATGTTACCCTGCACCAGCGCTTCATATGTCTTGGAAATATGGCGGCGTTCGAACTGCAGGCCAAGGTGCCGTTGTGCCTTCGGGTTCATCGCAAATATGATGAGACCGGAGGTATCCCGGTCCAGCCGGTGTACCAGAAGCGCGTCTGGAAAATGCGCCTGCGTCCGCGCCATCAGGCAATCAGCCAGGTGCTCTCCCTTGCCAGGAACCGACAGCAGCCCTGAAGGTTTGTCCAGCACGAGCAGATCGTCGTCGCGATGAATAATGTTCAAACCATCATCGGGGGGCGGGTTGTAGCCAACGCTTGCAGGTTCGGGCAGCTTTTTCATTCACGCAACGCCAGATAAGCCGATGCACAAGCCGCCAGCGCGAAGCCTACATTGAGCGCACCTACGGCGGGCACTGTCACTCCCGCATCAAACAGCCAGCCATACAATGCCGGTGAAAGTGCACTGGCAAAAATCATCACCGCTGTTGCCACAGCCTTGATGGAGCCGAGGTGTCTGAGACCATAGACTTCAGCCCAGTAGGGCGCAGTCACGGCACCCGTCATGCCTGACGCCGCTCCAAATGAAATCAGTATTCCGGCAATCCACATTTCGGCACTTCCGGCCATCAGGCACAACCCGCCCAAAGCGATGGGCAGGCAGAACACAGGCATCAATGCCTTTGCTCCATGCCTGTCCACCAGGGTACCGGCAATCAGCGAGAAGATGATGGAAGATATCGCATAAGCCATCAGAAGCAGATACCAGGTCTCCAGTGTCCAAGTCTTGGCAATCACGATGTGCTGATGGTGGAACATCAGGCCGGTGTTGAAAAAGGATGGGGTCAATACCACCGGCACCACGCCATAGAAGCGCGGATCACGCAGCATCTCACTGCGCGTCCAGTGGCGTTGCGCCGGGCCGCCCAAGTTGTTCCTCATATCATCATCAAGGATCGCCAGCCGGTCGAGATAAGCTCCATGTCGGCGCTTGTGGTCGGCAATCAATAGCAACAGCAGCGGAAGTACCACGAACGCTGCCGTCAGCCCCAGCACAAACCATGATTGCCGCCAGCCTGCATAGACAATCAACGATGATATGGTGATGGGCAGTGTGGCTTCGGCCAGCGTGAAACCCTGGTTCACGATTGCAGATGCCTTGCCTCGTACATGTTGGTAGTAACGGTTTACCGAAGTTACCGCGATGTGACTCATCAAACCCTGACCAAAGTGGCGCAGCAGAAACAGTGCCAGCAGCAGTGACAATGGCCCGCTGCTCCAGCCAGCCAGCAGGCACGCGAGACACAAGCCAATGGTGGTGACGGCGAACACGCTGCGCAGGTCAAACTGATCAATCAGTTTGCCTGACCACAAAATGACGGCCGCGCTGGTCAGCGTGGCAATCATGTACAACCCGCCAAAGTCGCCATGTGACAGAGCAAAGGCAGACCGGATGTCCGAATTGAAGAGGGAGATTACCAGTGTCTGGCCTGGAGCAGACGCAAGCGAAGCCAGCGTTCCGAAGGCAAGCAGCCTCCAGTCGTCCATCAGCTCGGATTTGCCAGTATCAGATTGTGACATTCAGCAGTGTTGCCCCGGGTTTTTCTGAGGTGGGCGAAACTGGCTTATTGGATTGCATAAGGCAAGCGCCGTAGCTGACTTACATAACGATTACGTTGGCACCCATTTTCACTTTTTCGAAGAGCTCGGCGACATGATGATTGAGCATGCGGATGCAACCGGCCGTGTTCGCCTTGCCCAGCTCATATGGCTGGTTGGTGCCGTGTATACGGTACAATGTATCCTTGCCGTCCTTGTAAAGGTACAGTGCGCGTGCTCCAAGCGGGTTTCCGGCACCGCCATCCAGTTGCGCTGGCAAAGTGACGCCATTCTTGCGTGCCCGTGCGCGCATGTCTGCCGGAGGCGTCCATGACGGCCATTTGACTTTGCGTTGAACGGTCGCGGTGCCTTTCCAGCTCATGCCTTCACGCCCGACGCCGACCACATAGCGCAACGCCTTGCCGCGCGAGGTGACATAGTAAAGACGGCGATGCTTGACCACGACAACGATGGTGCCTGGTGAAAACTTTGTTGGAAATTTGATCTCTTCCGGGCCGGGAAGCCCGTGCGGGACAGGTCCGAGCTTGCTATTGAAAAGACCATCGCCTGCTGCATGGGCCGGAGCGACGGCGTACAACGCCAGCGCAATCATTCCCAGCAGGCATAAACAGAATCTTGCGTAGACTTTCATTCGGCTTCCAACCCGCACCCAGCTCCGTGTGCTGATTAAGGCTGGTAACGGTTTACAGTTGGTTAACAAGGGCGCGCCGAAACAAAGAAGACCGGCTCCATACGCCGAAAAAACGTGGAGCCGGTCGTTGCAGCATCCGGCGGAGTTGCCGGGGGTAAGCGATTGTCAGACCGAGTAGTACATGTCGTACTCGATCGGGTGCGGGGTCATTTCGTAACGCATGTTCTCTTCCATCTTCAGTTCGATGTAGGCATCGATCTGATCGTCAGAAAACACACCGCCAGCTTTCAGGTAATCACGGTCGGCATCGAGAGAGCTGAGTGCTTCACGAAGTGAACCGCAGACTGTCGGGATATCCTTCAGTTCTGCTGGTGGCAGGTCATACAGATCCTTGTCCATCGGATCGCCCGGGTGGATCTTGTTCATGATGCCGTCCATGCCGGCCATCACCATCGCGGAGAATGCCAGGTAGGGGTTCGCAGTCGGGTCAGGGAAGCGGACTTCAACGCGCTTGCCCTTTGGCGATGCTGTCCATGGAATACGGCAGGAAGCCGAGCGGTTGCGCGACGAGTATGCCAGCAGAACAGGGGCTTCGTAACCCGGCACCAGACGTTTGTAGGAGTTGGTGGACGGGTTGGTGAAGGCGTTCAGCGACTTCGCATGCTTGATGATGCCACCTATATAGTACAGGCACATCTCAGACAGGTCGGCATACTGGTTGCCTGCAAACAGCGGCTTGCCGTCTTTCCAGATCGACTGATGCACGTGCATGCCGGATCCATTGTCACCAAACACAGGCTTGGGCATGAATGTGACGGTCTTGCCATACTGGTGCGCCACGTTGTGGATCGCGTACTTGTATATCTGCAACTGGTCGGCACACTTGGTCAGTGTTTCAAACTTGATGCCAAGTTCGTGCTGCGCTGCCGCCACTTCATGGTGGTGCTTTTCAACGGTGACGCCCATGGATGCCATGGCTGCCAGCATCTCACCGCGGATGTCCTGGCCGGAGTCGATCGGGTTGACCGGGAAGTAACCGCCCTTGACGCGCGGGCGGTGGCCCATGTTGCCCATTTCATATTCGGCATCCATGTTGGACGGCAACTCTGTCGAATCCACCTTGAACCCGGTGTTGTACATGTCAGATGAGAAGCGCACGTCGTCAAACATGAAGAATTCGGCTTCAGGGCCGACTGTGATGCTGTCGCCAATACCGGTAGACTTGACATAGGCTTCCGCCTTCTTGGCCGTGGTGCGCGGATCGCGGTCATAAGCCTCGCCTGTACCCGGCTCCAGAATGTCGCAAAACACTGCTGCGGTCTTCTGGGCATAGAACGGGTCTATGTGCAGCGAGTCCGGGTCGAGCATCAGCACCATGTCGGACTCATTGATTGCCTTCCAGCCGGCGATGGACGAGCCATCGAACATAAGGCCATCGGCCCATACGTCCTCGTCGATTGTGGAAATGTCCTGGGTGACGTGCTGCATCTTGCCGCGCGTATCAGTAAAGCGCAGGTCGACGTATTTCACGTCATTGTCTTTCAGGTACTTCATTGCACCTGCAACCGGAGAAGGTTTCTTGGCCATCTGTTTGCCCTCGTTAGTCTTGAGTTGGAATTGGGTTGGAGTGAACGGAAGATAATCTAAAGCGCGTCCACGCCGGACTCGCCGGTACGGATACGAATGGCTTCATCTACAGTCGAGATGAAAATCTTGCCATCGCCAATGCGGCCTGTTCGCGCTGCATTCATGATAGCCTCTACTGCCTGGTCGACCAGCTTGTCGTCCAGCACGATCTCGATGCGCACCTTTGGCAGGAAGTCGACGACATATTCCGCGCCGCGATAAAGCTCGGTGTGGCCCTTCTGGCGGCCAAAGCCCTTGGCTTCGGTCACGGTGATACCTTGCAGGCCCACTTCCTGCAGCGCCTCTTTTACCTCGTCGAGCTTGAACGGCTTGACTATTGCTTCAATTTTTTTCATTGCGCCTCCAAACGGGCCCGCTTTCAGTCACAAGGCCTCGCCGCTTTAATGGTTGGTTAACGCGTTTGCACGTGCCGTGCCAAACTCAAGGGCAGGGGAAATGGTTGTGCTTTCAATGGCTTGGGGGTGTAAGCGGAATCAGTGTGTGAAAATTAGGCGATTAAAAATTAGGCAGATGCATTAAGATTGGGCGGATTTTCCACGGGGCGCGACCTGCATAGCAGGAGTCAGAAGCGTTGCACTGGATCAACCTCTGCTCATCTTAAGTGGTTGGTACCATAGCCATCGCGCTCTCAATTCCCCATTGCGATCGCTTCCCGCAAAAACTCCCCCGTCACTGCAATGTAGGCGTCGACATCCGCTTCGCTGTGCGCAAAAGACACTTGCGGGCCTGCGGGAGCAATAGCTTCCCAGATGCCGCGATTGGCCATGAATATCCGCCGGGCGTTGATGAACTCCATGTCGAAAGAGGCCAGAGCCTCGCTGTAGTTGCGCGGCAAGCGCGCTGACAGGCAAAAGCCCGACCTCGGGCCATGGCGGAAGGCGCGCCAGGGCAGGGCGGCTTGCGCAATGGCAGCGTCAATGCCGTCTGCCAGTTTTTCGCCCAGGCCTGCAATGCGGGCATAGGCTTCCTCGGTGAGGCAGTCTTCAAGGGTTGCGCGGGCCGCAGCCATGGTCAAAGCGCTGGCAAATGTGGTTCCGCCGATGGCCAGTCCGTGGCTGGTTTCGGTGTAGTCATCAAGGTTTTGTGCCACGAAGGCAGCGAGCGGCGTGGTCATGCCGTAGGCACCCAATGGAACACCGCTGCCCATGCCTTTTCCGAGCGCGACGAAGTCGGTATCGGCCTTTTCGGTGCGATTCATGCCGCCATAGGCAAATTGCCAGGTATGGGTTTCGTCCAGCGCAAACAGCGCGCCCGCAGCGTGGGCCATTTGCGCTGCTTCCGCCAGAAAGCCGGGGGCAGGCAGCACCAGGTGGCAATTGGTCAGGGCAGGTTCCGTCATGACCAGCGCAACATCTCCTGAAGCCAGTGCCCTGGCCAGTGTGCCAAGGTCATTGAAGGGGATGGTGATACTGTTTGCTGCCGCGTTGGCTGACAAGCCTAGCCCCGCAGGTTTGCCCGCAGAGTTTGAACCTGGTTCACCACCTTCGGTCATGGTCGCGTCGATGTGGCCATGATACTTGCCTTCAAACAGCACGATCTTTTCACGGCCCGTGAAGGCGCGGGCAATGCGGATGATTTCGGTGTTGGCGGTGGATGCACTCAACGTGTATTGCCACATCGGCAGGCCGGTACGCTTTTTCAGTTCGCGAGACACCGCAATTGCGTCTTCGGTGGGTTGCAGGAACTGCACGCCGCGCGAAGCCTGTTCGCTGACCCGCCTGCTGACGGGTGTTTCGCCATAGCCGATCGTGTTGCTCAGGTCGGCAAGGTTGAAGTCGATATAGCTGTTGCCATCTACATCATCGAAGCGGCTGCCTTCACCACCTGTGACGTAGATCGGGCGGTGATGGATCAGCCCGGCCATCCACGCCATGGGCACGCCGTTTGGCATCAGGCCGGAAGCCTCGGCAAGCAACTCAGCGGAGCGCTGTGTGCGGTCATTGAAATGTGCGGTTTCCCGCTCAAGCAGTGCTGCAAGTTTGGTGCGGTCCAGTGCGCTGGTCATCGCCGGGTGTTCACCTGGTAAAGTTATTCCATCTGCTGGTTCGCATGGTGGGGTTCTGCCGGTCAAGTCGATTGCGGCGTTTGCGGGCTTGTTCCGATTGACGAATACCTCACAAGACATCACATGTCGGATTCATGCATATCACCTTATGGAGAAAGCCGTCATGCTGCTAGCCCGCCTTGCCTCGCTGGTAAACCATCCGCGCTTTGAACGTTTCATCATTGCCGTGATTGTCATCAATGCCATCACGCTGGGCCTGGAAACCTCGCCCTGGTGGATGGAGCGGTTTGGCTCTGTGTTGACTTTCATCGACAAAGCCTGCCTGGCCATCTTTGCGGCCGAGATTTGCGCGCGCCTGACAGCAAACTTCTCAGGCTTCTGGCGTGACCCGTGGCGGATATTCGATTTCACAATTGTTGCGATCGCATTGTTGCCAGCCACTGGCGCATTCTCGGTACTGCGTGCGTTCCGCATTCTGCGTGTGCTGCGCCTCATCTCGCAGTTCAAGGCGATCCGCCGCGTGGTCACCGGGCTTCTGGCGGCAATACCCGGAATGGCTTCCATTGTGCTTCTGCTGGGCATGATCTTTTACATTTTCGCTGTCATCTCCACGAAGCTATTCGCCGCCAGCTTTCCTGAGTGGTTCGGCTCGCTGGGTGAAAGTGCATACAGCCTGTTTCAGATCATGACGCTTGAAAGCTGGTCAATGGGTATCGTGCGGCCCGTGATGGAGCAGTTTCCACTCGCCTGGATGCTTTTCGTGCCATTCATTCTGGTAACATCGTTCACCGTATTGAACCTGTTTATCGGTGTTATCGTCGATGCCATGCAGAAGGAACATGCCGAGGAGGCCAACGCTGACCGCGCTGACCTGCACAAGGAGGTCGAGAAGGTGTTGAAAGAAGTGAAGGCTCTGAGGGCCGAATTTGCCGGGCTCAAGGAAGTGTCCGGCGGCAAGTCTGGCTAACCTGCTGCCGCATGGCCAGGCAAAGCGCCTGCGTTACAGGCGCGCCTAGTTGCCGTCGATGGCAGCACCCATCTCTGCAATGGCCCGCTGATAGACGGACGCTGCGTTCCAGCCCTGGATGGCACCGTAGTTGGGTTGACCGGGCAGATAGCCTGCACCGCGCCTCCAGCCGTGCCCCTTGAGGAAGTTGGCGGTTGAAGCCAGTGCGCCGTCGCGGGTGTTCAGGTTGCCCACGCCATAGAGCGTGATATTTTTCGGCATGAATTGAGTCTGGCCAAGTTCGCCATGCATGGCGCCCTTGGAATTTGCCGATACCCGGCCTGAACCTACAAGTTTCAGCATGTGATAGAGGTGTTCGGTGAAGAACGCCGAGCGGCGGCAGTCATAGGCCAGTGTTGCAACCGCAGACAGCACATTCTGGTTACCGGTGAACCGCCCGAATGCCGTCTCCATGCCCCAGATCGCAATCAGCGGGCCAGCCGGTACGCCGTATTTGGCCTCGATACTCTTGAACAGTGAAGCATGCTTGCGCTTAAGGCCGCGGCCCTGCTTGATGATCGTGGCTGTTCCGCGCACCTGCTTGAACTTTTCATATGACAGCTTGAAGCTCTTCTGGTTGCGGTCTGCATGAATGGTCTTGGTAGCATAACTGGTGCCCATGAAGGCCGAGATCGCCTTGTTGTTGATGCCGTTGGCCTTGGCTTCGGCGGCAAACTGGCTTTTCCAGCTATTGAAGCCACCGCTGTTATTGCCGCATTGCGCAGCAAATGCCGGCGTTGCTCCAATCGTTGCCGTCATGGTCAGCGCGATGAATAGGCCCTTGAGTTTCTGCATCCTGTCTGTCTCCTGCGAAAGTGTCGTGCTGTAGTGAGTTTTGGCACCGTGAGGTTGATTTGTCACGTGGTACTGTCGGCCAGGTGGTAGACGCATGTCCTCCTGGCTGGCTCAAAAGCGGGGGTGCACAAGTTCGTAAAGCTGGCTAACCTCTGGTGCAACGACAATCTTGTTGCGCCAACGGAGACCGCTGTAGATGGATAAACTTGCTGCTACCGCTGCCGCGCTTGATGGTGCTGACGATCTGGCCGCACTTCAGGCCCGCTTTCACCTGCCACATGGCGTTGTCTATCTCGATGGCAACTCACTGGGCGCCATGCCGGTGGCAGCGCCTGCTCACCTGGCCAACGCGGTGACGCAGGCGTGGGGCGAAGCGCTGATAGCCAGCTGGATGGACGACGGGTGGTGGCACATGCCGTTGGTGCTGGGCGATCGGCTGTCCCCCTTGATCGGTGCCGCGCCGGGGCAAACCGTGGTAGCAGACGGCACTTCGATATCGATTTTCAAGACGGTGCACGCCGGGCTTTCGCTGAAGCCGGAGCGTAGCGTCATCGTCTCCGAAAGGGCGAGTTTTCCGACTGATCTCTATATCGTCGAGGGATTGATAGCATCGTCAGGGCGCAAGCTTGAAATGCGTCTGGCTGACAATGGCGACAGCGCGCTGGATGCCGCACTGGGCGCCGATGTCGCGGTGGTGTTGCTTTCCCATGTTGACTACAAGACCGGAGAATTGCTCGACATGGAGGCAATTACCCGAAAGGTCCACGCTGCTGGCGCCGTCATGGTCTGGGACTTGTGCCATACGGCGGGTGTGGTGCCGATCGAGCTTGATGCCTGGCGCGTCGATTTTGCAGTTGGTTGCACCTACAAGTACTTGAACGGCGGCCCGGGCGGGCAGAGCTTCCTCTATGCCGCCAGCCGTCACCACGAGACCGCGCGCCAGCCGCTGACCGGCTGGTGGGGCCATGCCGAACCGTTCGCATTCAAGACAGGTTATCAGCCAGCCCATTCCATGCGCCGGTTCCTGACCGGTTCGCAAGCCATACTCGGCCTCAAGGCGGTGGAGTGCGGCATCGCGGCGATGGACGGAGTGAGTATTGCCGCGGCGCGCACCAAGTCACTCAGCCTTACCGGCTTCTTCATGGATTGCGTCGACACGCTGTGCAAAGGCTTTGGACTGCAAATCGTAACCCCGCGTGATGCGGCTCGGCGCGGCTCGCAGGTATCGATCGCGTTCGAACACGGCTATGAAGTGGTACAGGCGATGATCGAAGCTGGCGTCGTCGGAGACTTCCGCGCACCGGATACCATGCGCTTCGGTTTTGCGCCGCTCTACATCAGTCACGCCGATGTGTTGAAGGCGGTGCTTGTGATGCGAGAGTGCCTTGACGCGAAAGTATGGACTGAACCGCGCTTCCAGGTTCGCGGTGAAGTGACATGAACGAACTGCTGACACCTGACGAGATGTATGAGGCGGATAGGCTGACCATCGAGGCCGGAACCCCCGGCATCCGGCTAATGGAAAACGCAGGCGCAGCATGTGCACGGCTGATTATGGCCGTGTGCGTGAAGGCACCTGTCGTCATTGTTGCCGGACCGGGCAACAATGGTGGCGACGGTTTTGTGGTTGCTCGCCTGCTTGATGAAGCCGGTTGGCCGGTGAAGTTGATGCTGGCCGGTGAAATGAACAAGCTGAAAGGCGATGCGGCGCTGGCCGCCAAAGCCTGGGCGGGTGAGGTGTTGCCAGCTTCCGTCGAAAACCTGAAGGGTGCAAAGGTGATCGTCGACGCGCTGTTCGGGGCTGGATTGACACGAGACATAGGCGGCGAGCTGGCAAAACTGATCAAGGCAGTAAACAAGGCAAGGTCGATTCGCATCGCTGTCGACGTGCCATCAGGCCTCGACGGGGGCACGGGCAAGGTGCGAGGGGTCGCTGTCGAAGCGCATCATACCATTACATTTTTCCGCGCAAAACCGGGCCACTGGCTGCTGCCGGGCCGGTCCTTGTGTGGCCGGTTGCATGTGGTGGACATAGGCATCGCACCAGCTGTCTTGAAATCCATCAAACCGCAAATCCGCTTGAACGAACCTGCGCAATTCGCGCCAGATCTGCCTGTGTTGAACACGGGAAGTCACAAATACACTCGAGGTCATGCAATTGTGGTATCCGGCGGGCCGTGGAATACCGGTGCTGCAAGGCTCGCAGCCTCTGCCGCCCTGAGGGTGGGGGCCGGTCTTGTTACAATGGCATCACCTGCAGCCGCCTTGCCAGTGCATGCCGCTCACCTGACCGCTATCATGTTGCAGCAGGCAGACACGCCTGTTGAACTGGCCCGAACCCTGGCGGACCGCCGCGTTACCGCCTGCGGCATCGGTCCGGCGGCCGGAGTGGGCCAGGACACGCGTGACAAGGTTTTGGCCGTTTTGTCTGCAAACTGTGGCGCTGTACTCGACGCAGACGCATTGACCAGTTTTGCTGGCCAGTCCCAGCCCCTGTTCGAGGCCATAAAACGCCATGAAAGCCCCGTCATCCTGACCCCGCATGAAGGCGAATTTACCCGTCTTTTCAATGTCCGGGACGAAAGTTCGGAATCAAAATGTGAACGTGCAGCCAGAGCCGCCAAACAGGCTGGAGCTGTGCTGATACTCAAAGGTGCCGACACTGTGATCGCCGCGCCTGATGGGCGCGTCGCCATCAACGCCAATGCACCCCCGGCATTGGCCACAGCAGGTTCCGGCGATGTCCTGACAGGGCTGTGCACCGGGCTGCTGGCGCAAGGCATGAACGGGTTTGAAGCTGCATGCGCGGCTGTATGGCTTCACGGTGAGGCGGCCAACCTGTTTGCTCGTCCTGGCATGATCGCTGAGGATTTGCCGGATTTGATTGCCGGAGCACTGCAAAAGGTGCAAGAAACAACCTGAGTGCAACTGCTTCTGGTGGGTTTCAACAACATGTTCAAGGTTGCGGTGCTTGTGGCAGTTGCCATGGGGCTGGCGGGTGCCGCACAGGCCAAACCAGGCTACGTCGAGCCCAGCATGAAGATCGTAGGCAATGAGAAGTCGTCACCAGCGGTGGCGCTTACGCTGGACGCCTGCAGCGGCGGAGCAGACCAGCGCATAATCGATGTATTGGTCAGACACCGGATTGCAGCCACTATTTTCGTATCGGGCAGTTGGGTAAGGCGCAACCCAAAGACCATGTCGTTGTTAAAGGCGCACGCTGATCTGTTCGAGATTGAAAACCATGGTGCGCGTCATTTGCCGGCAATTGACCGGGCAGGGTGGCAATTTGGCATCCGCACTGCTGGTTCAGCAGCGGCAGTAATTGCCGAGGTCGACGGCGGGGCCAGGGCAATTCAGGCGGCGACCGGGCGCAAGACAAAGTGGTTCCGGGGCGCAACGGCAGTGTACACGCCTTCGTCAATCAAGCTGATCGAAGCCGGAGGGCACCGCGTGGCAGGTTATTCCATCTCTGCTGACGCTGGTGCGCTGTTGGGCGCCGCAGCAACTGAACGCAGAATATTGCAAGCACGCGACGGCGATGTCATTCTTGCCCATGTCAACCATCCTGCAAAGCCTGCTGGCGCTGGAGTGGTCAAGGGCCTGCTGGCGTTGAAGGAAAGAGGGTTCCGCTTTTTGAGGCTGGATGAGGCTTTGACACAGTAAATGTCTGAACAATCTGAACAATTTGTAATGCGTTGTTCAACAGTTTGCACCCTCCAACCTGGCATGTTGTGATAGTTTTCCGCCCATGAAGAGCCTTGTTCTCAGTTTCCTGGTGATCATGTCCTGCATCGCAGACGTGCGTGCCGGTGAGGCTTTGCGAAGCCTTGAAACCGCGGAGATGCTCGGTGTTTCCCCTCACGAATTTGACCCCGCCAGCCTCAATGGCAAACCCGTGATTGTCACGTTTTTTGCTTCCTGGTGTCCGCCATGCAATGAAGAGTTCAAGGAAATCGCCAAGGTGCAGCGCGATGCGCCACAATTGGGACTGCAGGTTGTCGCCGTGAATGCGTTCGAGAACTGGGGCGGGCAGGCTGATCCTGAGCGGATGCAGCGGTTTTTGGACAGAACTACTCCTGACTTCCCGCTGATAGAAGGTAGTCAGCAGGTGCTTGCCGCATTTGGACCGGTCAACCGCATTCCGATGGTAGTGGTTTTTGACAGCCAGGGCAGGGAAACCTGGCGCTTCGTTCACGCCCGTGGTGCGAGCAAAACCTTTGCAACTGCAGAAGACATTTTGCAGGCGCTGAAGTAATACGGCATTTCGAGGGCCCAACGGTGCCTAAACCTCTGGCATCGCCAGCCTTGCTTTGCTATAAGGCGCGCGAACACAGGGGATCCGGCGCGCTTTTCACAAGGCGCGCCGCTGATCTTTGTGCGGGCGTGGCGGAATTGGTAGACGCACCAGATTTAGGTTCTGGCGGTGAAAGCTGTGGGGGTTCAAGTCCCTCCGCCCGCACCAGGTATTGACAGCACTGGCTGATGAACACGCGAAGGAATTGGAACGTTATGCAGGTGACCGAAACACACAATGAAGGCCTCAAGCGCGAACTCAAGGTAGTTGTGCTGGCCAAGGATCTCCAGTCGCGCGTTGATCAACGCCTGGAAGAATTGAAAGCAACGGCGCAGATCAAGGGATTTCGCCCCGGCAAAGTCCCGATCGGCCACCTGAAGAAAATGTATGGCAAGTCTGCCATGGCCGAGGTCGTGCAGAAGTCGATTGAGACGTCAAGCACCGAGGCGCTTAATGAAAAGAGCCTGAAACCGGCCTACCAGCCGGAAATCTCGTTGCCGGAAGACGAGCAGGAAGTCGAGGCCGTGATGAGCGGCAAGGCTGATCTGGCCTTCACAATGAACTTCGAAGTTGTTCCTGATATCGACATCAAGGACTTCAAGAACCTGAAAGTTGAAAAACTTGTTGTCGAAGTGACTGACAGCCATGTTGATGATGCCCTGACGCATATGGCCGGGCAGAACAAGGATTTTGAGGACAAGGGTGACAAGAAGGCCGCTGATGGCGACCGTGTCACGATCAGCTTTGTCGGCAAGATCGACGGTGAAGCATTCGAAGGCGGCAGCGCTGAAGATGTTCCGCTTGAGCTGGGCTCAGGGTCTTTCATTCCGGGCTTCGAGGAACAGCTGACCGGCTGCAAGGCTGGCGACGAAAAGGTCGTCAAGGTCTCGTTCCCGCAGGAGTATGGTGTTGAGCATCTTGCCGGAAAACCGGCTGAATTCGATGTCAAGGTGATCAAGGTAGAGGCATCCAAGCCCGCTGAAGTCAACGATGCGTTCGCGGAAAAGATCGGCATTGAGAGCCTCGACAAGCTCAAGGAGATGGTGCGCGAGCGCATTTCCGACGAGTTCAACTCGATGACCAAGGCCAAGCTGAAGCGCGACATGCTGGATGCGCTTGATGATGAGTATGATTTCCAGCTGCCTGAAAAACTTGTGGAACAGGAATTCCAGCAGATCTGGGCGGCCCTTGAGCGCGAGATGAAAGGCGAAGGCAAGAGCTTTGAAGACGAAGATACAACCGAAGAAGAAGTTCGCTCCGAATACCGCTCGATTGCCGAACGCCGTGTCCGCCTCGGACTTGTGATTGGAACTGTTGGCGAGCGTGCCAACGTGACAGTTACGGACGAGGAGCTGCAGCGCGGCCTTATGGAGCGCGCGCGCCAGTTCCCGGGTCAGGAAAAAGAGGTGTTTGAGTTCTA
This sequence comes from uncultured Alphaproteobacteria bacterium, assembly GCA_963787895.1. Lineage (GTDB taxonomy): Bacteria > Pseudomonadota > Alphaproteobacteria > Rhizobiales > Aestuariivirgaceae > Anderseniella. The sequence continues at coordinate 191,584 of CAWBEX010000001.1, read as the reverse complement.
TCGCAAAAACCCGAACGCACTCATGGAAATCCGTGGTCCGGTGTTTGAAAGCAAGGTTGTGGATCACCTGGCTGAACATGCCACCATCACCGAGCGTTCAGTCAGCCGCGAAACGCTTCAACACATGCTTGAGCATGATCATGAACACGGTGAGGCTTGTGATCACCCCGATCATGACCACGCCAGCGAGGCAAAACCTGCAAAGAAGGCTGCCGCCAAGAAGCCTGCCGAGAAGAAAAAGGCACCAGCCAAGAAAGCCGCCAAAAAGGATGCTGAGTAAGTCTGTTCAGGGCACGGTCGTTACAGGTAGCCGATGAAGCGGCCGCTGATAATGGCGCCGACCCACAGACACAAGGAAATCAGGGCAGCTGCGGCTGCCCTTTTTTGTGCCAGCCAGATAGAATTGGCAACGGCTAGCGCCACCAGGCCGATCTTCAACTGGAACAGCGGCAGGCTGGCGTACTTCGTCGCGTCAGTGGTGAACAGAAGCGCGCCTGCGCAGATCGCCAGAGCCAGTCCTGTCATAGCGACAGGCGTGAGCACCCTGCGCAATGTTGCCTCATCGGTGCTCTGCCAAAGGCCAAGAAGTTTCAGGTCAAGAGGTACAATAGCGCCAAACAGCAGCGAAATGCCCAGTATATGCAGCGTGTTGACAGCCGGGTACAACCATCTCCAGAACCGCATGGCGTGTGCCAGGTCCGACTGCTCCAGCCCGGTAAGTAGCGTGTCCAACTAATTGCGGTCTGGATACAGGTTGAACATTTTTCCGGCAATCGTGATGCGCTCTGCCTTTACCCGCTTGTCCGCCGGATCGGATGATCGCCCTCCTGAAACCGTAATCTCGGTTCCCTGCTTCAGCAATGCCTCATTCAACCCCGCACGTTCATGCCGCCAAGGTTGCCCGGCTTCCACCGTCCACACATCACCGTCGACGCTGACTTCCAGAACTCCGTGCGGCATGCCCAGCCGGGCTGACCTGATGACGCCCTTTAGTTCAAAATTTCCATCCGCTGTCCAGCGCCAGCCATGGTGCGCCATTGCCGGGCGGATTGCGATGCACCCTAAAGCGGTTGTTGTTGCGATGAATTTTCTGCGGCTGATCATGTTGGTTTCCCTGTGTTGCAAAATTGATGCACCCCGTGCCACATACACGCACCATGCAGGCAGATTACATCATCATCGGGGCTGGTTCAGCAGGTTGTGCGCTGGCCTCACGGTTAAGTGAAAACCCAGGCAACAGTGTTGTGTTGCTGGAGGCGGGCGGCAACAACAATTCGGCGCTGCTGCGTGCTCCGGCTGGCTTCGCAGCGCTGCTGCCGTGGGCAATAAGCAATTGGGCGTTCAAGACTGTGCCGCAGCCCGGTCTCAATGGCCGCAAGGGTTATCAGCCTCGTGGCAAGGGGCTTGGTGGTTCGTCCGCAATCAACGCCATGGTCTACACCCGAGGCCGCCAATCAGACTTTGACGGTTGGGGCGTCAGGGGCTGGAAATGGCGCCAGGTTGAGGTTGCCTTCAAGCAGATGGAACAGTCCGGCCTGGGCCTTTCCGATCTGGCCGAACCGTTTGCCTCCAGTACCATGTTTCTTGATGCTTGCCGGGCCAGCGGGCTGCCGCTCAAGACCGGATTTGACACCCTTGATGAAGAAGCATGCGGGCTCTACCGCGCAACGATTTTGAACGGTGAGCGGGTCTCGTCTGCTAGGGCGTTTCTGGCCACCATTCGGCACCGCAGTAACCTGACTGTTGTGACGGGCGCACGGGCCGGGCGCATCAGCTTCACAAATGGGCGCGCAAGCGGGGTCAGGTATTACCGTGGCAATGCCTGGCACGAGGCAACAGCAGCGCGCGAGGTTGTGCTGTGTGCCGGTGTCTTTCAGTCACCGCAATTGCTGATGTTGTCTGGAATTGGCCCGGAGCACCTTCTGCGGCAGCATGGTCTCGCCGTGCAGAGTGATTTACCGGCAGTGGGTACAAACCTTCAGGACCATGTCGATTACGTATCCATCTGGAAGACCAAGCCCGGCCCGGAGACACTTGGAATGTCAGCTGCCGGTGGCCGCTTGATCATCGACGCGGTGCGCCAGTGGAACAGGAACGCAACCGGCAAGCTGACTTCGAACATCGCGGAAGCCGGTGCCTTTCTGAAGAGCAGCCCCGAGCTGAAAACCCCCGACCTGCAACTGCACTTTGCGCCCGGCATCGTCGACAACCATGGGCGCAGAATGCACCCGGGGCACGGCATGTCGGTGCATGTTTCCTTGCTGGCCCCTGAGTCACGGGGCAGCGTCTCGCTTGAATCTGCCGATCCTCTGGCAGCGCCATTGATCGATCCTTCATTCCTTACCCACAATGAGGATGTTAGGCGGCTGGTTGCCGGCGTCCGGCGGGTCCGGGAAATCGTAATGCAACCGGCGTTTGACGCAATCCGCCTGCGCGAATTGCACACTGAATCCGCGCACACTGACGGCGAACTCGCAGAATGGATCAGGAAGCGCGCTGAACTCGATCTATCATCCTGTCGGCACCTGCCGGATGGCTGAGGACAGCGCCACAGGTGTCGTTGGACCAGACCTCAAGGTGCATGGTGTGCAGGGGCTGCGTGTCGCTGATGCCTCGATCATGCCCAAAATCATCTCAGCCAACACAAATGCCGCATCGATGATGATCGGCTGGCGGGCTGGTGACTTGATAATGCAATAAAAAGTGCGGAGGGAACGTGTCCCTCCGCATCAGATGCAAAGCCGTTAGCGGACTTGTTACATGCCCAGTACGCGGTTGCGCTGGTTCGAGAACTCGACCTCCGCAATCTTTCGGAAGCCACCGATTTCGCGCAGCTTTTCCTGGAAGTCGTCATTGATGCGTGCCGCCAGTTCCGAATGGTCGCGTGTTTCTGCAAACACCTCTGTGGCTGCTGTACCAAACGCATCCCATACTTCGTCGTTGAATGAACGAAGCTGTACACCGTGATCCTTGATCAGCTTGTTGAGATATTCGCCATTGTTGGCAGACGCCTCTTCGTGCTGGGCGGCGTGCTCTTCGTTGCAGGCAGCGGTAATGATCGCCTTTTCATGCGCTGTCAGGTCTTGCCAGAACTTCTGGTTCATGCCGAAAGCAAGGCCACCGCCGGGTTCATGCATGCCTGCGCTGTAGTAGAACTTGGCGGCTTCGTAAAACTTCATGAAATAGTCGTTGTAAGGGCCGACCCACTCGGTTGCCTCAATTGCGCCCGACACCAGGTTTTCATAAATCTGGCCGCCCGGCAGGGATACAGTAGACACGCCGAGCTTCGACATGACCGTTCCGCCAAGGCCTGGAATACGCATTTTCAGCCCCTTTAGGTCATCAGCGGAGTTGATTTCCTTGTTGAACCATCCGCCCATCTGCGTGCCCGTACCGCCACATGGCAGCGCCTTAAGACCGAATGATCCAGAAAGTTCGTCCCACAATGCCTGGCCGCCCTTGTACTTGATCCAGGCGTTCCATTCTGGTGACGTCATCCCGAACGGCACCGATGTGAAGTAGGCAAATGCAGGGTGTTTGCCGACCCAATAATAGTCAGCTGCAATGTAGGCCTGCGAGTTGCCTGATGCCACATCGTCGAACACGTCGAATGCGCCAACACGCTCGCCAGCGGCGAAGTATTTGGTTTCAATTGCACCTTCGGTCAGTTCGGTGATGCGTGCGGCAAGCCGTTGTGCTGATATCCCCAGACCTGGAAAGTCGCGCGGCCAGGTGGAGACGATTACCAGTTCCTTCTTGGCTTGCGCTATGGCGGGTTTTGCCAGCGGCAGCGCGGTGACAGCAGTGCCGGCAATGACCGACTTCTTCAAAAATTCACGGCGTTTCATTGTTACCTCCCATATTTTGTTATCAACCCATGCGGCACTTTCAGCAGTGCTGTTTGCACCATTTACATAACAACAGAATTGCCGTTTGCTGCCAACACCTGGCTTTACCCCGTGTTGCAATTTGACTAACGCGGGAATTGTCCTATCTATTGCGAAATCTTCACGGTCCTGATTCTGGCATTGCCCCAGGATCTCAGCCCTCGCAAACTGTACTCAGTAAATACAAGGCTTCCGACAAATGCGCGATCCAATTGAAACCTACGCCCAACTCGTTCCCATGGTTGTCGAACAGACCAATCGTGGCGAGCGCGCCTATGACATCTACTCGCGGATGCTCAAAGAGCGCATTATCTTTGTGACCGGGCCGGTTGAAGATCATATGGCCACACTGGTTGTTGCCCAGCTTCTCTTTCTCGAAGCAGACAACCCCAAGAAGGAAATCGCCATGTACATCAACTCGCCAGGCGGTGTGGTGACGTCGGGTTTGTCAATTTACGACACGATGCAGTTCATCAAACCGGCGGTTTCCACCACGGTTATCGGCCAGGCGGCGTCCATGGGGTCTTTGTTGCTTACTGCCGGCGAAAAGGGAATGCGCTTTGCGCTGCCCAATGCGCGCGTCATGGTGCATCAGCCTTCCGGAGGTTTTCAGGGCCAAGCATCTGACATTGAACGCCACGCCCAGGATATCATCAAGATCAAACGGCGCCTCAACGAAATCTACGTGTCCCATACCGGGCAGAAGTACGAAACCATTGAGAACACGCTCGACCGTGACCATTTCATGACTGCAACAGAGGCAATGGAATTTGGAATTGTCGACAAGGTCATTGAAAAGCGCCCAGAGCCCGCTGCTGGTGATGGCAAGAAAAAGTAGTCGATCTTGCTTTCAGGCACACCACTTGCATCGCGGCTTTTTGGCACGTGCCTGCTGCGGGCAGGCGGCTCTATGATGGACAAAAAGCTGTTGAATACTGCCGGGGCGGTTCATTCTGACGCGGATTGTTAATCATTTGTTGATTGTTCATCGCCGAGCATGGTGAAATATAGAGAATCATTCTTGCGGTCCGCCTGTCATGTTAGCCGGGTGTGTATTGCGGAACCAAACAATCCGGTGGCGGATTGAAGGAGTGCAGATGACAAAGTCTGGTGATGGCGACTCGAAGAATACGCTGTATTGCTCGTTCTGCGGCAAGAGCCAGCACGAGGTGCGTAAACTCATTGCCGGTCCAACCGTGTTCATCTGCGATGAGTGCGTTGAACTGTGCATGGACATCATTCGCGAGGAAAACAAGACTTCGCTGGTCAAGTCGCGCGACGGTGTTCCAACACCGACCGAGATTTGCCAGGTTCTCGATGATTATGTGATCGGCCAGTTGCAGGCCAAACGTGTGTTGTCTGTGGCAGTGCACAATCACTACAAGCGCCTGGCTCATGCCGCCAAGAACAACGATGTTGAACTGGCCAAGTCGAACATCCTGCTGGTTGGCCCGACGGGTTGCGGCAAGACGCTGCTGGCCCAGACGCTGGCCCGCATCATCGACGTACCCTTCACCATGGCCGATGCAACCACATTGACCGAAGCCGGTTATGTTGGCGAGGACGTGGAAAATATCATTCTCAAGCTGTTGCAGTCGGCTGACTATAATGTCGACCGCGCACAGCGCGGCATTGTCTATATTGACGAGATAGACAAGATCAGCCGCAAGTCAGACAACCCTTCCATCACCCGTGACGTTTCGGGCGAGGGTGTGCAGCAGGCGCTGCTCAAGATCATGGAAGGCACCGTTGCATCTGTTCCCCCGCAAGGCGGACGCAAGCATCCGCAGCAGGAGTTTCTGCAGGTGGACACCGCCAACATATTGTTTATCTGCGGCGGTGCATTCTCCGGACTGGACAAGATCATCTCTTCACGCGGCAAGGGGGCCGGCATTGGCTTCGGCGCCGATGTGAAAGAACCCGACAGCAAGAAGACTGGTGAAATTCTGAAGGACCTTGAGCCGGAAGACCTGCTGAAATTCGGCCTTATCCCGGAATTCGTTGGGCGTTTGCCGGTTATTGCCACCCTGGAAGACCTCGACGAAGATGCTCTGGTGGAAATCCTTTCGGAGCCCAAGAATGCGCTGGTCAAGCAGTATCAGCGCCTGTTCGAGATGGAAGATGTGCATCTGAACATTACTGAAGATGCCTTGTCAGCGATTGCCGTTAAGGCAATCGAGCGCAAGACGGGCGCCCGCGGCCTGCGGTCCATCATGGAGGCGATACTGCTCGATACCATGTACGATCTGCCCGGCATGGACGGAGTGGAAGAGGTGGTTATCTCTGCCGAAGTGGTCAATGGCGATGCCAAGCCGCTGATGATCTACTCCGACAAGGATTCAAGCTCCAAAGGCAAGTCAAAGGCTGCCGCCGGACCCGCCAGCGCCTAGGGGCAGGGTACCTGATCTGACATCGGCTTGCCTGGCGTGTTTCGCGGGCACGCCCCTTCCGTACTGACAGCAATACTTGCTGCCTGTGCTCATCTACACTTGTCCGCGATACTGGATTACGTGGTTTTTAGCCTTCCAATGGCCGTAATCATGTGGCAAACGGATTCATCTGCTCAAGAAGCGGTCACGAAGACAGCCGATGCAGAAGGTGGCGATTGGGGAAACCGGGGTACTGAAATTGCGCGATTTAGTTAGAATTGGGTGTGTTGCGGCGTTGCTGTCAGCCAGCGGCTGCGCGACCGATATTGGCAGTTTTACGTCAAGTGATCCTGCACCGGCACCTGCACAACAGCAGGTCGCGTCCAATCCAAGCACCCAGACGCCGGTGCCCTATGGGCAACCGGCTCCGTTGCCTTCCCAGCAGCAACCCTCATTGCAGCTTCCTCCGCAGGGGCAAGCAGCATTTGCGCCTGCACCAAAGCCAGGCGGTGATGCTTACGCTGCTGGCGCTTCGGGTGCGCAGGCACCTGCACAAGCTGGCCGCAAACTTGGCGAAACCGAGCTTCGCAACCTGCTGACCGGTCAGACCATTGCTGTCGCTGATGGCCGCTCGCTGGAATACGGGCGTGCTGGATCGTATCAGGAAACACGAAACGGTCAGGCAATCGCCGTTGGTACCTACCAGATCAGGGATGTTTCGGTGTGCGTACAATTCACAACAGGCCTTACAAGGTGTGACAGCATCGTTCAGGACGGTGACAGCTACTTCGTTGAAGACCGCAACGGGCAACGGCTGCCGGCTCAATTGAGCTAGGCCGGACACCACCGGCAACCAGCGTTTCGCCAGTGCTGGATGCGGACCTTGAAACGCGTGTCATCAACAGCCATTTACCAATCAGCAACGACTGTACTGCGTGCACGAGGCGAATCGTGGCTTAGTGCGGTTGAAGCTTTCTGGCGGGCGGCGGCTGGGCTATATTGCGGGACGACAGATGGGCTCGCAGATAATCAATCGCTGCAGTGAACTCCAGAAACAGATTTTCCGGATGCCTGACCATGGCACCCGTGGCTTGCCGAAAGGACACTAGATGACCAAGAAAAAGACAGCACCGGCTCAGGATGTATTCGCGGTACTGCCGCTGCGTGACATTGTTGTGTTTCCACACATGATCGTGCCGCTGTTCGTTGGCCGGGAAAAGTCCATCGCCGCACTCGAAGAGGTCATGCGTGAAGACAAGCGCATTCTGCTGGTGGCCCAGAAGAATGCTTCGGACGATGATCCTACGCCACAACAGATGTACGACGTCGGCACAGTTGGCTCGATCCTGCAGTTGTTGAAACTGCCTGACGGCACCGTCAAGGTGCTGGTCGAAGGTTTGGAGCGTGCCCATGTTGACGCCTATACCGACCGGACTGACTTCTTCGAGGCTACCGCTTCGGTCATTGAGCCCGCAGATGCCGCTGGCGAGGAAACGGAAGGGCTTGCCCGTACCGCTGTCAGTCAGTTCGAAAGCTATGTGAAGCTCAACAAGAAGGTGCCGCAGGAGGCAGTCAACTCGATTTCGCAGATCGACGACTATGCCAAACTTGCCGACAGCATTGCCGCGCACCTGGCAATCAAGATATCGGAAAAGCAGGAACTGCTGGAAATTGCGTCAGTCGCGCGGCGGCTGGAAAAGGTCTTCGGTTTGATGGAGGGAGAGATATCCGTCCTTCAGGTGGAGAAGCGCATCCGCTCGCGCGTGAAGCGTCAGATGGAGAAGACCCAGCGCGAGTACTACCTCAATGAACAGATGAAGGCGATCCAGAAGGAACTCGGCGACGGCGAAGAGCGTGACGAGATGGCCGAACTGGAAGCGAAGATCAAAAAGACCAAGTTTTCAAAGGAGGCCCGCGAAAAGGCTAATGCGGAAATCAAGAAGCTGAAGCAGATGTCCCCGATGTCTGCTGAAGCCACGGTCGTACGCAATTATCTCGACTGGCTGCTCTCCATTCCGTGGGGCAAGAAGTCCCGCGTCAAGAATGATCTGGCTGAAGCCGAAAAAGTGCTTGAGTCTGATCACTTTGGCCTGGAGAAGGTCAAGGAGCGCATTGTCGAGTACCTGGCGGTGCAGGCACGTGCCAACAAGCTGCGTGGCCCCATTCTTTGCCTCGTCGGCCCGCCCGGTGTCGGCAAGACGTCGCTGGCTCGTTCCATCGCCAAGGCAACAGGCCGCGAGTATGTGCGCATGTCGCTGGGTGGTGTCCGTGATGAGTCGGAGATCCGCGGTCACCGGCGCACCTACATCGGCTCGATGCCGGGTAAGGTTATTCAGTCCATGAAGAAGGCCAAGAAGTCGAACCCTCTGTTCCTGCTCGACGAGATTGACAAGATGGGCATGGATTTCCGCGGTGATCCGTCCTCGGCCCTGCTGGAAGTACTCGATCCGGAACAGAACTCAACCTTCATGGATCACTATCTTGAGGTTGAGTATGACCTATCCAACGTCATGTTCGTGACTACGGCAAATTCGCTGAACATTCCGGCGCCGCTCATGGACCGGATGGAGATCATACGCATTGCCGGTTACACCGAAGATGAGAAGTTCGAGATTGCCCGCCGGCACCTGATGCCAAAGGCACTTGAGAATCATGGCCTGGCCAAGAGTGAATTTGAACTGACTGATGACGGTTTGGTTGAAGTCGTCCGCCGCTACACTCGCGAAGCCGGGGTGCGTAACCTTGAGCGTGAAATTAATACGCTGTGTCGCAAGGTGACCAAGGAGATCGTGCTGGCCAAGGGTGCCAAGAAGAAGGTCAAGATCACTGCGAAGAACATTGCCGATTTCCTTGGTGTGCCGAAGTATCGCTATGGCATGGCCGAGGTTGAGGATCAGGTTGGCGTTGTCACCGGGCTTGCATGGACGGAAGTGGGCGGCGAGTTGCTGACCATCGAAGCGGTAATGATGCCAGGCAAGGGCAAGATGACTGTTACCGGTAACTTGCGGGATGTGATGAAGGAATCCATCTCGGCTGCGTCCAGCTATGTTCGTTCGCGCTCCACCGACATCGGTGTCAAGCCGCCTGTCTTCGACAAGAAGGACATCCACGTACATGTGCCTGAAGGCGCAACACCGAAAGACGGTCCGTCTGCAGGCGTGGCTATGGTTACGGCGATCACATCTGTGCTGACCGGCATTCCGATCAACCGCGATGTTGCCATGACCGGTGAAATCACTCTCCGGGGCAGGGTGCTGCCAATCGGGGGGTTGAAGGAAAAGCTGCTTGCAGCGTTGCGCGGTGGCATCAAGAAGGTGCTGATCCCGGAAGAAAACGCCAAGGATTTGGCCGACATTCCGGACAATGTGAAAAACGGGCTCGAAATCGTGCCGGTGTCTCACGCTGACGAAGTGCTCAAGCATGCGCTTGTCAGACAGCCTGAACCCATTGAGTGGGACGAAGCCGCCGAAGAAGCAGCAGCCAAGGCGACGGCTGATGCCGCCAAGGCGGGCGAGGGCGTCACAGCACACTGAACTGCAGAAATTCAGTCCTAATCGGAAGAGGCCGGGGTTCTTTCCCCGGTCTTTTTTGTTAACCCATCGTTAACCGTCATGTGGGCCTGGTTCATCGAAAGAGCATTGGAATCAATAGCTTCTTCGAATCAATTGAATCAATGTCGGAACCAGAAATGTACGAATCCCTGTTTTTGGCCAATTTTCACCCAATTACCATGGGTCAATAAGTATTTGTAAACATGGTTGTTTTTCCATGCTGTGTGGAAAGAGCTTGCATCCGATGGCGGAAATCCGCGAATTTCTGCACACGATGCGTATGTAGAAAGCGTACCAGATACCTAACAGTAGGAAGGACCCGTTCATATGAACAAGAACGATCTCATTGCAAAAGTTGCAGCTGACGCCAAACTCACCAAGGGTGAAGCTGGTGAAGCAATCGAAGCTACGCTGGTAAACATCCAGAGAGCCCTGATGCAGGGTGACGATGTGCGCCTGGTTGGTTTCGGCACTTTCTCAGTTGGCCAACGCGCTGCTTCAACCGGCCGCGACCCTCGCACAGGCCGTGCCATCGACATCCCAGCCTCCAAGAACGCCAAGTTCAAGGCTGGCAAACTTCTCAAGGAGGCTGTCAACGGCTAGTCCAAAAACATGTCACCGGCAGTCTGACTGACAGAAGCCGGATCAAATTCGGCCCCGCACGCTCTTCAGAAAAGGTGCGGGGTCATTTTTTGTTCACTCAACGCTTGCCGAAACCTCCAGACGGCGCTAATACAGCGCCTGTCCGCGAGTGGGGGCGATTAGCTCAGTTGGTAGAGCATCTCGTTTACACCGAGAGGGTCGGCAGTTCGAGCCTGTCATCGCCCACCATCCCACCGCACAGAAGAGGACTGCTGCCCCATGCTTTCCGTTGATGAAATGAAGGCAAAGGGGCTGGAACTTCTCGAAGTCCTGCAGGGCTGGGCTTCGTCTCCACAATTTTATGCTCAGGTTGGCGCTATTATCGGTGCCGTGCTGCTGGCGCGCATCATTGCTGGTCAGGTCCGAAAGCGTGCCGCTGTTTTCCAGGCACCGCCTGAACCGGAACACAAGTTCGCGCGCTGGCTCAATATAGCATATGGCCTGCGTGACTTATTGTTCCCCGCCTTTGCCGTTGTGTTGCTGGCCATAGCCATTCAGATATGTCTGGCGGCAGTTGGCAGCGCATGGCTGGTGCGTGTGGCCCAGTCGCTCGCTGTGGTCGCGTTGCTGTATGCCACCATCAACCGCTTTATCACGCATTCCCTTGTGCGGACCGCTGCAATTTATTTCGGCATCCCGGTCGCCACGCTGAACGTGTTTGGCTTTTGGGATGAAACTGTAACTTTCCTTGATACCGTTTCGCTGGAAGTGGGCAACATCCGGTTGTCCTTGTTCTTCCTCCTCAAGGCGGCGTTGTTCGGCGGACTGTTGTTCTGGATCGGGCGCCTGTCTACCGTTGCCGGGCAGCGGGCCATCCGCAATCAGAAAGACCTCGACAAGGCGACCAGAGAGCTGTTCGCCAAGCTGTTCGAGATTTTCCTGTTCATCGTTGTCTTCATTCTGTTGCTGCAGATTCTGGGGCTGGATCTGACTGCCCTCACAGTTTTCGGGGGTGCGGTTGGGGTCGGCCTTGGTTTCGGTCTGCAGCAGATCGCATCGAACTTCATATCGGGCATCATCATCCTGCTGGAACGCTCAATAGGGGTAGGAGACTATATCAAGCTGGAAGATGGCCGCGCCGGCGTCCTGAAAGAGTTGAACATGCGTTCTTCGACGCTGGAGACTTTCGACGGCAAGGAAATCATGGTGCCGAACGAGAAGTTCATCACCACAAGTTTTGAGAACTGGACGCGAGACGACGACCGGCAGCGCTATGAGGTGGACTTCTCTGTGGCTTATGACAGTGACCTTCGCGAAGTCATGCGAGTGGTGAAGGAAGCTATAGCTGCGCACCCCAATGTGCTCAGGGAGCCTGAATTGCCTGATGTGGAGTTGCGCGGCTTTGGTGACTCCGGTGTCAATTTGGCGGCTGAGTTCTGGTGCAAGGGCCTGGATGACGGCATCAACAAGTTCACGGCAGACATCCTGCTGCTGATCTGGGAGGTGCTGAAGCAGAACAATATTTCCATTCCGTTCCCGCAGCGCGAGGTGCGTGTGCTGGGCGATGCACCAATACTTGCCATCAAGCGCAAGCGCCCGGATGATGCCTGATCAGGCAGGTTTTTGCAGACAGAGCCAAAATGCCGCTTTGGCGGCTTGACTTGCGCTGGTGAAGTGAGTAATCCAGCCAACACCAACGAACTCGTGCCTCAGTGCACGCTTCCTTACATCGCGCGGGTGTAGCTCAGTTGGTTAGAGTGCCGGCCTGTCACGCCGGAGGTCGCGGGTTCGAGCCCCGTCACTCGCGCCATTTATTCAATCCAGCATTGCCGAATGCCCCGCTGCCTTCCTCGTGCCGGCAACTTGCCTTGTCTCATAGCTTCAACCGCAGCGTGGAACAGCCTTCCGGCCATTGCATAGCTGGGGATTCGGGCTTGCGAAGCCTTGTGCACTGCGGTACCACCAGCTAGCAATTTGTGTCCAAAGAGGGGCTTGTGGCGATTGCTCGCGCAGCCCTCGTATCAGGTGCCAAACTATGCCGGAGCTTTTGCAGGATTATTTGCCAGTCGTTATCTTCATGGGGATCTGTATTGGCCTGGGCTTGGCGTTGATGGCGTCCGCCTTCATCATCGCGATACGCCGACCCGATCCGGAAAAGCTTTCCGCCTATGAGTGTGGTTTTGATGCGTTCGACGATGCGCGAATGAAGTTCGACATCCGCTTCTATCTGGTCGCTATCCTGTTTATCATTTTCGACCTGGAAGTGGCCTTCCTGTTTCCTTGGGCGATCTCGCTCAAGGAGGTCGGAGTGTTCGGCTTCTGGTCGATGATGATCTTCCTCGCAATCCTGACAATCGGCTTCGTGTATGAATGGCGCAAAGGAGCTTTGGAATGGGACTGATCGACAAGTACGGCCAGCCGCTTCATGTTGCTTCCGGTGTTGAACGGGCACAAGCTGCAGCGCCAGCCGTGCTGACGGCTGAACAGCAAGCATTCTATTCATCTGTAAACGACCAGCTTGCCGACAAGGGCTTCCTGGTTACCACGTCTGACGATTTGATCAACTGGGCGCGCACCGGTTCGCTGATGTGGATGACTTTCGGCTTGGCCTGTTGCGCCGTGGAAATGATGCAAGCCTCAATGCCACGCTATGATGTCGAGCGTTTCGGCTTTGCTCCGCGTGCATCTCCGCGTCAGTCTGATGTGATGATCGTGGCCGGCACGCTCACCAACAAGATGGCTCCTGCTTTGCGCAAGGTCTATGACCAGATGCCGGAGCCGCGCTATGTGATCTCCATGGGGTCATGCGCCAATGGCGGCGGCTACTACCACTATTCTTATTCGGTGGTACGCGGTTGCGACCGCATCGTGCCTGTGGACATCTACATTCCAGGTTGCCCGCCGACAGCAGAAGCGCTGGTTTACGGTATCTTGCAGTTGCAGAAAAAGATTCGCCGCACCGGCACAATCGAGCGTTAAGAGCAGGTCACTAGCAATGGATGAAACACTGATCGAACTCGGCGATCATCTGGTCACGCAGTTGGCTGAGTATGGTGTGTCCACCGCGCTTCGCCATCAAGAGCTGACATTGCATGCGCCAGCCGAAAGCATTGTGGAAGTGGTGCGCTTCCTGCGTGATGATCCGAGCTGCCGGTTCCTCTGCTTCATTGATATTTGCGGGGTTGACTACCCAAGCCGCGAGAAGCGTTTTGACGTGGTTTATCACCTGTTGAGCCCATACCAGAACCTGCGTATCCGGATAAAGGTACAGACCGATGAGGATACGCCGGTACCAAGCGTCATTGATGTGTTTCCCGCTGCCAACTGGTTCGAGCGTGAAGCGTTTGACCTCTATGGCATTCTTTTTTCAGATCACCCGGACCTGCGCCGCATTCTGACCGACTACGGTTTTGCCGGTCATCCGCTCCGGAAGGACTTTCCGCTCACCGGCCATGTCGAAGTGCGCTACGACGACGAAAAGAAGAAGGTTGTGTATGAGCCGGTGAAGTTGGTTCAGGAATTCCGCAATTTTGATTACCTCAGCCCGTGGGAAGGCACAGACTATGTCATACCTGGCGATGAGAAGGCGAAGAATTGATGGCTGAAGCACAGGTCAGAAACTTCAACATCAATTTCGGCCCGCAGCATCCGGCTGCTCACGGCGTATTGCGACTTGTGCTGGAGCTGGACGGTGAGGTTGTGGAGCGTGTCGATCCGCATATTGGCCTGTTGCATCGCGGCACCGAGAAACTGATCGAGGCCAAGACCTATCTTCAGGCGGTGCCATATTTCGACCGGCTCGATTACGTTGCGCCAATGAACCAGGAGCACGCCTGGGCAATGGCCATCGAAAAGCTGATGGGTATCACCGTGCCGCGCCGCGGTCAGTTAATTCGGGTTCTGTATTCCGAAATTGGCCGTCTCCTGTCACACATGCTGAACGTCACGACGCAGGCCTTGGATGTTGGCGCACTGACCCCGCCTGTATGGGGCTTTGAAGAGCGCGAGAAGCTGATGGTGTTCTATGAGCGTGCCTCCGGTTCGCGCATGCACGCAGCCTTTGTGCGCCCCGGTGGTGTGCATCAGGACCTGCCGCAATCGCTTATCGACGACATCGAAGGTTTTTGCGAAGAGCACCCTTCAAGGCTGGACGACATTGAAGGCCTGTTGACCCACAATCGCATTTTCAAACAGCGCAATGTTGATATTGGCGTTGTGTCGCTGGAAGAATGCTTCGCCTGGGGTTTTTCCGGCGTCATGGTACGCGGCTCCGGCGCTGCATGGGATTTGCGCAAGTCGCAACCATATGAGTGCTACTCGGAACTGGATTTTGACATTCCCATTGGTAAGAACGGCGACTGCTACGACCGGTATCTCATCCGCATGGAAGAAATGCGCCAGTCGGTAAAGATCATGCAGCAGTGCATCAAGCTGTTGAATGCCCCTGAAGGCAAAGGACCAGTGTCATCAACCGACGGCAAGGTAGTGCCGCCGAAGCGCTCCGAGATGAAGCGCTCCATGGAAGCCCTGATCCACCACTTCAAGCTTTACACCGAAGGGTACAAGGTGCCGGAAGGCGAAGTGTATGCCGCCGTTGAGGCGCCCAAGGGCGAATTCGGCGTGTATCTCGTTTCCGATGGCTCCAACAAGCCCTACCGCTGCAAGGTGCGCGCACCCGGCTTTGCGCATTTGCAGGCGATGGATTTCATGTGCCGCGGTCACATGCTGGCAGATGTGTCAGCGGTGCTCGGTTCTCTCGATATCGTGTTTGGTGAGGTGGACCGGTGAGCGTTCGCAGATTAGCAGATGAGGCCGTCCAGCCCAAGTCGTTCGCGTTTACGCCTGCGAACCTGAAATGGGCCAAGGAGCAGCTCAAGAAGTATCCCAAAGGCAAGCAGGCCTCGGCGGTGATCCCGATCCTGTGGCGCGCGCAGGAACAGCATGACGGCTGGGTATCTCGCGCTGCCATGGAAGAAGTGGGCCGCATGCTGGATATGCCGTTTATCCGCGTCTACGAAGTCGCGACATTCTACACCATGTTCCAGCTGGCCCCTGTCGGCAAGAAGGCTCACGTTCAGGTGTGCGGCACGACGCCGTGCATGTTGCGCGGCTCAGAAGACCTGATGAAAGTCTGCAAGCGCAAGATTGCCGAAGGCCAGCATGAATTGTCTGCAGATGGTGATTTTTCATGGGAAGAGGTGGAGTGCCTTGGTGCTTGCGTGAACGCGCCGATGATCCAGATTTTCTCCGACACCTACGAAGACCTGACACCTGAAAGCCTTGAGGCAATTCTCGACAAGATTGCCAAGGGTCAGAAGATCAAGCCCGGCCCGCAGGTTGAGCGCGTGATGTCTGGACCCGAAGGCGGATTGACATCTTTGACCGGTGATGTGGCGGTTGCCGTGAAAAGTAAGCCGGCAGCCAGGAGCAAAGCTGCAGCGAAGGCAAAACCAGCGGCTGTCAGGAAAGCTGCGGTAAAACCTGTGGCAGCCAAGGCACCAGCAAAGAAGGCCGCCAAGCCTGCTCCGGCCAAAAAAGCCGCCGTCGCGAAGCCTGCGCCGAAGAAGACTGGCCCTGAGCGCCTTGCCAAGCCAAAGGGCAAGGCGGACGACTTGAAACTGATTTCCGGCGTCGGGCCAAAACTGGAAGGCACACTCAACAAGCTTGGCTTCTGGCATTTTGCGCAAATCGCCAAATGGACGAAAAAGGACATTGCCATTGTGGACGATGAACTGTCGTTCAAGGGCCGCATCGAGCGCGATGACTGGGTCAAACAAGCCAAGGCTTTGGCCAAGGGCGGCGAAGCTGAATACATAAGGGTATTCGGCAAGAAGCCGAGGTAGGACACCATGCTGCAAGACAAAGACCGCATATTTACCAACCTTTACGGCCAGCATGATGTGGGCCTGAAGGGCGCCATGAAGCGTGGCGCGTGGGATGGCACCAAAGCCATGATCGAGCTCGGCAGGGATGGCGTGATCAACAAGGTCAAGGCATCTGGCTTGCGCGGGCGCGGCGGGGCAGGGTTCCCGACTGGTCTCAAGTGGTCATTCATGCCGAAGGTGTCTGACGGGCGTCCGCATTATCTCGTCGTCAATGCGGACGAGTCTGAACCCGGCACCTGCAAGGACCGCGAAATCATGCGTCACGATCCGCACACGCTGGTCGAAGGCTGCCTGATTGCCGGTTTCGCCATGGGCTCAAACACCGGCTACATCTATGTGCGCGGCGAATTCATCCGCGAGCGTGAGGCGCTGCAACGCGCCATTGATGAAGCGTACGACGCAAAGCTGATCGGCAAGAACAACAAGCACGGTTGGGATTTCGATCTCTACGTACATCACGGCGCTGGCGCCTATATCTGCGGTGAGGAAACGGCTCTTCTCGAAAGCCTTGAGGGCAAGAAGGGTCAGCCGCGCATGAAGCCGCCATTCCCCGCCAATGTGGGTTTGTATGGCGCGCCGACCACGGTCAACAATGTGGAATCGATTGCCGTTGTGCCCACCATCCTGCGCCGCGGACCAGAATGGTTTGCTGGTATCGGTCTGCCCAACAACGTTGGCACAAAGCTGTTCTGCATTTCAGGTCACGTAAACAAGCCGTGCACCGTGGAAGAGGCGATGGGTATCCCGTTTCGCGAGTTGATTGATCGCCACTGCGGCGGCGTGCGCGGCGGATGGAATAATCTCAAGGCGGTTATCCCTGGCGGTTCATCGGTGCGCTGCGTGCCGGCTGAACAGATCATCGATTGCCCGATGTGTTTCGACAATCTCGGCGCACTGAAGTCGGGCCTCGGAACCGCCGCCGTCATTGTGATGGATAAATCCACTGACATGATCAAGGCGATTGCCCGGCTGGCCTACTTCTACAAGCATGAGAGTTGCGGCCAGTGCACCCCGTGCCGCGAAGGCACCGGCTGGATGTGGCGCGTATTGACCCGCATGGTTGAAGGCCGTGCTGAAAAGCGCGAAATCGACATGTTGCTGGATGTCTCCAAGCAGATAGAAGGCCATACCATCTGTGCGCTGGGTGACGCTGCCGCATGGCCGGTGCAGGGCCTGATCACCCATTTCCGCCACGAGATCGAAGCACGCATCGATGAGTTTTCGGCACGACCCGACCCGGACGGCGCTGTAACGCGCGTGGCGGCGGAGTAACCGGACCCATGCACCTTGCCCAGTTGAACATTGCAAAGTTTCGCTACCCGACCGATGACCCGCGCATGGCGGAGTTCATGGACAATCTTGACCGGGTGAACGCTGTTGCGGAACGCAGTGCAGGTTTTGTCTGGCGGCTGAAAGATGACAGCAACAATGCGACCGACATGCGACTGGGCGATGATTTTGCGTTAAATCTGTCGGTCTGGCAATCTGTGAAGCATCTGGAAGAGTTCGTTTTCAATACGGTTCACGTTCAGTTTTACAAGCGCCGTGAAGAATGGGTGGACCTTTCGAAGGGCCATCATCTGGTCATGTGGTGGGTGCCGGAAGGCCACACACCGAGCGTGCAGGAAGCGGAAGAACGGTTGAATCTCTTGCAGGACAGTGGCCCCGGCGAACAGGCGTTCGGTTGGGCAGAGGTAATTGACACGGAGCGCTGGCAAGCCCGGCGCTGCGCATGAAGGGTTGAGAAGGCAATGCCCAAGCTCATAGTCGATGGAAAAGAAATCGAGGTTGCAAACGGCACCACGCTTATTCAGGCGTGCGAAATGGCCGGCGCCGAGATTCCGCGTTTCTGCTATCATGAACGGCTGTCGATTGCAGGCAACTGTCGCATGTGCCTTGTCGAGGTGAAGGGTGCGCCGAAACCGCAGGCTTCGTGCGCCATGTCGGTCAACGACTTGCGCCCCGGCCCGGAAGGCCAGCCACCGGAAATCAAAACCAACTCGCCAGTTGTAAAGAAGGCGCGCGAAGGTGTTATGGAGTTTCTGCTGATCAACCACCCGCTGGATTGTCCGATCTGCGACCAGGGCGGTGAGTGCGACCTGCAGGACCAGGCCATGGCCTATGGCATCGACAAGAACCGCTTTGACGAGAACAAGCGCGCAGTCGAGGACAAATACATTGGCCCGCTGGTCAAGACCACCATGACCCGCTGCATTCAGTGCACGCGCTGTGTGCGCTTTACCACGGAAGTGGCCGGCATAGAGGAACTGGGCGCCATTGGCCGCGGCGAGGACATGGAGATCACCACCTATCTCGAACAGGCCATGACGTCGGAAATGCAGGGCAACGTGATAGACCTGTGCCCTGTTGGTGCCCTGACGTCTGCGCCATATGAATTCAAGGCGCGTTCGTGGGAGCTTCGCAAGACCGAGACGGTAGATGTTATGGATGCTGTAGGCTCAGCGATCCGTGTCGATGCCCGCGGGCGTGAAGTCATGCGCATCCTGCCAAGGTTGAACGAAGACGTGAACGAAGAATGGATATCCGACAAGACCCGCTTTGTGTGGGACGGGTTGCGCTCGCAGCGCCTCGACAAGCCATACATCCGTGAAAACGGCAAGCTTCGTGCCGCCAGCTGGGACGAGGCCTTCTCGTTGATTGCAGACAAGCTCAAAGCAGCCGGACCGGACAAAACGGCAGCCATTATCGGCGACCTGTGTGGAACCGAGGAAGTTTTTGCACTCAAGACCTTGATGGATAAGCTTGAAGTAAGGAACATGGACTGCCGTGAACCCGGCTCGCCGCTGGGTGAGGCAGGTGGACGCGCCGGATACTTGTTCAATTCCACTATCGCCGGCATTGAAGAGGCCGATGCCATCATGCTGATCGGCACCAACCCTCGTCTTGAAGCGCCGGTGCTGAATGCGCGTATCCGCAAGCGCTACCTGGAAGGTGATTGTATAATCGGCGTCATAGGAGAACGGGCGGACCTGTCCTATCCGTACCACTACATGGGTGACGGCCCGGCGGCATTGGCTGACCTTGCCAGCAAGGGCAAGGCTCAACGCAAGAAGCCGATGTTCATTATTGGGCAAGGCGCGCTGGCTCGCCCGGACGGCAAGGCCGTGCTCGCGGAAGTCATGAAAGCAGCAGACGCCATCGGCATTATCAAGGACGGCTGGAACGGGTTCAACGTGTTGCACACCGCCGCCGGACGTGTTGGAGCACTTGACGTGTGCGCATTGCCGACCTTGCCGGGTGGCAAGGATACTGCGGCCATCCTCAAGGCTGCCAAGGCGGGCGACATGGAAGTGGTTTACCTGCTTGGTGTTGATGAGATGGACATGGGCCAGCTGGGTAATGCCTTCGTCATATATCAGGGCAGCCATGGCGATGCCGGTGCGCACCGGGCCGACGTCATTCTGCCCGGCGCCACCTATACCGAGAAATCAGCCACATTTGTTAACACCGAAGGCCGTGTTCAGATGTCGCGGCGTGCCAATTTCCCGCCAGGTGATGCCCGTGAGGACTGGGCCATTATCCGCGCGCTGGCTGGCAAGCTCGAACTGCAGCTTGGTTTCGACAACCTGGAGCATTTGCGCGCAGCGATGTACGAGGCGGCACCGCATCTGGCGCGGATTGATCAAATCGAGCAAGCCGATGCTTCGCAGCTTTCCAGCCTAGCCAAAGCCAGAGGCAAGATGACATCGCGTGCATTTGCCTCGCCGGTGAAGGATTTCTATCTGACCAATCCGATTGCCCGGGCTTCCAGGATCATGGCTGATTGTTCAGCCATGCGGCTGAATGCCCACAAGCAGGCAGCGGAGTAGGGGCGAAACCATGAACGAACTTTTGCTGACCATAGGCTTCATAGCCATTCAGTCATTGGCGCTTCTGGTGTCGGTGCTGATTATCGTTGCCTATCTGGTTTACGCTGACCGCAAGATCTGGGCTGCTGTGCAGATGCGCCGCGGCCCCAATGTGGTCGGGCCGTGGGGCCTGTTCCAGTCCTTCGCGGACATGCTCAAGTTCGTGTTCAAGGAAGTTGTAATTCCTGATGGCGCCAACAAGGGCGTCTTCCTGATCGCACCGCTGGTGACGTGTATCTTGGCACTCACCGCATGGGTAGTGGTTCCGGTCAACGCTGGCTGGGTCGTTGCAGACATCAATGTCGGAATCTTGTTCCTGTTCGCCATTTCGTCGCTGGGTGTTTATGGCGTGATCATGGGCGGGTGGGCTTCGAACTCCAAATATCCTTTCCTTGGCGCACTGCGCTCTGCTGCGCAAATGGTGTCCTACGAAGTCTCCATCGGTTTCGTCATCATTACTGTACTGATGTGCGCGGGAACGCTGAACCTCACTGGCATCGTCGAAAGCCAGTCTACCGGTATCGGCACGGCAATCGGCCTGCCGGGTTCGTTCCTCGACTGGTACTGGTTGCCGTTGTTGCCGATGTTTGTGGTATTCTTCATCTCAGCGCTGGCTGAAACAAACCGCCCGCCGTTTGACTTGCCGGAGGCTGAATCCGAACTGGTCGCCGGCTTCATGGTTGAATACTCTTCAACGCCATACATGTTGTTCATGCTGGGTGAGTATGTGTCGATCACCCTGATGTGCGCCATGACTACCATCCTGTTTCTGGGTGGGTGGCTGCCGCCGCTGGACTTCCCGCCGTTTACCTGGGTGCCTGGCGTACTCTGGTTCATGGCCAAGACATTCTTCGTGTTCTTCATGTTTGCCATGGTAAAGGCGTTCGTGCCGCGCTATCGGTACGACCAATTGATGCGCCTTGGCTGGAAAGTGTTCTTGCCGATTTCCCTTGCCTGGGTAGTCATCACCGCAGGCGTCATAACTGCATTTGGACTTGCCCCATGAGACTTGCTCAAGCCGCGAAATCGCTGTTTCTGAAAGAGTTCATCGACGCCTTCTTCATGTCGATGCGGTACTTTTTTGCGCCTAAGGCAACAGTGAACTACCCGTTTGAAAAGGGTCCTGTTTCGCCGCGTTTTCGCGGTGAACACGCGTTGCGGCGTTATCCCAACGGTGAAGAACGCTGCATTGCATGCAAGTTGTGCGAGGCAATCTGCCCGGCACAAGCCATAACCATCGAGGCCGGACCGCGCCGCAATGACGGAACGCGCCGCACTACCCGCTACGACATTGACATGGTGAAGTGCATTTATTGCGGCTTTTGCCAGGAGGCCTGCCCGGTCGATGCCATTGTGGAAGGACCGAACTTTGAATTTGCCACCGAGACACGCGAAGAGCTGTTGTTCAACAAGGACAAGCTGCTGGCGAACGGAGACAGGTGGGAACGTGAAATCGCGGCGAACATCGCCATGGATGCGCCTTACCGCTAATTGGCGGACAGGGCTTGAAAGAGTTGGACAGGGGATAAAGAAATGGCAGTAACTGCCGCGTTTTTCTATCTTTTTGCTGCCGTTGCCATTGCATCGGCGGTGATGGTGATTGCATCACGCAACCCCGTCCATTCGGTGTTGTTCCTGATATTGACGTTCTTCAACGCGTCCGGTCTGTTCATCCTGCTTGGCGCCGAGTTCCTGGCAATGATTCTGGTCGTTGTCTATGTCGGCGCGGTGGCCGTGTTGTTCCTTTTCGTGGTCATGATGCTGGACATCGACTTCGCAGAGCTGCGTGAGGGAATGCTGCAGTACGCACCATTCGGCATGGTAGTGGGGTTGATACTGTTTACAGAACTGGCGCTGGTTCTTGGCGTATGGGCATTCTCGCCGGAAGCAGCAGGTGCTTTGGCCGCGCCACGCCCGCCGATGGATGTGACAACCAATACCGAGGCCCTCGGCCAGCTTATGTATACCCGTTATATCTACTTCTTCCAGGCCGCAGGGCTGGTGCTTCTGGTTGCAATGATCGGGGCCATCGTGCTCACGCTGCGCCACAAGCCCGGCGTCAAGCGCCAGAACATTTCAGACCAGGTGGCGCGCGGGCCTGCAACCGCCATTGAAGTGCGCAAGGTCAAACCGGGGCAGGGGATCTGACACCATGGAAATCGGACTGGGACATTATCTCACGGTAGCTGCCATCCTGTTCACGATCGGGATATTCGGCATCTTCCTGAACCGCAAGAACGTCATCATCATCCTGATGTCGATTGAACTCATGCTGCTGTCTGTGAACATCAACCTGGTGGCGTTCTCGTCATTCCTTGCCGATATGGTGGGGCAGGTGTTCGCGCTGCTGGTGCTGACCGTTGCAGCTGGTGAAGCCGCCATCGGACTTGCCATCCTGGTTACCTATTTCCGCAACCGCGGCTCCATTGCCGTGGAAGACATCAACATGATGAAGGGCTGACGGGGTCAATTTGCCATGAACACCATCTTCCTTCTCATTGTGTTTCTGCCACTGCTGGGTGCGATTGTGTCTGGAGTGTTGGGTACAACGCTACTGCGCGGAACGCAGAACCATGCTGTAGCCCATGACGACCATGATCACCATGACCACGGACCGATGTGGCCGCAGATATTGCCAACCGTGTTGTTGCTGGCATCGGCTGTGCTGTCGTGGATTGCGTTCTTTGATGTCGCAATCGGCGAGAACTCCTACAAGGTGCCTGTGCTGGAGTTCATTCGCTCCGGCGGCATGGCTGCAGACTGGGCTTTCCGCATTGACACACTGACTGCCGTCATGCTGGTCGTGGTCACGTCAGTGTCCTCGCTGGTGCATGTCTACTCGATCGGTTACATGAGCCATGATCCGCACCCGGCCCGGTTTTTCAGCTATCTGTCGCTGTTTACCTTTGCCATGCTGATGCTGGTGACCTCTGACAACCTGGTGCAGATGTTCTTTGGCTGGGAAGGCGTCGGCCTGGCGTCGTACCTGCTCATTGGATTCTGGTACAAGAAACCCTCTGCCAATGCCGCTGCCATCAAGGCTTTCGTGGTCAACCGTGTCGGTGACTTCGGGTTCGCGCTTGGTATATTTGCGATCTTCGCCATCTTCGGTTCCATCGAGTTTGACACCATCTTCGCCGCTGCCGGTGAGCAGGCCGGCAAGACCATGCACTTCCTGTCGTGGGAATGGGACGTGATGACGGTCATCTGCCTGCTGCTGTTCATGGGTGCGATGGGCAAATCTGCCCAGTTCCTGTTGCACACCTGGCTGCCCGACGCCATGGAAGGTCCGACGCCGGTGTCTGCACTCATTCACGCAGCCACGATGGTGACCGCAGGTGTGTTCCTTGTTGCCCGCATGTCTCCCATGTTCGAGCTGTCGCACACCGCGCTCATGGTTGTCACCGTGATCGGCGCTACTACAGCCTTCTTCGCCGCGACCGTGGGTCTGGTGCAAAACGACATCAAGCGTGTCATCGCCTATTCCACCTGTTCGCAGCTGGGCTACATGTTCGTCGCGCTCGGTGTTGGTGCGTACGGAGTAGCCATCTTCCACTTGTTCACGCATGCGTTCTTCAAGGCGCTGTTGTTCCTTGGTTCGGGTTCGGTAATCCACGCCATGTCTGATGAACAGGACATGCGCAACATGGGCGGCCTTGCTCCGCATCTGAAGGTGACCTGGATCATGATGCTGATCGGCACGCTGGCTTTGACCGGCTTCCCGTTCACTGCAGGTTACTTCTCAAAGGACGCAATCATCGAGAGCGCCTTTGCTGCTCACGGTGGCGCAGCGACTTATGCGTTTGTACTGTTGGTGATCGCGGCGTGCTTTACTTCATTCTACTCCTGGCGGCTGATCTTCATGACCTTCCACGGCAAGCATCGCGCCAGCCGCGACGTAATGAACCACGTGCATGAAAGCCCGCAGGTCATGCTCATACCTCTGTATCTGCTTGCCGCAGGTGCCCTGCTTGCTGGCCTTCTGTTCAAGGGCCATTTCATCGGTCATGACGAAGCGCTGTTCTGGGGTACATCGCTGTACCGTTCGCCGGAAAACAATATCATTGACGAAATGCACCATGTGCCGGGCTGGGTTGTATGGTCGCCGTTCGTAGCCATGGTCGTCGGTTTTGCTGTGTCCTGGCTGTTCTATATAAGAAACCCCGAATTGCCGAAGCGCCTGGCGGCACAGCACGAGCCGGTCTACAGG
The DNA here is from genome assembly GCA_963787895.1 of uncultured Alphaproteobacteria bacterium. GTDB lineage: Bacteria > Pseudomonadota > Alphaproteobacteria > Rhizobiales > Aestuariivirgaceae > Anderseniella. Next base: position 167,231 of record CAWBEX010000001.1, on the reverse strand, counting down.
TTCCTGCTCAACAAGTGGTACTTCGACGAGCTATATGACCTCATCTTCGTTCGCCCGGCCATGTGGCTTGGCCGCTTCTTGTGGAAGAAGGGGGATGGTTGGGCAATTGACGGCTTTGGCCCCGATGGCGTGTCAGCACGCGTCATGGATGTGGCAGGCCGTATCGTCAGGCTGCAATCAGGCTTCGTCTATCACTATGCCTTCGCCATGCTGCTTGGGGTTGCCTTCCTCATCACCTGGTACATGTTTGCAGGAGTAGCAGGATGACCGGCTGGTACATTCTATCAACTATCACGTTTCTGCCGTTGGTTGGTGCACTGTTCATCCTGGCAATACGCGGTGATGACGAAGTTGCGCGACGCAATGTCAGGGCTACCGCGCTTTCTGTGACGGTGATCACGTTTGTGCTGTCCATTCTGGCCTGGTCCAGCTTTGACCCTGCACAAGCCGGTTTCCAGCTTGAGGACAAGCTGACCTGGCTTGGCGGCCTGATGACGTATCATCTGGGCGTTGATGGCATCTCCATGCCGTTCATCCTGCTCACCACCGCCATAATGCCGCTGTGCATCATTGCCAGCTGGAGCGTGAACAAGCGCGTCAAGGAATACATGATCGCCTTCCTCGTGCTGGAAACCCTGATGATCGGCGTGTTCTGCGCGCTCGATCTGGTGCTTTTCTATCTGTTTTTCGAGGCAGGGCTGATCCCGATGTTTCTCATTATCGGCATCTGGGGTGGAGCCCGGCGCGTGTATGCCAGCTTTAAATTCTTCCTCTACACCTTGTTGGGCTCGGTATTGATGCTGCTCGCCATCATGGCGATGTACGCCTACACTGGCACGACCGACATCGCTGAAATTCTGTCGAGCAAGTCATTCCCGGCCGAGATGCAGACATGGCTATGGCTTGCCTTCTTCGCGTCTTTTGCAGTGAAGATGCCAATGTGGCCGGTACACACCTGGTTGCCGGATGCCCACGTCGAGGCGCCGACGGCCGGCTCGGTCGTGCTGGCAGCCATCCTGCTGAAAATGGGTGGTTACGGCTTCCTGCGGTTTTCGCTGCCGATGTTCCCGGTCGCTTCTGAAATGTTTGCGCCAATGGTGTTCGTGCTGTCGGTCGTAGCCATCGTCTACACCTCGCTGGTTGCGCTGATGCAGGAAGACATGAAAAAGCTGATTGCCTATTCCTCGGTGGCACATATGGGTTTTGTCACCATGGGTATCTTCTCGCTGAACAAGCAGGGCATAGACGGCGCCATGTTCCAGATGATCAGCCACGGTTTCATATCCGGCGCGCTGTTCCTTTGCGTTGGTGTTGTGTATGACCGCATTCACACTCGTGAGATCGCAGCCTATGGCGGGTTGGTCAACCGCATGCCGGCCTATGCGGCGATCTTTCTGCTGTTCACCATGGCCAATGTGGGTTTGCCCGGCACGTCCGGTTTCGTCGGCGAGTTTCTCACCCTCACGGGCGCTTTCAAGGCAAACACCTGGGTGGCGTTTTTCGCAACCACCGGAGTAATTCTGTCAGCCGGATATGCACTCTGGCTGTACCGCCGGGTGGTGTTCGGGGTAGTGCAGAAAGATAGCCTCAAAGCTATCACCGACATCACGCCGCGTGAGGCATTGACGCTGGTGCCACTCGCTGCAGCCACGCTGTTCTTTGGCGTCTATCCGTCACCAATCATGAGTGCGTTCTCTGCATCGGTAGACGGCATCGTCGCATCGGTGGAAACCGCACTCGCTTCCCACTCGGCTGCCATCAAGGCGGCTGCTGTGGCTCTTGGAAACTAGGACGCTCCCATGACAAACATTCTGGCCATTGCAGATGCGACAGCCGCCATTCCGGAGATATTTCTCTCGGTCGCAGCCATGGCGCTGCTCATGCTTGGAGTGTTTTCTGCCAAGCCGAGAAACGACCTGATAAACACGTTGTCGCTTGTCACGCTGGCTGTCACGGCAGGTCTGACAATGTACATGTCTGGTGGTGACACCAAGCGCGCCTTTGTTGACAGCTTCGTGCTGGACGGGTTTGCGAGCTTCATGAAGATGCTGGTTCTGTTCGGCTCAGCGGCCGCAATCGTGATGTCGGCAAACTTCCTGAAAACCGAGAAACTGGACAAGTTCGAGTTTCCGGTGCTCATTCTGCTGGCGACGGTCGGCATGATGATGATGATCTCCGCCAATGACCTCATCGCGCTGTACATGGGACTCGAGCTTCAGTCATTGTCGCTGTACGTGGTAGCGGCTTTCAATCGTGACAGCGCGCGCTCTTCCGAAGCGGGTCTGAAGTACTTTGTGCTGGGCGCACTGTCCTCTGGCATGTTGCTGTACGGCGCTTCGCTCATTTATGGCTTTTCAGGTTCTGTGCAGTTCGCCGAGATTTCGCGTGCAGCCAGCGCCGAAGGCGTTGGTCTGGGCATGCTGTTCGGCCTGGTGTTCCTGATATCCGGCATGGCATTCAAGGTTTCTGCAGTGCCGTTTCACATGTGGACGCCGGATGTGTATGAGGGTTCACCCACGCCCGTAACCGCATTTTTCGCGTCAGCGCCCAAGGTTGCTGCAATGGCCGTTTTTGTGCGCGTCATGCATGATGCCTTTGGCGGGGTCGTGTCCCAATGGCAGCAGGTGATCGTGTTCATCTCCATCGCTTCCATGGTGCTCGGCGCTTTCGCTGCCATCGGGCAGACCAATATCAAACGGCTGCTGGCGTATTCGTCCATCGGCCACATGGGATATGCACTCGTTGGTCTTGCGGCCGGAACTCAACGCGGTGTGCAGGGCGTCATCATCTACATGGCCATCTATATGGTCATGACGCTGGGCGCCTTTGCCTGTGTGACATACATGCGCCGGCGCGGCACCGCCGTAGAACGCATCTCTGATCTGTCCGGTCTGGCCCGCAATGACAGCGTCATGGCGCTGGTACTTGGTGCGTTGATGTTTTCACTCGCCGGTATTCCGCCAATGGCCGGGTTTTTCGGCAAGTATTTCGTTTTTCTGGCTGCCATCGACGCCAAGATGTATGCTCTCGCCGTCATCGGTGTGCTGTCATCCGTCGTGTCGGCGTTCTACTATCTCCGCATTGTGAAGGTCATGTTCTTTGACGAACCGGCTGATGCGTTTGATCGTTCTCCGATGGAAATACGGGTCATGGCAATTGCCGCTGGCGTGATTGCAATTGGGCTGGTGCTGGTTCTCAAACAGCTCAACATTGCGGCCAATGCCGCTGCTGCATCGCTGTTCCTGTGACCGAATTGGCCGGCGAGGGGCCGGAGATCGAGTGGCTGGATACTGTAGGGTCAACCAACGAGGTTGCCCAGCAGCGCTTTGCATCAGGATGGCGTTCTCCGCTGTGGATTGCAGCTGGCGAGCAGACTGGCGGACGTGGCCGACTTGGCCGCGAATGGGTGTCAACGCCAGGAAACCTCTATGCCAGCTTGTTGTTGCCGACAGCAACGCCGGTTGCCACGCTGCCGCTGCTGTCGCTTGTGGCAGCCCTGGCAGTGCGTGACGCCTTTGCCGCTGCAGGGTTTGACAGTGCCATAGAGTTGAAGTGGCCCAACGATGTTCTGCTTGCTGGCAGTAAGGCGTCCGGTATTCTTCTGGAGACGGTAACATCGGCTGGCTCACTTGCGGCCATAATCGGCTGCGGTTTGAACCTTGCGCACCATCCTGCTCAGACAAGGTGGCCGGCGACCCACCTCGGTGCGCACGGGGTCAACATTTCCGCGCCTGACATGTTGCTGCTGCTGGTTGCCGGCATGCGCGCCAGGCTGACACAATGGGCGCAGGGCAGCGGTAGTAACTCCATCTGCCGCGACTGGGACGCAGCTGCAATGGGTCGCGGATCGCGAGTGTCCGTTTCTGAGCAGGTTTCCGGCGTGTTCACCGGTATTGCCGGTAATGGTGCAATGAAAGTTTTACGAGATGACGGCAGCGAATGGCTGCATAGCGCAGGCGACGTGAATTGGCTTGAAGTGGGCAAGGTTTGATGGCTGGGCGTAAGGGTAGTGGCACTGAAGTGGTACTCATGCCGTTGGGCGGCATGGGTGAAATCGGCATGAACGCCTATGCCTACGGTTCTGGAACTGCCGCCAGGCGTAAATGGATACTGGTCGACTGCGGTGTCAAGTTTGGTGACGAGCGGGACCCCGGCATTGATGTCATACTGCCTGATGTGCGTTACCTGGAAGGCGAGCGCAAGAACCTCCTCGCCATCTTCCTCACCCACGGACATGAAGACCATATTGGCGCCGTTACCTGGCTGTGGCCGCAACTGCGCTGCCCCGTATACTGCAGCCCGTTCACCGCAGAACTGCTGAAGCGCAAACTTGCAGAAGCTGGTTTGCTGGGTGAAGTGCCGCTTCGCGTCGTCCCGTTGGGTGGCACCGCCGAGGTCGGCGAATTCTCTGTCGAGTATGTATCTGTAACACATTCGATTCCCGAGCCAGCGGCGTTGGTCATACGCACTGGTGATGCAACAATTGTCCATTCGGGCGATTGGAAGCTGGATGCAAACCCGACCATTGCGCCTTTGATGGACATTGATCGCCTGAAGGCAATTGGCGACGAGGGTGTGGACACACTTGTCTGTGACTCCACCAACGTCCTGCGCGAGGGTCATTCACCGTCGGAAAGTGAAATCTCCGACAACCTGGCAAACATCATCTCCGAGGCCACGGGCAGGGTGGCGGTCACTACCTTCGCCAGCCATGTCGGGCGTATTACATCAATCGCAAGGGCAGCCCGCGCCAATCATCGTGAAGTGGTAGTGGCTGGCAGGGCCATGCAGAATGTAATCGCTGCCGCACGCGAGGTAGGTTTGCTGAAAGAAGCCGGATCATTTCGTGATCAGTCTGAATACGGTTACCTGCCGCGTGACAAGGTTGTGCTGCTGTGCACTGGTTCGCAAGGCGAACCGCGCGCGGCCATGGCTCGCATTGCTGCCGACAACCACCCGGACATAACGCTGGACAAGGGTGACACCGTGATCTTCTCGTCCAAAACCATTCCCGGTAATGAAAAATCGGTCGGCGAACTTTTGAACAAACTGGCAGAACAAGGGGTTGAAGTGATTACTTCAGACGATGGCCTGGTCCACACCTCTGGTCACCCCAGGCAGGAAGAGCTGAAGCAGTTTTATCAGTGGGTCCGGCCCGCACTGCTTGTGCCCATGCATGGTGAAATGCGCCATCTGGTCCGGCATGAAGCATTTGCGCGGGAATGTGGAGTACCCTCGACGGCGCGTGTGCTGGCGGGCGAAATACTTCGCCTCAAACCGGGGCCTGCAGACATTGTCGATGAGGCACCTGCGGGCCGCATGCATGTCGACGGACGTATCATCGTGCCAGCTGTGGATGGCCCGGCGCGCATGCGGCGAAAGCTGGCACAAGTCGGCTTGGTTGCAGTGTCACTTGTCATTGATGGCAAGGGTAGGCTGGCTGACGACCCGCAGGCTGTCCTGGATGGCCTTCCGGATGAAACCGGCAAGGACGAGGATTTCTGGGAGCTCGTGGTCGATACAGTGGACGAAGCATTTGAAGCTATCCCGCGCAAGCAGCGGCTGAATGATGATGCGGTTGAAGAGCGTATTCGCCAGGCTGTGCGCCGCAGGGTTGACGACGAATGGGGCAAACGACCGATTGTGCATGTGCTGATCCACCGGGTGTGATCGGCAAAAAGGTGCCAACGAGTTCTGGATGAATTGACGCCAGCAGTTGCGTGAATCACTGCAAAGACGGCATTTTGGGCGTTCGATCTAGAGGAACCGAATCATGTCTGATCTGGCCCCGCCCGGAAGCCCTGACGGCGTAGAACCAATTGACCTCAGAGTAGCGCTGGAAGAGCGCTACCTGGCCTATGCGCTATCCACCATCATGCACCGCGCATTGCCCGATGTTCGTGATGGTTTGAAGCCGGTACATCGCCGCCTGCTGTACGCGATGCGCATGCTCAAACTCGATCCGAACCAGGGCTTCAAGAAGTGCGCCCGCGTGGTTGGCGACGTCATCGGCAAGTACCATCCTCACGGTGACCAGGCGGTTTACGATGCCATGGTGCGCCTTGCACAGGATTTTGCCCAGCGCTATCCATTGGTTGAAGGCCAGGGCAACTTCGGCAATATCGATGGCGACAATGCCGCTGCCTACCGTTACACCGAGGCCAGGTTGACCGATGTCGCCATGGCGCTGTTGGACGGAATCGATGAAGACACCGTCGATTTTCGGGAAACCTACAATGGCGAGGACAAGGAACCGGTCGTGCTGCCCGGTGCCTTTCCGAACCTGCTGGCCAATGGTGCCACGGGTATTGCTGTGGGCATGGCGACCTCCATTCCACCGCACAATGCTGGCGAGCTTTGTGATGCCGCCTTGCACCTGATCAAGTTTCCCAATGCCGGCATAGACAAGTTGATGCAGTACGTGCCGGGCCCTGACTTGCCTACCGGCGGCATCATCATCGATACCCCTGAGCAGATTGCCGAAGCCTACAGTTCGGGCAGGGGTGCATTCCGTGTGCGCGCGGTGTGGGAAACTGAAGACCTGGGTCGTGGCATGTGGCAGATCGTCATCACGCAGATACCGTACCAGGTTCAGAAGGGCCGGCTGGTTGAGAAGATTGCCGAACTGCTAACCGACCGTAAGCTGCCTTTGCTGGGTGATGTGCGTGATGAATCAGCTGAGGACATCCGGCTGGTGCTGGAGCCAAAGAGCCGCACAATTGACCCGACATTGCTGATGGAGCAGATGTTCAGGTTGACCGAGCTGGAAAGCCGGTTGTCGCTTAACATGAACGTGCTGTCTTTTGGCAAGGTTCCGAACGTGTTGTCGCTGCGTGATGTGTTGCGTCAGTGGCTGGATCACCGCAAGCAGGTTCTGGTTCGCCGTTCTACCCATCGCGTCGGCGTTATTGCCCGCCGGCTGGAGGTGTTGGGCGGCTATCTCATTGCCTTTCTCAACATTGATGAGGTCATCGCCATCATCCGGGGCGAGGATGAACCCAAGCCCGTGCTGATGAAGCGCTTTGACCTGACGGACGTGCAGGCCGAGGCCATTTTGAATATGCGGTTGCGCGCCTTGCGCAGGCTGGAAGAGTTCGAAATACGCAAGGAACACGACGGGCTGAGCGAGGAAAAGGCAGGACTGGAGGCGCTGTTGTCTTCCGATGAGGCGCAGTGGAACCATATTGCCGGAGAAATACGCGAGACGCGCGACAAGTTTGGCCGGAAGACCGAGCTCGGCGCCCGTCGCACCCAGTTTGCCGAAGCACCGTCAATTGACGTGGATCTTGATGAGGCCATGATCGAAAAGGAGCCAGTGACGGTTGTGTGCTCCGAGAAGGGTTGGATACGCGCCATGAAGGGTCACCTTCAGGATACAAGCACCATAACCTTCAAGGACGGCGACAAAGGCAAGTTTGTTTTCCATGCTGAAACCGTAAACAAGGTTCTGTTGCTGAGTTCGTCCGGCAAGTTCTTTACGCTTGATGCGAACAAGCTTCCGGGAGGGCGCGGCCACGGTGAACCATTGCGCCTGATGGCGGATATGGAAGCATCTGATGAAGTGATTGCGCTGTTTGTTCACGAGCCCGGCCGTAAACTGCTTCTGGCATCAAGTGAGGGCAACGGGTTCGTGGTGATGGAGGACGAATGCGTCGCCAACACCCGCAAGGGCAAGCAGGTCCTCAACGTCAAGCTACCAGTAGAGGCCCAGGTCTGCCGTGCGTTGGCACCGGGTGATAGCCACGTTGCTTGCGTCGGTGAGAACCGAAAACTACTGATTTTCTCAATTGAAGAATTGCCTGAAATGTCTCGCGGAAAAGGTGTGCGATTGCAGAAATACAAGGATGGCAACCTGTCGGATGCACGCACCTTTAAATTGGATGATGGGTTGAGCTGGCTGGACTCGTCTGACCGGAATTGGACAGTAACCGACCTGGATGAATGGATGGGCACACGTGCGCAAGCAGGTCGGTTGCCCCCGAAAGGCTTCCCCCGTAACAACAAGTTTGGTGGCTGAAACACGGCATTCAGCCGGTGCCGGGAAGAAGATTGCAAAAGTTGCGGTCTTCATTAAGGGTTTGTTTGCCGATTTATGGCCAAATTGTGGAGCTTCCCTCAAAGTAGTGCATATTGGTTGAGTGCCTCTGGGGAGAGCAGGTTGTTGCGCTGAAAGACGGTACAGGCATGGACGGCACAAGCTACTGGATTGTCAACGGTGTTGTTGACAATGATCCCATGACACGGCCCGGTATAGATACACCGGAAGCCTTAATGCAGCGCGCCGGTGGCGTGTTCATTCAGTCTTCTCGTGAAGGCACAATCATTCGCTGGGCAATGTTTGCGTCCAACTGGGCTTCGCTTTACAGCGTCGCCGAGTCTATCCAAACCATGCCTGGGCCATACACATTTGAGTTTTTCCTTGCAGGCTGGTTCACTCAGACGGTTCGCGATCCACAACATGCGGCGCTGCGTTTGCAGGATCTCATAATGAAAAGCGACATTCACCTGCGGCAGAAAACCCACGTCCGAACCATGGACCCATCCACCTTTGGGGCAGTCAGCAGGCTCGTGGGTGACACGATAGCCGACCGCCGCGCTTCTCCGGAGCGGGCTGTGGATTGCGTGTTTGACAGTCACACCGGCCAATTCCTGGTGGAGCGGGTAGGCGACCAGTCCACCGTTGCGAAATTCTACGGAACGACTTCGCCGACTTCGTTTCCGTGCCAGATCGGCAATGCATATGACCATATCGTCTCGCGCGCCTACAAGAGGGTGATGACCGAGGGCGAGCTGTTGTATGGCCATGTGCTCGCTGTCTTTCCGACCAAGACCGTGGCCGAGCAATGGTTGGGATATCAGCGCGTCGTGCTGCCACACATGTTCCCGGATGGCCGCAAGGGTGTTTCAGTGGTTACTGAAATGTCGGACGTGGATATAAACCTGATCTAGCGTTGTGGTGACGTTAGGTTCAGACCCTGGCCATCAACCCGCCGTCCAGGCGTTCCATCACCAGATGCTGCAATTCAGCGCGGCTGGTAACTAGCAACCATTCGTTCTGCGGTACGTCACTTGGGTGCACCTTCCAGCGCAGGAAGCTGCGTTCAACATATGGGTAGCCGTTCTGGATGCCGATGCCCCGGCTGCCGATCGCCGATGACACAAGTGCCCATACGGCATCCGGGTGCCACTTCAACAGGGCAATCAGGTGCCCTGAGAATGTCATTGCTTCGTTGATGCGCCGAGTGCCACGCAAATCGTCACACAGCCACAACTCTCCATGATACACAAGTTTGCCACGGACCGTCTCTGAACGGCTCCCCGGTGGCGGGTTCAACTTTTCGGGCACCATCAGTTTGCCGCACTTCATATACAGGCCAGACATCCAGGGAATAATCCAGTCGGCGAGGTTTGTGTCGATCACATCCAGCCGGTAGGCATTGAAGCCGACGGTCTGGCCTGTGTCCTTTTGGGTCAGATGCACCCAGAATGCCTTGCCATCCAACTCACATACATCGGGGTCGAACATGGGGGCAGGGGCAAACGCACGCGCAGCTTGTTTCACGCGCGCATATTCGGCCATGTCATTGGACGCATGGAAGTTCAGTCCGTGTTCACTGAGCACGTCCTGAAGCTTGTTGACGACACAGATGATCGCCAGAGGATTGTCGAGACCGGTCTGCAAACTGCCTCTCCGAAAGTGCAATTGACCTAGTATCGGCCTGGCACTGGTATGCCTTTACAACACTAGCAACAATCGTGCCAGCCGCTGCAGGGTTGAAACAGCCTGGGGAATTCGCGCAAACAGGCGTCGAATTAGCTTCTTCTTCGCGGCTTCTGGCGAGTTTTCTTGACGTGTGCCAGTTTCCAGCTCGAATGGACAATCAGTGCTACGATGACAATTACGCCGCCGGTAATTGCCAGGGGCGATGGAATCTCGGTGAATATCATCCACATCCAGACCGGTGTGAGAACCGTTTCCAGTAGAAAGAACATGGCCACAATGGCTGCCGCGACATAGCGCGGGCCAATAATCAGGAAGGCATTTGCAAGTGGTGCCACCAGAAATCCGTTTATTGCCAGCCAGCCCCACCCAGCCGCACTCAGGGTGCCGGGCATGGCGAAAGGAGCCGCAAAGGCGGCCGAAAGCAGATGCCCGCTCGCCGCACTCATCGAATAGTCGCCGCGCTTGTGCCGGATGATCACCAGGGAGGTTGCCAGGGTGATTGACACACCCAGTGCCATAAGGTCACCGCGCCACGTGCCAAGTTGCAAACCGCTGGCGACGATAAGTCCGACGCCGCAAAGTGAAGCGACAATGGCAGCCCAGGTTTGAACAGGCAGCCTCTCGTTCAGAAACAGCCAACTCAGCAATCCGGCAAACATCGGATTGAAGGCAAGGATGAACACAACATTGGCAACTGATGTCAGACCAATGGCAAACACGAACAGAAAGTTGGCAGTGGCCGCAAGCAGTGTGATGATCAGGCCGGTCCATCCGTTCAGGAAGCTGTCCGTACTGTCCTTCAATCGCCGGAACAACACCCAGTAGGTGAACATCGCCGCAAACAGCATGGTGCCGCGCACATAGATGATCGTCCAGGTGTCAGCGCCCGAAAGCTTCAGTAGCGGAACGTCCAGTGATAGCAGCAGCCCGCCGATAAACGAAAGCGTCAACCCTCGCGCCGCGTTCAACTCATCACTGGAAACCTGGCCGGCAGCCGCTGTCATTCATCGGCTCCGGCAGTCCGGGTGTGCAACTGCCAGCCTGTCTGGGTTAGTCGTTCCTGCGGCAGGAACCGCGCCTTGTAGTTCATCTTGTCAGAACCCGCGACCCAGTATCCCAGATAGACATATGGCAACCCGGAGCGCTGCGCTCTTTCGATGTGGTCCAGCACCATGTATGTGCCAAAGCTGTTGCTCGCAAGCTCAGGGTTGAAAAATGAGTAGATCATCGACAGACCATCATCCAGAACATCTGTCAGTGCTGCGGCGATCAATTTACCCTTTCGGCTGTCAGGTCCGGACAGCCTCGGCTGGGGTGGAAGCCTGTACTCTACGATGCGGGTGTCGACGAAGCTTTCATCCACCATGGCGGCAAAATCGACGAAAGACATGTCTGACATGCCGCCATCGCCGTGGCGTGCGTCGATGTATTCCCTGAAGATTTCAAACTGCTCGGTGGTTGCGCTGGCAGGACGTGTATCAGAGATGACGGTGCAGTTGCGCCGGATGATTTTCCTGAAGCTGCGTGTCAGTTCGAAGTCGGCCACGGGCACACGCACTGAAACACACGCGCTGCAGTTGTCGCAAGCCGGCCGGTAGGCAATGTTTTGTGAACGCCGGAAACCGCCTTGTGCGAGTGTGTCGTGCAGCTCCTTGGCATCGGCGTTGATGAGATGTGTGAACACCTTGCGTTCCAGCAGTCCGGGCAAGTAAGGGCACGGGGCTGGCGCCGTAATGAAGAACTGCGGAAAGTTGCGACGTTCAACACTCAAGGGGTTCGAATCCAGTATTTCAGGTTGCCGGGCATTTCACCTGCAGGGTTCATTGAGGCGCGGCGATTGTCAATATCAGCTTGCTTATTCGCCGGTGCCCATTTGCGATACTTTGGCAATATAGGGCTGCTGGCGCATGTAGTTGATGATTTCACCGGCATGATCTGGCCCGCGGGTTTCAATGGTGATTTCCAGGATTGCGCCTTTCGCCGGCACATCAAGGAAGTTGCGTTGATGGTGTACCTCCAAAATGTTGGCCTTCTGCTCGCCCAGCGCACTGGAAATCAGGCCAAGTACTCCCGGCCGATCCTCAATGCGAAAGCGCAGCGACACAACCCGGTTGTCGCGGCCAAGCTCGCGTACAATCAGCGACGCAAGCATGCGCTGGTCAATATTTCCGCCACAGATGACCAGCCCCACCTTCTTTCCCGTCCATCTGGCGGGATCGCGAAGCAGGGCTGCGACGCCCGCAGCGCCGGCACCTTCTGCCAACAATTTCTCTTGTGACAACAATAGCGCGACAGCCTTTTCAACTTCGCTCTCGCTTACCAATACAATGTCGTCGACCAGTTGTTTGCAGATATCCACTGCGAGTTGGCCAACGTCCCGCACTGCAATGCCCTCGGCCAGCGTGGAGCCACCGCATTCAACTTCAATACCTTTTACCGCGCCATACATCGCTGCATAGCGTTCCATTTCGACACCGATAATCTGAATTGCTGGATTGATGTGGCGCGCAGCCACTGCCATGCCCGAGATCAGGCCGCCACCGCCAATCGGCACAATCAAGGCATCCAGGTCAGGTGCATCACCCAGCATCTCAAGTGCAATGGTGCCCTGGCCGGCCATGACATGCGGGTCGTTGTATGGGTGCACCAACACCAATCCACGCTCTTCAACAAGCTTGTTCATGTGCTCACGGGCATCTGCCAGTGTTTCACCTGCCAATTCCACAACAGCGCCATAACCGCGCGTGCGCTCGACCTTTGTCCAGGGTGTGGTTTCTGGCATCACTATGGTTGCCGGTATGCCCATGCGAGTGGCGTGATAGGCTACCGCCTGTGCGTGGTTTCCGGCAGACAGTGCAATGACGCCGTGCTTGCGCTCATCGGCAGACAGTGTCGACAATTTATTGAGTGCGCCGCGCACCTTGAAGGCGTTGGTTACCTGAAGTGTTTCCAGCTTCAGCATGACATCTGCCCCTGTCATGGCCGACAGGGTAGAGGCGTGCACAAGTGGCGTGTGAGGCACTTGACCCCTGATCACACTGGCTGCGTCTTGCACATCCTTGTATGTAATGCTCATTCCGCCTGCCGGATCTGCTTGCGTTGTAGGATTGAACAGCAGGCTTAAAGCGAATACCAAGGGTAATCAATCGCCAGCTTTGCAAACAGGGAAACGAACAATGAGCGCACGAACAGCATGGATCGGTCTCGGTGTGATGGGTTATCCGATGGCAGGGTATCTGAAGTCAAAGGGTGGCCATGACGTGACCGTCTACAATCGTACCGCTGCCAAGGCTGAAAAATGGGCCGGACAGCACAGTGGTTCCCATGCGCCAACGCCAAGTCAGGCCGCTGAAGGTGCAGACTTCGTGTTTGCCTGTGTCGGCAATGACGATGATCTGCGCTCTGTTACAACAGGACCGGACGGGGCCTTTCATTCGATGAAGAAGGGTTCGGTTTTTATTGACCACACAACAGCATCCGCTGATGTGGCGCGTGAGCTGCAGGCTGCCGCCAGGCAGAAGGGTATCGGGTTTGTTGATGCCCCAGTGTCTGGTGGCCAGGCAGGTGCCGAGAACGGTGCACTGACTGTCATGTGCGGCGGTGAGCAGGCTGACTATGATGCGGCTGAAAGCCTGATTGGCTGCTATTCCAAGAGTTGCCGACTTCTAGGCGGTCCAGGCTCCGGCCAGCTAGCCAAAATGTGCAACCAGATTGCAATTGCCGGGCTGGTGCAGGGGCTGTCTGAAGCCATCCATTTCGGCAAGAACGCAGGGTTGGACATGGAGGCCGTAGTCGACGTTATCTCCAAGGGTGCCGCAGGTTCGTGGCAGATGGACAACCGTTACAAGACAATGATCCAGGGCGAATTCAAGTTCGGTTTCGCTGTCGACTGGATGCGCAAGGATCTGGGCATTTGCCTGGGTGAAGCGCGCAACAACAAGTCTCATCTTCCGGTCGCTGCGCTGGTTGATCAGTTCTACTCGCAGGTTCAGTCCATGGGTGGCGGACGCTGGGACACCTCCAGTCTCATCGCTCTGCTCGACAAGAACAAGTAAGCCACGATGCAGGCCCTGCCTCACTATCGCACGGTCGGCGAGATGATCGCCGCTTCAAAGCCCGGCTATCCCGTTATGTGCTTCTGCCCGGAGATTTTCCGCACCGAAGCCCGGCGATTTGCACGTGGTTTTCCTGGTGCTGTGCATTATGCCGTGAAGGCCAACCCATTTCCCGGGGTGGTGCACTGGCTGTCCGAAGGTGGCGTAGAGGGTTTTGACGTTGCCTCGATCGGTGAGATCAAGATGGTTCGTCAGGAATTGGGTGATGTGCACCTTGCCTTCAACCATCCAGTGAAATCGCGTGCCGATATTGAAATGGCGCACCGCAAATACTCGGTTGATGAATTCGTCATCGACCACGACAAGGAACTGGCCAAGCTGGCTGACATCTGCGACCGCGGCACCACTGTGCAGGTGCGCGTTGCCCGGGCCAATCCTGATTCTGAAGTTGATCTCAATGCCAAGTTTGGCTGTGATGGGCAAGCAGCAACTCTGCTGATGCGCCACGCTGCCGACCTGGGTTTTGACGTTGCGGTCGCCATGCATGTCGGATGGCAGGCGAAGGATCCGCGAGCCTGGACAGAGGCGATGGCCATGGCAGCAGGGTGCGCTGAAGCGGCAGGTGTCAAACTGAAGTATGCCAATCTTGGCGGCGGTTATCCGTCAGTGATGATGCCTGCAGCGCGCAAGCTCGAGGACTTTTTTGAAGTCATTACAGGCGCCAAGTCGAGCTACATGCCAGGTACGGATCTCAATTGTGAGCCAGGTTCCGCGCTGGTCTGGAAGGGTGCTGTGACCCTAGCTCAAGTGCATTTGCGCAAGGATGTTGCCGTCTACATCAATGATGGTGTCTACGGCGCAATGGCGGAACTGAAGTACACCCGGGCTGCACCGCCGGTGGCCGTGTTCGATGGCGAGGGCAAATCCATGATGGGTCCCGCAAAGCCGTTCACCGTGTTCGGGCCCACCTGCGATTCAGTTGACACCTTGCCAGCCCAGATTCACCTGCCTGAGACGATAGACGAGGGCGATTATGTCGCCTTTGGCTGGATGGGAGCTTATTCAAATGCCATCCGCACAGACTTCAACAGTCTCGGGCAGCTGAGTTACGTGCAAGTCGATGAGTTTCCGTTCGATGTCTAGTTGTACCATACAGAGATCGGCTGCTTCCTGCCTCGCAATTTTAAAGCGCTCTTGCGCCGGAACCCTTCCAGGATGCTGTTCCGGCGATTGCTGTCCTGTCGCTCGTTGATCCGCTTAGCCAATGCGTCACTGCATACGATGTTGCAACTGAGCTGACGTGACGAAGCCTCGAGCCTGCTGGCAACGTTGACTGTGTCCCCGACGACCGCGAACTCAAGCCTGCGTTGCGGCCCGATATCGCCGAGTATGGCTGGACCATAGTGCACCCCCACTGAAACCTTGAATTGAAGGTCACCAGCAGCTTCCGCCTCCGTGTTTGACCGCGACATCTCGCTGGTGATCTGAAGGGCTGCCTTCAATGCATTCAGCGCATCATCCGGACCAGTATGAGGGGTTCCGAATGTAGCCATTGCACCATCTCCGAGGTACTTATCAAGAGTACCTTGGTTGTCGAAAATCGCCTTCTCAATGGTCGCGTGATAGCGCCTGAGTGCTGTCATCACTTTGTCGGCGGGCAGGTTTTCCGCCATTTCAGTAAAACCCACAATGTCGGTGAACAGCACAGCGATGTCCTGATTTCGCACCTCTCCGGCGCCATGCGAGCTGCTGGCCAGCATGTCGACCATGTTTGGAGAGAAATAGCGCGACAGGTTTGCTCGTTGTGCCGCGACATCTGCCTGCTTCATCAACAGCTGATTCGAGCGCCATGACTTCAACGCCAATATGCCCGTTACGATGAGAAACACCACAACCTGTTCAATGCGGCTGGTCAGCTGCGCATCATTCGGATCGAGCTTGGCAACCAGTACCGGATTGTCGGGCCATGCCGTGCGCAACGCCTCTGTTAGTTCCGGTACCTCGCGGCCAAACAATACCAAGCCAGTAAATGCCCCAAGCCAAATCACCGTGGTCCAGATGCCCAGTGCCCAGACCGTCCGCCACGAATAAGCCAGTGTCGACACCGCCAGAAACAGAAAGAAGTATTGGAAGGTGTTGAAGTGATAACTGAACGCGCTGGGTACGGTTTCATTCAGAAATGGATTTGGTGTGGTTCCTATGAATGTGAGCAACGCAAGGTCTGCCATGATCAGCAGAACCTCCATCTTTGATCTTCCGACTTTTGCAACACGCCACTGCAGCACGCCGATGAAAACAAACAAGACCAGAATGGATTCGTAGTACAAGACGCTCCATGTCCAGTTGAGAAATGGTAACAGACACGCAATGATGATCAGCGCGATGGTTCTCGCAATCGTTGCGATGCGCTGTCCTTCCAGTTTTTCAACGTTCAGCGCTTCACGTAGAAATGCGTTGTCCTGAATGCGTTGTCTGTCGGTTGCGCGTGAACTCTTCAACGCATTCAGCATCGCAGATGCATTTGCACGTATTGCTTCGCTGTAAGACATTGCGCTGGTCTCCGGGCTGCTACAAAGAGTCGTCTGCATAGTGACGATCTTGCGTAGGGATTCCCAGCGTTCGCATTTTCAGGTAGCTGTGAGGACCTTGTTCATAACAAGTTTCTGCAACGCATTCTTGACGATTTGCCTGACGGTCTTTGGCTTCTGATCAGGAAACGCGGCATGAAAGATGCTGGCCAGATCGTGGTCTGCCATCGGGGTCTCAAGCACCCTCCAGATGCCGGCCTCAGCTCCTTCGATGGCATGTATTGCGCCCTTGCTGTCATCAATCAGAAAAAGGATTTCTCCATAGTCTCTGGCTGCAATTCCGGCTTTTCGAGCATAACTTGTCTGATTTTGCATAACCTCAGCCTCCAATGGCCGGCGGGGCAGCTGGATCGTTCGCGAATGCGGTCTCAAGGCATGCGATGGCCTCATCGACGCTGCTGTATTCAAGCTGCAGACATTGTGCGCCGTCGCAAATACCCGCCAGTCCATCGAACAGCTGGCTTGCCAACAGTGACGTACTGTAGTTTTGCTCCAGTAGTGACTTCAACGCCTTACCGGTGGTGGAAGGGCTCATTTGCGCACGGGCTTTGCCGTTCATTCGTTTCAGCATGACAATTGATGCAACCCTGGCAGTCGTCTGGCGCCTTGCAAGACAACGATCTCCGGGGTGGATAAACATCTGGTCCTCATCGGCAATGTTGTCATGGCTGAGTATCTGTTTGCGCAATGCTTCACTGGTTGCCTGCGGCGGAATGGGCAACCTCAATCGCATTGGAAGGCCAAGTGCTACTGCCTCGCCACTTTTAATGTTGAAGGCTAGTACATCGTCGCTGAACACGCGGTGGCCGCGTGTGGCAAGGGCCGCCGTCATCAGGCTCTTGCCGGCTTTCGGGTTGCCTGGGAACAAAACCAGCCGGCCACCCATCTGCACAGATCCGCAGTGAATGACCGATAATTCTGGAAGCGCATCAACCACCCAGTCAATGAATGTGTATTGAAAATCGAAAAGGGCCTTTACAACCGAAGCAGGCTTGCCAAACAGGTCATCCGGACGCCGCTTGCTGCCGCGTATGCGCCAGTCGTAGCCTTCTTCGTGTTTGCGAAAGGTGAAATCTGCTTCGCGAGGGTCTGTGGCCGCGCAGATGTGCACTTGCCAATCCCGCAAGAGAAACTCAAACCCTGCATGCATGTCTTCGCAGCCGGTTATGTCTATGGTCCAACTATGGGTGCCATAGCCGATCTCCAACATCGTTCTGGTGGTGCTGTCAGGCAGGTTGTTTACGCTCGCGAACATGTTCATAGGTGTTGTTCCTGCTGGTTGGACCTGCCACCCCTGTGACGGCGGGTGGCAAGTCCCTGGTGTTTCAACAGCGTTTCAACGCCGTTTCAGATCGCCGATCTCCAGCTAGTCGTATTCCCGGCAAACAAACTCTCCGGTCTTCAGCACCTCACCGCCGCAGGCGTTGTTTTCGAAATTGCGTTCGGTAACGGTTACCGGCGGCTCCTTCTTGTGCTTGCCGTGGCGTTTGCTCTTCCGGTGTGACTTTCTCCGGTGCGACTTCTTCTGGTCTGACCGCTTGCTCTTCTTCCGGCCAGACTTATGTTGCTTGGACTTGTTCCGCCCAGACTTGTGCTGCTTGGACTTGTTCCGCCCAGACTTGTGCTGCTTGGACTTGTTGCGGCCGGACTTCTGCTGCTTGGACTTGTTGCGGCCGGACTTCTGCTGCTTGGACTTGTTGCGGCCGGACTTCTGCTGCTTGGACTTGTTGCGGCCGGACTTTTGCTGCTTGGACTTGTTGCGTCCAGACTTCTGCTGCTTGGACTTGTTGCGGCCGGACTTCTGCTGCTTGGACTTGCTGCGTCCGGACTTTCCTTTGTCCTTGCTGCGTCCGGATTTTCCTTTGTCCTTGCCATTGTCGTTGCCAGAGTTCTGTTGGCCGGACTTTCCTTTGTCCTTGCCATTGTCGTTGCCAGAGTTCTGTTGGCCGGACTTTCCTTTGTCGTTGCTGCGGCCGGATTTTCCTTTATCCTTGGCGTGTCCTTCACTGATGCCAAAGATTGCAGGGGCTGCCACCAGCGCCAGGCAGCTCATTCCAAGCTTTGACAGGGCGCTTCGCCGGTCAAGGACTTGCGGTTTTTCGGATTCCCGAGTGGACCTGTTAGTCATTACGCGTACTCCTGCTGACTCACAGCCAAAACTGAGTCCTTGGAATCCGCATCTCTCGGTGTTGGATGATCTGTTACACAAACTGTCAGTGGCCATCAGCTGACTGAATATCATGGTATATGTTTACTTAACGGAATCAATAAAAAAATATCTACACTGATTGTTTCAGTACGATTCAATTACGTGTGGTAAACGTCGCAAACCCGCACACCATGCGGTGTGCCGGCTGGAACTTGCACTCTCGGGGCACTATTTAGCTGTTTAGCTTGCGTGCGATATCGCGGGCAAAATATGTGAGAATACCGTCAGCACCGGCTCGCTTGAAGGAATGCAGCGCTTCTATTACGACCTTCTCGCCGTCGAGCCAGCCTGCCTGCACCGCGGCCATCAGCATCGCGTATTCCCCGGAGACCTGGTAGGCAAAAGTCGGCATGCCAAATTCCTGCTTCAAACGGGCAACCACATCCAGATACGGCATGCCTGGCTTGACCATGATCATGTCAGCGCCTTCGGCAATGTCCAGCTCCGCCTCGCGGATAGCCTCGTCGATGTTGGCAAAATCCATCTGGTAGGTCTTTTTGTCGCCGGACAAGGTGCCGGACGAACCAACGGCATCGCGAAACGGACCATAGAAAGCGGAAGCAAATTTGGCCGTGTAGGCCATGATCATGACATCCTGCATGCCAGCACTCTCAAGTGCTGCCCGGATGGCGCCCACACGACCATCCATCATGTCTGAAGGTCCAATGATGTCGCAACCGGCTTCTGCCTGCACCAGCGACTGGCCAACCAGAATTTCCACCGTTTCGTCATTGACGATGCGGCCATTCTCCAGCAGTCCGTCATGGCCATGATCGGTGTAGGGGTCGAGGGCCACATCAGTCATGATGCCTATATCGGGCACCGCGTCCTTGATGGCGCGCACGGCGGTGCAAACCAGGTTGTCCTTGTTCAACGCCTCGCGCCCGTCGCTGGTGCGCCTGTCAGGTGGTGTGTTTGGGAACACTGCAATGACGGGAATACCCAGGTCTCGCGCTTCCCTTGCTGCCTTGACCGCAAGATCGATAGTCAATCGGTCTACTCCTGGCATGGAAGCAACGGGCTCACGTTCGCCTTTTCCAGGCATCACGAAAATCGGCCAGATGAAGTCATCTGGTGTCAAGGATACTTGGCGCACCAGGCGGCGCGACCAATCTGCCTGGCGCACCCGGCGTGACCGCACTGCGGGAAATCCACCACCATTGTTCTGTTCGGTTACCGGCAGTTTGTTGTCGTTTGGAGACTTGGATCGCTGATTTGTCATGCCAGGGCTACACTTTTACGGATTGCTGAAGGTCGAATATGCACCAGCGCTTGTCAGTCGCCAACCCTTGTTGACGGATTGCGTGAACGCGCTCTATCTCTTGTCCCGGGATGCATTCATGGAAGGTCAGGCAAAGATGAACTTTGAACTCTCCGAAGAGCAACGTGCCATAACGGATCTCGCTGCAACTTTTGCTGCCGGTGAGATGGCCCCGCATGCAGCCAGGTGGGACGCTGAGCACATATTCCCGCGTGAAACCATAGTGGCCACTGCACAGCTTGGCTTTGGGGGACTGTACGTGAAGGAAGACGTTGGCGGATCAGCCCTGACGCGGCTTGATGCAGTGCTGATCTTTGAGGAACTGTCGAAAGCCTGCCCGTCGACAGCGGCATTCATCTCGATCCACAACATGGCCGGATGGATGATCGATCAGTATGGCAACGAGGAACAGCGCAAGCGCTTTCTGCCCGACATGACTGCCATGAACAAAATATCGTCGTACTGCCTGACCGAACCAGGCTCCGGTTCGGACGCGGCCGCACTCCGCACCAAGGCTGTGCGTGATGGCGATCACTACGTCTTGAACGGGTCAAAGGCATTCATCTCTGGTGCTGGCGCAAATGATCTTTATCTCACCATGGTGCGCACCGGCGATGACAGCCCGAACGGTATTTCCTGCGTTATGATCGAGAACGGCACCGAAGGCATGAGTTTCGGCGCCAACGAAAAGAAACTCGGTTGGCATTCTCAGCCAACAGCGCAAGTAAACTTCGACAATTGCCGCGTACCGGCAGCAAACCTGATCGGCGGCGAAGGCAATGGCTTTCGCATAGCCATGTCAGGTCTTGATGGTGGCAGGTTGAACATTGCTGCCTGTTCCATAGGTGGTGCGCAAGCCTGCATAGACCTTGCCATAGACTACATGAAGACCCGCAAGGCATTCGGCAAGGCGATTGCCGATTTCCAGGCGTTGCAGTTTCGTCTCGCGGACATGCAGACAGAACTCGAATCTGCCCGAATTCTGCTCTATGCCGCTGCCCAGAAAGTGAATGACAAGGACCCGCGTGCCACACGCTTTGCCGCCATGGCCAAGCGCAAGGCAACCGACACCGGGTTTCAGGTGGTGAACGATGCACTGCAGATGTTTGGCGGATATGGATACTTGCAGGACTACCCGATCGAACGATACCTGCGCGACCTGCGTGTCCACCAGATACTTGAAGGAACCAACGAGATCATGCGGCTCATTATCTCTCGCGACATGCTGCGGCAGTAGACCATGAGTGCAAATGCCGAAATCCTGTTTTCCGTCGAGGGCAGGGCAGGCCTGGTCACGCTGAACAGGGAGCGCTCTCTTAACGCGCTCACGGTCGACATGGTGCGACGGCTTCACGCACAGTTGGTCGCGTGGTTGAGCGATCGTCGCGTTGAGCGGATTGTCATTGAAGGGGCTGGCGACAAGGCGTTCTGCGCCGGAGGTGACATTCGCCTGCTTTATGACTGGGGTCTTGCGATGGACTCCCGCTTTCTGGAGTTCTACCGCGACGAGTATCTGCTCAACGCCTACATAAAGCATTACCCCAAACCCTACATAGCACTGCTCGACGGCATCGTGATGGGTGGCGGAGTTGGTGTGTCCGTGCACGGTTCGCACCGCATCGTTACCGAAGCCACGATGTTCGCCATGCCGGAGACAGGCATTGGCCTGTTTCCCGATGTTGGTGGAACCTATTTCCTGCCGCGTTGCCCAGGCGAGATTGGCATGTATATGGGCCTGACAGGCGCGCGACTGAGCGCCGGCGATGCGTTGTATGCCAATGTCGCGACGCACTTCGTCTCGAAGCAGCACCTTTCGGCCCTTAAACAGGCCCTGAAAACATTCGCCGATGTTGATGAGGCGGTTCAACAATATGCTGTGAAGATTGACGCTGAGACCTTTCCGCGCCACCGCGGCGCCATCGACCGCCACTTCCTGCAGAACTCCGCAGAAGACGTGTTGGCCAGCCTGAAGGCAGATCCGTCCGAATGGGCGCAGAAACAGGCTGCCATTGTCAGCAGGAAGTCGCCCACCAGCCTCAAGATTTGCCACCGTCAGCTGCGCGACGGGCTGACCCTGGATTTCAATGGCTGCATGAAGCTGGAATGGCGCATCGTGAACCGCATATTCACCGGACACGACTTCTTTGAAGGTGTTCGCGCTGTCGTCGTTGACAAAGATAATGCACCGAAATGGCAGCCATCAACCCTGCGCGCCGTCAGCACCGCCGAGGTTGATAGCTACTTTGCGCCGTTGCCCGATGAATTGCCGGTCTGAAGCTCGGTCACATTCAATAAGGCGGCCGTCAACCACCTGAGCAAGGCGCCCAGCTGTGTAATGAAAGCTGCGGGCATGTCAAAGTGCTGCTGACCCAAGCCATTGCGGCATCTTTCAGACCCGAAAATTGGCGCAACAACGCTTGACGCACGTCCCGTCACGAAGGGTGCTCTCTACAATTGAAAGTAATTCATTAACCGTCTCTTCAACATGTCGGTGCGGTTAATCCGGCCATTAACCGTCAAGGCGTAGCCTCGGCTCATCAATTTCTTCTGGTAAGTGGAGTGAGTACCGAGATGAAAAATCTGGCCCATTTGACAATATCCCTCTGCCTGGCAGCCGTACCGCTGTATTCCATGACCGTGAAGCCTGCCATGGCAGAGCAGATACTGGGTCCGCAGGATGCAGCAGCCCATCTTGCCCGCGCTCACGCGGCAGCTGAAAAATGCGGCTATCTTAGTGAGGCCGAACGCGATGAATTGTCCAGTTACGTTAATGCTGCCGAAGTTGTCGTTGCCCATCAGGTGGGCTCGGAAGCGGTTTTGAAGCTGATGGATCGCGGCCGCGTGAGCGGCGCAAATATGACCTGCGGCGGTGAAACCGCAGAACTTGCAGGTGCTGCCCTTGCAGCAGCACGCGAAGCCATGCAGCAGGCGGGAGATAATACCTTCCAGCAAGCTGCCAACTCCAGCATGGAAGAAGATGCTGGCTCTGATTTCCGCCCGACGTTGGCGGACGAACAACAAGCTGCACGCATCGTGGAGCCATTGGACGTTGAGAACGACACGCCAGCACCGGTTACTGAAGCAACGCTCAAGAAGGCTGAAAAACCGCAACTGAAGGAACAGCAAAACCCGACAGGGGTTGACCTGGGCAACTATGTTCGCGCCACTGCGGCCTATTATGTAGAGCGTCGTTGTGGCCATCTGGCCCACGCCCAGGCAGTCGGGTTCTGGAAAGCAATCGTAAACAAGCACAACTTGGCGCTTGCCACGCATAACCGCTCGGAGGTCGCGCGTGCCAAGGCCAGGGCCGAATCCATTGCCAACCAGTCCGGTGGCTGTGGTTCAGGCACCAAACACATGGTGCATAGCGGTTTGTCGCTGGTTCGCTGATCTGTTCTCGTGGCTGAGCCGCCCTCTAGTCAGATGGCGCGGTATGGTCTGGCCTAGATTTTCGCCAATGGATCGGCGTGCGTAGTTATCAGCGCGTGCCGAAATCATTTGAATTCGCCTCTTGCCATGCTCGCCCGCACCTTGCCATGTTGCGCGTTTGGTGGCGCATTCTGAAAGAGAGGCAGTGACCCATGGCAATTGCAGGTTTCATAGGTCTGGGCAATATGGGCGGTCCGATGGCGGCCAATCTGGTGAAGGCCGGGCATGAAGTACACGGCTTTGATCTGGTATCCAGCAGCGTGGAAAGGTTCAAGGCTGCTGGAGGGCTTGTCTCAGCCAGTGCTATTGCGGCGGCGCAGAATGCCGAGGTTGTGGTCACAATGCTGCCAGCGGGCGCACATGTGCGTGGTGTTTACCTGGGCGATCAAGGTTTGCTTGCTGCCTGCAAGCCCGTCACGCTCTTCATCGACAGCTCAACGATAGACGTTACAACAGCGCGCGAGGTTATTGCAGCCGCTGAAGCTGCAGGCCACGACATGATAGATGCTCCTGTTTCCGGCGGCACAACCGGCGCGGCTGCAGGTACGCTGACTTTCATGTGCGGCGGATCTAACAGGGCCTTTGAGGCTGCCGGTCCATTTCTTCAGGCCATGGGCAAAAACATTGTTCACGCAGGTGGCGCGGGCAACGGCCAGGCAGCCAAGGTATGCAACAACATGTTGCTGGCGATTTCCATGATAGGCACCTGCGAAGCATTCAGCATGGCAAAGAAGCTTGGCCTGGACGCTCAGCAGTTTTTTGACATTTCTTCCACAGCGTCTGGACAGTGCTGGTCCATGACCACCTATTGCCCTGTTCCTGGGCCTGTTCCTGCATCTCCTGCCAATAATGACTACAAACCCGGCTTCGCAGCGGCCATGATGATCAAGGATCTGGCCCTCGCAGCCGATGCTGCAAATGCTTCAGGAAGTAACACTCCCATGGGCAAGCGTGCGCTGGAGCTGTATCAGGAATTTATCGACGCAGGTGGCTCAGACACCGACTTTTCCGGCATAATCCGCCATCTAAACCCCGAATAATAGCCAAAAACAGACTGTACAAGGTTTTGCTAACTTTGTTCCCAACTCTGTCAAATTGGAGACAAGTTATCTTCTAATTTACCTATCTCATTGAGTGCTTCTTAAAAAACCAGCCCTAGAGTCAATGTCAAGGCAGGGGAAACATCCAGCCAGACAAAACGACTACTAACAGACACAAATTTTTGGGCAGGTATCAAACATGAACACTATGACCGCAGTTGCGGTTCGCCAGGGTGCGGACCAGGATGAAAATGAAATCAAGAACCGTTATCTTGAGTCACTGACACTGATCGAACGGCTTCACCGTCGTTTGCTTGATGTCATCAAGGACGAATTCGAGCGCAATGGCGAGCAGGAAGTCAATTCCGTGCAGGCTCTGCTGCTGTTCAATATTGGCGATAGCGAACTGACCGCTGGTGAACTGAAGACCCGCGGCTACTATCAGGGCTCGAACGTATCCTACAACTTGAAAAAGCTGGTTGATCAGGGCTACGTCAGCCATGAGCGTTCCAGCGCAGACAAGCGTTCGGTCCGCATTTCCTTGACTGACAAGGGTCATGCGGTGCGTGAGCAGGTTGACACCCTGTACAACCGCCAGCTGCTTTCATTGCAGGAAGTTGCAGGTATCGACGTTGATGAGTTCGACCGCCTCAACAAGGCGCTGACGCGTCTCGAGCGTTTCTGGACTGACCAGATTCTCTACCGTCTCTAAGGCCGTCTTGCTGCCCTTTCGGGCACGGACACCTTGATGCCACGATTGTGAACCCGCGAAAAATTGATTTTCGCGGGTTTTTCTGTGGGCAAGAGGGGGATTGCGAGCACGAGTCCAAAATTAGCCTGAATTCACTTGCATTCCCTGCCTTCAAATCAGCGGTAATGTGATATACATGCTGACTATTCTTGCTTTAGGGGTGTTCGAATGCTGACAGCTTTTCATCGTGGTTCACTGGCTGCAATTGCAGCAGCTGCCTTGTTGCAGACAGGTCCTGTGGCTGCCCCGGCCAATGCAGGGACGAATTTCAACAAGCAGCAGGAAGCACCGCGGGCCATTACCAACTTCAACCGTAGCAGCAACACCCAGACGCAGCCTGTTCAGCAACAGCCGGAACCGTCAACAACGAGGTCACTTTTCAACTTCAACAATACGGTTTCTGTACCTTCCACGACAGAGCGCGCCGCCACTACGGCGAATTCATTGGACTCGACGGGCGATGCACTTGATGCCTTGTCCGAGCGTACAACAATTTATAGCGCGAACCGTTCTGTAGCGCCGGTTGTCAACATAAACAGCGAAAGTACGCTTGAATCGGCAATTCGCCTGTATGAGCAGATTGCCAGCAACGGCGGCTGGGGCACCATTCAGGCGTCGAAGTCCTTGCGCAAGGGCGGCAAGGGCAAAGGTGTCGTCGCAGTGCGCCGCAGGCTGGCTATTGAGGGGTATCTGCCTCGCTCCGCCGCCAATGGAGATGTGTTCGACGGCCAGGTTCAACAGGCTGTAGCAGGTTTTCAGGAAAATCACGGTTTGCGTGTTACGGGCACCATCGACGCGGCAACTGCCAAGGCTTTGTCGGTGCCGGTCAGCAGCCGGTTGGAAACCATGCGGGCAAATCTGATTCGGTTGCCCGAATACTCCAAGGGCTTGTCGGGTCGCTATGTTGTAGTGAACATCCCGGCCGCACGTCTTGAAGCCGTCAGCAACAATCGCGTCGTCTCCAGTCATGCTGTTATCGTTGGCAAGCCGGAAAGACCTTCGCCAATTGTCAGCAGCGAAATCAGTGAAATCAACTTCAATCCGTATTGGCACTCGCCCAAGTCTATCGTCGAGAAGGACATCGTACCCAAGGTGCGCAAGTCCAGGGCAATTCTGGACCAGCTCCAGATCAAGATTTTCGACGGATACGACGGTCCCGAAGTCGACCCTGCCTCCATCGACTGGAACTCGGATGCAGCAGCCATTGCAGAGCGTTACCATTTCCGCCAGGAACCAGGCGGCGAGAATGCCATGGCATCTACAAAGATCAATTTCCACAACAAGTACGCAGTCTACATGCATGACACGCCGACAAAGTCGTTGTTCAATGAAGGCCAGCGCTATTTCAGCTCTGGCTGCGTGCGCGTCGAAGATGTGCAGCAGTTGACTGCGTGGATTCTGGCCAATCAGGATGGCTGGAACTTGCCCCAGATCAAGTCCGTAGCGCGGTCTGAAGAGCGCATCGACGTAAAGTTGAATGACAAGGTGCTGGTGCGCTGGGTGTATCTTACTGCCTGGGCCGGTCCCGACGGCATGGTCAATTTCCGCGACGACATCTACAGCCTCGACGGCACCGGTTTTATAACCGGTCAGCCGATCGGATCGCCCGAAGAGTCCGCAGGTTAAGGCCAATCCGACCAAAAGCGTCGATTGTACCCCAGCGACGCCTTGTCGCTTGGTCACCCATTCGCAATTGCCTGTAATAGTGTGACAGTCTGATTGCCGTTCAATACAAAAAAGCCTGTGGGAGAAAACCAAATGACAGCCCAAACCAAGACTGCGCAACCTGGAATTTTCCCCGGTTTCTTCTCTGAAACACTTGGACAGTCTGATCCTGACCTTGCCGCAGCCATTGCAAAGGAACATAGCCGCCAGCAGCACGAGATCGAGCTGATTGCATCGGAAAACATCGTCTCCCGCGCCGTCCTGGAAGCACAGGGATCAGTCCTGACCAACAAGTATGCAGAAGGCTATCCGGGCCGCCGCTACTATGGCGGCTGCCAGTATGTTGACATTGCCGAAGAACTGGCGATTGAGCGCGCCTGCAAGTTGTTTGATTGCGTCTATGCAAATGTTCAGCCGCACTCTGGCGCAAATGCCAATCAGGCGGTGTTCTTCGCCCTGTTGCAGCCGGGTGATACCTATATGGGCCTTGACCTTGCTTGTGGCGGCCACCTGACCCACGGTTCGCCGGTCAACCAGT
This sequence comes from uncultured Alphaproteobacteria bacterium, assembly GCA_963787895.1. Taxonomy (GTDB): domain Bacteria; phylum Pseudomonadota; class Alphaproteobacteria; order Rhizobiales; family Aestuariivirgaceae; genus Anderseniella. Next base: position 139,971 of record CAWBEX010000001.1, on the reverse strand, counting down.
CAGGCAAATGGTTCAAGCCTGTTCCGTACAAGGTAGACCCCAAGACGCACTTGATTGATTTCGACGAAGTCGAAAAACTGGCAATGGAGCACAAGCCAAAGCTGATCATCGCAGGTGGCTCTGCCTATCCGCGCCGTATCGACTTCAAGCGCTTCCGGGAAATCGCCGACAAGGTTGGCGCATGGTTCATGGTTGATATGGCGCACTTCGCAGGCCTGGTTGCCGGGCGCGAGCATCCCAATCCGCTTGAGCATGCTCATGTTGCAACCACTACCACACACAAGACCTTGCGCGGACCTCGTGGCGGCATGATCCTTTCCAATGATCCTGAACTCGGCAAGAAGTTCAATTCTGCCGTCTTCCCAGGTCTGCAAGGCGGCCCTCTGATGCACGTCATCGCCGCCAAGGCAGTTGCTTTTGGAGAAGCACTGCGGCCCGATTTCAAACAATACTCCGCAGCCGTTGTCGCCAATGCGAAGGCGCTGGCTGATGCCATGGTGGAAGGTGGCGTCGATCTCGTTTCAGGCGGTACGGATACGCATGTGTTGCTGGTTGACCTGCGCAAGAAAAAGCTCACCGGCAAGGCAGCGGAAGCGGCCCTTGGGCGAGCCAACATTACCTGCAACAAGAACGGCATCCCGTTTGACCCGGAAAAACCGATGGTAACTTCCGGTATCCGCCTTGGTTCGCCAGCAGGCACGTCTCGCGGCTTTGGAACAGTAGAATTCCAGGAGATCGGACGTCTCATCATTGAGGTGCTTGACGGTCTTTCCGCCAATGGCGAAGAGGGCAATGCTGCAGTTGAAGCTGCCGTGAAGCAAAAGGTCATTGCATTGACCGGGCGTTTTCCGATTTATTCGTGAGTCAACGACTCAACTCGAATAGGAAGAAGGGGGCTCGTCGCTAATGCGGTGTCCCTATTGCAGCAACCAGGATTCTCAGGTGAAGGATTCACGGCCGTCTGAAGATGGCGTCGCGATCCGCCGCCGCCGTTATTGTCCTGATTGCGGCGGGCGTTTTACTACTTTTGAACGTGTTCAACTGCGCGAACTGATCGTGTTGAAGAAGTCGGGCAAACGTGTGCCTTTCGATCGGGACAAGCTTGCGCGTTCAGTGTCCATTGCCGTGCGCAAGCGCCCGGTTGAACCGGAGCGCATTGAGCGCATGATTTCAGGCATCGTCCGCCAGCTTGAAAGCCTTGGCGAAAGCGAAATCACCAGTGACCAGATCGGCGAGCACATCATGGAAGGCTTGCGGGTGCTTGACGATGTGGCTTATGTGCGATTTGCGTCGGTTTACCGCAATTTCCGCGAGGCACGTGATTTCGAGGAGTTGCTTGGTGAGTTGTCGCATGAGGACAGCGAGCCAGGCGAAAACAGCGATGCCAATGATAAAGCCTCTGAGTGAGGCGGTTTTACCATGAACGATCAAGACTGGATGCGCCGCGCTATCGCTGTTGCTGCGCGCGCTGCCGGGGCTACCGCCGAAAATCCCGCAGTCGGTTGCATCATTGTCAGTGGCGGTGAAGTGGTTGCTGCGGGCTCAACAGGCGAGGGGGGGCGGCCCCACGCTGAAGCGCGTGCGCTGGCCATGGCTGGCGCGGCATCCAGGGGTGCCACAGCCTATGTAACGCTGGAACCGTGCTGCCACCACGGCCGCACGCCACCTTGTGCTGATGCGCTTATCGGTGCCGGCGTGGCCCGTGTTGTGACTGGCTGCGAAGACCCTGACCCGCGTGTATCCGGAGGTGGTCACGAGCGGTTGCGTCAGGCGGGTGTGGATGTTGTTGAAGGAGTACTGCGCGAAGACGTGAAGTGGCAGTTGCGCGGGTTTCTCAGCCGGCACTTGAACAAGCGTCCCTATGTGACTCTGAAGCTTGCTGTTTCTGCCGATGGCAAGATTGCCGCTAAACCAGGTCAGGAAACTACGATTACAGGCCCGCATGCCCGTTCGCGCGTGCACCTTATGCGTGCTGAAGCGGATGCCATCCTGGTTGGCGTATCCACCGTGTTGGCTGATGATCCTGATCTGACTTGTCGCTTGCCGGGCATGTTTGCCCGCTCACCCGTGCGCGTGGTTTCCGACAGCAGATTGTCGATCCCTGTGGGCAGCCGGTTGGTGAACTCGGCCAAACAGACCCCGGTCTGGCTGATGACTACCCAGGCGGCAGACCTCGAAAAGCGGCAGACGCTTGCCGCGGCTGGTGTTGAAGTCATTGTTTGCGCAACAACCAATGACGGAAAGGTTGATCTGGCCGACATGCTGCGGCAACTGGCGAACCGTGGCATCTCGCACATCCTGGCCGAAGGGGGCGCGCATATGGCACGCGCATTGACCGAGGCAGACCTTGTTGACGAGGCGGTACTGTTCACTTCACCCAGGAAGATCGGGCCGCTAGGTCTTGACGCCATGGCCGGGTTGCCGCTGGATACCTTGCGTGCATCGAAGAAGTTCAAGCAGCACGGCGCCCCTGAAAAGCTGGGTGATGACTGGCTGTCGCGGTACAGTCGGCCATAGTTGCGGCGCATTAGACAAGCGAAGGAGGTTACCGTGAAGATACTGCCTGTACATAAGGCAACTTGTCATTGTGGTGCCGTAGAGCTTGAACTGACAATGCCAAACGGCCTCGAGAACGCCAGAAGGTGTGATTGTTCAATGTGCAGAAGAAGGGGTGCAATTGCCGCGTCAGTCGCCTTGAACAATCTCCGCATCGTGAAAGGCGAGCGGGACCTGGCTGTCTACCAATTCAACACCAGGGTTGCGAAACATTTCTTTTGCCGCAAATGCGGTATCTACACCCACCATCAGCGGCGATCCGACCCGACCCAGTATGGTTTCAATGTAGGTTGCCTCGAGGGGGTGAATCCATTTGAACTCGGTGAGGTGCCGGTGTTTGACGGTGTTAATCACCCTGCCGACAAATAGGTAGATCAGGGCATGCAGTTCCCTGGCACCGTTCATCCGGCAATGCTTCCCATCGCCTGCGAAACCGTCTAAACACCGCCCATGTTCACTGGCATCATCACAGACATTGGCACGATCAAAGCCGTCGAAAGTCGCAGCAAGGCAAGCGACACGCGCTTTACAATTGCATGTAGCTATGACCCTGCAACCATTGCCCTTGGTGCATCCATCAGCTGTTCGGGGTGCTGCCTGACGGTCACGTCGCTGGATCCGTATCAGGGCGGCTGCAAATTTACTGTCGATGTGTCTGCCGAGAGCCTGTCGAAGACCACGTTGGGCGGTTGGGCTGAAGGCACCCGGATTAATCTGGAGCGCGCCCTCAAGGCCGGAGACGAGCTTGGCGGCCACATCGTTTCAGGTCACGTGGACGGTGTTGCTGAAATTACCGCCATGCGGGACGAGGGTGGCAGCCGCCGCTTTACGTTCCGTGTGCCAGATGGCCTTGCACGTTTCATTGCCGCCAAGGGGTCCGTGTGTCTGGATGGCACTTCGCTAACCGTGAATGAAGTCGAAGGCAGCACATTCGGTGTCAACCTGATACCCCACACCCTTGAGGTGACAACCTGGGGTCTTGCCCGGCCGGGCAATCGCATCAACCTTGAAATCGACATGCTGGCCCGCTACGTGGCGCGCCTTAACGAAAGCCTTGCGAAATGAGCAACGTCACATCATTCAACAAGTCAAAGGCGGGTGCTCAACGGTTCCGCGTTCTTGTGGTGGAAGCAGCTTACTACAAACATGTCTCGGCCGAACTGATGAAGGGTGCACGCGCAGCACTCGAGAAGGCTGGCTGCGATATTGAGATTGCTTCTGTTCCTGGCGCGCTGGAAATTCCAGGTGCAATTTCCATCGCCTACGAGTTTGGCGGTTTCGATGGGTTCGTGGCCCTGGGCTGTGTCATTCGCGGTGAGACAACACACTATGAGATTGTCTCCAACGAAAGTGCCCGCGCGCTGATGGGGTTGACGGTGGAAGGTGCCTGCATCGGCAATGGCATTCTGACGGTAGAGAACGAGGCACAGGCATTGGCTCGCGCCAGTGTCAACCAGATGAACAAGGGAGCAGGGGCGGCGGAAGCCTGTCTCACGATGATGAAATTTCGCGTGGAAATGGAATCGCGTGATGCCTGATCCAGCAAACAAAGCGAAACGCTCTGCCAGCGTGGCCAGATCTGCGGCCCGGCTTGGCGCAGTTCAGGCGCTATACCAGATGGATATCGGCGGGTCAGATCTTGCTGATGTTCTGGCCGAGTATGGGGCAGGGCGCATCGGTAGTGAATTCGATGACGGCCAGTGCGGTGAGGCCGATTTCGGCTTTCTGAAATCCATTGTCACCGGCGTCGTGGCGGATCAGGCACTTATCGACCAGAAGGTGAATGAATGCTTGGGCAGCGGCTGGACCCTGGCCAGGCTTGAGTCAACGTCGCGGGCCATCCTGCGGGCCGGTGGCTTTGAACTGATGTTCCGCGATGATGTGCCACCAAAGGTGACAATCTCGGAATATGTCGAAGTGGCAAAGGCCTTCTTCGATGGCAGCGAACCGGGTTTCATCAATGCCTGCCTGGACACACTTGCCCGCAAGCGCAGGCCAGACGAAATGTAGAGCGCTTTAACCAGCCACGATGTATTGCTTGAGCGATTCTGCTTCCAGTTTCACTTCTTCGATCTTTGCCTTGACGATATCACCGATAGAAACCAGGCCTGCCAGTTTGCCGTTGCTGGCGACAGGCAAGTGACGGATACGGCGTCCGGTCATCAACTCCATACAGTCATCAATGGTGTTGTTAGGCGAGCATGTCATGACTTCGCGCGTCATGATTTCGGATACCTTGATCGACAGGTATTTTGGACCGAAGTCCGTCAACCTTGTGACGATATCACGCTCAGAAACGATGCCTGCGATGGATTTGCCATCACGGCTGACCACCACGGCACCAATCTTGTTATCGCGCAGCATGGCAGCCAGGTCGCGGACTGTTGCATCCGGCGAAATGGTGGAAACGGCGTTGCCCTTGACGTTGAGAATGGTCTGAACCTGCATTGCACCTTCCTCTCATGTGTTTTCTTGAGGTTTCAACTCTGCGCCTGTTTTGTGCCGACAGCAAGACCATGACGTAGCGCCAGCCTGTTTGTGCATGGGCTGGTTGCACCGCCAGCAGTTGCGCATCGCGCAGCGATAGAGCAGTTTGCGCCAATGACTGACACCGTCACCGACATGCTTACAGGATCTGATGACCGGCTCGCCCGCCGCAATGCGTTAGTACTTGCGCTAGCGCAGGCATTTTACGGCATGGGCGCCATAAACATCTTCATAACAGCAGGTCTCGTAGGCACGCAGCTTGCACCATCTCTTTCCTGGGCAACCCTGCCCATTTCGACCTATGTAATCGGAACAGCGCTGGCTACGGTGCCCGCCTCCCTGTTCATGCGGGCGGTGGGGCGCAAACCCGGTTTTCTGGTCGGGGCAACTTTGGGTCTTATTGGCGCTATAGTCTGCGTCTACGCGATTTTCACACGCAATTTCTGGCTGTTCTCCACTGGCACTTTCATTCAGGGCGGCTACCAGGCCTTTGCAGGTTATTATCGTTTTGCCGCTGCAGACACCGCTTCAGATGTTTTCCGGCCAAAGGCAATTTCGTGGGTCATGCTGGGCGGTATAGCAGCTGCGATTTTCGGCCCTATGCTGGTCATTGCCAGCCGCTCCTACTTTGACCCGGTCATGTTTGCGGGCAACTTTGCTGCTGTGGCTGTGTTGTCAATTGGTGCCATGGGGATCATCAGCCAGTTGAACATTCCCCACACAAGGGATGACCTTTCGACCTCTGACGCCCGCCCGCTTGGTGTGATCCTCAAACAGCCGCGTCTGCTGGTGGCCATTCTGTGCGGAATGATGTCTTACGGCATGATGAACCTTGTCATGACCTCAACCCCCATTGCCATGGTCGCGTGTGGTTTCACCGTTGATGACAGCGCCTGGGTAATTCAGTGGCATGCCCTGGCGATGTTCGTGCCCAGCTTCTTCACTGGAAGCCTGATCCTTCGGTTTGGTGTCGAGAGGGTTGTGGCAGCCGGCATGGTCTTGCTGGCCCTGGCGGGCATCGCCGGTCTGGCGGGCATCGCATTTGCCAACTTTGCAGTTGGTCTCGTTCTGCTGGGAGTGGGCTGGAATTTCGGCTTTGTCGGCGGCACTGCAATGGTGACCGAGTGCTACCGCAAGAGTGAAAAGAACAAAGTGCAGGCGGTCAACGATTTTATGGTGTTCGCAACGGTGGCTACTGCGTCACTCACATCGGGCAAACTTCTGGACGCTGTCGGCTGGAGTGCAGTCAATATGGCGCTGTTCCCAATGGTTGGGTTGTGCATTCTCGCTGTTGCCTGGCTTGGCCTCAAAGGACGGAACCGTTCCGTCAACGCATAAAGAAGGTGGCCTGCCATTGGAGGGATGGTCTTGGGGTGAACAGCTACTGGTGCTCACCCGGTCATGGTTGCAACCTGGCCGCCACCGTTTTGGAATAAGATGTGACCTCTTCAGCTGTTTCAGCCAGCAACCAGCCATCCAGACATGATCGGGTTGCCGGTTCAACAAAACTGTCCTTGTACTGCTGCGCATCAAACATGCTGCCGGGGATGATGCGACCGGCATTCGCTTCAAGCTTGACTGCGTCAAGCAACTCACCAAGCGGGCCATCGTGGCGCAGGAAGAAACTTCGTGCCACTGGCAATCCGGTTTTCTCCATTGATACGTGGCCTGCCAAGAGCAGTCCGGTGCTGGAATTGGGCCGGAAGTTCAGGTCAAAGACAACCGGTTCGGCCTCCGCGATTTCTCCAATATCAAACCCGGCTATGCCCCTAAAACCTCCAATACGGGCCTTTTCAGCGATTTCGAGGCTAAGTTCACGGACTGCCAGCGGCGGCGCAAGCGCCAGTTCGTTGCCGGCTTGGCGGGCAGGGGAGTAAAAAATCTGGCGCGATGCGCCGAGCCATGTCACGCCTTCATCAAGTATGCTCAACCCGGCGCACCAGCTGTTGACTGGCTTGCAGTCAGCCTCCGCCACCAGGGGTTCATGATCATCAAGCCTGCTGGCCAGATGCTGTGCCAATGAATTTCGGCTGGCCGCATCGTGGCAGTGCCAGACCCCGGCGCCACCACCGGTTGATACCGGGCCCGCGATCTTGATGAACCATGCCTCTGCAGAGTGTGCATCCAGAAACGCTGATAGTTCGCTGGCCATGAAAACATGAGCAGGCGGCAGGTTGCGAGGTTGAACCAGTTCGGCACGGCTTTGCTTGGCATTCAGCCGCAGGTGTTCATCCATCATCATTAACAGGCCGCCGCTGCTTTCCAGTCCGGGCAGGGTGCCGAAATTATGTACCAGCTTTCCGCCGTGCCGGATCAGGCCCAACGCAATTTTCTCTGCCTCCGCCACTTGCCGGTAGGTGTGCAACTGTTGCGCACCCGGCAAGCCGCAATGGTGGGCAAAATCCAGCGCCAGTTGCGTGGCTGCTGCCTCGTGCGCGACAAAAGGCATTGCACCGGCAAAACCGACCAACTGAGCCGGTGTGGCATCAAGCCGGTACTGCGGCAGCTGGTCCGGATTGGCGACATTCCATCCCATTGCTTCGCGGGTGGTGCGCGCGCAGAAGAAGCTGCCAGGCGGGTAAAGCTCGTCAAGTGGCTGGATGCGGGCAGGGTTCATGCAATCAAGGCGTCCAGCCCTTCTGCAAGGCTTCTGACAAACTGGCCAGGTTTGCCCTGCTTGTTGAGAAAAACGGTCGGTGTCTTGTTGACATCGAATACCAACGCCTTGCCGTCATGCATCACGAAGTCGATCTTGCCGAAGTCGAGACCCAGGCGCGTGCGCACCTGGCGCAATTCGTCTGGCACTTGTTCCATCAGCTCGACGCTTACAACTTTTCGGCTCTTGACGAGTGGAAGCGTGCTGCGAACCTTCATGCAATATTCCTTGTTGCCAAAAAACATCCATATCCGCAGCACGTACAGCTCGCCATCGCGCTCCGGCAGGAAGCGGTCAACCACAAGCCTGTCGTCATTCCATACCCAATCCGGCACATCGGCCGCACTTTCCAGAATCGGATATTGCCTCAATGGCAGTTCGCCCAGCCACTGCCAGGGCACTATCCGCGCTGCAAGTATTTTCAACAATCTGGGAATGTCGAGCCGGTGATATGCGTATTCCTCGCCTGCGTGGGCGTTGGCATTGGTCTTGACCATAACCGGACCTTGCCATTGTGTGTCGCGCTGCAGCAGCATCTGACTGACGTTCGACTTGAGAATGTTGCGCGCCTTGCCATTGATGAGTGGAACATCCGGTTTTGCCCTGGCTAGAAACTCGTCGCTAATGACCGAATAGTCCGCATGGCAAATGCATGCGTCCGTGTTGTCCGGGGGCAGCGGACCGATTGTGACTGTGTCACCACCTTCGCGCCACAGGTTTGTCAGCACAAGAATTAAATGGATGCGTTGCAACTTCTCATTTGGTGATGTCAGAACATGCAACCGTCTTGGCATTCAACCCGTCCTTCAGTCTGCTTCCTTCCGCGAGCGTCATCGCTGCCATACCATGGTCTACCGCAGCTTGTAAGCTCATGCGAAAGGTGAAGGTTTAAGCGGTTGCCTTGTTGGCGCACTTTTAATATGTTCCGCCCCGGTCGATCCGGGCCGAGGGTATTCGAGGGGATTCTCTTAACAGACAACTAGAGGGGGCCGTTTGCGTTGCGCGTGCTGACGCTATGCGACCGATACTCTTGCAGGCCACGGGTCTTAGCAATCTAAACAGCAAGGATTTTACCCATGAGTTCGACACTCTGGCTTATTATAGGCTGCGGTATCCTGTCGATCGTGTATGCTATCTGGGCTACCAAGTCCGTTATGGCTGCCGATGCAGGCAATGCCCGCATGCAGGAAATCGCCGGTGCCATCCGTGAGGGTGCAACGGCTTATCTTACCCGTCAGTATACGACCATCGCCATCGTAGGTGCTGTGGTGTTCGTGGCGGCCTGGCTGCTTCTTGGAGCAGCAGCGGCGATCGGCTTCCTGATTGGCGCCGTTCTGTCAGGTGCTGCTGGCTTCATTGGCATGCACGTCTCGGTTCGCGCCAACGTGCGGACCGCGCAGGCTGCATCGAAGAGCCTTGCAGGCGGTCTCGACATCGCCTTCAAGTCAGGCGCCATCACCGGCCTTCTTGTGGCAGGTCTGGCTCTGCTTGGCGTGGCGGTTTACTTCCTGGTCCTTACCAGCCACCTGGGGTACGGCGCAACTGACCGCACAGTCATTGATGCACTGGTAGCATTGGGCTTTGGTGCATCGCTGATCTCCATCTTTGCCCGTCTTGGCGGCGGCATCTTCACCAAGGGTGCGGACGTCGGCGGCGACCTGGTAGGCAAGGTTGAGGCAGGCATCCCGGAAGATGACCCGCGTAACCCGGCAACCATTGCCGACAACGTTGGTGACAATGTGGGTGACTGCGCTGGCATGGCGGCTGACCTGTTCGAAACCTATGCGGTGACAATTGTTGCAACCATGGTGCTTGCTTCGATCTTCTTCACCGGTGAAGCGGCCACCACGCTGATGCTGTTCCCGCTGTTGATCGGCGCGACCTGCGTTGTGACCTCAATTATTGGTACGTTCTTTGTCAAACTTGGCGCCAACAACTCGATCATGGGCGCCTTGTACAAAGGCTTCATCGCCACGGCTGTTCTGTCGGCTTTCGCGCTGGCTGGCATAGTGTGGGGTTGGCTTGGTGCTGACACAGTGTTCACCACATCAGGCGGAGTTTCCTTCACCGGTCGTCATCTGTTCTACTGTGGCCTTATCGGTCTGGTAGTCACTGGCCTGATCATCTGGGTCACCGAGTACTACACCGGCACCGAATACCGCCCGGTGAGGTCTATTGCGCAAGCTTCGGTCTCCGGCCACGGCACTAATGTGATCCAGGGTCTCGCAATCTCGCTTGAAGCAACGGCTATTCCAGCCCTGATCATCATTGGCGGAATTATTTCCACATTTGCGCTGGCAGGCCTTTTCGGCATAGCCATTGCAGTGACTGCGATGCTGGCGCTGGCTGGCGTGGTTGTGGCGCTTGATGCGTTCGGCCCGGTAACGGACAACGCTGGCGGCATTGCTGAAATGGCTGATCTGCCTGCTGAAGTGCGTCACACCACTGACGCGCTGGACGCCGTTGGCAACACCACCAAGGCTGTAACAAAGGGCTATGCCATCGGTTCTGCCGGCCTCGGCGCACTGGTGCTGTTTGCAGCCTACACCGAAGACCTGAAGTTCTTCGCTGCCAATGCAACGCCAGGCAGCTTCTTTGAAGGTGTCACGGTCGACTTCTCCCTGTCCAATCCATACGTCGTTGTTGGCCTGTTGTTCGGTGGTCTTCTGCCTTACCTGTTTGGCGGTATCGCCATGACAGCCGTGGGCCGTGCTGCCGGTGCTGTGGTGGAAGAAGTTCGCCGCCAGTTCAAGGAAAAGCCGGGCATCATGAAGGGTACCGACAAGCCTGACTACGGCCGTGCCGTGGACATGCTGACACGTGCAGCCATCAAGGAAATGATTGTTCCTTCGCTGTTGCCGGTTCTGTCACCAATCGTGTGCTTCTACTTCGTCTACTGGATCACCGGTGACAAGTCGCAGGGCTTTGCCGCTCTGGGTGCCATGTTGCTCGGTGTTATCGTCAACGGCCTGTTTGTTGCCGTGTCGATGACAGCCGGTGGCGGTGCATGGGACAACGCCAAGAAGTCCTTCGAAGACGGCTTTGTCGACAAGGATGGCGTCAAGCATGAAAAGGGGTCGGAAGCCCACAAGGCATCTGTGACCGGTGACACTGTTGGTGACCCGTATAAGGACACCGCAGGTCCAGCCGTGAACCCGATGATCAAGATCACCAACATCGTGGCACTGCTGCTGCTGGCGATCCTGGCTCACTAGGCAAACACTGCCACACCGACAAAACAACCCCGCTCAGGCATCCTGGGCGGGGTTTTTGCTTGCTACGTGAGAGCTACGAAACAACTGGAAAAGCTAATTCTGGCACAACGGGTAATATGCACCTTCAGGCTTACTGGCCGATACTGCCGCCGGACAGCGGCGAACCGCTATCGTTTGGCGTCAACTTGCCCAGGTTCCCGAACATCTGTTCAAGAATGGTCAACTCGCGGCCACGGCCGGGTGTTTCGCGGGTGTTCATGTCAATGACCTGACCGTCCTGCAAGGTGTACTGGCCAAAGCTCTGTACCTGCGAGTACTGGTCAAAGCGCACGGCGAGAATCTGTCTGTCCAGCTCTTCATTGTCCAGGAATGCGCTGGTTTTCACGCGTGAGGAGATGTAATAGAAGCTGTCGCCCTGAAACTGAACCGTGGCGGTTGTTGAAGGCGAACCCAGCGTGCTGCGCACTTCATCTTTCGTCATGCCTATACGCAGGTTTTGGATGTCTTGCGAACGCGCCTGATAGCCGCGGTGTTCAATATCGCGCGCGCAACCGGACAGCATCGCTGCGCCGGTCAATGCCAGACCGCAATACACCAGTGGCATGCGTAGGCTTTTTTTGTGGCGGTTAAGTTTGTTCTTGAAGACTTGCACGTAAACTATCATTTCTGTTGCCGGAGGCCAGTTCGAAACTGGTTCCACCCCGTCGCGGCTGTTGCCCGCATCCATACTCCGGCAGCGTTGTTGACACAACGGCCTGACTGAAACTTGTTTAGACAGTTGCAAATGATACTGAAAAACCTCTTTTCCCGCAGTCGCGCTACGGCCCCTGAGAGAACCGTTTACGAGGCGATTGTGGCACAGGCACGGCAACCACTGCTTTACAGCCGTTTCGGCGTACCGGATTCGCTTGACGGTCGGTTCGACATGCTCATCCTGCATAACGATGCTGTGATGTGCCATCTCCAGGCTGGAAGCGGTGAAGATCAGGCGTTCGCTCAACTGCTTATCGACGAATTGTTCCGCGATATGGACCGGTCACTGCGTGAAATGGGTGTTGGAGACATGGGAGTTGGCAAGCGGGTCAAGAAGATGGCCACGGTATACTATGGCCGGGCCAGTGCTTATTCACAGGCGCGCCAGCGCGATGATGCCAGCCTGGCTGAGGCGTTGCTGCGCAATGTCTTTGCAGGCGGCGATGGTAAATCAGCACAAGCAGAACAGCTTGCCAGCTACTCGCGGCTGGTGCATGAGGCAGCGGCCCGCAATGAGCGGGCATCCATCCGCCAGGGCCAGCTTGTGCTCGGCGTAACCGTTGTCTGATCGGCGAAGTATGACTGGAGCTATTGCAATGGATCAGGAACTGGAATTTCCCCGGCCGCTTGACGTCAGCAACCTTGAACCTGAAGGCAAGACTGAGCTCATTGCCGCAACCGAGGCAGAGTGCGATGCCATCACCAGACGGTTTGGCGTGGTGCATGTCAAGGAGTTGACTGCGACGGTTCATGTCGCACCCTGGAAGCGGGGCGGCATTCGCGCACGAGGCTCGGCATCAGCCCTGGTTTCGCAGGTTTGTGTGATCACACTCGATGAGTTCGACAGCCAGGTCGAGGCTTCTCTTGACCGGATATTCGTCGAAAGGACCAGCCGGTGGTCAGCCTCAAGCGGGGCAGAGATACTGGTTTCGGTTGATGATGATGACATCTCCACAATCGTGGATGGGTGTATTGACCTTGGTGAGCTGGCACTTGAAGAACTGCTACTGGAACTTGACCCTTATCCGAAAAAACCGGGTGCCCAATTGCCTGAACACGCCACATCATCTGTTCCAGGTGATGACGGCCGCGAGGCAAGGCCCAATCCCTTTGCCGTCCTCAGGCAACTGAAGCTCAACGACGAAAAATAGCTTGTAAAACTGGCTGCAAGGGCCGGGTCAAGTAAGTTTGCAGGCTATGCAACACCTTTGAAAAGCGGTACTTGCCTGTTGTAAGGGCGCGCCAAACCTCTATCCTTGGAGGCTTGGAAAAGAAGGGGCCAACAATTTGAAGACGCCAGAAGGAGATATCGTTATCTCTCTGGATGCCATGGGCGGTGACCACGGCATACCCGTTGTGCTTGAAGGGGCCGCCATGGCTCTCAAGGCCCGGCCCGAACTGGCATTTCTGTTGTTCGGCGACGGCGCTGCGATCAATCGTGAGCTGGAAAGGCATCCGGCGCTCAAGGCACGCGCGCAGGTGCACCATTCCGAAATTGCCATCGCCATGGACGACAAGCCGTCCCAGGCCATCCGGCGCGGGCGCAAGACGTCCAGCATGTGGCAGTCTATTGCGGCAGTGAAACAAGCCGAGGCCCACGCGGCAGTGTCCGCCGGTAACACCGGGGCACTGATGGCAATGGCCAAGGTGATCCTGCAGACCACTGAAGGGGTTTCCCGCCCGGCCATCGCGGGGATATGGCCTACCATGAAAGGCCGCTGCATTGTGCTGGACATGGGGGCGACTGTTGGCGCCGATGCAGATCAGCTTGTCGCCAACGCTGTTATGGGAGCCGCCATGGCGCGCTGCCTGTTTGGCATCCGCAAACCCAAGGTCGCGCTTTTGAATATTGGCGTTGAGGAGATGAAGGGCGTGGAGGCAGTCCGTGAGGCAGGTTCGCTGCTGCGCGAGGCCGAGTTGCCGCTTGAGTACAGCGGTTTCGTGGAAGGCACAGGAATTGGTCTTGGCAACGTTGACGTGATCGTGACCGAAGGCTTCAGCGGTAATATTGCGCTCAAGACCGCAGAAGGAACCGCTCACCAGATCGTTGCGGTTTTGCGTGAGGAACTGTCACGTTCGGTGCTCAGCAGAATCGGTGCCATGTTGGCCAGGAGCGCATTCTCGCGGCTCAAACAGCGTCTCGATCCGAGAATATACAATGGTGGCGTATTCCTGGGTCTGAATGGCGTCGTTGTAAAGAGCCACGGCGGCACCGACGCACTTGGCTTTTCATCTGCCATTCATGTTGCAGCTGACATGGTCGAGAACGATCTTGTGGACAGAATCAACAGGGGCATGGAACTTGCACCGCACGAGCACCATGAGGAACAGGAAGATGGTGAATCGGCAGCTCAGGCTGCGCTCGCCAGATAGACAAGGTTTAGTTCAGTATGACGCGCTCAATTATCCGGTCCGTGGGCTCTTATCTGCCAGCTCGCGTGCTGACTAACGCCGAGCTTGCCAAATCAGTTGATACGTCCGATGAGTGGATCACCGAACGCACCGGTATCCGCCAGCGACATATTGCGGCTGAAGGCGAGTTTACATCACATTTGGCCATCAAGGCAGCCGAGGCCGCGTTGTCGCGGACTGATGTGGCAGCCTCCGACATTGATCTTGTGATTGTGGCAACATCCACCCCGGATCAGACATTTCCTGCAACTGCGACAACTGTCCAGGCAGAACTTGGCATAACCCGCGGAGCCGCGTTTGACATACAGGCTGTGTGTTCCGGTTTCGTTTATGCACTCACAACGGCCGACAACTTCATCAAGGCCGGCTCAGCCCGCAATGTGCTGGTTATTGGCGCTGAAACCTTCTCCCGCATTCTCGACTGGAATGACCGAGGCACCTGTGTCCTGTTTGGTGACGGGGCAGGGGCTGTAGTTGTGACGGCGGCTGAAAAGGAAGACGACCCCTCCAAAGGTATTCTGGCGACAAGACTTCGCGCTGACGGGCGTTACCGTGACAAACTGTTCGTGGACGGGGGCCCATCCAGCACACAAACCGTAGGCCATCTGCGCATGGAAGGGCGTGAGGTCTTCAAGCATGCTGTGACCAACATATCGGACGTCATGGGCGAGACGCTGGGCATTGCTGGAGTGGACCCATCCCAGATTGATCTCTTCGTGCCTCATCAGGCCAACAAGCGCATTCTTGATGGCACAGCGCGCCGGTTTGGGCTGACCACCGAGAAGGTCGTCATCACCGTAAGCCATCACGGTAACACCTCGGCAGCGTCGATACCGCTTGCCCTTGACGTCGCGCGCGAAGATGGCCGTCTGCAGTCTGGCAAGATGGTGCTTATGGAAGCCATGGGCGGGGGCTTCACCTGGGGGGCTGTTCTAGCTCGTTGGTAACGTAACGGTAAAATCGGCGTTACGAATGTTTTTCCGGCCTAGGAAGCACGGGCAAGTCTATGATCTTGCATGAAAGATTGAGTTTGACACGGTACACGCGAAGGGTGTTAGGATAACCATCCATCGAGGGGGTGGAGCCATGACGAAGACACTAACACGCGCTGATCTTGCTGAAGCGGTGCATCGCAAGATTGGCTTATCGCGAACCGAGTTTGCGGAACTAGTCAAAACTGTTCTGGACCTTGTTTCAGATTCGCTGGTCAAGGGCGACCAGGTCAAACTCTCATCTTTTGGCACCTTTGACGTGCGCGACAAGCGTCAGCGCATAGGTCGCAACCCCAAGACCGGGGAAGAAGTGCCAATAACGCCCCGGCGTGTTCTGGTGTTTCGTCCCAGCCAGATCATGAAAGCGATGGTGAACGGTGATCTTGCGTTCACGGCAGACAGCTAGGTATTCAGGAAAGAGGTCCGATTGTTGACTGACAAGGCGCCGGAAGCATTCAGAACCATTTCGGAAGTTGCTGAAGAGCTTGATGTTCCACAGCACGTTCTGCGTTTCTGGGAAACGAGGTTTTCGCAGATACGTCCGATGAAACGCGGTGGCGGCAGGCGCTATTACCGTCCATCAGACGTGGATCTGTTAAAAGGTATCCGCACACTTCTGTATGGAGAAGGCTACACCATTCGCGGTGCCCAGAAGATATTGAAAGACAATGGCATTAGCCATGTTGTGGGTATCGGCAGAGGTGAGATTTCGGTAGATGCTGCTGGTGATGAAGATAGTGGTCGCAAGGAAGTTGTAGCCAAAAAGTCGGAAGTAGAGGCGCAAAGGCCGTCCAGCCGGCAAGAAGCAGGCCAGAGCGGCCGTCCGCAAACCCGAGTTGTGCATGAGCTTACCGCCCAGCAGATCGACGAATTGAGGCTCGCTCTTACAGACCTGGCCGCTGCAAGACGATTGTTGCTGCCCGAACAGGCCAAGTAGCCAGCCTGCCAGCACTTCAACGAAATGCATTGGACGCGCGCTTGCGGGCTTTCCTTTTCAGGCTTCGCAGTTTATATCCCTGCCACGTCGGAGCGTAGCGCAGCCCGGTAGCGCACTACACTGGGGGTGTAGGGGTCGTGGGTTCGAATCCCGCCGCTCCGACCATTTTTTCACCTGCACCCGGATCTTAAGCGACCAGCAAATCAAATTCGGCGTCAGCGTTGCAGTGCTCGGTTTTGTTGCAGGCCGGGTGACCAGGCAATCGTCGCCGCATACAGGCCCCAGGCAAGTCCAAGCAGGATATAGAAGTGGCGCCAGTGATCGGTGTCGATTTGGACCCCTTGCAATATTGTGGTGATCAGTACTGCGTAGACGGCAATTGAATGTTGCTGCAATGGCCCGGCAGTGAACATCGATCGCCAGGCTGTCATCAAGGTTGAGCCGATCAGCAGCAGATAGGCAAATCCACCCGTCCAGCCATAGGCGGAAAAGGCATTGAGAAACACATTGTGGGGCGCTTCTCCATATTTCTTGGAAAACTGCAATGGTCCCATGCCGTTCGGCAGTGCGACAAGGTCTCGTAGTGAATTCAGTTGTCTGCCAAATCGGCCGGTCTCTCCAACGTCATAAGTTTGGTTCAGGCTGAATCGTATGAGGAAAATTTCTCGTACGGCCTCGATTGACAGTGCAATTGAGATCAATACCCCAACCGCAATTAGCCCGGCTATGGACAACAGAACGATGCGTCCCTTCAGTGCGTACGAGGGGGTCAGAATGAAATGCAGCCCGATCATCAATCCGGTAGCCGCAATAGCATTGATCCAGGCGCCGCGCGAAAACGCCAGGAATAGAGCGACCATCACGATCAGCAGCACTGGCAACTTGACAAGACTCCACCGGCAGCGATTGACCACGATGTCCTGGATCAGGAACACCGCAGGCGCAATCAGGAATGTGGACAGCACGTTCGGGTCTTTGAACAGCCCCTGCGCTCGCGAAATCGGCGCCCAAGCTTGCCCCATGCCAAACAGGTCGAAATAGCCGACAATGCCGTTTATCGCGGCAAACAATGCAGCAACGACCCACGCATTGCGCACCGTGGCCATGATGGAGACTGGCGCCCGGAATACCGCCATCGCAAGGAAGATTGCCGTGACCGCCATATAGATGGAAATAATGACGAACATCCGCGCCTTGTCGTCGCCGAGAATTGGCATTACCGCCATGATGCCGCCGACATTGTAGATCGACAGAAAGATGACCAGTGGCGCAAACACGATACTGACCCGCATGCCGCCGGCCAGGAACACCAGCAATGAGACGATAAACAGAAATTCGTATGGTGCCGGCTCAATGCTGACCGCAAAGCCGGACGCGATCATCAGCCACAAGCACAGGCGCTGCAGCATTTCCAGCCGCAGAGCTGGTGCCTGAATTGTTGCTTGCGCGCTGGCCGTCATGCTTTCTCAAGCCACCTGGTTGCCCGAAGCAGGGCAGGGTTCAAGTTTCATTAACCATGTTTGTAAGCATGAAACCTTACCGCCGGGTTTCCAAACACCCGCCTTCAGATCGACTAGTAAGCGTTTTCTGATTTCATAAGCGCAAAAGGTGTCGCGGCAAGTATCTGCAGATCAAACAGCAGCGACCAGTTTTCTATGTAGTACAGATCAAATTCTACGCGGCGCTGTATTTTTTCTTCTGTGTCGGTTTCACCTCGCCAGCCATTGATCTGTGCCCATCCGGTTATCCCGGGCTTGACCCGGTGACGTGCGAAATAGCCATCGACAACCTGATCGTACAACTGGTCTGCGGCCTTGGCCTGCTGTGCATGGGGACGTGGTCCAACCAATGAAAGATCGCCGCGCAACACGTTGAAAAATTGAGGTAATTCATCAAGTGACGTCCGGCGTATAAATTTGCCGACACGTGTTACTCTGGGGTCTTCGCGGGTAACAAGGCGGCTTGCATTCGCGTCGCACATGTCGGTGTACATGGAGCGGAACTTGAACACGTTGACTGGCTTGTTGTTGAACCCGTACCGTACCTGCCGGAAAATCACCGGACCCTTGCTTTCAAGCTTGATTGCCAATGCTACAACTAGCATCACGGGTGACAGCACTACGATGGCAAGGCTGGCCAGCAGCTTGTCTTCCAGGGTCTTCACCAGCAAGCTCCAGTCGCGCAGCGGCCTGTCGAACACGTCAATAAGCGGCACATTGCCGAGCCATGAATAGGCCCTTGGGCGGTAACGCAGCGCCTGACTGTGCGCGGAAAGCCGAATGTCGACCGGCAGCACCCATAGCTGTTTCATGACCTGCAGCAGGCGGTTTTCCGCTGTAAGCGGCAATGTGACCACCAGCATGTCAACGCTGTATTTGCGGGCAAATGCAGCCAGCTCGGCGATGCTACCCAACTTGGGCAAATTGGCCACCACGTGTGGAGAGCGGGCATCGTTGCGGTCGTCAAACAGACCCACAAACTCGATCAGGCCGGCCGGGCTCTGCTGTACAGATTCGACCAACTTGGAAGCGGGTTCGCCTCCGCCAACAATAACCACGCGGGTACTCAACCGGCCTTGCTTGTGCCAGCGTGACATGAGGTAACGTGCACCAAGGTGCAGGCTGGATATTGCAACCGCCGATGCGGTAGTCCATGTCACCAGCCAAACCCGCGAGAACTCCTCACTCAGCTTGAGCAGGAAGATGCCTGCGATTGCGCACATGAACAGGCTGCTGACAACTGCGAAAATGCGCACCACCTGGGTAATCGCACTGGCCAGAACCTTGGTCTGATAGACGCCGGTCATCTGCAGGGCGATCGGGCCTGCAATGGCCGCGATGGCCATAACCGTCCAGTAATGCCGGTAGGAGTCAATATTCAGTGCACCCAGATAGGCAGAACCCACAATAGCACCCAGCAGAAAGATCAACGCCGCATCCGCGCCACGCAGACATCCAATCATCAAGGATTGCGAAATTCTGACATCGTTTCGGCTACTCAGCTTTTCCAGCCATTCATCACGGAGCCGTTCTGGATTTGCGGAATTGCCCGATGAGATCGCCTCCACGACAGATTGCGCAGTCAGCAAGCCGGTAGATGTATCGATATGCTTCATGTCGCCATTTCCTGTCTTCGGAATTACGTCCTGACAGTGTTACTAGCAAGCAGAAGGCCAACCACGCGTTGCGGCTAAACCCGGCGTGTTCGTTGGTTAAGGATTGGTTAACGCGTTGGCGGACCAAGGCGCCTGTTAAGCCAGAGAAGTGTAGAAGTCTGATATACTTTTGCTCATCTGCGAGGCCGACATGTTGGCGCGAAAATTCAGTGCAAGCTGCCTGGCTTGATCATCGAGACGATCACGGTTGCTTGTCGCCTCTATCATGTGGCGGGCCAGGTCGGCTGCATCGTTTGGCGCTGCAAGTGCAGCAGCATCCAGTACTTCGCTAATTCCACCGACATTTGTAGCAAGCAGCGGCTTCTCTGCGGCAATGGCTTCGAGCACGATGTAGGGGAACGATTCTGCCCGCGACGGTATCACCATCAGCCATCCCTTGGCGAAAGCCGTCCGGGCGGGCAGGGCACCTGTAAACCGGACATGATCAACCAGCCCGAGATCTATGGTCTTTTGCTTGATGCGCACCTCTTCGGGTCCTGATCCGGTGATTGTCGCAGACAATTGCTTGCCGGTTTGCTGTTTGACGAGAACCAGCGCTTCCAGAAGTTCATCTACTCCCTTGAGTGCGCGCAACTCACCAACAAAGATGATGTCACTTGCGTCAGGTTCGAGTGCAATTGAATTGAACTCTTCCTGCCAAAGTCCGTTGTGCACCACGCATTGTTTTGTACGGCCAAAGCCAAGTTTGTCGGCAAACAGGTCGCGTTCATACTTGCAAACGAAAACAAGGCCGTGGGTTTTTGCCAGCATCAGTTTTTCAGCCGACAGATACACCGCACCTGCAGCGCTAGCCCAGTTGTAGTGCAAGACACCGCCATGCGGCGTGTAGACCGCCTTGGCGCCCAGCCGGCCTGCCGCAAGCCTGGCGTAGACGCCACCTTTTGCGCCATGGCCGTGGACAATGTCTGGATTGAGGGCCCTGCATTTCGCGGCAATGGCATTCGCACTGCTGATGTCGCCTGCACCGGGCAGTCTCGACATGGCAATTTTGTGTATGCCCAGCCTACAGTGATTGCTTGCTTCGGCGAGATGTCTGTCTGACAAGGCATCTCCCGAGGTTGAATCGCAAACTATGCCAACCTCGTGACCCAGACCTGCCTGGCCTCGAACCAGGTCCCGTACATGCCGGAACAGACCGCCTACCGGTGCTCTAAAAACATGCAAGATGCGCATTGCCACCTGAGCCGCCTAGAACCAACGCTCGCGGACATAGATAATGTCACCGGGGTAGAGCTGTGTTGTAACCGGCACTCTGGCCGTGTGGGTGCCGTTCAGCAATTTACGGGTCAGAAGAACCTTGTTGTGATCTGCCCTTGGCGAGAAGCCACCAGCCATGGCAACAGCACCCTGGATGGTGATCCCCGGACGATAGGCGAAGCTGCCAGCCTGGTTGACCTGGCCCATGATGTAGAACGGCCGGGCTATGGCAAGTTGGACCGACACGCTTGGTTCGCGCAGGAAGCCCTGCTGCAATCTGGCGGTGATGGCGTTTTCGATGTCGGGCGTACTCATGCCTGCAACCGCCAGGTTTCTGATCAGCGGCATGGAGATGTTGCCAGCCGCATCCACCAGATAGTCGCCAGTAAGATCCTGTTGACCCAGCACCCGGATTGTCAGCCGATCGCCGGCACCGATCCTGTAGCCCGTCTCGAATTCGTATGATGCAACTTCACCCGATGCGCCAAACGGCTGAACCGTGCCTGCGCCGTTGTAAGCTGGTTGATGCGGAATTGTGGCGGCATAATCTGGAAACTGACCGACTGTACCGGAAGGTGACACCCCGACACCACCCGGTGCGGCTGCCGGCGGATTGTCGTCCCAGCCTTGCGCGCAGCCTGAGAGAAGCAGGGCAGCAACCATTATTGCGGGATGTCTCATATACCAACTACCACTCATCAACCCGTCAGAACGTTGGAACCGGGTACCCAATACCTACAATTGGCCCTCGGCAATGCCGGGCCATTGGCGCAAAGGTAAATCAGCATGGTTAGCAAGCTGTTAAACGGGTGCGGAAACATTGACAATTGCGCGCCGCGTTAATCCATTGGTTACCAAGAATCTTCAGATTGTCGACAGATGTGAATAGTCAGTGCGGCGATTCTCGTTGCCTATTTGAAGTTGCATTATGGATTCCGTTGCCTTCATAGATTTCAGGGACGTGCTGCGCGGCATCGCGCGGCGGTGGCTGTACATTGCAATCTTCACTGGCCTTTGTGCCTTCCTGAGCTATTGGTTCGTGAACAATGTGAAGCCGGTCTATCGCGCCGGAGCGCAGGTGCTGATCGAAAACCAGGATTCGCCGTTTACCCGCATTGGCCAGGACAGGAGCGACCGGGCCGCGCTGACCGAGCGTGATGTTACTTCGCAGGTGGAAGTCGTGCGCTCGCGCGATTTGGCGCTCAAGGTAATCAAGGATCTCAACCTTGCAGAGGTTCCCGAGTTCGATCAGCTCAAGTCCGGCATCGGAACTGTCGGCAGGTTGCTCATCTCTCTCGGTTTCAAGGCTGATCCGGCGGCGATGTCTGTCGAACAGCGTGTCCTTACTCACTACTATGATCAGCTGGTTGCCTATGCAGTTCCCGGTTCATCCGTCATCGCAATTGACTTTGAAGCCCGCGACCCAGAGCTGGCCGCACGAGTGGCGAACAAGATTGCCGAAGCATATGTCAGCTTTTCCAGGAAGACCTTGAACGAACCAACCGGACAGGCACGCGATTGGTTGGCAAGCCAGATCGAGGATTTGCGCAAGAAGGTTGTCGAGTCCGAAACCACGGTCGAGAAGTTCCGCGCGAAGGCGGGCATCTTCAGGGGTGCACAGGCAAAGCTCGACAATGAAGAACTGTCCTCTCTCAACTCGCAGATTATACTCGCCGCTGCGGCTCGTTCGGATGCCGCGGCCAAGGCCGACTCGATCCGCGAATTGCTGCGCACTACTGGTACCGTTGACACCTCTGCCGACGTTCTGGGCTCGCCGCTGATACAGCGTCTGCGCGAACAGCAGGTGCAACTGACACGCTCAAAAGCGGAACTGTCCACGATCTATCTGGACAATCATCCTCGCATAAAGGCCGTCGATCAGGAGATCCAGGACCTGAACCGGCAGTTGCGCACCGAAGCATTCAAGGTGGTAGAGCGTCTGGAACAGGAATCAAAGGTGGCGGCTGCGCGTGAGGCAAGTCTCAGGAAGAGCCTTGTCGGCTTGAAGCAGCAAACCTCAGAACTCCGGCATTGATGATATACGGCTACGTGAGCTGGAGCGTGAAGCTGCCGCAAACCGGAGTCTGCTGGAAACCTTCCTTGTGCGATACACTGATGCCAGTTCCCGTCAGAATCTGGATACCCAGCCGGGGCTGGGCCGTGTCATTTCGGGGGCAGGGGTTCCCTCCATTCCATCTTTCCCCAAGAAGGGTCCAATCATGCTGCTGGCAACGCTTGGCGGCTTGATGCTGGCACTTGGCGTAGCCTTCATTCTCGAGATCATGTCTTCTGCATTGTCTGCGGTTCGCCCGCTGTCATCATCCGGTGGCATGGATGCAGCGCAGTCACCCGCCATTAGCTCCATCCAGCAACAACCGGCTGCGGCAGCTGCTCCACCGCCACCCGCGGCACCCCCTGTCGCGGTCTTGCATTCCCCAAAGCCTTCAGTTTCCAGCCAGCCATCACCGCCACCACCGGCGGCGCCGGCAGTACAAGGAGTCCAGCAAGTCGATGCGCTCACACCTCTTGTGTCGGGTGCTGATCAACCTCTTTCGATCATTCCAGGTGTGGCCTCGGCAATGCTGGCAACCCATGCAAGCGGCAAGGGCCTGCAGGATCCTGACAGTCAATATCGCAAGGCAATAGAACCTGTCGCGCATGCGGTTGCCGAGCTGGTTGCCAATCAGTCCATCAGGTCGCTTGCAGTAGTGAACATGACCGGCTCGGCACTAGACAGCTTGACGGTCTCTACAAGCCTTGGTCGCATGCTGGCCATGGCCGGCGCAAAGGTTGCGGTAGTGGACGCATCAACGGGCACCACCGGAATTGCGGCCATTGTGCCGGGTCTTGAAGGCAGGGGCTTGTACGACATCGTTTCAGGTGTTGCCGGATTCTCCGATGTTGTTCGCAAGGACACTATGACGCCGTTGCAACTCTTGCCTGCAGGTATCCCCGCGAAGCCATTGTCGGAGTTGGTGGAAAGCCCTCAGCTAGGCAATGCACTAAACGCGTTGGAGAAAGTCTACAGCCTCACCTTGTTGCATTTGGGTGACGCTGACAGCAGCAATGTTGCATTGGCAGCGAATTCTCCTGCCGTGCTTGTGGTTGCCACCGTGGACAAGGCGGCTGAGGCCAGGGACGTGTGTGATGCGCTGACGTCGGGAAGGGTAAAGTGGGCCAAGGTTGTCGCCGTAGCACCGTCGAGACCTGTGGAAACATCAGGCCGGTTCTCGAACATTGCTGCAACCTTCTAGCTTGAACGGTGTCTTGCGCGTCGAACCGGACGCCGCACAAGCGACCTTCACGGGCCCCAGGTTCATCTGGCGCAACTGGCATGCAAATTGCTGCCGGTTATGTCGGACCAAGAGTTTGTAGCAGAGCCAGTTGATGTTTGCTTTTGACAAAACAGTTTTGAAGTTCCTGCACTACACAGGTGCAGCCAGCATGCTTTCGCCATGGCTCAGGGGTCGTGGCGTTGTGTTCATGTTGCACCATGTCATGCCCGGTGGTGGCAAGGAGCCCGGATTTGCACCGAATGCCGGGTTGGAGGTAACTCCAGAATTTCTTGACGATGTGATCCGCGTAGTAAAAAAGCGTGGTTACGCATTGATATCATTGGAAGAAGCTGCGGAAGAACTTGCCAGCGAACGTGATGGACCACCCTTCGCTGTATTTACCCTTGATGATGGGTACAAGGACAATTTTCGACATGCCTGGCCGGTTTTCCGCTCTCATGTCTGTCCGTTCACGATATTTGTTTCGCCGGCCATTGCGGATGGAAAATGCGAACTATGGTGGCGCGGCCTTGAGCTTGTACTTGCCAATTCCTCATCCATCGACGTTGAGATTGACGGCGTAAGATATGCCGGATCAACGGAAACTGATGTGCAAAAGTGGAACATGTACAATGAGCTATACTGGCCATTGCGCTGCACTGAAGAGCACCAGCAGCGCCGCTGGATTCGCGAGGTGTGTTCCAGCCACGGCATAGATCTGAATGCCATGTGCCGTGATCAGGCAATGACCTGGGACGATATTCGCAAAATCAACAAGGATCCGCTTTGCTCTATCGGTGCCCACACGGTGCACCATCGCGCATTGAAGAAACTGGGCGCCGACGAAGCTTTGGCAGAAGTGCTGAAGTCACGTGACCGGATTGCAAGTGAGATTGGAGTGATACCCGAGACATTCGCGTATCCATATGGCGATGAATCCTCCGCAGACGAGCGGGATTTCGAGATCATCCGAAGCGCCGGTTTCAAGGCTGCCGTGACCACTCGCAAGGGCATGATCTTCTCCGAGCACAAGGATAGCTTGACCGCCTTGCCGAGGTTCTCGCTGAATGGCGGATATCAGGAGCGTGAATTCACAGAAGTGTTGCTGACCGGCATGCCGTTCGCGTTCTTCAATGGCTTGCAGCGTGTCACTTCGGTATCCTGACTACGCTTTGTCTGCCCTTGCCATCCACCAGATAATCAGCATGGCACCAGGCAGCCATGCCAGGCCTGCAATTGCATAATAAGCGAACTGCCATGCGCCGTGCGCCTGCGCGAGGTGACGCGCGCCCAGGGCCATGGCTATCAGGGCATACACAATCAGGAAGCAGACAAAGACAATGGTCCCGATGAGCTTTCGCGAGCGTGCGCCAATCATGCCGGAACCCGCATCATCTTGTCGCGACGTTCATAGGGCTTGAAGCCAATTTTCTGATACAGGCCAAGCGCGTGGGGAGCGTCCAGCGTACAGGTTTCCACGTGCAGACTACCCGGTTTGCCCGCCCACGCCGTTCGCGCGGCCTCTGACAACAGCCACTTGCCCAGTCCCATGCCGTGGAAATCCGGGATCAGACCGAAATAGGCCAGCCATGCCTTCTGCTTGTCACGGCTGTCGATCTCGAAATACCCCGCCGGATTGCCACCGCAGTAAGCCACATACACATCAACGCCGTCAGCGTTGATGGCAGCGGCAAGCTGATCGTCACTAAGCAGCTTTCTGTCAACCCAGTGATAGTCACGCCCAACAGCGTCATACAGGAAGCGGTAGAAGCCGACTGTCGGGTCTTCCACATGCATCATCGCCAGTTTCATGTTGGCTGGCGGCATAACCCGCAATGATGGTGGGCGATCCATGGAGAGAAATGTCACCACTGTTTCGATTTCTTTGGTTGCTACCTTCAACTTGGCTGCCTTCTTCTTGTCTGGAAATCTGGACGAGGGAATCTTGCGCTTCATGCCTGGCCAATTCTACCCGGTTTCCACCGGGGTTTCCGGATCGCTGCCCCATTCTGCCCACGAGCCGTCATATAGCGAATTGGTATTGTGGCCAACCAGCGTCAAGCCAAGTGTCAGGATGGCCGCAGTGACACCTGAGCCGCAAGTGGTAATGACCGGCCGGTTCAGGTCAACACCGGCCTGGGCAAACACTTTGCGCAATTCCTCGGTCGTTTTCATCGTGCCATCGTCATTCAACAGCGTTCTGTAGTGCACGTTGCTTGCCCCAGGCATGTGCCCACCGCGCATGCCTGCTCGCGGTTCCGGTTCACGCGCATGAAACCGGGCGGGTGATCTTGCATCGGCAATTTGGTGGCCGCTGTTGGCAATGGCGTTCAGGACATCGCGTTTGTCGCTGACGCTGGAGGCGGAAAACCTTGCAGTGAAATGCCTTGGTTGCCGGTCCAGCGGTGGTCCGTCCTCAATCGCCCTGGATTCTGCCAGCCACTTTGGAAACCCGCCATCCAGAATGGCAGCGTCATTGTGGCCGAAGGTGCGGAACATCCACCAAACGCGTGCTGCCGAGAATAACCCGGCTCCGTCGTATGCAATAACCCGCTTGCCATCGCCAATGCCCATCTTGCGCATTCTGGATGCAAAAACTTCAGCTGGCGGCAAAGTATGCGGCAGTTCACTTTCAGGATGCGTGATCGCGTCTATGTCAAAGAACATCGCACCGGGAATGCGTTGTTGCTCAAACTCCACCTTTGCGTCGCGGCCCATGTCCGGCAAGTAATATGAACAGTCCAGCACAACGATGTCCGGCGCATCCAGTCTTTGCTCCAGCCACTCTGTGGATACAAGGTGTGCGCGATCATTCCCTGTTGCAGCCATTTCATACCCCTGTTGCATTGGCCAGTGTGTTTCTATCAGGCATTCAGATACAGCCTCGACTTGCGTTCAAGCTGTTTCCGGATCGACCATGACATCAGGCACGTTCAATGGTGCTTCCAGCCATTCAGGTACGGGCAAGTCCTTGGAACGCAGGAAGTCCGGGTTGAACAGCCGCGATTGATAGCGCGAGCCATAGTCGCACAGCATTGTAACGATCGTATGCCCGGGGCCCATTTTCCTGGCCAGTTCGATGGCACCGGCGACGTTCACACCAGTGGATGCACCCATGCAAAGCCCTTCGTTATGCAGCAGGTCAAACACAATGTTCAGGGCGCTAGCATCATCAATGCGCCAGGCGTGGTCAATCGGTGCGTCTTCCAGGTTTGCAGTGATGCGGCCTTGCCCGATGCCTTCTGCGACTGAACTGCCCTCGGCCTTGAGCACGCCTGTCGTGTAGTAGCTGAACAAGGCTGCTCCATGCGGGTCAGCCAGGCCGATTTGGATGTCCCTTTTGCGCGCCTTCAAAGCCATGCCTGTACCGGCAATTGTTCCGCCTGATCCGGCCGCGCAGACAAACCCGTCCACCTTGCCATCGGTCTGCTCCCAGATTTCCGGCCCGGTCGTCTCGATATGCGCTTGGCGGTTGGCCACATTGTCAAACTGGTTTGCCCAGATGGCGCCGCCTTCGCGTTGTTCATTCAGGCGTTCTGCCAGCCTGCCTGAATAGCGCACGAAGTTGTTGGGGTTCTTATAGGGCGCAGCAGGCACCTGAACCAGTTCTGCACCGAGCAGGCGCAAGGCATCCTTCTTCTCCTGACTCTGTGTGTCAGGTATCACGATGACGGTTCTGAAACCCATCGCATTTGCAACGGTGGTTAGCCCGATTCCGGTATTGCCGGCAGTACCCTCCACAATTGTCCCGCCCGGCTTGAGCTTGCCTGAATTTACAGCGTCCTTGATTATGAAGAGGGCCGCACGGTCCTTCACCGACTGTCCGGGGTTCATGAATTCGGCCTTTCCGAGGATCGTACAACCGGTCAGCTCGGATGCCTTTCGCAGTTTGATAAGCGGCGTATTGCCAATAGCGGAAATGATGTCAGGTGCGTATCTCATTAGCCAGCTTTCCGGTTTTGGGAGGGTGCCATGGCAGCACCAGGGTGCACGCTTCGCAAGCGCGATGTTTGGCCGTCAATCCATGCCAAGTCAAGCGCGGGCTGGGCATGTGAAATTTTGCGAGTTAGCCCGCGTTACCGTCAAGTATTCCAGGATGCCACTGGCGGTAATCGTAGTGCGGGTCCAGCAGGCCGGCAATACACTCGGATGTTGGCAGATAGTTTGAATTTGGCATGTGGAACCAGCGAAGAAAATCGCCGGTGTTTATAGTATGCTCTAGGTACAGCTCCAGTATCTGCATGCTGAACCAATGATAATTGCCGCTCATGCAGCTGCTGATTGTGCCGGTATCCATGTGTCAAACCGAAGCCTTTACGCAATGAAGTGTGTCACGACTCGCAAACCTGCGCCAGACCTGTTGCCTAGCCCGTAGGCAGCTGCGCAGTTTCGGTTGCAGTCTTTAGCGGCAAACCGCTGATAACGCCCTCGCGTCCGCGGATTTTGAAGGTTTTCAATTTTAATCCTGCCGTCTTGATCCCGGCATTTTGCAGCGTGGTTTTTGACGCCAGGCACTCTACGCCCAGTTCCTTTGTCAGGGCTTCCAGCCTGCTGGCCGTGTTCACCGTATCTCCAAGCGCGGTAATGCGCTCTCCCGCGCCATGCGCATTGTGCGCGCCGATACGCCCGAGAATGGCTTCACCGGTGTGAATCCCAATGCCGATGCGCAATGGTTCCTTGATATCGTGAAGGTGCACCCGGTTCAGCTCAACAACCGCCTGACTGACCGCCGCAGCTGCGCTCAGCGCTTGTGTTGCGCCAGCATCGGACGGGTTCTCAATGCCGAAAATGGCCATGATGCCATCGCCCATGAACTTGTCCACATATCCGCCGTGACTAGAGATGGAAATCACTCATCGCACCGACATACTGGTTTAGAACGTGTACGATGTCGTAGGGCAGGCGGCCTTCGGAAAATTTGGTGAAGCCGCGGATGTCGACGAACATCAGGGTAACCGTCTTTTCAATACCCCGGTCATAGTCATCTCCGCGTGTTCGGCCCCGGGTGCGTTGGGCCGGTACAAGAGGGATTACGGATATGTGGCCACGTGGCCGCAACTGACATGCAAGTCTTACAGTTGTGTCGACAATGCCCGCGCGGCGCAGTGTACGCGCTTCGAGTATGTCGGGTGGAGCAAGTGTGTCTGCGCCACTGACCACCTGAACCCGGCAGGTTGAACATCTGGCAAGGCCGCCGCATACAGAAGCATGCGGGATTTGGGCTGCCTGAGAAATTTCAAGCAGGGTATATCCCTCAGGGGCCTCCGCGTTCACGCTGCCATTGTAGGTGACCCGCACTTTCGGCTTTAACTTGAACCGGCTCCATTGCACCACCTTGATGACAGCGACGCCGCCGATGAGTACAACAGCCAGCCACACCGAGGCTTCCATCCACGAAACGATGCTGGCGGCCTGGTCAGCATTGAACGGGTTGGGAAAGCTGTTCTGTGCCTGGAACCTTCGTCCGGCCCCTGCAAACCCCAGAAACCCGAGGGCAGGTACCAGCACTGCGGTGGCCAGCAGCAGCCCCTGCAACGGTTTGAACCAGGTCTTGAACCTGATCCACATGTACAGGCCAATCGTGCCGTGCATCCAGACAAGGGTGATGAGCAGCCCTTGCAACACGGCTTCAGTGGGCCACATCGCCCACAGCGCATACTCGTAATTGTCGTTGATGGAGAAGGCTTCATGCGCAATGCGCGTGCCTATGATGTGCCTGGCCAGCAGGATGGGAATGGCAATCCCGGTTACGATCTGCGCGATGCCGCGCATGGACATGGCACCAATGCGGCGTGACAAAATCTTTTCAAGCCCCAGCACGGAATGAGCCAAGGCACTTGTCAGCAGAATTATCGACCCAGGCCACGACCGGGTAATGGCCACCCGCCAGTCTCGCATTGCTTCCATCGCTTCCAGAGAGATCAATCCGAGCGCATGGTTGCAAAGGTGCAGTGTCACGAAAACGAATAGTACAAGACCCGTTGCCAGCCGGATGTTGCGCACGCTGAACAGCTTGCCGCTCTGACTGGTGATTTGGACAGCGTCGCTCATGACAATAGAGCCTAACGATGAATTGCAGGTTGGAAAATGGGCAAAACAAAACCCTGCCGGGCGGCTTGCCGGGCAGGGTCCTGCTAAACTGGCTCCGCGGCAGGGATTCGAACCCCGGACCGATCGGTTAACAGCCGATTGCTCTACCACTGAGCTACCGCGGAATAGGCGATGCCTATAGCAGACACATCGACGCG
This sequence comes from uncultured Alphaproteobacteria bacterium, assembly GCA_963787895.1. Taxonomy (GTDB): domain Bacteria; phylum Pseudomonadota; class Alphaproteobacteria; order Rhizobiales; family Aestuariivirgaceae; genus Anderseniella. The sequence goes on along the minus strand of CAWBEX010000001.1, from coordinate 110,068 downwards.
ATAAAAGCCCCAAACATTGTAAAAGTGCTGGCCGGATAAAACTTGGCGTCAATTGCTCAATTCACATCGCCGCAGGCCCTTGCAAGCGTGCGGTCGAAGCTCTACCTGAATTGCCATGGTCAAGAAGGTGAAGATCGGCAAACACAGTATGCGCGTTCCGGGTTCTCCTCGGGCGCGAATGATTCTGGGTGCTGCACTCATAATAGGCGGTGTGCTGGGATTCCTGCCGGTTCTGGGGTTCTGGATGATCCCGCTTGGCCTGATTGTGCTGTCGGTCGATTCGACAACTGTGCGCCGCTTCCGGCGTCGCGCCGAGACCCGCTACGGACCCTGGCTGAAGAAGAACTATCCCCGCATCGCCGGCTGGCTGGGCCTCAACGGTGGCAACGCCCGTTAGGTGGTGCCGGCTGCAGGATTCGAACCCGCGACCCCCTGATTACAAATCAGGTGCTCTACCAACTGAGCTAAGCCGGCAATTGTCAGCGCGCAAACTTCATTGCCGCGAGAACGCCGTGGCGTATGGCGACTGAATACTTGGCGGAACACTGCAGCGCAAGTCCAATTACGGTTGTCATCCAGTCAAAAGTTAACAACAACCCCGATCAGGTGGCTCACGAACTGGCACTGGCATTGCAAAACTGCGGTCAGGGCCCGCGATTTACAAAAGTACTTGTTTCATATCGGCACATCGTGTTCATCTTTGCAACGTGCGGTAGAAATAGAGGCCTCAGATCATCGGGCAGGGGGATGGAAGCATTCGCATGCCTGCAGGATGATTGCTTTGGAAGCGAATTCGTTGGCCGGTATCGGTCGCAATCTGAGGAGTTAGTCGTAATGCGTATCGTTGCGGGCTTGATTATTCCGGCCATAGCCGCCGGTCTGTTTATTATTCCAATGGTCACTGCTGCTGATGCCGGAGGAAGCAAGCGCGGAGCCGGTGCCGGCAAGGCACATGCTGGTGCCGTTTATATGAAGAAGCGTGGTATGCACGGCATGCGTAACCGCGGCATGCGCCGAATGGGCATGCGCGGCCAGGGCCGCATGATGAAGCGCATGGGCAAGCATGGCGGCCGTATGATGCGCCACGCAAGGCGCGGTGACGGTCATGGCATGGGCGGCAAGCATGGCTTCCGCAAATTCGGCAGAAACGGCGGCAGAGGCTTTGGCCGCAACCGTAACGTGAACAACAATCGCAACGTCAACAACAACCGCATCGTCAACAATGTCACGACGAACCAGGTCTCTATTTCGAGTTCTGTTTCGATCAGCTCTGGTGGCGGGTTCTATGCCGGGCCTTACGCTGGCTACTCAAGCGCTTATGCCGGTGCATATGCCGAGTCTTACGCTGGCAGCGGTGCCTATGCCACTGGCGGCGGTTATGTTGCAGGCGGCGGCTATGTTGCAGGCGGCGGTAGTGTGATCGTTGACTATCGCTGCACCATCAATGGTAATCCTGTGCGCTCGGTGAATACGTGCAAGAAGGTCCATCGCCTGGCCAAGCGTGGCAAGCGCTATGCCTTTGCCATGGGCCCTGGAGTAGCTGCCTATGTCAGCATCACCGGACATTCATATTCCACTGGGGGCGGATACTCAACCGGAGGCGGATATGCTACCGGCGGCGGTTATGTTGCAGCAGGCGGCGGTTACGGAACGGGCGGCGGTGTCGTGATTCATGGTGGTCAGGGCTCAGGCGCAAACTGCTACTGCGAATAAACAATACAAAGTCGGTGACAGGAGCCGGGGCAGGAGCTGATTTTCTGCCCAGAAACCGTCAAAGGCGCTGTCAATCCATCGCGCCGGGTTGACAGTGCCTTTTTGCTCTCAGCCATTCAGTGTTCAGTCGCCTAGGTGTTGGCCCTGGCTTTGAAGTTCTGCTGAATGGCGTATAGCGTCAGCGCGGCAGCATTTGACACATTCAGGCTTTGAATCTGGCCGGGCAGATCCAGCCTCGCCAGATGGTCACAGTTTTGCCTCGTCAGCTTGCGCAGGCCCTTGCCTTCCGCACCCAGCACCAGAGCAACAGGTGGGGCGATTTGCAATTCCTCCACGTTTTCCGCTGCTTCGCTGTCCAGCCCGACCAAGGTAAAACCGTAGTCCCGCAGTTCGTCCATTGCCCGCGCCAGGTTGGTCACTTTTACAAACGGCACATGCTCCATCGCCCCTGACGCCGACTTGACCATGACGGCGGAGCCTTCAGGGCTGTGACGGGCCGTCGCAATAAGGGCCGTTGCGGCAAATGCAGCACAAGAGCGGATTATTGCTCCCACATTGTGCGGGTCCGTGACCTGATCGAGCAGAACCACTGTGCCAGTGCGAGGAATCTCGTCCAGGTGGGGCTGTTGCAGTGGACGCGCGGTGAGTACAGCACCCTGGTGCACCGCGTCAGGCCCGGCGATGCGGTCAACCTCCTTGCGGTGTACCATCTGTGGTTCGACGCCGGGTCTTGCCGCCAAAGCAGCCTCGAGACGGGGCAGGGCGTTCTGTGTGCAGCGCAGATCAATGATCTTGCGGCGCGGATTGGCCAGCGCCTCGGCAATGGCGTGAAGTCCAAAGATGATGTCATCCCCGCTGCGCTGCGGTACTGTCTGCGCGCGCGAATGGTCATTCGCTCTGGGGGCTTTGCTGTATGGCTTGCTCATGGCTGCCACTTATAGGATGAATCTGTCATTTCGGCGCAACTGTTCTTTTGTAGGGTTTGGCAGTGGTCTGACGTTAGGTAACTGGATGAGAGCACAAGGCGATTTTGCTTGCGAATCCTGTTGACACGGAACCCGGCCATGCGCATAACACCCCCGAAGCGCCCGGCTAACCCCCGGGCATAATGTTTTGCGCGCGGATTTCACCTGCTCGAGTGTCTTCTCAATCGCTTTAAATCATTGAATTGTCAATGTTTTGAAGCGGGTTTGAACATCAGGAGGGGTGCCCGAGTGGCTAAAGGGGACGGGCTGTAAACCCGTTGGCTATGCCTACGTTGGTTCGAATCCAACCCCCTCCACCACTTGAACAGTGTGGTTTGCGTTCGGAGTTAAGCGTAAAGAGATAAGGAAATCCAGCAACAGACAGCAGACATTTATGCCCTGAATACACGTTGCGGGTGTAGCTCAATGGTAGAGCAATAGCCTTCCAAGCTGAAGACGAGGGTTCGATTCCCTTCACCCGCTCCAGGGCACTTGCTGATCCGGCCAATATCCAGCCGGTTGATTTGAAACTGTCTGAAACTGAACATGTTTATCGTTCCAGGTAAAGGTAGAGACTGAAATGGCCAAGGCAAAGTTTGAACGTAACAAGCCGCACGTTAACGTAGGTACTATTGGCCACGTTGACCATGGCAAGACGACGCTGACAGCGGCGATCACCAAGTATTTTGGTGAGTTCAAGGCGTACGACCAGATTGATGGCGCGCCTGAAGAGAAGGCCCGCGGCATCACGATTTCGACGGCGCACGTTGAGTATGAGACCGAGGCACGTCACTACGCGCACGTCGATTGCCCTGGCCACGCCGACTATGTGAAGAACATGATCACCGGTGCGGCCCAGATGGATGGCGGCATACTTGTTGTGAGCGCTGCTGACGGCCCGATGCCGCAGACACGCGAGCACATTCTGCTTGCCCGTCAGGTTGGTGTGCCGGCGCTTGTCGTGTTCATGAACAAGGTTGACCAGGTTGACGACGAAGAGTTGCTTGAGCTTGTTGAGCTGGAAGTGCGCGAGCTTCTTTCATCGTATGATTTTCCAGGCGGTGACATTCCGATTGTGAAGGGTTCTGCCCTTGCAGCGATGGAAGGGCGTGACCCTGAGATTGGCGAGAACTCGATCCGCGAGCTGATGAAGGCTGTTGACGAGTACATTCCGACGCCAGAGCGTCCGATTGATCTTCCGTTCCTGATGCCGATTGAGGACGTGTTCTCGATTTCTGGCCGCGGAACTGTTGTGACGGGCCGAGTTGAGCGTGGTGTTGTGAAGGTTGGCGAGGAAATCGAGATTGTCGGCATTCGCGACACCGTGAAGACGACGTGCACCGGTGTTGAGATGTTCCGCAAGCTGCTTGACCAGGGTCAGGCTGGCGACAACATCGGCGCGCTGCTGCGTGGTGTTGACCGTGAAGGCGTTGAGCGCGGCCAGGTGCTGTGCAAGCCCGGTTCGATCACACCGCACAAGAAGTTCAAGGCAGAAGCCTACATTCTGACGAAGGAAGAGGGTGGCCGTCACACGCCGTTCTTTGGCAACTACCGTCCGCAGTTCTACTTCCGCACGACCGACGTGACGGGTGTGGTTACGCTGCCGGAAGGAACTGAAATGGTGATGCCTGGCGACAACGTGTCGTTTGAGGTTGAGTTGATCACGCCGATCGCGATGGAAGAGAAGCTGCGCTTCGCCATCCGTGAAGGCGGCCGCACCGTCGGTGCAGGTGTCGTGTCAACCATCGTCGAGTAGTCCTGATTGTCAGGGTTGCTTGAACAAACACTTGCGGGGAACCATGTAGTGTTCCTCGCACCCGGTTTAGGGGTGTAGCTCAGTTGGTAGAGCGGCGGTCTCCAAAACCGCAGGTCGGGGGTTCGAGACCCTCCGCCCCTGCCACCGGAAATACCAGCCTTGTCATGAGGTTGGATCAAAGAGTGAAACAGGAATATGGCAAAAACCAATCCGTTCGATTTTTTCCAGCAGGTTCGGCAAGAAACCTCGAAGGTTACCTGGCCATCCAGACGGGAAACACTGATCACCACAATTATGGTGCTGATCCTGTCTGCGGCGGCAGCGGTATTTTTCCTGGGCGTAGATGCGGTGTTGAAATGGGTTATCGACCTGATCCTGTTCAGTTGATCAGGCAGGCCGATGGGAGCGCAATATGACTAAACGGTGGTACATCGTTCACGCCTACTCGAATTTCGAGAAGAAGGTAGCTGAATTGATCAAGGAGCAGGCTGCGACCAAGGGCCTGAGCGACTTGTTTGAGGAGGTTCTGGTGCCGACCGAGGAAGTGGTTGAGATGCGCCGCGGCCGCAAGATTCAGTCCGAGCGCCGTTTCTTTCCCGGTTACGTGCTGGTGAAGATGGAAATGACCGATGAGGCATACCACCTCATCAAGAATACGCCGAAAGTGACCGGGTTCCTGGGCCATGACAACAAGCCCATGCCGATCACCGAGGATGAGGCGACCCGCATCCTGAGCCAGGTTCAGGAAGGCGTCGAGCGCCCGCGTCCGACCATCATGTTTGAGGTCGGCGAGCAGGTTCGTGTTGCTGAAGGTCCGTTCGCTTCGTTCAACGGTCTTGTTGAAGACGTCGATGAAGAGCGCGCACGCCTCAAAGTGGCAGTATCGATTTTTGGCCGGGCAACCCCGGTCGAGTTGGAATTCGGACAAGTCGAGAAGCTTTAGGGCTGATTGACCTGATACCGTGTAACGGTGGGAGGCAGACAGGCGCACGCAGCCTGAAAGCCGGACCACTAACCTCTAGAGCCCTTTTCATCCTTTTGGGATGAGGCCGGGCGAGGGAATGTTGAGAAATGGCTAAGAAAGTACTCGGCTACATAAAGCTGCAAATTCCGGCTGGACAGGCCAACCCGTCACCACCGGTCGGTCCCGCTCTCGGTCAGCGCGGACTGAACATTATGGAATTCTGCAAGGCGTTCAACGCTGCAACTCAGCAGGCTGAACAAGGTTCTCCGATTCCGGTGGTTATCACTGCCTATCAGGACAAGTCCTTCACCTTCGAAATGAAGACGCCGCCAGCGTCGTTCTTCCTGAAGAAGGCCGCGAAGATCAAGTCCGGCCACAAGGAACCCGGCAAAGGCACATTTATCGGCAAGGTAACGCGCGCTCAGGTGCGTGAAATCGCCGAGAAGAAGATGGTTGATCTCAATGCGCGCGATATCGACGCCGCCGAAAAGATCATCGCCGGTTCGGCCCGTTCCATGGGCCTGGAAGTTGTAGGGTGATCGTGATGGCAAAACAGGGAAAAAGATACACAAAAGCCGCTGACGGTATCGACCGCAACAAGGCTTACACCGCGGCAGAAGCTGTCAAGCTGGTGAAGGAACGCGCTGTTGCCAAGTTCGATGAAACCATTGAACTGGCCATGAACCTGGGCGTTGATCCCCGCCATGCAGACCAGATGGTCCGCGGCGTTGTCTCGCTGCCAGCCGGCACCGGCCGCGATGTTCGCGTCGCCGTGTTTGCCCGTGATGCCAAGGCTGATGAAGCCAAGGCCGCCGGTGCAGACATCGTTGGTGCAGAAGATCTGGTCGAGATCGTTCAGAAGGGCGAAATCAACTTTGACCGCGCCATCGCGACGCCTGACATGATGCCGCTTGTAGGCCGTCTGGGCAAAGTGCTCGGCCCGCGCAACCTGATGCCAAATCCGAAGGTTGGCACGGTGACGCCTGATGTGGCTGCTGCGGTAAAGGCTGCCAAGGGCGGTTCGGTTGAGTTCCGTGTGGAAAAAGCTGGCATCGTACATGCCGGTGTTGGCAAGGCCAGCTTCACCGAAGCCAACCTTCTCGCAAACCTGAAGGCATTCGTTGATGCGGTATCCAAGGCCAAGCCTACCGGCGCCAAGGGCACCTACATCAAGCGTGTTTCGGTGTCCTCGACAATGGGCCCCGGATTGAAGATTGACGTTGCATCGCTAGCTGGAGAGTAAGCACGCGATGTGAGCAAGAGTTGCCATCCGGCTTTTGGGGCTTGCCCCGGTTGCCGGGTGGTTGGGCCGGGTAACCGGCTCAGACCTGTCCGAGATTGCAGGCGTCACGGCGCAAGCCGCGACTTAAACGCCAGATGGCAGCCCGCATGAGACAAGGCGTTCAATATGTTTTGTTGCGTTTGCAACAGTTCGGTTTGAACACCTCGGTGATCCGGCCAGTCGGTTTCCGGCGGTCAGGAGGACAGGCAAGTGGAGTGCCGTTTGTTTGACCGGCGCTGCGTCCTTGCCCTTTAAGGCTGGTTGCAGTGTCCGTTTGAAGACAAGCGGCTTAGTGCAACCGCCCGGCACTCAAATGCCGGGTTAACTGGAGAGAGTAAGTGGATAGAGCAGAAAAGAAGACGCTCGTCGCAACTCTCAACACCGTGTTCAAGGAGACCGGTGTTGTAGTCGTGACCCACAATCTCGGCCTGACGGTTCCCCAGATCAATGATCTGCGGAAGAAGATGGCCGAGGCAGGCGGTGCAACGAAAGTTGCAAAGAACCGCCTTGCCAAACTTGCTCTTGAAGGCACAGACGCTGCTGGTATTTCAGACCTGTTTACAGGTCCGACGATGTTGTCCTACTCGGACGACCCGGTCGCAGCACCAAGGGTGATCGCTACATTCGCCAAGACCAACGAAAAGCTCGTTGTACTTGGTGGTGTGCTCGGTTCCACGGTACTGGATGCCAACGGAGTCAAGGCACTTGCTGACCTGCCGTCGCTCGATGAGCTGCGGGCGAAGCTTGTGGGCATGATCCAGACGCCAGCCACCCGCATTGCGGGTGTCACTCAGGCGCCTGCTGGACAGCTCGCACGGGTTATCGGCGCCTACGCCAACAAGGGAGAAGCGGCTTGATTAGCCGTGTCCAATCACTGAACTGGTTCAAACCGTAATACGAAAGACGAAAAAATGGCTGATCTTGCTAAAATTGTAGATGACCTGTCCAACCTGACCGTTATGGAAGCTGCTGAGCTGTCCAAGCTTCTCGAAGAGAAGTGGGGCGTTTCTGCTGCTGCTCCTGTTGCTGTTGCTGCTGCTGGTGGCGCTGCCGCTGCTGGTGGTGAAGCCGCTGAAGCCAAGGATGAGTTTGACGTTGTTCTTGAAGCCGCTGGCGACAAGAAGATCGAGGTCATCAAGGAAGTCCGCGCCATCACCGGCCTTGGCCTGAAGGAAGCCAAGGACCTGGTTGAAGGTGCTCCGAAGACCGTTAAGGAAGGTGCTCCCAAGGCAGAAGCAGAAGAGCTGAAGAAGAAGCTCGAAGCTGCTGGTGCCAAGGTTGCCCTCAAGTAACCGGCTTCGTTGCCAAATCCGGTTGGGGGGAATCAGCCCGTGTCTGTTAGACACAAGGGTTCGGTTCCTCCTCCCCGGTCTCGCCAACTGGCGCCAAGGTGCGGCATTCGCGGGTATATGAGTGAGGCTTAAAGGCGGTTTTCCGCACAGTCTTGTCCGGTATATGAGCCCGGGCAAACAAGACTGTACGGCAAGCCGCCGCACTGGCTTGATTGAATTGCTCTTGGGCTGCCCCGGCCGCAAGAGCCAAAATGCGAAGGAACAGAAATGTCGCAAACGTTTATTGGCCGCAAACGTATTCGCAAGTTCTTCGGCAACATCCACGAAGTTGCCGAGATGCCAAACCTGATTGAGGTTCAAAAAGAATCTTACGACCAGTTTCTCCAGGTGCTCGACCCCGAGGGTGGTCGCCTGAGTGAAGGTCTGCAAGCTGTATTCAAGTCAGTTTTTCCGATCAGCGACTTTTCTGGTCAGGCGATGCTGGAATACGTGACATATGAATTTGAAGAGCCCAAGTACGACGTCGAGGAGTGCCAGCAGCGCGGCATGACCTTTGCCGCTCCCCTCAAGGTGACCTTGCGCTTGATAGTGTTTGAAATTGACGAGGACACTGGTGCCAAGTCGGTCAAGGACATCAAGGAGCAGGATGTCTACATGGGTGATATTCCACTCATGACCAAGAACGGCACCTTTGTCGTCAATGGCACCGAACGCGTGATCGTCTCTCAGATGCACCGCTCACCGGGCGTCTTCTTTGATCACGACCGCGGCAAGACCCATTCCTCTGGCAAACTGCTGTTTGCGGCACGTATCATTCCATATCGTGGTTCGTGGCTCGACTTTGAATTCGACGCCAAGGACATCATCCACGTACGCATCGACCGCCGCCGCAAGCTGCCTGTCACGGCGCTGCTGCACGCGCTTGGCATGGATGGTGAGGAAATCCTGCATACCTTCTACAACGCCTTCACCGTTACATCTTCGAAGGACGGATGGCGCATGCCGTTCGACCCGGAACGGTATCGCGGCGTGAAGCCGACTTCTGACTTGGTCAACGCCAAGACCAAGAAGGCAGTTGTTGAAGCCGGCACCAAGATCACTCCACGCCTGGCTCGCAAGCTGGCGGAAGAGGGGCTGAAGGAACTGCTGGTGCAGGGCGAAGATCTATTCGGCCAGTTCATTGCTGATGAACTGGTTGACGCCAAGACCGGCGAGATTCATGCCGAAGCCGGCGCGGAAATCGATGAAAAGCTGCTCACGGCGATTGTCGAAGCTGGCTATAAGGAACTTCGTCTCCTCGACATTGATCACATCAACACCGGCGCCTACATCCGCAATACGCTGATGGTCGACAAGGTGGAAAGTTACGAGCAGGCGCTGGTTGATATCTACCGTGTCATGCGTCCTGGTGAACCGCCAACGCGCGAAACCGCAGAAGCTTTGTTCCACAGCCTGTTCTTCGATGAAGAGCGCTATGACCTGTCATCCGTTGGCCGCGTGAAGATGAACATGCGTCTGGAACTGGATGCGCCGGACACCATGCGCGTGCTGCGCAAGGAAGACATCATTGCCGTTGTAAAGACTCTGGCAGAGTTGCGCGACAGCAAGGGCGAAATCGACGACATTGACCACCTTGGCAACCGCCGGGTGCGTTCGGTTGGCGAACTGATGGAAAACCAGTACCGTCTTGGCCTGATCCGCATGGAGCGCGCCATCAAGGAACGCATGTCGTCTGTCGACATCGATACCGTGATGCCGCACGACCTGATTAACGCCAAGCCCGCTGCCGCTGCAGTGCGGGAATTCTTTGGTTCTTCTCAGTTGTCGCAGTTCATGGACCAGACCAACCCGCTGTCAGAGATCACCCACAAGCGCCGTCTTTCGGCACTTGGCCCGGGTGGTCTGACGCGCGAACGTGCTGGCTTTGAGGTCCGCGACGTGCATCCGACCCATTATGGCCGTATCTGCCCGATTGAGACGCCGGAAGGCCCGAACATCGGTCTGATCAACTCGCTGGCCACATTTGCGCGGGTCAACAAGTACGGTTTCATCGAGACACCGTACCGCAAGGTGAAGAACGGCAAGGTGACCACCGATGTGGAGTACCTCTCCGCTATCCAGGAGTCCAAGCCGCATATCGCCCAGGCAAACGTTGAGCTGACCAAGGAAGGCAAGTTTGCCGAAGATCTGGTGCTGGTGCGCCAGCACGGCGAAGTCATGACTGTTCCGGCTGAGCGCGTCGATTATGTAGACGTGTCACCAAAACAGCTTGTGTCTGTTGCTGCTGCGCTCATTCCGTTCCTGGAAAACGATGACGCCAACCGTGCGCTCATGGGTTCGAACATGCAGCGCCAGGCCGTGCCGCTGGTTCGCACTGATGCGCCTTTGGTCGGCACCGGCATGGAAGCTGTGGTTGCCCGCGATTCCGGCGCTGCCATTACCGCTCGTCGCTCCGGCGTCGTGGACCAGGTGGACGCCAAGCGTATCGTTATCCGCGCAACGGAAGAAACCGACCCGACAAAGTCCGGCGTCGACATCTACACGCTGCAGAAGTTCCAGCGTTCCAACCAGAATACCTGCATCAACCAGCGTCCGCTGGTGCGTGTTGGTGACGTGCTGAAAGCTGGCGACATCATCGCCGACGGACCTTCCACGGATCTGGGTGACCTGGCTCTCGGACAGAACGTGCTTGTCGCGTTCATGCCCTGGAACGGCTACAACTTCGAAGACTCCATCCTGCTGTCCGAGCGCATGGTACGCGATGACATCTTCACCTCGATCCATATCGAGGAGTTCGACGTCATGGCCCGAGACACCAAGCTCGGCCCGGAAGAAATCACCCGCGATATTCCCAACGTGGGTGAGGAAGCTTTGAAGAATCTTGACGAGGCAGGAATTGTCTACATCGGTGCCGAAGTGCACCCAGGTGACATTCTTGTCGGCAAGATCACGCCAAAGGGTGAAAGCCCGATGACGCCGGAAGAAAAGCTTCTGCGCGCCATTTTCGGCGAGAAGGCATCTGATGTCCGTGATACTTCCCTGCGCCTGCCGCCGGGTGTAGCCGGTACTGTCGTTGAAGTGCGCGTGTTCAACCGCCACGGAATCGACAAGGACGAGCGTGCACTGGCAATTGAGCGGGAAGAGATTGAACGTCTTGCCAAGGACCGCGACGACGAATTGGCGATCCTCGACCGTAACTCATATGGCCGCCTGTCTGACTTCCTGAAAGGCAAGCTTGCCTCAGGTGGTCCGAAGGGTCACAAGATTGACGGCAAAATCACTGACACCATGCTGGACGATATCCCGCGTTCGCAGTGGTGGCAGATCGCGTTGTCCAATGAGAAGGCCCTGGCTGAACTCGAGGCCATGCGCCAGCAATACGATGAGTCGAAGAAGCGTCTTGAAAACCGTTTCCTCGACAAGGTCGAAAAGCTGCAGCGTGGCGACGAACTGCCGCCTGGCGTCATGAAGATGGTCAAGGTCTTTGTTGCTGTGAAGCGCAAGATCCAGCCGGGTGACAAGATGGCCGGCCGTCACGGCAACAAGGGTGTGGTTTCCCGCATCGTTGCCGATGAGGACATGCCATACCTGGAAGATGGTCAACCGGTGGACATCGTGCTGAACCCGCTTGGCGTGCCAAGCCGCATGAACGTCGGCCAGATTCTCGAAACCCATCTGGGCTGGGCCTGTCGTGGTCTTGGCAAGCGGATCGGCGAGATGGTCGACACCTACCGCGAGAACCACAAGGCGAAGGAACTGCGCAAGGAGATCGAGTTCGTCTACGGCAAAAATGAAGAGATCGAAGCACTCGACGACGATCAGCTTGCCGATCTTGGTGACAGCCTGCGCTCAGGTGTGGCCATCGCCACGCCGGTGTTTGATGGTGCCAAGGAAGAGAACATTTCCGAGCTGCTTGAGCATGCCGGTCTGAGCTCTTCTGGCCAGGTAACCCTGTATGATGGCCGCACTGGTGAGCCGTTCGACAGGCAGGTGACAGTTGGATACATCTATATTCTCAAACTGCACCACCTTGTTGACGACAAGATCCACGCCCGCTCCATCGGCCCTTACTCGCTCGTTACCCAACAACCGTTGGGCGGCAAGGCGCAGTTCGGTGGCCAGCGCTTCGGCGAAATGGAAGTTTGGGCTCTGGAAGCCTACGGTGCCGCTTACACGTTGCAGGAAATGCTGACGGTGAAATCGGATGACGTGGCCGGCAGAACCAAGGTCTACGAGGCTATCGTTCGCGGTGATGATGCGTTTGAAGCCGGCATACCGGAAAGCTTCAACGTTCTGGTCAAGGAGATGAGATCTCTTGGCATGAGTGTTGATCTGCAGGACTCCGAGTAACACTGACACGGGGCAGGGGCTTGACAGCTCCTGTCCTGAAACTGGGAACAACGGCAACGGGCCACGCCGGTGTTCTCAACGAAGAACCAGACACTCCGAAAAGCGGATCAGCGCCCCGTCCGCGACAAAGGAATAGAGGTAAGACATGAACCAAGAGGTCATGAACGTATTCAATCCGGCAGGTCAGCCACTGACATTTGATCAGATCCGGATCGGCATTGCATCACCAGAGAAGATCCTTTCCTGGTCTTTCGGTGAGATCAAGAAGCCCGAAACCATCAACTACCGGACATTCAAGCCGGAGCGTGATGGTCTGTTCTGCGCCCGCATTTTCGGTCCTGTGAAGGACTACGAATGCTTGTGCGGCAAGTACAAGCGCATGAAGTACAAGGGCATCATCTGCGAAAAATGCGGTGTCGAAGTCACTCTGGCCAAGGTGCGCCGCGAGCGCATGGGCCATATTGAACTTGCAGCGCCGGTCGCGCACATCTGGTTCCTGAAGTCTCTGCCATCGCGCATCGCACTTCTGCTCGACATGACGCTGAAGGATGTCGAACGCGTTCTGTACTTTGAAAACTACATTGTCACCGAGCCCGGCCTGACGCCGATGAAGCATGGTGAAATGCTGACCGAAGAACAGTATATCGAAGCGCAGGAGCAATATGGTGGCGACAGCTTTACCGCTGGCATCGGTGCCGAGGCGGTGCGCGAGATCCTGATGGCTCTCGAGCTTGAGAAGCTGCGCGATCAGCTGCGCGTGGAAATTGCGGAAGCGACCACTGAGCTCAAGCCAAAGAAGCTGGCCAAGCGTCTCAAGGTGGTTGAGGGCTTCATCGAGTTTGGCAACAAGCCGGAATGGATGATCCTGACAGTTGTGCCGGTCATACCGCCAGAACTGCGCCCGCTGGTGCCGCTTGATGGTGGCCGCTTTGCCACCTCCGACCTGAACGATTTGTACCGCCGCGTCATCAACCGTAACAACCGCCTCAAGCGGCTGATTGAGTTGCGCGCACCGGACATCATTATCCGTAACGAAAAGCGCATGCTGCAGGAATTTGTTGATGCGCTGTTCGACAACGGCCGCCGTGGCCGTGTCATCACCGGTGCCAACAAGCGTCCGCTGAAGTCACTTGCCGACATGCTCAAGGGTAAGCAGGGCCGGTTCCGCCAGAACCTGCTCGGCAAGCGCGTCGACTATTCCGGCCGTTCGGTGATCGTGGTGGGGCCGGAACTCAAACTGCATCAGTGCGGTCTGCCAAAGAAGATGGCGCTGGAACTGTTCAAGCCGTTTATCTATTCGCGCCTTGACGCCAAGGGGCTGTCGTCCACGGTCAAGCAGGCCAAGAAACTGGTCGAGAAGGAAAAGCCGGAAGTCTGGGACATCCTCGATGAGGTTATCCGTGAACATCCGGTTCTGCTCAACCGCGCTCCGACGCTTCACCGCCTCGGCATTCAGGCATTTGAGCCAGTACTCATCGAGGGCAAGGCAATCCAGCTTCATCCGCTGGTGTGTGCTGCCTTCAACGCTGACTTCGACGGTGACCAGATGGCCGTTCACGTGCCTCTGTCACTTGAAGCCCAGCTTGAAGCTCGCGTGCTCATGATGTCGACCAACAACGTACTGCATCCTGCCAACGGTCAGCCGATCATCGTGCCGTCACAGGATATTGTGCTTGGCCTGTATTACGTCTCCCAGATGAAGGAAAACGAGCCGGGCGAAGGCATGATGTTTGGGGACATGGCGGAAGTAGACCATGCGCTGAACGCTGGTTATGTGACCCTGCATACCAAGATCAAGGGCAGGTTCAGGCACCTCGATGAAGAGGGCAATACGGTCTCGCGCATCTATGAGACAACGCCTGGTCGTCTGAAGATCGGGGAATTGCTGCCAAGGCAGCCAGGTATGTCGCTCGAGGTCTGCAACAAGCTGCTGACCAAGCGCGAAATATCGAAGATGATCGATGACGTCTATCGTGGCTGTGGCCAGAAAGAGTCAGTCATCTTCTGCGATCGCATCATGGGTCTTGGTTTCTACAACGCGTTCAAGGCCGGCATTTCCTTTGGCAAGGATGACATGGTCATTCCTGACACCAAGGAAAAGCTGGTGTCGGAAACCCGTGAACTGGCTGCCGAGTATGAACAACAGTACATCGACGGCCTTATCACCAAGGGCGAGAAGTACAACAAGGTCGTCGACGCCTGGGCCAAGTGCACTGACAAGGTGGCCGACGAAATGATGGGCCGTATTCAGGCAGTCCAGATTGACGAGGTAACCAAGCGCGAAAAGCCGGTGAACTCCATCTACATGATGGCTCACTCCGGTGCGCGTGGTTCTCCGGCTCAGATGAAGCAGCTCGGCGGAATGCGCGGCCTTATGGCCAAGCCGTCCGGCGAGATCATCGAGACGCCGATCATCTCGAACTTCAAGGAAGGCCTGTCGGTTCTCGAGTACTTCAACTCTACTCACGGTGCCCGTAAGGGTCTCGCTGACACGGCTCTGAAGACTGCCAACTCGGGCTATCTGACGCGCCGTCTGGTTGACGTGGCACAGGACGCCATCATCGCTGAAGAAGACTGTGGTACGCCAAACTCGATTACCGCTCGTCCGATCATTGATGCTGGTGAAGTCATTGCATCGCTTGGTTCACGTGTTCTCGGCCGAACCGCCGCCGAAGACGTACTGCATCCGCAGACCAACGAAGTGATCATCCCGGCCATGACCGAGATCACCGAAGATCATGTCGAACTGATTGAGGATGCCAGCATACAGGAATTCCGCATCCGTTCGGTGCTGACCTGCGAAACCCGCTTTGGTGTGTGCGCGCGCTGCTATGGCCGTGACCTTGCCCGCGGTACGCCGGTTAACCTCGGCGAGGCTGTAGGTGTTATCGCGGCTCAGTCAATCGGCGAGCCCGGCACACAGCTGACCATGCGGACATTCCACATTGGTGGTACCGCGCAGGTTCTGGACGAAAGCTTCGTGGAATCCAACCACGAGGGTATCGTCAAGCTGCGCAACTCCAACGTGGTGACTGACAGCTCCGGCAAGATCATCACGCTTGGCCGCAACGTCGGTCTGGTGATCGAAGATGAGAAGGGCCATGAGCGCGCTGTTCACAAGCTCGTTCAGGGTGCGCGTCTGTTCGTCAACGAAGGCGACAAGGTCAAGCGCGGTACGCGCCTGGCCGAGTGGGACCCGTATACGCGTCCGGTCATGACTGAGGTTGATGGTAGCGTCGAGTTTGAAGACGTCGTGGACGGTGTGTCTGTCTCCGAAGTCACTGACGAGGCGACCGGCATCACCAACCGCGTGGTAATTGACTGGCGGACCAGTCCGCGCGGAACTGATCTGCGTCCGGCCATCGTCATCAAGGACAAGAAGGGCGAAATCCTCAAGCTGCCGCGCGGTGGCGAGGCACGCTACCTCTTGTCTGTTGATGCCATCCTCTCGCAGGACCCTGGCTCTGCGGTCAAGGCGGGTGATGTGCTTGCACGTATCCCGCTGGAAAGCGCCAAGACGCGTGACATCACGGGTGGTCTTCCGCGTGTGGCCGAGTTGTTCGAAGCCCGCCGGCCTAAGGACCATGCGGTCATTGCCGAGATTTCTGGACGTGTTGAGTTTGGCCGTGACTATAAGAACAAGCGGCGCATTCGCATCGTTCCCGAGGATGCATCGCTCGAACCAGCCGAATACCTGATCCCGAAGGGCAAGCACCTGCCGGTTCAGGAAGGCGACTACATCGAGAAGGGCGAGTACATTCTGGATGGGCACCCTGCACCTCACGATATCCTTGCGATCAAGGGTGTGGAGGAGCTGGCAACCTATCTCGTCAACGAGGTGCAGGAGGTTTACCGCCTGCAGGGCGTGAGCATCAACGACAAGCACATTGAGGTGATTGTTCGTCAGATGCTTCAGAAGGTCGAGATTACCGACGCAGGCGAAACGTCGCTTCTGTCCGGTGAACAGCTGGACAAGACCGAACTGGAAGAGATCAACGCAAAAGCAGCGGAAGATGGCCGTAAGCCAGCCTCCGGTGTGCCGGTTCTGCTTGGTATCACCAAGGCAAGTCTGCAGACCCGTTCGTTCATCTCTGCCGCATCTTTCCAGGAAACGACCCGCGTTCTCACCGAAGCCGCAATTGCCGGCAAGATAGATACGCTGGAAGGTCTCAAGGAAAACGTCATCGTCGGACGTCTTATTCCGGCAGGCACTGGAGGCATGCTGTCCCGGTTCAAGTCCGTTGCTGACAAGCGTGATGGCCTGATCCTGGAAGAGCAGAGCAAGGTCGCAGTTGCAGACGCAAGCACTGTGGAAGAGGCTGCTGTGGCTGGCGAATAGCTGCCTGCCTTAGAACGCAAACATGCAAGAGCCGCCGCAATCAGTATATGGTTGCGGCGGTTCTTTGATTCTCCCGCAGGCATTTGAAACCCATGGCATTCAAGTTCACAAAATCGGTGTTCATGTTTCTCGCACAGGGCGGTCACAAGGAAGGCGTGGCTGATAATCCTGACCGTGCCTATGTGGTGTTCGTTGCCGCCCGTAACATTGGCGCTGCGGAGAAACTGGCGCATAAGGCCCTCGCCGAGCGCGGCTGGATGGATGTGAACATCCTGCGTGGAGCCGTAGTTGCTGAAAAGCCCGTTCAACAGCCACATGATCAGGCCTGGCAAGAAGCCCGAGATGGGCGCCGTGGCATCATTGTATATGATGAAAAGGCCGCCACGACCGGCGAAACCGGAGGTCCTTGACCTCGGGTTTCACAGGTGTGGGGCTGCGGCAGTCCTAACTGGCTAACGGTTGTGCGGCCTCACCCGCTTCACCAGCCGGTATTCTGTCCGCCAGGTCCACCGTGTTATAGTTGTCGTGATCGAGAGCGATCTCATCGTGGTCGCCGCTCGCAGGTTCTATAATGCCTATAAAGGCGCCTGCTGCATCAGCAACAATTGCTATAGTGCCTATGCCGGGTATGGCAGTGGGCGGGCGGGCAATTTCTCCGCCTGCATCTTCTGCCGCCCTGGTCGCGGCATCAATGTCGTCCACCGCCATGTATGTCATCCAGTGCGAAGGAATACCCTTGAACTTCGGTGACGACAGATTGTAAACGCCGCCTACGATGCGGCCGTCCTTGTGGGCCAGCCAATAAGGCTCGCCGTCAGGCAAGGTGACTTTCTCGAAAGACCAGCCAAGTGTGCGCCGGTAAAAGTTGCGTGCCTCAAGCGGGTCCCATGTGTTCAGTTCATGCCACCAGGTGTCGACGTGCGTTTGCATTCGTGCCCCTCCGGGTAATGTCTGCCCAATACTCTAAGCGGGCAGTAGGTTTGGGTGCCGTCCCTTGGAACGTGTGAGGGTGATTCACCTACAGGGCCGAGATATGACGTGATCTGGGCGATTGTTTGCGGATCAGCTGCCAATTGCGGCAGGGATGCGACGGTGGGTGCGCAAAAACATCGATTTTCACTTGAAATTTGCTGAATTTGTGCCTTGACGGGGCAGGGTCACATGAGTATGTTCCGGCCAACTTTCAAGCAGACAAGCCGTAGGCATCAGATGTCTAAACGTTGTCAGGAAGTTAGCTGAGTTCAGATCTGAACATGACTCTCGGGGCCAGACTCCGACAGTCCTCTGATTTGAGACGCTGGTCACCACAACATAGCGGTGATACAGCGTTTGTTTTTATGCGCGCGGCCAACCAGCGGGCAGCGCACATGTTTTGTTTTAACGACCCGTTCGAAAGATCGAGATATACATGCCGACGATTAATCAGCTTATCCGTAAGCCCCGTGTTGCGCAGAAAACCCGCAACAAGGTACCGGCAATGCAGGAATGCCCGCAAAAGCGTGGCGTTTGCACCCGCGTGTACACGACAACGCCGAAGAAGCCGAACTCGGCGCTTCGCAAGGTCGCCCGCGTGCGTCTGACCAACGGGTTTGAAGTTACCAGCTACATTCCTGGTGAAGGCCATAACCTTCAAGAGCACTCCGTGGTTATGATCCGCGGCGGCCGTGTGAAGGACCTTCCCGGTGTGCGATATCACATAATTCGTGGCGTTCTGGACACGCAAGGCTTGGCCAAGCGCCGCCAGCGTCGGTCCAAGTACGGCGCCAAGCGTCCGAAATAAGCGTTGGAAGAGGGTAGTTAAACCATGTCACGCCGTCACCGCGCAGAAAAACGCGAGATCAACCCGGACCCGAAGTTCGGAGACCGCATTCTGTCAAAGTTCATGAACAACCTGATGCTTGATGGCAAGAAGTCCGTCGCTGAAAGCATCGTCTATGGCGCCTTCGACAAGATCGAGGAAAAAATGCGCCAGGAGCCATTGCAGGTGTTTCACCAGGCTCTCGAGAATGTGTCACCTGCCGTTGAAGTGCGTTCGCGCCGCGTTGGTGGTGCAACCTATCAGGTGCCCGTTGAAGTGCGCACGGAGCGCCGCCAGGCACTGGCTATCCGCTGGCTGATCACAGCTGCGCGTGGCCGCAACGAAAACACGATGGTCGAGCGTTTGTCTGGAGAGCTCATGGATGCTTCCAGCAATCGCGGTACAGCCGTCAAGAAGCGCGAAGACACCCACCGGATGGCAGAGGCGAACCGCGCCTTCTCGCACTACCGCTGGTAATTCGCTACGGAGATCTGACATGGCCCGCACTCACGAACTCAAGGATTACCGCAACTTCGGTATCATGGCGCATATTGACGCCGGCAAGACCACGGTTACGGAGCGTATCCTGTTTTACTCTGGCAAGAGCCACAAGATTGGTGAAGTGCACGACGGTGCCGCTACCATGGACTGGATGGAGCAGGAGCAGGAGCGCGGAATCACCATTACGTCTGCTGCAACCACCACTCATTGGCTCGGCAAGCGTTTGAACATTATCGACACACCGGGCCACGTTGACTTCACTATTGAAGTTGAACGCTCGCTGCGTGTGCTCGATGGCGCGGTTTGCGTTCTCGACTCCAACGCCGGTGTTGAGCCTCAGACCGAAACAGTTTGGCGCCAGGGCGACAAGTACCGGGTGCCACGTATCGTCTTCTGTAACAAGATGGACAAGATCGGTGCTGATTTCGACAAGTGCCTGTCCGACATCAAGGAACGCCTTGGTGCACGCCCGATTGCCATTCAGATGCCGATTGGCGCAGAAGACAATTTCCAGGGCCTCGTCGACCTTGTTCGCATGAAGGGCATTATCTGGAAGTCCGAAGACATGGGCGCCGAGCGCGTCGAAATCGAGATTCCGGCGGACCTGAAGGCCCGTGCCGAAGAATTGCGCCTGGAGATGGTTGAAGCTGCCGTCGAAATGGACGAGTTGGCTATGGAAGCCTATCTGGATGGCAACGAGCCGGATTTTGATACGCTTCAGCGCCTGATCCGCAAGGCCGTGTTGACCGCCGCTTTCTACCCGGTTCTGTGTGGCTCGGCTTTCAAGAACAAGGGCGTGCAGACACTGCTCGACGCTGTTGTGGCCTACCTGCCTTCACCGCTTGACGTGCCTGCCATCAAGGGCATTGACGCCAAGACTGAAGAGGAAGTTGTCCGCAGGTCTTCCGATGATGAGCCGTTGTCCTTGCTGGCTTTCAAGATCATGGACGACCCGTATGGCGTTCTCACCTTCGCACGCATTTACTCCGGTAAGCTGGCCAAGGGTTCGACCGTGTTGAACTCAACTCGCGGCAAGACCGAGCGTATTGGCCGTATGGTACTCATGCACTCGAACTCGCGTGAGGAAATCTCGGACGCATATGCCGGCGATATTGTTGCGCTGGTTGGCCTGAAAGATGCCCGCACCGGTGACACGCTTTGTGATGTCGCCAAGCCGGTCATTCTGGAAAAGATGGAGTTTCCTGATCCGGTTATTGAAATGGCCGTTGAGCCCAAGACCAAGGGCGATCAGGAAAAGATGGGTGTTGCACTTGCCAAGCTGGCTGCAGAAGACCCATCGTTCTATGTGTCTACCGACGAAGAAAGCGGTCAGACCATCATAAAGGGCATGGGCGAACTGCATCTCGACATCAAGGTCGACATCCTGCGCCGCCAGCACAAGATTGAAGTCAACGTAGGTGCACCGCAGGTGGCGTATCGCGAGACTATCACCAAGCCAACAGAGATTGATTACACGCACAAGAAGCAGACCGGCGGTACTGGCCAGTTCGCCCGCGTGAAGTTCAGTGTCGAGCCGGGTGAAGAGAATACGGGTCTGGTGTTTGAAAGCCAGATCGTTGGCGGTTCGGTTCCCAAGGAATACCTGCCTGGTGTGGAGAAGGGCCTGAACTCGGTCATGACTTCCGGCAACATCATCGGGTTCCCGATGGTCGACGTGAAGGTAACGCTGACCGACGGCGCCTACCATGAAGTGGACTCCTCGGCAATCGCCTTCGAGATTGCAGCGCGTGCAGCCCTGCGTGAAGCTATCACAAAAGCGGGTCCGGTCCTGCTTGAACCGATCATGAAGGTCGAAGTTGTGAGCCCGGAAGACTATCTTGGCTCAGTTATCGGCGACCTGAACTCCCGCCGTGGCCAGATTGCCGGCACTACAACACGCGGTAACGCGCAGGTAGTGAACGCAATGGTGCCGCTGGCAAATATGTTTGGCTACGTGAACAATCTGCGCTCGATGAGCCAGGGCCGCGCCGCCTACACCATGTCGTTTGATCACTATTCTGAAGTGCCGCGCAATGTGGCTGATGAAGTGGTCGCAAAGTACGCCTGACCGGGCTTTCGTGAATTAACTGGCAAACCCTGAACGAGGGAGAAAAAGAAAATGGCCAAGGCAAAGTTTGAACGTAACAAGCCGCACGTTAACGTAGGTACTATTGGCCACGTTGACCATGGCAAGACGACGCTGACAGCGGCGATCACCAAGTATTTTGGTGAGTTCAAGGCGTACGACCAGATTGATGGCGCGCCTGAAGAGAAGGCCCGCGGCATCACGATTTCGACGGCGCACGTTGAGTATGAGACCGAGGCACGTCACTACGCGCACGTCGATTGCCCTGGCCACGCCGACTATGTGAAGAACATGATCACCGGTGCGGCCCAGATGGATGGCGGCATACTTGTTGTGAGCGCTGCTGACGGCCCGATGCCGCAGACACGCGAGCACATTCTGCTTGCCCGTCAGGTTGGTGTGCCGGCGCTTGTCGTGTTCATGAACAAGGTTGACCAGGTTGACGACGAAGAGTTGCTTGAGCTTGTTGAGCTGGAAGTGCGCGAGCTTCTTTCATCGTATGATTTTCCAGGCGGTGACATTCCGATTGTGAAGGGTTCTGCCCTTGCAGCGATGGAAGGGCGTGACCCTGAGATTGGCGAGAACTCGATCCGCGAGCTGATGAAGGCTGTTGACGAGTACATTCCGACGCCAGAGCGTCCGATTGATCTTCCGTTCCTGATGCCGATTGAGGACGTGTTCTCGATTTCTGGCCGCGGAACTGTTGTGACGGGCCGAGTTGAGCGTGGTGTTGTGAAGGTTGGCGAGGAAATCGAGATTGTCGGCATTCGCGACACCGTGAAGACGACGTGCACCGGTGTTGAGATGTTCCGCAAGCTGCTTGACCAGGGTCAGGCTGGCGACAACATCGGCGCGCTGCTGCGTGGTGTTGACCGTGAAGGCGTTGAGCGCGGCCAGGTGCTGTGCAAGCCCGGTTCGATCACACCGCACAAGAAGTTCAAGGCAGAAGCCTACATTCTGACGAAGGAAGAGGGTGGCCGTCACACGCCGTTCTTTGGCAACTACCGTCCGCAGTTCTACTTCCGCACGACCGACGTGACGGGTGTGGTTACGCTGCCGGAAGGAACTGAAATGGTGATGCCTGGCGACAACGTGTCGTTTGAGGTTGAGTTGATCACGCCGATCGCGATGGAAGAGAAGCTGCGCTTCGCCATCCGTGAAGGCGGCCGCACCGTCGGTGCAGGTGTCGTGTCAACCATCGTCGAGTAACTGAACTGACAAGGGGTGTTCCCGGTATTCGGGAACGCCTCAACTTATGGATCCAAGTAGATGCAAAAACAGAATATTCGCATCCGTCTCGAGGCTTTCGACCATCGTGTTCTTGATGGTTCAGCACGCGAGATCGTGAACACAGCCAAGCGCACAGGCGCTCAGGTTCGTGGTCCGGTGCCGCTGCCCACACGGATTGAACGGTTCACGGTGAACCGCTCGCCGCACGTGGACAAGAAAAGCCGCGAGCAATTCGAGATGCGCACGCATCGCCGCATCCTGGATATTGTTGATCCTACCCCTCAAACGGTTGACGCGCTGATGAAGCTCGACCTGGCTGCGGGTGTGGATGTTGAGATCAAGCTCTAAGTAGAGCGGGACGAACGGGAGTCTGAACAATGCGTTCAGGAGTGATTGTACAAAAGCTGGGCATGACCCGGATTTTCACCGAAGCAGGTGAACATGTTCCGGTAACTGTCTTGAAGCTCGACAACTGTCAGGTCATCGGTCAGAAGACCGCCGACAAGAACGGCTATACGGCTGTGCAGCTTGGGGTAGGTACTGCCAAGCCCAAGCGCCTGACCAAGGCTGACCGCGGTCAGTTTGCCGTCGCCAAGGTTGAACCAAAGCGCAAGGTTGTTGAATTTCGCGTGAGCCCCGACAATCTGGTGCCGGTGGGTGAGGAAATCATCGCCGATCACTATTTTGCCGGGCAGTTCGTTGATGTGTGCGGTACATCCATCGGCAAGGGCTTTGCCGGCGCGATGAAGCGGCACAATTTCGGCGGCCTGCGTGCGTCGCACGGCGTATCGGTTTCGCACCGCTCGCATGGTTCCACTGGCCAGTGCCAGGATCCCGGCAAGGTGTTCAAGGGCAAGAAGATGGCTGGTCACCTTGGTGATGAGCGCGTGACCGTGCAGAACCTTCAGGTTGTCAAGACCGACACCGATCGCGGCCTGATCATGGTTAAGGGCGCTGTACCGGGAGCAAAGGGCGGCTGGGTCATGCTGCGCGATGCTGTGAAGAAGCCTTTGTCCGACACGGCAATCCAGCCTGCGGCACTTCGCTCTGCTGCTGCTGAAGCTGCCAAGTCTGCCGCCGCGGCTGAAGCTGCTGCCGCTGAAGAGGCTGCGGCTGAAGCTGAACGTCTTGCTGCTGAGCAAGCCGCCCAGCAGGCCGCCGCTGTTGCGCAAGCTGACGCTCCTGCCGAAGAAGCTCCCGCATCAGATGGCGGTGCTGAGGGAGATAAGGAATAATGAAAACCGACGTTCATACATTAGAAGCCAAGAAGTCGGGTTCGCTCGAGCTGGCTGACGCCATTTTTGGGCTTGAGCCACGCGGCGACATTCTGCACCGCATGGTAACCTGGCAGCTCGCCAAACGCCGCGCCGGTACGCACAAGATCAAGGGCCGTGCAGAGATCAACCGCACGGGCAAGCGTCTGGGCCGTCAAAAGGGTGGTGGTACTGCCCGTCACGGTTCACGTCGCTCCGGCATCTTTGTTGGTGGTGGTAAGTCACACGGACCAGTGGTGCGCAGTCACGCATTCGACCTTCCCAAGAAGGTGAGGGCGCTGGCTCTGCGTCACGCCTTGTCTGCAAAGGTCAAGGCCAATGAATTGATCATCCTGGACAAGGCGGACGCAAAGTCGCCGAAGACCAAGGATCTGGCCGGTGCGTTCGAGAAGCTGGGACTGAGCAATGTCCTGGTGATTGACGGCGCCCAGGTGAACGAGAACTTCTCCAAGGCTGCCAGCAACCTGATCAACGTGGATGTTTTGCCGGTTCAGGGCATCAATGTTTATGACATCCTGCGCCGTCAGAAGCTGGTTCTGACCAAGGCCGCCGTTGAAGCGCTGGAGGCGCGGTTCAAATGAGCATGGAAAAGAACTACGATATCATCCGTTCGCCATCTATCACTGAAAAAGCCACGCTTCAGTCTGAAGCCAATCAGGTTGTTTTCAATGTGGCAGGAACAGCCTCCAAGCCCGAGATCAAGAAGGCTGTCGAGGAATTGTTCAACGTGAAGGTCAAAGCGGTAAACACACTGGTGCGCAAGGGCAAGACCAAGCGCTTTCGTGGTATCCGCGGGCGTCAGTCTGACGTGAAAAAGGCAATTGTGACACTCGAAGACGGTCAGAGCATCGACGTTACGACCGGTCTGTAAAGTAATTTTGAGCGATAGAGACTTGAAACCATGGCACTGAAAAAGTTCAAGCCAAATACTCCAGGGCAGCGGCAGCTGGTCATTGTTGACCGTTCCGGCCTATGGAAGGGCAAGCCGGTCAAGACCCTTACCGAGGGCCTGTCGAAGTCGGGTGGGCGCAACAATCACGGCCGCCAGACATCCTATTCCCGTGGTGGTGGCCACAAGCGCACCTATCGCATGATCGACTTCAAGCGTACGCAGGAAGGGTCTGCAACGGTTCAACGTATCGAATATGATCCGAACCGGACTGCCTTCATCGCGTTGATCAAGCATGAAGACGGCACTCTGGCATACATTCTTGCCCCGCAGCGGCTCAATGAAGGCGACGTTATCGTGTCCGGCAAGGCCGGCGTGGACGTCAAGCCTGGCAACTGCATGCCGCTGGCAAACATGCCTGTCGGCACCATCATCCACAACGTCGAGATGAAGCCGGGCAAGGGCGGTCAGATAGCGCGCTCAGCAGGTGCGTATGCACAGCTCGTCGGCCGTGACCGTTCAATGGCTCTGTTGCGGCTGAAGTCTGGCGAGCAGCGCATGGTGGCGTCGGAATGCCGCGCCACGGTTGGTGCCGTTTCGAACCAGGATCACATGAACACCAATGATGGCAAGGCTGGCCGTTCACGTTGGCGCGGCCGCCGCCCGGTAGTTCGTGGTGTTGCCATGAACCCGATTGATCACCCGCACGGCGGCGGTGAAGGCCGTACGTCAGGTGGCCGTCATCCGGTTACCCCATGGGGCAAGCCTACCAAAGGCAAGAAGACACGCACAAACAAGTCAACGGACAAGTTCATTGTTCGCTCGCGCCACCTGCGCAAGAAGAAATAAGGGTCAGGTTTCATGGCACGTTCACTGCACAAGGGCCCGTTCGTCGACGGGTATCTGCTCAAGAAGGCGGAAGCCGCTCGCGCATCCGGGCGCAATCAGGTTATCAAGACCTGGAGCCGCCGTTCTACCATTCTGCCGCAGTTCGTCGGACTCACGTTTGGCGTTCACAATGGCAACAAGCATGTGCCTGTGTCTGTTTCGGAAGACATGGTAGGCCACAAGCTGGGTGAATTCGCGCCTTCGCGCACCTACTACGGCCATCAGGCCGACAAGAAGTCGAAGAGGTAAGGACAAATGGGTAAGGCGTCCAAAGCACGCGTCCTTCCGGACAACGAGGCAAAGGCTGTTACGCGCAATCTTCGCGTCAGCCCCCGCAAGCTCAACGAGGTTGCCTCGATCATTCGTGGCAAGAAGGTTGAGACGGCTCTTGCCGATCTCACATTCTCACGCCGGCGCATTGCGCAAGACGTGAAGAAGACCCTCGAGTCCGCTATCGCCAATGCAGAGAACAACCATGATCTCGACATCAACGAGCTGGTTGTCTCCGAAGCTTATGTTGGAAAGAACCTCGTGATGAAACGTTTCAGCCCGCGTGCCCGTGGCCGTGTTGGCAAGATTGAGAAGTTCTTCAGTGAAATCACGATAGTGGTTCGCCAGGTTGAGGAGGCCGTCTGATGGGTCAGAAAGTCAATCCGATTGGTTTCCGCCTCGGCGTGAATCGCACCTGGGACAGCCGCTGGTTTGCTGATCGCGGTGAATACTCCAAGCTCCTGCACGAAGATTTCCGCATCCGTGAATATCTGCGTGAGAAGCTGAAGCAGGCCGGCATTTCCCGGATCATCATTGAACGTCCGCACAAGAAGTGCCGCGTCACCATATACTCTGCCCGTCCGGGCGTAGTGATCGGCAAGAAGGGTGCAGACATCGAGAAGTTGCGTCGCGATGTCTCTGCGATGACTGACAGCGAAGTTCATCTCAATATCGTTGAGGTGCGCAAGCCGGAGATTGATGCCAACCTGGTTGCTGACAATATCGCGCAGCAGCTTGAACGCCGCATCGCTTTCCGCCGTGCCATGAAGCGGGCAGTTCAGTCGGCTATGCGCATGGGCGCTGAAGGTATCCGCATTACCTGTTCGGGCCGTCTTGGGGGCGCGGAGATCGCGCGCACCGAGTGGTATCGTGAAGGACGCGTACCGCTTCATACGCTGCGCGCTGATGTTGACTATGGAACCGCAACTGCTCACACGGCATACGGCACCAACGGTATCAAGGTTTGGATTTTCAAGGGTGAGATCCTCGAGCACGACCCGATGGCGCAGGACAAGCGCATTCAGGAAATGCAAGAAGGTGGTGGTCCGCGACCGCGCCGCGATCGTGATGATGCGCGCCGCTAGGACCCCGCAAAGGTAAACGGATTAGGCAGGAAGAAGTAAAATGCTGCAGCCAAAACGCACAAAATTCCGCAAGGCCCACAAGGGCCGTATCAGCGGAAATGCCAAGGGTGGCTACGAGCTCAACTTTGGCAGCTATGGCCTTAAGGCACAGGAACCGGCACGTGTTACAGCGCGTCAGATCGAAGCTGCTCGCCGCGCCATGACACGCCACATGAAGCGCGCTGGCCGCGTGTGGATTCGCGTGTTCCCGGACCTGCCGGTTTCCAAGAAGCCGACGGAAGTTCGCATGGGTAAGGGCAAAGGCTCGGTGGAATACTGGTGCTGCCGCATTCACCCAGGCCGTATCATGTTTGAAGTTGATGGAGTGTCGCGTGAAGTGGCGGAGGAAGCCTTCACGCTTGCCGCCGCCAAGCTGCCAATCAAGACGCGCTTTGTAGCGCGCCTCGGCGAATAGCGCGGACCCGGAAAGAGTTGTTGAGGAATTAGGCGATGAAAGCCAGCGACGTAAAACAGTTGTCGGACGACCAGCTCAAAGACGAGCTGCTCAAGCTGAAGAAGGAGCAGTTCAACCTGCGCTTCCAGAAGGCATCCGGCGAGATCGAGAATACTGCGCGCGTGCGTCAGGTGCGCCGCGACATTGCCCGTATCAAGACGGCCCAGCGCGATCGCGCGGTGGCTGCCGCAGCGAATTGATTGGAGTTCTGAACCCATGCCAAAGCGTATTCTGCAGGGTGTCGTGGTCAGCGATAAAAACGACAAGACCATTGTCGTGCGCGTTGAGCGCCGCTTTACGCACCCGATGATGAAAAAGACCGTGCGCCGGACCAAGAAGTACCATGCACACGACGAAGCCAACAAGGCGAAGATCGGAGACATTGTTCGCATTGAAGAATGCCGCCCGATCTCGCGTAACAAGACCTGGTCTCTGGTAACAGAGTAAACAGGTTGCAGGAATTTTGTAGTGCCGCAGCACCCACGCGCCATTCCGGCAGGGTGGACGGGCATAAAGAACAACGGATGAAGCCATGATCCAGGTAGAAACAAATCTCGACGTCGCCGACAATTCCGGCGCTCGCCGCGTCCAGTGCATCAAGGTGCTGGGTGGCTCGAAGCGCAAGTATGCGCGCGTTGGCGACATCATTGTCGTGTCGATCAAGGATGCCATTCCGCGCGGCCGTGTAAAGAAGGGCGCTGTAATGAAGGCGATTGTCGTTCGCACCGCAAAGGATATCCAGCGCGCCGACGGTTCTGCCATTCGCTTCGACCGCAATGCCGCCGTTCTGATCAACAATCAGGGCGAGCCTGTTGGCACCCGCATTTTTGGCCCCGTTCCCCGTGAGCTGCGTGGCCGCAACCAGATGAAGATTATTTCGCTCGCACCGGAGGTGCTGTGATGGCCACAAAACTCAAGATCAAGAAGGGCGATCGCGTCATCGTGGTTGCCGGCAAGGACAAGGGCAAGTCGGGTGACGTGCTGGCTGTTCTGCCCAAGGAAAATCGCGCCGTCGTTGGCGGTGTCAATCTGGCTCGCCGCCATCAGAAGCAGACTGCAGGCCAGGAAGGCGGCATTGTCAGCAAGGAATTGTCAATTCATGTGTCAAACCTGGCACACATTGACCCGAAGGACGGCAAGGCAACACGCGTCGGGTTCAAGTTGCTCGATGACGGCAAGAAAGTCCGGGTCGCCAAGCGCTCCGGGGAGGTGATTGATGGCTGATGTTTATGTACCACGTCTGCGCAAGCAGTATGACGACGAGATCCGCGCTCGCCTGATCGAGAAATTCGGCTACACCAACCCGATGCAAATTCCCCAGCTTGAGAAAATCGTGCTCAACATGGGTGTTGGCGACGCAGTTGGTGACAGCAAGCTGGTCAAGGTGGCCGCTGACGATTTGACCAAGATTGCCGGTCAGCGCGTTGCCATCACCAAGGCCCGCAAGTCCATTGCCACGTTCAAGCTGCGTGAAGGCATGAACATCGGTGCAAAGGTTACGCTGCGCAAACAGAACATGTATGAGTTTCTCGACCGCTTCATCAACATCGCGCTGCCGCGTGTACGTGACTTTCGCGGTCTCTCGGATCAGAGCTTCGACGGCCGTGGCAATTATGCGACCGGCCTGAAAGAGCATATCGTGTTCCCGGAAATCGACTATGACAAGATTGATCGCATGTGGGGCCTCGACATTGTGATCTGCACTACCGCTGCAACAGACGCTGAAGCACGCGAACTGCTGGCAGCATTCAACTTCCCGTTCCGCATCAAGCCAGACCAGCAGGCTGCGGCTTAGCGGATACGAACAGACAGGAAATCGGAAGAGCTCATGGCAAAGAAAAGTGCAATCGAGAAGAACAACAAGCGCAAGCGCCTGGTAAAGCAGTATGCCACCAAGCGTGACAGCCTTCGTTCCATCGCCAACGACAAGTCGCTGCCGATGGAAGAACGCTTTGCTGCGCGCCTGAAGTTGGCAGAACTGCCGCGCAATTCGGCCGCCATCCGGGTGCGCAACCGCTGTGAGATTTCGGGTCGCCCACGCGGGTACTACCGTAAGATGGCGATGTCTCGTATTGCACTGCGCGAGCTTGCCAACCAGGGCCTGGTCCCCGGTATGGTCAAGTCGAGCTGGTAACGCCCTTTGCTCAAGGTATTATAGGGAAATAAAAACATGAACGTCACGGATCCAATCGGCGATATGCTGACCCGCATCCGCAATGCACAGCAGCGGGGCAAGGCCAAGGTGGCAAGTCCTTCTTCGCGTCTTCGCGAGCGCGTGCTAGAGGTTTTGCAGACGGAAGGCTACATCCGCGGTTTCGCCGTTACAGAACGTGCAGCCGGCCAGGCTGAGCTAGAGGTTGAACTGAAGTACTTCGATGGTGAACCGGTGATCCGCGAAATCAAGCGCGTGTCCAAGCCGGGCCGCCGGGTGTATGCGTCAGTTGACGAACTACCGACGATTTTCAACGGTCTGGGTGTTGCGATCATGTCCACCTCAAAGGGTGTGATGTCTGACAGCCAGGCTCGCGAGCAGAATGTAGGTGGCGAGGTGCTTTGCACGGTCTTCTAGACCTGTGTATCAAGCATCTGTGCTGGTTTTTGAATGTCCGGACTTGCTAGACATAGTAGCGCCGGAACAATGAGGAAGCGGAGGCAAGGAAGACCATGTCTCGTATTGGCAAGAAGCCGGTGGCAATCCCGCAGGGGGTCACGGTGACCATTGAGGGCCAGACCGTAAAGGTTAAGGGCTCGAAGGGCGAATTGCAGACGAAGCTGCTGGATCTGGTGAGGGTCAAGCAGGAAGACGGCGCCATTGTTGTGTCGCCAGTCGACCAGACCAAGCCTGCGCGCTCGGCGTGGGGCATGTCCCGCACCCTTGTGGCCAATCTGATCACTGGTGTGACGGAAGGGTTCACCAAGGCGTTGGAAATCAACGGTGTTGGTTATCGTGCCGCTGTTCAGGGGCAAGGTCTGCAGTTGAACCTGGGCTACAGCCACGATGTGGTCTACCCAATTCCGCAGGACATCGATATCAAGACGCCGAAGCCGACCGAAATCGTGATTTCTGGCATTGATAAACAGCGTGTTGGCCAGGTTGCCGCTGAAATCCGTGCATGGCGTCCGCCAGAACCCTACAAGGGCAAGGGCGTGAAATATGCTACTGAGACGATCTTCCGCAAGGAAGGCAAGAAGAAGTAATTTGTTTGAGCTGAAGGTTATGAACCATGTCTGCTAAACTGACCATCGCAGAGCGCCGCAAACAGCGCGTCCGCCGTGAATTGAAGGCCACCAACAATGGCCGTCCGCGCCTGAGTGTGCATCGTTCACACAAGAACATCTCGGTGCAAGTCATCGACGATGTGAAGGGTGTTACGCTGGCAGCTGCCTCGTCGCTGGAAAAGGATCTGCGCAAGTCATTGAAGACCGGCGCCGATTCAGCCGCAGCGATGGCTGTTGGCAAGCTGGTTGCCGAACGTGCTAAAAAGGCCGGCGTCAAGGAAGTTGTCTTTGACCGTGGCGGCTATCTCTATCATGGCCGGGTGAAGTCCCTGGCTGAAGCGGCTCGCGAAGGCGGCCTTAAGTTCTAATTCTGACTGGAAGACAGGTACATTCATATGGCTAGAGAACGCGAACGCCGCGACAAGGATCAGGACAACGAGTTTGTTGACAAACTCGTCCACATCAACCGTGTCGCCAAGGTTGTGAAGGGTGGCCGCCGTTTCGGTTTTGCCGCACTTGTAGTCGTCGGTGACCAAAAGGGCCGCGTCGGCTTTGGTCATGGCAAGGCGCGTGAAGTGCCTGAAGCCATCCGCAAGGCAACTGAGAGCGCCAAGCGTGAAATGATCCGTGTACCGCTGCGCGAAGGCCGCACGCTGCATCACGATGTAACCGGGCGCCATGGTGCGGGCCGCGTTGTATTGCGTTCGGCTCCAGCCGGCACCGGCATCATCGCTGGTGGTCCCATGCGCGCCGTGTTCGAAAGTGTGGGCATGCAGGATGTGGTTGCCAAGTCGATTGGTACGTCGAACCCATACAACATGGTTCGCGCAACATTTGATGCGCTCAAGGCTGAAACGAGTCCGCGCTCTGTTGCTGCACGCCGTGGGCGCAAGGTTTCGGAAATCATGTCCCGCCGCAAGGACGGGGACGTTGCTGCAGATTGACTCGCAAGCGTTTAGCTCGGGTTCAAAAAGGTTGATTGAGGACTGTCATGGCCAAGGATAAGAAGACCATAACCGTTGAGCAAATCGGTTCGCCGTTGCGCCGTCCGGGCGACCAGCGCGCCACGCTGATCGGCCTCGGGCTGAACAAGATGCACCGCCAGCGTACACTAGAAGATACGCCATCGGTGCGTGGCATGATTGCCAAGGTGTCTCACCTTGTACGCGTCATCGACTGAATCATGAATTTGGGTCCGGTTAGCCCGGACCTGCTGACAAGAGAAGCATTAAAACCATGAAGCTCAACGAGATTGCAGACAACCAAGGCGCCCGCAAGGAACGCACCCGCGTTGGCCGGGGTATCGGTTCCGGCAAAGGCAAGACGGCTGGTCGTGGCCACAAGGGCCATGGTTCGCGTTCGGGCGGGCCAAAGCTCGGCTTTGAAGGCGGTCAGATGCCGATCTACCGGCGTCTGCCGAAGCGCGGTTTCAACAAGCCGAACCGTCTTGAGTTCAACGAGGTCAACCTCAGCCGGCTTCAGGTCGCAGTTGATGCAGGCAAGCTTGACGCCAAGAAGCCTGTTGACCTTGCTGCATTGCTGGCCGCAGGCGTCCTGACCAAGCCGCGCGACGGTGTGCGTGTACTGGGCCAGGGTGAGCTTAAGGCGAAGCTGGATCTGCATGTGAACCATGCTACGAAATCAGCCGCTGCTGCCATCGAGAAAGCAGGCGGCAAGCTGACTCTGATCGAGGAAAAGCCTGCCGAACCAGCCAGCAAGGCAGATGCCTGAGCAGGCAACAGGTGGTTGCAGCCGGGTAGGGGTTGTTAACGGCCGACGCTGAACCAATATTGGGATCACGCGTCGCTTGGCAAACGGGATAAGGATACTCACAT
Source organism: uncultured Alphaproteobacteria bacterium (assembly GCA_963787895.1). Lineage (GTDB taxonomy): Bacteria > Pseudomonadota > Alphaproteobacteria > Rhizobiales > Aestuariivirgaceae > Anderseniella. The sequence goes on along the minus strand of CAWBEX010000001.1, from coordinate 77,839 downwards.
GGCATCGGCAGTCGAACAGCTAGCCGCAAATCTGAGTTTTTCTTCGTTTGCGAAGGCCGAAGACCTCAAAAAGCGCATCTGGTTCACGCTGGCTGCGTTGATCATCTACCGGCTGGGCACATACATTCCTGTTCCCGGTGTAGACCCGACTGAGCTGGCCCGCCTTGTTCAGCAGAACTCTTCCGGCATTCTTGGGTGGATCAATGGTCTTGCCGGTGGCGCACTTGGCCGCATGGCGATCTTCGCGCTCAACATCATGCCCTACATATCGGCTTCGATCATCATCCAGTTGATGACAACAGTCAGTCCGCATCTTGAGCAGCTCAAGAAAGAGGGTGAACAGGGCCGCAAGAAAATCAACCAGTACACCCGCTATGGAACCGTCGTTCTTGCTGCATTGCAGGCATATGGCATTTCTGTCGGCCTGGAAGGCCAGGGTAGTGTGGTGATTGATCCAGGTTGGTTCTTCCGTATCTCGACCGTGATCACACTGACTGGCGGCACGGTATTTCTGATGTGGCTTGGCGAGCAGATTACTGCGCGCGGCATCGGCAATGGCATATCGCTGATCATCTTTGCCGGCATCATTGCCGGGCTGCCCTCTGCAATTGCTGCCATTCTTGAACTTGGCCGCACCGGGCAGATGTCCACGTTCTTGATCCTTGGCATCATAATCCTGGCGCTTATTACCATTGCGTGCATCGTGTTCGTGGAACGCGCGCAGCGGCGTCTACTGGTCAAGTATCCCAAACGCCAGGTTGGCAATCAGATACAGAACGTTGACCCCTCGCATCTGCCGCTGAAATTGAATACTGCAGGCGTTATCCCGCCGATCTTTGCGTCATCGCTGCTGTTGCTGCCGATCACGGTTTCCAACTTTTCGCAGGGCTCCGGTCCTGAATGGCTCAATACCGTCAATGCGTTGCTGGGCCGCGGGCAGCCGCTGTTCCTCGCTATCTATATCGGCTTGATCATCTTCTTTGCATTCTTCTACACCGCGATCATGTTCAATCCGAAAGAGACCGCCGACAACCTCAAGAAGTACGGCGGCTTCATACCCGGAATTCGCCCGGGCGAACGCACAGCCGAGTACATTGACTACGTGCTAACGCGCATAACTGTTGTTGGTGCGCTCTATCTGGCCGCGGTTTGCTTGCTGCCCGAGATGTTGACATCGTATGCCGCCATTCCGTTCTATTTCGGCGGCACGTCACTGCTTATTATTGTCTCTGTGACCATGGACACAGTGTCTCAGGTGCAAAGTCACCTTCTCGCCCAACAGTACGAGGGTCTCATGAAGAAGACCAAACTCAGGGGATCTCGAAAGTGAACATAATTCTTCTGGGCCCGCCGGGGGCCGGCAAGGGCACACAGGCCGAGCGCATCGAATCAGCCCGCGGCATGAAGCAATTGTCCACCGGAGACATGTTGCGCGCTGCCGTTGCCGCAGGTACGCCGGTCGGCATAAAGGCCAAGGACATCATGGCACGTGGCGAGCTGGTGCCCGACGAAATCGTTGTCGGCATCATTTCTGATCGAATTGAAGACGCGGACTGCGAAAAGGGCTTCATTCTCGATGGGTTTCCGCGCAATGTGGCGCAGGCCGAAGCTCTCGATGTCATGTTGCAGTCTAAGGGCAAGACCCTGGATGCGGTTGTCGAGTTGGCAGTTGATGATGGAATCTTGTTGTCCCGCATTGAGAAGCGAGCTGCAGAAACTGCAGGCGGGCCTCGTGCTGACGACAATGCAGAGGCGCTGAAGAAGCGACTTGCTGTCTATCATGCACAGACCGCACCACTGATTGAGTATTACGCTGGCAAGGGCAACTTGCGCAGTGTGGATGGTATGGCGGATATGGATGACGTAACCCGTCAGATTACGGAGGCATTGAACGGATAACACCTGGCGGTGGCCGGAGCGCTTATGTGGTTGACGTGACCGGGAATCCGGCATAGAACCAGCGCCAATCCGGTTGCTATTAAGGCTGACCGCAAGTGGCTTTGCGCCTGCTTGGGGTGAGCCTTGTTGCCGTTAGGCACAAACAATCCGTTTTTGGTTTGATTTCAGGCCGCAATACCTGGCAAGGGTGCCAGAAGCGGCCGTATGCAGGAGAAAGCGTCGTGGCCCGTATTGCAGGCGTCAACATTCCGACGAACAAGCGTGTGGTAATCGCGCTTCAGTATATTCATGGCATTGGTCCAAGGTTTGCCAAGCAGATTTGCGCTGCTGTCAACATCGAGGATGCGCGCCGCGTTAATGAGCTCAGCGATGCTGAGGTCATCCAGATCCGTGAAACCATCGACCGCGACTTTGTGGTTGAGGGTGATTTGCGCCGCGACACCGCCATGAACATCAAGCGACTGATGGACCTTGGCTGCTACCGAGGCCTGCGCCATCGCCGTGGCCTGCCGGTTCGCGGTCAGCGCACACACACAAACGCCCGCACCCGCAAGGGGCCTGCCAAGGCTATTGCAGGCAAGAAGAAGTAATCCAGTTTCGCTGAAGGAAAGCTGTTCCATATGGCTAAAGAACCGACACGTACACGCCGCAAAGAGCGCAAGAACATCACCTCTGGTGTCGCGCATGTGAATTCGAGCTTCAACAATACCATGATCACCATCACCGACGTGCAGGGCAATACAATTGCCTGGTCATCGGCCGGCAAGATGAAGTTCAAGGGATCGCGCAAGTCCACCCCGTATGCAGCTCAGGTTGCTGCTGAGCAGGCTGCGCAGCTCGCTATGGAACACGGTATGAAGACGTTGGAAGTTGAAGTTTGCGGGCCGGGTTCCGGACGTGAGTCAGCCTTGCGCGCGCTTCAGTCCGTTGGTCTTCAGGTAACATCCATCCGCGACGTGACACCGATCCCGCACAACGGTGTTCGTCCACCCAAGCGCCGCCGCGTTTAGGCAGCGGTTCCGCCGGCCGGTTGGCGCGACGGTAGACATTTTGATATTCAGGCCTTCCATCCAACGCCCAGGGATGAAAACAGGCCGACAACTGCATAGAGGTCCACACAGTGAACACTAAAAACTGGCAAGATCTGATCAAGCCGATCAAGTTGGACGTTAATGCCGGCCGCGACCGTCGGCGTTCTGCAACCCTGGTAGCCGAGCCACTCGAGCGCGGCTTCGGTATGACACTGGGCAACAGCCTGCGCCGTGTGCTGCTGTCATCGCTGCAGGGTGCAGCAGTGACTTCGGTCCAGATTGATGGCGTGCTGCACGAATTCTCGTCAATTGCGGGTGTGCGTGAAGACGTCACCGACATCGTCCTGAACATCAAGGAAATTGCTGTTGGCATGCAGGGCGAAGGCCCTAAGCGCCTGATGCTGCGCAAGCAGGGTCCGGGCGTTGTGACAGCTGGTGACATCGAGGAATCTGGCGACATCAGCATTCTCAATCCCACCTTGCCGATTTGCACCCTCGATGATGGTGCGGAAGTGCGCATGGAGTTCACGGTCAACACGGGCAAGGGCTACGTTGCCGCTGACCGCAACCGTCCTGAAGATGCACCTATCGGCCTTATACCGGTTGACAGCTTGTATTCACCGGTAAAGCGCGTTTCCTACAAGGTTGAGAACACCCGTGAAGGCCAGGTGCTGGACTATGACAAGCTGATCATGAACGTTGAAACAGACGGTTCCATGACCCCTGAGGACGCAGTAGCTTATTCCGCCCGCATCCTGCAGGACCAGCTTCAGGTCTTCATCAACTTCGAAGAACCTCAGCAGGTTGTCGCCGAAGAAGAGAAACCGGAACTGGAATTCAACGCCGCCCTTCTGAAGAAGGTCGACGAACTTGAGTTGTCTGTGCGTTCGGCGAATTGCCTGAAGAACGACAATATCGTTTACATCGGCGACCTGATCCAGAAGACCGAAGGCGAAATGCTGCGCACGCCGAACTTTGGCCGCAAGTCGCTAAACGAAATCAAGGAAGTGCTGGCCCAGATGGGTCTGCATCTGGGAATGGATATTGAAAACTGGCCGCCAGAGAACATCGAAGAGCTGGCCAAGAAGTTCGAGACCCACTACTAGTCCGGCAAACATGCGGGACGGCCGGGAGGCTGCCCCAAGTAAGTATCAAGGAGAAGGCCAATGCGCCACGGAAATAGCGGACGCAAGCTCAACCGTACCAGCTCGCATCGCAAGGCGATGTTTGCAAATATGGTTGCAGCGCTGATCAAGCATGAGCAGATCGTCACCACTTTGCCAAAGGCAAAGGAACTGCGTCCATTCGCCGAAAAGCTCATCACCCTGGCAAAGCGTGGAGATCTGCACGCACGCCGTCAGGCAATGTCTCAGGTGCGTGACGAAACTCAGGTGAAGAAGCTGTTTGATGTGCTCGGCGGCCGTTATTCCGAGCGCAATGGCGGCTACACCCGGGTCATGAAGGCTGGCTTCCGTTATGGTGATTCTGCACCGATGGCGGTTATTGAGCTGGTTGACCGTGACCCATCGGCCCGCGGCCAGGATTCAGGCCCGACCATGAACACTGAAGAAGCCGAAGCCACAGCCGCCTGATTAGCTGCGGTAACGAAGCATCGACTTGCAAGGCGGTATCTTTCGATACCGCCTTTTTTATTTGTGGCAGGGTGCCATTTCCAGGTAAGGGCAAATGGTTGCCTTACCCGTTGAATGCTGTGGCGACATTTACCAGAGTCGCCTCACCATACCCGTTGAATCGGGTTGCTGTCGCCATGCCATAAGCACCGGTGTTTGCAAATTCGATGACGTCACCTTCACGGATATCAGCCGGCAGGCTGAGCGTAGCAGGCAGCACGTCGAGCGGATCACATGTCGGTCCATAGATGGTGAAGTCACGCTTGCTTGCTCCGTTCACAACTTCGCCGTCCCTGATGACACGATAGAACGGCAAAAGATCCGGTGCCTGGGCTGCCTCAAGTAATCCGCCATAGATGCCGTCATTGAGAAATACTTCGCCGTTGGCGTTGCGCACCAGTTTTACCCTGGTGAGCAAAGACATGGATGGAGCGCACATTGCACGCCCCGGCTCACATTCCAACTCCGGTGCGTGTTCTGCGAAAGCATCCGCGACGCTCGCCGTGATAGTCTGGAAGTACAGCTTAAGTTCCGGCCCACGGCTCATGGTGTAACGTGACGGAAAACCGCCACCTACGTTTAGGCGGGCAAGTTTCACGTTCGCTACCTTGCAAATACGTGCGGCAGCTTCGACATGCAGCCGCCAGGCTGCCGGATCGGTGCACTGTGATCCAGGATGGAATGTCAGTACGGTCCTGAAGCCTAGGCGGTCTGCTTTACCGAGCAACACCGCAGCCTCGGCTTCGCCCACGCCGAACTTCGTCGAGAAGTCGTGGGCAGACTGCTTGCGCGATGGCAAGCGGAAGCGGATTGCGATCTCGGCTTCAGCGGTCCCAGGAATGCATTGAACAACCTTTTGCAGCTCTTCCAAGCAATCAACAGCAAAGCGGCGACACCCGAAGGTGTGCCATGCCGTTGCAATCTCGGAACGGGATTTGACAGGGTTGTGATAGTGAAACTCTACCGGTCCACACGCATGCGATACTGTTTCCATTTCCACTGTGGAAGCAACGTCGAAAACACGGATGCCAGCGTCATGCAAGGTCTTGATGATCAGTGGGTTCGGATTGGACTTAACTGCATATGCTACCTCACCAGGAAAGTGCGCCAGAAAACAGTCTGCCTGCGCAGTTAAAGCCGTTGATGAAAAGCAGAACATTGGTCGCTCGCCATTGTCCATCAGTGATGCTTCTGTGCTGTCGCGGTAGAAGGCATTTCCAGCTTGCTGGAATTTCACTGCTTCAATGTTCTGCATGACTGTCATCCGAAATACTCCAGAATCGCGTGAATCTCTGATTGGGTAATTATGATGCCGGGCTATGTCGGAAAATAGCCGTGTTAATGCCGTCAGTATGAAATTTTTTCGTCACACTGACGGAAAATATGATATTGTGACGGAATGGTAATAACTCGGAAAGACGAAGAGCTGATCGCGTTGCTGCGCTCAAATGCCCGGACCCCGGTGTCCGAGCTGGCACGCAAGCTTGGTGTGTCGCGCACGACCGTTCAGGACCGCTTGCGACGCCTGGAGCAGGCAGGGGTCATTGCCGGCTATGGCGTCCGGCTGGGCAAAGGCAGTTCTGCTGATGGTATCATGGCCCACGTTGAGCTTTCGGTAGAACCTCGCATGACCAACGAAGTGGTACATGCGCTTATGCGAATGCCGCAGGTCGAGACGTTGTACACTGTATCTGGCAAGTATGATCTCATCGCATTGGTTCGCGCACCAACAACCGACCGGATAGACAGCGTGCTTGACGACATAGGCATGATTGAGGGCATCAATCGCACCGAATCCGCGATAATCCTTTCAACCAAGATTGATCGCCGCTAGTCAAAGCTGGATGCCAGTTCGGCTTTGCTGAAACACTACTACCAAGGACCATGCATGCGTCTTCACAGGCATGGCCATCAATGGGGTGTTGGCCAATCAGTGCCAGGTTGCTAGTTTGATCTGTCACCAAACACAAAGTCGGGATCGTTTTGCTCATGAATTACAAGACCTGTTCAATAGCCGCTTTTGGCTTTGCACTGTTGTCTGCCTGTTATCTGCTGATTGCGGTTGCCCCTGACCCGGCAACTGCGCAGCAAGTGCCCGCATCGCGTACCGACATTGCCATGTCATTCTCTCCTGTGGTGAAGGAAACCGCGCCCAGCGTAGTCAATGTCTATGCCAAGCGCATCGTACAGGCACAGGGCCGCTCACCTTTCGGCGCAGATCCGTTCTTCCGTCGCTTCTTTGGCGATGAACTGTTTGGCGGCAGGCCGCGTCAGCGCGCCCAGAACTCGCTTGGCTCGGGTGTCATCGTCGACAGCTCCGGTCTTGTTGTCACCAACAACCATGTCATTCAGGATGGTACCGAGATCCGCGTTGTGTTGTCAGACAAGCGCGAATTCGATGCCGAGTTGATACTCAAGGACGAACGGACCGATCTCGCAATATTACGCATTCAGCCCAATGGTGATCCGCTGGTGCCGTTGCCTCTGGGCGACTCCGACGCCCTTGAAGTTGGTGACCTCGTACTCGCCATTGGCAACCCTTTCGGCGTCGGCCAAACCGTGACCAGCGGCATTGTTTCCGCACTGGCCAGAACCCGCGTCGGGGTGTCTTCATACCAGTTCTTCATTCAGACCGACGCCGCCATCAACCCTGGAAACTCAGGTGGGGCCCTGGTCGACATGAACGGACGTCTGATCGGCATCAACACCGCCATCTTTTCGCGCTCGGGCGGATCTATCGGTATCGGTTTTGCCATTCCCGTTAACATGGTGCGCTCCGTGATTGAGCAGTCACTGGCAGGCGCCAGCAAGGTTACTCGCGCCTGGCCTGGCGCGGACCTGCAGGATGTTACGCCAGACCTTGCAACAGCGCTCAAGCTGGACAGGCCGCGCGGCGCGCTTGTGTCCAGCCTGCATCCACTAAGCCCGCTCGCCAAGGCGGGTATCGGGCAAGGTGACGTCCTGCTGCGCCTGGCAGGACGCCAGATTGAAAATGCTCAGGAGTTCACTTTCCGCTTTGCAACTTTAAATGTTGGTGAAAGGGCAAAGGTTGTGTTTCGCCGCAAGAACCAGCGCTTCAATGCTGATGTTCAACTTATCGCCGCACCGGAAGTGCCGCCACGCAATACTACCCTTGTCAGGGGTCGTTCGCCCTTCACCGGGTTGGAAGTCGTGAACGTATCACCAGCCGTATCGGAGGAACTTGGCCTGCCTTCATCCGCAGAGGGTGTGGCGGTGTCCGACATCAAGGGAGGGCTGGCGCAGAGGTTTGGCTTCAAGAAGGGCGACCTGATAGTTGAGTTGAATGACCGCAAGCTTAAGTTGGTAGGCGACCTCGAAAGCGTGCTCGGCAACCGTGTCGGCTATTGGGATGTTGCCATTGTCCGCAAGGGCAGGTTGATCCGCCGTGAATTCGGCGGCTGAGTGGAGGTTGATCGCCACACATGTCGTCACTGTTTGAAGCTGCCGGTCTAGAGGCTGCCGCACCCAGGCCGCTTGCAGACAGATTGCGTCCGAGGTCGCTTACCGAAGTTCATGGGCAGGACCACCTGGCAGGTGAAGCCGGTCTGATTAGCCGGATGATTGCGTCAGGCCGCATAACGTCAATGATTCTGTGGGGACCACCGGGAACTGGTAAAACCACGATTGCCCGCTTGCTGGCCGGCGAAGCGGGTATGCATTTTGAACAGATATCAGCCATTCACTCAGGTGTTGCAGACCTCAAAAAGGTGTTTGAGGCCGCGCGGCTGCGCCGAGGCGACAAGGGGCAGGGGACACTTCTGTTTGTTGATGAGATTCACCGCTTCAACAAGGCGCAGCAGGACTCATTCCTGCCATGGATGGAAGACGGCACCATCACTCTTGTCGGGGCAACGACCGAAAACCCTTCATTTGAACTCAATGCCGCCGTGCTGTCGCGCTCCAAGGTACTGACGCTGAACCGGCTCGACGCTACAGCCTTTGAGGGCTTGCTGGCCCGTGCCGAGACACTGGAAGACCGCAAGCTACCGGTCACTGACGAGGCCCGCCAGCAATTGTTTGCCATGGCAGATGGCGACGGGCGCTATTTCCTCAACCTCGTCGATGACTTGTTCGCGGTTGTCGCAAGAGATGCCGAGCCATTGGACGCGGCCGGGCTGGCTGAGACCATTCAGCGTCGCGTACCGGTATACGACAAGGCGGCAGAAGGTCACTACAACCTGATTTCTGCCTTGCACAAATCTGTGCGTGGATCCGATCCCGACGCCGCACTGTACTGGCTTGCGCGCATGCTGGTGGCAGGCGAGGATCCATTATTCATCTGCCGGCGGCTGGTGCGCATGGCCAATGAGGACATCGGCATGGCTGACCCGCAGGCGGTTGTTCAGGCACTTGCTGCCAAGGACGTTTATGACTTTCTTGGCTCGCCGGAAGGCGAACTTGGACTGGCACAGGCGTGTGTGTATCTGGCCACTGCGCCCAAATCCATTGGCGTTTATACCGCCTACAAGTCAGTCATGCGCCGGGCAAGGGAAACCGGTTCCGTGATGCCACCGAAGATCATTCTCAACGCGCCCACAAAGATGATGAAGGAACAGGAATACGGCGCGGGCTACAAGTATGATCCTGATCAGCCAGACGGCTTCTCCGGGCAGAACTACTTCCCCGACGAGATGGGACGCGAGACATTCTATGATCCGCCGGACAAGGGCTTCGAGCGCGAAGTGCGCAAGCGGCTCGAATACTGGGCCAGGTTGCGGGTAGAGCGCCAATCCGGCTAGCGCCTTAACCGGCCCTGAAATTAACCTTCTTTTTACATTTTATGTCCTGAAACATAATCGGGTCTCAATTTCTTCCTAGAATTCTGCTTTATTGGATTGGATTGGGTAACCATCATTGTTTCCCAATTCAGCGTTTGTTGTTGCGTAACAGTTCTGCCATGGGGTCACTCAGGGCAGACGAGGATGGGTATAGTGAGCAATCATCCTGGTGGGAATGCCAACTCCAAATCTGGTGGGAGCCAGATCAATCTTACGGAAGTTGGATCAAGCGGTGAGGACAAGTGGGCGCAGTATCTTGCGAGAAACCCTATTGTTCGTCCGCAGGACCTGGAGGCCCAGACAGCCACCGGCAGTCGGCACCAATCTCATGCCCCGACGGGATATGATGAAAGTCTGGCGCCAACAAACCGTCCACAGGCACCACGGGCAGGCTACGCCAAGCTTGCGCCTCGTATGCCAGTTGCAACACAACCGGTGAACTATGACGAAGTCGATGATCGCAATCCGAAAATCAAGCCGGGCCCGAAAGCTACCAAGCCGCGCCGCCGCAAAAATGGAAAGCTCAGGATGGGTTTGTTTGTCGGTGGCTTGCTTGCGCTCAGTGTAGGCAGCCTTGCCGCAGCCTACTACTCAGTTATTGGTGGTGGCGGAACAGAGATTGCTGGCAGTTCGCACTATGCGGGCCAGCTTCCTGCACAGCCGTCTCCAACAGTAAATGTGACACCACAAGCCACTACCGAGGCTGAACAGGCTGTCACGGAGCCGTTGCCGGTGCCACAGACCTTGCCACAACAGCAGCAAGCTGCATCGTTGACGCCACAACCGGTTCAGGTTCTTCCAACAACCCAGGACACCGACACCCAGACTGCTAAAGAGCAGGCGCCAGCCGTGGGGGCGGTCTCCGAAACTGAAGCAGTTAACGTGCAGCCGCCAGCCGCCGAGAAGGTGTCCGAAACGGAAACTGCTGTTGTGCAACCACCTGCCGCCGAGAAGGTTTCCGAAAGTGAAGCCGCAGTTGAACTGCCGCCGGCAATCGAGACTGCCTCAGTGCAGCCGGTCGCCGTCGAGACCGAACCCAAGCCTGCGGTCACCGAACAGGTTGAGGTTGCAACAAATCAGGTGATAGTTCCTGCTGCAGGCACAGTCCAGAATAAGGTGCAGTCCGCCGTACCCGAAAGCGCAGCTTCCGTCGAAACAGAGGAAGCACGTCAGGAGATGTTCAAGTCATTCCTGACGTACCTGGAATCGCAGAAGGTCGGTGGAACTCTCGATGATCGGCGCAAGCAAGTCGCCTTCGACACATTCCTGGATTGGAGTGTCGAAGCCGACAAGGCCAACTGACAATCAGTTGGTTTTGGTCTTTGCTCTGAATTCCGCCATGTGGCGGGCGATGATGCGGAACCATTCACCCGAAGACTTGATCTTTTTCAGACCACTGTTCAATGAAGCCAGGTAGAGCTTGCCATTCGGGTTTGTCTTGGCAGTAACCGCATGCAGTGTTGCGACATAGGACAGGTTTTCGTTCAGTGTGACCTTGCCCGTTGCGCCGGTCTTGGCGATTGCACCGTCTGCTGTGTCTGTTGCCAGCACGACAGCGTCAAACCTGCCATCCAGCAACCCCTCAAAACAACCTGTCGTCGTATTTTCGCGCACCAGCTTTATGGCCGGCTCCATTAGGCCCACTTCTTCCATCATGAAGGTGGAATAACCGGATGGCCGGCACAGGGTCTTGTTGAGCAGGTCTTTGGGAGCGGCAGGGCGAGGGTCACCCACGCGGGTATAGTATCCGACGATCTGTTCAAACAGCGGATCAGACCAGTCAAGATTGTTGCAGCGGAACTGCGAATCTTCACTCAGTCGGTCGACAACTGCACAATTGGGGCGGAACCAGGCAATGCCCAGGTCATAGGCATGATCGCTTAGCAGAGGTCTGATGTGTGAGCCCCAATCGTTGATGAAGTCGATCTTGTAGGATGGCTTGTTGTCGGCAACCGACATTGCCACATTCGTTACTTCGGTCAACATGCCGCCTTGCTCTTGATCCTCGTCCAGAAATGGAGCCCAATCCGTAGCTGTCACGATCCTGATCTGCCGCGCTTCCGGTGGTGGCAGGGCTGATGTGGTGTCTTGCGTACGAATAGCCCCGGCGTTGGCAGTGGACGTGCCAAGGTTGTCCAGGCAAGGAATGTCAAATACTGCGCCGCGCTGTATCAAGGATGGGTTCTTGCCGATCTTCGCAGCGTTTGCGCTGTAGATCAGTTGAAAGGCTGATGGTGATCCATATGCACGTTGCGCGATCTGGCTGAGAGAATCCCCGGTTTTGACAACGTAGGATTGCCCGCACGTGATTGATTGAGCTTGTGCTTGAGTGGCACCGGCGATGGTGGCAATGGTAACCGCAACAGGGGCTGCGAGAATTGAAGTCAGGTTAAGCGCTTTCATGACGTACTCCTGGATATACCGGTTTTGGTGTCTGTTCACGCAACAAGGTTGTGCCTGAGCCGCATCCACACGGGACTACTCGGGGTTTTTCTTCTGCTGCTCTATGTATGATTTGTAGTTCGGGTTTTTCTCGCGCCATTCGAGAAACGATTTGAACAGCTCAATTTGTTCAGTCTGTTCATTTGTTCTGATGTCGTTCTGGGGAGTAGGCAGCGGCGACTGCTGGGCAGGTCCCGCGATTGTCAGATTGGGGCAGCCTGCACCTTCGCACATTACATCTGCGGTAGGGATCCTGACTTCCCCGACCGATGTTGCGACAACATAGAAACCACCTTCAAGCTTGATCAGCTCACCTTCAAACTTGGTGAAGCCGTCTTTTGATGTAAGTGTTACAGTTTGTGCCCATGCCGCAGAACTCAAGCCCGAAGTGCCAATGATAGCGGCCATTATGACGAGTTTACGCCACATCCGCATTCTCTCCCGTAACGTGCTGTCCCTAAAAATAAGGCTAAATACAACTGGTTGCCTTGTAAAGTTAATCAGTACACTTCTGTAAGTAAGGTTAATGCACGCGGCTGTTATTGCTCGCCAATCGGCGGAATTCAGCTACAGCAGCATGCCCATACACAATGCACATTGAAGGGTTTTGCCTGTGGGGTCGGTTGAACGTAAAGTCGTTTTGCCACACAGTCACCCCTGTAGATAACTGACGCACCGGGGCATTTTTCCCTTCCAACTCCGCGCGACTCTGGCTATTCCATAATTCCCATGGCGCGATACATTTTCATCACTGGCGGCGTGGTTTCCTCACTTGGAAAAGGCTTGGCATCGGCGGCTCTTGGCGCGCTGCTTCAAGCGCGTGGATACAAGGTGAGGCTGCGCAAGCTAGACCCGTACATCAACGTCGATCCTGGCACCATGTCGCCGTATCAGCACGGCGAATGCTTCGTCACTGACGACGGCGCTGAGACTGATCTGGATCTCGGCCACTACGAGCGTTTTACTGGCCGCCCTGCCAACCAGTCCGACAACATAACCACCGGCCGCATTTACCAGGACATTATCGCCAAGGAGCGCCGCGGCGACTATCTTGGTGCCACTGTTCAGGTCATCCCGCACGTCACAAACGAGATCAAGGCGTTCGTGCTGGACGGCAACGAGAAGTATGATTTTGTGCTGGTGGAGATTGGCGGCACTGTCGGTGATATTGAGGGCCTGCCATTTTTTGAATCTATCCGTCAGCTGGGTAACGACCTGCCGCGCGGCGGGTGCATCTACCTGCACCTGTCTTACATGCCGTACATTTCAGCAGCCGGAGAGTTGAAGACCAAACCGACGCAGCACTCCGTCAAGGAACTGCGCTCTATCGGCATCCAGCCCGACATTCTGCTGGTTCGCGCGGACCGTGAAATTCCAGCCGATGAACGGCGAAAGCTGGCGCTGTTCTGCAATGTCCGGTCTGAAGCTGTCATTCAGGCGCTGGATGCCAAGTCAATCTATGATGTGCCAATGGCATACCACAAGGAAGGCCTCGACCAGCAGGTGCTGGACGCATTCGGCATAGACCCCGCACCAGAACCGAAGATGGGTATCTGGGAAGAGGTATCGCACAAGATTCACAACCCCGAGGGCGAAGTGACCATCGCCATTGTTGGCAAGTACACTGTGTTGAAAGACGCTTACAAGTCTCTCATGGAAGCATTGGTGCACGGCGGCATGGCCAACATGGTCAAGGTCAATTTGCGCTGGGTGGAGAGTGAGGTGTTTGACGAGGAGGACCCGGCGGCTCACCTGGAAGGGGTCGATGGCATTCTTGTGCCCGGCGGTTTTGGCGAGCGCGGCTCTGAAGGCAAGATCGCTGCTGCGAAATTTGCCCGTGAACGCAAGATACCGTATTTCGGCATCTGTTTCGGCATGCAGATGGCTGTGGTGGAAGCTGCGCGCAATCTTGCCGGCATCGAAAAAGCCTCTTCATCAGAGTTTGGTGAAACGTCCGAGCCGGTAGTTGGCCTGATGACAGAGTGGCTGAAGGGTAACCAGCTTGAAAAGCGTGAGGCGTCTGGCGACATGGGCGGTACCATGCGTCTTGGCGCATATCCCCATCCGCTGAGAGAGGGCACCCTGATTGCCAGCATCTACGGCAAGAAGGAAGTGTCCGAGCGCCACCGGCACCGCTATGAGGTCAACATTGACTACAAGGAGCGGCTGGAACGGGCAGGGCTGGTGTTTTCGGGCATGAGCCCGGATGGATTGCTGCCTGAAACAATTGAGTATCCAAAGTCGGTACATCCATGGTTTATCGGTGTTCAGTACCATCCGGAACTCAAATCCAGACCATTTGATCCGCATCCGCTATTTGCTTCTTTTGTTGCCGCGGCTGTTGAGCAAAGCCGCCTGGTATAGGTATCATACTGAACATGACCTTCATATCGCGCCTGTTGCTGACAGTGTGGCTGACGCTATTCTTGGCGTTGGCGGGACCTTCTTATGCCGAGGAACCTGCCGAAACTGATCAGCAGGCAGCACCTGCTACTGTCGGGCAACAGGAAAAAACAGAAACAAAACCACCTGCCGCCGATCCCAAGACCGAGGCGGTGGTAGCTGCCGCGTTGCCCAGCGGTATCCTTGAAGGGGTAGGCAAGGCTGAACGCACGGCTGCCGACATCTCCAATACGCTGGAGGGTCTGAAGCAGAAAACGGCCGACCCGTCATTGCCACAGGCAGAACTGGCGCAGGTTCGACAAGAGCTTGAACAAGTGCGCGAGCGGGCGCAGCTTGCCGACGCGGAGTTGAATGCCCCGTTGTCTCAGATTGATCAGCTTGTCGCGCGTACCGGCCCCGTGCCGAAGGAAGGTGAAACCGAGCCGGAATTTGTCGCCGCCCAGCGCGCGCAACTGGAGGCCGTGCGCAGCAAGCTGTTGAGTGCGCGCGCCCAACTTTCGCTTGCTGCAGGAGCTGCTGAACAACTCGCTTCACAGGCAGGCCAGATCGAACGCGACCGCTTTCGTGACAATCTATTAAGCCGAACCAGGTCTGTGCTGCATCCAGCGTTATGGACCGAAGGCATCGCCAAGATTCCAGACTTGTGGACGCGAGCGAAGGTATTGTTTTCGGGGTTCTCCAACCGCATCCTGGAAGACAATCCAGCGTGGAAACCCTGGTTTATTCTCGGTTCGTTTTTTGTGCTGCTTCTTGCCGGTTACAGGGCATGCCGGGTGCTTGCCCACCGCGTACGTTCGCACAACACCGATCCTGGAGAGCTTGGGAAGCTGATACGTGCCGTCACTGTGCCCATGGGCTATAGCCTTATAGCGTTGGCTGCACTGCTCATCTTCGGACTGATCGTTCGGGAAGCATTGCCGGATGCGCCAAGAGCGTTTCGTTTGTTCAAGGTGGTTGGAGCTGCATTCCTGGGATTTGCGTTTGCACGTGGTGTCGCGCGCTCGATTTTGTCGCCCACGCGGGCAGACTGGCGCATAGCCAATCTGTCGGACGAAGCTGCGGCGACCTGGTTGAATCTGTCCACGCTGGCGTTTCTGCTTATCGCAATTCATCACGTGTTGTCTGAACTGTCGAATATCGTCAACATGAGCGGCGAGTTGATGGCATTGCGGCAAGCAATTGTTGCCGGTTTGCTGATCCTGATAATTGTCAGGCTGATACTGCAGGCCATGCGTGATACCCGCCCTGCTTCGGGCCAATTGCAGTATTTCGCCTGGGCGCACTACTTCATTCAACCGGTGTGGCTGGTGCTGGCAGCCAGCGTGGCAGCTCTGCTGGGTGGTTTCATGACCCTGGCTGACTACCTGGTATCCAACGTTATCATTGTCGGTGTGATCGTCAGCTTCCTCTACTGTGTGCGGCGCATGGCAGACGCATTCGTGACCCAAAGTGTGTCGCCCGGCAGCCGCATTGCACGAACATTGAAGTCGACATTCTCCATGTCGGAAGGCGGAATTCAGCGCGCTGGCATCGCTATCAATGCAGGCGTTGACTTGTCGTTGCTGGTGCTTGGGTTACCAATACTGTTGGCTTTGTCGGCGCTGACCTGGGTCGACATCAGAAGCTGGTTCACAACCGCCTTCTTTGGCTTCAAGGTCGGTGACATAACGATATCCTTATCGTCCATTCTTTTGGCGCTGGGTGTGTTTGTCGTCGGATTGTTGTTGACCCGCTTCATCACATCCTGGCTTGACCGCCGTATCCTGTCGCCGACTGACATGGATGCTGGTGTACGAAACTCAATTCGCACAGGCGCAGGCTACGTGGCCATAATTCTGTCGCTGCTGGTGGCATTCGGTGCCGCTGGGGTCGATTTTTCCAATCTTGCCATTGTGGCGGGTGCGCTCTCGCTTGGTATCGGTTTTGGCCTGCAGTCCATCGTCAATAACTTTGTTTCGGGTCTTATCCTGCTGGCTGAACGTCCCATCAAGGTGGGTGATTGGGTGCAGGTTGCGGGGGGCGAAGGCACCGTCAAGAAGATCAATGTGCGATCCACTCAGATCGAGACATTCGACCGTTGTTCGATCATTGTGCCGAATTCTAGCTTGATATCCGACAGCGTTCAGAACTGGACGCACGGCGACCTGATGGGTCGATGCAAATTCCTGGTGGGTGTCAGCTATGATGCTGATCCGCAGGTCGTGCACGACATACTGCTGAAATGCGCCGAAGCGCATCCGCGTGCCGTGGCGTTTCCGCCCGCGACAGTGCTGTTCAAGGACTTTGGCGCAAGCTCCCTCGATTTCGAGGTGCGTGTGTTCATCGACGATATTTGGTGGGTCAGTGTAGTGGCCAGTGAATTGCGCTTTGCAATCCACAAGGAGTTGAAAGCAGCAGGCATCGAGATTCCGTTCCCGCAGCGCGACATTAATGTGCGCGGGTTGAAAGAGGCGATTAGGGAAGCGCAGGCGGACTGACAGACTGCTCTGTGTTCTATCTATCCATGTGTCACAAAGGGAGCTGGTCCTTGCAGAAAATCTTCGATGGGCACAATGACACTCTTCTGCGGTTATGGACCGCGGCTGACCATCAGGGAAAGCTGTTTCTGGATGGCTATGACGAAGGGCACATTGATCTGCCTCGCGCCAGAAAAGGGGGGCTGGTGGGTGGCTTTTTTGCGATCTTTGTACCCGCTGCCGATGGGTTTGCATTGGACAAAGACGACGGCGTTGTCCTTGATGAGCCTCCCATTGGCCCGGTGGACAGCACTCGCGCCCGACGGGTCACCTTGGAGATGGCGGCGATCCTCATCCGAATGAGCAATGCCCGGCCAGATGCGATCCGCATATGCCGCAGTGTATCTGAGATAGCTGCAGCAGAAGCTGCCGGTGCCATTGCGGCAATAATGCACATCGAAGGTGCAGAGGCCATCGGGCCTGAGCTTGCTGAACTGGAGGTCCTGTATGCTGCCGGTTTGCGCTCCATAGGGCCTGTCTGGTCGCGGCCGAACATTTTCGGCACTGGTGTTCCGTTCCGTTTTCCAGCAGACGCTGAAGAAGGTGCGGGATTGACGGAAGCTGGCAAGTCGCTGGTCAAGAGGTGCGACGAACTGGGAATTCTCGTCGATCTGTCGCATCTGAATGCTGCAGGGTTCCGCGACGTTGCCCACTTGAGCAGCAAACCACTTGTTGCCACACATTCAAATGTCCATGCCTTGTCGAATTCCTCGCGAAACCTGGCAGATTGGCAGCTTGAGGCGATCGCTGCGAGCAAGGGCGTTGTCGGGTTGAACTATGCGGTGCCATTCCTGCGCGAAGACGGCAGGCAAAGCATCGACACACCTTTACCCACCATGATCCGCCACCTTGACTATCTATTGGAAAGGCTGGGTGAGGACGCGGTAGCACTTGGCTCAGACTTTGATGGTGCGCTTGTGCCAGCCGAGATCAATGATGTGGCTGGATTGCCCGCGTTGGTTGGTGCCATGCGTCAGGCAGGTTACGGAGCTGATCTGGTTGACAGGATCTGCCGGCGCAACTGGTATTCGGTTCTTGAACGCACAATAGGCTGAGCGCGCATCACGAAGTGGTTTACGCGGCATCAGTTCGTGTTATCACAATGCAACCTGCAGTCTCCGCGTCGAGTGGAGTTTGCACCACAACCAGGACTCAACATGCCCGGCGGACTCGACCATATCGTTCACTGCACTGCAGATTTCGAAGTCATGCGCATGCGCATGATGCAGGCTGGCTTTACGCTCACGCCACCTGCCGAACATCCTTTTGGCACGGGCAACAGCCTTGTGCAGCTGGACGGCTTTTTCCTGGAGTTTCTGTACGTTCCCAACCCGCACCTTGTGACGCAGCCAGGCAAGGGCGAACTCAGCTTCAGCGCCTATAATGCTGGTTTTATGCAAGATGGTGCTGAGGGCTGCTCGATGCTTGTTTTCGAGGCCGATGACATTGCCGAAGTGCATACCCGCTTCAAGGCATCGAGTTTGACCACCTACAAGCCGTTCGAGTTTTCGCGCAAGGCAAAGCAACCAGATGGTGAAGAAGTGACCGTTGGCTTTTCACTGGCCTTCACAACTCATCCGGATATGCCGCGTGTGGTGTTTTTCTACTGCCAGCAACATGCACCGCAGTATTTCTGGAAACAGGAATATCAGCACCACGCCAACACTGCAGTCAGTATCGGGGAGGTGGCCATGGTGGCGGATCAACCGCTGCACTACGTTGAGTTCCTGCAGCATGTATCGGGCGTGGAAGCTGCCTTGAGCGAAGAACACACCGTGCGTATCGAAACGCCGCGCGGCACAATCGCCATATATCAACCCGGTGCGTTTGAGCAAGCCTACGCCCATACAGCTCCGTCGTTGGCCAACGGTCCCGTGCTGGCTGGCTATCGCATTGAAGTCATCAACCGTGAGGTGGCGCTCAATCACCTCGATGATGCAGGAATTGTTTGGCGTGACACGCCATCTGGCCATGCAATCGGCCCCGATGTCGCATCGGGCGCGGTCATTGCTTTTTCCGAGGTGTATTGAAGCCGTGCTCGATTCAAGACTGACAGGCCTGCAAAATCTGCAGCGCATGCGTGATGCCGGAGGCGTGGCACCGTTTGGCAAGTTGCTGGGGTTCCGCTTGGTGGAAGTGGGCGATGGATTTGCCGTCTTTGAGGGTGAGCCAGGCGAACAGCACTACAACCCTGCGGGCACTGTGCACGGCGGCTGGATATCCTCCATTCTTGATAGCGCGCTTGGGTGTGCCGTTCATTCGCGGCTTGAGGCAGGGCAGGGCTACACAACTGTTGAGCTGAAGGTGAACATGGTACGTGCGCTGACCGAGCAGACCGGGTTGGTTAGCGCGCGGGGCGCGGTTGTCCACCTGGGGCGGCGCGTTGCAACCTCCGATGCACGGTTGGAAGATGCCAATGGCAAACTGTTGGCGCACGGGTCATGCACGTGCATGATCTTGTAGGGTTCGACACCTTAATTGTTGGTGCAGGCGCGGCGGGCATGATGTGCGCCATCCATGCTGCTGCCCGGGGTGGCCGGGTGCTGATTGTGGATCACGCCAAAAATCCGGGTGAAAAAATCCGTATAAGTGGTGGCGGGCGCTGCAACTTTACAAACCTGGAGTGCGCACCAGACAGGTTCATCTCTTCAAATCCGCATTTTGCCAGGTCCGCGCTGAGCCGCTACACGCAGCATGACTTCATCAAGCTGGTGGAAGCACACGGCATTGCTTATCACGAGAAGACGCTGGGACAGCTTTTCTGCGACGGGTCAGCACAGCAGATCATCGACATGATGCTGGCTGAAATGCGCAACTTGGGTGTGGAATTGCGCCTCGAAACAAGCGTGGGTAAGATTTGCAAAACAGAAAGCGGGTTTGAGCTATCGCTTGTTGGTAAACATGCTTGCACCGCGGTCTGTCGCAATTTTGTTGTTGCGTGCGGTGGCAAATCCATCCCCAAGATGGGCGCCACAGGGTACGGCTACCGTCTGGCGGAGCAGTTTGGTCTGGCAGTCACAGAAACACGCGCAGGCCTCGTGCCGTTGACATTTCCTGACAACTTGCTGGCATCGTTCAAACCATTGGCCGGGGTAGCAGTGGACGCAGTGGTAAGCTGCGGCAAGGTCAGCTTTGCCGAAGCTTTGCTGTTCACCCATCGGGGGCTTTCCGGCCCCGCGATTCTGCAAATCTCTAACTATTGGCATGAAAAGCAGCCGTTGAGCATAGATCTGCTGCCTGGCCGTGACGCCGAGCAAGAGTTGAAGACGTTGCGCAAGACACAGGCCAGAAAGTCAGTCGCGACGGTGCTGGCCGGTCTGTTGCCAAAAGGACTGGCGCACCACATCGCATCTGAAAACAATGTCAATCTGGCGGACTTGTCGGACAAGGCAATATTGGCCCTGTCCACCGCCATCAACAACTGGCAGGTCTATCCTGTTGGCACCGAAGGTTACCGGACGGCGGAGGTCACGCTTGGTGGTGTTGATACCGCAGGCCTGAACCAGCGCACAATGCAGGCCAACACTGTGCCGGGTCTGTATTTCATTGGCGAGGTTGTGGACGTGACTGGTTGGCTGGGCGGATACAATTTTCAGTGGGCCTGGTCGTCCGGGTGGGCGGCGGGCACTGCAATCGCGGAAGAGGCAAGCGCATGAGCAAACGAAACAACGAACTGGGCCAGCCAATCGGCCATGATGTACCGGGGTGGACGCCGCGCCCGCGCCCGCCGCGCACTGTGATGCAGGGGCGGCATGTGCGTCTGGAACCCGCTTGTGTGGACGCTCATGCGGCCGGGTTGTTCGAAGCATTCAGCGCGGACACCGAAGGCCGCAACTGGACATATATGGGGTATGGCCCTTTCGACACAGAGCAAAAGCTGGCGCAATGGATGCAGGCGACGTGTCTGGGCGATGACCCGCTGTTTCACGTCATCATTGACCAATCGACGGACAGGGCTATAGGTGTTGCCAGTTACCTTCGCATCGAGCCGGCAGTAGGCGTGATTGAGGTGGGGCACATAAATTATGCGCCTGCGCTACAGAAAACGCGCGGTGCAACCGAGGCGATGTACCTTATGATGGCGCGGGTGTTCGATGAACTTGGATACCGGCGCTATGAGTGGAAATGTGATGCATTGAACGCGCCGTCACGGACTTCCGCGAAACGGCTTGGCTTCACTTATGAAGGTACCTTCCGCCAGGCCACCATGTACAAGGGTCGCAACCGTGATACCGCTTGGTTTTCCATCATCGACGCGGAATGGCCAGTGCTCAAGGCGGCATTCGAAACGTGGCTGGACCCGGCAAACTTTGATGCGCAGGGCAGGCAGCGCAAGAGTTTGCGGGCAGGTACTTAAGTCCTGCCCGCTGGTTCCTGGTATCAAGCGAGCTTTGCAGCCATCTGTGCAATGCGTGCGCCATATATCCGGGCTGCTTCCAGGTCACCCTTGCGTGGAGCTTCGTCCGGTGAGGCATCTGACGGTGAAATCGACAAGGCACCGGTCATGCCGCCGGTCCAGCCCGCGTCCTCTGGCGAGTTTGCCTTGGCGTTGGCCGGCATAATGCCTGTGCCAACCCAAATCATTGAATGCTGCATGGCGAGTGTGACGAAATAGGTGATTGTACCGCCCTTGTCGCCGTTGGTTGTTGCAGAGTTGGTGAAGCCGCCTGCGATCTTGTTCTTCCAGTCCTGGGTGAACCATGGCTTGGATGAGGCATCGGCCACCTTCTTGAACTGCCAGGCCGGTCCGCCCATGTAAGTCGGGCTGCCAAAGATCACCGCATCAGCGGCTTTCAGCGTGTCCCACGCGCCATCTGGCAGTTCACCATTTTCATCGATCTTGAGGATTGTGGCTTTTGCGCCTTTGACCGAAGCAGCACCTTCGTGGACGGCTTCTGCCTGCTTTGCGGTGTGGCCGTAGCCCGAGAAATAGAGAATTGCGACGTGTGCCATTCTTGGCTCCTTGTTGAAACTGGTTAGTCTTATGGCTCCACGGATAGCGCCTTTACTTACTTTTGAAAAGTAGGTACTTTAAAGTAACTAAAGAACCCGAGAGTGACCATAGATGGCACGAACACAAAACGATGATCAGCGTGGCGGTTGCTGCCCCATGGACGACATCCTTCGCCTCATTATGGGGCCTTGGACCACCTACATTTTGTGGTTGCTGGAGTCAGACGGCGAGCTGCGCTTTGGTGAGCTCAAGTCGCGCATACCCAAGATTTCCGCAAAGGTGCTGACCGAGCGATTACGCATGCTGGAAGGGGCGGGGCTGGTCCACCGCGACTACCAGCCTACTGTCCCGCCTACTGTGACTTATTCTTTGAGCGCGCGTGGCCACGAACTCAAAGGCGTGCTGCATGGCATTCACAAGCTGGCCCTCAAGTGGCAGCAGGATGATGCGGCCGCTGATGTCCGCCTGGCAGGAGAATGAGTACCGATCAGACCGGTTTGACCAGCCACTCCTTGCCCTTGAGCATGGCGTTCCAGTAGACCCACGGCAGGATGGACTTTTTCAGGTGCCACGCGCTACGGCGAGGTTTGGTGGAGTCCCATGGAAATGACGGCATGACCTTTCCGCCATAACCGAACTCAGCCAGGATGATCTTGCCGTTTTCTACAGTGAGCGGGCACGAACCATAACCGTCATACTTGATCGCAGGTTCCTTGCCGGCCATCACCGCGATAACGTTTTCAGCCACGATAGGGGCCTGCTTGCGCGCTGCGGCGGCAGTCTTGGCATTAGGCGTGGACGATGCATCGCCAAGGCTGAACACGTTTGGATATTTCACATGGCGCAAGGTTGCCTGATCAACGTCCACCCAGCCTGATGCCGCTGCCAGCGGGCTGTTGCGGATGAAGTCATGGCCAATCTGCGGCGGCACGACATGGATCATGTCGTAGGGGCGTTCCACGTTGGTGACCTTGCCATCGCCATCCTTGACGGCGAAAGTGGCAACCTTTTTGGCGCCATCGATTTTGGTCAGATTCTGATTGAAATCCAGATTGATGCCGTACTTCTTTACGTACTCCATGAGTGGAGGCACATAGTCAGCGCAGCCAAACAATACCGGCCCGGCATTGCAGAATGAAGTTTTGATGTTGGCGAGACGGCCATTGCGCAGCCAATGGTCACACGACAGGTACATGGCTTTTTGAGGCGCGCCAGCACATTTGATGGGCATGGCAGGTTGGGTAAAGAGTGCGTTGCCCTTTGCAGTTTCCTGCACGAGCTTCCAGGTATAAGGCGCAAGGTCATAGCGGTAGTTCGACGTCACGCCGTTTTTTCCAAGCGCGCTGGTGAGCCCTTCAATACCGTTCCAGTCAAGCTTGAGGCCGGGGGCCACAATGAGGGTGTCGTAGCTGTGTTCTGACCCGTCTTCCAGCAGCAGTGAATTCTGCTCCGGGCTGAATGTTGCGACCGCGCCGTTGATGCGGGTGATGCCTGATGGCCAGACAGACGCTGTGGTGCGCTCGGTTTGTTCCTTGGTGAAAATGCCGCCGCCGACCATGGTCCAGCCGGGTTGATAGTAGTGTTTGTCGGACGGCTCGATGATGGCGATCCCAAGTCCGGGACGGCGCATTTTCAGGCTGCTGGCCGCCGCCAGACCGGCTGCACCGCCACCCACTATCAAAATATCGTGCTTTTTGGACATGCCGCGAACTCCCTGTGGTTGTTTGCTTTCGAGTGCAAACTTTCAGAAAGTTTATCACCAAAGAGGGTCGCGGCAAGCACGTGTTTTGGTTTCGTTTACCAAGACCTGACAATTTTGTCCGGTCCTGCAACCCGGCGTTAACCAACACCTGCGCATTCTCGCTTCCAGTTTGTTTGTCTTGCGTAATGAAGTGGGGATCCTGCATGTTCGCGTTGAAACAAGAGCCGGAAGCGGCTGGATTCTGGGGTTGGTTTGATGAAAACGAAGCCCGTCTGGCTGCTGCAGCCGCCAATCTTGATGACATGACCATGGCTGAAATCGAACCTGTACTGGATGGCTTGCTGGCCGCCATACAGGAAACCGACGAACGCCTGTTCGCCGAGCTTGATGTTTCTGCTGATGGTTCGCCAATACTGCTTCTCACAGCCGATGGTGACCGCGAGGCAATGCTGCTGGCGCGCGATATTGTGGCGATAGCCCCGGCATACAGGGGTTGGAAGTTCAAGGCCCTGCGTGAGCGTGAACGTCTTGTCGACACTGTTTCCCTGCCAGGTGGCGGTAACATGGATGTTCGTGAAGCTGTCTTCCTCATGGAAATACACAACGGCAAGGCAGAGATTGCCATCGGTCTGAATGATTGGGACGAAGCCCGCGCAGACGATTACGGCGCAGCAGCCGAGACAGTGGTGGAATCGATGCTCGGCGAGGCAGATTATGCAACTTCAGTCTCCGGTGTCATGGTGCTTCCGATGAGCGAGCTGGCTCAGGAAGACGATCCGTGGCCCATGAAGGCGCTGGCTGCGGAGTTCGACAAGCAGGTTGGCGTCTGAGAGCCATCGGGCCATCTGACATTCTGATCTTTTGCACTGTGGCCCGGGCGTCGGGTTGACGCCCGCCGCCTAACATCCACTTTCATGTGGCTTGGATTGCCGCCTGCTTCACCTGCGCATGTTGCTCTTTGCGCAGCCGTTGCATTATATGCCCCACAGACATTCGTACCAGGCATCCAAGGGGCAAACCAAATGACCGAAATCGTCCACATCCATGGCCGCGAAATTCTCGACAGCCGGGGCAACCCAACAGTCGAGGTGGACGTGATTCTTGCCGACGGTTCATCGGGCCGCGCGGCAGTTCCTTCTGGCGCGTCGACGGGCGCACACGAAGCAGTTGAGCTGCGTGATGGTGACAAAAAGCGCTATCTGGGCAAGGGCGTGAAAAAGGCGGTTGCAGCCATCAACGGCAAGATCGCCGACGCGCTTTTCGACATGGACGCCGAAGACCAGACCGCCATCGACGAAACCATGATCAAGCTGGACGGCACCGCCAACAAGGCGAAACTTGGCGCCAACGCCATTCTGGGTGTGTCGCTGGCCGTTGCCAAGGCCGCCGCCAACGCCTCCAACCTGCCGCTTTACCGCTATGTCGGCGGCACGTCGGCGCGCGTCCTTCCCGTGCCGATGATGAACATCATCAATGGCGGCGCACACGCCGACAACCCAATCGATTTTCAGGAATTCATGATCATGCCAGTGGGCGCAAGCTCGATCGCGGAGGCGGTGCGCATGGGCGCGGAGGTTTTCCACACTCTCAAGGGTGAACTGAAGAAGGCCGGCCACAACACCAATGTGGGTGACGAAGGCGGATTCGCACCGGATTTGCCAAGCGCCGAGGCGGCACTCGATTTCGTCATGGCCAGTTGCGAGAAGGCGGGGTTCAAGCCGGGCAAGGACATGTACCTGGCGCTCGATTGCGCCGCATCTGAATTCTACAAGGCGAAGAAGTATGACTATGAGGGCGAGGGGGTGAGGCGCTCGTCGTCCGAGCAGGCCAAGTATCTTGCCAAACTCGTCAAGAACTATCCGATTATCTCGGTCGAAGACGGCATGCACGAAGATGATTGGGCAGGCTGGAAGGAGCTGACCGACCTTGCAGGCAAGTCGTGCCAGCTGGTGGGCGATGATCTGTTCGTGACCAATCCGAAACGGTTGAAGATGGGCATCGACAAGGGCGTGGCCAACTCCATCCTGGTCAAGGTCAACCAGATCGGCACACTGACCGAAACGCTGGCCGCCGTCGACATGGCACACCGCGCAGGCTACACGGCGGTGATGTCTCACCGTTCCGGCGAGACGGAAGACAACACCATTGCCGACCTCGCCGTGGCCACCAACTGCGGGCAGATCAAGACCGGCTCACTGGCCCGGTCTGACCGGCTGGCCAAGTACAACCAGCTCATCCGCATTGAAGAGATGCTTGGCGACCAGGCGGTGTATGCGGGCCGGGGGATATTGAAGGGGTGAGCTTCAGATTCACTCCACCTTGATTCCGTCCTTCTTCGCTGCGGCGATGGCCTCGTTGCGCATGCGGGCGATGTCCGTGTGGGTCTCGACCGGGTTCATGAGGATGTAGCCGGTTGACTTCATCTGGATCTTCCGGCCGTCTGGCTCGCGGCCTTCCATGTGAGCCATGACACGCTCGGCGGAGGCAGCGTACAGCATGTTGATGGAGGCAGCCGGCAGGTCCTTCAGGTGCGCATTGGGGAAGAATTCCAGCTTGATGCCGGTGGTATCTTCATCCACCTTTTCCAGGCTTGCCGTGTACCAGTACTGTTCGCCACCATACACATATGCATAGGTCACGTATTCGTCTGTGCGTTTGTCCACGATTACATGCTTGCCAGCCTCGGAAAACTGCTCAGTCTTCAATGGTGTCAGTATCGCCTTGTCCTTCAGCCTGGCATACGCCTCCTTGACCGTCATTTCGTAGGTTTTGGTTGATGACTGCTGGTTGCAGGCGGTCATTGCAAGCGCTGTGCAGATGATGGCTGCGGGTTTGAAGAAGTTCATTGGATACGGCCCCCAATAGTGACAGGTGGGTGTCAGAATAGCCGCGCATAACTACCTCAAAGTTATCGCGATGCGCATCAGGACACTACAGTTAACGCAGTGTTAACGGCAGATGGTTAGCGTTATCTACAAGTGATTCCTGTGAATCTCCCGATCAGGTCGGGGATTACAGTTGGAAAAAGGTAGCACCCATTCATGTTCAAATGGCCAAAGTTGTTTGATGTACTCGTGTGTGCGGGGTGCGTCGCGATGCTCGGATATTTCCATTGGCACTGGAGCGAAGGTCCGCGCGGTGTCGAGAATTTTGCCCGTCTGGAGGTCAAGCTGGCCGGGCGCGAAGATGGACTTGCCAAAGTCAGCGCGCGGCGCGAAGCTATAGAAGACCGCGTCAAGCTCATGCGGCCCGAAAGTGTTGATCCTGACCTTGCTGAACAGCTTGTCCGGGACATGTTGGGATATGAAAAGAGTAACTCGATTGTAGTTAACGTTGCCCAGTAGCTGACCGAACACAGTCAATAACCATTTTTAAGTTAATTCGTTCGGATGAAATATCCGAACGGTTTTGGCTATGCTATGACGATCCATAACAGGAGGGATAACACCTCCGTTCTTATGGAGGTAACTCATGGCAAAAGCTGCCAAAAAGGCGTCGGCAGGGGCTGACGCTGCACCCGCCGTCAAATCCAATTCTCCCTTCACCAAAAGCCAGGACCTGAAAGCCTATGAGGACATGCTCCTTATCCGGCGCTTCGAGGAAAAGGCTGGTCAGCTATATGGCATGGGCCACATAGGCGGGTTCTGTCACTTGTATATTGGCCAGGAAGCGGTTGTCGTCGGCATGTCCATGGCGATGATCGAAGGCGATCAGATGACAACCTCTTACCGCGACCACGGCCACATGTTGGCCTGCGGCATGGACCCCAAGGGAGTTATGGCCGAATTGACCGGGCGCCAGGGTGGGTATTCCAAGGGCAAGGGTGGCTCGATGCACATGTTTTCCCGTGAGAAGCAGTTCTTCGGCGGTCACGGCATTGTTGGGGCGCAGGTGCCGCTTGGTGCAGGTCTGGCGTTCGCTGACAAGTACAAGGAGAATGGCAACGTCTCGACCGTCTATTTCGGCGAGGGCGCTGCGAACCAGGGTCAGGTTTACGAAACCTTCAACATGGCTTCATTGTGGAAGCTACCCGTCATTTTCGTCATTGAGAACAACGGTTATGCCATGGGCACCGCAGTAAGACGCTCAGCTGCCAAGGCAGAGGAACTGTTCAATCGCGGTTCGGTGTACGCTATTCCCGGTGAGCAGGTCGACGGCATGGATGTGCGCGCAGTGAAGGAAGCTGCCGATCGAGCATTGCAGCACTGCCGCTCAGGTGAGGGGCCATACATCCTGGAAATGAAAACCTACCGTTACCGCGGCCATTCCATGTCTGATCCTGCCAAATACCGTACACGCGACGAAGTGCAGAAAATGCGTGAGGAGCACGACCCGATCGAGCAGGTGAAGCGTCGCCTGTCGGGCGATCATGGCCTATCCGATGATGACCTGAAAGCAATCGACGGCAAGATCCGCAAGGTGGTCACTGAAGCTGCAGACTTCGCCCAGTCTGATCTGCTGCCCGATCCGTCGGAGCTGTGGACCGATGTATATGTGGAAGCGTGAGGGAGGGCTGAACAATGCCAACTGAAATTCTGATGCCAGCCCTTTCACCGACAATGGAAGAGGGCAAGCTGGCCAAGTGGCTGGTCAAGGAGGGTGACACCGTGTCTTCCGGTGACATCATCGCGGAGATTGAAACCGACAAGGCGACGATGGAAGTGGAGGCCGTGGATGAAGGCATTGTGGCCTCCATCGCCGTGCCTGAAGGCACTGAGGGCGTGAAGGTGAACACGGTCATTGCCGTGCTCGCCAACGACGGAGAAGACGCAAGCACCGTCAGCACGTCTGTAGCCGCCGTCACCGCAGGCTGCTCTTGCTTCCTTGCACCAGATGCCACTCCAGTTTCGACAGCCGAAGTAGCAGCCCCTTCCGTCTTGATGGCCGTCACGGCCGCCGACCCGGAAATTCCGGAAGGCACGGAAATGGTCGAAATGACCGTACGCGAAGCACTCAACTCTGCCATGGCAGAAGAAATGCGCGCTGATGACACGGTATTCCTCATGGGTGAGGAAGTAGCCGAGTACCAGGGGGCCTACAAGATTTCGCAAGGTTTGCTGGAGGAGTTTGGCGACAAGCGCGTGATTGATACCCCGATTACCGAACACGGTTTCACCGGCATTGCAGTGGGTGCGGCGTTTGGTGGTCTGAAGCCGATCGTCGAGTTTATGACATTCAACTTCGCCATGCAGGCGATTGACCATATCATCAACTCTGCCGCCAAGACGCTGTACATGTCCGGCGGACAAATGGGCAGCCAGATAGTCTTTCGCGGTGCCAACGGTGCTGCGGCGCGTGTGGGAGCGCAGCACAGCCAGGACTATGCCTCCTGGTATGCGCATGTGCC
The DNA here is from genome assembly GCA_963787895.1 of uncultured Alphaproteobacteria bacterium. GTDB lineage: Bacteria > Pseudomonadota > Alphaproteobacteria > Rhizobiales > Aestuariivirgaceae > Anderseniella. The sequence goes on along the minus strand of CAWBEX010000001.1, from coordinate 49,115 downwards.
GGGCCTGAAAGTCGTCATGCCGTATTCCGCAGCCGACGCAAAAGGCCTGCTCAAGGCCGCAATCCGTGATCCCAACCCGGTCATCTTTCTGGAAAATGAAATCCTGTATGGCAAGACCTTCGAAGTGCCGAAGCTGGATGACTGGGTTCTGCCGATTGGCAAGGCCAAGGTGGCGCGAACCGGTAGCCATGTGACCATCGTGACGTGGGGCATAGGTATGACTTACGCCCTTGGCGCAGCGGACAAGCTCGCAGCTGATGGCATCGAGGCCGAAGTGATCGATCTGCGGTCGCTTCGTCCTTATGATCTGCCCGCTGTTATCGAAAGCGTGAAAAAGACCAACCGCTGCGTCGTGGTGGAAGAGGCCTGGCCGGTGGCGTCAATGGGTTCGCACATTGCCGCTGAAGTTATGACCCATGCATTCGATTACCTGGATGCGCCGGTAGCGCGCGTCCACGGCAAGGATGTGCCGATGCCGTATGCCGCCAATCTGGAAAAACTGGCCTTGCCGAATGTCGATGAAGTGGTGGAGGCGGCCAGGGCCGTCCTCTACGTATAAGGGAGGGGCAATTCATGCCAACGGAAATTTTGATGCCCGCCCTGTCTCCCACCATGGAAAAGGGCAAGCTTGCCAAGTGGCTGGTCAAGGAAGGCGATGAAGTGTCGTCCGGTGATATAATCGCCGAAATCGAAACTGACAAGGCAACCATGGAAGTGGAAGCCGTGGATGAGGGCAGGGTCGGCAAGCTACTCGTCGCAGAAGGTACCGATGACGTGGCCGTCAATACGGCAATTGCCGTCCTGCTGGGTGACGGTGAGAGCGCCGGAGACATCAAGACCGGCGGTTCGGCAGCACCAGCGTCCGCTCCGAAAGCGGAAGCAGCACCAGCCCCCAAGATCGAGATCCCGTGTTGCGTCAAAAGCGGCAACGCCACCGGCTTCAGTACCGGCACGCGCGCCCGATGCACGCATCTTTGCTTCACCACTGGCGAGGCGCATCGCGAAACAGAACAACATCGAAATTTCTCTGCTGAGCGGCACCGGCCCGCATGGCCGTATCGTCAAATCGGACGTGGAAAAAGCCCACAAGGACGGCGTTCCGGCCGCTGCGCCCAGGCCTGGTACGGCCTCGCCGGCACCCGCTGCGACAGCCGGTCCTTCCGACGACATGGTGCGCCGCCTGTTCGCCGAAGGCTCTTACGAAGAGTTGCCGCATGATGGCATGCGCAAAACCATTGCCGCACGCCTGTCGGAGAGCAACCAGACAGTGCCATCGTATAATATATCGGTGGATTGTAAGCTCGATGCGTTGCTTAAGGTTCGGGCCGACCTGAACAAGGCGGCACCGGAAAAGGATGGCAAGCCCGCATACAAGCTGTCGGTGAACGACTTCATTATCAAGGCGTTGGCGCTTGCTTTACGGGATGTACCGAAGGCAAACGGCTCGTGGACGTCCACGGCGAGGCTGTTGCACAAGCATGCAGACGTGGGTGTGGCGGTAGCCATTCCGGATGGCTTGATTACTCCGATCGTCCGGCAAGCAGAGTTGAAGCCCCTGTCAGTCATATCTGGCGAAGTCAAGGACATGGCAGGCCGCGCGCGCGACAAGAAGCTGAAGCCGGAGGAATACCAGGGTGGCACTACAGCCGTTTCAAATCTCGGCATGTTTGGCGTCGACAATTTTACCTCGATCATCAACCCGCCGCATGCATCCATTGTGTCAATCGGAGCCGGGGTCCAGAAACCGATCGTGAAGGATGGCGCAATGGCCATCGCCACGATCATGAATGCGACATTCGCGTTTGACCACCGGGTCATCGACGGCGCACTGGGCGGCGAACTTGCCACCGCCTTCCGGCACTATGTTGAAAACCCGATGGCAATGTTGGTGTAGGGAGACGGATCGATGGCGGATACAAATTTTGATGTGATCATCATCGGCTCCGGCCCTGGTGGCTATGTGACGGCCATCAGGTCCGCACAGCTAGGCCTCAAGACCGCGATTGTGGAGCGCGAGCACCTGGGCGGAATTTGCCTGAACTGGGGCTGCATACCCACCAAGGCGCTGCTGCGGTCCGCCGAGATATATCACTACATGAACCACGCCAAGGACTACGGCCTGTCGGCAGACAACATCAGTTTTGACGCGGCTGCCGTTGTCAAACGGTCGCGCGGGGTGTCTGGCCGGCTGAATGGCGGTGTTGGTCATCTGCTTAAGAAGAACAAGGTGCAGGTGATCTGGGGTGAAGCGAAGATCTCCAAACCCGGTGAGGTGATTGTAGCCAAGTCTTCAAAAAAGGCGATGGAACCCCAGCACCCGGCGCCCAAGGATGCCGTTGGCGAGGGCACCTACACGGCAAAGAACATTATCGTGGCAACAGGTGCGCGACCTCGCGTGCTGCCGGGGCTGGAGCCCGATGGCAAGCTGGTTTGGACCTATTTTGAGGCCATGGTTCCGCCAGCCATGCCGAAATCGTTGCTGGTTGTTGGTTCTGGCGCTATCGGGATTGAATTTGCAAGCTTTTACAATGCCATGGGCGTTGATGTGACTGTGGTCGAGATTATGGATCAAATCATGCCTGTGGAAGATACCGAGATTGCAGGCATTGCCCGCAAGCAGCTTGAGAAGCAGGGCCTGAAAATCATCACGCAGGCCAAGGTCGCGGGTCTGAAGAAGGGTGCCAATGACGTCACGGCTACCATCGAGACCAAGGACGGCAAGACGAGCGAGCTGAAGGTGGACCGCGTTATTTCTGCGGTTGGCGTGGTTGGCAACATCGAGAGCATTGGGCTTGAAGCGTTGGGGGTGAAGACTGATCGCGGCTGCGTGGTCATCGACGGGTACGGCCGCACCAATGTTGCAGGCATACATGCCATCGGTGACGTGGCTGGCCCGCCCATGCTGGCGCACAAGGCCGAGCACGAGGGTGTGATCTGCGTCGAAAAGATTGCGGGTCTGCCCAATGTCCATCCTATGAAGAAGGAGCAGATTCCGGGCTGCACCTATTGTCATCCGCAAGTAGCATCGGTTGGCCTGACCGAGCGCGCGGCCAAGGAGCATGGGATAGACGTCAAGATCGGTCGCTTCCCGTTTCTGGCCAACGGCAAGGCAATTGCGCTCGGCGAGGACCAGGGTCTGATCAAGACCATATTTGACAAAAAAACCGGGCAATTGCTGGGTGCGCACATGGTGGGAGCCGAAGTCACCGAGTTGATACAGGGCTTTGTCATCGCCATGGGCCTTGAGACGACCGAAGAAGACCTCATGCACACAGTGTTCCCGCATCCCACGCTTTCGGAAATGATGCACGAGAGTGTACTTGATGCATATGGTCGGGTTATCCATATGTAGGGCCGGGCGCATTCAATTAGAGGAAGTTTGCAAATGGATATGGCGTTGATGGATCTCGGTGGCGGGGTCGGTATTTTCGGCACATTGCTGATTGGTGGTGTGGCGGGCTGGATTGCAGAAAAACTTACTGGCGGCAGCCACGGCATTTTGACCAACATCGTGATGGGCATTATCGGAGCCTTCGTCGGCGGTTGGCTGGCAAATTTTGCAGGTCTTCAGCTGGGTGAGATTTTCCAGGGCTGGTTCTGGGGAAATGTGCTGGTTTCCGTTGTCGGGGCTGTCATTGTCATTACACTTTATCGTATGCTTCGCGGGCGGCGGGCCTGAATCGCGGGTTTGCCACGAACAACAGCAGGAGAGAAATATGGTTGGTTTTGGCTGGATCATGACGATCGTTCTTGGCGCTTTGGCCGGTTGGATCGCAGAAAAGGTAATGAAGTTCGACACCGGACTTCTGATGAACATTGTACTCGGTATTGGCGGGGCGGTTGTTGGCAACTTCCTGCTCGGTCTGCTGGGCATTGGTCTTGGTGGCCTGATCGGGCAGCTGGTGATCGCGGTTGCTGGTGCATGCGTATTGATCTTTGCCTACCGCGCAATCAAGAGCCGCTAAAACAACAAAGATAATGCCAACAGTCCTCGATACTACTTGCCGCCCCAGGCACCCGGAAAAGGCCCACAAGCCTGACAATCCGGTGCAAAGGCGAAAGCCTGACTGGTTGCGGGTGAAGGCTCCGGTGTCGGCGAAGTATCACCAGACCCGCCAGCTTGTGCGCGACCACAAGCTGGTGACGGTCTGTGAAGAAGCTGGTTGCCCCAACATTGGCGAATGCTGGGAAAAGAAGCACGCCACTTTCATGATAATGGGTGACATCTGCACCCGCGCATGCGCGTTCTGCAATGTTGCCACCGGGCTGCCCAACGCGCTTGATGGCAGCGAGCCGGAGCGCGTGGGCGATGCAGTCGCCAAGATGGAGCTCAGCCATGCCGTTATCACTTCTGTTGACCGGGATGACCTGGGAGACGGCGGCGCAAATCATTTTGCCCGCGTCATTCGCGCCATCAGAAATGCTTCGCCGCAAACAACCATTGAGGTTTTGACGCCGGACTTCCTGCGCAAGGACGCCGCGCTGCAGGTGGTTGTCGAGGCAAGGCCGGATGTGTTCAATCACAATCTGGAGACCGTTCCCCGGTTATATCCGCGCATTCGCCCTGGCGCGCGCTACTTTCACTCTCTGCGCCTGCTACAGCAGGTGAAGGAGTTGGATGCTGGCATGTTCACCAAGTCCGGTGTCATGGTTGGCCTTGGCGAAACGCGCGAAGAGATATTGCAGGTCATGGATGACATGCGTATCGCCGGCATTGATTTCATGACCATTGGCCAGTACCTGCAACCAAGTGCCAAGCACGCCTCAATTGACAGGTTCTGGACCCCTGAAGAATTCAAGGCGCTGGAAAAATCCGCTTATGCAAAGGGTTTCCTGATGGTGTCGGCGAGCCCGCTGACGCGATCGTCACACCATGCCGGTGATGATTTTGCCAAGCTGCGAGCGGCACGCGACGCAAAGCTCGCCAGGCCTGGCGCCTGACAGCGGCGTGAGTGTCTTTCATACAAGCCGACGTGTTGGATTTCCGCCCGAACATCTGTTCGCCATCGTTGCCGATGTCGCCCAGTATCCGGATTTTCTTCCTTTGTGTACCGGCGCGAAGGTATGGGGCCGGCAGGACCTGGAAGACGGCAGGTTTCAGTTCTGCGCCAGCCTTGATATTGAATACCCCAAGCTGCGTCTGAAAGAGGCTTTCGTATCACGCGTTGTGGCTGACCCTAAGCAACTTGCCATCCGCGCCACCTCGAACGAAGGCCCGGTCAAGCACATCGACAATCGCTGGCTGTTTACCCAGGCGCAAGGTGGTTGCGACATTGACTTCCACCTCGACTATCAGATGTCGTCCAGGCTTTTGCACATGGCCGTGGGGTCGGTGTTCGATGTTGCAGTCCGCCGCATCATGACAGCCTTCGAAGAGCGCGCCAGACAGCTTGGTTCATCAGTTCTTGCGGCCGACAAGTGTTGAATTTCCGCAGGGCACCTTGAAACTGACGAACGACTTCCTATCTGTTGTCTGTGAGCGGGCAATCAGATTGCCAAACCGGGGATATGCAAATGACACAGAGAAAAGTTTTGAGTGCGTTGGCGGGAGCCATCGCCCTGGCAACCGCATGTGTTGCAGGTGTTACAGCCGCTAAAGCCGAGCCGTATTCCGTGCGCCAGGCCGAACGGTTCAATCATCTGGAGTACTTGTACAAGAAGTCGCGAAGCGGTGAAGGCCGCAGGGAACTGCGCGGCGGTGAAGGCCGCGAGTTACGCAAGTTGCGCCGTGAGTTTCGTCACAAGCGCTTCAAATCCCGCGGCGGCGTTCGTCATGTTGAACGCAGACATAATCGCAAGCACCGCAACAACAGGTATCGTGCCCGCCAGCGCGGTTACAACCATTATTACAATGGGTTTTGGTATGCGACGCCGTTTTGGCTCTATGGCAATGACTACTATGAGCCATCGTACAGCTATGGCGGCAGCGACTGGGAACTGCACGTTGACTGGTGCCACAACCGGTATCGCTCGTACAACGAAAATCGCGATGCGTTCAAGGGCTATGATGGCCGGTGGCACAAGTGCAAAAGCCCGTATGCCTAGTTCGCGGAAAACGGTTGTCTGAGGTGCTCAGAGTGTTTTGAGTCACGAAGATTGCAGCAAACATAAACCCCCGGGCTTGCCTTGTCGCGCGCCGGGGGTTTTGCTTTGGGGCTAGGCCAGATAGCCCCCATCCCGATTAATCCGTGGTTTCCACGAACTTCGTCATCCGGACAAATTCTTCTTCCCACATGGGGTGATCAGCAACGAATCTTTTCGTTCCTGGGGTCATAGAGGGGCGCGAGTTGTACATGCGCCGGATATTTCTTCCATGCAATTTCTACTTCCCATTTTCCTGAGTCGATCCAGTCCTTTGTGATGCCGTCTTCACACGTCATGTACCCCATACCGATGGACTTGCCGAGGCGGTGGCCCCAGGCACCGGACGTCGTTGACCCGACAATCACACCGTCGCGGTAGACCGGTTCCTCGTGGTACATCAGGGGCGCGGTGTCACTGCTGTCTTCCAACGCAAGTGTGACCATGCGTTTGCGCCGAACCTTCTGCTCCTTCTGCTTGAGCAGCGCATCGCGGCCAATGAAGCCGCCTTGCTTGTCCCATGCAATTGTAAAGCCCAGTCCGGCCTCAATGGGCGTGTCTTCATCGGCAATGTCGTGACCAAAGTGGCGATAAGCCTTTTCCGTCCGGCAGTTGTTCATGGTGTGCATGCCGGCATGGGTGAGTCCAAACTCATCGCCTGCAGCGATGATGGTGTCATACACATGTAGCGCAAACTCAGTTGGCATGTAGAGTTCCCAGCCAAGCTCACCGACATAGGTTATGCGGCTTGCCCGCACGCGTGCATAACCGATTTCCAGCTCGCGCGAGGTGGCAAACGGATGCGCCTCGCTGGACATATCTGCCCCGGTTAGCTTTTCCATCAGTGCGCGCGAATTCGGCCCCATGAGCGACAGCATCGGCATTCCGGACGTCACGTCGGTGACGGTGCAGAAGCGATCACCGATGTGGCGTTTCAACCAGGCAAAATCGCGGATTTGCGGAGCAGAACCGGTTACGACGAGGAACTCAGTTTCGCCCAGCCGGGTGACAGTGAGATCGGCTTCGATGCCGCCGCGCTCATTGCACCACTGAGTGTAGACCATCTTGCCGGGTTCGACATTGCAGTCTGCCACGGAGACTTCATTGAGAACGGGCAGCGCATCGCGGCCTTGCACGATGTATTTGGCAAAGCTTGACTGGTCGAACAGCGCCACCTTGTCACGCACAGCTTCCGCCTCGGTCTGTGCGTAGGAGAACCAGTTTTGCCTGCCGTAGGAGTATTCATATTTTGCCAGTTCAGCGGACGGCGCAAAGAAGTTTGGCCGCTCCCAGCCATTGACTTCCCCGAAGCAGGCATTGCGCGCGGCGAGCCTCTCATGGAACGGCGACTTGCGTACACCTCGCGCTGTCTTCACCTGGTGGTAGGGCCAATGCATCGCATACAGCAGGCCGAGAGATTCAGTGGTGCGGTCATGCAGGTACTTCTTGTTGGACTGGAATGGATGCACGCGCCGGATATCAACGTCAGTCACGTCCATTGGTGGATGGCCGTTCTTGATCCAGTCTGCCAGCACTTTGCCAGCGCCGCCTGAGGACTGGATGCCGATGGAATTGAAACCGCACGCTACGAACAGATCCTTCACGAACGGCGCTTCACCAAGGTAGTAGCGGTCGTCTGGCGTAAAACTCTCCGGACCGTTGAAGAACAGTGCAATGCCCGCCGTTTCCAGCAAGGGCATCCTGCCGACAGCCTTTTCCAGTACCGGCTCGAAGTGCTCATAATCCTCAGGCAAAGTCTCGAATGCATGATCGTCGGTAAGCTGCCCGTTCATGCCCCACGGCTTGGCAACAGGTTCAAATGCACCAAGCATCAGCTTTCCGGCATCTTCCTTGTAGTAGGCCCACTCATCAGGAATGCGGGTAACCGGCATGTTCGCCGGCAACTCCGCGATCGGCTCGGTGACGACGTAGAAGTGCTCGGCCGCATGCAGCGGAATTTGCACTCCAACTTGCTGGCCAAGTTCGCGTGACCACATACCACCGCAGATTACTGTCTTGTCGGCCATTATGGTGCCGTCTTCGGTTTCAACGCCGGTAACGCGCCCGCCTTGCTTGATCAGTCGGGTCACTTTCGTGTTCTCGAACACCTTCGCCCCGCGGGACCGGGCTCCGGCAGCATAGGCCTGAGTCACGTCAATGGGGTTCACCTGCCCATCACCGGGCAGGAAAACTCCGCCAACTACTCCGTCAGTATTCAGGTGAGGCAAGCGCTCCGCGATCTCACCCGGGGTTATGACATCAACCTGCAGGCCGAAGTTCTTGGCCATGGATGCGCCACGGCGAAATTCCTCGAAACGCGCTTCATTGAGTGCGACCGACACCGAGCCGTTCTGTTTGAAGCCGGTAGCTTGTCCGGTTTCTGCTTCCAGCCCTTTCATTAGTTCAGAGGTGTATTTTGCCAGCTCAGTCATGTTGCGGTTGGCGCGCAGTTGCCCAACCAGCCCGGCGGCGTGCCAGGTAGTGCCTGATGTCAGTTGCTTGCGCTCCAGCACGACAACGTTGCTCACGCCCGTCTTCGTGAGGTGATAGGCCAGTGAACAGCCAATGATACCGCCACCAATGATGACCACGTCTGCTTGGGAGGGAAGGTGTTTGGCCATGGAAATGCCCCGTTGAAAAAGCTGCTATATCAAACAGCAAGCTAGCAAGGGTTTTGCCAGTGCAATAGTGCCAGAATGAAGAACTAAGGGTGAGCAGAATTCACCCTCTTGCGGTCATCTCTTGCGGTTGGACAATACGTATACGTCAGTGCCGACAACCGCTGACTGGAAAACTTCGACAACATCTTCATTCAACATCCGGATGCACCCTGAAGAGGCCGCTGTGCCAATTGAACCAGGTTTGTTGGTGCCATGAATGCGGTAGAGCGTGTCCTTTCCGTCCTTGTACAGATACATCGCGCGTGCGCCGAGCGGATTGTTCGGGCCGCCGGGCATACCATTGGCATACTGTGCCAGCTTGGCGTCCCGCTCGATCATTTCGCGCGGCGGCGTCCATTTTGGCCACATCACCTTGCGCATTATCTTTGCGTGACCAGACCAGCCAAAGCCTTCCTTGCCTACGGAAACGCCATATCGCAGGGCCCGGCCTGCATCCAGTTTCACATAGAGAAACTTGTTCCGGCTATCGACAACGATGGCACCTGGATCAAGGTTGTTCGCATAGGGCACAATACTCTTGCGGTATTCCAGAGGCACGATTTCCGGCCCTACAGGGAAGATAGGGTGCTTGTCATCGGGGGTGGCATAAAACGGCTTGGTTGCCGGTCCGCGTGCGAAAACGGCCGGCGCATACAGTGTGACTGCCGCAGCCGCGGCAACTGATCCGAGTATCTGACGTCTGTTCAACATGACCATACCCCCTTCGTCTGTTTAAGATCGGAATGCTAAATTTTGCCAGAACCAGTAAGTCAAATCCACGGCAATTATTTCGGCTTACATCAAGTCAATGTGGTCAAGCCGGACTGATTTGCCGGTGTTCTTAGGATACCACCTATTGTTCGTTTTACAAAACACTGTCGTGCGGTATATAGCCTTTCACAGGTTGGAACATGTGCAACAGAACAGGTAACCCGCAATGTACAAAGGTGACGTGAACCCGGCTGAAGCCTACGAGCGCCTAAATGCAAATCCACAGGCAATTCTGGTCGACGTGCGTACTCGTCCGGAATGGGCGTTTGTCGGAGTGCCCGCCATGGAGCGCATGGCCACCATTTCCTGGCAGGAGTTTCCTTCCATGCAGGTCAACGAGCATTTTGTGCAGGCGGTTTTGGAAACCGGTGTGCCCAAGGATGCCGAAGTCTTCCTGCTCTGCCGTTCCGGCGGCCGGTCAGCGGCTGCAGCAAGCGCTTTGACGCAAGCCGGTTTTCAAAACTGCTACAACATTTCCGAAGGCTTTGAAGGCGATCTAGACCAGTCTCGCCATCGCGGCGTCCAAAGCGGTTGGAAGGCACGTGGCCTTCCGTGGGTGCAAAGCTGATACGATGAAGAAGTCCGTTAAAAAGCCTGTAAATCCGGAGAAGTGGGGCGAAGCCACACGACTGGTACGCGGCGGGCTGGAGCGGTCGCACCATGGCGAGACGGCGGAAGCGCTCTACCTTAATTCCGGTTTTGTTTATGACGATGCAGAAACCGCTGAAGACCGGTTTTCCGGGCAGGCGGAGGGCTATGTCTACGCCCGTTATGGCAACCCTACCGTCACCATGTTTGAAGAACGCTTGCGCCTGCTGGAAGGGGCCGAGGCCTGCTACGCCACTGCATCTGGTATGGCGGCGGTGTGGGGTGCGTTGGCCTGTCAGGTGGAAGCAGGAGACCACATCGTTGCATCGAAAGCGCTGTTTGGCTCCTGTTATCAGATACTGACATCGATCCTTCCCAAGTTCGGGGTCCGATCAACCTTGGTGGATGGCAATGATCTTGATGCCTGGAAAGCCGCTATCCGACCTGAAACGAAAGCCTTTTTCCTTGAGACGCCGTCCAATCCCGGATTGCAGGTGTTTGACATTGCCGCTGTAGCCGAAATTGCCCGCAAAAGCCGCATCTGCGTTGTTGTGGACAACATATTCGCCACGCCAATTCTTCAGAAGACGCTGCCGTTAGGTGCTGATGTTGTTGTATATTCTGGCACCAAGCACATGGACGGGCAGGGCCGTGTGCTGGGTGGAGCAGTTGTTTCCACCAGGGAATTCAAGGAAGAAAAACTCAAACCGTTTCTGCGCCACACAGGGCCCAGTCTGTCGCCGTTCAATGCATGGGTGTTGCTCAAGGGTATGGAGACTTTGAAGCTGCGTGTCATGGCCCAGTGCGACAGTGCCCTGAAGATCGCAACAGCACTTGAGGCCGTTTCAGGGGTGGAACGTGTTACGTATCCGTGGCTGGACAGCCATCCGCAGGCAGCGCTTTGCCGCAAGCAAATGACGTCGGGCGGCACAATGGTGACGTTCGAATTGAAGGGTGGCAAGCAGGCTGCCTTCGACATGCTGCGCAAGCTGCAGATTGTCGACATTTCCAACAATCTTGGCGATGCGAAATCATTGATTACCCACCCTGCAACCACTACTCACCGCAATATCGGCGCAGAAGGCCGTGCAGCCATGGGCATCACGGATGGCATGGTGCGGTTGTCCGTCGGTTTGGAAGACGTGGATGACTTGATGGGCGACCTGTATCAGGCCCTTGGAGCTTGAGCACGGATGCAAATTCGCGTTGACGACTTGCGCGGAGCTGAAATCGCCGCACTACTCGAAGGCCACCTTGCACACATGCGAACGCTGTCTCCGCCGGACACGGTTCACGCGCTCGACCTGAACGCACTACGCGTTTCCGAAGTAACCTTCTGGACGATTTGGGACAAGGACGAACTCTTGGGCTGCGGGGCGCTGAAGGAGCTTTCGCCGGACTTCGCAGAGATAAAATCCATGCGCACCGAACCGCGCCATCGCGGCAAGGGTGTTGGTGAGTTTATGCTAAAGCACATTCTGGCAGTCGCGCGAGAGCGTGGTTATCGCCGGGTCAGTCTGGAAACCGGCACCCATTCGGATTTTCATCCTGCCCACCGGCTCTACAAGCGCTTTGGTTTTGTCTATTGCGAGGCTTTTGCCAACTATGAGATCACTCCGCACAATGTGTGCATGACCCTGGAGCTTTCTGCAGAATGATCATTGATCCGGTTGACCTGCTCTTGTTTGCAACTGCGGCGCTGGCGCTCAATCTGACACCCGGTGCGGACATGATGTTCTGCCTTGGACAAGGGTTGAAATCCGGCCCCAAAGCCGGTTTGGCCGCAAGTCTTGGCATTTCCACCGGCAGTGCCATCCATACATTGATGGCAGCGTTCGGTCTTGCAGCATTGATAGCGGCCCATCCTGTGGCGTTTGAAGTTCTGCGTTGGGCAGGTGTGATCTATCTGGTCTGGCTTGCCATTCAGACATTGCGCCAACCGTTGCGGGTTGGCCTGCCTCAAGCTGCCGGGCACGACTCGGTGTTTGACGCCTGGCGTGGCGGAACCCTTGTCAACCTTCTCAACCCGAAAGTTATAGTGTTCACACTGGCCTTCATTCCGCAGTTTGTGGATCCCGTTCGTGGATCAACAGTTTTGCAGTTCCTGCAGCTGGGGCTGATCCTCAATATCGGTGGCACCATTGTGAACGGCGCAGTCGGTGTCGGCGCCGGAGCCGCACGCGGCATGTTTGTGCGCAATCGCTGGGTTGCACCAATGTTGAGCTATGCTTCCTCAGCCGTGTTTCTGGGGCTGGCCGCCCGGTTGGCATTTGATCGGCGGTAACCATCACCTGCGGCAAGACCGCCACATGCGGTTGCAGAGCTTGACTTGCATACCCACATCTGTGCTTGTGCGACACACAAGGACATGGGCAGCGATTCACTGATGAACGCAGACTACTCCATGCCCATCAAATCCTGAGCGCGTTCGGATACAGAACTCGCGCCGAACAAAAAAGAAAGACAATAACTTGAAATTTTCAGACCTCGGCCTCGACGGGCCGTTGCTCAATGCGTTGAACGCATTGGGCCATGACACGCCTACACCAATTCAGATGAAGGCAATTCCAATCGTTTTACAGGGCAGGGACGTGATTGGTCTCGCCCAAACAGGAACTGGCAAGACTGGCGCGTTTTCGCTGCCGTTGCTACAGACCCTGTCCGCCAGCAAGGGCCGCCCAGAGCCAAAAACCTGCCGCGCACTCATACTTGCCCCGACACGCGAACTGGTCACCCAGATCATGAAGTCGGTACGCGACTATGGCCAGAAAATGAAACTGTCTGCGACCTCAGTCGTAGGCGGTGTTTCCATACGCCCGCAGATTTCGACGATGGCACGTGGTGTTGACATCCTGGTGGCAACACCGGGCAGGCTTCTTGACCTGATCGACCAGAAGGCACTGAGCCTTGGCAAGGTTGAAGTGCTGATCCTGGACGAGGCAGACCAGATGCTGGACATCGGCTTCATGCCGGCCATTCGCCGGATTGCCTCCATGGTGCCGAAGCAGCGTCAGACGCTGCTGTTTTCGGCGACCATGCCAAAGGAAATCCGCAAGCTCACCGATCAACACCTGAAGGATCCGGTTGAGATCGCAGTTGCTTCGTTGTCGAAGCCTGCGGACAAGATCGCGCAATCGGTCATGCACATCACCGCCGGTGCCAAGATTGCCGCGGTGGCGCATCTGGCACGTGAAAACATGGGCAAGCGCGTTATCGTGTTCACCCGCACCAAGCGTGGCGCCGATCGCGTGGTCAAACGCTTGACCCAGGATGGATTCACAGCTGCCGCGATCCACGGCAACAAGTCTCAGAATAACCGGGAAAAGGCGTTGGACGCCTTTCGCAAGGGCGATTGCCCTATTCTGGTGGCTACCGATATTGCTGCGCGAGGCATCGATGTACCTGACGTGGAGATGGTCATCAACTATGAACTGCCGCACGTGCCAGAGGTGTATGTTCACCGCATTGGTCGCACCGCGCGTGCTGGAGCTTCCGGGTTTGCCGTAGCGCTGTGTGCGCACGATGAACGCGCGTTGCTGAAGGATATTGAGCGTCTTCTCAAAATGAAGATTGATGAAGTGCCGGTGCCTGAAGGCCTGCCGGAAATGTCACTCAAGGATGTGCCTGTAGAACCCCGTCACCGCGATCCTCGTGCCAGGCCAAACAACAACAGGGGCGGCAACAAGCGTCCCGGTCAGGGCCGCCGCAAGCAGGCTGATGGTTCGGCCAAAGCAGGTCGCGACGGTGAACAGAAGAAGCCAGCTAGCGCCAACAAGCGCCGCCGCCGGCCCAACCGCGCAAAGCCCGGTGGTCAGCAAAAGTCCCACGCCGCTTGAGGCTCCGGGGCTGCTGGCAGCCAATGGAACACAATTGAACGCACCTCAAAATCACCCGGCCAATGGCAGCAATGCCAACCCGCCGGGTGTTGCTTGATGCCATTCAACACCATAGCCAGCCCGGCATTGGCTTTTCAGGCGGCTTTCACAGCGTCCGCAATGGCAGGGTCAAGGGCAACGGTCAGGCCATCCATCTCTTCGTCGTAGATCAACTGGCAAGACAGGCGTGAGCCGGGCATTACGTTTGGCACCGTATCGAGCATGTCTTCTTCATCCTGGCGCGCATCGAACAATTTGCCAGTCCACGCCTCGTCAACAATGACATGGCAGGTCGCGCAGGCACATGCTCCCCCGCATACGCCTTCCATAGGCAAGCCGTGCTCGCGAATGATTTCCATCACCCGCCAACCTTCGACGGCCTCCAGCGTATGTGTCTTTCCGTTGGTGTCTATGACATTGATGACGCCCATTTCCACTCCAGCCTCATATCCAGTCAACAGTGCTTCAAAGGGATGTAGCCACTGCTGTTTGATCAATAAACTTGTTTGTACTCTAACAATACTGAAAGCCATTGTGCAATGCAACAATTGACGCATTGATCGAGATCAAGCAGCCAGATGCCAACGTCGATCTTGTTTGTCTTGCCGTACAAAAGTGGTGTATGTGTTTTATCAAACGAACAAGACTTTTGCCGGGGGAGCCATGGCGCCGACCAAACCTAAAAAAAGCGGGCAGGGGCCAAACGTAACGCCGGAGCTGGGTAAGACCATCCAGCGTCTGCGCAAGGCCTACAATATGTCGCTGGGTGACTTGTCCGAGCAATCAGGGGTTGCCAAGTCGATCATTTCCCAGATCGAGCGCAACGAAACAAATCCCACCATCTCAACTGTTTACCGGTTGTCCCAGGCGCTGGACACGACTATCGAGCAGGTGTTGAAATCCGACAAGCCTGATGCCTTTATCGAACATCAGGCCAGGCCCGCCGTTCCTCTGCTTGAAAGTGAAGATGGTTTGTGCCGGCTGGCGATCGCAGGGCCATTGAACCTGGTAGATCACATCCAATGGTACGATTTTCGTGCCCAGTCAGGCGGTATGCTCGAGTCGGATCCGCATCCACCCGGTACTATTGAGCATCTGTATGTTCTCGACGGGGAATTGGAGGTCAGCGTGGATGACACGCTGCGGGCGGTGAAAGCCGGCGAGACGTTGAGATATCACGCTGATCGACCGCACAAGATCGTCAACAATGCGAAATCGTCTGCTCACGCCACAATGGTTCTTATCCTGCGGCAACCCTGACAAACGGCCGGGAACCGTCAACACACAGGCAAACCGGATACTTGTAGGGTCACCTTTTGTGCGGAATGGCCCAGCCCGGGCAGCAAGCGCGTGCTGCCGGGGCTGAAATCGCATCCGCAAAGGAGATATCTTGCAAAGTCAGCTGCAATTAGTGGCAGTAGGACTTGATGATCGGTGTGGTCGGCAAGGTGCTCGCACGGTATACGTCAATGCTGGCATTGGCTTCCATCAGGCTTGAACACAGCCTTGAATTGTTCGACATCACCGAGAACGAGTTGACACCGAGGATCACCATGACACCGAACAGCAGTGCGCAAATGCGCGCCAGCCTGTTGGCGACGGTGAGGCGTTCATTGGCAAGCTTCTGCCAGGGTATCATCTGATTGTTTTGCGCTACACGTAACATGATCTCTCTCTCCCTTGAGTTCAGGTCGTTGAATAATTGGCCAACCGGTGCAGGCTGGCTTGAGTATTTGTTTACTACGATCAAGGCGGTCGCGGAACTCTTATTCCCTCGTTAACCTTGCGCAGAAGTGAATCCCGAAGTTAAAAATTTGAACGATTTTTATGCTGATTTTCGCTACTTTTGCTGTGGGAATTTGCGCCAGTGTGCAAAACCGCTAGCATCAGGAACGGGGCAATTGCCGATTCGGGCATAGGGAAAACACTTTAACATGACAGGCGCATTCATAACGGGCTGCGAGGGCCTGATCCTCACAGCGAATGAGGAGTCATTTATTGACCAGGCAAAACCCTGGGGCCTGATTCTGTTTGGCCGCAATGTAGATACGCCAGATCAGGTCAGGGCGTTGACGTCACGCTTCAGGGAACTGGTTGGCCGTGACAATGCTCCTGTCCTGATCGACCAGGAGGGTGGCCGTGTGCAGCGCATGAAGCAGCCCAATTGGCGCACCTATCCGCCGGGCAGGGCCTATGCGGATCATTACAGCCGGGAAGCAGTGGCAGGACTTAAAGCAACGCGCCTTGTTTACCGTCTGCTGGCCCGGGATCTGGCCGATGTGGGGATCAATGTGGACTGCGTACCAGTCCTGGATGTGCCGCAACCGGGCTCCCATGACATAATTGGCGACCGGGCCTACGGTATGACCGCAGACCAGGTGGCGCTTTTGGGTCGAGCGGCATCACAGGGCCTGATGGATGGTGGCGTGCTGCCCATCATCAAGCACATTCCTGGGCATGGCCGTGCATTTGCGGATAGTCATCTCGAATTGCCGGTGGTGCATGCGTCTCGCGATGAACTGAACCGGATTGACTTTGTCCCGTTTGCAGCGCTTGCCGACATTCCCATGGCGATGACCGCGCATGTTGTATATGCCGCCATTGACGCCGAGGCGCCGTGTACATTGTCCGCTACGATCATCGGCGAGGTCATTCGCAAGCAGATTGGCTTCGACGGCCTGCTAATGAGCGATGACTTGTCAATGAAGGCGCTGGATGCGTCATTACCCGATGCAGTTGGTTCGTCGGATAATTTCCAGTCTTCAATGCATGCACGCGGCGTACTTGCGCTTCGGGCTGGATGCGACATTCTCCTGCATTGCAACGGCAATATGGACGAGATGGTGCAAGTGGCCGATGCTGCCGGAAGGCTGGATGGTTTGCCGCTAAAACGCGCCAACCGTGCCTTGTCGTTCCTGCGCACACCCGATGATTTCGACGTTGCTGAGGCAGAGCGGGTACTGGAGCAGCTTTTACCAATGGCGTGATGCAAACACATCGTTGCCACATCACTTGAGGATAAGTGCTGAAACGCGCTGTCGAAATTGGCGCAGCAGGCTATATCTGGTGTACCTTTTGTGAAGAAACCGCGATATATGGATTGTGATGAGCGATCAGGCGACAAATGATGGTGAAATGGACGACTGGCCTGATGGCCAGGGCCCGCTGCGCCTTTTGCCCGAGGCGGACGAGGACAGCCAGCCTCTGATCGTCGATGTGGCTGGCTTCGAGGGGCCGCTTGACCTGTTGTTGCAAATGGCGCGTACCCAGAAGGTCGACATCACGCGCATTTCCATTCTTGCGCTAGCCGAGCAATACCTCAAGTTCATTGAAGATGCTCGCCGCATGAAACTGGAGCTGGCCGCCGACTACCTAGTGATGGCTGCATGGCTTGCCTATCTCAAGTCGCGCCTGCTGCTGCCCAAGGAAGACGATGACGGTGATGAACCGCCGCCGGAAGAACTTGCCGCACGCCTTGCGTTTCGGCTTCAGCGGCTTCAGGCCATGCGTGACGCGGCTGCCAGGCTGATGTCCAGAAACCGACTTGACCGGGACGTCTTCCAGCGCGGCTGGCCTGAACCTGTGGTCGTGGAAAAACAGGTTGAGTGGGCAGACAATCTCATCGATCTGCTGCAAGCCTATGCCAACCGCCGCCAGCGCAAGGTCGCCCACCGCACCTACGAAATCAAGCGTATGCCGGTGTGGACGCTGAAGGAAGCACGCACCGCGCTGGAGCGGATGCTGGGTCAGATGGAAGACTGGGGCAGGTTTGATTCTTATCTCGTTGAATATCTTGTTGAGCCCGGAAAGCGTGCCTCGGTGATAGCGTCCGGCTTCACCGCTTCGCTTGAAATGGCGCGGGAAGGAGTTTTGGAAGTGCGTCAGGAACGCGCGTTTGAACCGATATACATGCGCCGCGCACGTGCGGGTTGATTTTTGTAGGGGCTGAGAAGTGGCAAAGAAGGCAGTACAGGTAGAAGACGAGCAGGGGCCGTTGGGCGACCTAGAAGCAGAGGCTGTTATGCCTGCTTCTGAAATTGAAGACATGACGCCCGTGGACGATAGCGACTTGCCGGAATACCTGCTGCGCAAGAGCGAGGCACTGTCTGGCCACATGCCTCAACCGCAGCAGCAACGCGTGGTGGAGGCGTTGTTGTTCGCCGCGACCGGTCCGTTGTCACAGGCCGAGATCGCCGCTGCACTTCCGAAGGACGCTGACGTGCCCGTGCTACTGACAGCTGTGCAGGAAGACTATCACACCCGCGGCGTCAATTTGGTTCAGGTGGCTGGCAAATGGGCATTCCGCACTGCAGAAGACCTGTCCTTTCTGCTGCGCAAGGAAGCAACCGAACAGAAAAAGCTATCTCGTGCCGCGCTCGAGGTTCTGGCTATCATTGCATATCATCAGCCTGTGACCCGTGGTGAGGTTGAGGAAATCCGAGGTGTGGCAACATCCAAGGGTACACTCGACATGCTCATGGAAATTGGCTGGATCAAGATGCGTGGCCGACGCCGCACGCCGGGCCGCCCCGTCACCTACGGAACTACCCCGGAGTTTCTCGAACAGTTCAGCCTCAACGAAATCCGCGACTTGCCCGGTATGGCAGAGTTGAAGGGTGCTGGCCTGCTGTCATCCAATGTGCCGGCAGACATGTTCATTCCATCGCCATCTGATGATGACGCGCTTGGGCCGGATGAAGATCCGCTCGACGGCGACGAGTTTGAGCCCGAGCTGGAGATGGCATTTCCCGAGGACGAAGAGGACGATGACGGCGCCGCCGAAGAGGACACTGCACTGGAAATGAACCGTCCTGCCGTGCTGGATCAGTGATCCGGGTCATAAGTCAACAATTTGCGCGCTTCCGGTTCGCTGCATTACAAAGGTCTGGCCTTGACTTGATTTGCTGAATGATGGCGCTGCTCGAGGTGCCTTGCCGGTACGCGGGGTTCACCATTATGCCCGCTTCCACTGCGGGATTATAGTAAGCCCAATCCTCGCCCCCGCTATAGACCACAGCGCGTGGATTGTACTTCTTGAGCAACCCGTTCAATGTTTCCGGAACCAGTTGGTCCCTTAGAATAGATGCTTCGTCCACACATTTGAGTGCCCGAACCATTTTCAGTCGCTCATCTTCATGAAAAACGGGTTGGCGTTTGTAGCCCCTAACAAGCTCATCACTCATCACCACGACTGACAGATACTCGCCAAGGCACTTGCATTCCTCCAGAAATGTAACGTGATTGGCATGGATGAGGTCAAATGTTCCACCCGCCATGACAATGCCCGTATCGATCTTGTTGCCGGCCTTGTAAAACAGGATGATGTCGATTTGAGTATAGCCGTCATGGAACTTCAGGCAGTATCCCTCGGTTGGCGCCCCTTTCTCTTCAACCTTGGAAAACCCGCCAACGGCCAGATCAGCAATCACCTGTGCGCTGTAATGTTAGGCAAACATGCCAAAATCAACGTCTGAATCCCCTGAAATGAATCCGTTCTCGCGGACCAACTCAAGTGCTCCACCATCTGTTAAGAAGTATTTGTGGCGATGATTTATGTTCATTGCGCACACAAAAATGCGCATGCATTTTATGTGATTGGTGGACATTTGTATCGCACTTGAACTTGTCCAAAATTATACGTGGTCAATCTAAATCAATTTGAACCCTGATATTGAGTCAATCCAACGGGGCGGCTCTCCGGCAAGGTAACAAACTGGCAACCACTAGCCCGGCTGTCATAACTGGTGTAACTAGCGCTCAATGACGGATGTACTTCACAGAACCAGCCGCGGCAGGTGGGGTCCGCGTGGCACTGCCGCTGCGGCCTTTGCCTCCAGCGTCACCTTTGACCATGTCTCGCTCAACTATGGAGAGATGGAAGCGGTGAAGGATGTGTCGTTCGAGTTGAAGCAGGGTGAGATCATCTGCCTGCTTGGGCCGTCCGGTTGTGGCAAGTCCACGTTGATGCGGCTTGCTGCTGGGGTGGAAAAGCCTGATTCTGGCCGTATCCTGCTCGACAATGAGGAAGTGTCTTCCGACAGCCGGTTCGTGCCGCCGGAAAAGCGCTCGGTCGGGTTGATGTTTCAGGACTATGCGCTGTTTCCGCATCTGACCGTGCTGGAAAATGTCATCTTCGGTCTTCGGGGTGTTGACAAGAAGAGCGCTGTAAATGCTGCCCGTTCGGCGCTGCTTCGTGTTGGCATGGGTAATTATGAAAAGTCGTTCCCGCACGAACTGTCTGGTGGTGAGCAGCAGCGCGTAGCGCTGGCGCGTGCCATTGTACCCAGGCCGGCAGTCATGCTCATGGATGAACCGTTTTCCGGCCTTGACCAGAGGTTGCGCGAACATGTGCGACACGAGACGCTGGCGGTGCTCAAGGAGACCCGCGCCAGTGCGATCCTGGTTACCCATGACCCTGAAGAGGCAATGGGAATGGCCGATCGCATTGTATTGATGCGAAAAAGCAGGGTGGTTCAGGTCGGGGCGCCTGATGAGTTGTATCATCATCCAGCAGACGCCGAGGCTGCGCGCTTCTTTTCCGATGTCAACGAACTGCGCGTGCGTATTACCAATGGCGCGGCCGACACCCCGCTGGGCCGGTTCCCCACCGATGCCGGTGAAGAAGGTGGCCCGGTTCTGGTCATGATCCGGCCGCAAGCCTTCGTGCGTACATCTGACGGATATGCAGGCGCGCTGCCGGCCCAGGTTACCGATCAGCGATTTCTCGGTGACAAGGTTGAACTTTCGTTGATGTTCGAAGGCTTGAATGAAGTGGTTTTTGCCCGTGTCGCAACTACCGGATGCCCGCATCTGGGCGAAACCGCCTGGTTCCGGCTCGATCACGATCATGTGCTGGTATTTGACAATCTGGGCAACTGATCCCATCTGCACAAGTAACCATGTCGCACCAGGTAGCACCATCTCGTGTTGCGGCTGTGGGGCCTTTCTGCGATAGTGCGCGGCAATTCGATACGGGCCCCGTGTGGGATCCATCGTGAGTAGGGAGATTTAATATGTCGATCGGTCCATGGCAGATCATTATCATCGTTTTGTTGCTCGTCGTCCTGTTCGGGCGCGGCAAAATTTCCGAGCTGATGGGTGACGTTGCAAAAGGCATCAAGAGCTTCAAGAAGGGCATCGCCGAAGAAGTCGACGACGCCAAGGACGCGGCAGCTGAAACTGCCAAGACCATTGAGCATGAAGCTGCCGAGGCGGTAGAAAAGGTTAAGGACAAGGCCAAGAGCTAAGTCTGCAATTGCGCCGCCGTGCTGCCGCCATTTTAGCCAGGCAGCGTTGCTAACGCATTCAGGATACCAGCCCAGATGTTCGACTTCGGCATAGGCAGCTCAGAGCTGATCGTCATTGCAATCGTTGCACTGATTGTGATCGGTCCGAAAGACTTGCCAAAAGTATTGCGCACAGTTGGCCAGGTCATGACCAAAGTGCGTTCTATGGCGCGTGAGTTCCAGGGCCATCTGGAAGATGCCGTGCGCGAGACCGGTCTTGACGATTTGAAGAACGATATCCGCAAGGCAGCAAGTGTCGATATCAAGGGATCTGTGACCGGCACCGCCCGTGAGCCTGGCAAGGTGACCAAAACCGACCCAAAAGATGCGCCAAACGCAGAAACACCAAAATCCTCTGCAGCCGACAAGGTTGAGGACAAGAAGGCCTCATGACTTCTTCAGATGACGACATCGAAGCATCCAGCGCTCCGTTGATCGAGCATCTGGCCGAACTGCGCTCCCGCCTTATCAAGTCGGTTATCGGTTTCGCGCTGATGTTTGTTGTCAGCTTTTACTTTGCTGACAAGATTTTCGATTTCCTGCTCATCCCATACCAATGGGCCGTTGGTGATAGCCAGGAACTGAAGCTCATCTTCACGGCACCGCAGGAATTCTTCTTCACTCAGCTGAAGATCGGCATGTTTGGTGGATTGTTTCTGGCCTTCCCGCTGATCGCCACGCAAATCTACATGTTTGTTGCACCCGGCCTCTACAAGCATGAGCGCAACGCCTTTAAGCCATATCTATATGCGACCCCGGTACTGTTCGTCGCAGGCGCTTCTCTGGTGTTCTTCATGGTCATGCCGATTGCCATGAGGTTTTTCATCTCATTTCAGCAATCAGGCGAGGATGGTCGCGCGGTCATCGAGCTCCTGCCCAAGGTGTCGGAGTACCTGACCCTGACAATGACGCTGATCCTGGCTTTCGGCATATGCTTCCAGTTACCCGTAATCCTGACTTTACTTGGCCGCGTAGGCATTCTTACATCGCAAGGTCTGCGTGAGAAACGCAGGTATGCGATTGTCGGTGTGTTTGTGTTGGCCGCTGTTTTGACTCCACCGGACCCGTTTTCGCAATTGGGTCTGGGTTTGCCACTTCTGGCCCTGTACGAGCTTTCAATCTGGACCGTTCGGTTGGTTGAGAAAAAGCAGGAAGCAGAGCGCGCCAAACGTGAAGCCGAGGATGAAGCAGAGGAAGAAGCCGGCGACGAAACGACCAGCGACCCGTCTCAGGGCAACGTTCCTTAAGACCTCACATGCTGGTGCGTTGCAGCACCGCTTTACCTGACACCCTTTGCCGCCTATACAGGCGCAAACCCGCGCAAACGCTACTGCGCGGCTGATTCATCATTGCTGACAGTTGAAAGCCTATGTTTGATATTCGCTGGATTGTAGAAAACCCGGACGCCTTTGATCGCGGTCTTGCCAGACGCGCTGTAGAGCCGATGGCCGCAAAACTCGCTGCACTGGACGAGGTGCGCCGATCTCATGTTCAAAAGGTTCAGGATGCCCAGCAGCGCCGCAACGCTGCATCGAAGGAAATCGGTGCTGCCATGGGGCAGGGTGACAGCGCCCGGGCAGATCAGCTCAAGGGCGAAGTGGCCGAACTCAAGGTTTTCCTGCAGTCGGCAGAAGACGAGGAACGCCGCATCAATGAGGAACTGACCGGTATTCTCAGCGCCATCCCCAACCTTCCGTTGGATGAAACGCCAGACGGCAAGGACGAGAACGACAATGTCGAGGTCCGCAAGGTGGGGAATGTCCGGCCGTTGGGTTTCGAAGCCAGGCAGCATTACGAGATTGGTGAGCAAATCGGTCTGATGGATACGGAGACCGCAGCAAAAATGTCCGGTGCTCGATTCACCATTCTGAAGGGTGGCCTTGCACGGCTGGAACGTGCCATTGGCCAGTTCATGCTCGACTTGCAAACAACAGAAAACGGCTACACGGAAGTGAACCCGCCATTGCTTGTGCGTGATGAAGCAATGTACGGCACTGGCCAGTTGCCGAAGTTTGCTGAAGACCTGTTCCACACGGAAGATGATCGCTGGCTGATCCCGACCGCTGAAGTCCCGCTGACCAACCTGGTGCGTGAACAGATCCTCGAGACTGATCAGTTGCCCATCCGCGTCACGGCGCTGACCCCGTGCTTTCGCGCCGAGGCTGGCTCTGCAGGCCGCGACACCCGCGGCATGATCCGTCAACACCAGTTCTGGAAGGTTGAGCTTGTCTCGGTCACCGCGCCCGAAACCTCGCGCGAGGAGCTTGAGCGCATGACTGGATGCGCCGAAGAAGTGTTGAAGCGTCTTGGCTTGCCATACCGTGTCATGGCCCTTTGCGCCGGTGACATGGGCTTTGGCGCTCGCCTGACCTACGACATTGAGGTTTGGTTGCCTGGCCAGAATGCTTACCGTGAAATTTCCAGTTGTTCGGTGTGCGGCGATTTTCAGGCCCGGCGCATGAATGCCCGTGTCCGCGAAGTGGAGGGCAAGGGTACGCGTTTCGTTCATACGCTGAACGGTTCCGGCCTTGCAGTCGGCCGAACGCTTATCGCTGTGATGGAGAACTACCAGCAGGCAGACGGCAGTATCCGTGTACCGGATGCGCTCAAGCCGTATATGGGCGGCATTGAAGTCATCGGTGCGCATTGATGCTTACACATCCTGATGGCAAACCTTATCGCATTCTTCTGGCAAATGACGACGGCATCAATGCTCCCGGCCTTGAAGTGCTTGAGGCGATCGCGGCTGAACTGAGTGATGATGTTTGGATAGTTGCGCCCGAACAGGAGCAGTCCGGCGCTGGCCGGTCTATTTCGTTGTCACATCCACTGCGCATGCGCCAGCTTGGTCCACGAAAATTTGCCGTGCTTGGCACCCCTGCTGACAGTGTCCTCATGGGAGTGCGTCACATCATGCCCGATGTGCCAGACCTCATCCTGTCCGGCGTCAACCGGGGTCAGAATATTGCCGATGATGTGACCTACTCCGGTACCATTGCCGCTGCAATGGAGGGCACTGCGCTTGGCATAAGGTCCATCGCACTCAGCCAGACCTACGGCATCAATGGCCGCGCGGTTCCTTGGCAGACCGGCCGCTCGCATGGTGCCGACATTGTTAGGGACCTGGCTCGAACACAAACAGGCCCGGGCGTATTGCTCAATGTCAACTTTCCTGATTGCCAACCGGACGAGGTGCGGGGGGTTCGATATACCAGCCAGGGTCAGCGTGATCAGAATCTGCTGAGGCTAGATCACCGCACGGATGCCCGCGGCAACGACTATTTCTGGATCGGCTTCAAGCGGGAGCTGTCAAATCCGGCACAGGGTACAGACCTGCACGCCATATACAATGGTTACATCTCTATCACACCACTGCACACCAATCTCACGCAGCTTGACGTACTCTCGCACTTGCAGAACCGGCAGGGGTAAATTCCTCATGCCGGCAACTGACCAGCAAAAAATCGAACTGGTGATGAGCCTGCGGGCGCGCAACATTCGCGACACACACGTACTGGAAGCCATTGAAACAGTGCCACGGGAATTGTTTGTCCCGGAAGCGTTCCGCGATCTCGCATACTCTGACCAGGCATTGCCCATAGAATGCGGCCA
Organism: uncultured Alphaproteobacteria bacterium; assembly: GCA_963787895.1. Classification (GTDB taxonomy): domain Bacteria; phylum Pseudomonadota; class Alphaproteobacteria; order Rhizobiales; family Aestuariivirgaceae; genus Anderseniella. Next base: position 24,242 of record CAWBEX010000001.1, on the reverse strand, counting down.
GACACTGTCGCAACCGTTCATTGTTGCGTTTATGACAGATCGGTTGAAGGTAGGCGAGCGGATGAAGGTTCTGGAGATCGGCACGGGAAGCGGATACCAGACGGCCATCCTTTCCCAACTTTGCAGGCGGGTCTACACAATCGAGCGTTACCGCACATTACTGAAGTCAGCAGAAGCCCGATTTGCCGAGTTGCGGTTAGCCAACATCACAACATTGTTGGGAGATGGCACCAAGGGCTGGCCCCAGCAGGCGCCCTTTGAACGAATAATTGTCACGGCTGCAGCACCAAAATTGCCACGCAAGCTCATAGAGCAACTGGCAATTGGTGGCATCATGATCATTCCGGTTGAGGTCTTGCCCGGAAAGCAGGAAATCCTTCGCATCACTCGCACCGAGCATGATTTTGAGCGCGAGAGCCTGATGCCTGTGCGCTTTGTTCCCTTGGTTGAGGGCATTGCCCGCGGCATGTAAATGGCAGTTTTCGAAGGGCTTGCGACAGATTGAGGATTAATTGCAGCGCTTCCTTAACCTATAAACCCCTCCTTAACCTAACTCATTCACTATGAGCTCCAGTCCAGTTCGTTAGTTTTGAGTTTTGGGGTACGGGTATGAGTAAAACTTCTTCAAATATTTCTCGCATCTTTGCGGCAACCGCCACGGCGGCCCTTCTTGCAGGTTGCTCCGGTTCGGTTGATCGCTTCGCCGATTATCCAAGCATCTCCACCAATTCAGTTTCCAAAAAAGAAACCCAATCAGCCACCGTTGGTGCAGTTGAATCATCGCCATTGAACGGTGACCGCGTGGCAAGCGCGCGACCTTCGTGGCAGAATGCACCCTCGCCAAACGCTGGTTACACTCCTCCGGCCCAAACCTACAGTGCTCCGACCGTTCCGCGTCAGGCTGAGTATCAGCCACCACGTACAAGTTATGCGCCAGCCGGCAGCGGCAGCATTACGGTGCAGCCAGGCCAGACCATGTTTTCGCTGGCGCGCGCCAATGGGCTGACAGTCAACCAGCTTGCCTCGGCCAATAATATCCGCGCTCCATATACCCTTGCAGTAGGACAGCGTCTGTCGATTCCTGGTGCCAGCAATCCGGTTTCACCGCAGCCAACCGTTGCCCAGGCCAACGCACGCGCAAATGAGCCAATTTCTACCTCACAGGCTGGAGGCAGCCACACAGTTCGCCCAGGCGAAACACTGTATTCACTTGGCCGTACATACAACATGCGCCCGCATGACATAGCCGCTGCAAATGGTCTCAACATGAACCATGGTCTGCAGATTGGCCAGCGCATCACCATTCCGGGCGGGGGCGGTTCGTCACTGACAGCCAATTCGGCACCGGCCCGCCTGCCACAGCAGAACCTTGCCACCAAGGCACCGGTCATGCAGACACGGCAGGTTCAGCAAACCGCCGAGCTTGAAGAGTCAGATCAGGGTTCGCTGAGTCAGGATTCAACCATCGAGCCGGTTCAGAACGCTTCCGGCTTCCGTTGGCCTGTAAATGGCCGGGTTATCTCCAAGTTTGGCAGCAAGCCCAACAACACCCGTAACGAAGGCATCAACATTGCAGTACCCGAGGGAACCGCAGTTCGCGCCGCCGAAGCTGGCGTTGTTGCTTATGCCGGCAATGAGTTGAAAGGGTATGGTGAACTGGTTCTCATCCGTCATCAGAACGGTTGGGTAACCGCCTACGCTCACAACAGGGAACTGCTGGTGAAACGCGGTGACGCAGTGCGCCGGGGTGACGTGATCGGCAAGGCCGGCAAGTCTGGCTCGGTCACTTCTCCACAGGTTCACTTCGAAGTCCGTCAGGGCGCAACTGCGGTTGACCCTCTGAAGTACCTCGGCTCCCAAACCGCATCCAACTAGGGCGCGGTTAAAGCGAACTGGACATAAAAAACCCGACCTCCTGCGAGGTCGGGTTTCTTGTATGCTTTATCCCGCTACCTGAACAATGGAAGTTTGTAGGAGATTACCGCGCGAACCGACTGCACAGAGATATCGTCGTTGGCTGCAATCTGGGTTATGTCATTCAGGTTAAACGCGAACAACTCGAGGGAATCGTACATCGTGTAACGATATTCAAGCTTACCTGTAAGGCCAGCAAACAGGTTGGTTTCTACACCGGCACCCACCGTCAGACCTTCAACATCAAACGAGTAGTTCGGTAGAACGCCGATTGCATCGCCGGAAAAGCGGCCTTCAAAGTCGCTCCAGGTGTAGCCGACAAGACCATATGCCAGCGTATCAGGCGTCACCAGATAGCCGAGACGTCCAGCCACCGTATAGCTGTCTGAAGCCTCGAGCTTGTATCCTGCCTGTATCCCGCCAAAAAACGGAATGTCCAAATCTAGCTCGGTCGCAATGCTGCTTCCCGTGTAGTCAAACTGAATGCCAGCTACCCAGTCCTCCGAGAACTGATGGTCATAGCCTACTTCGGCTGTGAACAACCCGCCTTCGCCGGTAATGCCGCTGAGGCTTGCAACTTCACCGAACCCTGTCACGTCAACACTCAGTGTGTGGTTGACGAGGCCGTACCCGCCGCCACCGCCGATCCGGAAACCGCTCCAGTCAGCTACTTCAGCCACCGGCGGCAAATCTGCGGTAGGAGACACATACCCGCCTGGATTGCCGAACTGGTAGCTGACAACCGCGCGAATTGACTGCACAGACACGTCATCATAGAAGTCCAGGAATGCTTGGCCAACATTTCCACTGATGATTGAGTGATTGCCGTAGTCTGTGTAGCGGTACTCCAGCTTGCCAGTGATGTTGGGCGTGAAACGGGTTTCAATGCCCGCACCAACCGTCAGGCCATCAACATTGAAATTGTAGTTGGGAATACCACCTGCCGCATCGCCTGTGAACTCACCATTGAACTCGGTCCAGGTCCAGCCAACAAGGCCGTAGAGGAGGGTGTCAGGGGAGGGCAGCCAGCCCGCTCTGCCTGCCACGGTAAAGTTGTTCTTGGCATCCAGCGAGTAGCCTCCATTGAAGCCCGGGACATTGATGTTCAGATCCGTGCCAATGCCGGAGAACGTGTAATCGCCTTGTATGCCCAACACAAAATTGCTGTCGATCTGGTAGTCATATCCACCTTCGACAGTAAACAATCCACCTTCACCACCAACGCCGCTGAAGCTTACGAGATCACCGAAGCCTGCTGCATCCAGCGCCAGCCGGTGGTTTACACCGCCATAACCACCACCAATGCCAACATGGAACCCTGTCCAGTCACCTGCCGGCAAGACCTCCATGTCGGCAGCCAGTGCTTGCGTGGATAAAAGCGTCCCCGATAACGCCAACGTTGCGAAAACCCTGATCTTGATACTCATGATGCTACCCTGTTTTACTAGACACACGAGCACTCTTGAGGTGCTTTTCTGACTGCAGGCTTTCATATAGTTGGTATGCAGATCAAATTAATTCCGCAGGGTAAGAAATTTTCTCAGCATACGTTGTAAATTTGTCACACCATCCAGTTCGTGTGTCTAGACCAAGATGCAAGCAAAGGTTGTTTTGCGTCGGATGAAAGGCTTGTAATTCCCGTGATTGTGCGGTTTATGTGCGCCATCTGATTCTGAAACGAAGGAAAATAACATGATTGAAGTTTGGGGCCGGCGTTCGTCGATCAACGTCCAGAAAGTTCTCTGGGCACTGGGCGAAACAGGTCAACCCTTTGATCGCCACGCAACTGGCGGTCAGTTTGGAGGTCTTGACGACAAGACGTTCACCAAAATGAATCCCAACGCGCTGGTTCCCGTCATGAAGGACGGCTCCATTACTCTGTTTGAATCAAATGCCATGATGCGTTACCTCGCGCGCAAGTACGGCAAGGACAACATCCGTCCGCGCGGTCAGAAGCCCTGGGCGCTGGCTGACCAGTGGACAGACTGGACCGCAACCACGCTGAACCCGCACATGTTCACCATTCTGTTCAACACGGTCCGCGCGACCCCTGAGCAGCGGGATCCTGCGGCCGTCAAGAAGGCTGAAGCTGAATGCGCCCGCCTGTTCAAGATCGCCAACCGCGCCATTGGCCGCAAGCCATGGCTCACCGGGCGCCACTTCAATTACGCAGACATCGCGCTTGGCGTATTCTATTGGCGCTATCTCGCATTCGACGTGAAGCACGCCAAACTTCCAAATCTTGATAGGTGGATGGATCAGATCAAGGAACGTGAAGCCTTCAAGAAATGGGGCATGGTTCCTGTCGGTCATACACCAGAAGAATGGAAAGCCAACGAAAAGAAGCTCGGCTGAACAGTTCGACATTCTGCAGGATTTTCACCCGGGCGGCGACGTCCGGGTTTTTTGTCAGCCCAGCGCCTTGCCAAGCCTGCCTGCCAGGTCCTGTATGTATTGCCAGGCCACCCGTCCAGAGCGTGAACCGCGAGTGGTCTGCCACTCGATAGCCTCTGCCTTGAGTGTCTCGGGGGCGATATCCAATTCAAAGTGATTGACGTAACCCCTTATCATTTCGAGATACTCGTCCTGCGAGCACGAATGGAAACCAAGCCACAAACCAAATCTGTCGGAAAGCGAAACCTTCTCTTGCACCGCTTCTGAGGGGTTAATCGCAGTCGAACGTTCATTCTCGATCATGTCGCGCGGCAGCAGATGCCGGCGGTTTGAAGTTGCATAGAGCACTACATTGTCCGGCCGACCCTCAATGCCACCATCCAGCGCTGCCTTAAGCGATTTGTAGGAGGTGTCCTGATGATCAAACGACAGATCGTCACAAAAGATGATGAACCGGTATTCTGTCTCACTGCGAAGATCGGACATCAGTACCGGAAGGCCTTCAATGTCCTCGCGATGGATCTCGATCAGTTTCAACCTGTTTCCGTGATCCTTGGTTATGGCAGCATGTGCTGCCTTGACCAGTGAGCTCTTGCCCATGCCACGTGCGCCCCACAAAAGGGCATTGTTGGCTGGCAGCCCCCGGGCGAACCGCTGGGTGTTATCCACCAATATGTCGCGCACCCGGTCTATGCCATGAAGCAGCACCATCTCCACCCGATTGACCCGTGGCACAGGCTGCAGGGTGCTTGATGCTGCATGCCAGACGAATGCGTCGGCAGCGTTGTAATCGGGAGTTGTCTTTGGCCCCGGAGCTGAGCGCTCAAGCGCGCTTGCAATGCGTTCGAGCCGGGCAAGTATATCGTCCAGTTGCTGGTTTGACATGGGCAAAACTTAAGGTGATTGACGGGGTGTAATGGTGTATCCCCGATTTAGGCTTTCGGGCGCGATCTGGCAAGGCTGACGGCATTGAGCCGTTTCGGCAAGCCTTGTTGGTTGCAAAGCCCCTGCACCCGGCTGTATACGGGTGTCGGATTCTATTTTGGGAGTATTCATACATGTTCATTTCACCCGCATACGCCCAGGCAGGCGGAACAGCAGGGGCCGACATTTTTTCACTGATTTTCCCTATCGTGCTCATCATGGGTATTTTCTGGTTCCTGATTCTCAGGCCCCAGCAAAAGCGTATGAAGGAGCATCAGGCCATGGTTTCCAACGTGCGCCGTGGTGACACCATCGTTACTGCTGGCGGTATCGTCGGTAAGGTCAACAAGGTGGTGGACGACAACGAAATCATCATCGACGCCGGTGAAGGTTCCAAACTGAGAATGGTCAAGACTGCCATCACCGAAGTGCGCGTCAAGGGCGAGCCTGCCAAAAGCTGACGCGGCTGTACTTGCTGTGCAATCGTTCTGGCACTTTGCATCCTGACAATTATCATACAAGCGGATCATGCTTCATTTTTCAAAACTCAAGGCCTCACTGATCGCTGCTGTGGTCGCACTGGCATTCATTCTCGCGTCTCCCAATCTGATGAGTGAGAGCGTCCGCAAGGCATTGCCGGATTTTCTGCCATCGCAGCCGGTGACCCTTGGTCTTGATCTTCAAGGCGGCAGTCACGTTCTGCTGGAAGTGGACAGTGCGTCGCTTAAGGACGTGATGGGCAAGCAGCTTGTCGGCGACATTCGCCAGCGCTTGCGTGACGGTAAAATCCGTTATGCCAACTTGAAACGTAGCGATAACGGAGCCAGCGTCAGCATCACTGAAGCCACACAGGTTGAGCAGGCGTTCAATCTCATGCGCGAAATTTCGCAACCGGTTGACAGCGGTTTCTTCGGGCAGGGCGCTCAGGTGCAGGAGCTTGATATTACCCGCGAAGGCTCGACCATCAATTTGGTCTTCTCCCAAGGTGGTCTGGACGTACGCATCGGCCGCGCCGTGCAACAATCGCTTGAGATCATCGGGCGCCGCATAAACGCACTCGGAACAACCGAACCTACCATCCAGCGCCAGGGCGTGGACCGCATCCTCGTCCAGGTGCCAGGCCTGCAGGATCCGGCGCGCCTGAAGGCACTGCTTGGACAAACCGCTCAATTGCAGTTCCGCCTGCTCAGCGACAACCAGCCCACCGGCGCCGGAGGGCAGGTGCCGCTTGATGCTGAAGCGCTTCCTGACAAGGAAAATCCAGGTCAGGTTTACTGGGTGCAGACATCGCGCTCAGCAACGGTTGATGGTGAAGACCTGAATGATGCACAGACCGGTTTCGATCAACGCAGCAATGAACCGATCGTCAACTTCCGCTTCAACACTGAAGGTGCCAAGCGGTTTTGTCGCCTGACACAGAACAATGTCGGGCGTCCGTTTGCGATCGTACTGGACAATGAGGTCATTTCTGCACCACGCATCAACGAACAGATTTGTGGCGGCTCCGGTCAGATTTCCGGCAACTTTACTGTCGATGGAGCTAACGATCTGGCAATTGTCCTACGCTCCGGCGCATTGCCCGCGAAGCTTACCATCGTTGAAGAACGCACCGTGGGACCAAGTCTGGGTTCAGACTCGGTTCGTGCCGGTCTCATAGCTTCGATCATTGGTCTGGTTGGAGTTTTGTTGTTCATGCTGGTCTCCTACGGGTTGTTCGGCGTTTTCGCTATTCTGGCTCTGGTTGTTAACCTGGTCATAATCATGGGTACGTTGTCATTTCTCGGTGCAACGCTCACACTTCCAGGTATTGCCGGTATCGTTTTGACAATGGGCATGGCGGTGGACTCGAACGTGCTGGTGTTTGAGCGCATTCGCGAGGAGGTCGCCAATGGCAGGTCGCCGTTGAATGCAATTGAAACCGGTTTTCGCATGGCCCTGGCCACAATTCTCGATGCCAACATCACCACGCTGATCGCCGCCGTTATCCTGTTTGGCATGGGCTCCGGCCCGGTCCGCGGATTCGCCGTGACACTTGGCATAGGCATCATTTCAACCGTGTTCACCGCGTACACAGTGACACAGCTCATCATCTCATTCTGGGTAAGGACACGCCGTCCCAAGGCGGTGCCACTGTGAGCCGGATTGCAGGGAGCGCATCATCATGAAGCCGTTTCGATTTGTCCCGGACGATACAAACATCCCGTTTATGCGGTTTGCCCGTCCGGGATTCTATGTATCAATCGCTGCGGTGCTGTTGTCGATTGGCCTGTTTTTCAGCCTTGGCCTGAACTACGGCATTGACTTCAAGGGCGGCACGCTCATTGAAATAAAAACTCAAGAGCCGGCAGACCTCGGCGCGCTGCGCAAGACTATTGATGGGCTTGGCCTCGGCAGTTCCGAACTTCAGGAGTTTGGTGAACCGCGTGACGTGCTAATCCGCATAGAAACGCAGCCGGGCGGCGAAGATGCTCAGCAGACCGCAATCAACAAGGTCAAGGAGGCGCTTGGCTCAGACGTCGAGTACCGGCGCGTTGAAGTGGTTGGCCCGAAGGTCTCGGGCGAGTTGGCTCGCGACGGTATTCTGGCGATCCTGCTGTCATTCGTCGCCATCATGATCTACATCTGGCTGCGCTTCGAGTGGCAATTCTCGATTGGCACGGTCGCGACGCTGGTGCACGACGTAACGCTGACTATTGGCTTGTTCTCCATCCTCCGATTGCCGTTCGATCTCACTATTATTGCCGCTCTGCTGACCATTGTTGGCTATTCGTTGAATGACACTGTGGTGGTGTTCGACCGTTTCCGCGAGAACTTGCGGAAATACAAAAAGATGTCGTTCGACGAAATGGTCGACTTGTCCTTGAACCAGACACTCCCACGCACGCTGATGACCTCGGTTTCAACCCTGTTGGCGCTAGTTGCGTTGTACGTGTTTGGCGGCGAAGTGCTTCGTGGTTTCACGTTTGCGATGATATGGGGCGTTGTCATTGGCACGTATTCTTCCATCTTCATCGGTGCCCCGTTGCTGTCGCTTCTGGGGGCGTATGTGGACCGCAAGCCAAAGTCCGGCCTTGGTCACCAGCCACAGGCCGAGGTGTCGGAAACCCAGCCTTGATAAGCAAGGCGCCAGCCTTTTTGCCGGAAAGAGTTGCCATTGATGCCTATGGCGATGGCGGGTTCCGGTTTCGGGACATGTCTCACAAAGGTTCCATCCTGTGCCTGCCGTCCGGTGTTCACAACTGGCCGGTAACTGACCCCGCTGCCATCTGCCTTGAGGATTTTGCCGCGGTGTTGGCGGAAAAGGCCCGCATCGGGTTTGTTCTGCTGGGGACAGGCAATACCCAGCTGTTTCCCTCAAGCATTGTACGCAAGGCGTTCGTCGAAGCCCAGGTCGGGCTTGAGCCAATGACCACTGGTGCCGCTGTGCGAACCTACAACGTCTTGCTGCAGGAGGGCAGGGACGTGGCCTGCGCCCTGATTGCTGTCGACCATCACAGGCAGCGGCTATGACCCCGTTCCCTGAGCAGCTGGAACAGCATTTGCTTTCGGAATTGCGGCAAACTGATCGTGATCGATATTTGTGTACGTTGTTGTTGCCCGCAGAAAAGCGTGGTCTGGTCGCAGCCTTGTATGCCTTCAACTCCGAATTGGCCCAGGTGCGGGATCGGGTGAGCGACCCAGCGGCTGGTGAAGTCAGGCTGGCTTGGTGGGACGACGTGGTCGACGCGATCTATGTCGGGCAAACCGTCGACGCACCGGTTCCGCAAGCTCTGGCGCGCGCTGTCGAGGCTGGCGACTTGCCGCGCCACACGCTCAAGCACATGATCGAGGCCAGGCGGTTCGACCTGTTCGATGATCCTATGCCCGACCTCAACTCGCTGGAGGGCTATCTTGGTGAAACGTCGTCTGCCCTGGTGCAGATGTCGGCTCTGGTGCTAGCCGGTTATGATGCACTTCAGTGCGCTGAAACCTCTGGGTATGCAGGGGTTGCAATCGGTTTGACCGGGTTACTGCGGTCGCTGCCCGTGCACCGAGCCAGAGGGCAGTGCTACATACCGGCTGCCATTCTCGACAGGCACTCGCTTTCACCTTCACATGTCCTGGCCAATCGTGGCGGAGCAGGGCTTGAATTGACACTGCTGCAACTGTGCGACCATGCACAAAAATGCCTCGAAAGCGCCCGCGCTGGCCAGCACACAATCCCGGAACCGGCGCTTGGCGCATACCTGCCGGCAGCATTGGTGCCTGCTTACCTAAGGAAGCTTCGCTCACAGCGTCAAAAAATGTTGGAAAAGGTTTCGGTATCACCGCAATGGCTCCGGCAACTTCGTCTGCTCAGGGCAGTTCATTCGGAATCATTCTGACCAGCCACAACACCAGTCTGCGTCACTGCGCGGCCTCACTTAACGACTGTCGGTCCAGCCACTGCGCAAAGTGTTGTTTGGCACGGCTGGTGTAGGCAGTTTGCCGCGCCGGTTTCTTTGCCTTGCCGCGCGGGCGTTTGCCGTTGGCATCACGTGGCAGCTCAACTTCAGGAAACAGTCCAAAATTCACATTCATCGGCTGGAAGGAGCGCGCCTTGGTTGTCATCTCGCCGCTTTCATCCCCAATATGCCCGCCTGTGATATGTGATATCAGTGCGCCGTGTGCCGTGGTTGCAGGTGGAGCAGGCAGTATGCCTCCGGCAAGCTCAGCTGCTGCCATGCGCCCTGCCATGAGACCCATGGCCGCGCTTTCAACATATCCTTCCACACCCGTTATCTGCCCGGCAAAACGAAGCCGTGGCATGGCTTTCAACCGCAGTGAGGCATCCAGCAGGTTTGGTGAGTTGATGAAGGTGTTACGGTGCAGGCCACCCAAACGGGCAAATTCAGCTTGCTCTAACCCCGGGATGGCACGCAGCACCCGCACCTGCTCGGCGTACTTCAATTTGGTTTGGAAACCGACCATGTTGTACAGCGTACCCAACGCATTGTCCTGGCGAAGCTGCACCACAGCATAAGGCTTTTCATCCGGTTTGTGCCGGTTGGTCAGTCCCATTGGTTTCATGGGTCCATGGCGCAGTGTCTCAGGCCCGCGCTCCGCCATCACTTCGATCGGTAGGCAACCGTCAAAGTAGGGGGTGTTCTGCTCCCATTCCTTGAAGTCGGCCTTGTCCCCCTCGATCAGATCACGGATGAAACGGTCGTACTGCTCCTTGTTCATGGGGCAGTTGATGTAGTCGGCCCCCGTGCCGCCAGGGCCGGCCTTGTCATAGCGTGACTGGTACCAAGCCTTGTCGAAATCAATGCTGTCCTTGTAAATGATGGGTGCAATCGCGTCGAAGAAGGCAAGGCCCTCATCGCCCGTCACTCTTTGAATGTCTTGCGCCAGAGCTGGTGAGGTGAGCGGGCCAGTCGCGATAATGCAGTGCCCCCAGTCTTCAGGAGGAAGGCCTGCAACTTCCTCTCGTGAGATACTGATATTGGGGTGTGCCGCGAGTGTTGCCGTCACATCAGCCGAAAACGCATCTCTGTCCACAGCCAGCGCTCCGCCGGCCGGAAGTTTATGCCTGTCACCCATCGCCATGATCAGCGAGTTGGCCGCCCGCATCTCCCAATGCAGAAGTCCAACAGCATTGTGCTCATCATCATCGGACCGGAAGGAATTCGAACACACCAGTTCGGCCAGCCCATCGGTTTGATGCGCGTCAGTGCTTCGAACCGGTCGCATTTCGTGGATAATTACCTTTATGTCAGCACTGGCTGCCTGCCAAGCCGCCTCCGCTCCTGCCATGCCACCGCCGACTATGTGAAGTAATCCTGCACTCATACAGCGGACTACTACCATCGGTGAGTTGAAAATTCCACTTGCCAGATTCAGTGCTTCATGTTGTCCATATTACAGAACGGCGATGTCAATTTGAAAGTCAGCAGGCATGTCGCGCATTTTCACCGGACTGTGTGTTGTTGCTGTTTCATTCGTTTCCATTTCATTCTCTCCGGCCTCTGCGGCTGAAGATGTTTATGTCAATGGGAATCTGAGTATCGACATTGGCGTCGAACTGGGTGCTGCTATTGTCGCCAGCCCCGGTGCAAACTTCGGTTCAGGGCGGGTTGATCTTGATAGTGGCGTCAACACCGGCGACACGGTGTTCGGTGAAACCTATGCACGCCCCACTATAGGCGCAAAATTGAAGATTGCCCCCGACACCGAGCTTTATGCCCTGGTTGCAGGCATTGGCCAGGCGACGTTGGGCGAAGGTGATCAGGCTGGTTACACCCGCGATGGTTCGGGCACCATCGACCTCGATCAGGCATATTTCGGCCTGCGGACCCAATCTGGTGGCGGCAAGGACGCCGGTGGCTGGAGCTATGATTTCAGCTTTGGCAAGCAAAAGGTCCAGATTGACGACGGGTTTCTTATCTGGGACGGCAACTTTGATGCAGGCCGGGATGGCGCCTACTTCGCAGCGCCACGCAACGCGTTTGACTATGGCACAACGTTCAAGGCGGAAAATGCTAACTGGGCGCTGACTGGCTTTGCAATGCGCTCCGACATCGACACCGGCCGTACCCTGTTTGCTGGTGGCGATGTGGCATACACCTTCGACTTTGGCACAGTTGGCATTCTGGGTGGCGCTGTCGCTGATACTGATGCCGGTAACAGTTTAGATCGCGCTGGCCTTAACATCGTCTCCGTGCGGGCGCGCGAAATCAAGACGCCCGTCGACAATCTGACACTGTCTGGCGAGTTTGCATATGAATTCGGCACTTCGGACGAGGGCGACCGGGATGCCTATGGGCTGTTTGCACAGATTGCATACAACTTTGCAGACCTGCCCTGGTCGCCAACGCTGAGTTATCGCTATTCAAGATACTCCGGTGACGACAACGACGACGACGGGGTGAACAACGCTTTTGATCCGTTGTTCTACGGAGCAGGCGGCGGTTGGGGCAGCTGGTTTCAGGGTGAAGTCGTCGGCGAATACATGCTGTTCAACTCCAACGAGATTGCCCACCAGGTGAAGCTTGCGTTTCAACCCACGGATGAAATTGGCGCTGGTATCATCTATTACCACTTCGATCTGGACAAGAAGAGCTATTACGGGACGGCTGTTACTGACACCAACTTCGCTGATGAAGTGAATGTTTATTTGGACTGGCAGGTCAATGATCAGCTCTATGTGGGTGCTGTAGCCGGAGTTGCCGTTCCCAACGCGGCGGCGAACCAGGTGTTCGGCACCGATGACTTGAATGGCGTTGTCGAGGCGTTGGTGATTTTCACCTATTGATCCACTGTGCCAGTTGATCTGCCACTACCTGATTTGCCAGATATCCGTACAGCTTGTGCGGGTTTGAGGTGTTGTGGTGAACCCAGCAATTGTACATCCGCAAGTCGGTGATCGACTCCACATAGCCATACTCCAGCATTTCCGCGAAGTCGTCGGCCATATCCGGATTGTGCGCAATGAAGTCGTCATAAGCTGTAACGTTGACCCAGTGTTGGACTATGGACTTCGGGAACCGGCCTCCGGCATGTTCGCGTGCATCATAGAGGTTGCCACGCACGCCCGCTTCGCCCAGTGGGCAGCCCAGTGTGAGCCACAACGACACCTTTGGTGACTTGCGCCGCAATGACTGGTATTCGCGCATCTGGGACAGCTTCCACAACACGTCGTAAGCCACCACACAGCCCATGGAGTGACTTACAATGCAGATGTCATCTTTGGCGTTGATGGCCCGGCGCAGCGGGCCTTGCAGGCGCTCGCGAATGTCCGATCCAACCTTGCGGCTCATCAGATAGGCAGACATGTCTTCTGAACTGCGTGCCAATACAATCTCGTTTGCCTTGTTGCGCGTCATTACCGACAGGAATCGGCTGAACACGCGCGCTACGTTATCCAGATACTTCTGGTTCTTGTACTGCGAAACCACGAGATCGTACGCCGCCTTGTCAAAGGTTCCGATTGCAAGCAGCTGTCGCAGGCTCTTTGCGTAAGGTGCATAGGGCAGGCAGGGATCGCCGCCATAGGTTGCGTTGTTTGCCGCAGTGAGACGGGCCGCAATGTCGGCGTCGTGAGTGGCCATGATGGAGTTGTTGATGTCGCCGTAATAAGCGAAGGAACACTTCACCTTTCCCTTGGCGATCAATCGTGCCGCCTGCGGCGATGCTGCATGCAATCCGTGCATCAGTGCATCCTGAATCAACCGCTTCTTGCGGGAAGCAGATGGTTTGATGGAACGTCCATGCACGAAAATGATATGCTTCTGTCTCATGCTCCGCCGGAAGTGTCAGGTCGGTTTGCGCGCTTCTTCCAGGATCCAGTCGTGAAACTGGCGTGCCTGAGCCGACATTGTGCCTTCTTTTGGTCTGAGCAACCAGAATCCCAGATCTGACTCCAGCGCCGCCTCGATAGGACGCACAAGGTCGCCTTGCTCGATGAAATCTTCCGCTAGCCTGCGTCCGCACAGGGCAATGCCTTCACCCCTGAGTGTTGACTGTATCAGTACAAGGTAGTTGTCAAATGTCAGCCCGCGCCCCGAAGTTTCACCGGCAACACCAATGCTCTCCAGAAAACTCTCCCAGGTCACCCAGTTGCGGTCAAACTTCGACAGATGCAGCAACGAGTGCCGCAACAGGTCTGACTTGTCTTTGATGGGACCTGATTTTTCCAGGTAGCGCGGCGAGCAAACGGGCCAGATCTCATTGTCAAAGAGCCTGGTTGCGGTGACCGCCGGCCATTCGCCGGCACCATAGCGTACTGCAATGTCCACACCTTCGCTGGTCAGGTCATAGACCGGGGCGGACGCCACAAGGCGAATGTCGATTTCCGGGTGAGACGCGCGAAACTTCGCAATCCGTGCCATCAACCAATAGGAAGCAAATGTCACAGACGTGGCGACCGTCAATTCGCCCGGGTCCCGGTGCCGCCGTAAGTCTGTTGCCACATTGGCGATATGCTCAAGCCCCATGCCTACTGCCCGATGTAGTCGCTCGCCTTCCGGAGTCAGCGACAACCCGCGAGACTGGCGGTGAAACAATGACAGGCCCAGATACTCCTCAAGCAGCTGTATCTGGCGGCTCACGGCAGATTGCGTCACGTCCAGTTCCTTTGCTGCACGGGTAAAGTTCATGTGCCGCCCGGCAGCTTCGAAAACCAGTAGTGCATTGGTTGGAGGCAGGTTCTTGCGCAGCGCGATAGCCATGAGGAAAACTTGTCGTCATTTATGAGGAGGGCAACTGTTTGTAGCAAACTAGCAGCCCTAGCCATGAGCTGCAATCATGGTGAGCATGAAGTTGGTGCATCAAGTCCAAGACGCTGGCACACTGATAGTCCAGGCCGATGCTGCCTTCGTCGTCACGCTGACCTGACGGGAGTTATCTACTCTGCCGCCTGCTTTTTCCCGCGGGCGAGAACCGGCGCCAGGTACTGCCCGGTGTAAGAATGTTTGACCGCCGCAACATCTTCAGGTGTGCCTGCAGCGATAATTTCGCCGCCGCCATCGCCGCCCTCTGGTCCCAGGTCAATGACCCAGTCGGCTGTCTTGATAACCTCCAGATTGTGCTCGATGACCACGACAGTGTTGCCGTGCTCGACAAGCTCATGCAGAACTTCCAGCAGCTTGGCTACATCGTGGAAATGCAACCCGGTTGTTGGCTCATCCAGCAGGTACAGGGTGCGCCCCGTTGCGCGCTTTGAAAGCTCCTTGGCCAGCTTGACACGCTGTGCTTCACCGCCAGACAACGTTGTCGCCTGTTGGCCCACCTTGATATAGCCCAGGCCGACCCGCTCAAGCGTCACCAGTTTGTCTCGCACAGAAGGCACAGCGCGGAAGAAGTCAGCACCTTCGGCGACTGTCATGTCCAGAATGTCGGCAATCGACTTGTCCTTGAACCTGATTTCCAGCGTCTCGCGGTTATAGCGTTTGCCGTGGCACGCATCGCATGTGACGTACACATCCGGCAGGAAATGCATCTCAATCTTGATGACCCCATCGCCCTGACAGGTCTCGCATCGCCCGCCCTTCACGTTGAAGGAAAATCGTCCAGGGCCATATCCGCGCGTCTTGGCTTCCGGCAGTCCTGCAAACCAGTCGCGGATGGGGGTGAACGCGCCGGTGTAGGTGGCCGGATTGGACCTGGGCGTGCGCCCGATAGGCGATTGGTCGATGTCGATGATCTTGTCGAGCAGCTCCAGCCCCTCGATCTTGTCATGCTCTGCCGGAATGGCCCGTGCCTTCATCAGCTTGCGGGCTGCTGCCTGGTACACCGTGTCGATCAGCAAGGTTGACTTGCCCCCACCGGACACGCCGGTAACACAGGTGAACAATCCGAGCGGGATCTCTGCCGAAACATTCTTGAGGTTGTTGGCCCGTGCACCGGACACTTTGACCATACGCTTCTTGTTTGGTTTGCGCCGGTTGGAAGGCACCGGCACAGCCATCTCCCCGGTCAGGTACTTTCCGGTTATCGATGCCTTGTTGGCCATCACCTCTGCTGGTGTGCCCTCTGCCACAACCTTGCCGCCATGGATGCCGGCTCCGGGGCCAATGTCCACCACGTAGTCGGCAGTGTGTATTGCGTCTTCATCATGCTCCACGACAATGACCGTGTTACCGATGTCGCGCAGGTGAATCAGCGTTTCCAGCAATCGGGCATTGTCTCGCTGATGCAGGCCTATGGAAGGCTCGTCGAGCACATACAGAACGCCCGTCAACCCGGAACCGATTTGCGAGGCAAGCCGTATACGTTGGCTTTCGCCGCCAGACAGAGTTCCCGATTTGCGCGACAGGTCGAGATAGTCCAGCCCCACATCGACAAGAAACTTCAGCCGTTCGCGAATTTCCTTCAGGATGCGCGCGGCAATTTCCATTTCCTTGTCTGTTAGTTTGCCGGGCAGGGCATTGAACCACTCATTGGCGGCCTTGATCGACATCAGGGACACCTGCGCAATGTGCAGACCGTCAATCCTGACCGCCAGCGCCTGCGGTTTCAGCCGGTAGCCGCCACACGCCTGGCATGGATGGTCCGACTGAAACTGCGCCAGCTCTTCGCGCACCCAGCTCGAATCCGTCTCCCGCCAGCGCCGCTCGATATTGCCTATTACACCTTCAAACGGCTTCTTGGTCTTGTATGAGCGAAGGCCATCGTCGTAGACAAACGTGATCTCTTCCTCGCCGGTGCCGAGCAGAATTGCGGACTGAACTTTCTCGTCCAGCTCTTCCCAAGGCGTCGACATGTTTGCCTTGTAGTGCTTGCAAATTGCGTCCAGCGTCTGCGTGTAGTAGGGCGAAGTGCTGCCGGTCTTGGCCCACGGTACGATTGCCCCCTGGCGCATGGACAACGTCTTGTCCGGCACCACAAGATCGGCCTCGAACCGCAGTTCCGTGCCTAGCCCATCACAGCTGGGACAGGCTCCAAAAGGGTTGTTGAACGAGAATAATCGCGGCTCCACCTCATCGATCGTGAAGCCCGAGACGGGGCAAGCAAACTTCTCCGAGAATGTGATCCGCTCATGCGTTTCGTTGAGTGACTTGTTGGCGCTGCCTCCGGCAGATGTGTCTGCCTCGGCCAGTGGCTTGTCGGCAAACTCAACCACTGCAAGCCCGTCTGAAAGTTTCAGCGCTGTCTCGAAGCTGTCAGCCAGCCGCGTGGCAATGTCATCGCGCACCACAATCCGGTCCACCACCACGTCAATGTCGTGCTTGTACTTCTTGTCCAGCGCCGGAACGTCTGCGATCTCGTGGAAAGTTCCATCCACCTTCACCCGCTGAAAACCCTTCTTCATCAGGTCGGCGAATTCTTTCTTGTACTCACCCTTGCGCCCGCGGATGATCGGGGCAAGCAGGTACGCCCGCACGCCTTCATCCAGCTCCATCACCCGGTCCACCATCTGTGTTACCGTCTGGCTCTGTATCGGCAACCCGGTTGCCGGTGAATAGGCAATGCCTACCCGCGCAAACAGCAACCGCATATAGTCGTAAATCTCGGTGACGGTGCCAACAGTGGAGCGGGGATTCTTGCTGGTCGTTTTCTGCTCAATGGAAATGGCAGGTGAGAGGCCATCTATCTGATCCACGTCCGGCTTCTGCATCATTTCCAGAAACTGGCGCGCATATGCCGAAAGGCTTTCGACATAGCGCCGTTGACCTTCCGCGTAGATCGTATCAAACGCCAGTGACGACTTGCCTGAGCCTGACAGTCCTGTGAACACTATCAGCTTGTCGCGCGGCAGTTCGATTGAAACGTTCTTGAGGTTGTGCTCACGCGCGCCCTGAACGGAAATTATGCGTTTGGTTTCGGCCATGACATTACTGCTAGATCAAAGAGGGAACGCACGCAACGGGGAGGTTGAGAGGTTACTGACACTCTACGCGACATATGGGCAGATAGTTTGGGGTTTTCCACCGGAAACAACCTTGTTCTCAAAATGAAACGACATCTTGACTTTTGTCCCACTGTTACGACGATCTGTCCGTATGCCTGAAAAATTTTCAATTGCACAGGCATGCAGCACCAGGGGTGCTAAGCGAGGAGGAAACTATGGATATCATTACAGCACTTGCCGTGACTATCGGCGTGATGGGGGGGCTTGCCACGTGGGCGGCAGTCAGCCTTGGAAGCGCTTTTGTTTTGATTTGGGCGATCTTTATTGCCTGGGGCAGCTTTTTCCATAGCGGGGGCAAGGAAGAAGGGCTCAAGAACTCTCTCATTGCCCATGTTTGGGGTATCGTTTGTGCGGTTGCTGCGTTGATTGCACTTACAAGTATGGGTGTGTCGGCAATCAATGCCGGCATTTGTGTCGGTATCACCGTTCTGGTTATGATACTTGGTGCAAAACTGCCGTTGCTCGGAGCTATCCCGGCGGCGGTCTACGGCTATGCATCGACTGCTGCGCTGTTCCTGATGGCCGGCGCAAGTTATGGTGAAGGCCCCGGTGGCATTGTCAAGGTGGGTGCGGCAGTAGCCGTGTCAATGGCGATTGGTGCAGTCCTTGGTCTGATCTCGGAAAAGATTGCCGGCATGCTCGTTGCATCCGGCAAGCCAGCGGGCAAGTTCGTTGGGGGCTGCGATCACGTCCACACCGTGGCAAATATGTCCCCGATCGACAATCACACCTGTCATTGCTCGGTCTGCAAAAGTGTTACAGGCCAGCTTTCAACCCATGTGGTATTTTTCAAGCATGGCGACCTAAGCGTCAGCAATGCTGCAAATCTGAACCGGCAACCGTTCAATGCGGCCAATCCCAAGGGTCCACTTGAACTGTGTACGTGTAAGGATTGCGGTACGCCGATCATGCTGGACGACAAGGAGAAGCGCATTCGTGTGATTGTGCCGAACCTCATGGGTCATGACACTGCAAGTATGCCGGCGACGTATCATGCCTTTTATGATCCAAAGACCGGTAATCCCAAGCCAAAAGACGGGCGCCCGGTTTATGAAGGCTTGCGTCCCGATTTCGTCTGGCCAAAGCCAGCCTGATATTGCAACACTGATTCCGACCCGGTTCGGCAGCATGCCGGGCCGGGTTGTTTATTCCAGCAGGCATGCCCCGGCACCTTCTGCCAGCTTCACCATCAGGCTCGGGCAATCCCACGACACGCTCAATGCTTCGCGTAAGTAACCCGCCTTTGCCCTTGCCGCATCACGCGGCCCGCGTTAGGAAATGCCATCACGCAATGACTTACTGAATCAGGGTTTCAAACCGATGGGCTTATTCGAGCGCGTAGCTGACAGGCAGGACTGGATTGAGGGCGGCACCGGCCCGTGGGAGATCATCATTGGGCTCGAGGTTCACGCCCAGGTGTCGTCGAAATCGAAGCTGTTTTCCGGCGCTTCCGCCGAGTATGGCGGCGAGCCGAATGACCACGTATCGCTGGTCGACGCTGCCATGCCCGGCATGCTGCCGGTGATCAACAAGTTCTGCGTTGAGCAGGCGGTGCGCACCGGTTTGGGTCTGAATGCGCAAATCAATGAGTATTCGGTGTTTGACCGAAAGAACTATTTCTATCCGGACCTGCCACAAGGCTACCAGATATCCCAGTTCAAGCAGCCAATTGTCGGGGAGGGCGAAGTTCTACTCGACATGGGCGAGCGCGGCCAGATTACCGTGGGCATCGAGCGGCTGCACCTAGAACAGGACGCCGGCAAGTCGATCCATGATCAGCACCCCACCATGTCGATGGTGGACCTGAACCGTTCCGGCGTTGCGCTGATGGAGATTGTTTCCAAGCCGCACATCCGTTCAGCGGATGAAGCCAAGGCCTATGTCTCCAAGTTGCGCACCATCATGCGGTATCTCGGCACCTGTGACGGCAACATGGAAGAGGGTTCGCTCCGCGCTGACGTCAATGTATCGGTCCGCAAGCCGGGTGGCGAGCCTGGCACGCGTTGTGAGATCAAGAACGTCAATTCGATGCGCTTCATGGGCCAGGCCATTGAGTATGAAGCGCGCCGCCAGATCGACATTCTGGAGGATGGCGGTTCGATTGACCAGGAGACACGGCTGTTCGACCCGCGCAAGATGGAAACCCGCTCCATGCGCTCGAAGGAAGAAGCGCACGATTACCGCTATTTTCCGGACCCGGACCTGCTGCCGCTGGAAATAGCAGCGGACTGGATCGCCGGCATCAAGGGAACACTCCCTGAGTTGCCGGATGAAAAGAAGGCCCGGCTTGTCAACGACTTCGGCTTGACCCCTTACGATGCTGAAGTGCTCATCATGGAGCCGAAGTCAGCTGCGTATTTTGAAGAGGTTGGCAAGGGCAGGGACGGCAAGACCGCTGCCAACTGGGTGATCAATGAACTGTTTGGCCGACTAAACAAGGAAGGCATCGAGATCGAGAACAGCCCAATGTCGACCGGCCAGCTTGGCGCTATTCTCGACATGATTGGTGACAAGACAATTTCCGGCAAGATCGCCAAGGACCTGTTCGAGATTGTATGGACCGAGGGCGGCGACCCCAAAGTGCTGGTTGAAGAACGCGGCCTCAAACAGGTTACCGATACCGGTGCCATCGAGAAGGCCGTTGACGAGGTTATCGCTGCCAATCCGGACAAGGTGCAACAGGCGCTCGAGAAGCCCGCACTTGCCGGATGGTTTGTCGGACAGGTCATGAAGGCCACAGGTGGTAAGGCCAACCCGCAAGTGGTCAGCGATATGGTGAAATCGAAGCTGGGCGTGGAGTAGGGATGTTCTTCATTCGCACAGCCAGTCCTGCGGATGCAGAACGCATCCGGGATCTGCTGGTGAAAAGCTGGCGAGAAACCTATACCCCAATCCATGGTGCCGCGACCGTAGAACCAATCATTGCTCGCTGGCACACACTGGAAGCGGTGAAGGCCAACATCAATGCCCGTAATGGAGAGATGCTCGTCGCTGACAACGGTACTGATCTTGCTGGTGTAGCCTTCGCCGTTGCCGATCGTGTCGCAGGCAAGGTGGAATTGAAGCAGCTATATATTCACCCCGCCCATCAGCGCCGCGGCATAGGCCGTGATCTGTTTGCAGAAATTGAAACCTGCTTTCCCGGCGTGAACACCCTTGAACTGGAAGTTGACCCCAAAAACGGCTCTGCCGTTGCGTTCTATGCCGCACACGGCATGGAAATTTCCGGCAATGTTGAATCATGTGGCGGAGATGCAGACATCCCGGCCTTGAAAATGACCAAGAAGCTGGCAGGTTCTGATGACCTGTCGCACGGATAGCACATTGCCATGCTGCCAGTTGAAAACCGCTCCGGTCGCGTAGTCTGTTTGCTTGGTATGGCGTTGGCGTGTTTTGGTCTTGGCACCAGCTATCTCAGCCAGTTCTGGATTGTGCTGGATGTATTCAGCCATTTCACCTTGCATTTTGTTATAGCCATTATTGCCTTTGCTACCGGATTCTTCATGCGTTCACGCAAGGTAGCGACGGCCATGCTGCTAATGATAGCGGGCGTCGTGGCAATTGGCCTGTGGGCCCATACGGCTGAACGTGAGCTGGTTAGTGGAGCCCCGACGCGAGACGGACAGCGCGAGCTGAAAGTTGTCGCTTTCAACACCTGGAAGAACAATCACGATCTTCAGGCAATAACAGCAGAGGTTTTGCGGCTGGATGCTGATGTTGTGGTGATGGTTGAATATGGCCCGAACAAACAGTCAATTGGCGCAATGCTAAGGGCGACATATCCATATCAATTTCCAAACGAGGCGAAATGGGGGGCGCTGGTCAGCATGTTTTCCAAATACCCCCTGACGAACACGAGAGTGCAGGGACCATGGCACGGACCAGTTTACGTGCGCGGTCAGCTGGGCCCGGAGTGGGGCGGGGTGACGATTTTGGGCACACACCTTATACGTCCGCCGTATTTCAACGCACAGCGCGAGCAGCTCAAATACCTTGTTGGTGTTGTGAACCTGATTGAAGGCCCGAAAATTGTCATGGGCGATTTCAATGCCACACCATATTCTGTGATGATACGAAGCTTCAAATCCGAAACCGGTATGCAGCGTCTGACCAGTTTACCAACCTGGCCAGCAATCGGCCCGCGCTTGCCACAGCTTGCCATTGACCACATTTTTGTTGATCCTTCGATCAAGTCCAACGGCACTGCTGTGTCTGGCCGGTTTGCCGGGTCCGACCATTTGCCGGTTGGTGCAGTACTGGTTTTGCCCACAACTGGTCGTGTCACCGAATTGGAACTATTGGATGCCGCAACAACCTATTGAGCTCTTCTATTGGCCTACGCCAAACGGCTGGAAAATCTCCATCATGTTGGAAGAATGCGGCCTGCCGTACGAAGTCAGGTATATCGACATTCTGAAGGGCGAACAGTTTGCGCCCTCTTTCCTGGAGATAGCACCCAACAATCGCATGCCGGCAATCATCGATCCTGAAGGGCCAGATGGTGAACCTGTTTCGGTTTTTGAATCAGGCGCTATCCTGCAATATCTTGGCCGAAAGACTGGCCAGTTTTATCCGACTGATGAACGCACGCGGATAAAGGTAGATGAGTGGCTGTTCTGGCAAATGGGGGGTCTTGGTCCAATGTGCGGGCAGGCGCATCATTTCCGATTCTATGCTCGCGAGGACCTGCCATACGCCATAAAGCGATATACTGACGAGGTCGCGCGCCTGTATGGGGTGATGAACCGGCAGCTTGGCAGCCACGAATTTCTCGCCGGCGAATATTCCATCGCTGACATGGCGTGTATTGGCTGGGTCAAACCACATAAGCGCCAAGGTCAGAACCTTGATGACTACCCGAACCTTAAACGCTGGTTTCAGGTTGTTATCGCCAGACCAGCGGTAATACGTGGCATGGCGGTAGGCGAAGCGCGGCGCGGCAAGCCCGAGGACCTGAAGTCGAATGATGCGGCACATTCCGTTTTGTTTGGCCAAGGCAAACATGGCTAACTGGCATGCGCGTGAAACTGCCAAACATGGTTGACGGGCGGTTAACGCTGCTGCTCGTGTTGAAAACCCCGTCAACCGCGAAATTCTGCGGCTGACTGCACCCTGTCACTTACCATTGCTCTATCCTCATTCCGATGCTGGCGCATCGGGTTTACTCACCGCTAACCATGCTGCTTAACGCTGTCTGGACCATATGGCTGGCATTGTCCTGTGCAAGTAATGCGTACACCGGAGCCATGCACACATGTCCAATATTATAGATCTCGCTGAATACCGTGACATAACCCCGAAGCAGGATGAAATCCGCCTGCCCGAAGATGGTTTTGTTCATTGCGGAATTGCGTTGTCTGGCGCAGATGCAAGCCCGTCAGACCTGGTTGAGGCTCATACCTGGTTTTCGTTGGCGGCCATACGCGGTCACCAGAAGGCCAGGGGGCATCGTTTGCGTGTGTCGCAGCGCCTGGATGGACAGCAGATTCAATGTTCGCAGGTGCGTGTCCAGGAATTTGCCAGGAACCGTGGTTGATCTCAGCGGTGAATCAAAAAGCGGCCCAAGTACCGGGCCGCTTTCGCATCATCCACCAAACAAAGTTTTGCAAGCAAACTAGTAATCAGGCGCAAGCCTTGGCTGCCCGTCCAGATAGGTTCCGTGGGTCGAGTTGACCCAGGTATCCCAGTAAGCACGGTCGCGGCGCGCCTTGTAAATCTCGGTCTCGAACACGTCGGCCCTGTTGTTATTCTGATCTTCGTAGGAATTGAGCGTCGGCAGCCCCTTGTTGGTGCTGTCGTAGCTGTGACCCTTCGGAATGAAGCGTGTGCCTACACTGTCAATAGCCTGCGCATGAGCAAATCCCGCGCCCATCACCAACAGCGCTGTCGCTGCCACTGCAATTTTTAGTTCAAACCGCATATTCCTGCCTTCAGTAAAGCCCGCCGTGATGCGCAAGTATTACCGCGCCAGCAAACCGTGCCGTCCACTACGTGTAATACATACACACTTTTTTGCTTCTGCACACTTAACATTTGGCGCAACCGGAAGCGAACTTCACTCTTTGGTATACGATGCCAGCAATCCAGACAACTCCCGGTACGCGGCAGCATCAGCCATGGAAGGACTGGCGGAGGGGGAGTCCGCTAGACTATCCGTCAAAACCCGTCAAATTCAACCAGATTTTTCCCAGTATTCTAGTGTTGGTATAGCCTTCCTCAATCAAACACCGTCATTGTCCATCAATGCAAATCAGATTATTATGTGGGGTGAATTGCCATGATACCCCACATAAGGCCAATCCGATGAACAAGCCAGCAGGACGGCACAAGGCACAGCAGCTAACCGTCAGGGCGATTGACGCCATTTCGCAGCCTGGACGGTATGCAGATGGTGGTGGCCTCTATCTCGTTGCGGACAACAAGAGCGCCAAGCGCTGGCTGTTGCGAATCATGGTGCAAGGAAAGCGCTGTGACCTTGGATTGGGCAGTTATCCCATTGTGGGGCTTTCGGAAGCCCGCGACCTAGCCCGCAACTACATTCGGGAAACCGGATTGCTGAACCTTGCTGAAGAGTTGGGTATGTGCAACCAGAAGGCATCCAGTGATCGAGTCGGCAACGACTGCAATGCGGACAAAACTA